>NZ_JBNAMU010000003.1:0-190868 GCF_049705545.1 Haloarcula amylolytica
ATGAAGCAAACCCGCCTGTATCAGAACAGCGGCTCTCAGATGTTCGCGGACGATCCGGCCGAGCTCAACGACCTCGAGCTTGGGATCGTCATGCTGTACGCCGATACCGCCACTGGCCGCGTCTGTAGCTACCTCCGGGCACGGCACGGTCAGCCAATCCAGGCGACCGTCGAATGTACCTTCGAGGACGTGATCGATCTGACATCGATCGAGTCCGTCATCGATTCGACCGCGCCCAACCGGTTCGAACTAGAACACGCACCCATGGACGATCCGACGGACCGCCGTTGGGCACTGCAGGGGCTTCGGTCAACCCCGGTCGAGCTGCCAGACAGCCTGCTGGAGGGGCTTCGCATCCTGCTGGATCCGGATCAGCCCACGCCTGGCGTGTCGTCCGGTAGCCTCTTCGAGAACCTCACCCACGAGGGCAGGGTGGATGACGAAGACACGCAAGTCGATCTCGCGGTCCGAAACATCAGAGACGCCTCGCGACTGTTCCGGTCGCTCGTCGAGGAACTAGGCGACCTCGGCGTCACGATCGCCGTCTCCAAGTCGGGGCGCATCGACTGCCTCTCGGAGACCGATGTCGTCGTACACATCGACGGCAGCGTCAGTAACCGTGACACGGTCGTCGTCCCGCACGATGACACCGCCGAGAGGCTGGCCCACCAGCAGGCGATCCTCCGGCAGCGATGGCTCAGCCGTGCGATCCACGGCCACGTCGACAACGTGGTCGAGGCCTACAGCGACGAACGCGAGTCGATGCCGGCGGACCACGAGGACCTCGCCGAGTCCGTGCTCCGGAAGGAATTGCGCAGCGCTCTCGGTGGCGTCTCCGATCTGACAGTGGTCCCGGTGCGGTCGCGCTGGACGCGACCGCTCGCGGCCGGTGTGAGTGGGCTCGGCCTCGGTCTGGTGGGCGGGTTCTTCGGCGCCGGCTGGATATCGGCCGCGGCGGCGACGATTGACGCCCAACTGCGTCCCGACCTGCTGTGGGCCCTCGGGGCTATCACGACTGCCATCCAGCCCAGCGAGGTGAGGCTCTACGGGACAGTGGCGGTCTGTTCCGTGGCGCTACTCGTCGGGTCTGTGCTGCTGAAACGGCGCATGGGATCGGACATCGACCGAGACCTCAGCAGCACCTCGGCACGCGAGGACCTGCTCGCGAAAGTGCTGCGGCTGGCGGTGATCATCTCGGCAGGCGCGCTGCTTGGCTCAATCGCCATGCTCACGTACGGCGGCTGATCCCGACTCCCGACCGCAGTGGTGCTGTCCGATACCGCCGGCGTCGACGATTCGCAGGCCAGCGCGGAGTCCTTGAACTGGCTCGGTGTCCCGTCGAAGGTCACGATCACGATCAAGGAGATCAGCGACAACCGCTACTACTACCGGCACTGGCGGGAAGGTAACAAAATGAAGTCGAGGTATCGGGGAGCGGTAATCCGGGTGAGTAGGAGGAGCCTCGGAAGAACGCGGGGTTTGCTATCGGGATGACTCCCCATGTTCGAAGTGAAAATCCGCGTGCCAAACGGCGTGAATCGGGTACTGAACCGTTTTCACATCGATGACGGGGGGAATGTTCGACCCTGTGTTTACACTTCGATGACGGGGGGTGTCAGACGGGCGGCTTGCACTTCGATAACGGGGAGGGGAACAATTAGTTCCGATCACAGATACGCAAATTCATATGAGGGTCGTCGATTCTGTGTTACACATCGATGACGGGGGGTCTTTCACCAGATGTACTTCGGTGTCGGCTCTAACTAACGAACTAGGAAAACGCTGAATCCAGGCGTTTTATTACATATTATATCACGTGCTGAGACTTTGTATCGTGAAGACTGATCCGGAAGCTCCGGCGATCTCGACGGTCAGGATCGCAATTGCGAGGGCGATAATGGGACGGTCAGTTGGAAATTGGCGGAATCGAGCCACGAGCGAGGTCATGTGAACAGATTGACTCTATTGACCCAAAGTGTTGTACGTTGAATCCGGATTCCGGTCAACCATCTCTCAGAGAAACGGCCTTGTTGAAGCTCTTAATCGGTGATAGATTTCAGCACTCCTGCTGAATACACAGCGCATATGCAGCACGCGTCGTCACTCTTGCTCATGGTGGCCGGATAGTTTTGTGGTTGCGATGGGAACTATATCTATGAGTGAGCCAGGTTCAGGGTGGGTTGAGCAAGGGGTCGGTCGGATTGTTGCCTATGTTGGTCGGAGTGAGCGCCACCGCGTGGGGTTCGTCATCGGCGTTTCGCTGTTGTTTTTCCTTGTCGCAGTCGTGAATTCGTACTTTGGCGGGCTTATCCCACTCATCTTCAACGTCGTGTTGGTGGTGTTCCTCTACACACGAGCGTCTGCACAAGCGACGGTGACAGCCAGTGCCACTGGCCCTGGGTTCATCTATCTCGTGTTCTATCTCTATCGGGTCATTGGCCCCTTTGAAGAGCCTATAGGGGGTTACGAGCCGTTTATATCAATCCTTCTTCGAGAATCTCAGTTGCTCGTAATCGGAATCCTGTTACTGATGCTTGGAGCCTGGCTCAGTCGAATCACGTCGTGACGACCGGGTCTGCTGTATTCAGCCTCTGTATCTGTTATACCCTTACTGACAACACTGAGTAGATGAAGAAGCCACTGCTGAATACACGGCTCGGGCCTTGTTTAGACGCTAGTAATATTGCCTAAATGTCGAGGATTCTAGGAAGTGAAGCGAGCACAGTTCGGTGTGCACTCGAAACTGGCCCGCTTCACCGAACGATGTGTCACATTATCTCAAAAAGCTGTCGGGAGTGACCCAGACCCACCTATCAAGAAAGGAAAGGTGGCTACGCAGATTGGGTAATCATAGCCATTCACGGCCTTCGAGAATACCTCGATCACACTTACCGGCAGCTGCTCGACGTGCTTCGAGAATTGCCCGATATTGTATCAATGCTCGGCCTTTCAGTGGATGAACCGCCGGATTTCACCACCGTCTGTAGTCGGAAACAAGACCTCAAAATGAATGTCTGGCGGACGTTGCTAGGACTGTCAGCAGATTTGTTTGATTCTGGAGAGATACAGGCAATAGACTCGACTAGTATCGCACACCGTTCGTCCAGTCATAATTATTCAAAGCGAGTCAAAGGAACGTTTGAGTCGGTTAAAACAACGATTCTTGCCGACTGCTCTACGCGGTCAATACTCGACGTACACGCTCAAAGAACCTACCACACGACATACAGATTGCTTGGAAAGTCCTGAAGAGGAATCTCAATAATGTAGAAACAGTCGTCGCTGACAAGGGCTTTGACTGGGACAAACTCCGGCATATGCTCCGAAATGAGGACATTAGACCGGTCATCAAACATCGTGAGTTTTACTCACTTGACGCTGCTCATAATGCTCACATTGATGATAAGACATATCATCAGCGTTCTATCGTAGAATTGATATTTTTTGCGCTGAGAACGATTTGGTTCGACAATTAAGTCACGAACGTGGTTTGGACAGTTCCGAGAGATCGTCCTAATGTGTGCTGTCAGAAACATAGAACAGTCTCTCAAGACCTAACTCAGATGATTTTGAGCATCTAAACAAGACCCAGGGCGCGGGTCTTGAACAGAGAGAACTACCTCTGTGACTCAGCAAGAGTTTGAATACCAAACAGAATGAGCAAAATACCGATTCCAGTGGCTGAAAGAGTCGTTTCGTGGTATTGATTGGCAGCTGGCACTTGTATAATTAGGAGAAATCCTGCCAAAATTCCAATAACCCCGACTCCTAATACTATCCTTGTCGGTATATCCTGAGACATATTTGATGCACCTCATCATACTACAATAAGTCTAAATATTGGTCAAATCTCAGTTGTAGCTTGATACGGAATACAAACCTCTCTCTCCCCGCTATTCATTGGATCCGTGGTTAACAGCGGCTTCAGCAAGCATATCCCGAGGGGATGGGTCTGTTTTGCTGACTCTACCCTCTGTATCGGTCACGCCTATTCTGATAGAAACTGAGTGGTTTCAAAAGACGTTGTTGTATACATAGCGCATGTCTTGTAGTACGTTTCACGCTGAGAAGCGAGTGACTGGTCGGGTTTATCAGCCGAGTTTATACAGGGTAGAGATGGGGTTTAATAACTCTCGCTTGTCTCTGGTATCTATGGCAGATACTACACCGCAGTACCTTGGTGTCGAAGGGTTGCGGGTTGTCCTATTCGGGTTTCAGTTGACACTCATCGGGCTTTTCTCTGAGAGTAGCCTTCCACTCGTCGGTATCGGTGTTGCTGTGAGTCTCTTCGGTCTTGTTCTACCGAATTAACTGTTTTCCCTGGAGTGAGAACTGCTGCACTCACGCTCTATATCTCACACGGTGTTCTTGACAGATGTTGATTTAGTCGAAGAACCATTCAGTACAGAGTGAATCTGATAGGAAATTCTCGATTTATGAA
Organism: Haloarcula amylolytica; assembly: GCF_049705545.1. Taxonomy (GTDB): domain Archaea; phylum Halobacteriota; class Halobacteria; order Halobacteriales; family Haloarculaceae; genus Haloarcula; species Haloarcula amylolytica_B. The sequence goes on from NZ_JBNAMU010000003.1 coordinate 4,442, forward strand.
AAAACACTTCGGTGATGGCTTGATTATATAGATATGCAGCGAAGGCGATATCTACGGACGATGGGAGCCTGTTCTGGTATGCTGTCACTCGCAGGGTGCGCAGAAATGCTTCCAGGCGGTGACTTCCTCCCCACCCTACTCGCTCACCGCTGACGCGGTTCGCTCCTTGAGGGTGGGGCTTCCTGCTTCCATGACGCGCTTTGCAGACACCGAATCGGTGTCCGTAGGGAGCGCAGTCTCCACAGGCGTTGATTCGGGACAGCCCGTCCCTACTTGTTCGAGACCGCGAGAAAGAATGTTCCACGACGCATTCGCGTCTCTGTCCACCTCAAACCCACACGACGGACACGAATGCTCGCGTACCCATAACGGCTTGTCCGTCTCGACACCACATGACGCACACTCTTTAGTCGTTCCTCGGGGGTCCACGGCGACGAAGTGCGTCCCTTCCCGTTCGCACTTGTATTCGAGCATCCGTAGAAACGTCCCCCACGAGGCTCTGACCCGATTCCAAGAGTTGCCCGGGAGCTCGACCAACCCCTTCACGTCCAAGTCCTCGGCCGCTACAAGGTCGTATTCGCTGGCGTAGTATCCCGAGAGTTTGTGCAAGAAGTCACGTCGCTTGCGTTTCAGGTCGGCGTGGCGTCGAGCGACCGTCTTGCGTTGTTCCTCCCAATTGTTCGAGCCGTGTTTCTTCCGCGAGAGGTTACGTTGAGCGCGTTCCAATCGCTCGCGTTCATCGGAAAGGTCCGGCGACTTGACGGCGGTTCCGTCGCTGTCGTGGACGTATTTCAGGATACCCACGTCGATGCCAACTGCGTCAGTCACTTCGTCAGGCTTCTCGGGAGGGTTGTCAGGGGTTTCGACGCCGAGGATGGCATACCACTTGCCGGTGGGTTCGCGTTTGATCGCGACGGTCTTGATAGTGGCGTCGTCAGGTAGGTCACGGTGGAATGTGATGGGAATGTCACCAATCTTTGAGAGCCACAGTCGCGTCCGACCACTCGTGTTTTTGAGTTTGAAGCCGGATTGACTGTAGGTGAACGATTGGTACTCGCCCGGTGCTTTCCACTTCAACTCCCCGACGTTGTAGCCGTTTTTCTTCCGGCCTTTGAGCGTCGAGAGGTTGTCGTACAACCGCTGGACGACTTTCTGCAACGCCTTCGAGTGAACGTCTCGTAGGTCGGTCCACCAGTCTTTCAAGTCCGGCAGACGCTTCTGTTCGGAGTACGAGGACGTATCGTCGTGTCGGTTGAGTCGGTGGAGGAAATGGTTGTAGACCTGCCTACAGGTATCGACAGTCCACGCTAACCGTTCGCGGAGGTCGTCGGATGGGTTCAGCCGATACCTGTAGTTGTAGTTCATCTATTTGTCGGTAGGGTCGGATGTGCGGACGATTTTCACGTCCGCGCCACGCCATCGTTTCGGGACGTAGACGTGAGCGCCGTTGCCGGTGGCTTTCACGTCGCCGTCCACGACTTCGTGGCCGTTGATCGTGAACTTCTCCATGTACGATGTATATACATTGTCTGGACGTATAAACACTTTGGTGGGCCTGTGGGCCGGTCGTTGCAGAGTGTCTGTGAGACGATGACGGCGCTGTATCCCCGCCCTACTGCGCTACTCGGTCGCTTCGCTCCCTGCGTTGCTCCTTGAGGACGGGGCATTAGCGCCTGGTTTTAGGTAATACCGCGACGAGATAGAGGTCGCCGGCAGCCCCAGCGGTGTTGAACAGCAGCGCAATAAATGCTGCAAATGCAAGCAGGGGAATCGGAACGAACAACAACGGGAGTAGCAACACGTTGAGAACGACCAGAGGTGCGATTCCCACAACGAGGTTGTCGCTGCGCTGCTGGAATTGGTGGAATGCTGCTGCGTAAAACGCTCCAAGTTGCGGGGCGACCCCGTACGATACCTGATACCCGAGGTATCGATAGACGAGTCCATGCGTCAATTCGTGAAGCACAGTGATAACTCCTATCGCGCCGACGAATGCGATGGCGACCGACCCCGATCGAACCGTGAACGAGATGCTTGTGGCCGTCTCCTCAAAAGCGAAGATAGTTTCGAGGCGGTTCCCTGAGCATACCAGAGGAGGGCCCCAAATCCCACCGCAGCAATCGACACCAGCACGGCAACAATACCGAGTATCACAACCAACGAATACTGGAACGGGACAGCCTCTTGATATCCAGTCGGTGTTGCTGGACTCAGCGTATCAGACGGGTTGTACCCACTCGTGGGCATACAACGTTACCACGTCCAATCTCAATAAATAGGGTGGACCGAAGCCCCAAGATCGATATTGATATCCTATACAAAGACCGGTAAAGAGGATCTCTGTATCTCCCGATTTGACTGGCCCAGTAACGACCAGTATTGCATGACCGATTCGCGCCTTCCACCTTGCACGTCCGGTCTAATGTTTCCAGAAGGTGTCAGAAGCGGTGTTCAAGACTTAGAGGGTGTATACAGCAAATAGATGTAGCGGTCTACACAGTGAGTGAATAGGAATGGGTTGTCGCTGAGTTACCCTATCTGGACTGCAAATACGATTTGGTCGTTCAGTATGATGTGCAGGGGTTGACCGGCGTCATTCCATTCCTGTGTCTCTGAGTACGGTGATTCTCTATCCGTGTCGGTGAACGATACTTCTACGTCATAATCACTTCCCATTATGACTTCGTTGTTGATTTTCTCCTGTTCATTCGGTCTTAGCTCGAGACTGGTATCGATGCGGGAAGACTCGCTGTCGCCCTGTGTGACAGTCAAACCGACCGCCCGTGGCACATCCCCTTGGTTGTGAACAAAAACATCAGTTGCACCTCGGCTGCTCCCGAGGCGACCGTTACACCCGGCAAGTCCCGTGATACCGAGTGAAGTTAAACCGCCGAGGAGGGCACGTCGAGACCAATTCGAGCGCATACATTGAGTTCACGGAAGTTTCATTTGTATTTTCCCCACGTTTCTCCCCGCTTCCTTAGTTCTAATCTGACCGACTCGCGCGCTGCATCTTGCACGGCTCTCTGAACGTCTCGTCAGGATGTCAGAACACCCGGCAGTCAGTTCTGAAGGTCACTGAGCAGTTGGGTCGTCAGAACGGTTTTGAAGTCAACACTGTGAGCACTGTTCTGTGGCCCCGGAACTGCGTATTCGATTCCGGTGCCTTTCACGCAAAGCAGAGGCGCTACGCTAGCCAAGAGACGCTGGTCCTGCTTATCCACCAAATCATTAGTTCCCGCCCTCACAATCACGGATTTTCTCCTTGTTTTGTGGTATCAGTCAATGAACCCACGAGTGACCGTCCGGTGTGTTCTCCAGATACCTTATCAGGGTCATTAGTCCTCGTTCGCGTACTGGTAATTCGGATGGACTTTCTCGAGGAGATCTTCTACGATTTCCCAGAGAATCAGTGAGGGAGTCTGTTGGGTGAACGTGATTGCCCAGCGGTCCTCTTTGTCGGCGACCGAGTACTGGAAATGTGCCCGTCCGAGGTCGGGGTGATCCTCGTCCTGGTGCCACCCAGCGTGAAATCCCGTGTTCGGATCAGTGTAGTTGATACGGAACCAGTCGTGAGGGTCTTGACGGTACCATTTAATTGTCAGCTCCGGCGACTTGGGGCCCGTCGGGGGATCAAGACGATTCGGATCGAAGTTCGCCCGCAGCTGCTTGACTTCAATATCATCTGGAACGTACTCGACCGTCATAATCTGTGGCACACGGTCAAGCACATCCCGTTTCAGCTGGGCGTAAAGATTCGCGTTTGGGTCACCTCCGGGATGTGGGACCGACATCCGTTAGCTGCTAGCCTCAGCAGGCTCTGTCGTTGGGGCGAGGAAGTCCCACTCACGGATGGCGAATCCGACGATTTTGATGCGACGCTGGAGGTGCTCCCACTCACGAGCGATGTCACGCCGCTGGTCTTCCTCCTCGTCATCAAGGGTCTCCTCAGCGAGTGTCCCGCGAAGCTGGTTCGGTGACTCGACGTCGAATGTGTCCTCCCAATCACGGATTTGTGCCTTCATCTCGGCAAGCCGCTCCGTGAGCTCCTCAACAGTCTGGCCGCTGTCTCGGAGGCGCATCGCCTCCTGCATCGCCTGCCGGCGGTAATCAGGGTAGTACGTGGTGTGGGTACCACTCTCGTCACGGTGGAGGATACTGTCGTCGACGAGCCGTTCAAGGACGCGCTTGGTGGGCTCGTGTGACCAGCCCGCTTCAGAGGCGATCCAATTCGCTGTCCGCGGCTCCGACAGCTGCCGTGCGACCATCCGTACACGGTCTTCGCCCGTCGTCTGACGGTGCATCAGGCTTTCGGAATCTGATTCGTCTTCGATCATAGTCCATCGTTCGCACTCTGGCTTATTATAAGTTGAGGTGGTCCATCCTATATCGAGTGTGTCTCCTGACCGATCGTTCGACACATATAAACTGAATCCAGAAATTGGTCATTTCCCGATCTTGACGGCTCTACTCCAGGGAGGACGGCGTCAAAAGACGATTGCGGCAGTCATGCTTATCGGCAGCGTCAGGGTAGTTGAAACTGGTTGTGATTATCCCTGTAATCACCATCTCAGAGTGTCTCAGTCTCGAGCTCAGAGTCGCCTATCCAACCCGCCGGGGAAGTAAAGTTGCTGGCTCTCAACTATACTGTATAGTTGAATTACTAGGGCTATGGGACACACTGGCCAACCGCCTCTCCCAGATTGGATCCAGAGTGCCTACCAGACACTCGAGAGAGCGTACGCCACAGGCACTGACGAACTCTCCAAGAGTGAAGCACATGAGTTCCTTCTGGCTGAGTCTGAGGATATTGAGGAGCAGGCTGATGCAGTATACGTGGTCGATCGGCTTCTTGACCGTGGCTGGCTCTACGAGGTCGATGACCAACTCCATAAAACCGAGTAACACAATCCTATCAGCCATGTCAATAATATTCTTGACTTCAAAGAGGTTGCTACAATCTCCCTGGAGCCGAGGACGCTATTTAGGGCCGGGAATGATCGTTCGTTGATTCGGCAGCTGCTCACGGATGCAGTAGCGACGAGGAACCACGACAGCTATCCCGAACTGAACTCACCAAGTCCGATTGCTCGTGGTCCAGCAACCCAATGAAATAGGGGTCATTGCCGAGGTTGTTGATTCGCGACAAAATCTCGTCGGCGTCTGCGTGTTTAACCAACAAACAGGTTCGAAAAATTAGAAATGTTGGTTAACTAGGTAGCGCTGAGGAGTCCGATTCTGGAAACCTTCCCGTAAACCGTCGTATCTTCCAGAAACTCGGCAACTGTGGACAAGTCCCGATCTATCTGGGGCTTACCCTGAAACGTGGAAGCGCCACACCGCGGCTTATCAAAAATGTGGACAACAAGTCGAGTATAGGAGACACTCAACGTCGAACCGATTGGCGGTGAACCAGCCAACTCGGGGCGCAGACCGCAATCTATCCCTCGCTGACCAGGCCGATCCGACTACGGACGAGATGCTGCTGCCACAGTTCGACGACGGCATCACGCTGCTCGACGTCGAGGGAGGCCGCGGCGTCCCGATCCTGCAGTCGCTCGTGCTCGACCATCTCCTCCTGCACGACGGGCCCCCTTTCTGGGTCGACGCGAACGGACACGCGACGACACTCGCTCAGACGCGCCCAGTCAACGGTTGCCCAACCGAACTACGACCTGCTCATCATCCACAACGTCGCCGATATCCGACGGACTCGAGCGTTGATGGAGCTTGCAGAACGGTATTGCTTGAAGTCGGATTTATCGATGAAATCGCTTGACCCAATTGCATAGAGGATCACGCGTTTCAAGTAGTATGAAAGGGAGTGAGACTATTTTGCGTCCTACTGCCGTTCCCACAGCGTTTCGATTCGCTCTTCGACGTAATCGAGGGCAAGGCGGCAGACATCACGATGGTCTTGGGGCCACTGTGCGTCCTCTGCGTTGGCGCGACTCGCGTCCGGCGGTGGATGGAAGTGGTCCCGTACGTTGTGACTGCTGGGGTGACGATCCCACCGACACTTCCACACGCTCTCTTGGCGCTCTTCTTGATAGTGAACGGTGAAGTCGTCGTTGCGATACCATCGAATCTCAAACCGAGCAGACACATCACCCGGGTAGTAATCACCGGCGAGTTCGACACGGAGATACAGTTTCCCTTCCTCGACGAGGTCCACTGCTCCGAATAGTCGGCGGCCAGCGAATCGAGACTGTATCCGCTCTAACACTGCCCGGTCTAGTGGCGCGGGACTCGCGCCATCGTCGGTCGGCACCATCGTCAGCCGTGCGACGGCGCAGTCGAACTGGTCGCCTTCTGTCGGGCGCGCTCGTGGAGCCGGCGCTCCTCGATCGCGGTCGCCCAGTCGCCGAGGTCCGCGTATACGTCGTCAACGTGCTCGGAGTCGTATTCGAGAACATCAACGTCAGCGGGCGAGTCAGCGTCGTATTCCTCCCGATATGCTTCGATTTGGTCGGTAAGGTCCGAGACCCGGGCTTGTAGTTCTTCGACGGTGTGGTCATTCGCTAGTTCGTTCATTCGCCGCCATTCGAAGTAGTCGTTGTTGCGCTCGTATCGAGCTGGGCGGCCGTCGTGGTGGATGACAATACCGAGGTCAGTATAGAAGGACAGGTGCGTCCGTGCAGATTCTTCTGAGCAGTCTGCACGCTCGGCAATCTCGGCGGCCGTCATCGGCTCCCGTGCATGGAGGACCGCGCCATACACGCGCTGTTTCGTGTCTGCGCCTTCGAATGGCCGGTCGAATGGGGGTGGGCCGTCGCCACGGGCGTCGTCTGACATATTTCGACCAACGGGGTAAGCTCACATATTTCTTTCTGTGGGCAAAATATATTTTTTGTCTTCCTATGCTGCCAGGAATCTCGCCTGTTTCAACGTGGACTTCTCGCGAGAGTTCCGATACGGTCTGGAGACTGGCGCTGGTCTGACGCCGGCGAGTGACCTATCGACGCTCCGGCTCAGCGTCCCAATGATCGAAACGAAAACCATGTCCGCAGCATATGCAGAACGTGGCGGCGCTGAAGCGGGCTCGAGAGCAGGACCTCGCTGTCCATCCGAGACGGGACATCAAGTACGTAGTCGCCGACGACGAGAAAACCTCGCAAGAGCGGGTCGCGTTGTCTCACGAAGAGATTGAGTTGTACGGTCCATCATACTACGAGACTCAGTCGGTCTGAGCTGTCGAGAGCATACTGGCATCTCTTGACAGGGATCAGAACGATATTAGATGAGAGATCAACGGAACACGTATAGTCAGTATCACAGACTGGATCTGACGAACCCCCTCCCCCCTTTTTCGAGTTGTAAACTCGTATCGACAAGGAGGGGTGAATGACAAGAGGGACTGCGAGCCAATCGATTACACCAGATCTGCACGATAGAGGTGCTGATTCTTTAGTGTTCTAACTTGCTATTTAGAATGAAAAATTTTATATTCTATGTTACTTAACCGTATCTGTACTGTGGACAAATAGAATATATCGTCTAGCTCAGCTAGACGATTGAGTTATTTATATATTGATATTCTCCCATTTCGTCCGTGGTGCCAATCCCGTGTACTATCCTGTTTCATTGCCTCTACACCAACTTCTGTTACCTTGGTGCTCACTACACGGCGTTTGGAGTGGCCCGTTCCCCATGACTTACAACTCGAAAAAGGGGGGAGGGGGTAGAACATTCGAGATCAGTGAACTACCCTCCCCTACTGCGCCACTCGGTCGCTTTGCTCCCTACATTGATCGTTAACGACGGGGGCTTAGCGCCTGCATTCAGCTAAACAGCTTCAGAAGCAATCATATTCGAAACTCGCTGTTACTCTCCTTCGCGAACCGGTCCTACGAGTGTTGTTCTTTCGCGACAATCCTGGTGCTTACAACTCGAAAACGGGGGGTCTGAGGCATCGAGAGAGTTCGATGATAGCGATCTTCGTCGACCCGTTACATCTCGACAACGGAGGGTGATAGATTCCGAAGACGGTAGCTGACTCATACAGAGGATACGTGGCTGTAGTGCTTAGATAGCCTATTTTCGCCCGGTTACAACTCCATAAGGGTCCATATTTTTATACCCAGAGTTCGAGGGGGTTCATAATGGGACGAGAGGGACGCAGAGCAGGATCGAATAATCCGGAAGGTGAGGAGGGTCGTGAATCCTCTTCTGCTGATCCTGAAAAGCCTGAGTCGATGGATGAGGTGGGCGATTCTCTTGGCGCATCACAACCAACCTTCGGAAACGGATCAGATCCCGTTGATTCGTCTCAAGAGACAACTAGCGGCGACGGTGGTGGTATCTCAATTCGTGACCGACTCCAAACGGAATCGTCCGGTGGTGTTTTTGCGAACAAAGACCTCGTCCGGTCAGATACCATCATTGATGAGGACCGTATCGTCGGTCGTGACGACCAGTTGGGCCGTGTCGTCGACAACCTAAAACCGGTCCTCCAGAATGAAGGGATCCCCGATATGCTCCTGAGCGGACCATCTGGAACCGGGAAGTCGCTCATCATTCATGCAGTGTGTAAACAAATCGTCGAATTATGTGAATCTCAAGGCAAGACTTTCGGGGTTCTTTCTATCAACTGCGAGGGACCGAAAACTGCAGATCGGGCTGTCTACCGGCTAGTTAAAGCTGCTGCCGACGACCTCGGTGTCGATCCTGGTGTACCCCAGACCGGCGTCTCAACGGATCAGAAGCTTGAGCGGCTGTATGAACTCATGCGAGAGTATTACGATGGTGTCATCTTCATCCTTGACGAGATAGATATGCTAGAGGGGCCGTATCAGGAAGCGGAGTATAATTCTCTCATCTACCAGCTTTCACGGGCTCGCAAACTTGCTGACTTTGACGGCCCGATTTCGCTAACGACGATCACGAACTACGCTGATTTCATGAAGGATCTCAACAGCCGCGCACAGAGTTCCTACAATCCCGACGATATCTTCTTCGACGATTACGATGCGACGCAACTCCGGAGTATTCTCCACAATCGGCGGGATGCGTTCAAGCCAGAATCACTTACAGATGACGTTGTTCCGCTTGTTGCTGCGTTCGGATCCCAAACACACGGGGATGCGCGGAAAGCGATTGATCTCCTTAGATGGGCTGGCGAATTAGCCGAGCGGCGTGGAGCTGACACGGTTACCGAGACTGATGTCCGTGAAGCCCAGGAGAAATACACCGAAAACCGCAAACTCCGTCATATCAGCGGAATCTCGACTCAAAAGAAACTCTCTATCTACGCTGTGGCGGCGACGGCCAACTATGCAAGAGAGTATCCTGAGTGGATACCTGCTGGACCTGCCTTCAAGACGTACCAATTCATTGCTGATACGATGGATACGGATCAGTACAGTCGCGAGACGTTCGTAAATCACGTCACCGAACAGAGTACGTACGGTGTGTTGGACTTTGAACGTCGAGGCAAGGGGCGAGGCAGAGGTGTGCATATGTACTTCTCTCTCTCTCCGAGGATCCAGAAACGATCATGGAGACGCTCCGTGAGGATTCCCGGTTCGATGATCTAGCTCATGAAGAGGCGACTATCAGTGCAGTTGTCCAGGAACGGCTGAAACAATTCCGGAGTAAGAACTAACCTCGCCAGTATTGGACCCACACTTACTACTCGAAAACGGGGGGTGTACGTATCCCACGTGATGCGTTACAACTCGAAAATGGTGGGTGTAATTCGTCGGTATGTCTCGTTACTACTCGAAAACGGGGGGTGGGTGAGCCAATAGATTTGACGTAGCGGTAGATCTGCTGTGCTATCTCTTCACCCTCTCCCATTTACTACTCGAAAACGGGGGGTGTCCTACGATTTCTTTGTCGTCGGTACCATTGATGATGAAGAAACCGTGGGGAAACGACGGCAGCATGGAGTGGGTACTCCAGGTTGAGTTCACTCGTCTGGATTGACCGGCCCCTTATACTTTGATGTCACCTTATCCCCCTCCCGCCACTGCCAGTAATAGTAGCGGTTGTCGTTGATCTCTTTGATTGTGACTGTGGCTTTCGGCGGGACGTTGTCCGGTAGCTCATCCTGCCGCTCGTCGATTTCGTCCTCATCCGACTTTTCCTCAAGACAGGCCTCGCGAGCTTTGTGCTCTGCTAACTCCTCGGCGTAGCGTGCGACGTGTCGGAGTTGGTCTGGCGAGTAGCCGTTGAGGGTGTCGACGATCCCTGTCGGGAGTTCTGCCGGCGGCGTCGGTGGCTCGTGGGACATTAGCGGTCGCCTTGTGTTAACCAACAAAGCACGTATTGGCATAGGTTTGTTGGTTAATCACATATTGTGTTATCACGTCCTTATGATAGACGACGGCAGCCGCCACCGCTCGTACTGCTTACTGCTGCTCAGCCATGTCGACGTCGAATCACTCGAAGCCGAGGTCGACGATCTTGAATCTGAGGACTTCGACGAGGTGCTCTCACTTCACAAAGAAGCCAACCAACTTGAATTCGAAATCGATAGTCTCGAATCAGATCTCGAAGGCTTCTCCGAGGAAATCGAAGAGATCGAGGAAATGCTGGACCGTGCCGACAACCTCCGAAAAGAACGCGAGGAATTGGGTGACCAGTTGACCGATGAACGGACAAAGATCGACCAGATCGAAGCCGAGGCGGTTGAGGAGTTCAACGAACATATGGAGGCGATGCTGGAGATTCTGGACTACAAAAATCTGGACCGGATCTGGATCGAGCGTGTCGAGCAGACAGTGCGTGAGGGGCGGCGGAAAGTCGAGAAGACAGCATTCGACCTCCATATCGTCCGGACGACAGAAAATGGAGCCGCCTACGAAGATACGATTGAACATCTGAGCGAGAGTGAGCGCGAGGTGACGGGACTGATCTTCACACTGGCAGGCTATCTCGTCCACGACCTTCATGAGACGGTGCCATTCATGCTGGTGGATTCACTGGAAGCGATCGATTCAGACCGCATTGCCCAGTTTGTCGACTACTTCGAAGACTATGCTGCGTATCTCGTGGTCGCCTTGCTTCCTGAAGACGCACAGGCGCTCGACAATGACATCACTCGTGTTACTGCTATCTAACCCCCCGTCAGCTCAAATCCTTATCAGTAAATGAGAGGGGCATGAGTAACACCTGCAAGGTGGTGTAATCACTCACCAGTCAGGTATGATATCCAGAGGCACTTGTACAAACGCCCGATAGTAGTTAGTATGACAAGTGAGGACGGGCCGGTACAACACTGTACGTTAGATGAACCGGCAGACCTCCGAGTTGCACTTGATGAAGCCGCAATCGAATATCTCGATGTCGATGATGATAAGACGGTCGTGATCTATCGAAGCGCAGTTTTTGTTGTTGAAGCCACTGAAGGCCACGCCACAAACGCGACGGCGTTTACTGTCGAACTCTGGGAACCTCCAACAGATAATTTTGAATATGAGCCCGACGACCTTCTCACCACCTTCACCGACGAATTGATCCCACAAAAAAGATCTCAACGATAGGCTAAGATCCCCCTCCGGGATCAGATTAGTCGGCCCTGGTGAATCGCGGGATAACTGCAGTTTCGACCGTCAGAGAGAGGAGCATGAAAATGGGAAACCACCGATTGTCTATGTCGAAGGTCTCCTGTTTCACGAGTAAGGACATTCAGTTAGCTAAAGTGTGAGCAGTCTGTCCCAAGCCCTGCTTGGACAGGCCGCGGAACTTCCGCAGCAACGGCCGAACGAGCGAAAACAGACAGGGCACCTTACCAGACCTCTTCGAAGTCCGATTCCACCGCTGCTTTCCCGTCTTCTGAGATGAGGTAGTAGGCGCGGTCTTCGTCGTCGGCCTCTTGGATTTCAGCATCATCGAGTGCGTTCTTGTCGACACGAAGCACAAGTCCTTCTTTGGCCATTTCCTGAAGATAGTTTTTTACAGTCTCTTTCCCCACACGTAGCTCACGGTGGATTCTAAGGTTTCGGTAGAGCGCTACAGGAGACATCGCGAGAGGATGCTCTGCCATGAATCTGAGTATCAACTCTTTCCTCTCACTTTTCACCATGTCACTTTCGACAAAGGGTGAACTCATATTTTCACCGGAGCACTGATAATTACTTCTATTGGCTAATATTTCACTCTACAGTGTTATATTTTAGCTTATAGGGGTAAACTACTAAGTAGTTGCGCCCTTGACTGTCTGAGTGGGTCGACGCGTCGCTCCTCGGGTGTCGTTCGGAAAACCGAGTGCGACGCCGTGCCATCAACACGGGCGCCGCGTCGGCTGCGAAACCGCATGAACGTTATCACTACCGGGAGTCTTGAAACCTCCCCACGATCGCAGCGCCTACAAACCACCATTCGACCGAATATTGCCCCAAGTAGCCACTGTTTCCACCCTTGCTCGCCGTCTGAACAGTTACCAATTGGCCACCAATCCCGATTGGAGACGGGCGAACGATGAGTGAGACGAACGCCGAGTCCAGCGGCGAGATCCATCGAATTGCCCAGATCCCGTCACTGTTGACGAGTTCGGCTCGTGAACTCTTCGACGCGTTCGGCGAGAATATCATCCGCCTCCAGGCTCACGGTAGCGTCGAGACGACGAACCGCACCGCAATTGATGACCTACGGCAGTACGGTGTTAGTCGCGAACAACAGACTAACCAGCGGCTCTCTATCGAATACGAGCAACTCCATGGTGAAAGTGGGCCGGTCAATCCGCTCACCAGTGATGCCTGCAAACGTATCCTCTCAGAACTAGATGCGGTCCTGGATACAGACCGAATCAGCGTCGACCCGGATCTCACGGTCACCTCGATGCTGATTCGCATTACTGATGAGCGTTTACAGGAGGTCACGCCGGCCCAATCCGCCGAGTTCGACTTGCTGTTCGTCGCGGACCCTGCCGAACCGCCGCTTCGGGAACCGACCAAGCGACTCAACGCCCGGCAGGGCCTCTACAGTGAGCTGGGATTCAATATCACGAACCTCAACCTGCGGTCGGTTATTGAGACCGAAGCAAAGTATCACCAACAGTCCGACGGCCAGTATCTTTCGTGGGGCGGCCCCGACGATATTCGGCCCCGAACGCCGGATCGACTGGCGATCCGGATCAATGACCACGTGCTCCCCGATACCTACGGGATGCTCAAGCCGTATCGGGTCACTGATGATAGCGTCCTCGAAGTCGCCGAAAGCAACCTAGACGACATTGCGGACCGGACCGTGCATACCGGCGATACTGCCTCACAGGGTGAGGAGTAATGTCGGGGACGCAGTTTACCGTCGATGCTACTGGTGGTGACGGGTTCTACGTGACGGTGTCCGAGGAAGTCACTGTCTATGAATCATACAGCGATGCCGTCACAGAGATTCAGGAGAAAGTCTCGAGTGAGACAGAGAGTTTCCTCGCCGAAGTCGCCATCGAGGCTAGCGGCGGTGACGACGTTGCACTGACACTCGAGCAAGTCGGGTGGCAGCAAGTCATTCAGGACATGGGTGACGCCACTGGAGGCGAGGATGCATGATCGAGCGACAGGCGTTACCGGTCGAGTCGCTGGTACTTGATGCTGTCCAGTCCCGTGAGGAGGCGTGGACCGGCGATGCAGATGACCGCCAGCTCGCAGACTCCATTGCCGCTGATGGTGTTTTACAGGATATTATCGTCCGGCCGTTGGATACTGTTGAGCTTGCTGACGAGCAGGTTAGTGATGCCGACGAGACGTACGCGATCGTAGCTGGTTCGCGACGGTACCATGCAGCGATGGAAGCCGGCTATGAGCGGGTGCCGTGCAAAATCCTCAACGCTGACGATCTGGATGCAGCATGGACGTCCCTTATTGAGAACACCGACCGGAAAGAGTTGTCCGAACAAGAGATTGCCAATCAGCTCAAACTGATCTACGAGCTAGTTCGGCCCCGAGAAGAGCCCGAGTCGTGTCCAGCCTGTAGCGCCGACATGGCAGGGGAGTCGGAGTTGTTGGCCCACTGTGCGGCGACGACATGTACACTCCCTGGGAGTCCAAGTGACGGGCCATCGGTGCGGAACTCACCGGATGGCTCGCAGGTGCGGCGGTTCAGTACCGACGAGCAAGCCTTAGAGTACGTAGCCAAGCGATTCCTGGGCCGGGACGATGAGAGTGCAATCTCGATCGTGGAGGGGCACTTACGGACCGCAGAGCTGCCACCAGTGTTGCAGTCACTGTTCAAATCACCCGAGGACCGAACCGAACAAGAGCGGCTGGCACTGGAGAACTACGGGATTGATATCAGGGCGACACTTGGCAGTGGTGACGGCAAGTCGGGGACCTCCAGAGAAATCGTCGCACTGTACGAGGCAGTTGACGAAGAAGCTGAAACGGCTGCCATTGATCCAACCGACGCAGTCTTAGAGACTGTTGGGTCACTTCGCTTTGACGAGATGTCCGAGCAAGAGCTTCGGCGAACGCTCCGTGATTTCCGACACGATGTCACCACGCAGTTAGAGAGTGATGTTTCAACGAGCGACCAGCGAGAAGCCTTCACTGAGACGCTCCAGAACTGTGCTGCGGCGCTCAAAGAGACGTACGAGGAAGTTGAACCGACGCGGCCGTTCAAAAAAGTCGACGTGCTGGGGCCGGAGACCCAGCACCACAGCCGGTGGCACACTCACGCGATGCAACAGCGAGATGTGAACGGGCATGGTGAATTAGTCCGGGAGCTGTACCAAGAGCGACTGGAGACGCTAGCGGAAACTGAGGAGTGGGAGTAGCGATGACAGCGAACCCTGAACGTGAGACCATCCCTGAGGGGAAGCTCCCGTCGGAGTACGACAAACTTGTGGCTGTGGATTCGTTGGTCCATGGAACGCATAACCCACGGCGGGTGACCCCCTCAGAGGAGCTTCGAGCATCGATCGCAGAGACAGGACTGAGTAATCCGCTGATTGTACGGCCGGATGCCACAGATGAGGTCTACCACATCACGGACGGCTGGCAGCGATACCAGGCTGCTACGGCGTGTGGGTGGGAACAATTGCCCGTCCAGATCTATGAGACCGCTCTGGATGCGTTGGCGGCGACAGAGACGGCAAGTATCGTCCGGGAGTGGTCGACCTACGAGTGGGCTCAGTACTGTCAGTCCGTCGCGAGTGAACTGGAAGCGGAGTCGACTCAGGAACTGGCCGAGTTGGTGGCTGATCGGACAGTAAAAGCGCCGCGAACGGTACGGCGGTATTTCAATGTCTTGTCGTTACCGGCGGAAATTCATCCGTTGCTGATCGATGGACCAACAGGGACGAGTCAACAGTGGACCGCACTGAAACATCATAACAGCAAGATCCGGCGTTTCGATGGGTTGCGTTGGACCGTCGCGGGGTATCTAGCTCGGAGACAGGCAGCCATCAGTAAGGACCGTGTGGTCGGGATTGCGGCGATGGCGGTAGAGTTCGACCACAGTGACGATGCGATGGAGTTCGTTGACCGGGCTGTCGAAGCCACGGACACCCCGTTAGCGACAGTTCGAGAAGGGATTCTGTTTGGCCAGCAGCATCCGCGGTACCTGGAGGTCCCACGGGTAGCAGTGGCGTTAGATAGGGAGGAGAAGCAAGCTGTGATGGAGTACTGCCATCAGAACCGCCGTTCACTGACTGATGTCGTGACCGAGACAATACGTTCGTTAGCGACAGATGTGGTCGAGGAGACGTAAACTGCGTACTTGCGTACTGCTGATCGCCGACAAGACGGCGAAATCGGAGTAATATGGGGCTCACCTAGCACGTTCCATATATGTTTCACTGCGCCGTGTGCTCGCTGCCTCTCTCAACTTTTTTGCCAAATTCCGCTTCCATTCTCTTCTTTCTCCTATTTGCATTACAATACTGTGTGGTGTGGTGTGGGCTGCTGTCGGGTGCTGTCGCGGTTGCTGCTGGGGTCGTGGTTGCGGGGCTGTGTCGGTTAGCTGAGGTGTGCTGTGCTGGGCTGTTTGCGGTCGCGGTCGCTGTTGCGGTGGGCGGACTGAAAGGGGGCGGTCGCCTCGCGTGCGGTCGGTGCGGGCGTCCGCTGCGCGGCCCCTATCGAGGGAGCGCAGCGACCGATGATATGTCGCGCAGGGACCGCGAGCGACCGCGGGCTTTCGAGGGGTGCATCTCCGGCCTGTCCCCTGCGGTCGTAGTAGGTGTGTCGAGGCGAGTTGCCATGCCTGTCCCGAGGGCGTCCTTCCAGGGCCGATCTCCCCGCCAGCCAGCCGTCGACGTCGTCGCTCCAGAGTGCAGTCACATCCAGTGTTAGAATCCAAATACATTCGCGTCCCTGAGTTGCCTCCCTACTGTGCTGTTCCCGCCGTCCGTCCCCCCACTGTGCGTCCCCCTACTGTGCCTCCTGTCGCTGCACGTCCCTCCACCGTTTCCGGAGCTGTCCCAACTCACCATCCACTGTGGTCCACTGTGTCGCCCACTCACTTCGATGCGGTCTGTCCCCCCACTGTTGCCCAGGCGGATCTCCCCACTGGCTGTCTTTGTATCGAGGTCCGTCCCACTGCGGCATCCTCGCTGGTCCACCCCTTGCTACACTCGCCGTTACACTGCTGTGTCACTGTGACCCGCTCTGCCGACACAGGCGTCTCGTCTATCTAGCTATTCTGATAGTAGCCCGTCTGGGTGGTCCACGGCTGGCTGCCGTCTGAAGCCCGCTGCCAAGCGCCTCTTGGCTTCACCCCTCCTACACCCCCTACACCCCCCTCTCTCTTTGGATAAAATCGGGGGGTGTAGCTTGTCTGGACACTCTTCTAAGAAGTCTATAGAACCTATAACCTTTTCTAAAGCCGTAAGCCGTGTCTGGACGCTTTCCAGCGACTGTCGCCAACTGGATATTCGTGTCTGGACACCCGGTAGACGTCTGGACACGGGCAAATTCTGGGGAATTGGAATATAAACGGTCGAATACCCTCCTGTTTAGCGTCTGGACACCCGGTAGCCGTCTGGACACGGGTGAATTCCGGAGAATTGGCGGATACTGCGTCAAATACCCCCTGTTTAGCGTCTGGACACCCTGTAGCCGTCTGGACACGGCAGATTTCTGGCGAACTGGCCTATGTTCTCCCGAGACAACTGCCATATTGTGTCATATCGTGTCTGGACACCACGTAGATGACTGGACACGGCAGAATTCTGGAGATAAGCCCTCTCTGAGGCTGGGAAAAGAATTCAATAATTACTCAAACCCTCGAATACCTCCAGTACAAGCGCTACTCCGGAAAATAAGGGACTATTTGATTCTAACTGGGGAAGCTCGCCCTGTAGTATCAGTATCCAGAGACAACCCAGAACCAACCATCTATCTTGGCGGGGGTGCTGCACGATCCAATGTATAAACTCAAGGTTGATACACGGACAGACTAACTCGCTCAGAACAACCGAACCGACACTGAATATCTCAGGCTGAAAAGTTGAGGACTGATTTCAACTTAGATGTCACCGCTTAGATTTCGGCATCATCCTGAATCCGATCGAGCGTATCGAACATCTCGTCCGGGAACGGAAGACTCTGATAGATTGAATAGGGGCAGTTCTCTTTCCCGATACAGTGCCGTCTCATGTCGTCGTTGTCGCACCCCATCGGAAGGGCATCTTCACCGTCGATAGTCCCGTGGTTAATTTCATAACCAACCTGATAGTTGGTCTCGGCTGGGTCGTACCAATCCCACTTCTTTTCGAAGAGATTTGCGACGTCATCAATCACTGCTGGTTTCATATTTTCATGAGACATTTGGTGGTAATCTTGTAGCCACATAACCATCGCGACGAAGTTGTAGAGATCCTTCCTGACCGGCACAGTATTTTCGACTCGAAGGTCCTCGACCATGTTCTCGAAGCAGGGGAGTTCAAAGATATCCTCCAGCGTGTTGACGGTGATCTCTTTCGCACCGGACCCCCCACCCTTTCCTCGTAAGCGAGTAGTAGCGTCGACGGGAGACCTGATCTTGCTCGACATAGCCTTCCTCTCTCAACTGGTCAATATCGGGATCACCAGCTCGGGTTTTGAGGTCAGTCATCGAGTCGGTCAGTGTGTAGTCATCGAGTTCTTCTCGGAATGCTCTTGCAATCAGGCTCATGAACGACACGTCGTTTTTTGAGAGCCCCAATCGCTCACGCTCTGCTTCACTCATACGGGACGCCGTGGTGGTAATGTCGAACTCAAGGGTTCCGCTGATTCATCACAGATTAAAGTCTCCCTCCAAGGACAGGGGCTTAAGACACAAACAAAGCAATTCGCGCCTGCAGGTGAGGGCCGCTACCACCACAGGTTCCGTCCAATCCATTTGAGAACGATAACGACTGAAGCAGACCGAGAAGAGCGACACACCTTCTAACTCATCGGTTGATACCGACCGTATGAATACCGCGAAGAAGGGCTGCCTCTGACAACAAATGTTCCATCGGTCGAGGCTAATATACTAATCGGTCGGAAGAGTATGGTTCACTTGCTGTACTTGTCTTCCAATGCCGCTTCTTCGCGTGCCAGTATCCTGACCCCCTCTCGGATACCTTCAGTGAGTACCACTCGCCCCATGTCCGTAAGCTCGTAGTACGAATATGTCTCTTCTGTCCCCGTGTTGGGGTTTCGTCTGTTCTTAATCAGTCCAACTTCTTTCAGCGTTCGAAGCGGATAGTGGAGGGCATTGTCCTCTTCACCCAGAACCATCGATAGTTCGCTGGTGCTGAGTTCGTTGTCCTCGGCTAGTGCTTCCATGATCCGGAATTGCTTCGGTTTAGAGGCGACCTCGTACATCTTGAGGTAGTCCTCAAGATCGAAGATACTGTCTTCGGGGAGGTCAACGTCCAATTCGAATTCGTCATCATCTCGCCCATCATCCTCTTCCCTGTCAGGTTCTAACACGCCACCATCTGGTATTCCAGTGCGCTCAGGATTGCTCATGTATTTTATTGTTGTACCCAAACCACATTAAATATTTTTACTCCGGTACTCAGCCAAGCCTGACGGCTCCTAATACCGAAAAACGCTACAGGTGCCAGAGAGACTATCACGCGACAGTCCGAATGTGGGCCTTGACTGCTTGGTAGAGTCCGTCGAAATTGTCGAACTCGTCGGCAGTCACATGCCATCTATCCGAGACGGCGTCGACCATGGAACTTTCAACGTTTTCCTCGCCCAGGAAAAGGAGTTGGCGAACGCGTTCGGGAGAGTGCAGGAGATTATAGCGATCAACGAGAGCAGTTGCAGATTGGGTTCCAACTGGCCGACCGGTTACTGCAGCATCTCGAAGCGCAAGGCGAATGACCTGCAGGTCGTGACGAGAGTCAAATCCCTATGATTCCGCTTGCTCCTCAAGTTCTGTATCATAGATGTCGAAGCCGATGATATCGTGGCACTCGCGACAGAGACAGACCCCCTGATCAGGGTTGTGCGACCAGTGGTGATAGTCTAGATTCCCGCCGACGAGTGCTGAGTCACGTTCAAGAGCAGTACGTGTGCGTCGACACAGTGGACAGGAGGTATCTCAATCACGACGGCAGATGGTGGTTCGGAGACACGGTCAGTTGACGGCGAGGGGACGACCACCATCGACATCGAGGCAACCGATGTCCAGATTATCAGTGCCAACGCGCAAAAACAGACTGACAGTAGCGCCACGCTGACGATACAGATCCTCG
Source organism: Haloarcula amylolytica (assembly GCF_049705545.1). GTDB lineage: Archaea > Halobacteriota > Halobacteria > Halobacteriales > Haloarculaceae > Haloarcula > Haloarcula amylolytica_B. The sequence continues at coordinate 24,057 of NZ_JBNAMU010000003.1, forward strand.
AAAACGGTACGGTGGTCGCTGAATCATCGACCGACGCTGAATACGGTGTTGCTCAAGTCAGTCAGTCCTTCTTCTGACCAGAGACCCCAGTTATCCTGGAGCCCGTTGTTGATTCTTTGCCACCATGTCAACTGTGAAACTACTAGCCATCAGTATCATACCCGACACCGGAAAAGTCTAAGCTACAGACACCGCCATCTGATTTCACTTTCAGGTGTCTGTATCCCCACCCCACCCACCCCATTCGGTGCCGGATTGGGCCGGCACTTTCACTTTCAGCCCACTAGGCTGGCGTATATCCTCTCGGCGACACAGCACACAGATATACACGCATCGGCCGAGGGGCTTGACAGCCCGCCAGCCAGCGAAGAGGGAACGACATTCCCATCCGAATTCTCACGCGAAGCCCTGCTGTGACTCGGGATATCGATCTCTTTCAGGCCGCCGGTGATCGCATTACCGTCGGCTCGTCGATTCCCTCATTCGATGCGACACTCGTCAGGGCGATGGAACCGAACGCCCCGCCACCGATGACTCGCTGGCAGGCGTTAGATAAGCCCCAGCAGGCCGGTGTGTCGGTGTTCGTCTCGATGTCACCGACATATCCAACGATGGACGAAGACGACTTTCACGAGCTCCTCAGCTACTTTAGAGCGCTCGGTGAGGTCGTCGTCTTCCACGAACCAATCAATCCCCGTGGCGCAAATTTCCAGCAGTGTCTCACGCCGCCAAAGAAGCCGGCTACGATGACGTTGTCAGCGAACTCCAGCGGATGCAAGACAGCCACCAGTACTGGGTCGAGACGCCCTCGAACAACTAAATACAGTCCAGCAGGTCGCAACACGCTTCGACGGGCTCGAAGTCCATTCCTTGCCAGACGATGAGTTGGTCCGCTCGACGAGCGGTCAGCTCCGGTCGAAGCTCACAGCGATGCAAGAGGCCGTCTCTCCAGAGTCGTTCTCTACACGTGATATGGACGCCTCGCCCGAACAGTCCGAGTTAGCCCAGGACGGCGAGTCCATAGAGCATCTCATCTGACATGCCTATCAGGACCGCGTCACGGCGTAGCAGGTTGAGGTTGCAGCCGACGCCGTCGCAGGCGGGGTATGAGCCTGTGGTGGCGACGGGGTGAATGAACAGAGTGCTAACCAACAGTTGTTGCGATTACTTTCGTTTTGTTGGTTAGCTTTATTGCTGGCCTACTCCAGCGGTCGGCCAAGGATGTCGAAAGTATCGACCGTTTTGAATTCCTGATAGCGGTCTTTCCCGGGTGGTGCGGCCAAGACGTAGGGCCTCAACTTTGCGGTTCGATCGTTCGGTATAGTCGATCAGACGTACTGCGACGCGTCACCGAGGTGCTCCGCCAGTGTCTCAAGGAATCGCGCGGCGTCAGCGCCGTCGACCACTCGATGATCGAAACTCAGACTGGCCGTCATCTGCCGGCGAAAGGTCACGCCCTCATCGACAGCAATTGCAGGTTCATTGATACGGCCAAGTCCCAGGAGCGCAATTTCGGGCGGGTTGATGACTGGATCGAACGAGTCAACGCCGAGCGGACCAAGGTTCGATATCGTGAACGTTCCGCCCTTGAACGTACTCATCGTGTAGTCACCCGCCTGCACCCTCTCTGTTAGACGCTGGCGCTCGGTTGCCATTTGGCTCAGAGACAGCGATCCGATGTCTGCCATAACCGGAGTGACGAGGCCGCCCTCGATTGTGATGGCAACACCAACGTTCTGTTCCTCATAGAGGCGATGGGTCCCGTCCTCAAAGGTAGCGTTGAACGCCGGGTGGGCCGCCAGCGTGTCTGAGAGCGCACACAGGATGATGTCGGTCACTGTCGGATCGACATTCTCGACTGTCTTCTCGGCGTCGTCGGCAGCGGACAGCAGCTCCTCAGCATCGATAGTCCGGTTGACCGTCACGTGGACCGCCTCCTGATAACTCTCTTGTAGCCGGTTGGCGATGGTCTTGCGCATCGGCGTGAGCGACCGGTTTTCGCGGACGGTCCGCTCAGCCGGTCCGTCCTCGCTCATGGTCGGGTCGCCCCCGTCATGGTGCTATCCAGGCGAGCGTGTCGCCGACTGCAAACTCGTCGTCCTCGCCACAGACTATCTCTGCTAGCGTCCCGTTCGTCGGTGCGATCACGTCTACACTGACCTTATCGACCTGGACCTCACAGAGACTCGCTCCCTCATCGATGCTCGCACCCTCGCGTGCGAACCAGTTGATGACGACCCCTTCGTCGCTGTCAGCGTCGTCTGGCCAGTCATCGAGCGTCACCGCGACGCGGTCCGTGGTACCGCTCATTGGGTCCGCTCGACAGCCGCAGCGATGTCCTCGGCGTCCGGGACGACCTCCTGTTCAAGCGGGCGGGAGTACGGAATCGGAACGTCTGGCAGGGCGACCCGTTCGACAGCATCGAGCGCGGCCAGCGATTCGTCGGCGACGCTGGCGATGATTTCCCCCGTCACGCCGTAGGAGCGGTAGTCCTCGTCGACGACCACGAGATTCCCCGTCTTCTCGACGGACTTGACGATGGTTTCGGTGTCAAGTGGCACCAGCGACCGCAGGTCAACGACTTCCGCACTGATGCCGTCCTCGGCCAGCGTTTCGGCCGCGTCCAGCGCCCGGTGGACGTGCAGGCCGAGCGTGACGATAGTTGCATCCTCGCCTTCGCGTTTGATATCGGCGCTCCCGAAGGGAATCGTGTAGTCCTCCTCGGGAACGGGTGTCTTGGGCCCGTCGGGAGCGGGGAGCCAGCCGATCCCCATCAGGCGCTTGTGGAACATGTAGACGACGGGGTCGTCGTCGCGGACGGCGTTGTGCATCAGTCCCTTCGCGTCGTAGGCCGTCGACGGGACGACCACCTTCATCCCAGGGACGTGGGCAAACGTCCCATAGAGCGTCTGGGAGTGCTGTGCGGCGTCGTTGTAGGTGCCCCCGACGGCGGCGGTCAGGACCATCGGCACGGAGACGTTCCCGCCGCTCATGTAGGTGTTCTTGGCCATCTGGTTGTATATCTGGTCCATCGCGACACCGAAGAAGTCGACAAACATCAGTTCCGCGATGGGGCGCATCCCCTCCTGTGCGGCGCCGACCGCCGCACCGAGGTACGCCGTCTCGCTGATCGGGACGTCCATCACGCGGTCGTAGCCGAACTCATCGCGCAGGCCCTCCGTGGAGTCGAAGATGCCGCCGTAGTCGGCGACATCCTCACCCATGTAGAAGACTTCCTCGTTGTCGCGCATCTCGTCGGCGATGGCCTCGACCATCGCTCTGCTCATCGTCAGGTCGCGGTCGATTTGCTGGGTCTGTTTCGACATCAGTCGTCACCTCCCGCGAGGTCGTAGTCGGGCTCGCTGTCGGTCACGCCACTGGGCGGGTTCACCCACATGTCCTCGTACGCGTCCTCGGGGTCGGGTTCGGGCTGGGACTTGGCCCACTCGATCGCCTCCTCGACGGCGCTGTGTGCCTCGTCACGCAGATCCTCGATAGTCGCGTCATCGATACCGTGAGCGCGGAGGTCATCCTCGAGCCGCTCGATCGAGTCGCGTTGCTGGGCGGCCGCTTGATCTTCTTCTGGGCGGTAGCTCTCCGGGTCACCCATGAAGTGGCCCATCCGGCGATGGACTTGTATCTCCATGACCGTCGGGCCGTTGCGGTCACGGGCGCGGCCGATGGCCTCGCCGGCGGCTTCGTAGACGGCGACGGCGTCGTCTTCGTCGACGCGGACGCCGGGCATCTCGAAGCCGTCGGCGCGCTTGGCGCCGTTCTGTACGTCGGTGACCCGTTCTTTCGGCATGCTAATGGCCCAGTCGTTGTCCTCGATGACGAAGACCACGGGCAGGTCATGGACGGCGGCGAAGTTCAGTGATTCGAGGAACGCGCCTTGGTCGATGGCACCCTCGCCGAGGAACGCGACGCCGACGCTGTCGGTGTTGCGCTTTTTCGCCGCCAGTCCCGCACCTGCGGCGGGAGGACACCCTTCCGCAATGATGCCGCTACAGGCGAACCCGGCCTCGGGGTCAAACAGGTGCATGTGTCCGCCTTTCCCCTTGCCGAGGCTGTTCTCGCGGCCGAATATCTCGGCGGTCATTCGCTTCAGATCGACACCCTTCGCGATGGCGATGTGGTGGGGTCGGTGCGGGGCTGTCACTGTGTCGTCGTCCCGGAGGTGCTGACAGACGCCTGCACCCGACGCCTCGTGGCCGGCCGCGAGGTGTAACTCGCCAGGAATCGGCCCAGCCGAGATGTCGAAGGCAGGCTGTTTTCCCTCCAGATACTCCTCCTGTAACCGCTCCTCGTAGTGACGCGCTGTCACCATGTCGCGGTACATTTCTTGTAGGTCGTTAACTGGTACCATAGAATCCACCCAAATGATCGTCTACATACTATTTAATCATGAGGGTAATTCCATTCCAGATCAGGCTTGGATGGTCCTGGATTGAGAAATAACGCATCCCTGCCCCGCGGCTACTGGTGTATTTATGGGACAGTCAGGTAGGACTGCTGCTGGCTCTTTCTTGGCGTCGGCGGCGATGGTGCAGCGCATTACTGGGACAGCTACGAGTTCGCCGTGGCTGTTGTTTCGAACGACGGTGACGGCGAAAAGGTTGTGTTAGCCGAGACAACCTTCGAGACGCTCGCTGAGTGGTTCGAGTACACTCGCGGTGAGCGTGGCTGGGATATCGGTCCGCACGTCGGTGGGTCGCTCGTTGGCCATCTTGTTCGGGCGGTGGAAGCATGAACTGCAGCGTAAAAGAACGGCAGGGTGTTCGTCAAGTTGCTCGGGCGATTCGGGAGGAGGTGGCTATTGAGTCAGTGAATGTGCTTGCGCCGAGTGCGAGTCAGTACGACGCTTGGACGCTCGATGCTGTGTTGCGCAGTTCAGAGGGTGTCCCTCCAGAGGTCTTGCGGGAATTGGCATTGGCTGGGTTGACGTTGCAGCCGACGCCATCGTAAGCTGAGTATCAGTACGTCACGGCAACAGTGTAGAGTAGCAGAACGCTAACCGACAATAGTTGACCGAAACCCATACTGGTGGTTAGCCAATTATCGATTGATTTCTGAGCGTCGTTTGTTGCTCACGATCTCACCAGAAATATCCAGTCAGTGAGTACGTGAACTGACTCCATGCCCACCTATCAAACAGCAATGAGATTCTGAAAAGCGTGCAAGATGGAGGGTGCGTATTCATATTCCAGCCAATGCCTAGTCTGAGATCCACCCAATCGTGTCGGCAGTGTCTTGGACTGTCACACCGATGTTCTCCAACTCCTCAATTCCCTGTTTATATATTCCGGAGGTCGCGTCAGGAACGAAAACTAACCGGTAATCCCGCTGGCTCGCTTCGTAGACGGTCGTTCGCGGGCAGTTCGGGAAGTTACACCCACAGAGGACGATCGTATCTACCGACTGTCCAGCGAGAAAGTCCTCCAGCCCGGTTCGATAGAATGCGCTCCAGCGGGGTTTGTACATGATCCATTCTTGTGGGCCAATCTCCTGAAAATCACCATGCAGCAGTGTCTCGGCATCAACACGCACGTCTGGTGATGGTTTCAATTCCTCAACGAGCTCGGCGCCGTCAGTTCCGGGCCGGACGATTTCAGCCCCGGATTCGATCATTGCTCGCCTGCACTGATCGACGTTCGACCCGTCCTTTTTGTACAACCGGATGACATTGACGATCGGCGTGTCCGCAGACCGAAACGCCTCGGCGAGACGCTTCATCTGTGGTACTGCCTGAGCGGTCCCCTTGATTTCTGCCGGAGCACCGGGCAGCGTGAAGTCGTTTTGCATGTCGATGGTAAGCAGAACCGAACTCTCCGGACGGGGCTTAATATACTCGTCCATTCCTGACAGTTGTATGCCAGTCCGTTTAAATCGAATCTGCCGGGTACATTCCTTGTACTGACTAGTTAGATGGATTCTTGATGAGGTGGGGACGGAATCGGTGGACGTGCTTGCGCCGAGCGCCAGTCAGTACGATGCGTGGACGTTCGATACAGTGCTTCGGAATGTTGAGGGTGTGCCGCCAGAGGTGTTGCGGGAGCTGGCACTCGCCGGGTTGAAGCTGCAGCCGATGCCGTCGCAAGCCGAATATCAGCACGTCACGGCAACAGTGTAAGTTGGCAGAGTGATAACCAAGGAACAATATCGTCACGATTGTTGGTTAGCTAACTCTTACTCCAATCTCTGACCGTCATTTGTTACTCGGCTGGCCATCTGAAACAACTGTTCGATAGGTGTGCGTATTGAGCGTCGAGGTTTCTACCAGCTCAAAGAGGGGTCCTGATATCGTGCGAGATACAGAGCGCAAATTCATCACGGATAAGTCGGCTCAAGCCGCATAGTGAGCAAATGATACAGAGCATCTCCTGATCCGAATCGTGATCGGATTACAATATAGCCCACAGTATGAGAAGGGCGATCCCACTGATACTGGTGAGAGCGCTGACGAGTAATGCACTACCGCCGTCAGCAATATTGTCATAGGACTGCTCCGAGAGTTGGAGTGCCGTCTCGTCTGTCTGCGTAACCACCAGATCACGTGGGTAGGCTGCTGATTCGATATCCTCACGTCGCGGCACGGCAGAGCCAATGACGCTAAGTTGGTCTCCCGGTTCCAGCGTCTGTTCGAGATACTTCCGTCTACTATGATCCACAATGTAGTCCTCGAGATTTGTCGCCATCGGATCTACAGAGATGCCGTCAGTGTTCTCCATGAATTCCGAGACGCGTCGGGGTGGCGATTCCTCGTACCCAGTCTCAATGTGATCGTCGAATGTTTTGAACTCACACCGCAGACCCTCGATAGACACGCCTTTTGATATAACAGCGCCGAATTAAGCACTTGAACCACAAACTCTCCCGTCGCCTCATCACGTTCGCGGAACAGTTCGAGAACCCCCATCATTCGGATAGAAGACCTCGGAGGCATCCGCAAGAACAGTTCGTGGTCGGGCATCCACTCGTGGCACTTCCACCAACTCCAACAGTTCATCACGTACAAAGCCGAACGTGCTGGTATTCGCGTCGAGAAAGTTGATGCGTACCATACCAGCCAGCAGTGTTCGGAGTGTGGCCGTGGACGTCACACCGACCTGAACGCTTCGGAGAATATCGCTCAACGGGAGGGAGAACCATGCACGGGCTAACGTCTTCAAAAACGTCGATCGTTTTCAGGGGTACGGAAATCAGAGATTTCCGCAGCCTTCGGGCGAGTCGAACCGTGCTCCCTCGCTGGTTGAATAGCTAGCCGTCTTCGACGCCTGCTGTATGCAGGGGGAAGGTCCCATTGACAGGGCTGTACGCGCTGTAACGCACGTCCTTGATCACAACTGGACGGCTACCTTCGACGTTCCACGCGAAAGCGTACTTGAGAACCGAGGAAACGCGCAACCTGAATATCCCCTTCGGGGAATCCTCGCGCTTTAGCGCGGGGAGGTTGTCAATACACGCCGCTGAAGTTTCGGATACGACCGCCCCAGTTCGGCTGCCGCCTTATGCAGCGCCCCGGACCGGTCAATCGCACCAAGCATGTCGATGTCTTGCGTTAATAGAGGTGCCGAATTCCGTTACGAGTACGTCCCAGTTCATCAGTGGGTGTTATCAGTCGTCTCTATTTTGTCTCTGCTGAGCCAACTGCGCCTGCGTGTCGACATCGATTTGGATTCCGTTATCTTCGACTGCCACAAGTGCGGCCTCGTCACTCTCAAGCAACACACGTCTGCCACCTACGTCGCCCTCGATTCGGCGGAGTTTATCGAAGTGACGACGGTCGAATAAGACAGGGTTTCCGCGGCGACCGTCGAACGCTGGAGCGAGAGCATCGCCTACGCCGGCATCGTACACGCTGATGAGTGTTCGAATCGTCGCTGGGTCGACGAACGGCATATCACCGGGGAGGAATACCGCGGCTACGGCATTCGTCTCCGCGGCGGCGGCGGTTCCAGCCCCGACGGATACGGACTGACCTTGTTCGTATTCGGGCGCATCGATAACTGTCGCACCGGTTCCACCGACCGCTTCCCGAACAGCCTGGGATTCGTGCCCGACTACGACGAAAACGGGGGTAAGTCCCGAGTCGAGGAACGATCGGAGAGCATGCCTGACGAGCGGTTCGCCATCGATCATGGCGAGAAGCTTGTTTGATTCACCGAACCGCGAACTCATTCCGGCGGCAAGCACGACACCTGCGACCGGGGGCAGGTCAGAGGGTGAGTTGGTGTGTTCCGTCACGGCAGATGGGTCCACTATAGGGAGGTCCGATTCGTCGGTCATTCAATCACCTCGAATGGCGTGACTTGCACTAGTTCGCCCGCGGCGATCGAATCGGTCGTAACGATGATCCCGTCTGCAAGTGTCACCCGAGTGCTTGAGGCAACACGACCGGGCCTGAACCGACTCCCGTACAGGTCACCGGTGTCATCCCCTTGCCCGGTCGGGACTGCACGGCCATCGCAGAGAGCCACCGGGACGGCATACTCGGCGTCCTGAGCCGGTAGTTCGACATCACTCGTCGCCCGCACAGTCACCGCTGGATCCTCTGCAACCGCTGTCTGCGCGGCGAGAGCGGGACGGAGAACCAGTGTGGCTGCGGTATGCGCCGCGACTGGCTTCCCGGGAAGCGCACAGACCGGCGTCCCGTCGACAACGGCTGCGGTCGTTGGCCGGCCTGGTCGAAGCGCCACACTGGTGAAAAGCGGCCCGTGTTCGGCAAGGACGCTGCCGACGTGATCGCCAGCACCGACACTCGTTCCTCCGGAGGTGATGAGGAGGTCGTACTCGGCAGTTGCCCGTTCGATGGCCGCAGTGACGTGAGATTGGGCATCGGAGACAGGTTCGAGTATCGTCGGTTCGGTACCCCACCGACGCAGCAAGTTCGCTAGCATGGCGGAGTCACGGTCGGGTTGGTCGCCCCGTGCGATTTCTGTTCCAGTTGCGAGAATTCCGACTGCCGGACGGGATCGGACGGAGATCTGGTCGATCCCGACGTCACGGAGGAGAGCAGCATGCCGGGGTGCGAGTTGGTCGCCCGGGTCGAAGATCCTCTCGCCTTGGGCGGCTGTCGCCCCCGCTGGATACAGATTTCGACCCGGAGCCGTTGTGGACTCAATGAGACACCCATTCTCGACAGTGGCCTCCTCAACAGGGACGACTGCGTCAGCTCCTTCCGGTAGCGGCGCTCCAGTCGCTACCTCTACTGCAGTCCCATCAGCGAGTGGCTCAGGATCGTCGGCGGTCTCCACGCTCCCAGCTATCGGCCGCGGCGAGGAGTCTGCGGTATCAAGTGCATATCCGTCCATCGTAGCGAAGGGATGGTTGGGAACCTCCGTCGGGACGACGACGGCATCCGCAACGGTCCGCCCCGCGATTTTGTCGGGCGTGACCCGTACCGTATCCCATTGGAACTGTGCGCTGAAACTGGATCGGAGTCGCTCGGCAGCGACGGCCCGGTCCATCCAGTCCCCCATCAGGGCACCTCCGTCGATAGACCTGCAGACACGAATATTTGCATCAGCCCTGCCCCGAAGGTGTTCGGTTGCATTTCCATCCATCTTGGTGTGTTAACCGAATCTCGTTTCAAATCACCGTCTTTCCTGATTATTGCAAACATTTATAATAACATAGGTTCGGTGTCATATGTATGTGTCTCACACGCACACATGGGGGTAAGCCCGACGGATGAACTTCGACGGCACGTTCCAACTGGAGGACACGAGTGTCGAGGAAGTGTGGCTGGCGCTGTCGGACCCGGTTCTGATCGCGGACGCGCTACCCGGCTGTGAGTATCTGCTCCACGTCGAGAGCGACGATGTCGATTTCGACGAACTCGCCGACCGCGCGGACGAACGGGACGCCGAATTGACCGGTGACCCGGAGACGATAGCGGAACGCGCTTTCCGGGAGGGGGAGTGGTACGCCGGCCAGATTCAGGTCAGCGTCGGTCCGGTGAACCCGACGTTCGAAACGGTCGTCCGTATCGACGAACGCGACCAGCCCCGGATGGGTGCCTCCGGCGAAGGCAGCTCTGGCGACAGTTCCTTCGAGATGTCGTCGGGAATGGCGCTTCAGGAGACGGACGACGGCGGGGTCGCCGTCGAGTGGGAAACGGACGCAGACGTGTTCGGCAAGGTGGCAGGCATGGGACAGCGGGTGATCAACCCCGTCGCTAATCGCCTCGTGAAACGGTTCTTCTCGGATGTCCAGTCGACGCTGCGGGAGCTCCAACTCGCGGAGGCAGCCACACCGGAGCCAGAAGGGGATGCGGAAGGGGGTATTGTCAATCGATTGCTCGGACGGTCCTCATCTGAATCGTCATGACAGAACACGACATCACACTGACGGTCAACGGCACAGAGCACGACCTCACGGTTGAGTCACGGACGTTGCTCGCACACGCGTTGCGAGACCAACTGGGATACACGGGGACGAACATCGGCTGCGAGAGCAGCCTCTGCGGGGCCTGTACTGTCCACGTGGATGGGGAAGCAGTGAAGTCCTGCACAGCGCTTGCGGTACAAGCCGACGGTGCCGATATCCGGACGGTCGAAGGGCTGGCTGACGGCGACGAACTGCACGCGATCCAGCAGGCGTTCCAGGAGGAACACGGGCTCCAGTGTGGCTACTGCACCCCAGGCATGATGATGACATCCGTGGAGCTGCTGAAGGAGAACCCGAGCCCGACGCGAGAGGAGATCAGAGAGGGACTTGAGGGGAATCTCTGTCGCTGTACCGGCTATCAGAATATCGTCAACGCCGTTGAGAACGCTGCCGACTCCATGCAATCGGGGGCAGTCGCCGACGGAGGCACAGTAGCAGACGATGCAGTGGCTGACGACACGGCAACGGCCGACGGAGGTGACGCAGAATGACGATAGAGTCCGTCGATCCCGACGATGTGACCGCAGCGGACATCCTCGGCTCCGCAATCGAACGTCGCGAGGATCCGGCACTGATCACCGGCGATGCGGAGTACACCGACGACATCCAGCTCGCCGATATGGCGCACATGTCCGTCGTCAGGTCTCAGTACGGTCATGCCCGGGTTGAGGATATTGACACGAGCGAGGCGGAAGCAATGGATGGCGTGATCGGGGCCTACACACATGACGACCTAGCCCGCGAGGATACGCCCGGAGAGGCCCCGTTCCATCTTCCGGTTGGCTGGCTCCTCGAGAGCCTGAACAACGTGGACCATCCGCTCCTCGCCGACGGGAAGGCGCGGTACCAGGGCGACGCGATTGCCATCGTCGTCGCGGAGGAACGGTACCAGGCCGCGGACGCGGCCGGTGCGGTCGATGTCAGTTACGAGCGTCTCGACGCAGTAACCGATCCCGACGAGGCGATAGGAGGCGACGCACAACAGCTCCACTCGGACGCGGACGACAACGTCGCGTTCGACTGGGAGATCGGCGACGAGGAGAAGACGGCGACAGCGTTCGAAGACGCGAGCCACACGGCGAGCATCGAGCTAACGAACCAGCTAGTCATTCCGAACGCGATGGAGCCACGAGCGGCAGTCGCCGACTACCACCCGGGAACCGATGAACTGGAGGTGTTCATGACGTCGCAGAACCCGCACCTCCACCGACTCCTGATGTCGGGAGTCATCGACCATCCCGAACACAAACTCCGCGTGAAAGCCCCCGAAGTCGGCGGCGGATTCGGGTCGAAGATACACCACTACGCGGACGAAGCGCTCGTTGCGTGGTGCGCCAAGCTGCTGGACCGACCTGTCAAGTGGACCGCGACGCGCTCGGAAACGTACCAGACCGACGCACTCGGGCGTGGCCACGAAACGGAAGCTGAGATCGCGATGAACGACGACGGCGACGTGATCGGACTGCGGGTCGACACACGAGCCAACCTCGGGGCGTATCTCTCGACGTTCGCACCGGCAGTACCGACGTACCTGTACGGGACGCTCCTCTCCGGTCAGTACGACATCCCCGCGATTTACGGGCACGTAACTGGGGCGTTCACGAACGTCCCGCCGGTCGATGCCTACCGCGGCGCCGGCCGCCCCGAAGCGTCGTTCGTCGTCGAGCGGCTGATGAACCGCGCCGCCCACGAGATGGGGATGGACCCGGTCGAGTTCCGGAGACGGAACTTCGTCCCCGACGACGCGTTCCCCTACGAGACACAGGTTGCCGTCGTCTACGACAGCGGCGAATACGAGAAGCCGATGGAGGAGGCGCTTGACCTCCTCGACTACGAGAACTTCCGTGACCGGCAGCGGGAAGCCCGTGAGGAGGGCCGCTACCTCGGCGTCGGCTTCTCTTGTTACATCGAGGCGTGCGGACTCGCCCCCTCCGAACTCGCGGGACAGCTCGGCGCACAGGCGGGACTGTGGGAGTCGAGCCTCGTGCGCTTCCACCCGTCAGGCACCGTGACGGCGTTCTGTGGCACTTCGGGCCACGGACAGGGCCACGCGACGACGTACGCGCAGATCGTCGCAAACGAACTCGGAATCGACTACGACGACGTCGAGATCGTCGAGGGGGACACCGACGAAATCCCGCACGGCATGGGGACGTACGGTTCGCGCTCGGCAGCGGTCGGCGGTAGCTCGCTCGTCAAGAGCGCGCAGAAGGTCGTCGACAAGGCGCGAGAGATCGCCGCACACGATCTGGAGGCCGATCCAGATGACATCGAGTTCGAAAACGGTGAGTTCCGGATCGCCGGCGCACCGGACCGGTCGATCGGCATCCAGTCTGTCGCCGAGCAGGCGTACCTCGCGCACGACATGCCCGACGACATGGAACCGGGACTGGAGGCGACATCGTTCTACGACCCCGACAACTTCGTGTTCCCGTTCGGGACACATGCCGCAATCGTCGAGGTCGACCCCGAAACCGGCGAGATCGAGTTCGAAACGTACGTCGCCGTCGACGACGTCGGGAACCAGATCAACCCGAAGATCGTCGAGGGGCAGATCCACGGTGGCATCGCTCAGGGCGTCGGCCAGGCGCTGTACGAGGGGGCCGAATACGACGACAACGGGACGCTGCTGACGGGGTCGATGCAGGACTATGCCGTCCCGAAAGCGGAACACGTCCCGGAGATGGACACCGCCTCGACCGTGACCCCGAGTCCGCACAACCCACTCGGGGTGAAAGGCGTCGGCGAGGCCGGGACCATCGCCGCACCTCAGGCCATCGTCAACGCCGTCACGGACGCGCTGGAGCCGTTCGGCGTCGACCACGTCGAGATGCCGATGACGCCCGAACGAGTCTGGAACGCCGTGGATGCGACTGCGACCGCCGACGGGGGGCACGCCCCCGATGACGATGCGGCCGACGGAGGTGATCAGTGATGTTCCCCGACGAGTTCGACTACTACGAGGCGGGGACCGTCGACGAGGCGCTCGACCTCCTTGCCGAGCACTCCGATGCCGAAACGGAGCTGCTTGCGGGTGGCCATAGCCTGCTTCCGGCGATGAAAAGCGGGTTGTCGAGCCCGGACGTACTGATCGACGTGAGCGGGATCGACGCCCTCCACGGTGTGACCGTCGAGGGCGACACGCTCGTCGTCGGGGCGATGACGAGTTACAGCGACCTCCTTGATACGGATGTGGTCCACGAGCACGCACCGGCGTTCGCGGCCGCCGTCGGACAGGTCGGCGACGAACAGGTCCGCAACCGGGGAACGGTCGGCGGCAACCTCGCACACGCTGACCCCGCCTCCGACCTGCCGGGGGCGGCGCTGGCGTCGGACGCGACAGTCGTCGCGGCGGGGCCGGACGGCGAGCGCGAGATCCCGATCGACGACTACTTTTTCGGGATGTACGCGACCGCGCTCGACCCTGAAGAGATAGTGACCCGCGTCGAGATCCCGTCGGCCGCCGGGGCTGCCGGGGCGTACGCCAAGAAGCCGTCACCGTCGTCCGGGTACGCGATGGTCGGTGTTGCCGTTCTCGTCGAGATGGACGGAGACACCGTAACCTCGGTCCGCGTGGGTGCCAACGGTGTGCTCGACCACGGCGTCCGACTCGACGCGGTCGAGGAGGCACTCGTCGGTGGATCACTCGACCGGGAGTCGATCGAGGCAGCGGCCGCGGTCGCACCCGATTGCGTCGACGAGATGATGGTCATGGCCGACCTTCAGGCGTCGGCGGAATTCCGCGTGAATCTGCTTGAGGCGTACACGAAACGGGCGCTCGCGGCGACCGCGGAGAACGCGGCACCGCAGGCTGCAGACTGACGTGTCGCCTCCCGATTCACGGCCATGGCCAACACCGTCGTTCGGGGCTCACTCGACCAGATTGTCGACTATGGACCCACAACACCGATGACCGACCGACAGACGACGGCGTTCAGCGATGTGACCGACGAGCGTCTCCGGACGCTGTTCGACGAGGAGTCGTACGTCGCCGACGGGGACGTGGTGACAACGGTGCTACTCGCACTCCGGCTGGGCAAGCCGCTCCTCGTCGAGGGTGAGCCGGGAGCGGGGAAAACCGAGCTCGCGAAGGTTCTCGCGGCCGGCTTTGACACCGAGCTTGTCCGGCTGCAATGCTACGAGGGGCTGACGGCCGAGAGTGCGCTGTATGAGTGGAACTACACGAAACAGCTGCTGGCGGTGCAGTCAGGCGACGACGCGTCGGTGTTCGCCGAGGAGTATCTCCTCGAACGGCCGCTGTTACGCGCGCTCCGAGGGGGATCGCCGCCACCGGTACTGCTGATCGACGAGGTGGATCGCGCGGACGAGGAGTTCGAGGCGTTGCTGCTGGAGGTCCTGAGCGACTATCAGGTGTCCGTACCGGAGCTGGGGACGATCCGCGCCGAGACTCCGCCCATCGTGGTGATCACCTCGAACCGGACGCGTGCGCTCAGCGACGCGCTCAAGCGACGGTGTCTCTTCCTGCACGTCTCGCCGCCATCGTTCGAGAAAGAGCGGGCGATCCTCGCGCGAAAAGTGCCCGAACTCGACGGTGTCGTCGCGGCCGAACTGTGTGCGATGGCCGAGCGCCTCCGCGAGGAACCGCTGCGGAAACCGCCCGGTGCCGCAGAGACCATTGATTGGGCACGGGCCGTCGCTACCCTCCGGGCCGAAGACGACGAACCGCTGACGCCCGAGGAGGTTCATGAGACGCTCGGCTGTCTACTCAAGGAGGTCGAGGACGTCGAACGGGTGGACGACTCCCTGTTGGAGACGCTCATCGAGGCAGCGGCCGAGGCACGTGTGGAGGTGACATCGTGAGTCCTGACGGGCAGGACCGGGACGACCGGTACCCAGACAATCCGGACCAGGGTTCCACTGGTCCGGACGTGCCAGCGTTCCGAGCGGCACGCGACCACGTCCGCGACGAGATCCTCCGTTTCGTTCGGGCGCTCCGTCGTTCGGGCGTGGCCGTCCCCGCCAACGCTGGGATCACCGCGGTCCGTGCGCTCGTCGAAGTCGGATTCGACGAGGAGGCGACCGTTCGGGCGGCACTACGAGCGTGTCTCGTCCCCGATGCAGAGGACCTGTCGACCTTCGACCGACTGTTCCCCGAATTCTGGCGGCGACTCACGGCCGGACTTGATCCCGACGGCCCGGCACCGCGGAGGGACGACGGCCCGGAGGGGACGCTCGCGCCCCTCGGTGACGACGCCCCGGGAGAAGGGCCGGAGTCGGAGGCGGCGGGGTCGAGTGGCGAAACGGATCAAGAGTCCGAGTCAGAGACCGTGGCGGCGTCTTCGGCACTCGACGCGATGGTTACTGATTCCAGACCAGACGTAGACGCCGAGGCGGTCGAACGGTCTTGGTTCAGTCCGACGGGGAGCCGAACGCGTGTCTCAGAGGGTACCGGTGTCGGAGCGGCGGGTAGACTCGCGCCCGCGTTCGATGAACTGACACGCGGACTCGGTACGCTTCGGGGACGACGCTGGCGGCAGGGCGACGAGCGGGCCGATGTCAGGCGGTCGCTCCGGTCAAGCGTCGGGACCGGGGGCACGATCGTCTCCCTTCCACGTCGCGAACGAAAACCCGATGATGTGCGTGCAGTATGGCTGGTCGACGTGAGTCAGTCTGTCCTCGATACGGTGGACCGTTCGTTCCTGTTTGGGACGCTCCGGCGGGCTCGGGCGGAGTGGCGTGACTGTCGGATCGTCTTCTTCGATGAGTCTGCCCGCGAGGTGTCAGCGGCGTTCGACGAGCCGACAGCGGCGGCCGCCCTCGACGCGCTTCACGGTGCGGAAACGGAGTGGGGTGGCGGGACCCGGATCGGCGAGTCGATCGCCGGCTTCCTCGCGGACTCGCCGGAGGCACTCGACCGTCGAACCGTCGTGTTCGTCGTCAGTGACGGACTGGAAACGGGTGACGTCGCTACGCTAGAGGAGGCACTGGCGACGCTCTCGCGCCGAACCGCGGGGATCGTCTGGCTGAACCCGCTGGCGGTGGCGTCGGCGTACGAGCCACGGGCGGATGGAATGGCGAGTGCGCTCCCGTTCGTGGACGGACTGTTCGCCTTCGGCGGAGCTACCGATCTCGCGGCAGTCGGTCGGCAACTGCGTCGCCACGGACTCGGTGGTCGGATCGGCTACGAGTATGACCCACGGCGGGGGGGTTCCAAGGCCCGCCGGACCAACGTATGAACACAAACGAGTGGAGCTTACCCGAGACGGAACTGTTCGACCGTATCCGTTCCTCTCTCGACGAGGGCGTCGAGGCTGTCCTCGCGACCGTCGTCGATGTCGAGGGGAGCGCGTACCGCAGGCCCGGTGCCAAGATGCTGCTCCGACCGGATGGCGGTGCCGGAAGCATCACTGCCGGCTGTCTGGAGGACGAGGTCAGGGAGCTCGCGACCGACGTGCTCGATGCAGGCACGCCCCGTGTCGAGACGTGGGACCTCACGGGTTCGGACGACGTGTGGGGCATGGGGGTCGGCTGCAACGGTGTCATTACGGTTCTTCTCGAACCGCTGACCGACGAGTACGCGCCCGTCGTCGCCGCCCGCGACCGTGGCGACCCGGTCGCAGTCGCGACCGTCGTCAGTGGGGATCTCCCAACTGCGACACGCGGCCGCTACGCAGACGGGGAGTTCCACGGCGACCTGCCCGCATGGGTCCGCGAGAGAATCCGCCAAGCGACGGATCGCCTACTCGCAGACGGCGGAAGCGACCTGCTCACTGTTACACGGGGATCGAGCGGGGATGCGACCGGCGAGAAGCAGCCGGCCGTGGAGGTGTTCGTGAACGGGATTCAGCCGCCGCCGGAAGCGGTCGTGTTCGGCTCCGGGCACGACGTCCTCCCGGTCGTCGAACTCGCCACACTCGTCGATTTCCGGGTGACAGTCGTCTCCTTCCGCGGTGGACACGTCGACGACGACCATCTCGCCAGGGCAGACGAGGTGATATCCGCCAGTCCGCGCGAGGTGGCTACCCTCCGTGAATGGGACGACGACACCTACGCGGTCGTGATGACCCACAACTTCGTGGACGACCGGCTGACCCTCGACGCACTCCTCGAAACCGCGGTGCCGTATATCGGATTGATGGGTCCGCGCAAGCGCTTCGCGGAGATGCGCGAGGCGTTCACAGAGGAGGGCCGGACGTTCACTGAGACCGAACTCGACCGGATATACACGCCGATCGGCGTGGACCTCGGCGGGGACAGCCCCTACCAGATAGCGTACAGCATCGTCGGCGAACTGTTAGCCGTCGCGAACGGCCGCGATCCCGGCCATCTCACAGAACGCGCGGGACCGATTCACGACCGAGTGGAGGTGCGGTCCTCGTGACTGAAGACGACACGGGGGCCTCGTCGATGCTCTCTCGGACCTGGGCGATTGCGGCGAACTACAAACGCCCAGAGGACTTCGACATCCCACACGCACCGCGGTTCCTCTCGGAAACGACGGGTGAGGGAGCTACCAGACTGGTCAGCAAAGACGGCACCGTCATCTTGGAAGCGTCAGTCATGAGCACTGTCCGACGGTAGCTTTAGTGCCAGCACTCGGTGTCCTACAACACTTCATTTCGTGACAGCAGGTTACGATATTTCCACGTAGTGGGCGTCGGCTGCCGCCGTGCCGTTGACGGGTTCTATTCGCAAGCGGAGCCCCTGTCTATCGGCCGGGATGTCGAAAATAACCACTCCGTCAATAGTCACGCCGGGGCTGGGTCTCCGGAGGACCAACGCTTCGTCGAGGAAGACCATGGCCTGATTATCCGTGGCATACGTCTGTCCCTCGCTATCGACGAGTGTGAACACGTCGCTGGTGAGGCGTGTTGCGTTCTCTCCGAGGTTTGTCACCTCGAGACTGATAACCACGAACCCCTCGTCGGCACTGACGCCGAACTCCCCGCCGACTTGCTCGGTTCGATTGATCTCGGTGACGACGTAGCGGAGTTGAGCGGGGCCGGTCCCGACGACGAACGACTCATTCGGTGTGTGTTCCGTGGATTGGGGACCTGCTGTATCGGTTGGCGTGGTCGTCGGTGTCACGGCCGAGGTTGCGGTTGGCGTCGAGACTGTAGTTGTAGTAGTCTCTGTCTGACCGGTCGAGCCGTCTGGTCCGCCACTGGGACACCCAGCGAGAAGGATGACAAACGCCACCACTAGAACTCGGTAATCCATACACCACACATTGAGCCATCCGATAGTAATGGTTGGCACCTGACAGTTTCTGAGACCCAATTTCGCTACAGTTCTCGATGGTCGAATCGCAACCAGGGACAAATAGTGAAGGTAGCTGACAGCCGCGTATTCGGGTCTGTCCTGGATGGTGACAATAGCGTCTCCTTCACGACGCCGCCGAGAGCGATTTGTTATAGCAGTGGTGGTCGCAATCGGAAAGTATGGCTGGGAGACACGTCCGTAAAACGCACTGGCCCAGTGGACCAGTGACATTCGTCATCGGTCTGCAGGACCGATCATGGTGAGCCGCGGCCCGTACCGCCCCCGTTCGACGGTCGCTTCGACGCCGAACACGTCGGCGAGCAGTGCCGGTGTGAGCACGTCTTCGGGACCTCCCCGGGCACGGATTCGGCCATCCCCCAACACGACCATCTCGTCGGCGTATCGCGCGGCCTGTTCGATGTCGTGTAAAACGAGCACAACCGTCGTCTCGTCGTCCTCACGAAGCGTTCGTACGACATCCATCACGGCGAGCTGGTGGCGGAGGTCGAGGAACGTCGTCGGCTCGTCAAGCAAGAGAATGTCGGCGTCCTGTGCGAGCACCATCGCGAGCCATGCCAGCCGCCGCTGACCACCGCTGAGGTCAGCCAGCGGTCGATCACGGAGGTCCTCGATGCCGACCGTCCCGAGCGCCCTGTTGACCGCGGCAACGTCCACATCCTCGACCGTATCGAGGAAACCGCGGTGGGGGTACCGGCCGTGGTAGGCGAGCTCTTCGACCGTCAGGCCGTCCGGGCCGGACGGCTCCTGGGCGAGTCTGGCGAGTCGACGGGCGCGCTCGCGGTCACCGTACTCGTCAAGGGACCGGCCGCCGAGTGTTACCGACCCGGACACAGGGTCGAGCCGCCCGGAGAGTCCCCGCAGGAGTGTACTCTTTCCGCTGCCGTTCGGGCCGATGAGAGCGGTGACCTGTCCGCGAGGGACGGTGAGTGTGACTTCGTCGACGACGGGTGCTTCGGAATCTGGGTACTGCAGCGTCAGGTTCGTCGCCGTGAGCGCCGCGTCGATGTCGGGTCTCGCTGCAGTCGCCGATCGGTCTTTACCGTCGCTCATCGGAACCCCCCGAATCCGCCGTGTTTTCGCATCAGATACAGGAAGTACGGACCGCCGAGCAGGCCAGTGACGATACCGACCGGAACCTGCGCGGGGTTGAGTGCCAACCGGGCACCCGCATCGGCGGCGACAAGCAGCGCCGGGCCAGCGAACGCACAACCTACGAGCAGTCGCTTGTGGTCGGTGCCGACGCTCCGGCGGACGATGTGGGGGACGACAAGCCCGACGAACCCGACGATGCCTGCGGCGGCGACGCTGGTCGCTGCCGCGAGCACCGCGACCGCTGACAGGAGGAACCGCACCCGCTCGACTGACAGCCCCAGTGAGTCGGCAGTTTCCTCGCCGAGCGTGAGGACGTTCAGCTCTCTGGCACCTGCGAACGCGCTGCCGACGGCGATGACGGTCCATGGCAGGAGCATCCGCACCTGCGCCCAATCCGCCCCGACGAGTGACCCCGCTGTCCACGCGACGACGCCCTGCGCGACCCCGACGTCCTCAATGAGGAGGAACAGCCCAGTCTGTATCGACCCAAAGACGCTGGAAACGATTACCCCAGCCAGCACTAACCGGACAGGATTGGTGCCGCCCTGCCATGCAATCGCATAGACGAGCAGGAACGCGATACCGCCACCGAGCGCGGCAAATAGCGGAAGGAAAGGGAGCAGCCCCGCGAAGACGACGACGGTAAGCAGGACCGCCAGCCCAGCGCCGGACGACACCCCGAGGACGAACGGGCTCGCAAGTTCGTTTCTGGTTATCGCCTGAAGGATCGCCCCCGAGACGGCAAGGTTCACCCCGACGAGCAACGCGACCAGCACCCGCGGGAGTCGGATCGTCCACACGATGAGCGTCCCAGTCTCGTACTCCGGCACTGTTCCGCCGAGAAGGAACGCCCGCCACGCCGCCTCGTTACCGAGGACAGCCGGATTCGCAAGCGTTCGCCAAGCGTCAAGCGGTTCGAGGGGGTAGGCGCCGAAACTGAGTTGCAGCGTCATAGCGACGAGGATCACGCCAACACTCCCGGCAGCAATCACGACGAGTTCACGGGAAACCCACGCAAGCCGCCGGGTTGCCGCCGGCCGCTCGCCGTCCCCAAGTTCACTTGCCATCGGTACCTCCGGAGACCGAGCTGCAGGGCGACAGGCTGGACTCGAAGGTCCGGCTCATCCGCCCTCAGTGACCATCCGAGCGACGCGTTCACGGTCGAACAACTCCTCCTCACCAAACTCGTCGGGGTAGGCGATCCGGGCGGCCTGCTCCGTCTGGAACAGCGAAATGAGCGGGCCTTGGTAGTTAATCCCGCCCGCATGGACGCGGTCGTTCTCGACTGCTGTGAGGTTCCGTGCAACCGGGTGCTCCCGCATGTGCCCGAGTACAAACTCCCTGAACGACTCTTCGAGAACGAAGTCGTCAGCGAACTGTGTCTCCATGACGATTACCTCCGGGTCAAGCCGCGCAATCGTCTCGTAGTCGATTCGGGTCCCCCACTCGGGAATTCCACTCCCCTCGAGGGCATCATCAACCTCGACGACCTGCCACTGAAGGTCCGAAACGGAATCGCCGATGTACTGCGGGAAGAACGACCGCGGTGGGATGCCCTGTGGCCGCAACAGGAGCAACTCAACCCTGTCGTCGGGCAGGCGCGACTGGATGTCATCCGTGAGCTCTGATTGGATGGCCTTCCACTTCTCGTACCGGGACCGCCGACTGAAGAGGCCCGCGACCTTCCCGAATACCTCCGATAGCGAGTAGTACTGGTAGGTATGCCAGGCGTCGTGTTGCTCGCGAATGTAGTTCCCGAAGAACGGACCGACGTTCGTCGCAATCTCTTCGACATCAGTCTCCGTCCAGCCGAACGTATTCGTCAGCCAGACAGGGTCTATGAGGTGAATGTCAGCGTCGACTGCGTAGAACGG
This sequence comes from Haloarcula amylolytica, assembly GCF_049705545.1. GTDB lineage: Archaea > Halobacteriota > Halobacteria > Halobacteriales > Haloarculaceae > Haloarcula > Haloarcula amylolytica_B. Next base: position 45,656 of record NZ_JBNAMU010000003.1, read on the forward strand.
TTCCTTCGGCATCCGGGTGCCTCGCGAGAGGGCCGGATAACTGGTTTTATCCAGTGTTACGCCAGGAAGTTCCTCGTAATAGCCGGTGTAGTAGCGTCGCGGCGAGCCGATTCCTCCGAGCCGGTCGGCCAACCCCAGCGCGACGCCCATGTCGCAGTAGATACCGTCGTTTGCAACCCACCTCCCCGGGGGCTCGTCGAATGTGAGACAGCCCACTGGCTCCATGCACGCCTCGTAGGATGTCGATGTCGTCACTTCGCTTTTCGGCGTTGCTGAGTCAGTCGGTTTGGCTGGGGTATCCACTGTCTCCGTTTCGAGCGACTCCCCCTGGTCACTCCCGTCAGTGAACCCACAACCCGACAGCCCGGCCGCAACGGTGCTACCGAGGACCCCGAGCACCTGTCGACGCGACCGCGTATCTCGGTTCATTGGTGGCTCACCCGCCAATGAATCGGTGTGTTAATCGTTGTCTCATTCTAGAAACAACGAACGGTCTGGCCCGCCATATTTTTGGGGGGTCACTGACGCGAGATTCTGGCGGTGAGAAACCACATTCGCTATACACCTGCCCACTGAGGTCACTAGCTGGGTGACCTCATCTGAGGACAGGGAATGTACTTGCAGTCTCGTACTGTTTCACAGAGAGGCGATCCGATAATCCGAACATAAACATCTCTGCATCATTTGTGGTTCGATGGAAGTGAGAGCGATCATCCAGAATCAGTTACCTTGTAACTTATTATGGTTACGTTCTGAAAGACAAATATGGAGCGAGACGAGGGGGAGAGCCCCGACGAAGTCGGCGGCGACGAGCGGGCGGCGGCCATTGGGGACTTCGACGTTGAAGAATTCCTCGCCACAGTCGGATTCGAGGAAGAATCCAACATCCTCACTCGCCGCCAGGTGGAGGTGCTGGCGCTGCGGGAACGGGGATTCAAGCAGGCGAGCATCGCCGAGCAATTGGGGACCTCGCGAGCGAACGTCTCCGGAATCGAGACCAGCGCCCGTGAGAACGTCGCCAAGGCCCGCGAAACAGTGCGGATTGCGGATCTGCTATCAGCGCCTGTCCGAGTCGAAATTGGTGCCAACAGCGATCTCTACAACGTTCCCTACCAGGTTTTTGACGCGTGCGACGACGCTGGCGTGAAAGTGAACGAGGACGCCCCCGAACTTATCAGGCGTATCAGCGACGCCGCTGATGACGTAATCGAGGGGCGGGAAATATGCGAACGGCTCGTCGTAACCATCACTGGTGACGGGGATGTGTGGGTCCACAGACCCTGAGAGCGACTCGCCGGACGCTCCGAGAAGTTCCTGACTGGACCGCATCCGTGAGTGCAGCCGGTGGTCAGGCACACAAGGGAAGCGCGCAGACTTGCCGTTGTTTCTGTCCATGCGTATTCGGGTACAACAGTTGAATGTCGTGGACGACAATCACCACAGCTCGTAACGACGGACGAACAGGTGGACGACGATGCCGACGACGAACGCAACTCCGAGATTCACGAGGAGTCCAAGGATTCCGATGCCGATCACCAAAGGGTACTCGTCAGCCTTCTCAATGCTGGTTCGCCCCAGTTGGAGCGCAATCAGGGCGAGTATTACACCGAGCATTGCGACGGGATACGCGGTTATGATCCCGACCGCCAGAAGAGCCACGCTAATGTAACCCAAGCCGAGGATAACGTTCGCGCCGACTGTCCGGGCTCCGAAGGCGTACTTCCCCGCGACGCCGCCACTACCGTGACACATTGGGAGGGCACCGAACGGGATTGCGGCCAGGTTCATGAGGCCCATGCTCGTCGAGAGTTCGTCGGCCGAGACATCACGGTCGAAGTAGTCTGCCAAGAGAACCGACGTTGCTAGTGCAGCGTTACCAAGCGTCATCGCTAATTGGGCGACAGCCGCCTCGAGGGCGGGGAGTGTGAGGTTGCCCGGGCCAAATAGCGCCATGCTGTCCGTCGGCGGGAACGACGGCGACGGGAGCCCGGTCGAGAGAACTGCCAGCGCACCACCCAGAAGAAGGACGACGAATCCACTCATGTTCCAGTACCCAAGTACGATCAAGACAGTCGCGACCACGGCCGCCAACGCCGCTAGCTGGAGGTTCGTACTGCTGAGCCTGATACCGGTCTCAACGAGAACGAGTGCGACACCGAACTGGATGCCTCGAACTACTGGGGAACCGATGTACTGGCCGAAGCGCTCCAGTGACCCTGTTGTCCCGATAGCCAGCAGGACCACCGCGAGCAACAAGCCAGCGACGAGTAACTCCCCTGTGGTTATCGAGCCAGCAATGACGAGCGCTGCGACTGCCTTCATCGGCTCGACGGATATTGGAGCCCTGTAATAGAACCCCCAGACGATTTGGAAGACGCCGAACCAGACGAGCATTAGGGCCAGTGAGAGGTCGGTGAGGACGGCGACGGAGACGACAATCGGAAGTACCGTAACTGAATCACCTATCGCGCCGGTGGCCTCCGACCAGGACAACGTAAACGCACGGTCGTCCCTGATCGTTACGGTAATCGCCATTGACCCGGTAAAATGCGGCTATATACAAAATTCCCACGAGAAACTGGCTTCCATTACCTCAGGCAAGAAGTAACTATATTAAGTTACGTCTTCTGTGCCAATTTCCTGTTCTCGTGAGCCGACAACAGATACTTACATCAATGGAGTAACATTCGAACATGGGACTAAGTGCTCGAAACAACCTAACCGGAACCGTACAATCGGTGAACAAAGGCGACGTAGTAGCAGAGGTTGTAGTTGAACTTGGTGATGGACAGGAAGTTACCTCAACAATCACACGAGCCTCCGCTGAGCGGCTAGAACTCGAACAAGGCGACGAAGTCTCGGCAGTTGTCAAAGCCAGCGAAGTGATGATCAGCACCGACTGAAGTACTTCTCTTTTGGACCGGCTGCCGGACACTCGTCGGTGCGTGAGGCTCTGGACCACAGTTGTTCTTCGACTGGTGGCGGTGGTCCTAATCCATCAGTGCCTGCTTCCGATTTTCGCTTTCGCAGTTGTTGTGACCGTCGTACCCTGACTATTGGGCCGATCCTGGCAGAACAACCCACCGCTCCTGACAGATGCTCCCATCGCGAGAGCCAGTACTGGAGCAGACAGACTCACCAGCAACCGACTATCCCAGAACTGGGCTCACAGGAGCAGGTGTGGTACATAGTCTTCCATAGCACTATCGACAAGCTCCTCGAATAGTGGGTTTATACGCCTTGAGAACGGTATTCTAGATATGATTCAACGGGTGTGGGAAACGGTCAAGCAGTACCTTGAGTCGGGTTCAGAGAGCCACGCCGCAGTTGATGCGTGCATAGAGTGTGGAGAACCATCGTTTCCAAGCGCTGGCCGGTGTGCTGATTGTTTAGACAACTAACGATACCGGTCCTGAGAGGCGCTGTTCCTCACTGGTGACAGCAGCCTTTAACGAGTATTGGTAACTATTTGCTCAATTTTATCACCAGTGAGCCCAGTCTGGTAAATACGAAGATCGGCTAATTTCCCGACCATCAGATTATACCAATCCGGATTCTTAGTACCATACCAGCTCCCAACAGTCTCATGCGACCAGTAGTCTGAGACGTTGGGACTGTACCCGGGCATGTTTTCGTCAACGAACCGTTGTTCTCCATCGAGATAGAATCTTACTGACGATTGAGGAGTCACCACATACATAAAGTGATGCCATTCATTTGTCGGGATAGTCATCTCGCCAGTGGTATGATCTTCAGTTGAGTAACTAACACCACCTCTAAGAGACCTGATACTCAGTCGTAGTCGTACTTGATCGTCTACAGGGACACCCTGAACAACATACTCAGCGTCATTTCTGAAGATGTGATGTATCGGCTGGTCATCATCTTGATGTCGCATCCCGGAGGGCTGGTCAAAATACACCCAGCCGCCGATACTTGCTGGTCCACTGTTAGAAGCCATGATGCTCAACTCCTCGTTTGCGCCGCGAGCGATCATCATACCAACTGAACCATCCAACGAAACCGACTCCCGTCCCTGATACGTTCCAAGTTCAGGGGTTCCTCGCTCAATCGAGATGTCGTTGTCACCGGCAACATCACTAAATCCGGACTGGAACGGCCACCGGCCCACCAGTGCTTCCTCTGCGACGGCCCCGGTCGCGGGTTGCCCGGTTTCGTTCGTTTCCGTTTCTGTAGCAGGCTGCTGTCTCGGCTGCGATTGGCGCGCTTGATTTTCTGTTTCAAATGTCGCAAGCGTTGTTGGTGATTCTCCATCAATCATGTAGACTACCCGAATTACCGTACCAGCGACCACTGGTTGCTCCCAGTTGACAACTTCAGGACCAATAGTCGCCGTTGCGCTTGAGGATAGGGCTGTCTCCGCTTGTGCCTGTGTTGAACCAAGCTGGTTCCAAGAGGCCACGGTTCCAGCGGTGCTACGAATCTCGAGTTGCTGTGCTACCAGTGATCCCCCACCTTCATATATAATTCGCAGTCGTTCATCAGACTGCTCGAATCGAAAGTTTGCAGCCTCTAATCCACCAGAGTCTTCACTACCACCGATCATGCGGAGGCACCCACTCAATCCAACTGTTCCAAGCCCCGCTGCGCAGGTGAGTACACGCCGCCGCATCCAACCCTTATAAACCATGCAATACCGTGAATGTCCAGATTACATATAGTTTTATATCGATTATCGGATGTTATAATTAGGCCACGTAATCGACAACGAGCACCCTATCGCTAACGAATGTAGATTATCAATTTATTGTTATTGTAATATTCACAATACATAAGGAGTGTTTCACTGGACGTCTAAGAGAACAGTTGGATACATCATCACGGGAACACAGAACGACATACATTTTGAGGTAGATAATCGTACAGGCGTCATTTAGTCTCGGCGCCGAGTTATCTCTCAAACGTCCATATATTCGCAGAATCAGGCTACGCGCTTGGCACACGTTCGAATGGTATCATAGACGGCCTCAGGCTCGTCAACGTTTTCTAGTCGAAGCGGACCCAGCCCACGGTTCATCGAGATCGTCCCGTACCCCAAAATCGACTGAATGCGGTTCTGATTTAGTTCGTGACTACGAAGTTTATCGAACCGGATTCCCTTCGAGTGGGTCCGGAACAGGAGCTCGTATTCCTGTTCAACTCGACTGTTCGTCACGGTATAGGTTGTCCGAACAAGGATAATAGTCCGGACCAGAAACCGAACAGTCAATACGAGGCCGAGCAGCAAGACAACGAGTGCAGCCGTGTTCGTGATGTCAGGAGACCCAAGCGCTTCTGGGTTAAGTTGGAGGTATCCAACTACACCCAGAGTGAGGAGTAAAACGACAGCCAGTCGAATCAATGTTGGCTTGGTCGTCGGATTGGTTTCGAGAATGACTTTGTTGCGGTCATTCGGCTGGTCTGCGGTGGTCGACTGACTCGATCCATTCGAAGTCTGCTGGTTTTGTTGTGACATGTTAGGCAATGATGTATGCGATGATGGACCCGGTAACATAGACGACCGGTGAAAGGGCGACGGCGACGACGGCAATCGCCGCATTACTCCGCGTTGCCCGGTGGTTGATTCGAGCACCGAGATACAGCGAGAAGAGATAATACAGTAGTGACAGTGTAAGTATCGCCAGTATCCACTGTCCTTCGGCTGAAATAGTGGTGACACCAAGAGAATCTGGTCGACCGCCGGGAAGCTCGACGCCTGCTCCAAGCGCATCAATGATAGCATAGACGAACGCGGCCTGAAGGTTCCTGATGAGCTGGCGTGCGCCACTGACGCCGGCTTGATTAGTCAGATACCAGACCGCGGAGAACGTCGCGACGAGATACGCACTTGTCGTGTACACGACAGTGTGCATACTCTGGACGATCCCCTGCGAATCCCGAACGATGAGGACGCCCACGTGGAACGTCACCAGTGTGATTGCAGTTGCTATCGAGATAAACAGGGAGTTCTGGACGAATGCCGTGAGCAACTGCCAGCTGGCCACCGGATCAATACCGTATGAACCAGCGATTCTAGCGAAGTTCTCCGGAGCAGACTGTGAAGACTGAACACCAATGCCGGCGAGGGTAAGCGGGACCGCGTATGCGGCAAGGTTCACAAAGTAGACTCCCAGGAGTGAACCCAATTGTCGGATCACACCAAGCCGGGAAGCCCCATACGAATCTGTTTGAAATTCTACAAATTTGTGTGGGCGGAAGATGGCATCAAATCCACCACGTAGTATTGCCCCCACACCTCTCACAGGCATATATCCTCCCTATTTTATCAAGGATACTTATTTTTTGCTTTCATAGTACTTTCCGAATAGTCTATTTTTAGTATCGACAATTATATTGTTTGAATATGACTCGCCGGGCTGGGAGATTACCCCTGATCATTACTGTGGCTGTGTCACTCTGGACTGCCGGACTTGTGCTCGGTTACTTGCTCACCCTCGGGTCTACCCGAGAGCTATTTTTCGCCTGTTGGGGGGCTTCAGTTGTTCTGCTGCCCCTTGTAGTGCTCGACAGTCGCCAAGCTGGGACATTCTCGTGGCTGGTCATCGTCGGAGTCCTTGTTCCAGGACTCAATCTAGTTGTAGGAGCAGCATACGCTCTATCGCAGTTCCGGCGTCGGCACGGGAAGGCGAACACTCATCACGGCTTGCTCTTCTTTTCTGGTGTCTGCAGTTCCACACTCGCTGTTGTCATTGCCCCGTACGTACTCGGCCCAATTGCTCTCATCTGTGGCTACGTGGTTCGGCGACAATACAGCACGCGGGAAGGGGCGCTTATGCTGACAGCCGGAAGCGTCACCATGCTGTTCGGATTGGCACTGAACGCGGTCGTGTTCCTGTTCATACGCCCCGGTCCAATTTTCTGAGAATCGTGAATGTTTGAGTGGGTTACTGTTGATGTCGGAATGGCTGACCTCTGACAGCTCATACACGTTGTAATAGCAATATATATCAGGTATATTACCCGTTTGAAAACCATTTTATTATAGATATTCTTGGCATGATTATGCTGCGCTATCGGCCGCGATTATTGCTCTTCGTTGTCATTAGAAGCGTGTTCGAACCGTTGATACAAGCCACCATACTATCCCTGGCTCGCTTGAGAATAAGATCGGATTTTGAGTCGTTTTCATCGAGAACTACACATTGGCAACAGGCTTCAAAACGGCTGCTCCGGTTGACTATCTCTGAGTTACACCTATCAAATGTCACTCAGTTGTTCTGGTGTCGCTCATGACCGGGTCAAATCTGTCAAAATATAGTCGACGGACGCTACTGGCGACACTTGGTAGCGGACTTCTCACTGGGTGTCTGAGAACGGGGACTGAGACACCCTCGACAGCGACTCCAACCGAGGCGCAGTCGAACTCAGAGATCTCGACAACCGAAGTGACGACATCACCAGCAGTAACAAGTACGCCTGAACCACCAGTGTCACTAGCCCGGGAATGGAACGCATTTTTCAATCCGATAGGAAGCGCTGTCGTAGACAACAACGCGGTCTATTCCGGGTCCCGTGAGGGTGTGCGGGCGCTTTCTGTAACCGATGGTACAGAGCGCTGGCGGACGAAGCAAGACCGCATCTCACTGCTTGGAACAGTTGACAGCGATACACTCTACTATACGTCGTTTTTAGAGCCTGGGCTGTACAAGGCGAGCACTGAAACCGGAGAAATCGCCGGGACAGCGGATATCGGTCCTGCCGGCGGGCCACCTGCCGTTACGGACGATTATGTCGTGGTTGGAACCGACCACAACTCAAATGATGGCACAACAAACAAAGTCATCGGATTATCGAAACGTGATTTCAGTCAGGTTTGGTCGGTTTCCGAAACGGACAGATCGTACACGGGCGGTATTGCATTTAATGGGCAGGCTATCGTCGGATTCGGTACTGGAGATCAGAATCGAATCGAAGCCCGGAATCCGGCCACGGGAACTGTTACTTGGACCGTTGACGGCTATGTGACCGCACCGCTCCAGCAGTACGACGAGAGCCTGTACGCACCAGTTGCTAGTGGGGCTGGCGTAGAGCTGGTGAAAATCGGCCCTGACGGCTCGGTGGCCTGGCGGCATGTACTCGAGGAACAGAACGACTCCATGTATGTCTACACTGCGGCACCAACCTTCTCTCGCAATCGTGCGTATTTTGCGTCCTACTCACAGGTACACGCAGTCGACCTTGATACAGGTGATACGGTATGGCAGACGACCACCGACCGACCAATGAAATCATCGCCAGCTATCGTCGGCGATTATGTATGGGTTACGCCGACCGAATTGCCCGACGAAGAGCGCAATCGAGAGTTGTACGGGTTCGATATTGAAACAGGAGAAAAGCAGGTCCAAACTCGCTTCGCTGCGTCAACACACGACGCCCTCGCGTTAGGAAACACGCTGGCGATCGTAATGGAAAACCAGGTCGTGGCGTTCTCACTGGAGACAAACACATGAAACGACGGGAGTTACTCACAGTACTGGCAGCGTCCGGAACCGGTGGTTGCCTGAGTTTCCAAGACGCTGATGAGTCTGAAACGGCGACACAGGCAGGGTCAGCCACGACGGCTGATTCTCAAGGCACACAAAGAACGACCAACACACCGTCGGACTATGCGTCGACAGCCGCATCGGTTGAGACAGTGCAAACGCTTTCGATGGATATTAGCGCACTATCGGCTGCTGGAACATCGTATCTGGTCGCCACGCTCGACGAGATTCAACTCCGAGATTTTGGCTCGGCGACCCCTTCAGCTACGCTTGAAGCACCGGTCAACAGTTCGGTCGTCGAATTGACCGATTCGGACTGCTACGTCGGCAGCCAGGCAGCCGACGACACCGTCTCGACGATTTACCGGTTCGACGTGGAGAATAGAGAGCGACAGGCAGAGACCGAGATTCAGGGAAATATATCGAGACTCACCACGGTCGGAGACCTGCTCGTGTGCAGCACAGTTGAAGAGTCAACTGAGTATGAAGAATACGCGAATCGGATCATTGTATTAGATCCAAGAAGTCTCAATCAAAAATGGACGAATACGGTCGGAAACAGCGCGTTCCCAAGCGGAGTAAGCCGATTAAATAATACACTCCATATTGGTTTTGAGAACTTTTTCGCCGGCTTTGCGGTGACAGATGGAACTATCCAGTACCGAGCACCGCTGAACGTCGGATACCCAGTGACTTACCAAGGCGATCTGATCGCCGATGTGGATCAGAAATTGCGTCGCCTCAACCCAGAGACATTAGAGTACGAGTGGAGTGTCGGAAGCGAAGTCGCTGGACGACCAGTGATCGTGGGAAAAAACGTCGTCGTCCCGACAACAGATGGCCTCCTTTGTGCTAATATCAAAGACGGGCAACAGCGCTGGTCACGTACATTGGAGAATGATAGTGGCTTTACCCCGGAGCTGCTGGTGTACCAAGGCGGCCTCCTGTGGTATGGTACTGCTGTTGAGGAACTGTACGGCCTTGTCCCGACATCAGGCGAAACAGCGTTTTCAATGTCGGCTGATCTCACGTTCATCGCTGCGACGACCTCTGGAGTCGTCATCAACTCAGGATACAAAACACTTGAACTCCAAGCAGTGAGGTAGTGTGCTATCTAGTTCCGCTACGATTACGAACCCAAAGTTGTCGTGCGACCAGTGACCCGACACTCTCATAGACAATACTCAATCGCTCACCATTGTGTTCGAATCGAAACGACGCTTCTTTTAGCTCGTTCGATTCAGCTCCACCACCAATCATTCGGCGGCACCCACTCAATCCGAGTATACCCGACCCTACCGCACCAGTAAGGAATGTGCATCTCGTTCCACTTCTTTCACTGATACGGCGTATTAATAGCCGTATTCTATATATAGTTAGCATCTTTAGTGGTGTAGCTATGATTGCCTACATTTTACACTTATAATATAACCAAATACTTAATAACTATTAGTAATTTGCACGTAGTATATGTCAGGTCTATCTCGCCGTGACTTGCTTAAAATCGGTGGGGCTGTTGGTATCGGACACACCTCAGGCTGTCTTCGACTACAAGGCGGCACCGGTGGCGAAGAAACGGAGACGCCGAGCCCAAGCGCCGACTCCAACACAGAGTCACAACCTGTTGATGGAAACGCCGTTGGCACTTCAGCCGCAAGCAGCGGTTCCCACGAAATAAACAAGTTCTATTTAGACCATTTCGACGACGGAAATCTTCGGGATTCGGAAACCCTGCATGCAAGAGCGAACGGGGATCGAGTAGAAATCAACGGCACATGGGAAGGTAATACTTCCATTATGTCTCATCAGGCCTGTGCAAGGTATTCATTTGAGGTTCTAGAGGACGGGTCAGTCATCGCGTCAAGTGGAGAAAAACTCCTCATTTATGGCTATCAGTACGTCTTTGCACAGTCCACGGAGGCGGCATTTATTACCCATCATCCATCAATTTCGGCTGATTGGGAACGGACACTCAGACTGTCGTATCCAAGTGGCGAATCCAAAGTCACCCCGGAGGTACGACCTGACGAAGGTGTGTTTGAATTTAATTTCGCTGACTCGGGTGTGGAACCTGGCCGCTATGACTGGATATTAGAGATTACGCCCCCCAATAGTTACACTATCGAGATCGGGACATTTTTCGACCAGCTCATACAGGTCAAACCCCCTGAAGATAGTCCGTTCCCCAGTAGCTCTGAGGCGATGCAGGATGCAGGGGCAGTCTCGAATTCACATGCAACGCCGGTCCAGTCATCGCAAAAAACCTCAAGTGACGGTCTGAGAATACAAGATAGTGGACACGGTGGCGGAACAAGCGGTGACACCACAGGTCGTTTCCTCACCAGAGATGTCGGTATCGAATGTTCTGCAGGGTGTACGTTCGGGGCAGGAGCGAATCGTAAGTTCCGTATCAACAATCTAACTTCTGGGACATCACTCACATTCACACCGAGATGAGGGTCACGGGGTAGGTGCCGTGAGTTCATCGATAACAGTACTAAATGTATTCGCTCTGACCCCTGCAGACACTTATTCTCGACGCCGATCGAATTTTGAACTGGAGGAACACTGTCGTACACTCTTTCTATCCCCTGTCGATGTCCGATGACACGCAAGGTCTCGGTTGCTGCCCGAACTGCGACGAGCGCATCGCGACCCCGTGGATTCTGGTTGAATCCGAGCGCGATGATGCCCCAGAAGGCAGCTGGGCGGAGTGTTCAACGTGTGGAGACGTCGTTGCACCAGAGTAAGCCAGAGAGGCAAAACAGAGCCCTCTTCTATATATACCCGTTTCACTTTCTGATTTACATCTCTCACAAAGGTATGTGAACCGCCTCGGAGTCAAACCCCGAGGCACTCGGCCTGCCCAGCCTGTAGATTCATCATGAGTACCGATGGCCTCGAAATTCCACCAGAGGAGCTATCGCTTGAAGAATTAATGCAAGCCTCGAATCCAGCAAGACTTTCATTCAGCAGGTCCGGGAGAGTGAGACGCTTCGGCAACGCGTCCGCCACCTCATTGTAAAGCGGGCTATTGTGGAACACAGAGAAGTCTACGATCGCCTCGCCGAAGTCTGATGGGTTTCAGCGATTAGTGCCAAATGCCGTACTCAGCTTCTCTCGCATGAACTCTCGCCGGAGTTCTCGCTTTCGCTCGTCGGTCAGATAGTCCTCGAAGACCACTTTCGCGCTCGCACTGCCCTGTTCATCGGCGATATCTTGGACGTGTTTCAGCAAGTCCTCCGTGGTCTGTGAGTAGGCGTCGTACCAGAAGCGCCGACCCATGTGTGGCTTCCGGGCGACGCCGTCGATCTCCTCGGGAACCCCGGCCGTATCGGCGAGGTCGTGGAACCAACCCGCGATTGTCGTCCCGTCGACGTGACCGGTTTTCGAGCGCTCCGAGGGGAACAGATAGCCATCAACGCGGGAGATGTGCCGGCGGGCCACGTCCTCGCCGAAGACGATGGCGACGGTGCCTGGCCCGTTCTTTCGCTCGTCGAACTGGATATACGGGTCGTCGGCATCGAAATGGAGCTGGTCCTGGTGCAGCGCCGCGACCTCGCCGGCCCGGAGGCCCCACCCGGCGAGTGCGACGACGAGCATCCGGTCGCGGCTGGTGATGGCGGCGTCGAACATTGCCCGGACGTGCTCGGGATCGAGGGCGACCGGATCCGTGTCCGAGGAGCGAGTCCACGAGAACCAATCCTCCGCGCCGTTGGTGGGGTTAACAGTCGCCACACGGCGCTCAACGAGCCACCCATACCACGTTCGGATTGCATCGTGGACGCGCGCGATGGTCGACTCAGCGAACTCTCCGGACATGTAGGCGAAGGTCTCCCGGCAGCGGTCGACGGCTTCGGTCTCGGTGATGTCGCTGTCAGCGTCGACGGGCGAGAGGAGATCGTCGGTGCCGTGGCGTTCTCGATAGGAGCGGGCGTAGCGAGCGAGCCGATACCGGATAGTCTTCCGGGTGCTGTCCGTCCAGTCGTCTGCGGCCGATTGCTTCGCGTCAAGATACTCCTGAAAGGACTCACGAGTGCCGTCGTGTTCGATATCCCAGTCGTAGCCGCTGGACTCGGTGTCGTACTCGAGTGTGTTCTCCCAGAACTCGGCGAACGTCGTGTCGTGGTACTCTTTCAGCGCGTACGTAAGCCCGCGAAAGCCGTTCTTCGAGAGCCACTCGTAGGATGGGCGGTCGGTTTCAGGGTCGTAGCCGTCGCGGCGAAGCGCCGGGACGACGACGGCCCCGTAGGCGTCGGCGAGCTGGGCCTCGGTGAGTAGCGTCCAGGGCACGTCGTCGGCGGAGTGCCACGGCTTCGTCCGCTCAATCCCGGGGGAGGCGTCGTGCTTTCCGGGTTCCGAATCTGAATCAGCCGATTTCGGCATACTGAGGCAAACACATTGAAACCTGATAATTCTGTTGCCACAGCAGACCCACGCCAGACTTATCGCTCTACGGCTGCACGGCAAATATTGCTTTAAAGTGTATATCGCTGTATGAAATGATCGCATATTATCTGAGGCTATAAGAGGCTTAGCGGGACTGTAATGCGTGTTTTCGGGCGATTCGTCGAAAGACAATGCGGTAAATCGCCAGTAGTGCTATATGTTCGATAACGAAGTCACATACATACTCAGAACCCACCTCGCGCTCTGAACCGATTCGATAACTGTACGAAGATTCGAGGGTTGGACGCGAACGACTTACTAAGGCTGTCTCAACCCTCTATTTGCAATGGCAAAACGCAACGACCGACACGTCAAAGCTAGCGGTTCTAAACCGAGGGACAGCTAACCATGCGCGTTCCCGTCCCGAAAAACAAACTCGTCGCCTTCACGCTCGTAGGTGCGCTCCTTACAGCTGGTGTCGCCGGGGCCCTTACTCTGCCCGGTGGCGGCCTCGCGCAGGCTGGCGACCAAACTGACTCACCCGATTCGACGGCGTCGGACGCATCGCAACAGGTCGCTGCGGATGCGCCGACGCCGAATCAGGACTTCACGCCAGCAGTCCAGACCCAGTCCAGCTACGAAGACAAGGAACACGAGGAGTACGAAGAAAACGACGACCACGAAGAGGAGGAGGAATACGAAGAGGAACACGACGAACACGAAGAGGACGAGTGACCGAGATGACGGGATCGCTCGCATCGGTGTGCGAACGGTTCGGTGACACCCACCGCGCGTTCAGCTGTTGTGACACGACGTTTCGGATTCAGGCGACAGGCATTCGGGCCGAGACTGCGGCAACCGCGGCCCAAGAAACGGCTGAATCACTCGAAGCACAGCTGAACGCCTTCGATGAGGTGAGTGCCGTCAGCCAACTCAACCGTGAAGGGGAAATCGCGAACGAACACATCGCGCGTATCGTCCGGCGTGGGCTCGAATACAACGACCGGACCGACGGGGTGTTCGATATTTATCAAGGCCGCCTCGAACACGAACTCAAAACATTCCTGCGTGGTGACAGCGAAACACCACCAGACGGATTCGATACCGGGACTGTCCGGACCAGCGGGTCCCACGTCACTACCGACATCAAACTCGATCTCAATGGCCTCGCCAAAGGGTACATCGTTGACCGGCCAAGCGAGGCACTCGGCGGTGTTGGTCGACGTGGGTTCGTTAGTGGTGGCGGGGATATGTCTCCACCGACAGGCCCGGTTGCCATCGAGAGTCCGTACGGCGACGACACACCGCTGAAGATTCTAGACACGGACTGGTACGTCGCAACGTCCGGCGGCTACCGACGATCGCGAAACGGGACTGACCACGTCTACGATCCAACCACTGAATCCCTCGGCTCTCGTCATGAATTGGTCACTGTCGTGGCACGCCGAGACTGTATGGAAGCCGACGCCCTGGCGACGACCCTCGCGGCACTCCCACTTGCCAAGGCACGCGAATTAGCATCGGAATGGGTGGGTATAGAGGCGCTCATCATCCACGATGGCGTCTTTCATACGACAGATGGCTTTGAGACACATGTCCTGGACACATAAGCAACGAATCACCGTCGTGGCGATGGTCGTATTAGTGGTGGTTGTCCCTGCTCTTTGGCAGATTGGAGACGTGCGTGCCGCCCAAGCGACCGAACAAAAACAAAGCGACCTCGTCGATCAGACCGTTTCGACGCGACAGGCCCCAGCCGATTACGATGGAGATGGCATCAATGACTCCGCTGACAAGTGTCCGACACGACCGGAAACAAAAAATGGGTTCCAGGACACGGACGGCTGTCCCGATGTCGTCGAAACGACAGGGGCATCGTAATGTCACAACTCGTCTGGCTCCTCGACCGAGGTGCCGCACTCGTGACGTACCCGGCGTTGTATCTGGCAGTTCTCACGGGAATCCTTTACAACACGGATTCGTTTGGAATGCTCCACGAGGCCGCTCAACGAATCCATATCGAATTATCCGTGTTCGCGATAATCGTTACGTTGCTACACGCGGGACTTGGTGTCCTTGATGCGTGGTTCGTCGTCACCGGACAGGTTCCAGCGCCGGCATACTCGATTCCGTACTTTCTCGGCGCCATCGCCGTAGGTGCAGGGGCACTGCTTATGCTTGTCGTCGCGGTGCTTGGCTTTACTGACGCAAAACGCTTCCAGCGCCCTTGGGGCCCACGCGTCGTCCACTCGTTCGCGTATGCTGGGTTCGCCTTCGGGACAATTCACGCGGCCGCAATCGGGACTGATCTGACGGGACTCATCCGTCCTCTGCTGGGACCCTCAGTGGCGTTTCTCGTGTACGTGCTGCTGTTGCGTCTGTTAGTTCTTCGAGGGATTCCGTCAAACTCGACCCCGAGTTAGTAGCTGTCCCAGAGCCCCAGAATCCGGTCGACGACTTTGTCAGTGAACGAGCGCTGGTGAACCGTATAGAGGTATCTGACTTGGTCAGGATCGCTGACCTCGTAGACCACACTTCGGCCGTCGCGTTCTTTCGTGACGAGGTCAGCCTCGGCGAGCTTCGACAGATGCCACGAGACGGTCGATTGCGCCTTGTCGAGGCGTTCGCTCAGTTCAGTCGTCGAAAGCGGGCTGTCAGTGAGAAGATGTGCGAGGATGCGGCGACTGTATTCCCGGCGTAGCGCGTTCATCACTATTCGATCGGCTTCGTCGAACTCGGCAGCCGGATAGTACCGCGTGTACTTGCCGTCGTCCGAGACGTCGATCAGGTCCTCATCGGCGAGCCACCTGAGCTGGTACTGGAGTGTCCCTTGTGCGTACTCAAGATCGTCGAGGAGTGCGCGAAAGTGAACGCCTGGTGTGTCGGCTATCCGCTGGTAGATTTCCCGCCGAGAGGCCAATTCGAGATCCGGGTCCGACATTGCTCAGTCCCGCGTCAAGGCGACGAAAAACGCCAGGAGGCCACCGAGGATCAGGATGGCACTCCCATGTTCGAGTAATTCCAGCGTCGCGTACGGGAAGTACGGGAGCAGCGGGTACTCGAGAAACACGATAAGTCCGTAGACGGCGAACATCGCGTACCCGAGCGTAACGATCCACATACGACGATCACGTTCCCGCCGCCATGCGAGGAAGCTGAGTACACTCAGGCCTGCCGCGAGGACGAAGATACCCAGACTAACGTATTGTTCGAGGAGTTGAGCGAGTGGCATACGTTGTATCTGTATACACAACCGGAGCGACGTGCTCGGCGATCGATACAACTCAATCGAAGGGTAGCGGGGAAAACGATTGGCGTTCAACCGTCGAATCCAATCTTATGCATGGAGACGACCAGTCTCAACTACGGCGTATTCACCAGTCAATTCGACCTGTACCAGTAAATCGACTGCTCGCCAAATCGAGTACAACAGACACACGAATGCGAAGTAGAAGAATCGGAGGTCAAAATCCTTTGATGTCGTGGCGGCCATGAATCGCTTAATCGACCTGTAGCCACTCTCGATCTCCCAGCGATACCCATACTCGGTAAGATAGGCGCTGCTGGTGTTTGTCATGAATACCGAGTATTGCCGGTGGTCGTCGTGCTCAGAGTCTTCTTGCCGACGGTAGATCAGCGTCGTCTCGTGCCACTCGTTCTTCCCAAGATGGAGTTTCCTACCAGTCTCGTATCGGTCTTGACCCCGCTGGAGCAATCGCATAACCTGAGCTTTCTCACTCGTCTAGATCTGTTTCGGCACGACTTAGGAGAGCCCGCGCTGACTCAATATCTCCAGGATTGCTGGCTATCGAATTCCCGATCCATCAGCACATTCACGATCCAGGAATTTCAGCGGGATTCTTAGGGAGTCACCCTCAACAAAACGTATACCGTCGCCGAGGGACAGTCCCTCCAAGAGACGATGCAACAAGGATGGACCGTGACGAGGTTGACCTCAGTAGATTTTCCGATCAGCCGGAGGAAAACCCAGACATCACACCGGTCAGCTAGGATACTATCGATAGTGAGGAGGTGTTGGTGTATGAAATTTTTCAGAGCAGCTCATATAAGCCGGTTACATACTACATCCTCGCGGGATTCGGATATCCGCAACGTATTGAAGCCGGGTCAATGGGGTTTCACTCATTGGGTTCGGTCAAGTCAATTCAGAAACCCAAAGGGAACTGCCAGCCAATGCCCAGTGGCGGCATGACGGCTGGCAGGGGGCCTTAATCGGTCGGCTGGACGTGAGTTTGAGAGGCTATTCGGAGAGCAGACAGTCCTCGACATACCGCTGAAACTCGGCTCTCACGTCATCGATAGTTTCCTCATCACTGGTCATCCGTTCCGCCTGAATCCCGACTAAAACTGTATGGAACAGCGCGGCTGTCTGTGATGGGTCTTCGACATCAAATGCGCCTGTATCAACACCGGCTTGGATGACACGCGCGATTTGTTTTCGAATGAAATCATCACTCCTTCGAAAGAGACGGCTGTAATCGTCGTCATGCGCTGCTTGCGCTCGCAGTTCAATTACGGCCTGCGAAAACTCGATATCACTGTTGCTGCTGGTGCCAAATATTTCATCGACGATTATCTCGATATACTCCTCAGGGGACTGGTTGGGAAGTGGGACCTGATTTTCGACCTGCTCCAGCATATAATCCAGAAGATCTACCAACAGCTCGTCCTTATTATCGTAATGATGATATATGAGCGACTGACTCTTCCCGAATTCGTCACCTATCTTTGAGATAGTCAGATCCGCGTACCCGTATTGACGTAATGCATAGAATGTAGCTTCAAGAATCTCCTCGCGGGTTCCATCTGGGTTCTGGAAAAAGGATATCTCGTTAGTCATCTTTAGGTCGACCGTTTCCTGCTTGTCTGGTATGGTTCAAATGGCTCACGGTTTCACTACTCTCTCTGTAGAGCACAAGACCAATCTGGGTTGTATTTTCTATCATTGAACTGGATAGCGGGTACAGTTGCAGATAACTATACTTTTGAATAAACATTCAATAAACTTAAGCGTATTGTCGTCCGCTGTCTCAGCGGAGCACACTAGATTGTCCTCTGGTTCGCTCTATTCATAGATACATTCCTCTGCTGCCTCGAACCCCCTAATGTCCCATAAGACCTGTAGAAACTGTGTTGAAGGCGATAGATAGCGAGGTAGTGGTGGCTTTGACTGGGTACCTGTTTTCGTCTGGCCCCGAAAGATACGAAAGCAATATATGTGATTGAACGTTTAGTCAATATCAGGAAATGGCTACTCACAAACGAAGAATTCCGAGACGGAGTGTCGCTAGAAACGAGACGCGGTTTGAACGAAACCTCAAGTAACATGGCCTCTACAAAGTATAAACTGCTACTTCTGGCTGTAGTCGGGATTACCGTCACCAGCGGAACGGCAACCGCTGCGGTCCTTGGAAGCCCCGATATCGGGGCAACGCTTGAAGACGACACTGTCGCTCCGGGTGAACAAAAGACCATAGAAATTTCACTGGTCAACAGCGGGGAACTCGATAGCGGCTCCGCCCGAAATCCGGCGTTGAACAATGAGGTAACCACGGCAAAGGGCCTTACTGTGTCACTCGGATCTGGTGACGCGCCTATCTCGGTCAAGAACTCGAAACGAAGCCTCGGCACGCTACAAGCGGGGCCGAAGGCGACAGTGCCGTTCGATATCAGCGTGGATGAAGACGCCAGTTCCGGAACGTATGAGGCACAACTGAGGCTCAATTACAAGCATACAAGCTACATTTCTGAGGGAACAGGGGCACGAGACGAAGACAAAATAACTCGAACTGTCGATATCGAGATTGACGTCACCGATGATGCCACGTTTAATGTGACCGACATTGATTCGAATGCACGCGTCGGCTCTACGGGCACGGTGGCAGTTAGCGTCGAAAATACGGGGGATAGCTCCGCACGGAACGCTGCGGTAACGCTGGAATCACAGAATCAGGACCTCACAGTGAGCGGCGGCGCTGCCACTTCACGATTCGTTGATAAGTGGGATCCGGGAGAAGTCCGGACGTTCAACTACCGTGTGAGTTCTGCCGAAGCTGCGGAGCCGGAGCCGTACGGATTTGAGCTCTCGGTCGCATTTGATAACGAAGAGGGTCTCCGAACACAATCTGTAGCACAATCCGTCGCAGTCGCACCTGACCCAGAACAGAGGTTCTCGGTTGTCAATTCAAGTAGTTCTGTCGCGGTCAGTAACACAGGCACGTATGAGGTGCAACT
Organism: Haloarcula amylolytica; assembly: GCF_049705545.1. Taxonomy (GTDB): domain Archaea; phylum Halobacteriota; class Halobacteria; order Halobacteriales; family Haloarculaceae; genus Haloarcula; species Haloarcula amylolytica_B. The sequence goes on from NZ_JBNAMU010000003.1 coordinate 64,804, forward strand.
CCGCAACACGGGCCCGTTGACTGTTGACGACGCATCTGTCACGTTTGTTTCACAGAACGCCGACATAACGTTTGGAAAGAGTTCGTCCACAACCGCCTACGTGGGGGCATGGGAACCGGGAGAAGTCCGGACTGTCCGCGTCGACACAACGGCGAGCCCCGATGCCGAGGACCGAAGCTACGCGCTGTCGGCCAACGTGCAGTATGACGATCAAGAAGGCGATACCAGCACATACGACGATGTGCCGTTAAGCTTCAGCCCCGCACCTGAGCAGAATTTCGGCGTGTCCAACATCGAAGCGTCGCTTCAGGCCGGGGAAGACGGATCGCTGAGTGCAACCCTCACAAACACTGGAACTCGTGACGTCGAGAACGTCGTCGTCGCATGGGAAAGTCAGCAGTCGACACTGTCGCCAAAAGAGTCACAGTACGCTGTTGGAGATCTCGATGCGGGCGAATCAGCTAACTTCAGCTTTGGCGTTGATGTATCCAACAGTGCAGAGGCAGGTGCTCGGCAGTTTGACTTCGGCGTGAGCTACCGCGATGATAACGGCGACAGGGTTGAAGCAGACACGCTTGAGGTCCGTTCAGAGGTGGCTGGTAGTCAGGACGAATTTGACATCGAAATACAGAATTCGACGCTTGGTGTGGGGCAAGACCGGTCAATCACGTTTACGATAACCAACACAAAGGACAAGACGCTGACAAGCATCGAGGGGAAGGCGTTCGTCAATGATCCGCTCAGCAGCAGTGACGACGAAACGTTCATCGCTGAACTGGCACCCGGAGAGTCAGAAACGGTCTCCGTCCAGCTTTCGGCGGGGAGCGACGCGCTGGATAAGACCTATCCGCTCAACCTGGACTTCCAGTACGAGACGCCTGATGGAGAAAAACGGGTTTCTGACACCTACAGTCTCCCGATAGATGTCACGGACCAGTCCGGAAACGGGGGGACACCACTGTGGCTGATCGGTGGCATTGGACTCCTTGCAGTCGTTGGCGGCGTCGTCTGGTACAGCCGTCAGTGACCGTCCGAGGCTAACATCTATGTCACAATGCTAGATTATCAGAAATACATCGACGTACTGGACGATTGGATTGTCAACCGTGACAAGACAGTCATCGCTGTGTTCATTGTCACAACGCTGATTCTGTCAGCGGGTTTCGGCATGACTGCGACCGACTCAGGGACATCACAGTTCACTGACGGCGTTCCCGCACAGGAAGCGTTCGACGAGGTCAACGACAACTTCGAGCGCGAACCGTTCGGTGAGGGGACTGGCTCTACAACGCTTATTCAAAAGGACCAGAACGTCCTGTCGAAGCCGGCTATCCTCAACATGCTGAAAGCACAGAACCGGCTTACGCAGCGTGAATCTCAGGACGTTGTCGGGACGACAAGCGTCGCACAGGCAGTCGCCCAGACGCTGGACCCGAACGCAGACACACTCCCAGAGCAGATCGATACCGTAGAAGCAGCCTCACAGACAGAGATTAAGTCCGCCACCCGAACCACACTTGAGCGCCAGCCAGCAGTTGCAGGGCTACTCAGCAACGATCTAAACCGAGAGGAGCCGTCGGCATCTGCAACACTGACGACTGTCACACACGAGGTTTCAGGTGTCTCAAGCAGTGCTGGGACAGAGGGGTCATCACCACTGACGCCCATTCAACAGGAAGCGGAGTTCATTGTCAGCTCGGTTGACGGTGATATCTCTGTCTTCGGCAGTGGACTCATCTCTGCGGAGTTGAGCAGTGTCATCTCCGACTCGTTGGGACTCGTCGTCCCAGCAGCCGTTGTCCTGATACTGTTCTTCCTCATTATCGCATACCGGGACCCGTTTGATTTGTTAATTGGCCTCGTCTCCCTTGCGATGGCGATTATCTGGACCTTCGGATTCATGGGATGGGCCGGTATCCCCTTCACGCAGATGTTGATCACAGTCCCGCCGTTGCTTCTTGCTATCGGGATCGACTTCGGGATTCACGCTGTGAACCGATACCGCGAAGAACGGATCGAGGACATCGAACCAACACCCGCGATGCGGACCGCAACCGATCAGTTGCTCCCAGCGTTCTTTATTGTGACAGGAACGACAGTGCTTGGATTCGCCGCAAACGGGACCAGCCAGCTCGGCCCGATCCGCGACCTCGGGTTCGTGGCCAGCGTCGGAATCATATTCACGTTCCTCATCTTCGGTATCTTCCTCCCGTCGTTCAAGCACTTCATGGACCGGCAGCGTGTGCGATACGACCTCCCGGAATTCAGTATCGCTCCGATCGGTTCTGAGGACTCCGCAGTCGGAAAGTCGCTCACTGTCGGTGTCACGATCGCCCGTCGAGCCCCGTACGTATTCTTTGCCCTCGTACTGGTGTCTACGGCAGCCATGGGGGCGTATGGAACTGGGATTGATACCCGGTTCACCACTGAAGACTTCCTCCCACCGGAGGAGAACCCCGGATACGTTGAGGTTCTGCCGGAAGCTGTGGCTCCGAGCGAGTACACCGTCACGAAACAGATAAATTACCTTGAAGACACCTTCGAGAGCGGTGAGAGTGACACAGTAACGATATACGTTGAAGGGTCGCTACAGGACGGAACAGCGCTAGAGGAGATCCACCGGGCGAATCAGGATCCACCCGACTCCTTTGTTACAGCTGGCGGGAGTGCAGATACGACAAGCATCCTTACCGTGATTAATCGGTACGAGCGTGCTTCGCCGGAGTTCCGTCAACTCGTCGCACAGAACGACCAGAACGGTAACGGCGTGCCTGACCAGAATCTCCCGACCATCTACAACGCGCTGTATGATTCGCCGTACGGCGACCGCGCGGAATCGTACATGACTGACGATTACGCGCGAACGCGTATCGTCTACTCCGTCGAGTCTGATGCGAGTCAACAAGAAGTGACGGACGATACGAGAGCCGTTGCGGACGAATTCCGGATGGAGGCGACCGCAACTGGCAGTGTTGTGGTATTAAAAGCCGTCTCAGATGTAATCGCAGAATCGGCGTACATCAGCCTGGCTCTCGCCATTCTCGCGTCTGCAGCGTTCCTGCTCTTCGCCTACTGGCTACTTGAACGTCGTCCCGGATTGGGGGTTGCGAATCTCGTGCCGATACTGCTCACTATTGCCGCCTTGGCAACGACAATGCGGTATCTGGATATTCCCTTCAACGTCCTCACCGGAACGACATTATCGATCGGAATCGGGCTTGGTATCGATTACTCCGCACACCTCGTGCATCGGTTCTCCGAGGAGTACCGCGGCGACACCGGGTTGCTGGAAGCACTCGACATTAGCGTCCGTGGAACAGGTGGCGCACTGGCGGGCAGCATGGTCACCACAACGTCCGGTACCGGAGTGCTTATCCTCGCGGTTGTTCCGATCCTTGGCCAGTTTGGATTGCTGATCGCTCTCAGCGTCCTTTATTCGTTCATCGCGTCCATACTGGTCCTCCCGACATCGATTGTCATCTGGGACAATAGTCGGGACACGATCGAAACACTGCTTCCGTCGCGCTCAACATGGAGTCCGAACTAATGGGCTTCCTTCTGCCCATACTCGTGGCCTGTTACGACCAAATCGGATGGTCCAGTTCTGGCCCGAAAGGTGTGCGGTTCGGGGAGACCGGGCTGCGGTGGTACCGTAGCCACCAACGAGGGAGGGACTGTCCAAGTGACTGATAATAGTGACACACTGGGTGCCACCGAGAAAGAAATCATGTATGCAACGCACCAAGCACTAGTTAAGAGTGGCTACGCTAAACTCTCGATATCGCTCATCTCGGACGAACTCGACAAAGCTAAATCGACGATATATCACTACTACGATTCAAAAGACGCTCTACTAATTGAGTTTCTCAAGTTTTCTATCGATCGATTCGAATCGACAATCAATACGACCATCGGCGACCATCCGAAAGAAGATCTTGACCACATCATAACGACACTCTTACCGAGCCAGCTAAAAAAGGAGAAACGCCAGCTTCACTGCGTATTAGTCACGATTTCTCCGCAAGCGCTGGAACAGGAGGCGTTCCGCGAGCAGTTCACCGAAATCGACAACCGACTCGCAACAATCATCGAAAAGACCGTCCGCCGTGGTGTCCGCACAAATGTGTTTCGGGATGTTGACCCGGTGCAAGAGGCCGAGCACATTCTGGCGGTGATCAAAGGGACTATGTACACTCGTCTTACAACCAATCGTGAAACCGCAGCAGTACGAGCAAGGGATTCTCTGTTCTCCCATATTGACTCGCATTTGATGGCCTAACCTCTCTCAATACCGTATTCCGAAGAACATCCTATACGAAACCATCAATACAGAGATGTTTGACAGGTACGCTTCCAATGAAACGTGGCACAGCTCAAAAACACCGGAGTACTCACTCAACCAGGTCTGATAATGGCGTTCACAACTTCACAGGCAGGCGGAGCAATCGGCCACCTACAACTGTAAAAATACCCCACTCGTACAAAATATTATATTCTCTTGCCGTCATTTGCGCCCATGGCGGCGATTGAGGTATCGGGGCTGAGCAAACACTACGGCGACGTTCGGGCCAACGATGACCTGACGTTCACCGTTCAAGAGGGCGAGATTTTCGGCTACCTCGGGCCGAACGGCGCGGGAAAGACGACGACGATTCGCAGTTTGCTCGGCTTCCAGTCGCCGACCGAGGGAACCGCGACGGTGCTCGGCCACGACGTTCGCGACGAAGACGAACTCCTCGAAGCGAAGGCTGAAATCGGGTATCTGCCAGGCGATCCAGGTCTTGACGAACAGGTCACGGGCCGCGAGTACCTTGACTACCAATCGTCGCTCAAAGGCGGCGAGCGGCGTGAGGAGTTGCTAGAGCTGTTCGACCCGCCACTCAACCGGAAGATCCGGGAGTACTCCCGGGGCAACAAACAGATGGTCGGTATCGTTCAGGCGTTCATGCACGACCCGGAACTGGTCATTATGGACGAACCGACTTCCGGGCTGGACCCGCTGAAACAGGAGGCTTTCAACGAGTTCATCCGGGGAGAGCGATCGAAGGGCAAGACGGTGTTCTTTTCCTCACACGTCCTCGGCGAGGTCCGACGAGTCTGTGACCGGGTCGGAATCATCCGCGAGGGAAAACTCGTGACCCTCGAGGAGATTGATGCATTGCTCCGGCGCGGCGGGAAGCGTGTCCGGGTCCACACGCGGTCCGATGCCGACCTCACCAGGCTAAGCGGTGAGGGTATCCTCGACCGAGAGACGTTCGATGACGGCGTCCAGTTCACGTTCACTGGCGATTACAACACCCTCGTGTCGGTGCTTGCTGACTACGACATCGTCGATCTCGAAATCGAGGAACCACCGCTCGAAGATGTGTTCATGCACTTCTATGGAGCGGACTGATGTTCGAAGTGACCCGTTACGAGGGCCGCCGACGGATGCGAGGGACGGCCGTCCTCACCGTTCTGCTCGCGGTCTACGCGCTGCTCATCGTCTTCCTGTATCCGTCCATCGCCGAGTCGAGCGTCGACTTCGACGAGTACGTCGAGAGCCTCCCGCCGGCATTCCAGGAGGGATTCGTCGGGTCAGCGAACTTCTCGACCGTCGAGGGGTTCCTCTCGATCGAGATGTACCAGTTCCTCTGGCTCCTGTTGCTCGGGCTGTACGTCGCGTACAGCGGGGGTGCGCTCGTTGCGGGGGATGTCGAGACCGGGCAACTAGACATGCTGCTCGCGACGCCGATCTCGCGCTCGCGGGTCGTGGTCGAGAAGTACCTCTCATTGCTGGTCCCCGTCCTCGGCGTCAACCTAGTGACGCCGTTCGTGGTCTATGTCGGTCTCCTCGCTATCGACGAGACAATCGACCCAGTGTCGCTGTTCGCGCTTCACCTGCTTTCGATCCCGTATTTGCTGATGTGTGCCGGTGTCGGCCTGCTGCTGTCTGTCCGCCTGGACCGCGCCGACATCGCCCAGCGGGGCGGGATCGGTGCGGTGTTCGGCCTGTTCTTGTTGGATACGGTAAGCACCGACACCGACTTCGAATGGCTCGGGGCCCTCAGCCCGACGCGGTACTTCAGTCCTGTAGACATCCTCAGCGAGGGGACCTACGACGTGGCCGGCGCGCTGCTTCTGCTCGCGGGAGCCATCGCCTGCGTCGGCGTGAGTGTCGTCCTGTTCCAACGGCGGGACATCTGATGGCGTGACCGATGCCACCGACCGCCGATCCACCAATACCCAATGTACGATCCTACCAAACTCCAAGACGGCGGAATTGCCACTGAGACGGACCGATCAATGGAGAGATCATGAGCCGACTCGCAACCGCAACGAAGCTGCTCACCGTCGTGGTCATCTGCTCGCTGCTTGTCTCCGGCGTCGTCGTGGGGTTCGTCAGGGGGGAACCGGAGCTTTCCGCTTCACTCGCCGAGAACCGCGTCGTCGCTGGCGAGGAGGCGACGCTTGCGGTAACGCTCACGAACGCGGGCGAACTGGAGACCATGTCGACGACGAACCCGGAGCTGAATCGGCGCGTTCTCACGGCGACCGGCGTTAGTACCCGGCTTCGGGCGGGCGACGCGCCGCTCTCCGTCACCACCGGCCGACAGAGCGTCGGGAGTATTGCCGACGGCGGCGAGCGGGCCGTCCCGTTCACCGTCTCGGTCGACGAGGACGCCTCGCCCGGGACCTATCGCCTCCCCCTGCGCGTGGCGTACACGCACACGTCGGAAATCGACGAAGGCGGGGGCTTCTCCCGATCGGAGACAGTCGAGCGGACGCTGTCCGTGACAGTCCGGGTCGTTGAGCAGGCCCGGTTCGCCGTCGTCGACACCGAGGCGGACGTGGGGCCGGCGAGCGTCGGCACGGTCTCCGTGACCCTCGAAAACGTCGGCAGCGAGGCGGCGAACGAGACGGCCATCTCACTCGACCCGCTGGACCCCGACGTCCGCGTCGGGTCGTCGGGAACGTCGAGCCAGTACGCCGGCGAGTGGGCACCCGGGCAACGACAGACGCTCACCTACGTGGTCGCGGCGACCGAAACGGCGACGAACGCGACGTACCCGTTTCGGGTGACAACGGCGTTCGACGACGACCGCGGCGTCCGGCAGACCGACGCGTCCAGCGTCGTCGGCGTTGAACCACAGACCGACCGCCGGTTCGTCGTCACCGACGTGGAAAGCGACGTAGCGGCCGGCGGGTCGGGAACGCTCGCGGTCACGCTCCGGAACGACGGGTCGCAGACGAACGAGGCCACGCTCGCCCTCCGGTCGGCCGGTGGGGCACTCGCCGTTGACGGAGGGGATGCGAGCACTCGGTTCGTCGGGGACTGGCCGTCTGAGGCCGAACGGACGTTTACCTTCGACGTGACCGCGCCGCCCAGCACGGAGGGCGGGACCTACACGCTTGATGCAGCCGTCGACTACCGGACCGACCGGGGTGCCGATGCGTCGGCCAGGCCCGCAAGCATCGGGGTGGCCGTCGCGCCCGACCCCGACTTCGCCGTCCGCGACCCCGACGTCTCGTTGACTGTCGGTGAGGAGGGGCGGGTGCGCGGGACGGTCGTCAACCGCGGCTCCACGCCGGCACGCAATGCCGTGGTCGTGATCTCCTCTCCATCGCCGAACGTCCGGTTCACGGAGACGACGTACGCCCTCGGCGATATCGAGACTGGCTCCACGGCTGAGTTCTCGTTCGACGCGGTAGTCGCCCCGACAGCTGCGGCCGGTCCCCGCCCGTTCGACGTGACCGTCCGCTACGAGGGGCCAAGCGGTGCCGGCAGACAGAGCACGCCGCTCCAATTCCGCGGTGATGTCGTGCCCCAGCCCGACCGCCTCGCGTTCGAGGCGGTGAACGCCAGCTACGGCATCGACACGAGCAACAGGCTCAGCGTCCGCGTCACGAACGTCGGCGACGCGCGCCTCGAAGACGTGCGAGTCAGCCTCGCGACGGCCCCGCCGTTCACCAGCGAATCCCCCAGCGCGTTCGTCAGCGCGCTCGACCCCGGCGAGACCGCGACGCTCGGCTTCGAACTCTCGGTCTCGGAGGACGCAGTCGAGAGCACCCACGCCGTCGCGCTCAACGCGACCGCCGAGACGACCAACGGTGACATGATCCGGATGGAACCGTCGCTCGTAGCAGTAACCATCGCAGAACCGTCGGGTCCGGGCGGCGACACTGCCCTCGTCGTCGGTGTGGCCGTACTCGCGGCAGTCGTGATTGTGAGCGGGTGGTGGTGGCTCCGTCAGTAAGCACCGATCGTCCCGTTTCAGTCGGATCTATTCCGTAGACCATCGAATTTCCACGCTGGGTGGTATTGGTTTGCGCTTCGTCCGCCATCCAGAATTGAACGTCAAGAGAAATATTCTTACGAACCACCGGATGCTGATGAGAGGGTCCCTCGTCTGTCAAAATCGTCCAGGTCAAAGGTGACACACGAGCCGGCTTGAAATGCTGGCACTTAGCACTACAACGAAATAATCATGGCTTGTTAATACGCAGTCGAACCTGCTCTAATATCTCAGAAAACTTTCCGTTGTTATTACCATTTGTTGTCACAACAAAATTCTAAACATCGGTTTAAGAGTATAACAGCACCACAAACAGCTATAGTAGATTTAGAAGTAATTACTCACTCTTCGAAGAGATAGCTGGTTGAGAGCGGTGTCGATTGCCGAAATCGGCCACAGGTTAGGCACAAATTCAGTCCAGTTCATGCAGAACGCCCGATATTGACAGGTGATAGTGCGTTGAGGTAACTACTGTGTCGCTCAGAGCATATGCATTGAGAGCGCCGGTCCCAACTACTGGTCATGTATTCTTTCGAAAAGGAACGGGCTCTAGAGATGGTTAGACACTCGGAAACAATCGGTTCGCTATTTCATCCCGTAGCCCATTTTCCGCAACTCGTCTGCAACTGTTCGAGAGTCTTCGTTGGCAGCCAGAACAATGGCTTCGAGTACGTCGATTTTGTAGACCGACTCAGTCTCGAAGGTTTCCTCCATCGCATCCACGACGTCCTCAACGTGCTCTTCGGCTTCCTCCCGTAAGAAGAGATTAGCATGACTGCGGCCGTCTTGGACGCCATCGCGGCGGTACTTGTACGGGAGTGAGTCGCTGGGTTGGCTTGTCTCCGAACTCGTGTCGAATTCCGTCTTCGTATCCGTCGCGATGGATTCAGTTTCGGATTCGACTTCAGACGGTTCGGATCCCTCAGTGTCCTCTTCTTCGTCGAAGTCGTCCTCAAACGGGGAGCCAGCGCCGGACTTCATGCGTCGAACGCCTCCTCGATCTCCGCTGCGAGTTCGTCGTACTTTTCCAGCGTCTCGTGCTCACGGTCAGGAACACGGCGGACACCCTTCTCACCGTCCTTGTAGGCCTCTTCTATAACCTGATAGGCAGTGGCCCGTGCCTCCCACATCTCCTGCATCAACGACTCGCGTTTGCGGAACACCGCCGGAACGTCGTACGTGACCTCATCTTGCAGTGTTTCGAGATGTTGCTGCTGGCCTGTGGTGTCGCCAAAGGCGACCGGAACTACCCCGAGCACGCCGACCTCGATGTCGAGGTTATCCTCCAGGCCGTCGACGAGTTGCTCTAGGCCGTCGATACTCAGCGAGCCCTTACCGGAGAGTTCGACCGGTATCAGGACCGTTTGTGTTACCATGACGGCGTTGTACAGTCCCTGGCCCTCGGATGCCTGTGGGTCGCAGATTATCGCGTCGTATTCTTCGTGGATGCCATTCCGACCGAGCAGCTGGTAGAGCTGTTCTTCTTCGACCCACTCAGCATCGGGATTCATCTGTTCCTCAGTCTCTTTGGCGCGACGCATCGCCGTGTCCAAGCCCGACAGCATGTTGTGGGCTGGGATGACATCCAGGTTGGTGACGCCCGTATCCTCCCGGATGAGATTCTCGAACGGGCCTTTCGCCCGGCCGACCATATGTCGGACGAGGTTATCAGCTTCACCGTCATCGCGGTCGTCGTCGACGCCGAAAACATAGGAGATTGAAGCCTCCTGCGGGTCGAGGTCGATGACCAGTGTCTTGAGTCCGTTCGCCGCGTGGGCATGTGCGAGATTTGCCGCGGTCGTCGTTTTGCCTACGCCGCCAGCCTCGCTATACACCGTATATGCTAGCATGTATTGTGCCTCTGTGTTACTACTACTAATAATTATCGTATATTACTAACGAGTGTTAGTAGCACATATTAGTAACAATGGCAGCTAGTGTTAGTAACAAATATTGGTAATAGAAAGTAGTAATTCATTGGGAACAGTAAGGTATGAGAACACACCGATCGATGTTTCAGGCGTGCAACTGGTCGAGCCACTCGTCGACCGGGGTGAATTCACTGGTATCGAACGTCGTCCCGACGCCGAACGGCGCCTCGACGACAGAGGTCAGATCGAGTCTACCGCCCTGCACATCAAGCGTCGGGAATCCATCCTTGTGGCGGCGGTATAGGTCGCTATGGGCCCCAAGGACCCCGTTCTGTACCGATTCGGGGAACGCGTCGAGGCCGCGGAAGTAGTGGTGGCCGTTCCGTTCGACGTGGTCGGCTCCGATGGTCGCCGTCACCGCAAGGTCCTGCAGGAGTTCTACCGGACCCACAGTTGTCAAATCCTCGGCGCTCAATACGTATTGCTTGTCAGTGTCGGTGCGGTTGCGATGAGCGATCAGACAGGCGTTGATTACACCCTTGAAGACGCCTTTGCAGTTCTTGTGACTCGTCCCGGCATACCCGTACTCGAGGGCCGTCCCAGCGCTGTCGACCCGGCCGTCCGACTCGTCGATGATGATCGGCGGCGCGTCGTCCCACCGCTCAAGGACGCCCTTCGTCGCGGACGTGAACGCGTCATCGCGAGCAAGGGGTTGTTCGACGTAAGTAAGTCGTTCGAAGAGGTCCGCAAGGGCGGGCTCGTCAGCATGAGACGTCCACTGGCGTTTGAATTCCCTGACCGACTCGTAGCCTTCGTTGGCGTCGACAGTACACCGGTAGTCCGTGACGCCGAGGTCGGCCAGCAGTTCGACGATGTCCACGAGACGCTGGCGGTCCCGCTCCACGTCCGCGGAGAGCTTGATTTTGAAGTGGTTCACGTCGTCACGGCGGACGTACTCCGCGAGCGTCTGCGGGAGGCCGTCATCAAGACGGGATCCGGGAGCCAGGTCATTGTCGATCAGGGGGTCTTCCTGGCCAACAGTGTGGCGTATCGCGGTGGAAGTCAGCGGTTCCGCCGGCAAGAGGTCGGCAGGTTCGTACGCGGAGAGTTCCTCATAGATGCACCCCAGGTCGATGCCGAGTGAGTTCTCCCTAACTGCATCCGCGAACGTGGTGTCCTTCCGCCGGCAGACGGCCTCGATCAGAGCTTGCTCGACGAAGCTGACACCGTAGGACCAAAGGAGGGGCGGGTGGTCCGTTCCGCTCGCCCACTCTCGCTGGCGCTCGTACAGCGACCACCAGCAGTCGAAGGCGGTCGGCGCTGGCTCCAGCGCTCGTGCGTTGTCCACACCTGCCCGAAACACTTCGATCATGTTGGTCAGGCCGTCGACGAGGCGCATGTCCGGGTCCTTGTAGAACCAGCCGGGGATCAGGCCCCCCATCGCGGCCCCGGTCCGAGTCTCGCCGTCGACCTGAGCCTCTATCCGGAGGAAAACTTTCGGAATCTCGGTGACTTCGACGTTGCCGAAGTGAAACGGCATCCTCGTTTCGAGGTCGAAGACGCTCAACTCCGTGTCCATGACTGAAACTGTCATAATGGGATAAGATCCCGAGACATTTTAGTACTTTCTTCCAACTGTTACCGAAGATCCGGATCCCGAGACGGCCACTCATATACCGCTGGCCGTCGGGAGGAACCGCGGGGGGTCTGGTCGCCGTGCTGTCCACTATCGGCACCGTCAACCCTGAACAATACGAGTGCTCCACGTGGCCGACACCATGCAGCTCCAACGCCTGTACGCTTCGCCAGGAGTGATCGCCGCCCTCAGAGCTCAAGATCGGGGACCTCGACGCGTCGGCCCTCGTCCCAGGATCGGTAACTCGCCTCGGTCAATTGGACGCCTTTCGCGCCCTCACAGAAGTCCCAGGGGAACGGTTCGTCCGCGGCTACGTGGCGGATGTATTTCGTCCACTGCTGTTTGAATGCGTTCTCGAACACTTGGTTGTCCGGGACGTCCTCCCAGTCGTCGTAGAAGTCGTGCTCGTTCGGGGTGTCGGGGTTCCACTCCGGCTTGGGGGTGTTGGAGTGGTGCTGGGTCTTGCACTCGCGCAGACCCGCGACCGCACTGCCCTCGGTCCCGTCAACCTGAATCTCGAGCAGGTCGTCCCGGTTGACGCGGACGGTCCACGAGGAGTTGAGCTGTGCAACGACGTCGTCTTCGAGTTCCATAATCGCGTAGGCGGCGTCTTCCGCGGTAGCCTCGTAGGCCTCGCCGTTCTCATCGACACGCTCGGGGATGTGGATCTTCCCGAGACAGCTGACCGTCTCCACGTCGCCGAAGAGACTCTCGAGTACGTAGCTCCAGTGGGAGAACATGTCGTCGATGATCCCGCCGCCGTCCTCGGTGCGGTAGTTCCACGACGGGCGCTGAGCGGGCTGAACGTGGCCTGTGAACACCCAGTAACCGAACTCGACGCGCACCGAGAGGAGGTCGCCAAAGAAGCCCTGATCGATGAGGCGCTGGAGCTTCATCAACCCGGGGAGCCAGAGCTTGTCCTGGACTATACCATGCTTCACGTCGCTCTCCTCGGCGGCCTGGGCCACTTCCTTTGCTTCGTCGAGGTCCGTCGCGAGTGGCTTCTCGCAGTAGACGTCCTTGCCAGCATCGATAGCCTTCAGGAGGGCCTCAGGCCGACGCGGCGTGACCTGGGAGTCAAAGTAAATCTCGTCGTCGCCGTCCAGCACGGTTTCCAGTTCGGGATCGACCGCGTGCCGGTCGATGTCATGTTCCTCGCACAGCGCCTTCAATTTCCGTTCGTTTCGACCGACGAGAATTGGGTCGGGGACGACCCGCTCACCGCCGGGCAGTTCCACGCCGCCCTCCTCGCGTAGCGCCAGAATCGACCGAATGAGGTGCTGATTCGTCCCCATCCGACCGGTGACGCCGTTCATGATGATGCCAACGTCTTGCATAGGGTACTCCGTCATCGAAACCAGGTACTCCAAGTCTTAATAGCGTTTCGGTCACCCACGTCTACAGGGCGGTCGAGTCATCCGTGGCCCGGCTTCGAGCGGGTTCCGCGCAGGAACAGGAGGTCCGCAACCCGTACTTTCTTATACTATCTCGCTCGATTTTCGGACATGCCTGTGAAAATTGGCTACGTTGGCGTCGACCATCACCACCGCGACCCCTACTTTTCGGTCGCGAGCGGTCTGGATCTTGACGTGACTGCCGTCTGTGAACCCGGCCGTCGTGTCGACGTCAAGAACCTCACTGCGATGGACGAGCGCCCGGACGAGGTGACGACAGAGGGCCAGGACGTCTCGGATCTCGTCGCGGGCGCGTCAGTGTACGAGGACCCACATCGCCTGGTGGCGGAGGCGGATATCGATGTCGTCTGGATCACGTACCGGAGTGACGAGACGCCGGCCATCGTCTCGAGCGCCGTCAACGAGGGCGTTCACGTCGTCAGCGAAAAGCCGATCGGTCGGACTGCCGCGGACCTCGAATCTATCGCCACGCGGGCGAACGAGCGGGGCGTGACCGTCGCACCGACGATGTACTACCGGAAGAATCCGGTCGCGATGGACCTCCGCGAGCGCGTCCAGAACGGCTTTTTCGGCGACATCTGGACCGTCGAAGGTCGATTCAACGCGAGTCAACTGTCCTACCGCGACACGACACACTACATATACGACCGCGAGACGAGTCGCGGCGGGGCGCTCCAGTGGGTCGGTCCCCACTGGATCGACATGATGCCGTGGATCCTCGACGATCCCATCGACCGGGTCAACGCTCAGTTCCACGAGGCGGAGGACGATCCTCACGCAGATGTCGATCTCGGTGGCGTCGTGCAGTTCGAAACCGAGGGCGGCACGCTCGGTACGTACCACTCCGGGTACTACCTAAGCGACCGCGGGAAGGACACGCACTTCGGTCTGTACGGGAAGGAGGGCCAGGCTCTCACACCAGTTCATCACGATGCGCTCCAGCACGAGCCGACCATTCCGATCGAACTGACCTCCGAGGACCCCGAATGGTCCGCGGCGCCCACGCGAACGATCGAGTACGAATTCACGTACGACCGGTTCCCGGCATGGGGCGACTTCGTCTACGACTACTTCCAGGCCTTTTTTGAGGGCTACGAGACTGGAGATGTGCCGGCCACCGTCGACGACGCGGTCCAGTTACTCCGGGTCCTCGACGCGGCGTACGAGTCGGCCGAACGCGATGCGTGGGCCGAGGTATAGAGCGCTGCTCCTGGGTAATACGGTAACCGAGTCGGCGAAGGGATCGGTGCGTCTGCGGCCCGGAATCATCACCGCCTATTGACCGCAGTGACAGGTACTTTGTTCGAATATCCCGAACTTTATATTGAACACGTCCCGTAAGAAGAGTATGGACCGCGAAACTGAGTCGAAAACGCTGCAAACCACAGCAACGTCCATCGAAATACTGGAGCTCCTCGAGGAAGTCGACGGGGCCGGCGTCAGCGCGGTCGCCGAGCGGATGGACCTCCCCAAGAGCACCGTCCACGGACACCTTGCTACCCTGGAAACGAAGCAGTTCGTCGTCAAGCGTGGCGATGTGTACTACCTCGGCCCGGAACTACTCCGCCTGGGCAACCAGGTCCGGACCCGCAAGGAGGGGCTCGTCCTCGCCCGGGAGTACACCGAACGCCTCTTCGACGAAGTCGGCTTCCGCACGACCTTCGCAGTCGAAATGGGCGGCCAAGCCGTCTTCATTCACACCGCGTCGGGCAATAAGATGGGATGGGCACACGAGCGACTCGGTAACAGACTCTACCTCCACAACACGGCCATCGGGAAGGCGATGCTGGCGGCCATGCCTCGAATGCGAGTCGAACAGATCCTCGACAACTGGGGGATGCCACAGGAGACTGATCACACCATCACCGACCGGGACGAACTGTTCGCAGAACTGGAGGAGATACGTGAGCAGGGCTACGCTGTCAACCATGAAGAGAACATAAAGGATCTTTACGCCATCGGCGTCGCGGCGACGGAGCAGTCCGGGTCCGTCATCGGCGGATTCAGCATTACCGGCCCGAAACACTCCTTCTCGGACTCGACCCGGGAACGACAGTTGGCCGATGTCCTCACGGAGCAGGTCAACGAGTACGAACTCGAACTGTCCCTCGCCTGACTCCCAGACGGGCTCAGGACCGGGCGCGGCGGTTGCGTTATCCTCGCTGCTCGTTCGAACTTCCCGAACATTAAATCAGTAGCACGGAAATAATATATGTACTCCTGTTATAATCTGTCTCCTGAGTCTCTTTCTGCCAATTCTTCACGGAATATCATTTGGTATATACGAACATTAAAAGAGACCTTCCCGAATCGACACGCTCACCGCCGGAACCGACACGATATCCCGTGGTTTAGCGGCACGCTTGCGCAACGCTGTTTGTGATCGGCGAGTTTCGGGACGGAACGCTAGCGCCCCATCACGACTCGAATGTCGGTCAACGATGGACCGAAGACGTTGCGAACCGCCCGCTTACGGGCGTGATGGGACGTTGAGGCCTGCGCTGTGGCCATATGTGAAATATCGATTTTTCATTAACAACAATACTTATGTAATGTGCGTGAATCATCCTACTACATGCCTGATCGAGAGCCAACTGCAGCGGAAGAACGAATTATCGACGAACTAGACGCCGTATTACCAGGCGAAGTCGACCGACGAAAGTTCCTGCACGGCACCGCCGCGACGATAGGCGCGGCGATGTTCGCCGGGTGTTCCGGTGACGGCGGGGGTGGTGACGGCAGCAGCGGGGGAAGTACACCGAGCGAAGCCTCCGGCGACGGTGGGACCTCATCGACCGAGGCGAACGGCTTCATCGACGAGACGGAGGCCGTCTTCACGACACCTTGGAAGACAGAGCCGTCGTGGGGTCACACGCACGTGGCCGAGGGTCGAGGTTACTGGGAGGACGCCGGCGTCCCGAACATCGACGGCGTCCGTGGGAACGGTTCGGACACCGAGTCCCAGAATATCGGGACCGGTAACAAACCGATGGGGATCGCGTCGATGACCACGGCGCTCAGCGTCTACCCCGAGACAGATAACACCGAAGCGCTGGACATGAGCATGGTCGGTCTCGCTCGTGGGCGGCCGCTCCTCTCGCTCATCTGGCGCAAGGATATGATGGAGGACCGGGGCGACATCGCCGGCAAGACGATCCTCGCCGCGTCCGGGTTCGCCGCGGCGACGATCCAGGTGTACCCGAACCTCGTTGGCGTCGACCCGAGCGAAGTGACGCTCCAAGAGGGGACCGAAGAGGTCGCCGCGCCGCGCCTCGCCAACGGCGAAGTCGCCGCGGTCTGGGGTTCCATCGACCTCCTGCCCGTCTACCAAGAGGAGGTCGACGCAGAACTCGGCGTCACCCCGCTGACGGCCTTCGGCGGTTTCCCTGGCTTCCCCATCTGGGTGAACAATAGCTGGTACGAGAACAAGGAGAACGCGCCCGAGTTCATGGGTCAGGTCATGACTGGCTACTTCAAGGCCCTGAAGTGGGGGCTGCTCAACCAGTCGGAGTACCTCGACTATCTCAAGAACGAGGTCAACCAGAACCTCCAGACCTGGACGGAAGAGGAACTCACGGGCCAGCACGAGGTGAACTGTGCTCAGGCCGTCACGCTCGATATGAAAGACGAGGGCCTCGGCTACTTCACCGAAGACGGCGTCGCAAACGTGCTCGAGAACGCCGGACCGGCGCTCGTCGACAACCCCGACGCGCTCCCATCCGCGAGCGAAATGGTCATCTCGGAACCATGGGAGAACACCGAGAAAGTCACCTTCACCGACGAGGAGTGGAACCAACTGGGAGAGACAGCCGGCATGGTCTGGGACCTGTTCGAGGAGGCCGAGGCCAGCAACTGAAGGCTCAGCATCGACGGGCCGACCGACCTTCGACCGGAACGTCGACTCCCTCTAAATCCTCTTCGCCGCGGTGCATCACCGAGCGATTCGATGGCGGAAGTACGACTCGAGGGCGAGTGCCACCCGGTTTGCGGAGCCATACCGGAGCTACCGAGGCATCGCGGGGGCATCGGCCGGAAACAAGTAACTCTACTAATCAGTTACGTTTATATGGCGCGGAAATCCACCAACAAACAATAATGAATAATAAGATAGAACAGCAATCCAGAACCGGCGACGCCGAGTCCGTGGATCACACGATTTCGTTCGACAGTGTCGACAAGGTCTATGGCGCAGATGCAGTCGCAGAGGAGTCCGTGGTCGCGTTGCAAGACATCGACCTGGACGTGGAACGAGGGGAGTTTGTGTCGGTCGTCGGTCCCTCCGGATGCGGGAAGACGACGCTGTTACACATGGCTGCAGGTATCCTTGACGCGACGGACGGCTCGGTCCAAATAAACGGCGTCGACGTCCAGAGTCCACGGCACGAACGCAAGGAAGTCGGCCTCGTCTTCCAGCATCCGGTCGCTCTCGAGTGGCGGACGGTCCGGAAGAACATCATGCTCCCCGTTCAGATCCTGAAAGAGAACGGGGCCATCAACGAAGACATGAGTTACTACGAAGACCGGGCCGACGAACTCCTCTCGCTCGTTGGACTGGAGGGGTTCGGTGATTCCTACCCCAACGAACTGTCTGGCGGGATGCAACAGCGAGTCACCATCAGCCAATCGCTGATCTACAACCCGTCAGTACTCCTGATGGACGAGCCGTTCGGGTCGCTGGACGCAATGACGAAGGATGAACTCAACCTCGAACTGCTCCGCATCTGGCGTGAGACGGCGAAAACCATCTTGTTCATCACCCACGACCTGGACGAGGCGGTGTTCCTCTCCGACCGAGTCGTCGTGCTTTCGCCACGTCCGGGTGAGGTCGCGGACGTCATCGACATCGACCTCGACAGGCCCAGGGGCGAGGACACTCGGGGCTCCACCCGATTCGTTGAATTGTCTGCCGAACTCCATCAGCACTTCAAGAGCCTGCAATGATCGGGAGCGCCGTGCGAAAACTGGGCGACGGGATCACCGGCGGCCGGTTCAGCATCGACGACGACAGACTCACCCGCTGGACGCTCTCCGGACTCGGCCTCGTCCTGCTGATCGTGTTCTGGGAAGCGGTTACGACGGTCCTGTCGCTCAACCCGAAGTACTTCCCCGGACCGATGGGCGTGGTGAACGAACTCATCCGCATCTGGCCGGCTATCGTCGCTGCCCTGCCGAACACGCTCTCGGCCGCACTGGTCGGGTACCTGCTGGCGCTCGCACTCTCTATCGTCATCGCGATTCCGCTCGTTGCGAGCGACCGCATCCTGAACGCGCTGATGCCGTTCATCATCGGAACGAACACCGTCCCGCGTATCGCGATGACCCCGCTCGTGATCTACTGGGTTAGCTTCTACAGCGTCTCGATGCTCTACCTCGCGAACTACGTGATGGCGGTCTGGGTCGCGTTCTTCCCGATGCTGATCGCCGCCATCGACGGGTTCCGGAGCATCGACGAAGACACCGAAAACATGCTCGAGGTGTACGGCGCGACGACCTGGCAGGAATTCAAGTACGTTCGGTTCAAGAACGGCCTCCCGTTCATCTTCGACGGCATGAAAATCGGATTCGTCCTGGCGATGATCGGAGCGGTCGTCGGCGAGTTCGTCAGTGGGACCTTCGGTATCGGCTCGCAGGCCGCCTCGGCCATCGGCCGGACGAGCATCGCCCGGGCGTTCGCTATCGTCCTCGTGCTTGGGCTGATCAGCACCGGCGTGGTCCTGATTGTCTACCTGATCGAGAGCAAAATGATCTTTTGGCGCGAATCGTCGATCATGGGGGACGAGTAGCATGTCGGGACTCTCCGAACGGCAGCTCGCACTAGCGAAGCGGTGGATCAAGCGCCAGTTCCCGACGCTAGTTACCGGCGTCCTGTTCATCGTCCTCTGGGAAGTCATCGCCCGAGTCATCGGCAACAACCGTATTGTCGCGGACATCGGATATACGGTTAGTTCCCTGCAGGCGCAGGCCGATACCATCGTCGTGCGTGTCTCAGAGACATTCTCCTCGGTCATAGTCGCGTTCATCCTGGCAGTGGTAGTGGGCGTCCTCCTCGGCATGGTCGTCGCCGAAATATACACACTCAGGCAGATGACGATGCCGCTCATCATCTTCGCGTACGCCGTTCCACACCCGGTGCTCGCGCCGATGTTCATCATCTGGTTCCTCGTCGGCGGCAGCTTTACGCTGTTCACGTTCACCGGTCCGTCGGCGTACATCTTCCCGGCCATGACCGCCGCGGACGCGCAGATAGCCATCGGCATCAACGGGGTCAGCACGTTCGGTGCCTGGGTCGGCTTCTTCCCGGTGTTCATCAGCACCATAACCGGGATGAACGAACTCGAGGAACGCTACCAGCACCTCGGAACGGTGCTCGGTGCGACCCGCTGGCAGATGGTGAAGTACTTCCGATTCTGGCGGGCCCTACCCAACATCGCGAGCAGCATCAAGTCGACGGTGCAACTCTCCATCGTCGGCGTCATCGTCGCCGAATTCATCGCCTCATCGTCGGGTATCGGCTACCAGATCATCTTGGCTTGGAAGACCGGTGACTTGGGCTATATGTTCGGCGTTGTCCTGGTCATCATGCTGGTCTCATACACGTTCTTCCAGCTCGCGGTCTGGACTGTGAAGTACGTGACTCCGCCGGGATCGACTACCTGATGCTTCGGTGGACCGCCCACTCCCCTCGCTGAAATCTCTCTGCGGGGCCGTCACGGGCGCGCTGGCTGCCGCATGGGAACCTTTAGGCCGGTACGGGTCGACTCATGACTCATGCGGATAGACGTACACAACCACTACCTGCCGAAACCGTTCGTTGACCTCTTGCTGGACATGGACACCCCGGTGGGACTCGAGGCGGATGGCGACCGGCTATATATGCGCCACCAATTCTCCGGGACAGCGAGTGTCGCGTCCGGGAACCGCATCCCGGTCAACGAGGGGTTCGTGGACCTCGACGCCCGCGTCGCGTGGATGGACGAGTATGATATCGACCGGACGCTTGTCTCCGTCTCGACGCCGAACCCGCTGGCCTCGGCGTTCGCGACCGACCAGTCGACGCGGCTTATCCGCGCCATCAACGACGGCTTCGCGGACGCGGCGGCGACCTCCTCGGGTCGCCTCACCGGGCTAGGCATGCTCCCGCTCCGAGATCCGGAGGCAGCCAGGGCGGAGGTCGACCGCATCGCCGACGACCCGGGCCTCTGTGGCGTTGCGCTCCCGACCGCGCTGCCCGACGGTAAGCTCTCTGCTCCCGAACTGAGGCCCGTCTTCGACGCCATCGATGACCATGACCTGACAGCATTCGTCCACCCACATGGCAACCGGCTCAGCGAGATGCTCGACGAGAACGAGTCCTTCCTCAACCCGCTCGTCGTCTTCCCCACGGACACGACGCTCCAGATCGCTCGGCTCATCTACGACGGCTTCTTCGATAACCACGATTTCGATGTCGTCCTCTCGCATATGGGCGGCGCCCTGCTACATCTCGTCGGGCGACTTGACCGGGGTCGCCGAGAGATAGACGACCCCGCCGCGCGGCCCGACCAACCCATTATCGAGTACCTGTAGGAGTTCTACTACGATACCATCTCCTTTCACCAGCCCGCCTTCACCGCGGCAGTTGAAACAGTCGGCGTCAACCACTTCGTGTTCGGGACGGACTACCCGTTCGATGAGGAGGACGTCGATACGGCACTGGCCGACATCGACGCCGTCGTCCCGAACGAGGCGGACCGGGAACGCGTGATGGGGACCACCGCGACGGACTTGTTCGACCTGTAAGCGCGGCCGTGTCAGGCGACGGTGTCCAGCATCTTGCCGACGTCGCGAATCGCCGACTCGGGGTTGCCTATCGGCTGGAACTCACAACCGACGTAGCCATCGTAGCCCGCGTCGGCGAGCGCTTCGAGGACGTTCGGATAGTTGATCTCCCCAGTGCCCGGTTCGTGTCGTCCTGGCACGTCGCCGACGTGGACGTGACCGATACGTTCAATGTGTTCGCGGATGTTGGCAATCAGGTTCCCCTCGGTGATCTGCTGGTGATAGACGTCGTAGAGGAGTTTCACGTGGGGGCTGTCCACCGCGTCGATGATGGCGTAGCCGTCGTACGAGGAGGTGAGATAGATACCCGGGTGGTCGACCCTCGTGTTGACCGGCTCGACGAGAACCGTGACACCGCCGTCTTCGGCCCGCTCGGCGACCGACCGCAACGCCCGAACCACGGTTTCCCGCTGGACCGCAGGGTCGAGGGTGTCCTGCCTGCGTCCAGGAATGACGTTGAGGAACTCGCTGTCGGCCGCCGCGGCGACATCGATAGCGCGTTCGAGGGTCTCGACGGTCCGGTCGAACTCCGTTGGGTCGGTCAGCGGAAACTCCGGTCCCTCGACACGGTGGTCGCCGCCAGAGAGGTAGGCGAGGTCGACGCCTGTATCCTCAACCGCTCCGAGGAGTTCGTCGAGGTCGTCGTACCAGGGCCAGAAGCCGACGGCGTCGGCGCCCGCGCTTGCTGCCCGGCGAACCATCTCTTCGGTCGGAACGTCGCTCCCGAACACGTCATTGAGTTTCACCGATAGGGTTGGCATAGTGTCTCGTCTCCGATCGATACCCCATGCATCACCCGCGACTGGTATAAATCTACTCCGGGCGTGGACCGTCGTATTTAGTTTGGAGTATTATGACAGATAGCAAATCTTTGAATCTAATTATCAGCTATCTTTTATTCAACGAGCTGAAACAGTTCGAAAGCGAAGAGGTTCGGCATGTTATTTTCCGAACGATATGTTCAATAGCGTTCCGACATTCATGATGTTCTATTTGACATCGGAGTCCCTTCGTTACAGTATTGCTCGGAGATGTTTCGCACCATCTACGAGAAATACAGCGGTTTCGACATCGTGAGTTTGTTGTAGATCTTTGAGAAATAGCTCTATGAGAACCGGTTTCTTGATAGAAAACAACGTACCTGTAGAATATCGTTTGCCTGTGGATTCGCCGCAGCATACAGCCAGAATTGCTGGTAGTAGATTAGAATCATTGTTTCGGTGACCGTGACCTGATTCAGATATTTACCGCTGACCGACTGTGGATCAGCCTTCTGCACCCAATCGTGAATAGCCCCCTAAGAGTCTTTGACGGTACCTATCAAGAATAGATATAGTATTGAAATATTATTTTTTGGCATATATCTAATATCGTTAACATATAGATAGTGAGGTTTTTGAGCTAACCAACATAATCCCTATTTGGCCTACTATTGTTGGTTAGCGTATGAGCGACGAAGAATACGCCCACCAAGCCCTGTCGACGCTGGAGCGGATCGACGTCGAGGCGCTTGACCAGGACGCCCGCGATGCCCACAAACAGGCGGTCGCCGCCGCCGACGAGCTGGCAGTGACACTTGGAGAGGGCGACGAGATCAGCGACGCGGTAGGCGTTAAGTCGCCCGAAGGGTGAGACGACGAGGACGAATGGGACGAGAAGATAGACGAAGCGTATGAATAGACAGAGATCCCGCGCTCGAAGGGCACGCTAACGGTGAAGACTATCGACGATCGAGAGTACTACTACCTGCAGTGGCGCGAAGGAGAGAAAGTCAAGAGTCAGTACGTGGCGTCGGTCAGTCCGACATAGAGTAGTTGCTCCGGAAGCAGTGGTGTGTTGCCGGTATCAAATCGTGGCAAACTCTTCCTCAGAGTCGGGAAATATTCTACAATACTCTGCTGAGCACCGAACTCGCTAACAAT
Source organism: Haloarcula amylolytica (assembly GCF_049705545.1). Taxonomy (GTDB): domain Archaea; phylum Halobacteriota; class Halobacteria; order Halobacteriales; family Haloarculaceae; genus Haloarcula; species Haloarcula amylolytica_B. The sequence continues at coordinate 87,742 of NZ_JBNAMU010000003.1, forward strand.
CGTCTGGAAGGCGTCAACGACGGTCACGATATCGCGGTTGAGTTCATGCTGGCGGTACGTGCCACCATCCTGGCCACGATGTTCCATCTCAGACAAGGTGAGATTGAGGATTTCAAAGTCAGAGAGGAAACTGCGCATCCGGCGAGCGGTACGTGGTTCTCTGTCCTGAAACTCACAAAGTTCCTTATACTGATAGACAATCCGAGACATCGACGACTCATTTCCGCTGGCCAGTAGCTGATTCGCCAAGTTCCAGTGCCGAGGGATGTAGAGGAATAAGGCTACCAATGAGGTGTAGAAAGCCGATTCAGAATACACACGGATTAGCGAATCAGAACACAAATGAAAGCCCATAATACGCCTGGACTGTGATTCCCGGCAATGATTAGCGAAACTCGCTGGTGGAACTCTGATGAATGATTCACAAACAGACATCCGTGCTTACACTCTTCGACTGGAATTAGTGGATGAGCCAGGGGAACTGCTTCGGTCCCTAAAACCAATCGCCGAAAACGGCGGCAATCTGCTTTCTATTTTCCACGAGCGTGGAAACGTAACACCGAGAGGTCATATCCCTGTGGAAGTGGACATCGAAGCAACACCAGATCGATTCGAGACAATTGTCGAAGGACTCCGTGACGCAGGCATAAACGTCATTCAGGCGGGCACAGAGCGGTACAGCGAGGGTTTGACGATAATACTGTCCGGCCACCTCATCGACACTGACCTTTCAGATACGCTGTCGCAGATTCAGGAGACCAAATACGCGACCGTTACTGACATCTCATTAACGGCGCCACAAGGTGCGACAGACATCTCCAGTGCTCGATTGAAGCTGGCAACTGAATCAGGGTCGACGGCGGAAGTACTGGAATCGATTCGCGAGATTGCAGATGAGAAGGATCTCCGCTTGGTTGAACCGCTGATTACCGGGAGCGACGCATGAGAGTTGGTGTGATAGGCGTTGGTGACGTTGGCTCTGCTGTTCTCGAACTCTCGACTGAGTATGGACATACGGTTACCGCAGTCGGTCGTGTTTAGTTAGCAGCATTGTGCCAGACGGCAAAGGTTCGTAACCATGTTTCAGCTGTTTCTGGTTCGACGTGGCTAAAACAGTTTGAAAAAGAAGACGTTCGTCGTTTTACCTCTCGAAACACACGTTCGATACTATTCCGATTTCCGTGGAGTTCGTATCTGAAATCGAGGCCGTGTCGTTGCAGTGCTGTTTTGAGCCAGTCCGCATCATCGACGAGAAACACGGCGTCGTCGACGCTGTGTTTCTCGCGGAGTTCTCCGAGAAAGATTTCGGTCAGCGCTGTAGTGTACGTGGTAAAGAGCCGGATATGGAGAAATCTGTTCGTGTCAGGATCGACGGCGGCGTACAGCCAGTACTGCTGATCGTTGATGCGAATCACGCTCTCGTCAAGCGCAACCTGATTCGGAGCTTCACCGCTATCTGGCTGTAAATCAGCTTTCTGTACCCAATCGTGGACGGCCTTTCGAGAGCGCTGGACACCCAACTTATCAAGAACAGATATTGTATTCGAAAGTGATAGTCCCGCAACGTGCATCTGAATACCGAGCTTCATCGCTCGCTCGGGTGTCCGCTCACGCTCCACAAAATCCAAATCAATCCACTCGCTACTACCGTTGAGGCGTGTGATTTCGGCCATGGACAGCAGAAATCACACTCGCCTCACTTTTCATCCTTAACTAAACACCGCCCCGCAGTCGCCGACTCGAAAAGCGCAACTATCGAGCCGGAGGGAGTCAATGTTTCAGAAGTCCTGTCGACAAAACGGACAGACGGCGTCGTTGGAAGTGACGACCCCAAGGAAGCGCTGGAGGGTCCGTACGACGTGCTCGTTGAATGTACACCGACAACTCTCGACGACGCTGAGCCCGGATTTTCTCATGCTGGGATCGCCCTCCAGCGGGACCGTCACGTCGTGCTCGCGAACAAAGGTCCAGTGGCAGAACGCTATCGGGACCTCAAAGAACTTGAGGCGGAAAGCGATGGTACTGTTCGGTTCGGAGCGACCGTCGGCGGCGCAATCCCGATCATCAGCACGATAGAGGATTTCGGGCCGGACCGTGTCACCTCATTGCGTGGCGTGTTGAACGGGACTGCAAACTTTATCCTCTCGCGAATGGCAACGGAAGGCCTGGACTACGAACACGTCCTTGCGGAAACACAAGACCTTGGTGTCGCAGAGGCAGACCCCAGCTTCGATGTCAATGGGATTGACGCCGCACTGAAAGGGGTAATCATTGCGAACGTTCTTGAGCGAGAAGAGAATCTTTCACTGGAGGACGCAGAAATCGAGGGGATAGAGAACCTCCCGGGAAGCATGCTGGACCTGGCGCAAAAAGATGGACGCACCATCCGGCTTATCGTCGAAGTTACTGACGGGACGGTAAGGGTCGGTCCCCGCCTCCTCCCTAAGAACTCCGACCTCGCCCCCGTCGGGACACGAAACGCAGTCGGAATCGAGACAGAGTCGGCTGGCCAACTCAATCTATCAGGTCGAGGGGCAGGTGGCGTTGAGACGGCGAGTGCAGTGCTGTCGGATATCGAGCGATTCTCAAAATAGCTGTCTGGTCCGTCTCCCGAATAAATAGCCCGCAGTTGTACACGCCTATGGAATTTAATCCGACAGGGTGAGTTCCTTGGGAACTTGGACTTCTTCCTCTTCGAGGGTATCGATGACGTGTTCTTCGCCGTTGGCTTCTTTTGTCGTATCGATGAGCGACCGGAGCTTTTCGAGCGGAATCTGTCCCGGCGCGTAGTCGTTCGTATCTGCTGCTAGCGGCGCGTATCCGAGTTTCGAACCGTACAGATGGGCGACAGCACGTGTGTGGCTCCCGATTTCCCCCATCGAGATACCGGCAACGTCGATACCTTGCTGGTTCGCGGTGGTAATTGCTTCTAAGAGAGTGAGTGCGTCTGTGTTGCTCTGTGGATACGTCGCTACTTTTGCGATGTCGCCGTACTCTGCACACTGCTTGATAATCGCATCGAGGATCTCCTTGTCGGGAGTTGATTCGAAGTCATGGTGTGAAATGATGAGTTGAACGTCGTTTTCCCGGAATTCAGTCAATATCCACTCTTTTGCACGTGCCGTTTCGAGTTCGATATCTACGAATTTGACAGCGTCAAAACGCGAAGCAGCGAACAAATCGTCCAAACGGCCGGAGTCGTTTGCCTTGCCACCGAACCATCGGGTCCGGTTTGTTGCGATGATCGGAAGTTCGCCATCGTATGCAGAAAGTTGCTCAACTGGATTCTCGGCCTTGTCCATCCGAAATTCGATGAGGTCTGCCACTCCCCGGGCGTCAGGTTCCCGTGTTAAGTCGTTTGTTGTAGCCGCAAGAGCGAAACCGTCAATTTTCATGATATCTCTTACCATTCCAAGCTATATAAAATTTGGTCATCGAAACCACACAAATGTTCATACACAATCACAATCTTAGAATACTATTTCTGAGATGCAATATTCAAACGTGAAATCTAGGTGTGTTTTGGCACTAAATGGATGTATATTGGCCTAACTAGACATATATCGGCAGAGGTATCATAGCTTCTAAGCATATCGTATCAATCTATGCGGTGGATTAGACCTTCGAAAAATACTGATCTCATTTTCGTCTACTGGTCTGGTACTCCCTTGTCGTTCTCGGTTGTGTCCTCCGGACTGTAGACCTCGGTTTCGGTACATTCCCCACCGGTTGTGACATCAAACTGTTCAAGCAGTTCCAAGAGATCCGTGGCCTGCGAGGACAGGGACTCGATGCTCTCGGAGACCTCGATAGTCGTCGCCGTCTGCTGCTGGGCAGCTGCGGAGACGTTCCCAGCTTGACTAGCGTTTCGCTCACTGATAGACCCGATTTGATCGACCATTGTGACGGTATCTTCAGTCGTGCTTGCTTGCTCGTCGGTAATCTTGTTAATCGACTGCATCCCGTCATTAACAGTTCCAACGTGGTCGACGATACGCTCCAAAGAATCAACGGCCTCGTCAACAGTGTCAATACCATCAGAGATGCTGTTACCCATCTCGCGGATTTCGGTCACCGTGCTATCTGTCGCGGTTTGCACGTCCGAAATGACAGTCGCGATCTCTTCAGTAGCTTCGCTGGTCTCCTCTGCCAGCGATTTAATTTCGTCTGCTACAACGCCGAATCCATCTCCTGTTTCACCGGCCTGTGCAGCCTCAATAGAAGCATTCAGTGCCAGCATATTTGTCTGCTCGGCAATATCGTCGATCAGATCCACAATCTCGCCGATACGATCCATCTCCTCGTTTAACGCCTCGACGCGCTCGACGGCCTCATCGGCTCGTGACTCAATGTTGTTCATCACATTTATTGCCTCGGTAGCACGTTCGCTACCTACTTCCCCGATCTCGGTAGCCGTGCTCGCGGTCTCGGCGACTTCATCCGCCTGTGAAGCCACCTCCTCAATGGTCGCCGAAAGGTCCGACATTTGGTCGGCAGCCTGCTGGATGCTCTCGTTCTGGCGTTCAGCCCCATCGGCGATTGATTGGACGGAGGTACTTACTTCGTCACTTGTCGTCCGAACTTCGTCAGCTCTGGCAGTTATCTGCTCAGCTGACTCATCTACATTGACGGCGAACGTCTGGATATGGTCGACTGCCTCACCTAGTTGAGAGAGCATCTCGTTGAATGCCGCCGCTATTTCGGCCATCGCTGCGTTATTTGTATCCGTCTCCAGTCGCTGTGTAAGATCCCCCTCGGCGGCGGTTCGCATTACACTCGAAAATTCTTCAGCTTGTTGTTCCAAGGATTCAGCAAGGCTTTCAGCCTCACGCTGGGCCTGTTCGGCATCAGCCTTGGCCTGCTCGATTTTGTCGACGAACCCCTCCAAATCCTCTCCCATCGTATTCAGTGAGTCCCCGAGTTGGCCGGGCACCTCGGTATCCAATACTGGATCATCGAACCGTCGGTTTGACAGTGCATCGGCTTGTTCACTGACCGTTTGCAAGTACGACTGTATATCGGCGAAGGCTGTCTTGACCTGTCCAATCTCATCAACCCTGTCGGTATCGTCGATATCCTCACCTATCTGTCCTGAAGCGACAGCCTCGGCACGGTCTGTAACGTCGGTCAATGCGTCCCGAATGTCTCTGCCTACGAACGCACCGAACATACCGAGTCCGACGAGCGCCAAGCCAATAAGTGCCGATAAGTACCGTTGAATCTGGTTTGTCAGCGCATAGGCATTCTTGACAGGGACTTGCTTGATGACAATCCAATCGGTCGATGCAATCGGAGCGTAGCTGTAAACGTACTCCTCCGTTTGGACAACCCCTGTCGAGCCATTTGCTGTCGACCTGAGAATCGACGACGATACGGGAGCATCAAATCGATTGAAGACGCGTGACCGATTGTCGGAGAATGAGATCTGATTACGGTTGCCCTGTGTCTCGATCACGAACGTCTCCTCACCCGCAACAGAGCTACGAAACTGTGCGGACCGGCGACTTACGTTGTAGAATACGACAGTCATGTACTCCCGCTCTGGAACTGAGCTGGCAAAGGCCATATAGTAGTGCCCATTCTGTTCAAAGACATGGGACCGTACAACGTCATCGGTGTCCCCAAAAACGAGTTCTCCGCGTCGCCAAGATAGCGCAAAATCACCCAGTGTGTGGCCGCGGTATTCATTCACTGTGCTGCGTTCTATCGTCCCTGTTGTCGTGTTGACGTAGTTAATCGCATGGACGCTCCTATTCAAGCGATTCTGTTCGTTGATGAATGTCATCTCTGCTCGTTGACCTGACGTCGCAGCCACGAAGTAATGATTCGAGAGGAGACGTGTCGTTCGGGTCTGTTGTTCGAGCCACCCGTTCATTGCCTGGGATTCCTGAACAGTAGTCGTTATCAGTTCGCTTTCGCGTTGGTCGGTTAATTCAGCAGTTATTGCTCCCTGTGCAGCCAGGCCTGCTGCCACGATGACGAATGTGATAGCAGCGACTGCGAGGGCGAACTTTCGGAGATAGCTCTGGCGGACAACTTTGGGCAAGAGTTTGTCAGCTTTCATATCCTGATGCTTCGATAGCATGATATTTTGCACATAGTATATAAGCGTATCCGATCAGTTATCACACTTGAATATGTGCTGTTCTGCTCCGTGGAGACAACAGTACTACCAACTTTTTTGCCAGGATGGGTCGTGGGATGATTCTGTACAGTTCCATACCTAGTCCAATGAGTATAATCCCACACCTGCAACGTGAGTCACTCTCATCTCCGACTGAGAAGAGGTAAGTTATAATGAGAGTCCATGATATAGCGAACCTTGCAGAAATAAGAGTCAAAAAACGGGAACGCAACCGTTCAGATTTCGTTCTCAATTATATTGACCCGCCATTCGTCTGCCATGATTTGCCAGAGGACTGTTTAATATTCGAGGTCCCACTCACGGTCTAGAAGCCAGTTATTGAGCTTATCAAGCGGTTGCTCATCGACATGAGACCCGTGGCTCACAAGGACTGTTTCGATGTCATAGTCGAAGAGTTTCACCAAATTGCTCTCGGCTTGTGCGTGCGATAGGTCGTTGAACTGCTCCGCTGGCGGGACAAGATATCCTGCCGGAAGGCCCCGCCTGTCGGAGCCTTCTAAGATATCACCGGCGATGAAAACATTGTCATCGCTGAGGTACAGTCCGCTGTTTGAAACGGTATGTCCAGGCACTTGGACAACCTCTAACCCACCTTCGAGTTGCTCACCGTCACTCACGTGGTTGTCTACAGGGATATCGAGTGCGTCGTGAAATCCTCGGGCTCCACCAGGAACAATGAGTTCGGGATCAAACGCATCAACGATTGCGGGAGTCCCACCGAAGTGGCCTTCATCGCCGTGAGTAACTATCAGCCGATCGACGCCGTCGAACTCTTCTCGCAACGTTTCAACTAACTCGGGACCGTCACCGGGAAAACCTGCATCCACTAGGGTGGTCGTATCTTCAGGCCGGTTCTGGAGCACGAACACTCGAACGTGCTCTAACTGGACGGTGTACACGTCACTTGCTACTTTTCTAACGGACATCGCATTTCGAAGGGGTGTGAGAGAGTACTTAATTGCCTACACCGGTTCTCAGAATCTTAGAACACAATAGATGGATGCACTGAATGACAGCCAGCATGACTGCATCCGAGGCAGACTTATCGGCGGCATTCAATAAGCTTATCAAACCTTATTGCCAACCACCGCGCAGGATGGTTAGCCTTAGCAGCGTACCTGAGAGGGTCCAGTATCCAAACCCAGTGGCAGCAGATCACATCACGTACAACCCGTCTATTGAGGACCTCCGGGAGTTCTCTACGGATGTCGAGACAACCACTGAGTACGGCGCACCATCGTACGTTAGCGAATACCGTTCCCGTAGCGCCGACCGAACGAAGAACGCCATTGATTCTGATTTTGACAATGCTGACTTAGCGGTCTTCGAGGACGGACTCAACCAGATTCAAAATACGGATAACGATATAATCTGCGTCGACCGGGTTGTTGGTCGTCATTCCGAATCATCGTACGTCTGCCGGCTGTATCTTCCCAAATCGTACGGTCGGATAGCACTGTCGTGGGCGAAACTTCTGGAGCCCTCCCACGGTACGGAGCCTGATTTTATAACCGTCCAACTCCCTGACGCGACCGACGACCCGAAGATTCGTGTCCACCCCGAAACTGGCGTCACAACGGTGCTTGGAAGCGACTACACCGGGGAAGCGAAGAAGTCGTTTCTCCGCTTGTTCATGTTGCGTGCGAAGGAACAGGGTGGTCTCGGACTTCACGCTGGCAGCAAACGGGTCACCCTCGACGATCAAGACGGTTACCGTGAGGTCGGCCAGCTGTTCCTCGGCCTGTCTGGCACTGGGAAGTCGACATTGACCAGCCACGGGTTATGGCTTGATGACCCAGAGGGTGTCGACATGATTCAGGACGATGTCTGTGCATTACTGCCGTCTGGCACTGTTGCTGGCAGCGAAGGGAGTGGTCTCTATATCAAAACTCTCGGTCTTGATTCGGATGAGCAGCCCGAACTCTACGAATCGGCCACGGATGAGAGCGCTGTCTTAGAGAATGTTGCCGTCGATGACGACGGTACCGTTCATTTTGAAGAACCCCGTTACGGTCGTAATGCCCGCGCTGTAGTCAGACGCGACCATCTCGAAAGCTCCGCAGACGACATCGATCTCGACAGTGTCGACCAGGTGTTTTTCATCACGCGGAACCCATTGATGCCTCCGGTCGCTAAACTCAGTGACGAGCAGGCTGCCGTCGCATTCATGTTGGGCGAGTCCATCGAAACCAGCGCTGGCGATCCATCTCGTGTCGGCGAAGCCATCCGCGTCGTCGGCACCAATCCCTTCATCATCGGCTCCAAAGGGAAGGAAGGGAACCGCTTCCGGGACCTCATCGCGGACCTCGATGTCCAATGTTACGTTATCAACACCGGCACCGTCGGTACCGACGACCCCGTTGATGTCGGCGTCGAGGAAACTGTCGCTATCCTCGAAGGTGTTGCCCGCGACAGCATCCAGTGGACCAACGACGATACGCTTGGCCTGGTTGTTCCCAACACCGTTCCGGGTATCGACATTGAACAGTTCTACGTCCCTGATCGAGTTGCGGACTTCCGGGTAGCACGATCCGAGCTCCGTAAGGAGCGATTGGCCTATCTCGACCAGTTTGACGACCTTGACGACGCCATTGTCGACGCCATTTACTGACCACTATCTCCATTTGAGCATCTTGTACCAAGATCTCGCGTCCGTCACCGAACAACCCGGATAGTGTGTCTGAAGACCCATAGGAACACGAGTGGCGATATGGCGCACGGTTGGACTATTGTACGAGGTATAGACGTTTGAGGATAAGCGGTTACCTTGCTCGTCTGTCAAAGGTTTTGGATAAATTTGACGCGTGAAAGCGGTTTCCAAGATTTGTTTTCAATACTATTGAAACAGCTCCATCCGGGCATTGCCGTCATAATAACAAGTGTACACTAGTTATATACTCCCGAACCCTCGAGAATTCCCATCAGCAGAGATTTCAATAATTTTGAAACCACGATAAAATCGGTTAGCCCAGAAAGCGGTTGGTCAATGCGGGAAAGAGAGTATGAGACCGACCAGCTTTCGGTTGCGCTACCGATAGCACATTGACTGTCACCCAGAGGTCGCCTTGATCATTCGCCTATACTGGCTCTGGGTAGAGTACTTCTGTGACAGGAATTTGTTTAGATGAGCCGTTCGCTGGTATCCTCAATCAGCGTTCTACGCTTCTGAGTTTTGTGCTACCAATGAGACAACCGGGCAACTCGCATTCAATAGGATCGACTGTGCAACACTCCCGAAGAGCATTTTACCCGTTGCAGACTGTTTCTTCGGGCTGACAACAATGTACCGTACCTCGTGATCCTCTGCATAGTCAACAATCTCCGTTGCTGGATCTCCGATCCGCCCGACACTCTCAGACGAGGCATTCGTAGGATGAGACTCTATTACTTCTGCAGCGGTCCTCGACGCTCGGTTCCTTAACTCATCTATCGACACGACTTCATCTGGGTTAGCACTATCCTCTTCAAGTTGAATAGCTTCGGAGCGTTTCATAACATGAAGGACATCAATTGTATCACCAAACTTCTCGGCCAGATTGTCGGCCTCTTCGAGAATACTTGCTGCCCTGTCTGATTCATCAACGGCTGCCACGATGACCATGTTATTTGCTTCAATCGCTTCCGTATTATACTTTGTCAATATCTGGAACACCCCGTTTTACCGGCCAAGTCTAATGTGAATTTCAGCAGTGGAAGACCTTTTACCGACCCTACTCGTGTATCCTCCAAATGGAGTCTGTTACGAAAGTCATTGCTACCTCTATCCTGCCAATATTCCTGATAATCAGCAGTGGATTCCTCCTCAGTCACTGGAAAGAAATCGACTCAGGTCCGTTGAACACGTTGTCACTCTTCATTTTGAACCCAGCACTCATTGTCCACAGTATCACACTCACCGAGTTAGAAACGGATGCTCTAGTAAGGGTATCTCTAGGGGTCTGTCTGTTTGTGACGGCCGTTCTCTTAGCGAGTTGGGTTCTAGGGAGGGCACTCGGGAAGCGGGATTCGTTGCTGTATTCGTTCCTGCTGATTGCGACATTCGGAAACACCGGTGCGCTTGGAATCCCGTTGGCCGACTTCGCGTTTGGGGACCTCGGACGGCAGACAGCTGTGCTGTTCGCGGCCGTCCACGGCGTGCTCGTGTTTACTATCGGTCTCGCAATTGCATCGAACTCAGGAGCGCAATCCCGTATGGGGAGCCTCAAGCGTGTCTTCCGCTATCCACTGGTCTATGCGGTCCTGCTCGCTATTGCTGCCAGAACAGTAGACATAGCTCCACAGGCAGATTCGGCGGCGATGGAGACGCTCGGTCTCGTCGGTGATTCGGCTATCCCGGTCATGCTGGTCATTCTCGGGATTCAACTCTCCGAGACAGAGTATCGAAGCGCGCTCTCGATGACAATCACACCGACGCTTTTTCGATTTCTGCTGTCACCATGTATCGGACTCATTGTAGCGCTTGGGATGGGTTTCCAGAACGCGACCGTCGCACAGGTGTTTGTCCTCTTGACGGCGATGCCAGTCGCTGTGGCTCCGGTCATTTTCTCTGTGGAGTTTGCAAGCGACACTAGCGTGGGTGGTGTGACTATCCCGGAGTACGTCTCCGCTACTGTGTTCGTCTCGACTCTCGTCTCAATGCCGGTGCTAACAATCTTTGTCACACTGCTAAAATCAGGTGCAGTAATCTAACCGTGGGTGTGCTATCGCTTTCTGCACCTCACGGTCATTTACAGAGTGATTGTAGAGTGTAGATCGACCGCGGTCATCACCTTCCAAATCTTCAGCCTTATCGAGCAGTTCTCGACCGGACATTTATCGGCTGAAAAGTTCAGAGCTCCTGTGATACCCACTTCACGTGGGTTAGGAGCGAAAGCCCACCTTGCTCAGAGAAGCCCGAATGCTCTCGGGATTGCCAGGGATAAATCGGGCACGAGGATGATCAGCAACAGCGCAAGTGCTAATGGCAAGTAGTACGGCACCATGGATTTCATAACTTTATCAAGCGATTCGTCGGTTACTCGCTCAAGCACAAAGAGGATCAGACCAAACGGTGGCGTGATCAGCCCGTACATCAGGGTTACCACCATCACGATTCCGAAGTGAATCGGATCGATACCAAGCTCTGGGTAGAGGGGCACAAGCATTGGCACCATTATTAGGAGGACCGCGATTCCCTCCATGAAGGTTCCCAAGATTAGCAACACCACAGCCAAGAGTAGCATCGTCATCACCGGACTTATTGACAGTCCAACGACTATCTCACCGATCAGGTCCGGAATGCCGGAGAGTGTCAGCCAGTATGCGTAGAGGTTCGCAAACCCGAATATGACGACAATACTCACAGTGTCTTCGAACGTCTCTTTGCTGACCTCATACAGGTCGTTGAGGTTGATGGACCTGTAGTAGAAGAAGCCAAGCAGTAACGCGTACACGACCGCGACCAGCGCGGCCTCCGTCGCTGTGAAGATCCCACCGAGGATTCCCCCAATGATAATCGCCGGCGTGATCAATCCGGGGACTGCTTTGACAAAGGTCTCGAATAGGCGGGAGAGATCGTAGCTACCTTCGTCCGGCCAGCTTCGTTTCTTTCCGAGATAGAACGCTGTGCCCGCCATCGCTGCGGCGAGGAGGAGTCCTGGACCGATGCCAGCGATGAACAGCGTCCCTATCGACTCCTGTGCCAACACTGCGTAGATAACGATTGGGATGCTGGGCGGGATAATCGGGCCGATAATCGCCGAAGCACCGGTGATACCGACGGCCGATTCACCGTCGTAGCCGTTGGACGTCATCGCCTCGTATTCGACGCTCCCGATTCCGGCCGCGTCCGCGACTGCGGAGCCACTCATCCCTGAGAATATCAGACTCACGACGACGTTTACTTGCGCAAGGCCGCCCTGAATCGGACCGACTAGTTCGGTGGCGAAATTGAACATATCGTCGGTAATCCCAGTGATGTTCATGATACGACCTGCCATCAGGAAGAATGGGACAGCTAACAGGACCCATGAATTCATCCCGGCCCAGAACCGCTGTGTGATGACGATTAGATTCAGCGGTGGACCGATCGGGAGTAACATTATCCCGAGAACAGTCAAGCCGAGCGAATACGCTGCCGGGACACCGATCCCATAGAGCAGCATAAGCAGTCCGATGAAAGTAACGAGGAGAAGCTCAGACATCAGTATCACCTTGGAAGCTGCTGAGCCGACTTTTTGTATCAAGGATAATAACTCCTAGAAGGAGAGCGGAGCTCACTCCGAGTAGCGTGTATCCCCAGCCGATTTTAAACCATCCAATCATTGGTAGGCTAACGTCTCCCTCAAGTACTGCTGCAAGGTATGCTGATACAACGAGAATACCGGCTAAGACCGCCATGAACACGTTGCGTAAGAGAAGCAACTCATCAGTTCTTGACGTAATCCGTTTTAGTACTGGCAGAAACGAGATGTCTGATTCGTTCCGGAACATATATGGCAATGCTATGATCGTCATCAGTGCGAGAAACGTCCTGGCTATTTCGTAGGTCCAATACAGCGGTACCGGGAACGTAAAGTATCGACTGAGCACTTGGAGCAGCCCTACGACTAACATGATGTTTAACATGATTACCCCAATTGCGACGGTAATTCTGTCAAACCATCCTCCGGTCATAATGGTTACTCTCTCCGTCAATTAAAAAGCCTTGTGAGTTATTGTGGACAAATTTCGTCTTGAAGGCATTAGCCCTGAGGAACTACCGTACGAAATTATATTGAGAGCGGCGTATCTAGGTATCATCCTATAAGCAAAGTCACCAGTAGGACTGGTCGGTCTAACATAGGATGTAATTTCATGATGGACCGTGCGTATAACCGTCACAAAAAGAAACTATGCGAAATTCTCTCACTGCGGGAGATCTGCGATCGACCTATGCGAGGTCTTGTACGTCGTTGATGTTGACTGCCCAGTTGCTCTCTGACAATGCTTCCAGCGCTGGCTGCCCAGCCTCAACGAAGGCAGATCGATCGACATCCTCCGCTGGGACGACGGTAGTGCCTCTGTCCTTGGCTTTTTGATAGAGCTCCTCTTCTTGTGATTTGATGTCACTTGTCATCGACTCGACCGCATCACTTGCTGTCGAAGTGATAAGTTCACGGTCTTCGGAGCTGAGACCCTGCATGAACTCCTCGTTGTAGAGGAAGTGCTTCGTGTCGAGGAGGTGGTTCGTGACGCTAAAGTGCGACTGGACCTCGTTGAGACTGACAGACAGGAACTGGGAGATGGGACCTTCGGAGGCATCGACAACACCGGTCTGCAGTGCGGAGTACAGTTCGTCATAAGCGACGGGCGTGACGTCCGCGCCGATCTCGTCCCACACGGAGGTCCAGGTCTCGTACTGTGGGAGACGGAGTTTGAGGCCCTGAACGTCTTCGGGGGAGGTAACCGGAGAGTTACTGGTGAAGCAGCGGTTGCCGACGTAGAACGCATCGCCCAGCCTGATGCCGTTTTCTTTCAGAATCCCGTTCAGCCCGTCGTCGGGTTTCAGGAATTCCTCGTTGACCGCCCGGTAGTGCTCCATGTCCTCGATGACGAACGGGTCGCCGGCGAAAGAGTACTCGGAGGCGAACCGCTGTGAGAGCGCCGTCGGGCTTTCGTGCAGAATGTCAACAGTGCCCGATTCGAGAGCGGCGAGGTTATCCTCTGTACCGCCCAGTGTCGAGGCTTCGAGGTTGACCGTGATACGACCATCTGACTCCTCTTCCAGCACGTCGATGAAGTACTCCTGTGCGGTCTGGACCGAGATGTTCTCAGGTGGTTGTGTCGTGGCGAACGTAATCTCCAGTTCTTCGCCGCCAGAGTCGGAAGTCGTGGAGCCGCCGTCTCCACCACTGCCACCGTCGCCACCGCTCCCGCCGTCACCGCTGTTTCCATCGCTACCTCCGTCGCCGTTGCCGGAACAACCTGCCAACCCAGCAGTACCGATTGTCAGGAGTGCGCCACTCGATTTTAGGACGGTTCTTCGTGATACTGGCCGCTTGTCACGCGCCATACCTGGTTGAACATCCTAACATGTAATAAAGATTGTGATGGTTGCGTCCGACAGAACGGGCTAAGCAGAGTCGGGAACCCGAGTGACCGACCGAAAAATAGACTTGAGGTTCTGTGGAGTGCCCCCGATGGGCTTGTCGAAACCGAGATGAGACCGTTATCTCCTCTCCCGCTGGTTGGACGTCCCACTGCACGGGACGAGGTTTCCGTTCAACATAGCTTGTGTCATTCCGATACCCACCGCACAACCGATACACCGACAAGTTTAATTGGATAATTTGAGAACTTACGGCTGAAATGAGTGTAAGTAACGTAGTCGACGGTATTGACCAGATACAGTTTGACCACGTGCGTGTGTTGGTACTGAAAGATGTCCCCAACGGAAAGACCACCCTCGTCGATACCGCGTTCGAGGAGAACGGCGAAGAGCTTGTCGAGACAATCAAAACGGAGTACGGTTCAATCGACCGCGTAATCATCACTCACGGCGATCACGGCCACCACGGTGGGTTACGCCACGTCATGGAGGCATTCTCGCCCGAGCTCGCGATGCCGGCGGATGAGACGAAACTGTATACTCATCTCGAAGAGGAGGGGCTGGAGTTCGAACCCGATATAAAATACGAGGACGGCGACGTACTCACTGGGAACATCCGCGTGATTCAAGTGCCGGGCCATACTGAAGCGACGTCCGCTCTGTTGCTTGAAGACCGCGACATCTTGATTTCCGGCGATACGCTCGACGGTTCCGACCGGGGTGGGCTCCCGGCTGGGTACCTGCTCCCCCCTCCAGCACTCTTCAACGACGACCATGAAGCCGCTGAACTGAATCTCTATTCGCTGCTCGAATACGACTTCGACACCCTGCTCGTGTTCCACGGCTCGCACGTCTTCGAGAATCCGAAGGGGAAACTCGACGACTTCCTCGTCGAGCGCGAGTGGAATGAATGGGACCCGCGTGCCGAGTAGCCGACTGAACGGGCACAGGGTTTGACAACAGCGACGGTTACCGGGCGCTGACGCTTCTGAATGCAACTGTTTCGAGTATTGGATTGTTTGCTTCCGTGAGAAACAGCTATTCGCGGAGAACGGAGACGTCGAAAACCGGTTTGCATGTTTCACCGGCCAGAAACGCCTCGAACGCCTCATCAGCGTCGAGTAGACTAAACCGGCTGTCCGAGAACGTCTCGTGATCGACATCGCCTGAGTCGATTAGTCGTAGCGCCCGGTCGAAGTCCCGGTACATCGCACCGTACGATGTTTGTAAATCGATTTCAGCCCGGACAATCGGGGTGTAATCCATCTCTGCCACACCAGTCTGTCCGACGAGGACTATCTGCCCGCCCTTTCGGGCCTGTTCGGCTGCCATCGTCAGCCCCGACGGGTGCCCTGTCGTATCGAACACGACATCGTAGCCGATTCCGTCTGTAAATTCTGTACTATACTCCGCTACGTCACTCTCTTCGATATTGATGGTCGGGTAGCCCAGTTTCTCTGCAAGCGGGAGCCGATACGCCGTGTCCTGTTCGACACCGGCGACGACAACCTCGCCACCTTGTGCTTCCGCGATCTGTGCGGAGAGTAGGCCCATCGGTCCGGGTCCAGCGACGAGAACGGTATCACCGGGGCTGACCCGCGAGTTCTCGATTACGGCGCGGGTACAGATAGAAGTAGGTTCGACGAGTGCGGCGTGTCTCGGATCGACTCCCTCCGGAACTTTCTGTAGGGCGCTTACGGGTACGGCAATGTATCCCGCGTACGCTCCGTGGTGGTCAATTCCTGTGAGTTCGGCATTCTGGCAGATGTTTTCGTTGCCGATTTCACACTGATAACACTCACCACAGCCTCGAATGGGTCGCTCGACGACTTGGTCCCCGACCTCGAATTTCGTTACGTCAGTACCCACTTCGACCACCTCACCGGTGTATTCGTGGCCGATTATTGTCGGCAGGTCCATCCGCTCAAACGCGGATTTGAAGGCGTAAATACCAGCATCACTGCCACAGAGTCCGGCATAGCTGATTTCGATTAATACCTCAGTAGGTGACGGTTCTGGCGTCCCGATATCCACTAGTTCCATTTGACCGTACTCACGGCTGGTTTTGGCCAATCCACGCATATGAACGATATCACAGTACAACGATTATAATGTTACGGAATTCCGCAAGTCATCATACCACACATCCCCGGGCAGTTCCGACTGCCTCAGGGAGATGTTATAGCCAGTCTCGAGAGGGAACGCGAGCGATTGCGAGTGGGCAGCGCCACTGTTCCGCCCGGCCGCTGGTTAGAATATCGATGGTTTAAAATATAATGTCACCTTCGGCTGAGATATGCACACCATAGAGCATGAAGTAGAGCGACCGGACCGTGATGTCGTTGAGGCGTTTGAAGGGGTTCCAAGTACGATCGTGTCAGACGTGACGGGGAACGTCGGACTGACCATGGACTCCGGCATCGAACCCGCATACGACGGGATTGAAATGGCGGGGACTGCGATAACGGTGAACGCGTCCCCCGGTGACAATCTGATAATCCACAAGGCAATAACGATGGCCGAGCCCGGAGACGTGCTCGTAATCGACGCCAACGGCTACACCGAGACGGGCCACATCGGGGAACTGATGTGTACCTCCTGTCAGGCGAACGACCTCGCGGGCCTCATCATCGATGGCGGGTACCGGGACAGCCGCGAGATCGCCGAAATGGAGTTTCCGGTGTACGGACGCGGGACGAACCCACAGGGCCCTCTCAAGCAGGACCCCGGGTCGGTCAACGTCACGGTTTCGTGTGGCGGCGTCAGCGTCGACCCCGGTGACATCGTCATCGGCGACGACGACGGACTGGCCGTCATTCCCAGCAAAGGAGCGGCGGAGGTACTGGAGCGGTCCCGCCAGAAACTCTCGGCCGAAGATTCTGTCCGCGAGGAAGTGCTGGACGGGGACTACCTCTTCGAACTCAACGGCTACGACGAACTGTTCGAGAATCTGAACGTCGTCGGTCCCGAAGACTCCATTCAGTAGCTCGGCTCTGCGACATTGTCTCCATAACTCCGTTGAGTCGGCTGGACCAACAGTGCCCCCATCGCTACAGATTCCGACAGTACAGAACTAACCCAGAGAATACGCGAGGCGCTGTGACAGATCTTCGTGCCGATTGAACGCTGTGTCTCACTATTGGTGTTGTTTTGGAGAGCGGCGCTGCGAGTTGCCGGGCACTCGTTCCAACATAATTGAAAATTTCCACAGTACTTAACCGAGTCCACGGCAATATTCTACTATGACAGACACCGAAAATTCGGGCACACGCCAGCTGAAGAGCGTCAATCGGGC
The DNA here is from genome assembly GCF_049705545.1 of Haloarcula amylolytica. GTDB lineage: Archaea > Halobacteriota > Halobacteria > Halobacteriales > Haloarculaceae > Haloarcula > Haloarcula amylolytica_B. Next base: position 105,250 of record NZ_JBNAMU010000003.1, read on the forward strand.
GTTTCAGATTATCAGCTACCTCCACAACAACGGGGGCGCGACACTCTCGGAAGTAGCCGAGGCGCTCGACCTCCCGGCCAGTACCGCGCACATCCACCTCAGCACGCTCGTGGAATCGAGCTACGTCGTCCGGGAGGGCGATATCTATAAAACCAGTTTTCAGTTCCTTCGGATAGGTGGTGAGATGCAGGACGGAATGGCACTTTATCAGGCGGCCAGGCCCGAGTTGGACGAACTGCGCGAGATGACGGGCGAACACACGAACGTCACCGTCGAGCAGAACGGGTACGCTGTGCAACTCTACAAATCGGAGAGCCCCGAGTCGATAGACGACGAGGCACCGCTCGGCGAACATTTGTTCCTGCATTCGACAGCGACGGGGAAGGCCATACTCGCAGAGCTACCCGAGGAACGGGTGAATCAAATTATAGAGCAGCGCGGACTCCCACCGCAGACTGACGATACGATAACTGACGAGCAGACTTTGCGCGACGAACTGGACACGATCCGGGAACGTGGATATTCGATAAATCGAGGCGAACACTTCCCAGGGGTCTGTGCGATTGCCACGGTAATCGTTTCAGAGCCAGACGACGCTATCGGCGGCATCAGTATAAGTGGTCCACGTAGTCGATTGGACAACGAGCGGATAGAAGACGAACTCGTGCCGAAACTCCTGAACAAAAAGAATATCATCGAACTGAAAATGCACCAGTACGAGTGAGGGCGAGGCCAGTCAGTTGTTGAGGTGTGAGGGAATGAGTCGCCAGATATGGGTATTCTGTTCAGCCGCCTGCAGTATCACACGTTGTGCGAGTTCACTCAGTCGCTTCTTTTGGCGGGCTGTTCCATTCTGAGGCGTCGTCTTTTGGTTCGTAGCCCAGGACTGCCTGTGCGTGTTCGATATCGAACCACCGTGCTGCGTTCCCACTGACAGCATAGAACGCATCGTAAGTGACGGTGTCATCTTCGAGACAGCATTCGAGGAGATGCGCGAAGTCGCGTTGTGAGGTCCACGACGCTTTCAGTCGCTTTACCATTTTCTCGTACTCCTCGCTGCCGCGTTCCCAGGAGCCGGTCTGTGACTGGTCCCAGACCTCGTCCTCGTCGACTTTGTGCTCTTCCCCTCGGTCTACACCGCGTTCAGCGTCGCCATATGGATGGTCGTACTTTGCAGTACGAACACTGGAGATTCGGAGCGAGTACACCTGTTCCGGAGCACCGTCGCGACGGGCATGTGCACGGCACATGTGTTCCCCGAACATCTTCGAGGCACCGTAGTATCCGTCCGGCTTCGGCAGTGTCTCGTGAGTGAGCCGGAACGGGTCGAACTCACTGGGATAATCTTCCTCGTATAGTTCCGGTGCGTGGTCCTCCTCGTACAGTCCCATCACACGCTGTGAGGACGCGTATATGAGTTTTTCAACTCCCGCATCGTCCATCGCTTTGAGAATATTATACGTGCCGATGATATTTGGCTCGATTATCTCCTCAAATTCTGCGCCCGCATCAGACTGTGCGGCCAAGTGGATTACCGCATCCTGCCCTTCGAACGCTGGTCGAATCGCATCATAATCGGCGACGTCTGCTACGTGTGTCTCGTATTCGGGGTGGTCTGTTCGGTTGAGGTACGTAAACTCGTACTCATCTTTCTCAGCAAGGTGATTCAGTATCGCTTCACCTGCTTCGCCAAACGGGCCCGTAACGAGGACGCGTTGCTTGGTCATCAGTGAGGATTTCTACTATAGCATCCTATAAAAATCCTTCCCAATAATTTAATTTTCGGAATTCTAGTCACAACCCGGCCAACTAAGCAGCGCAAGACCGGAAAATATACAATCGGAGTTTTTCAATATTATTGAAACAGATGGCGCATTTAGAACCATTACAATAATGCTTGTACATGTGTTATTCAAATGCCCGGAACCAACTACAATAGCAGTAGGACCGCAGATAACCTGTTTTGATATTATTGAAACACGCAACAAATTGTCCAGCCATCACCATGCTCAGATATTTCTAATTCTGAGTGTGCTGGGTGTAAACAGTTTTGTTGGTAGGTGATGCATATGTCAAAATACTAGTCTACTCTATCGACTCTGAAGGAGTCCGGTTTCACTGATAACAGTCTAATATGCTTCGCGATCTGCCGGCGGTTGCTGGAAGGCCTGGACATCTGGTTTTTGCAGTGGCATTTGCATCTGCTTATACATCGGAGTTTCACTCACAATATCGAATCCAAGACTCTCGTACACGTTTATTGCCCGCTGATTTGTTTTAGCAACATCCAATACTATGTTCCGGTAATCCATCGATTCAGTATACGCGAGTACTTGTTTGACTAATTCCGTACCGATACCCCTGTCTCGATATTCACGATGGACAAAAATTACGAACTCTGGTTCGTCTTCTGACTGCGGGGTAACGGCTCCGTGTCCTACGATACGGTCATCATGATTGGCGATTAGATTCCATCCCTCTGATAAAATATAGTCCAGCCACTGTTCCAATGCTTTTGTTTTTTGTGGCGGGACCCCCATCGTTTGGTCATCAACCTCGAGACTGTTGTACATTTTTATAAGCGAACTATAGTCATTGGAATTAAATTCACGGACCATCATCGGTCTTCCTTTTTTATCAAAGAATCTCGGGCATCTGGGGGGACAATCCACTGTTCCCTCACATTCGGAGTTATCCCATATATTGCAGACATCACTGGTAGTCATATTAGAAAAATTGTGTTCACTACTATAACGTTCTTTGCCGTACATCATCGTGGCCTTATTAATTCATAGATTCTTGGGTTGGTTAATCAGCACAAGTAATTCGTATTTGTAGAGGAATTTCAGATAGGCATACTAGGTAAATTTCTCTCAAGTAATTGAGGTAGCCGATTGCGAGACTCGTACTAAAGCCAACATAGAACTTTTTTATAGATACGGCAGCTATGTTGGATTATGAATAATATTGAATATGACGTGGTGGGAATTACTGACGATTTGGATGATGAGTCTCGAGCCAGGGAAGACGCACACTACGTGGAATTTCAGATGGACAAAGCAGCAGCTCCAGTCGAACAACTAACTGAGTACGATGGGGAATTACCGTTAATTGTTTCAAATCGCCCTGAATGGGCGGGTGGTGACGCATCGGAATCAACTCGCTTAGAAGAGCTTCTCGCTGCTGCCAGTGCAGATGCAGTAGATATAGTTGAGATTGACCTCAAGACTATCAGGAATGAAGAGTGGCTTATTGACGAGCTGCGAGAAAATGAGGTAGATGTGATTGTCGCTTACTACGACTTCGAACAAACCCCAGAAAAATCAGAGCTTCAGGAACTGATTATGGAGTGTGATGAGTATGGAGATATATCTAAAGTATCTGTGTTCGCGGAGGAGCGAGAGGATGCGTTATTGTTATTAGATTGTCTCAACGAAGCTTCACAAAGTGATATCAGAGTCTCTGGAATCTCACTTGGCGAGTTAGGCCAGCATACCCGTGTCATCGGTGTATTCTACGGTTCTGAGTTCTGCTTTGCACCGATCCAGCTGGATGAGGAGGCGCAATACGGGGAGATTGAACTGGCTCAACTCGCAAATCTTTTAGAAACGACTGTCCACGGTGGCGATCACGTTGAATTGATCGACCAGCTGAAAGGACGGTTCTGATAGAGATATATAATAGAGATGTTATGTTTGGTTGCTGTCGTCTTTGCATTCCTCTCCGAAGCTAACGAAATATCTAATTATTCTGCCATTGGGAGCGACTATGTGTAATTATTATTTGCCTGTTGATACCGACGGCAGTAGAGACAGAATTTGAGTTATAATGGAGAATTGGAGATTCCAATTCCTAATATCCAGGTTAGTATATAGAGAAACCCGGATATTAGAGTTCTCGAAGGTAGATGAACAGCTAGTAAGAATATCTGAGAATACGTAATGGCCTATATGGAGGTAAAAGGCAAAAAACAGTTGTAATTCCGCACTTGCAGATAGAAATAGATGTAAACAGAGACAAGGTCGTTACTATCACCCCCAACACCACGGCAACCGATTCCCGTTGTTTCACCCCTCCATTCCTTCTACGCCGGCCGAACGGCTCTCGCATTCATACAGCAACTAGAGGTATTGCCGACTTGGCGCGCGCCGGAGAGAGCCATGAAAACGAGTTTCGGCCGTGACCTGAGGAGACTGGTGGGTTATCACGGATACCGAAACCGGCCTCACCACACAGGGCGAGCCATGTCGGGAGGCTACTTCGACGATTCTTCGGTGATACTCAAGAGGATTCAGCCATCAAACAACGGCACAGCAAGTTGAAGCGTACGCGACTGATACGTCGGCTGTCTCAGTCAGTTCTACTGACTAGCATTGCGATACTGCTGTACTTCTCATTGAACGCGGCTGGGTTCTGGAGGACAGAATGGGTGGAGTATTGGCCTCAGTTCCTCGAGCCACTCACTGGCGGCCCGTTCGCAAAACTTCGAATCGGCCAATACCGACTCGCCTGTGTCCTCGATCACGATGAATTGGTTCTCGAAGTTCATCGGATCGAACACCGAAGTGGAGCCTACACTGCAGACGACGATTAGCAGCGAGAGTACCGACTTGTCCAATTTGCCGCGATTCGGTCAGTACAGATGGCTTATCGACTACTTTTCGGCATACAGGAGAGTTCGTCGGCAATTGGGACAAACGTATGGAACCGGCGTGAGGATTTCGTCCGCTCGAATACTGCTAAGAAATCCGTCGTCTGACGCTTCTGAAACGATAGAGAGCGTCCCCATGGCGTCTGTCCCTTGTAATTCCATCTGTTCTAATGATTCCTCACAGTCGGGACAGACCTTCTCAGAGGGCATGTGTATAGTACGCCCACTGCTCTCAAAAACTATTTTCGTTCGTCCTCTCAGTCGGTTCTGGCTCCATATGTTCTCACGCCGGTCAATACGCAAATCTACCGAACAGTATAGTCACCCATCCAACTCTGAAATAAACCGACCCCAACAGTAACGCCATCTTACATAAGTCGCCGTCCGGTCAGTACAGTCTGTGAAAGGTAAGGAACCAACCCAATGGGGGACCGCATTTCGATTGGATTGTCAGAGGCTACCTTACCCACGTGTCTCTGCTTCGCGGCAGTCAAAGAATCCTATGTGTCACCTAGATAGGCACAATTCTCCCATTAAAGCGAGATCGTAGTCACCACGCAGATCTACCGTGTGAGCATATCATCGCTCTTCCTTTGAAAGGAATAGTACCGACTTATCACATATACCGCAGTGTTTGTGCACCTTCTCTGAAAACTACAGAGACGAGTCGTTTGAGGAATCAGCGATACTCTTCAACGTCGATGACTCGTTTCGTCTCCTCATGAGTGAGGTCACCGTCGGCCGAGACCACTGTCGCATCAAGTTCTCGCCCGACTGCAGCAACGAGCGCGTCGACGCCGTCAAGATATGGTCCCTCTGGTCCAATCTCGTCGGCGATTCGCCCCGCATCGACCGATAGGTCTCCATTGATTTCATAGATTTTCCCCCACGATAGCGCTTCAACCGCCTCCTCAAGATCGCCCGACGGGAGGTTTCCGACACCGACGAGTGCTTCAGCATGGGCGGGAGAAGGCATTACCCACAGCTCTTCCTCACCACCGTTCGATTTGTAGTACGTTTCTGTGGCGGGATGACCGCTCAGGTAGTCGATGAGAAAGTTCGCATCAAGAACCCTCATATATCCTCGTCTAACCGTTGCATCCGCTCTTTCCGCTGCTTTTTCGAGCTCTCGTGCTTGTCTCGAATCCAGTCAGCGTCCTCATCTGAGAGTATTCCGAACCCGTCGTAGAAGTCAGCATCTTCACTCTCGTTGAGGATGCGTTCGAGCACGTCGTTGAACGATTCGCCCTCACGCCGACGGCGATCAAGCTGTCGCTTCACTCGATCACTTACTCGTATCTGCTCATCTGCGGTTGCCATTGGTACGTCAACGTTGACGTTGACGTTGGTTAATCCTTGTGGAGGGTGAATCGGTGTGTAACGACTTGTTAAGCAAACTGAGAGCGGTCAGTACCGGCTTCGGGTCCAGGCTGGGAAAGACACCAGCGGCAACGGTGGAAAACCTCGCGATGCCTTCCTCCCCGCCGACGTCGAGCGTGATCTCCAGCGCTTCCAGAACGAACACAACATCGCATCCAAGGACTCCTTTATCGATCTGACCCAGCCCGGCGTCCGTGCTGTGGTTCGTCGGACAGCTGCGCGGGCGGCTGAATCGACTGGCGACGACGACTTCGAGAAAGCGAGTACGCACGATCTCCGTCGACGGTTCGCCCAGCGACTCCTCGTCGACGAACAAATGAACCCGCGTGTGGTGATGGCCGTCGGTGGGTGGGATTCCTTCGCCGCGATTGAGCCGTACCTGAACGCCCCCAGCGAAGACGTCATCGACGAGGCCTTCCAGGAGGTTGAGTCCCTATGACCGAAGACGATGTCGACCCTGAGGACCCGCGGCCAACGGGCCATTACCCACGGTTCGCCGACAACGAATGGCACTACATCCCTGATGAACTTGCCAAGACAATCTCGCTCGGGCCAGCCAGCGACGGCGAAGAGGGGCAGGACTGGATGCTGACGTACACACCAGAGAGGCGAGACGAAGATGACCGCGAGAAAGTGTTGGTCCGGCTCACGCCGAGGGCGTTGCACGAACTCCATATCGAGACAAAAGACCTCTCGGTTGAACAGCGGCAAATGGGCCACCGCGCTGAGTGTGATCTGTGCGGAGAGATGGTCGATCTTGGCCGCGCGATACCGAACGCCCGAGGTGAGCCATGCCACAAACGGTGCTGGGCCGAGTACACCGGCGCTCCGGATTGGTTCAGCGACTACGTCTAATCGGGGAGATCGGCAAGCCTCCGGCCGACTTCATATGAGTCCTTGCTGCTGGGAACGCTCCTCAGTTTGGTCTTTGAGGATGTGCTTGAACTCCATTCTCACAGAAGTCGATCCCGTTCCAGGTTATTGACAGGGAGCCAAGCAAGTCGTTGGAGGGTCTCATACAACGGTTCACATACCCGTTCTTCGCTCTTCCTCGACTCGGTCAGTACAGGTGAAGGACCTAACGCGACGGGTTGTGATAGCTTCTCTTCTTGTCAGAAACACCGTTCGAGATACAGAGATTGTCCGGTTATGAGTTCCATTTCAGACTGAGTATCGAAATTGACCGTGGCAAGTATATAAAGTGTCCATGCTAATACAATATAATATGGGCACACGAAGACAAGGAGAACCGATTTGGGTGCTTCATGTCGACGACGATCCTGATTTCGCAAATATGGCTACAGCTTTTATGAAGCGCGAGGACGGGAGTTTTGAGATTGAAACTGCCACCAGCGCCAGTAAGGGGTTAGATTTGCTAGCTAGTAGTAATTTTGACTGTGTGGTGTCTGATTACGATATGCCGGGACAGACCGGTATCGAGTTTCTGGAAGCCGTCAGAGACCAGTATGCGAACTTACCATTTATCCTGTTTACAGGGAAGGGTAGTGAGGAAATTGCAAGCGATGCCATCTCCGCTGGCGTTACAGACTATCTTCAGAAAAGCGGCAGTGTGGACCAGTACGCGCTGCTGGCTAACCGCATCCGGAACGCTACCAAACGGGCACAGGTCGAGCGTGAACTCCGACGTAGCGAGCGACGATTTACGGCTGTGTTTGAGGACCCCCAAACGGTGATTGCCATTATGGAGCCCGACGGTACGTTACTTGATGTAAACCAGACAGCCCTTGCCCGTGTTTCCGGCGAAAAAGAAGATGTCCTAGGCGAACCCTTTTGCGAGGAACCATGGTGGGATACCGCTCGACAACCGGTCGTTCGAAAATGGATCGAAAGAGCTGCCGATGGTGAGTACGTGGAATTCGAGGTTCCTCACATCACACCCGATGGAAGAGAGTGGCACGTCTCCGCAATGATTCGTCCCGTCAGAGACGACGCGGGGAACGTCGTGTCGCTAATCGCATCTGGAAAGGATATCACCCAACGCAAACTCCGTGAACAAGAGGTTGAAAGTCAAAACGAACGCCTCAATCAGTTCGCCACTATTGTCTCCCATGATTTGCGAAACCCACTCAATGTCGCACAAGGCCAGCTGGAACTCGCACGCGAGGAGTGCGACAGTACTCATCTCAATGAGGCTGCCAGCGCAGTGAGTCGGTGTCAAACCCTGATCGCCGAATTGCTCACACTCGCACGGACGGGTGAGGACACCGACGAGATGAAACCAATCAATCTCGTGGATGTCGTAGAGATGTGCTGGCGAACTATCCAAGCGGACGAGGCTACGCTCGTCACCGACACGAACCAGACGCTCTACGCGAATCGGAGCCGACTCCGGCAACTGATCGAGAACCTCATACAGAACGCAATTGAACATGGTGGTCCCGACGTGACAGTCAGAATCGGCAATCTGGATGAGGGATTCTACGTCGAAGACGATGGGCCCGGAATTTCGGAAGGCGAACGTGCGGAGGTGTTTGAGCCGGGATACTCGACTGCAAAAGATGGAACGGGGGTTGGACTCAACATTGTGCGAGAAATCGTCAAGGCCCACGGTTGGGAGATCCGCGCTACCGACGGTTCTGAGGGTGGGGCACGGTTCGAGATTACTGGTGTCGAGTTCGCTACCTGACCGATACTCACTGTGGATCTTGCAGGGCGATGTTATTATCTTCTAAAACTGGTTAGGAACATCAGTGGCCAATTCGCACATCTATTGAGCAGGTGGTTCATCTCCAGCAGTCTTGAAATCAATCACCTTGTGAACTGTTCTATGACACCCTGAGTCTGTCACCAGTGATGTTGGGTCGCTGCCCAACACACTTACAGTGTTGGGAAACAGACCAACAGGTAGCGGATGCCCACAGAGCAGACTTTCCAGTATACCCATGTCGAAGCCGGGCTCGTCGAGAATGTCGTCGTCCGGCGGACAGAGGATACCGAGACATACCCCTCGGGCTGGAAGTACACGCTCCATCTGGGCACACTGGAAGATCTGACGCTCGTCCGGTACGACAACGCACACGAAGACACCAAAGGGCACGAACATCATACCGCAGCCGGCGATGTCGATGACGTTGCGTTCCCCGGAATGGAAGAACGCCTCATCGAATTCTGGACGAGTGCAGACGAGTACTGGGATGCCGTCGACGGCGGCCCGGATCGGCCCTACTGACCACAGCGACCAACCAGACAATCATGACGACACTCCACATCACCGTCGGCGACCGAGAACAGCTCCGTGAGGACGCACTGCAATTCGTTCAGGAGGCGGAGACGAACGAGCAGAGCAAGCACGATGAGAAGGTAGTCATTCAGTTCGGGAGTTACGACGACCTTGTCGACAGCCTCACCCCCCTTCGCCTGGAGCTTATCCGGGCTATCGCCGAGAACAACCCCCAGAGCATGCGCGAGGCCGCCCGTCTCGTTGATCGCGATGTTTCCGATGTCCACTCGGATCTCAAACATCTGGAGGTCCTCGGCATACTCGAACTCGAAGAGGGTGGCCCCGGTGGCGCGATGCAGCCAGTCGTCCCATTCGACCGAATCGAGATGCATATCGATTACCCGCTCGTCGACGACATCGATACTACACCGGCCAGTGTGTGAACGGGCGACCGGAAGCAACTACTTCTCAACTGGCAGAACCCACGCTACCACCGATTTCGATTCTCCACGTCGCGATGGGACTGGGACTCCTTCGCCGCTATCGAGTCCTACCTGAACGCACCGAATGAGGATGTCATCGACACTCCGCTCGCAGGACTCGAACTGTGAGACCTGCCGCTACCGATAGCTTTCGTGAGTCACACCGGGAATGGTTCCGAAGTGGCAGTCACCGGCGAGAACAGGCTCATCACGCTCTATAGCGGTTGCAGCGATTGCCGCGTCTCCTTTGCCAATACCCGGCCCCTCACCGTCGTCCGCATCAGCCATCCGTTCACCGAGTAACCGACCAGCGCGGCGGGAGATGCTCGGTGTCATATCGACCAGCGGGTACGAATCAAGCACGGCTTCTACGGTCTGGCGTTCCTCACGGGTATTCGCGATCTTCCCGACGCCAATGTATAATTCCAAGACCGTCATTGATGGAATCACCAGTGGAACGTTCGCTGCTTCGAGCTCCCGTTCCTTTTCGAGGGCCGCTTCGATACCGTCGATGATATCCAGAATGAAGCTCGTATCGACAATCATTCGAATCGCTCCGCGACATCCCGAACTCCGTCGCGGTCGTCCTGATCAGCCTGCTCGATGGCGTCCCGCATCTCAGCCACCTGGTCCTCGTCGAACACGCCGCGTAGGTCACTGAGTGACCGCCCACCGATGAGCCGCTCCACGGCGTCGCTGAATGACTCGTCGTCACGCTTGTTCGCTTTGATCCGTTCGTATACATCATCCTCAAGACGGACTTGATGTGACATCCTTGTTGACAGCGTTGACACTCTATCGGAATCAACATTTGGGTGCTATAGCAAATAACACCAGTTAAGACTCAGATTAAATATCATATGCTTATGGATTTCAGAGAATAGCTACGGAGCAGCAGTACCGGTATTCCCGTTCGACTCAGTGAATGGAATATCTATTTCGAGACCATCGTAGGCTAACAGTGGCTTCTTCGCCTGACCCGACCCGCCGCCTTCGAATTCGATGACCTCGATGGCTGCCAGTTCGGAGAGGTTCCGATGGACCTGCTTGTAATCACGGTCGACCAGTGCAGCAGCCTCGCTGATACTCGCCGGTTCATGTTCTGAGATCGCCTCCAACAGCTCCAGATTCTTCGGACTGAGCAATCGGCTGAGCTCTGCGTACGAGTCGAAGTTCAGCACTGGCTGGGCCTCGTCGAGGTCTGCACCCTCCTGCGCGGCCTTGATTCGGTTACGAGTGCGCTGCTCGAGATGGTCGCTATTTCTGACGGTGACTTTGAGTGTTGCCATGGTGTGTCCCTCCTAGCGGCATCCTACGCTGACCAGCTCCACGAGACAGGCGACAGTGCGGTTCCCTGTTAGATTGGGCACCGGTCAACGCGACCTGCTTGGCGGTGGTCACTCGCCTGGAGTAGACTGGTACTGACCAATGAGAATTGTCCCGACACGGGCAAGAGTGTAGATCCCCGCCGTAGCGCCGGCAAACGGCAACACGGCACTCCAGACAACATCGGCCCGCTGTGCGAACTCATAGACGAATCGTAACGGGTCGAGCCGAAGCGTCTGAATCAGGAACGCAACAAGACTCAAACCAGTTACCAAAACGAGCGCAATCGTGAGCCAGAATACGAAAATGCCTGTGATAACGACTCCCTCCCGAATCGCCCAACTCAACCGCTGCCAAACGTCACCTGAGAGCGCGTCTGATGCCATAACTGGGGTTCCAGTGCATTTCACTAAAAATTGAATCAAGCTACAAAACCGGTTTGAGCCACCCGGAGATAGGTTTCTACCTCAGAATACGCGCCCTATTCACCTATGGAAACGCTGCTCCCTAGACAAACCACTGTTTTCGACAAAAGAGACTTGACCCAGCAGGATGTGCGACGGATGGCCGGCCGGTGACCCAAAGTATTCCTCATCGACGGCCTCCTAGATATCAGGTGAGTGGGCGTCGGTTCCTTATTACGTCGGGATGTCTGCCCGGCTGCAGTAAGGAACCCGAAGCGATCAGCCTACGCCGCGGAGTGTCGGCATCTAAGACACTCCGAAGTTCGTCTTTCCAGTGGTGAAAATCTGTACAATAACAGAGAATGTTTGGCCGATGCAACAGTAGCAAGGGCCGATGCCCTCCACGTTCACCGATACCGACAGCTACCCCACTCGACGGCAGGCTCTTGCAAGCATTGGCACAATAGCCGCCAGCGCTCTCAGTGGTTGTAGCGGACAGCTTCCTGGAACCACGCCGACACGGCTTGATGCCGAAACGACAGTCGAAACCGACACCGACCCACGTGTTCTGTGGGAATATCCACCGCGAGAAGGTGACGTGGATGGGATCGGATACGCCGCAGTCGAGGTCGACCGGATCATACAGAGCGGCGGCCAGCGTCCCCAGATGCACCTCACATTCAATTCAACTATCGGTGGAATCGCGTCTAGCTCACCATATGAAGGGTACCAACCTGATTGGTTCCGGTTTCGTATTTGGCCACCGTCGGCATATGAAGGACGTATCAGTCACGAAGTACGGGTTTCACCACCGGGCCAGTGGGAGGAGTTCTCCACGTACTACGATATACAAAGCTCTGTCCGCCGGACCTCTGTGGAACTCCGAAACGTCCACACTCAAGGGACGATTCAAATTCCTGCTGTGTTTGACCCGGGAGCAGCACCCCTTCCTGAGCGGTTGCATTGCTCATTTATAGTCCAGGCGTCCCGTCCTGGTTTCTTCGGCGAGACAGTTCGCGTAGCCGGGCAGGATACGCTTCCTCTCGGTAATGAATAGTGGCCGGTTTATTCTGGAACGCTGTGGGAGATATTCACTCCGTATTGACTGGGATTGCTGAAGCCTGTCACGAGTTTAGAAGGTCCTTCTCAGAAGGATTTCAGACGTAGGACATCAGCCGGGCCTGCTGGGCCTCTTCAGGATCGGGAACGAGGTCGTAGCGCTCCAGTGTCGATTCAGACCCGTCCTGATCCTGTTTGAGCCCCTCGAAGACGAGTTCCGGTGAGACCTCCAGAGTGTGAATATACGACCGCCCGCCGGCCCGACCGAGGTTACGTTCATCGCGTTCGAGCAAGCCATAGAGGCGGATCGAGTCAAGGAAATCGTTGACCCGCCGCTTCGAGCGAGGTTCGTAGCCACACACCTGACAGATGTTCTCATAGACCTGGTAGATGTTCTTCGCACGGGGAGAGGCTTCGTCGTCGATGTTGAGGAAGGCCGTCGCGAGCAACGCGAGTTTCATCTGCGAGGTGAGTTGTTCGCGAACGATTGTGAGGACACGCTGTTCCTCGACGCGGCTGCCAGCCTCTTCGACGTGGGCTTTGGTGACCTGCCCGGCGTCCTGTTTGCGTGCGATATTCCCAGCCGTTTCGAGCAGATCGAGTGCCTCGCGAGCGTCGCCCTGTTCCTGGGCGGCCCGGGCAGCGCACAGTTGGATCACGCCCTCGTCGATGATCCCGTCCCGGAACACGAGATCGGCGTAGTGCTGGAGGATATCAGTGAGTTCAGTGGCATCATATGGTGAAAAGAAAATTTCGTACTCACAGAGCGTGCTCTTGACCCGCGGGTCCAGCGAGTCTTTGAACATGTGGTTGTTCGAGATGCCGATGACGCCGACGCGGGTGTCCTCCAGTGACCCCATCTTGCGGGCCCGGGGGAATTCATACAGGAGTTTGTCGTTGTCCGCGCCGAGCATATCAATCTCGTCCAGGACAACGACGACGTCACCCTCGAGGTCGTCGAGCTCGTCGTACAGTGTCGACCAGAGGAAGCCCTTCGTCGGCCCCTGTTCGGGAACCTGATCGTCCGGGGGCCGGAGCTGGTTAACGAGCGAGATGAGGACGTTGAAGATACTGTCGTCCTTGTTGCAGTTGATTTCGAGTATCGTGACCGGGACATCGTGCTGAGCGGCTTCGGCGCGGAGAAATTCCATCATCTTCTTCGTGACGACAGTCTTGCCGTTGCCCGTCTGTCCGTAAATGAAGACGTTGTTCGGCCCGAACCCTTCGATGACGTCCTGCAGGGCTTCAGAATAGCGGCTGACTTCGTCCTCCCGGCACAGAATCGTCTCGGGAGTATAATCCTCATCGAGAGGCCGCTTATCGGCGAAGATTTTCCCAGGATCGTCGAACGGGGAATCCATGTTGGATGTATTCTCAGACCAATCGATAATAAATCCCTAGTTCGAGTGTTTCGAGTGTTTCTCCTGTTCTAGTGCGTCGTGGCCCGTTTCACCCCCTGTTTCGAGTGTAACCATCATATAGAGGGGCTGTGTCGGCTATTTCTGAGCATTTCTTATTTTTGTCGAAATAGTGAATGTTCGCCACCCCCCGTTTCGAGTGTTCTTTCGATCTTGCTCAGCGGGGGGTGCTGTGAGTCCGACAGTCACGCGTTGGACTGTCTCGGAGAAGATCAGTGATATATCTCTGACCGGTAGATTCCTCCAACGAACTTATTGCACGAAACAAGCGGCTCGTTTGAGATCCGGGTTGGGATCACAGCGTCATCAAAATCATCTCACCCTCGGATCGGTTTCTGTGATTGTTCGGTGTAGAGTTAACAACGATTCTACATCAAGAGACTTATTACCTAGACTATAAGTATACAAAACATGTCGGATATCGCTGAAGCTATTTTGAATTTTGAGGAATCAACACCTCGCGTTGTTGCTGACTTAGGGAGCAGTAGCTTTGAAATTAGGCATATACGAGATGATGTGAAAGAACGCTACTCGGACACTGAATTCAACGAGGCTTATAAATTAATAATGGCGAATCAAGTCACAGGTGACGATTTTAAACAGCTTATTGAGGAAGCACGGTACAAAGCACAATCGTTGATTTTTGAGTCTGTTATTGTGTTTGTCTTCCCGTCGGACCGCTACCAAGCAGTTTTTGCCTCGTTTGACTATCAAGAGGATTTTCCGGCCGTTCAATTAGTACAGCAAGTTACAGAACCAAATTCGGTTTGATAGTCCTCAACTACTCTACGATTGCCTCGCACTCTTACTGACCGGGTCTGTCAATGACACAAATTTCGTGAGGGTGTTTCTACGACACACTCTGAAAATCAGACAGTCCAACTCACACACACCCCCCGTTTCGAGTGTTCTGCCGGAATCACCCGTTCCCCCAAGTCCGACTGAATCTGAGGGTGTCAATTCCATTGGTAGCAGCCTGCTGAGGGGAAGACTTCAAACCAGGCCATGCTGGAAATCAGGCTGGATGATACTGCTGTTTTGAATGGTATATATATTCTTTTCTACTAGGTAACGTTAGTAGTAGTAGTAGACAGCTAACTCCTAGGATAAACACTCGAAACGGGGGGTGGTACGGACTATCTTTATATACTAATCGGATGGAACTGCTCTTCTCCTAAGGAGACGGTCGTTCAGGAAGAAACACTCGAAACGGGGGGTGTGTGTGGCCCCACTCGTGAGTCAGGCTGGATCAACGGGGCCTACATATTGGCTCGTGACAGAGTCACCTTCTCGCCACTGCAAATAGTAGTAGTCACGGCCATCGATGGTTTTCGTCGTGAGGGTGCCCTTCGTTGAGGAAATCGCTGCTTTCTCGCGAGCTGACTCGAGTTGGTCATCCCAGTCATCCACATCCCACCCCTCCGGTGTATCGGGCTGCTCTGTTGATTGTTCGTCAGCTTTGGCCGCCGCCTCAAGTTCTGCACAGAGTGTCTCGATCTCTTCGAGTGTCCGGTCGTATGTCCCAGTCAGGTCTGTTGAGAGTGCGTCCCGGTCGATGGCCTGGAGTTCTTCGAGTGCGGTTCTGGCGTGGGAGCGGTCGGACATGTGCTAACCAACGCTTCGCGGGAACTTGGCGGTTGTGTTGGTTAGTCCTGTGCAGTCTGGATTGAGTCCGCTGCCAGAATAGCACTATCCCTCTTCCAGCGGCTGGTTGATAATGGCGAAGATATCGACAGCCTTGAACTCTTGATACCGCTCCTTCCCGGTTGTTTCGGTCAGGATGTCTTGTGCCTCGAGTTCCTGAATCGCGTTCCGTGCAGTCTGTGCGGTCACATCCAGTAGCTCGGCAACGTCGTTGGTGGTCACATATGGTTGCTTGAACAGGCGCATCGCCAGCCGGTCGGCGGCTGTTTTCTCGTGCCCATAGGTTCGCTCGTACTTTCGACGGAGCTCTCGAAGATCGTTGGTTCGTGCAACTGCCTCGGCCGCTTGCGATCGAATGCCCTCGACGAAGAACTCTAACCAGGGCTCCCAGGCGCCCGTTTCACTGACTGTTCGCATCCGGTCGGCATACTCGATTTTGTTGCGGTTGAAGTACGCACTCGGATACAGATACGGCTGCGTGAGGTAGCCGTTTTGAATCAGCTGCAACGTGATGAGAATGCGTCCTAGACGGCCGTTCCCATCCTCGAAGGGATGTATCGTCTCGAACTGATAGTGGACGAGCCCGAACTGGACGAGATCGTGATACTCGCTGGTTGTGTTGCAGTACTCGACGAGATTCGTCATCAACTCCGGAATTTTGTCCGGTGCCGGCGGGACGAATGGTTCTTGGAACGACGAGGCTGCCGGAAGATTGATCGGCTTCGGACGGAATTCCCCGGGGTACTCACAGTGGCCACGCACGTCCGCCATCAGTAACTCGTGTAGGTCTTGTAGCAGTCCGAGTGTGATCTGGTCGCCCTCAGAGAGTCGAGCCGCACCTTCGGTGATTGTCCGCTCGTAATTGAGTGCCTCCTGGACATCCTTCCGAGTGGTTCCGCTATCGGCGAGTTCCTGGGACCGGAATACGTCCTCGATATCGATGTCTGCACCCTCGAGCACTACCGACTCGACGGCTTCGCGACGGACCATCGTCGTGTACAGGAGTGGATTGGTATCTGTCTCGTCGCCGATTCCTTCCAGCCGCCCGAGCTGATAGATCGCGTCTTGCAGCAACTGCTGGAAGTCGGCATCGAACTCCAGATCACGTGCCGGTGGCAGCGGGTCTGGGAGATAGTACGTCCGGCGTCCGAACGGAACATACTCGCCAGGTGCTTCATCGGAAAGGCTGTTTCCCGCCATTTTGCTTGCAGCCATCATATTCGGGCTAAGGCAAAAACACTGGTGGTGTATTTTGGTTAGCTCGACAAACGTCCGATATCTATATATATGTGGAAAATCGGACACCACCGCTAACCCAAATCAGGGATGGGAGCCATAGTTCGTTCACGTGACCGGGACTTGGCGTCCCACCCGTTGTGAACGACTGGATAGATGTGCTCGCTCCGTTCGTGTTACGACCACTCACTCCACTCCTGACAACAGGGGGTCGCTCCCGGTTCCTGCAGCTAGCAGACAGCGGCCTCGGCGGCGGCAGGGCACATACCACCGCGTCCAACAGCGTTGGTTCAGTGCCGGTTCCCGTCCTATCCGGTGCGTGTCACAGGGTTAGGGCGACGACTCCACCACAACGGGTGTGACGCCACCCGTCGCGGCTTTGTGGTCGCTGTTCTCCAGGAGATCGAGACCGACGTAGCGCTTCTCAAGCAGTCCGTCGGCTGTTGCCATATCCATCGCGAGAATCTCGGTTTGGGTCTGATCCCGGCCGACTTGTCGCGTCTTCTCGACGATGTCGCCGCCGCCGATCTCGACTAGTTTCTCCCTGACGCGCTTGACCGTCTGGCGGTGGGGCTCCTTCCCGAGTTCGGCGGTGAGGGCTGTCTGCAGGTCGGCTTTCGTCATGAACACGCCGCTGCCGTCGGTTCGTGTCGTGGCAAATTCCGGCCAGCGCTTGGCGACGGTGATGGCGCGGTAGGTGTTCTGGCGGTTCGACCGCTCAACGAACATGGTCTTGACTTTCGACTGCCGGCAGTTCGCGAAGAAATCCAGGGGCGAACTGCTGGGTTCGATGTCCTCGGGTAGCTGCTCGGCATCCTCTTGATGGTCGCTATCGGCTTCGAGTTGCTGGGCTTTCGCGATGGCACTCTTGGCGACATCGTGGGTCGCCTCCTGTTGGGTTTCGAGTTCGTCGAGGCGCTGGTCGTTCGTGGCGGCGTTGCCCACTGCTGTGGTAGCAACGTCATGTGTTTGTTCAACCTCATCCTCCAGGTCGTCGACGCGTTTCTGGAGGTCGTCGATGGTCCCGACCAGCAGCTCAAGAACACTCGAAACGGGGGGTGGCACCTCGTCGCCGAGGTCACTGACGAGCGACTGGAGGGCGTCGATGTCCGTCCCATCTCCTCCGATGTCCATGCCGAGTTCATCGGCGAGTGCGTGGTCGGTCGCTGTGCTGTCGGTCCCGCTGTCGTCGGGGGTCGTGTTTCGTGGCATCGTGACCACAGTGCCCGTCCCCGGAATCGAACCGGGCAGTGCCGACCACGGCACGGGCTATCGGTGACGTGGCAGGCACTATCTGGACGCGGTAGTTGGCTCGTGGCAACTCCGAGCTGTCTAGTGGATTTGCCTCGTAGCAACGGCCTGGACGCGACTAGCACCACTCATTGGGTGGCTCCGGTGTCGGTGGACTCAGATTCTTGTCCCCCACCCCGGTGCTTCGCAGTCGTCGTGGTCAACGCCGTCGTGGGTGCCATGCCCCGTCATCGTTCGACCACCGCCCGGCGCTCGATGACAACGTCATGTGCATAGTCACCGCGGCGGTACTGGTCGTAGTAGTT
Organism: Haloarcula amylolytica; assembly: GCF_049705545.1. Lineage (GTDB taxonomy): Archaea > Halobacteriota > Halobacteria > Halobacteriales > Haloarculaceae > Haloarcula > Haloarcula amylolytica_B. The sequence goes on from NZ_JBNAMU010000003.1 coordinate 123,587, forward strand.
CTCGACGGTGGGGAAATCGCTCGTCCACTCCGTGTAGTGGGCGAGGTCGCCGACCATGTAGCGGAGCCGCCACTGATCGGTTTCTGTGGTCGCTGTGTCGGTCGCAGTACCCGGCGAGGGGTCAGCACGGGCCATTAGGCATCCCCTCCTTCGAAGGGGCCAGGACGGCTGCTATCGCGTTCAACCAGTGCGCAGTCTCTGGTCGGGACCGTGAACGACATGAGGTCGTCAGTCCGACCGATGGCCTGCGCCAGCTGCCGGCGTGTGGCTGTGTCGGGTTCGGACGCCCGTAGCCGATGGAGTGTTTCTGTCGCGAGGTCGGCCAGTAACACGCCGGTGCTGTGTTCGTCGGTGGAGCGACAGACCAGCAACAGTGGCTCGCTGTCGGTGGTCGTGATGGCGACGATCTCGCCGACAGTCGGGTGGGCAGTCATCGGGCCACCTCTCGATGACAGGATTGTGGGGTTGTACCAGGACCTGAATGAGAAGGTTGTGAGTGTGAATCACAAATTATTTTGACAGCAACTGTATACCGATTGATTGGGTTCTGGTCTCCGCTCCACTCTCCCCCGAATCCCCCCCGATTCATCGATTGGCCCGGGGCCGGAACCCGTCGTCGTGGATGGCGACCCCACACCGTGGGTTGCACGCCGCTTCCCACCAGCAACCCACCATCCCCACCATTCCTTTGGTGCCGTGACTGTGTGAGTCGCGTGGTCGTGCTACGCGTGTGAGAAATGGTGGTGTAGCTGGCTGTTGTGATAGAACCGACAGACTGAGAGCGGCTATCACAACTGTTTTTGATACCAACTGTATACCAGTCGGTTAGGTTCTGTCCCCCGCTCCATGTTCCCCTGATAGCCAGTTGTCCTATCGAATGTGTTGGGTGCAGGACCTGTCGCCGGTAACGGCGACTGTGGGTGGTGCGTGGCATGCCGTTTTCCCCCGGCTGCCCACCATTCTGCTGTTCGGAATCCGAGAGTTGTGTCTGCACGCCGACCCCGGGCCGTTGCTGGTGTGAGTCGAACGAGTTGGGATCGCGTGGGAAACCGCCTGACAGCGACGGGATATCACAAGCGTTTTTATAACCTCTCGTATCGGTTTCAGGTGGGTTCCGTGCCCTGTCAGTTCCCGGAGACACCACCCATCCTATCGGTTGTTTCGGGGCCGGACCCCAGTTTTCGGGGTGCTTCGCGGTGTATTCAGAATCTATAATGAGGCGAAAATTACAATTATAGGGACCATCCAATCTGATAGTGCAGGTACAAAGTAGTCCACTTTGTCCTGAAAAATTGTCAGAGGCACGCGAGATGGTCCGCCGTCCACTGCGACGGCGGACTGTTCCACGGATTGCTCTGTGGTTGAATCCCCGGCAACAACCGTTATCAATGAGCTTTACGTTTATTCTGGTAGGGTACCAGTCGGTCATCACTTGCCCGGTGACTGCGTGCCTCTGACAGCATCGGCCGACTGTGTCCCCGTCTTTGCCCGCTGAGCGACGGCGCTGCGTGAGTTGCTGGGGCATTACTGTGCACCTCCAGCGACGGGTCGGGACAGCTCACACAGGCCTGCAAGTGTTTCCGCCTGACGCTGGAGTTCGTGTCTGCCAGCGTCAGTCAGCGTATACACGTTGGTGCGGGCGTCGAGGTCGTCTCGGTTGATGAGGTCCTGCTCAACGAGCTGGTCGAGATTCTGGTAGAGGCGGCTGTGGTTGATCGGACCGGCGTAGCGCTCGTCGAGGTAGTCCTTGAGCGCGAGGCCATACGGATCGCCGTCGACGGCGGCGATGGCTTCCAGGAGGTCGCGCTGGAAGCCCGTCAGGTCGTGGTAGGTCGTCATCGGTCGCCTCCGGTGGTATGCATCTGGCCAAGGCTGGGAGGTGACATGGTAAGAGCCTGGGGCGCGCGTGACCGGAAGTGGATTTTTGGCGTCCGATTTTCGCCTCTGGCCCGCTGTGGCGTGTTCGTGGGCCGCTCAGGCGATGACCGGAAGATGACCGGAAGTGAGCGGATGTACCGCTGTCTGGTGGTTTCCGAATGACCGGAAGTGCCGGTCGGTGGCGAGCGATGCGACTCTTCGTGGGTGGGCTGGTCTGCTGTCATGGGTTCAGTGCGACGCTGTGTGCGAGAGTAGGCGTCGCTTATTTCGTGATGTTACACCCGACACCCATAATACTTGCTCTAGAAGAACACTTGTAGAGAGACATTACTATGTCCGAACCGACCAAAATGCTCTCAAAGTGTCTAAGCCCGGACCAGACCCAACGGTCACCAAAATCGACGTTTTGAAAGAAATTAGGCTAGCTTATCCACCGGTTCAGGCCCCTAAAGATCTCGCTGAACGGCTGGAGATTAGTAATACGGCAGTCAGCAATAAGCTAAAAGATATGGAGGAAAACGGGTGGGTCGAATCAGAACGTGTGGGGCGTGCCCGGGTATATTGGATAACGGATGATGGGCGAGCTCAGTTAGATCCAGAGTTCTCGTCAGGCAACCAGTAGACAACTGCATTTCCTACTTTATGACGTTCTATTCGAACTTCAGGCCCCATTGATTGCAAACGCTGTCGGATTCGAGTTTTAGATAGTCCAACCCGCGTGGCAATGTCTGAGGTAGTTACAAACGGTTTCTCTACATCTTCAAAGCATTCGAGTAGTTCTTTATCACTAACTTTCCGCTCTGGGCCTCGGGCAGACATCTTGTCTCATCCGATAGTTGTTTTTCTAGGGCAATAGTTTTTTGTTTGTCTAGCCCAACAGTACAAGTAGGAACACACGCGCCGCTGGTCGATTTTGCACGAAATCGCCCCGGTGGTAGGAACACCGAGGCGCGTGGTTCCAGGAGAGAACCAATGGCAACTACGCAATCCAATCCACAAGAACGTACCGCACGCGAACTACTCACCCAGGGCCGACCGCTTTCCTTGGCGTCGACGGCGACGGCGCGGCGCATTACTGGGACAGCTACGAATTCGCTGTGGCTGTTGTCGAGGCTGACGGTGACGCTGAGAAGGTTGTGCTGGCAGAGACGCCCTTCGAGACGCTCGGAGAGTGGTGTGAATACACGCGTGGGGAGCGTGGCTGGGATATCGGCCCGCACGTCGGTGGGTCGCTCGTCGGCGATCTCCTGCGAGGTGTCGAGGCATGAGCTGTACTGTGGAGGAACGGAAGCGAGTGCGGCGGGCCGCGAGAGCGATTCAAGAGGAAGTTGCTACTGAGTCGGTTGATGTGCTTGCGCCAAGCGCGAGTCAGTACGGTGAATGGACGTTGGATGCCGTGCTTCGGGACTGTGAGGGTGTGCCGCCGGAAGTGCTCAGGGAGTTAGCGTTGGCCGGGTTGACGTTGCAGCCGACGCCGGCACAAGCCGAGTATCAGCATGTGGCAGCGACGGTGTAGGACGACAGTGGCTATTTTCGTCGACCCCCGGGGGTTGAGGGAGTATTGGCGGTCGACAAAAATAGTGAAGTGAAACCGGCATAGAGATAGGCTGTGTCCCGGAAATCGGGCATGGTCACAGACGGACCCTCGTGGGGTTGAAGCTCTGTCCGCATCACTGCTGGGACGGTGAGCTGGCATGGTTACAGACGGACCCTCGTGCGGTTGAAGACAGAATATTCACCTATCGGAAATAGCTACGCACATGATAAGGGTGTCATAAAACGATTAGCACACCGAAGAGCAGGGTGAACGCTGAGGTGGTATGAGCCCAGCGACCCTGCAAGATGAGCCCCTCGCGCTGTGTCTTCGCCTCGTCGTCGCAATCACCAACTACGAACGAGGAGACAATCCGGGCAGTACCGTGATCACGGTGTGCGAACTCTTCTGTCCACTCGGTCACGGTCCACTCAATGACAACGTGGACTGAGTGGGCGTTGGAAGGCGTGTCGGTTCTGTTCCTGCCAACCGAATCTTGAAGGAATCGCGACCGGGTGGATATGATACCCTCGTAGCCGAGCCAAGCTCTTGAAAACAGAGCGAGCGGGTTCACTAAGCAGTGGCAGAGAACTAGCCCGTGGGAAGACGAACAATCACCGTAGACCCTCCTGAGTCGCTCGTGTCAAACAATATCGTTCCGTTCGAACGGCGAACAACTTGATTGACGAACCACAGACCGAGTCCCGTCCCATGGTTTAACGGATTGATTTCGCCGTCCGCTGTCAACACGTTCCATTCTTGTTCTGGAATTCCTGGTCCATCGTCTCGTACCGTCAGTTCAGTCATCGTCTCCGTGCCTCGGAGATGGAGATCAACCCTCGGGTTCGCTTGGTCCGAATGAATAATCGCATTCTCTACCAATTCCCGAATCGCTTCAGCAATCTCACGCGTAGTGCTCGCCTGACAGTTGGGATCCAAATCCGTCTGCAATGTCGCGTTAGGGTATTGCGTCTGCACGTCTGAGACAGCCTCTCTAATTGTTGGAGCCAAATCCACATCGACGGTTTCAGCGTTCTTGATCAGAAGTTCCGTGATTCTATGCTGATTCTCCGCCATCTCAACGAATTTTTCACTTTTTTCGAGTATCTTCTCAGCGTCGGACAACACCGCATTTGACCCTTGCTGTTCGATAACTTCGGCATGCCCTTGGATCACATTCATATCATTCTTTACGTTGTGCCGGAAGACACGGCTGAGAACTTGCAGTTGCTCGCGATTTGCTTGTTCCTCAGACACATCAATTATGTGTACCACATGTCCATCGATGTCGCCACTGTGCGTTCGAAGCGGCAAACTCCGTGTTTCACCCGGGAAGACCTGTTCCGACTGTTTCCGGTAATTGAGGAGGAGTGCTTCCCGGGAGCTATCTGTCGTCTCAAGCAGGCGCTCCACATCTGTACTCTCGTCGGTAATCGTGCTGAGATGCTCTCCCTCGATGTCGCCACTCTCGTACCCGAACAGGTCGGCGAAGCCCGGATTGCACGCCGTAACCGTGCCATCGAGGTCCGTGACTACGACTGCGCCGCTGACGCTATTAAATAACGACTCGTACCGCTCTTTCTGTGCGCGTATCTCGCGGGTTTGCTGGACCTGTTCTGTAATATTTCGGACGACACCGATACCGCTCTCTGGTTCTCCGTCTTCGTCGAATTCAACCTCGGCTGTTTCCTGTACCCATCGTGTCTTACCGTCTACCATAATCCGATGCTCACTGTCGTAGCCACCCTCTTCTAGTGCTTCACTCCACGCGTCGTCAACGGTCTCACGGTCTTCGGGATGAACCAGCTCTAGGAACCGTTCATACGTCATCGGCGTTCCAGGTTCCAAGCCGAAGATCCGATAACATTCATCCGACCACTCTAGGTCGCTGGTATCGATGTCCAGGTACCAACTCCCGACGTGCCCGACCTCTTGGGCTTGCTCCAGATGCGTCTGGATTTCTTCTTCTTTCTCCCTGCGAGCGGTGACGTCCCTCGAAATGACCGCGACACCCCGTTCGCCATCGTAGAGTTCCACCGGGACAAATCGTTGCTCGGCACAAACCTCCCCGACCGATTCTAAGAAGAGGTCAAATTCGAGGCTTAATGTCTCCGACCTGTCAGGTTCTCGAACCCACTCGCCGACATCGGGTTGCTCGTCCTCTAAGAGCGCGTCGATCGCGTCCACAAACCGGTGAGGCTCTTCGTCAGGTGCAGCCATCTCCTCTGTGACTGACTCAATTGGGATGCCCTTGATCGTCTCCAGAGGCACGTCTGCAAAATCAAGTGCCGCATCGTTGGCAAACTGGATTCGCTTGTCCCCGTCGATGAGGAACGCGACTTCAGTCATCGCCTGCACGACGAGTTCATGCGTTTGCAGGCGTCGTTCGCGTTCTTTCCGGTCGGTGATATCGTCGTAGATTGCGACAAAGTGGGTCACATCTCCCGAATCGTCCGTCACCGGCGCGATAGTGTGATTGGCGACGAACTCTGTGCCGTCCTTGCGCTGGTTCACGATCTCCCCGCTCCAGGCGTCGCCATCCAGAACGGTCTCCCACAGATCGGCGAAAAACGCATTGTCGTGCTTGCCGGAGCCAAGCAGATCGGGTGTCTCACTGAGTACATCGGCGGGCGCGTATCCGGTCAGCTCCTCGAATGCTGGATTCACGTACTCGATCTGCCCATCCACGTCAGTAAAGAAGACAGCGTGCCCGGTGTGCTCAACCATCTGTTCGAACTTCTGCAGCCGTTGTTCGCGGTCCTTTCGTTCTGTGATGTTTCGCGTCGAACCGACGATTTGCGTCACCTCGTCATCGATGACTACCGGTGCAAGTCTCGTTTCCCACCACGATCCACTGTCGAATGCTGAGAGGTATTCTTCGTACTCAATGGACGTTCGTCCGTTTACACACTCTTTGTATTTTTCGCGGATCGCATCACTGTCCGTCTCGTTGGTGATTTCGCGGATCGTTTTTCCCTGGAGTTCGCCAGCTGGAGTGCCTGAAAATGTCTCGTATGCAGGGTTGACCTGATTGACGCGAAACGTCTCGCCACCGTCTTCGACGTTGATGACGAACAGTCCATCCTGCGCGTTCTGGAACAACGTGTCTGCCCGCTCTAGGTCGTACAGGCGTTCCCTTTCTTTGGTGATATCGTTGAAGAAAACAGTAACACCCGTGTCGTCGGGATAGACTCTGACCTTCCACCACGTTTCCAACGCTTCGTTGTATCGTTCGAAGGACGTCGTTTGCCCGGTTTCGATCGCTTGCTCGATCGCGTCCTGTGCTTTGGTTTCCTCGGGGTTGGGAAAGACATCCCAAACGTGCTCGCCGAGAAGTGCCTCAGCGTCGGTGTCGAGGAACTCTGTTGCTCGTGTGTTAACATACGTGTACCGGAGTTCGCCGTTGAGAGACACTACGCCATCTGAGACGCGGTCGAGTGCATTGCTTCGTGCCTGTTGCTGCCCCGGTAAATCGGTATTGGAGCGGTCTGAGGAACTCATATCGATTTTCTATGCTTCATTATGTGTTCAGTTAGTCAGCCGTTGAACCGTGTTGTTGATCCGTTTCACGTTCTCTGCCTGTTCATCATTGGCGGAAGCGACATCTTCGATTTCGTCGGCGACGGTATCTGCCTGTTCGACTAACTCGTCAACCATGCTGGCGACCTCTTCCGTGCTGGCGGCCTGATCGTCAGTCGCGTCTGAAACTTCACGGATTCCCTGTGACGCTTCTTGGACGGATTGAGCAATGTCTTGCAGTGTGTCCATCGCTTCGGTAACCTGTTCGATACCCTGATCGACTTCCTCGGTGGTTTGCTCAAGACTGGAGACCGTCTCTGCAGTGTCTTCTTTGATATCCGACACCATCGTTTCGATCTCGCCGGCATGTTCTTGCGATTCCTCTGCGAGACTCTTGACCTCGTTTGCAACCACCGCGAATCCATCGCCGGCATCGCCGGCTCGGGCAGCCTCGATCGAGGCGTTGAGGGCGAGCATATTGGTCTGGTCGGCGATGTCGTTGATGACCTCGACGATCTCGTCAATTTCATCGATACGCTCCTGTAACCTCCCAACGTCGGCGGCAGCGGTCTTCGCGGAGTCGTCAACACGTTCCATCATGTCGATAGCTTTCGTCGCAGCCGTCCGTCCTTCTTCGGCAAGCGTCTCTGCGTTCTCGCTGGTCGTGGCCACCTCTTCTGCAGTCGAAGCAATTTCCTCGACGGTCGCGGACATGTCAGCGACTTCACCTGACACCTCCCCCATTGAATCGGCCTGGTCGCGGGCCTTTTCACTGATCATATCGGTGCTTATTGCGATGTCGTCGGCAGCCTGTGTCGCTTCCGCCGTTTCCTTATCAACGTCGGCGATGACCTGTCGTTGCTGTTCGAGTTTGGTTTCGAGTTGCTGGCTGTACGAATGGATATAGGTGTCCATGGCCACCTGCTGGTCCAGGTTCATTATTTTCAGCATCGATCGAGTGCGGTCGGCAAGTGTATCCAGCGCTTCATCGGGGGTCAAGGCGTCACTGTGCTGTGTTGCGACACCACCGTCTGTCTGCGCCAGGTCAGATTTCAGATCTTCGACCACTGCGTCGATGAGGTGTTCGTAGAAGACGCTGTAGGCACCAAGATAGATTTTCGGCCCGAGATCCAGCATATCGTGAATCTTGCCAATCCGGGCTCGACTCTGGAAGTGTTGCCGACCGTATTGGCCGTCAAACAAGGCATGGAGGTACTGACGCTGGTTTTTCTTGAGTGCCTCGATTCCCTTGCTTGATCGCCCGAAGATCTCGATGGTTTCATCGTACGACTGGAGGTGGTCGTAAAACTCCTCGACAGCCTCGTCGATAACAGGATCAACAACAGATTCGAGCGTGGTCAGTCGTTGTTTGTCCGCCTCGTCGAAATTTGTGAACTCTTTTCGCCACTTGATCTCCTGTCGGTCGATGCCGATTTTATCAACCAGTTGCGTTCCATCAACCTGCTGTCGGTCGGTAGACGTGATTTGATTATTGTTTGATTGGTACACAAATGTACAATACTCGATAGACTCATCAAAATACTCCCCAACTGGTTGGGTGTCATACCGAAAAATGGCTGTGCCGCTGGAACGCATTGATAAGTGAAATGGGGGTAGGGTGTACCCTCAGCGGAGGCTGTCGTCTTATTAATACCGTGCCGTCATAGGTAACCGTGAGAATATCACGAACACCGCAACAAGAGATTCACCGACAACTGTTAGAAGTGTTCGAACAAGCGAAGTATCCTCTCACGAATCCAGTTGAGCTCATTCCTGTGTTACCTGACGGAGCAGCAATAACTTTCCAAGCGGACGGAGTTACATTGGGAGCGATGGAACTTGGTATAGAGTACGCTGAGTATCAAGACTACCCATACGAAGACGTGAACAGCCTCGTTGCTGATCTCATGACAGGATTGCGGGATGACGATGTATTCGAGTACTCTCCACCCAAATAAGAGTTATGTCAGTTCCCAACTGAGTCGAGCAGGTCTGAAGCGGTGGGCGGATTGAGGAGAGTGACTCCATGAGAATCCCGCTAAAGCCCCTAGAGCGTGAAGTATGTCATGGAGTCCTGAAGGTCGATCTATGACATGCCGACGTGGCCGTCGATGGCTCGGTCGAGGCCAGCACAATACACTGCCAGCCCACAACGAGGCGAGTAGATCTGGACTTACCGCGACGGTTCGGCGTGTCTATCATACATTTCGGGCGACAGTCCTTGCACCGGTTGCCCTGGTCCGCCACTACCTGCTTCCGATTCTCGCTTTCGCGATTGTCGTAGTCGTCGTGCTCTGGCTGTTGAGTTAATCCCGATAGATCGGGCAACGAAAAGCGACTGGTCATGTGCCTCAAGCAGTCATAGCAGGCAATCGAGGCTAAGTCTATTGAGCAGTCAGTTCTGTATCGATCATCACCGTATTTGTGGGTGAATGGACGACCATGATATCGACAGTCTCGCCAGTATCCACTGAACACGCGCGATTAGTTATTCGAAACTCGAAGGATGACCCGGCAGCAAACGTGTTTGTCGTGTCTTCGTGGAGAACGCCTGCATCCCAAGATTGCCCCACCGTCCCCTCACTAAGCAGGTTCTGGTTACCCTGGAAATTTCCCTCATCGAACGGGAAATACGTCGGCGTCGACGCGGTCCGCGTCGTTGGAGCAGGCAAATTGATGAGTCTAGTTGTTTTCTCACATGCCCTGACAACGATTTCCATTTCAGACACTGCAACGGAATCACCAGCGATATGTGTAAATCGGACGATTTGATCATCTGCACCGCTCCTATCGCCGATAAATTCTGCATTAGATTGTCCGACCACCGGGCCAGCATCGTTTAGATCATCAGTTACTCCTAGAGCAAAGACGGATATCGTCGCTCCAAGGATCACAACAATTGCTACCAGCAAAATGGTTGAAACGACTGGAGAGACAGCGCGCGGCGACTGTGGAATCTCCATACTATAGTCTCAGCTTGCTTCAACGGGAATAGCTACTGGAAGAGGGCGGAGAATTCCCAGATTCTCTATGACAGGCGGAGACTACAGGAGAGAAGGAAGCCTATTCGTAGTCGCTTACCCATTCAACAACCTCAGCGAAAGCAACGTTTGCTCTAACGTCGGTAATCTCTACAGTAACACGCCCCCCGACCTCGGTATCGGGAACAATCACTACAAACCCTCGCTCAACACGCGCGAGTCCGTCGCCCTGGTCGCCGAGTCCTCGATATCGACGGTGCGTTGTTCGTCTTCCGTAACCGGCGGCCCCTGTGGCCCGCGATTACTCTGAGGCTCTGTCTCGCTCTGTGAAGACTCAGTGTCAGTCGGAAGCGAAAGCAGCGCAACGCGATACATTGCACCGGCCTGCAGAGACCCAGTCTGTAGTTCCTGTTTGGGTACTTCAATCACATAGGAGTCGTTGCGTTCTTCGACAGTGCCAGCAAACAAACACCGTAGTTGAGATGGAATATTCATTCGAAGTATCGTACGCAGTGTACGTATCCAGCAGCATTTGAGTCTATGGTCTGTGTCTACGCTGGTCCAGCGATCTCGTTGGAGACTTTAGGCGACGATTCTCATACCGGTTGCTCCGTTCCAGCAGTCCCTGCTTCCGATTCGCGCTTTCGCGACTGTCGCCGTCGCCCTCCAGTCACTGACCTGCTCCTCCCAGAACGGCCACCGCCTCTGAGAACTGTTATAAGAGCCACGACAGCGACACACAGTCACCAGCAACCGACTATCCCAGAACTGGGCTCACAGGAGCAGGTGTGGTACATAGTCTTCCATAGCACTATCGACAAGCTCCTCGAATAGTGGGTTTATACGCCTTGAGAACGGTATTTTAGATATGATTCAGCGGATGTGGAAAACGGTCAAACAGTACCTTGAGTCGGGTTCAGAGAGCCACGCCGCAGTTGATGCGTGCATAGAGTGTGGAGAACCATCGTTTCCAAGCGCTGGCCGGTGTGCTGATTGTTTAGACAACTAACGATACCGGTCCTGAGAGGCGCTGTTCCTCACTGGTGACAGCAGCGCCAGCACCCGAGAGATGCAGTGTGACGTAGAGTTCCAGTATATACGTTCATTCTGAAATCTGGCAAACACTTATCCTCGGCGCCAGTTGAGTCTTAGATGGAAGAAACACTGTCACTCGCTCCTTCCATCCCCGTTCCATGCCTGATGACACGCAACGTCTCGGTCGCTGCCCGAACTGCGACGAGCGCATCACGACTGCATGGATTCTGGTTGAATACGAGCGAGACGATGGGACAGAAGGCATCTGGGCGGAATGTCCGACGTGTGAAGACGTCGTTGCACCAGAGTAGTGATACTGTTCCAGGTCGCCGGTTCGGCGAGCCCCCGATAGGAATTCATCGAAGATGTCAGCCAGGTCTGTGGCGGTGAACTCGGACCGCCAGTCATACGAAAACTTTCCCTATAGGGAATCCTATAGGGTTTGCTATATCCCATTTTCAACAGGTGTCTGACGTAGATTTATGCCTACAGAGTATCCTATAGGAACTACTATAGCCACATGACAGAGACACTACGCGCCGCCGCGTTCCTCGACAAAGGCGGCACTGGGAAGACAACCACAACGGCCCACCTCGGCGTCGCACTCTGCGAACAGGGTCACAAGGTGCTCCTCATCGACCTCGCCGGGAAGCAAGGCGACCTCGCGAAACACTTCGGGGTCTGGGGGCAGTACCGAGACCAGATCGACGCTGATGAGGCGTGGCCGAACATCAGCACAGTCTTCGACGATGCCTGGGACACCATCGCCGGGAAGCTCGGTGACGACGCCGTCGCTGATTTGGTCATCGCAACCGATGAGGGACCGGACCTCATCCCTGCCCACCCTGGGCTGGACACGCTGGATGCTGAACTCGGGAACATCGACGATGCTCGTGAGCGCTACAGTCGGCTTGAGCAGTTCCTCGACGAGTACGTCGACCCGCTCTCGTACGATGTCGTCCTCATCGACCTGCCGGGCATGACCAACAACGTCTCCTACAACGGCCTCTGGGCGGCACGGCACGTCATCACGCCGGTCGAGATGGGGCCGTTTGAAGCCGAGCAGGCAAACGCTCTTCGCGAAGACCTCGAGAAAATCGCGGAGAATTTTGCGGTCGACATCGACCTCTCGCTGGTTCTCCCGAACAAGGTCGACACGAGAACGAATCTCGCCGAGGAGTATCTCGAATCGTTCCAGGAAGCGTATCCCGATGCAATTGCGCCGGCCTACGTCCCGTACTCACAGGATATCCGCAATGCTGCCGAGAGTGGCGAGACGGCCTTCGCGATAGCTGAACCCTCGACCACAGCCGGGCGGGCTCGTGACGCCTATCTCGAAGCCGCAAGTGCCCTCGTCGAACAACTGGAGAGTGAGACCGATGAGTGACGATCCCGACCTCGAGGACCTCAAAGCACAGACCTCACAGGGCGACCGGCTGGACTCCGCAGCGAAGGAGATGGACCGACAGGACCTCGTCGAGGATATCGTCGACGAACTCGAGGCCATCGATGCCGGTGAGCAGCAGAAGACTGTCAGTGTGTGGGATGGCCAGCTCGCCGCGTTCATTCGAGCGCTCGAGGCCAACCCCGAACATCTGGATGCGGTCGGCAACGGGCTCCAGGAACAACTCGATATCGAGGAGACCGAAATTGATCGAAGCTCGGTGCTTCGGTTTGCGCTGCGGGTGGGCTTTCAGGAGGCGGCCCCAGAGCAGTTCGAAGCCGTCCGCGACGCGGTGCGAAAGCAAGCGACGAAGGGTCTATAGCTTTTCCTATAGGAATTACTGTAGCATTTGCTGTATGATATCCTATAGCGATTGCTGTAGGCCCTCGAGAGATTTCATATATCCAGATATGGTTTATTTAAGCCCAGGAAGCAGTAGTTGAGACTGGCGCTCTCAATGTATACGTCTTCGAATCGCTTCGTGGTTGAACGTACTCACTACTGGTGACTCACACAGTATCATAGTTTCAGCATTTTCAGAGCTTTCAGTCCTAATACTCATTACGGGAAGTGCCGTAGATTCAATCAACGATGTCTATTGATCGAGACACATTCGAGAACACGAGCGAGGACGAACTCAAGGAACTCTCTGTCCCTGATCAGGTCCTCGGATTTCTCGCTGCCCACGGGGACCGTGCGTTCAAGGCAAGTGAAATCGCCTCTCAAATCGGCATCGATGAGGGCGCAGTCAGCACCTCCCTTTCACGGTTGAAGGACCGCAGTCTCGTTGAACACAAGGCGGCGTACTGGGCAGTAACCGACGACACTGATCGCCTCGACGGGTATAGTGGCTACGAGCGAGCGACTGCCCTGTTCAACGAGCAGGTCGGTGAAGAGGAGAAGCAATCGTGGCGCGAACACTCTCCCAGCGAGCCACATCCGAGCGTGGAGAACGAATAGTGACCGAGGTGGAAGCTTCGCCGATTAGTGAGTTAGGTAACAGAAGTGATGTCTCTTCCCGTCATAGACACGTCGAGCCGTTGTCGTGAGTCCAGATCCACTTGCTTCGCTGCCATCCGGCGTTTCTTGCTGACGGGCCGTACCTGAGCCACGACTCTGAGTAGGCAGCCTCTCTCAAGACGATTTCAGTGGACGGTCCGTCTTTGCAAACGATTCCAGAGTGGTCTCAGGGACTCCATTTCGAGCAAACAGGGAGACGAAATCTCCAGCGTGGATTCTCGTGTCTCCCTTCGGTGTAATCACCTCGTCCTCGCGCTTGATGGCAATGACGAGAACCTCCTCCCCGAGCATCGATTGCTCGTTGGCTTCATGGAGTGTTGTATCAGCAATTGGGGCGTTCGGACTGACCGTCACATCAACTACTTCGGCATCACCGGAGAGCGAGACCATGTCGGTCATCATCTTCTTTTCTGCTGCGCTGTCAGGCTTGAAAGGCTCGTAGGGCGTAAAATACTCTTCCTGAATCAGATCTTCGTCCGCAATTTCCAGTCCCAGTTTGCTGAGGTGGTGGGAAATCTGAGTAAGATCGCTTATTTCCTCGCCAACAGCTTTGATTTGGAGATTTTCACGGCCTGATCGGAGTTCACGAACATTCACTACCCCAGGAACGGAAAGTGCCTGTCTGGCGAGACTTTCCTGTTCGCTTGCAGAAGTGTTACAGACAAATAGATTGGTCAGGCGGCTCTCACACCGCTCGTAATCGATGTCAGCGTGATACCCTTTGATGATACCGTCGTCCTCAAGGTGGCCGATACGATTGCGAATCGTGCCTGGAGAGACGTCGATTTCATCGGCAAGCATCGGAGTCGAGATGTTTCGTGCGTCTTCCTGCAGCGCGTAGATGATACGCTTGTCAAGTTCGTCGAGACTCCGACTCATATTGAAACCCAGACAGTGAATACCAATTTCTTTTTCCACCTGCATCTCGCCAGCGAATCGCTATTTCAACGAGTCTTAGCACAACAGAACTGATAATGTGGGGAGTTCCCCCACTCAGAACAGTCGCTCAATCAGGCCTCGGTCACGGTGTTTCTCCGCCAGCAGCACCGAACACTCCACGTCGTCAACAACGTCTAGCACGAGCGACTTGGAGACGAGACGGCGAAGTAACCCTTCCTCAGTCGCGCCAAGGAGCAGGAGTGTGGCGTCATCAGCGGCATTCACAATAGCCGTCTCGACATCACCGGATTTGACGAGGAGTTCGGCGTCCTCTAGCCCTTGTTCGACCGCCCATTCTTCGAGGAACTGCTCGCCCGCCTCGCGGTCGTCGTCGACGTTGAGCAGCGTCACCTCGGAGTCGTATTCGGACTGAAGCAGCTTCGCAATGTTGGCTGACAGCTCAGAGTCCGGGCCACCCGCGGTCGGGAGCAGAATGCGCGAGGGGTCGAACCCGCGGTCACGGAGGACCAGGAAATCACAGGGGACTGCTTCGGTCAGTTCGTCTATCGCCGATTCTGCACGCCCGGGTGAGCCGTGTGCGTCCGGTCCCCACCCCATCACGACGAGGTCGGCGGTGTGTGTGCGGGCGGCATCGAAGATAGCCTCGTATGATTTGTGTGACAAGATAGTGTGTGTCTCAACGTCGACGCCGAAGGTTTCAGCGTCCTCTCGGGCATTATCAAGCAGTTGCTGTGAGCTCTTGTCTATTTCGTCGCTTCGGCCGGCCGCAGCTGAGAGCGCCGTCTGGTCTGGGACCGTGACGATGTGGGTGGCAATTACTCGCCCGCCTCGCTGTTTAGCGATCGCGCTGGCGAGCGTGATGAGTTCCTGTTCGTGTGCGGGATTGGCCAGTGGCACCATCACGCGATACTGACCGCCATCAGGCTTGACGCCGGCGGCCGCGCTGACGGCTGCGTCGGGCATCTCGTCGGACCGTGAAATGATGTGTTTCGATAGAATACCCTGTTTTTCCGTGCGTGAGCGGGCGTAGAGTCCGTACCACAGTACCGCTGCGGCGGCGATGCCAAAGGAAAGCAACAGGGCGTCTCCGGCGACAAACACCAGCAACGCAAAGGAGAGCACGACACCGAGAATCGGCATCAAAGGATACAATGGGACGACGAAGTCGGGCGTATACTCCTCGGGGTTTACGTAGCGCATGACGATGAGTGCGAGGTTCAGCAGCCCGTAGATGATGAGATGTAGGCCCGATGCAGCACCCGAAAGCAGCGTCAGATCCCCGATGACGATAAATAGGAGAATAAGTCCGCCGGTGATGCCGATCGCTCTGTACGGCGTCCCGTATCGGGGGTGTATTTCGTTGAGGGCCGGTGTAACGATCCGGTCACGTCCCATGGCAAAGTTGATACGCGAAGACGCGAGGATAGAGGCGTTCGCACTGGAAGCAGTAGCGAGCAAGCCACCAAATAGGAGTGCACCTCCCATCGCGGCCCCCTGGATGTAGCTCCCGACCTCGACGACAGCGATGGGGTTCTCGGCGTTAGAGCTGATGATGTCTGCGATGAATCCCGGGGGAACGGCCGCGCTCATGATCACCAAGACGAGAGCGTAGATGACTGTCACGATGACGACGCTGCCGATGACCGCCCGCGGGAGATTCTTGCCGGGGTCTTTGATTTCCTCGGCGACGCTCGTGATCTGGACGAATCCGAGATAGGAGACGAAGATGAGGCCCGTCGTCTCCAAGGTGGTGACCACGTCCGTCGCGGCCGGGAGGTTCGACGGTTCGGCCCGCAGTGTTCCTAACAATGTGAACACAGTGAGGATCCCGATAAGCAAGACGACGATGATGTTCTGTAACCGGCCCGTTTCTTTCGCGCCGACGTAGTTGATGAGGACAAAGAAGGCTCCCCCGACGAGCGCGATGATCTTCACCACGGTGATCGATATCGGGCCGACACCGACACTACCGGCGAGGCCGAAGATGCGGGCAATATACCGGCCGAACCCGACCATGTAGAAGGCACTGGCGAAGGCCAGTCCGAGCCAGTTGGCCCAGCCAGCGACCGACCCGAACATCGGCCCCAGCGCGTGATTGACGTAGTAGTAGGCCCCACCCGATCGGGGCATCGCAGTGCCGAGTTCGCTGGCCGACAGTGCCGTGAACATGGCGATGACGCCACCCAAAACGAACGCAGCAGACGCCAGCGACCCGGCCTTGAGGATAGCCTCGCCTGGCAGAACGAAGATGCCCGCGCCGATCATCGTTCCGACACCGATGGTCAGTGCCGCGAGTGGTCCGAGGTCCTTGGCAAGGTCTTCCTCGCTCATGTCTCTTCCTCTTGTGGGAGCGCGATGACGGGACGATTTGCCTGCGTCACCAGTGTCACCGAAATGTCGCCGGACAGAAACTGCATGAGGCGATTCCCGCCGCGGGAACGGTAGGCAATGGCGCTGGCGTCAACCTCGTCAGCTGCTTCGAATATTTTCGCTGCGATATCCCGTCCGTAGGCGGTGTGGTCGTCGGCGTTAGGGAACACGGACCGGACGGCGGCATACGATTCCTCGGCTAAGTCTTCGGACTGTTCGACCGGCGTCTTGTCAGGGACGCCACCGCCCTTCTCTACGACGTGAAGCGTGGTCACGTTACTCGGTTCATACGGTTCAATCGCCTTCGCTGTCGCTAACGCATCGTCTGCATTAGCGACAGGGAGAATTACGTGGGCGAGAATATCCCCGTCCGCGGACTCACTGCTCATACTGGTCAGTACAGCCACTATCTGTTAAGAGTGTGTATCTGCCGGATAGCGGACAACGAATCGCAGTTCACTGTCCTGTGGGGGTTCATCAGCCTCCGGGGACCATTCTATGTGTGCGACTCCTACCGTTGCCAGAAGCTCGGAGTGAATACCACGAGCACGGAGATAATCTCAAGTCTCCCGATCCACATTAGAACCACCATATAGAGCTTGGCCGGCGCAGAGAACGGCCGGAAGTTGTCCATCGGGCCGACGATACCCACACCCGGACCGATGTTCCCGAGTGTGGCGATCGTGGCACTGATCGCTTCGAGTGCGGAGATATCGAGGCCGATACGGAGTGCGTCTAAATAGATTAACACTGTTGAAAACACGAAGATCAGGGCGAATACGAGCATAAAGACCAAGATGTCTTGAACAGTTCCTTCATCGACTGTATCGTCATTCAGACGAATCGGTCGAACAGCCGACGGATGTATCGTCGTGAACAGCTGTCGACCCATCGCTCGGGAAACTATATACCAGCGAATGATTTTGATAGACCCCGCTGCCGAGCCAGCAGATCCTCCGAGAAACATGGCGAACAGAAGAATCAATTGAGCTGACTCACCCCATGTATTGAAATCCATACTGGCATATCCCGTGGTCGTGATGACTGCGATTGTCTGAAAGAGTCCCTGGCGTAGCGAATTTTCCAGATTCCCGGAGAGTTGACCGATATTGCTCGGGATTTCCGCTATCCCCAACCCAGTTATTAGGAGGATGGATAAGAGCGAGCCGATGGAAGCTACCGCGAGGAGATACGCTCTGAACTCTGGATTCTTCGTTAGTTGTCTCGGTTCACCGTTGAACAGGTACCACAGTAATGCGAAATTGGTTCCGGCAACGATCATGAACGGCATCACTGCCCACTGGACGATGGGGGCGAAGGCTTCGACACTCCGTGCTTCGGGCGAAAAACCGCCTGTCGGCATCGTCGTAAGCGCGTGTGCGACGGCATTGTAGGCACCCATGTTTGGAGCGAGCCCGGCGAGGTGCAGGGCATAATAAACGAGAGTCGCAGCGACAGTGAACCCGAGATAGATTTTCCAGAGCGCACGTGCGGTTTCCTGAATCCGGGGCGTTAGCTTCTCAAGTGAAAAACCGGGTGCTTCCTCGTTGATGATTTGCGCTCCAGCAACGGACAGTTCAGAGAGAATTGCGACCATGAGAACGATGATCCCCATTCCGCCGATCCACTGTGTGAGCTGTCGCCATAACAAAATAGAGTGAGAGTGCTGTTCGAAAGATATCTCTGCCAGAACGGTTGACCCGGTCGTGGTAAAACCGCTCATGCTTTCGAAAAGCGCATTCACGGGCTGTGCAATTGTTCCCTGCCCAGCAATAAGGTACGGGATGGCCCCAAAGAGAGGAACGACGAGCCATGTGGCACTCACCATCAAGAGCGCTTCACGCTTGCCGAGTTTTCGGTCGTCACGAAGCCGTTCGAGGGCGAAACCACCACCGAACATAGCTACTGTGGTGATAATAAACGGGAGTAGATACTCGCCGTAATACACTGCAACCAGAGCCGGAACGAGCGGGGCAATGGATAGTTTCCGCAGGATTGTCCCGACGAAGCTGAATCCGGATCGCCAGTCGACGTAGCTTCTCATAGTAGACTCAACTCTCTCCGCTTAATTACCCGTCATCACCATGTCGAGAGGGGTATAAAAAAGTCTTCACGTCTCCGGACGCCACCGGGTGGTAGCATTCTCGCGGACCGTCTGATCAACGAAAGCGTCACTGACCTTCCATCCGAAGTTGTCATTGGCGCAGTTACCCGTGACCGTGAGTTCACTGTCCCTCGGGGTGGGACCATTGTCAAGCCCGGCGACCACGTCGTGCTTTTTGTTAGACCCAGACCCTCTCAGAAGTCATGAACGCCATCTGAGGGAGGCCCTGAGAATATGAATGGTTACAACGGCCCGGAGTGTGATTTTATCAAATATCCGCTGATTCCCCATCGGACAACCAAGAGTCCGGACAGGTTTCGGGTGAAACGGTCTACGAGGAAATGGAACCGTTCGTACCATATACTACCCGAGAGCTGGCAGATCGCATCGGTACATCTCTCGGTTATGTGTGGTCGATCCTTCGAAGTCTCGCCGTAGCTGGGAAGACTCAAAAGAAAGAACCAGACCCAATCTCCGAACTCGGATGCGTGAACCGCCCGACAATAGCGGTCAGTTACGGATTGACAGCAGATCGGGTACCGATCCGGGATTTGGGTCGGTCTGTGGCGCAATCATCGGTCTTGGTGGGATCCGCTCCCATCGAACAGGAGGATCAAATACCCTCTGGGCGGTCAGTTCTAAGATTTTATTGGTGAGACGTCGAACTGCTTTCTGAACTGCTGGACTGCCTCGTCGGAGCCGACCAGAACGATGTGCTCGGTTCCAGTGAACTTCCGTTGTGGATCAACTGCGCTGGTGAACCCAGATCCGTCCTTGATAGCGATGACACGACAGCCAGTTTTTTCGTAGATGCCTGACTTGGCGAGTGTCGACCCTGCCAGTGGTGTGGCAGGGACACGGAGTAGCCGAATCTGACTCGCTGGTGCAAGGACATCCTCGCCGCGGAGTTCCCTGGCGACCATTCGAGCGCTCACCCGTGGAACCGACAGCACGTAGTCCGCTCCTGCACTGAGTGCCTTCCGGGTCGCATCGGTGTCAGTTACCCGAACGAGGATCTCGATATCGTGATTCAACGACCGGGCTAACACGGTTGTCAATAGTGATCCAGAATCATCTGGCAGACCGATAATAATAGCACCGGCAGTCTCGACCCCTGCTTCTTCTAAGATTTCGTCAGTCCTGGAATCACCCACGACATCCACGCCATCGCGGTCTTCGATATCGATAGTCACGACATCGAGGCCTCTCTCGGATATAACTTCCCGTGACGCTTGGCCAACTTCCCCCTGTCCGGCAACGATGATCCGCTCGTGTTTCTGGAGCGTACGGGCCGGTTGGGTAAAGTCACTGAACGCCTCCAGGGCATCGCGTGCACCCGTAACGAGCAATACCGTATTCGAGCGGATAATCGCGTCCGGGTCAGGTGGGAGCTGTAGTTCCCCGTCGATCCACGCACCGATGATATTTGCGCCGGTCTCCTCCCTGATCTTCGAGTCGCGGATTCGCGTCCCGATGAGTCGGTTCCCCTGCTGGACCGGGACTTCCGTGACTTCTATCTCACCGCCGATATCGATTGTATCCGTCAAGTCCGAACTGAACGAGGAGATGGCCTTTTCGGCGCAAGAGTTGAGCTTACGGCGCAATCGGGGTATCATTGCCGGTATCGAGTCCCTGCAGTGGGACATCACCAGAGAACTCGAATTCGTCGTACCAGACGGTCGGCCGTTTCGCCCGTCCCTCGTCCTTGAGTTCGACCAGCCCGTAGTCAGCAAGTTCGTGGACGTTCTCAGTCACTTCAGGCGGATGGCGGTCCACGATGCGTGCGAGTTCGCGGATGCTGTCCGGTTCATGTTCAAGGATAGCCGCTAGGAGTGTCAGATTCGTCGGTCGGAAGAGACGGCCAAACGTCGCGAGACTTTCGATACTCAGTCGAGACGGGTTTGCTTCAACGTCTTCCCCTTCATCGATTGCTGCAAGGGTATCTTCGAGGCCGCTACGGTCGGGTCGCGTACCAATCGTGATGTGGAGTGTTCGGGTCATGGGTTCGTGTGTGTGTGAGTGTGGGGAACTACCAGTCGATGCGTTTCTCGGGCGGGAGTGCAGCACGCCACGCTTGATACAGTGGCTGGAGTCCGTCGAACTCGAGCTCAAGGACTTGTCCCGCGATGTGCAATTCATGTGGCCCGTGATGGTTGTCGAACCGGATGATGGGGTCCTCAGCACCTGCCACTCCATAGTGGAACGCGTACTCGACGCCGTCTGGGTACTGGTCAGACTCGGGAACCTCAAGGACGCGTACTGGAGCGACAGTCCCGTCATCGTAGGCTTGAATCTCATCTTCCAGCACCACAACATCATCGCCCATCGATAATTGTTAGTTTGTATCCTAACAGTAAGAACGTTAGGGTCTAATCTAACAATGGGATAGTACCGATTTGTCCGATAAGTCGCGGTTTGGTCACTACATCGTACTGCGGATCTGTTCGGCTAGAAATTCGTACTGTTCAGCAGTCGCCTCCTTTTTTACATAGCCTGTGGGGCCGACGGCGATAGCACTACCAATAATCGTCTCACGGTCCTGCGAAGTGAAGAAAACAACCGGGAGTTGTGGATACTTTATCCGAATCATCCGTAGAAATTCAAGTCCATCTACTCTGGGCATATCGAAGTCTGAAATGACACAGTCCGGCTTGTCGTTGTCGATTATTTCTAGAGCTTCGGTGGCACCAGAAGCTACGACGACACTGAACTGCTCGTCTTCGCGTTCAAGAAACCCCTCAGTGAGGTCCTGAAAGTCCGGTTCATCATCAACATGGAGGACTTGGATTGCCTCTTGAACACTACTCGACATATTTAGCTATTTTATCACATTTGCAAAAACGACATGGGTGTGATTATTATATTTGATAGCTAGAGCGGATTTTGCGCCGTGCGCGGCCCGCGGATGTCACTGCCAGTAAGGCGTCACAGAGCAGTTCGCAAGGTAATTATTTTCAGAACTGTCAAAAAGAATCGCCTGTTCAGTACGTAGACATACCGAGCGGCCATATCTCAAAGACACGCCTAAAATAATGAGTAACGACTTGTTATATAAGTCGTAACAGACACCGCGATTTTCACTCGGTACACGGGGTGTCCCCGCGCCGATCACGCTGTCCGCAACCACTACCTAACGGAAGCTGAACTAATCGTAATGCGAATCGAAGCCACCGACGGTAACGAACACAAAGTCTGGTTCACCGACAGCGATATTGAGGACCTCCGCCGAGCCACGAACAGCCAGCGTGATGACCTCATCATCCAACTGGGCGCGTTCGTCGGGTTGCGCGCCTTCGAGATTCCGCAGGTCCGGCCCGTCGATGTGAAGGCAACCGACAGCGGACAGTCCCGCCTCCGCGTTCGCGCCGGGAAGGACACGTCGGGCAACGACGGCAAACCCCGCGACGCCTATCTCCCCGACAGCGTCGAGCGTGACCTCCAGCGCTATCAGAACGAACACAATATCGCCCCGAAAGACCCGTTCATTGACCTGAAGCAACCCGGCGTCCGCGCGGTCGTCCGCCGCACCGCTGCCCGAGCTGCCGAGACGACTGGCGACGACGACTTTGAGAAGGTGAGTACGCACGACCTCCGCCGCCGCTTCGCCCAGCGCCTCCTGGTCGACGAGCAGGTGAACCCGCGTGTCGTGATGGCCGTCGGCGGCTGGGACTCCTTCGCCGCTATTGAGCCCTACCTAAACGCACCGAGCGAGGAGGTTATCGACGACGCGTTCGCAGAAATCGGTCTGTAGACTGAGCAAGCGGCGTAGATGGGTCCACTACAATTAAGCGAAAAATATTCCTATTAAAATCCTGCACCGGTGATAGCTTTTCACAACTCTGCTGAATACATAGCGCGTCTCTGTCACGAGTGGTAGAACCGCCGGGTCAGTTCACCGTCCCTAATATCGAAGGCAAGCTCGCTGTTTTCCTCTCGGGGGTAGTAGTGTGTATGTCCTTGATCGACAAGCTGGCCCCCGTCTTGGTACACGCTGTACCGGACGATGTAGGCGTCGGCGTTCACTACGTCTTCACGCTGTGCGTCTCCGTTCGCGGCGAGTTCAAAAGTGGTCTCATAACCTCGCGCGTCGTCCCGTTCTCGGGAGGACTCCCATTCGTATAGCGTTATAGGGACATTGTAGCTCCGGTCAGTTTGGTTGAATATCGATATAGTGAGCTGGGGTGGTTGTGACTCCAATTGACTGCAACCGGCCACGCTCGCGAGTCCCAAACTGCCACAAAGTTTGAGTACTGTTCGACGGGGAAGGTTGGAGGGCTGGGACACATCGCAACACCGACTGCCGATGCCTAAAGAAATTGCTGAATTCACCCTCCATATCGGTCACACTAGTACTGAAAGATCATGAGTAATTCAAAACGTCGGTGCTGCATAGAGGGCGCGTAGTCAGAGATAGCTACTACGCGGAGTGTCGCTATGCCCGACCGTTCAGCGGACAAATGAAGTAGTTGGGTGGGCCGAAGCCAGGGCGACCGGGACTGACATCAATGTAGTCCTTATCTAAGATATCGCCGTCATTCCGCAACGGTGCGTCGGCGTTGAACGCGTCAATATCGGTCACTTCTGCCGAAAAGTGCGTCCATTGACCACCGTTCCAGTCTCGGTCACCGGGTGCTGACTCGGAGACGAACGGTGAGAGTTGGTCTTCACTCGCATCGTCGTTAGCCACAATTGGCCCGCTCCCATCATGCAAAAAGTAGATTTTGTCTTCGGGATCGGGACGATCGTCTAGGACTTTCACAACGTTAGTCCGCCAGAGGTCGTCGTTCGCGTAGACGCGTCCAAACTCTTTCCCCCCACCGTTTTCATCTCCCTTCCCCGGGTTCGCCGCCGTTGATCCGGCTATAGACAGCCCAACACCTGCAACGCCGATGGCTGCTCCTGTTCGAAGAACTTGTCGCCGTGTCGGTTTTTTGCGTTCGGTCATTGTGGTTTGAAGGCGTTCTCGGCCTCCAGAATTCACCACACAGAGGGGTAATAAGACGATTTTTCGAGATTTCCCCAGAGTTAGTCCGAACTTTCTTCCAACTCTCTGCAATCTTTCCGATAGCTATCGAAGAGGGTGATTACACTCTATATTCAGCACCCTGGTCCTGACAGCGTCCGGAAACATCAAATTGGTCGTGCAAGATACAGGGCGCGTATCTTGCACTGATAGATGGGTCAGATTGCGTTCATTGCAGCGCTCGATATAGAAGCCAAAGCCTATTCAAAGAGTATACCTGTAATCATAATATGGGGTTTCCCTCGGGAACGGATCCTAATACACCGTCAGGGATACGCCAGCAGAAAATCATTGCCAGGTTCGGTCAGGCGGCGCTTGACACCGTCGATATCGATCAATTGTTGGACAACGCATCCATGGCTGTCGCGGAGGGACTCGGCACCGACTACGTGACCGTCTTAGAACTCGTCTCATCCCGTGAAGACGCCGTGCTGAGAGAGGGTGTTGGCTGGCGCGAGGAACTAATGGGAATGACAGCTGTGACAACCGACCCCTCTTCATACGTGGGGTATTCGCTTCAGTCAGAGGACCCAGTTATTGTCGATAATTTACAGACTGAAGCCCGCTTCACCGAGCAAAACCTGCTTACCAACCACGATACCGCCAGCAGCATAAGCGTCGTTATTGATTCCACTGAGAACCCGTGGGGGCTACTTGAGACACATACGACGGACCACCGTGATTTTACTGACCAGGACGCCGCCTTCGTCCAGAGCATCGCCACGATTCTCGCCTCCGCTATCGATACGAGCCAGGAACGACACGAACTAGAGGAGATATACGGGCGGATCTCAGATGCGTTCTTTGCCCTTGACAAGGACTGGCAGTTCACCTATATCAATGACCAGGCCCATGACGTAATCAATCCAGACGGCCGGGAACTTGAAGGCGAGAACGTCTGGGGAGAGTTCCCGGCAGCAACCGAGCGGAAATTCAAGCCGAAGTACGAACAGGCGATGTACGACCAGGAGACAGTCTCGTTTGAGGAGTATTATCCTGAGCCGCTAAACGCCTGGTTCGAGGTGCGGGCCTACCCCTCTGAGACGGGCTTGTCCGTGTACTTCCGAGATGTCACCGACCGGAAAGAGCAAGAGCGTCAACTCCGTGAGTCAGAGCAACGCTTTCGAACGCTCGCCGAATCGTTCCCCAACGGCGGCGTCCACTATTTTGATGCGGATCTCCGCTATCAGTACGTTTCCGGGAGTGGATTCGATCCGATCGACACGTCCCCAGAAGACCTCATTGGCAAAACAATCTACGAGGTCGATCCGTATACCGAGGAGGACATTGAACTGCTGGAACCGCTGATGGAATCGACATTAGATGGCAATCAGGAGACCGTTGAACTTCCGTACGAAGGGCGTATCTTTGAGGGACATTCTGTACCGCTACGGGGCGAGACTGGCAAGGTGACTGGCGGATTTTTCATCACGCAGGATATAACTGACCAACGCAAGCGTCAGCGGAAGCTAGAAGCACGGTCGGCCGCGATGGAGGCCTCAACTGACGGGATTGCGATTTTAGACGTCGACGAATCGTACAGGTTTGCTAATCAAGCACATGCAGACATCTACGGCTACGACAGTCCTGACGCATTTGTGGGCAACTCTTGGCAGATGTGTTATGGGAAAGATGAGCACGAGAGATTCGAGAGTGAAGTGATGCCGACCCTGGATGCGGAGGGACAGTGGCGGGGTGAAGCGATCGGCACTCGCAAGGATGGTACTACATTCCCCCAAGAGTTGTCGCTGAGTAGGACTACCGACGGCCAGGCGATCTGTGTGGTCCGGGATATCAGCGAGCGCAAGGAGCGTGAACGGCAATTAGCTCGTCAAAACGACCGGCTTGAAGAGTTTACGAGCATTGTTTCTCACGACCTTCGCGGCCCGCTGAGCGTAGCAACCGGGCGCATGAAGTTAGCCAGTGAAGGGTGTGACAGCCCGCATCTTGCCAAGGCCAGACAGAGTGTCGACCGAGCGATGGATTTGATAGAAGATCTGCGTACGCTTGCCAGAGAAGGGGATGCCGTTGGAGAAGTCGAACCCATTGAGTTAGAGGTCATAGCCCAAGAGGCCTGGGAGACCATCGAAACGACAGAGGCAACGCTGGCAATTGAGCGGAGCCAGAAACTGCGTGCAGACCGGAGTCGAGTGCGGCAATTATTCGAGAATCTCTTTCGGAACGCCGTTGACCATGGAGGAGAGGCGGTATCAGTGTGCGTCGGATGGGAGGAAACTGGGTTTTTCGTGGCTGATGATGGCCCGGGGATCCCTCCGGAGACGCGCGATCAAGTGTTCGAGACCGGATATTCGACGGCTGAGAGTGGGACCGGCTATGGCCTGAATATCGTGTCGGAAATCGTGGCGGCACACGACTGGGAGATTACGGTGACCGAGAGCGACGTGGGTGGAGCACGATTCGAAATTACTGGAGTCGAGACTAATTCTACTGATGCATAGACGCTCTATATCGGTCACACCAGTACTGACAGATGATGAGGAATTCGAAACGCCGGTGCTGCACAGAGGCGCGTATTTTCATACGCAGCTTTGCATGTTCACCTATACAGCAGCCCCTGCTGATGGGACAGAACATAGATTTTTCGTCGCTAACTTGCTACGGTGAATCACTGTTTGTGAACACGCATCCGAACATCCTCGGAAGGCTGTAACGTCAACTCCATGTTGATTTCAGGCTGAGGTGAACTCAACAGCTCGAATTCCGCATTTCGGGCAAGCATCGGGATGATATGCTTCAACTCCATCATTGCAAAGTGCATCCCGATACACTGGTGGGGACCAGCGCCAAAGGGGAAGTACGCAAAGTCCGGCCGTCGGTCACTCCGAGCATCGGTAAAACGCGCGGGCCGGAACTGTTCGGGCGCGTCGAACCATCGGTTGTCCTTATGGACAGTGAACTGTGGCAGTAGAATTTTTGTTCCGTCAGGAATATGGTACCCTCCAAGCATTGTCTCCTCGACAGCTTCGCGGAACAGCATCCCCGCTGGCGGATAGAGCCGCATCGCTTCCTTGGCGACGTGCTCAGTAACGGTGAGGTCAGCAAGGTCTTCCGCCGTAGGTGGGCCGTCTAGCACAGTCGTGGCTTCCCGCGATAATCGGTCCCATTCATCGGGATGAGTCGCCAGCAACAACCACGTGAACGTCAGCGCCATCGCTGTCGTCTCGTGACCAGCGATGAGGAACGTAATCAAGTGGTCGTGAATTTCCGCATCAGTCATCGTATACTCGTGGTCGTCCTCTTTTTCCAGCATCATCGTCAGGAGGTCATCGTACTGGCCGGGATTCGCTCTCCGCTGTTCAATAAGCGTATCGACCGTTTCATCGAACGCATCCATAGCCTGCTTATACCGTCGGTTCCTGTGGGTCGGCACCCACGAGGGCAAGAGCATTTCGACGGCACTGAGACCACTCATATCGGCCATGGTCTGTAGTTCGTCAGCGGCCTCGGTGATCACTTGCCGGTGTTCGCCGAGGTCGAAATCAAACAACGAATTTGTGAGTATCGACAGCGTCAGTTCCGAGAACTCCTCGTTGATGACGATCTCTTCGCCGTCGTCCCACTCCTCGATCAGTTGTTCCGTCGCAGCAACCATGGACGCACTGAACCCTCGCAACCGGTTCAGCCCGAACATCGGCTGGAGGAAGTGGCGCTGTTGTTTCCATTTCTCGCCACGTGTGAATGTGAGACCTCGCGGTGCGATTTCGTAGTCGAGGAGTTCTTTCAGTTCGTCGAAATTCCACCGTTCGTAGGTATCTTGTCCCAGTAATACCTCGCCGATATAATCGGGATGGAAGACAGCGACGGCGTCGATACGCGGAAATTCACAGTGGACGACATCACCGTACTCAGCAAGCTCGTCAAAAAACCCCATTGGCTGCTTGACGTACTGATGGGTGTTTCCCAGCACCGGGAGCCCATCCGGGCCCGGCGGAAGCTTGTCGGTCTCATCATCCGGACCTGAGTCGGTGTGACCACTCGCCATATGTAAGCTAATATGAATGATTGCTAATAGTCATTTTCCAGGTAGAGCGTGTCATAGAAACATCCTCACAATGTTTGCATCACTGATTTACGGGTGAATCAGGTGATCGGTAAGTCTGCGTATCATTCATTGAGCCGCCGTATCTGCAGTCGGAACTGGGGCTTTTCAGGCTGACCAGTTGGGAAGCTCAGACTCCCGTAGGCGTTCTCGACAATCCATTTGACTAGCCATAGACCGATATCGTATCCGTGTTCCAACTGTGTCTCGTATCCCTGCTGAATCGCTTTCTGGGTCTGCTCTGGAATTACGACCCCCGCCGCGTGGAAAACCAGCGTCGCGGTGTCTGACCGGGGTGTTGAAATGGTGAGCGACACTGTTTCAGGATTGTTCTCCTGCAACAGGATGAGTGCCATGAGTATTTCATGCACAGCGATATCGAAGTTTTCGTCAATGAATACATCCATGTCGCAAGGACCCGAGATGGTGACATTCACGTCCGGATAGTCGATTTGCAGTTGGTCGATGGCTCGATCAATGACCGGCCCGAGTTCGGTTTGTTCGGTCCGACTCTGACCGATTGTCTGTCGAATATACCGAGCTTTGTCCGACATACCAGCGACTTTGTCACAATGCTGGATTGCAGCGTGGACCCGCTCCTGCATCGCTGCATCCAAGTCAACCTTCTTGGCTAGAGCTTCTAACGTTCCGGAAATCACAGTAAGGTCGTTGCTGATATTGTGCCGCAACACGCGATTGAGTACGGTCAATCGCTGATCACGCTGCTCGATATCTCTCCTGGCCTGTGTCAGATCATACATCTGCTCAAGCATCAGCCGTGCATTCAGCTCTGGCCGCTCTGTTCCAGTATACTCGCTTGGCGAGATGTAGTATGGGTTCTCGCAGATTATGTTTTGATAGACGACCTGTTTGTGGGTCCAGATGGCTTTGGCGGTTGACTCCTCACTGAACCGTGTTAGGTCGTACTGACAGAGTGCGTGGACCGGAAGCGTCGGACATATGTCGTCAAAGTCTGATTCGAATCCGACGATGTGATCAAACGACGACTCGGTGTGAAAACACCACGTGTTTTCACCCGCTACGAACAGGCCTTCATAACCCGTCTCAACGCTTTCGGTACAGGCCGATTCGAGTTGCGAGATCATTCGACCGGGATCGAACCCGGATTCCAGGTACACATTTGAGGCATCATCGATGCGCAAGTCCGAATCCGCGCGCCGTTGGGCCACGTCAATTCCCGTGGCGCTGAGCGCGCGTTCGACCGCTGCAGGACTGTTCTGGTCAGCCAGATACAGACATTTATAATTAGACTGGAGGCCGTAGTCGATAAATTCGGCCGCGAGAGTGAGCTGTGTCGTCGGGCTTTCGTAAAAATACGCGAGATGCCGCGCTAGGTCCGTCTCGTTGAGGGCTGCTCGGAAATCATCTACCGTTGGAGTCGTGGCGCGAGAGAGATGAGCCGAGTCACCCACCTCGGAATTTTTCATGTTAGCATCACCTCGTTCTTTCTGATAAGGCTATTGGGAGTGATATTACAACCCTTTACTATTTCATGAGTTCGCCGACTCGTCAGGTATGGTATATGCTTCGACTAAGCCTTGTTTAGACGCTCCTGAAGGCGTCGGTTAGTGGCTATGCCGGGTGACTGAATCAGTCTGTGAGTGCCTTTCTATCCGATTTTGTTGTTTAGATAACGGCCCTAGCGGACGATCTGCCCCGCGTCTAAACAAGGCCCTTCGACTATATTCAGCAAGCGACTCTTGACAGCATCCCGGTGGTTCGATCGGGCGTTGCTGAATAGAGGGCGCATATCGGTCAGAGGTCGTCCGCTGAAAAGCGAGAATGTGAACCGGTCAATTCAGTACTGTTACTGTTCGTATTCGTAGTAAGAGAGGATTCCAGCGAGCCCAATCAATCCGACAACGACGAGAACCCCGAGAGCCAAGCCGAGTGCCGGACTTCATCCCCAGCTCCGCGGTGACGAGAGACTATCTTTTTACTTCGGTACCGGCGGCGATGTCACAGAACCCTGCTACAGGATGAGGCTGGCTGCGATCAATGCGACTGCGAAACAGACCGTCAGGCTAGCGAATACGAACAGTCCGGTGCCAGTTACCCGGTTACGGAACTCCTGCTCGGATACATATAACCAGTTGTCCGCAGTCCCGTCGTGGCGCAGTGCGAATTCGTGTCCCGCAGTGGTACCGTGCTGCGGTTCGACGTGTCCAATGAGACTGACTTCATCACCTACCTGTAGCGTTTGCCCACGGTACGCGCGTTTGCTATCCTCGATAACGGACTCTCCGATGTCAGTCACCATCGGGTCGCTGGACAAACCACTAGTCCGCCTGATGAAGTCTGCGATGCGGGCCGGCGGGGGATCGTCGTAGCCGGTTTCGACCTGGGTGTCAAATGTTTCGAATTCGCAGTGGACACCGTTGCACGCGACGCCGTTCACCGCATGCAGCGCTTCTGGGGAGACGAGCTCACGGTCGCTCGAGCCGTATTCTCCCATGACGACATCGTCGATGTCAACGAGGAGTTGTCCCGTCCCGTCCGTGACGTAGAACGGGACGGCAGTGACACCCCACGCCGCTTTCTCCGTTCGTTCGCGCTTCGGTGTATCGTACGTTGCTTTGATTTCCCAGGCTTCGAGGACGGTGTCGTCATCACCGGTGACCGGCGCGGTGAATGGATCGCGCGGTGCTTGCGTCGTAATCTCACCGCGAACCCGCACGCGGCCTGAGTCCGTAATGTCTCCAATGTCACTGCGCGGCGTGTCCATAGCAAGCTGGTGCAGCTTCCGTTGCTGCCAGCCCTGATACGTGGCAATCGCACCTACAATAAGGAGTACTACACCCCCCCAGAACCCGAATTCCCGAGCAGCCAGCGTGACCCACTCTGTGAGTGTTTCAATACCGGCCATCGTATTGTTTACACCGGGACATGAATGCCGATTTCTTATACCTTTCCGTTATTGCTAGACTGTTAAACAATTGACTAGATAGGTGGCAAACCATGGAACGATACTGATCTTAGATTTAATTATCCACTATCTGAAACGCGTCCCGCACACAGAAACGCCCTCTGAAGTACCGTGCGCCCTCTATCCTCACGTGCCATTCAACCCATGCCCGGTGGGTGAGGCAACTGTCATGCTGACTGTACTGGCCGAATCAGACACCCCAGTTTGCGGTATGCCACGTGCTGCATACAGGAGATGGATTTATTAAAAGAAGATTGAACAGCTGATACAGGATGGCGTCCGGGAATGTGATTGGCGGGATTCTTTTGATTGTGACGGGTCTCGGAACAGTTTATTTTGGGTATCGAATACGGGTAAATGACCGGGCTGATCTTATTTTTTCACCAAACCCCAGTGGGTCACCGGAAGACATTGCACGGATCGGTGGGAGTGAGACGATTCTCGGCGGCCTCGCCACAATCGGTCTCGGGTTAGCGCTGTGTTTCGTGCCCCCCACTGGGCCGCGTTGGTTTGTCTTCCTCGGGGTCTATACTGTGCTTTGCATGGGCATCGGTTTGGCGAGTTGGCGGCGTATCAGCAATTCGCCTGACTGATCCATTTGCAGGCTGTACTGACCGATGATACCGGGATGACCTCCCGGAGCGACTAGGCAATATCTTCGACGAGCGTGATCCCAGCGAGCGCAAGCAGACTGACCGCGGTCGCGGCGTCGTGATGCTGTCCAGTGGCACTGACTGTTATCAGGACCGACGGACAGCCCAGATTACTCGCGTGCCGAGCTCATCACACACGACATTCCCATCCGAATTCTCACGCGAAGTCCCGCCGTAACTCGGGATATCGATCTCTTCCAGGCTGCCGGTGATCTCATTACCGTCGGCTCGTCGATTCCCTCATTCGATGCGACGCTCGTCAGGGCGATGGAACCGAACGCCCCACCACCGATGACGCGCTGGCAGGCCTTAGACGAGGTGCAGCAGGCTGGTGTGTCGGTGTTCGTCTCGATGTCACCGACATATCCAACGATGGACGAAGACGACGTACACGAGCTCCTCAGCTACTTCAGAGCACTCGGTGAGGTCGTCGTCTTCCACGAGCCAATCAACCCACGCGGCGCGAACTTCCAGCAGTGTCTCACCGCCGCCGAACAAGCCGGCTACGACGATGTTGTCAAGGAACTCCAGCAGATGCAGGACAGCCACCAGTACTGGGTCGAGTACGCCCTCGAACAACTGAACACGGTCCAGCAAGTCGCAACACGCTTCGATGGGCTTGAAGTGCATTCCTGGCCAGATGATGAGCTGGTCCGCTCGACGAGTGGCCAACTGCGGTCGAAGCTCAAATCAATGCAAGAGGCCGTCTCACCGGAGTCGTTCTCCGAGCGTGAGACAGATACCTCGCCTGAGCAATCCGAATTAGCCCGGGACGGCGAATCTATAAAGCATCTCATCTAAACGAGCAGGATGTCATTGGAATACAACACTACCCTTTGAGAACCGGGTTGTCTTGGTATGCGGTCGGCTAACCTACAGCCGGGGGAGGTTATCGATCTGGGTTGGTTAGTCACACTCCAGCGGACCTCACGCTCTCCAACAGTCTCGATTCTAAGATGGTGTCGAGTACGTCAAAGCGGAATATCTCGAAGACGCACTAACTGGATTTGACCTACCCGTCGAAGGGAAGACACCCCCGACGCGCAGTCTATTGCTGGCGGCTTCGACTAAGTTCGGCAGAACCCAGAGTGACAGGGAATAACTTCACGATGTTCCTCCCCCTACCACTCACATGCTCACTGACACATCCGGAATCCACCACATCACAGGCATCGTTCGCGATGCCCAGGAGAACGTCGACTTCTACAGCGGCGTGCTCGGTCTCCGACTCGTCAAACAAACGGTGAACTTCAACGACAAGTTCACACGCCACCTCTTCTACGGTGACGAAACTGGCTCACCGGGCACTGCCCTTACATTCTTTCCGTATCCCGCCGAAGACGATGGTCGTCCCGGCAAGCCACAAATCAGCACCGCTGCGCTGACCATCCCGTCGAACTCGGTGTCCTACTGGCAGGACAGACTAGCAGAACATGACGTCACCGTCGAGGGACCACTCAATCGGTTCGACGAGACAATCCTTCGGTTTTCCGACCCGGACGGCACGCAACTCGAACTCGTCACTGGCGAGTCGGATGTAGAACCGTGGGCGAACGGTTCGGTTCCAACTCAGCACGCGATTCGCGGCATCCACGGCGTAACGCTACTATCGACGAACATCTTTGTCACTGCGAGTGTACTGGAGACACTGGGATTCGAACTTCGCGATCAAGCAGGCGACCGAGTTCGATATCAGACACAGGGAGACCGTGCGTCCGTCGTCGATCTCCTCGACCGGGACGCCGAGTTTGGGCGAGAGGGTGCTGGATCCATTCATCACGTTGCTGTGCGGATCCCTGAGAAAGACCAACTCTACGAGTGGCACGACCTCTTCCGCGAACGTGGATACGATGTGTCGCGAGTGAAGGATCGTCACTTCTTCCACTCGCTGTACGTGCGCGAACCCGGTGGGATACTGTTTGAACTCGCTACGGAAGCGCCGGGACTCACAGCTGAAGGCGACCTCGACTCACTCGGGCAATCACTATTTCTCCCGCCGTGGCTCGAAGAAGACCGCGAGATGATCGAGGGACAACTGCAGCCGCTCGACCCCTCTTCTGGGGAGGGGACGAACTAATGGGACGGAACCCTAATTCTGCTGGATCAAGAGAGGACCCACACCGTGGACAGCCCATCGAGACAGCGGGGGCACCGCCACAAGTAGCAGAGAGCGCCGTCGTGATGCTACACGGCCGCGGATCAACTGCCCAAAGCATTCTCACACTCATCGACGAGTTCCTCCATCACGGCGTGATGTACCTTGCTCCCCAAGCGGCTCGCAGTTCGTGGTATCCTCGCTCTGGGTATGCACCACTCGAAGACAACGAGCCGTGGTTCTCCTCGGCACTCGATCACGTCAATAGTGCACTCGATATGGCTGCCGATGCGGGCGTCCCACTCGAACGAACAATGCTGTTCGGGTTTTCCCAGGGCGGCTGTCTCGCGGGTGAGTTCGTTGCCCGGAATCCTGGTCGGTATGGCGGGCTCGTCATCCTCTCGGGAAGTCTACTCGGCACAGAGATGAGCGACACCTATGAAGGGGCCATCGACGACACCCCAGTGTTCCTCGGTTGCAGTTCCGACGACCCCTATGTGCCCGCCGAGCGGGTTCGGGACTCGGCGCACGTGTTCGAACGACTCGGCGGTGACGTCACGAGTAGACTCTACGACGATCTGGGACACACGATCAACGACGATGAGATTCGGACGGTTAATACGTTCATCGAAGGGCTGACCGAGTGACCGAGTTCGCAGCTGTGGGGATCGATTTTCGACAATGACGAGGAAGATGCATAACCCTCGGTTCCAGGGGTACACTGATTGTTCGGTCCCCGCTATCTGGCGTATGCCAATCGAAGATTCCGACGAACTCCGTCGGATTCTTGCATATAACCGGTTGCAGTAGTGGGGGCATCAACCTCGTATGAGAAAGTCACACACATCGTACGGCGTATCTCCAGAACCACGCGGTAACTGGGTCCGACTGACCATTCATTTCCCCATTTTAGAGGTCGGCTCTGGCTTACGTTCAGCAGGAATTGATTTGATGGCAGAGTGGCTATGTGAGGTATCATGACTGACGGGGGAAATGACCCGGAAAATACCGACGCCTACGAGTCGTTCCACGTCTTGAGCCACGAGTTGCGACTGGAGATACTTTTAGCGTTGAACAAGGCACCGGATTACTCGCTGGCCTTTTCGGAGTTACAGTCAGAAGTCGATGAGCCCAATTCGGGGAAGTTCAACTACCACCTTTCGAAGTTAGAGGGGCTTTATATCGAACAAGTAGACAATCAATATACACTCAAGCACCCGGGCCATCGGGTAATCGATGCAAGCCGTAGCGGAGCGTTCCAGTGTCCACCGGATGTTGGTCCAATCGATGTCGCTGGGAGTTGTCCAGACTGTGGTGGACCGCCACAATTCACGTACAAAGACTATCTCGGCACTGTTAGTTGTGGGAACTGTGGAAACAAGCTCATTTCGTATCATATCGATCCTGGTGCCTTCACTGACCGTTCCGTGGACGAGGGGATTCGGGCGTTCGATCGCTGGGTAAAGTCAACATGGCGAATGGGATCGGATGGAGTCTGTTTTGCTTGTGCGGGAAAAGTGCAAGTCTCGTTTGTGAGGGCCGCAGAAGGACCAGAGTATTCACAATTGTACCGGGACTTTTTTGCGTCAAATCATCCAGTACTTCTTGAACTAGATTGTACGAACTGCAGTTTCTACAGTTATATTCCGACTGGCGCCCGTTTACTTGATGCGACAGCGACTCTCGGAAGCGTCGACAAGGATTTGATCGATATACAGCGCAAGAAGATATGGGAATATCAGTATATTATCGATGGCGGCTATGTCGAATTGGTGGACACAGATCCGTGGGAAGTCCTAATCGAAGTCCCGACAGAAGAGTGTCGTGCCGAGGTAACTCTCGATCAAGAGGTCTCTATTGTCTCAGCCACTCTGGATTGGGAATGATTCGAGTAAGACAGGCCGTGTACCTGTTGTAACCCCATTAGTCCGGCACGCTCCCGAAATATTGATATTATGATATTTCCGGCCGCAAGGACTGTGCGATAGATTGCTGGTTATTAATCGAGCGAGGTCAAAAGAATTTGAGCCTACTGATGCTTTATTGACAGAATAGCCCCGTACTAGAATGGTCTTCCAGTAATTGTTGCCGAGTATCCGCTTCATTCGAGTTTAGAACGTAATTTCATTTCACATAGAATATAAGTTCAACAATGGCTTTTCTGCGGTTGTCACGGAATGACTGATTCAAAACAGTCTGATGTTGATGCGTGCAGTTCGTTGCTCAGTAGTGGATTTGACGGTACACGCCGAGAGCAGATCAAGCCACAGGGAGAGTTTGGGAGGAGATCTCTGTTGTCTCCTCCAGCCAATGGGAACGAGAATTCGGTGATGCCAATCGTAGTATCGGAAGATAGGTGTTCTATGTTAATAAGAGAACGTACACGACATGGGCACAGTCAAAACAGGATATCGGCTCCAAATTGTATCAGTGAGCAGGCGGAGGGATTCTGAAATGAGTGGACAACTCCCGCCAATCGAATACAACTCCGATAGTGAGACGTATTGGATAGAAGCAGATCCATCCCAGACAAGTCCAATTAAAACAATTCTCCGCGTTTTCGATGAGGTTCAGGAATCAGAGTCTCTCGATCTGCCGCCACTGTACAACGTAATCGAGTGTGACGCAATTTCCAAGCTTGCCAATGGCCACGAACGCCGGCCTTGGACCAACTCACTTGAGCTAAAATGTGTCACAGATCAGTTCGGACTGAGTATTGAATCATCCGACAGTCAAATCACTGTGAAGATGCGCCCGAAAGAGAATTGAGTGGTGATATATTTCCTTAGGGCTTAAATCTACGCCCCGTAATTTCCTGAACCATCATCGAAGACGCGCCACAAAAGAGTGAGTTTGTCAAAAAAATATCTGCAACAGTATCTCGTCAACAACTGGGACCACATCCAACTCTCGCAGGACTGGCAGATCTATAGCGATTCAGACGACCCAGAGGCAGGCGTGGAATTTTCGACTGGGGTTGGACGCCCAGATATCCTCTTGACTCATAAAACCGACTCCAGAGTGTGTGTTGTCGAGTTGAAAAAGTCCAATAGCAGCGACAGGGCGGTTGGTCAACTGCTCAGATACGTCGGCTGGGTCCGCGACCACCTTGACGACTTGGACGTCAGCGAGGACGCAGATGTTGAAGGCCGGCTCATCGTTAGCGGACCCACGGAGAAACTGGAATATGCGTTATCAGCAGTTCAGAATTTCACTCTTCACCAGTACAATATCAATGTGGAGCTCAGAACTTCGGGCTCACCTGTTGACAAATGATCACACGCGGAGGCTGGCCAGGAGATTAATCACCATCCACATGCCAAATTCAAAGACACGATGACTACCGAGGCGACGCGTATCGGGTTGCTCTCCGATATTCATGCCAACGCTGTCGCATTGAACGCGGTCCTCGACGACATGGAACCTGTTGATGCACTCGTCTGTGCCGGTGACATCGTCGGGTATGGACCATCGCCCCAGGCGTGTCTAGATATAGTCAGGGATCGAGAGATCCCAACCGTAGTGGGAAACCACGATCGCGAGGTCGTCAGGGGGATGACCTGGGAATCTGGCGACGAATACGCTCGCCGAGTCCTTTCAACGGACGATATAGAGTGGTTAGGGGAACTGCCTCGAGAACTCCGACTGTTCGACGAGCGACTCAAGATTGTCCACGACCATCCTGACGAACAAGACCGGTACACAGAACCAGCCGACTTTGCGCCTACACTGCTTGAAGATGAGGATGTCCTCGTCTTAGGCCATACGCATATCCAACACACCGAGACATTCGATGACGGACTCGTGATCAACCCTGGCAGTGTCGGCCAACCCCGTGACGGTAATCCAGATGCGGCGTATGCAATTGTCGATTTATCCGACTTGTCCGTTGATCTCTGTCGGGTCCCGTATGACATCGAACGTGTCCAGCAGCGCATCGCAGAGACGGCAATCTCTGATCGGAATGGAGATCGACTGACGCTCGATGAGAGGTAGAAGAGCGCGCGTTCATAGACTGAGATATCTAATTGAATTCTAATCGATCCGGTTGCTATACCAACCAGCATAGTGGAGAGTATCGTGGTACTTGCTTGCAATCGTCAAACAAATATAGGTACGTAGCTTCGCACCACTGTCTGTAGCGGACCAATCTATACTGGAGATAACCAATGAGTCGATATGTGATTTCAGACCACCACTTTGGCCACTCGAGGATCATCCAATACACTGACCGGCCGTTTAGTTCCGTTGGTGAGATGAATCAAACCCTGCTGAATCGGCACTACGAAACGGTTGAAGACTCGGATACACTCATCCACCTCGGCGATGTGGCGATGGATATGCGAGACGGTGCAGAGACAATCGAGTATTTCGAGCGATTAGGCGGTGACCTGCTGCTACGTGGCAATCACGACATTGGGTTGGAGGCAGAAGCTGCACCGTTCCCAGTGTTACAAGCGTGTACAATCGAACACAATGAGCGAAAATTCTACTGTACTCACCGACCGCAGGACGTTCCAGACGAATGGGACGGATGGGTCATTCACGGGCACGAACACAACAACCATCCTGACGAGTTTCCGTTCGTGGCTTACGATTCTCAGCGCGTCAATGTCAGCTGCGAACTGCTAAACTACCGTCCTATTGCTCTTGAAACGCTGTCAGGGATTCTTGATGCCTGCCCGGATGGCTCGCGAATCCGTGATGTGGACACCGCACGTGCTCAGCTCAGTGATGACTGAGCTGCCGAGTTCTTATATCGAATGACACGTACCGGCAATTCATAACCGCGAAATGCCACCTTACTATACTGCTCGACGTAAGTAATCGGTTATCTGTGGTGGATTAATTTGGTCAAGTGCAGCAGTCATCGCTGGTCTGAGCTCGTCGATTGAATCGAAGAAACGGTTGCCAAGAGTCCGTTTCAATTGGCGCCAGCACTCCTCGACAGGGTTGAGATCCGGCGATCCACGCGGAAAATACGTCACTTCGATCTGCGTTTCTTCGATGAAGTCGCGCACCTGTTCGGACAGCGTGGGTTTCGAGTGGTCGCACTGGCGTCGTCGTGTTCTCCGACCAGTTCGACCAGCCGGGCGGTGAGCGAGTATAGAACCGCCACTTGCTCTGGACTTCGTATCCCCCGTCGAACTGGACGCTTTGCCAGCTGCCGGGGATTACAGTCCCGATGTGATAGTTGTCGGTCGTGGCCCCTCTGCCATTGGGGACGACGCCGGGTTCGACGACCATCTCCCGCTCGGAGAGATTCTTTATTTGGACCGTCCGTGAGTCTGTGGCCGTCAGTTCGTACTCGTCAATCTCGTCATCGCCAATCTCCGAGAGATTCGTCGAGATCGTCGTGACCAACTGGAGTTCTGTGGTCCCGTTGATCTCCGTGTAGTTGAGCGTGGGCTGGGCGGCAGTGCTGTTGTCCATCGGAGTGCCGTTGGCGTACAGCGTCGTGTTCGTCGACGTGTCTACGACCTGGAAGTCGTCCTCGAAGAACTCCGAGATGTACACCCGGTAGTCGTGAATGGCACGAACGGTCCCGTTCGGACGGACCAGCCGTTCCGTGCCTCCCTCTTGATGGACAACCGTCGACAGCTCGATGCTAAAGAACGCGACGTAGGCGTCACGAATCCAGATGCCAGAGCGAGTGTCAGTGACGTTCACTGGGTGCGAGGCGTTCTCGATCCCGGTCCGGAACAAGTCGTGTTCGGGCCGGTTCCACAGCGTCGTGTTCGATGGCTCACGAGAGACCATATCTCCCGTGCAAGAAGGCAAGACAGCTAGCGTGCCGTTCTCAGCCTCGGCCCGGTCGGCTTATGTGAGGTTCGGGTGGTCGGGATCGCCAGACCACAGCGCACGGAAGAACGTGTGGTTGTAGGACTGGTTTGGTGGCACGACACCCGCCATCACGTTGTCCCCGACAGAGGCATTGGCCGGCGGGTTCAAGGCGTTCTCGTAGCACGAGGCTTTCGCGCTGAGGTTCTGCCTTGCTCCGAGTTCGACGGACCTGTTCACGTCCGTCTGGTTCGCTGCTGACCCCGGGTCGCCAGTCTCGTTGCCCTCGGCTTCGTTAGCTGTTGTTCCGTTGGCTGCTGGGTCTTGGACACTGGATTCGTTGCTGTCAGTGTCGTTTGCTTCCGTTCCCTCTCCGCTGGAGCCATTCGGTGCAGTGGCGTTTTGTTGGAGTACCCCCACGCCACTGAGACTCCCATCGGTGAGAGAGTGTGCCGTCCCTCGCTCAATCTGGGCCGGGCTGCCAGTGGCAGACGCAGGCCCCGCAGCTGCGGCTGTCGAGAGCAGCGAGCAAAGGGCCGCGATTACCAGCAGTGAGCGGAGTGTTGGCATCGTATCTTCAGAATGGGTCACGCAGTCCGAGAAGCCGAAGCCAACGTTGTTACCAGCCGCTGATCAGTATAACGAAACGACACTCTCAGCCGCTGGTCTCGAGAATTTACCGGTCAAGACTGGGACGCGATTGCTCGAAGGCGAGTACCCGGCACTTGATTGGATTGTCTCAACGCGGCTACGGATTCTGTAGACCGGGGCCCGGGTATTTCCGGCCAGCACCAACATGTCGGTACACATACCTGAGACGAAGGCCATGACCGCTCCACATTCCACCTACGAGCCGCAGTTCTACCATCGCCTCGTGTCGGATCTGCTCGCCGACAGCGGCTGGCGGCCCAGACCGGAGACAGACCCCCTCGACGCAGTCGCTCGGCGTGCTGCCATCGACGACTCTATCGGCGAACTGCGTGCCCAGCATCTGGACAGCGATGCGACGCTGACACTGTTGGTTCCCGACTACAGATCCGAGACTGCTGCCAGGGTACTCCTCGATCACCCTCTCGACGAGCGGATTCCGAACGAAGAAGGGCGCTTTATCGGACAGTTCAGGCAAACGCGGGAACAGATCGCAGGGCAGTATCGAACCGAGCACCTCCAACCGATCGCCGATACGTCGCTCGTCTGTCGGGCGCACATTCCGTACGATCACGATCCACAGTTCCTCGAAACGACGATGACGACACTCTCGACCATCGCCGGCCGCATCCAGCGGCTGCACGATGATATGCGGGAGCCGTTGCTGTCTGCGGACACGGAGACGATGCGGCGAGACCAAACCGCTGGCAGCACGGACGAGTAACACTGCTTCGGCACCCACTTTCGGTCTGCTGACGCTGCCTTTTATTGCCGGTTGGTATATATTTGATTGTCATGTGGGACGACGAAACGGAGACGAGCGAGCAGCCGTCGACGGACTGGTACTTCATCGGCAGTGGGAACATCAACCACGACGAGCATCGTATCAACCTTCACGACGGACTGTTCGAGGAGGGGATTCTCGAAGATGGCGGACGCGTCTACTGGTCGTACGATCGGGTTGTAGGGACCCTGATCCTCTCGAACGCCGAACTGACGAACCGGGAGGACTTCAACACGGTCGACTCGCGGTCGATCTACGACAACCGGGTCAGCGGACTCCCGGCGGAATTCTTCAGTGACTACGGCGGCGACGCCAACCGAGATTCGCGGCAAGTCCCGGAGAACGCGCAGGTCAAGCGCGGCGAGCGGCGACATTTCCTCTACCAGGAAGGAATGGCGACGGGCGAAACCCGGTCGTGCTATCTCCTGACCGACGAGGGGGTTACGAACCGGCTGCAGGACCCGGGTCAGATTGAAGGCAACTACGACACGATCCCGGATTTCTTCTGATCCGCCCCGGGGAGCGTCTAACGGTCATGTTCGATCCCCGACGTGTCTGTCGATAGTACTAAGAGCGTCGTTCCGAGTAATTGAGGCAGATGAAGCTCCAGCAGCTGGTATCGCTCGATCCGGTCAGGGAAACCTGGGTGACGACGGACGCGTCGGCGGTGGTCGAGCATCTCCAGGCTGCCGATCTCTGGATCGGCGAGACTCCCGGGACATACGAATACGTCGCTGGCGACGCTGCGACGTACACGATCGAGCCGCTGGGGGAAGATCAGTTCGAGGTTCGGAAGTCGTTCCCGCGCTGGCTGAGCCTCCTCGTCTCGCTTGCGGTCGCGGTGCTCCCACTGGTCCTGCTTGATCCCTCCTGGCTGTCGTTGCTCCTGTACTTCGGCCTCCTAGAGTCGGTCTGGGACTTCTCACTGCCCGTGCCCGCCCGGGACGCCGTCTTTCGCGTGGAACAGACGGTCCATCCGTCGATCTGGGTCCTCTACGTGGGAACGACGCTCGCGACGGTTCACTACGTCTGGCGGCTCCTCCCGAGTGTGCTGGTCGCCGGCGTCGCCACCGCCGCTATCCTCGCGTACGCGTTGACTCGCCTCTACAGTAGGAATCTCCTCCCCTGGCAGTCGACAAACCAACCCTCGAAGGTGCTCGAGATCCCACTGGATCTGTGCCGGTCGGTCGCGATCGGGACCGCCGGGTTCTACCTCGTCGCGCTCGGAACGATCTGGTTCGAGTATCTGATCGCAGAACTCAACGAGATCCTC
Source organism: Haloarcula amylolytica (assembly GCF_049705545.1). GTDB lineage: Archaea > Halobacteriota > Halobacteria > Halobacteriales > Haloarculaceae > Haloarcula > Haloarcula amylolytica_B. The sequence goes on from NZ_JBNAMU010000003.1 coordinate 165,636, forward strand.
TTCGGCGGCGAGTACTCCGAGCAGGCGCTCAATTCGGTCCTCTCGGATCTCACGGGCGGTCAGATGCTTACCGTCTCTGAGCTCGAACTGTTCACCCGTCTCGATCAGCTGTACGTCTGGTTCCCGGCGGTGCTGGCTGGATTCGTCTGCTTCCAGATCATCTCGATGCACACCGTGTTCGTCGGGACGAAAGGCCGCCAGTACGAAGCGATCGCGTCACTCCCCCGCCAGACCGATATCGAATCGACGCCCAAATACACGATCCTGGGGCTGTTCGCACTGTGGGGCGTCGTCTCCCTGGGGCTGTGTGCGTTCGGTGGTGCCGTCGTCTGGTTCGCGTACAGCGGCGACTGGGTGCCCCCGGCGGCCGCCCTCACGCTCCCGCTCCGGTTTCTCCCGCCAGAGAGCACACAGACCGGGATAGCGGTCCTCACAGTCGGTGTCGAGACCGTGCGACAGCTCGTTTCGGTCGTTCCAGGACCGTTCACCGACGCTGCCGCCAGCGCGCTGCTGGCGCTCCTGTTTCTCCCGGTCGTCACGGTCTCCTGTGGACTGATGTGGCGTGTCTGCCTCCGGCCGATCGCGCTAGTGGCACACCTGGCGACGAGCGCGCCCATTTCGGACGAGGCGGCCGTGCCATCGACAGGATGGCTCCCGATCGTTCGTCGATCGTCGCGGATCCGGCGGCCAGCGGTTCCGATTCGACTCTTCGGGACACTCCTGATCGTACTGGTGCGGGCCGACGTGCTGGACGAGCGATCGGCGACAGGCACCACCGAGGCAATCGAGCACGCGCTCGGAGCGGAGCGACAGATGTGGTACCCGCGCCGGCTGGCGCTGTGGCTGCTCTCGTTCATGCCCGGCGGTCGGAACCTGTATCCGGCTCTCATTCCGCAGCTCACCGATCGCTTCGGGACGGTGTCGGAAGCGGGCGGGTCGAGCGGGACGACGAGCCCCGAGACGACGACAGCCACGTACCGACCCGTCCCGAGGTCGTTGGGTGCCGAACTTCAGGCGCAACTGCGATCGTTTCGGACACGGTTCGGCGCGTGGGTCCTCGTCCCGATCAGGCTCCTCTATGGCACCCCGCCCGCAAGCAAAGCGTCCCTCCCACCCACGACGCGTTCGTTCAGCGTCCTCCACAGCCAGTCGGAGATCAGGTCGACCCTTGACAGGGACAGCATCGTCGCGACGCTGAACGATTTCTGTACGGACGCCGACATCGAGTTCGACGCGGACTCCCTGACCGGTGTCTGGGACGCGACCTCCACGTCGATCCTCTACAGCTGGGACATCGAACCGGGGCCTGAGGAAGAATTCTGGGTCGTCCGACAGGCCGTCCGCACGAAGCCCGACGCGGTCTCCGTGTACCGAAACATCGTCATCACGGAGACGCTACTGTGGTTCATCCTGTATTTCATCCAGCAGACGTTCACCGGCAACGGACGGGTCTCGCTTACGTCGACCGTTCTCATTCTGGCGCTGATAGCGGTCTTCCTGATATTGCGGATCAAGGCGTCGGTCAGATTCGCCACCGGGCTCGATATCGAGCGGTATCCGGACCCGTTGATCGACGCCCGGAAGTCCGGCACGAGCTACCGGAAGTACACCCCGTTCGACTACCTTGACCGGCTGGGTACCGTCGCCTTGCTCTCGGTCGGCGCGTCAATGTTGTTCGGCTCACCGTGGATGACCGGCTCGCTCGTCGTCGCGTACGCCGTCCTCGCAGGCGGGTTCTACTGCCTCCTGCGGGGGACCAACGGACGGCTGCCGATCTGGGTGCTGTCCCGGGCCCCGAGCGTCGACACGAACCTCTCGGGGATCGCGAGACGCTACCTCTCGCTGGTCTACGTGACCTGTTTCATAATCCTGGGTTTCCCGTTGCTCTCGATGTTCGTCCTGTTCACTGCCTCGCGGTTGTTGCCCGAATACAGTGACACGCTCGCGTCGGTCACGGCGACCTCCACGAGCATCCCCTTCGCCGATCTCATCGTGGTCGGGATCACAACCCCGCTCTTGTTATCGAAGTACCACAACGTCAGCGGCGAGGAGCGGAAACTCGAGTACTACGAGTTCAAGCGCCGATCCAAGAGCGTCATCGGTCGCGTGCTCGACGTGAGCGCGATCCTCGTCTCGACGGCGATCATCTACGCCGCGCTGCTGAAATCGATCGACGTGCTGTTCGGGATCGACCTGCTGGGGATCCCCGACCCGTTCGTCCAGTTCCCGATGACGATGTTCCTCGGGAGCCTCTTACCGCTGTACTTCCCGCTCGGTGTCCTCTACCAGCGGTACGAGCGGACCAAGCGCCTCGACGAACTCGTCTCCGAGTCTGTCGAACGCGAGCTCTCCGTCGACGGCTATGAACAGACGTGTCTGGTCTACGACTCCGAGGATCACTACGCGACGAGCTTCCGGTATGACGACGAGGACCACATCGTGCTCTCGCGCTCGATCTTCGAGTCGGATCGCATCGACCCGCGGACGAAGGCAGCCATCGTCGCACACGAAGAGGGTCACATCGACCGGGGCGATACGGTCCTGTGTAACCGACTGGTGACACTCAGTCAGCTCCTGCTTATCGGACAGAACGTCCTTTACGACCTGATCAACTTCCAGGAACGGGAGTACGCGGCCGACGAGTACGCGGCGTCGGTGGTCGGAAACGACGCCGTTGTGGCCGCGCTCGATTTCTTTGAGGCGGCCGAGACCGAGACGATCAGCCAGGCGTTCGGCGCGAGCTTCGTCCCTGGCTTCGACATCGATTCGGCGAGCAGTCGACTCTCGCGACCGTTCGAACTGTTCTTCGGCGGGTTCGCGCTGTCGGACGCGCACCCCTCGCCGGAGCAGCGCAAAGCGCGACTCGACGAAGCGGACGCGTGAGCGCCCGGCTCGTCAGGTCGCGGCGAAAAACGGAGGCACAAACGAACGACGAGGGGCCGGGACCGCCGTGGTCGGCGGCCGGGCCGTCACTCGTCGTTAGTTACGGGCGCAGCCACAGCGGCTGTTGCGGGCGCAGCCGGCCCGCGATTCGGTGCTGTTCGATGCGTCGTCGCCGTCAGCTTTGATAGCCAGCTTCATGCTGCAACTGATACTCCGGCCAAGATCTGAATAAAAGGGCTAGGGGCGCTACAGATCGTGTAGACCACCACAGCTACGGGAACGGGTGTGGTGCCGTCGTCTCGACGTGCGACAGCGCGGGGTGGTCGACGGGCGGGAGTCCCGGCAGCGCCATGTCGACCAGCTCCGGAACGTAGACTGCCGTCGTGTACATCCCGAGTTCGCGCACGTCGGGCGGGGTGAGATCAACAGCGATCGGCGTCGTCTCGTTCCCCGCGCCGACAGCTGCCAGCGCACGGTCGAGGTCGAGATCGGGGGTCGTCGCCTTGCAATCGACCGTTCGCAGGTCTCCGTCGGCGAGATGCGCGACCCGCTGGAACTGCGCCGGTCGCATATAGTACTGGACGTTGTCGTCGAAGTTATACACGCTCTCGATGTCGATGTCTTCGTCCGGCATGTCACCGGCCGCGAGGCGGTACTTGGTCTGGAGGAGTCCCTCCGCGGTCTCAGTGAGTGCGTCGCGGAGCGCGCCTGCGAGCGTCCGGTGTGCACCGGCGAACAGCCGGAACTTCGGAACGCGGTCGACCTCGTTGACGAGCACCGTCCCGATCGCCCAGCAGTCCGTCGGTGTCGGTAAATCGAGGACGTGCAATTGATAGCCGTCGGGCGTGATCCGGCGACGGAACTGCGCCAGCTCCTCGCAGGTCGAGATATCGAGTCTCTCGGGGATCGTCCCCTGGTACCACGTCCGCATCACTGCGTCGCGCTCGACCTGCTCGTAGAGCGAGCGGGTCAGCGCCCCGGCAAGTGAACTACCGCAGGCGTTCCCGCTGGTCGACGACGGGAAGCGGCCGCCCTCCTCGCCCGGTGTGAACGCCACCATGTCCGCGGGGATGTGCACGTCTCGGCCGGTCGCCAGACCGGTCCCGCGAACCCATTCGACGGGGGTGTCCTCTTCGACGGGCTCGAAGCCAGCGCGAGCGAGTGCCTGCTTGTCCCAAGCCGTCAGCGGGGCCAAATCGACGACAGCCTCGTCGTCTTCGCACAGTTCGGCGTGGGTCGCGATCCGGCGTCCCTCAACCGGCCAGTACATGCTGTACCGCTCTAGGAACTCGGCGAGCGACGTGAGCGTCGCCTCGCTCACCGTCTCGCCGCCGCCGCCGACCGTGAGATCGATCGACTCGCCGTCTGCTCCCAGGATCGATCCGTCGACGGCAGCAGTCCGAAGCTCCGTGATGGCGAACTCGCCCATCGACCGGTCCGACTGTCTGAAGCTGAGTTCAGTAACTAGCCCGGCGATCGGACCCAGACAGCGCTCGACCCTCGCCACGGGGTGGTCCTCGGTCGTGACGTTCATTCGTCCCCTCCGACCGTCCGCTGTGCAAGGTAATCGACGGTGACGTGTCGCGGACTGTCGAACCGGTCGGCGTCGCGCCCGCACGTTTCACAGTGGGGGATGCGAAGCACCTCGTCAGCCTGGACGGCGAAGTCGTCGAAGTCGAAGTCGACGACGCTCCCGGTGGTGATCCCGAAGCGACCGGTCAGTTGCTCCACCACATCAGCCGCCAGGAGGCCGCTCACCACCACCGCGAAGGCGGGGAGCCCGGCCTGCGCGGGCCCAGCCGACCGCTCGTACTCTCGGTAGGCCGTGCCCGTGGCCGCCGACGCCCGATCCCTGAAGCACTCGTAGCACGCCGTCTCCCCCGGATAGGTCGTCGGTCCAACCTGCCCGTCAACGCCGTTGACCACACCTATCGTCCATGGTGTGCCCGTCTCGTGGGCCGCCTCGTTCAGCGTCGTCGCGATAGACGGATACGGTCGGTCAACAGCCATCACGGCGAAGGTCGACGCTTCGAGCAACGCGGTCAGGTCCGGGTCCTGACACCGGGCGAAACGCTGGTCGTCTCGCACCGCGGCCCAGTCGTCAGCGTCAGCCGAGAGGTCGACGTAGTCGATCCCGCCAACGCCCGATTCGAGCAGCGTTCGCGCGACTGTTCGGCCGGCTTCGCCGGCTCCAACGACAGTCAACTGCGCCCGTGAGAGCTGTTCGAGCCCGTCTTCATCAGACTCGGTCAGTGAGAGGTAGCCGCCCAGTCTGGCACGCTGATCGTCGACCGGCTCCTCCGCATCTCGGACGATGCCTTTCTCCTGTAGCGCGACCAGTACCGCTCGCAGATCATCCCAGATGTCCTCGTCGAACGACTCGAACACCGACGTGACGTGTTTGCTTCCGTCGAGGGCAGCGACGAACTCTGCGAGCCGGCCGTCGCCGTCCTCGTCGGCGATCTCGAAAACCGGTCCGTTCCAGGGGCCGGCCCTGAACGTGATCTCGTCATCGCTGTCGACGACCGTGGAAAACGCCGGATTGATGCGCGGATACGAAGCCAGTGGCGGTGTGTTGTCAGTCATTGTTGGTAGCCAAGTGCGATCGGATACAGTGCTGACTCGTTCACGCCCTCGATCCCGAGGAATCGGTCCAGCTCGTCGTCGAGGAAGCTCCCCAGCGGGACCCCGCCCAGCCCGAGCGGTGACGCGGCGAGCAGGAGGTTCTGTGCGAGGTGGCCGGCCTCGAAGAGCGCGAAGCGATAGCCGACCGGGCCGTACTTCGCTTTGATCCGGCTGAGCGCGCCCGTCAGGACGATCGTCACGGGTGCGTCGGCCACGACCCCGCGTGCAAACGGTTCGTCCATGAAACAGTCGGCGACGCCCGTGTCCGTCTCGCCGGTCGCCAGGACCCTGAGCGCGTGGTCGCGGGGAGAGTAGTAGTACGTCCCGGGCTGGATGTCGGTCCCCTCCCTGACGACGAGGTACACCTCAACGGGATAGAGACCACCGGCCGAGGGGTATGGCCGAAACGTCTCGGGGATGTCACCCTCGTGGGCTTCGGCGGAGGGGGCGACCGTGTGACCAAGCAGCGTCCCGAGCGTCTGGCGGGACACGCCGCGGTCGTCGAACGAGCGCGTGCTCCGGCGGCCATCGAGCGCCGTCGTGAGATCGCACTCGACCGGCTCAGGCCCGGGCAGCGAGATCGATTCGTGGCCGTAGTAGTCCTGTTCGATCACCGAGAACTCCTCGTGGAGGTCGTCCTCGGTCGCCGCCGACCGAGCGAGGTAGCGCCGGTCGAACTTCGTGTTCTCGTGGAACAGGTCGCTCACGTCGCCGTCCGAGAACCCGCGCTCGCGATGGGCCTCGACAAAGGAGGTCCCGCCGGTCAGATCGACCCGGCCGGCCGGATGCTCCTGGCTCGCCAACGAGAGCCTGGCTGCTAGTTCATCCATCCGTGCGTCCCCCGTGAGCCCTGCTGACTCGTGGGTCGGTCCGTGTCTCCGTGCACAATTGCTGGCTCGCGTGACGCTGGCGTCATAGTCCCCACTCCTCTCGGCGCTCACGCATCGGCGTTAAATCCGCCGGCCCCCAGTCGTCGAGGTTGTACTGCCCGGTCGGGTCGGCACCGACCCAGCGCGGGTCTACGGCCTCCTCAATCGACTGGTAGCGAGTGTCGACGCTGATGCGGAAGCGGTCGGTCCGGTTGGTCAGCGAGCCGTGCAGCAGGTTCGTGTCGAAGATAATCGCATCACCGGCCGTGAAATCAGCCGTCGAAAGCGGGCCGCCGATCGTCTCGATGACGTCCATGGCGTCCCGCGAAAAGAACGGATCCACGCGGTCGAGATCCACGTCGAGTTGCCCGTACGTCTCCCGGAGTCGCTCGTGGTCGTGCGAACCGGGATAGACGACCAGCGGCCCCATCTCGACAGAACAGTCGCCGACCGGTCTCCAGAGGGTGTAGAGGTCATCGGTCCCCCGCCCCATGAAGATGTGATCGATGTGGAAGCCAGTAAAGTAGCCTGTCGGCTTGACCCGGCCGCGCCTCTGATCGAGGGCGAACGGCTTCGCACCGAGAAACTCCCGGAAGAACTCCATGACCGCGTCGCCCTCGATCATGGTCTCAAGATTCGGGTAGTGCGTCCAGGATGAACCGCTCATGTCGAACTCGCCGTTCGACCAGTCCGGGTGGACTACCGCGTCCTGGACCGGTTCGCCCGGGTCGAGCAACCCCTCCTCGTCGAGGTGGGCCAGTACGTCCGTACGGGTGTCGGCGACGATCTCCGGATCGTGAAAATCACGGATGAAGAGGTAGCCGTCAGAGTTCAGCCGAGTGCGGAGCTCGCTCACGTCGTCGCGGCAGTCACTGCTGTCCCGCAACTCAACCAGGTATTCGCCGCCAAACTCGAACGTACGCTCGCCGATGCGGACCTCGGTCATAGGCCCGAGAGCACCTCCCCACAGTCGGGACACAGTTTGATCGCCGCTGTCGTACTCAGCGGGAACCAGCCGCCGGCGTCCAAGATCTGGACCCGAGGCCGAACCCGCTCCTCGCACGTGCCACACCTGAATACGCTCATGGGTTCACTCGGACAGACTCAGGAACGCCGTAAAGTACCTGAACCGGCGCTACACGATCTGTAGCACCGCTGGCCATACTATAAGGGTCTCTAACGTCGATTCGGATATGTCACAGCTAACAGGCAACGAGGCGGTCGACGACGCGATCAAACGGACGCTTGCCGGCGAGCCGCTGAGCCGGGCGGAGTCCCTGACGCTGGCCCAGCAGCCGGTCGAGCCGCTGACCGAGGGCGCGGACATCGTGCGGTCGCGACTGGCCGGCGAGGGGGTCTCGGTCCGTGGGCTGGGCTACGTCACTCGCGGGATCTGTAGCCAGGACTGTGGCTTCTGTGCCTACTCGGCCCGTCACGACGCTGACGTAGAGCAACACGGCGTCATCGAGCGCGAGAAACTCCGCGAGGCCGCCAAACGCGCCGAGCGGAAAGGCGCCGAGCGGTTCAACATCGTCTCGACGCGACGCGGTGCCGACAGCGAACTCCGCACCGACGAGTGGGAGGAAGTGCTGGGCGCGATCGAGACGATCCGCGCCGAGACGGACCTGGATGTTGACGCCTGCCTCGGCTTCCTGCAGGATCACGAGGCCGAGAAGCTGGCTGCTGAGGGCGTTCAGCATTACGTCCACATGGTCGAGACCTCGCCCCGCTACTTCGAGGAAATCACCAGCACTCACACTTTCGAGCAGCGACGGGAGACACTCGAAACTGCCCGTGCGGCCGGGATCGACCTCATCTCGGGCATCATCGTCGGGATGGGCGAGACCCCGACGGACCGTGTCGACGCCGCCCTGGAACTGCGCGAGATCGGAATCGACGTGTTCTCGCTGAACATCCTCTCGCCGATCTCCGGGACGCCGGTCGCCGACGAGATCGGGCTGGAGCCCGATATCACCCCCGACGAGATCCTGAAGACGCTCGCAATCGTGCGGTTCATCCACTCGGAGATCCGCATTGACACCAACACTGCCCGGGCCCCGATCAGCCGCGAGGAGTTTCTCGAATCCGGCGGGAACAGCATCCAGCTCGGGGACATGATCCACTACGGCGACTACCCGGTTAGCGAGGCCTGAGCGTCGCCACTGTGGGGTGGGCAAGCGTTGATCTGGCGGTGTCTCCGCCGCCGGATCTTGCGACGCAAACAAGTGATTGATATGTCGACTGATTGTTCACGGCACTGTCTAGTTGAGGGATTGAGAACTGAGGAGGTCTGCGAGTTGCATGAGCACTTCTCGCTACGGCCTCCTCGCTTCTCAAACTCGCCCAACTAGACAGTGCCCTCCTGCATTGACCGTGGACACGATTGACAAACAGTGGTGAAATTCTATGATGCCCGTCGATACAGCAGAATTAGTCTCAGTCCTGAAGCGATGGAGCTTGTCGAAAGTGGGCTGGTGATGTTCACGGACATCGCTCCGCTACCGAGACCACAATGGGCGCGTCCTCAAACGTGAGGTTCGGGCATGAGGTCGTCGAATGCCTGATCGTCGAGCCACTCGCAGAGCCCGACGAGTTGCTCAGTTGCCGCTTCAAAAAGCCGCTCGCCCTTCTCGGCGGTCGCGTCAGTCTGATCGCCCAGGACGCCGTTAGGCGTGTTGTCGATCGCGTCGTAGTAGGTTCGGGCCCCGTTGACGATCGTGTCGTTGGTCGTGATATCGACGACGCCGCCGTCGCGGGCCGCGTCGAGCCGATCGTCGTGTACGAGGTCCGCAGCGAGGTGCTGGACGAGCGCGGTCTCCTTCGGGCCGCCGTGCGGTCCGGTGTGCTCGAACAGGTCATCGACCAGATCAGGGATGCTCTCGTTCCACATCCACTCAATCGCGTAGAGGACTTCCTCATCACGGAGCCGGCGGCCGACCTCCCGGAGGTGCGGGACGTTGCTCCCGTGGGCGTTGACATAGATCACGCGATCGATGCCGTGGGTCGCGAGGTTGTGCGTGAGCGACTTGACGTAGTCCCTGAAGACAGGCGCGTCCACCCACATTGTCCCGTGGAATTGGCTGTGGTGCGTACTGACGCCGATGTTCAATGTGGGAGTACAGAAGCAGTCGAACCGCTCCGCGGCCTCGCGCGCGAACGCTTCGGCGATGAGGTGGTCCGTCGCTAAGGGGAGATGAGGACCGTGCTGTTCCGTCGAACCGACGGGAACCAAAGCGAGCGACTCGTTTTCGAAAGATGATGCGAGGTCAGGTGAGGTGTGAGTACCGATGTACATGGATGGTGTGAGACCGCGATTAGGTCGTTCTGTGCGCGCGGTGCGTGCCATCTGATCGAATCGTCGTCGTCTCGCGTGGTTGTTGTCCGTCGGAGTGGCGAACGTGCCACGCGACGCCCCAACGGAGGGACAGCGACGCGGTGACGACGAGCGGGCCGCTGAAGACTGCGCCGACGGCTTCACCGATGGTGGTCGCCACGAGCGCCCCGGTACGGCGAGTAATCGCCGCGACCAGCGCGTGACGTTCGACGTAGGCCGCGGCCGTCACGCTGAGCAGCAATGACAGCAGCGCCGCGGCCGCGTGTGGCAGGCCGGTCCTGATCGGCATAGGCGACGGTCCGTTCGTGACCGGTATCAATGGCGTCGCCGGGCTACACAGCCTGTAGACACCACTGGGGGCGAGAAAGGACTCCTCAGTGGAGGCCACTGTCATGAATTACCTCGCAGCTGGGGCACTGAACCCGGAGCGTCCCGTCGATCATCACCGTCTCTTGGTACTCGCTGTCGCCGCAGTCCGGGCAGGTCCTGGGGACGCGACCTGCGGTCGAGTCTCTGGGCGCGCCCAGAGCTAGGACGACTGCCCGTTCGTCGCCATCGTTGCGGCCCTCCTGGTACTCACCGCGACCAAAGCGGATCGCCTCTCGTGGGCCGACCACGACGAGATCGTGCTCCCCCGCGGGGTCGGTCGTAGTCTCGAACGTCATCGTTCCCTCGAAGACCACGAAGACTTCCTCCTGGTCCATGTGGGCGTGGAGCCCGCCGACGAACGACTCACCCGGTTCGAGCACATAGTAGTTCGCCGCGAGGTCAGTCGTCCCAAGTGGTTCGGTGAGCGGTCGTCGGGTGATCTCCGAATCGCCTTCCGGGACTGGCTCGATCGCGTCGATCGCAACTGTCTCCATGGGAGTTATCTCCCGCCGGACGTACTTGAGGGAGCGTGGCAGTCTACAGAACGAGTAGCGGTCGCAACCGACAGTGAGTCACCGAGGATGGCGTTTACAATGAATGACATAGTTTACACGAGAGTTGGGAAGCACTGCAGGAACGCGGTGACCTCGCGATCGCAAGGGTGGATTTACCACGACAGACGTCCAAGCAGGCGTATGGCAGACGATCCCCTCCGCTACAGTCACTCGCTCTACCGAGACCTCGTAGCGAGGTTACGGTCGCGACCGGCATGGGTCCTCGACGACGCAGCGGGCGACCCCGAGGACGAGATTGCGGCCGTCACAGAGGGCGAGACCGCGATGGGGGAACTGTTTTTCGCGCAGACCGAGGCGGAGGCCCAGATCACCCTCCGCTTCCCCGATGTCGAACAGGGCGGCGCCGCCCAACTCCTCCTCGACAGGCCGCTGGATCACCGGCTCGAGCCGAGCGAAGATGGATTTGTCGGTCGGCTGTGCCGTGCTCAGGCCGGGATCGCCAGCGCGCACGAGACGCCGTATCTCGAGCCGGCCGCCGATCCGTCGTTGCTTGCGACTGTCCACGTCCCGCCGGAACCCGACGACGAGATCTTGGAGCGGACGCTCGGCGCTCTGGACGCAATCGCCGACGAAGCAAGCCAGCTCCACGACGAACTCGAGGGGGCACTGACCCCCTATCTGGACGACGCAGACGCCGACCCCACAACGGCCACGTCAATCACGGAGTGGGAGTATCTCGGGTCAGTCCGGATCAAAGCGAACGCGGAACGGATCAGTGTCCCGGAAGACATCTTCGCTGACGGGGGGGTCGATCCCGCTAGCGAACGGGTCTACTGGTCGTACAATCGCGACTCGGGTGCCGTAGTGCTCACGAACGAACCGACCGGCGACGGGTACGAGTCGGTCGCCACGTCCGCGTTGAGAACGGGCGAGTCAGGGAACCGTTTGCAGGTCCCCGCACAGCTCCGACCAGATGACAGCGATGACAATGAGAGTTCCCTCGATGGCGACCCGGTCCCTTTGACGACGGGAGAACGACGACACGTCGTTCGTCGACGAGCCGGGACAGACGATGGCATCCGTATGGTGTATCTCGTGACGGACGCGCAGCTACAGGCTCGTCTCGATGGATCTGTCGATCAGTTCTGACAGAGCGATCCGCTGCATCGCCGGGAAATGAGACTGTGGGCCGTGACCAGCCGAGGGTCAGTCAGGGCGGAGAGCCCTGCGGGGACGGGCCAGCGCGACGGGACGGTTCCTCGGAGAGAACGTCGGCGATCGGTGCCTGGATGTCACGATGCAGCCGCTGGACCCGGAGCGCGATTGTCGTGATCGCCGTCATCATCTCGGTCACACGACGGGGACTGTAGTCTAACGGGATCGAGGCCCGGAGGACGACCGTGGGGTCCGCCGCCGGCTCCAGATAGTGACACTGGTATCCAGTCGCGATCTGTTCGTGCGAGCGGGCGAGATTACCGATGAACCCATCGTCTTCGGGCTCCAGTCGATGATCGAGCGGGTGGTACATCACAGCCCTGAGCGCCCCGCCGTCCCGATAGTTGGGCATCGACAGGTACAGTTCGGCGTCCGTGTAGAGGTGCGACAGTCGTAATTCGCCGATCGACGACGATCCGTCCGCAGCACGGGCGAAACTCTCCGCGGGAGTCCTGCCGTCGTCAACGAAAGTCCACGGGAAGGTGTCGGTCAACAGCGATACGAGTGATCGGTAAAACGAGGAATCGTGACGATCGTGTGAGTCAGTCATGATGCTCTCACGTCGGGGGAAGGAGGGGGCGGTGGATTAAGCGGGGCGAGTACGTACAGTTCGTGTATCCGGTGCCGATGGCGATACACGATCTGTAGCTGCCCGCCGGTGTAACGTAGTTGGATCGACGAGAGATACGTATGAGAGCCACGAGGGCCACCGAGCGCAGCCACGAGGTGCGTCGCCGTGCCTGAGACGGACATCGCGGCCGTGATCGACGGCTGGCGTGACCAGGTGCTGGACCTGACGCGCCGGAACGATCTCGTCGACTTCACGGCCACGAAGAGCAGATCGCTACCGCTGTCGGCGAAGCCGATCGACATCGCCGAGCTGCTCCGTCAAGAAGGGGAAGTCCCGCTGGGCAAGCAGTCATGCCAGTCGCCGTGTGTCGACAGAGAGCCGTCGGCTGCGGCCGATTCGCTGACCGAACTCCGAACTCGACACCGGCAGTATCGACGGGAGCGGGGCGTCGATGCCCTCTACCTCTCCCTGGGTCGGCTCCACTGGACACCGGATCCCAGCGGCAAGGAGACGCTTGCGTCGCCGCTATTCCTCCTCCCGGTCGATCTCGAACGGCGACCGGCCAGCGGGACCAACGCGCACGACTACGCGATCACAGGCGAAGAGGCCTCTATACAGCTGAATCCCGCCCTCCGGAAGAAGCTCGACGCTGAGCGCGGACTCGACCTCTTCGAGGACAAGCCTGTGGAAGGGACCGAGTTCGACGGTGCATTCGAGCGGGCTGACGCAGTTGCTGCCTCGTTCAACGAGTGGAGCGTCAGTCGCGACGTGGCACTCTGCCTCTTCGATTTCACGAACGTCAGTATCTACGAAGACCTGGAACGCAATCGGTCGGCGCTACAAGACGACCCGCACGTGCGCGCAATCGCCGGCGACCACGGGGCAATCGACGCCCCCACAGACGACGGAAACGAGGATGCCACATCGGATACTGGAGGGGACAAGGGTGCGTCGGCCACAGGTACCGAAACCACCGACGGACCCAGCGAGGACGAGGGGCCAGCGGACGAGTCGAACGACAGCCCCGCCCCGGCAACCCAAGAAGGCCGACAGGGCGAGTCGGAACACCCGTATCAGGTCCTCGAAGCCGATCCGAGCCAGCGCCGGGCGATCGACGCCGCGGTCCGCGGTGAGAGCTTCGTCCTCGAAGGCCCACCCGGCACGGGCAAGAGCCAGACGATCGCCAACATCGTCGCCGAGAAGCTCGGGCGCGGCGAGTCCGTCCTGTTCGTCAGCGAGAAGCAGGCGGCACTTGACGTGGTTCAGAGCCGGCTCTCGACGGTGGACCTCGGTCGATTCTGCCTCGAAGTCCACGGTCAGCAGGCGACCCGTGAGTCTGTACTCTCCGCGATCGAGTCCGTCGAGCACGTCGACGACGTCTCGCCCCCCGCCGCGATGGACGACGCCCTCGATCGGCGAGAGGACGTTGCATCGTCGCTGCGTACCTACACCGATCTCCTGACTGACTCGCCGGAGGGGTTCGACACCACGGTGTTCGAGGCGCTCGGGATCATCTCTAGATTGTCTGACCTGCCGGATTTCGACGCCGGACTCGACGACCCGCTGTCCACGGATCAGTCGGCGGTCAACGAGGCGGTTCGCGCTCTCGGCGAACTAGCGACCTACGAGGACCCAATCCGCAACGTCGACAGCCATCCTTGGCGCCACGCGACGCTCGAGACGTGGCGCGTCGATACCGGCGAGCGGATGCGCCGGAGCATCGAGGACCAGATAGACGCCCTCGAGACCCTCCAGTCGCTGACCGAACGACTGGACGACCAGTACGGGATCATGCTCTCCCGACCGGGGGAGATCCCGGACGCGCTCGACGTGCTCGGCCGTCTCGGGTTCCTCCCACGTGATCAGTGGGACCGGAACCTGTTCGAGCACGGGTTCCGGTCCGATCGCGTCCGCGAACTGGCCGAGGCGCACCTCGAACGCGAACGGCTGCGGTCGGAGCTCACGGAGCGCTACGAGACGACACTGTTTTCCGAGAACGGTGGGCGAGTCCACCGCCGGCTCAGCCAGTACGGGCCCCTGCGGTACGTGCGTCCCAGCTACTACGGCTTGAAGCGACAGCTCACCAGCCACGCCCGCCCCGACTACGACCCCACCGTGAGTGAACTCCGTCACGACGCTCGCAAACTGCGACGGCTGCAGGCGCTCGAGAGCGTCGTCGCCGACAGCGACGTTGACGAGCGCTACCTCGCACCGTTTGAGGAGGGGGGCGAGATCGACTGGGAGCGGCTCCTCGGCGTCCAGGACTACCTTCGCACCACGTTCCAGCGCGACGTGTGTCGTTCCGAAGCTGCGGTCGAGATAGCGGACGAACAGCGCTCGGCACTCGTAGAACAGTATCGGGCACTCCGGACGGCCGCCCAGTCTCTTGAAGCGGCTATGGCGTTCTTTCGGGAGGCGATGGCGATCGGGGACCTCTCGCTCGACGGCACTCCCTTCGAGACCGCCACCTTCGAGCAACAGCGAGCGGTGCTCGATACGCTCCGGTCGAACCTCGACCGGTTACAGGACTGGGTGCAGTTCACGCGCTGTCGCGAGGCCGCCGCGGAGACTCTCGCCGGCGTATACGTTCAGTCGTTCCTGGACAACAACGCGGAGCCGTCGCTGCTGGTCGACGGATTCCGGCGCGAGTTCTACCGCGCCTGGCTCAACGCCGTCTACGAGCGGACGCCGCTCAGTACGTTCTCACGCTCGGAATTCGACCACCGGCTGGAGACCTACCGGGAGGCCGACGAGGCGGTGATCGACGCCGCGTCGGCGGCCGTTCGGCACGCGGTGACGAACCAGCTTCCGGACCGCGAGCGGGACGGGCCCGCGAGCGATCAAGCCGTCGTCCTGCGGCGTGAGCTTCGGAAACAGCGCCACCGCCGACCGCTCAGAGAACTGTTCGCGACGGCCGGTGACGCCATCAAGCAGCGCACGCCCTGTTTCATGATGAGCCCGCGGATGGTGGCTCAGTGTCTACCCTACGACGACATCACCTTCGACACGGTCGTCTTCGACGAAGCGTCACAGATACCGCCGGCCGAGGCGGCCAGCGCCCTGTTGCGCGCGGATCAAGTGATCGTCGCCGGGGACCCGAAACAGCTCCCGCCGACCCGCTTTTTTGAGAGCGACATCGCGTCGGAGACAGATCTCGAAAGTGTCCTTGACGAAGCCAGCGCGGTCCTCCCGACGCGAACGCTCGCATGGCACTACCGGAGCCGGTCGCCGTCGCTCATCGAGTTCTCCAACAAGCAGTACTACGACGGTCGCCTGCGAGCGTTCCCGGAGCGGAGTGAGGCGGCGGGGTCGGCGCTGTCCTTCGAGTACGTCGCCGACGGCGTCTACCGCCGCGGTGAGTCGCGGACGAACCCCGTCGAAGCCGAACGTGTCGCCGACATCGTGACCGAGCACGCCGAGAACAGGCCAGACACCTCCCTCGGCGTGGTCGCGTTTAGCCGGGCTCAGGAGCGTGCGATCCGGTCCGAACTGTCCGATCGCCGGGCCGAGAACCCGCGGCTCGACGCCTTCCTCGCTCGTGACGACGTGCAGGAGGAACCGTTCGTCAAGAGCCTCGAGGTTGTCCAGGGCGACGAACGCGACCGGATCGTGTTCAGCGTGGGCTACGGCCCGGACCCGGACGGCGAACTGACGATGAACTTCGGTCCCCTGAATCAGTCAAGCGGCCACCGGCGACTCAACGTCGCCATCACACGGGCCCGGCACGAAGTGACCGTCGTCACCTCGATCACGCCCGAGGAGATCGAGGTCTCAGCGACCGCCAGCCGCGGCGTCGCGGATTTCAAACGCTACCTCACGTCCGTTCGGGATGCCGACGAGCGACACGAGACCGGGCTGTCCAGTGGCGAGGCAGATCCCACCGATGAGTGGCCGGCGCCGCTCGTGGCAGATGTTTACCAGCGACTCACCACCGCTGGCGTCCCGGTCACCACCCCCGACGACTGCGCAGGCTACACGTTCGACATGGTGATTTTCGATCCCGCCGATCCCGAGGTCCCGCTGCTCGGGATCCAGGTTGACGGGACACTCACGCGACGGTGCGCATCGACACGAGACCGCGACCGGCTTCGCCAGGCGGTGCTCGCGGATCGCGGCTGGCCGATCCACCGCGTCTGGGCACCCAGCTGGGCGACCGATACGGACCACGAGCTCAGTCGGCTCTGCGACCGGGTCATGCGAATGTCCGACAACGAGGGCGACCAGCTGTCGACGCGCTCCTCGGCGCGTGACGTGACAACGACCCAACCGGGCGGGGGCCGGTGACGTGATGGACTGGTCGCGGCGGCGGTGACACTCGGTGAAATCCACTGGGCGGCGTGGGATCTACAGTAACTGTATGATTCGACGCCGGTTGAAGTGTGATACCACCGATGAACGAATATGGCACCCGAGATCACGGCTGCTCAAGCACGAGCGGGACGTCTGCAGCTGCGGGCCGCGAGCGTCGGTCCGCTCGCTCCTGGCGAGCCGCGGTGCATACGGGAAGTGCCCGTTGTGGGAGACAATGCCCGACTCCCTATATATATAGTTTTCGCTGACGATCATCCTGAGTCGGCGGTGGCGCACCCGCGTCGGCCACGGCTCGTTATACCGTCGTTGCCCTCGAAGGGTGAAATGTCATGAGCAGGGTGGACCAACAAGGGTCGGGGGGACCCGACAGGTGGCAAGTCGGCGGCATCGAAACGGTCAACAGCGACGGGCGGATCAAAATTCCGGCGCGCATTCGGGAGGTTCTCGGTGTCGCGCCCAAGGACGAATTGCACATCGGCTACGATTTCGGAACCCGACGACGCGTCCTGGCGGGCTCCGAAATCGTTGACCCGGGTGTCAAAGATCTGGACGCGAACACGCTCTACGGTGCCAGCAATCGTTTCAGGTACACCATCCCCAGTCAGCAGCGTGCCGAGAAACCCGGCCTGGATCACATGGTGCAATCGTGGCAAGCCGTGCCCGACGACGCCCGGCTCGCCTGTGGCCAGACGTTCGTCTTCGTGTACCCGGTCACGCCCGCGGACCCACAGCTTGGGGCCGAACCGAACTGCTGTTACCTGGTGCCCTGGTCGGCCTTCAGCCAGTGGCTGTCTGACCCTGCGGACTCCCAGGCCTCGATCAGCGTCGACACCACGCCGCTACCGAGAGCGGCCCGATCACACAGTGCCGACGGCGAGGCTCGCTGGCGAGTGGTCGGCCGGGACTCGTTGTCGATGCAACGGATCCCGCTGTCCGACAGGCTCCTCACAGAATTAGGACTCCAGTCCGGCGATCCTATCTACTGGGGCGTCGAAACCGACACTATGCGCGTCGTGGTCGGTATCGGTCCGATGGGTGGCGACACCACCTCCGCCGGTGACAGTACACTCGGAACGCCCGGCGACGGCCACCGGATCACGCTCCCGGCCCAGCTGTTCGCCCCCGAGCCTGAGGGAGACATCGTGCGCAGGCAGTGGCAGACCATCCCCGACGACGCGAAGTTCGAAGCCGGGGCCGATCTGGTGTTCGTCTACCGGGACGACGGCGAGACGGAGTGGTGCTACGTCCTGACCGAGCGTGCGTTCTCCGAGTGGGTCTCCCCACCGGGAGAGCCGGTAGAGAAGATCACGACTGCAGCCGACACCGCCTTCGACCACAGCGCCGCGTTCGGGTCGTTCCCGGAGGAAAGCGGGGGCGATGCGTCATCGGCGGACGACGAGAGCACCTGAACGGCCACACCGAAATCGACACCCCGTCCAGGCCCCTTCTCAACAGCGCTACGTCTCAACGCGATAGGTCCCGATATTGTGCCAGTACTTGTACCGGCCCGAGGACCGTTCTTCGAGCCCGTACGCCAGAAGCGCCTCGGTGTAGTTGTCCCGCGAAAGCGCGTGGGTCACCCTGAACGGCACCGTGCTCTTTTCGCCCACGAGGGTCAGTTCCGCGCCGGCCTCGGCCGCCGCTTCGCGGGCCGCTGGCAGCGCGAGGTCCGAGAAGTGGACGTACACGCTGTCGGCGATCGAGGGGCCGTCCGTGATCACGTTCTCGAGCAGGTCGGTCCCGGCGACCGTATGATTGATCCGGATATCGTCGAACTCGTCGAGGTCCGGGAGGTAGGGCGGATTGCAGACGCACAGGTCGAGCGGATCGTCGCGCTCGGTGATATCCGGGTTATGCGCGTAGTCGAACCCCAATCCGAGGCGGAGCCGGAGTTCCGGGTCTCCGCCGCTGTAAGGCCTGTTCCGCTGGAAATTGAGTTTCGACATAGCGAGCGGCGCCAGCACCCAGTCCGAAAGATACAGTTCCGACAGCGCCGGACACTCGCTGGCGAGTCCGATGCCGATGAACCCGGTGCCAGAGCCCACGTCGATCGCGGACGCGATTTCGCTCTCGAAGACGCCGTCGGCTCGGAGCCCTTCGAAGACGTGGTAGGCGTCGACCGCGGGAGGCCAGAGGTCCGAGGACTCCCGCCACAGCACGTCGATCCCCTCGTAGTGGATCGACATTGTGTGCTCGCCGAACAGCGCCGTGACGAGATCCCCGAGTTCGTGGTCGTGGATCGGACAGTCGTAGTCGTCGGCCGTCGGCGGCCGCTGGTCGGCGGTGAAGCTACCGCCGGGGGCCTCACAGTGACAGTCCCACAGGAGTTCTGGCTCCTCGATCGTCAGCGACCCGCGCGGTGTCCGGAACGACATCGCCTCCATGCCCCGGTCGATGTCGACGTGGAGGTCGATGTTCCCCTCGTCGTCCAGCACCGGTCGGTCGCTGTCGTACAGCTTCTCGAAGAGGTGGTCGGCGTCGATGTCGTGCTGGCTCAGCGCACCGGCGATCTGCTGTGAGTACTGGCGCTCGACCATCTCGCGAGCCCGGCGGTCGTCGACCTGTCGGAGCAGTTCGCGGACGCTACTGTCCACGTCACTGCACACGCTGATAAGCGACGGAATGTCGTCGAACAGCGGCCCGAACCGTTCCCGGGCGTCCTCGCCCTGCAGCGCGCGCTGTGCCAGCTGCTCGACCCCGGCGTCGAAAGCCACTTCGGCCGTCCTGACCTCCTGGGCCAGGTCACCGGTATCGACGAGATGCAGGCACTCCTCCACCGTCGGGGCAAGGATCACCGATGGGGACGCCGCCTCGGCCGAGGCGATGAAGAGTCGTTTCTGCCCCGGGTCGAAGAGCGTGAACTCGTACTGGTCGTTGGGATCCGAGACGAATCCGTCACCACGGAGAAGTTCGTTGATCGTCGCGTAACGCTTCGAACCCTCGGGCTCCATCTGGAGGGAGACGTACCGGGACGGGTCGATGTCTTCGGCGACCGTTGGATGGGCCCCCGTGATCGCCGGCAGCGACTCCGCCGTGTCGATCGTCCAGAACACCTCTTGGGTAGCTTCCGCGTCCGAACCAGGCACCTCCTCAGTGTGACCTTTGTCCGTTTTAGACCCTCTCTGGTCATCTTCCTCGTTCGAGTTCGACAGCGAGTCCCGCACCGCGGATGGGAGCGTCATCCGAGCGTTCCTCTTCTGAACTCTCGTCCACCCGAGTAGTTTCCACGTCGTCACGGCGGATCATTTTCACAAAGCGATCAAAAGA
The DNA here is from genome assembly GCF_049705545.1 of Haloarcula amylolytica. Taxonomy (GTDB): domain Archaea; phylum Halobacteriota; class Halobacteria; order Halobacteriales; family Haloarculaceae; genus Haloarcula; species Haloarcula amylolytica_B. The sequence continues at coordinate 185,595 of NZ_JBNAMU010000003.1, forward strand.
GTATCCATAATTTCGGGATCGGAAAACTGGCGAGTTCCCTGTTATCAGCGACTCCGGAGACAGGGCAGTACGACCACGACCGCCGCAGCCCGTGCGGTATATGAGTCCCTCGGCGAGTCCCGATACGTGTATGCCGGCGTCGACAGTGATGAGGGCGCTGTCCCTTCAGGACGGTATGTATGGAAGCGTACGGCGGAACGCCAGTCCCGACCAGGCCGACGGTGATCTCCTCACTCCAGTCTTCGAGTGTGACGCGTGTGGTGCAGTCCGCACCGCGTCGCGCCACGCCGATCCAGCGTGTGACGGGGCCGTCATCTACATCGACGAGGAGTGGCGCTGTGGCAAATGTGGGGATCGGATCGCGGTGTCGTCGACCTGCCCTGACTGTGGCACCGAAACGAGCGTGACGGTCCGGCCTGTCGCCGTCGATTTCGGGCCGGATGTGTCCCCGAGCACTCTCGAACGAGCGATCCACGAGGCGGTTAACGCTGCCAGACGCGACCGGGGCCTGGCCGCGCTGACGTACGATCCTCATCTCGCGGCGGTGGCGCTGGACCACAGCCGGGCGATGAGTGTCGATGACTTCTTCGGGCACGAGTCGCCAGAGGGCGGGACGCCCGCCGACAGGTACGATCGCTACGGCTACGACCAGCCACCATGTGGGGAGAACGTGGCCCACATCACGCCGACGGCACTGCGCGACGCTGCGACGATCGCCGCTGAGTTCGTCGACGGGTGGCTCGACTCCCCGGGCCACCGGGAAAACCTCCTCAGCGAGTCCTGGGCTGTCGAGGGGATCGGGGTCAGATTCGCGGCCGACGGGAGCGTCTTCGCGACGCAGAACTTCGCCTGAAAATCAGCGGATGATAGTGAGCCCACAGGAGTCGCAGTAGCCCCTTGGTTGGGGGATAGTCAGACCACAGCGGGGGCAGTCGACCAACGCTGTCTCTGTCGCCGTCGGTCGTGATTCCAGTTCGCGCCGGAGACAATGGCCACACGAGGTCTCCAGAAGCGTTGAAAAATCGGTCAGCGCCCCCAGCACGGCTCTGGCGACGCGAGGCCACTGATCGGTGACCAACGACACGGTCGCCCGCGCGAGGCGGTTCGAACCACCGCCGGGGAGCAGTCGATCGCGTCGCCGGAGGACGGATCGTTCGGCCAGTATCTCTCGGGCCGTGGCCGCGGTCATCGTGGCCAGGAGACTCGGCGTCACGTCGATTACGGGGACGTACGGGTCGAGCGCCCTGCGCAGTCGCTGGTCGAACGACAGATCGACCAGGAGCCAACTGACCGCGATGCAGGCGTGTCGCCCAAGATACGTGAGGATCGCCTCGTCACGGGTGTGACGGTACCGGACGAAGACGGCTTTCCAGTCGGTGTCGACATCGGGCTCGCAGTTCGGCTCGTCAGAGCGGCCGAGTCGCTCGATCCGCTCCTGCGCGGTCGCGACCCTGCGGCGGGAGTGGCGCAGGGTCGAGAGCTGTGGATCTGGGTCGTCACCCGGAAGGCGCGTCATCGGGCCACAGTTCCGGTCCCGTACTCCTCGGACCACTCGTAGAACCGGGCAACGTCTTCCTCCGGCAGCGACGACGAGGTTGTTTCGAACGCCTCCCAGACATCACCAGGCTGGATCAGACCCAACTCGAGGTCGTGATTGCGCAGCTTCGCGACACTGACGTCGACGAGCTCCTCGAGGCCCGGGTTGCGGCGGTAGAGCATGTTGTTGACCGCCGCCGCGCACAGCGCCTCCAGGTCGCGGCCAGTGTAACCGCCGTCGACACAGAGTTTCGCGATTGCCTCGGCGGGATCCTCGGTCCTCGGCACCTGTATCGAATCGGGGACAAAGTCCACAGGCCGGCCATCGAACCCGATGCCGCCCTTAACCGTGTGGATCCGGATAATCTCGGCTGCGGCGGCCTCGTCGGGCAGCGGGACGTGGATGCGCTGGGGAAACCGGCTCCGGATCGCCGAGTCGAGCGCCCAAGGTGTGTTGGTCGCTGCAAGGGTCAGCGTGAACGCGTCGTCCTCCTTCTCGACGCCGTCGAGTTCGGACAGTAGCGTGTCGAGCACGCGCCGAGAGGTCTCGTTCATTTCGCTGGATCGCGACTGTGTCAGCGAGTCCACCTCGTCGAGGAAGACGACACTCGGGCTGAGGTCCGCCGCGGTGTCAAACAGGGCCGAGATCTGCTTCGACGACTCGCCGTACCACTTCGAGAGGAGGTTCCCGAGTTCGACCTGAAAGAAGCTGGCGTCGAGCGAGCCCGCGACGGCCGACGCCAGCAGCGTCTTCCCGGTGCCCGGGGGACCGAACAGCAGGATGCGGTCGGTCGCGGTCACCGCGTCAGGGGTGTCCTCGATCGAGCCTAGCGCGATGGCGCGCTTGAGGTCCCGCTGGACCGACTCGAGCCCGCCGATGTCGTCCCAGGTCGTCGAGGTTTCACAGATGAATGACTCCATCTGTTTGCGGGTCTCGTCGTCGTCACTGCCGGGCGGCTGTCGCCGTTCGCGATCGCCCTGGGATTCATCGTCATCGGCCTGCTGTTCGCGCTTGAAGTAGTCGTCCAGTCGCTCGCCGCTTCGCAGGATTGACGCCGCCCGCTGGAGGCGTTCGATATCGGTCGCCCGGTCCTCACCCGTGGCCGCAGCCAGCTTCTCCAACGCAGTGGCCGCTTGATCGAACGCCCGCGCAGCGTCCTGTTTCTCACCTCGGTGACGGTGCTGCTGGGCCGTCTGGAAGTGATCTTCGTACGTGTCTCTCAGGATCTCGATTTTGAATGGATCGTCGGACATGGGTTGAAAAGGTGGAGTGTCGTCAGAACATTTCGGGCCCGTCGGCCGGTGCAGCGGCCCCAGACTCCGTGTTGCCGTCCTCACGCGAGAAGTCGTCCTCGGCCAGTTCGTCCAGCGTCGGGGTCTCCGACCCGCTGCGAGCGGCCTCGATCGCGCTCTTGACGCGGTCGTCGGCCAACGATTCGACCTGGCCGCCGGTGTCCCAGGTCTCCTCCATCTCCTCGTTGGCCGCCTGCATTCGCAGTCGCTTGTCCTCGCGGTTCTCCAGGTTGTCCTTGATCCCCCGGGCGGTCGCCTGGAACTGACTCGGCGTCATCCCGGTGGGCATTGCGTCGGGCACCCGGCGGCCGACCCGGGTTCCGAGGGCGGCCTGCTGCATGAACCGGAGGCCGTTGAGGACCTCTGCCCACTGGGACTCCGCGGCCTTGAACTCCTTGAGGAGCAGGGAAGCTTCGGACTCGATCTCCTGGACACGGCTCTCGTCGGCCGTCTTGGCCTCCTCGATCTTCTCGTCGAAGGCCGCCTTCTTTTCGTCCATCTCGTCTTTGAGGTCGTCTTTCGCTTTTTGCAGCTCGGTGATCCGGCGTCGGATCTCCATTTGACTCCAGTACCGGACCGGCGAGTGACCGAGGACGTTGACCCCGATCCACTGCCGAGTCTTGCTGATGGTCTGTCTTAGCATCGCAGTTAGAGGGAGACACTCGTGCCTAAAAGGCTGGGACGGGCAGTCCCAGGTCGTGTATCGAGGGAGCGTCCACTCGCTTCGCACACGAAGTGATTGTATTAATTTCCCTCGAACAGTCGACGCAGCCAGTCACTCACCACCGGACCCCGAGCTACACGATCTGTAGGCCTCGAGGTCCCTTTACCGGGGGTCTCGCCGTTCTTCCGTCTGTATGCCACCCTTACAGAACCCACTCGAAGAACACGCGGCACTGAAGGAGTTCTGGGAGAAGGTCGACCTCGTCATCTACCTGATCCTGATAGCGATCGTCACGCCTGAGGTCGCACGGATCGCTGCACAGGCCTACCAGTCCGACGGGCTGTTGCGTCGGAGTCTCAAGTTGCTGGAGCGGACGATCAGTGTCACGCACGAGGAGTTCGCACTGTTCGCGATCGCGGCTTACGCTGGGCTCGTCTTCCTGTTGCTATTCGACGAGATGAAGTGGCTGCAGGGGGCAATGCTGGGAATCGCGTCCGTGATCGGCTTCGTCGTGCTCCGGTCCCAGGGCGTGCTAACGACGCTGTCTCCGATCGGACACCTGCATGTCATCGCAGCCGGGTTCGCTTCGGCGTTCGTGGCCGGAGGCGGGCTTTCGATCCGAACCGAATCGGCCCCATATGAGTTCCGGCGTGCGACGTCGATGCTGTTCTGGACCGTCGCCGGCATCGTCGGTCTGAGCTTTGTTGAGTACCAATTCGCCTACGAGAACCCGCTCGTTACTGCAGGTCAGGAGACTATCGAGGCCAACGTCGTGCTGAGTTCCGTTCGCTTCGCCGGGCAAGGCCTGCTGGTCGAAACCGCGGCGAGTGTGACGTTCCTCTTCGGCGCTTACATGTTCACCAGTTACGAGGCCCAGCAGAACATCTTCGTAATCGGCATCCAGCGGGCCGGCAAGACCCTCCTCGCCGGTGCCCTGTACTTCGCTGAGGACGATGACCCCGAGAACGTCCGCCTCAACCCGACTGCCCCGATGTCACGGCTGGTCACGTCGCTGCGGGCCAACGTCGAGGGGTTCGGGAACGACGAGTACACCGGCCCCAACGACAAAGACGAGTACTACCTGCTCCGGTTCCGGACCAAGGGCGGTGAGCTGTTCAAAAAGTACGTCCAAATCGACGTCCTCGATTACGCCGGCGAGTACATCGACAAAGCGCTGGCTGAGATGGTCGCCCGCATGGTCCCACGATCTCGGCTGTCGATGAACTACCTGGTCTTGCTTTACGAGAAGATCGCCGGCCTACCGGACTTGCCCGAACAGGCCGAGGATCTCGACCCCGAGGAAGTCCGCCGGGTCATGGCCAAGCAGATCGTTCACTCCGATACGCTGGTCGTCATCGTCGACTCCGGGAGCCTCCTCTCGTCGGTCCCGTACGGGGACGACGACTACGAGGCCCAGCAGGACCTCGACGAATACATCGACACGTACGTCCAGCTGCTCCGCCATGTCGACGAGAGCATCCTGGCGGAGAAAGAGGTCGTTCTAGTCGCGACGAAGGCCGACTACCTGTACCAGCTGTACCGCAAGGAGTCTCTCGGAATGGACTTCTTCACCTGGGTGAACTACTTCCTGCTGGAACAGGAGGAGGGGAGACAGAAGATCGCGCCGCTCCTGAACCAGGCCCAGGTCGACCGGGTCTACCCCGTCTACTACGAGCTCGACCACGAGGCGTCGATGGTGGCCCAGGAGCCGCTGCCCCAGCACCCGATCGACGTCAAGGGGAACGACCTGCTACTGGAACGGCTGAAGGAAGGTGCCTGAC
>NZ_JBNAMU010000004.1:0-54990 GCF_049705545.1 Haloarcula amylolytica
ATGCGATGGGGCAGTTGCCTGGTGGCAATCGCTACAGAACGCCTCAAGGATGGGCCGCCATCGCGAGAGACCCAGCTCATCGAGAAGCTCTTGATAATCGAGATATCCGAGGTCGGCGTATTCATCGGGCGGGATGTCCAGCAGCCCGAAGTCATAGACCGGGCCCAGCAGGATATGCGACGGGTTCCCTGCCGGGACTCCCAGCGATGGTTCGTCTCGTGGCACGGGTCGGTCGCCACCGGCTAACTACTGGAACTACGGTCCTCAGCGGCGCTACCAGGGCTTGAACGTGACTTCCTTGATGTTCCCTTGGCGGTCCTTGGTGATAGACGGGACTCCATTGGCGTCGAACTCGATGTAGCCCCGGCACTCCTCACAGCAGACCATCGTTCCGCTAACGTCGACCCCGAGCGGCTCAACGATTTTCTGATGCATCTCAGCATCGTAATGGGGGATCTCGCCTTCCTCCCGATACAACCTGATCAGTTCTTCAATCGTGTTCTTCTTGTGGTCCTTCCACATCGACTGAGCGATTATGACGTGGTCACACTGGTCGTGAGGGCACGTTTCTCTGGACCCATAGTCGAAGATTGGGTTCAGGAGTTTCTTCAGAATCTGCTTGACGACAGTTTCAACGGCTTTCTCTTTTATCATATGACTGGGGATTTTTCTCTAGTGAGAATACGGTTGGGTCCGGCTATTAGTCTTGATTGCGACTCGCCGTTTCACGCCTCTTCCTTGTGTGTCCGGTGTCAATGGACGACAAAATACACATTGATTTCGTCCACAACTGACGCCACCGGCACTATAGTTGGGGCTGGTCAATGACGACGGTACCACAGTGGGGACAGAGCAGGCGGTCGCGGGGAACTGAATCGTCCATGATCCAGTCGCCGTCGATCGGGCTGGCGTGCTCGCAGGTTGGGCAGAACAGCGCTGTTTTTGAAAACTGCTGGGCGGGATCGTTGGCGGTGGGCACCGAGACAGTCATGCGCTTGGGGAGTAGTTGTGCCCGAGGACGGCACAGACGATGTTCAGGACGACGAGGCCACTAACCAGCAGGGGCTCTGCTGCAACAACGTTGGTCGCGAGCGTGCCCGCGATAACAACTGGGAGGGGGATGCTCGCCCAGAAGGCGACTCCCTGGAAGACGGAGAGGATTGTTTCGACGACCATCGCGAGCAACGATTGGAGGTTCGATTCAGCAGCCGGAGGGCGTGGGATAGAGAAGTCGGAGGTTGACATTGATACTACGCTTACTCGGCTAATACACTGGCACCCCCATATAAAGCGCAGACCGTCAGTGCGTATTTGATTCGCTTCACGGTCTACCAGAGATTTTAGCACCTTTCACGGCGTGGAGAACCTATGTTGAAACGTGCTCACAACTCTTTAGAGATTTTACAACCGGTTCAAACCGATTAATTTCGATTGCGAGGTACACGGCTATCTTGACGGGTCACCACCGCATTCGTAACATCAATTGGACAGGCTGCCAGCAACATAGGCTGACGACTTCCTGTCGACTGGACGGGACGAGCACCATAGAAGTCTTACTGGCTACGGGTTCACCAAGAGCTAACCAACAAGCAGTAGTTATCACGCAGTTGTTGGTTAGCCCAAGTGTTCCTTAGACGTAGGACATGGTTTGAGCTCGCTGGGCTTCTTCGGGACCCATCCAGATTGGGCCCAGCATGGAGGCCGGGAGTGCAATGAATATGGGAAGAGGTAGTCCTACACTCCCACCCCACTGGTTCCGCTGTTAGAGGATGAATAGACGGCATCACCCCCATGGGAGGGGGTGCTTTGCTATTCTGGTGATAACGTCCTGCGGGTATGTTTTTTTATTCAGGTACTTGAACTTATTCACTAGCTCTAGAAATATTACGGCTGATCTCAATGTCACTCCCTACAAGCGTCATTGCTAACAGCGGAACCAGTGGGGTGGGGGTATCCCCACCCCACGTCTCAAACAGTCTGATTTCGGGTAGTTGCGACGGAAGTAATTGAAATAGGCTTGCGACAGCTCTGTCAATAACGGCGGCAGCACCTTGCACAGCTAACAGCGGAACCAGTGGGGTGGGTGTTTTCATCCTCGCACTCTCATCTCGATCCGGTCTCCCCCTCAAGACCGATTGCCTAACCAATCAATAGTAAAAGCAGTGTGGTGACCACTGTGTTCTCCATCTAACAGCGGAAGCGGTGGGGTTCGTTATTTATATACCAATCCGAACAGCGGAAGCAGCGGAACCAAAGGTTAAGACACTTCGTGTCGCAACCACAGACAAATGAGTGATATCACGTTTTCGCCGACGTCCACGATATTCGAGCAACGTGAGGCACTGCTCGAAGAGTGGACCCCAGATGAGCTTGTAGGGCGTGACGAAGAACTCCAGAAGTATCACGCTGCTCTCCAGCCAGTCATCAATAATGAGACCCCTTCAAACATCTTCCTGTATGGAAAAAGCGGGGTCGGCAAGACTGCTGCCACCCGATATCTTCTATCCGCTCTGGAACGTGATGCGAGCGACGTCGACGGACTGGACCTCAGTACGGTTGAAGTCAATTGTGACGGGCTCAATTCGAGCTATCAGGCTGCGGTCGCCATTGTAAACACACTGCGTGATCCTGCTAACCAGATCTCCAACACCGGATATCCACAGGCCTCAGTGTATCAGTTCCTCTTCGAGGCGCTCGATGATCTGGGTGGCACGGTACTCATTGTTCTTGACGAGGTTGATCACATTGAGGACGATTCACTGCTATACAAACTGCCACGCGCGAGGTCGAATGGCGATATCTCCGATGCGAAATTAGGTGTCATCGGTATCTCGAACGATCTTGATTTCCGCAACCAACTTTCATCGAAAGTCCGATCCAGTCTGTGTGAAAAGGAAGTCTCATTTTCAGCATACAACGCCAATGAGCTTCAACTCGTGTTGAAACAGCGTGAGGCTGTCGCGTTCAAAGACGATGTCATCGATGATGGTGTCATCGAAATGTGTGCTGCCTACGGAGCCAAGGACTCTGGAGACGCCCGCCAAGCGCTAGATCTCTTGCTTGAGGCGGGTGATCTTGCCCGAGAGTATGATGATGAGCTCGTGACCGAACACCACGTAAGCGAAGCCCGACAACGACTCCAGACTGATCAGGTCGTTGAGGGTATCCGCAACTACTCTGAGCATGGTCAACTGGTTCTCTATGCGCTCACTGGACTTGCTGAAGACGGTGACACACCTGCCCGGACGCGAGATATCCTGGGTGCGTATCAGGAGTTAGCCCGTGGAGAAGGTTTGGAGCCGGTTTCAGAGCGGTCGGTCCGTGATTATCTTGGTGAACTCACGCAACTCGGCATTGTCTCTTCAACTGAGTACAACCGAGGGAAGGGTGGGGGGAAGTACAAGGAATTTGAGTTAGAGCAATCCATTAGTTCGATCAAAACGGGCCTTTCGGAGCTCCTCAAAACGAATCCGTAAGCGCACTCGACAGAGGGCCACCCCACCGGTTCCGCTGTTAGATGTGGGGTGCACTGTTTCATTGCTGTCGTTGTGCATACGATTTGACTGTTCACAGAATCGGCTCAATCAACGGATCGGGAGTGCAAACCCCAATCGAGAGTGTTCCGTCACACCCGTTGTGTAAGCGATGATTGCGCTGGTCGCTCCGTTCGTGTTACGACCACTCACTACACTCCTGAAAACAGGGGGTCGCTCCCGGGTTCTGCAGCTAGCGAACAGCGGCGTCGGCGGCGGCAGGGCACGTGCCACCGCGTCCGACAGCGTCGGGTTCGTACCGATTTCCGTCCTATTCGGTGCGTGTCACAGGGTTAGGCCGAAGACTCCACCACAACGGGTGTGACGCCACCCATCGTGGCTTTGTGGTCGCTGTTCTCCAACAGGTCGAGGCCGACGTAGCGTTTCTCAAGCAGTCCGTCGGCTGTTGCCATATCCATCGCGAGGATCTCGGTTTTGGTCTGATCCCGTCCGACCTGCCGAGTTTTCTCGACGATGTCGCCACCGCCGATCTCGATGAGTTTCTCCCAGACGCGCTTGACCGTCTGTCGGTGGGGTTCCTTCCCGAGTTCGGCGGTGAGGGCGGTCTGCAGGTCGGCTTTGGTCATGAACACGCCGCTGCCGTCGGTTCGCTTCGTGGCAAACTCCGGCCAGCGCTTGGCGATGCTAATTGCTCGGTAGGTGTTCTGGCGGTTCGACCGCTCCACGAACATCGTCTTCACCTTCGACTGCCGGCAGTTCGCGAAGAAATCCAGCGGCGAACTGCTGGGTTCGATCCCCTCGGGCAACTGCTCGGCGTCTTCCTGGTGGTCGCTATCGGCTTCGAGTTGCTGGGCTTTGGCGATGGCACTCTTGGCGACATCGTGGGTCGCCTCTTGCTGGGTTTCGAGGTCGTCGAGGCGCTGGTCGTTCGTGGCGGCGTCCCCGACTGCCGTGGTGGCAACGTCGTGGGTCTGTTCGACGTCATCCTCTAGTTCCTTGACCCGCTCTTGGAGGTCATCGATGGTCGCGACCAGCAGCTCAAGAACACTCGAAACGGGGGGAGACATCTCGTCGCCGAGTTCACTGACGAGTGACTGGAGGGCGTCGATGTCCGTTTCCTCTTGGCCGATGTCCATGTCGAGTTCGTCGGCGAGCGCCTGATCGGTGGCTGTGCTGTCGGTTCCGCTGTCGTCGTTGGGGGTCGTTTGTCGTGGCATCGTGACCACAGTGCCCGTCCCCGGAATCGAACCGGGCAGTGCCGACCACGGCACGGGCTATCGGTGACGTAGCGGGCGCTCTCTGGACGCGGTAGTTGGGACATGGCAATGCCGGGCTGTCCGGCGGATTTGCCTCGTGACAACGGACTGGAAGCGACCATCAGCACTCATCGGACGCCGCTCCCTGGACCAGCGTGGTCCCGCTCTCATCGGTAGCAAAATCCTGTCCCCACGGACGGTCAGCTTCGCCATCGTCGTGGTCGACGCCGTAGTGATTCCCGTGCCCGGTCATCCTTCGACCACCGCCCGGCGTTCGATGACGACATCGTGGGCGTAGTCACCACGGCGGTACTGGTCGTAGTAGTTCTCGATGGTGGGGAAGTCGGCCGTCCACTCGGTGTAGTGTTCCAGATCGCCGACCATGTAGCTGAGTCGCCACTGATCGGTGTCTGTGGTCGCTGTGTCGGTCGCAGTGCCCGGCGAGGGGTCGGCGCGGGCCATCAGGCATCCCCTCCTTCGAAGGGGCCAGGACGGCTGCTGTCGCGTTCAACCAGTGCGCAGTCTCCGGTCGGGACCGTGAACGACATGAGGTCATCAGTCCGACCGATTGCGTCGGCTAGCTGCCGGCGTGTGGTTGCGTCGGGTTCGGACGCCCGCAGCCGATGGAGTGTTTCTGTTGCGAGGTCTGCCAGCAATACACCCGTGACGTGGTCGTCGTCGACGTGACAAACCAGCACTAGCGGCTCGCTGTCAGTGGTTGTGATGGCGACGATCTCGCCGACGGTCGGGTGGGCGGTCATCGGGCCACCTCCCGGTGGCAGGTCTGGAGTTTTGGGGCAGTCGCAGAACCAATAAACTGAACTATAGTATCATAATTGTTTTGTGTACTAACTACATACCAATCGGTTGGGTTCTGGTCCCCGCTCCACTCTCCCTTGAATCCCCCCCGATTCATCGATTGGCCCGGGGCCGGAACCCATCGTCGTGGATGGCGACCCCACACCGTGGGTTGCACGCGGCTTCCCCCCAGCAACCCACCATCCCCATTCCTTTGGTGCCGTGACTTTGAGCATCGCATGGTCGTGCTACGCGTGTGAGAAATGGTGGTGTAGCTGGCAGTTGTGACAGAACCGACTGACAGCAAGCGACTATCACAACTGTTTTTGATACCAACTGTATACCAGTCGGTTAGGTTCTGTCCCCCGCTCCATGTTCCCCTGATAGCCAGTTGTCCTATCGAATGTGTTGGGTGCAGGACCTGTCGCCGGCAACGGCGACTGTGGGTGGTGCGTGGCATGCCGATTTCCCCCGGCTGCCCACCATTCTGCTGTTCGGAATCCGAGAGTTGTGTCTGCACGCTGGCCTCGGGCCGTTGGCCGTGTGGGTCGAGCGAGTTGGGATAGCGTGGAAAACCACCAGACAGCGACGGGATATCACAAGCGTTTTTATAACCTCTCGTATCGGTTCCAGGTGGGTTCCGTGCCCTGTCAGTTCCCAGAGACACCACCCATCCTATCGGTCGTTTCGGGGCCGGACCCCAGTTTTCGGGGTGCTTCGCAGTGTATTCAGAATCTATAACGAGGCGAAAATTACAATTATGATGGCTAACTAATCTGACAATGCCAGCACAAAGTTGTCCACTTTGTCCTGGGAAATTGTCAGAGGCACACGAGACAGTCCGCCGTCGCGGGCGGCGGCGGACTGTTCCGTGGGTTGAACTGTGAGAGGCTTCCTGACAGTAACGATTATTTACAAGTTCTACGTTTGTTCTAGAAGGGTACCAGTCGGCCATCACTTCCCCGATGATCACGTGCCTCTGACAACACCGGCCGACTGTGTTCCCGTTCTTGATCGCTGAGCGACGGGACTGCGTGGGTTTCTGGGGCATTACTGCGCACCTCCATCGGCGGCAGGTCGAGGCAGATCACACAGGCCTGCGAGTGTTTCCGCCTGGTGTTGGAGTGCCTGTCTGCCAGTGTCAGTCAGCGTATACACGTTGGTGCGGGCGTCGAGTTCGTCCCGGTTGACCAGGCCCTTCTCGACGAGCTGGTCGAGGTTCTGGTAGAGGCGGCTGTGGTTGATGGGGTCGGCGTAGCGCTCGTCGAGGTAGTCTTTGAGCGCGAGGCCGTAGGGGTCGTCGTCGACGGCGGCGATGGCCTCCAGGAGGTCGCGCTGGAAGCCGGTGAGTTCGTGGTAGGTCGTCATCGGTCGCCTCCCGGCTCGCTGGTGTCGGTGTCGACGCGCCGGAGCGTCGCTGGTTGTGGCTGGTAACAGTCGCCCTGCACGAGCAAATCCAGCAGCGCCGTCATCGCCCGCTGGGCTCCGTACTCCCGGGCGAGCGTGTCCAGTACATCGCCGGCGGGTGCGCCGTGGCCGTCCTCGCGGGTGGCGATAACCTCAAGCGCGTGGCTGCGGATTGCGGGCTCGGCGTGGGTCTGGACGACGAAGCCGTCCGTGTTCCGGAGGTAGGTGCTGACAGCGTCCAGCAGTTCGAGTTCCTCGTCAGCGAGGGCAGGTTCGGCGGCCTGCAGGACGGTGTCGAGTCGGGTGGCCGCCGCCGTGTGTGAGGGGATGGTGGTGCCGCCGTCGGTGGTGACCAGGTCGTGGCCGGTGACGATAGCCAGCGAGCGGGCGGCCTGGGTGATGGCGTCCTGGCCGCGGTCAGTCAGGGCGTAGGTTCCGTCGGTGGTGACCAGATCGTTGGCTTCGAGCTCGGCGAGGGCGTCCGTGACGCGGGCGTCATCGAGCGTGGCTTCGCGTCGGGTTTCGACGGCGATCTGGAGGGCATCGGCGGTGGCCTCACGGTCGTAGTGGTCGTGGTCGGCAATCGCTTTCAGGAGATCCCGCTGGAGGGCGGTGCAGTCGTGCCAGGCGGTCATTGGTTGCCTCCCTGCGTGGGCATGGCTGCTGGGTTGGGCAGTTGGCTGATAAGGCTGGGGCGACCGCGTGGGCGAAAGTCGATTTTCGCGCGCCGATTTTCGTCTGCGGGCTGCTGTGGCGTGTTCGTGGGCCGCTCAGGCGATGGGCGAATGATGGGCGAATGTGAGCGACCGGGCTGCCGTCTGGTGGTTTTCGATGGGCGAATATGTGGGCGAAAGTGCGCTGGCGAGCGATGCGACTCTTCGTGGGTGGGCTTGCCGGTTGTCATGGGTTCGACGGGACGCCGTTGATTGCTGTGGGCGTCGCCTATCTCTTGCTTCGGAGTGGTGGGTTTTAGTCTTTGCCCCGTAGCAAGAGATACACTCATCATAACTAATGACAGGGGCGGATGTATCGCTAGTACAGTGACAGAGAAGCCGGGTCCAGACCCGACGGCCGACAGGAAATCTATACTGGAGGCAATAGTCTTAGCACATTCTCCGGTGCTTGGGACTAGTGATATTGCTGAAAGGACTGGTGTGAGCCGCCAAGCTGTCGATCAGCGGTTGCGGAGAATGGAGGAAGATGGACTTGTCGATACGCGAAAGATTGGACGCGCCCGTGTGTGGTGGATCACGAACAAGGGGCGGGTCTATCTCGATCCTGAGGAAGACTCTGGGATCCAGTAGACGACGGCACTACTCCCAACTTTTGTACGATGGAGCTGTCCTTGGTTATCGAGTTGGTTGAGTCGTTGTCTCGCTCTCTCTGTAGATAGTGAAACAGCATCTGCGATGTCTCCAGTCGTCACGAACGGGGGCTCTACTGATTCAATGATTTGCATAATTTCCTCATCAGTAGCCTTGGGATCCGGTCCACGAGTCGACATTGGTTGTGTTTGCAACTATCTTGCTCCGAAGCAATATTTTTTTGGTTGCCCGGAACAACAGTATTAGATAGGAACACACGCGCTGCTGGTCGATTTCTTACGAAATCGCCCCGGTGCTAGTACACCGAGGCGCGTGGTTCCAGGAAGAACCAATGGCAACTACGCAATCCAATCCACAAGAACGTACCGCACGCGAACTACTCACCCAGGGCCGCCCGCTGTTTCTCGGCGTCGACGGCGAGGGTGCCGCGCATTACTGGGACAGCTATGAGTTCGCCGTGGCTGTTGTCGCCGCTGGTGGGGACGCCGAGAAAGTTGTGTTGGCGAATACGCCCTTCGAGACGCTTTCGGAGTGGTGTGAATATACTCGGCGTGAGCGTGGGTGGGATATCGGCCCGCACGTTGGTGGCTCGCTCGTCGGCGATCTTGTTCGGGCGGTGGAAGCATGAGCTGCACTGTGGAAGAACGGCGACGTGTTCGGCGTGCTGCGAGAGCGATTCAAGAGGAGGTAGCTACTGAATCGGTTGATGTGCTCGCGCCGAGTGCGAGTCAGTACGGTGAATGGACGCTTGATGCCGTGCTTCGGGATGTTGAGGGTGTGCCGCCAGAGGTGCTACGAGAGTTGGCGCTTGCTGGGTTGACGCTGCAGCCGACGCCGTCGCAGGCCGAGTATCAGCACGTCGCAGCAACGATGTAGTACTGCTATCCATCCTACATTCTCATGTGATTACTGCAGTAACAATGATATAATCCGAGACGTGGTTCTTTGTATGGAAGAACCGTACCAGCATATCCTATACTACTCTCCATCACATATCCGCCAACTGTTTTTTGATCGAATAGACGAGAACACGCAAGTTGCGAGACAAGAAGAGTCGTGGAGTTCGCTAAAAGCTGGATTAAGTGCCTTTTTGCCGGGTAATCTTGGTGGTGAAAAGGGAGACCGCGAGCAGGTCATGGAGTCGGTTAATCAAAGCGAGGAGTACATACAGACTAAGCGGGTCGTAAACCATCTCCTGGAAGATGAGAGTATCCCGCGAATCAAAGATCTCGACATAGATGACCTTTCCACACTTTATCGGTTCTCATGTGAATGTCAGATTCTTCCAACGGACGATGGAAGGAATGAGGACTCAAAACTTGTAGAGATCGTCGGCAAAGAAGGAAGCATTGAGTTTCGGGGGATGACATCTCTGGAGAACTGGAGCTCATTGAGTGACACTCTCATGATGGTCGAGAATGAACTTCCATTTCCTCTGGACGGTATTATACAAGTTCGAGACTTCCAAGATAGACTAATAACTGAGGAGGTTGACGGCACCCAGTCACTCAAACAGGCAACCTGTTCGGTCAATTTCGTATTTGTATGCCAGGCTGATCGAGATGAGTTTCAGAGGTGGATGAATCGTCGGTCATTGGTCGGAGAGTATCACAAGCAGACTTCAGATAGCTAGATGGGAGATGCGACTGTCCATCGGGTTACGGCCAGTCCTCTGGTACCTCATCCACATATACTGCTTCGAGCTCTGACTCTAGCTTGACGAGTAGTATCCCTACAGCAAAAATAAAAAGAAACACCAAGAGAAACCGCGGCCATTCGACTCCTAAGTATTGAGTGTTCTCCAGGAAAGGGTCATAGACAGCGGCATATGTAATCGCGATGATTCCTGCTCCAGTGTGCCAGTGAATCGATGACGCCGATTTGCCCTCCAATAAGATATCATCGTATTCTTCGACTTCGAGCAAAGGGAGCGCGATCCAAACAACAGAGAAAATTAGCCCCGAAATAACCGGTAGCCGGGAATTTGGACCTGAGAGGAGAAGGGCTCCAAAGAGAATGAGTGTTGTATTGAGTCCATGGATGAAATTGAAGCGACCGAAATGGGGAATGATGCTAGACTCCCCACTCGGTAGGAAGATTGGTGGATAGTCTTTGGTAACTGCTTCTTCTAGGTCGACATCACGGGCGACACCACTCAATTCGACGACAACGAGGAGGATGATTGGCAGAAGGAGCGAATTCAAGTCTGTAGCCATTCCAGTAACTGATTAAAAGGAAGACAAGTAAGATTTAGCCTCCTATTCTTGGACTCAGTGAGCGAGTGGTTCAGTGCTGACGGTTAATGCGCTTGGGTCGAATGCGAAGCGGTTTGACGCGTGTACGGTTAATGCCGTGCTTCAGAACTGTGAGGATGTGACTTCTGAGATCCTTCGGGAGCAGCACTGACTGGGGTAGCGTTGGGGTCACGCCGCCGCAGGTCGGGTGTGACCATATATTGGCAACGGTGTGGAGTAGCGGGGTGCTAACCAACAAACGGGTAGACAATTCTGTGTATTGGTTGGCTTTCGTGATTCCTTCGGTCAATAGACAGTCCGGATGGGGCATTAGAAATCATCTGAATTTGGTAATATAGTGTTTGAGATGATAACCACTAAGAAACGTAGCACATTCATAAGTAATAATGTCAAATGTCCCAGAAAAAATATCAAGCATACAAAGTGAGCTAGAGGAGCTTCGAGCCCGTAAAGATAGGATTGTTACTCAATTGAATGACGTTGAATCTGATATTAATAATGCAGATGCCGATGATCATGGCAATCTGATACGGCAAAAGCGTGAGTTAGAAGAAGAACTTACCAATATAAATGAGGCAATTACAGCGAATGAAGAACAGATATCTAGATTAAGAGGGGATGACGAAACTGAAAACGATTTGTCGGATGTAGTAGAAGAAGCAGATTCTTTGATAACACAATTAGAGGGAGAATACGAAAATGTACAGCATAAGATAGAGCTAATTAACGAGAGAATTGAACAGATAGATGACAAGCAGGAAGACCTTGATGAGCTAGAGGATACGGCCAGAGGCTTATTAGAACGGTCAACTAGTGCAGCACTGGGAAAGCAGTTTGCTGATAGAAAGTCAGAATTAGAGGAAAACTTGGGATACTGGAAAGCTGCATCGGCTTTATCAATCGGTATATTGCTGACATCAGCGGTTGTACTGTATTTTAATATTATAAACTCCGGAGCAAATCCCTTGTCAAATGTCTCTAAGATTGCGCTTATTCTCCCGATCTCTGTTGCAGTTTGGTTCTCTGTCTCTAACTACAATAGACAGAAGCGATTGATGGAAGAGTACGAGTTCAAAGCCCGAATGGCGCTCTCACTGACGGGTTTCAGAGAGGTACTGGAAGAGGAAACTGGCGAAGAGAACAATGAAATGATTGTAGAATTCATCATTGATACTATGGATAAAATCTATTCTAACCCCCAAGAGAATATACAGGACGAAGCGGCCAATAATCAGGACACGCCCCTGACCAACGGTCAAACACCATTGGTTGAGGTCATCAGAAAGCTTGGAAAATAACGGTGGATAGTTAGGCAGCTGTGTAATTATAAGACTGGGTTAAGCACTTGAAATACCCGAACTGATTGGCCCGATTGCGTGAGTTCGGAGCGTGTCTGGGATGTTGGGCCACACGTCGGCGGGCCGCTTATCGGCGATGCTATGTGAGACAGTAAGACTCTCACATCAAACACTGGAGTTTACATCGCTCCACAGTGTAGTCGTTTGTAGCATGGCTCCAGAACCCGCCTCACAAACCGCCGAAGCTCAGCTTTCCGAGTTCGGTGACGTCCTCTGGCGGGCGATGTTTTCGGTTGGCTTTACAGCTTTTATTGCAGCACTGATTTTCATCCCAGTACTCAATGCTATAGGAGTGATTCCACTGATTGAAACCCGCCTCAGCACGAATCTACTGTGGCCATATCTCTTGAGTTCCTGGCTTGGGCTCTCGCTATATTTGTCATCTCAAAACATCGGATCTGCGCAGACCACTGAGAGTGATGAGAGTGGCCAAGAAGGTGGTGAATCAGATGAGATGGACGTCGTCGAAGAATTCTGGGAACTTATTGGGAGTCTGTCTGCTATTGCGTATGTTTTTATAATGGTCGGATTGGCGAGTGTTGCCGCAATGGCGGTCGAAACATACGTGTCACCAGGGCTTGCGCCAGCCGTTGCATTCCTGTATCCGATAGTAGACTGGTCCGCATCACTCCGCGTTGACTACCCAGTAACACCGTCAGCAATACTGCTCATGGCGACTTACCTTCTCATCATCCCTGTTGCGTTGGTTATGACTGGTCTAGCCGCTGTGATCGGGTTCGTATTTGGACTGCTGTTTGGGTTGCTCAGTGGCCTACTGACTCCGGTCAAGATGGTTCTCAATTGGTTGAAATCGGCTGGCGTTGATGAGGTCACGCAGCACCCTTTCCGTGGGGCCAAGCGACGCATGGGCCTGTAGGCACCTATTCAACAAGGGTCGAACACCACCACATCTGAAAAAACAGCGCGTAACCTCCACCGATTGGGGTAAAGAGGGCTGATAAAATCTGTAGCTGGCTGGCACCGGCCTGCCAGAAGGCCGTGGCGGAAAGGGCACCCGCGACCAATCCTGGAATGATGATATGGTATTCATGTAGAAGCTTGATCAAGAGCACCTGCTTGGGGGCAGTATTATGTTCCTCATCCCAATGATATCGTACCCATGCTTTCGTTCCACGCTGCGGCTCATCATCAGACATCGTTCTTAATCGTAGTAGCGACTAATTCTACTGCTCCCCAACCGCCTCTTCCACAATCTCGATTTCCTCGTCGGTCAACCCATACAGCTCGTAGACGATCTCATCGATCAGCTCGTCAGTCCGCTCGATCTTCGCCTCCAATTCGTCGGCCCGCTCAACCGTTTCCATGTAACTCACCAGTCCATCGCGAACGTCATCAACGGCGGGCAACGTCAACTTCCGCAGCCGATCTACCAGCGAGTTCGTCTTCGTCGCCGTTTCACGGAAGCCGGCGAAGCCACCGGCCTCGTCGACGGCGACCGGCACAAACGCCTCAATCAGATCGGCCTCCGTTTCGGTGAGGTCTGTAATCCGCAGCGCTGGCTGTGGTTCGGTCTCCGTGTACGCATCTCTACCCTTCTTACTCGGATCAGGCTTGTACCGTGCTGTGAGTTGGATTTCGACTGTGCTGTCGGACTCACGAACGACGGTAGCCTCGCCAATCTGGAGGTTCGGCTTCTGTTCGGAGGTTTCCTGAAGGATTGAGTCAGCAGAGTCTTCCGGCGGTTGGGTAAAGCCCACATCAGCGAGAATGGAGCCATCAGAGTAGGAGCCGAAAAAATCAAGAAGAGATAGGTTGAGACTATCTAGCTCATCATGATGTTCAGTCATCTTTTTTGATAAGAAAGAGAGAGCACGAGGTGGATTGTTAAAAGAGAACTCAGATTTATTTTCAATATAGTTATTATATTGCTCTTCAAGATATCCTCTATCTCCTTTTTGTTGGAGAGAGGAAATGTCACAATCCGGTATTGGGATAGGCTCTAAATATGATGTCTTAAACCTTCTAAAATCCCCTCTCAAAATTGAACTTGTATGGTAGATATAGAACCAAGTTGTAGAACTGTTTAGTATAGCCGTCAAGAAATTACGCTTCTGACTGGAATTATCCGTTGGAACGATTGAATAGCCAGTGTCTCGTACATAAATTCCTCCAAATTTATCTATAGTAAATTCTGATTGCTGGCAGACATCAGGTACAACAATTTTTGGCGATTCAAATACTCGCTTATTTCTTGGACACCACAATGAGTACCACTTCGGGTAATTCATTGAGGCAGTACCTCGATTAGCTAACCTATCTCGGAATTCAGAAAGGTATTTAAATACTGATGGTGCGTTTGTTTTCAGAACCGGTTCTGGGATTTCCTGGGTACCATCGTCAGTAGTTCGATATGGGTAAATGACGGCTACATCTGAATTTGGAGACACATATCTCTGAATTTCATCACCATCAATCAGTGGGTGCACAATTTCGGATTCAACTTGATATGTCTCTCCATTAGCAGGAGATTGGACTACAAGTTGATCCTCACCTCGGCTCTGAATTTCTACAAACATCACTTCATTATCGCCTGAAACAATACCTTCCGAGATATGTTTTGTATGCTCTTCCAAAGGCACCCCATTCTTACGCATTTTTGACATTGCTTGTCGTTCCATGGGGCCGGTGAGAACCCACCCGTCCTCATTAAGTTCACTCACGGGGATTTGACTGGATTCAAATTTTTCGATCGATTCCTTTCCAGAATCCAGGTCACGGACTTCCCTGTAGCTGAGAGTGTCGCTGGTTCCCAAAAACAGGAGACAAGTGTAAGTAGTTGCTCCATCAAACACTTGTTGCTGACTAAAGTCTACAATTTCTTCAATACCGTCCCGATGAATCAAGAACTCTCGAAGTCCCTTGCCTGCTTGCGAATCAAAGAATTTGTTCGGAAGGATGTACCCTAACCGGTTCCCTTCAGCGAGGACAGATCCTCTCTCAACAAAGAGAGCATAAAGATCGAATCTACCTGTAGCAGACTGATATTGTTCACCAGCGTATTCGGCTAACCGTTCATTATTCCGTCGTATATTCTGAATCTTAACATATGGAGGATTCCCGACCACCGCATCAAACCCAGCCCCGTCCAACTTCGACCCATCTTCCCCGAAGAACACCTCGGGGAACTCCAGTTCCCAGTGGAAGAAATCCTCGTCAGCAGCCATCGCCTGCGCCGTCCCAAACCAATCTTCGCCACGAATCTCAGCCCACTCAGCTTCGTCCTCAATCGCCCCGGCCATATCCTCGTACACGCCGTTGGGCACGTCCAGCCCGAATTGCTCGGCCGTGTGCACGTTTGCGACCTCGAACAGTCGCTGATACAGCGGGTCCTCCCGAATCTCACCATACAATTCTTCCATGGACTTGATGTCTGCCAGCTCGTCGTTGTCGATAGCCAGCAGGTCCTGCATCAGGTCCATCACATGCTCAAGAGTCTGCTGTCGGGCCCGAGCAAACGCCTGCCCGAGCGTTAGCTGGCCGCCGTTCTCTTCGATATCGTCACTCAACACCTCCGTAATATCCGAGCCCACCAGCGAGTTCCCGGTCTTCAAATGATGATCTAGGAACGCGAGTGGCTTGTCAGCGGCCAGCGTCTCCAGCCACATCGAGAGCTTCCCCAGCTCGACCGCCATGCCGTTCACGTCGACGCCGTAGATACATTCCTTCGCAATCTCGCGGCGCAACTCCTGTTCGTCGTAGCCCTGGATCTCCTGTTCGCGAACGACCTCCATCACCTGCTCGGTCAGATACCCGGTCGCACTCGTGAGGAAATGCGCCGACCCCATCGCCGGGTCCAGAATCTTCAGATCCAGCACTTGCTGCCAGAACCGCCGGAAGTACTCGGTTTCACTCGGCTCCAGCCCGTCGGCTTCCAGCTCCGATTTGATATCGTCCAGCAGCGGGTCGACCGTTTCCTCGACGATATAGCTCACCACATAGTCGGGCGTGTAGTACGCCCCGGTCGCTTTCCGCTCGCCGTCGTCGTTCACCACGTACAGTTCGCCTTGGTCGACCGTCTCGACAGCGTCAGCCACGCTCACTTCCGTCGCTGGCTTCCACACCTGCCCACCGTCTTCGGCGACCGCTGCGTACTGCTCCGGCGCAATCCGGAACTCGTGTTCAAGCAGCCCCTCGTAGATACTCCCCAGGTGTCGCGTGTCCAGGTCGGCGTAGTCAGCGAGCACGAATTCGCCGTCGTCGCCCTCGGTCGTCCCGAGCCGATAGATCACTTCGGCGATGTGCCGATCCGACACCTCGTTTTCGGCGAGGAATGCGTGACTGTCGTCGTCGAAGAGCCCGCCGTTGTAGGGTGGAATCCCCAGTGACTCCTCGCCTGCGTCGACCAACCCGAATAGGTTCTCCAAGCGATTCCACATCCGCGTTGCGTGGCCGCTGTAGTCCTCGAAGCTATCGCCGGACTGGATATCCTCGTGAATGTCGGCCCGCAGCTGGTCGAGGCTGAAGTGTTCCTCGTACTCGTCTTGGGCATCGGGATCGTCGGGATGAATCAACCCCCGTGACTCGGCGTACAGCACGAACATCAGCCGATACAACAACACCAGCGACTGCTCTTTCAGCTCCGCCCGTGCGTCCTCGTCGTCGGGATCGATATCGAGATCGTTCGTGTGGATGAACCCTTCGCCAAGCACCCGTAGCGCGGTGAAGACGTTGTCCTGCAGGTCCTCCCCGAGTTCCTGGGCGGCCGTTTCGCTCTCGTTCCAGACCGTATCCAGAAACGACGTGCCTGCCGTCTCACGGAACGCTTCGGGCCGGAAGAACGCATAAAAGTACTTGAACGCCTCCAGGTCACCCTCCTCCAGCAGTTCCGGGAGGTTCACTTCGTAGTAGGTCTCGGTCGCGTAGTCTTTGGTCCCATAGAGCCGCCACTGTTTGCCGTTGGTCAGGACGCCCCAGGCAACCCGCTCGGGCGTGTGCTCCAGATAGTATTTGATCTGGTGTGAGGCATCGCGATAGGAGCGCTGTTCGCTAAACCGCTCCGTGAAATCGGCGTCCCACTGCTTGGCCTCAAGCACAGCTGCCGACAGCCCGTACATGCCCTCGGTGTTGCCGTCACGTTTCTGACGCGCCGCATCCCGGCGGGCGTCAGCAGACTCGAAGAGCAAGCGGTCGTTGTACCCGCCGCTGTCCGGGAGTGTCGTCTCCTGCAGTGTATCGAAGCCAAGGATATCGAGTACTTCGTCGATCCATGCGCCCAGCAGTTCGTCTTCGTTGTACGACGGTAGCAGGTCGCCTTCGGCTTCCCAGAGCGCCTGGAGGTCTTCGAAGGCTTGCGCCGCTTCGGCGTCGCACTCCCAGTCGTCCAGATCAGCGACCCGTTCGTCGAGATAGTAGCCCGCAAAGAGGTCAGAATTCCGGTAGGGGGACCCGAGTGTGGCCTGACTCATAGGTGAATACTCTAGACGGTAGCAGGTACGCTAAAGAACCTAGGGGAAGCGAACGGTGCCGCCCTCCGGCAAAAACTGACAAGCAGTAGATGGAAGCGGCGCTGCAAAGCCGATGCTGTCGGGCAGGTGTCGGCGACTAACCAACAGCGGTCCGGTATCCCGCGAAGTGTTGGTTAGCTCTGCTCATGTCGAAATCTTTGCCGCCGCTGCGAGTCGTGAGAGGATTCTGCTCACTACGCTGTGGATGTCCACTCATCCCAGCTCGAAGAAGTACTCTCGCATGGGCCAAAGTTTATGACGAAACAATTTTCGAGAGAATCCAGTCCTCCTGAAAGGTGTCTTGGCTACAGCAAAACTGCCTGTATAGACGGTTTACCCGCCAATTTCAGAAGAGCAATTGTATCGCGCCAGCTACCAGATCCTGAGTGTGCTATACTCAAACCCGCAGACGGCGGCGCTTGACCGTCTATGGGGCATACTTTTAGTACCAATCACACGCACATCTGAGATACGTTCACGCGAAAGACGGGCTGACGCCCGCCAGCGACACTCTCCTACTCGAGCAACCCCTGGAGAGTCATCGCTATCACTCGTGAGCGTCACCCAGTGTGCCCGCGACCAACCCAGACACTGGCGCACCCGTCAGCCACTGGGGTATCCCGCCACCGGACACAGGATCATACGACCTGCAGTTCTGTGTCGCCGTTAGTGCGGGAGATCGGTACCATCAGCTACAGCTATGCGCTACGCTACGACCACCACGTCGCTCGCATCGCCCGCTCAATCCGTCGTCAACACCATGGAGGGAACATGAACAGCGACCAGTACGAACTCCTCGCGAAGACCACGCTCGTCGTCGCGAATCTGCTCGGCGCTGTTGTCGTCCTGACTCAGCTGTACGACCTGCCGAAGGCCGACCTCCTCGGGGTTCTGGTTGTCGCGACGATCGGCTTCTCGACGGTCTCGACGATGGCGTGGATGTCGCGGTGATCGTTTCGTTCGAATTGCGATGTTCTGTCGATGACTCGCTGGCAGGCGGTAGACGAACTCCAGCAGGCCGGTGTGTCGGTGTTCGTCTCGATGTCGCCGCACATACCCGACGATGGGTGAAGACGACGTTCACGAGCTACTCAGCTACTTTAGAGCGCTCGGTGAGGCTGTCGTCTTCCACGAACCAATCAA
Organism: Haloarcula amylolytica; assembly: GCF_049705545.1. GTDB lineage: Archaea > Halobacteriota > Halobacteria > Halobacteriales > Haloarculaceae > Haloarcula > Haloarcula amylolytica_B. The sequence continues at coordinate 18,502 of NZ_JBNAMU010000004.1, forward strand.
CCCGAGGGGCCAGAACTTCCAGCAGTGTCTCACTGCCGCCAAAGAAGCCGGCTACGACGACGTTGTCACCGAACTCCAGCAGATGCAAGACAGTCATCAGTACTGGGTTGAGTACGCCTTCGAACAGTTGAACACAGTCCAGCAGGTCGCAACGCGCTTCGACGGCCTCGAAGTGCATTCCTGGCCTGATGATGAGCTGGTGCGCTCGACGAGCGGCCAACTGCGGTCGAAGCTCAACGCGATGCAACAGGCCGTCTCACCAGAGTCGTTCTCTGACCGTGCGCCAGACACACCGCCAGAACAATCCGAGTTAGCCCGGGACGGTGAGTCCATAGAGCATCTCATCTGACTGCCTATCAGGCACCGCGTCAGGGTCCGAGGGATTGACGTTGCAGCCGACGCCGTCCCAAGCGGAGTATCAGCACGTGGCGGGAACGGTCTAAAAGCTTCTAACCAACAATAGCTCACCAATACTCCTGACTGTTGGTTAGCAGAGAACCGATTGGCTTCTGACCAATGTTTACTTCTCACGCTTGTACAAGAAATACTCGCTCAGTAGGTGTGCGTACCGACCGGACATCGATTTTTGAAACAAGTCGCAATGAGGCTACGAAATTATTCGGACGACTCTGTGCCAAGGATCGCGAGTGTCCCATCGTTTTGAATGACTACATGGCAGCCAGAGGCGGTAAATCTGGTGAGAATGGGATTTTCGTTGCATGCACACGGTTCAGCGAATAGCGCGTCGAGCGCATCAGGATCCACCGAATTATAAAGCGGTTCTAACGCTGTCGGTTCCACCTCTCTGAATTCCGCAATTGCTCGAACTGTTTCCTCCGAGGGTGTGTCAGTAGCGGAGAATCGCGTATACACACCTTCGTGTTCAGAGTCGTCCTCAGGTTCTGTATCGTCGTTTCTGGTATCCATGTTTCATCTCAATTATTGGTCGGTCACTTCGAATCGCACGGCTTTCGGAGAGAGTGACATCCCGCGTAGCGAATCGAGGGTGCCGTTCTCCTCTGTGATCACTCCTTTCACCTCGAATGACAGCGGCGTCTCGCCATCTGTATCTACGTTAACGTGGGTGAGTTCGAGGTCTGCGCCGTTATCCAGGCTGACTTCGATTTCGTACGGGGTGCCGTCCCCGCCAGGATTGGTAGCCATGAGTCACGTAACTTGTTGCGGAGTGCATCGTTACTCTGTGATGCGTCCCGCGTAACGGCTACGCGAAGAGAACAAAGTGCCATGACGCTGACCGGGGAACCCGGTTCAAGCGGCCCTCAATGATTGGGGCGCGGACACACAGTGCGTAATAAGCGTTCCGTATATGATACAGAGTAGCATGGGTAATGAACTTGGTGGTATCTGCATCCACCCCACTCCACTCATGCGACTACACTAGCGAGAAGAGAAACTCGCACGGGGAGGAATCGACTGCTGAATACATCCCCTGTACTGACCGTCCCGCTCATGAACTACTCACCCAAGGCCGCCCGCTCTTCCTGGGCGTCGACGGCGACGGTGTGGGATAGAGCGCTAACCAACAAACGAGGAAGACTCCCCAAGACTGTTGAATAGCCAACTCTCAATCTGCGTTCTGACCGTCGTCTGTAATGCAGTTGTGTCCCCCCGAAACATCTGCTTAGTCCGAGTCTTCACCCACCGTGGACAGCACAGTACGGACAGTGTTCGTTGACAACCCTCTCATACAACCGCTCACAATTTGGGCATCTCAGCGTGTTGCCCGGCATTGTCAGGGCGACGAACGGTCTACTTAAAGCCGTTATGCATGAGTTGTACCAAGACGAATGGGGCCCCACGTCCAACTCCAATGAGAGGGGGCCAGACCGGACTCTCGGTCCATGCTTCACGGTCACAGTCTAGTATCTGCCTGTCCGGTTCAGCTGGGAATATGTCCCAACGCGATGCGTTCTGGCTCGGAGCGCGTCTCAGAGACCGCTTTATTCTCCATCTTAGCACCGCTCTCTCAGAAGTACAAGCCTCTGTTGATGAGTGAGATTGAACTCCAGGACGATGCCGCAATACGTTGCCTACCCGTGGGGGGTACTGGGACGGATATCAATCATCGTCGAGTGCCTCCAACGCGTTTTGCAGTGCCTCAAGACACTGATCAAGCTCTTGGGAAACGTCGGATTGGTCCACTTCTTCCTTGGCAAGCCGAACCTGCTTATTTGCTTCCTGTAGTCTGTTTTTCACTTCCATCAATCGGGAATTCAGCCTGCTGCCATTAATATTACGGGGGCTCACACTGGGTCTGGTGAAAGGAACTGGTAGAGAGTGGGTGACGAACTGGAATAGTGCTTGGAAAGTTTCACAGTGAGACCACGTTCTCCTCGTTCCGTGTTGAGCAATCAATCTAGCGAATCGAGGAATACTCTAAGTGCTTGGTAGGGGTGTCCGGAGTCGTGTAGTGTCTTCGCCTCATCTACGATTTCAGGCGGGAACATATCAGAAGAAACAAAATCTTCAACAAGTCTGGCAACCTCTTGCTCATCTGAAATCCATTCAGATCGGGCTACGTCGTTGTCTGGATTCTGGTTTCTCTGCATGCTACCATTTCGCATAAAATTATCAGCCACGTCATCATAAATCTAGTCCATGATATAAATTCCAGACTGTCCCGGCCGCGAGGTTCCACACTCAAGGCTGACCGCTTTTTCTTGGCGTCGACGGTGAGGGGCGACACATTGCTGGGACAACCGCGGGTTTGCCGTGGCTGTTGTTGCAACTGACGTGACACTGAGGTAGTGTGTTAGCCGAGACGCCTTTCGAGGCGTTCGGAGAGAGGTTCAAGTAGACGTGTTTGGCGGGCGGTTGGTGTCAGGATAGTTCCTCTACCTCGACCGTACCACTGCTATCGACTGTGATAAGATATCCAGCGAACTCGAACGTCACAAACCCGTCTGTGTCTCGAAACAGGCGGTCCAGCGCATCTGGATCGACAGCTGCATAGAGTGTCTCGTTTAGTTCAGGAATCGGAACACCCGTTGCATCCGAGATGGCTCTTAGTACCGCGCGGCTGAGCTTGTGAGAACTATTATTTCCCGTCATACGCCTCTTCTCTGGTTCCCACTTATCATAGCCAGTCGCCGGGCAAGACGCTATCGTTCGTTGCAAGGAGGTCCAGCGTGGGACGTATTTGGTCGAAACTGGATCCCCGGCGGACTTCCCAATTCTGGATATCCCATTCGATCACACCAATGTTGACCAACTTTGGTAGGTGGTGGTGGTATAATTCCACTATACGGGCCTGCTCAGAAGACGAGTCATCTCTCGCAGTTAGCTCTGGCACTTGTATCGACTCTTGGGTTAATAGCGCGACCAGTATGCGCCGCCGCTCGACATTACCCAATGCTCTGAAGAAGTCATCAGACCCCACCAGTCCGGGTTGTCGATTCATAGTTGAGCCATTGAGCAGAACAGCATAACTGTAACTTATATTTGCATAAATAATATACAAATAAAAATTGATTAAAAGTGCGTCTTACACGCCAATCAGTAGCGAGCGAAAAATTCCAACTGCGCGCAAGTCCAATCTCAATCGATCACTCGCTGGCAAACCGAATTGACTATTTATAATTTCCAGTTTTTACTGGAAATTTGAGAGTATAGTATCTTAACGGGAGAATTATATCGCCATTAATATACATTGTGGCCACATTAATCTATCATGACCGAGCGGGCACCAATACAAGCAGACCATGCAGATCCACAGACCATCCTTAACCGGACGGGTGATGGCTTCTTTGCGCTTGATAGTTCTTGGCGGATTACGTACGCGAACGCTGAAGGGCAGGACATTCTCCAGACGAGCATGCGTGACGACCTTGAGACCATTGAGGGGCGGAATCTTTGGGACTCGATTCCAGATTCACGAGAGTCGGTCTTTTTCGACGAATTCACCGAAGCGATGGCAACACAAGAGCCAGCCGCGTTCGAAGCACACTATGCACCCGTCGATGCGTGGTTCGAGGTTCGAGTATTTCCCTCAGAATCCGGTCTATCGATCTATTTCCGTGATATATCCGATTACAAGGAGTTAGCACAAAAACGACAGGATAGCCTCTATGCGCTCCAGCAACTCTATTCTATCTCATCCGATGGGTCGAAGGATTTCACCACGAAGACGAGGGAGTTGCTCGCATTGGGAAGTGAGTATCTCGGGCTCCCGAATGGATTTATGACGAGGATCGAACAGGGAGAACAGTACGTCGTCCACTCATCGGCAACGCACCCCGAAGTACAGGAAGGCAGTTCTTGTCCACTTGACGAAGCCTACTGCAAGCGTACAATCGAACTCGATACATTGATGACTGTCGTCAACGCCTCTGACGAAGGCTGGAAAGACGATCCGGCGTACGACCGGTTCGAGTTCGAGACGTACATCGGTGGTCGACTTTCCATCAACGATGAGCTATACGGGACGCTTTGCTTTGCGGATACGAGCTCTCATCCAAGCGGGTTTACAGATACACAGCGGACCTTCGTCGAACTACTCACACGATGGCTCGGATACGAACTCGAACGGAAGCAGGCTAGAGAACAGCTCATACGGGAGCGTGATCGCCTTGATGAGTTCGCACAGGTGGTTTCTCATGACCTCCGAAACCCACTGAATACGGCCACCGCCCGCATCGAGTTACTGCAAGAGGACACGGACAGTGAACACCTACCATCGATAGAGGACTCGCTCTATACGATGGAAGAACTGATCGATGACCTGCTCACACTGGCACGTGATGGACAGAAGGTCAAGGAGACATCAGCAGTCCAGTTATCCCAGGTAGCACGGACATCGTGGAATCACGTCGAAACCAACGACATTGAGATCACTGTTGCAGCCGGCGATACAGCTATTTTTGCCGACCCGCCGCGTCTGCAACAGATCTTCGAGAACCTCTTTCGGAATGCAACTGAACACGGTGAAACAGTGGGAGAGATTGAAGTCGGGCTTCTAGACGACAAGCCCGGGTTCTATATCGCAGATGATGGCCATGGAATCCCCACAGGAGAGTACGAGCAGGTTTTTGAACCGGGCTACACGACACAAAACGATGGCACTGGGTTCGGCCTGAACATCGTCGAGAACATCGCTTCAGCACACGAGTGGGAAATCGCCGCCACCGAATCAACGACGGGCGGGGCACGGTTCGAGGTCAGCGGTGTCGAGTTCGTCGATTCCAACCCACCCTGAGACAAAAGTGGCCAGGTAGGCGGTCGGCTGGCGACAAGGCTGCGAGCCACAATCCCTATGGCGTGAACTTTCACCAGTGTCTCAACGCCGCTAAGCAAGCCGGTACGATGATGTCGCACGTGTGCCAGCCGAAAGCGTCGAAACGGAAACCGACGACCCCGTGGAAAAGCGCATCCGGCACACCCACCAGCTGACAGATGATGACGAAATGCTTTACCACTGTCCTGAAGCACTGCAGTTCGTCTACGCTAGCGAGGAATAGCGCCCCGACAAAGCTTATTCGTACGAACTGCCCCGTGCAACAACCTCAGCGAAGGCAACGTTTTCTCCAACGTCGGTAATCTCCACAGTAACGCGCTCTCCAACCTCAGTGTCAGGAACGATTACTACGAACCCTCGCTCAACACGCGCGAGTCCGTCACCCTGGTCGCCGAGATCTTCGATATCGACGGTGCGCTGTTCACCTTCGTTGACCGGCGGTGTCTGTGACCTGGGTTTGCTTTCCGACTGTGTCCTGTTCTGTGTGGAGTCACTATCTGTCGAGTACGAGAGCAGTGCAACGCGATACATTGCACCGGCCTGCAGAGAACCAGTCTGTAGTTCCTGTTTGGGCACTTCAATCACATAAGAGTCGTTGCGCTCTTCGACAGTACCAGCAAACAAACAGCGTAGTTGAGGCGGAATATCCATCGTCATATCGTACGCAGTGTACGTCTTCAGCAGCATTTGAGTCTATGGTCTATGACTTGGTCCAGCGCTCTCGTTGGAGCCTCTAGGCGACGCCTCATATCGGTTGCTCCGTTCCATCAGTCCCGGCTTCGGTTCATACTTTCGCGACTGTCGTCGTCGTGCTCCAGTCACCGAACTGCCTCTCCCAGAACGGCCCACTGCCTCTGAGAGCGGTTACAAGAGCCACAATAGCGACACACAAACTCACCAGGAACTGACTCTCCCACAGCTGGGCTCACAGGGGCAGGTGTGGTACATAGTATTCCATAGCGCTATACACTAATGTCTCGATTAGTAGGTTTATACGCCTTGAGAACGGTATTCTAGATATGATTCAGCGGGTGTGGGAAACGGTCAAACAGTACTTTGAGTCGGATTCGGAGAACCACGCCGCAGTTGATGCGTGCATAGAATGTGGGGACCCATCGTTCCCGGGCGCTGGCCGGTGTGCTGATTGTTTGGACAACTAACGAAACCGGTCCTCTGGGGTGCTGTTCCTCACTTGTGACAGCAGCGCCAGCACCCAAGAGATGCAGTATAGCGTCCGGTTCCAGTATATATTCATGCTGTAGTCTGGCAAACACTTATCCTCGACGCCGGTCGAGTTCTGCACGGAAGGAACACTGTCACGCGCTCCTTCCATCCCCTTCCCATGCCCGACGACACACACAGTCTCGGTCGCTGTCCAAACTGCGATGAGCGCATCACGAGTCCGTGGGTGCTGGTCGAATACGAGCGAGACGATGGGACAGACGGAATCTGGGCGGAGTGTCCAACGTGTGAGGACGTCGTTGCGCCAGAGTAGTGCTACTCTTCTAAGTCGCCAGTTCAGCGAGTCCCAATAGGGATTCATCGACGGTGTCAGTCAGGTCTGTGGCGGTGAACTCGGATCGCCAGCCACACCGAACCCTCTCCCTATAGAGAATCCTATAGGCTTTGCTATATCCCATTCTCAACAGGTGTCTGACGTAGATTTATGCCTACAGAGTATCCTATAGGAACTACTATAGCCACATGACAGCGACACTACGCGCCGCCGCGTTCCTCGATAAGGGCGGCACTGGGAAGACAACCACAACGGCCCATCTCGGCGTCGCACTTAGCGAACAGGGCCACGAGGTTCTCCTCATCGATCTCGCCGGGAAGCAAGGCGACCTCGCGAAGCACTTCGGCGTCTGGGGGCAGTACCGAGACCAGATTGACGCTGATGAGGCATGGCCGAACATCAGCACGGTCTTCGACGATGCCTGGGACACCATCGCCGGGAAGCTCGGTGACGACGCCGTCGCTGATCTGGTTATCGCAACCGATGAGGGACCGGACCTCATCCCCGCCCACCCAGGGCTGGACACGCTGGATGCCGAACTCGGGAACATCGACGACGCTCGCGAGCGCTACAGTCGGCTCGAACAGTTCCTCGACGAGTATGTCGATCCGCTCTCGTACGATGTCGTCCTCATCGACCTGCCGGGTATGACCAACAACGTCTCCTACAACGGCCTCTGGGCGGCACGGCACGTCATCACGCCGGTCGAGATGGGGCCGTTTGAAGCCGAGCAGGCGAACGCTCTCCGCGAGGACCTCGAGAAAATCGCGGAGAACTTCGAAGTTGACATTGAGCTCTCGCTGGTTCTCCCGAACAAGGTCGACACGAGAACGAATCTCGCCGAAGAGTATCTCGAATCGTTCCAGGAAGCGTATCCCGACGCGATTGCGCCGGCCTACGTCCCATACTCACAGGATATCCGCAATGCTGCCGAGAGTGGCGAGACGGCCTTCGCGATAGCCGAGCCATCGACCACAGCCGGCCGGGCCCGTGACGCCTATCTGGACGCCGCAAGTGCCCTCGTCGAACAACTGGAGGGTGAGACCGATGAGTGACGACCCCGACCTCGAGGACCTCAAAGCACAGACGTCACAGGGCGACCGGCTGGACTCTGCAGCGAAAGAGATGGACCGACAGGACCTCGTCGACGATATCGTCGACGAACTCGAGGCCATCGACGCCGGCGACCAGCAGAAGACTGTCAGTGTGTGGGATGGCCAACTCGCCGCGTTCATTCGAGCGCTCGAGGCCAACCCCGAACATCTGGATGCGGTCGGCAACGGCCTCCAGGAACAACTCGATATCCAGAAGACCGAAACTGATCGAAGCTCGGTTCTTCGGCTGGCGCTGCGGGTAGGCTTCCAGGAGGCAGCCCCAGAGCAGTTCGAAGCCGTCCGCGAGGCGGTGCGAAAGCAAGCGACGAAGGGCCTATAGCGTTCCCTATAGGAAATGCTGTAGAAATTACTGTATAATATCCTATAGCGATTGCTGTAGGCCCTCGAGAGATTTCATATATCCAGATATGGTTTATTTAAGCCCAGGAAGGAACACAGCCTTCCACGAATTGGTCTATAGCGACAGTACTGATGCGAGTACCACCTCGTAGGTCATTCTCATAACGCCCGCACCAAATCCGAAGCCGATGAATGAAGCCAGAATAGAAACGTCATTATGAATCTCCCCCTCTCCATCGGTGAGAAGGGCTAATCCAATTAAGCAGCCTGTCCCGAGGCAAATGGTTCCACCAGTGAGAAATCCGAGCCATGCAAAATACACGTCTCCAGTTATCGATAGAAACGGATATGATGGCGACCAAAAGCCCAATTGTAGGAGAACAAATCCTCCGATGAGATAGAGAAAAAACACACTCATTACGACTAGTGTCATCGGAAATGATAGCTGGATTCCGATTAGACAGACCCGTTCAATAAATTCCGCAACCCGAGCACTGGCCGAGCGTTTCGGCGAAGTGAATTCATCAGAACTAGATGGTGGACTCATAGATCAACTTACTTGTTTGATTTATTTTTGCGGTTGACCTGCCCATCTTCAATCGAATCCCATAATCAGCGAAGGGTCAGTATCTGTCTTTGTGCAAACAGTATTTAATATTGGGTGCTTCCCGTAGGTCTCCATCCTATATTTATATCAAGCCCCTGTATGACAGTTTGGTGTTTGAGTTTTGACTGCTGGAACGGAATTGCTCTCTCTTGTCGTAATCATTTTAGGACTTGGTGTTCTGGCCCAGATCCTCTCGGACCGCCTTGAGATACCGAGCGTGTTGTTCCTGATTCTGGCTGGGATCGCTGTCGGTCCAGAAGGATTCGATCTCGTCGGCTTGGAATCATTCGGCGGATCCGAATCACTCTCAGCCATCGTTGGGCTCTCTGTCGCGATCATCATTTTCGAGGGGGCGTTTCATCTGAAACTTGATAAGCTACGTCAGGCCCCCCGCGAAGCTTTTCGACTGGTGACACTCGGGGCAATGTTCACACTCATTGGTACCGCTGCTGTTGTTCGATTCGCCCTCGATGTCCCATGGTCGCTGTCCTTTCTGGTCGGTGCTCTCCTCATCGCAACTGGTCCGACGGTGATTACACCAATTTTGAATGTTATTTCGGTCCGGGATCAAGTCGGAGCTGCGCTTGAGACAGAGGGGATCGTCAATGACGTTACGGCTGCGATTCTCGCCGTAGTTATTTTTGATTTAGTTGTCGCCGGTGGGAGCAGCCTTCCGCAGCTTCTCGGGTCGTTTGTTTCCCGGCTCGGAATAGGTCTCCTCGTGGGGGTCGTCACAGCAGCAATAATTTGGTATCTGCTCAAATACGTCGACCTAACGCCGTCCAATGCGGTACAGAATGCGCGGTTGGTGGTGTTGATCGGCGCGATTGCGACGTTTGGCATCGCCGAAGCCCTTGCACCAGAAGCGGGAATCGCCGCCGTCGCGACTTCCGGTGTTCTCCTCGGAAATGCAGATCTGCCATACGAAGCTGAGATTGAAGCGTTCAAGGGAGACATCACGCTGATCGTCCTCTCGTTCGTGTTCATTTCGCTGGCGACCCTGTTGACGTTCGACGAGCTTGCTTCGCTTGGGATAGGCGGCCTCGTCGTTGTCGTCGCGGTGATGCTATTGATTCGACCAATAGCTGTCCTGGCCTGTACCTACGGAACGCGGTTCACGTTCCGTGAACAGCTGTTCATGAGCGCGATCGGGCCGCGCGGGATCATCCCTGCGAGTGTGGCAACGCTCTTCGCACTTGAGCTGCAAGCGACGAATCCCCAACAGGCGACGGTTCTCGTCGGCACGGTCTTTCTGGTCATCCTCGCGACGGTCGTTGTCGAAGGTGGCTTTGCCCGACATATCGCACAAGCACTCAACGTAATACCCATGCGAGTCATCATAGTTGGCGCTGGCCGGGTCGGTCGCGGCCTCGCCGAACGATTGGAGGACAGGGGCGAAAACGTCGTCATCGTCGATATCGACCAGCAAGCCGTTGAAACAGCACGGAGTGCTGGATTCACCGCCCATCACGGTGATGGGACCGATACGAGTGTTCTGCAGAGCGCCGGGGTCGAGAATACTAAAATCGTCGCTGCAGCAACGGCTAACGACGATGCGAACCTGCTCATCGCACAGCTTACGAATTCGAAGTTCGATGTCGAGACCGTCATTGCTCGGGTGAACACGCCGGGTAACGTCGAAGCATTCGAGGAACTCGGGGTCAGTGCGATTTCGGCCAACGATGCAATCGCTCACGAGATGGATAACGCGCTCGAGCGGCCGGCACTCTCAGAATGGATGACTGAGCTCGGTCGAAGTGGTGACGTCCAAGAAATCGAAGTGACGGCCGATAAGCTGATTGGCAAGTCCATCCGAGAGCTCGACGATTACCTCCCGGATGGCGTTTTGATTGCACTCGTCAGCCGTAATGGGGACTCGCAGATTCCCGAACCGGATCTGACGCTTCAGCACGGTGATCACCTGACGTTCGTCGGACGGCGGGACGCCGTTCACAGCGCGATTCAGCAATGCCACCCTCAGTGAGGTGTTTCCGAGAAGCAAGCACGGCGGAGTGCTTGTTTTTCACCGAATCCCTCGATAGAGGACGTACGTGACGAACACACCGAGATATACGATTGCGAGTGTCTCGGTAACTAAAGATCGATTCAGAACAATAACCAGACCGATAACGAGCGGACCAAGCAGCAGCAGTGAGTCGAAGACCCGGTCGTCAGCCCCTGCCTCGAACACAGTCGAGACAATTGGGATGTCGCCCAGTTTCATTGGTAGAGCCCTCCACGCTTGAAGATCGTCCGGAGCATCACGAGCACCGGAATGATCTCTAGCCGTCCGATCCACATGTGGAAGAGGAATGCGATTTTCCCAATCGCTGGGAGCGACTCAGGACCGGTAATCCCCGACGAGAGGCCCACGTTTCCTTGGGCACTCGCAACCTCGAACACTACGTTCGCGAGCGAGTACTCCCCCGACGGCAGCGTGAGCAACAGGAGGAACGTCCCCACGACAAGGAACGTGCTCCAGAGGACGACGATAATCGCGGCCTCCATGAATTCGCGGCTCGCCTCTTTCTCGTTCAGTCGCCGGCCGTTGATTTCCAGTCGCCGGACGGCGCTCTCGGGGTAGAAGACATCCGCAATCTGGTAGCGAATCCCCTTCACGAGCGTCAGTCCCCGAATTAGTTTGATGCCGCCCGCGGTCGATCCGGCTGCGCCGCCGACGAACATCCCGAAGGCGACTGTGAGCTGGGCGTACGATGGCCACCGGCCGAGCGCGATGTTCGTCGCGTCGACGGCGGTCTGGAACCCAGTACAGGTCGCCGCCGAGACGAACTGGAATAGCCCGTACCGGAGGGCCGCGAACGGCGTTTCGTAAGGACCGGCGAAGTAGAGGAACGCCCACAGCAACGCTGACCCGACACCCATGTAGCCGAACACCCACCGTGTTTGTAAATCCGAGTAGAAGTTTCGCAGGTCGCCCTGGAGGATGAGGTAGTGGACGGGGAACGCGATGCTCCCCAGCAGCATGATCGGGATCAACACGAAGTCGATCGCGACGCTGTCGTAGGTCGCAATCGAGTTGTCCGTAATCGAGAAGCCGCCGGTCGCGAGCCCAGTCATTCCGTGGTTGATAGCCCCCCAGATCGGCATCCCCGCAAGCCATAGGGCGAGGATCGAGCCGAACGTGAACAGGATGAAGATCCACCAGATCGTCCGAACCGTCGAGACGATGCTCGGGTGGATTTTCTTTGAGCGAGCCTCGCTCTCGTAGAGCGTCAACGAGCCGCTCCCGGGGCGTGAGAGGATGGCCGTTGTCAGAACGATCACGCCAACGCCGCCGATCCATTCAGTGAACGTTCGCCACCACTGCAGCGTCCGCGGCAGCACCTCCTCGTTGTCGGTCATCGTGAGACCCGTCCCGGTGAAGCCACTCATACTCTCGAAGATGGCGTTCAACGGCTCGGTGAATGCCGCGAGGGTCGCCGTCTGCGCCGGCGTCGTGAACCCCGGGACGCCGAGCTGGACGCTCCAGGCAATCAACAGGAATGGAAGTGAACCGAAGATGCCCACGGAAAACCATCCCGACGCGGCGACGATCATCCCGTGGAACCGACCGGGAGCTTCCGCACCTTCGAATCGCCGATAGAGTACCCACCCAATGCCGAGCGGAACGAAGGCGGAGACGAGGAGCGCCGGGAGGGCGAAGTACTCACCCCAGACGATCGGCAGGACGAGCGAGATGAGCATCAACCCACCGAGTGCTTCCAGGATGCGTCCGAGGTCCCGGCCGACGGTCGCGACAGCCCCGTTCATACGTTCCTTGTGGTGACTGGTAGCTGACTCGCGCGGTGCCAGGACGAAATCATGGTCACCTCACTCCCCCTGGTCCTCATAGTGGCCAAAGATATCCGTGATCGCCGGGTCAGCACCGACGCCGGAGTAGACGGTTAGTAGATCGCCCGCCTGAATCGTCGTCTCACCGCGCGGGGTTATCGGGTGGTCATTTTCGTCCCGTTCGATTGCCACGACGAGCATCTTGTCGGTGAGCAGCCCCGATTGAGCAGCTTCATTGAGCGTCTTGCCCGCGATTGGGGCCTCGTCAGTAACCATGATCTCGAATACTTCAGCATCGTCCCCGATCCGCATATAGTCGACAATCGCCGGCCGTGCCACGGCACGGTACAGATATTCGGCGATGAGTTGCTGGGGGTTCTGCATCGTGTTCACGCCAATCTGCTCGAACAGCCCCATGTGCTCGGGATTGTGGACGACCGAGAGGATCGCGGGCACCTCGAACTCCTTCGCGAGAAGGCAGGTCATCACGTTCGTCGCGTCCTGGTCTGTCGTCGAGATGAGGGCGTCAGCCTGGTCGGCGCCAGCATCCTCTAACGTATCTTTCGTCGTCGCATCGGCGTTCAAGACGAGACAGTCGAACTCGTCGGCGGCTCGATTCGCTCTAGTCTCGTCGCGTTCGATGACGACGACCTCGTTCCCGGATTTGGTCGCAATATCGATGAGCGGCGTGCCGATGTCGCCGGCGCCGATGATGATGATGTACATATCGATTACACCTCCAGTCGCCGCAGGAGCGCTTCACGGACCGACATCGCGGACTCCTCCGGCCCGCGGGCCATCACGACCGTCTTGTCCACTTCTTCGCCGATGGTCTCCGGGAGTGACCCGAACACCGCCTGCGAAATCGCGCCGGAGCGAGTTGCCCCAACGCAGATCGTATCGTATTCGGCTGCGGCCTCCAGAATCGTCTGTTCGGTGTCCTCAGCAACTCTAATTTCGGTCTCGTATGACATATATTGGATTCCTGCGCGTTCAGCTAGCTCCTCGATCACCGCTTCACCGCGCTCGGTAGGGGAGCTCTCATCGTCAGTATCAGTTTCCGGCGACTGTACGTTGAGCAGCGTCAGCGAGGCGTCGTCGGCCGCGGCGACGAATTCCGACGCTCGCCTGGCCGCAATCGGCGCGTGTGGACCCCGTCCGGCGAGAACCATGATGTCACCCTCGCCACGACCACCTTCGGTGCCGAGCTTCACGAGCGTCGCGTCACAGGGTGCGCGCCCGATGACGGGATCGATCGTGGATCCGAGGACGTGCTCTCGTCGACTTCGGGTCCCCTGCCAGCCGAGGAGAACGTGATCCGCGTGCTCCTCTTCGATGACGTCCAAAATGACTGAGCCAGCATTGCGACCGACGATCGCCCGTGTCCGCAGACCGATATCGAGATCAGCGGCGATATCGCGAGCGGAGTCCAGCAGTTGCTGTTGTCGTTCGACGCGTTCCTCCTCGAATTCGAGGTCCTGCGAGAGCGACGTCTGCCGGGGAACCTCGATGACGTTCACGGCGATGACCTCGGCGTTCTCGTCTTCGTGGGCGTGCGCGCTGGCCGCCGCCATTCGGAGGAGATCCTGCTCCGTCTCCGGGTTCGCAACCGGTACCACAACACGGTAACGGTCGTCACCGTTTGCCACCACCGTTGGCTCGGGAGCAATCGCCTCGCCGACGAGACTCTCACTCAGGGCGCGGTCTCGCGCGTAGAGATAGTACCAGCCGATGCCGAAGGCGACGAGCACCGTCCCAATCGCACCGACCGGCGTCGGCGTGACGGGCAGGGCGAATTCAACCGGCCCCAAGGTGACGACAGCGGGGACGAACTCGACTGACATCTGGAAGAGAACCGCCAAACACGCCAGCATACCCACGACCGGGACAACTGGATACAGGATTGACGGAATCTGGAACGCCGGATCGTACGCCTCAGGCTTCGCCCGGCGCAACACGACGACGGTGACGTGGACCAGCGCGTACGTGACGAGGTACATGAAACTCGCCACCTCGGCGAGCGTCCCGATGCCGACACCGATGGCGATCAGGACGAGCGTAATAATCCCCGTCGCCGTGATAGCTCGGTAGGGCGTCCGGAACCGTTCGTGGACCTCGTTGAGCCAGTTGATGAGAATTCGGTCTCGCCCCATCGCGAAGTTGACCCGGGCAGCCGACAGGATACTCGCGTTCGCACTCGAGACAGTCGCGAGGACCGCACCGACGATCATTGCGAGCGCGCCGAGCGATCCCATGAATTCGGTTGCAACGTCGGCCACTGGGACCTCGGAAGTCGCGAGCGCATCAATCGACAGCGTGCCCGTCGAGACGAACATCACACCGACGTACATCAGCGTCGGCGTCACCACCGACGCGATCATCGCGAGCGGGAGGTTTCGACTCGGGTTCTTGATCTCCTCGGCGCTGGTCGCGATCACCTCGAATCCGATGAACGTCACGTACACCGTCCCGATCGTCGCTGCGACCGCCGGCCAGCCCTCGGGATTGAACTCACCGATGGTCGGGCCACTGATGAACCCCAGCGCGAGGAAGGCCACGATGAGGCCGACCAGCGTGAGGACGATGACGTTCTGTAGCGAGCCGGTCTCCTTGACGCCGTAGTAGTTGACCGCGGTCAGTAGTGCCGCCATCACGAGTGCGGCGACAGTAATCCCGAGCTGGCCCCAGCCGGCGAGGAAGCCGATGTACTGGCCGAGCCCAGGAAGGAGATACTGACCGAAGCCGATCATATAGAACGCCGACGCAAAGGTGAGTCCGGCCCACATCCCCCAGCCGACGATACTCCCGAAGAACGGCCCGAGCGCGCGATTGACGTAGTAGTAGCTGCCGCCGGCCTTCGGCATCCCTGTCGCCAGCTCCGAGAGGGAGAGCGCAGCCAACAACGAGACGATCCCGCCAGCAAAAAACGAGATCATACTGGCGGGGCCAGCTTGCTGGGCAGCGATGCTCGGGAGAACGAAAATCCCCGCTCCGATCATCGTTCCCAGGCCAATTGTATAGGCTTCAAGAAAACCGAGGTCACGAGCTAATTCTTGATCCGTTTCACTCATTGTCGAACACCGTTGTCGTTGTGGGCGTCGCCTCGTGTGTGCATTTTCGAATCAAATCGACGATCATTCGTTTCCGTCCTCTTCTGGAAGTGAGATGACCGGACGGTCCGCCTCTGTAACCAACTTGAGGGCCGTATCTCCAGACAGGAACTGGACGAGTCGGTTCCCGCCCCGGGGGCGAAACGCGATTGCACTGGCGTTCACGTCTGCTGCAATATTAATGATAGCCTCAACCACATCTCTCCGATAGGCGACTTCATCATCAGCCTCCGGGATGAAGCCTCGAAACGCAGCAAACGCATCCGAAGCGCGTTTTTCAGCCTGCTCAACTGGCAACTTGTCAGGAACTCCTTCACCCTTTTCGATGACGTGAACGACAGTTACATGGTCGTATTCGTAGCCATCGAGGATACGCGCTGTCACTCGCGCATCTTCCTCGTTGGCAACCGGGACAACGAGATGGCCTGTTAGTGATTGAGACATGGTTTATTCTTTCATTTCAGTATTGACGTCGTCACTATCACATTCGGGGCAGACATCTACCTCACGGTCAAACGTCTGCCCACAGGTTTTACAGCGAGTCTCCGCCGTGTTATGAACGTCCCCAAGATACGCCCAATGTAGTGATTCTGTTCCATCAGGCTGGGATTCATGACGAACATGGTAAAGCGAGGTGATATCTGTATCCACACCAGAGCCATCCGGATCCGGCGGATGTTTTAATACGAGTGCGTAGGCCCCGTGGTTCTCAATCTTGATGATCTCACCCTCAGTGTTCGCTTTGATTTCTGTTTCGATTGGTGTTCGAAGTGCTTTGATGCGCCGCTCAATATACGAAAGGAGCGATTTCAACTCGGGGAGCTCCAACGCATCGATCCGCTGAATCAGCATTTCGGGGAGGTCATCCGGTGGGGTTGGACCTCCATCAGCATCACCCATGATCTCACCTCCGTCTAAATGAAGCATTGAACTCATCCGGTTCGCGACGCTCTCCATTCGAGAAGTGTAACGGAGTCTGCTCAGAGATGGGCAATCTGAAGGGAGCAAGCCGGTTGTCTATCGCGTTCTCCGGGTTGGTCGTTGGTGCAACGAGACTGAACATCATATACCGACTCATACTACGGAACGATAAATATCCACCGCATCACCAAACGTTTCAGTTATTTCAACCCGAATTTTCTTCCTTTCGTTCTAACTTTCTGTGGTCGTGTCTAAAGCGGATTGATCGGCGTTTCAGCAATTTGGCTGCCGTTTAGCTGAGACAATCAACCCAGAACACAAACAAATACCTAACGACGATTTAAAATCCCCTACGGAGACAATATTCTTATATAAATATGTCTATTCAAATCGATACAATCGACGAACAGATCTTGTATTACCTGTCCCAGGAGGCCCGGCACACGTCTGCGCCCGATATCGCAGAGAAGGTTGACGTCTCGGCACCAACTGTGAGAAATCGGATTCGGCGACTCGAAGAAGAGGGAGTGATTCGGGGATACCATGTCGATATTGACTATCAGAAAGTCGGCGGACGGTTAACTAACCATTACGTCTGTAGCACGGGAAACCGTGACCGAGAAGAGATGGCCCAGCGCGTGCTCGATGTTCCGGGCGTCATAAACGTCCGGGAAATTATGTCCGGCAAAGGCGACCTCCGAATTACGGTCGTGGGGATAGACACCGACGACCTCACACGGATCGCCCAGGGGATCATCTCGCTTGGCATCGAAATCGACGACGAAGACCTGATCCATCGGGAATATTTCCACCCCTATGCCTCGTTCGGACCCCGAGACGAGGAGGTGGCTTCACCAGTCACTGGCGTCGCCGGGTTAGCTGGCGACGCGGATGTCGTCGAGGTTATCGTCAGAGAAGAGGCTCCAATCGCCGGGAAAACACTTCAGGAAGCAAACGAGACAGGGCTTGTTCCCTCCGACGTACTAGTCGTCCGAATCAACCGTGACGAGGGTACGATAACGCCAACCGGAGAAACGCTGATCAAGGAGAATGATTTCGTCACTATTCACTCCCGGTCAGGCGTCACCGAACCGACGCTCGAAGCGTTTACTGGGGATTGATCTCAACCTGACGGGATTCTCTCCCGAACGAATTGCCAAAGAACGCGGTGAGAACCGCTTACAACCTTTGTTGACGCTGGTGATAAGATGACAGCTTACTCATCGTCGGAAAGCACCTTCCCCAAGAAAGTCCAGTGGAGATGTGTTCCACCCTCAGGACGCGATTCTTCTCGGACGTGATAGAGATCGGGCCCGTGCGGGCAGTTGTCGCAGCCCTCAGCACACGAATACTGCTTCACGACCTCGGTGTATCCCTCGTGTTCGGTTGCGCGAATGATGTCTTCTCCCGGCCCTGGTTCGATTGGAGAACCAGTCTCCTCTTGAAACTGGAGGAGTTCCTGTGCGTGAATGATTGTGTTACGGAGTTCCTCGGGAGAGAGTTTATTTAATTCTGCAACGAGGTGGTCGGGAATCCCTTCTGGAGGTGTCGGTGCATTCGAAGAATCAGTCATAAAGAGTGATTTATATCGGATTCATATAATACATGACACAACAAAGAGCGTCGCCGAACCAGAACAGGCGAGACAGAGGCCCCTTACTCGTTCCAGAATGCGCCGGTGAATATCACGAATACAGGGATAATCTCCAGCCGACCGATCCACATCAGGAGTATCATCAGTAGCTTGCTGGTGGCTGGGAACTCAAGATAACTCCCGAACGGTCCCAGAAACCCGAACCCTGGCCCGATATTCCCGATTGTTGCTAGACTCGCACTGATCGCTTCCAGAATTGTCATCTCGAGGCCGACACGGCCCGCGTCAAGTAAGAGGAGTACTGTCGCCACGCCGAAGGTGAGTAGGTACAGCAGCGTAAACCCGTATATCGCACTGATGACTTCCTCATCGACGACGTGACCACCGAGACGAACTGGCTTGATCGCGTCCGGATGTGCCGTGGTGAACAGCTGCCGACGAATTCCTTTGATGACGACCAGCCACCGAACGACTTTAACGCCACCGCCGGTCGATCCGGCCGAACCGCCGATGAACATCGCGAACAACAGAAGGCCCTGTGAAGTCGTTCCCCACTGTGCGAAATCACTTGTTGCGTATCCTGTCGAGTTCAGTAGTGAGGCGACCTGGAACGTGGCTTGCCGAAGTGAATTCTCGAGTGCTCCTTGCGTGACGCCCCCAAGTTCTAAAGCTGGTGCCGACCCGGTAAAGAGAAATCCCCACAGGACAACGACCAATCCAGCGTTTGCACCGAGATAGGCTTGTAACTCCCGGTCACGGAGGAACTCGGCATAATTGTCCTGCACAAGCAAATAAAACAGTGCAAAATTCATCCCCGCAATGAGCATGAACGGAATGACAACCCACTGAACGACTGGCGAGAATGCTGCGATACTGTCGGCCTGTGGGGAGAATCCACCTGTTGGTAACGTTGTGAAACCGTGTGCGACGGCGTTGTAGACATCCATGTTCGGTGCCATCCCAGCATAGTGTAGCCCAATGAGTATGCCGACGTACAGAACGGTGAATCCAAGATAGAACAGCCAGAGCAGACGTGCAGTTTCAGCGATTTTCGGAGTTAATTTCTGGAGTTCTGGGCCAGGCGCTTCTGATTCGATTAGTTGCGCACCGTTTACTGCGGCTTCAGGGAGAATAGCGACCATCAAGACGATAATTCCCATACCACCGAGCCACTGAGTGAGTTGTCTCCACATCAGGAGTGCATGAGAATGCTGCTCGAAGGATATTTCAGCTGTAACAGTGGCGCCAGTTGTGGTGAATCCTGACATTGACTCGAACAGCGCGTTGATTGGATAGCGGAGTGCCGATTCGGTACCGTACCCTGCAACGATATACGGAATCGCCCCAATGACTGCGACGCCTCCCCAGGCTAATGCCACAAAAAGAAGCGCTTCGCGAGCGCCGAGTTGCGGATCGTCGTGAAGTCGCTCCAGCCCGGCACCGATGATGACCGTGATACCGATAGACAAGAGAAAAACAACGATATCGCCTCGATAAAGAAGACTGATGGCCAGCGGGACGAGCATAGCGACGGCGAGATATTTGATCACCGTACCAGTGAAAGCGATGCTCTGTCGCCAGTTGACTCGAACCGACATCACCGGCCTCTATTCATTAAATATGGTCTTCCCTCGTACCCTGAAAAGATTACCCGTTCTCGCCACATATGTCAAAATACAATTCAGTAACTTATTTTATATTTTTCGGCTGGCTTCTTTTTGTGATTCAATTTTGACGAATACAATCACGTGGTCCCCATGCTTGACAACGGTATCACCCCGAGGAATGACCAATTCACCGTCGCGGGTAATCGCTCCGATGACCACGCCATCCGGGAGATCATCGACTGATTCACGGATTGGCCTGTTCACAAGAACACTCTCTTCGTCGACTTCAATTTCAAGAACTTCCGCACGGTCGGATTCGATGATTGCGACGTATTCAGCTTTGTGTTCACGAGTGAAGCGCGTTATCTCCTCAGCGGTCGCTTCGCGTGGGTTGACGGCCACATCAATTCCAACCTCCTCAAACAAGTCGACGTACTCTCCCGACTCGACGACGGCGACCGCACGCTCAGACCCGAGCCGTTTAGTGAGCAAACTAACGAGCAAGTTCTTTTCATCGCTATCGAGTGAGGCAATGACAATATCGACGTCATCGATATGTTCCTGTTCAAGGAAGGCACGGTTGGTCACGTCACTTTCTAGTACTGTGGTTTCACTGAGCGACTCAGCGATTTCTCGTGCTCTGTCGTGATCTTGCTCAACGAGTTTGGGCTTCAGTCCGCGTTCTTGTAACAGACGAGCGGTATGGTAGCCGATATCACTGCCGCCAACGACGAGGATGTTAGGTTTCCCGTCGGTGTCTGGTTCGAGTTCATGAGCAAAGGTTTGGATATTCTCGGGACTTCCAATAACGATGACTTCATCACCTGGTTCTAAAACCGTTCCCCCACGGGGAATGACAACAGTATCTTCACGTAACACGGCCGCGAATGTGAGCGATTCGTAGCGATCGGCATCTTGTACAGTTACATTGGCGATCGGGCTGGACTCCGAAATCCTGAACTGAGCCATCTGAACGAGTCCGTCTGCGAATATCTCGACGTCTTGTGCCGCCGGTAAACCGACAACTCGTGCAATGGTCTCGGCAGTCAGGAGATTTGTCGCGGCCATGTGATCGATTCCGAATGCACGATCCGATCGCTGCCACGTCCGCATGTATTTCGCACTCCTGATCCGCGAAATAATGAACGCTTCAGTGATTGTCATTGCGGTGCTACAAGTGACGATATTGGTTTCGTCGTCGTCTGTGCAGGCGATGAGGATATCAGCCTCGTCGATGTTGGCTTCTTCGAGAATCTCCAAGTCTGTTCCATCGCCTTCAATACCCAAAATGTCGGTATCGTACATCAGATTCTCCACGTGAGTGCCATCGATATCGATAACGGTGACATGGTGACTATCAGCAAGGCTGGTAGCGATAGCTGACCCGACCTCGCCTGCCCCAATAATTACGACGTACATCGGCGTCCCTTCAGATCATGCATAGTGATCTGATTTATTGGGAAGGGTGAAGTGTATTTCCCATGCACTTCACTGAACGTGGTGGGGTACTGTATGGTTGATAAGTGAGAAATGCTCCGTTGTAATTTGAACCTTAATTTTTGTCGCACACCATCAATAAGCCAGTAGCAGCACTCGTACCGAAACTAACACCCGAATGGTGATGAGTCTGCGGTCGGAGAGTATTAAACAAACTCATCTCGGGAAAAATGAATGGCACGAGACGATGCTGGTCTACTGACGAAAAAAGACGCTGAACATGACTACCACCGGCAGTTCTCGGTGCTCATGACAAATTACAGAAATTTCCAACTTACCGAGTGTGGCCACAGGAGGGAGATTGGGAGCGGAGCAGGTCGTAGTGATTCGAGAATATGAACACTCGCCGCGAATTACAGTGACAACACGCTGACGCTCCTGAAAAAGGAAACTGGAATCGAGTAGTGAGGCACTCTGGTTGAGTTAGCATACCGTCTGAGTGGCTACGCCGCTGGAAGTCTCGAAAAGTCGGCTATATGATTGGGTGTGTCGATAATAGTTGCTTGGAGAGTGATTTGAGATGGTTTTCGCGGACCAAATCGGTCAATTTCACGCTTCACAGCCCCGCTAAAGCTACCGTAGTCTTAACTACTGGAACGCCATATCAGCTACCACACCCCGAGAGTCAGCGTTCGGGAGTGACTTCGACAACGCCGTCAAAGTCACAGTGTGGGCACGTGATCGACAGTCCGTTGACGGCATCCACTGCACCGCCCTGGACAGTCCCGTGACAGATCGCTTTGGAACACGACGGGCACGTGACCGACTCGAGCGCAACGGGTTTCTCGTAGCGGAGACAGTCCTTGCAGCCCGAGTATGTGGGCCGGACAGTGTTGGAGCGGACAATCCGATACGAAGCTTCAGAGTTGCCGCCGCCACAGGCCGGCCGCGCTTCACCGAAGGCAGCTGCCTGTGGGTCCGGGAAATGGTAGCGGTCTGCGCCGCCGGTCACGACCACCCACGGGATGTCCTGTGTGAGTATCTCGACGTCGTGAACGTCGAACACCTGGCCGTCCTCGGTCCAGTCCTCCGTCGCAAGCACATGCAGCGACGCTGTGTAGCGGTCCGGATACGCGACGAGTTCCAGGCCGAACACCGACGCGCCACAGGACAGTCGGCACACGCGCTTGGACTCACGAGCGTCGCTCGTGTCGTCGATGGACCGGTCGACGACATCCGTGACATCCCAGGTTCGGGAGTCGCCGTTGACGACGAGGACATCACCCGCCTCGATGGCTTGAATCGTTTCCACAAGCGCCGAGTCCACGCCAGCGTCGACGGGCGCAGTTGCGTCAGTCGCGCCCATCAGTCATCACCGGGCACCGTGTCGGGATGGGCGTTCCAGAGCCGGCGGGCGGGGCCGTTCTTCGGTGGCGTTTCGTAGTCGATGTCGTGGCGGTCCAGCACCCGGTAGATGGAGCGCTTCGAGACATCGTGTGCGGTGGCAAGATCGACAACGGTGAAGCCAGCCGCGAGGGCCGCTTCGAGATACGGTGCCGACGTGTAGGCGTCTGGCGAGAACTCATCCAGGTCAAGTGCGGCGACGAGGGCGGCCTGGCGGTCGTGCATCGTGGGCTGTGAATCGGGGGTCGTCATAGCCGTATATGTCAAGTTGACTAGCCGGATTTCCTAGAGTGTTTCGGCGAAATCAGGCCGAGTGAGCACCAGCAAAATAGCGGCAAGAAATGCAGTCATCCATCCCCTCCCCCCTTCACTCAATTTAATACCCGCGCGTGTGGGGGGCACAATTGGGAGTCAGCAGTTCGAAGCCGCTACCGACCGATTCTGAGACCGGCCATATATTCGAATCCTAAGAATAGTGAGCAAGCATCGGACAAGTGTTGTAGCGGGTTCGAATCCGCACCGGTATCCGACAGGAAGCGTCAGGTGTCGGGTGCCGGTGTGTATTGATGGAGTTCCGCCACTGCTTCAGCAACAAGCGACGGGACAAGCGTCCCTTGCTGGCGGTCGAAGTCGCGGTGCTTGATTGTCGTCGTATACCACGGCGAAATGTAGGCATCTGCGTCTGAACCGCCCTCGAGCCATGCGTCGTCTGGGACGGCGATTGCGCCGGAGTGCTGCTGGGTTGTCATCGCGAGGGCGATACATTCCGTGTGTGCGAACGGATGCGAGCTGTCGCTGACGATGACCCACGGTCGGTACGATGGCCCCGATTTGTGTGGCGCAGGCCCCCACCAGACGTCACCCTGTTCGTAGGGCATCACTCCTGGTCTCCTGATTCGTCGATACCAGAGCCCCACTCAGCAGGGTCTTCAGAGCCGAGGCGGTCAGTCGCTGCGCGGGCCGTGGCCATCGCACTGAGTGTCTTCTCGACGTCCGCAGCATCGCTGATGGCCCAATACTCACCACGATGTCGCACGAGGTCACGGTCTTCAAGCCGTGACAGAACGACGCCGACGCTTCCACGGGCAACGTCTGTTGCGTCGTGGATTTCCTTGGGTGTGTACGCTTGCTCAGGATGGGTCGCAAGGAACGAGAGGATTTCCTCAGCATTCGTCCGGCCACTCGAACGGAGATCCTCGCTGGACCCCTTTTCGAAGCGGTCAATATCGATTGGCATACGTAATAGTTTGTAACGGAGTATAATAGCTGTAATGGGTGTAATAGTACTCGGGATAGCAGTATCTGTGATTGAAATGGAAGTACCGACTTCTAACACAAGTCGTGATTCGGTCAGTACCGGCCAAGTGCTGACCGCGCGAGCATCCGCGAACGAAGCCACCGAAGAACGGCGACGAGCAACCGAGTGCTTCGCAAACACCGTGGCCGGCCGAGTATCCGGCGTGTGAGGACGCAGTGGCTCCGACGTGACTGCTACGAGTGGTCGGCCTCGGTCGGATCGTACACCCGTACCCATCCGTCGCTCTGGACTTTCACGAGGTAGTCGGTGTACTGAAACTCGACAGTCCCGACGCCCTGCCGAGACCCCGCCCCAACGTTCGGCCTGAAAAACGCCTTTTCGATCGCTGGTACGTCCACGGAATCGTACAGCGGTGGCGACTTCACCTCCCTCGGAGAGACGCCGTCAGCCTCTGCGATGGCGTAGATGATTGCGGTCGTGAGTTCACCCTGTCCGTTGGGTTCGTAGTGTCGCTGTGCTACCTGCGTCCCGTGCGTATTGGCACTGCTGGTCGGGTCATCTTCAGCCATCGGTCTATCGTCATCCCTCTTGCTCATCCATGTCACTCCGGGCGTGCGTTTCTTGCTTCGAGTCGAGGCTGGCACCCATCCCTTCGAGGGCGGCCAACACCTGGTCGGCGTGTTCGGCGGTCGTAATCGTCTCGGTCGCTTCATCGAACGTAATCACGCCTTCGTCAACCAGTTTCGGGACGTGGGCGTGGTACAGCGCGACGTACACCTCTTCACGCTGGTCGTCCGTGACGGCGTGGTCGGGAACGTCGTTCTCCCACGCGGCGATTTTCGTCGCCAAGTCAGTCAGCGACCACTCGGTGGCTTCGAGAAGCGTGTAGCACAGGTACCGTCGTCGGGAGTGCCCCAACGCCTCGTACACTGGCTCTATCTCCAGAATGTCCGGCGGCGGCAGTTGCGTTTCGGGTGACGCGAACACGTCGGCTGTTGCTTGCTCATCCGAGTTGGGTTCGCCAGCCATGCGATAGAGAAACGGTGCGTGTACAAAACGATTTCCCTCAGGCTGGGCAAAGCGAGGCTTTCAATGCTTAATACGTCCGATTTGTGGTTTCGTACTCTCCACTTACTGACCGCTCGAATGAGTCGTCGTTTCCGACGGTCTCGACCAGTGATGTCACCGGGAGGCTGAGAACGCGGCGGAATTCGGTACCCAGAGTGAGGCAATTCATCACTCAGTGGAAAGTCACACGGGTTTATGCGTCTCTGGCGCGATGGTGAGGTACGGAACCCCGACTGCACATTATGCGTTCGTGCCCTGATTCTGAAGGGGGCGTTTGAGCCGGGATACCGGACGAACAGGCAGTCTCCTCGTTCTCCTCGCGTGGCCGGCACGCGGGACGCATCACACAGCACACGCGTTCCGCAACAGCCACCACCCACCAATGCCCGAGTTCCATGCAGATGAATGGTCGCAGACGATCATCGACTACCTGACGGACGCCGACGACAGAACTGCATCGCTCGATGCCCTGATCGAGCACATCATCGACCAAGAGACGAATGCAGTCGCGCCCGACAGAGAGACGGTCACCTACGAAGTGGTACATGCGTGTCTCCCGACGCTCGCTGAGAGCGGAGTCGTCACGTTCGACGAACGAACCGAGACAATTACCTACCGACCACCACCAGCGCGATAACCCTGCTTATACGCCTCCCGGCGGTTCCCTCGCAGCTCGCGTGAAGCGATACCGGGCCACTGCTGATCTACGCTCTGTCGTCAGCAAGGGTTTGGGGGAACTATCACCGAATGAGGGTTTCAACAAGGCCGAGTACACTGCATAAATCACTTGGGTTCTGCCTACGTCTACTCCCGATGTTGTTTGATAACTACGCACGCTTACTGAGCGGCGTATTCGCTCTATGTCGGCTGAGATGAAGATACGTCTGTAGTAACGACTTGTTATATTAGTCGTAACAGACTCCCCGATTTTCACTCGGTACACGGGGTGTCTCACCCCGCTCCTACCAGCCGCTAGATACTTTAGTGACGGAAACTAAAAGAATCGTAATGCGTATTGAAGCGACCGAGGGCAACGAGTACAAAGTATGGTTGAACGACGCTGAAATCGAGGACCTCCGCCGCGCCACCAACAGTCAGCGCGACGATCTTATCATTCAGCTCGGAGCGTTCGTTGGCCTCCGGGCATTCGAAATCCCACAGATCCGACCCGTTGACGTCAAGCAGACTCAGAGCGGACAGTACCGGCTTCGCGTCCAAGCCGGGAAAGATACCAGCGGCAACGGCGGGAAGCCTCGCGATGCCTTCCTCCCCGCCGACGTTGAGCGCGATCTCCAGCGCTTCCAGAACGAACACAACATCGCACCCAAGGACTCCTTTATCGATCTAACCCAACCCGGTGTCCGTGCTGTGGTTCGACGGACAGCTGCGCGAGCTGCTGAAGCAACTGGCGACGAGGACTTCGAGAAGGTGAGTACGCACGACCTCCGACGTCGGTTCGCACAGCGACTCCTCGTCGACGAACAGATGAATCCCCGAGTGGTGATGGCCGTCGGTGGGTGGGACTCCTTCGCCGCCATCGAACCATATCTGAACGCCCCCAGCGAGGACGTCATCGACGAGGCGTTCCAGGAGGCCGAGCTATGACCGAAGACGACGTCGACCCCGAGGACCCGCGACCGACGGGCCACTACCCACGGTTCGCCGACAACGAATGGCACTACGTTCCGGATGAACTGGCACAGACGATCTCCCTGGGCCCGGCCGGCGATGGTGAGGAAGGCCAGGACTGGGTGCTGACATACACGCCGGAGAAGCAAGACGAAGACGACCGCGAGAAAGTGTTGGTCCGGCTCACGCCAAGGGCGTTGCACGAGCTTCATATCGAGACAAAAGACCTCTCGGTTGAACAGCGACAAATGGGCCACCGCGCCGAGTGTGATCTGTGCGGAGAGATGGTCGATCTTGACCGCGCGATACCGAATGCCCGAGGAGAGCCCTGTCACAAGCGCTGCTGGGCCGAGTACACCGGCGCTCCGGATTGGTTCTCAGACTACCTGTGAACGCTTGACACCACGAGCGATGACCACTTAGAAGATTCACCGAGACCCCAGAGGATACAGCTACGAAGGAGAACCCAGATTGGTTGTTACGACCAGTCGTGATCGTCGATACCCTCGTAGTGTTTCAGGCGACTCTCAATTTCCCAGGCTTCCCAGCCACACTCGTGGTACAAGACATCAGCGAGGCTGTCGAAGTTGCTCTTGTCGAGTTCGATACCACGATTGCCGCGATAGATGATATACGGCTCACTCCGGAGGTCTGCGTAGACCTCGCGCGCTGTTGGATACTCGTCGCCAATAGCCGAGAGATTCAGCAGAGCGTCCTCTGTAATCGGTGTGCCCCATTTGTGTTTGGCAATCATCGTAGCCAAGAGAGCACATTTCACCGACGGCTTCTCCATAATCGAGCGATGAAGCCACTCGTATATAACACCTGTTAATGGTGATTAACGCTAGTGGAAATACTTATACACGCGTAGACCAGTTATCCTGTATGAGCAGTATGGACCACGCAGCCGACCGCGGGGAAAAGAAAGAACTCCGGAAGGAACACCCCAGCGGATGGCTCTACCTCACGCAGCACGATGCCATCCCGATTCTCGTCGACGCGTTGCTTGATCTCCCGCCGAACCGTGAGTTCAACAAAACCGAACTCGCAGAGCATGCAGGCGTTACGCGCCAGACGGTCGGCAACTATACCGACCTCTTACTCGAGGTCGAACTCATCGAAGTGGTTCCAGACACGTCCCCACGTCGATACCGAGTTGCGGACAGCGATGTCGTTCGAGAACTCTTTGAGCTGAACAGCGCGCTCAACAACGTCGGTAATGAGTAGGACACCCCCTTCGCTCTCGTGTCTAGATACGCGACGCCCATCCCGTCAAAGGTAAACTACTGGCCCAAATCGAACTGTGACTGACGAGAGACATCAGCGGAGCGC
The DNA here is from genome assembly GCF_049705545.1 of Haloarcula amylolytica. Lineage (GTDB taxonomy): Archaea > Halobacteriota > Halobacteria > Halobacteriales > Haloarculaceae > Haloarcula > Haloarcula amylolytica_B. The sequence goes on from NZ_JBNAMU010000004.1 coordinate 46,485, forward strand.
TATGGCACAGCAGTACTAATGGTTCTGTTCGAACCAGTAAACGGGATATCGATCTCGAGGCCGGCGTAGGCTAACAGTGGCTTTTTCGCCTGTCCCGATCCGCCGCCTTCGAACTCGATGACGCCGATGTCTTCCAGTTCAGAGAGATTCCGGTGAATTTGCTTGTAGTCACGGTCTACCAGATCAACAGCCTCGCGTATGCTCTCGGGGCCGCCCCGCTCTGTACTACCTGTGCGTGTCTCACCAAAGAAATGCAATTCGACCGGACATCACCTATCCACTGGGGGGAGGGGGGCCTGGTACACACGCGCGCAGGTATTGCTGCTGGGTTTCTATGGACAGAGTGAGATTCGTATCCGCAATGATTTGAATCACTCCATGAACTCACGAACCTCGTTGCAGTATTCTTGATCGGTCTGCTCAACATCTTCGCCACATAGTCCTCATCAGTTAGAAAAATTAGTGGTAGCAGCGGGGAGAGGGGTACCGGCCGGGCCCCCCTCTCATCGCGGGGGGTGTGTAGTCTGAGCTAGAGTTATGCACGCGTGCGAATGGCGTTAGCTTTCTGACCAGTTTGCCGAGATTACGGGTCACGCGCCGACCCCTCCTGTCTGCTACCTGAGGTGTCTGGAAGCGAATCAGCTGGGATTCGAGCAACAACCAGTTCGTCGCCATTCTCGTCTCGCATCCGGACCTCCCGGTGACGATCTCCGTCGACGAAGTCCTCGACGAACTTGAGATCCGCAACCGGGGAGGTCAGTTCCTCCCCAATCTCGGCGGCTTCAACGTTGACATAGCCATCGCCCGGGTCTTTGACGTACAAACGGTGGGCTGTCTGATTCTCCCACTCGCCGAAAATGCTATCATCGTACTCGAGCTCGGGCTCGGGCTCGTCGGCCGCCTCGGATGTTGGCTTCTCGTCAGGCTCACCGAGTCGGATGACGAGTTTCTTCCCGCCAAACTCGCCCGTAGAGACATTATCCCACCGGAAGAGCGTGTTCTCATTCTCAGTGAAACACAGCCCGATGCCGTCCTCAACATCCCGGTAAGACATTAGATCGGTGTCTCTCGGCATGTCAACCCCATCAAATCCGGGAGGATACGTTGAGCGGACGCCCGATTTCGGGTTTGGTTTCCCGTCAGGCATCCAAATCCATCGTCCAAATTCCTTGAGGATATCGGCTTTCACGTTCTCTTTCCGATGGATTCCCATCAAAATGGTCAGGCCAGCACGCCGTGAGTCAGCGATGCAGCTCCGGGCGACTTCGACCTTGTCGTACAGCCGATGCTGGTCCTGTCGGGCCCGCTGTGGCATCAGGTCCCCGCCCTCGTCGAACGAGAACGTCATGAACTTGTAGTACGCCGAGTAGTCCACAGCCGCGACGAGGAACATAAACCACCAGTGAGATGTCGGGGTCGGCGTCACGCCGTCCTGCCCGCGGGCTTCCCACTCTGGAACGTACGGCAGTTCGTCGAACTGCCCTCGAGACGTTTCCCGGGAGAGTTCCGTGCAGCCCTGGAATGATGGGTCGGGATAGACGACGTTAAACGTGCCTGCGGGCCCGCTCGCGAGTTGTTCGAGCAGATCCAGGACGCTGTCATAGTAGACGACATCCCGGACGAGATCCTCGAGGTCGTCAACCTCGGTAATCGGCTCACCACTCTCGAAGTCCTGGTCTTCATCCATCCAGTAGGCCGCAATCGAGGCGTGTTTCGGGAGGTACAGCGTCGTCCACTTCCGGAGGTCTAACCACTCAGACCGCTCCGGCGTCCCGCGCCAGACTGAGAACTCGCCTGTGACCTCGCCACCGTCGTTTTCCGTTGTATTTTCATTCAGGATTCGGATGTTCGCCTCACGCAGCAACGTCGACTTGCCAGACCCTCGCCGACCCCGGATTACGGCGACCTCCCCGCCCGGGTCGTTCGTCGAGCGGGTCGGGTCCCGTTCGTGAAGCAGCAGATTTGGATAGCACATCCGCGCCTTCGGGTTGTCTTTGTACTCGGATTCCTCATCGAGTTCAGGAACGCCGAAACAGCGCCGCATCTCGTACGCGTCTGTCTTCCAGTGACCCGGTGCGCTGTAGTTCCGACAACTCTGTTTGGTCCGCTCCCCCCAGTCGTTTCCAGGCGGAGCAGTTCCGTTGCTCTCCGTGGGACTCTCCGTGTAGTCAGATTCGTCGTTGTGTTGTGGAGAACTCATAGTCAGATCATGCATCAGGGATGGCTACTCAGCGATCAGTGCGGCAAATGCGTCGTCTTCGGTATGCTCAGTTGTCGAATCCTGCATGGTCACCGACCGCTCCCGCAACTCCGCGAGGGTGACGCGATCCTCAGCAGTGCAGTCCGCCTCCGAATCTGTCTCGTGGAAGGTAGCTTCGACGGGCTCGTCGACGCCAGGTCGATGGACCAACCGCGTGCCGTCTCGATCGGCGTCGACGGCGGCGCCGTTCGCGATAGCGCCCTGTGTCGCACAGTTCCGACAAGCATGAACCTCGTCATCATCGTTCCCGAACACGCGTGCGTACTGTGCATTGACTGGCTCGCCACAATTCAGGCAGGTCACGGACGTTACCATAGCACGGTATCGGCTGGCACGGCTAGTAAAGCACAAGCCCATTTTGACAGTTGTCAACTAATTGGTGTCAAAATGGGAGTGGTTTTTACCCTAGTCTCCACCGAACAGCAGGAGTGTGGCTATCCACTGGTGATGGCCGTGAAAGACTAATGCCAAGCATTAACAAGCTCTCTGTCCGCGGCGGCTCTGGAATGGTAACGCTTCCAAAAGACGAACTCGAGATGTGTGGCCTTCTGGACGAGGATGGTGATCCGGATACCGAGGTTCAGTTCCTCATCAAGATGGAGCGACCCGGCGAGTGGCGAATCTCTGTGCTCGATGACTCCTGTGTCGACGATTCCTGGTACAGTGGCGACACGCCCGAAACCGGTGTGCAGGTCGGGGCTGGTGGCGGAAGTCGAGGGTAGGATATCACGCTCAAAGAGTCGTTCACTTTCACCGTGGTCCAATAACGCCTTTCATATCAGGGTGAAAAGCCGGGAGTATGCGCTGGACTTTACCGCGCTTTGCAGCCCTCCAAGGACTGTATTCTCGTACTGCACGATCTGCAGCACTTCCCCTATCTACTGCATACAAAACCGCCAGACGGAGAGTGGGTAGAAGAGGTGTGCTGCAGACCTTTAACTTGCCCATTGGTCAAAACCACAGCCTCCGAGAAGACAGGAGGTGGTAACGCGATGGGACGAGATGAGCAGCTCACGACCTACGTTGACGCCGAGGTGGCGCGTGAAATCGAGCGGCGAGCGGAGGCTGAAGATGTCTCTGCCTCGACCTACATTGCACAGGTTCTCGATCAACACATCCACGACGAAGCTGTCGAGGAACAAGCGCGTGAACATCGGGCCGAACAACGCATTCAGGAGCTCGTTGCCGAGGCACGTGATGAAGTCAGTGAAGCGACAGAGGGATTGGAAGACCTCGTCGCAAAATCAGGTGTCTACTCGATAGCAGTCTGGGAACTCGTCAAAGACGAGTATGACGACCCGCGCCGACAGCACGCCCTCGATGTCGGTACTGAACGGCTCCGAGAGGACATGGATGCACTTGACGGAGATATCGAAAGCGCCCAGACACAGAGTACCACACCATCTGAGGCCACTGACAGTACTGCAGCAGAATCTGATGACCGGGATTGGGATTTCGAATGATCGTAAAATCGGACTTCCAGACAGGGAGCGCCGGCAATCTCATCACCTACATCAGTGAAGATGCAGAGCGGACAGTCGAGATTCGAGATTCGACTGGTCGCAAGCTGAGCAAAAAAGAAATTGAAGCGTTCGTCGGGCGGTCTGAGACGGCGGATATGCAGCGCCAGTTCATCATTGCGCCTGATCCGGATGCAGGCTACACTGCAGCAGAAATTGACCAGTGTACTCGGTCCACGCTCAACGAGTGGAAAGCAGAGAAACCCTCTGCCGAGTACGTCTACGGAGTCCACGCTCGTCCAGAATCAGGGAAGTCACACGCCCACGCCGCTGCGATCGGCAAAAAGCGGGACCTACACATGGAGACAGACGATTTAACCGCCCTTCGAGAACGGGCACGAGAGCAGTTTCGGGAGCAGACACGGCTCAGAAGCAGGGAGCGTGTTCAAGAACGGAGTGCTACAGCGGAGCAAGAGCGCGAAGTGACTGAAGCACAGGAGGACTACGATGACATCTGAGACTGGGACTAGCAAACGGCAAGAGAGTCCTGGGGAGATGTTCATCGAGACTCTGTTGACAAAGGTGCTGCCGCGGTTGCTGATTCCATGGTGGTACGTCGAATGGGACCAGCCGAAATTACGTCGGTTTCGGCTCTGGTGGTGGATCTATCCCTGTTATGCGCTGCTGGGGAGTGTCGTCTTCGTCGGTGCGTTATTGCAAGGAGAAGTCTGGCCGATCCTTGTAATGCTATTTGCACACGTGATGGCCCCGCTGGTATTCCTTGGCGAGGTCCTCGGACTATCTATCTCTGGCGTCGGTTTCGCGGGCATTCCTGATATCCTCTTTTTAGGGCCATATGCTGCATTCAGCGTCGCGATAGCGTGCCTACCACTCACTCGACGCTGGGGCGACAACATCTTTGATCTGAAAGAACCCAAGTATATCAGAGAATCCGACGAATTTGTCGTTCCAATGGAAGAGAAAGCTGCCTCTTCGGGTGAGTATACAATCAGAAGCGATATCCCGGCACTGCCCAGACTCCGCCAAGATCTTTCGACAGCAGTTCTCGGTGAGACGGGGAGTGGAAAGACGACTGGGATGCAACTCCTTGCACAACAGTATCCCCACGATGAGGAGACAGCAGTCATCATACACGAATCCGGAACCGACTTCGAACAATTCTATCGAGAACGTGGATTTGAGGTACTTCGAGTCGGGGTAGAAGAGACGGATGTCCGCTGGAGCCTCTTTCGGGATGTTGAAAAAGAGGAGGATTATCAAGAGGTAGCCGAGTCTGTGTTCGGAGAGCCAGATGGAAGGAATCCGTTCCATCGCAAGGCAAAGAGCGTGTTTACTGCCTGTCTGAAATATCTCCATCGCGAAGCTGAAAAACAAGATGCGATTGACCAACTCGGCCATGACGATATCTACGATCTGGTGCACGAGCCCAAAGACGAAATATATAATCGGCTGAATAAGTACGATGACCTTCGTACTGAAGCGCAGCGAATTAGGCCAGGAGATGACGGCGGCCCAGAGAGCGTCTATACAGAACTCACACAAAATGTCGAGGATGTATTTACTGGTCAATTCAAGACTGATGGTGATTTTTCCATTCGAGAGTATGTCGAAAATCCCAACGGCCGAGTGCTGTTGATTCGCTCTGGACCGATGGCGAGGAAAGCTGCTCCGATGTATCAAGTGATGCTGGATTGGACGATTCGGATCGCGCGGTCCTCGGCAACACCGACGAACTTTATTTTGGACGAGATTGACTCCCTTCCGCCGATAGAAGGGTTACCAGGCCTTGCAGCCCGGGGGCGAAGTGAGGATGCACGAGTCATGGTCGGGGCACAGACGGTCGGCCAGCTCGAGGCCGTCTATGGAGAGGAGTCGGCAGCAGTATTAGGAAACTGCCCACAGGGCCTGTACTTCCAACCTGGTGATGAACAGACGACGCGGTATATCCAATCAGAAATCGGGAAAGAGCGAGAACAGACAGTATCGCAGTCACGCTCGCGGTCGAAAAACCAGAACGGCGGTTCATACCAGACGACACAGAGTCACACCACCCGGACCGAGGATCGCCGTCCGATCACCGCCGGTGAGCTGACACGGATGGGAACAGGAGAATGTGTCATAGTTGGAAAGAAGCACTGGTGGAAAGGACAGGCAAAACAGGCTGATGCGGTGGAAGAGCAGGTCAAAGAGCCAACGAAACCACTGCGCGGTCGGCTGAAAGAGATAGTATGGGATAGCTCTCGTTGAGAGGCCTCCAGTTCTGAATTATGACAGGGTGGCTCCACATCGACCAGGACTATTGTGAAACGATACTGGGCCGGGCGCATACGATATCGATATCGTCGACGTCCAGACCGGTCTCCAGTGGTGCTTGCCAGCCGATATCAGGAATAAGTATGCCATCAACAACCAGTTCGTCTGGAACGCCGAGTTTACGGGCGAGTATATCGACTACGAGCTGGTCTCGCCGACGATTCAAGAGCAATACCAGCTCAGTTGAATCTGGTGACACCCTCAGAAACGGATACTACCAGCGTGGTGGATACAGAGAGGGGCGCCAGAAAATAATAGGCTGGCTTGGTGAGTTCGATTATTTCGACTGCAGAGAATTATGGAACGCGTCACGCATCAGAGACCCGACTCAATGGTAGATTCCAAGCAAGCTACTCAGGAACGGACTCACTGGGGATGATTTCGAAACGCGCACCGCCGTCGGAGCCGTCTGTGAGTCGTAGCTCCCAATCGTGGGCATCAATAATTTGCTTGACGATGCTCAACCCGAATCCAGTGCCCTCGTCGCTCGTTGAATATCCCGCAGTGAATACGTCATCGTATTCATCCTCTGGGATACCCGGTCCATCATCTTCGATATAGATTCCCTCCTCAAACTCGCCGACGGTCACGGTCACATCGTCCCCACCATGTTCAATGGCATTACGGACAAGATTTTCACACACCTGCTTTAGCCGACTCTCGTCCGCCTCAATTGTACAGTCAACATCGGCGACGAGCGTGGCGTCCTCCGTCTCGACGTTCGACCAACACTCCTCGAGGATTTGTGCGATGGCAACCGGTTCGTGTTCAGTTACCGTCTCGTCTCCACGAGCCAGCGTCAGGAGGTCGTCGATCAAGACCTCCATTCGATTCAGACCGCGTTCGGCGCGTTCTAAATGCTCGCTGTCACACTCCGCCTGTGCGAGATTTATTCCACCGATAGCAACGTTGAGCGGATTCCGGAGATCGTGGGAAACAACACTGGCGAACCCATCAAGGCGTTGGTTCCGCTGTTTCAATTCCCGTTCACGCTCTTTACGCTCGGAGATGTCACGCAACATCCCGACTGACCCCTCGAAGCAATCGCCTTCGTAGGGCAAGACACCCATGTGGTCCTCGCAGGGAATCGGCTCTCCGTCTTTGGGCTGAATCTCAATCTCGAACTGCACACTGTCGGGTCCGTCCGATGAGAGAATCCGACCGAGATAGGTTTCTGCTCGTTTGACTGCGTCCGCTGATTTAATCAGTGCTGGTGTCGCTCCGAGAATCGTCTCGCGGTTGTACCCAACCATCTCGATGAACGCGTCGTTTACATATTTGAACCGACCCGTCTCATCGAGAACGTAGACGGGGTCGCTAAGCGTCCCCACGAGCGTCGAAAGTCGAGTTAGTTCGTTCTCTAGCTCTTGTTCCGCGGAGAGGTCTCGAACAGAGCAGATCAGCTCTCCAGAATCCGTCTGGACGACGCGGTGGTCTTCGAGAAAGGTAGTGCCATCAGCTCGGAGCCCAACTGTTTCACCGCTCCATGAACCCGCATCAGCGACCGTCGGCAAAATGTCGTTCCGGACGACTGCGACCTCGTCGTCAGGGTACACCAATTCCCAGTGTTCGCCAATTAGTTCCTCTGTGGCATAGCCATAGAGAGTCGCGTACGCTTGGTTGACGTAAATGTACTCGCCGTCCTCGTTGAGGATGCTAATCCCTTCATGTGCGGTATCGCTGGCTTTACGCTGACGCTCGCGTGCATGCTCGGCACGGTATCGCTCAACGGCGTTTCGCACTCGATTTGCGAGCACGGTGTACTGGTCAGTACCGGGCTCTTTTTGTAGATAGTCAGTGACACCAGCGGAGATTGCATTGCCAGCGACTTCTTCGGAGCCCTTGCCAGTGAACAGTATAAACGGCAGGTCAGGCCTCGTCTCACGGAGGGTTTCAAGGAACTCGATACCGTTCTGGCCCGGCATATCGTAGTCAGAAATTATGCAGTCGAAGTCCTCGTCAGCAAGTCGCTCTAGCCCCCTGCTGGCGCTCGTCGCAGTTTCGACAGTAAGTGCGTCGTCCTCCCGCTCGAGAAAGTCAACTACTAAATCAGCGAAATCCGGCTCGTCATCGACATGCAGAACGCGTATATCCGACAGATGACCCATATATAAATCACAGTTACTAGATAGCATAAGATTATGCTGCCAGTTCTCAGATAGAATATTTGCTTCCGGGGATGTTCCGGTCAAATTAGAAATATATTTTTCTCGATATCCTCAGTCGTGACAGGACAATGAACTGGCTGCCACAGTGAATCTGTGGTTGGAACACTGGCCACCATTCCGTCAGTGAATCTATCAATCCGGGTATGCTTCTCGTGAGAGTGGCCAGCGGGTTAGTCGTCGGCGACAGTCTGAGTAATCGATGCCTGAGCAGTGTCCTGATTCACCGACTGCGGGCCGATGCGAACCCCTGAGAGGTCCGAGTAAGATAGATCCGGATCCACGGA
>NZ_JBNAMU010000001.1:0-3166346 GCF_049705545.1 Haloarcula amylolytica
ATGGCTGTTCTCGGGCAGCTCGGATTCATGGTCGCCTTTCTTTCGGCCGGCGTCGCCGCCGGCCACTTCGGGCTGCTGACCGAACGGCGGACGGATACCCTCACCTCCCTCGTATTTACCGTCGCGCTGCCGGCGCTCATATTTCGGTCCACGTACGACCGACCGCTGCGGGAGATTATTTCACCGGCGTTGCTCGGGGGGTTCTGGGCCGTCATCGCGTTGACGATAACGCTGGGCTGGCTCGTCCACCGGCGGCTGGAGTCTCCCGACCGCCGCAGCGTCTCCGTCGTCCAGTCCTATCACAGCAACATGGGGTTTCTCGGTCTGCCGCTCGTGGCGGCGACGATGGGCAGCGAAGCGACGGCCGTCGCCAGCGTCATCCTCGGCATCGGCGCGGTGACCCACGTCCCGGTGACGGTGTTCCTGTTAGTCCGCATCAACGGCAGCGACGCCTCGCTGCTGGGCGAGTGCAGGAAACTCCTCACGAACCCGGTGCTCATCGCGCTGGCGGCCGGCATCACAGCCTCGGTTCTATCGCTAGCCGTTCCGGAGCTACTCATCGGTGCGCTCGGCCCGCCGGCTGAGCTGGCGCTCCCGGTCGCCCTGCTGTGTATCGGTGCGACGCTCGACACGGACCTCCCGGTGTCTGACCTGCAGAAGACCGTCAGCGTCGTCGGGCTGAAGGTGCTGTGGATGCCGGCGCTGGCGTGGCTGGTATACTCCTCGCTCGCCGTCGATACGACAGCGCTGGGCGCGGCAGTCGTGATGCTCGGCACCCCGACAGCGGTGTCGACGTACGTCTACACGACGGAGTTGGGGGGCGACGCGGCGTTCGCCTCGCTGAACGTCTTCACTTCGACAGTGGTCTCCATCGGGACGCTCTCCATGCTGGTCTGGCTGTTCGCCTGAGTCGCCGTGACCACGCTTTTGCCCACCGACGCCCCCACGGACGATATGGGCTATCACCAGATCGATCCCGAGGACCTGTCGGAGACTGAGGACTATCCCTGTGACCGGCGCGGGGTCTCCGACGCCACCGAACTCCACGCGCTCCACGCGGCCACTTACGAAATGGTGCCCGGCGAGGACCTCTCGCGAAGCTATCACTACCACGAGACGCGCGAGGAGCTGTTCTACGTGCTCGACGGCACGCTCCACGTCGAAACGCCCGACGGGGAGTACGTCGTTTCGGCCGACGAGGTGTTCGTCGCCGAACCGGAGAGCCCACACCGTGCGCACAACCCCGCCGACGCCGACGAACCAGTCACGGTCCTCGGCGTTGGCGCGCCGCCGACCGACATCGCGCGCCCGTACGATCCCGACACGTAGCGAGGGGGCTCGGCGGTTCAGACACGCTTTTGGGCCACCCCATCACAGTTGCGCCCATGACGAGCAAACAGGCGGTACAACAGCAACTGGTCGACAGCGGCGTCACAGCGGTCCTGCGCGGGATTCCCGAAGAGAAAATGGTCGATGTGGCGACGGCCGTCCACGAGGGCGGCGTCACGGCGCTGGAACTCACCGCGGACGCCAAGCGCTGCTCGGACATGATCGCCGCCGTCGACAAGGCGCTCGACGACACCGACGCTATCATCGGGGCCGGTACGGTCATGGACGCCGCCGCCGCCCGCAACGTCATTGAGGCCGGCGCGGAGTTCGTCCTCGCGCCGAACCTCAACGAGGACGTGCTCGACGTGTGTAATCGCGAGGGCGTCGTCGCCATCCCCGGCGTTATGACGCCGACGGAGGCCGCCGACGCGATGGAGGCCGGCGCGGACATCTTGAAGATGTTCCCTGCAAAAACGGTCGGCCCGGCCCACATCGGCGCGCTGCAGGGTCCGCTCGGGGACGTGCCGATTATGCCGACCGGCGGCGTCTCGACCGACAACGTCGACGAGTTCTTCGATGCCGGCGCGGTCGCCGTCGGCGCAGGCTCGGCACTGGTCAACTACGAAGCAATCGAGAACGACGACATGGACGGCGTCCGCGAACAGGCCGCGGAGTTCGTCGCCGCCGTCGAGGCCGCCCGAGAGTAGCAACGGTCCGCGGACCTCACCGCTCGGACAGTCAGAAAACGACCCGGTACGGCGTCAGCGACTTATTCTCCGGTCGTGTTCGTCGTTTCGTTGCTCTCCGTTTCGTTGCCGGCCGTACCGGTTTCATTGCCCGGCATGTCCGTTTCGTTGCCCGGGATCTCAGTCTCGTTACCTGGCAGGTCCGTTTCGTTGCCTGGTATCTCAGTCCCGTTGTCCGGCATGTCCGTTTCGTTGCCCGGGATCTCAGTCTCGTTACCTGGCAGGTCCGTTTCGTTGCCTGGTATCTCAGTCCCGTTGTCCGGCAGATCCGTTCCGTTACCCGGCGTCTCGGTCTCGTTCCCGAGAGCATCGGTGTCGTTCTCGCCGAGTTCAGTCTCGGTATCCATTCCGGTTTCTTCCTCGGTTTCGAACGCAGTCTCCGTCTCGGTCTCCATCGCCGGTTCCGTCTCGTCTTCTGTCATCGCGTCAGTCTCTTCCGCCGTGGGCGTGTCCGGAGCTTCGGCACCGCCGCCGTCGGTTTCTGTTCCGCTGCCGCCGTCGGAGCCGCCACAGCCAGCGAGAGCCACGAGCGCGCCGCCTGTGATTTTGATAACGTTCCGCCGAGATGTGATCGGTCGTTCCATAGCGTTTGCACGAAGACTACCAGGGCAGTTTATGAATGACCTGCTAAGCGTCAGACGGGGGACCGACCGGATGGATTAGCTACATCTGAAGTTGGGCCGGTTCGCGAAACGGCTATGAACGATCTGTTTCAGATCATGATTGATCGAACGGTAGTTCCGGATCGGGTATGTAAGCGGTTCTGCGGTCGGCCCACGCTTCGTCACCCGAGCCTCGATGTGCCCTGGTTCGGTCGTATAAACGGGTAGTAACCATCCGATTCACCCAGTTCACAGACGATTATCGAGCACATAGGTATCTGTATCTTCCAAGCGGACTATCGTGTCGCTATTTGCCCTGTGGCGCCGGTCAGGCGGCCGCTTCATGGCCAAAACCCGGCCGGCTGCTGTTTAGCAACGGTATAAGACAGGCTGTGTTGCCAAACGTCCCGGGCCCCTCGTCACTAGTCGCTCTCGTGCGGGTGAAGTTCGGACCCGTAGTGCTCGGCGTGGTCGGCGTAGTCGATGAACCGCGGTGCGTCGGGGTCAAAGGGCCGCTGCAGCGCGTCGAAGGCCTTCTTCTTGTCCCAGCCCTGGAGCTTGCCGACGGCAGAGCGGTCTTCGAGGTCGTGGTAATCAAGGTCAGGTTCGGTCAGTTCCCACGCCCGCAGGCCGGTTTCGGTTCGGACGATGACCGAGGAGTACTCGTCGCTGGACCCGACGGAACCGACGGTGAGGTCGGCACAGTAGCCAGTGAAGTCGGCACACTCGTCACAGCCCTTGAGGGCGGCGTCGTGGAAGTTCTCCACGTCTTCCTCCAGGAGCATCTCTCCGTCCTCACCGTAGACCATCATCTTCCCGTGGAGCACGTCCATCTTGCCGATGTCGGCGCGGTCGATGCCACGCTCTTCTTCGATGAGTTCGCCGATGAGCGAGTAGTAGTTGAAGTTCTTCGTACACATCAGCGCGATGGTGTAGTCGATGGCTCGGACGCCGTCCTCCTGGGCGGCGTAGTCCCAGTCGAAATCCTGCAGGGCGCGAATTCCCTCGATTTCGCAGGGAGTGCCGACCAGCGCGAGTGAGGCCTCCGACAGCGGGACGTCGAGTTTGTGTTCCCACTGCTCGAGGTCGAGGTTCCCCAGCGCGAGCGTCTGGTTGTAGAAGCTCCCGGCGTTGTCGATGCACTCCTCGGGCGTCGTTGCGAGGAACGATTCGGCTTTCCACTCGGCGTCGTCGCTCTCGGTGGCGATGAGCGCACCGTCGATCTCACCGGCCTCCAGCAAGTGACACAGTACCGAGGTCACGAGGCCGCCGTCCTGGGCGTTCTCCCGCCAATCGTCCTCGACCTTTGCTGAGAACTCCGTGATAGGGTCGCCCGCGCCTTTGACGTTGTCGTCGCCGCCAGTGACCTTCCACTGGCGCTCGTAGCGGAGGCCGCCGCGGGGACACATATCCCAGCACAGCGAGCAGCCGGTACACATCTTCACGAGCTTCGGCAGGTCGTCGTCGCCGATGCCGATAGAGTCGCTGGGACAGGCCGCGACGCAGGTCCCACATTGGATACAGCGGTCGGCCTGGATGACGGCCTCGTCGAGTTCCATAAACCACGTTTTGCCCTCGGGCTCCTCGATGTCGTTCATCTCGGCGCGGATGCCGTCGCCGGGCGTCTCGAGGTCAGCGCCGTCGGGAACGCCCACCCGTTCGTCCGGCCGGCCGTCGTCGACGTTCTGGCTGGTCCCCGTCGCCGGCTCCGTGAACCGGATGGGTTTGAGTTTGCCGTCCGGTTCGACGTTCGCCGCGCCGGTCCCGCCGTCCGGGCGGACGCGCCGCTCCCCACTATGGCTGTGGCCGTGACTGTGCCCGCTGTCGCCCCCGCTACACCCGCAATCGCTCCCGCAGCCACAGGCGTCGTCTTGACCGTCACTCGGGACGCCGGGCATCGGTCGGCCACCGTCAGTCACCAGCGGTGGGTCATCGTGGCACGGGCGAGCGTCCCGTCGCTCGTGGTCCAGGAGTTCGGGCGCGGCGTCGGCCGGCGCGACCTGCCGCCGGTAGCGCCGGTCAGTCATCGTCGGCCACCTCCCCGCGGCCGCCGCCGTCACCGTGTGCGACGCCGCCGTCGACGTTGGCGTCGGCCCGCCGCATCACCGAGCGAAGCCGGTCGTTGTCAACGCGGCGGCACCACTCGTAGAACCGCTCGCCGTCCGTTCGCTCGTCGGCATAGGCCTCGAACAGTTCTTCCAGCGCCGGAATGACGGCGTCCGCCGGGACGGCGTGTTCGACCCAATCCAGGAACTCGTTGTCCGCGCCGAGGCTCCCGCCGAGGCCAAAGTCCATCCCTTCGATGATATTGTCGCCCTCTTCGTTGGTGGTTCCCTCGGGGTCGTCGACCTGCACCGTCTCGCCGCGGAAGCCGATGTCAGCGATCTGCGGCTGCGCGCAGGAGGCCGAGCAGCCGGACATGTGCATCCGGACCACGTCTATCTCGTCAGGCACGTCGATCCGGCGGTCCAGGGCCTTCGCCCAGCGGCGGACGCGGTTTTTCGTCTCGATGATGCCGTAGTTGCAGAACTCCGAGCCGGTGCAGCCGACCGCACCCCGCGAGAACGGGCCGGGGTCGGGCTGGTACTTCCGGGCAAAGGGCGTATTCAGCAAATTGCCGATGTTTCGCTCGGGAACGTGCGTGATGAGGAAGTTCTGGTCGGTCGCCAGTCTGACCGATGCGTCCTCCGTGCCGTACTCCCGTGCGGCGTGGGCCGCTCGCCGGAACTCGTCGCCGCCCATCCGGCCGGCGATGACGTTGAAGCCGACGTACTTCAGGCCGTCCACACGCTGGTCGTGGATGCCGACGTGGTCGCCGCGGTACCCTTCCGAGCAGTCGGTCCCCTGGGTCGGCAGATCGACCGTACAGCGGTCCCGGACCGCCTCCTCGAACGTCTCGGCGCCCATCTGCTGGACGAGATAGCGCATCCGGCAGACGCCGCGGTTGGTGCGGTCGCCCAGTTCCTTGAAGGTCTGGGCGACGGCCCGGCAGAACTCGACGGCGTCCGCCGGCGGGACGAACACGTCCAGGTCCGAGGCCATCCGTGGCCCGTCCGAAAGGCCCCCGCCCACTCTGACGTGGAAGCCGTAGTACTGCTCGCCATCGATTTCGCGGCGGGCCGGCGTCAGTCCCACGTCGTTGATCTGGGACTGCGCGCAGTCCTGCCGGCAGCCGGTGATCGTCATTTTGAATTTCCGCGGGAGGTTCGCGTACTCCCGGTTTTTCGTGAAAAACTCCGAGATGGCGTCGACGACGGGCTGGGCGTCGAAGCACTCGTGATCGTCCAGCCCAGCGGCGGGACAGCCAAGCACGTTCCGCGCCGAGTCGCCACAGCCCTGGACCGTCGTCAGACCGACCTCGTCGTAGCGCTGCCAGATTTCGGGCACGTCCTCGATTTCGATCCAGTGCATCTGGACGTCCTGGCGGGTCGTGATATCGAGGAACGCGTCACCCCAGATATCGTTCTGTTCCTCACCGCCGTACTCCTCAGGCGCGGTGGCGTACTCGTCGGCCACCTCGCCGATGACTTCGGCCTGCTCGGGCGAGAGATAGCCGCCGGGGACTTTGGTCCGCATCATGAAGTAGCCGTCCTGGCGACCATGGGCGTACAGCCCGGCCCACTTCAGTCGCTCCCACTCGCCGTCGTCGGCCCGGTCCTCAATCTCCTCGAAACTCAACTCCTCGGCCGCATACTGCGCAACGTCTTCGATAACGTCCAGCGGATGCTTCTCCTGTTTCCAGCGTTCAACTGTGTTCATTACTATCACACCACAATACTGTGTGGATTGATAATGAATAACGAGCGTCTTCAACGCGCCCCTGCCGGCGAAAACGACCACACCTCCCCTGAGGTGGTAACAATTGCCTCATTATGAACAGGGCTGTCCCGGCGCGACGGCCCGGACTCTATGGGTTCCACACAATCAGGGTCGGCAGTTACCGCTCACAGCTACTAGGTAGCGGCAAAAATGACCGCGAAGTCCGGAGGCCTACTCGCCGATGAGGCTGTCGACGATTTCCTCGGGGTCGAACGGTTCGAGGTCGTCGTAGTCCTGGCCGGTCCCCAGGAAGAGGATCGGCTTGCCGGTGACGTGCGCGACGGAGATTGCCGCGCCGCCCTGCGGGTCGGCGTCGGCTTTCGTCAGGATCGCCCCGTCGATCTCGGCCGCGTCGTTGAACTCGCGTGCCCGGTTGACGGCGTCCTGGCCCGCGACCGCCTCGTCCACGAACAGCGTCATGTCCGGGTCGATATTGCGGTCGATCTTCTCCAGCTGGGCCATCAGGTCGTCCGAGGTGTGGAGTCGGCCGGCCGTGTCGCCAAGCACCACGTCGATGTCGTTGGCCTTGGCGTACTCGACGGCGTCGTAGATGACCGCCGTCGGGTCCGACCCCTGCTCGTGGGTGATGATCTTCTTGTCGAGGTTCTCGGCGTGCTTTTCGAGTTGCTCGTTCGCGCCGGCGCGGTAGGTGTCGCCGTTGGCGAGTACCGTCGAGAGCCCTCGTTCCTCGAAGTATTGGGCGAGTTTCGCAATCGAGGTCGTCTTTCCGACGCCGTTGACCCCGGTGAACACGATGGTGACGGGCTTGTCGGCCTGCTGGACGCGCTCGTCGAAGTCGAACTGGCCGACGTTGATGACGTCGTACAGCGACTCCCGGAGCGCGTCCCGGACGAGGTTCCCCGTGCTGGAGAGCCGTCGGCGGGTCTGGCCTGTGAGGTTCTCCTTGACGCCGTCGAGGATCTCGTTGGCGACGCTCATCTCCACGTCGCTCGACAGCAGCGCCAGTTCGAGGTCGTCGAGGTGGCTCTGTAAGTCCTCCTCCTCGATGACCGTCTTCCCGGTCGCCATGAGCTTCGCCTTCGCGGCGAGGCCGCGGCCGCCATCGTCGTCTTCAGACTCCGACTCGGCGTCGGACACCGAGTCGTCATCGGTCTCCGCGGTGTCGTCCGGCTGTGAATCGTCCGCGGGGCTTGCATCTACGTCTTCGACTGCCGTGGACGACGCCGTGGCTGACTCATCTATCGCCTCGGAGTCCGCGACTGGCGGTTCAGAGTCAGCGCCGGACTGGTCGTCCGTGGCTGCTGGCGTCGCTGCCGCCGCCTGCGTGTCGTCTTCGGACGGCTGTGAGTCTTTTGCGGGCTCAGCGTCGGCTGCCTGTTCGGCAGGCGCTTCCCCGTTTGCCTCGTCGGCGTCCGGTTCGTCCTCCGCTTCGAGTGCCTCTTCGTCGACGTCCTCTTCGACGTCACTCGTGAACCCGCTGAGTTTGTCCTTCAGTCCGTCGAACATGCGGCCTTACTCGTCTTCCTGCTCTTGCTGTTGCATCATCTGCTGCATCTGCTGCTGTTGCATCTGCTGGGCCTGCTGTTCGAGTTCCTCCATCTCGGTCTCGACTTCGGCCTTCTCTTCCTGCAGGTCGCTGATGTGGTCGTCCAGCGTTTCCTTCTTCGTTTCCAGCGTGCTGACAGCGCCTTCCTGCTCGCGCTCTGCGGAGTAGCCGCCACCGAGGGAGACGACGACCT
Source organism: Haloarcula amylolytica (assembly GCF_049705545.1). Lineage (GTDB taxonomy): Archaea > Halobacteriota > Halobacteria > Halobacteriales > Haloarculaceae > Haloarcula > Haloarcula amylolytica_B. The sequence goes on from NZ_JBNAMU010000001.1 coordinate 8,197, forward strand.
CGTCGATATCCTCGATAGTGGCGCGGATGTAGGCGTCGCCGCCGAGCGGGACCTGCACCGTGGAGCCGGAGTCAAGCGTCTCGATGGCCTCGATGGCCTCGTCGATGTCAGTCTGCTTCTCGCGGAGGCGTTCGATCTCCTCGTCGATAGCGTCGACTTCCTGCTCCATCTGCTCGATCTCCTGTGCGACCTGCTGCATCTGACCGCCGCCGCCACCGCCGCCACCGCCCATCATGCTGCCACCTCCTCGATCGTGATCTGCGTGCGCTTGAGGTTGTGCTGGGAGCCGAAGTCGCTGTAAACGCGCTCCTCAGCGACGTTCTCGTTTGGCGCGTCGACCTCCTTCTCGAACTGCTGTGGGCCGTCTCGGGCCGGGAAACTACCGCGAACAGTGTACGTGCTCATACACGCAGGTGCGGGCAGGGCAGGGAAGTATCTTCCCCTTCCGCCCGTCCCGGGTGTGTCTCATTCACGAGATGGATCGTCCTGTCCAGCGACTGATACGGCCACACGGGTGGAAAACGAGCGGCGGGCCTACTCCTCGGACGCCGGAGCGTACACCATATCGCCGCCACACTCGGGACAGGACGGCCGGAGCACACCTGTCGAGTAGTCACACTTTCGGCAGACGAGGCGGTTCTGGTCTTCCGTGGGCGAGGTTCGCTGGACCATACGTGCTAGTTGGGAACACACCATATTATTCTTTGACACGGAGTATCATGGTCACCGACCCTGACGGATTTGCCGGAACAATACGTACAGCCGGCTATGAGCGAGACGACCTACCAGTGCCAGTGCGGCGCGACTCTGCGATTCAGGCAGGACCTGACGCTGGAGCGTGGCGGAACCAGTCGGTCCTGGGCGTGTGGGGACTGCGGACTGCCCGTTCCGGGCGTGGTGGCGGAGAAACTCAGCCACCAGCATCCGTCCTGAGCGAGCGGGAAATAAAAACCGCGTCAGTCGATGTAGCCGAGCGCCGCGTCGATACGGCCCAGTTCCGGCCCGGAGGTGTCCGAGCCACAGACGTAGCCGTTGTCGTTGGCGATCAGCCCGGAGCCGACGAGCGGGCCACCGTAGTTGATGGTCCCGATGTCAGCTGGCACGTCGAGGACCTCCTCGAGGGCGTCGAGTTCGCCGTCCGTGGCCTTCGGATGGCAGAGTACGCCATTGTTGGTGGCGACGGCGGCGGTCCCGACGGTCGTGACACCGGCGATGACACCGCGTTCGACAGGCACGTCCAGCCCGTCTTTGACTGCCTGTACGGCGTCTCTGGAGAGGTCGGGGTGGACGTACGCGCCGTAGTCGTTACAGCAGACGACGTTGCCGGCGGCGTTGATCCGGCCGGGCAACCGCGTCACGGGCACGTCGACGACGTCCTGAATCCGTTCGATTTCGGTCTCACGGACGCGTTCGGAGACGACCAGCCCGTTCTCGTTGCCGGTCGCGAGCGCGCCCACGGTCCCGGAGCGGCCGACAGTCGTCGGCACGGCCGGAACGTCGAGTTCGTCGCTCAGGTCATCGAGCAGCGATTCGTCTAAGTCTGGGCGAACCAGCACACAGTCGTCGGTCGCACGGGCGAACACACCCACGTACGACGACCCGGAGAAAGCCGCGCGGAGCAACGTTACTCTGCGGTCTCTGCTTCGACGATGGCTTCGCCCTCTTCCTCGAAGCGGGCGGCGCGAACACGGATCTTGCTCGGCGTGTTGGCGCGACCGCGAGCCCAGGCCGCCTCGTTGATCGAGGGGTCGAGGCGGACGGCGTCCTCGTCGACAGAGAAGTGCTTGGCGAGGTGCTCACGGATGAGGATCATCGCCTTATCTGCGCGCCTGTGGTTCGGTTCGGCTCGCGCGTCTCGGAGCGGGACGGTGACGACACGCTCCTCGAAGTCACTGGCGCTCATTATTCGTCAGTGTCGTTGCGCCGCCAGTGGCGTCGTTTGTGGTTGCGCTGGACCTCGCGGTCCGTCTTGAGCATGACCCAGGCCGGGACTCGACTGTTCTGGTTGTCGAGCTTGGCCAGTCGCTTCTTCGTAGCCTTCGATTTCTTACCCATGGTATGGTGCTTGTTCCGCGCCGTGGTTTAAATTCCTTCCTTTTCGAGCCGGTCACGGCCCGTTATCAGCGGCTATAACTGCGGACGTAGAACTAAGTAGCGAATAACCCTGATTATCAATGGATGAAGCGCCGGAAATTGCTCCAGACAATGGGTGTCAGTGCGACAGCCGTCGGCTCTGGTTGCATGGGCGGTGGCGGTGAGGTCGTCGTCAGCGTGAAACAGGATGTCAGGGTCAACCCGCACGAAGCGTGGATCAAGGAGGAGATCCCGGACGTCTCCGACCCCGGCGGCGAGCTACAGTACATCGTCAAGGCGGACATCCCGTTCAACGTGTACTTTTTCACTGACCGCGAGCAGTTCGAACAGTACGACACGTACATCAAGGGTCGAAAGCCCGACGAGACACCGCCGGGGAACCCCAAGTTCAGCCAGACAGCGGTCCAGCCCGAGGGGTCAGATATCTACGAAGCGTCAACGGACGACGGCGGCGCACGGGAGTCACTCGACGAACCCGGGCCGTACTTTTTCGCCGTCGACCACTCGAACTACCGGATGGAAACCCGCGTCGACGACTACGATGACCCGCTGAAGGCCTTCGTCGATCTCACGGTCATCCGGAAGAAACTCCCCTTCTAGACGAACGCCAGCGGCACCATCGCCAGCACTCCGACAACGACGCCGGCGGTTAGTTCGCGTTTGCCCCCACCCGGCAAGCCGTCCCCGTACTCCAGCGCTTCGGGGACGAACTCCGTGAGCACGAGATACACCATCGCTCCGGCGGCGAAGCCGAAGCCGAACGGAAGGAACGCCTTCGCCAGCGTGACGAAGTAGTACGCGATAACGGCCCCGACCGGCTGTGGCAGCGAGGAGAACACCGCCCACCAGACCATCTTCCACTCGCTGACACCCAGCGAACGGAGCGGGATAGCGATGGCAGTCCCCTCCGGGATATTGTGGATGGAAATAGCGACCGTCATGAACACCGCCAGCAGCGGGACGGAGACGCCGACGATACCCACGGCGGATTCGGGCGTGGCCGATTCCAGCCCGAGTTCCGCGAAGGAGACGCCGACAGCGACACCTTCGGGGAAGCTATGCACAGTCAGAATGCCCAGAATCAACAGGAGCTTGGTGAAATCAGCCTGCTCGAACTGCTCCGGGGAGTGGTCGAAATCGTCCAACAGTTCGTGTGCTACGGCGACGAGCCCGACCCCGGCCAAAATACCGGGAACCATCAGCACCGGCGATCCGTAGGCCAGCCCCTCACGGACGAGTCCGAACAGGGAGGCGGCGACCATGATTCCCGAGGCCAGCCCCCACAGCAGGACGTTCCATCGGTCGGAGAACTCATCGACGAGAAAGAACGGGATCGCACCGAGGCCGGTGGCGAGCGCCGTGAGCAACCCCGCGACGAACACGAAAGCAACGTTCTCGACGGCGACCATATCGGTACTACGCTGCTCAGCCCGATAAAAATTGTCACTAACCTGATTTGTTTTGGCCGGCCTAAACAGCCCGGCAGTACAATCCAAATAGTCAGCAGTGCTTCAAATTGACAGCTACAGTGCGGATAACGACTATTTCTACGACAGTACCGACTACGTCGCGCCTCTCTTCATACAAAATATGTCATAGTACTTACCCACCAACACTGTTCGTGTGAATCTCACACCGACGGCAACCGCTGGCTGTGGCGGGGCACCCTCCCAGCACGTCGCCGCGCCCTGGTTAGGACCGTTAGGAGCCGGATACGCTCACAACGACACCGATTCCACGGTCCGGTACGTCGGGCCGTCAGGTCCCAGTTCACTCTCCTTTAGCCGGATTTCCTCGACCCGCAGGCGTCCCACGTCAGGGTCGTCGTTCTCGACGGCGTTCTGTACCGTCTCTTTGCCGCCGGCGTGGTCCATCCTGGCGATGGTCGCGTGCGGCGTGAACTCGTGGTCTTCCGGGTCGAATCCCATCGCAACGGTCCTGTCTTCGACGGCTTCGTGCAACGCAGTCAGTTCCGCACCGCCCTCGCCGTCGCGGACGCCAATCCAGACGACGCTGATGTAGGATAGCGATGGGAACACGCCGAGACCGCCGAACTCGGCTTCGAACGGCTCGACGCCGCTGTCCTCGACCGCTGCTTCGAGAGCGGTGACGATGTCATCAACCCGGTTGGGCTCGGTGTCGCCGAGGAACTTCAGCGTGACGTGGGCCTGTTCGGGGTCGGTCAGCCGAAGCCCCGAGACGCCGTCGAAGCGCTTCTGTAGGCTCTCGATAGCGTCTTCGAGCCCGTCCAGGTCGACGCTGACGAACAGGCGTTTGGTCATAGCTAGCGATTCCAGTCAGATCCGCAAGAAAGCTACGACGGCGGTCAGTGGCTGCCGTGGTCCGGGGATGCATACCACCGCCAGAGACTATGTCCGAGTCCCAGAGCGACCATTGCGACCGCGGCACCGAAGAGAGCGGGGATGGCGGTGTCAGGAAGTAGACCGAGGGATAGCCGGGCGAGGAGGGCCGCCACAATCAGGAGACCCACCTGTGCTCGTTCCCGGGGCGTCTCCGCCGGACTGGGCACCCAGCGCCAGAGCGCCGATAGCTGCGCGAAGTAGCGTCCGACGAGAACCGCCAGAACAACCGTTCCTGCAACGCCCGCTCCAGCGGCGGGCAGTGACAGCGGGGCCTCGTTCGAGATGATAGCGGCCCAGCCAACGACCGCAAATACACCCCCGAAGAAGACGAGCAATACGTCCACTGCCAGTGGGTCCCGCATATCCGAGAATCCGGTCGCTTGCCACCTAAATCCTGGCGAGCCGTGGACGTAGGCCTTAACCGGATTGGCCGTCAATCAGGAGGTATGACAGACCACGACGACGATCACTCCTTCTCCGAAGGGCAAGGGTTCGACGAGCCGTACGAGGGGTTCGACCTCGAACCGCCGGAGTTCGAGGTAGACCCGGACAAGGTCGACCCCGTCGACTCGCGTGTCGTCACCGACCTGCTAGACCAGCGGAACATCTCCTCTGACTCCGTCGAACCGGAGGAGCTACTCGATGTCGGCCTGGAGTATATGCACATCAACCGCCACGAACAGGCCGCCGAAACCTTCGAGCGCGTTGCCCAGCACACGGAGGAGGAGCGTCTTCTCCAAGAGGCCTGGACGAACAAGGGCGCGGCCCACGCGGAACTCGAGGAGTGGGACGCCGCCATCGGCGCGTACAAGGAAGCCCTCAATTTCGACGAGGAGTCCGATCACGCCGCCACGGCGGAGACGAACCTCGCGTACGCGCTGTGGAAGTCCGGCCGCTCCGAGCAGGCACTGGAACACGCCGAGCGCGCCGTCGAGATCGACCCCCGATTCGGTGAAGGCTGGTACAACCGCGGCTTCTTCCTGCTCGAACGCGGACTGGCTGATGAGGCCATCGACGCGTTCGACAACGCGGTCCGGCTGGGCTTCCGGAACGCCGACGTGCTCGAAGAGAAGGCCCGCGCCCTCGAAGAGGTCGGCGAGTTCGACCGCGCCGAGGAACTGGCTGAGGAAGTCGACGAGATGCGCGAGGAGGCCGAACAGCAACTGCTGGAATGATACTCAACGAACGCGACACCGACGAGGGGTTGCTCGTCTCGGTCTGTGATCCCGACATCATGGGCGAAACGTTCGAGAACGGCCCCGTGTCACTCACCGTCAACGAGGAGTTCTACGGCGGCGAATCGGCCACCGAAGACGAAATCGTCGACAGCCTCGCCCGCTGTTCCGTCGCCAATATCGTCGGCGACGACGCCGTCAGCGTCGCCGTCGAGCACGGCTTCGTCGACGAGGAGAACGTCCTCGACATCGGCGAGACGCGCCACGCGCAACTGCTCTGGATGTAACTGCGGTCGCTGCCGAAAGCCGACCCCGACAGTCTTTGCGTGCGCCCATCGAGAGGGACGCGTATGTACTCCCGAGAGCACGCGCTCGCCTCCGTAGCCGTCGGGGCCGCTGGCCTGACCGTCCTGCCGGTCCCGCTCCCCTGGTGGGCTGCCGTCGGTTACGCGGTCGCCGTCGGCGTCGCCATCGACGTCGATCACTTCGCCGTGGCCCGACTGGAGACCGGCGACTGGGCCGCGTTCCGGCGCGTTCTCCGAAACCCGCGACTCGTCGTCGGCGGCCAGGACGAGATATTCGCCCCGCAGGACCTCTGGCCGCTCCAGCGGCTCCTCAGCCACCACCTCATCGGTGGCGCGGCCGTGTTCGGCCTCTGGCCCGTCTCCGAGCCGCTGGCGCTGTTTACCGCTCTCGTCCTGTATGCCCACGTCCTCTGTGACCTCGTCTGGGACAACTACCGGCTGGAGACCTACCGGGAACAGCACGCGGTGGCCGCCGAGTCCGAATCGGGATAGGCCGGGCACCCGGCGGAGTTCTAGGTGAACCGAAGGAATGTTGCCTGTCGAGTCCCTGTATAGAGGTAATGGGACACGCTGAATCTGAACTACTGGACGTGGAGCGTATCCGTGAGGACTTCCCCATCCTCCAGCGCGAATTCGACGGCGAGCAGGTGGTGTACCTCGACAACGCGGCCACAACGCAGACGCCCGAGCCGGTCGTCGAGACCATCGCCGACTACTACCGGACGACCAACGCCAACGTCCACCGCGGCCTCCACCAGCTGAGCCAGGAGGCCAGCGTCGCCTACGAGGACGCCCACGACCGCGTCGCCGAGTTCATCGGCGCGTCGGGCGAGCGCGAGGAGATCATCTTCACCAAGAACACCACGGAGAGCGAGAACCTCGTGGCCTACGCCTGGGGCCTGAACGAACTCGGCCCCGAAGACGAGGTCGTGCTCACCGAGATGGAACACCACGCCTCGCTGGTCACTTGGCAGCAGATCGCCAAGAAGACCGGCGCGACCTGTCGCTACATCAGCGTCCAGGAGGACGGCACGCTCGATATGGACCACGCCCGCGAGGTCATCACCGACGACACGGCGATGGTCAGCGTCGTCCACGTCTCGAACACGCTCGGGACGGTCAATCCCGTCTCGGAGCTGGCTGACATCGCTCACGACCACGACGCCTACATCTTCGTCGACGGGGCCCAGTCGGTCCCGAACCGCCCGGTCGACGTAGAGGCTATCGACGCCGACTTCCTGGCCTTCTCGGGACACAAGATGGCCGGTCCGACCGGTATCGGCGTCCTCTACGGCAAAAAGCACCTGCTGGAGGAGATGGAGCCGTACCTCTACGGCGGCGAGATGATCAAGAAGGTCACCTTCGAGGACGCCACCTGGAACGACCTCCCCTGGAAGTTCGAGGCCGGCACCCCGGTCATCTGCCAGGGCATCGCGCTGGCGGAGGCCTGTGACTACCTCGACGATATCGGCATGGAACGAATCCAGCGCCACGAGGAGCAGCTCGCCCAGTACGCGCTGGAACAACTGCGGGACGAGGGCGACGTGGAGACGTACGGCCCGGCCGCGGGAACGGAACGGGGTGGCCTGGTCGCGTTCAACCTCGATTCGGTCCACGCCCACGACCTCTCCTCGATCCTCAACGACTCTGCCGTCGCCATCCGCGCCGGCGACCACTGCACCCAGCCCCTACACGACAAGATGGGCGTCCCGGCGTCTGCACGTGCTTCCTTCTACGTCTACAACACGCGGGAAGAGGTGGACAAGCTCGTTTCGGCTATCGACGACGCCCGGCAGTTGTTCGCGTAGTCAACCTCTACCGCGCGCCATCGGCGCGCGGTTTCCCCGGACGCGAACAAAGTGAGCGTCCGGCCTTTTTCGCCCACGTTTTTCGAGTCGAGCGGGACCGACGGTCCCGCTGACCATGCGAACGGCGACAAAATCGCCGTGAGCAGAGAGTGGTCGCCTTCGGCGACCCGACGATGAAAAAAAAGGTGGCTCGGAAGCCTTTTCCGATTGACAGCCGTATCGTAGTTTAATTATGGGTATCGGTGGCTCGGACATGTACCGGCAGCAGATCCTCGATCACTACAAGAACCCCCGGAACTACGGGGAGATCGAGGAGCCGACGTTTACCCACATCGGCGAGAACCCGATGTGCGGCGACGAGATACGGATGGACGTCGTCCTCGACGAGAGCGAGGAGACAATCGAGCAGGTCGCCTTCCAGGGCGACGGCTGCGCCATCTCCCAGGCCTCCGCGTCGATGCTCTCACAGGAGTTGGCGGGGATGGCGGTCGAGGACCTGGAAGCGATGGACCGCGACGACATCACAGAGATGCTCGGCGTCGATATCTCGCCGATGCGGGTGAAATGCGCCGTCCTCGCCGAGAAGGTGGCACAGGACGGGGCGGAGATCTACTTCGGCGAGAAGGACATCGACCGGACGACGACTGAAGACGACGACTGAAACGGGCACACACACCGTCAGTATTCTTTTTATACTACGTCACACGTCACTCGGCCTATGCCAGGCAACGACTGGGATCCTGACGACTACGACGACCGGCATGGGTTCGTCCACGAACACGGCCAGTCGGTCGTCGACCTGCTGGACCCCCAACCGGGCGAGCGGGTGCTGGATGTCGGCTGTGGCACGGGCCACCTGACGGCGGAGATCGCTGACAGCGGAGCCGAAGTGGTCGGCATCGACGCGTCGGCGGAGATGGTCGCCCAGGCCCGGGACGCCTATCCGGACCTCACGTTCGAGCAGGCGGACGTTCGGTCATACACCGCCGACAGGCCGTTCGACGCGGTGTTCTCGAACGCGGCACTGCACTGGATTCCCGGTGACGACCACGACGCGGTGCTGTCGACGGTCGCCGACGCGCTGACCGAGACCGGGCGGTTCGTCGCGGAGTTCGGTGGAGCTGGCAACGTGGCGGCGATAACCGACGCGCTCGTCGCCGAACTCGACGCTCGCGGCTACGAGGTCGACCATCCCTGGTACTTCCCGAGTATCGGCGAGTACGCGCCGCGGGTCGAATCACACGGGCTCGAACTGCGGTTCTCGCGGCTGTTCGACCGGCCGACGCCGCTCGACGGCGGCGAGGACGGGCTCCGGAACTGGATCGGAATGTTCGGCGACGAGTTCTTCGCCGATGTCGAGGACGACGAGCGAAACGCCGTTCTGTCCGCCGTCGAGGACCGGCTCCGGCCGACGCTGTTCGACGGGGACACCTGGGTGGCCGACTACCGGCGGCTCCGGTTCGTCGCCGGTCGCTAGCGGAGAAGTGGGCTGACTGATGGCCTGTGATTCAGGCCAGGAACACGTGCCGCGGTCGGTCGGCCAGCACGTCGCGACCCCAGTCGACCGTCTCTGAGAAGTCGTCCGAACGGAAGAACGCCATCGCGTCCTCCTGTGAGTCCCACTGGCTCGCGATGAACATGTCGTTCTCGTCGTCGTGGTTGAACAGCAGCGAGGTCTCGCGGTGGCCGTCCATCTCTTCGAGCAGGCCGCCGACAGTGTCGAACTTCTCGACGAAGTCCTCGTGGTACTCGGGCTTGACCGTGTAGAACATCCCCATCGTCCCGAACCCGTCGCCCTCGCCGTGGCGGCCGACGACGCCGGGCAGGTCGGTGAGGTAGTCGCTGGCGGTCTGGGCGGCGTCCTCGGTGTCCCACAACGACGCGACAGCCGAGACATCGCCGTCGGTGTCGCCGTACACCGTCGTCTGGACGTGGGTGTCGTAGCGGTCGAACGCGCTCCGGAGGTCCGCGACCTCCTCGTCGAGCGTCTCCGCGTCGGCTTCGGAGTACACGACCAGCGCGTACACGTCCTCGCCGTGCGGTTGCCCGGCGTAGACGCCCGCCGATTCGAGCGTCTCGCGGATCGACTGCGACGACTCGGCGGTCTGGGCCTCACTGCCGTCCTCGGTTTCGCTACTCTCGGCACCCTCGCCGAGCGGGCCGCCGAGTTGCTCCTCGACGCCGTCGATATCGGACAGGAACCCGGCCGCCGTCTCGGCGGCGTCTTTCGCCGTCCAGATGCTGACGACGTAGGTCTGGCCGCTGTCGGCGCGCACGGCCGTCTGGACGTGGCGGTCGTAGTGGTCGAAACTGCTCTCGAGGTCGGACACGTCGTCGACGATGTCCTCCGCATCCGCCGAGGAGTGGAACACCAGCGCGTAGTCCCCGGCGTCGTACGCCTCACCTTCGTGCAGTCCCAGCCGACCGAGCCGCTGTGCGGCGTCGTCGACCTCCTCGAAATCGGCCGAGACGTCCGGCCGGCCGCCCGAACTGCTCGACGATCCCGAGTCATCCCCGTCGGAGGACTCCTCCGAATGCGGATGGTCACCCTCGCTGGCGCTGCCGGGGTGGGCACCGCCGTGACTATCGGTGTCCCCGCCGGCGTGTGCCCCGGCCTGTGCGTCGCTCGCTGTCGGCTCTTCTGCGTGGCTGTGGCTCGCGCCGGCATCAGTCGGAGCGTGCTCGTGTTCCGCAACGTCCGCCGGCGTCTCCGGAACCGACTCGTCGTCGGTCGGCACCCGCTGGCCGGCCAGGACGGCCGGCAACTCGGAGGGGTCGAAGCGCCGGCCGACGTAGAACGGGCCGAACTCGGCGAACTGCGAGGTCGAGGGGTCAAAGCGCATCTCGGTCAGCAGCTCCTTGATGTGGCGCATGTCGTCGCTCCAGAGCGTGATGCCCCACTCCCAGTCGTCGAAGCCGATGGAGCCGGCGATCATCTGGTTCACGTCGCCGCCGTAGGTGCGGCCGATATCGCCGTGGCGTTTGATGTGGGCCGCCCGCTCCTCGAAGGACGTGTCGTACCAGTTCTGGTCGGGCTGGCGGCGCTTGCTCATCGGGTAGAAGCAGACGAACTCGTCGTCGGGCACATCGGGGTGGAGCCGGGCCTGGATGTACTGGGCCAGCCCGGAGTCGTCGTCGACCTCGCCCTCGAAGTACTCACGGGACTTCTCGGTGTAGCCCGAGGCCTCCGTCACGGAGACGTAGGAGAACTCCCGCTCGGTGAAGGCGGCGAACTCCGTCTGCTCGAAGTGCCGTTCGGCGGCGTCGAGGTCGCCCATCGTCGGCCGCAGGTGGAGGATCATGATGTCAGCCTTGTGACCCATGACGGTGTACACTGCCGTCTGGCCCTCCTCGGCGTCTTCGACGGCTTCGTACGCATCGAGGAAGCCGATACCCTCCGAGAGCGCACGGTCGCGGACTCGCTGGGGGGCCTCGCGCCAGGCGTCCCAGTCGATGCTCCGGCAGTCGTGCAGCGCGTACCAGCCCTCTTCGGTGGCTGGAGGCTTGCGTTGGTCCATAGATGCCGGTTACAGGTCGATAGTAAGGAAACTTCTCATGTGGTTCCGTCACGGCGACTTCTGAGCCAGCAGTTCGGACTGTGTCTTTATTAGTACGACGTGTCAGCGAATCGGTGTTGTCGCATGAACAACCCAATCGATAGACGGGTCGCAACAGCCCTCCAGTCGTACACGGTACTTGCGGTGATCGCGGTTCTCATCGGTGCCGCCGTCGTACCGTACGCGGCGTCGGTCGCCGAGGGCGACGAACAGTACGTCGCTGTGGTGAACATCGACGAAACGATTTCCGGCTCTAGCTCACAGGAGACGATACAGAAGCTCCGCGAACTTCGCAGCAACGAATCGGTGGAGGCGGTCGTTCTCCGGGTGTCGAGCCCCGGCGGCAGCGCAGCCTCCAGCGAGTCGATGTATCTGGCCGTCAAGCGGCTCTCAGCGGAGAAGCCGGTATACACGAGCGTCAGCCAGTACGCCGCCTCCGGCGCGTACTACACCGCGGTCCCGAGCGACCGCATCTACGTGACGCCGGCCAGTATCGTCGGCCACGTCGGCGTCATCGGAACCGCGCCGACCGACGGCCTGAGTTCCTCCGCCACAACCGGGCCCGACAAGGCCCATCGGGGCATGACGCGCGACGAGTACTTCGCAAGCCTCGAATCGATGAAACGGTCCTTCGTCGGTGCGGTCATGACCGAGCGCGGTGACAGGCTTGAGGTATCTCGCGAGACTGTCGCGGAAGCATCGGCCTATCAGGGCGGCCGCGCGGTCCAGACCGGCTACGCCGATGAAGTCGGCGGACTCGAAGCCGCGATAGCCGGCGCGGCTGAAGCCGCCGATCTCTCGGAGTACCAGGTCGTGTACCACAACCCCGCGGACCCGCAGGGACTGCTCCTCCTCAGTGGCGGGAGTGGCGCCGGCGGGAACACCACCGTCGCCGCCGAAAGCGCGCCGTACACGTTCCGCGGTGTCGATTCAGTCCACTTCCTCATGATATACGGCGCGCCGGAGAACCAGCAGGTCATCTACAACAGCAGCGCACAGGGAGGTGCCTGAAATGGCGGATACAGGTACGGTCGCCCGTGTCGGCTTTTTCATCGCTGTAGTCGTCCTCGCAGTCGTCGTCGGAACTGCGGCGATGGGAGGCGGTAGTCAGTCAGCCCCCGACGTAGCCCAGCTGAACGCCGCATCGTTCAACAGCGACGAGGCCGTCGCGACCCCAGCAGACGAGAGCGGCGACCTCTCGATGTCGGCCGACGCCTCCGGGAAGGTCGTCGTGGTCGACGTCGCCCACGCCGGAGATATCGACCGCGAAGCGCTCACGCCGCTCGTGTCGACCCTGACCGAAAACGGTGCGAGGGTGCGCTACCACGTCGGTGAGCGGCAGAACGGTCGCCCGCTCAACGAATCACTCCGTTCGGCTGACGCCCTCGTCGTCCTCGGCGCGGAGCAACGCTACACCGAGAGCGAACTGAACGGCCTGGCCGCGTTCAGCGACGCCGGCGGTCGCGTGCTCCTGCTGAACGAGCCGTCGCAGGCGAGCCCCGCCGGACTGGGACTTCTCAGGCCGGTCGCCTCGGACAGCGTGACCAAGCCGATGGCCCCACTGGCGAGCCAGTACGGCCTCGCGTACGGTAACGGCTACCTGTACAACATGCACGAGTACGACACCAACTACCGGAACGTCTACGCGACGCCGACGAGCGACACGGCACTCACGGAGGGTGTCGACCGGGCGGTCTTCTACGCCGCCGTCCCCGTCGAAGGCGGCGACGCCGTCGTCACTGCGACGGAACAGACAACGCTCTCACAGACCCGGCGACAGGACACGTACGGCGTCGTCGCCCGCTCGGGGAACGTCGTCGCTGTCGGGGACACGAACGTCCTCACCCAGGAATTCCTCTACCGGGCCGATAACGAGCGACTGGTCGGTAACCTGCTCGATTTCCTCGTTACAGGCGAGAAATCGCCTGCAGACGCACCACAGACCGCCGATTCCGGCGGCTCCAGACCCGGCGGCGCGCTTCCCGGTGCCGGCACAAGCGGTGGCGACGTACCAGCACCCACACCGGAACCGGCACCTGAACCGGATTCAACCCCGACATCTGAACCAACCGAGACTTCGACGCCCGACGAGTAGGGCATCACTACGCGCTTTCGGCAAGTAGACTGGCAGAGCAGGGTCGCGAAATAACGGCTGCCGGACTGCGGCGGGCGCAGTCAGTCGTCGAGATCGAACACGCGGCGCAGTTCGCGCTCGATCTCGTCGATGTATTCGGAGAGCACAGCGTCGAGTTTCTCGTCGTCGACGATGACCGCCGAGAGCCGCTCGGTCGGGTTCTCTGGCAGTTCGACACTGAACTCGCCGTCCTCGTAGAACGGCTCGGACTCGTTGAGGATCTGCTGGTCGATGGCGTGGACCAGTTCGGAGTCGTAGGTGTCGTTCATCCGCTCGAACGCGTTCTTGTACGCCTTCTGCAGTTCCGGGAAGTAGTTCGCGTACTTGTCTTCGAACTTCTCGGGATCGAACTCTGTCATTGCCAGAATGCTACGGGGCTGGGGATAAAGATGACCCGATGTTCACCGTTGTATCGTGCGTGCGTCCTTCTGTGGGAGGTACATGGTGAGGTACGCGACGAAGCAGATACCGAAGATGCCACCCAGGACGAGAAAGACGCGGATGTCCAAGCCGGCAATCGCCGCGATGATCTCTTCCAGCGTCGTCCGCGGGTTCGCGAAGCCGAACGTCTCAGTGTAGGCCAACAGGCCGGCGACGACGACGAGTGCGATATCGAACAGGCCCCGAGAGTCCATCGTGGGGTGTTCGGAGAAGCGGACGTATAGCTTTTATTGCTGATACTGGCCGTCAGTGTCGACGGTCGGCCTGCCGCTCCGTTTGCTACGTTTCGGCTACGATAGTTGCTCGCTGATAATCTCGTCGGCCGCCTCGATGAACGCCGATTCCTCGCCGGTCGGGATAGTCGCGCCCGCCGCGATGTCGTGGCCGCCGCCGTCGCCGCCGACGGACTGGGCGGCCTCGCGCATCACGACCGAGAGGTCCACGCCCCGGCCGACCAGCGGCCCGGTCGCCCGCGAGGACACCTTCGTCTCGTCCTCGTCGGTGCTGGCGAACGCGATGATGGGCTTATCCGAGTCGACGCCGTCGGTCCCCAGCGCCATCCCGGCGACGATGCCGACGATGGTCTCGCGGATGGCGTCGCCGGCGTCGAACCACTGGACGGTCCCGGCCTGGGTGACGCCGCGTTCCTTGACGAGCGTGAGTCCCTCCGAGAGGTTCCGGCGGTGGTTCGACAACAGCGTTCGCGCGCGCTCCAGCGGTGCGTCACGCTCGCCGAGACACACTGCCAGTCCCACGTCCGCCCGCTCGTAACGGGCTGTGGCGTTCAACAGCGTCGAAAACTCGCTCGCATCCCGGAGTTCCGTCCCACGCGGTTCCGCAGTCAGGGTGTAGGTCGTCCCGATGAGCGTCTCTATCTTGTCCGCCGGGACACCGCGCTCGACAGCACGCTGGACCAGCCCGCTGGCGACGGTCTGGCGCTCGTCGTCGGAGAGGTCCGCCCACGTCCGCCAGTCTCCATCGGCTTTCAGGTCAAGCCCGAGACCTTCGAGGAACCGGGTCGCGCCGGCCTGATCGTTTGAGATTCCTGGAATCGGAACTTCCGTGGCGTACTCGAGCAGTTTCGGCAGCGGCCGGGTCTGTTTGCCGTACAGCGAAAGGTCGGTACCCTCCTCCAACACATCGGCGGCGATGCCCTCCTCGACGAGGCCGGCGTTGGCCCCGACGAGTTCGCCGCCGACGGCCTGCATATCCCCGACCGCGCCGACGACCGCCAGCGCGGCGAGGTCTCGGTTGTCCGTCTCTCCGGTCGAGAGCGCGCGGGCGAGAACGTACGCCGCACCCGCACCCGAGAGCTCCGACGCCCCGTTGATGCCTTCGAGCAGCGGATTGAGATGCGTCTCGAAGTCGGCGTAGCCGTCGGTGCCGACGACCGCGTCGGGGTGGCAGTCATCCGGGTCTGACGGCTGGTGATGGTCGGCGATGATTGCCTCGAAATCGCCCGCGGCGACGTGTTCGGAGATGACATCGAGCTGGCCGGACCCGAAGTCAGTGAACAGGACGGTATCGTACTCGCGGGCCGCGATGCTCCCGATTTCGGCGGTGTCGAGTTGCTTCTTGAACACGGTTTCGACGGGGATGCCGGCCCGCGACAGCGCCGCGGTGGCGATGGCGGCGCTGGTCAGCCCGTCGGCGTCGATGTGAGAGGCCAGCAACACGCGGTCGGCCGCCCGGAGTCGGTCGGCGCAGGCGGCCGCGCGGTCGGCGAGCGCTGGAACGGGGCCGGTCGTAGTCATCGTACCGGGGATAGGTGCGCTCCGGCATAAAAACGTTCAGACGCGCAGTCGTTCGTAGCAGGCCGGCGTGTCCCGTCAGGCGACCTTCCGCTGGTCGCTGAGCGTGACGGACCGGTCGGCAGTCTCGACGGTCGTCCGGACAGTTATCCAGCCGTCCGCCCGTTCGATGGCGTAGGCGTCACCGAACGACAGGTCGACGCGCCGGGTCGTAGTGTAGGACTCCTCCGCTTCGAGTGTTCCGACACCTTCGGACCCCTCCCAGACTACGTCACCGCCGTCGGTGGTGTTCCCGGCGTAAATCCGCGTGTAGACGGTGATATCCTCCGCCGTGCTGTTTTGCTGATTCGTCAGGGTGGAGGTCACGTCGCGGCAGGTCCGGCCGCATTCCTCGATGGCGTCGACAGTGAACGCGAACGGCGGCGTGCTGGCTGCGCCGCCGTCAGCGTCGCTCCCGTCGTCCGCGGTGGCGGTATCGTCGGGGGCGGTCTCCGTCGGGAACTCGGAGATGTCCTCGCCGCTGCTTTCCGCCTGGAACGGACCGAGGCCAGCGACGAACGCCCCGCCGACACCGGCGAGCAGGAGCACCGCGACGCCGCCGACGGCGAGTAGCTTCCCGTTCATCTTAGCCACCGGCCTCGCCCGCCGCGTCACTCACGCCCGGTCCCAGACTGCCGTCGGTCCCGCCGGTCAGGAACTCCTGAATAAGTTCGAGGATTGTCGTGACGAAATCCGGGACCTGGTCCGGGAGGCCGCCGGGCGGGCCGACGGCGTTCGTCGCGTCGTCGGTGTCCACCGCGGGTGCGGCCGCAGCCGCACCGGTGAGGAGTGTCAGCGCGAGCAGCAGCGTGCCGACCGTGCGCAGTAGGGTTCGTGTCATCGTCACTTGTTCGTTGCTCCCGGCACCCCATCAAGTAGCCAGACGGTAAGCTCGAATAGCCGCGCGTTTCCGTCGTTTTAGTCGATTAAATCCGGATTAAATCGAGTAACACCCTGTTATTATAACCGTGTCAGCCATACGAGAGGACATGCTTTCTAGTATGACCGAGCCGCAGTCGGAATCGCTTCGAGTTACCCAGCGGCCAGAACAGGGCCGATGAGCCTCCTCCGACGGTTCGCGTTTGCGATCCGCGCCAAACTCAACGCCCTGCTAAACCGAACCTCGGACCCGGTTGCGGAACTGGACTACTCCTACGAACAGATGCGGGACGAACTGCAGGACGTAACCCGCGGTATCGCCGACGTGACGACCCAGAAGAAACGCCTAGAGATACACCGAAACCGGTTGCGCTCGAACGTCGAGAAACACGACACGCAGGCCCGGGCCGCCCTACAGGAGGGTCGTGACGACCTCGCTCGTCGGGCGCTGGAGAAAAAGCAGGTGAACGTCAGCCAGATCACGGAGCTGACGGGCCAGATTGACGACCTGCAGGAGACCCAGGACCGGCTAGTCGGCAAGCGGGCCGAGCTCAGCAGCCAGATAGAGCAGTTCCGGACGAAGAAAGAGACCATGAAAGCCCGCTATCAGGCCGCCGAGGCGTCGGCGCGGGTCTCGGAAGCCTTTACGGGCGCTGGCGATACGATGGCCGACGTGCACCGCTCCATCGAGCGCGCGACGGAGCGCACGGAGCAGATGGAGGCGCGCGCGGCCGCGCTGGAGGAACTCGAAGCGAGCGGCCAACTCGAATCGGTGCTCGACGAGGGCGATTCGATCGACCAGGAACTCGACCGCCTCTCCAGCGAGCGGGCCGTCGAGAACGAACTGGCGACGCTGCGGGCCGAGATGGACGAGCGCGAGGCAGTCGAGGAAGCCGCGTAAGGGACTAGTCACCCGGCGGTCGGGTCGCCCGTGCGGCGGATAGTGACCGCCAGTAACGCGACGCCGACCGTCGCGACGCCGGCGAGCAGCGCCCAACTGGCCCGAAACGAGATGGCGTCCGCCAGGAACCCGAACGCCGGTGGCGCTAGGAGTGCCCCGCCGTTCAGCGCCGTCTGGCCGCCGGCAGTGGCCGCGCCCACTTCGTCAGTCGGGACCAGCGCGGTCATGCAGGCGTAGTACAGCCCCGTAAAGCCCAGAACTGTCGCGCCGACACCGACCAGCGCCGCCATCGCGACCGGTTTCGGAAGTCCGGGAATCGCCAGCGCAGCCAGCAGGAGGACGCCGAGAGTCGCCTGCCCGAGCAGTACGAGGGCGTTGGCCCGCGCCTCCGGCTCCGTTCGGCTGTCGGCCACCCACCCGGCGACGACGCGGCCCCCGCTCCCGGACACCTGCATCGCGGCGAAGCCCGCGCCGGCGACGGCGACGGACACCTCCACGGCGTCGGTCAGGTACAGCGTCGCGTAGCCGACCGTGGTGAACAGCGCCGCGCCCAGAAAGAACCCGGCCCCAGCGAGTGAGACGTAGGCGGTGTTCCGTCCGAGCGCCCGGACGTCGGGGAGTTGCCACTCCCCGCCCGGCGTCCCGCTGTATCCCAGCGCGAACAGAAGCGCGACCGCGACTGCAAGGCTGCCGACGAGGAGAAAGCCCAGATTCCAGGCACCGACCGACGGAGCGAAACTGACGACGAGCACAGCCGCGACGCCGCTTCCCCCGGTGACGCCCACCTGTTTGATGCCCATCGCACGCCCACGGATGGCCGCGGGGATGGTCGTCACGATTGCGCGGTTCGTCGCTGGCATCGCCGTTGCGTAGGCAGCCCCGAGAACGCAGGCCGCCGCGAGCAGGGGGTAGTACGAGCCGGCGAGACCGACGGCAACGACGCCGAGCGCCAGCGCCAGCAGCCCACCCACCAGCACAGGTTTTTCACCGGCTCCGTCGACGACGGCACCCACCGGGAACAGGGCGACCGTGTACCCGAGCGTTCCGGCCGTCACGACGAGGCCGACCTGGAACCGGGAGAGCCCGATGGCGTCGCTCAGCAGCGCTGTGCCCGCGAACAGCGCGTAGAAACAGGTGCTCGCGATCGTTTGCCAGCCGGTCAGGAGTCCGAGCTGACGTGCCGAGGACGTCATTATCGGGCCGCTGCGCCCGTCATTCGTGGTGTGATGGGGCCGCCGCTTCGACGGCCTCGCAGGCCAGCGCCTCGAAGTCGGCCTGGTCGGGGACGACGTCGACCGAGATGCCGGCGTTTTCGGCCGTCTCCCGCGTCGGCTCGCCAATAGCGCCGACAGTCGCCCCGTTCAGCCCGTCGATGGCGACCTCACGGACGCCTCGGTCCGCGGCCGCATCGAGGAAGTGCTGGACGGTGAGCGAAGAGGTGAACAGCGCCGCGTCGAGGTCGCCGTCGGCCGCCAAGTCCGCTGACTCGCCCGATTCCGGCGGTCGAACCAGCCGGTACAGCACGGTTTCGTGGACGTACGCCCCGGCGTTCTCCAACCCGTCGGTCAGCACTGCGGAGCCGTGGTCCGACCGGGCGACTTCGACTCTTGCGCCGGCCACCGCTCCGGACAGCGTTTCGACGAGTCCCGTCGAAGAGTACTCCGCGGGGATGATGTCGACGCCGTAGCCGGCCTCGTGAAGCGCCTCGGCGGTCGATTCGCCGATGGCACATACCGTCATCTCGCCGGGGTCCCAGCCGGCTTCGGCGGCGAGTTCGACGCCGGTCTTGCTGGTCAGGACGACGTAGTCGGCGTCGGTGCGCGGCGTGACCGGGCTGTCGTCGCCGTCACCGTCGATGTCGCCGGCCGCCGCTGGTTCGACCGCCAGCATCGGGTCCGGGACCGGGTCGGCACCGAGCGATTCCAGCAGTTCGACCGCGTCGTCGAGGCGGTCGTCGGCCGGACGGAAGGCGGCAACGCGGAGGCGCGGTTCCTCACGCATCAGTACCCCTCCAGGAACTCCACCACCCGCTCACGCTCGCCGGCCACCTCGCCGATGACGGTGATCGCGGGGGGTTCGATATCGGCCTCATCGCGGACCGAGACGATACTGTCGAGCGTCCCGGTAGCGACTTGCTGGTCCGGCCAGGTGGCACGTTCGACGAGCGCGACCGGCGTATCGGGGTCCATCCCCGCCTCGCGCAGGGCCTCGGTGTACTGCGGCAGTTTGCCGACGCCCATCAGGACGACGAGCGTGCCGCCGGTCGCGGCCAGGGCCTCCCAGTCGACGGCCGATTCGTCCTTCGTTGGGTCCTCGTGGCCCGTGACGAAGGAGACCGAGGAGGTGTAGTCGCGGTGCGTGACCGGAATCCCGGCGGCTTCGGGACCGGCGATGGCGCTCGTGATACCCGGGACGACCTCGACCGGAACCCCGTTTTCCGCGAGATGGGCCAGTTCCTCACCGCCGCGGCCGAACACCGTGGGGTCGCCGCCTTTCAGCCGGACGACGGTGTTGCCTTCTTCAGCCAGTTCCACCAGCCGGGCGTTGGTGTACTCCTGCGGCGTCCACTCGCCGCCGGCGCGTTTGCCCACGTCCTCGCGTTTCTCCTCGGGAATCATCCCGATGATTTCGGGTCCGGGGAGCTTGTCGTGTAACACCACGTCAGCTTCCTCGAGCAGGCGCTTGGCCTTGACCGTCAGCAGGTCCGGGTCGCCGGGGCCGGAGCCGACCAGATACACCTTGCCGGGCGCGGCGTCCGTCATTCCTCGTCTTCCTCCCGTGCCGTCGCGGCGTCGTCGTCGGCGCCCGTCGAGTCCCGCTTGGCCTCGGCGATGAGATCGTCAGCACCCTGCTCGGCGAGTTCCGCCGCGAGGTCCTGTGCCGCGTCGATGTGGTACTCGGCCGGAATGTCACGGCCGACCGACACCTCCTCCGTGCCGTCCTGTGAGAGCACGCGCACTCGCGTGTGGACGACACCGCCTTCCAGGTGGGCGTGGACGCCGATGGGCGCGACACAGCCGCCGCCGAGCTCTTCGAGAATCGTCCGTTCGACGGTCGTCTCGACGCGCGTCTGGGGGTCGTCCAGCCGGTCTTTGATGTCCAGCGCGAGGTCGCCGTCGACGGCGGTCACGGCCAGCGCGCCCTGACCCGGGGCCGGCACGAACCGGTCTGGGTCGAGGTCGGACATGCTGACGTAACGCGTGAGGCCGGCCCGGTGGAGGCCCGCCTTCGCCAGCACGATGGCGTCGTACTCGACGTCCGGGTCCCGCTCCATCGCCCGCCGTTCGAACTCGGTGAGGTCGTCGAACCACTCCTCGACCGTGCGGTCGTAGGGGTGTTCCTCCTCCTCGTCGGCGTCGGGGTCAGCGTCGTCCCCGTCGCCGGCGTCGCCCTTGTGCTCCTGTTCGGCCTCGTGGCGCTCCTGGTGTTCCTGCTGGAGCGACGGGGCCAGCAGCTTCGCGATGCGCGTGTCGACGTTGCCCCGGAGCGGCTCCACGGTGAGGTCGTCGCGCTCGGCGAGCAACTGCGCCTTGCGTCGCAGGCTCGACGTGCCGACGGTCGCGCCTTCCGGTAGCTCATCGAGCGAGCGGCCGTCCGGCGTCACCAGCACGTCCTCGGCGGCGGCCCGCTCGGGGACCGCCGCGACGACGAGGCGCTCGGGCCGTTCGGTCGGCATGTCCTTCATCGAGTGGACCGCCGCGTCGAGTTCGCCCTCCAGCACCTTCTCGTCGAGGCTGCGAACGAACGCGCCGGTTTTGCCCAGCCGGTGAATCAGTTCGTCCCGGATCTGGTCGCCCGTCGTCTCCACCTCGACGAGTTCGACCGACAGCCGGCGACTGCTCAGCGAATCCCGGACCGTCGCCGCCTGGCGCAACGCGAGGTCCGATCCCCGCGTCGCCAGTCGCAGTGTCTCCCCGCGTGTTGTCATACCCGACACTCCACGGTCAGCGCGTAAAAACGCACTTCTTCGTCGATTCGATGTCGTTACGCAGTCGTCTCGGGGAGCACAGTTCCGAGCACGCACTGCGAAACGAATCCCGCGGCGAACGTCGTCGCGCCGCCGGCGACGAGGGCGAAGTCGATCAGTCTGTTGAGCGTGTCGACGGGACCGACGCTTACCGTGAGGACTACGTACGCGTGCAGGAGCACGTACATGATCGGCAGAAAGACCGCCGTACAGAGCACGCCAGCAGCCGTCGCACGTCTAATGATCGGCGGGGCACGTCTACCGACCGGGAGGGAGGTGGCCAGGGCCATCGAGTGTGCGTTGTGGGCGATAGAAGTAGTTCTATTGGAAAACGCCACGGGCCGCTACAACTGTTACCACGGCTCGTTTTTCAGCCCGAGCAGGTAGGCGAGACCGTTGGTGACGACGTGTAACACCGGTGTCGCGACGACAACGACGACCAGCACCGGGAGCGTGAACGTCTCGGTGAACCACGACGGCGCGGCCACAAGCGCACAGAGCAACGCCCCGACGACGAAATCCAGTTGATCCAGTCCAGGGAACGCGGCGCCGCGCTCGCGGCCCGTCCGGCGTTTGAGGAATGACGCGCCGATGTCCCCGAGCATCGCGCCGAAGGCGAGTCCAAGCCCCGCACGGAGCGGAAACGTCGGGAGGTCGGTTCCCAGGGCGGCGCTCACGCTGGGCGCGGCCTGTGTCAGTCCGAGCGCGAGCAGCGTCCCGGCGGCGGTTCCGATCAGCGTCCCGCGCCAGGTCTTGCCGTCGCCGAGCACCCGCCGCCCGCCCCAGGTCCGACCGCCGTCTATCGGTCTGCCACCGCCAGCGAGTACCGCGGCGTTGTTCGGGATGTACGCCGGCAACATCGCCCACAGCGCCCAGACGACCGTGTCGACCGTCTCCATATCCCCGCCGTCTGGCCCCGTCGTCTTAACCTGTGTGGCTTCCTGGTGCAGTTACGGTAGCCCGGAGACGGCGACTGCGAACACAGAGCTATAGTAGCCATTGAAAATCAATGCACACCTGATCGCACTGCTGTCGTGCGATCAGTGTGTGAATTGTTTCAATTGTTACTATAGGGAGCACACGGACACGTCCACACCTGCGGCTAGCCACGAATCTAAAAAGAGCGAGAGCTGGCCTCAGAACGGCGCTTCGGGGCCTTCGTCTTCGTCGCCGCCAACGTCGCCGCCGCGGGACTCGCCGGGGAACGAGGGGCTCATGCCGCCGCTGCCGCCGGACATCCCTTCCTGCTGTTCCATCCCGGTGCGTGCGGTGACCTCGTTGATCTCCGGGATTTCCTTGGTCATGCGCGTCTTGATGGCCTGGATGGTCATCGGCGAGATGCCACAGCCGGAACAGGCGCCGCCGAGGCGGATCGTGACGCTGCCTTCCTCGCGGTCGATCTCCTCGATGGCCGCGCTCCCGCCGTGCATCTGAATCTGGGGGAAGTTGCGGCGCAGGAAGTTCGTGATTCGCTCGCGCAGGTCGTTGGCGTCCTCAGTCTCAGTGCTCATAGTGAATTGTATTCCGTCCCGGGAGGGCTTAGACCTTTGGACTAACATCTATATCACGGGGGATAAACCGCGACCCGCGGGCACCCGTGCCAGTTACCCCGAACACACCTGAAGCTTCTACCGGCGGGGTGAGTAGGCCGGCGTATGACACCCCCCGCTGACGAAACGCGGCTGTTCGAGTGTGAGACCTGCGGCGGCGTCGGCATCGGCGACAACCGACCGAAGTGCTGTGGCGAGCCGATGGCGGCGGCCGAGGCGACGGACGCGGCGGTCAGCGAGCCGTCGCTCGAAACCTTGCTGCAGACCGTCTTCGATATGTCCGGCACCGAGCTGGATGTCTGTCTCTGCGTCATGGAGGGCGGCGAGCTGACCGTGGCGGCGCTGGCCGAACAGATCGGCTACGACCGGAGCGTCGTCGCGCGGCATCTCAACCACCTCGCCGACCTCGGTGTCGTCGAGAAACGCCGGCGCATCAGGCCAGAAGGCGGCCATGTGTACGTCTACACGCCACAGCCGCCCGAAGTAGTGCGTGAGCGGCTCCGCGGAGAGTTCCTGTCGTGGGTCCGGCTGGCGACCGCGCAGTTGGACGACCTGCAGCGCGAGAAGGTCGAGGCGATAGCCGACGCCGGAACCGACGAGCGACAGTGGACCGTGTTTCAGGAGCAGTAGCGGCGACCGCGACGGCTCAGGTTGGGTCTCAGATGCGGTCCACGGTCGCGGCGTAAACGACCGCGAGGACGCCCCCGTAGACGACGTGCCACAGCAGCGACGGCGGCGCGAAGTTCGGGAACGGCGGCGAGGCCGGCGAGCCGACCGCACCGAGCCAGACTGGCATCAGAAGCGCGGCAAAGAGCGCCCAGGTGGCGACGCCCCAGCCGACGCCGAGTCCGAGCAGTTTGCCGGACGATTCCAGACCGAGGACCCTCGCTAGCCCGGCGAACATCACGCCCATCACAGCCCCGTGCGAGAGGTGGACGACGAGACCAGCGGCCGGGCTCGGCGGCGGCGCGAGGCCGTACAGGGACGGGATCGCGACAGCGAGCGTCGCGGTGTTCATCACGAGAATCAAGGCACCCATCACGGCGCTCCCGACGATACCGCCGAGCACGCCGGCTTTCCAGTTGCCGGTACTGACATCGTACGTCTGTGTCGTTTCTGTCGTCGTTGACATGCATACGATTGGTTGCGCCGTCTGTCAAAAGAGCCGGCGTGGCTGTTCGGCCCCGTACCACGTCCCCGGAAGAACTATACACCACCTCTCGTCGGCCATGGCCAGACAGGCAGCCAACTTTCAAGCCGGGGCCGGACGGACATGTGGGGTATGGCAGACTCCGACACAGTGATGGCTCGGTTCGAGACGCCCAAGCTCGACGACCTCCCCGAAGACCTGCAGGACCGCATCGCGGAGGAGACCGACCGCGCCGGCTTCACGCCGAACATCTTCCCGGCGATGGCGTATCGTCCCTCGCATTTCCGGGCGTTCTTCGCGTACCACGACGCGCTGGTCGAGGAGACGGCGCTGGAACGCGAGGAAGTCGAGATGATAATCGTCGCCGTCAGCGGCGTCAACGACTGCCTCTACTGCATCGTTGCCCACGGCGCGCTGCTGCGTATTTACGCCGACGCGCCCAAGCTCGCCGAGCAGGTCGCCGCGAACCACCGGACGGCGGACATCAACGAGACGCACAAGGCGATGCTGGATTTCGCCGTCAAACTGACCGAGTCGCCCGCCCGTATCGAGGAAGCGGACCTCGAACGGCTAGAGGAACACGGCTACAGCCGCCGCGCTATCTGGGACATCGGCAGCGTCGCCGCCTTCTTCAACCTCTCGAACCGCCTCGCACAGCTCGCCGACATCCGCCCGAACGACGAGTTCTACGACCTGGGACGCTGACGCGGCCTCACGCCGCCTCGGCCGGCCGCACTGCCCCAGCGCCACACTCCGGACAGGTCAGGTCCTCGACCGTCGCCGCGCGCTGTGCGAACTCGGTCCCGCAGTCGTCACAGCGGAACCTGTAGTGCTGGTCCCCGGAGCCGAACAGCTCGGAGACCGTGTCAAGCACACCCATACTATGTACTCACTATCCGGAGCCCCCAAAATCTTCCGGCTGAGATACATCTCCGGCGGGATTTGATACATATAGCATACATCACAGCGCGTATCTATACACCTAGTAGTTCTGGTCTTGCCTATCAGGGGCATCCACAGGTGTATGAACAAAACACTCTATCTGATGCAGAAGGACAGCGAAACCCGAATCGAAGTTGACGACGATGGCTACGACCGAATCATGGAGAACGGCAACGTCGTCGGCCACCACATGAGCAACCCCATCGTCAAGCTGACGTAAGGCGCCCGATGGAGCGAACTGGCTGACGCGCAACATCCGGGAGTTTTTGCCGCTGGCTCTTGAAGCCGACAGCAATGAGTGACGCCGACGGCGGTCCGAAGCAGGTCTCGGACCCGGCCTACCACAGCGAGAACCACACGGCCGCCCAGACCTGCGGCTGGACGAAAAACGCCCTTCGCGGCGAAGGGAAGTGTTACAAGTACATTTTCTACGGTATCGAGTCCCACCGATGCATCCAGATGACGCCGGTCGTGAAATGCAACGAGCGGTGCGTGTTCTGCTGGCGGGACCACGCCGGCCACGCCTACGAACTCGGCGACGTGGAGTGGGACGACCCCGCGGCGGTCGCCGATGCCTCCGTGGAACTCCAGCGGAAACTCCTCTCTGGCTTCGGCGGCAACGACGAGGTCCCGCGCGAGGTGTTCGACCAGGCGATGGAGCCGCGCCACGTCGCCATCTCGCTGGACGGCGAACCCACGCTCTACCCACATCTGCCGGAACTCATCGAGGAGTTCCACGACCGCGACATCACCACCTTCCTCGTCTCCAATGGGACCAACACGGAGATGCTGGAGCGGTGTGACCCCACGCAACTGTACGTCTCCGTCGACGCCGCCGACCGCCAGACGTTCGACTCGACGGTGCAGGCGATGGAGGACGACGCCTGGGACTCGCTCATCGACACGCTGGACGTACTGGCCGAGAAAGACGACACCCGCACCGTCATCCGGACGACGCTGGTCAAGGGCCACAACATGCACCACCCCGAGTGGTACGCGGCGATGTGTGACCGGGCCGACGCGGACTTCGTCGAGATGAAGGCGTACATGCACGTCGGCCACTCGCGGGGCCGTCTCGACCGCGACTCGATGCCCGACCACAGCGAGGTCCGCGAGTTCACGCAGAAGATGGGCGAGTACCTCCCCGACCACGACGTGCTGAAGGAGGTCGAGGACTCCCGCGTGGCGATGCTGGCCGAGGACGAGAACACGTGGGTCCCGAAACTGGAGAAGTCGAGCGAGTTCTGGGAACAGGACTCGCTCGTGGAGTACTGAATGCTGCCTGTAGCTCGTGAGTCACTGAGACGACGAGCCGGCACCATCACAGTACTGTGATGGGGTTGAACGTGTTAGGCAGCGATTTAAATTAGATCCGGATCAAACAACAAGACGCGCTTCTGCTACCAACCCCGTACCAGTTTTTCTCCGTTCCAAAAGTGGAATGCATTCCACCTTCGGTATGCTTATCCGGCGGGAATCCCTACTGCGGTGCATGGCTGAATCAACGGGACAGGGCGTCGGTCGGGACGAGCTGGCGACGCTGAAACTGCTCGCCCTCGACGGTGCGCTCGACGAGTCGGCAAAGGTGTCCTGTGCCGATCTCGCGGAACGGCTGGACGCCTCGAACCAGACCGCCTCGCGGCGGCTCCAGCGGCTCGAAGACGCCGGGCTGCTGGCCCGGGACATCGTCAGCGACGGGCAAGAGGTCGAACTGACCGGGGACGGTGAACGCCGCCTCCAGTCGGAGTACGCCGACTACCGGCGGATCTTCGAGTCCGACGCCAGCGTCGACCTGACCGGCGTCGTCACCTCGGGGATGGGGGAGGGACGACACTACATCACGCTGCCGGGCTACATGGAGCAGTTCATCGAGCGACTGGGGTACGAGCCGTTCGCGGGCACGCTCAACCTCGAACTCACGGCCGAGAGCGTCCGCAAGCGGGCGCGGATGAGCGCTATCGAGCCGGTCACCATCGAGGGCTGGGAGGACGACGAGCGGACGTACGGCCCCGCGTACTGCTACCCCGCCTCCATAGAGGGCAGCGACGGCGAGTACGAGCCGGCCCACGTCATCGCCCCCGAGCGGACCCACCACGGGGAGGAGCAACTCGAAGTGATCGCGCCGGAGAAGCTCCGCGATGTGCTGGAACTGGCCGACGGCGACGAGGTGATCGTGCATGTCTCGGAGTGAGGAAACCGCCGTCGACGCCGACAGCGTGGCCGACGCCGTCGCCGCCTTCGCCCGCGGCGAGCCGGTGCTGATCCACGACGCCGCCGACCGGGAAGGCGAGACCGACCTCGTCTATCCGGCCGGAGCCGTCAGTCCCGAGGCCGTCGCCCGGATGCGAAACGACGCCGGTGGGCTCGTCTGCGTCGCCCTCTCGGACCGCGTCGCCGAGGCGCTGGAACTGCCGTTCATGCAGGAGGTCCTCGACCACCCGACGGCGGCCGACCACGACCTCGCCTACGACGAGCGCTCCTCGTTCTCGCTGACGGTGAACCATCGCGACACGTTCACCGGCATCACCGACGACGACCGCTCGCTGACGATCCGAGAGTTGGCCGCCGCCGCGACGGACCCCGACCCAGAGGCGTTCAGCGAGGCGTTCCGGTCGCCGGGCCACGTCCACCTCCTCCGGGCGGCCCCGGACGGCCTGGCCGACCGCGAGGGCCACACCGAACTCGCGCTCGAACTCGCCGACGCGGCCGACCTGCCAGCGGCCGCCGTCGTCTGTGAGATGCTGGACGACGAGACCGGCGCGGCGCTGCCCCCGGCGGCGGCGCGGGCCTACGCCGAGCGCGAGGGCCTCGTGTACGTCGAAGGGGCAAGCCTGCTAGAGCGGTTCGACTGACATCATCGAAGACTCCCAGGTCGGCGAGAGCTGACCGTTAGGGCGTTCACTGGTCATTTTATCGACCTTCGTGAGTATGCATCAGTGGCGTCTGGCTTGGATTTATATCAGTGGCGTGTCAGTCAGCGAGTATGGCCTGGTTCGAACGCCCACAGCCCGAGATGGGCACTGAAGGTGACGTGATCTGGCGACGTGTCGTCGCAATAATAATCGACATCGTGCTTATCGGAGTTATCTCGTCAGTTATCAGCGGTATCCTTAGCCAGGTACGGCTCGCAGTACTCGGGAGTCTACTCGGACTCCTCATCGGGTTCGGCTACTACATCTACCTCGAAGGGACGTACGGCCAGACGATTGGCAAAATGGCTCTCGATATCGTCGTCGTGACAGAGGACGGCGACCCAATCGACTTTGGGCCGGCGGCGATCAGGACCCTCTTGCGAATCGTCGACGTGCTGCCGGCGTTCTATCTGATCGGCTTCGTCGCCGTTCTCGTCACGGACCGCAAACAGCGCCTCGGTGATATCGTCGCGGATACCGTCGTCGTCCGTGCCGGCGAGACTGGGAGCGCGATGTGAGGCAGGGGTCGGACTCTCGGAACGAAGTCACGGCTGTAAATGGAAGTCGACGGCGGGACGGACCGCCGCTTCGCAGTACTTGAAAGGAAGACGAGGCAGCCGACGACTGATTTTGGGACCGCGTTCCGTGGCGCGTTAGAAGGGCGTATCAGCCGCCCTGTACACCTGTCGCGCGACGCTCGCGAGGAGATACAGACCTGCACCGACGACGACAACAGTCCCGACTGTCCGAGAAATGCCGGGAAGCGGCGATTCGACGACGCCGGACAGGTTTCGCGTGACGACCGCTATCTGGATAAGGAGCAGTCCCAGCGGGACCAGCAGCATCGCGACGCCCCGATGGAGAGACCGTTGCAGAGCGGACTCTGACATACCGGAGCCACACGATTGTGGTCGGTATAGTGTTTACTCACTTGCGGGCACCCGACGCTGCCCGGTCCCCCGAAAGCAAACGCCCGCGAGTCGACCGTCAACACTCTTAAACACGGACATCAATGGAGTAGATATGACACACGACGAGACAGCAGGGGGCATCACCCGCGGGCACCGTGACTGCCGACGCACCGGGGAGGGCGCACGATGAGCGACCGTCCGGAGATGTTCGAGGGGGCCGACCGTATCTGGATGGACGGCGAGTTCGTCGACTTCGAGGACGCACAGACCCACGTTCTCACGCACGCGCTGCACTACGGGACCGGCGTCTTCGAGGGCGTCCGCTGTTACGACACCGAGCAGGGACCGGCCATCTTCCGCTGGGAGGAACACCTGGACCGCCTGTACAAATCGGCGAAACCCTACGACCTCGACATCGAGTTCAGCAAGGACGAACTCACCGAGGCGACGACGGAACTCATCGAGACGGAAGGGTTCGAGTCGTGTTACATCCGCCCCATCGTTTACTACGGCTTCGATTCGCTCGGCGTGAGCCCGAAGAGTTGCCCCACGAAAACCACCATCGCGGCGTGGCCGTGGGGCGCGTATCTGGGCGAGGAAGCGCTGGAAGACGGCGTCGACGTGATGGTGTCGTCCTGGCGCAAACACGCCTCCAGCCAGATTCCGACCAACATCAAGACCACGGGGCTGTACGTCAACAGCATGCTCGCCGGCGAGGAGGCCCGCCGCAACGGCTACACCGAGGCAATCGTCCTGAACAAGGAGGGCAACGTCGCCGAAGGCCCGGGCGAGAACATCTTCATGGTCCGCGACGGGGAGATTTACACCCCCGGACTGGCCGAGAGTATCCTCGAAGGCATCACCCGCAACACCGCAATCACGCTCGCCGAGGAGATGGGCTACACCGTCCACGAGGAAGCGACCATCTCTCGCGGTGAGCTGTACACCGCCGACGAACTGTTCTTTACCGGCACCGCGGCGGAGGTCACGCCCATCCGGAGCGTCGACGACAACGAGATCGGTAAAGGGACCAAAGGGCCGGTTACCGACGAACTCCAGTCCGCGTTCTTCGATGTCATCGAGAGCGGCGACCGCGAAGAGTGGTTCCACTACATCTGATCGCGCACTGAGCGGCGCTTTCATACGGACTGCTGTACGTCAGTTCCGCATCGACCGCCTACAGTCGGTTGTCGCGGGAAACAGGGACAGGAGTCCGCATCAATCGTCCGAGAGTTCTTCCTCGTCGGCGACCGGAATCGGCGTGGCGTTGCTGCGGTCCGTGTCGCCGAACCCGGCGCTGAGGATTCGCGTCAGCGCTTCCTCGACGCGCTCGTCGATTTCCTCGTAGCGGTGCGGTTCGACCTCGACGACGTAGCCGGTCGTGATGTTCGGCGCCGTCGGCAGGAAGAGCACCTCGCGGCCGTCGTCGGTCGTCTGTCCCGTTTTGAACGCCGTCATTCGCATCCCGTCCCACACTTCGAGTTTCACCGGCGACTGGAGTTCTTCAGTCCCCGAGACGGCCGTTTCGACCGCCATCTTCGAGGCGTTGTACACCACCCTGAGTCCGGGGACGTGGTTCATCGCGTCGTCGATGGCCCGTTCGACGATGTCGCCGAAGGCCGTCCGCATCAGGTACCCGATGGAGAACACGATGAGGATGAAGATAATCAGCGTCGTGAACACCCGAGCGAGTTCAACAGAAGAGGTTCCCGAGGGGAGTCCAAGCGCCGCTAACAGTTCGGCGTCAATAGCCGGGATGACCGCCGCGGACGCGAGGATAGAGTAGAGGTAGAGGATAACGTAAATCGTCACCAGCAGGGGCAACAGGACGATGAGCCCGCTCGCGAAATCGCGCTTCCACGACGTGGAGGAGGCCATACAGGTACCTATCGGGCGCGGGATATGAGCCCTTTCCTTTGGTACGTGTGTGCCGCCGGTCGCGGGGCCGAGCCCGCGAGAACCGCGCGGGCGGCGAGGCAGTGGCCGACCTACCACTCGGCGACGCTGCCGTCGTCGTGTCGCCAGACGGGGTTGTGCCAGTCGACGTCCTGCTGGGACTGCTCCCGGAGGAACGCCTCGTCGACGTCGATGCCCAGGCCGGGGTCGGTCGGGACGGTGACGAACCCGTCCTCGTAGTCGAACACCGACGGGTCCGCGAGGTAGTCCAGCACGTCCGAGGTCTCGTTGTAGTGGATGTCGATGCTCTGCTCCTGGATGAGGGCGTTCGGCGAGCAGGCGTCGACCTGCACGCAGGAGGCCAGCGCAACGGGGCCGAGGGGGCAGTGGGGCGCCATCGCCACGTCGTAGGCCTCGGCCATCGACGCGATCTTGTACACTTCGGTGATGCCGCCGGCGTGGGAGAGGTCCGGCTGGATCACGTCGACGGCACCGTCCTCGAACACCTCCTTGTAGTCCCAGCGCGAATACATCCGCTCGCCGGTCGCAATCGGGATGTCGGTGTGGGCCGCAAGCGCCGGCAGCGCGTCGTTGTGTTCGGGCAACACCGGTTCCTCGATGAACATCGGTTCGTAGGGCTCCATCGCGGACGCCAGGCGCTTGACCATTGGCTTCGTGACGCGGCCGTGGAAGTCGACGCCGATGTCGACCTCCGGGCCGACGGCCTCCCTGACCTCCCGGAGGCGGGTCGCGGCGGCCTCGACAGTGGCCGGGTTGTCGACGCGCTCGATCTCGGGCGTCGCGTTCATCTTCAGCGCCGTGAACCCGGCGTCGACCTGCTCCTGAGCGGCGCTGGCTACGTCGGAGGGCTCGTCGCCGCCGATCCACTGGTACACCCGAATCCGGTCCCGTGCCTGGCCGCCCAGCAGCTGGTGGACGGGTGCGCCGAGTTGCTTCCCTTTGATGTCCCACAGCGCCTGGTCGATACCGGCGATGGCGGACATCAGGACCGGGCCGCCGCGGTAGAAGCCGCCGCGGTACATCGCCTGCCAGTGGTCCTGGATGTTCTCGGGGTTCTCCCCGACGAGATAGCCGTCCAGTAGTTCTTCAACAGCAGCGCGCACGGTGTGGGCCCGCCCCTCGACGACGGGTTCGCCCCAGCCGACGGTGCCGTCGGCAGTCTCCAGCCGAAGGAAGAGCCACCGCGGCGGCACCTCGAACAGTTCGTAGTCGACGATGCGGCTCCCGCCCGCGTCGTCCGCTGTCATACCAGTGCCCTCCCAGTTGTGACACGCGAGCCAGCCCTACTGGCATCACTACGCGGTGGTTCAGGACGCCATCCGGCGATCTGTGTGGTCATGAGAGGGACATCGGTGACACGATATTTAGATTGTGTCATCCCCATCGCTTCCGGTAGCCGCTACTATACCACCGACGTACACGGGTGTGTGAACGACGCGCCGTCACGTCGCCGGCGTGCCAACCGATCTATCCGCGGTACTGCTCCCACGTGCGGACGAGACCGGCAAGCGTCTCGTTCACAGGCACCGACTTGGTCGCGGTGTCGGCGACGTACCCGTTGATCGCGTCGATCTCCGTTTGCTGGCCGGCCGAGATGTCCTGATACATTGACGAATGGTTGGCGGCAGTGTCACCGATAACAGTTTCGGCGAGCGATACCGCACGCTCGTCCGAGAGGTCGATCCCCTGTTCGCGGGCGACGGCGGCCGTCTCCCGGGCGGCGCTCCCGGCGATGGCGTCGGCCGGCGAGTCGGCCAGTGCCCCGTTCTCCACGCGGGCGAGCGCCGTCACGGCGTTGATGCCGGCGTTGACCGCGAGTTTCTCCCAGAGGCGGGTCGGCATGTCCGCTGCGACGGTCGTCTCGATGCCGGCCGCCCGGAACGCCGTCCCGACGTCGTCGGCGACTGCGGACCGGCCGCCGTGGCGGTCCCCGAGCACGATGTCGCCGCGGCCGGTGAACGCCACGGTTCCCGGCTCCCGGAGCCGCGCGCCGTAGGAGCACGTCCCCGCGAGCACCGGACAGTCGAGTTCGGCGGCCAACTGAGCCTCGTTGCCCATTCCATTCTGTAGCGAGAGACAGGCACCGAGTGTGCAATCCGCGAGGTCCGCTGCAACGGCAGCGGTGTCGTAGGCTTTGACCGTCACCAGCGCGAGGTCGGCACTCTGCGGGATCGTCGTCTGTGCGCTCGGCCGGACCCGGAACTGCTCGGTCCCCACCACCGAGAGACCGTTCTCGCTGACGCTGCCCACGTGTGGTTCGCGGCCCACCAGCGTCACGTCGTGTTCTCGGGCGAGCAGGCCACCGACGAGACTGCCGAGGCTTCCGGCCCCGACAACGACGACATCCATATCGACGAGCAGGGACGGCCCGAACAAAAACCTACCACCGGCGTGCCGGAATCAGCACGCACTTGGCCGCGAGCGCCGAACGAGCGAGCATGGGCGACTCCGACGACGCCGAGGCGGTAGTTCGGGCCATCGACGAGATCGGTATCGACCGGCTGACCGAGACAATCGTCACGGCGTGGGAGGGACTCGGCAGCGGTGTCGAACCGGGCCCGACCTGGCCGGAGGACGAAATCAGGCACCGGTTCGAGCTGTCCGAACCCGGCGAAGCGGTCGGGCTGGACGTGCTCGCGGCGGTGCTGGACGCGTCACCGCGGGGCCCCACAGAAGCGTTTGTCCACCTCGGGCTGGGGCGACGGGATAACCCCGGCGGCGAGCGGTTCGCCGTCGAGACGATTGCGGGCCACACCGATGTCTCGGCTACCGACACCCACACGACCGGGACGGTACCGATGACGGCAGAGACGTTCGACGCGCTGGCGCGAGTCTACGGGAGGTCGCTGGTGTACGCGGTCGTCTGTGACGAGGACGGGCGGGCGATCCTCGAACGGGACTGGACGACGCTACAGTTCTCGCTCCCGCCGTCGGCCGTCGAGACCGTGCGGGACGCGGTCGGGTCGGCCGCCGGCGAGCGGTTCGAGCAGGTGTAATCGCGTACGAGCTGTCGTCGTCTCCTGGCGAAGACGCACTCCAAGCAGGGGTTCACCGAAACACAGCGACAGCGGTCCGAATCAGTCCTCCTGCCAGTAGTAGATGTCCTCTTTCTGTGCGCCACAGGACGGACATTCGTCGGGGATATCCTCGATCTTGCCCATCTCACCGCATTCCCAGCAGCGCCACATCAGTTCGGCCTCGCCCGCGGCCCCGGCGCTGAGATGCTCGCTCGACATGGACTCAATGCCGTCCTCGACCGTGACGTAGAAGCCGTGTTCGTCGAACCCGCGGATGGTCCCGAGCTCGTTGCCATCCTCGTCGTACACCGTCTGTCCGAACGAATACTCCTCGCTTTCGATGTTCGTGGTCATGTCAGCCATACATAGAACTAGTCGGAGCGAGATGTGTTAAATGCTAGCGTGGGACAGAACATGCATGATTGACGAACCGAATCGTGTCAGCAAACCCGCGGGCTGACGGACCGCACGCCCGCACCGCTACCGCGAGAAGAGGCTATTGTGGACCGGTGCGAAATCACTCTCCTGGCTGTCCTCGACGACAGAATCGGTGACGGCCTTGCCGTCGACGCCGGCGTCAAGGAAGTCCGCGAGCGGCGGCCCGACGTTGTCCGGTTCGACGAGGAACGCGTCGTGGCCGTGGTCGGAGTCGATGACGTGGTGGGCGACGTTCGCGTCGGCCTCCCGGAGCGAGTCGGCCAGGGCCTCCGCCTGCTGGGTGGTGAAGTGCCAGTCGGCGGTAAAGGACATCACCAGCGCGTCGCCGTCGAACGCCGCCAGCGCGTCCGCGTCGGACTCGAACCCGGCGGCGAGGTCGTAGTTGTCCATCGCCCGGGTCAGGTAGAGGTAGCTGTTGGCGTCGAAGCGCTCGGTGAATTTCTCGGCGTTGTAGTCGAGATACGACTCCACGTCCCGGTACGGGAAGAACGCGCCCGCGGCGTCGGTGGGGAACGTGCGGACGGCGTCCCGACCGGCGGCGCGGCGGCCGAAGCGACGCTCCATCGACGCCTTCGAGAGGTACATCACGTGGCCCAGTTGGCGGGCCAGCGCCAGGCCGTCGCTCGGTGGGTCCTGATCCTCGCCGTAATAGTGGCCCTGGTTCCAGTTCGGGTCGGTCGTGATGGCCCGGCGGGCGATGGCGTCCAGCGCGAGACACTGCGTGTCCAGTCGCGCGGCGGCGGCGATGGGGACGATGCGGTCGACGTGGTCCGGGTGGCGCTTGGCCCACTCCAAAACGTTCATGCCGCCGACGCTGCCGCCGACGACGGCGTGGAGGTGGGGAATCCCGAGTTCGTCCAGCAGGGCGCGCTGGGCCTCGGTCCAGTCCGTGACGGTGACCGGCGGGAAGTCGGTGCCATAGGGCTCGCCCGTCTCCGGGTTCTCGCTCTTCGGCCCCGTCGACCCGTAGCACGAGCCGGGCACGTTCGCACAGATGACGTAGTACTCCGTGGTGTCGATAGCCTTGCCCGGTCCGACGATGTCGTCCCACCAGGCGCGCGCCTGGTCGGCGCTGTCGACCCGGTCGCGGCCGGCGACGTGGGCGCTGCCGGTCAGCGCGTGACAGACCAGCACCGCGTTGTCGCCGTCGAACTCCCCGTAGGCCTCGTAGGTGATTTCGAGGTCCGGAATCGTCTCCCCGGCATCGAACTCGAACTCGCCGACTGAGACAGTGTTGTGTTCGACGTTCATGTCACACGGTCGATTGTGGCGTCGATATCTGCGATGATGTCTTCGGGGTCTTCGATGCCGACGCTGAACCGGAGGAGGTCCGGCGTCACGCCGCTGGCTCGCTGTTCCTCCTCGCTGAGTTGGGCGTGGGTGGTCGAGGCCGGGTGGATGACCAGCGTCTTCGCGTCGCCGATGTTGGCGAGGAACTGCGCGAGTTCAGTCTCCTCGCAGAACCGCCGCCCGGCGTCGTAGCCGGCTTCCAGCCCGAAGGTGACGATGCCGCCGAACCCACCGGAGAGGTACTGCTGTGCCAGGTCGTGGGTCTCGTGGCTCTCCAGTCCGGGATAGGTGACCCAGGCGACCTCGGGGTGGTCGTCGAGGTGCTGTGCGACGGTCATCGCGTTCTCGCAGTGGCGCCCCATCCGCAGGGAGAGGGTCTCGGCTCCCTGGAGGGTCGCCCAGGCGTCGAAGGGCTTCTGGCCGTCACCCAGCGAGCGGAGGGCGCGCTGGCGGGCAGCGACGGAGAAGGCGCGGTCGCCGAAGGCCTCGGTGAAGTTCTTGCCGAAGGCCTCGTTCTCGCCGCCCAGTTCCGGGAACTTCTCGGGGTACTCGTCCCAGGGGAACGAGCCGCCGTCGACGAGGACGCCGCCGACGGTCGTCCCGGAGCCGTGGATCCACTTCGTCGTCGACTCCCAGAGGAGGTCGACGCCGTGGTCGAGCGGATTACACAGCGCTGGCGTGCCGAACGTGTTGTCGACGAAGACGGGGACGCCGTGGTCGTGGGCGACGTCGGCGATCTCCTCCATCGGGGGGGTCACGAGCGAGGGATTGCCGATGGTCTCGAAGTGGACGTAGGCCGTGTCCTCGTCGATGGCCTCGGCGTATGCGTCCGGGTCGAGCGTGTCGACGAACCGCGTCTCGATTCCCCGGCGGCTGGCGGTCTTCGAGAAGTACGAATGCGTGCCGCCGTAGATAGAGGAGGCCGTCACGACGTTGTCGCCGTTGGCCGCGAGGACGAACGTGCCGGCGTCGAGCGCGGCCATCCCGGACCCTGTCGCGACGGCGTCGACAGCGTTTTCGAGCGACGCGATACGGTTTTCGAGCATCCGGACAGTCGGATTGTCGAACCGCGAGTAGACGTTGCCGTCGTCCTCCAGCGCGTACCGGTCGGCCGCGGTGTCGGCGTCCTCGAAGACATACGACGAAGTCTGATAGATGGGCGGCGCGCGCGCCCCTGTCGCCGGGTCCGGCTCCTCCTGGCCGGCGTGGACACAGCGCGTCCCGAATCCGTAGTCGTTAGTCATGTGCAGTATGCATATATCTCTAGCTATCTATAACTCAGAGTTACGGCAATACTCTCTGATTGTGAGAAGATGGCACGGGATCGGGCCGCCCGCCGGCGAAACCGAGGGAGAGGGTATTTGTCGGTGGCTGTCTACACGCCGGTATGGACCACGACACTGCCGGACGAACCAGCCGACAGATCCTCGACGCGGTCGGCAGTGCCGTCATCGCCGACGACCACTTCCTCGAAACGGTCATGACCGGCATCCTCGCCAGGGGCCACGTCCTGCTGGAGGACGTGCCCGGCACGGGGAAGACGCTCACCGCCCAGTCGTTCGCGACGGCACTCGACCTCTCGTTCAAACGGGTGCAGTTCACGCCGGACCTGCTGCCGTCCGACATCACCGGCTCGAACGTGTTCAACGAGGCCACCGGCGAGTTCGACTTCCAGCCCGGCCCCGTCTTCGCCAACGTCGTGCTGGCCGACGAGATCAACCGCGCGCCACCCAAGACCCAGGCCGCGTTGCTCGAGGCGATGGGCGAGAAGCAGGTGACCGTCGACGGCGTGACCCACGACCTGCCCGACCCGTTTTTCGTCATCGCCACGCAGAACCCCGTCGAACAGGAGGGGACCTTCGGCCTGCCCGAGGCACAGCGGGACCGCTTCATCGTCAAGACTTCGATGGGCTACCCCGACTTCGGCGGCGAGCGCGAACTCATCGACCGCCGCGCCGACCGGACGGCCCAGGCCCCGAGCGTCACCAGCGTCATCGACGGCGAGCGCCTGCCGGCGCTCCAGCGGACTGTCGAAACGGTCACCGTCGACGGCACGCTCCGGGACTACGTCGTCGAACTCGGCCGCGCCACTCGCGAGGACGACCGCGTCGATGTCGGCGTCTCCCCGCGGGGCATCCAGCGGCTGTTCGAGGCGACCCGCGCCGCCGCGGTCCTCGACGGCCGCGACTACGCCGTGCCCGATGACGTAAAAAACGTCGTCGAGGAGGCGTTCGCCCACCGACTCGTCCTGACCGCGGACGCGGGCGTCCGCGGCGTCGACCCGGCGACTGTCGTCGACGACGTGCTGGACCGCGTCGAAGTGCCGGCCGTCAGCCCCTGAGCGTTTCAGGGCCGCTCGGTTTCGCGCTCCCGCACCGCTGCACCGTCTTCGACATCTTCCAGCGTCTCCGTTTCCAGCAGTCGCTCGAGTTTCCGTTCGAACTGTTCGTCGGTCAGCTTCCCCTCGGCGTACCTGCGGCGCAGGCGCTCCAGCGGTGTTTCGTCGGTATCGGCAGACGACGCCTGTACCGCTTCTGTCTCGTCGACACTCCCTTCCGCCGCCTCCTCGTCCGCATCGCCGTACAGCAGTTCAGTCAACGGGACGACCACGACGTAGCCGACGAGCAGCGCCGCGAGCCACCATTCCTGACCGGTGACGAGGGCAACGAGCCAGAACCCGGTGACCGCCAAAGCGGCGAGTTCCGTCGCGTTGTCTCTGGCCCGTTCTCGCGGGGATTGATCGGTCATACTGTCGGCTTGACAGCACTGCACAAAGGGTTGTTCGGTGCGGCCCTATCGTATCGCAGCCACCAGCGCCAGCACGGCGACGAGACAGACCACGAGGCCCGCCACGGCGACCGATGGCGCGACAGCAACAGCGCCCTGGGCGACCTCAGACAGACCCAGCGTCGCCG
Organism: Haloarcula amylolytica; assembly: GCF_049705545.1. GTDB lineage: Archaea > Halobacteriota > Halobacteria > Halobacteriales > Haloarculaceae > Haloarcula > Haloarcula amylolytica_B. Next base: position 46,653 of record NZ_JBNAMU010000001.1, read on the forward strand.
CCGCACCGACGCCGCCGACCGCGACGGTCCCGCCGGTGTGGACGAGTTCCGCGCGGCGCGTCGCGGTCCCGGTGCCGACCTCGCGCCCGAGCGTCGTCCCGAAGGAGCCGGCGTCCCAGACGACGACCGCACCGACCAGACCCGCGAGCACTAACCACGTCGGCGTCGAAAGCGTCGCGGCGAACGCGCTCGCACCGAACAGGCCGGCCGCAGCGAGCGTAACGCCGGCCGTCCGCTCGCACAGATAGCTCGTCGCCAGCGCCACCCATAGCTGTCCGGTCGCGCTGATGACCGAAAACAGCGCCACGACGGTCAGCGCCAGCGTGACGGTCTCGGGGCCGTACACGTCCAGTATCGGAGCCAAAAGCTGATCGACGGCGGTCGCGGCCGGCGTTGCCCTGAGCGCCATCTCGATGGCACCGACCGCCGGCCCCGCGACCGCCACCGCGGCGAGCGTGATGACGCCCCCACCGACGTATGGCGCGAGGACGGACCCGACGCGGTCGGCCGAACTCTGGACCGCGCGCCGGAGGAACCAGACGGCCACCGAAGCGACCGTCCCGCCGAGGAACAGCCACCAGAGGAGGCCGCGGAGGCCCGGCGCGGCTGTGACTGCGACGATGAGGTCGTACAGCCCGCCAGGGAGTAACTCGGCCATGGATTCCTGGCCGAGACCCAGTTCGAACAGGCCGGCGACTGGCGCGGCCAGCAGGGCGAGCCGGCCCGTCCAGCGGAGCGTCCGCTCGACGGCGCCGACGGTCCCGTCGATGTCGGGCGCGTCGCTCGTTTCCGGGACGAGTTCGGAAAGCGGCAAGGCGTCGAGTCCGCGGGCCAGCGCCGCGGCGGCGAGGGCGAGCAGCAGACTGAAGATAGCGATATGCGTTCGGCCGGGAACCGGGTCGAACACCGGCCCCAGCACCCGAGTGAGGACCTCGCCGGTCAGTTGCTGGACGCCTGGAGTATCGGCGTTGGACTGCAAGAAGTCGACGGCACCTCGCGTGAACAGCGCGAGGGCGACGACGAACGGAACGACGGTTGTCCGCACGACAACGCCGCCGTAGGTCCCCACCCGTTCGATATCGACAACGCCGCGGGTGGCCGCGGTCGCACCGAAGACGGCGGTCAGGCAGCCGAGGACGACGAACACCTGCGACACCAGCGTGACGACTGCCGGTCGGACGCCGGCCTGCGAGGAGACTGGAAACAGTTCCGCACCGAGCGTGACGACCGAGCCGCCGGTGGCGACCGAGAGCCCGACGGCGACCGGCAGCGCGAGGACGCTGGCCAGTACCGTCCCGACCGCCTGCCAGCGGTCCCAGCCACTCAGCCACAGCGAGAGCGCTAACAGAACACCAGTGGCCGCACCGACAATAGCGGCCCGGTCGGCGGAGACGGTTCCCAGCAGTCCCGCGACCAGCACCGCCGTCACGCCGACGACGGTAGCGAGGCTGGTCCAAGGCATCCGGGTCGAGAGTGTGGTGTGGTCGTCCATAGTTACACGCTGAACAGGTCCGCGAGCGAGGCGCGGAGCGCCACGTCGATGGGGCTGTCGAGGTCCCAGTCGATGACGGTCGCGCCGGACAGTTCGGCCCGCTGGAGCCGGGCGATTCGTTCGGTACCGGCGACGGCCGCACCGAGCGAGTCCCCGCGGGTCAGCGACGGACTCACGAGCGTCGACGGGTAGTCACGGACCGCAAGCGACGACACCAGCGAGACGGGCCAGTCGTCGGCGGCCGGCGAGAACACGACCACCTGCGCGGTCGGCGGGAGTCGAGCGAGCACGGCGAGCAGGTCCGGGTCCTCGATTGTGCCGCCGTCAGCCGTCGTCACCCGCGCATCTCCGCCCTGTGGCTGTGGGGACGACCCGTCGCCGGACACGTCGGCGTCACCGGCCGGGGTGGCAGCCGACTGCCGGGCCGCGGCGCGGCCCACGCTATCAAACACCTGTCTCGCGTGGGCGGCCGCGTGACCGCCCGAGGCGTCGACCCACGCCAGGCCGTCGGGACCGAGCCCGCCGGGGACATCCTCCGCGGCCAGTCCGACGGCACAGACGCTCGCGACGACGCTGGTCCGGGAGAGGGCGTCGAACAGGCGCTCGGCGGCGTAGGCCGACAGTTCGGCACCGGTCGGGAATCCCGGCTCCGGCGTCACGCGGGCCGGCGGCCGCGCGTCCACGACCAGCACCGTCCTGACGGCCTGTTCCTCCCGGTAGTCGATGGTCGTCAGCTCGTCGGTCTTGGCGTAGCGCCGCCAGTCGATGCGGTTGACCGGGTCACCGGGCTGGTAGCTCCGCGTCGAGTGGAACTCGAGGCCGCTCCCGCCGGTGTCGGTCGGAAGCGTCCCCGCCCGCGGGAGCGTCGCGTCGGCCATCGGCACCTCGGAGACGGTGTTCGAGCACGTCAGCGCTCCGTCGCCGGCCACGGGCAGGTCGACGGTCACCTCGTCGCTGGCCGACAGCGTCCGCACCCGCACCGCGGCGGCGTCGAACGTGTATGTCCCGCGCTTCGCCATCACGGCGTAGGACAGCGTGGCACTCTCGTTTGGCCGTAGCGAGGTACAGAGCCGCGGCGATCCCTCGACGACGGCCAATTCCTCTGGCACGCCGTCGATGACCCGCACGTCGGTCAGCGAACTGCTGCCGGTGTTCGTGAGCGTGAGTTCGATCTCGACCGGCTCACCCGGTGTGGGCTGGGCGTCAGAAACGGACCGTGCCGCTTGCAGATCGGTTCCCGGCGGCACCCGCGACAGCGCGCCGTAGGCGACGTAGATGAGCGGGATTGCGGTCGCCGCGAGCAACAGCGGTTCGGCGGTCAGCAGCGAGACGCTGACGAGAAACAGCGCTGCCGCGAGGCCGCCGCTCCAGCGTCGGACGCGGCGATGCATCGTCAGCGCGCACCCCCCGACACCTGCTCGATAGCGTCGACCGTCCGGCGGATGCGGCGGCGGCGCTCGCTCTCCGGGTCGAGCCAGAGGCGCAGTCGGGCCAGCAGCGACTGGGGCTCCGTCGGCGAGAGCAGCGCCGCCGCGACGGCGTCGTCGGTCCAGGTGCCCGTCTGCACCGCCCGCCGGGCGTCCGCCTGCGAGACGCCAGTGCCGATGGCGTAGGCCGTCGTCGCCGCGGCGGCGAGTCGCTCGGTGACCGTGTCCATCGCCGCGTCGTCGCCCGCAACCGCGTCGTCGATGGCCGCGTCGATGTCGGCGGCGAACAGCCGCCCCTCCGTCGCCGTCACGTCTTCCGGCGGGCTGTCGACGGCCACGTCGAAGGCGGTCGGCGAGCCACCGCCGAGGAGCCCACCCAGCCAGCCGGCGAAGACCGAACAGAGTCCGACGACTAGACTCCCAGCGAGGAGGGCAGTCGTCGGGGCAACACTACCGAACACGGCGACCAGCGACTCGCCGGCGGCCGTCGGAGCAAAGATCAGGGAGGCCGCGACGGCGGTCGCCAGCAGCCCCATAGTCCCGAAGACGACCGTTCGCAGGCGCATCAGGGCCGTCCCCCCGTCGCGTCGTCAGTGTCGTCGGTCGCGCCGGACTGCTGCCCGGCGGCCGCTTCGATGGTCCGAATCGCCTCCTCGACGGCCGCCACGTGCTCCTGTGGGTCCCGCTGGCCGTACTCGACCGCCCGGAACGCGTCCCGGACCGTCCGAACCGCGGCCGGCGGGAGGTCGTCCCGTTCGATGGCGTGAGTCGCGATTTCCCCGGGTGTCCGCGTCCAGTACCGCCGGAGCGAAACGTGGGTCAGGAAGCGCGTCCACGCCTCGCGGATGGTGACCCGGGCCGCGGGCGTCCCGTCTCCCCCATTAGATGCGGTCGCGGAGACGGCCGCCACCGCATCGCCGGCTGCGTCTTCGGCGGCCGAAAGGCGTGCGTCAACCCACGCTCGTAGCGCGTCGAGCAGCGCACCGGGGGACCGGCGGCCGACGAGCAGGTCTCGGATCGCCGTGACAGTGAGTTCGAGTCGCGTGCGAAAGCGGCCCAGCAGATCATCGAGAACCACCGCGACGCCGACCAGCGCCCCGACGGCGAACTCGCGGGCCGCCCGCACCCACTCCAGCAGCGTCCCGGGCGTGACGTTCCGCCGACGAGCGCCGAGTACTGTGCCGCCGAGGAGGACGCCGAGAGCGAGCACGACACCCGCGGCGTTGACGAACAGCCCCCCGACGGTCGTCGTGGCCGTCTGGCCGTACTTCGAGACCGAGATCTCGGCGCTGGCGGCGAGCGGGAGGCCGACCGTCGCCCGGCCGGTCGTACCGGTCCGGGCCGTCGGCTCCCCACCAACCGCGACCGTCGCGTTCGTCACCGGCTCACCGCCCATCGTCGCGTTCACCGTCTGGCCGGCCGCGGGCAGGGCCAACGGGAGCGTCGGCGACGTTGCCACAGAGAGCCGTTCGAGTACGACGGTCGTGTTGCCGCTGACGGCGTCACGCTCGACGGCAACCGAGACGTTCCCGGGCTCGGTCGGGAGCGTGACCGCCGCGCGTCCCTGCCGGTCCGTCGTCGCCACCTGCTCGCCATCCAGCAGTACGTCGCCGTCCCGCACCGGCACGCCGTCGACGGTCGCGGTGACGGTCACCTCGCCTCCGGTGACCTGCTCGCCGGTGACGCTCACGGACGCGCTGGTGTTCAGTTCGTAGCTCGCGTTCGTCGACTGCTGGGCCCGCGGGCCGGCGACAGCAAACGCGCGAGTGCTGTCACGCGGGACCGACGGCGCGGCGAGCGATGCCTCCTCGTCGGGCGCATCGACGGTAATCGTCAGCTCCGCCTCGTAGGGGACCGTCCCGGAAACGGTGCCGTCCGGCCCCGTCGTTCCGACCGGCTCGCCGTTGAAGTACACGGCCGCTCCCTCGACCGGCGCGCCGTCGCGGGTCACCGTCGCCGCCACTGCCGCGCCCGGCGTCGCCGTCCGGTTGAGTTCGACGACGAACTCGCCGGACTGGGAGACCGACTGGCCGTCGCCCGAGCCGCTGGTTCCGTCACCGTCACCTGTTTCGCTATCGCTTGTCTCGCTTCCCTCGCTTTCGTCACTGCCAGACTCCTGCCCCGCCCCATCAGTCGGGGCTTCGGTCTGTGTCTCGCCCGTCGGCGTCCCGACGGCGAACTCCTCGTCGGGGCTCCCGGACTCCGCGGCGCTGTACTCCTGACTGCTGTTTTGCATCGCCTGCTGTTCGGATTCCAGGCGCTCCTGGCCCGGCGTCGGGTCGAACTGCACCCAGCCGACGCCCTCGAAGTACACCTCGACCCACGCGTGGGCGTTCATGCCGCGGACGGTGTACTCGTTCTGGCCAGTCCGCTCGCCGGTCGAGTAGCCGACGACGTAGCGGGCCGGGATGTCCTGGCTGCGCAGCATTACGACCATCGAGGTGGCGAAGTACTCGCAGTACCCCTTGTCCATCTGGAAGATGAACTCCGAGGCCACGTCGTCCTCGGGCGACTGGCTGACGTTCAGCGAGTAGTTCTTGTTCGCCTCCAGCCACTGCTCGATGGTCGCCGCCGTCTCGTATGGCGAGTCGCTGTCCTCGGTCAGCCGGTCGGTGAACGGCCCCACCTGGGCCGAGGTTGAGGCCGGCACGCCCGTGTAGCGCGATTCGATTTCGTCGGGGTAGTCCCGCCCGCTCGTCTGCAGCACCTCGGGATCGTCGGGCGGCGTGACGCTGGTCGCGCTGTAGGTCGTTCCGGCGGGCAGCGGCCGTTCGGACGTGACCGCGCCGTACTCTGTGACCATCACGTCCTCGCGGGAGACCGATTTCGGCCGCCAGACGGTCGGCAGCGACGTGGCGGACTTGGCCAGTCGAACCTCGTAGTCGACCGTCGTGTCGGTCATTCCGTCGACCGCCATCGCCCCCTCGTAGGCCTCGGGGTCCGCGCGCCCGTCCCAGCCCGTGCCGGTGTACGTTTCGTACGCGCCGGTCCGCCAGTACGCCGGTTCCGAGCTCGTGACGGTGAAATGCGGCTCCGTGTCCTGTGACCGGTACGGGCTGTCACCGCTGTCGAGCGACCCGCCAACATCGGTCTGGCTTCCCGGGTTCAGCGCGCCGAGTTGCCCCCCGCTGCCGCCGGTCGAGGTCCCCCCTCCAGACCCGAGCGGGTTCTCCTGGGGGAGCGGCACGAGGGACTCCATCGGACTCTGTGTCCCACCGGGGGACAGAATCGGGAGCATCGCCGTCGCGAGTACCACGGCGACGACACACACGGCAGTGAGTAGTACCCGGAGGTAGTCCCGGTCTGCCGATACGTCATCGAAGGGCGAGTCGTCGGAGACCACGTCGGATTACCGTACCGTCCCGGCGCTGTCGCCATAAATCTGCTGTCAGTGGCGGGGACGGCGCGCCTGTCATCGTCGCAGTAGTTGCTGTACCGAGGACCACCGGATGGTTGTAAGATATAAACCGCAAGCGAAGCAACCCAACAGCAATGACCGACGACGAGGAGACGGTCCAGTGCTGGCTGGTCGAACGCTCCAGTTTCGGCGACGAACGGATGGTGACGCTCATCTACGCGCCCCCGGAAGGCGACCGCCACCTGACCAAACAGCTCTCACCGAATCTGCTGAGACGCAAACGGATTACGGCGGCCATCGACGTCGAACCCGAGCGACTCGAACCCGTGAACGAAGCAGAGACCCGAGACCGCTACGCCACGGAGGCCCAGCGGATGGCCGAGCGCCACGACCCCGACGCAGAGGTGTAAGCGGCCGCTGGAACAGTTGAACCTCTGTACTTCCATTTCGGCTGATATTTCGAACACGAAAGACTATACAGGCGGCCGTCACAAACCGGCCGTATGGCAGCGATAGAACTGGATGGCGTCACCAAGCAGTTCGGGAGCCTCACCGCGCTGCAAGGGGTCGACCTCACCGTCGAGGAGGGCGAGATCTTCGGCTTCCTCGGCCCGAACGGGGCCGGGAAGTCGACGACGATCAACATCCTCCTGGATTTCGTCCGCGCGACCGACGGGTCGGCGACGGTGCTCGGTCACGACATCCACGAAGAACCAAAACAGATTCGTGCCCGCACTGGAGTCCTCCCCGAAGGCTACGACGTGTACGACCGGCTCACCGGTCGCCAGCACCTCTCCTTTGTCATCGAGTCGAAAGACGCAGACGACGTACCTGACGAACTGGCCGAGCGAGTCGGCATCGCCGACGCCATCGACCGCAAGGCCGGCGGCTACTCGAAGGGGATGCAACAGCGCCTCGTGCTGGCGATGGCGCTCGTCGGCGAGCCAGACCTCCTCATTCTCGACGAGCCGACGACCGGGCTCGACCCGAACGGGGCCCGGTTGATGCGGGAGCTCATCCGCGAGGAGAACGAGCGCGGCGCGACCGTCTTCTTCTCCAGTCACATTCTCGGCCAGGTCGAGGCCGTCTGTGACACGGTCGGTATCCTCCAGAACGGCCGTCTCATCGCGAAAGACAGCGTCGCCGGGCTGCGTGAGGCCGCCGCCGGGGACACCGTCCTCCGCGTGACGCTGGCCGACGGCGACGGCACCGACGACGCGGTCGCGGCTATCGAGGAGCTCGACGAGGTCTCGACGGTGACCGCGGACGGGACCACGCTCACTGTCGGCTGTGACAGCGATGCGAAGATGGCCGTCCTCAATGCCGTCGAGGAAAGCGGGGGCGAGGTCGCCAACTTCGAGACTGAGGAAGCGTCGCTCGATGAAGTGTTCGCCGCCTACACCGAGCAACAGGAGCAAGAACAGGCGGAGGTCGACGCATGAGCACCGAACAGAACCCCGTCAAGCGCTTCCTCGGGGACGTCGATACGAGCATCAAGAACTCCGAGTTCGCCGACTGGTACCCCATCTCGAAAAAGGAGTTCCGCGATACGGTCCGCTCGCCGTGGATCTGGGTGCTCTCGTTCATCTTCATCGTCCTCTTCGCGCTGCCGGCGCTGCTCGGCCTGTATTTCAACATCGGCCAGCAGTTCGCCGAAGCGGGGGCGTCGCTGACGACAGATGCGTACGTCCGGTTCGCACTGCCGATCGCAGCGCCGCTGCTCCCCGCAGTCGCAATCGTCATCGGCTACGCCGCAATCGCCCGGGAGAGCGAGCGAGGCTCCCTGAAGATACTGCTCTCGCTCCCGTACACGCGCGGCGAACTGCTCGCGGGCAAGTTCGTCGGCCGGAGCGCGATCACGCTCATTCCGGTCACGGTCGGATTCCTGACGACGCTATTAGTGATACTCCCGTCACAGATCGAGATCGCGTGGGAGTCGTTCCTGCTGTTCGCGCTCGTCACGATGGCCTACGGCGTCGTGTTCACGGCGTTCGCGATCGGTCTCTCGGCGGCGATGAAGACCGCACGACGGACGATGGCCGCGTCGCTCGGGATTTACGTCTACCTGCAGGTGTTCTGGTCGAACCTCGGCGCGGGGCTCGGGAACCTGCTGTCGGACCACGCGAACATCGGCGAGGTGACCCAGCTCCACGTCGAGCTGTTCGTCTCGCTGCTGAGCCCCATCGCCGCGTACCGCACGCTCGTCCGGGAGATCCTGCAGGGCTCGCCGATCCGCTCGCGGCTCCTGCTGACGTCGAGTCCGCAGGTGACGTGTGAGGAGATGCTGGGCGGGACACTCGAGATGACACAGACCGGTGTCGAGTGTACCAACGCCGCCTTGCCGCCCCAGTACGGGACGGTTGCGGTCATCGGCTACCTCCTGCTGTGGCTGGTCGTCCCGCTGGTCGCCGGCTACTACGTCTTCGAAAACAAGGACCTGTAGCGCGCCGCCGCTGTTCACGCGCCGGTTCGCAGTTTTTCTGTGTGCTGACTACCGCAGTGAACACATCACCCGGGGGTGTGACACCGCCGATCCCGAACCGAACGCTGCTTGGCGACCTATCTTTCGTGCTCCCACTGTTCCGTCACTTCGCGGGTGACGGCGACCACGCCCGTGACCTGCCCATCGACTTCCAGCGGCGTGAGGCGGTACTCCAGCACTTCGTACCCGTGGCCGGAAAACTCGCCGCTCACCACCCCACGGAGTTCGTCGCGGTCGCCGTCGATCAGCTCTTGGTATGGGTCCTCCTCGTGCTCGCTCCTGATCTTGGGCAGGAGCTGGCTCGATTCACCTTCCAGTTCGTCCCTCGATGTCCCGTAGAACGAGGCTAAGTACTCGTTGACAACCTCGAACCGACCCTCCGTGTCGTAGATGCAGGCCGCCTCCTGCATCGTGTTTACCATCCGCTCGTACCGTCGCAGCTCCCGTTCTCGCTCCCTGCGGTCGGTGATGTCGGTGACGAACCCCTCCAGCACGGCCGAGTCAGCATCCGCACCGGGGACGCGGTGGCCGCGTTCCCACATCCACTTCGTGGCGCCGTCTGCAGTGATAATCCGATAGGTCATCTCGAACTCGCCGTCGGCCGCGAGCCCCTCCTGGACCGTCTCCGTGATCCGGTCGCGGTCCGCCGGATGGAGTACGTCCTCACCCCAGGTTACCGCCCCGGTCTCGAAGTCCGTGGCTGTGTAGCCGGTGAGCGGTTCGATTTCGCCCTCGACGGTTTCCATTGGCCATCCCGGCGCGTTTAGACGGCGATAAACCATGCCCGGGAGGCTACTGATGAGCGATTCCAGCCGACGGGTTCGCTCGTCGAGTTTTCGCTGGGACCGATGTGCGTCGACAGCGTTTCTGATCCGGTTTGCGAGCAGTGTGTACTGCTCGGCGCCCGAACCCTTCTGGAGGTAGTCGGTCACGCCCGCAGAGATCGCATCGCTCGCGATTTCCTCGGACCCTTTCCCGGTGTAGAGAATGAACGGGAGCTCCGGGTAGTGCTGGCGGACGGCTTCAAGGAACTCGATCCCGTTCTGGTCCGGCATGTCGTAGTCCGAGACGACGCAGTCGTACTGGCCCGTAGAGAGTGTCTCTAGCGCTTGTTCGGCACTCGCCGCCGTCTCGACGCACAACCGGTCGTCCTCGTGTTCGAGCAACGCCGCGGTCGTGTCGGCGAAGTTGGAGTTGTCATCAACGTGGAGAATACGGACCGAATCACCAGAGTGGTCCATTATTTTGTGTAGTTGGCGGTGCACGAACAAATAAATATGGCCGAGACCGAGGGTCACCGCCAGACAGGGAGCGGCGCGATCAGTCGTATTGAGTTCGGTTCCGGGAGGTCTCACCACGGCCGACGGCTGCGTCCGGGACCCGCGATTACAGCACGCCCGCGTCTTCCAGTAGCGCCTCGAACTCGGCTTCGCTGAGCGTCTCCACGTCGTGTTCTTCCGCGTCGTCCTGTTTCCGCTGGCCGGGGTTGTCGCCGAGCACCAGATAGTCCGTGTTGCCGGAGAGGCTGCTCGTCGCTGATCCGCCGTTGCGCTCGACCAGGTCCTGCGCGTCGCTGCGAGTGTACCCGTCGAGCGACCCGGTGAAAACGAACGTCAGACCCGCAAGGGCGTCACCACCCGTCTCCTCGGCAGCCTGTGGGGTGACGTGGTCGAGCAGGCGGTCGATGACGGCACGATTGCCCTCGCCCTCGAAGAACTCGACGATTGAGCGCGCGACGGTCGAACCCACGTCGGGCACGGCCTCGAACGCGTCGGTGTTGCCGTCGTCAGCGGCGTCGAGTATCGCCTCGAACGTGCCGAACTCCTGAGCGAGGTTTCGTGCGGTGACGGTGCCCACTTCGGGGATACCCAGCGCGACGAGGAAGTTCGCAAGCGGCGGCTCGCGGGCGTCGCCCATCTCAGTAACGAGGTTCCGGGCGCTGGTCTCACCCCACCCCTCCAGGTCAGTGAGGTCCTCGACGGTGAGTTCGTACAGGTCTGAGGGGTCCGAGACGAGGCCAGCGTCGAGGAGTTGCTGGACGGCCTTCTCGCCGAGGCCCTCGATGTCCAGCGCGTCGCGGCTTGCGTAGTGCTCGACGCTGCGCTCGCGCTGGGCGGGGCAGGTGAGGCCGCCGGTGCAGAACGCCATCGGGCCATCGCGCTCGACCGGGCTGTCACAGGCTGGGCAGGTGTCCGGGAACTCGAAGTGGCCGTCGCCGTCATCGTCGAGCACTTCGACGACGTCCGGGATGACGTCCCCGGCCCGCTTGATGCGGACGCGGTCGCCCACGTCGACGCCGAGGTCTGCGATGAGCGAAGGGTTATGCAGCGAGGCGCGGGAGACGGTGACGCCGCCGACCTCGACGGGGTCCATCAGCGCGACGGGGGTGAGCCGGCCGGTCCGGCCGACCTGCACGACGATGTCCCGCACCGTCGTCTCCTCCTTGCGAGCCGGGAACTTGTAGGCGAAGGCCCACCGCGGGGCGCGTGCGGTCGAGCCGAGTTCGTCGCAGGCGTCCAAATCGTCGACCTTGATAACGACACCGTCGATTTCGTAATCGAGGTCGTCGCGGGCCCGGTGCTGGTCGTTCCGGTAGTCGATGGCGGCGTCGATCTCGTCGACGACGGCAGTCCGGTCACACACACGGAGACCCCAATCGGGGAACCGTTCGTGTATCCCGCTGTGGCTCTCGAAATCGACCGAGGCGTCGAGGACACCGAAGAAGAACACCGACAGCGGACGCTCTGCGGTCACCGACGGGTCGAGCTGGCGGAGCGTCCCGGCAGCGGCGTTGCGGGGATTCGCAAAGGGGTCCTCGCCCCGCTCCACACGCTCGCGGTTGAACGCCGTGAAGGCGTCCCGCGGGATGTACGCCTCACCGCGGACGACCAGAACGTCGGGGTAGTCACCGCGGAGCCGCTGGGGAACGCTGGAGATGGTACGGACGTTCTCTGTCACGTCCTCGCCGACCTCGCCGTCGCCGCGGGTCGCGGCCCGCTGGTAGACGCCGTCCTCGTAGACGACCTCGATAGAGAGGCCGTCGAACTTCGGTTCGCAGAAGTACTGCACGTCGCCATCGAGGCTGTTTCGGACCCGCTTGTCGAACTCTCGAACGTCAGCTTCCTCGCCACCCTGGTCGATAGAGCCCATCTGTGCGACGTGTTCGACCTCGGGAAGCTCGTCCAGCGGTTCGCCGCCGACGCGCTGGGTCGGACTGCCGTCGGTGTCGAGGTCGAACGCCGATTCGAGTCTCTGGAGCCTGTCGAACAGCGCGTCGTAGGCCCGGTCGCTGATGACTGGATCGTTCTCGACGTAGTAGCGGTAGTCGTGATAGCGGATCGCCTCGCGCAACTGGTCGGCTTGCTCGCGGGCGGTCTCGGCGTCGATGTCCTCCACGGGTGCAAATTCGGTCCGCGGATCGGAGATATAGGGGTTGCCGGCGACGTCCTCGGCAGTGGTCATGGTGGAGAAGTGTTGCGTCTCGCGTACAAAAACGGCTCTGCTCCCGGCCGCAGAACTGACGAAACAACAGACAGAAACAGAGATGTAGTTTTCCCACAGCGCTACCACCCGTTAGAACGGTAAAGAGAGGATAACGACTGCAGAAGGTGGCGGCTATCGGCCGATTTTGGCGCTCGGCGCTTCGACGACGAGTTCCCCGTCGCTCCGGACGGTGACGGAGTGGCCGGCGTACTCGAACGAGATGCTGACCGGCGACGAGCGGTCCGAGGAGTCGATGAGTGAGTCGAGTGCTTCTGGGTCGACAGTCTCGTACAGCGGTGCGAAGTCAGTCTGCTCCCGGCCGGTCATGGCGGAGATGTACTCAGTCACTGCCGCGCTCGGTCGCGTCTCGCTCCAGTCGAACTGTTTTCGGGTCACATTCATTGGTGTCGAAGAATCGCTGTCCCCACTTCGCCTGTTACTTTTACTCATATGGTTCGTCTGTCTACACCAAGACAGTTAGTAGTAATATACTCTTCCCAGCATTATCAGACTGTGAAAACGCCAGGCTGTGGAAGCAGACCGCCCCAAATCGGGCCATAATCCCCGTTTTTCGTCGGTTCTCGTCTGAGTTACAGGTCGGCTACGTCTTCGATTGCGTCGGTTAGTTCCTTGATACTCTCGACGGTGTGTTCGCCCATGTGCCCGATTCGGAAACTCTCCTCGCTGATGTCTCCGTAGCCGCTGGAGAACACCATGTCGTACTCCTCGGAGACGGCCTCGACCGTCTCTGCGACGTCGATGCCCTGCGTGTTCTCGATGCACGTCACTGTCTGGGACTCGTAGCCCTCCTCGGGATAGAGGTCGAAATGCTCGCGGGCCCACTCGCGCGTGTACTCGGCCATCTCCCGATGGCGCTGGTCGCGGGCGTCGTGGCTCTCATCGAGCATGTGCTTCATCTGTTTGCGGTAGGCGAGCATGAGCGGAATCGCCGGCGTGGAGTGTGTCTGGCCCTTCCGGTCGTAGTAGTCCAGACAGCGCTGGAAGCCGCCGTACCACGACGCCGAGTCTTTCTCCAGTTCCCGCTCGTAGGCCGCATCGCTGACGGCACAGACCGCGAGTCCGGGCGGCATGGCGAAGGCCTTCTGCGTGGACGTGAAGATGGCGTCGATGCCGTGGGCCTCGATGTCGATCTGGTCGCCGCCGAGACAGGAAATAGCGTCGACGATGAAGTAGGTGTCCGGGTACTCCGCGACCACGTCGCCGATCTCCTCGACGGGGTTGCGGACGCCGGTCGAGGTCTCGTTCATCACGGCCCCGACGGCGTCGTAGTCGCCGGATTCGAGCGCGTCGCGGATGTCGTCGGGTTTGACCGCCCGGCCCCAGTCGTACTCGATGCGGTCGACGTCCTTGCCGAGGCGCTCTGCGACGTTGGCCTGGCGCTCGCTGAACGCGCCGGAGGTCGGCACGAGCATGCTGTCCTCGACCAGGTTGAGCGTCGTCGACTCCCAGAACTCCGTCCCCGACGCCGTGAGCACGATAACGTCGTTGTCGGTGCCGAGGAACTCCTTCGTGTCCTCGACGATGGTGGTGTAGAGGTCCGTCATCCGGTCCATCCGGTGGCCGAACATCGGCTCGGCCATCGCCTCGATAACGTCCTCGCGCACCTCTGTCGGCCCCGGGAGATACAGCGTCTTGTCCTGGTAGTCGTCTTTGTATTCGCGTTTTTCGGTCACAGAACCACCTGTAGTAGGTGGACTCTCGAATCCGGGGGGCATGGTAGTTTTGATACCGGGCGAAGGACATCACCTCACCCCAGCAGCGGCCGGGGCCGGCGGGAAGTTATCGCCGTCACCGTCACGGTTGTCCGCGCCCGCGGGAATAACTCAGACAGCGATTGTACTCTACATGAGGTATTTGCTAATGGGAGTGATAAACATGCACATGGGTCGCCACGCCCCGCTCACGGACGCCCAACGAGCGGCCATCGCCCATAGGGCAGTCGAGCAGGTCGCTGACACGCTGGCTGAGATGCACGATGACTCAATTCAGTCGGGCCAACGTAGACCACTCAGCGCCGACGATACCGGCGGACGCCGTACATGACCAGACCGGCGTAAATTGCCGGGCCGACCAGAACTGTGGCACTGGTCGCTACCGTTCCGCCGAACAGGTATCCGAGGAAGACGTCGATAAACACCAGCAGGAAGGGTGCGAGCGCGAGTGCCTTCCCGCCGGTTCTGATCGCCGCGTCGAACGTCGACTGCGTCGCAGCAATTGCTCCAACGCCGGCGACGACAAGGAGATACGACAGCGTAACGCCCGGTGGCGACACGAGCGGGAGCGTAAACAGCGCGATACCGGCGAGCACGACGCCGACCAGCCGTGGTCCGTTGTCGCTCTGCACGAGCGCGTTCTGGATACCGTCGAGGTCGCCGGCGTTGAGCGCCGCTTCGAAGTCCGACGTGGTCTGACTGCCGCCGGCATCGAGAACCGTCGTCCCGGTTCCGGCGTCGACCGGGCTATCGAAGTCCCGGCCACAGTGCATACACCACGTCGCGGTCGCACTGACTTTCTCTGAGCAGTGAGGGCAGCGGGGATCGGCGGTCATACTGTCATGTTCGAGGGCGCACAGTTAGCGGTTACGGGGGGAGAATATACGGGTGTCCGCGGGAAAGGGGCTGTATGGATTGGGTCGCACGGGCCGAGAGCCTCCTGTACGACGGCGAGGTGATCGAAGCGGACGTTCGGCTGGACCGCGGCGGGGTCGTCGTGACGAGTCACCGCGTCCTCGTGTTCACACCGGACCGCGAGGGATCGAACTACCGACAGGTCGACCGCCCCAACGTCGAGGGCGTCGACGTCACCACGAGCGGCGACTGGTCGTTCCTCGAGCTCGGCGTGAAGGCGCTGGTCGTCGGCGTCGTGCTGGTGGCCGCCGGGACGACCGTGAGCCTCGACGGTCTCGTGGGCAACGTCTCACTGGACAGCGGCGGTGCCGCCAGTGCCGTTGGCATCGGGGGGATGCTGGGGATGCTCCAGACGATGCTGACGTTGATGGCGCAACTGGACGACCTGATGCGCCTCTTCGGCGGCCTCGCGCTTGCCTTTGCCGCTGTCGTCCTCGGGGTCTACCTCTGGAGCCGCGACCGACTGCTCGTCGTGCGCGTCGCCGGCGACGACGACATCGAACTGACAGCGCCGGACGACGAGAGCGTCGTCGACCGGATCGAGGCCGCCATCGTTCCGGACGCGACACCCACCGACACCGGGAACGCGGACCAGTCGCCGCCCGACGACCCGCTCCCGTGACGTTCAACTCTGCCGAGCACCAACCCGAATCTAATGGACGCCGACGGGGTTCGGGAGCGCGCGGGATCGCTGCCACGGGAGCCCGGTGTGTACCTGTTCGAACAGGGCCGGGACGACAAGCGCCGAGTCCTCTACGTCGGGAAGGCCGTCGATCTGCGGGACCGCGTGCGCTCCTATGCCGATCCGCGCAGCGAGCGCATCGCCAAGATGGTCGAGCGTGCCGAGACCATCGACTTCGCCGTCACCGACACCGAGACGCAGGCGCTGCTGCTCGAAGCCAACCTCATCAAGCGCCACCGGCCGCCGTACAACGTCCGGCTGAAAGACGACAAGTCCTACCCGCTGGTCCAGTTGACCGACCATGCCGTCCCCCGAATCGAGGTGACACGCGACCCGGAGGACGGCGCAACCGTCTACGGGCCGTTCACCGACAAGGGGCGGGTCGAGACGGTGGTGAAGGCACTACGGGAGACGTACGGGCTCCGGGGGTGTTCCGACCACAAGTACGGCAACCGGGACCGACCCTGTCTGGACTACGAGATGGGCATCTGTACCGCGCCCTGCACCGGCGAGATCAGCGAGACCGAGTACGCCGAGGACGTCGAAGCCGTCACCCGATATTTCGAAGGCGAGACCGGCGTTCTCGCGGACCCGCTGCGCCGCGAGATGGAGGCCGCCGCGCAGAACCAGGAGTTCGAGCGCGCCGCGAACCTCCGGGACAAGCTCGGGGCCGTCGAGGCGCTCCACGGCGAGGGCGACACCGCTGTCAGCGACTCCGGTGGATACCAGACGACGGACGTGCTCGGTGCTGCCGTCGAGGGCGAACGCGCTATCGTCGCCCGGCTCCACGCCGAGGGCGGCAAGCTCGTCGAACGGGACCGGCACACGCTGGAGGCCCCGGACGGCGAAGGCACTGCCGGCGTGTATCGGGCGTTCATCCCGCAGTACTACGCCGAACGGGAGCTACCCGACCGGATTCTCTGTGCCGAGGACCCCGCCGATCCGGACATCGAAGCCTGGCTGGAGAGCGAGGGCGTCACGCTCGGCGTGCCCGGGGCCGGGCGGGAGGCGACGTTGGTCGATCTCGCGCTGAAAAACGCCCGCCAGCGCGGCGGGACGGACGACGAGACCGGCCGCCTGGCCGACGCCCTGGGCATCGACCGCCCGAGCCGCATCGAGGGCTTCGACGTGAGCCACGCACAGGGCCGGTCGGCCGTCGGCTCGAACGTCACCTTCGTCGACGAGACGCCGGAAAAGGGCGACTACCGTCGCAAGAAGCTCACCGAGCAAAACGACGATTACGCGAACATGCGCGAACTCCTCCGCTGGCGGGCCGCGCGCGCCGTCGAGGGCAGGGACGACCGGCCGGACCCAGACCTGCTGCTCATCGACGGCGGCGACGGCCAACTCGGGGCGGCCCGCGACGCCCTCGCCGAGACCGGCTGGGACGTGCCGGCCATCGCACTGGCGAAAGACGAGGAACTAGTTATCACGCCCGACCGCGTGCACGACTGGGATGACGACGCCCCGCAGCTCCACCTGCTCCAGCGGATTCGCGACGAGGCCCACCGATTCGCCGTGCAGTACCACCAGACGCTCCGGGACGAGGTGTCGACGACGCTCGACGACGTGCCCGGCATCGGCCCCGAGACGCGGAAGCGGTTGCTCCGGCGCTTTGGCAGTGTGGACAACGTCAGGACGGCCTCTGATGAAGAACTGACGGCTGTCGACGGCATCGGCGAGCAGACCGCGGAGACGATTCGGTCTCGGCTGCAGTGATTTCGTATATCGGATAGCAGTTTATCACTGCTGAGCGATCAGATACACTGCTCTGGTGGAAAGGGCCGAAGAAAGTTGCTAAGCGGTGATTCCAGTGTTTCGGATCCCGCTACGGCTCGACAACCGTGTTTCGGAGCGTCCCGACGCCATCGTAGGTTATCTCAATCGTATCACCGGGCGCAACTGTGCCTGGGTTCGCCGGACTCCCGAAGGCGACGACGTCGCCAGGGCGGAACGTGAACCGCTCCGAGAGGTACGCGACCACTTCGTGGGGACCGAACAGCATTTCGCTGGTGTTGGCAGACTGGCGGCGCTCGTCGTTGATGTCGGTGTACATGCTGATGGCCGTGGGGTCGACGTCGGTCTCGACCCACGGCCCCAGGGGCCCGGACCCGTCGAAGGCCTTTCGCGCGGTTCGGCCCTGCTGGTCCAACGCGTCGACGTCGTTCAGTATCGTGTAGCCTCTGACGGCATCGGGAACGTCGGCCGGGTCGAGGTCGTGACACCGTTCACCGATGACTGCGGCCAGTTCACCAGCATAGGTGAGTTCGTCGGAGAACGGCGGGTAGGGGATATCCTGCTCGTGTGCGAGCAGTGCCGTCGGGGGTTTGATGAAGAAGTCCGGCTCCTCGGGCCGGTCGTAGTCCATCTGGTCGTTGGTGGCGGCGTAGTTCCGGCCGACGCAGTACAGCGCGGTCGGTTCACACGGCGGGAGCAGTCGTCCATCGCGGCCGACTGTGTACTGGCCGTCGTCGGCGTGAACGACGCCGTCGACGTATTCGCCGGTGACTGGACCGTCATCCGTCAGCAGGCGTGCGATTCGCATACGCTGTCGTCCGAGGGCCGGTCAAAAAGGCGTGTCGGCCCCACGCCAGCACCGCTCAATGGCCTCGTTTGAGTGGAATATGAGCCGTTCTGGAGCGGTTCGTGGACGAGTACGGACACCGAAGCGATAGCGGATAAATCCTGTACCGCTATATGAAATGGCCAATAACGGCACCCCCGATCCGAGACCCCCAATCAAACACCGTGTCCACCGAAGCGACTTTTTCCAGCAGCACGTATCCCCGAATATGGCTGTGACCCGACGGCTCCTCATGGCCGTCGTTGGACTGTTGTCGCTGCTGGTCTATCTCGTGGCGGCGTACGTCGGGTACATGCTGCTTCTGCCGTTGTGGGACAGTCGCCCGTCGCCGATGGTAGCCGCCGTGGTCGTCATCGGAACGGCAATCGTTCTCGGCGTCGTGAACTACTGGGCTGCGACGGCACGACTCAAGCGATCGCTCAATGCGGTCGAGCTCTCGCGAGCGCGTGCGCCCGAAGCCTACCGCCACCTTGACGCGCTCGTTGACCGGATGGACGTCAAGACACCGACACTGCTACTGGCGGAACTGCCGGTCCCGAACGCGTTCGCCATCGGCGGCGGGGCTGGGGCTATCGTCGTCGACCGGCGGCTGTTCCGGCTGTTGTCCGCGGCGGAGTTCGAGGCGCTACTGGCGCACGAACTCGCACACCTGGAGACCCGCGACGCACTCGTTCAGACTGTCGCCTACAGTCTCGTCCAGACGCTTGTCGGGCTCGTCGGCCTCGTGCTGTTTCCCGCCGTGGTGCTGATCGGTGGCATCGCCCGCTCGCTCGCGTTGCTGCGCGGCGACCCCTCGTCGTGGTCGCGCTCCTGGCTCGGCCGAACGCAACGGTACGCGCTGCAGGTCGTCGCCGGACTCGGGTTTGCCGTGACGCTGCTGCTACTCGGGTACTCCAGACGTCGTGAGCTGGCAGCCGACGACCGCGCAGTCGAGATAACGGAGAATCCCGTTGCGCTTGCCCGCGCCCTCACGAAAATCAAGCGGGCTTCGACGCCGGACCTCGGCCCCCTGCGACAGTTGTACGTTCACAGCGAGGCGGACAGCGAGCTATCGCGGCTCCTGTCGACTCATCCCCCGATGGACGAGCGAATACAGCGGTTACAGGAACGAGCCCGGCACGGCAGTTCCGCGACGGTGAACCGGCCGTCGGGACCCCGTCGGTGACACCGTCCTAGCGACGGCCAGTAGCGCCAATATGTCTGTCGAAGCCACTGTTTTAGACGTATACTACCCTAATCCACTATCAGATAGTGGGATATTAGTCGATGGAGAGGAGACCCCGACGCGTCACAGACGCTCGGCGACGAAGCCGGATTCTATCGTGTAGCCGCTCTGACAGCCGACGGCCGCTGGGACCGTGAGATAGCCCGCCCGTCGCGGTAAGCGACAGGACGGTCGGCTACGCGCTCCCGGACTCCGCGACGCCGACCTCGTCAGCCGCGGGGAAGACGGTCGCGGCGGTCCTACGAGCCGGCGGACCGGGCTGCGGCACGTATTGCGGCCCTGAACCGGACCGGCACTGCTCCGGAAACCGTCACCACCAAGAGTCGAGCGCGGTCACGCGGGCGGTCTCTATATCCGGATGGAGAGCGACATAGCGGTCCTAGAAACCGCTATGTTCTGGTCGACCCTGCACCCGCGTATGCAAGCCAGCATCCCGCGGCGAGCGACCGAGGCGGCAACCAGCCACACGTACGGGTGTCCGCTGTGTAACTGCGGTGCGGACAGCGAAGACGATATTTATTGCCATTTACTGGTCTCACATCGAAAGAGCGCGCTTGCCGACGCCCTCCTAGAAAAGACCGACTGCGGACAGTAGTCCGGTGTTTTATTTTGGTAAGATACGGTGTCCCCTGCTGTTACGATAGCACACTTTGGATATGTCGAAATGGGATTTAGTTATATATTAGACAACCTAGAGTCAGATATCCAGAGTTAATTAGTGAAACGTCGTAGCCGACGATCCAGAATCGTCCTGTTTCGAGAGAACCGTGCGGCAGTGCATCGATCGAGTTTCTCGGTCAGCATGTCTTATTTAACAAATCATATATCGCTATATCAAATTTCGGTGAGGCCACTAACAACCGGCAACCGATCCAGCAGTAACGATCGCCAACAGCGGATTACCGATAACATACATACACGTGTTAGAGCTGGAGAAAGGTATATATACCAGAAAGGGCGTCGCCAGGGTGTACGTCGCAGCGACACAGCTACGGTACGAGTGACAGCAGAGAGACCGTACGATAGTACTGAACAGTCGCGTTTCAACCACGGACCCAGTACTGCACCACAGTCGTTCCCGACGGGACGACAGATCTGGCAAGCGCACAGATTTCGTGTTGCTCTCGTGGGCATTTTAATGAGACTGTGGTCACCGCGCCCCTCAAGACAGCACACGATGGAACAGAGTCACCACCATCCTCTCGTGGTTGGCCTTGGGAGAACAGAGAACAGCGTGCAAAGCCTAGGAGTAGATAACGTTGAGTTCGATAACGTTAGCGACTTCGAGGACCTTCTGTGGTAGTTCCTCTGTAAATCTATCGTCGCGGAATCGGTTAGTCGGACCGGAGACGCTGATAGCACCGAGTACGGTACCGTTGTTGTTCAGCACTGGTGCCGCGACACATCGGAGTCCGTCGAGCCGTTCCTCATCGTCGAACGCAACGCCGGTCTCCCTGACGGTTTCCAAAGTATCCTCCAGTTCCGCCAGCGTGCTGGCTGCGTTGTCGGTTTCAGTCCCCAGCCCGTGTCGTTCGCTGATCGTTTCGACACGCTCCCGGGGTAGATGGGCGAGGATAGCTTTCCCGAGGGCTGTCGAGTGGAGCGGAACGCGGGTGCCGACGTGGGCTTTCACCTGTACGGCCTGTTCACCCCGGGCGCGGTACAGATAGGACCCGCGCCCGTGCTCCTCAACCAGAACGTTCGCCAGCTCACCGGTCTCCGAGGCGAGCCGGTCGACTTCGGGTTTGGCAATGCGGAACAGTTTCTGTCGGTGTCTGGAGTACGCGCCCAGTTCCAGAAACCGGAGACCGACCCTGTAGCGGCCGTCGTCGTTGACGATGTACTTCTCCTGCTCGAGTGTGCTGAGATAGTTGTGGATCGTGCTCTTCGGAAGGTCGAGGTGTCGCGAAAGTTCAGTGACGCCAGCGCCACCGAGGTCTTTGAGTCCGTTGAGTATCTCGAACGTCGTTTCGACCGACTTGACCGGGTTTTGTGCCGTTCGTGCCATGGATTGAGTTGTCAGCGTTAGGTCGCAACTGCGTTGTACACCGAACGAGTCGGCTGCAGGCAACCGTGTGTTCGGAACGCAGCCACCAGTGGTGTATGTTCGTTGTGCAACGATTGTGATAATATCTTATTTATATTTATCGTTTACATCGGGCAAGGAGAGCCCGTGAGAAGCGACTGGCGGTTGCAGGTATTGTCGCCGAACGAAACAGCACAGCGAGGGATGGGAAACGCGTAAGTATCGGGAACGAGATGAATCGAACGTATGACGCAGACGTACGAGAACTATATCGGTGGCGAGTGGACCGGAAGCGGGGAGACACAGGACGTCACGAACCCGGCGGACGAGACCGACGTCGTCAGCACGGTTCCGGTGTCCTCGACGGCGGAAACCGACGAAGCGGTCGCGGCCGCAGTGGACGCGACGGACGAATGGGGCGGAATGCCCGGCCCGGAGCGCGGTGCGATATTGCGCGAGACCGGTGAAATCCTGAAGTCCCGGAAAGACGAACTGGCGGAGACACTGACCCGCGAAGAGGGGAAACCGCTCGGAGAGGCCGAAGGTGAGGTACAGCGGGCGATTGACATCTTCTATTACTACGCGGAGAAGGCCCGCGACTTCGGCGGGACCGTCAAACAGCCAAGCGGTGGCCGTGCCGGCCTGCAGACGAAGAAGGAGCCGATGGGCGTCGCGGCGCTCATCACGCCGTGGAACTACCCCATCGCGATTCCGGCCTGGAAGATCGCCCCGGCGCTCGCGGTCGGGAACGCCGTCGTCATCAAGCCCGCGATGCAGGCCCCGACCGTTGGGGCGATGATCGTCGAGGCACTTGACGAGGCCGGGATTCCGGACGGCGCTATCAACCTCGTCTGTGGCCCCGGTAGCGAGGTCGGCGAGCGACTGACCACCCACGAGGATGTCGACGTAGTGTCGTTCACCGGCAGCGCCTCAGTCGGCGAACACGTCTACGACCAGGCGACGAACAACGGGAAGCGCGCGCAGGCGGAGATGGGCGGGAAAAACCCGACCGTCGTCATGCCGAGCGCCGACGTGGACAAAGCGGCCGACATCGTCGGTGCCGGGGCCTTCGGCGGCACGGGCCAGGCCTGTACGGCGACCTCCCGAGCCATCGTCCACGAGGACGTGTACGACGAGTTCCTCGACGCCATCGTCGATTACGCCGAGTCACTGGATATCGGAAACGGCCTCGACCGGGCCGACATGGGTCCCCACGTCAGTGAGGACGAACTCGCGGGGAGCCTGGAGTACATCGACATCGCACAGTCGGAGGGTGCGACCCTCGAAACGGGCGGCGAAGAACTCACCGGCGGCGAGTACGACGCCGGGAACTTCATCTCGCCGGCCGTCTTCTCCGACGTCGAGCCCGACATGCGCATCGCACAGGAAGAGGTGTTCGGGCCGGTACTCGCCGTGATTCCCGTCTCCGACTTCGACGAGGGTGTCGAGGTCGCCAACGACATCGACTACGGGCTCTCGGCCAGCGTCGTGACCGAAAAAATCGAGGAAGAAAACGAGTTCATCGAGCGCTCCGAGTCCGGCGTGGTCAAGGTCAACGAGAAGACCACCGGGCTGGAACTGCACGTGCCCTTCGGCGGCCTCAAACGCTCCTCGACGAACACCTACCGCGAGCAGGGCGACGCCGGGCTGGAGTTCTTCAGCTACATCAAGACGGTGTACCGCAACAGCTAATCGAGGCGGCTACTGGTGCTGACTGCGAAGTAGTGTTTCTGTAACACAATATTTATATAGTATTAATTTTTATATTCTCTTGCTCTTGTCCACCGCAAGAGCGAGCGTGCAAAGTCATGGTCGTAGCCTAACCGGCAAACGATGGTGGAACGGCCCCAGCATCGGCACTGTCTGTCCCGTACAGACGTTCCACTCTCGTTATTGGCGCCCCAGCATCCGGAGCATGTTTCGCCGTCGCCAACTACAATAGCCGGACCGGTCTGAGCACGGCGAGAAACAGTGACTGATATCGGTACCCGGTTGGGCACAGGTTTCGTTGTCGGCAGTCGTTGCATACGTCCACCTCACCGTAGTGAACACAGCGAGTGGGACGGAGTTTTGAAGCGACCCCCTATCAGACAATGCGTGGTAGGCCCCACAGTGCCGCTCGTTCATTATCGTGGAACGCCTGCCGTAACGGTTGTACTGTCGTTATTCTCGAGAGGGGAAACGGAGATCGCGGGCGGATACCGCCCATAGACAGCCCGTGAAACAGCATTATCCGCTCGGATTATCGGCCGGTCGCTGTAGAACAGCGGCGGGTGAGACTGACGATTTGTTCCATTATACCAAACATACATGTCACCAGCCGGGATTAATTTACTCGATACATGAACTATCATTCGCTACTCTGGAACGGCTCGGGCCAGCCCGGGTGTGCCAACACAAAACATAATATCCAGCCAGCCGATAACAACCTCATGGATATCGACGCGCTCACAGCCGGGTTCGACCATCGAGACTGGCAGGAACTGACAGAAACCGACAGTCCAGTCCGGTTTGCGATGATCGGTGTGGGCTGGTGGACCACCGAGCAGGCGATGCCCGCCGTCGACGCGGGGGACCTCTGTGAGACGACCGTCCTGGTCAGCGGCGACCGCGAGAAGGCGGCCGACGTGGCCGCCGATTCGGAGACGGTCGAGCACGCCATCACCTACGAAGAGTTCCACGACGGGGCCGCGAGCGACGCCTACGACGCTGTCTACATCGTTACCCCGAACGCTCGCCACCTCCCCTTCGTCGAGACGGCGGCGGAACTGGACAAGGCGATACTCTGTGAGAAGCCGATGGAGGCCACCATCGAACGCGCCGAGCGGATGGTCGAGGTGTGTGACGAGTACGACGCGACGCTGATGGTCGCCTACCGGATGCACACCGAGCCGGCCGTCCGGCGGGCGAAGGACCTCATCGACGAGGGGTACGTCGGCGAGCCGCTGTTCGTCCACGGCAACATGACCGAGCCCATCCTCGAACTGGTTCCCGACCCCGACCAGTGGCGGCTGGACTGGGAGCTCTCGGGGGGATGTGCCGTGATGGACATCGGCCTGTATCCGCTGAACACGAGCCGGTTCCTGCTGGACGCCGACCCAGTCGCCGTCCGGGGGACCGTCGCATCGGTTCAAGAGGAGTTCGCGGACGTGCCCGACGAACACGGCGCGTTCCAGCTTGATTTCCCCGGGCACGTGTACGCGGTGTGTACCGCCAGCCAGAACGCCCACCTCGACAGCCACATCTCCGTGCTCGGGACCGAGGGCAAGGTCCGCGTCGAACCGGCGTTTTACCCCTGGGACGACCGCTCGCTCCAGCTTTCCCACGAGGGCACGACGGTCGACATCGACTTCGAGCAGATCGACCAGATGGAAGAGGAGTTCGAGTACTTCGCCCACTGTCTGCTGACCGACAGCGACCCCTACGCCGACGGCGAGCACGGCCTCGTCGACATCAAGACGATCAAGGCCGTCTACGAGGCCTCCGAAACGGAGTCGACGGTCACGCTCGATTAAGTGTCGCCACGGGACTTTTTGCCCGGGCCGGCCGTAGCTCGGAGCATGGTTCAGTCAACGTGGGACGACTGGTTCGTCCGCGAGGAAGTCGAATCGACGGACCCCGGCGACGGCGTCACTATCTGGTATCTCGGCTGTAACGGCTTCGTGCTCCGGTCGCAGTCGACGACGCTGTACATCGACCCGTACTTCGGGACGGGCGACCCGCCGAACCTCATCAGAATGATTCCGGTACCGATGGACCCCGCCGATGCGACCCGATGCGACGCCACACTGGTCACACACGAGCACATCGACCACATGCATCCGCCGTCGTACGGCCCGCTGGTCGAGGACTGTGGGGCTGATCTGTATGCCCCCACGGCGTCGTACGAGTCGCCAGACTACGACGGTGAACTTCGGGTGCCCGATGAGCAGCGCAACGAAATCGCCGTCGGTGACGAGTTCGCTGTCGGCGATTTCACCGTCCACGTCACCAGCGCGAACGACCCCGATGCCATCGAGCCCGTGAGCTACGTCATCGAGCACGACGCCGGGACGTTCTTCCACGCCGGCGATAGCCGGCCTGCCGACGCGTTTGTCGATATCGGTGAGCGGTTCGACATCGACGCGGGCGCACTGGCGTTCGGGACCGTCGGCTCCATCTACGAGCCCGAACCCGATTGCGGCGTCCGAACGAAGTGGTACATGGACGAAAACGAAATTATCGAGGCCGCGAACCAGCTCCGGCTCGACCGCCTGCTCCCCTCCCACCACGACATGTGGCAGGGCGAAGCCGGCGACCCGAAAGTACTCCACGAGCACGCGGCGTCCTTCGAATATCCCCGCCTGATCGAACCACTGTACATCGGCTGTTCGGTGCGGCTGGGCGAGCCCGGTATTCGACGTATCGGTGCGCTGGGCGACAGCTGATGTAGCCGGTGTTTCAGCCCCCAATCTCGTTTGATGAAGCGGAATCGGGTTCAAACAACCACCCGGTGTTCGCTGTCTTTCGTTTGCCGCGGGGTAGCTTTAATATCCCAACCTCGGAACGTCAGACAAATGTCGCCAACGATAACGAAAATCGAAAGCCGGGAGTTCGAGTACCCGCTCGAAGACGTAGGGACCGACAAGCACGGCTTCAACCTGGTGTATGCCCCGGGAGAGACGACGACCCGGAAGCTGTTCGGCGTGCAGATTCATACCGACGAGGGAATCACGGGCGAATACGTCGGCGGTAACTCCCCGGCGGCCGCCCAGTACAACATCGTCGCGGAGTACCTCATCGGCAAGGACCCGTTGAAACGCGAGAAACACTGGTCGGAGTGCAAGCGAGCGCTCCGGAAGTACGACCGGATGGGCATCGGGCCCATCGACATCGCGCTGTGGGACTTCGCCGGCAAGTACTACGACGCACCGATCCACGAACTGCTGGGGACCTACCGCAAGCGCATCCCGGCGTACGCCTCGACCTACCACGGCGACGACGCCGGCGGGCTCGACTCGCCGGAAGCGTTCGCCGACTTCGCCGAGGACTGTCGAGACGAGGGCTTCGGCGGCTTCAAGATCCACGGCTGGGGCGGCGGCGACGACGCCCGGAGCCTCGACCGCGAGGTCGAAGCCGTCCACGCCGTCGGCGAGGCCGTCGGCGACGAGATGGACCTGATGCACGACCCGGCCTGCGAACTGGAGACGTTCGCCGACGCGCTGGAACTGGGCCGCGCGCTCGACGAGCAGGACTTCTTCTGGTACGAGGACCCGTTCCGCGACGGCGGCATCTCACAGCACGCCCACAAGAAGCTGGCCCAGAAACTCGACACGCCGATTCTCCAGACCGAGCACATCCGCGGACTGGAGATCAAGTCCGACTTCGCCGCCAGCGAGGCGACCGACTTCCTGCGGGCCGATCCCGAGTACGACGCGGGCATCACCGGCGCGATCAAGGTCGCCCGCATGGCCGAGGCGTTCGGGCTGGACGTGGAGTTCCACGCGCCCGGCCCCGCACAGCGGCACTGCATCGCCGCCTGCCGGAACTCGAACTACTACGAGATGGCGCTGGTCCACCCGGACTGCCAGAACACCCAGCCGCCGGTGTACGAGGGCGGCTACTCCGACCTGATGGACGCCGTCGACGACGACGGGACGGTCGGTGTCCCGGACGGTCCCGGTCTGGGCGTGGAGTACGACTGGGACTACATCGAGGACAACACCACCGGGAGCGTTCACGTCTACGAATAGCGCCGGTCGTTGTTTTTCTACTACCCGGCTTGGCTACCGGCTCACGCCGATGCGTAGGCCCTGACGCCGGTTTCGAGAACCTCGCGGTAACGGCGCACGTCGATATCGACGGCCACCCTGCTGTTGGGTTCGTTGTCGGTCGTGCCGTGTTCGTCACAGATCACGGCCCCGTGGCAGGGGCCGCCGGTCGTATCCACGTCGAGGTAGTACTCCTCGAAGGTGAGCACCGACTCGTCGATGATGTCCGCAACGACGGCGGCGTCGTGGATGGCCGGTGCGTCGGCCAGCGGATAGGTCCCGGAATCGGGCCGGTAGTCGAGCCACTCGGCGATTGTCCCGCGGACGCCGCCGGCCTCGCGGAACTCCTCGATGAACTCGGGGGCCACGGTAGCACGGTTGGTCACGTCCAGGCCGACCATCCGCGTAGTAGCGTCCTGGATGACGCGGCTGGCCGCGGCAGGGTCGTTGTGGAAGTTGGCCTCGGCCATCGGCGTCACGTTCCCGGACGTCATCGCCGCCCCGCCCATGAGATAGATGTCCTCGACCAGGTCGGGCAGGCGGGGCTCTTTGGCCAGCGCGATTGCCAGGTTCGGGAGCGGCCCGACAGCCGCAATCGTCAGTTCGTCGCCGTATTCGCGGGCGGCTTCGGTGATCGCGTCGGCTCCGTGGATGTCTCGTGTATCAACGTCTACGTCGGGAAGATTGCCGTGGAGCCCGGTCTCGCCATGGATCCACTCGGCGGTGTCGAGGTCGTCGACCAGCGGGCGGCCACAGCCCCGGGCGACCGGCACGTCGTAGCCACCCAGTTCCAGTATCGCGTGGGTGTTTTGCGTCGTGTTCTCGATAGTCGTGTTCCCACAGACGGTCGAGAGGCCGACGACATCGATCTCATCGTGGCCAAGCGCCATCGCCAGCATGACCGCGTCGTCGCAGCCGGGGTCAGTATCGAAGAACACTTTGCGTGACATACCTCCGAATTTCCCCCTATCGGGTATTAAAAGCTGGTACGGACTGACAAGGACACGGGAACGTCGCCGTAGACAGACCGGCAGCGTTCTGTGGGCCGTCTGTCGGGCCGGCGCCGCACCACACAGCAGTGTGTCAGTATGTGTGACCGACAAATCCGGTGTGTCCGCCACAACCGTCTTGTACTGGCCAGGTGGTGCGATACCAAGGGACAGTCGCGGGGACGCCCATCCCTGGAAGCGAAGTCCGGGCCACGGTACTCAGACACCATGCGTAGCCGACAGTTTGTTACAGAATCCAGTCATTACTTCGAAAGAGTCATTTCAGGGTAAATTTTAACTATACAGTCTCAATAGCGTACAGGAAGTGATGGACAGAAATCACATACGGCCAGTGCTACTCAGCGTACTGCTCGTTTTCTCGGTTATCAGTGCCGGCTTTCTCGGAAGCGCCGCTGCTGCACCGAGCGAGAAAAACGAGTTGACAACGGCGAACAGCCAGACGGCGACACAAACAGCATCAGTTGGTGGAGCTACCTGTCAGCTTGACGGGAGCTGTCCGGTTCCTGATGATTCTGTCGACCTCAACAACAGTGGTGCCGGGGTCGACGTCCTGATCGACGGGAGTCATCAGGGCTCGACGTTCACGGAGTTCGCGAACCGGCTCAGCGAGCGCGGGTACGACGTCGACACGAAGCGGTCGACGACCGGGGGGTTGACCTCGTGGAACAGTTCGTCCGCGAACGGGCTGTCGGACTACGACGTGGTCATCATCCCCGTCCCCCAGACGGCTTATAGCGAGTCCGAACAGGCCGCAATCGACGAGTACGTCAGAAACGGCGGCAGCCTGTTCGTCGTCGGGGACTGGACCTCGCCGCTGCAGGGCCACGCCGGCAAGCTGAACGACATCACCGACCCGTACGGGCTCCACTTCAACGGCGAGAGCGATAAGTGGCTCCGGAACATCCAGGACCCGACCAACAAGACGGTCGAGGACTACGAGTGGCGGGTCGTCCTCCACAACACGGGCCAGCATCCGATCATGAACGGCGTCGATACCGTGGAGTACGACGGGGTCAGTCTCAACGTAACCGACACCGAAAACGGGACGCAGGCCCCGCTGTTATACGGTGACAGCGACACCTACGAGTACACCTACTCCACCACCGAGGAGGAGTTCCCCCGCGGCGAGCGCATCGTCGGTGCGGCCGCGACGTGGGACATCGGTGACAACGGCCGCGTCGTCGCCTTCGGCAGCCAGAAGTCGCTCACGACGTATCTCACCGACGAGTGGCAGGCCGACCACCAGCAGACGGACACACGACCGTTCCTCTTCCGAACGGTGAAGTGGCTGGCTTCGTCGGGCCACGTCGAGCGACCGGAGCGGCCGGTCGCCGTCACCGGCGAGCGGATCAAAGGCGGCGAGACGCCCGCCAACGAGACGATCGTGCTCAAGAACAGCGAAATCGCCGCCGCCATCGGCACCGAAACCAACGGCCCCTTCGGCACGCTGCCGGGCGGTATCTACGACGCCAACGCGTACGGTCTGACGACCGACCAGATCGGGGTCGCCGAGTTCGCGTTCAACAACTTCGGGACGTGGCCCGTCTACGAGTCCTTCGAGCACCGGAACGCATCCGGACCGAACGGCGCGGCGGTCGTCACCGCGACCGGCCACGTCAGTACGAATCCGAACGTTTCTGTCACGACGACGTACACGCTGCCGGCCGATTCCAGTCACATCTGGATCAACACCACGATGGAGAACGGCGGGGACCAGCGGCTCCCGGTCAACGACTCCGAGCGCCTCCAGAGCGGGGCGGCACTCAGTTCCGAGGGGCAGTCTACCTGGCTCCCCGGTTCGGGGACCGTCGAGGAGACGCGCGCGCCGCCAGTGAGCGCCGACACGCTCACCCAGCCGTGGGCCGCGCTCACCGGCGACCGCGTCAGCTACGGCGTCTGGGGCGGCAACGGCTCGTTCACCTCGTACACCGCCTCCTCGACGTGGGTCGACCCGTGGCTCGAACACCGACTCGACCCCGGTGAGACGCAGTCGGCGGAGTTCGCCTTCTTCGTCGGCGAGGACGGCTCAAGTAGCGCGACCAGCGAGTACTACAACCAGCAGCAAGGGACCGAGACGGGAACGGTGACCGGCACCATCGCAAGCACGAACAACGAGTCCGTCTCACAGGCCACGGTCACCGCCTCGCAGGGCGACCGTGCGTTCACCTACACCGTCGGATCGGAGACGGGGACGTACGACCTCGAACTCCCCGCCGGTGAGTACACGCTGACGGCCGATGCCAGCGGATTCGCGGCGTCAGAGCCCAAGTCAGTTACCGTCAGCGGCGGCGAAACGGCCACCGCCGACTTCGACTCGCTGGAGGGGCCGGCCCCCGTCAACGTCACCGCCATGATCGACGACGAGGGCGAGGTCAGTCCCGCCGACGCCCGGATTACGGTGCTCGACGACGGCACCGCGGTCCAGACCGTCTACACCCGGACGTCGCCGGCCGGCACGGCCTCGCTCCAGCTCCCGCCCGGGAACTACACGCTGGTGTTCAACCACGGGACCGGCTACATCGCCGACCCGGTCGAGAAGAACGTCTCGGTGACGCCCGGCGAGTCAGTCAGCGTCAACGCGACGTTCACCGAGGAACTCGATCCCAGCGAACGCGACTGGGTCGGTATCGACCCCCACGCCCACAGCAGCGTCAGCTTCGACGGCAAGACGCCCATCGACAACTTCGTCGCCATCCAGCAGTCGGCGGGCGTCGACGCGGTGTTCATCTCCGATCACAACGCCATCGGCGGCTGGGGGTCGATGGAGTCACAGGCCGAGGAGCGCGACGTCATGTTCATCCGGAGCGAGGAGATCACGACCGGCGACCTCGGACACTTCAACCCGTACCCGATGCACGGCGAAGAGATGGTCGACTCCGACGGGACCATCGTCGAGTTCATCAAGGAGTCCCGCAGCCGCCACAACGCGACGGTGTTCCAGATCAACCATCCGGGTGACCGCTTCGTCAGCCTCGACAGCGCGCCCGGCCAGCACGAGGAGTACCTCCCGATGGTCGACGCCATCGAGGCGTACAACGGTCCGTACGGCGAGTCCGACGCAGCCAGTGTCCAGGGGCTGTTCACCCTCTGGAACGCGGGCTACGAGATCACGGCGACCGGCGTCAGCGACGACCACTGTTCGCAGTGCTTCCCGGCGAAATACGGCAGCGCCCGCACGCGGGCGTACGTTGAGGGGACCGTCACGCCCGAGAAGTGGGCCCAGTCGGTGAAGGACGGACACACGTACGCGACGTACGGTCCCGCCGTCGAGTTCACCGTCGACGATAGGATGCCCGGTGAGACCGTGAACACGACCGCCGGATCCGCCGTGGAGGCGTCCGCGACGGTCCGGAACCTCGACGAACTCGCCTACGCCGAAGTCATCCGGAACGGCACGACAGTCGCGAACGTCACGCTCGACGGCACGAACGACACCATGAGCACCGACGTGGACGTGGAGGGGGACGCCTGGGTCGCCTTCCGCGTCGTCGACGAGGACGGCGACCGAGCGCTGACCAGTCCGGTCTGGATTTCGGCCGGCCAGGAAGCCGAATCCGGGACTGATGACGACGGCGAATCCGGGGGTGCTACAGGGACCGCGACGCCAGTAGACACCGAGAGCGAGTCAGCGACCACGGCGGCAGCCGACACTGCGACCGCGGAACCGGAGACGACCGCCGCGTCCGGGCCCGGGTTCACCGCCGTCCTCACGCTGCTCGCGCTCGTCGGGGCGTCGCTGCTCGCAACGCGGCGGGGGACGTAAGCCATGCCGGACACCAGCCAGCGGCCGACGCGACGGGGGTTCCTCGGAACCCTCGCGCTGGCCGCGGTGACAACCGCTGGCTGTAGCAGCCTCGGCGGAACCCAGAACAGTCAGCCGGGCGTCGGAGCCAGCGGATCGACGGCGAGTCCCGGCGGGAGTGAGACGCCCGCACAGACAGACGACGAGGGACATCGCGACGAGAGCGGACACGGACACACGCACACCGACGGCGGACACGAGCACGGCGAGGAGCACACCCAGGACAGCGAACACGCTGGCAACGACGCCGAGAGTGCTGCCGAGACCGAGCTAGCAGCGTTCGAGTCCAACCTGCGGAAGTGGTTCGTCGACATCGACTCGCTGACCGTCGAAGACAGCCGCGTCAGGCTGACCTACGTCACGAAGAGCACGCGCAGCCACGAACTCGCCGCCGGCATCGAGACGGTGGTCGTCTCGTTCATCCAGGCCTACACGGACGACTGGGGGGTCGATGGTCTCGACGCGGAGGTAATCGAGCCCTCCGGCGACGTGATGGGCTACTGGCGGACCGAATCGCGGTGGGTCGAACCGGTCGTCGAGGGCCACGAGACCCGGACCGCACTCCTCGAACGGACGCTCGACACGTACCACGGCCGTCTCACTCGCGAGCACGATCACGGGGAGACCGGAACCGACCACAGCGAGAACGAGAGCAGTCACCAGCGCCACCACGGGACCGAGCACGCGGACCACTGACGGCGGCAGCGTCGTCACTGCCGTCATCGTCTGCGAGTAGTGAGGGGAAGTGGTGCAGTTAGTCCGGAAAAGGGGCGTGTAGCTGCTCAGACCTTCAGCAACGACAGCAGGCTGACGCCGACATCGAAATACTCGATGAGGCGATAACCGACGAGGATCCCGAGGATACCCATGACGCCGGCGAGGTTCGGCGGGGCCGGAATGGGGACGTCCAGCAGTCCGAACACGACGCCGGTGGCGACGCCGGTCATCGTTGCGACGATAACAAGCGAGAGATTCATCGGTCGGTCACCACTGTCCCACAGCGAGGACCCGCGGAGTCACGTGTCGGAACGCCCCGAGAGCGGCCGGCGGGTGTGTTTGAAGTGTGTGTCATTGGTGGCGTATAAAACGGGTTCGAGCGGTAAGTATGCTCCTCCTCGGGTCGACAGTGGTGAAGAGTAGCACACAACAACCACAGATAGTTCTCGAAAATCGGAAATATATCCATATATCCGATTTAGGCGGATTTTTAGGTCCAACTGTCGGGAGTACACATTATATTTAATGAATGTAGAGTCATAAAATCCAGACGTTGATCAGAATATCCAGAGTTGAATCATATGTCGTATTGTACAGACAAATAGGTATCACACGGCTGTATCATAGGAGTTGTACACGCAAATCGAGTGGTGCCAGCGGAGCGACCACTGACCGCCGCAATCCGGAGACTCTCCGGGAGGCTGGCGTTTATAAGCAAGCCACGGGAAGTGATGACGATGCAAGCCGTTCAGTTCGACAGTCACGGCGACCGTGATGTGCTCGAGTATGGCGAGTTTCCCGACCCCGAACCGGGCCGCGACGAGGTAGTCATCGACGTGAAGGCGGCCGCGCTGAACCACCTCGACATCTGGACCCGGCGCGGGCTCCCCGGCGTCGACCTCGATATGCCACACATCCCGGGGAGTGACGCCGCCGGGGTCGTCGACGAGGTGGGCGACGGCGTTTCGCGGTTCGAGCCGGGTGACCGCGTCGCCGTCCTCGCCGGCAAGAGCGGCGGCGGCGACGAGTTCACACGGAAAGGTGACCCGACACTCGCGCCGGACTTCCACATCATCGGTGAACACGTCCGGGGCGTCCACAGCGAGTACGCCGCCGTGCCGGCGGAGAACCTCACACCGGTCCCGGAGGGCGTCGACTGGGAGACGGCCGCCGCGTCGCCGCTGGTGTTCCAGACCGCCTGGCGGATGCTCCGGGACCGCGGCGACCTGAAGGCCGGCGAGTCGGTACTAGTCCTCGGTGCCTCCGGCGGTGTGGGCCACGCGGCCGTCCAGATCGCCGACCACGCCGGCGCTGAGGTGTTCGCCACCGCCAGCAGCCAGGAAAAGCTCGACTACGCCGAAGAGCTGGGCGCGGACCACACCATCAACTACGAAGAGGCGGACTTCGCGAGCGAGATCCGGGACCTGACCGACGGCCGCGGCGTCGACATGGTCGTCGACCACATCGGCGCACAGACCTGGCAGGACTCGCTCAAGAGCCTCGTCAAGGGCGGTCGGGTCGTCACCTGCGGCGCGACCACCGGCGGGAACCCTGAGACGGACATCAACCGCATCTTCTGGAACCAGTTGCAGGTCATCGGCTCGACAATGGCCACCCCGGGGCAGGCCGACGAAGTGCTGGACCTGGTCTGGCAAGGGGAGATGGAGCCGCGAGTCCGCGAGACGCTGCCAATGAGCGAGATCGTCCGGGCACACGAGATAATCGAGGACCGCGAAGGCTTCGGGAAGGTCGTGGTCGTTCCCGACAGCGAGATGTAGGACCGCCCCCACGTTTTCGTCGTTACTCCGCCCCGAAGCGGGCCGTCGCGAACTGCTCGAAGGGAGCCGAGTACTGCATCAGCATCGTCCCGAGAATACTCATGACGAGCACGTAGGCGACGGTGAAGGAGTAGACGGCGTTGGCTATCTCGGACGACAGCGACGTGCCTGCGCCGGTCAGTGCGACGGCGGCGATAATCAGAGAGAACTCGCCGCGAGTGACCATTCCGAGGCCGACGCGCATCGACCGACGGGGGTCGAGGTCGTACGCGCGGCCGCCCAGATAGCCGGACAGGATTTTCGTCGGCGTCGTGACGACGACAGCGGCGACGACGAGCGCCGCGACGCCAGCGAACAGTCGCGGGTCGGTCTCGACGCCGATCCAGAAGAAAAACACCGCCGCGAACGTGTCGCGGACGGGCTCTAACAGGTTCTCCAGTTTATGTGTGTGGGTGGTCGAGGCGAAGGCCATCCCGACGAAAAAGGCAGCGACAGCTTCGCTGACGCCGATAGCGAGGGCGACACCGGAGATGAGGACCGTGATGCCGACGGCCCGCACTACCGTGAACTCATTCGAGTTCGTCTGCAGGGCCCGCTCGAACCACGGCGTCCCGTAGCGGGCCAGGAGCAGGAGCGCGACGATGAACGAGAGCGCGACGCCGACGGAGGTCACGGCGGCCCCCACGTCGGACCCGCCGGCGACGAGAGCGGCGGCTATCGTGAGATACACAGCGATGAACAGGTCCTCGAACACGAGCGTCCCGAGCAACGGGTCGGCCTCGTCGTTGGCGATCCAGCCGAGGTCGATGAGCGACTTCGTGATGATGGCCGACGAGGAGATGTAGACGATGCCGGCGACCAGGAAGGCCGCGAGCGGGTCGCGGAACAGCGCGAACCCGAGCAGGAGACCGGCACCGAAGTTGATGGCGAGGTCGATGGTCCCCGCTCTGGTGATGCGCTCCCAGCGGTCCAGCAGCCGGTCGAGATTGAACTCAAGCCCGAGGAAAAACAGCAGGAAGACGATACCCAGTTCGGCCCCGAGTTCGATGAACTCGGTGGACTCGACGACCGGAAGGCCGTAGCCGGCGACGGAGAGTTGTCCCGCGACCGACGGCGACAGCACCATCCCGAAGACGATGTAGAACGGAATCACCGACTTGTTCAGCCACACGGCGACGAGGGTAGCGACCGCGACGGCGGCGAACAACACGCCGATACCGAGCAGGTCAGCCACGGCAGTGGACCCCCGGCAAACTGGTCGCGGACATCTACAGGTCTCCGGCAAGGAGCTTCTCGAACCGCTCGCAGTTGTCGCGCTCGCCGATGACGACGATAGTGTCGCCGGCCTCGATTTCGGCGGCGGACGTGGGGGCGGCGATAACGTCTTCCCCGCGCTGTATCGCGACGACGGTGACGCCGGTGCGTTGCCCGATGTCAGCGCCGGCCAGTGTCTCGCCGACCAGCGGCGAGTCGTCCTCGACCGCGTACCACTCGAGCAGCGTGCCCTCCGACAGCATCGTCTCGACGTGGTTGGATTCGACCGGCTGGAAGTACGCCCCTTCGAGTATCGTGCCGACCATCCGCGCCATCCGGTCGGAGAGTTCGACGAGTTTCTCGGAATCGGCGTCCGTGCTCTCTTTCAGGTACAGTTCGCGGGTCCCCGTGTTGTGGGTCACGACGACAAGCTGCTGCCCGCCGCCGATATCTACCTCGTGTTTCTTTCCCACACCCGGTAGATCGCTCTCGGTTACGTCCATAGCCGAGATTGCGGTCGATTGCCTATAAGACCCGGTGGCCCGGAGTGTCTCCGCCAATCACCGATGCCCGATACGGCGGGGACCCAAAGGTATTAGTGGGTTCCTGCCAACGTTCAGGCAAGCCAACTTTCGCTAAAACAACTCAGCTTGTTTTAGCGTTAGGAGCTACCAATGCCACACGACACACTCCTGCTCATCGGTCGGGACACGTCACGCGCTACGCCCTATGAGACACACGCTCGCCGTCTGCGCGAGCGCGGGGTAGCCACCGACGTGACGGTGCTGACCTACGATCACGAACCCCGTCGGGAGTTACGCGACGAACTGGTAGCCATCGATGCCGACCGCGTGTTCGCGCTGCCGATGACCGTCGCCCACGACCACGCGACAGTCACGGACGTACCAGCGGCACTCGACGAGGTCGACGCCGAGACGCACTACTGTGAACCAGTCGGGCGAAGCCCGCTGCTGACCGAAGCGCTCCGGGACCGCGCCGCTGCTGCGGTGCCGGAGGCCGCCGACTCCTCCGTCGCGCTCGTCGCCTTCGGCTCCAGCGGCAAGCCGTATCAGCGCCAGGTGACGGAGTACCACGCCGAGCGCCTGCGCGAGCGCTCGGCCTTCGGCGAGGTCGAACCGTGCTATCTGCTCCAGAACCCCGCCGTCGAATGTGTCAGGTACAACCTCACCCACGACCACGCCGTCGCCGTACCGCTCTTTCTCGCGCCCACCGACGCGACCGAGACGCAGATTCCCGACAAACTCGACCTCGACAGAGGTGGGCTCTCCTACACCGACACGCTGGACGACCACCCGCTCGTCACCGAGGCCGTCGCAACTGCCGTCGAGACGGCGCGAACGATGGCCGACGCACGCACACCACAGACGTTCGAGGCGACGCTGGCCGCCACAAACCGGCCGATGGCGACCGACGGCGAGGGCGATTAGGGCTGTCGCGGCGTCAGTGCCGAGCACGCGCCGGACGAGAGGAAGCGATTTGTACCCACGGTACATTCTGGCACGTAGATGGTTCGTCGACGAGTGGCGCGGACGCGGGAACAGGTCAAAGAGAAGCTAGTGGCCGCGCTGGTCGAGGAGCACTCTCCGCGGGAGGTCGCTATGAGCTTCAGCGTCGGCGTGTTCCTCACTGCGCTGCCGACCCTCGGCACTGGGTTTATCGCCTTTCTCGTCCTCGCGTACCTGTTCAAACAGCTCAGCAAGGTCGCGCTGTTCGCGTCCGTGCTGATTCTCAATCCACCGGTCAAGTGGGGCGTGTACGCGTCGAGCTTCTGGCTCGGTAACAAAATCTTGGGGCCGGTGCCCGGCATGACATTCGACGGGGTATCGGCCTCGATGGGCACCGGACTCCTGGTCCGGCTCTGGGTCGGGAATATCATTCTGGCCGTCGTGTTCGCCGCTATCGGGTACGTACTCGCGTTCCGTTTGATCAACGAGTACAGGCGACGGCAGAAGGGACCGGTCGCGGTCAGCTAACCGAGACCGTCGCAGGCACCCTCGTCACTCTCGCCGCACGACGAACACCGACAGGTCCGAGAACCGCGTGTCGTCCCTGCTGTCGCCGCCGGCCTCGGCTGCGAGGTCGCCGAGCGTCGTCGCGGTCCGCGCCTCGTCGTCGTGGGTGAGTCGCTCGTAGACCAGCGCCGGGAGTTCGGGGTCACCGCCGGCGTCCAACAGCTCGGCCGCGACGTCTTCGGGCATCAGATCAAAGGGCCGAGGTAACACGAGCAGATGCCGGTCGCCCACGTCGCTCCGGAGGCGGTCGAGATCGGCCGAGAGGTCGCCGCTCTTGTGCAGCGTGACAAACGTCGTGTCCTCCATCGGCGTCCGGGCGCGGCTGGCGGCGATCTGGAGCGAGGAGATGCCCGGCACCACGCGGACCGGCTGGTCGACGGCACGCTGGACCTTCCCGACGAACTGGTAGCCCGAGTGGTTCGGGTCGCCCATCAGGACCGCAGTCCCGCGCTCGCCCGCGGCCACGCGCTCGGCGAAGGTGTCCAGCGTGTCCAGTTCGTCCTGGTAGCCACAGGTCAGCAAGTCCGCGTCGGTCCGGTCGGCGACGAAGTCGACCACCGTCTCGAAGCCGACGACTACGTCAGCTTCGCGGATCGCCTGCTCGCCCCGTGGCGTCAGGAAGTCGAGGTTCCCCGGACCGATGCCGACGGCGTGGACCGGTCGGTCAGCGTCGGGGTCCTCGGGTGCGACCGCCGCGAGGTCCGCCGGGTCCGGCCCGGCGTCGAGGTCGTAGTCGTCCTCAGTCATCCAGCGACGCCTCCCGGCTCGCGGGTCGTTCCTCCCCGCTCGCTCGTTCCGAGGGGGAGGTCATATGTCGACCTCCCCCTCGCGCACATCGCTTGCGACGTGCACCAGTTCGTTCGTCAGCCCGGCGGCCAGCCCGCTCCCGCCGCGGCGGCCGACGTTCGTGATGGTCGGCACGCCGTGCTCGGCGGCGACCTCGCGGAGCCGCTCTCGGCTCTCGGCGGCCTTGACGAAGCCGACGGGCGTGGCGACGACGACCGCCGGGCGCGTGCCGTCCTCGATGCAGTCCGCCAGCGCGAGCGCGGCGGTCGGCGCGTTCCCGACAACGGCAATCGCCCCGTCGTAGACGCCCTGCTTGTCGAGTTCGAGCACTGACGCGGCCGTCCGGGTCATTCCGGTTTCGGCGGCCAGCTCCGCGCCGTTGCCGATGGCCTTCTGTACCGGACAGTCGTGACCGCGACCGGTGATGCCGGCCTTGACCATCGTGATGTCGGTGACGATGGGCTGTTCGTCCAGCACGGCCCGCGCCCCCGCGCGGACCGGTTCGTCGTCGTCCGCACCAGTGAACCGCATCAGGTGCTGGAACTCGGGATCGCCGGTCGCGTGGACGGACTTCTGGCGGATGCGGTCGGCCAGCGTCTCGTCCGGAACGAGTTCGCGGACGCGGTCCATCGACGTCTCCGCGATGTCCATCGCGTTCGAGGTGGTCGCGCCGAGGTCGGCGTACTCCTCGAAGTCGTCCTCGCTGTTCGTGTCGCCGTCTGTCGCATCGTCTGCGTCGGCGGTTTCACCGCCTCCGTCTCGCGACGCCTCCGGCGTCGCGCCATCAGTCGTCATCTGAGGTCACCTCCGTCGAATCGCTGCCGGGGTCAGCGCCAGCGCGGGCCTCTAGGTCCCCATCCACTTCCAGGTTCAGGTCCCGCAGGCGGTCCCGGGTTTCGTCGTCTGCGTCCCAGAGCCCGCGGTCGATGGCTTCCAGCAGCGTGTCAGTAATCGAATCCAGCGCCCAGGGGTTCACGTCCCGGAGCCACTCCTGTCGGTCCGCGTCGAAGGCGTAGCGCTCGGCCACGTCCTCCCACAGCGTGTCGCTGACCACGTCTGTCGTCGCGTCCCAGCCCAGCACCACGTCGACCGTCGTCGAGAGGTCGCCCGCGCCCTTGTAGCCGTGCTCCTCCATCGAGTCGAGCCACGAAGGGTTCAGAACGCGGGCACGCATCGCCTTCCGGACCTTCTCCTCGTTGGTGTAGACATCGACGTTGTCCGGATCGGACGAATCACCCACGTAGGAGTTCGGCTCCTCGCCGGCGATTTCCGTGACCGCGGAGATGAAGCCGCCGTGGAAGGCGTACCAGTCGGAGGAGTCGAACTCGTCCTGTTCGGCGGTGTCCTCGATCTTGACGGTCGCGTCGACCGAGGAAAGACGGCGCTCGAAGGCGTCGTGGGCGTCACTGACCCGACCGCGGGAGCCCATCGCGTAGCCGCCCCACTGGACGTACACGTCGGCGAGGTCCGAGCGGTCGTCCCAGTTGCCCTCGTCGACGGCCTTGTTCGTCCCGGCCCCGTAGCCGCCCGGCCGCGTCGTGAACACGCGGTGTTTCGCCGCGCTCTCGGCGTCGCCCTCGTCCATGCCATCCGCGACGAGGTCGTCGGTCTCCTCCTCGACGTGCTTTTTCACGTAGTTCATCTCGTGCGGTTCGTCGAGGTCGACGACGGCGTCGACGGCGTCGTGGACGACCCCCGCGGCCGCCGGGAACGCGTCCCTGAACAGGCCGGAGACGCGCGTCGTCACGTCGATGCGCGGGCGGCCGAGTTTCTCGAGCGGAATCGGCTCAACGTCCTCGACGCGACCGGCGTCGGACCAGACCGGTTCGACGCCCATCAGCGCGAGCACCTGCGCGATTGTCTCGCCGCGGGTCCGAACCGTCGGCGTGCCCCAGACGACGACGCCGATCTCCTCGGGGTACTCGCCCTCGTCGGTCTCGTGCCGTTCCAGCACGCCGTCGGCGACCTCGCTGCCCACGTCCCAGGCCGTCTTGGCCGGGACCTTCCGCGGGTCCAGCGTGTAGAAGTTCCGGGCCGTGGGGAGCAGGTCGACGCCGCCGCGGGTCGGCGCGCCGGACCCGCCGGGCGGGACGTACTCGCCAGCCAGCGCGTCGGCAGTGCGGGGAATCTCGTCGGCCGCGCCGGCCACCCGCGGAGCGGCCTCCTCGCAGATGTACGCCAGCGCCTCGCGGAGGGCGTCGTGCGCGCCCGACCGCACGCGAGCGTCCCCGAGCGGTTCGATGTCCACGACGAGGAGGTTCATGTTCACCTCCGAGGTACTGTCTTCGAGTTCGCTCTCTGGCACGTCGAAGTCGTGCTCGGCCAGCGTCCGGACGAGGTCCTTGCTGTTCTCGTGGACGCGGTCGGCGGCCTCGGCGTAAGTCATGCCGAGGGCCTCGTCGTACTCGCCGGGGGCGTTGCGCAGTTTGTCGTAGTCGACGCCGAGCACGCCCGCGACGCTCTCGCGGAGCGACGGCGCGCCGGGATTTTCAAGCCGAGTCAGCGCGACCAGATAGTCGACGAGCCGGTCGTCGGCCGGCGGTTCGCCCATCGTGTGCAGGCCCTTCCGGATCTGGGTCGTCTTCACGTCCGTGAGGTACTCGTGGACGCGTTCGACGAGGGCGTCGATATCCAACTCATCACCGTCCACGTCGCCCTCAGCGAGCGTCGACCCCGCTTCGTCGGGCCCACGAACGTCGGCTTTCTCGTCGATTTCGCCCGCGATCCCGAGTTCGACGGCGAG
Organism: Haloarcula amylolytica; assembly: GCF_049705545.1. GTDB lineage: Archaea > Halobacteriota > Halobacteria > Halobacteriales > Haloarculaceae > Haloarcula > Haloarcula amylolytica_B. The sequence continues at coordinate 87,933 of NZ_JBNAMU010000001.1, forward strand.
GTCCAGGTCGTCCACTGTCTGGCGGATCTGCTCAGCGAGATGCTCGCCGTCGTCGGTGCGAGCGTCCTCCATGCCGGCCTCGCGGTAGCGGTCGGCCAGTTCCTCCAGGTCGGCGAGGTCGTCGTAGGTCCCGGCGTTGGCCATCACCGGCGTCAGGTAGTCCACGATGGCGGCGTAGGACCGACGCTTGGCCTGGGTCCCCTCGCCGGGGTTGTTGACGATGTAGGGGTAGACGTTCGGGATGTCGTCGATGAGCTGGTCGGGTGCGCTCTCGCCGTCCAGTCCGACGGTCTTGCCCGGCAGCCACTCCAGGCTGCCGTGGGTCCCGAGGTGAACGACAGCGTCCGTCTCGTAGCTGTTGCGGAGCCAGCGGTAGAACGCGACGTAGTCGTGGGGCGGCTGGAGATCCGAGTCGTGGTACACCTTCGAGGGGTCCATCCCGAAGCCCCGCGGCGGCTGGACCGTCACGAGGACGTTGCCGAACTCCACGCCGGGAATCGCGAACGGTCGGTCCGGCGGGTCACCCCACTCCTCGATGACGTTTTCGCGGAAGTCCGCGTCCAGCGTCTCGAACCACTCGCCGTACTGGGCCGGCGAGACGGTGTCGACGCTCATCTCGCGCACGTCCTCGGGCGCGACCCAGCGGTCGTCGAGCGTGAGTTGTGCGGTGAGGCGTTCGACAAGCGACTGGCCGCTGTCGGGCATCGTGTCGCCCAGGTCATAGCCCCGACTGTCCAGCTCTTCCAGCAGATTCACCGTGCTCTCAGGTGAATCCAGTCCAAACGCCGTCCCGATCCCGTCGTCGCTGGGCGGGTAGTTGTGGAGGACGACGGCGACCTGCTTCTCGTCGTTGGGCGTGTGCCGCAGTTCGGCCCAGTTGACCGCCAATCGCGCGACGTGGTCGATGCGGTCGTCGATTGGGAAGTGCTGTTTCGGCGCGCTACCGATGCCGGCGTCGTCGTCGGTCCGCTCCTTGCCCGAGATGGGGTGGGTAATGACGTTGCCGTCGAACTCCGGCAGCGCGACCGAGAGCGCGAGTTCGAAGCCCATCACGCCCGTGTCGCTGCTGTCGTACCGGGACCGGGAGCGCATCGTCGTCACGGTCTGGATGACCGGGACGCCGAGCTTGTCGAGGAACACGTCCTCGGCGCTCTGGCCCTCGTCGTCGGCGCTGCGGCCGCGTTCGTCCATCGACAGCGAGAACATGAACGACGAGCAGACGGCGTCGACGAGCGGGTTGCCGTCGTCGTCCAGCAGCCACTCCTCGGTGACCTGCTCGGCGTTCCACTGGCCCTCGGCGTCGGTCGCCGGCTCGCAGAAGATGGGGAGCGCGTTCGCCCCCTGGGCCTCGATGGCCCGGACCTGCGCGTCGACGTAGCGGGTGTTCTCGTGGGTCCAGTGGGACTCGTAGAACCAGACGGCGACGGTCGGCTTCGCGGGGTCGAACGTCGCCCGAAGTTCGTCGATACTCGCGCCCGGGTGGTCGGGGTGGTAGACGCCCTCGGTCGGGAGTGTCACCGGGTCGTCGTACGCGGGATCGGCGTCGCCGTACTGCGCCACGAGGTAGCGGACGCAGTTGGCGACGTTGCTCGCCCCGCCCTTCTCGAGGTAGTCGTAGACTGTCTCGCGGTGTTCGTCAGGAACCGACGTGTCCTCGAAGGCGAAGGCGTCGCCCGTCGCTTTCACCACGAGCGGGACGCCGGCCTCGCGCAATCGCTCGACGGCCATCTCGTAGCCGGGCATGCTGTCCTCGGCCCCGTGGAGCCAGAGGATGACGGCGTCGGCGTCGGTCAGTTCGTCGACGAACGCCTCGACCGCTGGCTCGTCGTCGAGGTCGCTCTCCGAGCGCACGACGAGGTCCGCGTCGACCTCGCCCGCGGCCCGCTGAACGGCCCCGAGTTCGTTCTCCGTCGCGGTGTAGAGTCCTAGCTGTGGCATAACGTTATTAAATCTCCGTTTGCACTAATACAAGTATGGTTGTACTCGGCGACGGCAAAAAAGCTTCGCAGGGGGGCTCGTTCGCGGCCGTGGTTGGCCAACGGGACCTCAAAGACGGACTGCTGGCCGTCGTGACGGACGACGATCTGGACGGCCTGTTGGTCCGCGGCGAGAAGGGGACGGCGAAATCGACGGCCGTGCGCGCCCTCGCCGACCTGCTGCCGGAGCAGCGCGCGGTCGCGGACTGTCCCTACGGCTGTCCGCCCGACCGCCCCGACGAGCAATGCGAGGACTGCCGGACACGCTCGGACCCGCCGGTCGAGACCCGGTCCGTTCCCCTCGTCACGCTCCCCCTCGGCGCGACTCGGGACCGCGTCGTCGGCACACTGTCGGTGGCCGACGCGCTCGACGGCGACCACGAGTTCGACCCCGGCCTGCTCGCCCGGGCAAACCGCGGCATCCTCTACGTGGACGAGGTGAACCTGCTGGACGACCACCTCGTCGACGTACTGCTCGACGCCGCTGCGAGCGGCCAGAACCGGGTCGAGCGCGACGGCGTCACCGTCACCCACCCCGCCGAGTTCACGCTCGTCGGGACGATGAACCCCGAGGAAGGGGACCTGCGGCCGCAGTTGCGGGACCGCTTCGCCCTGCAGACCGAGGTGTCTGCCTGCGAGGACCTAGAGGAGCGCGTCGCTATCATCGACCAGGCGCTCGGGGAGGGCGGCGACGAGGAGATGCAGAGCGAACCCGACCGCGACCCGGGCGAGCGCCTGCGGACCGCCCGTGATGTTCTTCCGGAGGTCGCCCTCGCCCGCGAGTTCCGCGAGCAGATCGCCGAACTCTGCCGGGACGCCGGCCTCGACGGCCACCGTGGCGACATCGCCACGGCGCGAGCGGCCAGGACCTTCGCCGCACTCGACGGGCGGACGACGGTACTCGAATCGGACATCGAGCGCGCCGCCGAGTTCGCGTTGCCCCACCGGCTCACCGCCCGACCCTTCGAGGACGCGCCGGACGTGGACGACGTGCTGGATGACCACTTCGAGGACGGCGAGGACGAATCCGAGGAGCAGTCCGCCGACGACGGAGAAAACGGTGACGAGGAAGGTGACGCGGAAGACGACGGAGAGGAAGCGGAGGCGGGCGACGAGTCAGCAAACGACGGATCCGATTCCGAAGGCGGTGAAGATGGGAGCGAACAGCAAGAAGAGCGGCCGGACGACAGCGGTGACGCCGGCGAGGACGGCGACGACGAGTCGGGCGAACGCGGCGAGCAGCCGACACCAGCATCCGCCGACAGCGACGGCGAGCGGCAAGCAAGAGAGGCCGGCGACGGCGAAGGAGAGGCTGGAGACGACGGCGAGGAGGGTGACCCCGACCAGTCCGACGACCCGGAGAGCGCAACCCCGCTGTTGCCGGGCCAGTCCCGCGCCGCAGTCGGCGACAGCGGCGCGCCCGACGTGGACGCACCCTCGGTCGACACGGACGGCGGAACAGCGAGCGGCCGTGCCAGCGCGACGGGAACGAAACGCGGCGCAATGGTCCGCACCGAGCGCGCCGGTCGCGACGACGAGGTCGACGCCGCAGCGTCGGTCCGGGCGGCAGCCAGCCGCGGGAGCGGCCGCGTCGAGTCGCGGGACCTCCGCAAATCCGTTCGCGCGGGCGATGCGGAGACGCTGGTGGTGTTCGCCGTCGACGCGAGCGCGTCGATGCGGCCGGCAATGAAAGCCGCGAAGGGCACCGTGCTGGAACTGCTGAAAGACGCCTATCAGGCCCGGGATCAGGTCGCCTTCGTCACCTTCGCCGGCGAAGGCGCGGACGTGGTGCTCCCGCCGACCGACAGCGTCTCGCTGGCGGCCCGCCACCTGAAGGACCTTCCGACCGGCGACCGGACGCCGCTGCCGGACGGGCTGACGGCCGCGCGCGAGGTGTTGCATCGCGCAGCGCCGGACGCCGGCGTCGTCGTTGTCGTGACCGACGGCCGGGCGAACACCGCCGACGGGAGCCCGGTCGATTCGACCCGGACCGCGGCGCGGACGCTCGGCGAGGCGGCTGACCGGACCGTTGTCGTGGATGCGGGCGAGGAGAGCCGCGCCGGATTACTCGACCTCGTTGCAGACGAAACGGACGCGTCGGTCGTCCCGCTGGATGCGCTGACCGCCGAGCGCGTCGATGCCGTGGCCAGCGAACGATAATCCCCAGTTGGCCTATGTGAGGCGGAAGTTTTACAATCTTACTTGTTCTTAGGACAAGTGAGCTTACAATGCAGGATGACACTCCCGCCGCACGCGCCACGGACAGCGTGCACGACCGCATCGAACGCGCCAGAGCGTCACTGACCGGCCCGCAGATCGCCATCGCCGTCGCGCTGGTGGCGGCGCTCGGCTTCACGCTGCTGTTCGTGCAGGACCCGATGCTGCACGACTCACTGCACAACTTCCGGCACAGCGCCGGCATCACCTGCCACTGATGGCGACTGACTACCTCGAACGCGGCGCGGTGGCCGGCGTGGCGGGCGGGCTGGTCTACGGCCTGTTCGTCGCGACAGTGGGGAACGCCTTCACCGCCGGGCTGGAGACGTTCGAACACAGCCACGGCGGGGGCGGCCCCGCCGTCTCGGAACTCACGACGGCCGTCGCGAGCATCGGCGGCGGCGTCCTCTGGGGGCTGCTGTTCGGCGTCGCGGCCTTCGGAATGGCGTACTTCTTCCTCGAACCGGCGATTCCCGGATCGGGAGCGACGAAGCGGCTGGCGCTTGCGGGGGCCGGCTTCCTCACCGTCTCCGGCGCGCCGTGGCTCGTCTTGCCGCCACAGCCACCGGGCGTCGAGCAGGCGCTCGGAACGGAGGTGCGCCTCACCTGGTACGCCGGCCTGATGTCGCTTGGCGCGCTGGTCGCGGTGCTCGCCGGGTTCGCGTACCGGCGGACGGAGCGCCGCCACACCGCAGTTCGACTCGGGGCGGCGGCGCTGCCGCTCGCGCTGCTCGTGGTTCCGGTCGCGCTCGCGCCCGCGAACCCGGTCCACGGGGACGTGCCCGCCGCGCTGGTGGCCGCCTACCGCTGGACGGTCGTGTTCGGCCAACTGCTGCTGTGGGCCACAATCGCAGGAGTTCACGCCTGGCTCGGAGATAGTGACACCCCAGCCGCGGACGGCCTGGACTACCCCGCGACAGCCGACTGATCCCGGTTACTGGGTCGCCGCAAGCTGTCGCATCGCATCCGTTTTCTGCTGCCGATACACCGAACAGGTCCGGCCTGTGTCGAGTTCCCACACGAGCGCCTGGCGGAAGTCGTGCGCACAGGACGCCGAGCCGTCATCCCGGAACGGACAGTGAGCGCAACAGCTCGGGAAATCGAGGTCGGCGTCGTGACCTGTCATGGTAACACATAGCATACTGACTCGGCATAAGTGTTTTCGTGATGACGTGGTTGGTGGGTGGCCGGGAACAGCACTTGTGCGTGCGGACCGCGGTTTGACTCTGCGAACGTCCCCGACGACGGACGCGGTTCAGAGTCTCCCGGCGACCGTTCCGAGATTGAGGGCCAACCCGACAACGGTGACAACAGCGGCAAGCACGAGGTTCGCTGTCTGTCCCCCGGCTGCGACCACCGGCGACCCGGTGACTGCGAGTGCACCCAGTCCGAGTCCGGCGACGGCAAGCGCCAGGCCGGCCAGACCCACGAGCATCGTGCCGGTCGGGCCGAACCGGCCTGTCGCCCGGTCCGCCTCGTACCGGTCCAGTGCGTCGTACATCGTCTCCGTAATCGACTCCTCTACGTCCGCCATCTGCCCCGAGAGGTAGGTGTTCAATGTCTCCTCGTGCTCGTCGAGTTTTGCGGCGCGGTCGGACAGTTGCGCGTCGTACTCCGTCAGTTCGGCCTCGCGCTCGTCGAGATCGGTCTCCCGGTCGTCGAGAGCGGCTTCGCGTTCGTCGAGCTGGTACTCCCGCTCATCAAGTTCCGTCTCTCGCCGGTCAAGCTCCTCCTCGCGGGCGTCGATCTGCTCCTCGCGGCGGTCGAGTTCCGCGCTCCGCTGGTCGAGGCCCATCTCCCGCTCGTTGAGCCGGCGCTGCATCTGCGCGAACTCCCGCTCACGCTCGGTCGGGTGGTCATCGACAGCAGTGCTGTCGACATCAGCATCGGAGTCCGCGTCCGCCGGTTCTTCCTCGTGGTCCGCGTCTGTGTCATTGGCCATGATCGGCTCCCGTACCGAAACGCTACGGCTAGCGAACGGTTAGTTTGATACCACATAACACAGTAACCGGAGCCAAACCAGGACATCACGTCTGAGAGAAAAAGCGTCCGAACGGACCGCTACCGGTTCAGATCGCCACATCGACGCGTCAGCGGCGCGATCGGCCCGTCTCGCTCTCCACCTCAACCCGATGCAACCGGTACGCACCGCGTTCGCGACCCTCGTCGTGGTAGACGACCGGTTCCTCGACGGCAACAGCGGTCCCGTCCCCGATTGCGGCCGCGGTCACGACGCCGTCGGTGTCCAGCGTATCGATGGGGCCGTCTGCGACAGCGAACAGTCGAAGCGCGTGGTCGTCGGCGTCGCGGTCCCGAAAGTTCTGCGCGCCGGGAACGGCCAGCAGCGAACCGTCGGTGCCCAGCCCGCTGGCGAAGCCGCCCACCGGGGCGTCCCAGTGCCGGTGGCCATCCGGCGAGACGCCGACGGCGGTGTGCTCGCTCGGATGCCGCGCGTCGGTCTCGCGGCCCGCCTCGGGGTACGTGTTGCCGGTGACGAACACCGCGCCCCCGGCCGTCGCGTGGACGTGGTTCGGGTACGCGTAGACGGTGTCGCCGTCCACGTCGGTCGGCGTCGCCAGCGGGACGCGCCAGCGTTCCCGGCCGCCGCTGTCGAGCCGGTAGCCGCAGTAGTCGCCGTGGCTGGAGACGACAGCGCCGTCAGCAAGCAGGGCCACGTCGCCGACGCGGCGCTGGCCGTCGGTGCCGGGGTCCCACATCCAGCGCGGCTCGCCGCCGTCGGCGTCAAGGACGACGAGACCGTGCTGGTGATCGCCCGGACAGCGGTTGTAGGCGACGGCGACGCGGCCGTCGCCGGCGTCGAGCGAGATCGGCGAGCCGTCGGTTCGGTACGTCCAGTCGACGGTGCCGTCAGGCGCGAACGCGTAGACGACGCTCTCGAAGTGGCGGAGGTCGTTCCCGTCATCGTCAGTCCGTCGCTCGTACCGTCTGGCGGCGGCATAGAGCCGGTCGCCGTCGGTTGCGAGGGACGCGACGAAGGGGAGTAGGAAGCGCGTCTCCTGCTGGGCCTCGCCGAGGTCCGTTCTGGTGTCGTAGCGCCAGCGAAGGCCCCCGTCGGCGTCGTGACAGCGGATCTCGCCGCGGGCGCTTCGTTCGCCGACGACGACACCGCCGTCGAAGGGCACCGCCGCGACGACGCTGGGTTCCCCGTCCGTGTCGTACTGCCAGCGCGGACGTGGGGGGCCGGACTCCGCCGAGACGTCGAACGCCCGGAGGTCCCCGTCGGCGGTGCCGACGACCGCGAGCCCGTCGGTCAGCGTGACCGCCGAACGGCGGCCCTGATGGCGCGAGCGGGCCGGGGTCACGTCCCCGAGGTCAGCGGTCGGGGCGCGCTGGCTACTCATCGACCGGGAACGCCTCGTGGAGGACGTCGTGGGCCTCACCGAGCCCGTCGAGGACGTCCTCGCCCTGCATGGTGATGCGCGACACCGCCCGCTCGGCGTCGCGGACCGCGACGAGTCGGCCCCGGAGGTAGTCGTATTCCGGGTCGTCCTCGTCGGTCGCGGCGATTTCTTCTTCGAGGTCCACGAGCGCCGCGTCGAGGTGACGCTCGATGCCGGCGAGCGTCTCCGCGCCGGCGAGGGCCTCGATGGGGCCGGTCATGTGACCCTCCAGTTCCTGCTCGGCGTGCTGGCGGGCGTGGTCGTCTTCGGTACCGAGAACGTTCATGAGGCCCAGTCGGAGAGCCTCGATTTCGTAGCAGCTCATGGGTGTCGTAGTGTTGTAAGGGTGTACTCTCAAAGGGTCTGGTCGACCAGTTCGCTCACGATGCGGTCGCGGTCAAGATGCGAGGAGACGATGTCGGCGGCGTCCTCGTCTTCGACGCCGCCGTACCAGACGCCGTCCGGATAGACGGCGACCATCGGCCCCTCGCCGCAGCGGCCGAGACACGACGACCGCGTGATGCGGGCGTCGCACTGGTCGCTGTCGCGGGCGGCCTGCCGGAGTCGTTCGAGGACCGCCGGCGCGCCGTCCTGTGCGCAGGTCTGGTTCGTACAGACGGCGACGTGCTTCTCGGGAGCGTCGTGGACGTGGGGGTCGTCGTCCACGTCCTCGCGGTCGGCGTGTTCGGCTTGGTGGGTCAGCGCTCGAAGCATCGCGCGAGCGCCGCCCTGGTCTTCCTCGTAGCCGTCGAGTTCGACCTTGTACTTGCAGGTGTCACAGGACATCTCGACGCTGCCGGTCCGGGCCTCCTGCCAGCGGTCACCGAGCACGTCCAGCAGACGGGTATCCGTTCCAAGCGGTTCGCCCGGCGCGGCGTCGACGTAGGGGTACTCCTCGTCGAACTCCCGCGCGCCGTCCTTGATGCGGCCGGTCAGCACGCCGTCGCCGAGCATGTAGGGGATGACGACGACGGCGTCGGGCCGGGTCTTGGCGATGTCATGTAACGTATCGTCGAGCAGTGGCTCGGTGACGCCGATGAACGAGGCTTCGACCCGCGAGAACTCGCGGCCCTCGTACAGCAGGCGGGCGAGCTTGTGCACGTCGGCGTTGGCGTCCGGGTCGCTGGAGCCGCGGGCGCAGACGACGGCGGCGACTTCGTCGTCCTCGCGGTCGACGCCGAGGTCGGCCTCAACGGCGGCCGCGCGGTCGTCAAGCAGGTCCAGCAGCGCCGGGTGGACGCCCAGGTGCGCGCCGTTGTTGATGGTCAGTTCGGGATGGGCCTCGCGGGCCTGCTCGACGGCCAGGGGCACGTCGTTTTTGACGTGACTGGCGGCGAACAGCGAGAGGTGGACCACCGACACCTGCGAGACCGCTCCGGCCAGCCCCGCGATGGCGTCGTCGATGGCCGGCTCCGCGAGTTCGAGGAAGGCGGCGTCGACCGGGATGCCGAGCCGCCCCTCCAGTTCGACCGCGAGGTCGCGGACCTGTTCGTTCGACTTCTCGCGACGGGAGCCGTGCCCGACGAGCAGGACCGCCTCGTCGTCCAGCGTGTCGGGGGCGGTGATGGCTTCGCTCATCGGACTCGTTCGACGCTCTTCCGGAGCTTGCGCCGCCGACTGGGCGCGAACAGCCCGGTCTCCTCGCTGCCCTCGTACAGCCAGTCGCCGAGGGCAGGTGCCGCGTCGTCGTCCACGCCGAACCAGTAGCCCGACGATGTCTCCGAGAGGTCGTCGTACGGGGCGTCGACCGGGCAGCGGTCGAGGAGCGTCTGGACCGTCCGGAGGAGTCGCTCGTCTTCGTGAACGAACGAGATGCCGACGGCGTTGTCGTCGGACTTGAAACACACCGTCCCACAGCCTTCGAGCAGGCCTCGGAGGAGCTGGCGGTCGTAGTCGGCCAGCGCGTCGAAGCGGTAGCCGCCCGAGTCCCCGTCGAAGGGTAGGCCGAGCGCGGCGCTGGCGCGGTCCGAGAGCCCGCCGACGACCTGCACCGTGAACTCCTCCTCCTTGCGGGTGATGGAGGTATCGTGGGCGTAGGCTCGCTCGACGATGCGGCGGTCAGCCCGTTCCGCACCAGCGATGGACGCGAGCCGCCGGGCGGCCGTCTCGTCGTTGGTTCGGACCGTGACACAGCCGTCCTCGCACTCCCCGTCGCCGGCGACCCGGCCCCAGAAGTACGCCGTCTCGGGATGGGCCGCGAGCATGTCCCGCGGCGCGCCGGTCTCGACGCTCATGGCTGGACCTCCCCGGTATCGGTCGCCGGCGCATCGACGGCCTCCACGTCCTCTTCGACGGATTCGACGTGAATCGCGTCCAGCGGACAGGCCGCGGCGGCCTGCTCGGCGTCGTCCCGCCGGTCGTCGTCGAAGGTGGCCTCGATTGCCGTCCGGTCGTCCGTCTCGATGGCCGCCAGACCTTCGCCGTCCTCCACGAAGCGGTCGTCGCGGACGAGACAGGCGAAGATACCGTCGCAGGCCTCGCGGTCGATGGTGATTCGGTACATTAGTAGTCGTACTTCGTCTCGTAGCCCCGCGGGGTCACCATCCGGTCGTCCCAGACGTAGGTGTCCTCGTTGCCCACGAGCAGGGTGGTGGTCATGTCCACGAGGTCCGTCTCGCCCAGTTCGGGGAGTTCACCGAGTTCGACTATCTCGACCTGTTCGTCCTCTCGGCCGGCGGCGTGGACGACGCCGACCGGCGTCTCGGGGTCGCGGTGCTCCAGTAGAATTTCACAGCACTTCTCGTAGTTGTCCCGGCGCTTGCGGCTCCAGGGGTTGTAGATGGTGATGGTAAAGCCCTCCTTCGCGGCGGCGTGGAGCCGCGACTCGATTGTCGGCATGTCGGTGAGGTGGTCCGACAGCGAGATGGAGACGGTGTCGTTGACCAGCGGCGCGCCGACGCGGGCGGCACAGGACTGGGCCGCCGGAACGCCCGGAACCACGTCGAAGTCGAGCATCGTCGCCGTCGCGCCCTTGGACTCGATTATCTCCAGCGCGAGGCCGGCCAGCGCGTACACGTTCGGGTCGCCGCTGCCGATGATGGCCACGTCGTTGCCCGCCAGCGCGCGGTCGATTGCCTCCTCCGTCCGGGACACCTCGCCGCACATCGGCGTGTTGTAGATGTCCTCCGCGGCGTCGGTCACCTCGTCGGGCAGCAGGTCGACGTAGGTGGTGTAGCCGACGATGTGCTCGGCGTCCATGAGGGCGGACCGCGCGCGGGCGGTCATCCCTTCGGGCTGGCCGGGACCGAGGCCGACGGCAATGAGCTGGCCCGGCTCGGCGTCGAAGTCGTCAACGGTCGCGCCGACCTCCTCCTCGTCCGAGTCGCTGGACGAGGACGCGCCACAGGAGCTACTGCTGGATGAAGATGACGACGAAGCGGACGACGAGGACGCGCCACACTTCGAGGCGGTGTCCTCGCCCGTGTCCGGTGTCGTTTCTGTGGACGAGCTTGCCGTACTCGCGCCGCATTTGGATTCTGTCTCGGTACTTGCGTCGGTGGTGTTGTCAGTGCTCATTGTCAGAAATCGTCGACGTCACGCCCGCCGCGCGGGGTGACGAGGAACTCCTGGTAGTCGTTGCGCCAGACTTCGGTCTCGTGGGTGCCGACGACGATGGACGAGCCCATGCCGCCGACCTTGTCGTCGTGCTCGGACAGTTCGCCGAGCGTCGTGATCGTCTCCGTCTCGTCGTCGAGGTTCCGGCCGGCTTCCCCGCGGCCGGAGTCGTTGACGATAGCGGCGGGCACGTCGTCCGCTCGTTCCTCCCGCAGAACATCGACGGCTCGCTCGTAGTCGCGCCAGCAGTTGTAGAGGACGACGACGAACCCCGAGATAGCGGCCGCCCGGAGCTTCTCTTCGATTTCGTCCCAGCCGCGCCACTTGTCGGACAGCGAAATCGTACAGAAGTCGTTCGACAGCGGCGCTCCGAGGTTCGCTGCGCCCGACAGAGCAGCGGTCACGCCGGGGACGATCTCGATGGGGACGTCGTCGGCGTCGTCGGCGTCGGCCATCGTAAAGAGGAGGTCGGACTTCCCGTAGACGTTCGGGTCGCCGCCGGAGACGTGGGCGATGTCCTCGCCGGCCCGGACCCGCTCGAAGGCCTCGCGGGCGAGTTCGACCTGTTTGCCCATCGACGAGCGAATGAGGGTCTGCTGGCGGCCGTCGGGCCGCTCCAGCACGGTCCCTTCCTCGTCGGCGATTTCGCCGTCGTCGGTTTCGCCGTCGAGTTCGGCGGACTGGGGTGGGAGCGTCCCGTCCTTCCGGAGGAACTCCTGGTAGAGGTTCGAGGCGATGATGCAGTCAGCGGTCTGAATGACGTCTTTGGCCCGCTGGGTCATGTCGTGGGGCAGCCCCGGCCCGATGCCGACCACGTACAGCGTCCCGTAGTCGGCTGGACGCGTCGCCTCGGTCGTAGCCTCTGCCGGCTGGCGTCCGTCGCTGCTCATCCTGGCACTCCGAGAGCCGACGGTCGAATCTCGATACTGTGGCGCATGGTGAGTACAACGCCGCTTTCGCATAAAACAATTGTGCTTGTATTAGTCCAACTGTAGATGCAAACGGCGGTTCCGGTCGACAGAAACGCGGCTACCGGGACCCGGGAGATCCGTCCGAGCTACTGCCCGATAGCAACGGTAACAGCCTCGTCGTAGCGGGTCTTCTCGGCCAGCAGGTCGTGCTCGCTGCCGGCAGCGATGGCCGACGCTTCGGCGATGCCCGGCCAGCCGATGAGTTCCTTCGACCGCGAGGGGGTCGGCCCCTCGAACTCCTCCAGGGTTTCTTTCTCGAAGGCGACGACGCCCAGCCCCCACTCCTCGGCCGCGGCGAGCATTCCTTCCTCGTCGGCTTTCCGCGTGCCCGTCGCGACGAACTCCACGTCGCCGCGGTCGCGGTCGGCCTCATCGAGGGCCCGCTGCCACGCTTCGTGGAACTGCTCAACGTCGGCCCCGGCGACGCTGCCGGTGCCCAGCACGACGCCGTCGTCCTTGTTACGCTTGAGCACCGTCACGTCGTCGTCGACCAGCACGGCCTTCGGCCCGTCGAGGCGCTCGATGGGACCGAGTTCGTCGTCCAGCACGGCGAGGTTCGTTGCTACCGTCGAGTCGCCGTTGACCACGTGGGCATCGAGCGCTTTCGCCTGCTTCTCGACGCCCTGCTTGTCCGCGGCTTCCGAGGCGGTGGTCATCGCCGGCACCGCACCCATCGACGCGAGGTCGTCGGCGACCTGGTTCGCGCCGTGGTGGCCGCCGGTGATGGGGATGGCCCAGGTGAGTTCCTCGTCGACCACACAGATTGCGGGGTCGTCCCACTTGTCGTCGAGCAGGTGGGCCGTCTTGCGCATCGCGATACCGCTCGCCATCAGGCCGATGAAGCAGTCGTACTCGCCCCAGTGCTCCTCGAACACGTCGCCGTGGTATTCGAGGATGTCGATGGACTCGTAGCGGTCGCCGATGCCGTCGACGATATCCTCGGCGGTGTCCATCTTCCGCTCGAAGGCCACGATGGCGATGTCCTCGGCTACTTCGCCGTCTGAGTCGGGCGCTTTGCAACTGTTCGAACTCGAATCGTTGTCGGTGTCAGTGCTCATGGATTCTCCGACCGGTGAAACTGCCCCAGGCGACCGCCGGCCGGTCAGCCGCGTGGGTACTGTCTGCGGTTCGATTCTCGGCTATGGCAGATCGCTGCGAGGCGACGCTCGACTGCTGTCGGCGCGCGCTGGCGCGCTCGGATGGCGCGCCAACGCTGTGCGAGGGATGAGCAGCACAGCGAGTAGAACGAGCGAGCAGCGCAATCGGTTGGGGAGGCGTGTGGCTCGCGGTGGCGTGCGGTGCTGCGGGGTGGACTGAAAGGGGCCGGTCGCTCCGGGAAGACGACCGATGTAAGCACGTGAGCGAAGCGAACGCGCGCAACGAGGTCCTCGACCGGAGCGACCGGGGGCTTTCTGGCTGTGGTCGAACGCACCGGTCCAGTCTCCACCAGCGACAGACCATCCTAGTCGTCGGCTTCCTGCGATCCACTCGACTCACCACGGTTCGCCCAGTCGCCGTAGAGGAACGACCGCTCGTAGTCCTCGCCGCCGACGGCGTCGCCGATGACGACCATCGCGGAGGCGCGGTAGCCCGCGTCCTCAAGCTTCTCGCCGATGGTCGCAATCGTCCCTTCGATGACATCCTCGTCGGGCCAGGACGCGTGGTAGATAGCCGCCACGGGCGTCTCCGGGTCGTGACCGTCTTCGAGCAGACGGTCCATCGTCTCGGAAACGGCGTGGGTCCCGAGGTAGATGCAGGTCGTCACGTCGCCCATACCGACGAACTCGGAGATGTGGTCCTCGTCTTCGTCCAGCGTTTTGCCCTGCGGGCGGGTGAAGGCGACGTGGTTGGCGACCTCGTTGAGGGTCAACTGCGTTCGCATCGTCGCGCTGGCGGCGAACGCGGAGGTGACGCCGGGGACGATGTAGGTCGGGACGCCCTCGTGTTCGAGTGCGTCCATCTGTTCCAGGGCCGCACCGTAGATGGCGGGGTCGCCGCTGTGAAGCCGGACGACGGTGTCGCCGGCCTCGTAGGCGTCCCGCATCAGCGGAATCAGCTCTTCGAGGTCCTTGCCGATGGAGGACACTGTCTCGGCATCCTCGCAGTACTCCTCCAGCAGTTCGCTGTTGACGAGCGAGCCGGCGTGGACCACGAGGTCGGCGTCGGCCAGCAGTTCGCGGCCGGCGACGGTCAGCAGCCGAGGGTTGCCCGGACCGGCCCCGACGAAGGGGATGCCGTCCTGCTCGTCGCCGGCACTGTACTCGTACACGCGGTCGTCCCGGTTCCCGGCGACGGAGTCGATGGCCGTCTGCGGGTCCGTCTCGGCAGTTTCGTCAGTCATGCTTCACCTCGTCGCCGCACAGGGCGGCTTCGGAGCGCTCCTGTCTGGCGAGTTCACCGATTGACTGCTCGCCACCGTCGGTCACGACACCGCTTTCGTCGGCCGCTTCGAGGAAGGCGTCGGTCGCCTGTTCGACGCGCGTCTCGGGCTTCTCGGCGTAGGCCAGCGTGTAGTAGTCTCGCTCGTCGATCTCGCTCGGGTCGTCCGTCACGACTGTCTCGCCCTGTTCCATGAACAGCCGGCGGCCGTACACAACGTCGTAGCCGGCCTCGACCAGGCCCTCGTGGGTAGCTGGCGCGTCGGTCACCTTGAACAGGATCATCCGGTCCGGGCCGGTCGGCGACGCGCCGCGGTCGGCCTCCCGCAGCGCCAGGCTCGATCCTGCGGTGATCTCGACGCCGAGCGCCGTCGCGAACGCCGACATGGCGCTGACGCCGGGCACCACTTCGAGGTCGACCTCGGGGTGGAACGCCGCGAGGGTCCGCCGGAGGTGGCCGAAGGTCGAGTAGACGTTCGGGTCCCCGAGCGTGACGAAAGCGGCGTCGCCGTCGCGGGCCGTCGGCGCGATTTCGGCGGCGGCTTCCTTCCAGGCTGTCCTGAGCTTTTCCTCATCGCGTGTCATCGGGAAGTCGAGGTCGCCGATGCGCTCCTCGGGGACGTGCTCGGTCGCGACCGACCGCGAGAGCCGTCCCGGCGAGTACACCACGTCGGCGGATTCGAGGGCGCGCTTCCCGCGGACGGTCACCAGGTCGGGCTGCCCGGGGCCGAGACCGATGCCGTAGAGCGTCATCGGTCGCCTCCGTTCGTCGCCTCAGTCTCGGCCGGCGACCCGCCGTCGGCAGCAACGTCCTCACTGGCGCTGCCGACGAGCATGTACACCGGGTTCTCCGAGTTGAAACTCGTCGCGCCGGCGAGTTCGTAGCCGTGGCTCACCTGGAACTGGACGACTTCCTCCAGAATGTCGCGCTCGCGGAAGGCCTCCGTCGCCGCGCCAGCGACTTCGAGCCGCGAGACGTTCATCACGATTCGGTCGACACCGGTCTCGACCGCGTGGTCGAGGATGGCCTCGTAGTTGCGCGACCCGCCGAGGAAGAGGGCGTCGGCGTCGTCCGGCAAGCCCTCCGGGGCCTCGGCCTCGCGCAGTTCGACATCGGCGTCGACGTCGTTAGCGGCGAGGTTCTTGCGAGTCACGTCGAGTCGATTCCCCTTGCGTTCGAGCGCAGTGACCCGCCCGGCCCGGCGCGCCGCCGTGATGGTGACGGCACCGGTACAGGAGCCGACCTCCGCGAAGTGATCGGACCCGGTGAGAGCGAGTTTGCTAGCGAGGACGGCCCTGACCTCCGGCTTGGTGGGACCGGCCTTCGCATCGTGTGGGAGCGAGACGCGGGACATCACGCTATACAACTGCAGTAGCGCGTAAAACAATTTTGGTTGTATTAGTTCAAGTTTGGATGATAGCAGGGTTCGGGGGACGGACCTAATTGGATGAGTAAGTCAGGGAGACCAGACACGGCAGCCGTAGCGGTAGAGCGCGGCAAGGGAGGCCCCCCAGAGGAGGTGAGCCAGCAGCGACACCGCGCTGAGGTTCGGGAGGTTAGCTTCGATCCCGACAAGCGAGAGCCATATCGGCATGATGAGCCCGGCTGCAACGAGCCAGAGCGCGAGCGACCAGCCGAGAGCGACCCCGTAGTACCTGAGGCCGTCGGAGAGCTGGTCCGGCGCAGTCTGGACCAGTGCGGCGTACACCAGTCCGAAGACGACGCTGTGGAAGCCGTGGGTGAGCCACCCGACCAGGGCGTTCTGGACGCCGTACAGCGCCCCGATGACCGGGACGCTTCCGGAGAGGAACTGCATCGGGACGCCCATGACGACGGCAGCGACGAGCGACGTCCCGACGGCGAGACTTAGGCGGCGCGGTGAAAGCCCCAACACGTCGTTCGACTGGGACGTCGCGACGCCGCCATCGGCCGAGACTCGCGGCAGTGTCAGCGTTATCGTGGTCCCCCCGTCCGTGACGGTGGCTGCCGTCCGACCGCCGTAGCTTCGGACGAGCAGGCGGACGAGATCCAGCCCGAAGCCGGTCGAGCGGTCCTCGTAGGAGCCGATTTCGCCGCGGTCCAGCAGGTCGAGTTGCCGCTCGGGCAAGCCCCGTCCGTTATCGCTGACGCTGATGGTGACGGTGTCCGTGGTGTCGGTGACTGCAACCTCGACGCGGGGACTGTCGCTGTCGTTGTAGACGACCGCGTTCTCGACCAGGTGCGCGACGAGATTGTCGAGCATCGTGTTGGCCCGCACCCGCAGGTCCGCGGGCACGTCGGCCTGTAGGTCGTAGTCGGCCGATGGGTGCGTCTCCCGGACTGCGTCGACGCCGGACTTCACACACGGAACCACGGGTACGGCGTCCAGCGACAGATCGGCGCCGCCGTGGGTGATGTGTTTCATGTTCTCGACGACCTGCTGGACGCCAGCCGAGCGGTCATCGATGACCGACAGAACGTCTGCCGTTCCCACACCGTCCCGCGACTCCGCGAGTTCTACCCGGCCCCGGATGACCGTCAGCGCGTTCAGCACCCTGTCACGGAGGATACGGTTGACCAGGTCCAGCCTGGCGGCCTGCTGTTCGAGTTCGTGTTGCTGTCGGTTCGACCGGCCGGCGTAGACGCCGGTGAGCGCCCCGCCGACGCCGCCGCCGATGAGGAAGTTCGACAGGTACGTCCGGCTCCCCCCAGCGGACAGCGGCCCCATGCTGCCGTTGCCGACCAGCGTCACCAGGACGAGGACGAACATCGCGCCGGTGCCGGCGAGACACCACAGCGTGACCGTCCGAACGAACCCGCGCTCGAACTCACCGACGACAAGGGCGACACCGAACGCCGACAGCCCCAACCCGAGGATCAGCGGCAGCACTCCGCCGAAGACGAACGCCACCGGACTGTCCCTAACCGCTAGCGTGACTGTGAACCGGGTCAGAAAGAAGCCGAGGACGGCGACGACGAGTCCGGTCGGCGAGAAGCCACGGCCCAGGGAACGAATGTACTCGAACATGGTCCAACCCCGACAGCGCTACCATCGAGATACGTACCATTTTGCGTCAGGGTACAAATCGGTTACCCAGATACAGCGGGGGCTCTGCGAACCGGGAAATCAGAACTCCGGCCCGGGTGCCGGAACGCCGTCGCTGTCGTCGCCGCCGTCCAGATCGAACTCCTCGCGCAGTTCGCCGATGCGGTCCCTGATGTCCGCGGCCAGTTCGAACTCCAGGTTGTCCGCGGCCTCCTGCATCCGCTCTTCCAGTTGCTCGATCTGATGGGCAGCCTCGTCAGCATCGCTCGCACCGTCACTGGAAATGCCGCCGGTGTCGGTCTTGCTCCCCGGCAGGTTCGTCTCGCCGACTGCCTTCTCGATGGTCGTCGGTTCGAAGCCGTGTTCCTCGTTGTACTGCTGCTGGATGCGCCGGCGGCGCTGGGTCTCCTGAATGGCCGACTGCATGGCGTTGCTGCGCTCGTCGGCGTACAGCACGACTTCGCCGTTGACGTTTCTGGCTGCGCGCCCCATCGTCTGGACGAGCGTCGTCTCCGAGCGCAGGAACCCCTCTTGATCAGCGTCGAGAATCGCGACCAGCGACACCTCCGGGATATCCAGCCCCTCCCGAAGGAGATTGATGCCGACGAGCACGTCGATGTCGCCCAGTCGGAGCGACCGGATGAGTTCGTGGCGTTCCAGCGTGTCCGTCTCGTCGTGCATGTAGGCGACGTTCACGCCGGACTCTTCGAGGTACTCCGTGAGGTCCTCGGCCATGCGTTTCGTGAGTGTGGTCACCAGCACCCGCTCGTCGCGCTCGACGCGCCCGTCGATCCGTTCGAGCAGGTCCTCGACCTGCCCCGTCGCCGACGCGATTTCGACGGCCGGGTCCACGAGGTGGGTCGGGCGGACGATCTGCTCGACCACCTGGTCGCTGTGTTCGCGCTCGTAGTCACCGGGCGTGGCGCTCACGTACAGCGTCTGGTCGGTCTTCTCCTCGAACTCCTCGAAGGTGAGCGGGCGGTTGTCGAAGGCCGTCGGCAGGCGGAAGCCGTTCTCGACGAGGCTCTCCTTGCGGCTCTTGTCGCCCTCGAACTGGCCGCGGATCTGGGGGAGCGTCTGGTGGGACTCGTCGACGACGGTGAGGAAGTCGTCGGGGAAGTAATCCAGCAGGGTGTATGGGGCCTCGCCGGTCTCGCGGTCCGAGAGGTGGACCGAGTAGTTCTCGATGCCCGAGCAGTAACCCGTCTCCTGCATCATCTCGATATCGAACGTGGTCCGCTCCTCGATGCGCTGGGCGGCGACGTGGTCGCCCTGTCGCTCGAAGTAGCTGATACGCTGGTCCAGCAGTTCCTTGATTTCGTCGATGGCCCGCTGGAGCCGCTGTTCGGGAATCGAGTAGTGTTCCGCCGGGTGGAGCAGGGCGGCCGGTTCCTCGCTTTTGACCTCGCCCTCCAGCGGGTCGACCTTCAGCATCCGGTCGATCTCGTCGCCCCAGAACTCCACTCGGAGGGCGTAGCGGGCGTACATCGGGTAGATCTCCAGCGTGTCCCCGCGCACGCGGAAGGTCCCCTGCGTGAAGTCCACGTCGTTGCGCTCGTAGTTCAGGTCGACCAGCCGCCCGAGCAGGTCATCGCGCTCGATCTCTTGGCCCACCTCGAGCGAGAGGGACATGTCGATGTAGTTTCGCGGGTCACCGAGCCCGTAGATGGCCGACACCGACGCGACGACGATGACGTCGTCCCGGGTGAGCAGCGAGCGCGTCGCGGAGTGGCGCAGCCGGTCGATCTCGTCGTTGATGGAGGCGTCCTTGTCGATGAAGGTGTCCGTCTGCTCGACGTAGGCTTCTGGCTGGTAGTAGTCGTAGTAGGAGACGAAGTACTCGACGGCGTTGTCCGGGAACAGCTCGCGGAACTCCTCGTAGAGCTGCGCCGCGAGGGTCTTGTTGTGGGCGATGACCAGCGTGGGCTGCTGAATCTCCTCGACGACCCAGGAAACGGTGTTTGTCTTCCCGGAGCCAGTCACACCGAGCAGGGTCTGCCGGTCCATCCCCTGGCGATAGCCCGACGCGAGCTGTTCGATGGCCTCGGGCTGGTCGCCCGCCGGCTCGAACGGGGCGTCGACACGGAACTCGCGGTCGACATCTGGTCGGTCGATAGAGAGTGGTCCGCCGGTGTCGCTCATTACCCACACATCGGGCTGGACGGACTTGAGCCGCGTGGTTCGTGAATCGCTAGCAGACGGGCTTCGGGTTCACGCCGAGGTCTTCCAGCGTCTCGAAGTACTCGTCGTAAGCCGTCGAGATGACGTCGATAGCAGCCGCCTCCGCGGCGGCCCAGTCGTCGTCGCTCTCGCAGACGGCGTCGAGCAGTTCCGCCGCTTCCTCGCGCAGGTCCACCACGTCGCTGCCGGCGCTGCGGAACGTGCTCGCCGTCTGTGGGTCTGCCTGGCCGGTGAAGAAACCGGTGTACTGCTCTTTGACCTTCTTGTCGACGAGCGTCCAGCCGACGAAGCCGCCGAGGCGCTCGATGGTCCCGTCGAAGTCGTCGAGTACGTCGTGCATCGCCGGCGTCCGGTCGACCGGGTCGGCATCGATGCTGTCACGACGCTCGGCCGTCTCGGTCGCGGCGTCGGCGAACAGCGCCGCCGCGTCGACGTGGTCGTCGTCGCTCCAGACGTCGAAGGTGTCGTGGGCCGCCTCCTCGCGGGCGGCGGCCGCCGCCAGTACCACGTCCGGTTCCATCTCGCCGCGGGTGTCGGCGTACAGCGTCTTCGAGGAGCCAAGTCGGGAGAGTTCCGTCTGCTGGTCGTCACGAACGGCGTCGATAAGATCGGCTGCGGTCATACACGAGCCTGCGGCCGGCGCGGGCTTGTAACCATCGAACCCGCCGCTACCGAGGTGGTGTGGCTGCGGGGAGTAAGCCCCCTTCTGTTCGGGCCAGCATTCGGCTGAGCGGCCACGTCCAGCGCTCCCGCGCGGCGTCGGACTACCTGTCGACGCGGCCTTGCACCGGTGAGGTTTCGCCGTTCCATCGGTCCGTCGCCGGGGGCGTGGGGCGTCAGAGACGGCCCACGTGTGGAGCACGGATGTGGTCCACGGAATGCGTGGGGCGTCTGCGGCCCACGGAACGCGCGCCCCGGAGTCACCGGGTCGCGGCTGCCCTCGGTGGGTTAACTCTCCCTCGCTTTGGCCGCGTGCCGCACCGTCTGGTGGGGCACGACCAGCCTCGCTCGGGATTCGCACACCTCATCGGTCCGGCGACGACGTGTCGTTGCTGTTCCAGAGCCGACGGTCTCCCGCCCCGGGCTTGCGCCCGGTCACCTGTCCGACAGGTGGGGGGACTTTCCTCATGGCTTGCGCCACGGGAGCCGGCCTCCCGCTGCCACATACTGATACGCCAGTGCCGCGAATAAGGCTTACCAACGACCTTTTTTCACCGGGGTATCGCGCTCGCCGATGGCGAGCGCTCAACCCCGGCCAAAAAACGTCGATGAAAAAAGCGCGAATCGCGCCGCGATTCGCGAGAAACCGCTCGCTTCGCTCGCGGTATGCGCGCAAACGACAACGACTGGTTTTGTGTCTTCAGGCGTGCCTACCCTTCCCCGGGTCGCGCGACAGAGCGCGCTCCCGGCCCAAGCAGAGAAGAGAGGTGATCGAAACGCGGACAACCGCACGATTCGGCGAAAATCGAACCGAGAGTGCCCAGTAGTGCGTCTTAGTCGTCAGAGGGGAGCGGCTCGCCGGCACCATCGGTCGGCGCAGGCGAGGACTGCATGTCGTCGTCCTCTGCGTAGGGGTACCACGTCATCTTCGTGTTGTGCATGTACGGGTCGTGGTAGTCCGTCTCTTCGGGCTCGACCATCTCGGCCAGCGTTTCCTCGTCGCGGTCCTCCACGAAGTCACGGAAGGTCTCGCCGCCCTCGCGAGCGTCCTTGAAGTTGTTGACGAGGTTCTTGATCGCGCCGGGGACTTCGTCGGCCGGGACGCGCATCTCCACCCAGTCGGCGAAGCGCGGGTCGTCGCCGAGGCCGCCGCCGAGACCGATGTCGAGCGCCTCGACCGGTTCGCCGTCCTTGCGGGTCTTCATACCGCGCAGGGACACGTCGGCGATCTGAGGCTGGGCACAGGAGGCCGTACAGCCAGAGAGGTGGATGTGGAAGTCCTTGTGGTCCTCCGGCAGTTCGACGTTGTCCTTGAGCCAGCGGGCGTAGCGGACCTGCCGGTTCTTCGTCTCGACGATAGAGAGCGAGCAGTACTCCGTGCCCGTGCAGGCGATAGAACCGCGCATGAACGGCGACGGGTCCGGGGAGTAGTTCTCAAGGAGGGGTTCGCTGGTGAACTCGTCGAGGTTCTCCTCGGGGACGTCGGTGACGATGATGTTCTGGCGCTGGGTCAAGCGGACCTCGCCGGAACCGTACTCGTCGGCGAGTTCCGCGAGTTCGAGCACGTCGTCGGCGCCCATGCGGCCGACCAGGACGTTCAGGCCGACGTAGTAGTTGCCGTCTTTCTGCTCGTGAATCCCGACGTGGTCGTTGTGCCCGTCCTGGGACCCGGTGTTGTAGCTGTACTGGTCGCGCATGTCCTCGCCGGCGGTCGGCAGTTCGAAGTCGACGAACTCCTCCTGCAGGACCGAGCGCATCTTCTCGGGGCCCCATTCGTCCATGAGGAACTTGATGCGGGCGTTGAAGCGGTCCTCGCGGTCGCCGTACTCGCGGAAGAGCGCGGACATGCCGTGGGCCACGTCGGCGGCCTGCTCCGGCGGCACCCACACGTCGATATCGCGGGCGAGGCGCGGTTCCTTGCGAGAGAGGCCGCCGCCGATACGGACGTTGAAGCCGAGTTCGCCATCCTTCTCGGCGGGTTCGAAGGCGAGGTCGTTGATGTCACCCTGGCCACAGCCTTCGTCACAGCCGGCGATGGCGACTTTCCACTTGCGGGGGAGGTTTGCGTAGTCGTCGTTGCCCTTGAACGTCTCGTGGAGGTCCTCGGCGACGGGCCAGGCGTCGACGTGCTCGTGCTTGTCCTTGCCGGCGACGGGACAGCCGACGATGTTCCGCCAGGAGTCACCACAGGCCTGCTGGGTGCCCAGGCCGACGGCTTCGAGTTTCTCGAAGATCTCCGGGATGTCCTCCAGCTTGATCCAGTGGAGCTGGATGCTCTGGCGGGTCGTCCAGTCACAGTAGGCCTCACCGAACTCGGGGTTGTCGACGGGACCGGTCGCGTACTCCTTCGCGACTTCGCCGATGACTTCGAGCTGACCGGGCTTGATGACGCCGTTCGGCGTCCCGATACGCATCATGAAATAGGACTCCTGGCCGGAGCGCTGGTGGTACAGGCCCCACCATTTGAAGCGCTCGAACCAGGCGTCGTGTTCGTCCTCCGGGATGGCGTCCCAGCCCTTCTCTGCGAACTCCATCAGATGCTCCCGGATCTCGTTACCGTAAACCTCGTCCTTCCATTTCTCGACTTTACTGGGCATAGCTAATGTATTCTCCCACAAGTCTCACAGACTTATACACCACACTTTGCCGTCAACCGTCTCCCCCACTCCCCGAAACAAGAGATTATTGCCTACTCTTCGGGGCGGGCAAGCCGGGTTCGCTTCTCCGGGAAATGGACGCTCTCGTGGACAACACCGTGGAACTCGCCGGAATCGGGGTCTACGACGCGGCCGACCGTCAGCCAGTCGGTAACGCCGCTTTCACCGCAGGTGATACACTGTCCGGCTATTCGCGCCTGAATATCCGGATAATCGACGCCCACTTTCACGAACCCCTCCGCGAGGAAATCCGTCGTCTCACACCCACAGAAGTCGCTTCGAGCCAACAGCCACAGGTCCGAGACGTTCACTTCCCGCGAGTCGTTGACGGAAATCCAGGCCCCGTCGTCGAGCTGGTGAACGTCGGTCGTCATTACATCTCATTAGATTCCCGAGACACCTGAGGGCATCGGCGGTCGCAAGTATCACCGGAGCCGAGGAAAAGCCCACGCCATCGTGCGGTGCCTGTGTCCCGTTATCATAGCACACTACCATTCGAGCGCCGTACAAGATATGCACATATGTTGCCTGTAAGCCGCAGTGCGGGCCAAGCTTACATCAGAGTCCGTCCTTAAGATAGTGGGGCTATTACAGAGGAGTACGACATTCCGTGGCGGCCACCCCTGGTCGTCGCTGTGAGAGAAACGATGACGAACGCACACCAAACCCACGACGACGATGCCGAGCGCGAAGAGCCAACGACAGACCACCTCGACAATGTCGAGGACGGCTGTGGCTGCACAGAGATCTGGGAGCACATGAGCGAAGAGCGCGACAGCGAGAGCGCATCCGACGACTGACACCCCTGTACGGGATACTTTTGTGCGGCGCTCCCCAAGCACGTATCGATGCCTGAGGGGCCCGACAACTACGTTCCATCGACCGACCGTGAGTCACCGGTCGGCAAACCGGTCATCCGCGGGGACCCAGCACTCACTGGACAGCGACCCGAGGAGGCCATCGAGTTCGATCCCGACGACCCCGAGAGCCTCGAACTCGCCGCCAGAACAGTCAAGAAATTCTCCGAGAACACCGCCGGAGCAGACGACAACGTGTTCATTCTGCGTGGCGCGGCCGCGTGTGCAGCCCTGGTTCGCGGTGAAGGGTCCTACAAGGCCGCTACGGAACGGGCCGGTGGCGAAGCCTCGGTCTCGTTCATCCGGAAATGGTCCCGCGTGCACGACCTCCCGCGGTCCGTCCGCATTCACGTCGCCAAGGGAGAAATCGCGCCGACGGCGGCCAAACACATCGCCAGGGTCTCCGGCGAGTCCCGCCTCCTGCTGGCGTGGGCCGCCCTGGACCACGATCTCACCGTCCGCCAGATCCGGTCGGTCGCCAGCAGTGTCAACGACGGCGCGTCCGTGGACGCGGCGCTCGCCAGAAAGGGGTACGCGCTGGGCGAGTTGCGGACACAACTCGACCGGGACGCCTACTGTCGACTCCGCCGGCAGGCTGCACTCGATGGGGCCTCACCCGGGGAGGTCATCAGTGAGGCTATCGAGTCGTACTTCGACGACGGACCGTAAGGTCTTAATCGCCACTCCCCCGAGCGAATAGCGAGGGCCGGTAGCTCAGTTAGGCAGAGCGTCTGGCTTTTAACCAGATGGTCGGGGGTTCAACTCCCTCCCGGCCCGTTGTCCTGCGAACGATAGTGAGCAGTGACAACGATAGGTGGGTGTTGAACCCTGGAAGGCACGCACAGCGAACGAACGTGAGCGAGCATGTCTTCCTCCGGTTCAACTCCCTCCCGGCCCGTTCCCCTATGAACGACAGTAAATAGTGGCAACACTACGGAGGAGTTGAATTACGCCACGAGCGAACGCAGTGAGCGAAGTGGAGGTGGGTCGTCTCCCTCCTGTCCCGCTGTTCGTAGGGAGAAGAAGCGGCACGTTGGTGAATCGTCCGAGACCGGTTCATTTACCACCGAGACAGCGGATGTCACCAGTATGGACGGAAATACCGGTACAATTCAGCGCGTGCTCGCGCAACCGCTACGCCCGTTAGGCGTGACTGTCGGCGTACTGCTCGTCGTCGCCACGCTCGCTGCGATTGCCAGCACGCCGTGGCAGACGTACACGTCGATGGGCGCGGTAATTGTACAACTGGTCGCAGCGGTCATAATGGGTGTGATCGGTGTGGGACTGGCGTACATCAGCTGGGCAGCCGACGCGTAAGTCAGTCGCCGAGAACGGAGCCGAAAACAGGCGTTGGTGTTATCCGCGGACGGGCATGTACGCCATCCCCAGCATCAGCACGGCCGCGATGCCCGAGAGTATCGAGACACCCCAGATGCCGTTCTTGCGCTCGTGGAAGTAGTCCTGCTGGTCGAGTGTCTCCTGATACTGGTCGTACTGCTGAATCGGGACGATCTGGACGGTGCTGTGGTCGGGGAAGTGCGTGAAGAACCGCTGCTCGTTCAGCGTGACGTTCCCACCTTCGGACAGTTCGACTGTATTTTCCCGCGGGGCGAACCATTCGAGCGTCGCGCCGTCGTCGGTCACCTCGGAGATAGTGGTTTCCTGGGTGCCGCTATCGGTCGAGTGCGGGTACGTATCGCCGGTGGTGAACGACACCGTCTCCGGCTCGGGCAGCCACTCGCTCAGCGGGACTTGCGTGTTGTTCGACCGGTAGACAACGTACTCGGTCCCGTTCTGGGTCGCCAGCGTGTTCTGGACCGAGGAGTCTTCGACGAGGAGTGCGCTGACGTTGAGCTCTTTTTCGAGCGTGACTGTGCTCTGGTTGCCGTCTGTGTACACGCGGTAGGTGTCGTTCTGGTAGGTCGTCGTGGCGTTGTGCTCTAATGTCGCCGTATACCGTGACGATTCGTTCGTCCACGAGAGGTCAGCTGCCATACTGCCACCGCCACCGCCGCCGTGGCCGCCACCGCCGCCGGACATGTGGATGTTCGTGGCTGTGTATTCCGTTCCGTCGACAGTGAACGTACTCTCGTTCGTCAGTTCGGCGTCAGCGTCAAGCGACACCGCCGGCCGCTGACTCTCCGCGACGCCGATGTAGGCGTACGCAGCAACACTGATAACGAGGAAGAACGCGAAGTACGCCGCCGCGGCTCGTCGTTGCATATCAGGAGGGTCAGTCGCCGCGCCGTTTAATGATTACTTTTCGAGTGTATTGATAGGCGGGTGGCAGGGGCGTCTCGGCGCGGCGACGGAAGTGTCGATGCATCGCACCGGTCAGGCTGTGTCGGACTCCCCCGCGAGAACGTCGTAGCTATCGAGCGTCCCTGCCATCGACGGGGCATCCGGATCGTCTTTCCGCTGCGTGCCGTAGTCCATCCACACGCCGCTCGTGTAACTGTACATCTCAAAACCAGTGTCAGTCTCGACGACAATGTCGATGACCGCGTCTTCGGGAGCGTCATCGAGAATGACGGCCGACCGAACGTCGTTGTCGTGGTGCATCACCCAGACCGCGACAGCGTCGTCGATGTCATCCAGCAAGGCACTGGCTTCCGCCGGCGAGAGCGGACGGTGGGGCCAGTCCTCGACCGGTTCTGGTTCGTCCATACCAGTATGACGGACCGGAACGGCATCGGTGTTCCCCCGTGACGCCGAATCGCTCGTCCGTCAGTCAGCGAAATAGCTGGTGAAAAAGCCAGACAGGAACGACGAAACAGCGACGGCCAGGGCCATCTCAGTCAGACTCCACGGCGCGTCTTCATCGTCGGCCAGCCAGACCGTGATAGCAACACTGACTACCAGTGAGACGATCCCGTTGAGGAGGTGCTTGCTCTTGAGCAAACTCATATGCCTATTCGTTGGTGTGGGATTCGTATAGAGATTTCCCACGAGCGGCGTGTAGCTGGCTGAAGCGTGGCCACTGAACTCACTTGGTACTGTGTTCTCCGCGGCACAGTTAGCCGTCACAGCAAACCGTGTACCGAACGTCGGAGTGGACAAGCGATTCGACCCTCTCGACGACGCCGTCGACCGTCTCGAACCGCCCGAACTTGCTCACGACCGCACCGTCCGCGCGTAACACGACTGTCCACCGGTGTCCGTCCGGACCATCGTCCCGTTCGAACGCGAACTCACGGTCAGGCAGTCGAGCGACGACTGGACCGTCGGTAGTGACCGCCCACGACACGTTATCGGCAAGCACGCTGTCCAGTGCCGTTTCGAGTCGCCGGCCGAGTTTGGCCATCGGTTCGTCCCGTGCGCCCATACAGAAGCGTCGGGGTCCAGGAGCATAAGCCGTTGTGACACTACACAACGTTCAAACGGCCCAAGCCCGTACTAAAGATGTGACTCAGTCGCTTCTCGTCTACGACGGCAGTACCGACCTGTTCCGGCGCGCTGCCGAGACGGTAACCCGTTGTGCCACGGACATCACGCCCGTCCCTTGGGAATCCGATGCGATTCAGGCGTTCCTCCGGGCGCAGTTCGACGACCCGCCGTTCGCGTTCATTCTGATTGAGGGGGAGTCCGTCCACGTCGGCGAAGCGGCCGTGAAGGAAGCGCTGGAGGGGCTCGACGTCGCAGCCCCTGTCGCCCGACTGGCCGAGCAGGTGTATCCCACCGCCGCCGCGCCGTTCGGGCGTGTCGTCCACGGCCAGGTCCCAGCCGACATCCACGGGACCTTTCCACTGGACGAGACGGCGAAAACCCACATCGAATCGCTCCGGCAGGTCCACACGATTCCTGTCGATACAGAGTAATCGAGGCAGTCAGTGGCACGACCGATCAGGGCTAGCACGTCGCGCAGTCGAGTGTCCCGCGAGCACATGTCACCCTTGGCAACGAGTTCAGATGACGTGCCGCCAAGGACGCTATGCGTTGAACAATCACATCGCACTGTCACAGCAGTCTACGTTTTAATCGCAGATACAGCGGGATATCCCGGTCGGTATCACGAACACGTCGCTTGCTTGTCCCGAGCAACCCGATAACGAATGCCAGTACAGCCACGGTGAGCGCCGCATTAATCACACCCAGTGCCACCAGCGGGTGAATGTCATGCATCGCGATAATAACAGTGGGTGGCAGCAAAACGATGTATCGATACTCGGAGACGGTCACCACCTTCTGTTCGCCTCGCGGTGGTGCAGGCGCATACAACGCTGTTGAGTCCGTTTCTCCGCCCGGGACGTCGAGCCATCGGTTCTCGATTGTCGTGCGACCGGACGCGTTAAACACGACGAGCATTGTCACCAGCGCGTCTTCGTTGTTGGCTACAAGCGTGGCTTCGACCGGGTCACCAGGGGCAATATTGTTTCCGGTTGCGATCTCACCGGCCGGGATCTGGTGGGTCGAACTCGGGGCCACCATGGCGATGTTGGCTGGCACAATGATGATTGCGGTCAGAAAGAGCGCGGCGTATCGTGGATCGAAGGTATCCTGCCCGCGCGAGCGCTCTCGTTCGCGCGAGGACCCACTCACGATCCCACTGCCGATGCTTATTGCAAACAGTATCACGCCGGAGACCAGCATCACCGAGCCTGCCTGCCAGGACTCGGCCGCCTGCTCAACCCCGAGGACCGTGGTCACCGCAGTCAGAATGTTCGTGACAACGACGCGGCCGGCGAGGATGGCCGTGCCGAGATTCGGGATCGTCACCACCTGTCCACCGGGTTGCCAGGCGACCGCGACGATTTGGCTTTCAGTCACTGGGGGTTCAGCCCCGTCCTGATCTGTGAACGGGTTCGCATCCCCCCGGGTGATGTATCCGCTCTCAGTTTCGCCGACAACTCGGTGTGTCGTCAGCTCCCCACCGCGAATCTCCTGTGACTGGAACACGATGACATCGCCCTGCTCGATGTCGCCCGCAACCTGCTCCGGAATCGCAACGAAGCCATCGCCTTCCTGAATCGTTGGCGACATACTCCCGGACACGACGAAGCTCAAAAGCACTGGCTGCCCGACCAGTGCACCCACGATGAGTGTCAGAACCAACACGAATCCGGCGATTGTCAGCCCCCTCACCACGTACGTTCGGAGCATACCAGCGTGTCGCTACGCGATGTAGACCAGCAGAATATAAATCGGTGTTGTTCAGTCGAAGAGAGCGACGTGAGCTCTGTCATCACGGAATACTGCGTTCCGGGCCGCTACCTGTGCCAGTCGCAAGCGGTGGCTCCCGCTGTCAATATCTATCCCCTGCCGTGGCCGCGAAACTAGAAACAGCACAAACACTGTCGGGGCGATCAGCAATTACGGGACGTGACCAGTCGGTAGCATTACCCGTCGTTCGAATCGGGCGTGTCGCCTTCATCAGGATGTGTCGCATCAGCATTCTCGGTCGAGTCGTTGAAAAGCAGGCTAGAAAGCGACGCTGTGTCTTCCGTGACGGGCTCGGTATCCCCTGTCACGGGTGACGCAAGTGGGTCGACAGCCGGTGGTGCCGTGTACGTGTAGATTTCACTGTCGACGAGGACGGCATACCGATCACCGTCTTCGAGGACCCGCCTGTCGCTGTCGATAGCGATGTCGACGAGGTCGACGAGCGAGTCCGTCGGCACGGGCGTCCGGTCGTCGGCATCCGGAATCCGTGCCGTAGAGATCCACTCGTCGAAATCGTCACGCGCGCGCTCGAACTCGTTGCGTGCTCGCTCGCGGTCGCTGACTGCCAGCCAGCCGCGCCAGCGTGCTGTCCCGAGGAAGGCCATACAAAGCAGTCCGATCACACAGAGCACAGGCCCACCGTACAGTTCCAGCCGTGTCGGTTCGATAGTCCGGGTCACCTGCTCGGTCGCGTCGTAAGAACTCGCTCCGGCTGTGGTAGTGCTGACGCGGTAGACACGCTGGCCGGGCACAATCTCGATGCGGTCAGTTCGTGTGTCGGTGAACGCCTCTCCGTCGACCGACGACTCGATGGTCGTGTCGGCGACGAGTAGCACCTCTGTCTGTCCGGGGGCAGCCCCGAGGTCGTTCTGTATTGTTTCGGTACGGTTGAGGATTGTCGGAATATCCACACTGACCGTGGTTGCCGCCGTTTCGCCGTCTTTGACCTTGACAGCATCGAGCGTGTCGAGCGAGTCGTGCGTCTGCCAGTGGACCACCTGGTTCCCGTTTCGCTCCTCGACCGCGCGGATGACGAGCGACAGGTTCGTCGAGGTAACTGCCGCGTTCCCGTCGGTGTTGTCGTGTGAGACCGTGTACGTGCCGTCGAGTTCGGGCGATGCCGTCGTGAAGTACAGCGACCGGTTGCTGAGTTCCTCACCCGCACTGAAAACCTCGGTATCACGCGTAACTGTTGCGCCGTGTTCGAACTCGCTTTCCACCGTCCACGTCCCAGTCGTTTGCTGCTCAACGACCGTTTCCGCGCCGTCGACGTGGCTGTCGTATGTAATGTATCCGCCAGCAAGCGCTAGCACGAGTGAAAGTAGGATGAGTGGGAGTAGCCATCGGTTGAGTATGGAGCGAACGGAGACCGAAAAGAGGTGTTCTGTCATCTGTGTGTGATACTACGCTGCTATTAGCGTTGTCGTGGTTTGTACATTAGAGTTTTCTGTTCTTTTTCGGTTTGGTTTGCATATACTCTAGTAATGGCAACTATAGCGTTTCTGCACTATGTCACTCTACTATAATGAGTATTGCTTTACTATCAGACTGACTTCTGATACTGACCAATTGTCTTACCTGACGTAACCGTATACTCCACAGAGTATATCAGCCTGGTTCAGTTGAATTGGCACTTCCCTCGGGGCGTCGGTCGCATTGTACCTCTGTCTATTCGGAGACTCTGTTCAGGCCATTGGCAGGGGCGAGTGAGTATATTCGGGGTCAGTGATGGAGTTCAGACGGTTGTTGCAGGCTAGTCAGTAGTAAATGAGGTCTTACGTTCGTCACCGTTAGGATCCGTGTACCAGAGCGTAATGTCAACCGTTTCACCATTCATATCAGTATATTTGAAACTCCCTGACCCCTGCCCATTCCCCTTCCTGCTTCGGAAGGAAAATAGACCGATTTCGGCGTCTCCATTACTCTGTAGCTTCTCTGCAGGGTAATCTATCGGGTCCAGATCGATGTAATCGCCGATCTCGTACCAAGTCCACCACCAGCCTCCATCTTCGTAATCGGCTCCTGACTCGGAGTAAGACCCATCCGTCCCGTGTCCCCAATCGTTAGTGACATCCATCTCGACTTCCTGATATGAACCTGTATCTCGATAAAGACTATCCGCATCGGCAGTTGTCGAGTCAACTCGAACACCAGTCGGTTCAATGCCGTCATCGAAATTGTGTGTGATTTTGAAGTAGTAGTCCGAGTAGTCTCCCTCTTGTCGTTTATCCGAAGCTCCGGTAGCAGTGATGTCTACCCCCCTAATCTTTACTTCAGTTGTGTCGCTCGTATCATTACTGTTGGCTTTCAGTTCGTACGTCCCTGGTGTTTCATCGCTGGTATCCCAATCAAGCTGTATCGTCTTTTTTTCTCCGGCAGTTAGTGAAATGGTCTGGCTGTCTTTTTTTGCATCTTCGACAGTGGCCATTATCTCCTGCACGCCAGGTTGTTCTCCGGTATTTTCGATTTCAACGGCGATACTGGCGATATCTCCTTGATTGACTGTAATCGAGCTATCGCTAGTGATTTTGACATTGAAGTTGGCCGGATCGGCAGCCTCGTTCCGCGATTCGAACCGAAGCCAATTGATTTTCGGGTTATATGTCCCATCCGGCGGGGTGATGCTCAATTTTTCATCATCAACCTCAATAGAAAAAGTGTAACTTTTGCCCTGTGTTGAGCGTTGGTTAGTTTCATCATCGAAGTTAGTGTCTCGCAATTCGACTGTCTCGGCTCCGCCAGCGACATCAAACGAGTACTCCTGATCAGAATAGGACGGGTCCTGGCAGTATATTGTTACGTCATACCAGCCATCCGGGAGATCGATCTCCCAGTACGGATCAAGAGAGGCGTCGTATGCGGTAGGAATCCGACTGTTAGTGGTAAAGTGTGCAAGTGTCTTCTCTTCAGTATTCAGACTCCCGCCCCGGTTTCTGGTTGTGTCAGTCTGCTCACTTTCCCACCCATAGTAGAGCGTTGATTTTGAATCGAACTCGTCCCGGAGGCCGAATGTGCGCCCGGTATCAGGGATGAAACCCGACGGTGTGCCAGTTTCAGGATTTTCAAAATTAATACAGTTCACGCAGGAAAGCGATACGCTACGTGATGCTGTAATCTCAGGAGCCGAATTAGGAGCCGTTGACGACGCAAAAATTTCCAGTTCGATCTGTCCCGTCTCTTTGATTCGGTTGTTTCCCGACCCAGTTATCGTCGCGGTCACCTCTCCGGAGTCGCCAACATCGAGCGAGTTTGGGAAGGTTCCGAGTTCCACGTCAAAATTTAGTTCTACCGGATTTTGAACGGTCGCTCCAACCGTATCGAGTTTTGACCCGGTGTTGTTTGTCAACGTAACCAGTGGACGGGTCTCAGTTTCAAACACCAACTGATCATCGTGCGTAGTGATACCAAGCAGCGGATCATCAGAAGAGCTGTCGTCAGCCGTCGTGTCGATATTCACCTGACGGTCAACAGTCACGTCTGTGAACCCACCGGTGCCCCAGGTCAGAAGGCCAGCGCCGCTACCGATCAGCCCGAGTGCACTCCGGCGAGTCCACTTCTTGCTCATGTTTCAACATCCGGGGGCTTCTCGCCGGCTCCCAGACGGAGTTGCTGGCTCTGCCAGACGTGGTACAGCCCGGAGCAGAGAAACAGCATGACAACGAGACCGGCCCACGCGAGGTCAGGGATACTGTCCGGGAACACACCCAGTCCGGCAGCGCCAACTATCGCACCTGACAGAACCGCCAGGCCGAGGTAGTACTGTCCCCACGGGATGGAGTCCTCCGGCACGACGTCCATGTACACGTCGAGGTCCGCTGCCTGCTCGGTCAGCGTGACCGTGCCGTTATCGTAGTCGATCACGCCCGCACGGTCCATCGCGGGCAAGTGCGTCTGTTGCATCGACGTGTACACGCGATGGCGTTCGTTGGACGTAATCTCACCCTGTGTTTTCCCGTTTTCCCACGCCGCCACCTGTTCCGCGATATCTGATAATTCCGAGTCACCGTCCGTCTGCTTCGCTACGTGTAGCGCGTATCGGCGACGGTGATTACTGAGTAACTCAAACACCTCGTCCCGTGTAATCGCGTCACCAGCCCCTATCTGGTTGCTTTCTTTCCCACCCACGGCCATCACATAGTAATTAGTTCGTAATATAAAAAGTGTTCTGGAATGTCAATGGTAACAAAATTGCATGTAGATTAGGCAGTTAGCGAGCAGGATTCAGTGTTGGTTGCTTCAAAAATGGTGTTACTAGATGTAGGTATAGCATGTCGGTTTGGCGTGGAAAGTCATAGCGGAGATATCTCGACTACGGCACTACTGAGTGGCTACGCATGTATGTCTCTATTCACCAATTGGGTCCGATATGCGCTGTCGTGACGACAGCAAAATGTACCACAGCCAGATGTCATGTTACTAACTATCAGAGTCATATGGTACTCTAGCTGCCTTCTGGCTGATTGCTACACTACGTTTGGTTGGCGGACAGTTATTCGATTCTGATGGTCAAGGTGGTAGTGTCGTCGTCACCAGCAGTATCCACGGCTGCGTCCAGGCTCTCCGTAGAGGGACTGCTAATTGTCGTCTTCGGGAACCCACCGTTGTTGATTGTGCCGGTACTGTCGGCGATGTTAAGGAAGTCGGAGCCTCCGTTACTCAACTCAAGCGTCACGTCGAAGCTGTCGGTTGTGGTGTTGTCCCAGTTGTCAATCGTGAATAGGTCGCTGTAATTGACGGTTGAGTTCGGCGGGAGTCCGTTACTGGAGTCCCCGAAGATAATTTTCGGGTTGTCGTTTGCAATGAGACTCACTTCGCCCTCAGAGCCTCTTGCTGCAGAGCTCGTCGGGGCTAAGCTGGTCGGGTCGGTGGTGCCGCCATCATCGACATATACCGAATCGGACCCGCCGACGTCAACTCTCACATCAACGTATCTGTCTGCAACTGCATCCGAATCCTCATTGGCGCCAGAAATCTCATCTGCTGTGACGACGTTCACGTCAACTGTCCGCTGTGCTTCGACGCTCGTAAACGCGCCTGAGCCGAAGAGCGCCCCACCACTGATTGCCAGTCCACCGAGTCCCGTAAGTACGTTTCTGCGATTCATAGGTTAATTAATCAGCACGTTATGTCCGTGCCGTACCAGCATACAACAGTTTCCGGGGACTTACTATTGGGCTGCTTGAGTGGGGTTATAGCCGTGCTTGAGCCGTTAATGGGCGTCATTAACCCCGCTCAGGCACGTCAATAGTAACTGGGAGGATAGCGTTTTGTTGCATAACAGATGAGACTGAATCGACGAAGTGTCCTGCTCGGGCTCGGGACAATCAGTGCGAGTGTTGGCGGCGCGTTCGGTTCCGGTGCGTTCTCCTCAGTTGAAGCGACGCGGACGGTTGAACTCAATACTTCCAACGATTCGAATGCGCTTCTGGGTTTTGAGCCCAACACATCGAACGGAGAGCCGAACAACATAATCGACACGGAGGACACGTCTGATGACACGGCAACTGATGGCGGTGATTCTGTAATCAAGCTCCAACAGAAAGACCTCAATCAGAACGCGACAACCAAATTTAACGACGCCCTGAAGGTGGTCAACAGGGGCGATAAGGACATCGGTGTCTCAGTGGACGATACGGACAATACGAGCCTCATTGGAGATGGAAAGTTGCTGGATATACGGCACGATGGAAGTTCTATCGTCGGTAACGGAGACTCTGCGCGGGGATACGCCGCGGACCTTCCTTCTGGGGAAAACAATCCCAGCATCACGCTCACGATCGTCATCAATCTGCAGGACAACGCTGACGAAAACATAGACAACGTTAGCGAGGTCGTTTTCGCGGCCCGGCAGAAGGATTACAACGTATAATCGCTCCGATGGTAGGCCCCGCACTGGGACAGAATATC
The DNA here is from genome assembly GCF_049705545.1 of Haloarcula amylolytica. Classification (GTDB taxonomy): domain Archaea; phylum Halobacteriota; class Halobacteria; order Halobacteriales; family Haloarculaceae; genus Haloarcula; species Haloarcula amylolytica_B. Next base: position 122,879 of record NZ_JBNAMU010000001.1, read on the forward strand.
ACCAACTCGACAACGCTCTGACTGAATACCGTTAGGCTACGACATGAAGTGGTACTTCGCCCTCGGGCTCGCGTTCATCGTCTGTGGGACAGTCATGTCTACGGCCGCAGTCCCGCTCTCCGAACCGGTTGATGAACTCTCCCCAGCAGAGGACACCGGGGTCGCACTGACCCCGGCTGACACGCCCAACGGCGACCGCTACGCGTCGTTCGACAGCAACGGCGAGCTTGTCATCTCTGTTGACGTTATTTCCAGCACCAAGACCGTATTCGACGACGTATTTGTTGTCGGTTTTGCGGGTGTCACGGGTAGCGACGAGGCGGCAACGATCCAGATCAAACACGATAGTGAGTGGCTGGACATCTACAGGAATGTAGATTCAGACACACGTGAGTCGGTCGATGAAGCGAGTAACACGCTTACGCTTGATCCAGGCGAGCAAGCAACGCTCGGGTTCACTGTGACGACAGCGGCTGATAGCCCGTCGTCCCGCTCTGAGACAGTGACCTACACGATGGAGATTCCGGATGCTGAGTCAAGTGCTGGCGGCGGTGGCGGCGGTGGAGGAGGTGGCGGTAGTGTGGGCGGTGGAAGCGGTGGCGATAGCGGCGACGACACTGATGCAGGCGGCAGCGATGGCGGTGACACTGATGCAGGCGGCAGCGATGGCGGTGACACCAACACGGGCGATGGTAATGAGACAGATGCAGGCAACGGTGACGGCGACGACACCAATGCAAGCGATGGGAATGGCACTGACAACGGGAGCGGAGACAGTCCCGAGACTGTGACGCCGACTGGCGAGCCGACTGAAACACCCGCTGGCGAAGGAAGCAGTGGCAGTGGTACTGGCGACGAGACATCGACCGACGAACCGACTGAGACAGCCACCGACAGCGAAGAGGAAACCGTGGCCGGCGGTGGGGCCGAACCTGCGCCATCGACACCCGAAGGCCAGCAGTCAACCGAGCCGAGCGGGTTCGCGCTCGACCTCGATCCGGTGTTTGGCATCGGCTGGGGACCGTGGACGCTCATCGCCGGTTTACTCGCTGTAGCGACGAATTACCTCGTACAGACGCGGTATCACGATGTCCTTCCTGTTCTCCAGACGCAACCAAGCGACCGTCGCCATCGGTTCCGCCGCGTCGTCGTCCGCGAAGCGGCGATCGGCCTCGCCGGAATCGTGCTCACAGTGCTTGTCGTGTCAGCGGCTTCGAGCGCTGGCTTCGGTCCAGTCGCGCAGTTGATCACGGCGCTTGTGTTCTCTGCTGCAGTTGGGACGGTAACCGGGTACCGACTGGTCCCGGAACTCGGCGCAGTTCCCGATCTCCAAGCAACGGACGGCCGCACCGAAGAGTAATAAGAACAACCCGAACAATTCCCGGTCGCAGCGCCACTGTGGACCGCAGTAGTACCGCCCCCGGATCCCGACGGAGGGACATACCAGAACAGTCAACCTCCCTGTGTACACGACGAATTCCACCCCTATATCCGCTGATTCAAGCATTCGAACGTCCCAGTGTCACGCTGCAAAATCAAGTCTGATATCCGTGGCCGAGGGCTTATTTAAGCTAAACGGATATAAGCTCATATTGACGTAGACACCGAGCGACGGCGAGCGAAATCGGCACGGCAGACGTTCTATGAGCAGTTTCGTCTATTCGATGTGATACTTGTTCTCACTTTTCCACTGCTTCTGTGGCTCGGATACGGCCTTCCGCTGGGAGTCCGTGAGTCGCTCGTGTTCAATTATACAAGCCCGACTCTGCTCGCGGCATTTACCTCAGCGTTCATTCATTTCGAGTTCGGTCACCTGATGACGAACGTCGGATTGTATGTCCTTGTAGTCCCGCTACTATATCTCCTGAGTGTGCTGAGCGGCCGTCAACAGCAGTTCCGGGTTTTTGTTTTTACCGCCCTTCTCGCGTTTCCCCCCGTCCTTTCGTATCTGAATCTCGCAATCGCCAGGTCCTCCGTGACGTTCGGTGCGTCCGGAGTTATTATGGTTTTCGTCGGCTACCTCCCACTGGCACTGAGCGATTACCTCGACACAAACTTCGATATCGGTCCGGGCAACGTAGTCGCGCCAGCCCTGTTCTTTGCAAGCCTGGGGCTTATTTCCGTGTTGAGTCTCCAGTCCGTGCTACTAACGAACCCGACAGTGCTGCTTGGCACTGCTGGCCTGGTCCTGGCTACAGTACTCAGTACAGTGTTGTATAGCCTCTCGGTGTACGAACAGACCAACAACGCACGAACGAAGATCAAGTCTGCAATGCGTGCGACCGGGGACACCGACCTGATATTGCTCACGGTTTTGCTGCTTTTCGTTGTTCCAATCATCGCGTTTCCCGCGAATCCGCAAGTCGACAACGGCGTGCTCAACCTCTACGAGCACTTCCTCGGCTATGCGCTGGGATTCATGACATCTTATATTACTAAAACGCAGCTACGCAGCCTGGATTCGCGCCTGTGAGGATAGCTGGGAGCCAGCCTCCGACCGCACGGTTAGTTCGCCCGGCAACATCCGTCGTCTGTCTCGCCGATAATGAACGACGCACACGACGTGCCCGTACTGTATTTTTCGATGAAGCCCATGCACAGTTGGTTTCGAGCAGTTTCTGGGACGTTGCCTCACGCAAAACGACAGGAACCGGTTATCGTCCGGAATCAATCAGGATGTATAAACAAAAAGCCAAGGGCCGGATTTGAACCGGCGATGGGCGGCTCTGCAGGCCGCTGCGTTAGGCCAGACTCTGCCACCTTGGCGCGAATAGAGGTAATCAACTCGGTCGTTTAAGCGTAGCGAATTCGATTAGCCCTCGCCCTCTGACTGGCCCGGTTCACCGACCCCTTCAACTGGGATAGTGCTGTAAATCGATGATTGTGCCTCGTCTGGCGAGTCGAACTGCTCGTCGTTCACTCGAGCCAGTAGCGCAGCCAACGATTCGGACCCGTCCGCGTAGACGAGCTGTACGTCGTCGAACTCCGCTCGGGCGGTTTCGACCGACAGCGGGTACGTCGCCGTTTCGAGAAGTTCCGTAAGTTCGTTCAGTTTGACTTCGCGAGTCATACTGCCGACTCTCGACTCAATCATGTAGTTACGCACTGCTTATAAATACAGAAAGCCCACTCGGGAGAGATGTCTCTCCCGAGTGGGCTATAAGATATGAATGGTGGCGGCGAACCGCGTTTCCCAGAGGCTCGCGCACTCCAGTACTCCCCGGAACGCTGGTGGGCTTATCTTCCGTGTTCGGGATGGGTACGGGAGGCAACCCCACCGCTGTGGCCGCCTAACGTCGAGTCGCGGAATCGAACCGCGAGAGTACCAGTCTCGATCGGGTCCACCGTCTGTCCGTGCGATCCAGTTTGCGCCTGGACTCGTTCAGCGACGAGTAAATCGTCGGTGAATGAGTCACAGTGCGTATGAATGATGGCTTTGGTCTGTTAGTGCTCGTGGGCTTAACGTCTCGTTACCTCGACGCGCACACCCCAAGTCTATCAACCGCGTCTTGTACGCGGGACCTCAGCGGTGTCTCTTTTCCAAGTGGGTTTCGAGCTTAGATGCGTTCAGCTCTTACCCCGTGCGGCGTGGCTACCCGGCACGTGCTCTCTCGAACAACCGGTACACCAGTGGCCACCAACCGTAGTTCCTCTCGTACTATACGGTCGTTCTTGTCAGACACCATTACACACCCAGTAGATAGCAGCCGACCTGTCTCACGACGGTCTAAACCCAGCTCACGACCTCCTTTAATAGGCGAACAACCTCACCCTTGCCCGCTTCTGCACGGGCAGGATGGAGGGAACCGACATCGAGGTAGCAAGCCACTCGGTCGATATGTGCTCTTGCGAGTGACGACTCTGTTATCCCTAGGGTAGCTTTTCTGTCATCAATTGCCCGCATCAAGCAGGCTAATTGGTTCGCTAGACCACGCTTTCGCGTCAGCGTTCCTCGTTGGGAAGAACACTGTCAAGCTATCTTTTGCTCTTGCACTCTTCGCCGGGTCTCTGTCCCGGCTGAGATAGCCATAGGGCGCGCTCGATATCTTTTCGAGCGCGTACCGCCCCAGTCAAACTGCCCGGCTATCGGTGTCCTCCTCCCGGAGTGAGAGTCGCAGTCACCGACGGGTAGTATTTCACTGTTGACTCGGTGGCCCGCTAGCGCGGGTACCTGTGTAACGTCTCCTACCTATGCTGCACATCGGCGACCACGTCTCAGCGACAGCCTGCAGTAAAGCTCCATAGGGTCTTCGCTTCCCCCTGGGTGTCTCCAGACTCCGCACTGGAATGTACAGTTCACCGGGCCCAACGTTGGGACAGTGAAGCTCTGGTTAATCCATTCATGCAAGCCGCTACTGATGCGGCAAGGTACTACGCTACCTTAAGAGGGTCATAGTTACCCCCGCCGTTGACAGGTCCTTCGTCCTCTTGTACGAGGTGTTCAGATACCTGCACTGGGCAGGATTCAGTGACCGTACGAGTCCTTGCGGATTTGCGGTCACCTATGTTGTTACTAGACAGTCCGAGCTTCCGAGTCACTGCGACCTGCTCCGTTCCGGAGCAGGCATCCCTTCTTCCGAAGGTACGGGACTAACTTGCCGAATTCCCTAACGTTGGTTGCTCCCGACAGGCCTTGGCTTTCGCCGCCATGGACACCTGTGTCGGTTCTCGGTACGGACACTATGCTCGTCTTTTCATGGGCCCCAGGTTGAATCACGTTTCCCTATACCGCCGTTCGTCCGCTTCGTGCCATTACGGCTTCCACGGAGTTGGACGGTTCGACCGGGCGAATGCCCGGCGTGATCGACCCCAGGGCGTCAACTTTCACTGCATAGTGGCACAGGAATATTAACCTGTTTCCCATTTCGTCATAGTCGAGTTGCGGTATGACTTAGGACCGGCTAACCCTCAGCTGATCAGCAGTGCTGAGGAACCCTTATCCATTAGGCCGTCGGGGTTCTCACCCGACTATCGCTGCTACTATGGCCAGGATTTTCGTCACTATTCGGTCCACAGGAATTCTCATCCCTGCTTCCACCCAAATAGAGCGCCAATCTACTCGATTACCAGTATGAGTGGTACGGACAGGTCTCGGTGGTGGATTTGAGTCCCGATCATTTTGGGCGCCTCAAACCTCGGCCGGTAAGCTGTTACGCTTTTCTTAGAGGGTAGCTGCTTCTAAGCTCACCTCCCGGCTGTCTAGGGCTCGAGACCACCTTCAGAGGATTACACTTAATCCACACTTGGGGACCTTAACCTATCTCTGGGTTGTTCCCCTCCTGGTACACAGGCTTACCCCGCGCACCGGAATCCCCGCGTCAAACAGCGTCTGTAGGTTTGGAGTTTGACAGGTGTGCCGACTCCTCTCGGAGGCGGACACACCAATCGGTCGCTCTACCCCACAGACTACCTCGGCGGAGGTCATGCTTCGACATGTTTCGATTGGAACCAGCTGTTGCCGGACTCGATGGGCCTTTCACCCCTACACATAGATCACGAGAGGGTATTGTAGGACACCAACTCTAACAGACTTCCACGTGCCTTTCGGCACGCTTCATCTTGTCCATGCGTAGATCGTCCGGATTCGGGTCGTGTTCGTATGGCTCCCCGCGCTTGAACACGGCGGCCCTCGGGCAAAGCCCTGCGGCCATGTCGGTTTCCCTGTGCCTCCCCGGATACTCCGGTTAGACTTGCCATACAGACACACTCCCTGGCTCGTTTTTCAAAACGTACGACAGAACATCGGCTTCCTGTAAGTCTTACTGGACGCTCGCGCGTCGGTCATTCGTTACAGGACCTTGTATGCCCTGTCGCTCGATCGCCAACTGATTTCATGCTCTATTTCGCCTCCCTTCTGAGGGTACTTTGCAGCGTTCGTTCACACTACTTGTTCACTATCGGTCTCAGGTTGTGTTTAGCCTTCGCAGTCGATGCCTGCGTTATTCGCGAGAGATATCCAACCCCCGCTACTCTGGCACTACCGCACAGCGTACTGATTTCGACTACGGGGTTGTCACCCTGTATCACGCTCTGTTCCAAGAGACTTCGTCGAAATGGTCGGCTGATGAGAGGTAGCCCTGACACCACATTGCCCGTGAGGGCTTCGGTTTGGGCTGTATCGCGTTCACTCGCGGTTACTGACGACATCACATTGCGTTTTCTTTTCCTCCCGATACTGAGATGTTTCAGTTCTCGGGGTTCCTCATTGCGCGAAGCAATTGTTAGAGAGATTCTCATTCGGAAATCCATGGTTCTTCGCCTCCGTGCGGCTCCCCATGGCTTATCGCAGCTTGGCACGTCCTTCATCAGCGCCTGAGCCGAGCAATCCACCAGCTGGCATAGTAGCCAACGTCGTTGTGACTCGTTCAACTGAACGAGTCCAGTGGACGCCTGGATCGCACGTACACACGGTTTCATATTCGCCCCCAAGGTGGAGATGGTGGGCGAATCGACCCTTCCCAGGCGCGGTTTCACCCGACCTGGTGCATCTGTCGTCGTACCATATCCCATCGCCGTCCCACACTTAAGGGGCACGGTTCGGGGCTGGCACGTCGTATGGACCCACTGGGATTTGAACCCAGGGCCTCCGCCTTGCAAAGGCGGCGCTCTCCCGCTGAGCTATGGGCCCGGCAGATCCGCACGGTTGTTAGCCCTGATAGTTCATAGGTGCCCGGTCGACGGAGTTCTCGAACACCGAAAGGTGGGTCAGGCCAGAGGCCTGATCCCGATCAGTAGGAGGTGATCCAGCCACAGATTCCTCTACGGCTACCTTGTTACGACTTAAGCCCCCTTGCGGAGCCCAGATTCGACCATCGCATGATGGCCTCATCCGGACCCCACTCGGGTGCTTTGACGGGCGGTGTGTGCAAGGAGCAGGGACGTATTCACCGCGCGCTTCTGACACGCGATTACTACCGAATCCAGCTTCATGCGGGCGGGTTTCAGCCCGCAATCCGAACTACGACTCCGTTTGGAGATTAGCGTCGCCTCTCGGCGTTGCATCCCACTGTCAGAGCCATTGTAGCCCGCGTGTTGCCCGGTCCATTCGGGGCATACTGACCTACCGTTGCCCGTTCCTTCCTCCGCTTTAGCAGCGGCAGTCCTCCTAGTGTACCCAACTACCTCAAGGGTATTGCTGGCAACTAGAAGTGCGGGTCTCGCTCGTTGCCTGACTTAACAGGACGCCTCACGGTACGAGCTGACGGCGGCCATGCACCTCCTCTCAGTAGCGTCGGGTAAGGTCGTCAACCTGACTGTCATTACTACTGTCGGGACCGGTGAGATGTCCGGCGTTGAGTCCAATTAAACCGCAGGCTCCTCCGGTTGTGGTGCTCCCCCGCCAATTCCTTTAAGTTTCATCCTTGCAGACGTACTTCCCAGGCGGCTCGCTTCTCGGCTTCCCTAGGGCGCAGCGCAGGCTCGTAGCCTACGGCACACCTAGCGAGCATCGTTTACAGCTAGGACTACCCGGGTATCTAATCCGGTTCGAGACCCTAGCTTTCGTCCCTCACCGTCGGGTCCGTCTTCCTGAGGTGGTTTCCCCATTGGTGGTCCGTCCAGGATTACAGGATTTCACTCCTACCCCGGACGTACCCCTCAGGTCTTCCGGCCCCAAGCCGGACAGTTTCCGCTGGACGCCGACGCGTTGAGCGCGTCGATTTCCCAACGGACTTGTCCGGCCGGCTACGGACGCTTTAGGCCCAATAATATCGGCCATCACTTGGACTGCCGGTATTACCGCGGCGGCTGGCACCGGTCTTGCCCAGTCCTTGTTCCTGTACCACCTTACGGTACAGAAAAGCGAGGGCTATATGCCCTCGCACTCGGAGTCCCCCTATCGCACTGTCGTGCAGTGTAAAGGTTTCGCGCCTGCTGCGCCCCGTAGGGCCCGGTATCTTGTCTCAGATACCGTCTCCGGGTTCTTGCTCTCACAACCCGTACCGATTATCGGCATGGTGGGCCGTTACCCCACCATCTACCTAATCGGCCGCAGCCACATCCTACAGCGCCGGAACATTTCCAACTCTCGGCACTCCAGCATGAGAGTTATATCCGCTATTGGCCTCAGTTTCCCGAGGTTATCGCGGTCTGTAGGGTAGTTTGGCCACGTGTTACTGAGCTATATGCCACGAGTCTAAACTCGTGCGACTAGCATGGCTAAATCGGACTCCGATAGCAATGGCCTCCGGCAGGATCAACCGGAATGTATCCCGGCACAAGGCCGGGGGGTTAGGCGGGATCACACCCATATAATGGGTGTGGTCGCTATCGAAGGGTGTTCGAGGACACCCGTCGACCGAGTGTCACCGAACTATCAGGGCTAACATCAGATCCCATCTTGACGGCGGACCGCAGGGGTGGAATCCTCATTTCTTCGGACCTGATTGTTGTCTCGAAGCCACCATAAAGGCTTCGAGTTTCGTTGGCGAGTCGGTCCCGCCTGGTCCGTGTCGGCAGGGGTCCGATGCCCCGACCGAACGTCGTTCGCGTTCATTCCGAATGCCCTGTTACACTTAAGGGAATCGGATCGGGCTCGCGTCGAACCGCACGACGCGAGCGACCTTCGCGTTCATCCCGAACACCCTGTTACACTTAAGGGCGTCGGAACGAGTGCGTTCGTTCGGGGGGCGTCGCCCCCTGACCGCGTTCGCATTTCATTCCGATGGGTGAGCCACACTTAACCCCGTCGAAGGAAGTCGCCTGCGGGACGAGATTACACGGGTGTAAGTGTCCCACACGTGTACAAACAGAGAGTACGGGTCACAGCACAGCGATGGCCGGAAGACGAGTAGTCCACTCGCGCGCACGTGAGCGCGCGGCCGAGTACACACGTCAGAAGGCCACCGAAAATATCGGGAATGCGACCTAGATCTCGTCTAGGTGTTCAACGCCCTGCTTCGAGACGTTCCCTTTCGTGATGTCGCCGGGCATCCAGTCGGGTTTGTCGTCCGGTGCCTCCTCGACCCATGCCCACGCCTCGTAGATGTGGACCTTGTGGGTCCCTTTCTCCCGTAGTCGTATCTCCTCAGGGTCAGCCTGATCTTCACCGTCGGCCGGTTCGAGTCGACGTGCTGCCTTCAGCGCAGCCTGTCGAGGTGTTCCGCCCGAGAAGACGCTCGATTCGTCACCGTCTTCGCGCAGTGCGAAGTTGCGCTTGTCACTGTCGGGTGCCATGGATTTCACCGCTCCATGCCAATTCAGCACATGCCAGAACATAAATATACCCCCCAATCCGCCCTCCGTCGGGGGGTACTTTTATACACTGAAGCCACCGCGTACCGCTTCAAACCTGCAAACCGGCCGGTTCAAGCCGAATATTGGGGTCGAAATCGTCACGCGCGTCCACAAAACCACCAGCCAGCGGCCGGCGGCACGGTAGACTTAAGTGTATCCTGCGGTGAAGTGCGGAGTAGGATAGCGCGATGGTGCGAAAGAAGAAGCTCAGCCCGAGTGGCGCCAAAGATGAGGACGGCGAGTACCACAACGTACATATCAACATTCACGAGGACGAGCTAGCCGTCGCCGGGATGGAGATCGGCGACGAGGTGTTCGTTCGCGTCCGGGATAACAAGATTATCATCCAGAAGGCCGACCCCGAAGAGGTCGAACACGACTTTTGAGGTCCCATCGACGGTGACACAGTGCCACTGGGCGGAGCTGTTGGGGCCGACGCCCGAAATCGGTCGTTCACCGCCGTTCTTCGAACCAACCCGAATACCAACACAATGAGACCGTACGATATCGCGAAACCACTCCTGTTTTCTCTGCCAGCAGAAACCGCCAACCGGAGCGTCCACCGACTGTTAGAGGCAGTCGACGGAACGCGGGTCGCCGACGTGATGGCCGACCACTACACCGTCGCTGACGACCGACTCGGCGTGGAGGCGTTCGGCCACACCTTCGACAACCCAGTCGGGGTCGCCGCCGGGTTCGACAAGAACGCCACCATTCCCGGAACGCTGGCGTCGCTCGGGTTCGGTTTCGCCGAGGTCGGCGGCGTCACGGCCGAGCCACAGACCGGGAACGCCCGCCCGCGAATGTTCCGTCTCAAAGAGGACGAGGCCATCATCAACCGGATGGGGCTGAACAACGACGGCGCCATCGTTATTGGCGAGCGGCTGAAGCACGTCGACGCACCGTTCCCAGTCGGGGTCAACATCGCCAAGACGGAACACGTCGGGACGGATGAGGCCCCCGACGACTACCGGACCACGTATGAACACGTCGCCGAGGGCGGGGACTTCTTCGTCATCAACGTCTCCTGTCCCAACTCGGAGGGCTTCGAGGAGCTCCAGAACCGCGACGCGATGGAGGCGATCCTCGGCGAGCTCCAGGACGCGGGGGCGGCCCCGCTGCTCGTGAAGCTCTCGCCGGACCTTCCCGAGCCGGCAGTCGAGGACGCGCTTGACCTGGTGACCGAACTCGGCCTCGACGGCGTCGTCGCGACGAACACGACGACTGAACGGCCCGCAAGCCTACGCTCGCCGAACGCGGTCGAGACGGGCGGCCTCTCCGGGAAGCCGATCGAGAACCAGGCGACCGAGATGGTCCGGTTCGTCGCCGAGCGCGTCGACGTGCCCGTCGTCGGCGTCGGCGGCGTCTCGACGGCGGAGGGTGCATACCGGAAGATTCGGGCCGGGGCCTCGCTCGTCCAGCTGTACACCGGCCTGGTGTACCGCGGCCCGTCCATCGCCCGCGAAATCAACGAGGGACTGCTGGACCTGCTCGCGGAGGACGGCTTCGACTCGGTCGAGGACGCCGTCGGCGCGGACCTGTAACCAGCGAATCTTGAAGTACGGTTGCAGCGAACCGCCGGCATGGGCGACAGTCCCCGCACCCACCACATCGCCGCCTGGGACGACCGCTTTCTCGCCTGGCTCCTCGACGTCCCGCTCGTCGGTATCGTCCTCTCCGCACTGGGCGAGGCCGCTGGCGTGTTCTCACTGCTGACCCGGGGCTCTCAGTTACCACCCCAGCCATCGGCCTGAACGGCCTCGGCCTGTTCATCTACTGGACGGTCCTCAAAGGTCGACAGGGCCAGTCGGTCGGGAAGATGGTGATGAACATCGCCGTCACGAACGAACGCGGCGACGCCATCGACTGCGGGACGACAGCCATCGAGAGTTTCGGGAAAGCGTTCCTGCTCCCCTATACTCCTAGACATCCTCGTGGGCTGGCCTACGAGGAAGACGGAGTCCGGTTGTTCAACAAGCTCTCCTCAGCCATCGTTATCGAGACCGACGAGGAGGTGGCCGGGAAATCGACCGCTCGCTTCGCTCGTAGTCGAACTTACTCCAGCGCGTCGAGCTGGAACTCGAAGGCGGCGACCGGCAGTTCCAGATCGTGCTGCAACCACCTTTTTCTGCGTCGGGTAGCCTCGCTCACGCCGTTCGCTTCGGATACCGCTCCTTGAAAAACGTGGGCGAAAAAACAGCTCGCTTCGCTCGTAGTCGAACTTACTCCAGCGCGTCGAGCCGGAACTCGAAGGCGGCGACCGGCAGTTCCAGATCGTGCTCGACGAGCACCTTCGGATGGATTTCACCGATAACGCCGACCGGCTCGCCGTCGAGAACCACTTCGGCAACGCGGCCGCCGATGAACGATGGATGCGTGGTCGGCGGCGTTTCGAGGTCTTTGTCGAAGGCATCGGCAAGCGCCTGCAGTCGGGCTTTCGCGTCCTCGTAGGAGGCGTCGGTGCGCGCGAGCGCGGCCGCGACGGTCCGGTGTTCGGCGACGCCGGTGTTCTCGGAGTCGTCGAGGCCGGCAGCCAGCCCGATTTCGGCGAGGTCCTGTGGGTAGCTCCGGTGAGTGTTGTTTTCGAGCACCATCATGATGGAGGGGAGCGCCCACGTCCGGAGGATGGTGTAGTCCTCGCTGTAGGGTTCCTGGATGGTGACCGGGTCGGCTTGACCGACGGTCTCGGCGGTTTGCTCGTCGGCCGGCGGGACCGACAGCCCCATCCGCTCGAAGTTCTCGGCCTCGTTTATCATGTGGAAGTTCAGCAGGTCCTCGAAGCCCAGGCCGACCAGGGCGTCGCGGGCGGCGTCCTCCAGTCTGGACCGCTCGTGGCGGCCGCCGACCGTCGACACGTCGGGGTACGTCGGTTCGAGGCTGTTGAATCCGAGCGCCCGGCCGATGTCGTCGATGATGTCGAGCGGGTGGATGACGTCGACGCGGTAGGGCGGAACCTCGACTTCGTAAGCCACGCCGTTATCGGATTCCGTCTCGGTCGCATCGAGGCCGGCGCGCTCGGCGTAGTCGACGACCTCGCGGCTGTCCAGTGAGACGCCGAGGATGGACTCGATACGGTCGTGCGTGACCGTCTTCGTTCGTACCGAGAAGTCCGGCCGTTCCAGCGTCTTGCCGGCGTACTCACCGGGCGCGTCGTCGGCGTAGGACACGTCGACTTTCTCGACCTGGCCGCCGCGGGCGGCGAGCGCGTAGCAGACGATGTTGCACATGTGGTCGATGGTCCACTGGTCGGTCCCGGTCATCTCGATGAACAGGTCCCGGGAGTCGACGCTGACCTCGGTCCGGCGGCCGTTGATGACTGGCGGGAACGAGAACAGCCCGATGGCGTCGTAGATGGCCGGCACGCGGTCGAAGTCGGCCACGAGGTCGCCGTAGGTCTGGCCGGTCTCGTGGGACGCCACGACCTCGCCGGGGGTCATCTCCGCGTCGGCGTCCAGCGGGACGAACGTCGCCTCGTCGGGGTCGGCGCTGGTGTAGGTGATGGACTTGCCCTCACCGTCGGTCGCGGCCGCTCCCTTCAACATCGTCAGGTCGTGAACCCCAATCGCACCCTTCGCTCGCTTGCGGCCCATCGTCGCATGGAGCTTCTCCTGCAGTTGGATGAGGGACTCCAGCGCGGCGTCGTCCATGTCCAGGCCGCGGACGATAGCGCCGGTGACGTAGGGGCGCTCGTCGGGCTGGTCCTCGACCTCGATGGTCCAGTCGGCGCTGTTCGTGTTGGGAATCTCCACCCCGCGGTCGTCGCCGTAGTGATACCGCAGCGACCGGGCGACCCCCTCGACGGAGAGGCGGTCCAGTCGGTCCGGCGCGAACTCCAGTTGGAACTCGTCGTCCTCGGTCCAGCCCTCGAATTCGAGGCCGAGGTCGAACAGGTCCGACTTGAGTTCGTCGTCGTCTTTCTCGCTGTGGCCGGTCAGATATCGCAGTTCGTCGGGGTCAACGTCGACGACCGGCATCAGCGAATCACCTCCGTCTCCCGCAGTAGTTCAAGGTCACACAGCGTCCCGTGCACGTCGCGGATGTCTTCGAAGCCGTACATAAGCATGAGTAGTCGTTCGAGCGAGAGGCCCCACGCCATCACGTCGCAGTCGACGCCGAGCGGCGTGAGCACCTCGTCGCGGAAGATACCGGAGTTGCCGACCTCGACGACCTCGCCGGTCTCGGGGTGGGTGCCGAACAGTTCGAAGCTCGGCTCCGTGTAGGGGTTGTAGTGGGGCTTGAACTCCAGGTCGGTGATGCCGAACTGCTCGTAGAACTCCGTGAACGTCCCCATCAGGTCCCGCACGGAGAGGTCCTCGGCCATCACCCAGCCTTCAATCTGGAAGAACTCGAGCAGGTGGGTCGGGTCGAGCGTGTCGTTGCGGTACACCTTCTCGACGCTGAAGTAGCGTTCGGGCGGGTCGAGTTCGCCGACCTGATGGCCCGAAAGGTACCGCATCGAGAGCGAGGTGGTGTGCCCGCGCAGGTCCATCCCGCGGGCGATGTCCTCGGTCCAGGGCGAGTGGTACCCCTCGCCGTCAGGGCCGACGCCTTCCTTGTGGGCCGAGCGGACCCGTTCGACGAGGTCCGGGGGGAGGTGGCCGATCTCCTCTGGCTCCTCCAGGGCGAACTGGTCCCAGTGCGTTCGCGCCGGGTGGTCCTGGGGCATGAACAGGCAGTCGTTGATCCAGAACTGGGCGTCGGCGTGGGGGCCTTCCATCTCGGAGAACCCCATGCCGACGAGCGTGTCCTTCACGCGGTTGGCCGTCTGGCGGAGGATGTGCTCCTTGCCGTGGCTCACGTCCTCGGCGTCGGCCTCGACGTTGTACTCGGTGAAGGCCACGTCTTCCCACTCGCCGCTGGTGAGCAGTTCGGGGGTAAGCTGGTCGACGGTCTCGGCGGCTTCGACGCCCTCCATCAGCGCGGTGACGCCGTCGTCGGTGAGCCGGACCGACCGAACGGTTTCCTCACGCACGTCAAGGAGGCCGCGCCGTTCCAGCTGGTCGAGCGCGTCCGCGTCGGCGTCCGCGACGCGTCCATCGGCGACGGCCTCCAGCGCCAACATCTCGGGGTCGGACCCGGGGTCGGCGTCCGGATTGGCCGTGATCTCGCCGCTGTCGATCCCGCCGTAGGCTTTGCGGGCGTAGTTCGAGAGCGCGATGTCGACCGCGCCGCCTTCGAGGCCGGACGCGCCGATGGCCTGCCCCATCTGGACCGGGTTGTCGGCAGCGCCGGCGTCAACGGCCGCCTCGTAGAGGTCCTGCTCGGGGAGGCTCTCCCGGACGTACTGGTCGCCCTCCTCGGTGAGTTCGTAGTGTTCCAGCGTCTCCTCGGCGACGGCGAGCAGCCCGTCGGATTCGAGTTCGAACGCCGCTCTGGTGGCCGCTTCCGGCTTGAGGTCAGCCTCCGCAGCCACGTCGTCGATACGCCTGTCTTCCTGTGCGTCGGCGGCCTGCAGGACGGCCACCTGTGCCTGTGGTCGTTTCATACGGGTGTCTCGGTCTTGTGGGGATAACCGCGGGTCGCTCAGTTAACGGTTCTCACTTCCTGTTCGCGGTTTCGTCTGACCACGCCTCTCGACGCCGTCAGAGTCCACACACGATCAGGCAGCGAAGAAGAAGCCGAACCCCGGACTGTCGGATAGCTGGCGAGCGACGCCGGCACGGTGGGATTCGGGTGCCATATCTGAGCGATTGTGATTAGCGCCTAAAAGCGTTGCGCGTGTACTCGTCTCGACACGAGACGGGGTGTCTCGGCTCGGTTCTCAGTCCGCGGTCGTCGGCGCGCGGTCGGAGTCGAGGTCGATATCGAGTTCGTCGAGCTTGTCCTCCCACTCTTCGCGTTTCTCCTGGTGGTCTTCGAGGAACTCGGCCATCAGTTCGGCGGCCTGCTCCTTGCAGCCGCCACAGAGCCGTTCGCCGCCGACACACTCGTCGTACACCTCCTTGGCGAACTCGTCGTCGTCGCCCGAGAGCAGATAGGCGTACAGCTCGTACACCGGGCACTCGTCGGCCTTCCCGCCCTTCTCGCGCTGTTCCTCGGCTGTGGAGCGACCACCGGTGGTGGCCGATTTCACTTTGTCGTAGCCGTCCTCCGGGTCATCCAGCAGCGAGATGTGCGAGGCCGGAATCGACGAGGACATCTTGCCGCCGGTGAGGCCGGTCATGAACCGGTGGTAGATGGACGAGGGCGGCTGGAAGCCGTAGCCGCCGTTGTCGAGTTCGACCTGGCGAGCCAGCTCCTCAGCCTCGGCGTGGTCCAGGTCGAACGTGTCGATGTGCTCGTCGTACACCCGTTTCTCCCCGTCGATGGCCTCGATAAGCGCCTCGAAGGCTGCGTCGGTGGCGTTGCGGTCGAGGAACCGGATTCGCGGGCGGAGCGGTTCTTTGCCGGCTTCGTCGAGTTTGGCGACGACGGACTGACGGGCGTCGGCGGGCGCTGGCTGATGGTCGCGCAGCCAGTCGGCGGCCTCGCCACACCGCGGCCGGTCGGCGTTCTCGGCGTACTCCTCGCGGGCGTCGTAGGCCTGCCGGAGCAGCGTCCGTTCGACGGCGTCGGCCTCGAAACTGGCGAAGGCCTCCGTCACGCCGAAGTACCGCATCCGCGCGGCGAGATCCCGCGCCAGCCGCATGTGGGGGTCCTGGTCCGGGCCGACGGGGATGACCGTCGGCTTCGGCTCGTCCAGTTGCGGGTAGAGGATGTCCGCCATCTGGGTGACGACCGACTGCATGTGGGAGATGTCAGTCTCGCCGTCGAAGTCGTAGATGGCCTGCAGTTCCGAGAAGTTCGCCTCTGCGCCGAGTTCGAACGCGAGGTCCTGCACCTCGCGGTTGTCCGACTGGCGATACAGCGTCCCCTCGTCGGGGTCGAATCCGAGCGCGAGCAGCGAGAGGACGTAGTCCGTCGCGTGCTCGTCGATTTCATCCCACGAGAGCCCGCGGGCGCTGTGGGCTTCGAGGTCGGCGATGAGCGCGTGTGCGTCCCCGCCCTGCTGTTGATGCCAGATGATCTCGTCGAAGACGAGCTTGTGGCCGATGTGCGGGTCGCCGGTCGGCATGAACCCCGACAGCGCGGCGAAGGGATCGTCGTTGCGCATCGCCTCGGCGACCGGTCGGTAGTCCCGGTGGCCGAAGATGACGCCCCGCCGCATCAGGTAGTGGGGATTGGGGACTTCGGGGAGCACCTCGTCGAACTCCTCGATGCCGAACTGCTCGAACAGTTTGCGGTAGTCGGCGATAGTCGAGGAGCCCCAGGGGTCGAGCGTCGCCTCGTCGGCCCCCTCGGCCTCAGTGCCGCCGTCCGGTAGCACCGACTCGCCGCCGGAGCGGGCGTCGGACT
Source organism: Haloarcula amylolytica (assembly GCF_049705545.1). GTDB lineage: Archaea > Halobacteriota > Halobacteria > Halobacteriales > Haloarculaceae > Haloarcula > Haloarcula amylolytica_B. Next base: position 139,448 of record NZ_JBNAMU010000001.1, read on the forward strand.
CCCGCCACTCTCCGCCCGACTGGCGGCGGTCCTCGTCGGGCGATGCGTCGTCGTGGTGGGAATCGTCTGTCGTCATGGATGTGCTCGGCTCGCGGTGAGCCACGTTACAGGTGCTTTGGTCCCGGTCGGCGCAAAAAGGGTTCGTTTCGGTGCGCCACACAGAGCGGCGTATCAGGGGACAGCTGAATGACCACCGGCCGGTGAAGTGGCGACCAAATCAGGGCGTCAGCCGCTCGACGGCGATCCACTCGAGATCGTTGCTGTTGCCGCTATCGCCACTACCGTCGCCGCCGTCCGCCGTGAGCGCGAACACCATCGTCTTCCGGACGCCGTGGGCCAGGCGAACGTCCAGCGCGAGGTCCCGCGGCTCGAATCGGTGGTCGGCCGGCAATACTCGGACGAGGAGCTCCGAGTGCCCGAGGTTCTCGGCGCTCTCGACATTAGCGTAGGTCCGGAAATCCGCGCCGAATTTGAAGCCAGTCTTCGGAGCGACGCCGCTCGCTCGCAGAGCCGCATAGACGGCCAGCCGACGGTCGAAGCGGTCGCCCTCGACCTCGCGACCCCGCCCGACGACAGCGTCGGCCCCGCCATCGACCGTGAGCAGCCCCTCCTGTGCGAGATACGCGGCCTCCACGAGCGAGAGCTGTACCGCGCCGTCGTCGCCGAGTTGCTGCCCGTAGAATGCCTGATCGTACAGCTCCGCCGGCGGTTCCCAGCACACCACCCGCTCGGCGAGCAATTCGCCCTCCGTCGTCGGGACGGCGGCGTCGCTGGTCCCTGTAACGTCGCGCCGGTCGGTGTCGAGATACGTGACCTCGCTCTCCTCGTCGACGACCGCCAGAACGCAGTCGCCCAGGGCCGTCGCGTCGACGGTATCACGCTCGCCGATAACCCGGACGCGGTAGGCCACTTCGTTGTCCCACGGCCCCTTTCCCCGCGGGTAGACCACAAAGTCCGCGCCCGCGGCGTCGTCGACCCATCCTTCGCGGGCGGGCGTGAGGTAAAAACCGCGGTCCCGCAGGTCTTTGTAGACGGCGAAATCGACCTCGGAGACGGCCGCCGACCCCAGGAAGGCGCGGAAGTCCATCCCGTCGATGCTCTCGATATCCCCGCGGTAGAGGAGGTGTGCGGCCTCCACCGGGGCCAGGTCGATGTCGCCGTTGCGGACCTTCCCGTAGCCGCGCGAGTCGTAGAACCGCTCGCGCGCCTCGTAGCCGGCCCGCACGACATCATCGTCGAGCGTCAGTTCCATGCTCTGACGTGGCCCCCGCGGCGACAAAGCCCCTGCGGGTCCGAACCGTCAGAGATGGTGTATTGATTACAGCGGCCGCGGATGTGTAGTATCAGAACTCACACCAGTTCCGAGCAGGAACTGTCCAGACAGCGCGTGCCGCCGGCGGTTTCGAACAGTGGCAGGCCACAGTCACAATCGCCGACGACGACGCCGGACGGCATCGAGAAGCCGGTGTCACAATCGGGATAGTGCTCACAGCCGGCGAGCAGGCCGCCCCGGCGGAGAATCAACAGGTCGCCGTCGCAGTTGGGACAGTCCCACTCGCGGTCGAAGGCCGCGGTGACAGCGTCGTCCAGCGAATCACAGTCCCGGTCGAGACACAGTTCGAACACCCGCCCGCGTTCCACCCGAAGCGTGGGGAGTCCGCAGTCTCCGCAACGGCCGCCGGTGACCGCGGCATCGCTCGGAATCCCGTACGAGGCGTCACAGCCGGTACAGGTGACTTCGCTCCGAGCGCGTACAAGCGTCCCGCCGCAGTCGGGACAGTCGCGTACCGGGACACCGGCGTTCGAGGCCGGATAGCGGGCGCTGCCGTGTTCCTCGTGGGTGACCACGCGGAGGAGTTCGTCGCCGTCACGGGCGGTCACCGTCCCCTCGTCGATAGTGACGCTTTCGGCGCGCGTGAGCCACGCGACCGGCTGATACCCCACGGCGTCGTGGACCAAGACGGTGTTGTCCGGTTTGACGACGATGAGCACGTCGCCGCGCTGTTCCCGCTCGCGCGTTCCCTCGAAAACAGTCGTACACTCGCCAGCCATCACACAGGTTCCGTCGTGCATGGACCGGTCTGGGCCCGTGCTGGTATTTGAACGTTCACACGAATTTGGTTGTGTGCTTGATAGCTAAAACCGACAGCGGAGACGGCAGCAAATCGAGAGGGGGAGCCGTCATCTGGGTTGTAATTATATAGAATTGAAACCTGGTTCATCCACGTTTATTAGCGTTTTGGCCATTAATTATCAATTCGAAGAATGCGGCGGTAAGGATTAACTTCCGGATTAGACGACCCGTGGTATGGACCTGCAGATAAAGCTAATAGTCTTACTCCTTACAATTTCACTGGCACCGCTAGCCGGTGTCGGATTGCTGTCAGCCAACAGTATGGGACAGCTGAATCAGGACGCCCAGACCCAGAGCGGGAACTACCTCCGGGGGGCGATGACCGACCAGCTGAACAACAGCGTCGAAGCGCGACAGGAAGGCATTCAGAACCAGATGAACCAGCGCGAGGTCGACGTCCGGTCGCTGTCGGACTCCTCGACGATGGAGAACTACCTGGCCGCGCAGGACGGCGAGATGGAGCTCGTTCAGGAGTCGAGTCAGCGCCAGCTCGGGTACACGTCCCTCCAGATGCGTACCAGCATCGACAACGCGATGCAGATGGTGCTGGAAAAGCAGTACGACGGCCGGGACTGGGAGGACCTCTCGCCCTCGGAACAGGAGCAAGTCAAGCAGGAAGTCGAGTCGATGATCGGCGGTACGGCCGGGGACCAGACGCGCCCGGCCGGGACCATGTACGACTCGTTCCAGCCCGGCTACTTTGGTGATACGGGATACGCCTACATCACCGACAGCGACTCAAACATTGTCGTCCACCACAGCCTCGACGACGGCCACAACCTCAAGGAAGACAGCGGCGGGACGCTGGTCGTGTTCGACGACATCAAAGCCACCATCGAGTCCGACCAGGCGATCCGCAACGGCGAGGAATGGGGCATCGCCGAGTACGAGTGGGAAGACACGACCCAGGAGGGCAACCCCAAGATGACGAAGTTCATCGCCTATACCTACTACGAGCCCTTCGACTGGGTCATCGCGCCGAGCGTCTACTACTACGAGCTCCAGGAGACCGCAGTCACCGATGCGGAAACCGAAATGGCGGATTCCTTCGAGCGGTACCTCCTGACGCGGACGGTCACCGTCGGTGACGAGGAACACCTGGCCTACGAACAGATCACGTTCGCGGGTCCGAACGGGGACGAAATCATCCACGCAGACCGGACGGGTCAGGAGGTGACGACCGGCTCGGACAGCTCGCAATCATACGCCGATGCGGAGTGGTTCACCAGTGCCGCGTCCGGCAGCGAGGGCGAGGCCTACTTCGACGAGGTCCGGACTTCGGACGGCCACGAGACGATGTACATCTCCACGCCGGTGTACAGGGACGGCGAGTTCCGCGGCGTCGTCGCGACCCAGTTCAACTACTCACTCATCACCGATACGACGAACCGCGTGACGGTCGGTGAGAGCGGCTACCTCTACATCCTCAACGACCACGGCGAGATCGTCAGCCATCCGGACCGGGCCATGATCGAACAGCGGACGAACGTCGCAGACGGGGAGTACGGTGCTGAACTCGGGACGATCGCACAGAACCAGATGCTCGCCGGCGAGTCGGGAATGACGACCCACACGAAGCAAGTCGAGGGCGAGGGGAACGTCACGAAGTACGCCGGCTTCGCGCCGCTCGAACTCGGTGACAAGCAGTTCACCCTCGTCGCGACCGTCCCCGAACAGGACATCAACGAACCGATTGCCGCGCTCGGCGCGACGCTCCAGAGCACGACGGACTCCGCACAGAACCTCGTCATCGGACTGTTCGGTCTCGCGGCTATCGTGGTTTCGGTGATGGGATACGCAGCGGCTAGGTACATCTCGAAGCCGATCGAACAGGTCCGCGACCGAGCGATGGCACTGTCCAAGGGGCAGTTCGACCAGACGGACGACATCTCGACCGGCGACGACGAGATCGGCGAGATGGTGACGGCCTTCGAGGATATGCAGGCGAACTTGAACCGGCAGGTCGACCAGATCGAATCCGTCAGTGACTCACTCAGGGAGGGTGATCTCGACGACGAGATACAGACTGACATGCCCGGGAAGTTCGGGGAAATAATGATAGGGCTCGAAGACGGAATGACCCAGCTCGGGGCGAGCTTCACCGAGATCAGCCGGGCGAGCCGGAACATCCGTGCCGGGGAGCTAGACCAGGACCTCGATACCGATCTCCCCGGCGACTACGGCGAGGTCATGCGCGAACTCAACTCCGGCCTCACGCAGCTCTCGGAGAGCTTCGAACAGCTCGAGGCCGTGAGCGCGGATCTCCGGGAGGGTCACCTCGACCAGGATCTCGACACCGACCTGCCCGGTGCCTACGGCGACGTCCTCGAGAACATCGACGAGGGCCTCGACGCAGTCGACGAAAGTATCGCAAAGGTCCAGTCAATCGCACAGGACGTGAACGAGGCGAGCCAGGAAGTCGCCGCGAGTACGACCGAGATCGAGGAGGCGAGCCAGGAGGTCGCCGAGTCGGTCCAGGAGATATCGAGCGGGGCCGATACCCAGTCCGGCAACCTCCAGGAGGTCGCCAACGAGATGAACGACATGTCGGCGACCATCGAGGAGATAGCATCCTCGTCGGTCGACGTGGCCGACACGGCACAGGAAGCAGCCGAGCGGGCGCAGATGGGAAGCGAACAGGCCGCCGAGGCGTCCGCCGAGATCAAGGAGATCGAGGACGGGGCCGACGACGCGGTCGACCAGGTCTCGGACCTCCAGGCGGAGATGGAGGAGATCAGCGAGATCGTCGCCATGATCACCGACATCGCCGAGCAGACGAACATGCTCGCCCTGAATGCCTCCATCGAGGCCGCACGGGCCGGCGAGGCTGGCGAAGGCTTCGCCGTCGTCGCAGACGAGATCAAGTCCCTCGCGTCGGAAGCCGGCGAGGCCAGCGAGGAAGTCGAGTCGCTCATTACCGAGATTCAGGACTCGACGGACGAGACGGTCGACGACATCGAAGCGATGCGGGACCAGGTCGAGAGCGGCGTCGAGACGACAGAGAACGCCATCGATCTGTTCGACGAGATCGCCGAGGTCGTCGACGACGCCGAGAGTGGCGTCACGGAGATAAGCGACGCCACGGACGAGCAGGCCGCCACCACCGAGGAGGTCGTGGCGATGGTCGACGAGGTCAGCAGCGTCAGCGAGGAGACGGCCGCGGAGGCCAGCAACGTCTCGGCCGCCTCCGAGGAACAGTCCAGTTCACTCACCAGCGTCTCCGAGAACGTCCAGTCGGTCGCCGGCCTCGCGGACGACCTGGAGGACCTGGTCGACGAGTTCGAGGTCAGTGACGACACGGACACGGACGAGTGGGACTCGACAGATATCGACGGAACCAGCCCGGCCGCCGTGGACGATTGACTGACGCGCGAACACGATGTCACCGCGGACGGGGTCACAATAGGCAGGTGCTGACGGCGACGATGCCGGCGTATCGCTGCCGGAGTCGCAACAGCCAAAGCCGTCGCCGAGCGACAGGAAGGCAATGAGCGAACCACCGGCGGCGGTCTGTTTCGATATGGACGGCGTGCTCGTCCGGTCCGAAGAGCACTGGGTCCGAGCCCAGCGCGAGGATATTCTTCCGACGGCCGCACCGAACGACGACATCCCTGTCTCCGCGATTACCGGTCGGAACTACCGGGAGGTCTATCCGGACCTTGACGCAGAGTACACCCTCGAAATCAGCCGCGAGGCGTTCGAAGAACTGTTCGAGGAGCACGGCGAACGGATTTACGGCGAAAAGGCGACCTTTCTGGACGGGGCGCACGAACTGCTTGACGACCTTCGGGACGCCGGCGTGGCGCTGGCGCTGACGACGTCCGCGCCATGGGCCTGGATCGACGTGGCTGACGAGCGGTTCGACCACCTCTCGAAGTTCGACGTCGCCATCAGCGCCGGTGACATCGACGGCCCCGGCAAGCCGGAGGCGGATATCTACGAGCGCGGCGCGGCGGAGCTGGGCGTCGCGCCCGAGGACTGCTGGGCCGTCGAGGACTCCACCGCGGGCGCACGCGCCGCCGTCGCCGCCGGGATGACGACCGTCGGGTTCCGCGGCGACGGCGACGAGACGGACCTGTCGATGGTCCACGAAACCGCCGACGACGCCGCGTCGCTGCGACAGGTGCTGTTAGGCAGTGTGTAACAGTCGAGTATGCAGTCTTTGACGGATATAGTAGATGGGCCAGAATCAGAAGCGGTGAGACCGCTGTACGGTACGGAGCTGGTCCGAAGACCGAGAAGATACTGGACGGACGCCAGTATAGCGGACAAGAGTTCGAGAGGTATAACCGGAAAGCTGCGTGCCAGAAATGCCAGCGTGGAGGGGAGGGAGTCCCGGCCAGGTCAGGCGGGATCACCGTATCCTCGGCCCGCGAGGAGGCCGAAGACGTTGAGGGCAACGACACCCACGAAGATGAGGAAGCTCTGACTGTCCAGCCCGCCCAGTAGCAGCGGCGGATATGCCAGTGGCGTGACGATGGCCAGCCAGAACGCGATGAATTGCAGGGGACGAGTGAGTGACTGACGGTCGACGCTGCTGGGGGCGGCTTCCATCGGGGAACGGAAGGGCGATGCACTGGACATTGTGGGCTTCCTCAGTTCTTCGTAAGAACCCATACCCCCATATAAACGCCAGACCCTTGGGGATAATTCGTGCTCTTTTCGGAATGTTAACCGGATTTCAGCACCTTTCAGCGATGTTTCACGGAAGCGTATAACGCTTTTAGAGTTCTTTATAAATTTTATCGCGCCCATTGAGGTCGTTTCAGAGAGACGGCTGAAACGGCGATTACCGGACCAGCACGGATCGAGTTTCGGTAATCGTCGGGAGCGGCAGCGCGGGGAACGCGACCTCGACAGTGAACGTGAGTTCGTCCGCGTCCGCGCCGAAGACGGCCACCGGAAGCGTGGCCTCGCCGAGATACGACGGCTTTGCGGTCATCTCACGCCCGTTAACCGTGACCCGCAGGCCCGCGCGGGCGCTGCCGCCGGTGTTTTCCACAGTTACCTCGCGCATATCGTTGTCACCGGGCGCGATTGTCTCGGGGAAATCGCCCCAGTCGACCGTGACGACGGGGAGGTCCCGCGCGTTCGCCAGCACCTGCTCGGCGACGCCTTCGGAGAGTCCGGCACGGACGAGGCCGTCTTCGCCAGCTTCGACCACGTCAGCGGGCGACGTGAGCCCCGCAGCGGCGAGTTTGCCCGCGCGGCCACTGCCGACGCCGTCGATGGCCGTCAGCCCCACTGCGTCGGCGCTGATGCCGTGTTCGACGCGGGCCTCGACCCGACAGGCCAGGTTCGCGTAGCGGGCCGGCCCCAGCGTGTCGACGAACTCCCGCATCGCCGCGAGCAGGCGGAGGGCGTTCTGGCGGATGACCCACGCGTCGCTTTTCAGTTCCGTCGGCGTCGTCCCGGTCATGCCCGAACGGAGGATGGCCAGCACCTTCCGCTGGCCGGCGTCGAGGCTGTCGTCGACGCTGTCCCCCAGCACTGCGTGGACCGCGTCCTCCTCGTCGGAGCGGGCGCTGACGCTGTCGAACTCCGTCGCGCCGGCCACCGCGGTCAGCAGGTCGTCCGCGTCCACGGAGACAGCGGAGTCGGGGTCGGCGGCGACCTGGCAGCGCTCGGCGACGTCCGCGAACCGGCGCGCGGTTGAGAGCCGGAGGTAGAACTTCGAGGCTAACTGCCCGAGCCGCGTCGGCTCGACGTTGAGGCCGTCCTGCTCGACGAAGCCCTCGTCGACGAGCGAAGAGAGGGTATCGCTGACCCGGTTTCGGAGGTCGCTGCCGGCGTCGTACTCGTCGGGAGCCGACTGCGAGCGGGCGTAGTAGAAGGTCGTCGCGAGCCAGTCCATCACGTCGTCCACGTCGTCGATGGTCCCGAGCGCGATCTCGGCGTTCAGGTGGGCGTCGAGTTCCGCCGCGAGTCGGGATTCGATCTCCTTGCCGTCCCGGAGCAAGCGGCGGTACTTGTCGGCGTCCGACCGGTCACAGACGACCCAGGCGTAGCCCATGTCGTCGTAGCCGGGCCGACCCGCGCGGCCGAGCATCTGGAGCACGTCGAGCGGGCTCATGTCGACCTCGCCCTCCAGCGGGTCGTGGAGCTTCGTGTCGCGGATGACGACACAGCGGGCGGGGAGGTTCACGCCCCAGGCCAGCGTCGAGGTCGAGAAGAGGAGCTGAATCTTCCCCTCCTTGAACCACTGCTCGACCTTGTTCTTGTCCTCACGCGCGAGGCCGGCGTGGTGAAAGCCCACACCGTCCAGCACGGACTGGCGGAGCGTGTCGTTCGAGAGGTCGGCGGCGTCGTTGTGGAAATCGTAGTCTCCGCGTGCACCCATCGGAATGTCGCGCTCGGTAATCTCGTCGCGGGCCTTCTTCGCTGCCTGTACCGTGTCCTGACGCGAAGAGACGAACACGAGCGCCTGGCCCTCCTCGCGGATGTGCGGCTCGGCGAGATCGAGCGCCCGGTAGAGCCGGCGGTACTTGTCGGCGAAGGCGTTCTCGCCGTGGGAGTAGGTCTTTACGTCGGCGTTCAGCGGCACGGGTCGGTACTCCTCGCCGAAGGCGAACGTGGTCTCCTCGGGCGCGTCGAGCCACGCGGCCACGTCGTCGATGTTCGGCATCGTCGCCGACAGCGCCACCACGCGCGGGTCACAGAGTCGGCGGAGCCGCGAGACGGTGACTTCCAGCACCGCCCCGCGACGATCCGAATCCAGCAGGTGGACCTCGTCGATGACACAGCAGTCCACGTCTGTAATGAAGGAGTAACGGCTGGTCTCGTGTTTCCGGGTGGCCGAGTCGGCCTTCTCCGGCGTCATCACGAGGATGTCGGCCCGCTCGGCGCGACGGGGGTTCAGGTCCCGCTCACCGGTGACGACGTAGACGGAGTAGCCCAGGTCCTCGAACCGTTCCCACTCGCTCTCTTTCTCGTTGGTGAGCGCACGCAACGGCGCGAGAAAGAGCGCGGTCCCGTCCTCGGCGAGCGTCTTGCAGATAGCCAGTTCCGCCAGCGCGGTCTTCCCGCTGGCCGTCGGCGCGCTGACGACGACGTTGTCGTCGCGGTTCAGCAGGGCCGGCAGCGTCTCCGACTGCATCCGGTTGAACTCCTCGAAGGGGAAGGCGTCAGCGAATTCCGGGAGCACCTCCGCGACCGCCACAGTCGGCTCGCTGTCGGTTCGGGATGACACGTCACAGTCGCAGTTCCGCGACGGCAAAGGCGTTTCTATGGCGGCGTGTGCGGTGGGGCGGTCCGCCCTGCTCGCCCAGCACATGGCCCTCGAAAGGCCGTGGTAGCACGCCTCCCTGCTAGTTTATCTATATCTCTGTCGTATATCTATACGTTATGAGAAACATACTCGTCACCGGCGCAACCGGCACTCAGGGCGGCGCAGTCGTCGACCACCTGCTGGCAGACAGCGAACAGTGGGAAATCTACGGACTGACACGCGACGCCACGAGCGACGGTGCCGAGGCCCTCGAAGCCCGCGGCGTCACCGTCGTCGAGGGCGATCTGACCGACGCCGACCGGATGGCGGAACTGGTCGACGGCATGGACGCCGTCTACGGCGTCACGATGTTCATGGAGCAAGGGACAGACGTGGAAGTCGAACAGGGCGTCACGCTGGCGGAGGCAGCGGCCGACGCCGGCGTCGACCACTTCGTCTACAGTTCCGTCGGCAGCGCGGACGCAGACACAGGACTGCCGCACTTCGAGTCCAAGTGGGCCGTCGAACAGCAGATCGCGGAACTCGGACTCTCCGCGACGGTGATCCGCCCGGTGTTCTTCATGCAGAACTTCGCGTACATGATGCGCGAGGACATCATGGACGGCCAGCTCACGATGCCCCTGCGCGAGGGCGTCTCCCTGGCCGTCGTGGACGCGACCGACATCGGCCAGGCCGTCGTGGCCGCGCTGTCCGACCCCGACGCGTTCCTCGGCGAAGTCATCACGCTTGCCGGCGACGACCTGACGCTCGAAGAATTTGCCGCGGCGTTCAGCGACCACCTCGGCCACGAAGTCGAGCCGATTCACGCCGGCGTCGAGGACTACCGCGAAATGGCCGGCGACGAACTGGCAGACATGTTCCAGTGGTTCAACGACGTGGGTTACGACATCGATATCCCCACCCTCGCCGAATGGGGCATCGAAACGACGTCGTTCGAGGCGTACCTCGACGACAGCGAGGCGTGGCAGCCGGCAGCGCCAGCAGCGACCAACTGAGCCGCAGTATCGCCAGGTGAACCCGCGCCGCTCTTATCTGTCTGGCTGACCGTATCGGACCTGTACGCATGGACTGGGAGCCGGAGACCGTGTTCGAAGTCATCGGCAGCGAGGAGGTCCGGCGGATTCTCGCGGCCGCCAACGTCGAGCCAGTCTCCGTCCAGACGCTTTCGGATCGTCTCGATGCCTCGGAGCCGACAGTGTATCGCCGCGTCAACGTCTGTCAGGAGTACGATCTGCTCCGGGAAGACACCCGCGTGGACGCCGACGGGAACCACTACAAGGTGTACGAGACGACGCTGGAGCGAGTGTGCTTCGAACTCGACGGGGGTGGCTTCGAGGTCGACATCGAACTCCACCGGGAACTGGTCGAGGAGAGCACCGCAGTCCGGGACGGTGAAACCGGAGCGGACGGCGAACCGTGATTTTTCGGACACCCCAAGCCTGATCGCCAGCGGTGGCTTCACGAACTGAAAAGACGACGTGAGAAGCCAGTAGCCGCTGGTCCGGGCCACGAGCAGGTAGATTTCGAGTCAGGGCGACCGTACAAGCTTGGATAGAGAAATCGGGGTTTCAGCACCTGAAGCGCTGTCTGGCGTTATAACACCCTCGCATCGTAACGTGTCCAGTGCATCCAATGTCTGTCCTTGAGACTGTCAAAGAGAAGGTCGGGCTCGCAGACGAAACGCCCCAGTACGAGTGTAACGACTGCGGTCATGAGTTCGAGTCGTCCGCAGACCCCGACTCGTACTGGATGAAATGTCCGGAGTGCGAGTCACAGGACCACACGCGACTGGAATAGCGCCGAACAAGGGGTATTGCTAGCGAACGACGGCACTTTCTCGACAGGCGTGCGTCGAGTCGCTGTGGCCGCGGCCGACTGCGGAGTGCCGAACCCAACTTCTTTTGAGCGGAGCCACCAAGGACAGGTAATGAGTCGTTCGCGCAAGCCCGACTGGCTGAAGATGCGGCCACCGTCGGGCGAGCGGTTCACCGACATCAAGCAGACGCTCCGGGACCGGGACCTCAACACGGTCTGTGAGGAGGCCAACTGCCCGAATCTCGGGGAGTGCTGGAGCGGGCGCGACGGACCGGGGACGGCGACGTTCATGCTGCTGGGCGACCGCTGTTCGCGGGGCTGTAACTTCTGTGACGTGGAGACGGGCGGGATGGAGCCGCTCGACCCCGACGAGCCACAGCAGGTGGCCGACGCCGTCGCGGAAATCGGGCTGGACTACGTGGTCCTGACCAGCGTCGACCGCGACGACCTGCCCGACCAGGGCGCGAGCCACTTCGCCGAGACGATTCGCGCGATCAAGGAGCGCGACCCGTCGATTCTGGTCGAGTGCCTCATTCCCGATTTCCAGGGCGAGCCGGAACTGGTGCGGAAGATCATCGACGCCGACCCGGACGTGCTCGCTCACAACATCGAGACGGTCGACCGCCTCCAGTGGCCGGTCCGTGACCGCCGGGCGGGCTACGAGCAGTCCCTCTCCGTGTTGCGGCAGGCCGACCGCGAGGGCGACTGCTACACGAAGACCAGCCTGATGCTGGGCGTCGGCGAGTACGCCCACGAGGTGTACCAGACGCTGTCGGACCTCCGGCAGGCCGGCGTCGACGTGGTGACCTTCGGCCAGTACCTTCAGCCCTCCCGCTCGCATCTGGAGGTCTCGGAGTATGTCCATCCCGACGCCTTCAACACCTGGCAGCGGGTCGCCGAGGAGGAGTTCGACTTCCTGTACTGCGCGTCGGGGCCGATGGTCCGGTCGTCCTATCGCGCCGGCGAGCTGTTCGTCGAGAGCGTCCTCCGCGAGGGGCAGAGTGCAGACGAGGCGCGGGCCGCGGTCCGTACAGACGGCTGATACGTCCGAGTTATCACGGCGAGGAGGCACGGAACTGAGTTCGTCTCAGAGCCGCTTTTGAGGTTATACTCCCCGTAATACTCACGTCGGATAGATTTTTCAGGGCCGCGAAAGCTCTAAGCGTAGCGCGAGTGAACAGTTGTCGTATGCCACTTCGAGGGAGGCGGGTTCTATGAGTGTCCTCCAGCGCGACCCCACAGATCGGGTACAGATTCTCGATGAGGACGGGACGGTGGTCGACGGCGCGACGGTCCCGGACCTCTCGGACGACGACCTGGTGGAGATGTACCGGCATCTCAAACTCGGCCGTCACTTCGACCAGCGGGCGGTGAGCCTGCAGCGGCAGGGCCGGATGGGGACATACCCCCCCATGTCGGGGCAGGAGGCGTCCCAGGTCGGCAGCGCCTTCGCCCTGCGGGACGGGGACTGGCTGTTTCCGAGCTACCGCGAACACATCGCCCTGTCCGTGCGAGGGTGGGATCTGGCGGATGACCTGCTGTACTGGATGGGGTCCGAGCGGGGGAACTCGCCGCCGGAGGACGTACAGGTGTTCTCGCTCGCGGTCCCGATCGCGACGCAGATTCCGCACGCGACCGGAGCGGCGTGGGCGTCGAAGCTCAAAGGCGACGACACCGCCTTCCTCGTGTATTTCGGGGACGGCGCGACCTCCGAAGGGGACTTTCACGAGGGGCTGAACTTCGCGGGCGTGTTCGACGTGCCCGCGGTGTTTTTCTGTAACAACAACCAGTGGGCGATTTCGGTCCCGCGGGAGCGCCAGACGGCCAGCGAGACGCTCGCCCAGAAGGCCAACGCCTACGGTTTCGACGGCGTCCAGGTCGACGGGATGGACCCGCTGGCGGTGTATCAGGTGACCCGCGAAGCCATCGACAAGGCCCACGATCCGCCCGAGGACGGGCTTCGGCCGACGATGATCGAGGCGGTGCAGTACCGCTTCGGCGCGCACACGACGGCAGACGACCCGTCGGTGTACCGCGACGACAGCGAGGTCGAGCGCTGGAAGCAGAAAGACCCCATCCCGCGGATGGAGGCGTTCCTCCGGGACCGGGGTCTGCTCGACGACGAGCGGGTCGACGCCATCGACGAGTCGATTCAGGAGGAGGTCGCGGCGGCCATCGACACCGCGGAGGCGACTGAGCGGCCCAGGCCCGAGGAGATGTTCGCGGACGTGTACGCGGAGATGCCACAGCGGCTCGAACAGCAACTGGACTACCTCGAAGGTTTGCGCGAGCGACACGGCGACGAGGTGCTACTGGAATGAGTACACAGGACGCAACGACACAGAGTTTGACGCTCGTACAGGCCGTCCGTGACGGCCTCTACGGCGAGATGGAGCGGAACGAGGACGTGATCGTGATGGGCGAAGACGTCGGGAAGAACGGCGGCGTCTTCCGGGCGACGCAGGGGCTCCACGAGGAGTTCGGTGACGAACGAGTCATCGACACCCCGCTTGCGGAGTCCGGCATCGTGGGGACGGCCATCGGCATGGCCGCCTACGGGCTCCGACCGGTGCCGGAGATGCAGTTCTCCGGGTTCATGTACCCCGCATTCGACCAGATCGTCAGCCACGCCGCTCGCCTCCGCACGCGAAGCCGCGGACGATACAACTGCCCGCTCACCGTCCGGGCGCCCTACGGCGGCGGCATCCGCGCGCCGGAACACCACTCCGAGTCCAAGGAGGCGTTCTACGTCCACGAGGCGGGCCTGAAAGTAGTCGTGCCATCGACGCCGAAGGAGACGAAGGGGCTGCTGACGGCGGCTATCCGGGACCCGGACCCCGTCATCTTCCTCGAACCGAAGCTCATCTACCGGTCGTTCCGCGAGGAGGTCCCCGACGACCCCTACACCGTCGAGCTCGGCGAGGCGAAGGTCCGCCGCGAGGGGACCGACGTGTCCGTGTTCACCTGGGGCGCGATGACCCGGCCGACGCTCGAAGCCGCCGAGGAACTGGCCGAGGAGGGCATCGACGCCGAGGTTGTCGACCTGCGGACGCTGTCGCCGATGGACACCGACGCCATCGTCGAGTCGTTCAAAAAGACCGGGCGAGCAGCCGTCGTCCACGAAGCGCCCAAGACCGGCGGGCTGGCCGGCGAAATCATCGCCACCATTCAGGAGGAGGTCCTGCTGTACCAGGAAGCCCCCATTACGCGGGTGACAGGCTTCGACGTGCCCTACCCGCTGTACGCGCTGGAGGACTACTACCTCCCCGAACCCGCCCGCATCAAAGACGGTATCAGAGAGGCAGTGGAGTTCTGACGCATGTTCGAGTTCAAGCTGCCGGACCTCGGGGAAGGGGTCGCAGAGGGCGAGGTGCTGACCTGGCACGTCTCGCCGGGCGACGCCGTCACCGAGGACCAGGTCCTCGCGGAGGTGGAAACCGACAAGGCCGCCGTCGACGTGCCGTCGCCGGTCGACGGCGTCGTGCAGGAACTGCACGCCGAAGTCGGCGAGATGATCCAGACCGGTGAGGTGCTCGTCACTATCGCAGAGGAGGGCGACGCCGAAGCGAGCGACGCGGCCGCTGGCGGTGCGGACGGAGCCGAATCGTCGGGAGTCGGGGCGGAGCAGGCAGACGGCGCTGCGACCGCCGCTGGGTCCGACGACTCGCAGCAGGCGGACGCAAGCGCGGCTGACGGCCGCGTGTTCGCCTCGCCGAGCGTCCGCCGACTCGCCCGCGAGCGGGGTGTCGACATCGCGGCCATCGACGGGAGCGGGCCGGGCGGCCGCGTCACCGAGGCGGATGTCGAGGCGGCCACAGCGTCGGTCGACGGGACGGCCGACAGCGACGACGGCCCCACGTCGGTCGTTTCGAAGGTGTCCGACGACGGTGACGGGTCGACCGCAGTGGCCTCACAGGTCGATGACGGTGGTGACGCAGACGACGGGGCCGCTGTGAAGTCAGCCGTTAGAAGCGTCTCCGGGGACGGCCAGCAGGTCGAACGGCGCGACCAGACGCTGGCGACGCCGGCCACCAGAAAGGTCGCCCGCGAACTTGACGTGGACATCGACGCCATTCCGACCGACGCGACGAGGGACGGCCAGCCCTACGTCGACGAAGGGGCGGTCCGGGCGTACGCGGAGGCCCAGCAGGCCGCGCAGGCGGCCGACACCGAAGCCGTCAGCGCCGAAGGCGGTACGGCGAGTGCAACGGCTGTGGAGACCGGTGGCACGACGGCGGCCGGCAGTGGTGGAGCCGAACCGACGGCGGTCGAGACGAGCGAGGGCGAACGCCGCGAGCCGTACCGCGGCGTGCGGCGATCCATCGGCGAGCAGATGGCCCGCTCACGTCGGGAGGTGCCCCACGCCACCCACCACGACCGGGTCGTCGTGTCCGGCCTCGTCGAGGCCCGCGAGCGACTCGAGCCGCTCGCCGAGGAGCGCGGCGTCACCCTGACGTACACGCCCTTTGTGGTGAAATGCGTCGCCGCGGCGCTGGACCAGCACCCGATACTCAACACGGCCCTGGACACCGAAAGCGAGGAGATCGTCTACAGAGACGCCCACAACATCGGCGTGGCGACGGCGACCGACCACGGGCTGGTCGTCCCGGTCGTCGACGACGTGGACGGGAAGGGGCTGCTGGAACTCGCCGACGAGATCAACGACCTCGTCGGGCGGGCCCGGGAGCGAGACATCGAGCGATCGGAGATGCAGGGCGGGACGTTCACCGTGACAAACTTCGGAGCCATCGGCGGCGAGTACGCCAGTCCGATCATCAACGTCCCAGAGACGGCGATTCTCGGGATCGGGGCGCTGAAAGAGCGGCCGGTGGCTGAAAGCGAGGTGCAAGGCGCCTCGGGGACTGCGAGCGGTTCCACCGCGAGCACCGGCGAAGTCGTCGCGAAACCCACGCTCCCGCTCTCGCTGGCAATCGACCACCGCGTCATCGACGGGGCCGACGCAGCCGGCTTCGTCAACACGCTCAAGGAGTATCTGGCGGACCCGACGCGACTCCTGCTTGAGTAACCGCCGGGGTCGGAACCACGCTACTCGCGGCGTTTGCGGTGTCAGTGCCGGTCATCGGATACTACCTGTACCGACGGCGCAGGCGAGACGCGACATCGGGCTGAAGGGCGATACCTTTTCACCGGTCCGGACGAGGTGCCGCTATGGTCGTCGGAGATGTCACTACGGGAACCGAACTGCTGGTTATCGGCGGCGGTCCGGGCGGCTACGTCGCCGCGATCCGGGGCGCACAACTGGGACTGGACACGACGCTCGTCGAGCGTGACGCCTACGGCGGGACCTGCCTGAACCACGGCTGCATCCCCTCGAAAGCACTCATCTCGGCTTCGGACATAGCCCACGACGCCCGGCAGGCCGAGTCGATGGGCGTGTTCGCGGACCCGGCCGTCGACATGGCCGGGATGACCGAGTGGAAAGACGGCGTCGTCACACGGCTGACACGGGGCGTCGAGTCGCTGTGTAAGAGCGCCGGCGTCAATCTGGTCGAGGGGACCGCCGAGTTCGTCAACGACGAGACCGTCCGGGTCGCCCACGGTGGCGAGGGGCAGGGCTCCGAATCGCTGTCGTTCGAACACGCCATCGTCGCCACGGGGAGCCGACCGATGGAGGTCCCGGGCTTCGAGTTCGACGGCGAACACATCCTCTCCTCGAAGGACGCGCTGGCGCTGGAATCGGTCCCGGAAAAACTGCTCGTCGTCGGGGCTGGCTACATCGGAATGGAGCTCTCGACGGTGTTCGCGAAGCTGGGCGCGGAAGTCACGGTCGTCGAGATGCTCGACGACGTGTTGCCCGGCTACGAGGACGACGTCGCGGCGGTCGTTCGCGACCGCGCCGAGGACCTGGGTATCGATTTCAGCTTCGGTGAGGCGGCCGACGACTGGGAGCGGACGGACGAGGGCATCCGCGTCCAGACCGTCGACGATGACGACGAGATCGTCGAGTACAACGCCGAGAAATGCCTGGTCGCGGTCGGCCGCGAACCGGTCACGGACACGCTTGCGCTGGAGAATATCGACCTGGAGACGGATGAAAACGGCGTCATCCCGACCGACGACCAGTGCCGAACGGAATCCGAGTCGGTGTTCGCCGTCGGCGACGTGGCCGGCGAGCCGATGCTGGCCCACAAGGCAATGGCCGAAGGGGAGGTCGCTGCGAAAGCCGCCGCCGGCGAACCAGCCGCGTTCGACCACCAGGCGGTTCCCGCCGCGGTGTTCACCGATCCCGAAATCGCCACCGTCGGCATGACCGAGTCCGAGGCCGAGGCGGCCGGCTTCGACCCGGTCGTCGGACAGATGCCGATGCGGGCCAACGGCCGCGCGCTCACCGTCGACGAGAAGGAGGGGTTCGCCCGCGTCGTCGCCGATGCCGATGAGGAGTTCCTACTTGGGGCACAGATCGTCGGCCCGGACGCATCGGAGCTCATCGCCGAACTCGGACTGGGAATCGAGATGGGCGCGCGACTAGAGGACATCGCCGGGACGATTCACACGCATCCGACGCTCTCCGAAGCAGTCCACGAGGCGGCCGCGGCCGCGCGCGGCGAGGCGATTCACACGCGCTGAGGACGTTGCCGCGGCGGTTTGCACGCGCCGCCGGCACGTGAATCCCGCCAATAATGTGACTCTAAAACAACTTTTTATTGATAGACGCACTGAGTGTTGCGCTGTGCAAAAAGGTTATATTGCGGATTGAGTAAACTGTCGGTGGATAGGAACCGGTAAGATATGTCTACTGATTCACAGCCCGACGACACCATCGCCCAAGCGATCATTTCAGGATCGACGTACGAGCGACTCCGCTACGAACGCCACTCATATCTCAGACAGACGGTCCCACGGACGCTCGCGCTCCAGAGCGCCCTGCTCGGCGCGCTAGCGCTGTTGCTACCGATCTACGGCCTGTATCCGGACAGCACCGCGGCGTTTCTCCCGGAAGTTGATCCCGCCGTCGCCTCGCCGAAGGTGCTGTTGCTCGGGCTGTTCGGCGGCTTCTTGGAGTTGTTCGGGGCGACGCTGCTCGTCGGCTCAGTCCTCTACCGGGTCCGGCTCGCTCCGCTGACTGAGCGGCAGGCACACGCGGCCCTCAACGCCGAGGACTTCGCGCGATACGTCGGCCTCGGAACCGGCGGCCTGGCAATCGTGCTCTCGCTTTGCCTGTTCGCTATGGGGCTTGGCGGTGGCGAGATGGTGTCGTCGTACATCGCGGCGATGGGTCGGAACCCGTTCGTCGACTCCGGGTTCGGCGTGTCGGTCGCGGCCGTCTCGCTGTTCGCCTTCGCCGCCAGCGTCGCGGTCTATTACTCCTCGCGATACCTCTTCGTGTACCTCGCGCTGTTCCACCTCAGCGACGAGTAAGCTGGCGGCGCGGGGTATCGACGTGAGCGACACCGACTGCGGTAACGGCTGTGACATACGCGGCTGTTTTCAGGCGCGACGACGACCGTGTTTGTATGGTCGCAAACGAGAGTGACACCTTCGATATCGGCGGGGAACTCACGGTCCACCGGCTCGGGTTCGGCGCGATGCGGCTCACCGGCGAGGACGTCATCGGCGAACCGGACGACGAAGAAAACGCCCGTGCAGTGCTGGAGCGGGCGGTCGAACTCGGCGTCGACTTCATCGATACGGCAGACTCCTACGGGCCGGGCGTCTCAGAGCGGCTCATCGGCGAGGCGCTCGACACCGAGCGCGAGGATCTCGTCATCGCGACGAAGGGCGGCCTGCTCCGCAACACCGACGCCGACTGGCTGGCCCACGGCGACCCGGACTACCTGCGCAACGCGCAGTTGTGCTCGCAGGACCGGCTGCGGATGGACCCAATCGACCTGTACCAGTACCACCGGCCAGATCCCGACACGCCGTTCGAGGACTCGATTCACGCGCTCGCCGAGCTGAAAGACGAGGGGCTGATCCGCCACGTCGGCGTCTCGAACGTCTCCGTCGAGCAACTCGACCGCGCCCGCGACATCGTCGACATCGCGACGGTCCAGAACCAGTACAACGTGGCCCACCGCGACGACGAGGACGTGTTAGCGGCCTGCGAGCGCTACGACATCGGCTTCATCCCGTGGTTCCCGCTGGGCGCTGGGGACCTCGGCGACGTCGACGGCATCGAGGAGATCGCCCAGCGTCACGACGCTACGCCCTACCAGATCGCGCTGGCGTGGCTTCTGGGACACTCGGACGTGACACTCCCGATTCCCGGTACCAGCAGCCTCGACCACCTCGAACAGAACGTCGCCGCCAGCGCCATCGACCTCGGCGACGAGGAACTGGCGCAGTTGTCCTGAGCGACGGGAACTGTACCGGTACAGTGCCCGGCGACGACCGCGACCACACCGGCACAGCGCCCGCCGATGACCGCGGTTCTTTTGGTTCCCACCGCTGTACCCCGGGTATGACCACTGTCACGCTGGGTCCCGAAGGGACCTACTCCCACCGCGCCGCACAGGCAGTCACGGACGACGAGATCTCCTTCTCCGAGTCGGTGACCGCCATCGTCGAGGCCGTCGCCAACGGCGAGGCCGAACGCGGCGTCGTCCCCGTCGAGAACAGCATCGAGGGCTCCGTCACCGAGTCACTCGACGCCTTCGCGGAGTACGACATCGCCGTCGTCGAGGAAATCATCACGCCGATCCGCCACGCCCTGCTCGCACAGGACGAGTCGTTCTCGCTGGTGGCCAGCCACGCCCAGGCGCTGGCCCAGTGTCGCGGCTGGCTCGACGAGCACTACCCCGGCGTCGACGTGGAGGCCGTCGCATCGACGGCCCGCGGCGTCGAGCGCGCCCGCGGCGACGCGGACATCGCCGCCATCGGCCATCCGGAGAACGCGACCAACGGGACCGAACTGGAAGTGCTCGCTGAGGACATCCAGGACCAATCCTCGAACGCCACCCGCTTCGTCGTCGTCGCCCCGAAAGGCGAGCGCAGCGAGGCCGGCGGCAAGACCTCCTTCATCGTCTACCCCGACGTCGACTACCCCGGCCTGCTGCTGGAACTGCTGGAACCCTTCGCCGACCGCGACATCAACCTCACCCGCGTCGAGTCCCGGCCAAGCGGCGAGCGGTTGGGGGACTACGTCTTCCACATCGACATCTCGGCCGGCCTCTACGAGCAGCGCACGCAGGACGCCCTCGCTGACATCGAGGATATCGCCGAGAAGGGGTGGGTCCGACGGCTGGGGTCATACGACTCGCAGACGGTCGTCAACTGAGCCGGCGGTGGCGTTCTAAGCGTTAAGTCCCGGGCCCGCGTACCCCCGCATATGTCCGACCGCGATCCGTTCAGCGAGCTCGAGCGCGCGTTCGATATGCTGGGAGAGCAGTTCGGCGTCGACATGGGCGCTGTCCCGGTCGATGTCGTCGACGAGGGCGACGCCTTCGTTGTCCACGCGGACCTGCCCGGCTACGACAGCGAGGACATCGACGTCCAGCTCGTCGAGGACCGCAAGCTCACTATCAGCGCCACGTCGAGCCAGGAGCGGGAATCCACCGACGGCCAGTACGTCCAGCGCGAGCGCCGCCAGCAGTCGCTGAGCCGGTCGGTCCGCCTCCCCGAGGCCGTCGACGAAGCGGAGACCACCGCGAGCTACGACAACGGCGTCCTCGCGGTGCGGCTAGGGAAGGTCGTCCACAGCGAGGATGACGACGGGACGGACATCCCCGTGAACTGACGATGGTGCTCGAACCCGGAACGGACGTGCCGACGATCAGAGCGACGAACCAGCACGGCGACGCGATCCAGCCAGGGTTCGAGGAGCCGACAGTGCTGTACTTCTATCCGGTAGACGACACCGCCGGCTGCACAACGGAAGCGACGCAGTTCGAAGAGCACGCGAACCGGTTCGAGCAGGCCGGTATCTCGGTGTACGGCGTCTCGACCGACGGCGTGGAGAGCCACCGCGACTTCGCCGAGGCGAACGGCCTCAGCTTCGACCTGCTGGCCGACCCTGAGGGGCGGCTATGCGAGGCGTTCGACGTGCCGCTCGTCGACGGTCGGAGCCAGCGGACGACGTACATCATCGCGCGGGAGCGCGTCGTCGCCGTCTACGAACGGGTTGGCCCCGACGGCCACGCGGCGAGCGTCTTCGAGGACCTCATTGACACCGGCCTGGTCAGGGCCGAGTAGGCCTCAGGAAGCGATAGCCCGCCGACGGGCTACTCTTCGATGTCGATGGCCGGGCGGCCGGGACCGGCCTTGCCGACGAGGTCGGGGTCCGTCTCCGCTGGCCCCTGAACGACCACGTCAGCGCCGAACTCGCGTTCGACGAGCCACGCGGCCCGTTCGAGGGCCGCCTGTTCGCGCTCGGGCGGCAGTTGCTCGTCGAGTGACTGCGCGCGGCCGGCCAGTTCCTTGGCGAAGTCCGCGGCCGCCTCGCCCTGCTCGCGCAGGTCCTCGTCCTGCATGACGGTCCCGACGACGTTGCCGTCGGCGTCCCGGGCGAGGTCGAGGACGCGGTGCTTCCACTCCGGTGCGACCGCGAGTGTGATGGTCTGTGGGTCCTCGATGCCGACCGTGTCGACGATGTCGCGGATGTCCTCGCGGGTGTTCTCGACCAGCCGGCGCTCCATCTCGTAGTCGGCGGGGGCCTCAGCGGCCGGCCACTCGGCCTCCGCGATGAGGTCGTCGTGGCCCAGTTCGGTCCACATCTCCTCGGCGGCGTGGGGGGCGACCGGGGCGAGCAGTTTCGCCGCCGTCGTCAGCCCGCGCTCGAAGGTGTCGGGGTCGGGGTCAGTCGCCTCCTGGTACCGGCGCAGCAGCGACACCAGTTCCCGCACGGCCTGGAGCGCGTGGTTGAACCGGAAGTCCTCGAACTCCGCCGTCGCGTTCGCGGCGGTGGCATCGATTTCGCGGTCGACGTAGGCCGCGATCTCACTGGCGTCATCTGTATCAACTTCGCCGCTTGCGTACTGCGAGACCAGCGTGTACACGTTCTGGAGGAAGCTGTGGGCGGACTGCACGCCCTCGGGACTCCAGGCGAACTCCTTCTCGGGCTGGGCGGCCTCCATGATGAACAGTCGGGCCGTATCAGCCCCGTATTCCTCGATGATGCGCTGTGGCGAGACGCCGTTGCCCAGACTCTTGGACATCTTGTTGCCGTCCTCGCCCAGCACCATCCCCTGGTTCGTGAGGTTTGTGAAGGGTTCGCGGACACCGTCGACCATATCGAGATCGTCCAGCACTTTCGTGAAAAAGCGGGCGTACAGCAGGTGCATCACGGCGTGTTCGATGCCGCCGACGTACTGGTCGACCGGCATCCAGTCGCTGGCCCGCTCGGCGTCGAAGGGGGCGTCGTCCATCTCCGGTGAGGTGTATCGCAGGAAGTACCACGAGGAGTCGACGAAGGTGTCCATCGTGTCCGTCTCCCGCACCGCGTCGGCCCCGCAGTCGGGGCAGTCGACGTGTTTCCACTCGTCGGCCGCGTCGAGTGGGTTCCCGGTGGTGTGGACGAACTCCGGCAGTTCGACCGGCAGGTCTTCATCGGGGACCTCGACGTAGCCGCAGTCCTCGCAGTGAATCATCGGAATCGGGGTGCCCCAGTAGCGCTGGCGGGAGATTCCCCAGTCCCGGAGGTTGTATTCTGTCCTGTGCTCACCGTCGAACTCCTCGACGAAGCGGTCGCGGGCCTCGGCGCTCTCCAACCCGTCGAACTCGCCGCTGTTTACCAGCACGCCGTCCTCGGGATAGGCTTCCTCCTGCACGTCGATGTCCTCGGGGTCAGCGTCCGCGTCCTCGGTCGGTTCGACGACCTGCACGATGTCGATGTCGTGGGCCTCGGCGAACTCGTGGTCACGTTCGTCGTGGGCCGGCACGGCGTACAGCGCGCCGGTCCCCACGTCGGTCAGCACGTAGTCGGCGACGTAGACCGGAATTTCCTCGCCAGTGGCGGGATTGACGGCGTACTCGCCGGTGAACACGCCCGAGGTCACGTCAAGTTCGTCCTCGTCGGCGTGTTCGGTCTCGTGGATGTACTCCGCGACTTCGTCGTTGTCCTCTGCGATTTCCTGGGCGACGGGGTGGCCCGGGGCCAGCGAGAAGAAGGTCGCCCCGTGGATAGTGTCGAGTCGGGTCGTGAAGATGTCCACGTCGCCGTAGCCGGGAATATCGAAGGCGACGCTCGCGCCCTCCTGCTTGCCGATCCAGTTGCGCTGCATCTCCCGGACGTTGTTCGGCCAGCCGTCGAGGTCGTCCAGCGACTCCAGCAGTTCCTCGGCGTAGTCGGTGATGGTGAAGAACCACTGGTCCATCTCGCGGGCCTCGATTGGCGTGTCACACCGCCAGCACAGTTCCGCCTCGCCCTCGACCTGCTCGTCCGCCAGCACTGTCTCACAGGAGGGACACCAGTTCAGTTCGGCGGCCTGGCGCTCGACCAGCCCTTCCTCGCGGAACTGTTTGAACAGCCACTGGTTCCACTGGTAGTAGTCGGGCTCGCAGGTCGCGAGTTCCCGGTCCCAGTCGTAGCCAAAGCCCATCTCCGTGAGTTGCTCGCGCATCGACTCGATACACTGCATCGTCCAGTCCCGCGGGTTGGTGTCGCGTTCCTCGGCGGCGTTCTCCGCGGGGAGGCCGAAGGAGTCCCAGCCCATCGGGTGGAGGACGCTCTCGCCGCGCATCCGTTCGAAGCGGGCGTAGGCGTCCGTGATGGTGTAGTTCCGGACGTGGCCCATGTGGAGGCTCCCGGAGGTGTAGGGGAACATCGCCAGGACGTACTCCGGGTCGCTCTCGTCGTCGTCGATACGGAACACGTCGGCCTCGTCCCACGTGCGCTGCCACCGGGGTTCGATCTCCGTGTGATCGAACCCCCGCTCGCGTTCCTCACCGGTCGTGGTCATGATATCGGAACATCCGGTAGGGACGGTGCTATACCTTTCCCTTCGGGAGGGTATCAGGGTCTGCCACACGAGCGCACAGGCCGAACGGGTGGGAGCCCGGGGAACCGGCTACTACAGAGCGGTAGCGTCGCCG
Organism: Haloarcula amylolytica; assembly: GCF_049705545.1. Classification (GTDB taxonomy): domain Archaea; phylum Halobacteriota; class Halobacteria; order Halobacteriales; family Haloarculaceae; genus Haloarcula; species Haloarcula amylolytica_B. Next base: position 163,615 of record NZ_JBNAMU010000001.1, read on the forward strand.
CAGGTCGACCAGCCGCCCGCTATCCAGGACAATCGACGTTTCCGATCTCGAATCGAGCGCCGCCCGAGTCGCTCTCCGACATGGAGATCGTCCAGCCGTGGTCTGTGGCGACCCGGCGGGCAACGTAGAGTCCGAATCCGGTGTTCTCTTCGACAGCAGTGTGGCCCGCGTCGAACACGCGCTCCGGCGGTTCGACATCGATACCCGGGCCGTCATCGGCGACAAAGAAGCCGTCGGCCGTCGTGCCGACGGTGACGGTGACCGATGGTCCAGCGTGTTCAAGCGCGTTCTGGAACAGTATCTGGAGCAGCAGCCCGGCAGACTCCTGGTCGGCGACAATACGGGTGTCCCCCTCGAACGTCAGGCACGCCTGACTGTCGGCAAGCGTGTCCCATACTTCCCGACTGAGACGGGAGAGCCACACGTGCTTTTGCTTCGGAACCTGTTCGATCTCGTCGTGCTGGATCGGCCCGTTCGGATCGCTCGTTGAGAGTTCGACCACGGTGTCGATGATCGTAGAAATCTGGGAGAGTGACTCCTCGATATCGGCAGCCGCATCGTCACAGGCAACCAAGTTTTCGAGTCGGCCGTAGGCGATCTGGAGTTCGTTTCGTAGCTCGTGAGACGCCACAAGCGCGACTTTCACCATCCGTTCATGCTGGCGGCGAAACGCGTGCTCACGGAGCTTTCGTTCGGTGATATCCTGAGTGTGTCCGACGAGGCCCTGGATCCCCCCCGCAGAGTCGTACCACGGCATCTTGCGAGTGCGGACGTATGCCGCGTCAAGATCGAGGAACTCCTCGACTTCGATCCGATCTGTTTCTGCATCGATGATGTCCATTTCATCACGCAGAGCCGCTTTCGCGTGTTCATCGGCCAGTTCCGGGACTTCGACATCAGTGAGACCGACCCGGTCGGTCGGCTCGTTGAATCCCCGGCCCATCAGGACGTGTCGGGCCTGGTCGTCTTTCGCGTACAGGTGATCCGGCAGCTCGTTGAACAGCGAGAGTAACAGCGTCTCCATCGGAGATGGCGGGCGTCCCGCAACAGTCGGCGGCTCGCCGTCGAAACTGTCACGAACAGCCTCGGCAACGTTGTCTTCGAGACGTGTCGACGGCTCGACTGCCGTCACGTCTAGGCCGTCCGGGACTGCGTCCGGGTCCTCGCCGGCGATGATCACCGGTAGATCGGGAAACAGGTTCCTGACCCCGTAGGCGATATCGGTCCCGGACTGTCCGTCAACTGTTGCAGGCAGGACAAGAGCGTGAAACGTCGAACAGGTGAGCGTATCAAAGAGGGCCGTGAGGTCGCTCAATTGCGTGATCGAAGCCGTCGTCTCAGTGAGAGCGGATTCGAGAGCGGGTGCATCCACTCCGTCAGTTGTGACGACTAGAACGGATTTGCTGCCCATAGTACGTTCCTAGCTAGAGTATTCTTTCGGTTGGTTGACCCTCACTGTTTCGGCCGTTCCGAGGGGCAGAAGCCGCTCACGACTGTCAGTTCAGCGATGGCCACGGACGTTTAGCTCCAGGTGGTTCCGATCAACCCCGATGGGACGGATACGTTCGATTCGATATTGGCGGTGTCCACCGACATCACTGATATTGCCGAGAGTGACGATAAAACGCCGTCATAGCGGACGGTATAACGAGCCGGCGGGCAGCGAGGCAGACAAATACATCGCCGGTATTCCGACCAGACGCCGGAGACCCACACAAGATTCTTGCCGGAGCCGAGTGGTTTTCCGACCGGATATGGTACACTGCCCTGACTGCCAGACCTCGCTGGAAACGGCCGACGACATCGAGTTCGTCGAAGTGGACGCCACGACCGGCTTCATCAAAGCCTCGAAGCGGTTCTACACCGCCAACTGCGCGGCCTGTGGGGTGACTATCGGCAGCGGCGTCGCCGGCGCGAAGTCGAACGGAGGTGCAGCCTGATGGTGCACTGTCCGGAATGCGACACAGAGATGACCGACCAAGAAGACGTTGAGTTCCTCGACATGGAATCGACGACCGGCTTCTTTACGGCCTCCAAACGGTTCTACCTCGTCGCCTGTGGGAACTGCGGGGCTGCCATCGGCAGCGGCGTCGCCGGCGCGATGTAGCACACCGGGGGCCTAGGCTTATACACGTCTCAGTGCAAGAGAAAGTATGGCGGAATCACCTGACGACGACGCGGGGGACAGCGGACGACTGCCGACGGCGCTCCGGTCGGTCACGCCGGGGTCGCGTAGCCGTCCCAACGAGGGCATGGACGTGATCGGCTGGGGCATGCTCGCCGGCCTGCTCGTCCTGCTGGTCCCGCTCCTGCCGTTCATCATCATCGTCTGGGCCATCTCGAAGGTTACCGACATGCTCACGCCCTCGTCGTGATCAGGTCGTGTCGGTGTCGACGAGCGAGAACGCCGTCCCGTCGCCGTCGGCGCTTGCGTTCTCGTAAACCACGTGTGCGGCCGCGACGTCCTGGATAGCCAGTCCCGTCGAGTCGAAGAGCGTGATGCCGTCGTCGTCGGATCGCCCCGAGAGCGTGCCCGCGACGATGTCGCCGAGTTCCCCGTGGAGGTCGGTGTCGGTCAGGACGCCCTCGCCCCACGGGACGTTGATCTCGCCGGAGTGGGTGCACTGCTCGTAGTTGTCGATGACGAGCTTCGCGTCCAGCAACGTGCGTTCGTCGTGTTCCTGCTTGCCGGCGGCGTCGGCCCCGATGGCGTTGACGTGCGTGCGCTCGCCGAGCCACTCCCGCTTGACGATGGGCGACTCGACGGGCGTAATCGTCGACAGCACGTCACAGCCCGCGGCGTCCTCGATAGTGCCCGCCCGCACGTCGAACCGGTCGGCGAAGGCGTCGACGAACGCTTGCTGTTTCTCCGAGTCCCGGTCGGCGACGACCACCGTCTCGATGTCCCGGACCGACGAGATGGCCTCCAGTTGCGTGTAGGCCTGCGTCCCGGCTCCGACCAGTCCGAGCGAATCCGCGTCGGCGACGGCGAGGTGGTCGGTGGCGACGGCGGCCGCCGCACCGGTCCGCAGGCGCGTCAAGACTGTGCCGTCCATCACGGCCAGCGGGAACGCGGTCTCGGGGTCCGAGTAGATGAGCGTCCCGAGCACGGTCGGCAGGTCGTGGTCGCGAGGGTTGTCCAGATGGACGTTGACCCACTTGACCGCGGCGGCGTCCCACGTCTCCGTGTTGACATAGGCCGGCATCGACCTGAAGTCGCCGTTGTACTGCGGCAGGTCGACGTAGGACTTGGCCGGCATGATGGTGTTCTCCCTGGCATCGGCGGCGAAGGCCGCGGCAACCGCGTCGATGACTGCCGGCATCGCCGCGTGGTCCTCGACCGCATCCGCGCCGAGAAGCAGCGTCTGCATATGAAACAGTGGCATTCGATAGCACTTATACCTCCGCCGTCACAGGGGTTATATCGCCACACGACCAGTCACGGGTATGCGTCGCGGGGCGGCGATTGCCGCGGTCTGTCTCTGTCTCCTGAGCGCCGGGTGTGCCGGCCTGTTCGGGGACGACACGGCCGCCAGGGAGACGGTGACACCAGCCCCAGTCCCGACCGCAGACGCGCCGACGAGCCCCGAACAACCCGCCCCAGGAATCGTCGGCGAGCGTGTCGTCAACGCCACCGCGCTCGGCCGCGCCCACGTGGCCCAGCTCTCGAACACATCCTATCGGGTCCAACACACCAGGACCGTCATGAACGGCAGTGAGCTGCACAAGCGCGTCCGGACCCGTGCCAGCATCACCGCGGGCTACCAGTCGTACACGGCCACCCGAACGGTCGCCGGCCAGGGCGTGACAGCGCGCGAGGTTGACAGCACCTGGCGGGACGGCCGTGCGCTCAGGCGGACGACCGTCAACGGGTCGACGTCGGCGGAAGTGGCCGCGGACAGCCGTGGTATCGGTGGCCCGCCACGCTCCCCTCGGGCCGCGCTGTTCTTCGAACCCACGTTCAACGGGCGTCTCATAGCGCTGTTTTCGGTCACCAACATCACGTCCATCCGGCCCGGCGATGAAGTCATCAAGCAACTGTACGGGGTCTCGCTGTATCGCATCAAGGGAACCGGAGCGACCGACGACAGTGCAATCGCCACCCGCCCCGTCGACCGTGTGACCAACGTCTCCCTCTCGGCGACCGTGACGCCCAACGGCGTCGTCCGGAGCTACGCCCTCCAGTACACGGTCGTCAACGGGACTGATACCCACCGAGTGACCGAGATTCTCCGCTACAGCGATCTGGGGACGACGGACGTGGTGTTCAAAGACCAACGGCGAACCGAGCGCCATCGGAACCGAACAGCACGCCCTGACTGAAGCGAGCGGCGACTAGAGATCGTAGAAGCAGCCCTAAAACGGAGAGAGGCCCCCACCCGCTGTCACCAGTCCGTCCCACCAAACGGACCGGGACAGTCGATACTTCGCAGAGACGCACCTAACTGTTTCTCCGGTTTCACGGTTCGATATCGTCGGTGTCACGGCGTGTCGGCGGTCGCGGGAAACTAAACGGAACCGGCGAAATATCGTCTGCAAGTCGTTGACGCGCCGGAGCACGTCTGACGGGGCTGCTTCGGGGTTCGTTCGGAGGCCACCCTCCGGTCGACCTCCCTGTTCGCGTGTCGCTGCGCTCCCGCTCGCGATTCGAGGTTTCTTCGAAACCTCGCTTACATCATGCCGCCCATACCGCCGCCCATGCCGCCCATGCCGCCAGGGGCGCCACCGGGGCCGCCGGGGCCGCCTTCGTCGCCGCCGGAGGTCGAGAGCTCGCCGGCAGCGATGATGTCGTCGATCTTGAGGACCAGGTTCGCGGCCTCTGCAGCCGAGGAGATCGCCTGTCGCTTGGCGTGTGCCGGCTCGACGACGCCGGTATCGAGCGTGTTCTCGACGTCACCGGAGAAGACGTTCAGGCCGGCGCTGACGTCGCCGTCTTCGTGGGCGGCGCGCAGGTCGACCAGCGTGTCGATGCTGTCGAGACCAGCGTTCTCGGCGAGCGTGCGCGGGATGATCTCCAGCGCGTCGGCGAAGGACTCGATAGCGAGCTGTTCGCGGCCTTCGACGCTGTCGGCGTAGTCACGGAGCCGGCGAGCGACTTCGACTTCGGGTGCGCCGCCGCCACCGAGGACGCTGCCGTTGGCGACCGTCGACGCGACGACATCGAGAGCGTCCTGAACGCCGCGTTCGAGTTCGTCGACGACGTGGTCGGTCGAGCCACGGAGCAGGAGGGTAACGCCGTGGGCCTCGTCACCGCTGCCCTCGACGTAGAACAGCCCTTCGGCCTCGTCGCGGGAGATGGAGCCACGGCCGAGGTCGTCCGCAGTCGCGGAGTCGAGGTCGGAGACGATACGGGCGCCCAGAACCTCTTTGAGGAACTCGATGTCGGACTTCTTGGCGCGGCGGACGGCCAGAATACCCTTCTCGGCGAGGTAGTGCTGGGCCATGTCGTCGATGCCTTTCTGGCAGAAGACGACGTCGGCACCGGTGTCCGCGATCTGGTCGACCATCTGCTTGAGCTGCTGTTCTTCCTTGTCGAGGAAGTTCTGGAGTTGGCTCGGGTCGTCGACGGAAAGCTGGGCGTCGACTTCGGTCTCGTCGAGTTCGATGGCGGTGTCGACGAGCATGATGTCGGCGTCGTCTGCCTCGGTCGGCATCTCCTCGTGGACCGGATCCTTGTCGATGACCGCGCCTTCGAGGAGCTCGGAGTTGCCGGCGGAGCTGCCGGTCTGGGTCTCGAGGTTGAGGTATTCGAGGTCAGCGATGACGGAGCCGTCCTCGGCCTCGACGGTGACGGCGTTGACCGCATCGACGATGAGCTGGGCGAGCAGTTCCTTGTTGAGCTCCGCGCCCTTGCCCGTCATCGAGGTCTCGGCAACCTTCTTCAGGAGTTCCTCGTCATCGGGGTCGACTTCGGTGGCGATGTCGTCGAGTTCGTCCTTGGCCTGCGCCGCGGCCATGTTGAACCCCTTGATGATCGCCGTCGGGTGGATATCCTGTTCGAGGAGGTCCTCGGCGTTCTTGAGGAGTTCGCCTGCGATGGCGACGGCGGAGGTTGTGCCGTCACCGGCCTCGTCTTCCTGTGTCTCGGCAACCTCGACGATCATCGAGGCTGTCGGGTTGTCGATGTCCATCTCCGTGAGAATGGTGACGCCGTCGTTCGTGACGGTGACGTCACCCATCGAGGAGACGAGCATCTTGTCCATCCCCTTCGGGCCGAGCGTCGACCGTACTGACTCGGCGACCGCGCGAGCGGCCGAGATGTTGTGTTCCTGTGCAGACTTGTCCTTCATCCGCTGGGAGTCCTCTCCCAGGATGATCATCGGCTGGCCCTGCATCTGGCGTTGGCTCATAATCAAGCGAAGATTGCATGTGGTTCTATATAAAAGTAGGGGTTATAGGGCGCTCGTCGGTCACCTGCTGAGGCAGCCAGAACAGGAGAAACCACCAGACAGAGGGAGTACTGTCCGTCAACAGTGGTAGCTGTTGGCACGCCCCATCAGAACGGCGGCGGCCTGTTTATATATTCACTCGACGGGTTCAGTCCAGTGTACCGTGACCGACCCGACGACGAAGGCGTCCTTCGTGTCGGGGTTTCGGCGGAACCGAATCGTGTTCTCGCCGAGATGCAGTCGCTCGGGCGCAATCGTATCCATCCAGAGCTGCCACCCCTCACCGGGTGCGATATCGAACCCCGACAGCGGCTCGCCGTTGACTACGATTTCGTGGTCGAAATCCTCGACGTCGAACACCTGCATCTGGACGTACGGGTCCGCCGGCGACGAGGTCGGGAGGTCGAAGGAAACCGGGTCGGTCGAATCGCCGGTGTATTCGGCCCACGGGACATCGAGCGAGTCCGCCGACGGGCCGAGATGCTGCTGGAACTGACAGAGTGCGTAGTTGGCGCGACGTGACATACGAGCTACCTCTCCCGGACGGTATAAAAATCAGTGGCCGGCCATGCGCTGCCGAGCGGTCACGCCACAGACAAGAGCGGAGCGCCTATGAGTGGTCGGCTGTTGCCCACCGGTATGGACGCTGCGCTTGGCCCGCCCGAGAAGATGGCCGAGCTCGAGGAGGACCTGACGCCGATGATGGCACAGTACTACGAGCTGTGCCGGCAGTACGACGACGCCCTGGTCCTCTTTCAGGTCGGGGACTTCTACGAGGCCTTCTGCGAGGCCGCACAGCGGGTCGCCCGGCTGTGTGAGATTACGCTGACCCAGCGGGAGGACTCGACCGGCGAGTACCCGATGGCCGGCATCCCCATCGACAACGCCGAGTCGTACGTCGAAACGCTGCTAGACGCGGGCTACCGGGTCGCTATCGCCGACCAGGTCGAGGACCCCGACGAGGTCAGCGGCGTGGTCGAACGAGCGGTGACGCGAATCGTCACGCCGGGGACGCTCACGGAGAGCGAACTGCTGGGCGGGGCGGACAACAACTACGTCGCGGCCCTGACTGCCGGCGAGCGGTACGGGCTGGCGCTGCTCGACGTCTCGACCGGCGACTGCTACGCCACGAGCGTCGGTTCGGAGAGCGCTGTTGCGGACGAACTCAGCCGGTTCGGCCCCGCCGAGGCCATCGTCGGTCCCGACGTCGACGTGGACCGGGACGCCGTTTTCGGTCCGGCCTGTCTGGTCACGCGCTACGACGCGGACGCCTTTGCCCGGGAGCGCGCCGAGGACCGCGTGGGGCAGTACTTCGGCCCGCCGGAGCGCCTCCTCGCCGGCGACGCGGAAATCCGGGCCTGCGGCGGCCTGCTGGCCTACGCAGAGTACACTCGGGGCAGCAGCGGGGCAGTCGGCCCCGACGGCGAACCGGTCGACCCGGACGTGGACCCAGCCGGCACGCTCGACTACCTCAATCACCTCACGCGGTACGATCCGCGGGAGTACATGCTGCTGGACGCCGTCGCCGTCGAGAGCCTCGAACTGTTCGAACGGCGCTCGGTCCGGGGCCACGAGAACCGTACGCTCGTCGATACGGTCGACGAGACGGCGTGTGCCCTGGGGCGGCGGAAACTGACCGACTGGCTCCGCCGGCCGCTGCTCGATGCGGACCGCATCGAGGCCCGCCACGGCGCGGTCGCGGAACTCCAGCGCGACCCCGCGACCAGAGAGGCGCTTTCTGGCCTGCTCGCGGAGGTGTACGACCTCGAACGGCTCATCTCGCGCGTCTCGCGCGGTCGGGCGAACGCCCGTGACCTCCGGTCGCTGGCCGCCACGCTGTCAGTCGTACCGGACATCCGGGACCAGCTCGCGGACGCCGACGCTCGGCTGCTCGCGGACCTGCACGCCACGCTGGACCCGCTGGCCGAGACTCGCGAGGAAATCGAGGCGGCGATCCGCCCGGACCCGCCACAGCAGGTGACCGAAGGCGGCGTCATCCGCGAGGGCTACGACGATGAACTGGACCGACTGCGCTCGACCGAACAGTCGGGCAAGCAGTGGATCGACGACCTCGAAGCGAGCGAGCGCGAGCGCACCGGCATCGACTCGCTGAAGGTCGGGCACAACTCGGTGCACGGCTACTACATCGAGGTGACGAACGCCAATCTCGATTCCGTCCCCGAGGACTACCAGCGCCGCCAGACGCTGAAAAACAGCGAGCGCTACTACACGCCGGAACTCAAGGAGCGCGAGGACGAGATTCTGCGGGCTGAAAGTGCGGCGGATGACATAGAGTACGACCTGTTCTGTGCGGTCCGGGACGAGGTGGCCGACGAGGCCGAGCGCGTGCAGGCCCTGGCCGACCGCCTCGCCCGCCTGGACGTGCTGGTCTCCTTCGCCGAGGTCGCGGCGCAGTACGACTACTGCCGGCCGACCGTCGGCGGCGACGGCATCGACATCACTGCCGGCCGCCACCCTGTCGTCGAGCGTGCCGAGGACGCCTTCGTCCCTAACGACACGCATCTGGGGAGCGGACCGCTTCGGGAAAGCGACGACCAGCGAGCGAGCGAGGGTGACACGGCAATCGACGGGCAGCGTGAGGGCGAGGACGCCCCCGCGCAAGACCCGTTCCTCGCTGTCGTCACGGGGCCGAACATGAGCGGGAAGTCGACGTACATGCGCCAGGTCGCGCTCATCTGCTTGCTCGCACAGGCGGGGGGATTCGTCCCTGCGAAGGCCGCCGACCTCCCGATACTCGACCGGGTGTTCACCCGCGTCGGGGCCAGCGACGACATCGCCGGCGGCCGCTCGACGTTCATGATCGAGATGACCGAACTGGCGACGATTCTCGACGCGGCGACCGCCGACTCGCTGGTCCTGCTGGACGAGGTCGGTCGCGGCACGTCGACGGCCGACGGGCTGGCTATCGCCCGCGCCGTCACCGAGCATCTCCACGACGAGGTGGGCGCGTACACGCTGTTCGCGACCCACCACCACGACCTGACGGCCGTCGCCGCGGCGCTGCCCGGCGCGACCAACCGCCACTTCGAGACCAGCCGCGAGGACGGCGACGTTCGCTTCGACCACGAGCTCGCGCCCGGTCCCGCAGCGGCCTCCTACGGCGTCGAGGTGGCGAGCATGGCCGGCGTGCCCGAGTCCGTCGTCGCGCGGTCGCGGGACCTCCTGGCGGATGCCGAGACGGCCGACACCGACGTTGAAGAAGCGGGAAAGTCGGAAGCCGCCGGCGAATCCGAGACCGAGGCGACGACTGACTCCGATGCGGATTCCACCGTGACGGAGACGACTGTGCCGACAGAGAACGGAACAGCGGCGGCTTCGGACGGTGAGGCTACGTCGGACGGCCACACACAGGAGACGCTTCGGACGAACGGGGCCGCCGTCGAGGGAGAGTTGCCGGAGTCAGTGGCACAACAGTTAGCCTCGCTCGATGTAGCGACGATGACGCCGATAGAGGCGATGAACGCGCTCGCGGACTTGCAGGACCGACTCGAATAACGGCGGCGGTCAGCTATCGCCGTCAGCGGCCAGTTCGTCGTGTGGGCAGGCGAACATGGTCGCGACGAGTTTCTGTTCGGCTGCCCGCAAGTGCTTGTGGAGCGTCGGCTCCGAGATGTCGAGAAGTTCAGCCAGATCCGCGGCCGTCGCCCCCCGGGGCCAGTTGTAGTACCCCGCTTCGTGGGCCGTCGTGAGGACCTCCCGCTGGCGGTCGGTCAGCGAATCGGTATGGGACGCGTAGTTCTGGAACCCGAACAGCGGCACGATGGACTCACGCTGTTTCTTCGCCGCGAGTTCGGCTTCCGAATGGGCCGTCAGGAACGAATCGATAACCGCAGCCGTCTCGGTTTGACTCGGAACATCAGCCACGATAGTCCCCTGCCCATCGACGCTCCGGGCGGTCTGTGGCACCGCTCCAGCATCCGCAAGCGAGACGATTGGACAGTTGTTCTGCACGTCTATCTCGACGAGCCCGCCGTCGCTGGTTCGGTCGAGTACCCGCGCCTCACCGCCGTTGTCGTCCTCGGCGCGCTCAACAAGACGGTTGGGACGAGCACCCTCCACCGAGAAGAACTCCGCATACGTGTCGTCCGACTGTGGAAGACACTTTTCAAGAACGACTGAGCACGATTCGGACGCAGACACCGATACGAAAGGATACGATCCATCAGAGAGATCAAACTCTACACGAGTAACTGCCCGGCCGTTACCAGGCTGTTGGGACATATATAATAGTAGTCGACACTCCGTGAAGAGTGTTGGCATGCAGCGTGTTTTATCGTTCACTATCCTAGCCACATTGAACTTTACGCCTACACGATAAATCCAGCATGAGGAACAGAGAACTGTGTCTGGAACATCACCATCCGTTGTAGAAGCCCACGGCACCGACCAGTCCATCGTCACCGCAGTCGTTCGCGCCGTAGCGGTCGCGGAGGAACGATCGACCAGAACTCTGCCGCCGCTGGCCGACAGTATCAATCCGGATGCACTGACGGCGTGCATCGCCGATTCGAACACTGATGGCCACGTCGCGTTCGACTACAGCGGCCACCGCGTGGTCGTCGACACCGATGGAACAGTCACCGTAGACGGGTAGCTGCATCACCTGGCTGTGCGACGGTCAGAACAGGCGCAACACGGACACGTTCGGTGTAAAAGTGGCAATATGACGGTTACGGTGGCTCCAGCGAGACGAACTCCAGTCCTTTCTCTGCGAGCAACTGACGTGCTCGATCCGTTACCGACGGAGCGACGAGGATACCCCGGACCTCGGTGTCGGCGTGCAGGTCGCGTTCCAGGGCATCGACGTACCGCCCCAGTTGGCCGACAGCATCTGGACCCACGCGCCGGCGCTTGAGTTCGAGTATCGTCGTCCGGCCGTCGGCGTCCTCGCCGTAGATGTCGACCGCGCCGGCGGGGGTCTCGCGTTCGGTCGCAAGCGGCGTAAAGCCCGACTCGACCAGCGCCGGTTCGTCGAGGATGCGGTCTTTCAGATCGGCCTCCGTGCCGGTGAGCGCGAGATCTTTAGCGTCAGTCACGTCGAAGGCGGCGGCGTGGGCGACTGTCTCGAAGACGACCTCCAGCGATTCCTCGGGGGTCGACCGCGTGGAGCGGACGATCAGCGAGCCGTCGTCGACGCTGATGCTGTGCTCACACCCCGGCGGCTGCCAGTTCACCGGCTGTTGGCCCTCGTCGGTGTGGACCAGCGCGGCCCCGTCGGGCTTGAGCATGACGTGGCGGTCGCCGAGCCCCAGCGAACTGGCCGCTCGGCCTTCGTACTCGACCGTACAGGTACCCACGAGCGTCACCAGCGCGCCGCGGTCGGCGTTACGCGACGCGAGGTCCAGCGCATCGACGGGGTCAGGGTAAGTCAGCGTCTCGACGGCGGTCACGGATGGCGGTTAGCGGTCCCCGCGTAAAAATGACGCGTCGTCGCAGCAGTGGACGGACGAAGCGCGGTTTCGGAGGGACGCGAGCAGGACGCGTCGGACGATTGCCGGGTCGCAGCCTTCGCTGTCGAGGGCGCGACAGGCCTCGTCCTTGCGGTCGACCCACCACGTCCGGAGCGCATCCGGGTCGTCAGTGCGGGCCAGGACGATATCGTCGAGATCCGACAGCGTCGGGTCGAGCCAGCAGACGGCGTAGGTCCGGACCGGCCCGTTGAGCACGACCAACTGGTCGTAGGTAGCATCGATGGCAGCGAGGACGGCCGACGCCGTCCAGTCGTTCCCCAGCGGCCGGGACTGCGTGATGGGATCAGCGTCAACGCCCCAGTGTGCGATGCGGCAGTCGTAGCGGCCGTCGGGGCGGGCGACAGCCACGAGCGTTCGGCGGCCCATCAGGCACCACCGGGCGTGTCATTGAGCATGAGCGCCCCTGGCTGCGTGGTCCTATTTGAACGCTGGCCTACACGACACCTGTCAGATCCCCGCACAGGCGCCGGATAGGGCACCAAACCCCACGAAATCGTGGGCCATTGGTAACTCGGCACAACCCTCAAGTAGCACGTTACCGTACACTAACATATGATGGTGAGCGAGTGGCTCTACGGCGCAATCGCGCTTCTCGTGGGGCTCCACGTCCTGACCATGCTGTATGCGTACCGGCACCGGGGTGACCCCGCCGGTGCGACCGGGCAGGGCGATGCCGAAGGGCGCCGTGGCAACGCCACCGACGACAGCACTGAATCCATCGACTGTCCCCACTGCGGGGCGAGGAACAAGCAGGACTACCAGTTCTGCCGGCAGTGCGTCGCCGACCTGACGAGCGGTAGCCCGCAGCGCCAGCCGACGGACCGAAGCCAGCCGTACTGACAGCGTTCGCAAGCCCCGGGTCGAATCGAGCAGCCCCAGCGCTGTTGTCGGCCAAAGGATTTATTTCTCCGAAGAGAAATTTGAATATACTGTCACGAACGGGGGTGGACTGTGGAGACCGTTATCGACGTACGTTCCTCGGGCCGACCGGAGATATTCGACCGAGCGAACGCCGATGGGCTGTTCGGACGCACACGCCGGCTCGAGCGGCCGCTGGGGCAGTACCTACGGGCGGCAGAGACGCCACGGTATCTCGCGCACAACGACCGGTCCGGCGTCGTCGCTGCCCGGGGTGACAACGAGTCGCTCACGCCGGCTGGGGACTACCGCGCGTTTCTGCTCGCCACGACCGTTCGAGTCCTGTTCGTCGTCGGCGACGACGACGGTGACCGGACCATCTCGCTCCCCTACGAAGACATCGTGGCCGTACACTGCACGTCGGGGTTTCGAACGTCGACGCTCGAAATCGTCACCGTCGACGAAGACCGCTGGGCGTTCGAGTGTAAAGGCGACCTGACGCCGGTTCGGGCGTTCGTCGACGAGGCCACACAGATCTGGACGCGGACACTGACCGAGCTTGACCGGGCTGAATCCCAGGTCGAGGCCGCAGCGGAGGCCCTGGAGGCGACAGACCTCGATACAGCAGCCACGCATATCACGGCCGCACAGGAAGCGCTCGACAGCGGACGGGATTCTGTCAAAGCGCTGGGCGAGGGGGCGACAGCGGCCATCGATGATCGCCTCCAGTCAGCGCAGACACGGATCGACACCGCCCAGCGGCGACGCCACGTCAAAGCGGCCGAGAAGCACCGCGACGCGGCCCGGTACGCATGGGAGAGCCGGGCGTACGAACGGGCCGCGGACGCGTACGGGCGGGCCAACGTCGAGTACGAACGAGCGCTGGCGGTGACGGCACCGGAGCCGTCGACAGAAGCAATCACGGACGCCCGGAACGCAGTCGAAGCGGAGTACACCGAACTCCTGTCGGCCCCAGTCGACGCGGCGCAGGTGGCTGCGAGTGCGGCCAGAGCCACGGCAGACCCGGCAGAGCGAGCGAGGCATTGGGAAGACGCTCTCGACCGATACCGAACGGCGTACGAACTGGACTGGGGTCGTGACCGCCGGTTCGACGGCGACCGGGCGTCGCTCCGGCAAGCGCTCGCGGACATCGCCGTCGAACTGGTCGACGCGCACCGCGAGGCGGGGCGGGAGCGACGCGAAGCCAGCGACGAGTCGGAACGAGGGGCTCCCGCGACCGCATGCGAAGACGCGGAGACCCACTTCGAGCGCGCTCGCGAAGTGGCAACCGAACTCGTGCCCGACAGACGCGACCCGTCAGCGGGTGAACTGGCCGCCGCATCCGAACAGGGAGCCAGTATCGAGCCAGCGCCGAACGGTCGGTAATTGTTTATTGGAGGGGAGTCGGGTAAGGGTATGCGCTTTGGTGTCATCTCAACAGCGAAAATCGCGCGCGAAGACGTGATTCCGGGCATCCAGAAGTCGGATCACACGGTCACGGCAATCAGCTCCCGGTCCCGGGACCGTGCCAGCGAGGTGGCCGATGCCCTCGATATTGACAGCGCGTTCGGCGACTACGAGACGATGTTCGCCGAGGCGGACATCGATGCGGTCTACAACCCGCTCCCGAACGCGCTCCACGCCGAGTGGAGCCAGCGAGCGGCCGACCACGACCTCGACGTGCTCTGTGAGAAGCCGCTGGCGGTCGACGCCGCCGAGGCGGCGGATCTCTACGACTACTGCGCCGACCAGGGCGTCGCGCTGATGGAAGCGTTCATGTACCAGTTCCATCCGCGGACTCGGCGCGCCAGGGAAATCGTCGAAAACGAACTGGGCGAGATTCACACCGTCCAGGCGTCGTTCAAGTTCCCGCTCGCTGACCCCGACGACATTCGGCTGGACCCGGAACTGGCCGGCGGGAGCCTGATGGACGTGGGCTGTTACGCCGTCAGCGCGGCCCGGGGTTTCCTCGGCGAGCCGGACCGCGCGTTCGCTCACATCCGGGACTCCCGGGACAGCGGCGTGGATACGAACCTCAGCGGCGTCCTCTCGTACGACGACGGGCGCGTCGCCTCGGTTTCCTGTGGGTTCGACGGGCCGGACCGGGACTACTACCGGGTCGAGACCGACGACGGCTGGCTCGAAGCGCCGAACTGCTTCGGCCCGGAACACGACCAGTCCGTCTCGCTGACCTACAGCGTCGACGGCCGCGAAGTCACCGAGACGTTCGACCCGGTGGACCACTACCAGTTGCAGATCGAGGCGTTCGCTGACGCCGTTGAGAGCGGAAAAACGCCGCCCATCGACCGCACCGAGACGCTGGGGAACATGCGCGCGATGGATGCGCTGGCCCGGAGCGCAGACACCGGAGAGCCGGTCGGCATCGCCAGTCGCGAGTGAGACCCAAACCGGGCGTGTGCCGTGATACGACGAGCGCGAAACGGTTTTGACTGCGGCGAGTGAGGCACGTACTGTGACACCCCCAACAGTGACGTTACCGAGTGGCGACGAACTACCGATGGTCGGCGTCGGGACGTGGGACATCGACGGCGACACGGTTCAGGAGTCCGTTCGAGCCGGGCTCGACGCGGGCTACGCCCACGTCGACACCGCCGAGGGTTACAAGAGCGAAGCGGAGATCGGCGAGGCCCTGGCCGATTACGACCGTGAGGACGTGTTCCTCACGTCGAAGGTGCTGCCGAAGCACCTCGACTACGAGTCCGTCATCGAAGCCTGCGAGGGGTCCCTCGACCGCCTCGGAACCGACTATCTCGACCTGTATCTCGTCCACTGGCCCAACCCCGCGACCTCCATCCGCGAGACGATGGACGCGATGGCGACGCTCCACGACCAGGGGAAGGTCCGCAACGTCGGCGTCTCGAACTTCAGCGCGTACCAGCTCGGGGCCGCCCAGCACGTCGCCGACGTGCCCATCGCCGTCAATCAGATCGAGTACCACCCCTGGAACACCCAGGACCGGATCGTCGAGTTCTGCCGCGACACCGACACCGTCGTCGAGGCGGCCGCGCCGCTGGGTCGGACCGAGGTGTTCGCCGACGACGTCATTCAGGACCTGGCCGAGAAATACGACAAGTCGCCGGCCCAGGTCATCCTGAAGTGGGCGGTCGAGAACGACGTGGTGGTTCTACCGAAGTCTTCCTCGCCCGAACACGTCCGGCAGAACCTCGAACTGTTCGACTGGGAACTCGACGCCGCCGACCGCGAGCGCATCGACGCCATCGACCGCGAGCAGGCGGTCTACGACACCGGCGTCAACGACTGGGACGATCACACCTACGGCATCTCGCAGTAGCCTCCGATGGTCACACCGCCCGCACTGGACCGCTGGGACGCCACGGCCGCGGCGAGCATTGCCGCTTTGCTTGTCGTAGCGTACGTCCTGGTGCCGGACCCGACGGTCCAGTACGGGACGTGGCTGGTCATCTTCTGCATCTGGATGGCCTGGTTCGTCTTCTTCGGGGCCAAATGGTTATACGGCCCCTAGAAGGGCGCGTTGAAGCTTTTACTCGATTCCGTGTCAGCGGAGATTTATTTACTCCCACTCTCTATACACACTCGATGCCTCGTATCGAAGTCTCGGAAAACCTGTACCGCCAGATCGAGAGCGAAACCGGCAACGACGACCTCAACGACACGCTGTGGAAAATGGTCGGCTCCTATCGGCGGACGAACAACCCGGAAGCGGACCGGACGTAACGCGCATATCGTAGTCGACGGCCCGCAGCGAGACAGTTCTGAAGATCCGATAGTTCTCGGCGACCGCTGAACCCCCAGTCGCACTGACGCCGGCGTCCCCGTCACTGCGAGCGGCAATCACTGCCGTCGGTACGCATGTTTTTACGATTTGAGCCGTTGCGTACTGGTAATGAGGCCACGAATCGCCCTGCTGAACGCGGCCCACGACGGCGATGACAACCGCCGGAACTTCCGGCGGGAACTCGACGCCGACCTCGTGGAATACGACGTGACCGAGCGCGAACTGCCCGACTCCTTCGCGTTCGATGGCTGTCTGGTCACTGGCAGTCGCGCGTCCGTCTACTGGGACGAGCCCTGGATCCGGGACCTCGAATCCTGGGCCAGGGACGCAATTGACCGCGACATCGCGTTCCTGGGCGTCTGTTTCGGCCACCAACTGCTCGCGCACGCACTCGGCGGGACTGTCGAGCCGATGGGCGAGTACGAGATCGGCTATCGGACGGTCGAACACGACGGCGAGAACGAACTGCTCGCCGGCGTCGATGAGTCTTTCACCGTCTTCACGACGCATTCGGACCGCGTCGCCGAAGTGCCGCCGGGCGCGACCACGTTCGCCGAGAACGACTACGGCGTCCACGGGTTCCGGAAGGGGAACGTCTTCTCGGTGCAGTTCCACCCCGAGTACGACCCCGAGACAGCCGAGACCGTGACGAAGGGCAAGGACGACCAGCTCTCCGACGAGCGCATCGAGGCGGTGCTGGACGGCGTCACCGAGGAGAACTACCGCGCCGCCTGCGAGGCCAAGCGACTGTTCGACAACTTCACCGAGTTCGCCGCGCGTCAGACTGGTGACGCGACCGGCACCGCCGCTGCTTCCGATGACTAAGCCGTCGAAGTACCTTCTGACGGTCAGGTGAACCGGCCGGTCTCGGCGTCACATTCCTCACAGCGTGTGACGAGTGCGTCCCGGTCGTCCGTCATCTCGACGTAGTTGTGCGTGCGACCGTCACACTCCTCGCAGTGCCGAAGCATGTCCGTGTCGCCCATCTCCTGTGGTGCGCCGAGCGCAAGCGCAACGACACGCTCGTCGCCCTCGTTGTGGCCGCGTTGCCACTCCCCTGGGGCAAAGCGGATGGCCTCGCCGGCGCCAACGCGCACGTCGCCGTCCTCCGTCTCGAACGTCGCTGTGCCCGACTGGACGAGAAACACCTCCTCCTGGTCCGGGTGGCGGTGGTAGCCGAAGCCGAAGGACTCGCCCGGTGCCAGTTCGTAGTAGTTCAGCGCGATGTCGTCGGTGCCGAGCGGACCGGCGAGCGCCCGCTTGACTGACGCCGGCCCCATTCGCGACTCGACGGCGTCGAGACTGACTTTTTCCATAGTTGCCATATACAGGCGGCCAGTCCTTAACCGTTAGTCAGACCGGGCGACAGCGGTGGCACTGGGAGTTCCGCCACGGCAGAAGCAGAGAAACGGAGCGGCGATCACTCGCGTCGGTCGATATCGAGTTCTTCGTCGAGGTCTTCGAGCCAGTCGGCGTCTTCCAGTTCCGCCATCTGTTCACGGAAATGTGTCTTGCAGACACCGACCTTGACGCCGTCGTTCTCGACGGCGATGTCAGCTTCACGGTCGCAGTAGTGACACTGCATACCTGAATGCTAGTCCCGGACGACATTGAACCCTCGGGTTCCGTCTGCCGGTTGTCAGACGCTGAGGGCTGTTTGGACCTGGTCCCAGGCGTCGGCGTCCAGGCCGGTGCTACCCAGCGTCTCGCCGTGAGCGTCGCTACCGCCCGTCGGCACGAGGTCGTATCGCCCGATAGCGTCGTCGACGAGGCTGTCGTCGACCGTACGGCCGTACGGGTACCATCGTTCGACGGCATCGAGCGAGCCACATCGGGAGAGTGCGGCCGCCGTATCGGGGTATCTGAACGGGTGGGCGAGGCCGACCAGCCCGCACGCGTCCGAGAGGACTGCACAGCCGCGCTCGAAGGACGGGACCTCCCGGGCGACGTAGCAGGGACAGTCGCCACCGATGAGTTCGTCGAACGCGGACTGGAAGGTGTGGTCCGACACCTCGGCGACTGCACGGGCGATGTGGGGGCGACCCAGGCCGTCGCGCGGTTCGACGGGCAGCGAGACGCCCAGACGGTCCTCGACACAATCGATGATGCGCGCGCCGCGCTCGCGTCGGTTGCGCTGGATGCGCTCACATTCGGCCCGGAGCTCGTCGGTCGGGTCGACGCCGTAGCCCAGCAGGTCCAGTCGCTGGGTCTCGGTTTCGACGCGGAGTTCGATACCGTGGAGAAGCGTCACACCGTCCCGTTCGGTGACGGGGCCGTCGAGCCGCGGCTGGAGGCGGTCGTGGTCCGTGACGGCGACAACCTCGACGCCCGCCCGTCTCGCGGCGGCCGGGACTTCGTCGAAGGAGAGCGTCCCGTCGGAGCGGATCGTGTGTACGTGCAAGTCAGCGACGACCATATGACTCCCACAGCCCCCAGCAGGAAGCCGCTTCTGATGGATGCATGTGTCGCGGGCACACGGCACGTGAGTGCCTTATACGCATTAAGGGATATTATGATTATCTATAGTGAAGGTTTATTATCGACCATGAACTTTCTCGAGATATGCGAATGCTAAGCAACGCAACGGACGCCTTCCAATCGTACGACTACCCGGTTTCCGCCGAAGAAATCATCGAGGGCGACGGCGACATGGAGCTCGAACTGCCAAACGGCACCGAACGGCTGGGCGACGCGCTGAGCCGGTCGGCCCCGGAAACCTTCGAGAGCGCGGAAGACGCCGAGTTCGCGGCGTTCTCGGGCGTCTCGAGCAAGGCCATCGGCCGGAAGGGCTACTCCGACCGCGACCCGATCTGCATGGGCGAAGACGGGCCTGACGAAGTCTCCTTCTAACGGCCCTGTCGGCCACTTTCGGCTGACCGCGCCCCGCACACGGTCACCCAGCTCTGGACGGGTTTCCCGTCTCCCTTCGTTTTTTACACAGACGAGCGACAGCGCTGTCGGGGACGATGAATACATACGCACCGGAGCGGCTACCTATCGAGAAAGTCCGGCTTGTCGACGGCATCAGTACTGTCGACTGACTGCCTGTCCAGCAGTTCCGAGGAGTCGAGCGCCGACGGCAGACCGTCGCGGCCGCCGGTCGGTACGTCGTCTTCGTCGATGTACGTCTTCTCGCCGTTGATCAGGTCGGCCCAGAGGGCGTCCCGGTCGGCGCTGGTCGTCTCCGCCGCTTCCTTCGCTTCGTTGCGCCCTTCGTCGTACGCGAGTTCGACCATGCTCTTGTGGTACGCCGAGTTCATCTCGGCGTAGATGGCTTCCAGCTCCTCGCGGTTGTACTCCCCGAGGCGCTCGGCGACACCGATGGCGTAGGCCCGGTCGGTCGCCTCGTCCTTGTCGAGGGTTTCCCAATCGGTCCCGAACTCGCGCTCGTAGCGGCTCATGTCTCCACTTTCCGATCAGCGTGGACCTGCAGTCCGGCGTCAGAGAAGGAGATTTCCCGGATGTCACAGTCGATGGCGGTGCCCCGCATCTTGATGACCTGGACGCCGCGGGTCATGCTCCCGTTTTCGAGGAAGTTGTGGAAGAAGACGACGCCGTGGGCGAGGTAGTGTTCGTCGCTGTAGGAGGACGGGTCGGTCATCTCAGAGATGAGCAACGTCGTCGCGTCCGTCTGTTTCAGCGCGGAGAGGAAGCCCGTGATCTCGTCTTCGACGTCGTTCATGAAGTGCTGCAACAGCATCGTCGAGTCGATGACGACCCGCTGGATGTCATTCTGTCTGATGTAGGCGACGAGCCGGTTCGTCAGGCCGCCCTCGCTGCCGAACTGCGTGATCGTTCGTTTCCCGCTCTCGGTGACGAGATTGAGGAACTGGATGGCGTCAGACTGCATGGCCCGGTCGAAGCCGAACTCGTAGCCGGCCATGTCCTGCATGAGCTCCGACTTGGTCTCGTGCATCGTCACGTACAGGCACGTCTCGCCCTCCTTGACGCCTTGCGTAATGAACTGTGAACAGAACGTGGTCTTCCCGCTGCCCGGCGGGCCACTGACCACGTAGAGCCGATTCGGGAGCAGCCCCCCCTCAATGAGTTCGTCGAAACCGGGGACCCCGCTAGAGAGACGCATATCAGCTACCTGAGTCCGTCTGGACATATGCTTTCACCTTCTATTTTCACCGGTGATAACTCATTCGGCTGCGTCAGTGTTCGAGGGCGCTGGGGTGGCTATCAGCCAGTTCGAGCAGCCGCTCTGTACCGACTTCGTCGAACCGCATCGGCCGTCGCCACCACGGTCCCTTCCCCGAGTCGGACGACAGGTCGGTGACCAGTTCGTTCGCGTCCGTGCCGCCGCTCGGTGCCGACAGCGGGACGACTGTGTCGTACAGTTGCGATCCGGCGGCGTTGCCGCGAATGAGAACGCGAGCGTCGAAGGGGTCGCGTTTCACGTGGGCGTTCGAGGCAAACTGGGCCTGTTCCTCGGACGGGAGGTTGCGGTACGCCTCACCGGACACCGCGTCGCGGGCAAGTCGGAAGTGACCGATGACGTGGGCACCCCACTCCGGTGACGCCCAGGCCGGGCACTCGTCGGCCATCGACAGCGTCGCGTAGAAAAACAGGTAGTCACCGGCCGACAGGTCCGAGAGCGGGCCCGCTTTCACGCCGTGTTCGTCCCCGTACGTGTAGCGTTCGCCGCCAGCCTCCGGGAACTCCGGGTCGAAGTGGACCGGCTGATCGGCCACCCCGGAAACGTCGGTCCCCAGGTCGAGGTCGCCGTAGGTCGGCACGGGCTCGCTGGTCGGTTTCGACTCGGGAATCGGGATGTACTCGAAGGAGCCGTCGGGAAACAACGGACCGCGAAAGCCGGGCTCGTTCGTGTTCGCTCCGACGTTGATCGCGACGCTTTGCATACGTGATCGTCGGCGGGCGCAACAAAAGGAGTGACGACGCGGCGCTGCGACTACTCGCGGTCCGGCGGTGAAAGGTCGCGCTGGAACTCGTCGAACTGTTCCAGATTATCAGGCAGGTCAACGGACAGTTGCCGCTCGGCACGGCGGTCGACGTTCGCCCCCTCGATCGGGTCCGCGACGGACTCCCAGCCGTCCTTGACCGTCAGGGACTTCGCCGGTGTGCCGGCGGCGATGTGATGGGCGGGGATGTCCTTGCCGGCGATGGATTTCGCGCCGAGGATGGCGTTTTCCCCTATCTTGACGCCGGCCCGGACCATCGAGTCGTAGGTCAGGCGCACGTCGTCCTCGATGATGGTGTGGTAGTTGTCGACGTGGGTCTGGTCGACGGCGTCGTGGTCGTGGCTGTAGATGTGGGTGTCGTCGGAGATGGAGACGCGGTCGCCAATAGTGAGTTTCCCGCGGTCATCCAGGTGGACGTCGTCGTGGACGACGACGTTGTCGCCGACCTCGATGTTGTGGCCGTAGGTGAAACTGATGCCCTTGAAGAAGCGACAGCCCTCGCCGCAGGACTCGAAGAGGTGGTCGGCGAGCATCCGACGGAACCGGAGCGCGAACTCGACGTTGTCCGCCATCGGCGTCGCGTCGAACTGCCGCCAGAGCCACTGGAGGTGTTTCGAGCGTTTGAACCGCTCCTCGTCTTTCTCGGCGTAGTACTCGCTTTCGAGGGTCGTGTTACAGGGGTCATAGCCCTGAAGTCGGACCCGCTCAGCCGGGGAGATATCCGCGCCGTCCTGCCAGCGCTCGTAGGCGTCCCGGTCGCCGTGGAGGTCGACCAGCACGTCAGTGACAACGTCGCAGGTGTCCTCGTCACCGGAGAGGCGTTCGTCGACCTCGTCGATAAACGCCCTGAGCCCCTCTTCGGCGAGCGGTGGCAGCGACACGTGACGCTTCGTCATGTCGAGTACGTAGCTTCGCGGGCAGATAGGGGTTTCCGTTACGTGAAACCCACCCAGTAACACCCGTGTCACGACACCGTGTGACACTGAGTTCGGCGAGCAAGCCACAGTTAAGACGCCGCCGTTCCAGGCGATGACATGGTCAGGTCGGACTTCATCATGGAGATACGGCGCTACATTGTCAATCCCGCGGAGCGCCGGCTGCGAGCGCCGTGGCGGGTCACGGTCTGGGTGTTCCTCACCGGGTTCGGCCTCATCGTCGTCGCTGGGCTTGTGGGACTACTGCAGGAGGTGGCGAACCTCTCCGGGCCGGCGTTCGTCGTCGGTCGGCAAGTCAGCGTCTTCGCCGCCGCAACGGCCGTCGCAGTCGGTATCGGCTATCTGCTGGACCGACGGACGCTCGGTGACTACGGACTGGGGTTCGACCGGCAGTGGTGGCGCGATGCCGTCTTCGGCCTTGTGCTTGGCATCGGGCTCCCGGCACTGGTTCTGCTCGTCGAACTGGCCGCGGGGTTCGTGGAGGTCAGTATCGCGCTCGCGACTGTCGACAGCGGGGTGCTTCCTCTGACCGCGTTCGGACCGCCAGTTGCCGTCCTCGTTCTGGGGGCGTTCTTCCTCGTGCAGGCGACCGCCGAAGAGGTGCTCGTCCGCGGCTATCTCCTGACGAACGCGGCCGAGGGTCTCGCCGGTTGGGTCGGCAAGCGGCGCGCGGTCATCGCCGCAACGGCACTGACGGGCGCGCTGTTCGGCTTCCTCCACTGGACGAACCCCGGCGCGTCGCTGCTCAGCGTGGCCAACATCACCCTCTACGGCCTCCTGCTCGGCGCGTGTTACGTTCTGACCGGACGACTCGGACTCGCCAGCGGCTTCCACGTCGCCTGGAACTACACGCTCGCGCTGTTTGGCTTCCCCGTCAGTGGCCTCCGGATGGGCGTCGCCCTGCTCTCGACTGACACGACCGGCCCCGCACTGGTCACCGGCGGAGAGTTCGGCCCCGAAGGGGGCCTCATCGCCCTCCCGTTGCTCGGCGCCGGCGGGGCCGCGCTGTACTGGTGGGTCCGCCGCGAGTACGGCACGGTCGAACTGCTTGATGACATCGCCATCCCCGAGCTCCGGATTCGGACGCGGTCCGACACCGCAAACCAAGACGGCTAAGTGGACAGCGCCGCTATGGCGGATATGGAATACGCGACACTCGGAAACTCCGGCGTCGAGGTCTCGGAAGTCGGGTTCGGTGCCTGGGTCGTCGGCACGGACTGGTGGGGCGACCGCACTCGCGAGGACGCCGTCGACATGGTCCAGCACGCGCTCGACCAGGACGTGACGTTCTTCGACACCGGCGACGTGTACGGCCACGGCGACAGCGAGGAGATCATCGGTGAGGCGCTGGCGGAACACCGCGACGAGGTCACCGTCTCGACGAAGATCGGCTACGACTTCTACAACAACCCACAGGCCGGTCACGGCGAACTCCCGAAGAAAGTCACGCCCGAGTGGGTTCACACTGCCTTTGACCGCTCGCTCGACCGCCTCGGCATGGACCACGTCGAACTGCTGATGCTCCACAACGCCAACGTCGACGAGGTCGACGAGGACGTGCTGGAGGCGCTGGACGAACTCCGCGAGGAAGGCAAAGTCGACGCTATCGGCTGGGCGCTCGGCCCCTCTATCGGCTGGCTCGCCGAGGGCGACGCCGCGGTCGCCAACGAGTTCGACGCGCTCCAGACCGTCTTCAACCTCTTCGAGCAGACCCCCGGTCAGCACTTCATCGACACCATCCGCGAGCAAAACGCCGACACGTCGATTCTGGCTCGCGTCCCTCACTCCTCGGGGCTGCTGAACGAGCAGGTGACCCCCGAGACGGAACTCGGCAAGGGCGATCACCGCTCCCACCGGCCGAGCGAGTGGTACGAGACCGGCTGGGAGAAGGTCGAGGAGATCCGGTTCCTCGAGCGTGATGGGGCACGGACGATGGGGCAGGCTGCCATCCAGTGGCTCCTCTACAACGACGAAGTGGCGTCGGTCACCCCGACGTTCCGGACGAACGCCGACATCGACGAGTGGGCCGGCGCGCCCGACACGCCGCCGCTCAGCGACGAGGAGTACGACCGCGTACAGGAACTGTACCGGGACAACTTCGGCATCGACCGCGACGACGGGATGGACGCCCTGCGCTCGTCGGTCGGCGGTGCGGACCTCGAAGAGACGGGCATGAAGTCGGCGGGCGACTGATTCCGCCACAGCGAACTGCGTTTTGCGTTCTAGTACGGCGTAATCGTCAGCGTTCGAGCGCCGACGGATAGACTCGAAATCTCCAGTCGGCAACTGCCCCTCAAAAAGCATCGACAACCAGACAGCCGTCTGCCAGTTCTCGGCCGCTACCCCTCCGTTTCGATAGGAGATGTATCGCCGTCGGGCGGTTAGGCTGGTGAAGTTTCACATTCACTCCGGTCCGTCAGACGGCCGCAAGACGCCGGACGGGAGCGGGTTCGAGGTGAAACAGAGGGGTCGTGTTGCGGGAGCAATTCACATTGTAGTCGGGACAAATTGGAGCGCGATAGCAGGAACCGACGCAAAAGACAGTGGGCGACGGCCGCCCCGGCGAATTCAGACTACTCGTTCAGCAGGCCGTCCTCTTCGACGCGCATGACGCCCTCACCGTCCGGGAGGTTCGGCGCGTCGACGAGTTTGACGATGCGCTTGTTCCCCTTGGACTTGCGGAGGTACATTCGGAACGTCGACGTGTGGCCGAGGATGTTGCCACCGATGGGCTGGGTCGGGTCGCCGAAGAAGGAGTCGGGGTTAGAGGCGACCTGGTTCGTGACGACGACGGCGGTGTTGTTGAGGTCGCCAACCCGCATCAGGTCGTGGAGGTGCTTGTTGAGCTTCTGCTGGCGGTCGGCGAGTTCGCCACGGCCGACGTACTCGGCGCGGAAGTGGGCGGTTAGCGAGTCGACGGCGAGCAAGCGGACGGGGAACTCCTCGTCCTGGCTCTCGCTGGCGATCTCCTGGGCTTTCTCGGCCAGGAGGATCTGGTGGTTGGAGTTGAACGCTTTCGCGACGTGGATCTTCTCCAGTACGGAAGCGACGAGGTCATCGAGCAGGTCTTCGTCGGTGGGGTCCGCGTCGGCCTCGTCCTCGACGATGCCGTGGAGGACCAGCGTGTCTGCCAGAACCTCGTCGTCGAGGCCTTTGACCATCTGTTCGATACGCTCGGGACGGAACGTGTCCTCGGAGTCGACGAAGATAGCGCTGCCCTCCAGCCCGCCGTGTTCGGCCGGCAGCTGGACGTTGACCGATAGCTGGTGGGTCACCTGGGACTTGCCGGCCCCGAACTCGCCGTACACCTCGGTGATGGACTGGGTCTCGACGCCGCCGCCTAGCAGATCGTCAACCTCGTCGACGCCCCAGGAAAGCTTGCCGATCTGCTCGCGGCGTTCGAGCACCGTCGACCCGGTTTCGAAGCCGCCGATGTCGGCCGCTTCGCGGGCGGCGTTGATGATGTCGGCCGCCGACGATTCGCCGATGTCGGCCGTGTTCGACAGTTCGCCGGGAGAGGCGACCGCAATCCCCTGGTAGGAGTCGTAGCCGTTCTCTTCGAGTTTCTCTGCTGTCGCCGGACCGACACCCGGCAGCTCTTCGAGGTCCTCACTTGCGGACATGGACGTGCCTTGTGCGTCCGGGGGTATAAAGCCTCGTTAACACCAAAGTGAAAGTGAAAGTGCGGGACGGAAGTGGGGTGGTTCGAAACGGAATCGGGAGCTTTAGAAGTGAAGGGTGGCGGAGCGTGGCGGGAACGGGGTGTCAGGTCGGCCCTTTCCGAGCGAGGTAGATGAGCAGAAGCGTGCCCAGCAGAACGAGCCCGGTCAGCGCCGTCTCGGACACCGGCAGTATCCCCCCGCCGAACGCACCGACGAGGAGGAGGGCGATGGCAATCGCGCCGGGAACCGGTCTGGACCGGACCGATTGCCCGAGCAGCCACAGCGACCACCGGAGGCCGTCAAACTGTGAGATGACGCGTGTGGCAAGCGGGCGACTCACGTCCGGGTTCTCGGCAGGTTCGAACGCGTCGAGGTCCCCGCGGGCGACTGTCACCACCTCGCCGGTGTGGACGCGACGGCCGGCCGCGTCGCCGACCAGTAGCAGCGTCAGCGCGTCCTCGCTCGTGCCGACGACGCGGTAGACGCCGTCGGGAACGCGGCTGTCGCGGCCGGCCTCGGTCGGCCGGATGTGGTCGCCGATAGCGACGCCGCCGTCGGGCATCTCACTCCCAGGGGTGGTAGCCGGGGCGGTCCGGCCACAGCGGATACCAGTACTCCTTGTCGTCCTCGACGGTGATCTCGTCGCTGAGATTGCTGTCCAGTTTGAACTCCGCGGAGGTGTCCCGCTCGTGGCTGTCGTGGGGGTCCGGTGCGAACGGGTAGTACGCGCCCCGGCGGAAGGAGTACACCCAGTAGACGGTCTGGTCGTCGCGCGCGTGCTCGAACGCGAACAGCGCCGCGAGCAGGCGCGACCCGTAGCGCCGCTCGACGAGCGTGTCCGCGGCGAAGTGGATCGACGTGAGCAGGTCCTCGAAGTCGTCGTCGTGCAGCACGACCCACTGGTAGCCGTGGTCGTCGGTCTCGAAGGTCGCCCGCGTCCCCGTCTCGACCATCCCGGCGTCGAGAATGGATTCCACCTCGTCGACAGCGTCCTGGAAGTCCGTGCTGTCGACGTCAGCGAAACACAGCGCCGCCTCACCGGTTGGTTCGTACCCCAGATCGGCCTCCATCGTGATGTAGGCGGTACTCATTCCGAACAGATCGTCGGGGTCGGCGTCGCGTGTCGCGTCGGCCTCGGCTTTCACCCCGAGGACGCTCTTGAGTCCGTCGAGCAATCCCATATGCGAGCCTCTACGGGCCGGGGACCAAGGTGGTTTGTGTCTCTAGCGGGAGGAGTCAGATTCAGGAACAGGTAGTAGAAAAACCAGAAAGCCCCGACCTGTAGCTGATTGAGCAGCCGAAACGGGTGGGACTGAAAGGGGCGAGACGCTGGGCGTACGAGACGACGTAAGCACTGGAGCGAATGGAATGAGCGAAGCGCGCAGCGAGTCGCAGAAGTCCAGCGTCTCGGGGCTTTCTGGCTCTGCGCAGTAGCGACCACGAGAAGACGTACTACTTCATAGACGGCAGTGAGAGAATCAACCGCTACTAGCGGCCTTCGAGTTCGCGTTCGAGGTCCTGCAGGCGGTCGATCCGCTTCTCCGTCGAGGGGTGGGTGCTGAACAGTCGGCCAATCCACCCGACGTTAATCGGGATGATGAAGAAGGCGTTCATCTCCGCCTGGTCGCGCATGTCCTCTTTAGGAACTTTGTCCATCCGGCCGTCGATTTTCATCAGCGCGTTCGCGAGGGCGGCGGGTTTGCCGGTAATCATCGCGCCGCCGCGGTCGGCGGCGTACTCGCGGTAGCGGCTGAGCGTCCGGATCAGGAGGAACGAGACGATCCAGACGACCAGCGAGATGAGGATGGCGACGATGACGGGCACCTGCTGGCCGCCGCGTTCGCGGCCGCCGCTGAACAGCCAGCCCCATCGGACGATGAGGAAGGCAATCGTCGAGAGGAACGACGCGATGGTCATCACCATCACGTCGCGGTTCTTGATGTGGGCCAGTTCGTGGGCGATGACGCCCTCCAGTTCATCCTGGTCCAGCGTGTTCATGATGCCGGTCGTCACGCAGACGGCCGAGCTGTCTTTCGACCGGCCGGTGGCGAAGGCGTTGGGCACCCGAGAGTCGGCGACGGCGACCTTCGGCTTCGGAAGGTCGGCCTGCTGAGCCAGGCGGTCGACAGTTCGGTGGAGTTCGGGGTACTCTTCCGGTTCGACCGTCCGGGCCCCCATCGAGTACAGGGCGAGCTTGTCGCTGAAGAAGAACTGCGCGCCCAGGAACAGTCCCATGACGACCACAATGAGCGCGAGGTTCTCGAAATACAGCGTGAGCGCTCCGAGAAAGACGATGTATAGCGCGAACAGCAGGAACATCGTCAGGACCATCCGGCCACGGAGCCCCCAGTCTGTTTGCCACTCCATACCCAGTGATAGACGGTCGACACTCTAAAACCTCGCTATCGTGCGAAAGCACCACACGGCAGGGCCAGGGACTGTCAGCGAATGGTCCACACACATTTACTCTCGGGGCAACAACCGGATGCATGACCGACACTGTCGTCGTCACTGGCGGGCGCGGACGTTCCGGGCGCTGGATCTGTGACCACCTCGCCGGCGAGTACCACGTCGTCTGCGTGGACCTGGACCACCCGGGCTGGGAAATCCCGACGCGGGAGCACATCGATTTCAAAGCCGTCGACGTGACTGAGGGCGTCGAGGTCCGTGACCTGTTCAGCGAGATCGAGCCGGACGCCGTCGTCCACTGGGCCGCGTTGCCGGCGCCGGAGCGCCACGCGGGCACGCGAGTGTTCGACACCAACGTTTCCGCGACGTACAACGTCGTCGACGCGGCGGGTCGGGCCGGCGCGGACGTCGTCTGGGCGTCCTCGGAGAGCGCCTACGGACTGGCCTTCGCCGAGGAGACGCCGCTCCCGGCGTATCTCCCGATAGACGAGGCACATCCGACTGCGCCGGAGGACCCGTACGGCACGTCGAAGGTCGCCGGCGAAGAGGTGGCGAAGATGGTCGCCCGGCGCGACGGCGTTGACGTGGCGTCGATACGGCCGTCGTGGATTCAGTACCCCGGCGAGTACAACTGCCGGGACGTGGCCACGGGGGACCTCGCCGGCGGCACCGGTAACTGCTGGTCGTATGTCGATGTACGCGACGTGGCGACAGCTGTCGCGGCGGCGCTCGATGCCGACATCGGCGGTCACGAAGCGTTCAACGTCGCCGCCGCCGAGAACTACGTCGGCCGGCCGACGGCTGACCTCGTGGAAGAGCAGTGGGGTGAGCTTCCCGCAGAGTGTGAACTGGACGACGACCAGTCGGCGCTCTCAACTGCGAAAGCGCAGGGCCTGTTGGACTGGGAGCCGGAATACGACTGGCGTGAGGCCGTCGACGCCGACATTGCAGCGCCGACCCTCACGGGTGAGTGAGCGCTTGGGAGCAGTGCTGGACCTGCCGACGGCGTCCTGCCGCGGCGGCGGAACACACGGCTTAAACAGTTCAGTACAGTAAGACCGGTAATGAGCCGGTCGGGAGAGTTCTGTCCACGCTGCGGTGACGAGATACCGGAGGGCACCGACGAGCGCCCGGAGCTGGCTGGAGCCGGCGGCCAGCGCAACTCCGAGCACGTCCTCTGTGACGCCTGCTACTTCGAGGAGTTCGACCTGGTGGACGCCCCCGACACCATCCAGGTTCGGGTCTGTTCGCGGTGCGGCGCGGTCCACAAGGGAAACCGCTGGGTCGACATCGGCGCGGAGGACTACACCGACATCGCCGTCGAACAGGTCAGCGAGGCGCTCGGTATCCACGTCGACGCCCAGTCGGTCGCCTGGCAGGTCGCCCCCGAGCAACTCGACAAGAACAACATCCGGATGCACGCGGAGTTCTCCGGCGTCATCCGCGGGACGCCGGTCACCGAGGAAGTCACCGTCCCCGTCCGCATCTCCCGGCAGACCTGCAAGCGCTGCGGGAAAATCGCTGGCGGCTCCTTCGCCAGCATCGTTCAGGTACGGGCCGATGGCCGCGACCCGACCGACGAAGAACGCGAGCGCGCCGAGGAGATCGCAGAAGAGTACATCGCCGCCCGCGAGGAGACGGGCGACCGCAACGCCTTCATCACCGAGACGAAGTCCGTCGACGACGGGTTGAACATGAAGATCTCGACCAACCAGATGGGACTGGGCATCGCCAAGCGCATCACCGCCCAGTTGGGTGGCTCCTACTCCGATTCGCGGCGACTCATCTCCGAGGACGAGGACGGCCAGGAGCTGTACCGGATGACCTACGCTGTCCGCCTGCCCAGGTACCGACAGGGCGAGATAATCGATCCGGAGGACGGCGACGGGCCGGTGCTGGTCCGGTCGGTTCAGGGGAACCTCAAAGGGGTTCGGCTAGCGACCGGCGACGACTACGAGGCCAGTTTCGAGGCCGGCGAAGCGCCCGACGCCCGGCGGCTGGGATTCCGCGAAGACGCCCAGACGACCACTCTCGTCGCCGTCGAGGACGACAACGCCGTCCAGGTGTTAGACCCCGAAACCTTCGAGAGCAAGACCGTCCCGCGGCCGGACTACCTCGACACCGACGCCAACGAAGTGCCGGTGCTGAAGAGCCACGCGGGGTTGCACATTCTCCCGTCCGAGGGAGCCGACACGGATACCGATGAGTGAGGATGGTGCCGGACGCGAGTCGGGCGAGACGGACGACCAGCAGCTAGCCGCTGTCGTCGCCAAACCTCGCTCGCAAGTCGCTATCGAATCTTTACGGGCCGAGGGCGTCTACGACGATACCAGAAGCGTCAGCGAGTGGACCGAGGACAGCGTCGCCATCCCGGTAACTGCCCCGCCACAGGAGACGCAGTTCCGGGAGATCGTCCGGCAGGTCGGCGAGCGCCGCCTCCGAACGCTCGATGACCACCTCCTGGAGCGCGGCTGGAGCGACGAAGAAATCGCTGCCGCGCCGAGTTCCTGGGCCGTCCTCGGCTCCGTCGTGCTGGTCGACATCGGCGACAGCCCTCGGCCGGCGGAAGTCGGCGAGGCGCTGCTGGCGCTCCACGGCGAGGCCGAAACGGTGCTGGCCCGCCACGGCATCTCCGGCGAGCACCGCGAACCCAGCGTCGAAGTCATCGCCGGCGACGGCGACACTGAGACGGTCCACACCGAACACGGCACGCGCTACGCGATGGACCTCGCCGAGGTTATGTTCTCGCCCGGCAACAAGGCCGAGCGGGCGCGGATGGGCGACATCGTCGCGGCAGACGAGCGGGTGCTGGACATGTTCGCCGGCATCGGCTACTTCACGCTCCCGATGGCCCGTGCCGGCGCGCAGGTCACCGCCGTCGAGCGCAATCCCACGGCCTTTCGCTTTCTGGTCGAGAACGTCATGCTGAACGATGTGGACGAGCGGGTCCACCCGTATCGGGCTGATTGTCGGGACGTTGTGCCAGGCTTTGTCAGTGAGGGACGGGCCGACCGAGTGGTGATGGGCTACTACGAGGCCTCCGCGCCGCGCGCGGAGGACAGTCGGGCTCCGCCCGACGCTTCCCACGAGTACCTCGACAGCGCGCTCGACGCGCTCGCGCCCGGCGGCGTCCTCCACATGCACGAGGCCACGCCGGACGCGCTCGTGTTCGACCGCCCCGTCGAGCGACTGGAGGCGGCCGCCGGCGAAGCCGACCGGGCCGTCGAGATTCTGGACACCCGGCGCGTCAAGGAGTACAGCGAGGGTGTCGCCCACGTCGTTATCGACGCTCGGGTGGAGTAGGTCGTCTTCACGCACGCAGTCCACGTCGGAGAGCGAGTAGCACACCCCGAAGAGACGGTCGTAACGCCTAATTAGGCGAGTAGTCAAGGGGACGGCATGAACAGACAGCAGATTATCGCCATCATACTGGTCGGGCTGATGGTCGGGTCGTCGGTGGTCTACGGGTTAGCCTTCGCCTTCTTCTAGTCCCACACGTCTGACAGCGGGTGGTTGCCGTCCCCGGACCGCGAGCGCGAGCGGTCGTGCCGGCGTTTGGTCCCCGAACTGAGCGCCGAAAGCGCCCGGTCCGGCGCGAACCGCGGCAGGTCGGGTTGGGAGAGGCGGTCGACCTGGGCGCGGAACCAGTCGGGCATGTCGTGGTCGGCCCGCTCGAAGAGGTCCAGCAGTGACGAGTCCGCGAGATAGGTCGCGCCATAGTCGTCAGGAGCGCGGACGACGCGGCCACAGGCCTGGATGACCGTCCGCAGTGCCGTCCGGTAGTACCAGCCCCACTGGTCGTCTTCGAGGCGTCGGGCGACGCGGGAATCGCGGGTGTTTGGATAGGGGGCCTTGCACAGCACCTGCCACCGACAGAGGTCGCCCTCCAGGTCGAGGGCTTCCTCCATCTTCACCGAGAGGAACACGTCGGGGTTGTCGCTGCGCTTCCACGCCGCGAGCGCCCCGTCCCGGCCCTCCTTGTCGTGGGTGCGGACGCGTGCGCCGACCCCGAAGTCGTCGAGGAGTTCCTTCAGTTGCTCCTGGATAGCATAGGAGTGGCAGTGGACCAGCCCCTTCTCGTCGGGGTGGTGAGCCATGATGCGCACGATGGTGCGGGCGATGTCCGGTAGCGTGTCGTCGCGGTGCTCGAAGGTCATCTTCCCCTGGGCCACGTCGTACAGCGGCCGGTTCTCGACGGGGAAGGTGTGGCCCACTTCGACGAGCGCGACGTTCCCGGGGTCGAGACCGACGTTCGCGCAGAACGCCTCCTTGTTGAGGATGGTCGCCGACAGCAGGGCGAAGCGGTTGCCACGGTCCCAGACGGTGTGTTTGAGGTAGCGCTCGGGGTTCATCGGCTTGATTGTCACCGGGGCATTTTCGCCGTCGGCCTGGTCGACGACCCACGTCGTCGCGCTCTCGGTGTCCGTGTAGTCCTCGCGGAACCACCCGAGGTCCTGCCGGAGCGTGTTCAGCGAGTCACGTTCGGCCACCTCGTCGCCGGTGAGTTCCGCCTTGTTCCGCAGTTCCTTCACCCGGCGCTCGGCGAGGTGTTCGACCCGTTCAGTGAAGGTGACGGCCTCGTCCAGCCCGCCGATGTCGGGCACGTCGATGTCGT
This sequence comes from Haloarcula amylolytica, assembly GCF_049705545.1. Taxonomy (GTDB): domain Archaea; phylum Halobacteriota; class Halobacteria; order Halobacteriales; family Haloarculaceae; genus Haloarcula; species Haloarcula amylolytica_B. Next base: position 196,678 of record NZ_JBNAMU010000001.1, read on the forward strand.
TCCACATCGGGATGGTCTCGGGCGAGAGGTCGATGGTGGCGTACATCTCGGCCCACTCACCCAGGCCGTGGGCCTCGTCGATGACGACCACGTCGCGTTTCCCGAACACGTCGCTGCCGGCGGTCTGCATGAAGTATGCCAGCGTCATCGCGGCGATGCGGCGGTTCGAGGCGATGGCGCGGTCCGAGAAGTACGGACAGCGGTGTTTGACCTGGCAGTCGAACTTCCGTTCGCGCACGCACGGGGCCTGGTTCACCGGCGTGTCCGTCTCGCCGGGGAGGATGCAGTCGTAGTTGTTCTTCCCGCGGATGACACAGAGGTCCTCGAGCAGGGCGTCCTCGGCCACGTCGTCCAGCTGGGAGACCTGCGGTGTCGTGTAGTAGGCGTCGACGACCTGTTCCGGGGCGGCCTCACCCGCGGTCCGGGCACAGCCGGCGATAGCCCGAGCGAGCAGGGACTTCCCGCTCCCGGTCGGCGCGCGAACGAGGACCACGTCCTTGCCGCTCTCAAAGGCCGCACGGATGTCAGCGAGGGCCTGCTTCTGGTTGCCCCGGTAGGAGGGGGCCGGGAACTCGTCGGTAATCCGCGCGGGGTACACGCGAGAAAGCAACGGACGAGGCGGCCTAAACCTTTCTTGTCGTTGGATGAGCGTCGGCGGCTAGCCGAGATGACGGGGAGTGGGTCGTGTTCACAGGCACACGGTCGTGGTACTGATACTCTCGGAACTCTTATACATATACCCCCTGTACGTATATTTGCAATGGCAAACGGTAAGGTTGATTTCTTCAACGACACAGGCGGTTACGGTTTCATCTCGACTGAGGACGCGGACGATGACGTTTTCTTCCACATGGAAGACGTTGGCGGCCCTGACCTCGAAGAAGGCGAGGAGATCGAATTCGACATCGAACAGGCCGACAAAGGCCCCCGCGCGACGAACGTCGTCCGCAACTAAGGCAGATTTCCGGTCGCCTTCGGGCGACCACATCTGACACTTTGTTTTATCAGACTACTCGAAAAGCGACAGCGTCCGGTTCTCAGTAACCCAGGCAAGAAACGACGATCAGTCGTCGGCCTGTGCGGACAGCGCGGCCACGTCCGCCGCAGTCACGTCCCGGTCGTCGGGCAACCGGTCGATGCAGTCATAACAGAGGAAATGCTCCGTGTCGTCGCCGAGTTCGAGGACGATGCCCTCGGTCGGTCTGGATTCCTGCGACCAGATGTTGGCGATACCGCCGGCTATCGAAACGTTCGTATCGCACCCGTCGCAGGCTCTTGAGGCCACTATCCAGTTTTATGCACTGTATACACTTCAAGGTAGCTGGCCCCTTCGAATAGTTCAGCGTGGTTAACTCTCGACATACTTTTGTCGTCCGATGGGTACCGTCCAAATAATGCAAATACTGGTCACAGGGGGCGCTGGGTTCATCGGCGGTCACCTGGCAGAGCGGTTCGCCGCCGACAGCCACGACGTGGTCGTGCTGGACAACCGCGACCCGTTCTACGATCTGGACATCAAGGAACACAACGTCGAAGCGGGACAGGCGGCCGCCCGGAACAGCGACGGGAGCTACGAGTTCATCGAGGGCGACGTGCGTGATGCGGAGCTGGTGACGGACCTCGTCGCCGACGCCGACTACGTCTACCACCAGGCCGCCCAGGCCGGCGTCCGCCCGAGCGTCAAGAACCCCCGCAAGTACGACGAGGTCAACGTCGACGGGACGCTGAACCTCCTCGACGCCTGCCGCGACGAGGGCATCGAGCGGTTCGTGATGGCCTCCTCCTCCTCCGTCTACGGCGTGCCGCAGTACCTGCCCTACGACGAGCAACACCCCACGACGCCCGTCTCGCCCTACGGCGCGTCGAAACTGGCCGCCGAGCGCTACGCCTGCGCCTACAGCGAGGTGTACGACCTCCCCGCCGTTGCGCTGCGCTATTTCACCGTCTACGGCCCGCGGATGCGCCCGAACATGGCGATCTCGAATTTCGTCTCCCGGTGTCACAACGGCGAGCCGCCGGTCATCTACGGCGACGGCACGCAGACGCGCGATTTCACCTACATCGAGGACGTCATCGACGCGAACATGACGCTGCTGCACGAGGACGCCGCCGACGGCAAAGCGGTGAACATCGGGTCGACGGACAACATCGAGATCAAGACGCTCGCGACGGAAATCCGCGACCAGATCGACCCGGACCTCGACCTGGTCTACGAGGAACGCCACGACGCCGACGCCGAACACACCCACGCCGCGACCGACCGCGCCGAGGAATTGCTCGGCTACGACCCGGACCACACCATCCGGGAGGGCGTCGCGAAGTTCATCGACTGGTACCGCGACAACCGCGACTGGTACGAGCCGCTCGTTCGACAGTCCTGACGTGCGACACGAACAGGCCACGGTTTTAACCCCGTCCCGTCCTGCAGGAAGGGTATGCATGTGCTCGTGACCGGTGCGACGGGGTTCGTCGGGGGTCATCTCGTCCCGGCGCTCCTCGCGGCCGGCCACAGCGTCCGCGTACTCGTTCGCGACCCGAGCGAGTACGCCCCGCCCGACGGCGTCGACGTAGCGGCGGGTGACCTGCTCGACGCGGGCAGTTTCGACGCCGCCCTCGCCGGAGTCGACGTCGCGTACTACCTCGTCCATTCGATGCGCGCGGGCGACGACTACGCCGAGCGGGACCGGCGCGCGGCGCGGAACTTCCGTCGGGCGGCCGACGAGGCCGGCGTCGACAGGGTCGTCTACCTCGGTGGCCTCGGCGAGGACGACGAGACGCTGTCGGCGCACCTCCGGTCGCGTCGGGAGGTCGAATTTATTCTTCGGGATGGAGCGTACGACCTGACGACGTTCCGGGCGGCCATCATCATCGGCGCGGGCTCGGCCAGCTTTCGGATGATACGCGAGCTAACGACGCGGCTGCCGGTGCTGGTCACGCCGCGTTGGGTGCGCACGGACTGTCATCCCATCGCTATCGACGACGTCATCGCGTACCTGGTCGATGTGCTCGACACACCCGAAACAGCCTGTGAGACGTACGAAATCGGCGGGCCAGAAGTGCTGACCTACGCGGAGATTCTGAAGCGAACGGGCCGGGTCATGGGTACCGGCGAGCCCAAGATCGTGCCGATACCGGTGTTGACGCCGGAGCTATCGGCGTACTGGGTCGCGCTCATGACCGACGTGCCATCGAGCGTCGCCCGACCGCTCATCCACGGACTGAAGACGCCAGTGGTCGCGGACACCGATGCCGCTCAGGCACAGTTCACGGTCGACCTGACGCCGTTCGCAGACGCGGTCAAGCTGGCCCTCAGCGAGCCGCGGAGTCGCGAAGCGGCAGAGGCGGCCGCGGCCACGGGTGGTGCGGGCAGATGAGCGGCGACAGCGCCCGTCCCGAATACGGTGAGACGTGGGTGTACGAGAGCATCATCGGCGCGCTGCCAGGGATTCGGCTGCCGACGTGGGCAGCGATGGCGATTCAGCTCCTCATCTTCGAGGTCGCCATCGTCGCCCTGTCGTGGTACTACGGGGTCTGGAGCGCCGCGATCGCCGGGACGGTCGTCGTGCTCGTCGCCACCATCGGGAGCGCGGAGATGCTCCGTATCAGCACGCTCATCCGCCGCATCGACGTGCCGCCGACCTATCGCGCGCTGTTGTTCGCCTCGAACGTCGAGGTCGTGTTGTCCGTCCTCGCGTACGTGGCGTTGCTCACCCACCTGTTCGTCTTCGACCCGCAGGTCAGTTCGATGCCGCTGCTGGACCAACTGTTCGGGTCGGAACCGCCGGTGCTGGTCGTGTATCTAACGCTGCTCATCCTCTGGGATGTGAGCTACCGCATCGGCACGGGCTGGTGGGCCAGCGTCACCGGGCTCTGGCGGTCGGCACGCTACCGGTTCGACCCCGAGACGGCGCGGGTGTTCATCCGGGCCGATCTGGAGATATGGGGCTTTGGCGTCCTCCAGCTCGTGCTCGTTCCGTTTGTGCTCAACCAGCCGGTGCTGCTCGCGGCGCTGGTCGGCCACGTGATAGCCGTCACAGCCGTGACGGCCGTCTCTGTCGGGCTGTTGCGCTACCGGTCGAGAACGGCCGCCGTCAGTCAGAGTTGATCTGCTTGAACTGATCGAGCAACTCTTCTGTCGACTCGTCACCGTCGTAGTCGACACTCCCGTGGTACGTGCTCCGGTCGTCGTCTTCCGACAGATCGACCTCGCTGTTCTTGCGTTCACGGCGTTCGTGTTCGTCGTCGTCGTACGCTCCCATCGACATAGGTTACCACGGTGAAACTTGGCTGTTAGTGACTATCAATGTAACGGTGGTCCCCGAAACCGTACCACACGGTTGACAGAGCGGGCGAGCGGTCCGAACAGGGGCGTTTTGACAGGGCGGAACGCCCAAGACCGCTGACCGTCTACACGCACCCGTGGCTGGTCCCTTACGTCTGCGACAGTCGAACGAGCGATGGAGCGAGAAGCGGGTGCGGACGGATCTGCTGACACCGCTGCAGAACACCTTCGGTGCGACGATGAGCGGTCCGTGGTTCGCCCCGCCGGAAGGGTGGGCCGCGCGCCGACTGGAGATGGATAACGGCGACCTCGCGCTGTTTTGCTGGAACGGCCAGCGCGCGTACTGGGTCGGGAACACGGAGACCCCGGAGACGCTGTGGCGGACGGAGAAGTACACGTTCGACGAGGTGCCCGACGAGATCAGCGAATGGGTCCAGCGCGAACTGTTCGCCCAGTTAGAGGTCGAGGACCCGTGGCTCACCGAGTACGAAACGCTGGCTCACTTCTTCCTGCCCGTGTTTCTCTCGAAGGACGGTCGGGAGTCGACCCGCACGTTCTTCCGAGATCACGCCGGCGGCTTCCCGGACGCCGACCGGGCGGACGGGCTGGCGTTTTACGACGACTTCCTCGCGACCGGCGAACTCGACGACTACCGCTACACGATGGCGAGCAAACTCGGGACCAGCGAGGGCTTTGACCTCTCGCGGATGCGGGCGACGATGGGCGAGTTCAACGTCGCCAAGTTGCTCGTCGACGCGGGCAACGACATCAGACCCGAGGTCGAACTGGATTCGGGCCACTCCGTCGACTTCCGGGTCGAGGACACGCTCGTCGAGGTCACCCGCCCACGGCCGCCGTCCCGACGGCAGGTCAACACCGGTATCGCCGCGGTCAAAGCATCCGGTGACGCCAAGACCCGCGACCAGCTAGCGGCCCACCCGGGAGCCGTCCTCGTGGTCGACTGCAGTTCCTTCCCGGACGACGACTGGCGGCGGGTCTTCGGCGAACAGCCCGATGTTGGCTACTCGCCGACCATCGTCTTCCGCGCCCGCCCGGACGGCAGCATGGAAGGGTACGCCTACGGGTCAGTTCCGTTCCCGCTCCCGTTGTAGTCAGTTCGGAACTGACGGTAGGTCGCGTTATCTTCCCCGAAATTCGGGGCGTAACATATAACGCGCCTGACCAGCAACACTGAGAGAGATAGCCGTGGTGGACGACACAGAGCAACCGGAGACCAGCGGCGCGGGGCAGTCGGTCTCTGAGGTCATGGACCGGCTCGAATCGCTCCGGTCCGAGGAGGAAGAACGTTCCGAGAGCGCCACCGCCGGCGTGTTACTGGACCAGTTGCAGGAAGTCGAACAGCGGCTGCTGGCCTTCGGCGAGGCGCTGGGCGGGACCGCCGACACAGTGACCGACCTCCCGTTCACCGAAGAAGCCGGGCTAGACCACATGCCCGAACCGCTGTACGTCCGCCACGACACCGAGATGCTGAACCAGGTTACCTCCTGGCTCCTTCAGGACCAGCACATCGGGCTAGTGAGTCCCTACGGCACCGGAAAGACAGCCTTCCGGGAAATCGTCCTGCGTGACCTCTCGAAACACGAGGGCTTTGTCATCACGCATCTGGACAACCCACGCGAGACGACGCCCCGGAAGCTGTACCAGACGGTGCTGACCGCCGCCTACGCCGCGGGCTACTCCATCGACCAGCGAAACTACTCGCAGGTCCGCGACGGGATTCCGTGGGCGACGGCGGAAGCGAAAGACGCCGTCCACGAGATCGTCCGTCGCGTGCGCGACGACGGTAAGACGCTCTTGCTGGTCGTCGACGAGATCGAGGTGCTGGAGGCGGACCTGCTGTCGCCACTGCAGGTGGCCGGCGACGCTGGCGTTCGGCTGTTTCTCACGGGGACACCGGAGGGGAAACGCCGGGTCGCAGAGATTCGTGGGACGCTAGACTCACGGCTTCGCTACTACGAGGGCATTGACCCGTTCTCGCCGGACGACGTGGCTGAGTACGCGGCTCGCTCACTGGCGTACTTCCGGGACGAACCCTACGAGGGACAGACCCCGGACCTGTTCACCCGGGCTGCGATTGAGGATATTCACGAGCGGACCGGGGGCAACCCCCGCGATGTCCGTATCGAGTGTCGAGAACTGTTCACCAGGGCGGCGTTCGTCTGGTACCGGACCGGGCAGGACATCTCTCGCATCCAGATTACGCCGGAGTTGCGCCACCGTCGGTTCGGAATGGGCCGCTGAGCGGCCCTGAACAGGTATATAAACCACCCACGTTATACGGTATCACACCGTCGAGTGTGGCGTGCAATAGGGCGATACACTGGCGGCCACCGTAGCTTTTATATAGAATCACATTCAATCATCGTTTGACTATGGCTCAACAGCAGATGGGCAACCAGCCCATGATTGTACTTTCCGAGGAGTCCCAGCGGACATCCGGAAAGGACGCGCAGTCGATGAACATCACGGCCGGGACGGCCGTCGCCGAGGCCGTTCGGACGACACTGGGTCCGAAGGGCATGGACAAGATGCTCGTCGACAACTCGGGCTCGGTCGTCGTCACGAACGACGGCGTCACCATCCTCGATGAGATGGACATCGAGCACCCCGCCGCCAACATGATCGTCGAGGTCGCCCAGACCCAGGAAGACGAAGTGGGCGACGGCACGACCACGGCGGTCGTCATGGCCGGCGAACTTCTCTCGAAGGCCGAGGAACTCCTCGACCAGGACATCCACGCCAGCATCCTGGCCCAGGGGTACCGCCAGGCCGCCGAGAAAGCCAAGGAGATTCTCGAAGACAACGCCATCGACGTCGACCCCGAGGACACGGAGACCCTCGAAAAGGTCGCCGCGACCGCGATGACCGGCAAGGGCGCGGAGTCCTCCAAGGACATCCTCGCCGAACTCGTCGTCCGCGCCGCACAGTCCGTCGTCGACGACGACGGTAGCGTCGACACCGACAACATCCAGATCGAAACCGTCGTCGGCGGCGCAACCGACGAGTCCGAACTCGTCGAAGGCGTCATCGTCGACAAGGAACGCGTCCACGACAACATGCCGTTCGCCGTCGAGGACGCCGACGTCGCCCTGCTGGACACGGCCATCGAAGTTCCCGAAACGGAACTCGACACCGAAGTTAACGTCACCGACCCCGACCAACTCCAGCAGTTCCTCGACCAGGAAGAGGAACAGCTCAAGGAAATGGTCGACAAGCTCAAAGAAGCCGGCGCTGACGTCGTCTTCTGCCAGAAGGGCATCGACGACATGGCCCAGCACTACCTCGCCCAGGAAGGCATCCTGGCCGTGCGCCGCGCCAAGAAGTCCGACATCGAGGCCCTCTCGCGCTCGACCGGCGCGCGCATCATCTCGAACATCGACGACATCGAAGCCGACGATCTCGGCTTCGCCGGCTCCGTCGCCCAGAAGGACATCGCTGGCGACGAGCGCATCTTCGTCGAGGACGTCGAGGACGCCCGCGCTGTTACCATGATTCTCCGCGGCGGCACCGAACACGTCGTCGACGAAGTCGAGCGCGCCATCGAGGACTCGCTCGGCGTCGTCGCCGCCACGCTGGAAGACGGTAAGGTCCTGCCCGGCGGCGGTGCCCCCGAAACGCAGCTCGCCCTCGGTCTCCGAGACCACGCCGACTCCGTCGGTGGTCGCGAGCAGCTCGCCGTCGAAGCCTTCGCCGACGCCATCGACGTCATTCCGCGCACCCTCGCGGAGAACGCCGGTCTCGACCCGATCGACTCGCTGGTCGACCTCCGCAGCAAGCACGACGGTGGCGCAGTCACCTCCGGGCTTGACGCGTACACCGGTGAGGTCGTCGACATGGAAGAGGACGGCGTCGTCGAGCCCCTCCGTGTCAAGACCCAGGCCGTCGAAAGCGCAACCGAAGCAGCCGTCATGATCCTCCGCATCGACGACGTCATCGCTGCTGGCGACCTCAAGGGTGGCCAGGGCGACGACGACGAGGACGAAGGCGGACCCGGCGGCCCAGGCGGCGCGCCCGGCGGCATGGGCGGCGGCATGGGCGGCATGGGCGGCGGTATGGGCGGCATGATGTAAGCGAGGTTTCGAAGAAACCTCGGCACGCCGAGCGGGGAACGAAGTGACCCGCGAGGCAAGCCACATTGGCGAAAAAGGCGGAATCGCCGCTTTGCGGCGATTCCGAGAACTGCGGCCTTCGGCCGCGGATGCCTGCCTCGCCCGTCGACCTCGCGAAGAATCGTTGCGGTTCTATATTTTTATTTTCAGTCTGGATCAGTGACGACGCTGGTTCGGGCAGTACGCACTTCGCAAGCAGACGCCACGGTCAAATCGCCGCAGGACAATGATTCAGCATGGACCTGACACGGACCGAACGGCGGCTGCTGTGGACCGGAACGGCGCTGGCGGGCGTGCTCCATCTGCTCGTTCCGGGACTGTTACTGTCGATGGCGCGGCTGAGCTATCGCTGGGTGCTAGCGGTGGAGTTCACGCCGCAGAAGGGGGCCCATCGCCGGGTCAGGCTGCTCGGCGTCGCGTTTCTCGCAATCGCGGTGAGACTGAAGCGGATACTCGACTGAAAAGAGAGTTACTGCACGGCGGACTCGACGTATTCGACGGCTTCAGCGGGAGTGTCGACGTGTTCGATGGCGTCGCCGCCGGCGAGACGGTGTGTTCCGAGCCCGGCGACCGGACGGTCTATGTCGAGGGCGTGGCCGAGTTCCGAGAGCGTTCCGGTGCCGCCGTCGACGGCGATGACGGCCGCACCGTTCATCACGACGAGGACGTTGCGGGCGTTGCCCAGCCCCGTCGCAATAGCTGTCTGGACGTAGTCGTTCGCGTCGGCCCGGCGCTCGCCGGGGAGGATACCGATAGTGTGACCGCCGGCCTCGCTCGCGCCGGCACAGACTGCCTCCATCACGCCGGTGAGACCACCACAGACGACGTCGTGGCCTACTCACCGAGTAGTTTCCCGACCTCGCGTGCCTGTTGGTACTGTTCGTCGGTAACTGTCGAGCCGCCGATGACCGAGACGCGCATAGCTGGTCGTGCAACGGGAAACAGAAAAACGCCGCCGGATTACAGTTGGTCGAGCCAGTCTTGCGCGCGGGACTCGGTGGTTTCGGCGATGTCGGCCAGGTCGGCCGCGTCGTACTCGGCCAGGTCCGCGACGCTGTGAATTCCGGCGTCGTGCAGCCGTTCGGCGTAGGTCGGGCCGATACCGGAGACGCTATCCACGTCAGCGGGTTCGTCGGTCGCATCGTCTTCGGTAGCGTCGGCATCGACATCGTCGGTCGCGTCAACGTCGATGTCGGTGAGTTCCGACTGGTCTACCGCGTCGTCTTCGGCCGCTTCGGGGGACTCGACCTCGATATCGACTTCCTCGCTCCCCTTGCTGCGCTCGGAGTACCACTCGGCGACCTCGGGCCAGAGGTCAGCGTGGGTCGACGACGAGACGGAGAGACCGATGTGGCCCGTCGAGAACTCGATGGTTCGCGTGTCGTCGCTGGCGATGACATCGTTGAACGGCTTGGAGGCCTCCGGCGGGATGAGGTGGTCGTACTCACCCATGAGCTGGAGGACAGGCATGTCGATGTTGTCCAGGTCGACGTGCTTGCCGTCGAGTTCCAGTTCGTTCTTGTAGAGCTTGTTGTCCTGGTACACGTCTTCGAGGAACTGGACGTAGGCCTCGCCGGCCACGTCGATGCCGTCACCGAGCCACTGCTCCATGCGGCCGAAGTTCTCGACGAAGCCCTCGTTCTCCATGTTCTCCGCGAACCGGATGTACTTCGTGACGTAGTTTTCGACGGGGTCCATCAGCGCGAAGCCGATGTCGAGCATGTCCGCGGGGACGTTGCCGAACGTATCGACGACGTCCCGCGGAGAGTAGTACTCCTCGGAGCCCCACTCTTCGAGGACGCCACCGGTGTGGTCGAAACACAGCCCAGCGGCCATCAGCCCCAGGGTGTTGACTTTCTCCTTGTGGAGCGCGGTGTACATCACCGACATCGTGCCGCCCATACAGTAGCCGAGGATGTTGATGGCGTCCTGGCCGGAGCGCTCGCGGACCACGTCGACGCAGTTGTCCATGTAGCGGTTGACGTAGTCATCGAGCGTCAGGTGCTGGTCGAGCCGCGAGGGCTCGTTCCAGTCGATGAGATACACGTCGTGGCCCGCCTCAAGCAGGCGTCGGACGACTGACCGCTCCTCCTGCAGGTCGAGGATGTACGGCCGGTTGATGAGCGCGTAGACGATGAGTATCGGAACCTCCTCCTTCTCCTCGTCCGGCACCTCGATACCGGCAGCCTCGGCGTCGTAGTGGAGGAGTTCGCGCTTGTTCTCCTCGTAGACGACGTTGCTGGGCGTCTGACCGACTTCGACGGACTCCATCAGCTCCAGTCGCTCGTCGGCGATCTGACTGGTCTCGGCGGCGTCGGTCATGTTCTCCAGCGTCTTGCGCTGCCAGTTGAGCGCGGCCTCGAACGGATTGAAGGGGTTGCTGGACATGATTTACTTTTCCAGGTGTTCGAGGACGCGGTCAAGCTTCTGTTCGACCGCGTGCTGGCGGCGTTCCAGTTCGATGAGCCGCTCGCCGATCTCGTCGACGTCGTTGCGCGTCGGGAAGCCGAGCTGTTCCAGGGTATCCTGGCTCAGTTCGTCGGCCTCCTGTTGCATCTCCATCATCGACTCGACGAGTTGCCCGTTGGCGGCCGCGAAGGCCGAGGTTCCCATGACGTGCTTGAACGCCTCGTTGGCGGACTGCAGCCAGATATCACGGAACTCGGCGGGATCGACATCCTCGCCCTGCGCGGCGTCGGTCGAGCGTTCGACCATCTGCTCGGCGGCGTTGATCCACTCCTCGTAGGCGCGGTTGTAGCCGTCCATCCCTTCGGCAAGGTCCTCTTCCTCGGGAATCGTATCCTCGACGGCATCGGCCCACGACTCCACGAAGGCCGCCTGAGCCTTCATGTTCTGCTCCATCGAGTCAGCGACCGCGTTGTTCATCTCCTCAACCATCTCCGTCCATTCGTCCTGGATGTCGTTTGTGTTACTCATAATAGTGTCTCGGCGGCGGGCGCACAAAAAAACCGGCTGTCGGTGTTACGCTTCGACGTCAACTGCGTCGGCGGCTTCGGCCTGCACTTCCTCGACCTGCTCCTGAATCTCCTCGACCTGCTCCTGCACTTCTTCGAGCTGCTCGCCGAACTGTTCGGCAGCCTCGACGGACTGCGCTTCGAGTTCCTCGTGGGCCTCGACGAGCATGTCGACTTGCTCGTTAACAGCCGTGACGTACTCGTCGGTCATCTCGTCGTACGTGTCGACGCCCTCTTCGAGCTCCGTTTCCATGTTGTCGAAGACTTCGGCGTGGTTCTCGAGCAGGAAGTCGAACTGCTCGTCGACGGTCTCGCGGATCTGCTCGACAGTCTCGGTCATGCCGGGCATCGTCGACGCCATCGCGTCGAGATAGCTGTGGAACGCGGTCTGCTGGAGCTCGACACCGCGGCGCTGGGCCGACTCCTGTGTGTCGAGGCTGTCGATGACCGCGCTGTTGACGTTCTTCTGGAAGGAAACGCTCTGTTCGAGCGCCTTCTGGCTCTGCTCAATCGTGGCGCGCTGCATCTCGAACGCTGTCGTGACGGGGGTTGTGTAGTCTACCATTGTTGGATTACTCGCTGTTGTTGTTAGTGACCGGGAGGACGACGGTTTGAACGATATCACCTTCGTCGATGCCCAGCGCCTCTCGCTCCGCATCGGGGATGCTGATCCGACCCCCGCTTTGCACGCGGGTCTTGAACGTCGCCATCTGGCTCATGGCACCGAGCTGATTCATATCGAAACTCGGCATGCCACCGTTGGCGAACATCTGTTTCATCAGCTGCTGTTGCTGTTCCATCGCGTTCTCGCTCGCCTGTTGCATCCCCTTGAACATCGGAGGCCACATCAGGCCATCATCCTCGTCGGCCATCGGTCAACTACATGTACACTCCTCAACAATATAAAACTTCCGCTGAAAACCATTGATTACCATTGAATGGTAGAGGATGGTATTAGAGGTTAAGCGGCGTCGAGGGGAGTGCTGCGCCCTGCAGCACCGGTAACCGCAACCCCAAATACGCGTCTGACGCCCGTTAGACGGCGTTTACCGACAGCTGAGGCGAAACCAACACCAAGGTTTAATACTCCGACCAATAAACTACCAGAACAGATGAGTTCTGAATCGCCCCGAAACCCGCTGTTAAACACATGGACTGAGACATCGTCGCATATGTTCAACAGCGTCGTCGCAGCTAACCGGGCAGCGTTCGCCGCGTTTGGCGTTCAGCAAGAGGACGAGAACGGCGTAACGCCCGCAGACCGTATCGAACCGGACGAAGACCTCCCGGAATGGCACGTCTCGATCTCCGAAGACCACCCGGGTCGCCTCGGCGTCGGCGACCACGTCGATTTCACGAAGACGATCTCGGAGAACGACGTTCGTCAGTTCGCCGCCGCGAGCGGTGACACGAACCCGCTCCACCTGGACGACGAGTTCGCGGAGCAGACGCGCTTCCGGGGCCGCATCGCCCACGGGACGCTCGTCGGCAGCCTCATCAGCGCGGCACTCGCACGCCTGCCGGGACTGACGATCTACCTCTCACAGGACCTGGAGTTCCACAATCCGGTCCGCATCGGTGACCGTCTCACCGCCGAATGTGAGATCGTCGAGGACCTCGGCGACGAACAGTACCGTCTGACCACGCGCGTCCTCGCAGACGACGAAGTCGTCATCGACGGCGAAGCGGTCGTCCTCATCGACGACCTGCCGGAATAACTCAGCAGAACGCTCGAACGGCTCGGTTGAAGCGGTCGGGGTGTTCCCGCGGCGGACAGTGCCCGCAGCCGTCGAAGATTTTCAGCGTGCTATCAGTGACTGTACCAGCCGCCTGCTCGGACCACCGACGGGGGAGCAGCGGGTCGACGTCCCCGTGAATCAACATCGTTGGCACGTCTATCTCCTCTAACCGGTCGGAGTAGTCGGTCCGGAAGCCACACCACTGGAACTCGCTGCGCTGCCAGCGCCGCATCGCCCGGACCGTCTGCCGGTCGACGGCGCTGTCGACATCCTCGACCAGTTGCTGGGGTGGCTCGCCGGGACCCATGCTTCGGAGACTGTTCCGGATCGCCGGCTGGGACGAACCGACGCCCTGCCACAGCATATTGCCGAGTATCGGCGTCTGCAAGACGCTACTGGCCGCCGTTCGCCAGTAGGCGTCGGCTCCCAGTCCGTAGCTGTCGACTAATACCAGCCGTTCGACCGGACCGCCGTCGAGCGTGTGGCCGAGCGCGATTGCGCCGCCCATTGAAAGCCCAGCCAGCGCGGGTTCCTCGATACCGAGCGCGTCGATGAACTCGGCGAGGGTCTCCAGGTAGTAGTCGGTCGTGTACGCGCGGTCGGGCTTGTCGCTGTCGCCGTGGCCCGGCAGGTCGAGTGCGTACACCGTCCGCTCCGGCGCGAGCGCGGGGAGCGCGTGCCGCCACGAGACGGTCGCGGCGTCCAGCCCGATGCCATGGAGAAACACCAAAGGCGGCCCCTCGCCGCCTGTCCGGTAGTGGATGTCAACGTCCTCGCCGTCGACGGACAGTTCGACGCGTTCGGACGTAATCCCTGTAGTCATCGGCGTCCGCTCGGGACCGAACGCGTATGAGGCTTTGTATCCGCTCAGTTAGGACGGCGGGAATACCCGAGACAGCTCACTCGGAGTCGTCGTACGCGCCGTCGCGCTGGAGCCGTGCCTGTTCCCGGACGATAGCCGGCGTCCGGCACCGTCCCGGTTCGCCGGTGACCTGCGGAACGGTGCAGTTGTTACAGCTCTCACACAGCGCGTCCGCGCCCTCGAGCAGGCGAGCGCCGAGCCGCGGCTCCGCGTAGAAGGGGCGAGCCATCCCGACGGCGTCAGCGGCAGGGGCGTCTCCAGTCGCTCCGAGAAACCGGTCACAGTCGTCGCGCGTTCGCAGCCCGCCCTCCAGCAGTACTGGCACGTCCACGCGCTCGCGGATTGCCCGACAGAAGTCGGCGTTCCAGCCCGGATCGTGGCCGAAGCGGCGGGCCTGCAGTCGATTGAGCAGCCGGACGGCGCGCGCTCGCAGCCGGCCGCCGAAGACAGCCGCGTAGTCGTCTTGCAGATCGCTCGCGTCCCAGGCCCGGTCGGGGAACGCGCCGCGGACGATGCTCATGTCCCAGAACGGCGACACCTCGACCGGGACGAGCCCGTCGTAGCCGATGTCCGCCGCCCGTTCGGCGATACCCACGCCGTCCGCCCGGGAGAGATACCTTCGAACGAACCCGGGCGCGGCGGTCTCGGCCGGGACCTTCGTGACCAGCGGCAGGTCGCCGGCGTGCTCACGGACGGCATCGTGAATCGCTTCGAGGAACCGAATGCCGTCGCCGAACTCGTCGTCGCGGCGGTTGTAGAACGGCGAGAGGAACTGCTGAATCAGGCCCATGTTCGCCGCCGAGAGGTGGATGCCGTCGTAGCCCGCGTCTGCGGCGTAGCCGGCACAGCGGCCGAACTGCTCGGCGAGGTCCCACACCTCACTCGTCGAGAGCACGTCCGGTTGCAGCGAAATCAGCCCGGCCCGGTCGAGCGCCCGGAGCTGCCAGGGCGGGCGGCTGACGGCGAGCTGGCGCTGGTCCGGGTGCTGTCGGCGGTACTCGGCGTGCCACGTCGCCATGCTCCGGAGGCCGCCGTGGGCCAGTTGCAGAAAGATACGACCGCCGTGGTCGTGGATAGCCCCGGTGAGTCGTTCCAGACGTTCGACGAAGGCCGGGTCGTGGACCCGCGTCATGTTCGGCGCGGCGCAGCCGCCGCGGTCGGTGACGATGCTCGCTCCCTGGAAGAGGAGGCCGACACCGGATGCTGCTGTCGGTTCGAGTTCGTCGACGAGCGTGTCGACGGCGGCCTCGCCGTTGCCGGCACACTCCAGTACCGGTGCGCGGTACAGCCGATTCGGGACCTCGACGCCACCGATCCGCAGCGGCGTCTCCAGGTCGGTCACGACTGCTCGCGCTCGTCGAACGTCGCCTCGGTACGGCTGCCCCCCTGTGGTGTCACCTGCTGGATGGCCGCCCGGACCTCCGTCGGCGAGTCGAACTCGCCGTCGGTACTGCCCGCGAGCGCGGCCGAGAGTTCCTCGGAGGGCGGGTCGGCGCTGCCGTACTCGTCTGCCAGTTCCTCCACGCGGACCGGGTACGCGGCCCCACCGGTGGTGCGGTCGACCGTCGCCTCGACCCGGCGGGCGCGCTCGCTGGCCCGCTGCCGTGCCGTCCGCTGTGGATCCATGTGTGAATATAACACGGTCGTTGTCAAAAATACTGTCGCTACTTCTCGACCGGCAACAGCGCGACGCGCTCTCGGACGGCGTCGGGAAGCCCGCCCGCCGTCGCTGCGAGCTCGGTGTCCGTCACGTCGAAGAACGACCGGACGCGGTCTTCGTCGTACGCGCCAAGCGTCGACCGGGGCGTGAGGTGGTCACGGACCTCGTCCACAGCTGCCGTGATAGCGTCATCGCCCCCATTTCCTTCGTGGGTATCTCCAGAGTCGGGGTCGACGACGGCCACGACGACGGGACAGGTCCCCTTGCTGACGCCCATCGTCAGCGCGCGGTTGATCTGGCGGCGACCGGCCGCGTACAGCAGGATCTCCACGCCGAAGTCCTCGGCGATGCCTTCGCCCCGGTCGTGGGCCCGCGTCGCAAGTTCGACGGCCAGTTCGAGGTGGGCCCGGTCCACGACGTAGCGGGCGTCGAACGCCTGTACCGTGACACCGTGGCGGTCGCCGATTGCACCGAGCGTCTCCACGAACGCGCCCACGTCGTCGATGTCAGCAGTGCCTTCGACGACCCGCATCAGAAATCACCCAGACTGGACTGGTCGTCGGTGGCTGTCGATTCGGCGTTCGTGCCCCCGTCTGAGCCGTCGTCGAGGTCGACAGAGACGTCGGGTGCGGGCTCGACGCCCTCCATCGACGGGTCCCGGTGGCCGGCGTTTTCGAGGATGTTCTCGGCCGTCTTCCGGCGGCCCCGGAGCGCCGCCAGCACGACGGCTTTGTCCGCGTCCCGGAGTTGTGCGCGGTCGGTGATGCCGGCCTGGAACAGCCGCCGGGCGCGCTTGCGGCCGACGCCGCGGACGCCGGCCAGGTCGACCAGCTCCTCCCGGACGCCGTGTTCGACGCGGATGCGGGCCTCGCTGATGGCGCGTGCGGCGTCCAGGTCGACCTCGCTGGCCAGCGATTCGGCGGCCCCGAGCAGCCACTGGGCGGTTTCGACCTTCCCGCGGATGTCGCCCGGGCCGACGCCGTACCGCTCCGTGATGGTCGCCTCGTCGACCTCGGTGGCCCAGTCTTCGAGCAGCCGGGCGGTCTTCAGCGCCGAGAGCCAGTCCTCGAAGCGTCCCTCCTCGAACTCCGACGGCGTAGGGCCGAGCAGCTCGTCCTCCCGTTCGAACAGTTCCATCTCGTACTCTTCGCGGTCGCCCGAGCGGAGGTACAGCTGGTACATGTCCGGCGTGCGCGAGACGAGGTGGTACAGGCCCAGCGCGGAGATGTCGTCCGGGTCCGCGTCGGCGTCGTCGCTCCCATCGGCATCCTCGGCCAGTTCGCTGGCGGTGGTGAAGCCGCTGTCTGCCGGTGGTTCCGCGGGCGCGTCGGCCGGCGACCCACTCGCCGACGTGCTGTCGCTGGCGCCCCGCTCCCAGTCCCGGAGGCCGTCGACGATCTCGGCGGCGCTCATCGGGTCCAGGTAGAGCCGCGAGACGGTGTGGCCAAGCGAGGTGGCATCGAGCTCCCCGGCTTCGATTTCCAGAAAGTCGTTGCGCTGCAGGTAGGTGAGCACGTCGTCGACCACCCGTTCGAGCTGGCCGCTGTCGTCGGTCTGGCTGGCGTACAGCGTCTGTTCGAGGAACTCGAGCAGGCCCGACCGCGAGCGGGCGAAGCCGGAGGCGACGGTCGCGAGGATGTGGGTCCGCAGCGCCGGTTCGGCCGCGAGTTTCGACCGGACCGGCTCCGGGTCCGCCCAGACGTAGCGCTCGAACAGCTCGTCCACTTCGTCGTGGCTGGACGCGATGAGGACCGCCTCGCCGTAGGGGTCGAGTCCCGGGCGGCCTGCCCGCCCCATCATCTGATGCACTTCGAGCACCGAGAGCGGGGCCATTCCGCCGGCCGACCCGTCGTAGCGCCGCCAGTCGCGGACGACGACACGCCGCGAGGGCGTGTTGACGCCGGCCGCGAGCGTCGGCGTCGCACAGACGACCTTCACCAGCCGGTCCCGGAAGGCGTCCTCGACGAGTTCGCGGTGGCCGCGCGAGAGGCCGGCGTGGTGGAACGCCGCCCCGTCCGCGACGGCGTCCGCGAGGTCGTCGCTCGTCTCCGTGTCGCTCACGTCGCGGATCTCCTCGGCGATGTCGGCCAACTGGTCCCGCTCCTCCGCGGTAAGGTGGGGCCGGACGGTGTTCGCCAGTCGGCCCGCCGCCGCCTCGGCGTTGCGCCGGGAGTTGACGAACACCAGCGTCGACCCGTCGTCTTCCAGCGTATCGCGGACGATTGCCGCCGTCTGCTTCTCGTTGTTCTGTACCGAGAGCCGCTGCTGGCTCCCGTCTTCGAGATGGAGTGCCTGCCCGTAGTGGACACCCTTCTGGAGGTCGATGGGCCGCCAGTCCGAGTCGACGAGCCCCGCGTCGAGCCACGTCGCCAGCGCCTCGGCGTTGCCGATGGTCGCCGACAGCGCGACGGTCTGCAGGTCGGGGTTGAGCCGCCGGAGCTTCGCCAGCGTCACCTCCAGGGTCGGGCCCCGCTCGCCGTCGTCGACGAGGTGGACCTCGTCGGTGACGACGCAGGTGAGGTCCTCGATCCAGGGGGCGTCGTTGCGGACCAGCGAATCCACCTTCTCGCTGGTGGCGACGACGATGTCCTTGTCCGCGAGCCATCCACCTTCCGACTCGTAGTTGCCCGTCGAAACGCCGATGTCGAGGCCGTACTGCTCGAACTCCTCGAAGTCGGCCTGTTTTTCGCTTGCCAGCGCCCGCAACGGAACGATATACAGCGCCTTCCCGCCGCGAGCGACCGAGGAGAGCATCGCTAGCTCGGCGATGAGCGTCTTCCCGCTCGCCGTCGGAATCGACGCGACCAGGTTCTCCCCCTCGGTGACGCCGGCCTCGACAGCCTCGGCCTGGGGCGGATACAGCTCCTCGATGCCGTCGTCGCGCAGGTGGTCCGGGAGCCACTCGGGCACGCCCGGCAGGTCCGCAACGTCCATTACACCCCGCTTGGGTCCTGTCCCGATTTAAACTGTCGCACTACAACCGCATCGACTCGCTGGCGCATCGAGCGCCGAGGGGAACGCCTTTGCCCGCGAACGGCCAACACGAGGTATGCGAGTCGAGTACGACTACGACACCTGTATCGGGATGTTCCAGTGTGTCGCGGAGTGGGACGCCTTCGAGCGCGACGAGGACGCCGGCAAAGCGGTGCTGGCGGACAGCGAGGAAACCGAGTCGGACGTGTTTGTGCGGGAGGTCCCGGATGACGCCGAACTGGACGCGAAGTTCGCCGCCCGGTCCTGCCCGGTCGACGCCATCACGATTTACGACGAGGACGGCGAACAGCTCATTCCCTGATTATTCCTTCGACGGTTGCTTCAAGCACCACGGTTCCGGCGGTAGCACCACCTGCCGAGTTCGCGGCTGCTGTGTCGGCCTGCTCGGTTTCGTTGCCGCGACTGACGCGCCGGACAGTCACGTCGCCCACGAGAGCGACGCCGCCGTCGGCACGGGGATCGACGCTCGCCACGGTCAGTTCACAGACCAGCGTCTCACCGGTGTACACCGGGCGCTGGAACTGTAGTTCCATCCGCGAGGCGAGCACTTCCAGGTCGCCGCCGATGCTGGTCAGCAGTGACGCGGTGAGCAAGCCCTGGACCATCCGCCGACCGTCCCCGTCAGGCTCGGTGTGCCGGGCCTGGTCGTCGCCGGAGAGGGCGGCGAACTGATCCACGTCTTCGGGCCGGAACGTCCGCGTCTCGGTGAGCGTCTCGCCGATTTCGACGGGAGGCATGTGCTGGGCTGTCGGCGCTACGGGAGAAAAATCTACGGCCTCGTCCCGAAACCAACAGGGGGTTGGGCCCCTCAAGTCAGGGCGATGTCGACTGGTGGTCCCCTCCGCCGTCTTCTGACTGCGTTCCCCGCATTGCTGGCCAGTGCAGGGCTCGTCGACCGAGAGAAGGCGACTGCCGCGACGGATCTCGCCGCGCCGGTGATGGTCACCGGCGGGCTCCGGATCCTGCTGCGCCTCGCCGACTTCCTGATGGTCGGCCTGGCGCTCGGTGACGCGGCTATTGCCGGCCTCGAACTCGGCTTCCAGTACTACTTCGTCGGGTTCGGGCTCTCGCTGGCGGTCTCCTCCGGGACGATAAGCGTCGTCTCACGGCTGCAGGGAGCCGACCAGCCCGAGCGCGCGAACCTCGCTGTCAAGCAGTCGCTGTGGATCGCGTTGCTCATCTCCATCCCGCTGTCGGCGCTCTGCTGGCGCTATCCGGATCTTCTGGTGGGGGTTCTCACCGACGATCCGGCGACCATCCGGTTCGGCGCGACGTATCTGGCTATCGTGATGCTGTCGCTGGCCCCGCGGTTCTGGAGCATGGTCGCCGCCCGCGCGCTGGCCGGCAGCGCCGACACGAAGACGCCGATGTACGTCCGCCTGCTCACGCTGCCGACGAACGTCGCGCTCAACGCCGTCCTCATCTTCGGGGTGGGCCCGTTCCCCGAACTCGGTATCGCCGGTGCGGCGTGGGGGACGGCCATCGCGAACACGCTCGCGGCGGTGATTTTCCTCGGACTGTTGCTGTCCGGGCGCTACGTCGTCACGCTCCGGCCCGGCGGGACACAGTTCAGTGCCGACCTCATGCGCGAAATCGTCCGCGTCGCCCTGCCGCTGACCGGGATGCGGCTGCTCCAGACGTTCGCCCGCTTCCCGTTCCTGTTCATCCTGGGCGTGCTGGGGACGCCGACGCTCGCGGCCTACGCCATCGGCCGCCGGGTCATGCTGCTCGCGCTGATGCCGGCGTGGGGGTACGCCACCGCCGCGTCGACGCTGGTCGGGCAGTCGCTGGGAGCGGGAGACGAACGGGAAGCGACCGCCTACGGCTGGCAGACGCTCCGGGTGGCACTCGCCGTCCAGCTCGTCGCAGCGGTCCTCTTGGTCGTGTTCGCCCGCCCCATCGTCGCCTTGTTCGGGACGGCCTACCCCGACCTGGCGGCGGCGTTCGTTCGCGTGTTCGGCCTGCTCGTCGCCGGCTTCTCCATCTCCCGAACGATGCGGGGCAGCCTGCGGGGTGCCGGCGACACCCGCTGGCCGCTGTACGGGACTGTTCTGGGCGGCTACTGCTACCGGCTCCCGGTGGCCGCCCTCGCGCTCCCCTCGTCGTTCGTCGTGACGGTCCCACTCGTCGGCGTCGCCGTCTCGCCGGGGCTCGGGCTCGGCCTCCCGGCCATCTTCGCCGCGCTTGTCGGTGACTTCTATCTGAAGGCCGCGGTCAACGCGGGACGGTTCTGGTCCGGCGGGTGGCGCGACGTTGCCAGACGGGCGGGCGTCGGTGCGACTGACGACTGACGCCGGGCGCTATCGTCCACACCGGCCCGCTGCCGGCCGCTTCACTCGACCTGCGCGACGGCTTCCACCTCGACGACGGCCTCCGGCGTCGCCAGCCCGCTCACTTCGACCATCGTCGCCACGGGACGCACGTCGGCGAAGAACTCGCTGTGGGCCTCGCCGACCCGCTCCTGGTCGTCGATGTCGGTGACGTACATCCGGGTCTGGACCACGTCCTCGATAGCGGCGTCGAGAGAAGCGAGCGCGTCCGCGACGATACCGAAAGCGTGTTTCGTCTGTTCGTACGGATCACCCGGCGCGACGACCTCGCCGTCGTCGTCGGTGGCGATGGTGCCGGCGACGCGGACGGTGTCACCAGCGCGTATCGCCCGCGAGTAGCCGACCTGCTGTTCCCAGTCGGTGCCCGTCAAAGTGCGTTCACGGCGCATACCCGATGGACGTTGGAGACCCGGAAAATCGTTTCTCAAGTTTTAATGTCCGGCCCGAGATACCCATTGGCATGAGCAAGGCCACGAAAATCGTCCTCGGAACAATCGGCGTGTCAGCACTGCTATCCATCGGCATCGTCATCAACCTCGTCCTGTTCTCGGCGTAGATGTTCACCGAGCGTTCACTGACCGGCGATCTGCCGGCAGTACGTGAGGCCTACGCCCCGGAGACGCTCGTACTGAACTGCGACCGTGACTTCGAAACGCTGGACCCCGCAGTCGCCGAGGAACTCCTGTTGGTGACTGACAGTCTCGATCAGATTTCCTACGACGGCGCGTGGCTGCCGACCACAGCCCCGGAAGTACTACAGGAGTATATCGGCGGTACCCTCACTATCGGGATGCCGGGCGACGGCGGCGTCGCCTGGACTCACCAGACGGACCCCCCCTGCGTGTTCGTCAAGCCGCGGCTGGAGACTTCACCGGACGACTTCGTCTCGTTTCTCATCGCCGAGGCGCTGGTCGAGGTCAGCCTCGACGAGCCTGAGCATTTTCTGGGCTTCTTCCGAGAGCACTACCCGGAGTTCGCGACCGCCACCGAGGACCACCTCGATGCGAACGCCCGGTACCAGCTCGCAGCGGCGGTATACACGGCATATCTGGGCCTTCAGACCCGGTCAGAGTTCGCCGACTGGGCCGACGACTACCCCGAGCTGTACGCGGCATGGGAGGATGCCGGCGAGCGCCTCCAGCCCCGCCTCGAAGACCTCCCCAGCGAGATCGCACAGGGGCAGACGGAATTCGCTGCGGCCGCCGAACTGGCCTGTAGCGGTGTCAAGCACGGACTCGATCTGCCCGCACCGTTTGCCGCGCTCGACACCGACGCCTATCTCGAGTACGGGGCCGACTACGCCGTCCAGTGGGCCGAGACGACCTTCGAGAAGCTGGAGTAAGCCTGCTCCGTTACAGTGGTTCGGCAGGATACGGTTTAGTACGTTGTACTACAGCCGTTCCAGCACCGCGTCGGCGTCGTAGTTGAGTGTCAGCTCCCGCGAGCGGCCCCGGCCCTCGACATTTGTGTAGTCGGCATCGATGATGTCGAGCTGGTCGAGCTTATTGATGATCTCGGAGTATCGCGTGTAGCCCAGGTCCGTCTGCTCGGAGAAGGCGTCGTAGATGTCGCCGGCCTGCTGGCCGTCGTGGGCGGCGATGACCTCCACGAGCGCGGTTTCCGAGTCCGACAGTTCCCGCAACCGGCGGGAGAGGTGGACGTATTTGGACTTGTCGTAGGCTTCCTCGACGTCCTCGGTTTCGACGGAGCGGGAGGCGCGCATCTCGGCGTTCATGCCGGCCCGGCGCAGAAGGTCGATACCGACCCGGAGGTCACCGCCCTGTTCCTCGGTCAGTTCGGCGACGCGGTCGAGCACCGTGGGCCCGACGACACCCTCGTTGAACCCTCGCTCGGCGCGCTCGCCCAGGATGTCCGCGATTTCGGCCTGTCCGTAGGGGTTGAAATACACCTCCTCCGGGCGGAACACGGACTGGACGCGGGTATCGAGGGCGTCGATGACGTCCAGTTCGAGGTCCGAGGAGACACAGATAACGCCGATTTTCGCGCCGGAGTGGGCCTCGTGGGCGCGCAACAGCGAGTACAGTGTGTCGCTGGCCTCGCTCTCGTAGAACAGGTAGTTCACGTCGTCGAGGGCGACGACGAGCACCTCGTCTTCCTCGACCAGTTTGTCGGTGATCTGTGAGAACAGCTTCTTGAAGGAGATGCCCGAGGACGGCGGCTCGTAGTCGAATATCTCGGCGAACAGGCGCGAGAAGACGGCATAGCGCGTCGAGTCCATCTGGCAGTTCACCCGCACGGTTTTCACGTCCGTCTGGGCGGTCAGTTCGTCGAACAGGATCTGGACAGCCGTCGTCTTCCCCGTTCCGGGCGGTCCGCGGGCGATGACGTTGAGCGGGCGCGACCCGCGGACGGCCGGCCGGAGCGCGTACTTCAGCGTCTCCATCTGGGTGTCCCGGTGTTTGAACGTCTCCGGGAGCCAGTCGATTTCGAAGACGTGTTCGTCCCGAAAGACGGACTCGTCCCAGCCGAGCATCCGGTCCTCGGGGTCGTCGCTCATCACTTTCACCGAGCTTCGCGGCGCACTTAACCATTTGCCACAGCTTCGTCCAGAGTGACAGGTACGCGGCGTCTCGGCTACTCGAACTTCCCGAGTAAGTCGCCGTAGAACCCATCGGCATCGTCGGCACCGTCGTCGGCGAGCTTCTCGACGATGAGTTCCGGCGTCGACCGGGCGAGCTTTCCCTTCACCGGTGAGCGCTCGACCCGCAGTTCGCCGTTTTCCAGCCCCTTGGCTTCGATGCCGTCGATGCTGATGTCGGTCTCGGCGGCCTCGCGGATGTCGCGTGCGAGGTGGGAGACGAAAATCGCCGTGGCCTGCCGTTCGCCCAGCGCTTCGAGGATGCCGGCCATGATCTTCGCGCTGGCACCGGGCTCGGTGATCGATTCGAGTTCGTCGACAAGCACCATCACCGGGCGGTCGTCGGTCCCGGCCGCTGGCCCGTCGCCGTCCGCCTCCGTTCCGTTCCCGTCCGCTGCCGCCGGCGACCGATGGTCCACGTCGGCGACCAGATCCCCGAACTCCCGGAGCGTGGCCTCGAATGCGCCGGCGTCCAGCGTCCCCTGGGTCTTGGCGTGGTAGTGGAGTTCGGAAATCCGCCCGACTTGGGCCGCCTCCGCGGGAACGGGCAGGCCCATGTGCGCTAGCGTCGTCACCAGCGCCACGAGGTCCAGCGTCGATGTCTTGCCGCCGCTGTTGACCCCCGAGAGGACCGTCACGCCCTCGACGGCGTAGTCGACGGGCTCGACCTCGTCGAAGGGAACGTCAAGCAGCGGCGAGCGCCCGCCCTCGATGGCGACGCCCTCGGACTCGGTCAGCTCCGGTATCGTGCAGTCGAAGTCCGCGGCGAAGCGGGCGATCGCCAGCTCCACGTCGAGTTCCAGCGCGGCATCGACCAGGGCGGCGGCCTCCTCGCGAATCTCGGCGAGGTCGTCGGCCAGCTCCCGCTTCCGGCGGGTGGCGCGCTGGTCTCGCGCGGCGGTCAGTTCCTCGCGGAGACGGGCAACGACATCCTCGCTGTGTTCGACGGGATAGGCGGGCTCGTCTGGAAACGCCCGTCGTGCCGTCGCCTCCATGTCCCGGAGCGCCAGCGCGTCGACGAGGTGGTCGCGGGCCTTCTCGACGGCGTCGGCGTACTCGTCGGCCAGTTCCCGCTGGAGCAGCGAATCGACGCCCGCGCCGCGCTCGACCAGCGACAGCAGGTCCGTCCCCTCGATGGTCACGTCCTGCTCCTCGATGGCCTCGCGGAGGTGGTCGTTGGCGACGCTCTCGGCGGTCGACACCGCCGCATCGAGGTCGTCGACGGCGGTGGCGAGGCGGTCGAGCTCCTCGTCGCCGCTGACGCTCCCGTCCTCGTCGAGCTGGTCGAGCGCCGACAGGAGCGTCTCCAGGTCACACGGCGCGTCGAGGTCGGCGACGCGGTGGACCTCGGCGGCGGCCCGTATCCGGTCGCGGTTGCGAGCGAAGAAGGTGAGCACGCGTTCGGGCACGACGGATTCGGGCTCTTCGAGCGCGTTCGGTTCCACCCGCACGTCGCCCTCAACGTCGACGCCGGCGAAGGCCTCGTCAAGCGCGACGACCGTCGAGTACGAGCGGGCGAGCTCGGCCAGCTGGCGGGCGTCGTCGACGACTTCGACGCTGACCTCCGGAATCGCTGCCTGCGCGTCGGCGTACCGTTCGGCGTCGCGGGTCGCCAGACAGCGGTCACGGACCCGCACGTCGCCGGGTTCAGAAAGCGGTTCGACGGCCGAGAGGGCGTCGAGAACGGCTGGATCGGGCTCGCGGGCCATCGCCGACTCGGCGAACGCCCGGACCTCCTCGATGCGACTGCGGACGCCGCTGGGATAGATCGTCGCCAGCCGCTTCGCGGCGTAGTCGGTCACCGTCCGGTCGGTCAGCAGTGCCAGCGCGTCCTCGTGGATTTCCCGGGCGCGTTTCGTCGCGGTGAACCCACCGGGGTCGTCGTGTTCGGCCCTGATCGCGCCGCGAGCGATGCGGGCGGCCCGACCCTCGCTGATACCCGGTGCGCGTGCGAGCGACGCCACGTCGCCGTCCCGGAGCGCCGCCTCCGGGTCGTCTAGCTCCCGGAGCGCCGCGGCTGTCTTCGCCCCGACGCCCGGAACCGATTCGAGCTCCATCTGCCCGCTCATTCGACGCCAGCGAGAAAAAACCCGTCGCCAGCGCCGCCGGCGACGGAGTGAGCGGTCGACACCGTTTCGGCCCGTCAGCCGAACACCGAACGCGAAGGCGTTTTTGCGCTCCACCGAGAAGGAAATCCCATGTCTGCTGTTTCGGAGAAGCTAGCGGCCGCCCGCGAAGACCTCGAATCGCGAGACGGCGTGCTGATCGCCTTCTCCGGTGGTGTCGATTCGAGTGTCGTCGCCGCGCTGGCTCACGACGCCCTCGGCGACGACGCCATCGCCTGTACCGCCAAGTCCGAGACGCTCCCCGCTGCCGAGCTTACCGACGCTACCCGCGTCGCCGAGGAGATCGGCATCCGTCACGAGATCGTGGAGTTCTCCGAACTCGACAGCGAGGAGTTCATTCAGAACGACGACATGCGGTGTTACCACTGCCGGTCGATGCGGCTGGGCGCGATGTACGACCGCGCCCGCGAACTCGGCATCGACGTGGTGTGTGACGGGACGAACGCCTCCGACGTGGGCGAGGGCCACCGCCCCGGCCTGCGCGCCGTCGAGGAACTGGACGCCTACTCCCCGCTGCTGGAACACGACATCGAGAAGTCCGAGGTCCGCGAGATCGCCCGCGAGTACGACCTCTCGGTCGCCGACAAGCCCTCGATGGCGTGTCTCTCCTCGCGGATTCCGACCGGCCTCGAAGTCACGGAGGAACGCCTCTCCCGCGTCGAGAAGGCTGAACGTCTCCTGCGGACGTGGGGCTTCGAGCAGTTCCGCGTGCGCGACCACGACGGCCTCGCCCGCATCGAGGTCGGCGAGGAAGAGCTCGAAACCGCGCTCGACCCCGACTTCGTCCGCACCGCCCGCGACCACATCGAAGACTGCGGCTTCGACCACGTGACGCTCGATCTTCACGGATACGAAACTGGCAGTGTGAGTCCCGAGACGGAAGAATCAGCCGAAGAAGAGACTGAGGACGTGGTCAGCAACGTCTTCGACGCCGATTACCCGTCCGTCGACTGAGAGAAGACCACTCAGTCCAGCAACGTCCGCCACGCAGTCATCTCTTCGCCGACCAGTTCCGGGCCGTCCCCGTCGAGTCGGACTTCGTTGACCGCGCAGTTCGCCTGTGAGTGTTCGGCCAGCGCCGCGTCCGGGTCTCTGTCCGTGAGCTTCGCCAGCAGGACCTTGATCACGCCGCCGTGGGTGACCACCAGCGTCGTCTCGCCGGCGTCGGTGGTCGCCATCGCTCGGTCCCACGCCGACTCGACCCGCCCGCGGAAGGTCGGAATGCCCTCGCCGCCCTCCGGGGCCGCATCGAGCGAGATGACGCTCGCGTCCCGGTCGTGGTCGGGGAACTCATCGAGCAGTTCGTCGGCGTACAGACCCTGCACGGTGCCGAAGCCGCGCTCGCGCCAGTCGGTATCGAACTCGGGGTCGGGCAGGCCGCCGTAGCCGTCACCGACCGCGGCAGCCGTCTCACGGGTGCGCCGGAGGTCCGAGGCGAAGACGCGGTCGACGCTGTAGCGGTCGTCGAGCCACGCCCCGAGCGCCGTGGCCTGCTCCTGTCCCTGGTCGGTCAGCCGACTCGGGGCCCACCCCTGGATGCGCCCGTCGCGGTTCCAGGTCGTCTCGCCGTGCCGGGCCACGAGCAGCGTCCCCATGTTATCCCTCCCGGTTTCGCCAGCGCGCGACGGCGATGGTCCCCTCGTAGAGGAGTACGAGGCCGGCGGCGACAGCGATTGCGGCGTTTCGCGGGAGGCTGAACTGGTTCACGAGGCGGAACAGCGTCGGGTCGGGGCTGCCGAGGTAGCCGACGACTATGGCGACGGCCCACACCGGCAGACGGGCAGCCCGGAACCCGCGCCAGAGTTTGACAGAGCCGTAGTAGTTCTTGTTCACGTAGGCTAGCGCCTCGAACAGGACGATCATCCCGCCGCCGACGAGCATCGGCGTGGCGTTCCCGAGGCCGACCGCAGCCAGCGTCTCGGTGACGGTGGCCGGAAGCCGCTCGTAGTAGCCCGTCGGGACCGGCGCGGGGCTGAGCAGGTAGCCGGCGATACCGGCAGTCAGCCACGCGACCGGACGGCGCGTAGCGAGGTCGTCCGCTGTCGGGACCGGGGACGTGCTGCCGGTCCAGCGGAGGAGCAGCAAGGTCCCCTCGAACAGCCCGATCATCGTCACGGCGACCATGAGCGGGGCCATCCCGGTCGGGTCCGGGCTGAACAGGAACGCCACGGCGGCGAAACCACCCCAGAAGTACAGCCGCCGGTCCTGGAGCCACTGGCGCGTCGTCACGCCCATCATCACCGCGAGCATCACGAACAGCGGAATCTGGAAGATGAGCGCGAACAGCCCGAGCATCAGGATGATGAGGTTGAACGTCTCGCTCAGGCCGAAGGCCAGGTCGGCCGCGCGGTCGGAGTAGGTGATGAAGTAGTCGAACATCGCCCGCAGCACGGCGAAGTACGCGAAGCCGACGCCGACGGCTGCGAGGACCAGACTGGTCGGGACTGCCGCGAGGTAGTAACGTCGTTCGCGGGGGTACAGCCCCGGCCGCATGAACAGGTAGGTCTGGTAGACGAACACCGGCAAGGCGGCGATGAAGCCGACTAACGAGGATACTTTCAGCCGCGCCAGAATGAGCGCGAGCGGGTTGTACACGTTCGGACAGTCAGCGCCCTCGACGACGCTGCCGTCGGCATTCGTCGCGACCTGTCCGCAGGCCTCGGCTGGCCCGTCGAGGAAGGAGTACCACAGGAAATTGATGAGTTCGTCGGAGTACGGTAGAGCGATGACGGCGACGACAGCCATCACGCCGACGACGACGAACAGCCGCATCGCCATCTCCTCGACGTGGTCGGCCAGCGGCATCTCCTCGTCGTCGGGTGCGCCCTCGTCGACGATGTCGGCGTCCGGGTCGTAGCTCGGTGCGTTCCCGCCGCCGGTCGTCGGCGCGGAACCGCCGGCACCAGCCGGTGACGGCGTCGACTTGCCCCAGTCGGTCGGAACGTCCGCCGGCACAGCGGCGGCAACGTCCGACGCGTCCCGGTCGAACAGCCCGGCGTTGGATTCGGATTCGATTGGGGCGGCGTGAGAGCCAACAGTGTCCTCGTCACCGCCGGCCGGCGCTGGACCGGGGCCCGTTACTTCGTCCGTCTCCCGATTGGCGTCGGCCTCGGCCACGGGGTCGGTGGGGATCGACGAATCGTCGGACTCGTCGTCGGACGGCAGTGGCGGCTCTTCGGACCCGCGCCGCTCGTCGTCTGCGTCACCGTCCTCCATCTGTTCCGGGCTTAGACGGTGGGTGTTGTAAACTTTCTTTTCGAGCAGTGACCGTCACCGGGATGAATAAATTGATAACGCCCACTGGGCTAGGCACAGAGAAGATGGCGAGTGCTATCGACGAGGACACCGTCCAGACGGTTCAGAGCGGGCGCGCCACGCTCGGCGCGATGCTCCGCTCGGCGCAGGTGCACCTCCAGAAGGTGTTCATCGTCTTCGTCATCGGGATGATCGGCACGATCATGGGACTGCAGTACGGCGTCTGGGACACGCTACGCGCCGATCTCCTGTATTCGCAGATGGACCTCACCACGCAGGAGGCCACGAGCATCGTCGCGGTCACGCCCTTCGACGTCATCCTCCTCCAGGTGAAAATCGGGGCCGTCATCGGGATTCTCATGTCGTTGCCGCTGTTGATCTACTTCGGCCGCGACGGACTCCGCCAGCGCGGCTGGTGGCCGGCCGAGCACATCCCGACCTGGAAGGGCGCGCTGTTCGTCACGATTAGCTTAGGTCTGTTTTTCGGCGGCGTGGCTTACGCCTACGAACTGTTCTTCCCGCTGATGTTCAACTTCCTCGCCGGGGACGCGTTCAAGGCCGGCTTCACGCCCCAGTACTCCATCGTCAAGTGGTTCCAGTTCGTCTTCCTGCTGGCCGTCTCCTTCGGACTCGCCGCCCAGTTGCCGCTCGTGATGACGGTGCTTTCCTACACCGAAATCGTCCCCTACGAGACGTTCCGGGACAAGTGGCGCTACGCGGTGATGGGGATTTTCGCCTTCGGCGCGCTGTTCTCGCCGCCGGACCCCTTCACCCAGATTATGTGGGCCGCGCCGCTGTGTGGCCTCTACGGCATCAGCCTCGCGCTGGCGAAGCTTGCGATGCTGGTCCGTCGCTCCGGTGATCTGGTAAGCACGCGGAGCGTCGCCCGCGGGCACTGGAACACGATTCTCGGCGGTGCAGTGCTGGGCGGCGGCGTGGTGTACTACTTCCTGGCGACGCCGGCGTTCCAGTACATCCAGCGGTTCGCCGAGGTGTTCCCCTCCGACCGACTCACCGCCGACATCCAGCCCCCGGCGCTGTTCGGACTCCCCGTCGAGAGCACGGCGCTGCTTCTCGCCGCCGTGTTCGGTGTCATCGGCGCTGTCGTCGTCCTCTACTACCACGTCCTGACTGCCCTCTCTGAGAAGGCCGGTCCCGGCCAGGTCGGCGACCCGGCGGCTATCGACATCGGGGAACTCAACGCCTCTGCGGTTGAGGTCGCTCCGCCGGAAGTGTTCGAGGAGATGGCCGAACATGAGGCGCTGGCCCACGCCGACACCGCCCTGGCGAACGACGACGAGGAGAAGGCACAGGCGGTGCTCAACCGCTGGGACATGGTCCACGAGGAGGACCCGGAGGGCGGCGACGACGCGGACGGGACCGCCGAAGCGGACGAGGAAGACGCGGGCGTGTTCACCTCGACGACCGCCGGCATGGTCGACGCCTTCACCGAGGACGAGACCACCGAGGACGAGATCGGCGGCTACTACTACGACATCCAGTTCATCCTCAGCGCGCTGGCCTCCCGGGCGTTCGTGATTCTGGGGATCTTCGGAGCGGTGCTCGCCGCCGCGTTCCTGTTCCTCTACCAGGGCGGCATCGGGTCGATACAGCGGACGTTCGTCAGCCGGCTCCCGCCAGAGATGGCCGCCGACGTGAGCATCGTCACGCTCCACCCCGTCGAGCACCTGGTGTTCATCGTCAAGTTCTCGACCATCCTGGGGGCCGTGTCGGTCATCCCCGTGGTGCTGTACTTCGCGTGGCCGGCGATGCGTGAGCGCGGCCTCGTCATCGGCAACCGCAACATCCTGGGCCTCTGGGGCGGGACGCTGTTCGCCGCGCTCATCGGCGGGAGTCTGCTCGGCTTCCTCTACGTGGCCCCGATGACCATCTCCTGGATCGCCTACGACCAGCTGAACTCGAACATGGTCATCGCCTACCGCGTGAGCAAGTTCGGCTGGCTCGTGTTCTTCCTCACCATCGGAATCGGCCTGCTGGCGGAGATCCCGGTGACGATGTTCCTGTTCCACAAGGGCGGCATCATCCCGTTCCGGCTGATGTACGAGCGCTGGCGGGAGGTCGTCATCGCCATCGTCGCTCTCTCGGCGATTCTCTCGCCCAGCGGCATCTTCACGATGTTCATCGTCGGCATCCCGACTGCGCTGGCGTACATGCTCGGCCTCGGCATCCTCTGGGTGTACACGCTCGGCGGCCGGCGGACGACGAACCGCCGCAGCGAACCGGCTGACTGACCGCAGCCACGGACGCTTGGAATCTTACTCGACGATGATTACGCTGTCGTCGCGGTCACGGAACACACGAGGGGACTCGTAGCGGCCGGTAACGGCGCGATCACCACGAATACGGCCTACGAGTCCGACCGCCAGCAGGATACACTCGAACGCTGCTCAGCGCTTCAATCTGCGTGTATGTTCCACAACAACAGCTACAAAACAAAACGATTCAGACAGTCATACCGGCGTATACCGCCTGTGTGAGTACAGACAGCCGTCGAACCACAGTACATATGCTTACCCCTGATATATTCTTCAGATATGCCCAAAATAAGCGTCGAAGTCCCGGCCGAACTCCTGAACGACCTCGACAAGCACGTCGGCGAAGACGGGAAGTTCGTCAACCGGAGCGAGGCCATCCGCGCCTCGGTGCGAAAAACGCTCGACATGCTCGACGACATCGACGAACGCCAGGGCCGGCTCGACGATGAGCAGTGAGCGTTCTGACACTGTGCGTGTCGGCCTCGTTGCGCTGTTCGTGACAGCGCTGGTCACCTCACAGGTGACCGCCTCGAAGCTGCTCGCGTTCTCGCTGCCGTTCTCGTTCCCCCTTGCCGGGTCGACGCTCGTTCTGCCCGGGGCCGCGCTGGCGTACGCGCTGACGTTCTTCGCCTCCGACTGCTACGCCGAACTGTACGGCCGCCGGGCCGCGACGGTCGTCGTCAACGTGGGCTTCGCCATGAACTTCGTCCTGCTGGCGCTGGTCTGGAGCACGATTCTCGCGCCCGGCCTGCCCCAGGCGGCCCAGCCGGTCGACCTCGCCGCCTTCCGGAACGTCCTCGGGGCCAGCACGGCTATCGTCGTCGCCAGCCTGTCGGCCTACGTCGTGAGCCAGAACTGGGACGTGTTCGTCTTCCACTGGCTTCGGGACCGAACCGACGGCGAGAAGCTCTGGCTCCGCAACATCGGTTCGACAGCCTCCAGTCAGCTTATCGATACGGTCATCTTCGTCGGCGT
This sequence comes from Haloarcula amylolytica, assembly GCF_049705545.1. Lineage (GTDB taxonomy): Archaea > Halobacteriota > Halobacteria > Halobacteriales > Haloarculaceae > Haloarcula > Haloarcula amylolytica_B. The sequence continues at coordinate 228,881 of NZ_JBNAMU010000001.1, forward strand.
CGGCTTCGTCCTGTTTCAGGGCGTCCCGCCGGGAGAGGCACTGGCGCTCATCGTCGGCCAGTACCTGCTAAAACTCGCTATCGCCGTCCTCGACACGCCGTTCGTCTACGCTGTCGTCGGCTTCGCTCGGCGGAACGGCATCGCCCCGACCCCAGCACGGGCCGACTGAAAAACGGCTGCCAGCGGCTTACTCGACCGGTTCGGCGAACGCGTACCGGGGCTTCACGTCGTCGACGCGAACCTCGACTGTTTCGCCGTCCTCGACGCCGCTGACGAACACGGTGAAGTTCTCGACCTTGGCGATACCGTCGCCCTCCTCGCCGATGTCGTCGATGGTGACCTCCACGATGTCGCCCTCGCGGACCGGTGCAGTCAGACGATGTTTCGCCACCAGATACAGCTCCGAGGAGGAGTCACGGGAGGCGTCGGGGCGGACCTCGCGGACGTACTCGAACTCCGGTTCGATGTCGGCGATGAGGTCATCGAGGTCCTGCCCGTCGAACACCTTCGCACAGAAGTCCCCGCCGGCGTCGAGCAGGTCCGTCGCAACCTCGAAGGCCTGCCGGACCAGGTGGACCGACCGGGCGTGGTCGAGGTCGTACTGGCCGGTCATGTTCGGGGCCATGTCGGAGATGACCACGTCGACCGGGCCGCCGCTGCCGTCGCTCTCTCCGACAATCTCGCGGATTTCGTCTTTCGTGCTGTCCTCGGTCATGTCGCCGCGGACGTACTCGACGGTCGGTTCGGGGTCCGCTAACTCGTCGATGGTCTGGCGGTCGACACCGACCAGCGTCCCGCGCTCGCCGATCCGCTCTGCCGCGACCTGCATCCAGCCGCCGGGGGCGGCCCCGAGGTCGACGACGGTCCGCCCCTCACCGAGGAGGCCGGCCGTCTCGTCTAGCTGCTGGAGCTTGTAGGCCGAGCGAGCTCGATAGCCCTCCTGTTTCGCTCTGTTGTAGTAGTCGTCTTTTCCCGACATTTTTACCTCACACCGCGTGTGTCTTCAGTGCCGAGACCTGGCGAAATCGTAGTCATAGTACTACGAAGACGGTCAGCGCTGAAATGGATGCCGACTCGGGGCTTCCGGTCGAGTCACTGCATGACGGACGCCGGTCGGTGTCGGAACGGACAATCAGGGTAAGCGTCGAGGTCATGGCTACGTGCTTTACCGTCAAGCCGAACACGTTCAGTACCGTTCTTACCGAGCAAGAACACGTCTCAGCGGCTGAGATTGTGCGTTCTAGTATATACCTGTCACGCACTGAATCCAATCTGTAGGAAGTGACCTCCCAATGTCAAACATTCCGACGACGACGCGGAGGCGGGTGTTAGAAGCCTTGGGCGTCGGCACGGCCGCGCTTGCGGGCTGTGCCAGCGCGCCGGGCGCACAAAAGCAGTCGACCGAGGCGGAGACGGAGACGACCCCACAGGAGCCAGCTATGAACGCCGCACAACAGACCGACGTTGACCGTATTGCCGCGGACCCGACCGCAATCCCGGCCCCCATCGACCGGTCGGAGCCAAAGACCGTGTCGGTCGAGATGACTACCAAAGAGCAGGTCGCAGAGGTCGAGCCGGGCGTCACCTACACCTACATGACGTTCGGCGACCAGATTCCCGGCCCGATGATCCGGGTTCGCCGGGGCGACACCGTCGAACTCACCATCACGAACGAGGAAGGGAACTCGATGCCCCACAACATCGACCTCCACGCCGTCCGCGGCCCTGGTGGCGGTGCTGAGGCGTCGATGGTCACGCCGGGCCAGACCAAGACGTTCCGGTTCAAGGCCACCTACCCCGGCGCGTTCATCTACCACTGCGCCGTCCCGAACCTCGATATGCACATCTCCTCGGGGATGTTCGGGATGATACTCGTCGAGCCGAAAGAGGGGCTCCCCGAAGTAGACCACGAGTTCTACTTCGGCCAGCACGAGCTGTACACCACCGGCGACACCGGCGAGAAGGGGCACCACGACTTCGACATGGAGGCGATGGCGGCCGAAGAGCCGACGTACGTCCTGATGAACGGCGAGAAGTACGCCATCACGCCGGATCGACACGGTTCGCCGAGCATGTCGGTCGGCGACACCGCCCGCGTGTACTTCGTGACCGGCGGCCCGAACCTCGATTCCAGTTTCCACCCCATCGGGTCCGTCTGGGACGAGGTCTGGCAACAAGGGTCTATCGCCGGGCCGCCGAACAAGTACGTCCAGACCACGCCGGTCAAGCCCGGGTCTTGTGCCATCGCGACCCTCCACGCCGAGGTGCCCGGCCCGATCAAGCTGGTCGACCACGCGCTCTCCCGGGTCGCCCGAAAGGGCATGATGGCCGTCATCAACCGCGAAGGGGCGGCGAACCCCGAGGTGTTCAACCCGGAGGCCTGACCGCTTCGGCGTAGGAGTGCTCCCGAACTGCCTTCTCGCGCTGGTGCTCGATTACTCGATATACGGACTCGCTCGCAACCGTCGCCGCGCTGCCCGCGGTCGCTCGCGCGCACGCGGTTTCAATGAGGGACTTTTTAATGGATGGGGGCATAGTCCGGTTCAAGATGTTCAACGCCATCGTGAGCGCAGATACGCTCCAGGCGACTCTCGACTCTGTGAGCGTGCTGGTGGACGAGTGCAAGATCCACCTCGAAGAAGACGGGCTGGAAATCCGGGCAGTCGACCCGGCAAACGTTGGAATGGTCGACCTGCGGCTCGACGCGGCGGCGTTCGAGTCCTACGAGACTGACGGTGGACTCATCGGCGTCAATCTCTCCCGCCTCGAAGACATCGCCGGCATGGCCGACGCCGGCCAGCTCGTCCACCTCGATCTGGACGAGGAGACGCGGAAACTCCACATCTCTATCGACGGTCTCGAATACACCCTCGCACTGATCGACCCCGACTCCATCCGCCAGGAACCCGACCTCCCGGACCTGGACCTCTCGGCGAATATCGTCATCGAGGGGAAAGACATCGACCGATCGGTCACCGCCGCGGACATGGTCAGCGACCACATCGCGCTGGGTGTCGACGCGACCGATGAGCTGTTCTACGTGGACGCCGAGGGCGACACGGACGATGTCCACCTCGAACTCACCCGCGACGACCTCATCGACCTCACACCCGGGGACGCCCACTCGCTGTTCTCGCTGGATTACCTGAAGAACATGAACAAGGCCATCCCGAAGGACGCCGAGGTCGAGATGGAACTCGGCGAGGAGTTCCCCGTCAAGATGCACTTCAGCTTCGCCGAGGGGCAGGGTCGAGTCACGTACATGCTCGCGCCGCGCATCCAGAGCGAATAACGACGGATGGCGTCCGCGCCGCCGATTCCGGCCACCGACTGGCTGCCTGACGATTCCGAGACGGAATCGCTCTCGCTTCCTGACGGTCGGCGGATGGCTTATGCCACCTACGGCGACGACGACGGGTATCCGGTTCTCTTCTGCCACGGCACGCCGGGCTCACACGTCATCGCACGGCTGCTCGCCGCACCGGCCCGTGAGCGCGGCGTGTCCCTCATCGCCCCGGACCGGCCGGGTATCGGGAACTCAGAGGACGCCCCAGTCAGTATCAAGGACTGGCCGGACGACGCCGCACATCTCCTGTCCCATCTCGACATTGACGCAGCCGGTGCCATCGGCTTCTCCGGCGGCGGTCCGTTCGCGCTGGCCTGTCATCGACTGCCCGAAATAGAACGCGTCGCGCTCGTCGGCTCCAGCGGCCCTCCCGACATTGGTTCGACCGGACGCGTCCAGCAGTTCGTGGGCACGCTATCCCGGCACGCCCCGTGGGCGCTCGGCCGTCTCTTCCGGCTGCAGCGGTGGTTCGCCGTCCGCCGGGACCCGTCGTACGCTGTCGGATTCGTCGCCGAAGAAGCGCCGGAGACGGACGCCCTGGCCGCCGACGAGGTGGCCCGGATCGTCCGTGCAGACATGCTCACCGCGATGGCACGCGGTCCGAGCGGAATCATCCGCGAGCAGCGACTCCTCTCGCAGTCGTGGCCGTTCGCCCTCGAAGACGTGGCCGTTCCGGTGACGGTGTTCCAGGGGCAAGAGGACGCTAACGTCGCACCATCGACGGGGAAAGCCCTCGCTCGGCGGCTTCCGGACGCCTCGCTCGAACGCGTCGACAGCGACCACCTCGGCACGCTGACAACTGCCGGCGACGACGCGCTGGCCGCCGTACAGCGTCGCACGCGCGTCTGACGTACCGTTTTGTGGGTCGGGTGCCAACGGGCCGGTATGGAGAACCTCGGGGACGCGTACGACAACCGGCGCTGGGAGGGGCGCGACCTCCGCCGCGTCGTTGCCGGTGCGGCCCTGGGGTTCGTCGGCGCGCTGGCAGTTATCGTGGCGATACTCCTGGTGACGACCCCGCTGTCGGCAGTCGTCGGCGCAACTGAACCCCACGCCGCCGAGAAACTCGGTGGGACGCTGGGCGGTCTTGGCATCCCCGCGATGTTCCTGAGTGTCGTCGCCGTGCTCCCCTCGAGCCGCCGGGAACAGAGCGGCGTCGCCGTCGGCGCGTTCCTCTGTCTGGTCGGCATCGGGCTGTTCCAGGTGGCGTATCCCTACAACTGGACGGTCGGCGAACAGACGCTGGCGTTCGAAACGACGATGGCGTACTTCATCGGGTCCTGTGTGGCGTTCTGGTTCGTTTTCACGGCGATGGCGAGCTTCCGCCGCCGAAACGACCCGCACGGCACCGTCAAACTGGAAATTTCGCACAAAGGCGAGACCAAGACTGTCCAGGTGTCTCCCAAAGAATACAAGCGCTACACGCAGGCGGTTCGCGGCGACGGCGGCACGACCGACGAGGTCATTCAGGAACTGGAGTCGCGAATCGAAGACGAAGGGTAACTGGGCGCTACTCGGCAGCCGTCGTTTCGTTGCCGCGCTGGTCCGACTCGGTCATCGAGTCGCGATCCGTTTCCTCGATTTCCGTCGTCTCGACTTCGGTCTCCTCGTCATCGTCGGCCGCGTCTTCCGTCTCGTCCTCACCAACTTCCTCGACATCGACGTCCGTGCCAGCGACGCCGCTTTTCGAGATGACAGGCAGGAGGTTGTAGCCGCCGTTGCCCTTCTTGACGACGTTGATATCGAAGACGAAGTCGACCGATTCGCCGGCGACGACCTCGAACGACTTGGTGATCTGGAGCTTCTCGCTCGGTATCTTTACGTCGACGGACTCGCCGTCGACGACGCCGTCGACCGATTCGGCGTACAGTTCGATCTTGCTGTAGCGGCCCTCCTCGAGTTCGCCGTCGAGGACGCTGATGGCCTTGTCGCCGACGACCTCAGTGAGGTCGACGGTCGCGCCGTCGAGTTCACGGACGACGAAGCCGCTGTTGTCGTCGCCGTCCTCGTTGGCCATCTCTTCATCGTCTTCCGCCTCATCTTCGTCGTCTTCATCCCCATCGGCCATTTCTTCTGTCTCTGTCTCAGTCGCCTCGGCCGTCTCGGTCGCTTCGGCGGTGGCCGTTTCCGTGGTTTCGGTCTCGGTTTCGTCCTCGCTTTCGGTATCCTCACTCTCGCCCGCGTGGAAGATGCGGGTTCGCGAGAACGACACGTCGAGCGAGTCGAAATCGCCGATGGCCGCGGGCTGGTCGCTGATGAGAAGCCGGAACGCACCGACCGCGCCGCCGTCGTCCATCGTGGTGTCGCCGTCGCTGGTGTCGTCAGTACTAGTCCCGTCGCCAATGGACCCGTCGGACCCGCCGGAATCGTTCGACCCGGAACACCCGGCGAGGAGGCCGACCCCGACGCCAGCGCTCGTGGCGATGAACCGTCGTCGTCTCATCGGCCGCGCCCCATCTGTGCTGTCGTCGCTGTCGATGCTGTCTCCGCTGTTACGTACGTACTCATTCCATGACGTGGGATGGTACTGGCGCGTATATGCCCCGCGATAGGTCAAATCGATGTACGTCCGTTTGAACGGAATGAACGGTCTGGCTGTATCTGAACGGTTTTACCCCCGTCGCACCACGTCCTGATAATGGCAAACTCGAACGCCAAGGGCGACCGCCGCGAGCGCGAACTGGTCAACGCACTCGACGAGGCGGGCTTTGCGGTGATGCGCGCGCCGGCGAGCGGCAGCGCGACCGAGCGGGAACTGCCGGACGTGCTCTCGGGCGACGGCGAGACGTTCTACGCTATCGAGGCGAAATCCAGCGCCGGCGACCCCATCTATCTCACCGGCGAGGAGGTCGAGGCACTGCTGTTTTTCGCCCGGAACTTCGGCGCGAAGCCGCGTATCGGCGTCCGGTTCGACCGCGAGGACTGGTACTTCTTCCACCCGGCGGACCTCCACACGACAGACGGCGGCAACTACCGCGTCAAGAAGGAGAAAGCCCTCTCGGACGGAACGGACTTCCAGGAGTTCGTGGGCCACTCCGAGAAGGTCACGCTGGACGAGGTGGCCGACGACGGCCCCGACCAGAGCGTGCTGGACGTGCTGTCGGCCTTCGAGCGCGGCGACCTCGACAAGGAGGAAGCCGCGGCGATGCTGGAATAGCGGTTCGCAGGCGTTTGATTACTGGGCCCCACCGCTGACGAGTTCGGCGTCCTCGACGCGGCGGAGCCGCGACAGGGGAAAGGCGTACTCTCGCGGGTCGGTCGCGCGGACAGCGTCCGAGAGATACGTCACCAGCACAACGAGGTCGTCGGATGGGTAGCCATCGTTGGTGTCGTAGTCGGCGACTTTCTCGCCCGTCGCCTCGATGGTCCAGTCGTCGGCTGGCGTGTCGGTGACGGCCGTCACGACGAGTCTGTCGCCCGTCTCGCGGTCCCGCACGATGTCGCCGGTTTCTAGCCGACAGCGCCCACAGAGATGCGGCGTCTGTGCGTCCGGGGCGACGAAGGTGACGGTGCCACAGGCGTCACAGGTCGCCCGCTCCTTGCCGGGCGGCGCGACCCGCCGCGCGGTGATCTCGATGGCGACGCGCCGGAGGTGTTTGCAGTGCTCGCCGCGGATGCGGTTGTCGGGACAGGAGCAGGAGTGCTGTGCGATGTCGACGAGGTACGTGCTGTCGCTCTCCGTCGTCACGGCGTACGTGCTGCCCGCTCGCGGGCGCACGGCCATGCGCTCGGTCCAGGCGCGGGCGGCCCGGTCCGGGAGGGAACGGAGGTCCGGTGCAAGTGCGGTATGCTGCCGGTCAGCTGCTGGCTCGATGAGCGTCATAGGTGCGGACGCGGCTGTATTTTCCAATGCGTCCAGTTGAAACGTAGGTGCTACACGGACCTAAATGGCTCGGCCAGGCGGCTCCGGCGCTTCGATACCCTTTTTGCCGGCCCTGTGAAACCGCAGGACATGGATATCGAGCGGGAGACGCTCCTGCAAATCGTCATCTCGGCGGTCGCCGTCGTGCTGTTCATCGGCACGACCGTTACCGTCTCACAGATGCATCTGGACGGATCAAGCTCAGAGGCAATGGGCGGCTACGCGCTCATCGGCGCAATCGGGCTGTTCGTCGTGTTTATGACCGGCGCCGGCCTCTGGCTCGAACGCCAGCAGTTCTAGGCGTCGGCCTCTTCGTCGCCCTCGTCCTCGCGCCAGTCGACCAGTTCCTCCTCGTCGGTGTCGTCTAACTTCTGCTCGTAGTAGCCCATCGGGTGGGAAATCGTCTCACAGAGGTCGTCCATGTTGACACAGTCGCCGTAGGACTGCATGGTCGAACACGCCGGCGTCGAGTACTCCGTCGGGCTGGTCTCCCCGCGGATGTGGTCGACCTGGTAGCGGGTGGCTTCCTCGCCGAAGCCGGGATTGACCTGAAAGAGATCGACGATTTCGTCCGTCGTCATCCCGATGCCGATGAGGAAGGTCGCGATGGCAAACCGGGAGTGGTGTTCGAGGTGCTCGCCCTTCTGCACCTGATCGAGGAGCGACTTCATGCAGGGTGGGAACAGTTCGGGGACGACGGTGTCGATCTCGCGGGTGAGTTCCAGTTCCGAGAGGACTTCCTCCAGGCGCGCGACCTCCTCGGTCAGTTCGTCCGCGATAGCGTCGGGCACGTCGAACGGCAAGCCGTCGGTGACCCGATGGCGGATCGCCTGTTTCAGCAGGACGTTCAGTTCCTCGGCGGTGACGGTCACCTGCCCGTCGGCCAGCGGCCGGTTGACCAGCCGCCAGGAATCGCCCCGCTGGTCGGCCGCCAGGTCGAGATACGCGCCGACCTCGACGCGGTAGCCGTCACCAGTGTCGCTGACGGCACTTGCGAGGTCGAACTCCGCGAGCAGTTCCTCGCGGTCCAGCGTCTCGCGCTGGGTCGATTTCAGTTCCGTCGTCGTCGCGAACTCCTCGGTGAACCGCTCGTAGGCCGCCTCGGCCTCCGCCTGTGCGTACTTCCGGGTGCAGATGTGCACGTCGACGAGCGACACCAGTACGCGGGCGACCGGGTACGACAGGAGTTCGACGCGGGTCCGCCGGTGTGGCTCCCCGACAGTGCCGTCCGTGATTGCCGATTCGACCCGCTCCAGCGCGCGCGCCGTGACCGCCTCGTCCGTGGCGACAATCTCACCTAGATCCACCGCCGCGGCTTCGACGGCCTCCCGCGACCGCGCCAGAAAGGGGTAGCGTGCGTGGAGCGGTTCCATTGCCACCACCTTTCGGATGGGAGCGAATAAAATTGCCGTCACCGCGACGGTCGGTGTCGGATTCCCGACAGTCGGTCCGAGAGACGGGGGCAACCATGTTGTGGGGCTATACACATAGACCCGGACCGGCGGCGAGTGAATACAGCTAGTAGACAAGCGGATACCTGCCAGCCCCGACTGACAAAGTGTGGTAAGGACGCGGGTCGGCGACTGCACTCGGTTCGGTCAGCGGACTGGGCCGGTGCAGTCATCCCCGACGAGGTAACTGCCAAACGAGACACGGAGCACACCGATGACACACGAGCACGACACCGAATCACGGGATGGTATCAGAGCAACCTTCGAAGAGTACGATGTCGGCGTAGACACAGTCGCCCACATCGGCGACCCCGAGAACCCGTCGGCCTGGATTCAATCAACGGTCACCGTCGACGTTCGGGAGTGAGTTCCGTGTCGCTTTTCGCCCGCTGATAGGTCTGCGCGGTGATTTTTGCAGGAATTGCAGGGCGTGCAGACTAGTTTGAGATTTTGACCGGCACGGAGCATTCGCTACTGCTCGCGGGTCGCCCCGCTCGGATATTGGAGGCCTCCCTACGTCCCACGGCTTCGCCGTTCGACTGAAAGGCGGTCTCCGCTTCGCTCGAACCACTCTATGTCCTCCACGGGTCGCTTCGCTCCCCGTTCCGAGACGGGATTCTTCGCTCCGCTCAGAATCTCGCTACTGCTCGCGGGTCGTTCCTCCCCGCTCGTAGTTTGGAGACCCCTCGCTCCGCTCGGGATCTCCCTACGTCCCGTGCTGCCAGGAATCCATATACTCGGCCTGGGCGTCCGTCAGCGAGTCGAAGTCGACGCCCTCGGCCTCCAGTTTGATCTCCGCGACCTCCTTGTCCAGTCGGTCCGGAACGGCGTGGACGCCGGCCTCGTAGTCCTCGGCGTTCTCGACCAGTTCGCGGACGCAGACTGCCTGGATACCGAAGCTCTGGTCCATCACCTCGACAGGGTGGCCCAGCGCGATAGGGGTCGCAAGGTTGACCAGCCGGCCCTCGGCCAGCACGTTCAGGCGTCGACCGTCGGCCATCTCGTAGGTCCGGACGCCGTCCCGAGATTCGTAGGTGTCGGCGGCGAGGTCCGACAGCGCGTCGAGGTCGACCTCCACGTCGAAGTGGCCGGCGTTAGCCAGCAGGACGCCGTCCTGCATCGCTTCGAAGTGTTCCTCGACGATGACGTCGCGGTTGCCGGTGGTCGTGATGAACACGTCGCCCTCGGCGGCGGCCTCGGCCATCGGCTTCACGTCGTAGCCCTCCATGTGCGCTTCGAGCGCGCGGCGGGGCTCGACCTCGGTGACGATCACGTCGGCGTTCTGTCCGGCGGCCTTCTTCGCGACGCCCTTGCCGCAGTAGCCGTAGCCGGCGACCACGACGGTCTTGCCGGCCCACGAGAGGTTCGTCGTCATGGCAATCGAGGCAAGCGAGGACTCGCCGGTGCCGTGGACGTTGTCGAACAGGCGCTTCATCGGCGTGTCGTTGACCGCGAACACGGGGTAGTCGAGTTCGCCGTCCTCGTCCATCGCGCGCAGTCGGTGGACGCCGGTCGTCGTCTCCTCCGCGCCGCCGACGATGGTGTCGATGAGTTCCGGGTAGTCCTCGTGGATGGCCGCGACGAGGTCCATCCCGTCGTCGACGGTGATGGTCGGCTTGTGGCCGATGACGGCCTCGATGGCCTCGTAGTACTCTTCGTCGTCGACGCCGCGCTCGGCGTAGGAGGTGACGCCGTCGACATCGTCGAGGGCGGCGCTCACGTCGTCGTGCGTCGAGAGGGGGTTACAGCCGGTGATGGCGACCTCCGCACCGCCGATAGCCAGCAGTTCGGCAAGAACTGCGGTCTTGGCTTCGACGTGCATCGCCATGCCAATGCGTTCGCCGGCGAAGGGTTGGTCGGCCTCGAACTGCTCGCGGAGCGCGCCGCAGATGGGCATGTGCTGGACGGCCCAGTCCATCTTACGGCGGCCGGAATCGCGAGCCTCGTCGAGGTCGGCAAGTCGCTCGGAAATAGGCGTCGTCATGTCACGACAGAGGAAGAGAGTTCCTAAAACGCTACCGAAGCCGCTCAGTTACCGCGCTCGTCCGGCGGGCCGGCGTCGTCCGGTCGGCCGCGGTCGCCGTCGTCATCGTCGTCGCTATCGGAGTCATCGTCACCGTCGTCCCCATCGTCCGGTTCTTCGGTTTCGTCTTCCGGCTCCTCGGTCTCGTTTTCGTCTTCGGTCTCGTTCTCGGCGTCGTCATCGCGATCCGGGCCAGCGTCTTCCGGGGGGCCGCGGCGGTCGTCGTCCGTCTCGTTCTCGTCATCGTCGTCATCGCGGTCCGGGCCGCGATCTTCGGGTGGGCCGCGTCGGTCGTCTGTCTCGTTTTCGTCTTCGGTCTCGTTCTCGTCGTCACCGAAGATGTCGGCCGGCGGCCCCTGTCGCTCGCTGGGGTGGGTCTCGTTGTCGTCGGACTCGTTCTCACCGGTGACGTGTGCCGGCGGGCCGGCGTGGTCCGGCGCGTTGCCGGGGTTGTTCGCTGTCACGAAGCTGGCGACGGCCGGACCGATGCCGCCGGTCCGGTTCTCGTCGCTCAACAGGTCGCTGACGTAGGCCGACACTTCGAGTCCGAAGGTGTCGAACTCGGTCATGTTGGTGGCGTTCATCGACGCGACGGTCAGCTCCGCCGTCGTCGACGCGGTGTGATTGTCGGCCGTCGCCGTCACGTCGACCGTCACATTCTGCTCGGGCGCGGGCAGTCCGACCGTCCCGTCGCTGTCGGTCGCGTAGGTTCCGGTTCCGGCGTAGGAAGCGTTGTCAGCCGTCTCCACGGCGACAGAGGCGTTCTCGACGCCCGTCTCGTTCTGTGTGACTGTTACCGTCGCGCTGCCGTCGTCGGCCTGTGAGACACCGACTGCGAGAGTGTTCCCCGCGTCGGTGTTGCCGGCCGAGTCCGCAGCGGCCGCCAGGCCCGGACCGACGGCCAGCAGGGTCAGTCCGACAGCGGCGTACAGTGCGAAGAGTCTGGTGCGCATCGTACCCGATACGTTCGCTGAGAGAGCGATAAACACCCCCTCCCGTTCAACTCGTTCACGTCGTTCGCAGAATCGACAACACCGCCCGAGATGTAGTTATATCGTTTAAGACGGGTTTTCAGCGTTTATTCCGGATCTGTCAGTCGCCGGCCCGTTCGACCAGCGCGGCCGCGTGCTCGCTCGCTCGTTCGCGGACGGCCTGCTCGTCGAACACCTCGACCGTGCGGTCGCGCATCAGCACCTCGCCGTCACAGACCGTGTGGCGCACGTCGCTCCCGCGGACGGCGTACGCTAGGTGCGAAACGAGGTCGTGGGCCGGCGTCAGGTGGGGGGCGTCGAGGTCGATGACGGCCAGGTCCGCGTTCGCGCCGGCCTCGATGCGGCCGCTGTCGAAGCCGAGCAGCGCCGCGCCGTTTGCGGTCGCCATCTCCACGACGGTCCCGGCGTCGACCGCGCTGGCGTCGTCGGCCGCCAGCTTGCCGAGCATCGCCGCGTCGCGCATCTCGTCGAACATGTCGAGGTCGTTGTTCGAGGCCGCGCCGTCGGTCCCGATGCCGACGGTGACGCCTGCGTCCAGCAGGTCCTGAACTGGGGCCATCCCGCTGGCGAGTTTCATGTTCGAGGCCGGGCAGTGGGCGACGCCAGTGTCGGTCTCGGCGAGCAGGTCGATCTCGCTGTCGTCAACGTGGACGCCGTGGGCGACATAGGTGTCGCCCTCCAGCAGGTCGACGTCGTCTGCGTAGGCGAGCGGACGCTGTCCGTGCTCGTCCACGATGGGCGTCACCTCGTCGCGTGTCTCGTTGGCGTGCAGGTGGATCGAAAGGTCGTCGTCGAGAGCCTTCGGGACGAACTCCCGCAGGTATCCCTCGCCGACGGTCGTCAGCGAGTGCGGCTGGAACGTCGTCCGAACGCGACCGTCGGCCGCGCCGTCGAGTTTCCGGGCCACGTCGAGGCTCTCCTGCAGGTCCGCCCGTGCGCCCTCGTCGTCCTTGCCGACCGTGACCGCGGTGAACCCGAGCACCGCCCGCATACCGGCCTGGTCGACGGCCTCGGCGATCTCCTCGACCTCGAAGTACATATCCGACAACGCCGTTGTCCCCGACCGAATCATCTCGACGAGTCCCAGTTCCGCTCCAGCCCGGATGTCCTCGGCGGTCAGTTCCGCCTCGACGGGCCAGACGTCCTCCTGCAGCCAGGCGTCGAGGGGCTTGTCGTCCGCGAGGCCGCGCAGCAGCGTCATGGCGACGTGGGTGTGGGCGTTGACCAGCCCGGGAATGACCAGCCCGTCGCTGGCGTCGAGTTCGTCGTCGCCGTCCAGTGCGCCCGGTTCGTCAACGGCAACGATGTCGCCGCTGTCCTGTGAAACCAGTACGTCCGCACGCTCGACGGACAGGTCCGGCCGGAGGACCTGCCCGCCGGTGACGAGGAGTTCGCTCATGGCGATGGCTTCGCAACCGCGGGTCTTAGTTCGCCGGGTCCACAGCGCCGCTGTGTGGCGTGTTGCCACGCCGATAAACAGTGTCACCGCCGAATCAGTGCCTGTTCCGCAGGGGTCTTTCCGTTCCGGCGCGTCCGGAAGGTCAAGAACATGGCGACGGCAGAGCGCATCCGACAGCGGATCAGCGCCATGCGACACGGAAGCCCGGCTCGGATGTTGCTCGCCGTCGCCGCCGGCTGGTTCCTCGTCCTCGGGATGCGCTTCGTCGTCCCGGCCATTCTGCCGACGATACGCGAGGAGTTCGTCGTCTCGAACGCCCAGGCCGGGCTCGCAGTCACGGTGCTCTGGCTCACGTACGCGGCGATGCAGTTCCCCGCCGGCGTCCTCATCGACCGGGTCGGCGAGCGGACGCTGCTGGTGGCCGCCGCGCTGCTGTCGGGGGTCGGACTGTTTGGCTACTTCCTCGCGCCGGTGTTCTCGCTGTTCCTCGTCGCAACGGGCGCGTTCGGGCTCGGGACGGGGCTGTACGGCCCGACCCGCGGGACAGCCCTCTCGCGGACGTTCGACGCCCGCGAGGGGACCGCCTTCGGCGTCGTGATGGCCGCCGGCTCCCTCGGGGCGGCCGCCCTGCCCGCGGTTGCCGCGTTCGTCACGACCCGCTACGGCTGGCGGCTGGCGCTCGCCAGCGTCGCCCCGCTGTTCCTGCTCGTCGCCGGCGCGCTCTGGCTGTCAGTCTCGGACCGCCCGACCGTCGAGTCCGAGCGGAGCCTCCGGCGGGACCTCCGGACGGTCGTCACCAGCTTTCGCAACCGCCCGCTCGTGCTATCGGTCTCCGGCGAGACGCTCATGCTGTTCGTCTTCCAGGCCGTGACGGCGTTTCTCACGACGTATCTGGTCTCGGTCCGGGGCCTCTCACAGGGTACTGCCGGCGCACTCCTCTCGGTACTGTTCGTCGGCGGCGCGCTCTCCCAGACAGTCACCGGGCGGCTGGCCGACCGGTACGGAACGCCGATCGTCCTGACCGGCGTCGCGCTGGTCAGCACCGTCCCGCTCGCGCTCGTTCCGTCCGTCGAGGGCCTGCTTCCGCTGGCCGTCGTCTCCGGCGCTATCGGGATTCGGATGAGCGCCGGCCCGCTGGCCAACGCCTACATCGTCGACACGCTGCCGGACGCCGCCGAGGGCACCGGCTGGGGGCTGCTCCGGACCGCCTTCTTCGCGGTCAGTTCGCTCGGCTCGACGGCCGTGGGCCTGCTCGCCGACCGCGGCCTGTTCGCCCTCGCGTTCTACGGGCTGGCCGGGCTGACGCTGCTGGCCGCGGGCGTCTTCGTTACCCTGCCGCGTCGGAACAGGGTGTGACGGGACCGCACACAGGCCCTCGGCGCGAGGGGAAAGACAGTTGCCCCGCGGCCTGCCAGTAGGCGTATGCGAATCGCCGTCCCCAACAAGGGCCGCCTGCACGAACCAAGCGAGGAACTGCTCGAACGGGCCGGCCTCCACCTGATCGACGGGGCCGACCGGCAGCTACACGCCGACACCGTCGACCCGGACGTGACCGTCCTGTACGCCCGTGCCGCCGACATCCCCGAGTACGTGGCGGACGGCGCTGCCGACGTGGGTATCACCGGCCTCGACCAGGTCCGGGAGTCCGACGCCGACGACCTCGTCGAACTGCGCGACCTGGAGTTCGGCCGCTGTCGACTCGTCCTCGCTGCGCCGGAGGACAGCGATATCGAGACCGTCTACGACTTCGATGGCGGTCGCATCGCCACGGAGTTCCCGACCATCACTCGGCGCTACTTCGACCGGGTCGACGTGGCTGTCGACGTGACCGAGGTGTCCGGCGCGACGGAACTCACACCCCACGTCGACATCGCCGACGGCATCGTCGACATCACCTCGACCGGGACCACGCTCCGGATGAATCGCCTGGCCGTCGTCGACGACGTGCTCGAAAGCTCCGTCCGGCTGTTCGCCCGCGAGGACACCGCCGAGGACGAGAAAGTCCAGCAGGTCGACACCGCGCTTGGCTCCGTCCTCGCCGCCGAGGACAAACGCTATCTGATGATGAACGCCCCCGAGGACGCCCTCGACGACGTGAAAGACGTGCTTCCGGGCATGGGCGGCCCCACCGTGATGGACATCGCCGGCTCCGACCAATTGGCGGTCCACGCCGTCGTGGAGGAGCGCGCCGTCTTCGAAACCATCAGTTCGCTCAAGGACGTGGGCGCGAGCGATATCCTCGTGACAGAAATAGAACGCCTAGTCGAATAGTACCTTTTTCCGTCACCCCCTCTCCACGCGCGCTTTCAGCGCGCTGCGGGGCGGGGTTCGCAAAAATTTACGCTAAAAACGACCGCCGAGTCGCAGCCGAGGCCGAACTCGTCGTGAAACGGCGGCCTGCGGCCGCCGTATGCTCGCGGCAACGTTCGGCTGCCGCCGCTTCCGCACTGCAGCCCTGGCGTGCTTGAATTGTAACGAAAAGAATAAGTCTTGATGCCAAGTTGCCAGGGGAGTATAAAATCAGAGACGCTGAAGGGGAAAGTTGTCGGGAAAGTTCCGCCGTCGGTTAGTCCGTGTCCACGGGCGTCTGTGACCGCTCGACCCTGATACGCTCGTCCGCACCGACCGTGACGAGGGACTCGCTGAACCGGAACGAGACCAGATCGCTCCGGCGGGCCTCGTGCTCGGTGTCCCGCCTGAATAAGTCATTCAGTGCTTCGGGGTTGACAACGCCGTACAGTGACGGGAGCGCCCGCGGGTGGCAGTCCTCTAGCGTACTCACTGCATGGACAACCGCCTCGCTTACCGATTCGGCGGATCGAACCTCACGGTTAATCATGCTAACACCATAATTCAGTATATCTAATTAATTTTGTCTTTCATTTTCTGCGTGTTATTTATTATCTGGGTGAAGCATCGGATAGCCCGCTGAGTAGCTGCTCCGGGATACGCTTACACTAACCCGAAGATGTTGTTCAGCGCGAACCCCAGAACGGCGGCGAAGGCCAGATGCAGCGCCACGAGCGGGGCCGTCGAACGGTTCGAGAGCCGATACGTGAAGCTGATCGCGATACCATCGGCCAGCATTGTGAGCACGAGGACGACCAGCACGCCCAGGTCTGCCGAGACAATACCGGACTCGACCCCCCAGCGCTGGAGGACCAGTGAGACGGCCGCCGGCGCGAGAGCGGCTTTCGCCGCGAGCTGGCTCGGGACGTCACCGATGAAAAACGTCGCGGCCAGGTGGAGCGTGACAGCGTAAAAGAGCCAGGTGACGAGAACGGTCACGAGGACCGCGAGGATACCGCCGCCGGTCAGGCTGGAGAACCCGGACTGGAGCATACCCGAGGTTCGGCGGCCGTTCGCTTGTGCGTTTTGTTCCCGGGCGCGACCGGTACGCTCATAGCCGCTCGCCCACACCGCTCGGGCGTGTACGTCCTCGAACTCGGCGGGCAGGACGACGCGTTCGCGCGACGGGAGGCAGCAAGCGCCGCGAGCGCCGTCGACACTCTCGCGCCCGGACTGGCGACGGCACGGGGCATCAGCGACCGCGTTCGTCACCTCGCGTTCACCCATCGGGCCTGTGACCTGCTCGGAACCACGGAGCCGGACATCGAAAGCGCCGCCGCGCTGCTGTCGGCCGCGACTATCGACCGCGAGGGGAGCGTCGCCGTGCGCGCGGTCGACGTGCGAGCGAGCACTGGCATCGACACACAGCAAGCCGAACGGACGCTTGGCGGCATACTCACCGACCGCGGCTTCGCCGTCGACCTCGACGATCCAGACCACGTCCTCTATGCCTATCTCTCGGACCCCGGCGGCGACGAGGAGGGCGGGGCCGGCGAGGCCTGCTGTGCGCTGGGGTGGCTCGCCGCCGAGAGTGTGCGGGACTTCGGTCAGCGCCAGCCGACGGACCGCCCGTTCTTCCAGCCCGGCAGCATGGACCCGCTGGAGGCCCGCGCGCTGGTCAACATCGCCGGAGCAGGTCCGGAAGCCACGATACTGGACCCGATGTGTGGCACCGGCGGCCTCCTGCTGGAGGCTGGCCTGGTCGGGGCCGACGTGGTCGGCGGCGACGCACAGACGAAGATGGTCTCGGGGACGCGCGAGAATCTGTCCTACGCACTCGACGGTGACGGGCACCCAAACAGGGACTCATATCCCGAACCGGGCGACTGGGGGCTGTTCCGCTCCGATGCGTCCGCACTGCCGGTGGCCGACGACGCCGTCGACGCCGCCGTCTTCGACGCCCCCTACGGTCGCCAGTCCCGTATTGAAGGGGAGTTGGCCCCGCTCGTCGCCGGTGCGCTCGGCGAAGCCGACCGCGTCGCAGGGCGCTGCGTCCTCGTCGCCGACCGCGACTGGCGCGAAAGCGCGACCGACGCGGGGTGGACCGTCACTGACTACTTCCGGCGGCGAGTCCATCGTTCGCTAATCAGGCACGTCCACGTTCTTGAGTGAACATACGTCCAACTTCTCTGGACAGCCGTTGTAATTTATCCTGGTATGAGCAAGGTTTATGTCATGACAAATGCCAATTAGTATCAAGTATGCCAACGTGGTCAGACCCCGCCCCATGCGACGACGACGAACAACTGTTCGAATGTCCGGACTGCGGGAAGCGCCTCTGTAGCGAGCGCTCGACAGTTACCTGTGGCCGCTGTGAGACGGAAATGCAGAACCTCAGCGTGCCACGGCCGGAATAGAACCCGCCGCGTTTTTCGCCGGCTAGCCCGACACGAGTGCAATCGCTCGCTCGGCGTCGCCGTCCATCCGCTCCAGCAGCGACCGGACTCGGTCCCGCGCTGCCCCGTCGCAGTCGGCCAGCACCATCCCCTCGTCCGGCTGGCCGTACACCACGCTGGCGCCAGCAGGCGCGGCGAGCACTGCAGGGAGCGCGGCGAGGTCCTCTTCCCCCTCAACGTCCAGAAGTACGGTCTCCTCGCTGTCGATGCCGCTCCTAAGTGCAGTAAGCAGGTCGGCGGTGAGCGTCGCAGCCGGGTTGTCGACCGAGCGCGACCGGTCAAAACCGTCGATTGCCGCCGTCACGTCCGCATCGACGACCGAGCGCTTGGTCCGTTCGTCGACCAGCGCGAGATCGGGCGTCCGGCCAGCCTCGATGAGGTGGTAGGTGACCATGTCGCCGACGGCGATGATCGGGTCCCCAGCGTCGGCCAGTAGCGCCGCTGTATCGGTATAAATCCGTCCGAGCGGCTCCTTCAGTTCGTGTCGCAGGCCACTCGGGAGTTCGAGAACGACGTCAGACACGTTAGCGGACTTTCAGCGCGTACTTGCCCGGCTCGGTCACTTCCATCTCCTCGGCGATGTCGGAGCGCTCCGGGTGCGCGATGACGACGTAGCCGGCCCAGTCCTCGGTCAGTGCGGTGCCGCCACAGGCCTCACACTGGCTTTCGATCTCCGCGCTCTGGACGCGGTGACAGTCGCGACAGACGAGTCGGTCCGCCATCAGCTATCACCGGCTTCCGCCGTGCCTTCGCGGCGCTCGCGCTCCTCCTGGAGCCAGCCGTGCTTGCCCAGGCCGACCTGTTTCGCTGTCAGGCCGATCTTGGAGTCCCGCGGGTTGCGCTCGTCGATGCTCTTGGTGACGATACGCGCCCGGACGGCGTCGCCGACGGTGAGCGTCCGGTTGGACTCGCGGGAGGCGAGTTGCTGGTTCTCCTCGTCGTAGGCCAGATACTCGTCGGAGATCTGGGAGACGTGGAGCAGGCCGTCGACCGGCCCGATGCCGATGAAGGCCCCGAAGTTGACGACCTCGACGACCTCGCCGTCGACCACTTCCTGCATCTGCGGGTCGAACGTGAGCGCGTCAAACTCGGCCTCGTAGTAGACGCCGGGCTTGTTCGGCAGCACCGCGCCGGTGCCGATGTCGTGGACCTCGATGACGGAGACGACGCTGCCGACGTCCTCGTCCATTCGACCTTCGAGCTTCTCTTGCAGGAGCCGTTTGACCAGCCCCGGACTGACCTCCGCCAGAAAGCGTGGCGGGACTTCGACCGTATCGCGTAGGCGTACCCGTTTATACATGTGTTATGGTTGAGTGATACCCAGTTTGTTCCGGCCCCTTAAACTAATTACTGGAACGCCCGCGTCCAGCAGGCGTCGTTTGAGGGGGGTGTCGTTCGTGACCGCGTGCGTCGCATCGTCTGCCTGTGCCAGTTCGAGGACGGCGTCGTCCGCGTAGTCCGCCGACGTCTCCCGAACCGTACACCGGTCGAGCAGGTCCTGCCCGACGGAAGCGGCGGTCGCCTCCGCGCCGGCCCCGTCGGCCAGTTTCACAAGTTCGTCGCGGACGGCGGCGGGCGCGACGTACTCCGTGGCGTCCGGCAGAACTCTGTCGAGTTCCTCGAACAGTCGCACGTTGCATTCGACCGGCATCATCAGCGCGTTCGTGTCCAGCACGATCATCACCGCAGCGTGCCGACGCCGATGAGCCGCCACCGAGCGCCGACACGGCGGTTGATGGCGATCTTCGAGCCCGAGGCCGCACAGACCGGGCGCTTGAGCGCGACTTCACATTCCTCGTCGCGCGCGCTCGTGACCGAACCGACCGTGGTGGCGGTACCGATAGTCAGCATCAGCGGTTCGCCGGTCGAAATCTCGTCGACTTCGCCGCCGTCGTCGCCGACGATGCGTTCCAGCAGGTCCACGTCCATCGTGAACGTCTCGTGGACCGGCGGGAGGCTGCCGGGCGGGCCGGCGACCTGGCCGGCGAGGGCGTCGCCCTTCGTGATGGCGGGATCGAGACCGGTCCCGACGCCGAGCAGGCCGCCCGGCGTGACCGTGTCCACGAAGTCGCCGCCGGACTGGAGCGAACGGACCGTCGTCGTCACCGGCTGCCACTCCGTCTGGCCACCTTCCTCGACTTCGCGGCCGGGGCGGAGTTCGATTTCGTCGTCGACTTCGAGTTGGCCGCTGACGAGCGAGCCGCCGAGCACGCCGCCCATCAGGTCGTCCCAGGTCGTGCCGGGTCGGTTGATGTCGAACGACCGCGCGACCATCATGCGGGCGTCCACGTCGGGGTCCCGCTCCGGCGTCGGAATCTCGGACTGGATAGCCTCAATGAGCAGGTCGATGTTGGCCTCCTGGCCCGCGCTGATGGGGACAATCGGTGCCCCTTCGGCGACGGTGCCTTCGACGAACTCCTGAATCTGCTCGTAGTTCTGCATCGCCCGGTCCTCGTCGACGAGGTCGACCTTGTTCTGGGCGATGACGATGTTGTCGATGCCGATGATGTCGAGCGCGCTCAGGTGTTCTTCGGTCTGGGCCTGCGGGACGGGCTCGGTCGCCGAGATGACCAGGACCGCGCCGTCCATGATGGCCGCGCCGGACAGCATCGTCGCCATGAGCGTCTCGTGGCCCGGGGCGTCCACGAACGACACCGTCCGGAGGTGGTCGGTGTCGACGTCGTGGTCGTCGCAGTGTTCGTCGACGGTAAAGGCCTCCGGCTCCTCGGCCTCCGGGCAGCGACGGAACGTCGCGTCGGCGTAGCCGAGTCGGATAGAGATACCGCGCTTCATCTCCTCGGAGTGCTGGTCGGTCCATTCGCCGGACAGCGCCTGTACGAGCGTCGTCTTTCCGTGGTCGACGTGCCCGACGAGTCCGATGTTCACCTCCGGTTGTTTGTTCGATGTCATTTCGAGAGTAATCTTGGTGGAGTTTCGCCGCGTGCAACTGATAAACCTACTGTTTGCGCCCGGAGCACCCCCGCCGAACCCGGTTCAATCGCCGGTCTGGTCCCCGCTGACGGCGGCAAAGTCACCGGATTGTTCGATGTCACCCCCTATTGCGGTGTGTCACCCACGTAACCGAGCGCAAGCGACGAGTGATGGACGCGGGGCTTTTGGCCGTCCCGGCCCTGCCTCCGGTCGTGCGGGAGTTCGACTTCGAACTGGCGCTGTGTGCCCACCTCGAACGCGAGGGCCGCCTGGTGAGCCGCCAGCTCGGCGGGGCCATCCACGGCCGGCGCGTCCTCGACACCGTCGTCGTTGAGCCGGGCCCCGAGTTCGACGAGCGGGCGGCCATCACTCCCGAGCGACTCCCGACGGCGGCCATCGAAAGCGACGTCGGCCCGGGTCGGGCGCGGTACTGGAAGGACGCCTTCGACTGCCACCCGGACCGCGCCGAGCGGGCCGTCGAACTGGCGGCCGAGCGCGGGTTCTTCGAGCGCGAGCGCCGCGGCGGTCGGACGTACGTCCGTCAGACGACGCGGTACCCCGACTGGTTCGACGGAATCGTCGCCATCGAGAACAAACCGGACCTGGGCCGACCCGGTGACCTCGAATCACAGCTCCGGACCGACGTGTCGCTGGCGCTCGCTGACCGCGTCGTGCTGGCGACGGCTTCCTACGTCACTGGCGCCCATCTTAACCGGATTCCCGAAGAAGTCGGCGTCTGGCGGTTCGACGCCGACAGCGGGACGATAGACGTCCGCCGGGAGGCGACGCCACTACCGACCGACGACGCGGGCGTCGAACTGCTGGACGAGGGGGCGATCCGAACGGACGTACGGGTCGTCGATTCCGCTGAAAAGGGCCGTGCCCGTCGAAAACTGGCCGAGCGGGCCTACGGCAAGGGGTGGCGGAGTTTCGACTATCCGGCGTGTGCCCGCTGTTCGCCCGACGGCAACGGCATTCCGTACTGTCAGTGGAAAGGGCGCGCTGTTCGCGAGAGCGACGAATGCGGCCCGGACTGCGAGGGCTATGATGCGGCCGACCCGCCGGCCGTCGACGGCGAGTCGCTCCGGGCCGAGCGGACGCCGTGGCGGGCAGACCCCGACGGGCGGGGGCGTCGCCAGTCGGGACTAGATCGGTTCGGGTAGCTGTGCTACCGGTCGTCGTTTGAAGCCGCATCATCGGGCGGGACGCCGCCGTCGCCGGCGGTCGGACGGCCGTGCTGTTCGTAGTTGTCTTCCGTCACCGCCGGTGCCTCGGTCGCGACCTGGGCCGCGTGTTTCGTTCTGGCCTGGTAGTTCGCCGCGGCCGCGAGTCCGACACAGGCTACCAGTCCCACCACCAGCACCCAGTCGATGCCGCCCACGATGACCCGCTGGGCGGCGATTGCGAGGACGCCACCGGTCAGCGACAGCCCGCCGATCTCCGCGATACCACGCCTGTCCATGCAGAGAGGTCGTCCGCCATGACCTATAAGGTACGTCCAGTTTCACGGAGCCGAACGCAGCATCAGAGCGTGAACCGCTCGCCGTCGAGACCGATGTCGTCGGCGAAGGCCCTGTCCGCGGGGACGTAGTGCGCGGTGTGGACGATGCGGTAGTCGTCGGCCTCGATATCGGCGGCGAAGTCCCGCGCGCCGGGCAAGGTCATGTGTTTCGTGCCGAAGGTCCGCGGCACGCCGTTCTCGTCGTGGTGCGTCCCGCCTTTCGGGTGGTACTCGCAGGCCTCCGGATGGACGATGCCCTCGACGAGCGCGAGGTCGGCCCCAGTCAGCACTGATTTCGAGCGGTCGGGCACGTCGTAGCAGGTGTCGCCGGAAATCGACAGCACCGCGCCGGTCTGTGGTTCCTCGATTCGCAGGCCGTAGCACAGCAGCGGCGGGTGCGTGACCGGGACGAGCGTCACCTCGAAGCCGGCGACGATGAACGGCTCGAACGGCGTCTGTGCGTGGACAGACACCGTATCGAGGTAGTCATAGCGGCTCCGGACGCCCTCTGCGACACTCTCGCCCGTGACCGGGTCTGTCTCGTCGGCGGCGTGGACCGGCAGCTCGTCGAACAGGCGATAGGCGTTCCCGAGACCGTCGAGGTGGTCGAAGTGGACGTGGGTGACGATAGCCGCGTCCGGCAGCGGGACCGACTCGCGGAGGAACTGGTGGCGGAAATCGGGGCTCAGATCGATCAGCAGCGACTCGCCGGTTTCGTCGTTCGCCACGGCGACGGAGAAGCGCGACCGCTCGATGCCGTCCGTGGGGTCGATGCCGCGCTCGCGAGCGCGAGTCCGGAGTTCCTCGTCGGGGTCGCGCGCCCGTTCACACGTCTCGCAGTCGCACTGGACCGTGGGCGTCCCCGTTGTGTCGCCGGTCCCAAGCAGCGTGACCTCCATTACCGTCCCTTCGGAGGGCGACCCGCCTAAGCCCCTCGCTTTCGTTACTGGGTGTCAGCCAGGTCCGCCGGGTCGACCCCCTGTCGCTCCAGCGTCGCCGCCAGCAGGGACTGTGCGCGCTCGTCGGAGAGATCGTCGAACAGGCAGTCGAGGAACCCTTCGAGCAATGCCGGTCGGATGCGCAGGTCGACGTACTCGACCTGCTTTTCGGCGATAACTACGTCTACATCCCACTCGCCTTCATCGGGGTCAGTCATGCGAACGTCGACCCACGATTCCGCGGGGTCGTCTGTCTCGGTGAACACGTCATCGTCAGCCATGGCTACAGGAAATGGTTCCTGTACTGATAAGTAAATCGCTCATAACGACGGCCAGAGCTGGCGTCCGGGGGCGGGAGACGACGTTTAGTGGTCGTGATCGTGGTCGCTGCCGCCGTCGCCGGAGAAGCCGCCGCTCCCGGCCACCAGGGCGTCGGCGTCGCCGTCCATCATGTCCATGTTCTTGAGGTTGTCCCGCTCCTCGAAGTCGATGATGGCGTCTTCGAGGTCCTGCTGGGTGAGCGTGGTCCGCTCTTCGGTCAGGGCGTTGAGGACGGCCTCACGGAGCACGAGCCGGAGGTCGCTGCCGGTCAGCCCCTCGGTTAGCTCCGCCAGCGTCTCGGGGTCGAAGTCGTCGATCTCCATCTGCTGGGTGACGATACGAAGGATGTCCGCACGCATCCCGTGGTCCGGCTTGGGGAAGTTGACGATCTCGTCGAAGCGCCGCCAGGCGGCGGCGTCGAGCTGGTCCGGGTGGTTCGTCGCGCCGATGAGCAACACTTCGTCCTGGATGAGCGAAATCTCATCGATGCTCTTGAGCAGGGTGTTGACGGCGCGCTTGATCGCGGCGTGTTCATCGGAGGACCGGGTCTTGGCGACGAAGTCGAACTCGTCCATGAAGAGGATACACGGCGAGAGCCGCTTTGCGACCTCGAACACCTTCTCGACGTTCTTGGCCGTCTCGCCGAGGTACTGGCTGGTGATCATCGACAGCTTCACTTCGACGAACGGGAGGTCGAGGTCGTGGGCCAGCGCGCGGGCGACGCTGGTCTTGCCGGTCCCTGGCGGGCCGACAAAGAGGAGTTTCCCGATCTCTCGCAGGCCGATGCGGGCGAGGTAGTCGCGGTGCTCGATGGCCTTGACAATTTTCTGGATCTCGTCTTCCTGGTCGGTCGTCAACACCAGGTCGGCCAGGGTCATCTCCACCTCCTCGGGGGCGCGCACGTCGACCAGGTCGAGCATCTCCTCGTCGTCCTCGTCGTCGGTATCGAACGCCTCCTCCAGTTTGGCGTCAATGAACGCGCGGTCGGCCCGGGACGGTCGGTTCTGCTCGCGGGCCCGCTCGTAGTCAGCGCCCTCGACCTGGTCCTCGAAGGCTTTCGCCAGGACCGGGTTGTCTTCGAGGTCCGCGGCGTCGACCCGTTCGAGGAACCACTCTTCGGCGAGGTCGCGGTCCGTCATGGAGATGCTCCCCGAGAAATCGTCGCGGTCGGTGAACATCAGCCCGGAGATGGCCGCCCAGGGCCGCTCGACGCCGGTGGCCTCGCTCGCGGTCGTGTTGGTGACCGACAGCGGCCGTTCGATCTCGCCGTCGCTCCAGAAGACGGACCGGTACGAGGCTGGCAGGTCGTCCGGCTCCAGGTCCCGCCGCTCGCTGTAGATAGTGGCCGTCAGCAGAAACTCAACGACATCCAGTTCCGGATTACTCATTCCCACTGATGTTACCACGCGACCGGTATAAGTCACTCGAAGCCCCGGTGACCGACACCAGGGTAATATACCCCCTCTGTGTACTTTCGGCGTGGCAACTGATAACGCATTAATCTCGGTGTACCGGAATCGCATCGGCGAGCCGACGACCGATGACGAGGTGTACGGGTACTGGCTGTTCGTCATCGGCATCGTACTCGGTATCGTCGGCCTCCTCCTGTTTTATCTGACAGCATCGCGGAGTACACCGCGACAGTTCGGCTATCTCCTGGGGGCAATCGGCCTCATATCGCTGTTCGCCGGGCCGACGATCAGACTGCCGCTGACACGCCGCGGCCTGATACTCACTTACCTCGGTGCTGTGGTCGGACTGGTCGCGATGGTGTGGTTCACCACGTTCTACCCGTCGAACTGGACCGGCCCCGAGGGGAACCCGGCGGTGACGCTGTACATCGTCGGCCTCGGACTGATGGCAGTCGGGGCGGTCGTCTCCCCGCTGCTGACCGGGCGGAAGGAAGCGTACGACGAGGCCGTGCGGACGGCGCAGGAAGCAACCGAAGTGGCCGAGCAAGCCACACAGGACGCCGACCAGGCGTCCCAGGAAGCGACACAGCAGTCCCAGGCCGCTGACCGAGCGAGCCGCGAGCGCGACACGCTGGCCGAGCAGTTGGCGACCAGCGAGGCCGCCCGCGAGGAACTGGCGACCGTCACCGAGGCAACGGAAGCGGAACTCGCCGCGGCCCACGCCACCATCGCGGCTGCGATGGACAGCAAGGCGACGTTCGAACTGTACGAGGACTCGGCGGGCAAGTACCGCTGGCGGCTCCGCCATCGGAATTCGAACATCATCGCCGACAGCGCACAGGGGTACGCCTCGCGGCAGAAGGCGATGCAGGGGCTCCGTAGCGTCCAGTCCAACGCCGCCGGCGGGGCCGTCGTCTTCTTCGAGGACGCGACAGAGGACGACACCGTCGAGGACGTGCCGGTCGTGCCGGCCCCCGAAAGCGACGCGACGTTCGAACTGTTCGAGGACAACGCCGGGGAGTTCCGCTGGCGCTTGCGCCACGACAACGGCAACATTCTCGCCGACAGCGGCGAGGGGTACGCCTCGAAGTCGAACGTTCGACGGGCGCTGGAGAGCGTCCGCGCGTACGTCCCCGGTGCGGCCTATCTCAAGATCGATCCCGTGGCGTACGAGGTGTACACCGACGCCGCCGGGGAGTTCCGCTGGCGCTTGCTCCACCGCAACGGCAACATTCTCGCCGACAGCGGCGAGGGGTACAGTTCCCGGTCCAACGCCCGGCGGGCGGCCCGCCGCGTCGGCGAACTCGCGCCCGACTCCGAAGTCGACGACGGCTTCGAGGTGTACGAGGACGCTGGCGAGGAGTGGCGCTGGCGGCTGCGAGCGGCCAACGGTGAACTCGTCGCCGACAGCGGCGAAGGCTACGCGAACCGGTCGAAGGCCATGGACGCCGTCGAGCGGGTCCAGTCATACGCCGCCGACGCTGACTTGCTGGCTATCGGGAGCGCGGCCTTCGAGGTGTACGAGGACAGGGGCGAGGAGTGGCGCTGGCGACTCCGCCACCGCAACGGCGAGATCATCGCTGACTCCGGCGAGGGGTACGCCGAGCGCAACAAAGCCGTCACCGCCATCGAGCGGATCAAGCGCCACGCGCCCGGTGCAGCACAAGAAGAGTAGCGGCGTCCGAGAGGCCCCCGGCGGGCAATTCTCCGTAGCGAAGAATAGCCGAATTAATTAAACAGGTTTCGGCCGAAGTTATACATATATGACAATAGACGCGCTCGAATCGGCCGGACTCACGCGCATGGACGACAGCAACATTGCGGCGTTTCTGTCGAACCAGCGGGTCGGCGTGCTGGGGTTGCCGACCGAGGACGGACCGTACATGATTCCCCTGTCGTTCGGGTACGATGGTGACCGCTTGCTGTATTTCACCTTCATCGGTGGGTCGGCAAGTCGCAAACAACAGTTGACCGAGGCGGCGGAAGACGCGGCCGTGCTCGTGTACAAAGTCGAATCGATGTTCCACTGGGAGAGTGTCCTGCTACAGGGCGGTATCGAGGCCGTCCCCGAGTCCGAGTGGGACGAACTCGCGGACGTGCTCGATACGGCGTGGCGGCCGGAGCTGTTCGAGGACGCTATCGAGGACGGCGACATCGCAGTCTACCGGTTCCGCATCGACGAGAAGGAAGGGCTCAGACACGCCGGCCTGCCGCCGGGGTTCGAGCCGGAGTGACCCCGCTACTCGACTGCGGCGGGAAGCGGTCGGGCCGGTCGGCCGACAACAGTTCCCCCGCTGCCCAGAGTTTGTGAGCTTTTAACACAGGCCGAGACGTTCCGTTGTCCATGCCCACACCTGTCATCGTGGATGCAGTCAGAACCCCCCAGGGAAAGGAGGACGGCGCGCTCGCCGGCGTCCGAAGCGAAGACCTCTCGGTGCCGCTGATCAACCAGTTGCTCGCGTCGACCGGCGTCGAGTCCGAGGACGTCGACGACCTGCTGTGGGGGTGTGCCCAGCAGCGCGGGGAACAGGGCAACAACATGGCTCGTGTCATCGCGCTGTTGTCGGATCTCGGCGAAAGTGTTCCGGCATCGACCATCAACCGCTGGTGTGCATCCTCTGCCGAAGCGCTGATGCGGGCCGCCGACGCCATCGCGGCCGGCCAGCGCGACGTGCTCATCGCCGGCGGCGTCGAGTCGATGTCCCGCGTGCAGATGGACGAAAACACCCACAACGTCCACCCGCGGCTGGCCGAGCACTACAACATCGGCGAACTCCAGATGGGGATGACCGCCGAGAAGGTCGCCGACGAGATGGAGGTCACCCGGCAGGAACAGGACGAGTACGCGCTGCGGAGCCACCAGCGCGCCGCCGACGCGACAGAGTCGGGTCGCTTCGACGACGAAATCGTCCCCATCGATACCGAGGCCGGGCAGCTTGCGGAAGACGAGGGTATCCGCCCGGACACCACGCTCGAGAAGCTGTCCGAGCTACCGACAGTGTTCAAATCGGACGGGACGGTCACACCCGGCAACGCCTCGCAGGTCTCCGACGGCGCGGCGGGGCTGATGGTCACGTCACGCGAGTTCGCGGAGGACCGCGGACTCGACATCCTGGCGGAAATCGGTTCCCACGAAGTCGCCGGCGTCGACCCGACCGTGATGGGTATCGGCCCGGTCCCTGCCGTCCGGAAACTCACCGAGCGCACTGACCGTGAGACGGACGACTACGACCTCGTGGAACTCAACGAGGCCTTCGCCTCCCAGTGTCTGTACTGCCAGCGCGAACTCGGCTTCGACGACGACATCTACAACGTCAACGGCGGCGCAATCGCCATCGGCCATCCGCTCGGAGCCTCCGGCGCACGCCTCCCAGTGACGCTCGTCCACGAAATGAACCGCCGCGACGCGGAGCTGGGCCTGGCGACGGAGTGTGTCGGCTTCGGCCAAGGTGCGGCTATCGAGTTCCGGCTGCCCTGACCAGCCGCTGCCGGCGCGAGTTCAGTATGTCACCGTAGTCCCTGTCTGCGAGTGCGTTGTTTGCGAGCGTTGTGTCGCTCGCGCGGACGATATTCGAGAGAAGACAGTCGCTAATCGGCAGCCACGTCGCCGGCTGTCGCCGCCTCAGCGGGATTCGTCAGTGAGTGGATGTAGTCGTCGAGGTCAAGTGCGAAGGTGGCGTCGGTCGGGAGATCGACCCACGAGAACTCGAACTCCGCGCCGCGCTCCTCGCCCGTTCCAGTGACAGTGTGCACCCAGTGGTCCCGGGACTCGTGGACGGGGAGGTGGTAGAACGACCGCACGTACCGCTTCGGGGGCGATTCGCGGCGCGTCCAGACGTCGGTGGCGATGTGTTGCAGGCGCTCGAAGGAGGCGAGCCCGCTCTCCTCGACGGCCTCCCGCTGTACGGCCACCCGCGGTCGTTCGTCCGGCTCAACGGTCCCCTTCGGTATCTGTAGCCCGTCGTGGCCCGGCCCGTCGAACACCAGGAGTTCCGACCCGTTCCTGGTGATGTAGGCGCAGGCTTTCTTCACGTACGTCGCCCGCTGTGATTGCATGCCAACCGGTAGCGACAGCAGACATATAGTAGTACCCACATATCTGCCTAAAACCATATTAGGTCATCGGGGGGTGAGACGCTGCCAGTCGGGCGCGGCACCCGACTGGCCGGGGACGTGTCAGCGAAAACGGTCAACTAACTCTACCAAACCGGTATATAGCTCACATAGCAGCGTTTTCCAGCGGGTTTTCGCTTGAGTACACTGATGGGAACTAGAACAGCGGAGCACACTGTCGACGTAGCAGACAGGACGGGGACGTATCTCACCGCGGTCGAGGACTGCCTCGTGGTGCTGCCACAGGCGCTCGCGGTGTACGGCGACACACAGGCCTTCGCGGACGCGACCGCCGAACTCGGGCGGCAGGAGTCGGTCTGTGACGACTACCGGCGGCGGCTCTGCGGAGCCGTCGGCCGAGCACGCCCGGAGTTCACCGCGCTGTACCTCCGCGGGGCAGAGCTCACGGAACTGTTCACGATGGTTGATGCGGTCCCGGACGCCGCGGAGACGTTCGTTCGCGACCTCGATGCGATGTCGCCGACGCTGACCGAGCCGACAGTGGAGCGGTTAGAGGACATCGCCGCGCTGGCGTGTGAGGCCAACGCGCTCCTGACGGAGGCTATCGAAGCATACGTCCGGGCGCTCGTGACTGACGATTCCCCACCAGCGATTGCCGACGCCGTCGACCGAATCACGGAACTAGAGTCACAGTGTGACCAGTACCGGGACGAAATCGTCGTGCGGGCGTTCGAGGGGCAGTCGACGGCCGACGCCCTCGTCGTCCGTGAACTCGTCCGGTCGCTGGACGCGGTCCCGGACGCGATCGAGGACGCCGCCGACCAGCTTGTGTTCTGTCGAGCGGACATGTAGGCCCGCCATCGAGCCACTGCGAGGGCCAGAGCGAAGGGCGACCACACCGAGCCCGTTTCCGTCCGTTGTCGGGGGCTTATCCGACTCGGTTCCGTGGGGATAGCCATGAGCCTCCAATCGATGTTCAACGACATCCCGTTTGTCAAGCAGTTAGGGATGGAGATAACCGCCGTCGAGGACGGCTACGCGGCGGGCGAACTCCAGTTAGAGGATAGCCACTCCTCGAACCCCGAATCGATGATCGCACACGGCGGCGTCACGTATTCGCTCGTCGACACCGTCGGCGGGGCGGCCGTCGTCTCACAGTCGGGCACCGTCTCGCCGACGGTCGACATGCGGATCGATTATCTCGCCCCGGCAACCACCGATTTACGGACCGAGGCAGAGGTGGTTCGGAACGGCGGGAGCGTTTCAGTCGTCGATGCCGAAGTGTACGACACCGATGGCCATCACATCGCGAGTGCTCGTGGAACGTATAAAACTGACGGCGACCGTGGCGAGTCGCCGTGGACGAAAGGCGTCGACGAGTCGGACGTCAAACAGCTTACCGGCGACGACTAGTCGCCACTGACCATTTTCATCCCGTCGCGCACGGACTCCCGACGGCCCAGCAGCGTCACCATGTCGCCCGCTGCGAGGACGTAGTCGGCCGTCGGCACTTCCGCGTTCTCGTGGCCTTCGCCGCTGACGAGCGCGACGAGACAGGCCTCGGGCAGCATCGGACCGATCTCGCTGATCGGCTTCCCGATGAGGTCCGGGTTCTTGACCTCGACCTCCTGAACGTCACCACTGCGACCGATATCGGTCATCCAGTGGGCGATGGCCGGGCGTTCGATCTGGTTGTCGATGGCCCAGGCCGTCGCCATCGCCGAGGAGATGGTCCGAACGCCGAGGTCCTCGAAGGCCTCGACGTTGTCCGGGTTGTTCGCGCGGGCGATGACCCGGTCGACGCCGAACTTTGAACTCGCTAGCTGTGACACCAGCAGGTTCGCGTCGTCGTCACCGGTCGCCGCGACGACGGTCTTGGCGTTGTCCGCACCGGCCGACCGCAACATGTCGGTGTCGGTGCCATCGCCGATCTCGACGGCGTACCCCTCGTTGCGGGCTCGTTCGACGCTCTCTTCCTCCTGCTCGATGATGACGACGTTCTCGCCCCGGTCTTCGAGGCGTGCGGCGAGCGCTCGGCCCACCTGTCCGCCGCCGACGATGATGACTCGCATTGGTATCACATCCAGTTTTTCCGCGATGTATCGCGCCAGTCCGCCCTCAAACAGGGCGGTCGCAAAGATGACTAGGAAGACGGTGCCCAGCAAGATATCCGCCTGCGTCCCCAGTAGTTCGGCCTGTGCCCCGGTGACCTCCTCGGCCGCGGCGTTCAGTTCAACGGCAAACAGCGTGGCGACAGATGCCGGAATAATACCGCGCGGGCCGACGAAGCTGACGAACAGTTTCTCGTTGGTCGTAAACCGGTCACCGACGGCCGAGACGAACACCAGCAACGGCCGGATGACCAGCGCGACGGCGAGAACGACGATAATGCCAGACAGTCCGACGTCGATGAGCGACGCGAGCTCCAACTGGGCCGCCAGCGCGATGAACACGAACGACAGCACCAGCAGCGTGATGTCGCCCTTGAACTCCTCGATGTCCTCCTCGTACGGGTGGTCGACGTTACCAAGCGCCATCCCCGCCGTCGCGGCGGCGGCGACGCCGGCCTCGGTTGCTATCGTGTTCGCACCCGCGTAGGCGATGAGCGCCCCGGCGAGCACGAGCAGTCGGGAGTTCCGCGGCGCGTCACCGGGCGAGAGGTCGACGTACTGGAGGAGGTAGTACACGACCCCGGCAACGAGAAGCCCGACGAGCAGCCCCGTTCCCAGGCGGAGCGCGAACGCCCGCAACAGCCCCTCGCTCGACGCCGCGGGGTTGACCGTCTCGAAGATGACGACGGCGATGATCGCCGCGGTCACGTCGTTGACGATCCCCTCCGTCTCCAGCGCGGCCGCGACGCGGTCCCGAACCGGGACGACGTTGAGGATCGGCGTGATGACCGTTGGCCCGGTTGCGACCAGCAGCGCACCGATCAGGAACGCGAGGTTCCAAGAGACGGCCGCGGAGTTGAACGCGAACTTGACGGCGATAGCGGTGCCCACCAGTGCGATGGCCGCACCGACGGTAACGAGTCTGAACGTCGCAGCCGGGGCTTCACGCAGACGGTCGAACCGGAGGTGGTAGGCCCCCTCGAAGACGATGATTGCGACCGCTAAGCCCACGATTGCCGACAGCGCCCCGCCGAAGGTGCCGTCGCCGATGATGCCCAGTCCGGGCTGGCCGATGATGACACCCACCAGTAAATAGAAGATGATACTGGGGACACGCAGGCGTGCGGCGAGGACCTGTGCAAGGACGCCAAGTCCGATGATGCCGGCGACGAGCGGAATCAGTAACCCCGAACTACCAGCCACAGTTGGCCTCCATCTGTCCAGCCTAACGTATCGGCCTCGTATAAACGCACTCACTTGGTGGACACGCGGGTTCGGAGTCAGGTACCCGTTGATCCCGGTACCACGCCCGACCTCACCGGTTCCGGCTCACCGGGAACTTCACACGGTCGGGATGCTCGTTGAACCGTTCGAGGATGTCAGCGTACAGCGCGTTCCGCACACGGGTGCCGCGGCGCGGATGCACGAGGTACCGGAGACGGAGTTCCACCCACGACTCCCCCTGCGTGATGTTGACCGTCGGCCGTTCGTTCACGTCGAGTTCGACCGGCGTCTCCGCGAGGCGGTCGCGGTACTCGCGGACCTGGCGGGCCATCTCGTCCCCGAGGTGGTCGGTCGCCACGTCGATCATCTCGTCCGACGCGAACTGCAGGTCTGTCTCGTAGGCGACCTGTATCGAAAGTTCGTTCCAGACGTACTGGACGCCCTCGCCGTAGAAGTTGACGACGCGCGCGGACAGCACCGTGCTGTTGGGCACAGTGACGATGCGGCCCGACGGCTGGTTCGAGGAGACGAGGTCGCCGTCGATTTCCCACACCTCCGTCACGAAGAAATCGACCGCGACGACATCGCCGCGCATCTCCTCGATAGCGATGCGGTCGCCCACCTGATAGGGCCGCTTGGTCATGATGTACAGCCAGCCGATGAGCGAGAACAGCGGTTGCTGGAGCGCGAACGTGACCGCGAACCCGAGCACGCCGAGCGAGAACAGTACGCTCACCCACTCCCGGGTTACGACGCCGAACACTGCCACCATTCCGAGGATACCGAAGGTCAGCCGGAGGGCGTTCCGCACGTCATGCCGGCGGCGTTTGTTCTGCGTGTGGGCGAGGAGATACGCCTGGCAGACGGTGTAGCTCCCGTAGAACGCGAGCAGCAACGCCGCCAGCGTCAGGCCCATTAGCGTGAGCGGTTCGAGTTCCACCCCGAAAACCCGCTCGTCGAAGCCGAACCGACGGACGAAGCGCGACCCCGCGTACAGGACGAGCGCACAGAGCAACGAGAGGTAGCCAGTTCGGCGCATACCACGACACCGTGGCCCGGCCTTGAGAAAGGCGGGTATTCGTGATGGGAACGGAGATACGGGCCGCTGTCGGGTGAGTGTCACAAAAACGGATCGACCGCCGCGCCGGGCCGTTACTCCGAGACGCCGCTGAGGCTAGTCATCGGCGATGCGCCGGCGACGATAGCCCCCGTCGCCAGGATAGCGGCCGAAAGCACCACGAAGTCCCCCGTCGGTGAAAACCCAGCCAGGCCGGCCCCCATCTGGACGATGAACACCGTCACGAAGAAACTGAGAATCGCGAACACCAGCATCACAATCGCCGCGATGATACTACTCACAAGTGCGCCAAACGAATCAAGGAATCCCATACAGTAGTGCCTCGTCCGGTACAGTCACCCGAACGGTTTAATGATGTGGTGTATGGGTTTCGCTGCAAACAGCAGCTACGTCCGGCGGTATTGTGTTTCCAAACACGATAGTGTAACCTATATAAAATATAGGGGCCGTACGCTCATTTCTCGCGGTTATCGAGCGCCACGAGGACGCCGCGGACGTTCAGCCGCATCTCGGCGCGGCCCTTGCGCTCGCCCCAGGTGTCGGTGTCGGCCCGCTCGACGAAGTAGTCGATGACCGCCTCGTCGTCGCCGAGTTCCTCGCGTTTTCGCTCGACCTCGGCGACCCATTCAGGTAGTATTTCGGCGTAGGTCTCCAGTTTGTCGCCGGTTTCGGCGGCACCGAAGTGGCCGAACATGAGGATATCCGGGTCGAGGTCCTGTATCATGGCCACGTCGTCGAGCGCCTGGTCGAGCGTGAAGTTCACCGGCGGGGTCGTGACGTGCATCTCGTCGGTCGACGGATTGTAGATACCGGCGGCGTCGGCAGTGAACACGCCGTCGATGACGGGGTCGTAGAAGACGACCTGATGCGGGGCGTGGCCCGGTGCGTACAGGGTTTCGAGGGAGTGGTCGCCCAGGTCGATTACGTCGCCGTCGGTCAGCGTCTCGATACGGTCGTCGGCGACCGGGATCGGTTTGCCGTAGTACTGTATCTGGTCGCCGACGGCGTGTTTCGTCCCCTCCCAGATTCGTTCGGGGTCGACGAGATGGCGCTTCCCGGCCTCGTGGATGTACACCGTCGCGTTCGGACAGTCCTCGGCGAGGTAGCCGGCCCCGCCGGCGTGGTCCAGATGGACGTGGGTCGTCGCGATGACTTCGAGGTCCTCGGGCGCGATCCCGACCGACTCCATCGCCGAGAGGATAGTCTCGTGTCGCGCGCCGGTACCGGTGTCGACCAGCGCCGGTCGCTCGGCATCGATTATGTAGACGGGCCCGTACTCGGCTACGTCGTACATCCCGACGTCGACGTAGTGGACATCTGTGCAGTCCCCGACCGTCACCTCGTAAACGTCACCGATTCCCATACACTCTCTCGTGACCGGCGGGGGCAAAACCGTTGTGCTGCGGCCGTCGTGACAGTCTGGAATCAGAAAGGGCAAAACCATTTACCCGGACTGGGAAACACCACTGTATGTACGACGCTGTACTCGTTCCGACCGACGGCTCCGAGGGGTCCGCGACCGCGGCCGAGCACGCCATCGACCTTGCGGAGCGCCACGACGCGAGTCTGCACGCGCTGCACGTTCTCGAAACCGAGCAGGTGGTCGACCAGATTCCCGATTTCGAGGACAGCAGCATCTTCGACCGCCTCGCCGACGCCGGCCAGCAGGCCGTCGACGACGTCCGCGCACAGGCCGAAAACGCTGACATCGATACCGTGACCACAGCGGTCGAACAGGGCGTCCCCCACGAGGAAGTCGTAGACTACGTCGAGCGCCACGACATCGACGTCGTGGTGATGGCGACGGAGGGGCGGACCGGGCCGTCCCGGGAACTCATCGGCAGCGTCACCGAGTCGGTCGTTCGGGCCTCACCGGTGCCGGTGCTGGCCGTCAAGGTCGGCGGCGAGGCGTAGCGGGGGTCGACGGTCGAGGATAGACCCACCGCAGGACCGACACGCCTAATTTCTGCCGTCGAGAACCGTCGTCCATGTTATCGAGACAGTTCGTCCGGGAGAACCCCGAGACGGTCCGTGACGCTATCGAGCGGAAGGGCGTCACGGGCGTGGACCTCGACGAAATCCTCGAAATAGACGAGGAGTGGCGGGAACTGAAGGCCGAAGGCGACGGCCTCCGGCAAGAGCGCAACGAAGTGTCGAGCAAGATCGGAGAGCTCAAACAGGAAGGTAAAGACGAGGAGGCACAGGAAGCCATCGACCGCTCGCAGGAACTCAAAGACGAACTACAGGACGTCGAAGCGCGGGCCGACGAACTGGAGACCCAGCTAGAAGAGGCCCTGCTGGAACTGCCGAACATCCCCCACGAGTCGGTCCCGACCGGCGAGGACGAATCGGACAACGTCGAGCGCTACCGCGAGGGGTTCGACGACCTCCGGGACCTGCCCGAGGAAGTAGTTCCTCATTACGACCTCGGCGAGGACCTGGACCTGCTCGACTTCGAGCGCGGCGCGAAGGTTTCTGGCGGCGGCTACCAGTTCGTCAAGGGCGAGGGGGCGCGCTTAGAGCACGCGCTCATCCAGTTCATGCTGGACGTCCACCGCGAACAGGAGTACGTCGACGTGCTCCCGCCGATTCCGGTCAACTCCGATTCGATGGAAGGGACCGGCCAGCTTCCGAAGTTCGCCGAGGACGCCTACCGCGTCGGGGCCAGACAGGACGACGACTACGACAGCGACGACCTGTGGCTGCTCCCGACGGCGGAAGTGCCGGTCACCAACATGTACCGCGACGAGATTCTGCTGGACGACGACCTGCCGGTCAAACATCAGGCGTTCTCGCCGAACTTCCGCCGCGAGGCCGGCGAACACGGGACCGAGACGCGGGGGTACGTCCGCGTCCACCAGTTCCACAAGGTCGAACTCGTCAACTTCGTTCGACCGGAGAACAGCTACGACCGACTGGAGAGCCTGCTGGACGAGGCCGCCGAGGTGCTGGACCGCCTCGAACTGCCCTACCGCGTGCTCGACATGTGTACTGGCGACATGGGCTTTACACAGGCCAAGAAGTACGATATCGAGGTGTGGGCTCCCGGCGACGACATGGCGGACGGCCCCGACCGCGGCGGCCGCTGGCTCGAAGTCTCCTCGGTGTCGAACTTCGAGGACTTCCAGGCCCGCCGCGCCGGTCTGCGCTACCGCCCGGAACGGCACGAATCCGCCGACTACCTCCACACGCTGAACGGCTCCGGACTCGCTGTCCCGCGCGTCCTCGTCGCCATCATGGAGTACTACCAGAACGACGACGGGACCATCACCGTGCCCGAACCCCTCCGCCCGTACATGGGCGGCCAGGAAGTCATCGAGGGCTCCGAGAAAATCGGCGAGAGCGCCGTCGGAGCCGGCGAAAAGGAGTAGGCCGCCGCAGACCGCCGTGTTCGGCCGGCGTCCCGCTTTCCCGTATGTGGTGCGTTACATGGCATCATATTTCAATACACTATTACATTCGTCCGCCAGCACCGTCGAGGTATGCCGGACGACGCTTTCGGGCAAATGGTACTGGACTGCCATCGCGACGCCCTCGCGGAGCAGCCCGCCTACCGCCGTGACGATGACACGCTGACCGAGGCACATCTGGCGGGCTACTTCGACGCCCCATCTGCGTGGCATCCCATCGAGCAGCGCCTGCTCTCAGAAGTGACGGGCCGGGTCCTCGACGCCGGCTGTGGCGTCGGCCGACACACACTCGCCCTGCAGGAGCGCGGCCACAGCGTGCTGGCAGTCGACCGGAGCCCGGGAGCCGTCGCGGTCGCCCGCGAGCGCGGGGTCACGCACCCTGTGGTCGGCGACCTCCGGCGGCCACCCGGTGACGGGTTCGATACCGTCGTCGCCCTGGGCAAGCAACTCGGCCTCGGGACCTCGCTGAGCGACCTCCGAACAACCCTCACCAAACTGGCGACGGTGACGCGGCCCGGGGGCTGTCTCGTCGCCGACATGGATACGC
Source organism: Haloarcula amylolytica (assembly GCF_049705545.1). GTDB lineage: Archaea > Halobacteriota > Halobacteria > Halobacteriales > Haloarculaceae > Haloarcula > Haloarcula amylolytica_B. The sequence continues at coordinate 266,246 of NZ_JBNAMU010000001.1, forward strand.
TCGACCGAGTAGATCCCGCAACCGAGGCCGCCCATGCCGTCCAGCCCGGTGTCGCCTACCGGACCTTCCGAGTCGAGTACGACAGCCTGACCGGCCCGTGGACTGACCTGCTGCTGGTCACACCGTCGGGGTTCCGCCCCGCGGTCAGCGAGACGCCGTGGACCGTGGACGCGCTCGTCGGGACCGAAACGGACGGGTCGGCGTACGGCGTTCGGCTGTCGCTGCCGGGACAGTGAAACCGCGAGTCCGCAGGGAGTCGGGACTCAGTGCGTGTACGTCTCGATGCGTTCGATGTCGTCCCCGGCGAAGGTGAACACATCCACGAAGCCGACGATCCGTTCGCCGTCGGCATCGAGCAGGCGGCCGCGGGCGGCGACCTCCGCCGTCTCCATATTGTCACCGTCAACCGGCTCCACCGCACTGTCTTCCTGGCGACAGTAGAGAGCGTCTACCGGGTGCGTAGTGTCTGTCTGGGGCCGTTCCTCGCGCATGAACTGCACGAACCGGCCCCGGCCCTCGATGGTCCGGTCGGGGCGGTCATGGACGAACGACGGGGCGAGCAGTGAGGCCAACTGGTCGTAGTCGTCGCCGTCGATGGCGTCGTAGTAGGCCCGTGCGCGCTGAACGAGAGCGGGTCGCGTCACGTATCGGTTTCGGGATCGTCGGATGTGTCTCTGTTGCTCTCGGCGTCGCCTTCCTCGCCATCGCCGGTAGCTACCGGATCAGCCAGGTCCAGTTCGACCGAGTCGTTGGTTCCCGAGCCAGACGAGGGTTCAGCGTCCGACGGCTGGTCGGCAGTCGACTGATCGCCGTCCGGTGCGCCCTGTGCGGAGGAGTCGTCGTCCGCGCCGCTGACGGTGTCGGGAGGCGCTTCGACCATCGCAGTCGGAGCCTCGTCCAGTGACTCCGTCGACTCGTTCTCTGCCTCGCTGGCGGCCAGTTCGGCCTGTATCTCCTCGATATCGGTGTCGTTGACCTCCGAAATCTCCCCCTCTCCGTCGGGCGGCGACACCGAGTCCGGCGGCGCATCATCGGCCGCCGATCCATCGGATTCTGCCGCTGTCGACTGGTCCGAACGAGTCGTCGCTCCGTCGGCCGATGCCGTCGGGTCTGCCGGCTGTTCGGCTGTCCCCGCTGCCGTTGTCTCGTCGGCTGATTCTGCCGTCGTCCCGTCGGTTGCGCCTTGCATCTCGTCGGCCCCGTCGGCAGCCTCGGACGACGGTGTCGAATCCAGCGCCGATCCAGCGGCCGACGACGCCGTCTCCGACAGTTCGCTGTCTGTCCGTCCGACCGCTTCGTCGATGTCAACGTCGAGCGAGGTATCGACAGCCATCTCGTCCTGTGGGAGGAAGGCCGGCTGGTCGTCGTCGGCGTCCTTTTCCAGCGTCTCCAGACCCGGCGGCCACGGACCGTCGGGGTCAGGGGGTTCCTCGTAGCTGCGAGCTGTTTCCAGCGGTCGCTCGGCGTCGTCCCGGAGTTGCTGGCCCTCCGCCCCGTCCCCGCTTGAGTATGCGCGGGCGGCCTGGGTGAGCCAGTCGCTGGCCTGCCACAGCGAGTTCGCCTTGGTCTTCGCGTCCTCGTAAATCGGTTTCAGGGACTCGTCGTCGACGAACCGGACAGCGGTGTCGAAGTGGTCCTCGGCGGCTTCGAACTCCTCACGGGCCTGCTGGAAGTCACCCTGTGCGACCATCCACTCCGACTCGCGGAAGCCGTTCATCGCCGCGGTGAACGCCCGCCGCCCCTCCGTGTAGTGGGCGTGGCCGACGCGGTAGCGGGCGAACGCGGTGTCGTCGCCGCCGGTGTCCGCGATAGCGTCTTTGATCTCCTCGACGCGTGGGAGCTGCTGGAGGTCGTCGGTACTCCAGGCGTACTGCACGTCGCCATCGTGGTCGATGACGACGACGGCGCGCTCGATGAGTTGCTGGCCGATGTCGTCCACGAAATCGAGCCCGTACTCGCGGGCGACGTCGTGGTCGGTGTCGGACAGCAGCGGGATTTTCAGGTCGTAACGGTCGGCGAAAGCCCGGTGGCTGTACACCGAATCCGGGCTGATTCCCAGGATAGTCACGTCCTTCTGCATCGTAAACAGATCGAGTTCGTCCAGATCACAGGCTGTGTCGTCACAGGCCGGGTTGAAATCCGCCGGATAGAAGGCCAGAATGACTACATCTTCGCCGAGATAGTCGGACAGCCCGATCCGCTGGCGGTCGCCGTCGACGAGCGCCGGCAGTTCGAACAGTGGTGCCGCCGTCCCCTCTGAAAGCACATCTTATACAACCAAGCCCGGCTATAACAGTGTTTGCACGCTATCACGGAGCGAGGTGCTTTTATCCGTCAGGGTGATAGCTCTCCTGTGGAACTGCACGTCCGGTACGAGGGTGACGACGACCCCGACAAATGCAGCGCGCGGAAACTGGCCCGGATGGACGAGGCCGAACTCCACCGCGCGACGCGGTCGACGCCGCCCGGTATCGTGCTCAACCCCTTCGCCGAGCAGGCGCTGTCTCCAGCGGACCGGCCGACCGCCGGCGACGGCGCTCGCCACAGCCGACTGGTCGCGCTCGATTGCTCCTGGGAGACCGCCGAACGGGAGGCGTTCGACCTCGAGGGGATTCACCGCTCGCTCCCGTTCCTCGTAGCCGGCAATCCGGTCAACTACGGGACTGCATTCCAGCTCAATACCGTCGAAGCGTTCGCCGGCGCACTGGCTATTCTCGGGGAACGTGACCACGCCGAGCGAATCCTCTCGACGTTCTCCTGGGGCCACACCTTTCTGGAACTGAATGAGGAACCGCTGGAGCGGTACGCGAACTGCGAGGATTCGAGCGACGTCATCGACGTACAGGACGACTACCTCGCCGAGGAGTAGTCACCGGGGCTCTGCTGGCTTCTCGTGGAGCGGCGCATCACAGTGCGGGCAGGCCCGCCGTGCGTGTGCCTCTAACACGTCGTCGATGCGTTCTCCGCAGGCTTGGCACCGCATACTATTAGTTAGTATTCGAACAGTATTGTAGGTTTTCCTTCACTTCTAAGGGTGCTTACGAAAAGCCCGTTCCGATGCCGCTCAGCGCCGCTGGCGGGGTCAGCGGACTCGTCGGGAGGTCCATGTCCGGTTCGGGGTCGTTGTAGCCGCCGGGCGCAACGTCGTTCGGGCCGTCAGGGTAGCACAGCGACGCCAGCGCCTGGATGTGGTCGCGACCGACGCCGAGCTCGAACTGGCCGCCGCCGTACAGGCCGATGCCGTGTTGCTTGCAGTAGTCGATGGTCGCAAGCACCGACTCGACGGTCCCGCAACGGGACGGTTTCATGTTGAGCCACGCCGGTTCGAACGGCAGCGCCTCGATGCTCTCGACGCCGGTGATAGGCACGTCCCAGGTGACGCGGGCTTCTTGGCCGTCGAAAATCGGCCGGGTCGCCTCGGTCAGGTCGGGGTCCTCGACCAGCGCGTCCGGGAGGCCGTCGACGACGCGGCGGTAGAACTCGGGGTCGGCCTCGACGTCGACGTCCGTCCCCTCGTACAGCCCTTTCAGATCCAGCACGCGGACGTCGTAGTCGGCCAGGTCGTCGACGAGAGCCTCGCCCCAGGACGGCGTGGGATCGAGCTTGAACGCCAGGTCGCCGTAGCGCTCGCACAGCATCGCCAGCCGGTCCGCCGTCGGCGGCGCGTCGTCGTCCGGGTCAGAGAGCCGTGTCGAGACGACGAAGTTCACCGGGTCGTACTGCCGGCCGAGTGCCGTCCCGAGGTCCGTGTCGGCTTGCTTCAGCGCCAGATCCAGCGCCGCGCTCTCGAACCCCCAGCGACGGTAGTGGCGAAAGCGCTCCTCGTCGGGCGGCTCGGGCCACAGGTCGGCCTCATCCAGCGCCGTCGAAAACGAATCGACGGTGTACTCGCCAGCCAGCGGGGAGTCCGCACCCTCCAACACATTACTGTCCTGCAGCGCGTCGTGGGCCTCAGTCGTGTACGTCACGTCCTCGCCGCTCCCGGTTTCGCTCCCACCAGAGAGGTGGATGACAGTCGTGGCCCGGTCGAACCCGCTCGAGGTCGCCCGCTCCAGCCGCTCGAACGCGCAGCTCTCGACGGTGACCGGCAGGTCCGCGACCTGGTCGTACATACTCCGGCTTCGCAGCTTCGGTATCTAAAGCCGGCGACAACAAGTACCGATGAGGCAGAACCCCCGGGCTGAGAGCGGGCAGACGCACGCCACCGAGGCCAGACCGAAACTCAAAGCTTAAACGCGCGCACCGGGAATGACCGCGCATGGCTAGCTTCGAGACAGCGTCCGACCGACTCCTCAACAAGCAGATCTGCATGCGGTGTAACGCTCGGAACCCACAGCGCGCACAGCAGTGCCGGAAGTGCGGCTACGGCAACCTGCGTCCGAAGGCGAAAGAGACCCGCAGCGCCTGATTTTCGGGACCCGTTGCCGCCGGCACCCGGTGGCAGTTCGTCGCCAGTTCGCTACTGGTCGGTGTATCCTTTGTCCGCCGGCCGGCGGTCGAGCGCCGCCATGCGGACTGACGCGTGCGAGACGATGAGTTCCAGCAGCTTTTGATCTTCTTCGCCGACAGTCGTCCCGTCCGTCGTGACTGAGATGACAACTGTCGTCGTGCCCTCGTCGCCTAGAACGACTGCCGAGACGCAGTCGGTGACGGATTCGGAGAGATCAACGGGGAAGGGCCGGTCGTGAACAGTAACTTCACCCTGTTGCTGTGTCCGGACTGTCTGTGCGAACGAGCCGACGACATCGACCGGCACGGTCCGAATGGTATTGGCCAGCGCCACCGCGTCGCCGTCGTTGAGCCGGACGACGGCCGTCTCCTCCATGCCGGTTATCGTGCCGAAGGCCTCGACGACGAAGGCGGCGACGCCGTCGACGCTGGGGGCGCTGGCGATGGCTCGCCCGTAGTTGTTCACGTCGGCCGCCTTGTCAGCGAAGGCCTCGATGCGGTCGCGCTCGGCCGCCAGTTCGTGGAGCCGACTGCGGCTCCGGGCGTCGTACAGGCCGACCAGAACGCCCGCCAGCGCGCCGACGGTGACGAGGTCCACTGTCAGATACGACGCGCGGGCGAGCGAACCGGAGGTCACGCGCTGGGTGAACAGCAGGAGCGCCGCGATGGCGGCAAACGCCACGGTCCCGCCGGCGGCCCACGCGGCCACTCGGGACGTGGCTCCCCCGAACGTCGTGTCGCGAGCGAGCCAGACGCCCGCGTACGCTATCGCCAGCCCCATTGCAGCGAACGGGAGCGCATCGACCGCGACCGCCACCGGAATCCGTGTCTGCTGGACCGCGTGGAGCACCTGAATAGCGGCCAGCACGACGCCGGAGAGCGCGAGCGCCGCCCCCGTCAGTGATCGCTGGTTCATGCAGTCGAATATCGGCCCTATCAGTAGAGCGTTGCGCCGCGTAGCACACTCACTCGTCGGGATATTTTGGCTCACGGCGTTCCGCTCGCTCGAGGGCGCGCTCGACGACCTCGCGAACGTCGCCGTGGAAGACCCCGCCGTGACCCGAATACATGTGTTCGACGCCTGCTGGCATGCGGTCGAGGATGTCCTCGATGCTCTCGATGAGGCGCTCACGGGACTGGCCGGGGCGGTCGGTGCGGCCGAAGGAGCCGTCGTCGAACGCCCCGTCATCGTGGACGACCACGTCACCGGAGAACAGGGTCGTCTCGGAGACGAGCGAGACGTGGTCGTCGGCGTGGCCCGGCGTGTACACGACCTCGCACTCCTCGTCGCCGACTGTGAGAGTATCGCCGTCGTCGAGTGCGTGGTCCCGGCGCGGATGAGCGCCGTAGGCGTACAGCGGCGCGTCGAAGGCGTCGAGGACGGCGTCGAGCTGCTGGACGTGGTCGCCGTGCTGGTGGGTCAATACGACGGCATCGAGCGCGTCGGCGTGTTCGCGGATGACGTCGACGACGCCGCGCATCGCGCCGGCGTCGACCAGCGCCGTCTGCTCGCCGGTCGCGAGATAGGCGTTGCAGGTGAACGTCTCGGCCTCGGCGGTGACGTTGTGAACGTCCATACACGACCACTGTGGCGCGGCCCGCTTGAGTGTACTGTCCGCCGTCACCCCTACCGGGACGGGGTACCTCGACTCACAGGTGTCGGGGAAATATTGATTATCAAACACGATAGTGTCGCCGAGTGATTTTTTACTAAGAACGTCATAGTTGTACACGTACCATGGGGTTCGGGAGCTACGACGAATCGGAACAAGACAATCAGGAGTACGACACAGACTTCGAGGACGAGGACGGCCTCGATGCTGAAGAAAACGCCCACGAGGGCGACATCGAATACGAGTTCACCGCGTCGAACGACGAACTACTCGATAGACTGGAAGACATCAAAGACAATCAAAACACGTGAAATCCGGGGCACGGGCCCTCGGCGTCGCGGAGTCGTACCGGGCGGAAACCAGCCGGTTCGCTGGCGCCGTCGTCCGCGCCAGTAGGGTGGCTGACGGCTTTGTTTTTAGTACTGCCACAGTCGGTGGGAGCGACGCGACTGAGACGGTGTGTGAGATGGTCGACCGACTGGACCGCGAGGACGTCCGCTACTTGCTGGTGGCGGGTATCGCACCAGCGTGGTTCAACATACTTGACCTCCAACAGATTTACGACCACGCCGATCTACCGGTCATCTCGGTCACCTTCGAATCCTCGTCGGGGCTTGAGGGCGCTATCCGTGAGGCGTTCGACGACCCCGACGCCGTGCAGGACCGGCTGGCGACCTACCGTGCCCAGCCGGAGCGCCGACCGGTGTCGGTGAACGACGAGACGGTGTACGTCCGGAGCGTTGGCCTCGACGACAGCACCGCCGCGGATGTCGTCCGCGCGTTCACGCCGGAGGGCGGCCGTCCGGAACCGCTCCGGGTTGCCCGATTGGCAGCGCGGGGACTGGTCGAGATGGAGTGAATCACGTAGCGGGAGCGCCCGCCCGGAGACAGTGTGACACTGGCTGCCGAGACAACGGGCGGATCGGAGTCACTACTTCAGCTACCGCAGCTGGGTTATTATCTATAGCTAAATTGAGGACAGGATTTCGTAACTGTCTGAGTGGTAGCAATGTCCTATTTTGTCCTATTTTTAGCGATAGCTAAAGCCAGACTGATCGTCCGAGGCTGCATACGTAGAAACACAATGGCAGAAAGCAGAACGCAGGCGAGGAACACTGTAGAGCCCGCAGAAACGAACGAACAAACGAATATCAACAGTAGCGTGACCCGGTACGAAGGCGATCAGCCGACAGAGCACAGCGTCTACGGCACGCGCCAGCAGGACAGCCAACTCATGTTCTTCGACGGGCAGGTCCCCGACGCGGAAACGGTTCGCAGCGGCGATGTCCGGGAACAGACGCTGGCCGTGCTCGATCAGATTCGTGCCATGGCCGCCGAATCCGGTCTCGAATCGCGTGACCTGATGCGGACGACGGTGTACCTCACGGAGATGGACCAGCTGGAAGGTGTCAAGCAGGCGTACGCGGCGTTCTTCGACGGGCAGCGACCGTCACGGACCGTCGTCGGTGTCGCAAGCCTACCGAACGATGCGGCGGTACAGATCGAAGCGACGGGTGTAAAGCGGTAATCACTGGCGAAGTCTGACTCCGTCGAACACGGTTTCGACCCGCGTCGGCAGGCCGACGACAGGGAAGTAGGGAAAAGAACACAGGCGCGACGGGCCACACGAGTAGCGCACGCTACTGGCTGATAAGCGAAATCGGACTCCAGGCGGCTGTTGTCGCTGTACCCAGCGGAACCGGATTCCAGGCCAGAGGCCCAGCGGCGGACCGCTGCGTTTGAGAGCCCCCGGTGCGAACGACGGGACATGGAGCAGATGGACGGTCTCGACGTCGTCGGCTGTGAGCGCTGTGACGAGCTCTGTCGCTCGCGCTCGCGGATCGTCAACGGCGTCGGCCCCGCGGACGCGGACCTGCTGTTCGTCGGGGAGGCCCCCGGCGCGAACGAGGACGAACAGGGCGAGCCGTTCGTCGGGCGGAGCGGCGACGTGCTCGACGAGGCGTTGCGCGAAGCCGGCCTCGACCGCGGCGACGTGCGCATCACCAACTGCGTGCGCTGTCGCCCGCCGGACAACCGCGACCCGCGGAAAGGCGAACTCGCGAACTGCCGCGACTATCTGGAGACGGAGATCGACCGCGTCGACCCCGAAGTCGTCATCACCCTCGGCAAAGTCCCGGCCGAGCACCTGCTGGAGCGTGACGTCGCCGTCACCGGCGAAGCGGGCGACGTGTTCGACGTGGCTATCGCCGGCCAGCCACGCCGCGTGCTCGTCTCCGTCCACCCGGCGGCGACGCTGTACGACCCCAGCCAGCGGGAGACATTCGAGTCGGCGCTGACGACCGCCGCGGAGTTCACCGACGCGCAGAGCGGACAGTCGCGGCTCGGCGAGTTTTAAAAACAGTCGGGTAGTACGGCCCGGAACCGCTATTTGGCTGCGATATCCATCGCCTCTGCCTTCGTGTCGACTAGCGAGATATCAACGTCCGGAATCTCGCCGACTTGGCTCTTGAGCGCCATCTTCTTGATCCCCTCGGAGACGATGACCCAGTCCGTGATACCGAACTCCTTGCCCGCCTCCGCGGCTTCCTGTGCTCGCGTGAACACGTCGTCGTTCAGCGAAGCCTCCATCTGGAGGTTCGAGATGTGCGTATCAACCGCCGGCTGTGAGGCGAGTTCTTCGAACCGCTCGTTGACTTCCGCGAACGTCTCATCCGTCATCTCCATCTCTTCGGGAAATTCAGCGATGAGAACGTTACCGTCGACATACAAGACCTCTGTAATATCAACCATCAGCGGCCGTATGCGGTAGGTGAATAAAACTGGGCTGGTTTATTTTCACAGTTGATATTCTCGTCGGAGCCAGTGTATGACTGTAATCGGTACCGCCCGCCGGACAGTGGTTGTGCCGAAGGCTTGTTCGAACAGGAAGTCACTTACCCCCTGTTCGCCTACGGGAACGTATGAGTGTCAGACAGACGACCGCGGACGTGGTCGTCGTCGATTACGGACTGGGGAACCTCCGGAGCGTCACGCGCGGGCTCGAACGCGCCGGCGCGGACGTCTCGCTGTCGGAGGACCCGGCGGAGTTCGACGCGGCCGACGGCATCGTCCTGCCCGGCGTCGGGGCCTTCTCCGAAGGGATGGACAACGCCGGGCCGTTCCGCGAGGCGCTGGTCGAACAGGCCGAGGCCGGCAAGCCCCTGTTCGGGATCTGCCTCGGGATGCAGATGCTCCTGACGACGAGCGAAGAGGCCGACCACGAAGGCCAGGGCGACGCCGAAGGGCTGGACCTCATCCCCGGGAAGAACGTCCGGTTCAGCCGCGACCAGACCGTGCCACACATGGGCTGGAACGAACTCGACGTGACGCGGGACCACCCGCTCGTCGAGGGCGTCGACGGCGAACACGCCTACTTCGTCCACTCCTACTACGCCGTCCCCGACGACGAGAACGCGACGGTAGCGACGACTGACTACGGGTCGGACTTCGCCTCGATCGTCGCCAACGACGCCGGCAACGTCTTCGGCACGCAGTTCCACCCGGAGAAGTCGGGCGAGACGGGGCTGCGCATCCTCCGGAACTACGTCGACTACTGCCTCGACCACTGAGTTCTGGACTCGGGATTCGTTCGTATGTCTACAGGAGAGTCTGTCGTCCTGCTCACCGGGGCAGCGTCGGGTATCGGAGCGGCGACGGCGCGGGCGTTCGCCGACGACGGCTGGACCGTCTACGCGACGGACGTTCGGACGGCGTTTCCCGAAGATATCCACGAGCGTTGTCGCTGTCTCGAACTCGACGTGACCGACGAGGCGCAGGTCGAGGGCGTCGTCGACCACATCGTCGAAGAGGCGGGACGGCTCGATTGTCTGGTGAACAACGCCGGTTACGGCGTCGCCGGCCCGGTCGAGGACGCTGACAGCGGCGACGTTCGCAAGCAGTTCGACGTGCTGGTCCACGGCCCACACCGGCTCGTACAGGCAGTGCTACCCGAGATGCGCGAGCACGGCGGGCGCATCATTACTGTCTCTAGCGTGCTGAGCCATACCGCCTCGCCCGGGCTCGGCGCGTATTCGGCCGGCAAGGCCGCCGTCGAGTCGCTGTCCGACGCACTGCGGATAGAGGTCGCCGGCGCGGACGATGTCCACGTCTCGCTCGTCGAACCGGCGTGGGTAGACACCGGCTTCGCCGATGGCGCGCTGGGGAGTCTGCGTGACGAGGGCCGGACGCCAGCCTACGACGAGACGTACGAGGCGCTGGAGGACGGCTGGGTACTCACCGGCGGACCGCTGGCGACAACCGCGGAGACAGTCGCCGCGACGGTGCTGGCCGCGGCGACCGACACCGCGCCGAAGGCTCGCTACCCCGTCGGGGCCTTCGCCACGTTCGTCCGGTGGACCCACTGGCTTCCGGCGCGACTGCAGGACCCGATTCACCGCGGGTTCGGCCGAGCGAGCGCGTTTCTGGGGCGGTGGCTATGACGCAACTGACCGACGGCGACCGGGTCCGGCTCTCGACCGGCCACGAGGTGACGCTGCCGCTGGTCACCGAGGCGACGGTCGCCGGTGCGGCGCTTTCGGCGCGGTACGACGTTGCCAAGTCGCTGCTGCCCGATGGACTGACGCCGGTCCGGACGGCGGGCCGCCGGGCCGCAGTTGTGCTCCTCTGTGTCGAGTACCACCACATCGGCGACGACGCGATGGCCCCCTACGACGAGTTCGCGGTGATAGTCGCGGCGACGCCAGACGGGCGGCGGCCGACGTTGCTTCCACTGCTGACTCGCGACGTCGGCGGCTACGTCTGGTCACTCCCTGTCACAACCGAACCCGCTCGCGCCCTCGGTGACGAGATCTGGGGCTACCCGAAAACGGTCGCCGACATCACCCACCGCGACGACGCGACCCGCCGCGAGACGACGGTCGTCGAGGACGGTAGCCGCGTGGCAACGGTCGGCATAGACTGGCCCCGAGCCTGGAAGCGCCGGGAAACGGTCGAGAGCTACGCAGTTCGGGAGGGACAACTCGAACGGACGCCAATCGAGTTCCAGGGGAAACTGGGGGTCGCACCGCTGAGCAACCGCGTCGACGTGGACCTGGGCAACCACGAGCGGGCCGACACGCTCCGCTCCCTCGACCTCGGTACCCGGTCCGTCCTTCGGTTCTCGCTGGATGGTCGGATCGCGTACGGCGCTGGGCGGCCGGTGGAGCGGTAGCGGGGCGGTGCAGTAGCAGGAACGGAGCAGAGCGGTGCGGAAGCCGTGCCGCATAGCATACCGCGCGCCGACGGCGCGCGGTTTCCCCGGACTCGCCGCAGAGCGGCGAGTCCGGCCTTTTTCGCCCACGTTTTTCAAGGAGTGGTTCGAGCGCGCTCGGGGAGCGCGACTCGAACCCGACGCTGAAAAAGGTGGTCTACAGGAACTCCCGGACCTCCGAGTACCACATGTCGTGCTCGTCGACGGCGTCGATGGCCTCGGCGACGTGAACGGCGATGGCGTGCCAGCAGAGCTGGTCGGGGTCGTCGGCGTCGAGGTTGTACTCGCTGTCGGCGCAGGTACAGCCGCCGTCCTCGACGATGTACTCGTCGTCGTGGCCCACGACGACGGTGAAATCCCGGTACTGCTTGACCCGGCTCTCGCCGACAGCCTCGATGGCCTGGTGGCCGCGGTCGCCGTGGACGTCGACGATAGCCGACACTGCGTCGGGGGTCAGCTCCCCGGCAGCTTCGAGGTCGGCCACCCACTCCTCGACTCCGGTCACATCCATGCTACGGAAAGGGGTGACAAAACGGCGTCGGCTTCAATAGCCACGTCCCGGCTATCTGGCAGGCGACGGGGGAGTTATCAATGCTTGTACTGTGCCCAGAAAGATAAACACGGAGTACAGATTTGTTCCGACATGAATCTCGACCTCCCGTGGCTGGCGCTGGGCTCGTTTGCCTCGGGGATCGGGTCGCTGTATCTGCTGGCACAGCTCCGGATGCACTGGGACAAGCCCGGCGCGCGGTGGTTCGTCGCGACCATCGTCACACAGACGGGCTGGTGTTTCAGCTACGGCGCGGCGCTGCTGGTGTTCGACCCGACACTGCGCCTTGCCCTGGAGATGGTGTCCTGGCTGGGTATCATCTGGATCGGCTTCTGTTTCCTCTCCTTTGCGCTGGGATACACCGGTCGGACGAACGTCCTCGAAAGCGGCTGGTACCGGGCCGTAGCGGTGCTGCCGCTCGCCGGAACGGCACTCGTCGTCACGAACCCGCTCCACACCGTGGTCTGGCAAGGGTTCCGGGTCGTGCCGACCGCCGGTAGCGCGGGAGCCGACTACGCCGTCTTGCCGGTGGGGCTGCTCACGATCATCGTCGCGATGCTGTTCGTCAGTTTCGGGACCCTGCTGGTGTTCGATACGGTCGTCAGCTACGGCCCGCTGTACCGGCGCGAGGCGCTCGCGGTGGGCCTGAGTCCGATACCGCCCGGGGCCGCGGTGTTGCTGTGGGCCGGCGGCATCGGGCCGGCTCCGACGGTGAACTTGACGACGCTCCTGTTCCTGCCCCACGTCGCGCTGGACCTCTACGCGTTCGTTCGCAGCGACATGTTCGAGTTCCACCCGGCGACCCGCCGGGCCGGCGAGCGAGCGGCCATCCACGACATCGCCACGCCGGTCGCTATCGTGGACGAACAGGGACGGGTTGTGAACCTCAACCCCGCCGCCGAGCGGATGCTGGGCGTGGATAAGCGCGAAGGCCTGACAGAGCCACTGAACAGTTTTCTAACGGGTGACGACATCGCGACAGACGGCGGGAGTTCGCGGATATCCATCGAAGCCGGTGGCCGGCACCGCGAATTCAAGGTTCGGCAGACGGCGCTCCGTGACGAGGCGGGTACACAACTGGGATACACGGTCGTCTTTCAGGACATCACAGACGAGATTCGCCGCGAGCGCCGCCTCGAAGTGCTCAACCGCTTTCTCAGACACAACGTCCGCAACGAGAGCGTCGTCATCCAGGCCCGGGCGGAGTTGCTGGCGGGAGAACTCGACGGCGAGCAGTCCGACCACGCGGCGACCATCGAGCAGTCGGTCAGTCGTTTAGTCGACTCCGGCCAGAAGGCACGGACGCTCGCCGAAGCGGGTACTGGCGACGCAGCCCTCGAATCCGTTGTGCTGGCCGACCTCGCCACCGAAATCGTAGAGTCTGCCCGCGACGAGTACGGCGGCACGGTCACAGTCGAGATACCCGAGACGCTCCAACTGACGACCCAGCCCGCCCTGCTGGAAATCCTGCTTACCAATCTCGTCGAAAACGCCCTCCAGCACGTCCCGGACGCCGTCGTCACGGTCGGCGCGACGGGCGAGGGCGACGATGTCGTGCTGACCGTCAGCGACAACGGCCCCGGAGTCCCCGAACATGAACTCGGTGTGCTGGAGCGGGGCCGCGAGACGGACCTGAACCACGGCAGCGGCATCGGCCTCTGGCTCGTCCGCTGGACGACCACGACGCTGGGGGGCGACCTCGCGTTCGATACGAGCGACGGGACGACGGTGACTGTTCGACTGCCAAAGGAACGGACGGCCGCCGAAGCGGCGTGAATGGTAGCCACGGAGACGGTCCGCTGACCGGACTGAATCCGATTACACAGCCGGCATGCTCCGTGTGATTACACAGCCGATACGGGTGGGACTGAAAGGGGCCGAGCGCTGCGAGGGCGAACACAGTGAGCCCTCGAATCGCGTGAACGGGGAACGAAGTGACCCGTGAACGGAGGGCGAGTCTGGCGACTGTAGCACCGCAGGAACGACCGACGGGAGTGACGAGGAGCGCACGGAGTCAGACGAGTCGTCCGCGAGGGGGCTTTCTGGCCGTTCGTGTGAGACAAGTCAGCCACAGATACAACAAGCAGGTTCGAACGACTTAACGGCGCAGACACGGACCGGGGAGTATGCGCGTCAGTGAGGGCCGAGTGACGGTCACGGTGCCGGAACAGCCGGAGGCGGGGAAGGGCGCGGACGTGTTCTTCAACCCCGTCCAGGAGCTGAACCGCGACATCACTGTGGCGGCGCTGCGGGCCTACCGAGAGCGAACCCCCCGCGTGTCGACGTACCTGGACGCCACCGCCGCAAGCGGTATCCGGGGCGTCCGCGCGGCGGCCAACGACTGGGAGACGACGCTGTGTGACATCGACGACGACGCGACGGAACTGTGTGAGCAGAACCTCGAACGGAACAATCTCGCGGCCTCTGTCCGGCGATCGGACGCGAACGTCCTCATGCACTCCGAGGCGTTCGACGTGGTCGACGTGGACCCCTTCGGCACGCCGATTCCGTTCGCCGATGCGGCCGTTCAGGGAACCAAACACCTCCTCTGTGTGACGGCCACCGACACCGCGCCGCTGTGTGGGGCGCACTTCGAGAGCGGCGTCAGGTCCTACGGCGCGGTCCCGCGCAACACCGAGTTCCACGCCGAGATGGGGATGCGCGTCCTCCTGTCGGCGATGGTCCGAACGGCCGCCCGCTACGACATCGCCGCCCGGCCGATCCTCAGCCACGCGACCAAGCACTACGCCCGGACCTACCTGGAGTTCGACCACGGCGCGAAAGTCGCCAACGACTGCATCGACGAACTGGGCTACGTCCACCACTGCCAGCACTGCCTCTGGCGCGACCACGACTACGGCCTCATCGCCGATCCGCCCGAGGAGTGTCCAGTCTGTGAGAAGCACCTCCAGACGGCCGGTCCCATCTGGTTGGGCCGGACCTGCGACCCCGCGTTCGCCGACGCCGTCGCTGAGCACGTGACCGAAGAGATGGGTACCGCCGAGGAAGCGACAGAACTGCTGGCGACGCTCAGGGAGGAAATCGACACGCCGACCCACTACGACCAGCACCGCCTCTGCAAGCGCTGGGGACGCGGCGCGGAAGCCATGGACGAGTTCATCGGGAAGCTCCGCGACGCTGGTTACGAGGCCTCCCGAACGCACTACGGCGGAACGACGTTCAAGACGGACGCCGACGTGGTGGAGATCCGCGAGTCGACGGCGGACTGAGCAGGCCGGGTGCTCGGCAACCGCTCGCGAACAGCGGCGTCCCGATACCTGGCGGATGCAACATGTTGCGGTAAGCGTCACCTCGCTGTGATCGTTCTGTTTACACATGGAACGGAACGAACACCGTTCGAACAGGAGCGTCGCAAGTACGGCTTCCGTCCCGAGAGAGATGATTCTCGTGTTGTTCGTGCCGGCGCTGTTCGGGGCCGCGCATCACGTCGACCACATCGTCCGGGGGAACCACGTGGGTTGGCCGCTGACCCCCGAAGTAAACGCGTTCACGCTCAGTCTCGCCGTTTACCCACTCCTGGCGGTCGGCCTCGTCCTCACGGTGACCGGGCGTGCCGGACTGCGGTACTGGCTCGGGTTTCTGACGGCAAACAGCGTGGTGATCGCGTCCGTCCACCTCGGGCCCTGGGCCATCGAACCACCGTCGGACATCATCGCACCGTACAGCGATCCGGTGCTCGGCTACGGGGCCTTCGGCGTCCTGCTCGCGCTCATCGCCGCTGTGACCATCGGGGCAGCGTACACCGCACTCCTCGCCGTTCGAGGTGGACGATGAGCCGGACCCTGTCCCACTCGGCGCGTCCCGACCCGATGAGCGCGGTCGTCTCAGCAGTCGTGACAGCGACCACGCTGATCACCGCGTTCGGACTGCTCGCACTGGGCGTGGAGTCGTTCTGGCTGGCGTTCGTCGTCGGCTTCGGCGTGGTGCTCCCGGCGGCAGTGGGCCTGGTCGAATACGACTGGAGTGACGACCGCCAGTCGACCGCCGACCGAGACAGCGAGGCCGAAGCCGCGCTGGCCACGCTTCGCCAGCGGTACGCACGGGGCGAGCTCTCAGAAGTCGAGTTCGAGCGGCGGCTCGAACAGCTTCTCGAAACGGCGGCCGTGTCGGCGCGACACGCAGATCGGACAGAGCACCGGGCCGACGAGAAACGCGGTGAAGCGCCGACTGGAGTGAGCGATCAGTAGTCGTCGCTCACGGTCACCGGCGCTCCGGCGACTGCGATGACTGCGTGCCCGCCGTGGTGAGAAACCACTTGACGATTCGCGTCTGTCCGCGCCTGAGTACACGGCTCGCGGTCGACTTATCGATATCGAGCGTCGCCGCCACGTCGGCGAGAGTGCAGTCGCGCGGCAACTCGAAGTAGCCCGCCCGGAGCGCAGCCATGAGCACGTCCCGCTGGCGCTCGGTCAGGATTCCGGACGGCTCTGTACTGTGAACGAGCGACAGCAGTTCGTACTGCCTGCCAGCGTCCTCAATCGCCGCCCGGAAGCGGTCGAACTCCGCGCGTGACCCGGTGAGGTCGAACTCGTACCAGCCGTTCTCGGCGGTGACCGGGTACTCGATTGGAAGTCCGGACTCGGCGACAAACTCGTACAGTTCCGTGTCCGTCGTCTCGTACTTCGCGAGCACCCGGTCGGCAGTGCGTTCCAGTTCCTCGTATGCGGTGACCGACGGATGCGTCGCGATAGCGTCGCCGGCGGTCGCGGGGTCGTCAGTCGTCACCTCGCCGAGCTCGATTGCCGTCGTCGCTGCGCGGGTGCCGGAGAGCAGCCTGAAGGAGGCCTGCGGGTTCGCCCGTGAGACGTCAGCGATCCAGATATCGTCGGGGAGTCGAATCCGGAGGCGGGCAGCGATCACGTCGACCGCCTCCGGCAGAATAGGTGCTGTGGCCACAGCATAGTGTCACCAGTCCTACCACACAGCCGGACCGTGTAAATCCCGGGGCGAAATCCGGCAGTCGGCCATCATCTCACCGGCTGTTTACTCGCCCGGCACTCTCTCGAACCGCGGAGACGAGGTCGTAGCCCAGCAGATACACCGGGCGCAGGAAGTAGTTCGCCATCCCCGCGAGACCGAGCAGACCGCCGATGGCCTGCATCTCGCCGGGCGTGGCCGACAGGCGGACGAGCAGCGGCAGGGCCGTGATGAGCGGCGCGAGCCACAGCGACTGGACGATGCCGTCCACGTCGACACCGGCGACGGAACCGAATCGCCCCTCGTCCGGACGGGCGGCGTACAGAACAGCCGTCAGTACCAGCAGGCCCACGACAATCGGCAGGGACGCGCCGACGCCGGCGACGCCGAAGCCGATAGCCAGCGCGGCCGCGACGAGCAACAGGACCGTCACCTGCATCGTCCCGTGCCGAATGGCCGCTTCCGTATCCATATCCGGTCGTTGCGGCGGTGCTGTATAAACCCTGTGAGGGCATCTCCCCTTTCTTAACACCTTTCGGGTTCGACCGCAAAGCGGTGGCGAACACGTGCCCGCCACGTACAATCCGGTCCGCGGCGTCCTGCTGCTCGTCGGTAGCCTGCTCGCGCGGTTCGGCCTCGTCGAGCGCGAGCGGGTCCGCCGAGCGACGGACCTGTCCTGGCCCCGGATCGTCACCGGACTGGCCCGGATGTCGAAGTCGACGGTCGACGTGGCGATGGTCGGGCTGGCGCTCGGGCCGACAGCCATCGCCGGCGTCGGCTTCGCCGCGCCGTTCTGGGAGCTTGTATTCGCACTGGGTGGCGGGGTCGCCGGGGGGACAATCGGGATGGTGTCCCAGCGCTACGGGGCCGACGCCGACGAGGAACTGGCGGTCACCGTCACGACCAGCGCCGCCGTCGTTCTGGGGCTGACACTTCCGCTGATGGCGGCGTACTGGGTCATCCCCGGTCTGCTCGTCGACCTCGTCGGGACGGGGTCCGAGGCCGTCGGGTACGGGGTCGAGTACCTGCGGGTCGTCGCCCTCGGTGTCCCCTTCGCCGCACTGAACCTCATCGGGAGCCGGACGCTCGTGGGGGCCGACGACGCCTGGACGCCGATGCTGTTGCGGGCCGGCGGCGCGGTCGTCAACATCGCGTTGAACGCTGTCTTCATTTTCGGATTCGGCCTCGGCGTCGTCGGTGCGGCGCTGGGCACGGTCGTCGCGAACGTGCTGGTCACGGCCGGGTTCGCCGTCGGGCTGGCTCGCGGTGTCCTGCCGATAATCGGCGCGTTCCCGGTCCAGATTCCGGTGTCGCGGCCGTTCCTCGACCGAGGGCTGGGGCGGGACCTCGCGGAAACCGGGACGCCGCTGGTGGGAGCTAATCTCGCGCGGACCGGGGCGCAGTTCCCCCGGCTGTTCATCGTCGGTCTGTTCGGGCCCGGCGTCGTATCGGCCTACGTCGTGGCGCTCCGCGTCCGGGCACTGCTTGACACGCCGAACTGGGGGCTGAGCCTCGCGTCGAGCAGCCTCGTCGGGCAGGCACTGGGCGACGATGACGAGGCCGAGGCGACCGTCTGGGCGCAGACGGTTCTCCGGCTGAGTATCGGCGTGTACATCGTCGTCGCGGCGACGCTGCTCCCGTTCTCGCGGGGCATCGCCCGCCTGTTCGTCTCGGACCCAACAGTGCTCCCGCTGGTGACGACGTTCGTCGCCGTCGCGTGTGCCAGCGTCGCATTCCGGGGCGTCGACGGCGGCTCGACCGGACCGCTCCGGGCCAGCGGCGACACGCGCTGGCCGTTTTACTCTCAACTGGCGGGGATGTACCTGTTCGCCCTCCCGCTGGCATATATCGGCTACGTCACGCCGCTCGGCGAGCTCGCGCTGTACGCCTCGCTCGTGGTCGAGACGGCCGTTCCCGCGGCAGTGACCTACTATCGCTTCCGGTCGGGGACGTGGCGGGTCGTGAGCCGGTCCTACCGGCCCGACGCGGCGCTCGACGATTGACGCGTGTCGGTGACCTGATGGGTCGTCTGTCGTCAGCCAGTCGACAATATATTTGGGGCTCCACCCTGACATGCTCGCGTGGATCACACACGCGCTGTCTCCGTCGCACGGGATGTCGTCCGCACTGTCCAAGAGGAGGAGGTCTCCTTTCTCGCGGCCGGCATCGCCTACTACATGTTCGTCTCGCTCCTGCCGCTGTTGTTGCTGACGCTGGTCGTCGGGACGCTGGCGGGCGGGGAGGCCTTTGCCGAGCGAATCGTGACGGCGGCGGGGGACGTGCTCTCGCCGGCGGCGTCGACACTGCTCGAAGACGCGCTGACCAGCGGGGCCGGCCGCGGGGGTGCGACCGTGCTCGGTGTCGGCGTCACACTGTGGAGCGCGCTCAAGGTGTTCCGCGGGCTGGATACGGCCTTCAGCCGCGTCTACGGAACCGATGGCCCCGATTCGATTGTCGGAGAACTCGTCGACGGGCTGGCCGCGCTGGGCGGCATCAGCGTTGCACTGGTCGGGCTCGGCGTCATCGGCGCGTTCGGAACGGTGCTCGGCGTTCAGGTCGCGCTCGGCGGGCTCGCGCTCGTTCCCGTGCTGGCAGTCGCCTTCCTCCCGCTGTACTACCTGTTCCCCGATCAGGAGATGACGATACGGGCGGCCGTCCCCGGCGCGGTGTTCGCCGGGGTCGGGTGGACGCTGCTGGGGACGGGATTCAACGTCTACGCGGCACAGGCTGACACCTACCAGGTGTACGGCGTCATCGGCGGGGTCCTGCTGCTCGTGACGTGGTTCTACTTCGCCGGACAGGTGCTACTCGTGGGCGCAGCGGTCAACGCGGCGCTCGCGGACCGGCAACTACAACAGGTATCGCGCCGACGGTCCGGCAAAGCGATGAGTGAGGACGCTGACGAGACTGACACGCCCCCGCCAGCCGGACCCGGACGAGACGCCGACGCGTTGACAGACGAGGAACTCAGGGAACTCCGCGAGGAGTTCGAATCGTTCCGCGAGGAGATCGAGGGCCGGACGCTGCACCGTGACGAGGTGAAATCGGACCTCAAACAGTACGTCCGCCGCCGGATGCGCCGCGGTCACGCCCGGCAGTGGGGCCCCTACATCGTCTTGCTGTACGGCACGATAATGACCCTCGGCGCGTTCTACTACCTGAAGGGCCTCTACGCCGTCCTGGCGATGCTGGTCATCTGGCTGTCGACGCTCGGCCTCTACGCCGTGATGATTGCGGTCGGTGTGACACTTACTGCCACCGGCCTTCCCGGACGGCTCATCGACCGCGTGCGCGACTGGCGACAGTGATACGGGCTGTCGGCGTCACCGAGGTGCTGTCGGCGCTGCCCGGCGCAGTCGTTGTACTGTTCGCGCTGATCACCCAGCTAGGTGATTTCTGGTTTACCTTCCTGGCCTGTGGCCTGCTGTACTGGCTCGGTCCGTGGACGCCGAAACTCGGTCGCGGCCTCACTCGCGACCGGACGGCGATGGTAGTCGCGCTGCTCGCCGTCGCCGTCGCACTCGTCGTCTCACTGAAGGGCGTGTTCGCGCTGCCGCGGCCGCCCGGGGCGGGCACGGCCACCCACGCCGAACTGCTTCCGGCGGCGCTGCGGGGCGTCTACGAGTCGATGGCGACTGGCGAAGGGTTCGGCTTCCCCAGCGGCCACGCTACCCTCTCCCTGCTCGTCTGGGGCGGCATCGCGTGGGCGCTCCGGGTCGGCACGCGTCGACAGCGGACCGCCGTCGCCGCGACAATCGTTGCCCTCATCGGGCTCTCTCGGCTGGTACTCGGCGTCCACTATCTCGCCGACATCCTCGCGGGCTTTGCCATCGCCGGTACAGCACTCGGCATCGGTCTCGGCGTGCTCAAAACGCCCGAGCGGGTGTTCGGACTCGCCGCCGTCGTCGCCGTGGTTGGACTGCTCGTCACTGGCGTCTCGCGCGATTCGGCCGGCGCGCTGGGTGTCGCTGTCGCGGGCGCGGTCATCTGGTCGCTGCTGGGCGAGGGGATTCCGGAGCCGACCCGACAGGGTGTCGTTATCACGGCGCTGCTGGGTGTCGCATCGGTCAGCTTCTTTCTCGGGGTAACGTTCGGGCTGGACCCGACGCCGGTCGTCGTCACGCTACTTGCGGGACTCGGGACCGGGGCCTTGCTAACGCTGCCGCTGGCCGGCGAGCGCCTCGCGAAAAAAGTGTGAGTGGCAGCCGTTAGAACTTCTCGAGGTAGCGGTCGAGTTCCCAGTCGGAGACGTCGACCAGGTACTCCTTGTGTTCCTGGCGCTTGGCCTCGACGAAGTTCTCGAAGACGTGCTCGCCGAGGGCGTCGATGATGACCTCGTCCTGTTCGAGTTCGTCGACGGCTTCGCCGAGGTTCTCCGGCAGCGTCGTGATGCCGTACTCCTCGCGTTTGGCCTCGTCGAACTCGTAGATGTTCTCGCGGACCGGGTCGTCGCATTCGAGGTCGCGCTCGACACCGTCGAGACCGGCGTGGATGAGCGCGGCGAAGGCGAGGTACGGGTTACACGACGGGTCGGGGAAGCGGGCCTCGATCCGGCTTGCGGCCGGCGTACGGGCGGCCGGCTTGCGGATGAGCGCCGAGCGGTTGCGGTCGGACCAGGCGACGTAGACGGGGGCCTCGTAGCCAGGGACCAGGCGCTTGTAGGAGTTCACGGTCGGGTTCGCCACGGCCGCGATGGCCGGCGCGTGTTCGAGGATACCGGCGGTGAAGCTCTTTGCCGTCTCCGAGAGGTTGAACTCGTCGTCCTCGTCGTGGAACGCGTTCTCGCCGTCCTCGGTGAACAGCGAGAGGTGCGTGTGCATCCCGGAGCCGTTGATCTTCGGGATCGGCTTCGGCATGAACGTCGCGTGCAGGTCGTGTTCGGCCGCGATGGCGCGGACGACGGAGCGGAAGGTGGCGACGTTGTCAGCCGTCGAGAGCGCGTCGTCGTAGGTGAAGTTGATCTCGTGCTGGCCCTGGGCGACCTCGTGGTGGGAGGCTTCGATGTCGAAGCCCATGTCTTCGAGGCCGTAGATGATGTCACGGCGCACGTCGGAGGCGAGGTCCTTCGGCGCGAGGTCGAAGTAGCCGCCGGCGTCGTTGGTCTTGGTCGTCGCACGTCCCTCTTCGTCTTCCTCGAACAGGAAGAACTCGGGCTCGGGTGCGGCGTTGACCGTATAGCCCATATCGTTTGCGCGCTTGATCGCACGCTTCAGAACGCCGCGTGGGTCGCCGGCGAACGGCTCGCCGGTCGAGGTGTCGATGACGTCACAGATGAGGCGGGCGCTGGAACCGCCTTCGACGTTCTCTCTCCACGGAAGCACGGAGAACGTCGAGGGGTCCGGGTCCAGACGCATGTCGGACTCCTGAATCCGGACGAAGCCGTTGATCGAGGAACCGTCGAAGTAGATCCCCTCTGTGAACGCTTTCTCCGCCTGGTCGGCTGTGATCGAGACGTTCTTGATTGTGCCGAGGATGTCGGTAAACTGGAGCCGGAGGAAGTCGACGTTCTTCTCTTCGATTTCGTCGAGTACCTCCTGTGCCTCCTCTGAAAGTTCGCTTGTCATCTTTGGACACCAGATAGGAACGGTGCTACTACTAAAACCCTGCTGATTTGCGCAAAGGTTTCGACGCTTTCGCTTACATTTGGACATTCGTAAAATTCTAATCCCTGGGGGACGTCCCCCAATGTAATGACGTACGAAAATCTCGACCGTGAGCTAGTGAATGCCCTTCTCGGGGATGGCCGCGCCAGCCTCCGAAGCCTGGGAGAAGACCTCGACGTGTCGGTAACGACCGTCTCAAACCACCTCTCCGATCTTGAGGATGAGGGGATCATCAACGGGTACACGCCCAAAGTCGACTACGACAAGCTCGGCTACGACGTGACGGCCATCATCCAGCTCAAGGTGGAGGGGTCGTCGCTCCCGGCAGTCACCGAGGACCTCAAAGAGCACAAGCAGATGATCTCGGTGTACGAGGTCACCGGCGACTACGACATCATCGCGGTCGGGAAGTTCACCGACACCGACGGCATGAACGCCCAGATCAAAGAACTTCTCACCGATCCCGACATCAGGGAGTCGAACACCTCCGTCGTGCTCAACGCCGCGAGCGAACACGAGCAGTTCGACCTCGACCTGAAGGAGTAGCGACCGCCCTTCTGCAGCCGTTCCGAACGCTCTCGGAGCGACAGGTCCCGGCCCACTTTCGGGCGGTACCGACGAATACTTGACTGACCAGTCAGTTAGTTACACGTAATGAACGACGGCGACACGGCCGACGATATCATGGATGCGACCTACCGTGCGCTGTGTACGCACGGCTATGCGGATCTGACGATGCAGGACATCGCCGACGAGTCGGACAAGAGCAAAGCCTCCCTCCACTACCACTACGACAGCAAGCACGACCTCCTCTGTGCGTTCCTCGAATACCTCTACGACGGGTTCGTCGACCGGACCGAAGACCCGGACGGCGAGACCCCACACGAGCGCCTGCTGGCGCTCGTCGATTCGGTACTTGACAAGCCAGACGACGGGAGCGAGGAGTTCGGGACGGCGATTCTCGAGATCCGCGCCCACGCGCCCTACGAACCGGGCTTTCGCGAGCGACTCACGAAGTTCGACGACTACCTCGTCGACGAACTCGAAGCGATCCTCGAAGACGGCATCGCCGACGGGACGTTCAAATCCGACCTCGACGCCGAGGAAACCGCCCGGTTCATCGTCACCGTGCTGACCGGGGCTGCGACCGAGCGCGTCACGACTGGCCGCCCAGTCGAGTGTACCCGGCGGATGCTCACCGAGTATGTCGAAACGCATCTTCTGGACGGACAGCAGGAGGTCACAGCGTGAGCGTCCGGCGGAAACTGGGCCGTCTGGGTGCGCGACTCGGTGGTCTGTTCAAAGGCCAGGAGGAGCTGGACCTGACCAGCGGCGACATCGGCAAGCCGCTGCTCTTTCTCTCTTTCCCCATCGTCATCACGAACCTGCTACAGGTGGCGTACAACCTGGCCGATACGTTCTGGCTGGGGCAGTACTCCACGACGGCGCTTGCGGCGATTTCCTTTGCCTTCCCGATGATCTTCCTGCTCATCTCGCTCGGGATGGGGCTGTCGGTGGCCGGGAGCGTACTGGTCGCCCAGCACACCGGGGCCGAGGAGCACCGCGAGGCCGAGTACGCCGCCTCCCAGACCGTGACGTTCGCGCTGCTGGCCTCCGTGCTGCTCGGCGCGACCGGCTACTTCTTCGTCGAGGACTTCCTGTCACTGCTGGGTGCGTCCAGCGAGGTACTGCCGGGCGCGACGGGCTACCTGCAGGTCGTCTCGCTCGGGCTGACGGCGATGTTCGGCTTCTTCGTGTTCATCTCGCTGATGCGCGGGGCCGGTGACACAATCACGCCGATGCTGGTGATGTTCGGGACCGTCGTGCTGAACATCGTCATCGACCCGTTCCTCATCTTCGGCTGGTGGGTGTTCCCTGAGATGGGCGTCGTCGGCGCGGCCGTCGCGACCATCTTCTCCCGCGGCGTGGCGTTAGTCGTCGGTATCGGCATCCTGCTGTCGGGCAGGCGCGGCGTGCGGATTCACCTCGGCGACATGGCGCCCGACCTGGAATACCTCCGGAAACTGCTCAGATTGGGTGTTCCGGCCTCCGTCGAGGGGACCGGGCGGGCGCTGTCGGTCAACGCCATGCTGTTCATCGTCGGGACGTTCTCCGTCACCGTGGTCGCCGCATTCGGTGTCGGCATCCGCGTGTTCTCGCTGGTGTTCATGCCGGCCATCGCGATGGATCGGGGTGTCGAGACGATGACCGGCCAGAACCTCGGAGCCGAGCGGCCGGACCGCGCGGCGACGGCCAACCACTTCGCCGCGAAGGTCTCCTTCGCCATCCTCACCGTGCTGGGTGCGGTCACCATCTTCGCCGCGCCGACCGTCGTCAGCGTGTTCAGCGACGACCCCGAGGTCGTCCGCATCGGGGCCGAGTTCCTCCAGTGGGTCGCCCCGACCTTCGGGTTCATCGGCATCGTCCGGGCCTACTCCGGCGGGTTCCGGGGCGCTGGCAAGACGCTCACCGCAGCGGCGCTGGCGGTTACCATGCTGGGAATCATCCGCCTGCCGGTCGCCTGGGTCGCCTCCCGCCCGGTCGAGGTCCCGGCGTGGCTCGGACCGCGGATCGTCGACCTCTTCGCGTACTCGCTGGCCGAACAGGGCATCTGGCTGGCCTTCGCCGTCTCGAACGTCCTCGCGGCCGGCCTCGCAGCGGCCTGGTTCCTCCGGGGAACGTGGCGCGAGGCCGACCCCCGAACCGGCAGCGAACCGGCCGTCGCGGACGACTGACGGCGCTGGTTGCCGGGAGACACCCGCGAAAAACGTTCTGCCAGCGCGCGTCAGCGCCGTTCGGCCCGCTCGAAACGCTCGTCGGTGAGGTACACGTCGCCGTCCCGAATCGTGACCTCGATGCTGTCGAGGGCGTCGCCGGCGCAGGGGCCGTGCGTACAGACGCCGTCGTCGCGTTCGAACTGCGCGCCGTGCTTGTGACACACCAGTCGGTCTCCTCGAACAATCGCGCCCCGGCCGGGATCCAGCGGGACTTCGGGCTGGTGGGGACAGGAGTTGCGCCAGGCGGCGACGGCGTCGCCCGAGCGGTGCAGGATGCAGTTGACGCCGCGCCGGCCGTCGCGCGCTTCGAACACGAGCGTGCTGTCGGAGGGCACCGAGTCGAGTTCGACGATGCGGCGCGGGTCGTCACCATCGTCGTTGCCGTCGGGCGGGTGTTCGTCGTTACCGCCGGTCGGCGTTTCGTCGTCACCGTCAGCCGCCTGGTCGTTACTCGCCCCGGAAAAGCTGAACCGGACGGTCGTGTCGCCGGCTTCGACCTCGCCGTCGTCGTCGTGGATGCGGACCGATTCCGACTCGTCGTCGGTGTCAACGGTCACGTCCACGGGGTCGCTCATAGCGTAGTGTCTTCGACTGACACACATAGCGATGTCGAAGTCGTCCGCGGCATGCCGGTTGCAAAACGGAGTTATGTCAGCCCTGCGGAACGTCAGTATGGACCGAGACGACGTTTCCGTCGAAGTGGAGGTCGAGGTAGCGGTAGACACAGCGGAACTGGAAGCGGAAGTCGAAGACATGGCGGAGTTCGAGGCGGAACTGGAAGGCAAGGGCGTCGAAATCGAACTGGAAGCCGAAGTCGAGTTCGCCGAGCACGACGACGAAGACGAGGCTGCCGAAGAAAGCATGGAGGAAGCGGAAGACGAGAAGGACACGGGTGAAGCGGAAGCCGAAGAAGACACGGGCGACGCGGACGCCGAAGGCAGCGACGAGAGCGAAGAGTAACAGGCTCGTAGAGTCCAATTGTACGCATCCGCTGGCCGGCGTCCAGCGGTAACTCCGGTAACGGCCGCCGCCCTGTCCGGGGTGAAATCGATTTCACAATCAGAGGGATCCCTCGGCATCGGCCGGCAGTCGCTCCAGCGCCGTGACCGACAGGGTCCCGTCGATGGTCGCCCGGAGGCGCTCGGAAGCTGTTGTCACCGTCACTGCGATCTCCCACGGGTCCCGGCTTCGCACCGTCGTCAGTGTCGGGTCGACGACGAAATCGAGCTCCCAGGCGCGGGTCGCTCGAGGGTCGACGCCGTGGTCGTACAGCCAACCGGCTACTGCGGGGTGGTAGAGCGCAACGACCGCGGCCGGCGGGTAGTTGTAGAAGCTACACTGCTGGCAGTCGATGTCGAGCATCACCGGGTGGTCGGTCGCGTAATGGGAGTCCAGTTCCGGCCCGGTCTCCGTCGTCAGCCCCGCGCTGATGACGCCCGCACAGACCGGACAGACGCCGGCGACGGCGAACCGCCAGAATAGCCGGGTTCGCCGGTCGAACGCCACCGCGACCGCTTCGTCGGTGCGGCCGCTGACGCCGCCGGGGTCGAACGGGAACGCGATGACGGTGTCGTCACAGGCCAGACAGCCGACGTGGCCGATGTACTCGTCCAGCGTGAACGTCAGCTCGGTCCCGCAGTGTCGACAGTCAGCGTCGAGTGCGACCGGATCCACGCCGCCGGACTGGTGGAGCACGCCGCTGTGGATCGCGTCGATGACGCGATGGCCCGGATACAGCAGTTCGTACGCGTCGCCGTCTTTCCCGACGAACTGCCCGACCAGCTGCGAGAGGTGATAGTTGAACTTCCCGCTGTCGCGCTCGCCGACCCGTCGCTTGAGTTTTGCATACGGCAGTGCATGCCTGTCTGCGGCCCAGAGAGCGTCCAGAATCTCGACGCGGAGGTCGTGACTGAACAGCGCGAACGCGTCGGCGGGCGTCCGCTGTGTGTCCGCGTCACCGTCGGTTTCGCCGGACATAACCACTCGTTCGACAGGTCGATACAAAACGTCTGGCCACGCGAGAACATATCAGATCACGTACTGAAACCGATTTCTCAGAATGCTTACTAATCAACGGCGGCTACGAACAGGTACACGATGCACGACACGCCACACGTTATCGGTATCAGTGGAAGTCTCCGCGACGACAGCGGCACGAGAATCGCCGTCCAGCGCGCCCTCGATGCGGGGGCGGTGGCTGGCGCAACGACTGAGCACATCGACCTCCGGGAGTGGGATCTCCCGTTGTTTGACCCCGACGCGGGTGAGGCTGAATCCGGTGACGGCCCGGAACTCGCCGCTCGTGTCCGCGAAGCCGACGCGATGGTCCTCGGAACCCCCATGTATCACGGCACCATCGCCTCACCGCTGAAGACGGCGCTTGACTACTGCAGCATCGACGATGTCGAGGGGACGACCGTCGGCATCCTCGCAGTGGCCGGCGGCGGGTTCCCCACGCCGGCGCTACAGCACCTTCGAGCCTCCGTGCTGGAGTTGAAAGGCTGGCCGCTCCCGCAAGACGTCGCAATCCCCGAGTCGTGGGCTGCCTTCGAGGAAGGTAGCATCGCCGACGAGGACATCGCAGAGCGCGTCGAGGAACTGGGCTCAGACGTCGTCGCGTACGCAGGCGTGGCGGCTCGGCCTGAAGAACTGGAACAGCCGGAACTGGCGACCGGCGACTGACTTCACTCGAACCAGTCGACGAAACTGCCGTCCAGCAGCGTCTCCTCCTGGTGGCGGATGTAGGTGGCCTGCATCCCCCAGATGGCTTCGGCCAGCGGAACGTTCTCCTCGACGCGGCGGCGGACGTAGTCGTGTTTCCAGCGCGCGGGCGTGAGCCGGCGGTCGACGCGCTCGCGTAGCGGTCGGATGTAACCGTGGGCTTCCTCCGCCGAGAGACCGCGCTGTTCGAGGCCTTCTCGTGCGTGTTCGAACAGTTCGCCGTATATCTCCTCAGTGCTGGTCGTCGTCGCCCCGTCGGCGGTTATCCACTCGATTTTTGCCCGGAGCCCGTTCCGAGCGGCGGTGTAGAAGTTCCGCTTCGCCGTCTCCCAGTCCAGCGACCGGATGGGGTGTTCAAGTTGTGGCAGGCTCTCCATCAGGCCAGCGAAAACGGCCGCGAACCCGATTGCGTCGTCGACGGTCGGCTGGGCGGCCAGCGGGCGGAACTCGATGCGGGCGTTGGCCGCCGACCGCGTCGCCCCCTCGAACACCGGCCTGACCCACCGCCAGTACGAGCCGTGCTTGTGCCGGAAATGAACGAAGTCGTCGTCGAAACGGGTCCCCGACGGCAGGTCGACCGGAACGATAGTGTCGTCCTCGACGATGTCGTCGATAGCCGCTTCGACGGAGTCGAAGTCCGGCGGGAAGCAGACTTTCGGTGGCGTCGGATCGCCGTCGGTCGGGTTGAGCACCGATTCGAAGACGCCGATGCGGTTCTCCATGTTCGCCCCGGCGACGATTTCCGCGTCGGGCGCGTCGTCGTACAGATCCGGCGGGAAAAACGGCGAGTTGACGCCAAGCGCCAGGAGCGGCGCGGCGATACGGAGCGCGTAGGTGAAATACTCCGGCAGGTCCGGCGCGTGGGGAATCTGGTAGTGGGGCTGGATCGAGGTGATGAGCGACTCCGGCATCACCGTCTCAGCCTGCAGCGAGGCGTGTGGCGCGTCGATTTCGAACGCCGAGGGGTAGTCCGTGTTGGCCATCGTGTGGTAGCGAACGGAGTCGGACATGTTCGTCCCGATGCGGACGCCGCTGTGCTCGACACAGTCACAGAGGTACTCCCGGGCCGTCTCGCCCGCAGGGGGGACGGTCCACATGCCATCGGAGACGAGGCGGATGCCCTCGTTGCGGACCCGCTGCTGGGCCGGCCGTAGCGACGCCTTCAGTTCATTGCGCTGGGCCGCCAGCCCGTGAGTGTTCAGCGGCTGCGGGCTCGTCTGCATCTCCGCGTTGTGCAGCCCGAGTTCCTTCTCGAACCCGATGAGTTCGAGCAACTGGCGGGGGACCCGCTGGAGCGCGTCGGTCTGCTCATCAACGGCATACAGCTCCAGTTCCATTCCGACAATCGCCTCCGTGTTGTCGAAGGTCCCGCTCCGAACCGCGGATTTGAGCGCTTCGGCTTCCTCGCGGGCCCGTTCGTTGAACGACTCGCTGTCCGTCGCAAGCGCCTCGGCCACCTGGTCTGCCAGTTCCGAAGCCGACATATCTCCGGGTTTGCAGCCATGGGTGTTAAGCATGCCCCAGACAGTACGCGGGTAGCGAGAACAGGAGTGCCACAGACGCTCACAGCAGCTCGCCGATGTCGCTCACTCCCGACTTCGCCGAGAGAGTGTTCACCCACGCTCACAGCAGCTCGCCGATGTCGCTCATCGTCTCCCCCAGCGGGTCCCGCTCCTCCGTTGTAAGCGCCCCCTCAACCGCGTCGCGGGCGGCGGGCAGCGGCTCGTGAGTCTCGACGTACACGGCCAGGGCGAACGCCCGCTCGGTGACGCCGGCGAGTTCGATGGCGTCGCTGCGGGAGAGGTCGCCGGCAAGCCAGTCTGCGACCAGTTCGCGGCCCTTCGGGCCGACCGGCGACACCTGCTCGCCGAGCAGGTGGAGCGTCTTGGCGGCGGTCACGGGTGCGACGCCGGCGGCACGGCCCGCATCGCCGACGCTCCTGCCGGCTGCGTAGGCCTCGATGACGGTCGCCGCTGTCGCCGCCGAGCACGGGAGGTCGTCGTCAACCGGAGCGAGTCGCTCCGGGAGCGGGGCGTCCGTCTCGTCGACGGCAGCGACGCCGCGGTCACGCTGGTGGGTCGTGACCTCGACACCGGCGGCGATATCCGACAGCGCCATTAAAATATCCTTCTTTGTATCGGAATTTAATACTGTCGGTGTCCCGATAGACCCGGGTGTCGATCCCGACAACTACCTACCGGTTACCGGCAGGCAGTTTCACCGAAACCCTGCCGAAAACCCGCCTCTGCATCGGCTTTTTAACCCTCCATCCAGCCGTAGGTGGAAACATGAGCACGACGGTGACGCAATGTCCGGAGTGTAACGGGTCGGTCAAACAGCAGGGCGTCGAGTCGGTGTGTAGTCACTGTGGGCTGGTCGTCGGCGAGGACGCCATCGATCCGGGACCGGAGTGGCGGTCGTTCGACGATGACGACACTGACCGGGCACGCACAGGCGCACCATTGACACGGTCGCGTCACGACCGTGGTCTCTCGACGAAGATCGGCCGGTCGACACGGCTGAAAGGACGCAAGCGCCGTCAGTTCGCCCGCCTCCGCCGCGAGCATAACCGCGCACAGATCAGCTCGAAACGCGAGCGGAACAAGGTGTACGCCTTCACCGAGATCCGGCGTATCATCAGTTCGATGTCGCTCTCGGACGCGATCCGGGACCGGGCCTGCGTGCTGTTCGAATCCGCACAGAACGAGGACCTGCTGCAGGGGCGAACGCTGGAAGGATTCGCGGCCGCAGCTATCTATGCCACCTGCCGGACTGAAGGGATCGCCCGAACCGTCGACGAGCTCTGTACCGTCGCCAAGGCGACCCAGTCGGAGCTTCGCGCGGCCTACGACGCCCTGAACAGGGAGCTCGGGCTGCCGACCGGACCGATTGACCCTCGGGAGTACGTCCCTCGGTTCGCGACAACGCTGGACCTGCCGACAGCGGTCCGTCAGCGTGCGGAGCGGCTCGTCGACGAGGCACAGGACCGCGGGCTGGTCAGCGGGCGTAATCCGGCCGGCGTCGCCGCGGCGTGTCTCTACACCGCGGCGCAGGAACAGGGCGTAGCGCTCACCCAGGCTGCGGCAGCAGAGACAGCAGATGTGACGCCGGTCACGCTCCGCGGGACCTACACCGAGCTACAGGAATAGACGGCGTCGGCGAGCGATTCGAGCGACCGTCGCGCTGGCGTGTCCGGCGCTGTTTCTCGAAGCGGCTGTCCATTGGCCTGTGCCGTCGCCAGCGGCTCGTTCTCCGGGATAGCGACGGCCGGCGCACCGAACCGGTCCGCGACGGCCTCGGTCGCGGGGTTCGAACCGGCACGGTTGAGGACGACCCGGCAGAGTCCGGCGTCGAGTTCACGGGCCAGGGCCTGGACCCGGAGCGCGTCAGCGAGGGCCGCGCCCTCCGGCGTCGTGACGAGCATCGCGGCGTCAGCGGCTGCGAGGGGGAGACCCACGTCGGCGCGCAGACCGGCCGGCGAGTCCACGATGACCCAGCGGTAGGTCCGCTCCAGCGCGGCGAATACGTCCGTGAGTCCCTGCAAGTCGGCGCTCCGAGCGCCGGCCAGCGTCCGCCCGCAGGGAACGAGGGTTACGGGGCCGTCCTCGCGAACAGCTTCGTGCGGGTCGGCGCGGTCGGCGAGAACGTCGTGCAGGTCGGGACCGCGACTGGACGGGAGGTCCGCCATCCCGAGGTCGCCGTCGACGACGACGCTGCCCGCGTTCGAGCGCGAGTCCCTGCTGTCAGCCCGTTCGAGCGCGTCGAGTTCCGCCGCGAGATTGTACGCGATAGTCGACTTGCCGACGCCGCCCTTGCCGCCTGTGACTGCCAGAATCATGCGAGACGAGACAGCGCCTCGGTCGGCACCGTGGCGGCCGCCCGTCGGTCGGCGAGCCGTTCGGCCCGGCGGGACAGCGCCCGGAGCATCTGCTCGTCGGTATCGCCGCGCGCCGCGACTGTCCGGACGCCAGACAGACCGCCCGCCGCCCGAACCGCGTCAGTCGCTGCTTCCAGCGACTCCGCCCCGGCCAGCCGCTCAGCACGGTCGACGCGTCGAGCGACGGTTTCGAGCCACTGGGAGACAGCATCGGGGAGCTGCTGGTCCGACCGCTGGCCGGGCGCAGTCTCCGGCTCGGCTGGCGGCTGAGCGGTCGCTCGCTGCGGGTCTATCTGCTGGTTCTTGTCTACCTGTCCGTTCGTGAGTTCGACCGCGGGTGCGCCCGACTGGCGGCCCTCGATGTCACCCGCCTGCGCTGACTCGCCTGCAGGCACAGCGTCAGCAGGCGGCGACGGGTCACCGAGTTCTCGGAGAACGGCGTTTACGGAGTCAAGTCGCTCGTCCGCTGGAGTGGTATCAGGGGCGGGCTCGGCACTCACCAGCTCCGCCGGCTGAGCAGACGGTGGGGCCGGCGTCGCGTAACCGAGCGCGTGCGTTCGCGGGTCGACAATTTCCTCGAAGCCGTCCTCAGTCCAGCCGGCCTCGGGAACGCCCTGCCGCCTCGGCGGCCAGAGAGGGCCGTCGAGACGGTTCCGGACGGTGATACGAGTCGGCTCGGCGATGTCGTCGACGGTCGCCGTGACGAGTGTCACGCCGTCCAGTCGCTCGGCGCGGCAGTCGAAAGTAACCATAGCGACAGTGGTCCGGCTCTCCGATTTAAAACTCAGCAGCGGACGATGGGGGCGTCGAGACAGTCAGACGCAGCCGCTAGCGTTCTGAACCGATCCGTTTCGACGACGACCGGTGCGGGCGTCCGGGCGACCCGGAGCACGGCTAGGGCGGCCGTCACAGGATCGGCGTCGAACGGGTCGTCGGGAGCGGTTCCCGGGACGGTTTCGACGGCCCGAGCGAACGCATCGGCGCACCGGTCGACGAGCGTTGCCCGAGCGCTCCGCCGGCGGTTGGCCAGTTCGTCGGATAGCCGTCGCCGTTCCTCCAGCGCGTCCCGGTAGGCGCGTGCCCGCTCCCGGCGGAGTTCGCGGGTCTCTATGGCGGCAGCCCGTCGGGTCTCCCGTTCGCTCAGTTCCATCGCCGCGTCCCGAAGATCAGCCTGTACCGTCCCGTCGTCCGCACCGACCGCCTCGCGAGCGGTGAGACGGCCGCGATAGGCGGCGATCGTTTCCTGCAGGCCATCGATAGTCGCGTCCGGCACCGACTCGACAGGGTCCGGGAGGTCCGGCGGCGAGCACTCAAGCTCGGTCAGTTGCTCCCGGCAGTCGGCGATAGCCTCGTCCTGCGGCGTCTCATGACCCTGTGACCGGGCGGCGGCCGCGAGTGCAGTCCGCGTCCGTAGCCCCATCGACGGGTGGACGTGTCCGGCGTAGGCGTACACAGACGGCGGGTCCGGACAGGAAACGGCTGGGAGACACTGCTGCCCGCGGATACTCGCAGCGATGGTCCTACCGTCGACATCTCGTGTCCGAAGATCTACGACAGCACCCGTGTAGGTAGTCCCAGCGACGCGGAGTTTCACAGGTCAACGCCTCGGAGGTGCTCCGGGTCCGGAATATCGCGACCCGACGCGAACCGCTTGTAGGGCGTCGCCGGTTCCTCGCGCGCCTCGTAGCGTTCGGCCGCTTCGCGGACGTGGATCGGGACGTCTGACGGCTCGAACGGCTCGACGTGCTCGATCTGGACATCGAGCCCGTGTTTCTCGTGAAGTCGGAGCGCCTGGAAGGCCCCGAACTCGGTTCCGGAGAACAGCGCCGCTCTCCCGAACTGTCGAACGACACAGTCTTCGTGGGCACGACAGACGTTCCGCAGATCTCTGCGTGCCGCCCGGGAGTAGGTGACGACGAGTAGCACTGGCCGGAAATTGGTATTATTACTATAAAATTTTACTGAATTGAATCGTATTCGGGGTGAATATATTTAGGTGGGATTGCGTAAAATAGCGCCGTCAGTCGAACGAGATCCAGCACTGGGTACGGATCGAACGGACGGCGACCGCAAACTGAAAAATCCTATTCGACGGCAGTAACGGTGAATTCGCCGGCGTCCGAGACGAGGTCCCGAACCCGCTCGCGGGCCGCTGTCTCGGACGCCGCGAGGACGACGAGCCCGTCCACGGCGGCCCCGCCGCTGGCTCGATAGGCCTGCAGTTCCCCCTCGAACTCAGTCGCGTAGGTCCGGAGGGTCCCGCGAACATCCCGTTCGAGATCACTGAGCGACCGCGACCCGGCCTCGAACTCGGCCAGTGCTTCCTCGATGTTTCGGAGTGCGGAGATCCGGTCCATCTCAGGTCGTCCGGAGGTGGTCCGTCCGGGGCTCGTACACCTCGCCTTTCTGTTTCAGCTTGTCGATCTCGTGTTCGGCCTTGGATTCGTCGATACCGACCTCCTCGGCGCGCTCGATGACCACGTCGGCGGGTGCGCCCTCGTCGTACTCGTCCTCGATGTCCGAGATGATTCCCTTGATGTTCTGGATGCGGTCGCGCTGGGTCTTGGACTGGCCGGTCTCGACCACGTCGGCGTCGAACTCGCCGGTCTCGGGGTCGACACCGATCTCCTTCAGGCAGTAGTGGGCGATGTCGACCGCGCGGTCGGCGTCGGCCTCGTCGACGGTGTCCGACAGCCGGATTCGAGCGGAAGCCTCGGCCAGTCGCACCAGCGCCTCCAGCTTTCGAGCGGTGACCGGCACCGGCGCGTCCTCGTCCTGGCCCTTGAGCCGCAGGTCGACG
This sequence comes from Haloarcula amylolytica, assembly GCF_049705545.1. Classification (GTDB taxonomy): domain Archaea; phylum Halobacteriota; class Halobacteria; order Halobacteriales; family Haloarculaceae; genus Haloarcula; species Haloarcula amylolytica_B. The sequence goes on from NZ_JBNAMU010000001.1 coordinate 300,783, forward strand.
TAGAAGTCCTCGATGCGGGTCTTTGCCTCCTCGGTCATCGTCGGGAAGCAGTTCCGCTTCGCGTAGGCGACGTACTTCCGGAGGAGATCCGGCTCGATAGTCGGCGCGACCTCCTCGGTAACGGTGCCGACCTCCTCCTCGCTGAAGTTCGAGGTGGGGTTCTCCGTCCGGTGGGTGTGGAGTTCGCCAGCGTAGTTGGTCTGGATGATGTGCTCGGCGAGGTTGCGGTCTTTCTCCTCGTCGGGCTTGTCCGTCACGGTGAAGATGAGATCAAAGCGGGAGATGAGCGCCGGTTCGAGGTCGATCTGCTCCCCGATAGGCTCGTACTGATCGAAGCGCCCGTACTTCGGGTTGGCCGCGCCCAGCAGCGAACAGCGGGATTTGAGCGTCGCGTTGATTCCCGCCTTGGAGACGCTGATACGTTGCTGCTCCAGGGCTTCGTGCATCGCGGAGCGGTCCTCCGGGCTCATCTTGTCCAGTTCGTCGATGGCAGCGATACCTTGGTCGGCGAGCACGAGCGCACCCGCCTCCAGCGTCCACTGCTGGCCGTCGCCGAAGTCGTCGCGAACGGCGGCCGCTGTAAGCCCCGCGCTCGAAGACCCCTTCCCGGAGGTGTAGACAGAGCGTGGTGCGATATTCTCAATATATGATAACATCTGCGATTTCCCGGTACCTGGGTCCCCTATCAGCAACATATGGAGGTCACCACGTATTCGCGATCCGTCAGGAAGCTCCTTGGTCACCCCCGAGAAGAGCTGGAGCATCATCGCGAGCTTCTCCTTCTCGTAGCCGTAGATAGAGGGCGCAATAGCGCCGACCATCTTGTCGTAGATGTCGGCTTCGTTGGAGAGTTCGACGATTTCCTTCTTGTCGGCGTCGGTGATCTCCATGTCCTCGAACTGCTCGTCCTCGATCTCGACGCTGACGCCCTCCATGTAGATGTCGAACATCGGGGACTTCTCGTTGTCGTTGCCCCGCTGGTCGAGTTTGAGGATGCCGGTCACGCGGACGTGGTCGCCGGCGGTGACGTGGCCCGTGATGTCGTCCTCGATGTTGATATCGATGGACTGGGGCGTCTCCCCGCCGCGCAGTCCCTCGGGGGATTCCTGCACGCGGAGCTTCTGGGCGTCGATGAACTGGGACTGGTCGGTGTTGAGCCGGAACGGCCCCTGGCGTTCACAGCCCTGGCAGTCGTGGGGTTCCTGGAAGTCGCCGGCGGTCTGGGGGATGCGCGTGAGCGTCCCACAGCGCTGGCACTCGAAGGCCGCCTCGATGACCTTCGGGCGCACGTCGGTCGCTTTCCGGATGATGCCCCGGACGGCGACGAGGTTGCCGTGGTGTTCGTGGCGCAGGTCGCGGATGTCCTCCGACTCGGGGAGGTTCCGGACGCGGACGTGGGCCTGTCCGAGCGACACGTCCACCGGGAGGTCGTACAGCCGAAGGGCTTCCTCTGCGTACTCCTGAATCTGCTCGGGCTTGGTGCGGTAGTCGTCGGCCAGGTCCGGGTCGAAACGATAGAGGTCGTCCCAGTCGATGTACAGCGATTTCTGGTCGTTCGGATATTTCTGGGCGAGCTCACCGATCTCGTTGCGATAGTAGTTGCGGTAGAACTCCTCGAAGCGGTCGATGAGTTCGGTGTTCTCGGCGGTCGCCATCTGAGTGGACAGTGGTTATGCCCACTGGCCTAAGAAGGTTCGCAAACCGGGGTGGAACTGAAACGACATGCTGTCGACTCCGAAGACGGGAGTGGAACCGACCCCGAAACGAAGGGGTAGGTCAGAGTAACTGTGGTGGAAAACGAATGGGATCGCCCAGATTTGAACTAGGGGCGCGGGCACCCAAGGCCCGAAGGTTACCAAGCTACCCCACGATCCCGTACCGACCTATCGACGCGACAGTGAGTAAAGGGTTTCGTTGCGAGGCGGCCGTGTCACGCGGGAGCGAGGCCCCAGAAGTACGCGATACCGAGCGTCGTCACGACGGCGAATACGGCCTGTAGCGGCGCACCGACCTTCAGATAGTCAGTGAATCGGTACCCGCCGGGACCGTATACGAGGAGGTTCGTCTGGTAGCCGACCGGCGTCATGAACGCCGTCGAGGCGGCGAAGGTGACCGCGAGGACGAACGCGAAGGCGTTGGCGTTCAGTTGCCGGGCGGTCTCGATGGCGACGGGGATCATCAGGACGACGGAGGCGTTGTTCGAGATGACGTTCGTCAGCAGCGCCGTGACGAGGTACATCAGCCCGAGAACCACCGCGAGGCCGCCCCCGGCGGTGAGGACGCTGCCGGCACCCACGACGAACAGTTCCGCGAGCAGGTCAGCGCCGCCGGTCTCCTGGAGCGCGATGCCGAGTGGGATGACGCCCGCAAGCAGGAAGATAACGTCCCACTGGACGGCGTCGTACAGTTCCTGTGGGCGGAGACAGCGAGTAAGGACCATCGCGAGCGCGCCGCCAAGTGCCGAGACGACGATGTGAATCGGGGTCAGCGCGGCGACGCCGACGACGGCGGCGACGATGCCGACCGCGACGGGAATCTTCGATCGCCGGAAGTCCGGCCGCTGAACCTCCTGAGCGACGATGAAGTCGTTGTTGCGGTTGAGGCGGTCGATGCTGTCGGGGGTGGCCTGCACCAGAAGCGTATCGCCGATGCGCAGTTTCACGTGGTCCATGCGCTGGCGGTACAGGGCCTGGCCGTGCCGGAGCGCCAGCACGCTCGCGTCGTAGCGCTGGCGGAAGCTCGTGGAGACGAGCGTCTCACCGATGAGCGAGGAGCCGGGGGCGACGACGACCTCGACGAGGTTCGTGCGCTCGTTTGCGGTCTCCAGTTCCGCATCGTCGACCTGGACTTCGGGAATCACGTCCAACCCTTCGACGTCAAGGAGGTCGACGAGCGTGTCCCGGCCCGTCCGAATGGCGAAGACGTCACCGGCCCGAATCGCCTTCTGGCCGAACGGTTCGAGAAACGTGCGTTTTTCCCGGACCAACTGGACGATGTCCACGTCGAACTCCGAGACCCTGAGCGCCTCCTCGACAGTCTGACCGATGAGCGGCGAGTCCTCGCGGACGACCACCTCGGTGAGGTACTCACCCATCTCGAACTCCTCGGTGAGGTCTTCTTCGGCCGGGATACGCGACGGGACCAGATAGCGCCCGACGGTAAGCAGGTATATCGTCCCGACGATGGTCACGATGATGCCGAGTTGCGTGAACTCGAACATGCTGAACGGGCGGCCGATCAGTTCGGCCGAGAGCTGCGAGGCGAGGATGTTCGTCGAGGTGCCGATGAGCGTCAGCATGCCGCCGAACATCGAGGCGTAGGACAGCGGCAACAGGAGTTTCGACGGCGAGAGCTTGCCCTTGTGCGCGATGTCGGTGACCATCGGCAGGAGAATGGCGACGGCAGCGGTGTTGTTGATGAACCCGGAGATAGGCGCGACCAGACCGACGGTCGCACCGAGCTGTCGCGTTTCGCTGTCCCCGGTCAGTGAGGCGATTTTCGCGCCGAGAATCTGGACGATGCCGGTTCGCTGGACGCCGTCGGAGAGGATGAACATCGCCAGCACCGTGATTGTCGCCGTCGAGGCGAAGCCAGAGAGCCCGCGGTCTAGCGGCGAAATCCCGTCGCCGGCCTGGTGTAACACGTACACTGGCTCGGCAAGCAGCCCGGTATCGGCCGCGAGCACCGTCACCGGTTCGGCCAGCATCAGTGCGACCATGACGCCGATGGCGGTCACGTCGACGGGCAGCGCCTCCGTCGCAAACAGCACCAGCGCGGCGACGATGACCGCGAACACGAACAACATCCCCGGCGTGACAGGTGGCAGCGACACGTCTGGCACCTGCGCCCCCAGTGACAAAAGGATGTGTCGTTTGCGAGCGGGGGCGTCCCAGATGCCCGACCCGGCGGCCGACGTTTATCCCTGTCCGGGCCGAACGAATAGCAATGAGCCTTTTCAACGATCTCGGTCGGAAAGTCGAGGAACTGAAACAGGAGGTCGGGAACGCGACCGACGACGAAGCAACCCACCGGTGTATCGAGTGTGAAACGCTCCTCTACACGGACCACGACGAGTGTCCCGAATGTGGGAGCGCGTCGGTCATACCCATCTCTGACTAGCAACAGCGAGAAACCGCCTGGCCGGTGTCACGTCGCTACCGCGTCGGCCCGTCACGTCCGAGATCTTCGAGCAGGGCGTCGTAGCTCCGGCCGAACACCGCCTGTTTTCTGAGCGACGTCATCGCGACTTCGAAGACGGGGACGGCGAACTGCCCGGCCGGTCCGCCGACGACGACGGCCGCTTCGTGGTCCGTCTCGTCGGTCCACTGGCCGTCGAGTTGCCTGACGAGCACCTCGCCGAAGTAGCCGCCGAGTTCCCGCACGACGCTGGTGAACGCGCGGTCGTCGAACGACGCGTCGCTCCCGAACGTCGTCTCGTCGAAGCGATCGTCGTCCCACTCCGCATCAACCAGGTCGTCAAGCCGCGAAAGCGAGGCCGGCGAGAAATCGAGGTCGTGTTCGCCCCAGAAGTCGGCGAACTCGACGGCGGTGTCGGCGTGGTCCGCGCGGACCGTTCCGGATTCCCAGGATCGATCCGTCGAGCCAGCGGCCGCACCCTGTGACGGTGCATTCCCAGTGGCACCAGACGCCTCGACATCCTCGGCAGGAGACGATGCGTCGGAACTGTCAGCAGACAGCTCCCCGGCGTCGGATTCTGCAACGCCTGCCGGCGCGTCATCGACCTCCGCGGCATCGTCGGTGTCTGCAGGTGACTCGTCAACCGTGGTTCCGGGTGCCGCTTCCGCATCTGAAGCGGCGACTGACGACGCATCCGGCGGGCTATCGAGGGTCGGTTCATCGTCCATCGGTTCCCCGGCTGCTCCGTCGTCGGCTGTGTCGGTCGCTGCTTCGTCAGTAGATGTATCAATTGCCGCCCTCGCGGACGCGTCGGCAGGTCGGTCCTCGTCGCGGGAGTCGACAGCCGATTCCCCCGAAAGTGTCTCGGCCGCTGGCGCTTCGTCCGAGGGGTCCGCCGTAGCACTGTCGAGCGTCGGCTCCGCTTCGTCGATGTAAGTGGCCGCGTCGTCGGCCGTGACCGTATCAGCGGTATCATCGGCCGTCGTCTCGACGACCGACTCCCCGCCACTCGAATCGGTGGTCGATTCCTCACCAGCGGTTTCAGCGGCCGGCGGCTCGCTGCCGGCATCATCTGGCGTTGAATCGGTCGGGTCGGGAGCTGCAACCCCGTCAACAGTGTCAGCAACAGAACCGTCGGCTTCGTCGTGGTCCGGTGGAGCCTCGTTCTCTGGCCCGTCAGCGACCCGACTGACGACAGGGGTTGGGTCTGTATCGTCGGACGTGCCATCGGCGTTCGGTTCTGATTCGACTCGCCGGACGACGCGGGTCGGCTCCGTCTCGATGGCTTGGGGCGAATCGGAATCAGCGGTATCGGCGGCAGTTGCCTCACCTCGCTCGTCTGTCGCCGTCGGTTCGGGAGGCGCGTCGCGCTCGTCCGCCTGGCCGTCGTCGACGCGGCGAACGATCCGCGTCGGCTCGGAGACGGCGCTGTCGGCGTCAGTGTCGTCCGTATCCGCTTCCACACCGTCGTCGTCAGTTCCCTGTGGGGTATCGAGTGCCAGTTCGGATTCCAGACGGGTCACGACGGCCGCGAACACCGGCTCGGCGCCAAACGAGCGGGCGGCCACGTCGAACACCGCGACTGCCACCTCGTCGTCCGGGCCGGCGACGGTCACGCCCCATCGGCCGTCGGACTGGACCCACTCGCCGTCGTACGCCCGCACGAGGAGTTCGCCGAGATAGCTCCCGAACCGGACCGTGTTCTCAGTGTAGGTCGTCACGCCCGCGGCGTCGCCGACGGTCTCGCCGCCGTAGCTCTCTTCGATGGCCGTATCGAGACGTGCGAGCGCGTCGGGGTCGAACGTCAGCGGGTCCGCGCCGTCGACGACGCGCTCGGCGTACTCGCGAAAGGTCGGCGGGTCGAGCGTCGCCGTGTCCAACAGTTCCGGCCCGTCGTCGGACGCCCGGTCGCCTCCGGCCGTCGTCTCGTCCCCGTCGGTCGACGAATCGCCGCCGACGGCGCGACGGATGGTATCGAACAGGCCCATGGACACCGGAAGAACGTGCCGCTACAAGAATGTACGCCGAAAGGATACTCGACCGACAGGTCCGGGCGGGCGCGGGCCGCTCAGTGCTCGTCGCGCAGTTCCATGTCGGCGACGATTTCGTAGGGATGCTGTCCCTTGCGGATGCCGTCGAGCAACTGGAACGCCTCGTCGGGCGCGAGGAAGTGCCGGGTCACGGCCCGACCGAGCGGTGTCGGCGAGAGGCCGTCGATGAACTCGTACTCCAGGAGCTTCCCCAGCGCGTGCTTGGTCGGCACCTCGCCGACCATCCGGTCGTTGAGCCGCTTGGCCTCCTTGCCGGCGACGGTGACGTTCGCCAGCGTCTCCTCGACGGCCGCGCCCTCGTCGTAGCGGGTGATGACCGGCTCCATCTCGCCTTTCAGGAGCTTGAACGCCACCTCGTCCTCGGTCATCTCCATGCTGTTGTGGTACGTACAGTCCGGCTCGACCAGCATGTAGACGGTGCCCTTGTCGTGGTAGTCCGGGCGGCCGGCCCGGCCGAGCATCTGGCTGAACTCCTGGACGGTGAGCCACTCGATACCCATCGCCAGCGAGTCGAAGATTACCTGCGAGGCCGGGAAGTCGACCCCCGCCGCCAGTGCCGCCGTTGTCACGACCGCCGCCAACTCCTGGTCGGCGAACTGCCGCTCGACCCGCTGGCGCTTCCGGTTGTCCAGCCCGGCGTGGTACGGTGCGGAACTGTACTCCAGTTTGCGTGAAATCTGGTGACACCGGCGTCGGGAGTTCGTGAAGATGATCGTCTGGCCGCGGTACCCCTTGCTGGATTTGTTGTCGAAGGCCCGCTTGACCAGCTTCTTCTCCGTCTCGATCTTCTCGCGGCCGTCGGCGAACGTGACGTGGCGCTCGATGGGGACCGGCCGCTCCTCGAACTCGATGAGCGTCGCCCGGAGCTGGTCGGCCAGCTGTCCGGGGTTGCCGACCGTCGCCGACAGATAGATCCACTGGGTGTCGCCGCTGTCAGGTGCGCCACCTGATTCACAGTAGTATTTGAGTCTGGAAATCAGGCCGTCGAGCCGGTGGCCTCGCTCATCCTCGCCGAGTGTATGCACCTCGTCGATGACGACGGTCCCGACCGTCCCGAGGTCCTTGCCGGTCCGGAGCGCGTGGTCGATTCCCTCGTAGGTCCCGACGATGACATCGGCTTCGGGGTCGAAGCGTCCGCCCTCGTCGGCGATGCGGCTCGCGCCCACACGAAGCGACACGTCGACCATGTCGCCGTAGCGGTCCTGGAACTGCTCGTACTTCTGGTTCGCGAGCGCGACCAGCGGGACGAGAAACAGCATCGTTCCCTTGTTGTTCAGGACGCGGTCGATGCCGGCCATCTCGCCGATGAGCGTCTTCCCCGTCGCCGTCGCGCTCACGACCAGCTGGTCGCGACCCTCCGTGGCTCCGTGTTCGACGGCGAGACTCTGGACCGGGAGCAGGGTGTCGAACCGGGATTCGAGGTGTTCTTGCATGCCCGGGTGGAGGTCCAGCGAGTCGACGCGAACGGGGTCGACCTCGTCGACGGTGGCCGAGATCTCGTCGAACTTCGTCAGGTCCGGGTCCAGTTGTCCGGACAGGAGGTTCGTCACGCGGTCGAGGTCCTGTACCTCGAGCAGGAGCTCTTCGAGCCGGTCGCGGGCGTCGCCGCTGATGCTCCCTTTGAAGGCGAGTTCGCGGTCGAGTTGCTGGCGAGCGCACTCCGGACAGATGGTCTCGTCGTCGGTCTCGATAGCCGTCTCGCTGGTAATCGGCGAGTAACGCCCGTCGGAGGCACAGAGCCGACAGGTCCGGACGACCTTGGCCTCGACCTGGTACGCGTCGAGCATCTCTCGGATGCGCTCGCGTGCACGCGGAGCAGTCTGCTCGGAAATACGAATGCGGGCCGCACGGCGGGCGAGGTCGACGAACTGGTCGGGCGAGCGAAGCTCTTCGCTGGTCCCGTCCTTCACTCGGAGCCGACGCGGACGGGGGCCGGCGTCGGTCTCTTTCAGTTCGAGGATGCCGTGGAAGAGCCGCTCGCCGTCCCGGTGGGCGGCGACGCGGAACTCCTCGCCGTGTTCGTGGAGGAACAGCGTCTCTACCTGTGCGGCCTGCTGTGACACAGTCGTCTAGAGGCGACTGCGCTACTTGAGCGGTTCGGACTAGGTGTGAGCGGGACGAATCACGCGGCTACGGTTTCGAACAGCCAGAAAGCCCCGAGCCGCTGGACTACTGCGACTCGCTGCGCTCCTCGGTCGTTGCACTCCCTGCGGTGCTTACGTCGTCTCGAACGCCCAGCGGCTCGCCCCTTTCGGTCCCACCCGGCCTGGATTGGGTAGTCGGCTCTGTGTTGGGCGCTCTGGTGCTCAGTTGTTGCTACGCCCGTGGTAGATGCACATGCTAGCAGTCACTCTTGCAGTTTGATTTCGTCGTCGCCGGCGGGAACCGCACAGAGGAACGCGCCCGATTCGTCGCCGTCGTTGCGGTACCAGTGGACAGCGCCGGCGGGGATGTGGAGGCTGTCGCCGGCTTCGACGTCGTGTTCCTCGCCTTCGATACCGACGGTATACCGCCCCGAAAGGACGTACTGCTCGTGTTCGATGTCGTTAGTATGTTTCGGCACGCTGCCGCCGGGGGCAAGCGTGAAGCGACGGATTGCGAGGTTGCCGCCGCCCCCCTCCTCGCCGATGAGGACGCCCTTTTCCAGCCCGTCGGCTGCGTCGACGGCCTCGTACTCGATGTCGTCAGCGCGGCGAATCAGTGGGTCGCTCATGTGCGGTCCATCGCGGGCGCGCCGCAAAGGCGTACCGGCGTCGGTGACCACGGCAGTTCCGCCAAGGGGGCTTAAGACCGTCCCCCGATAAGCGACGGGTATGCGCCGGTTCCGCATCGGAAGCGCGTTCGGAATCCCCATCCAGTTGGACCTGACGTTTCTCCTCGTGCTACCGCTGTTCGCCTGGATCATCGGGACACAGATCGAACAGACGACCGAGCTGTTGAACGGGACGTTGAGCGCCGGGCTGGACGCGGCCGTCCTCACCAACGGCGCGCTCGTCTGGGTGCTCGGCATCGGTGCGGCCGTCGGTCTGTTCACCGGCGTCGTCCTCCACGAACTCGGCCACTCCCTCATCGCCATCCGCTATGGCTTCCCCATCGACTCCATCACGCTCTGGCTGTTCGGCGGCATCGCCCAACTCAGCGAGATGCCCGAAGACTGGAAACAGGAACTGGTCATCGCCATCGCCGGCCCCATCGTCAGCATCGCCATCGGCGCTGTCTGTTACCTCGCGTTCCAGATTCTCCCGAGCGGCGCGGGGACCATCATCGAATCAGCCCGGTTCATCCTCGGCTACCTCGCGCTGATGAACATCGCACTGGCGGCGTTCAACATGCTCCCGGGCTTCCCGATGGACGGCGGCCGCGTCCTGCGCGCGCTGCTCGCCCGCCGGCGGTCGTACGCCAGAGCCACCACCATCGCCGCCGAGGTCGGGAAGGTTTTCGCCGTCTTCCTCGGCCTGTTCGGCATCTTCGTCCTCGGGAACATCTTCCTGGCCGGCCTGGCCTTTTTCATCTACATCGGCGCAGCGGGCGAGTCCCGCCAGACTTCGATGCGGGCCGCGTTCGAGGGCGTCACTGTCGCGGACGTGATGACACCGGCGGACCACGTGACGACGGTCCCCGAAGACATGTCCGTCCGGAAGCTCATCCAGACGATGTTCAAGGAGCGCCACACCGGCTATCCCGTCGAGCGCGGCGGCGAGGTCGTCGGCCTCGTGACGCTCGAAGACGCTCGCGCCGTTCAGGAGGTCGAGCGCGAGGCGTACACCGTCGGCGACGTGATGACGACGGAGATCATCACAATCAGCCCGGATACCGACGTGATGGACGCCCTGACCTCGCTCCAGCAGAACTCCGTCGGTCGCCTGCTCGTCACTGACGAGGACGACTCCTTCAAGGGATTGCTCACCCGGTCTGACATCATGACGGCGCTCTCGATTATCAAATCCAGCAGCGACTACACCGCCATCGGCGAATCGGAAACCGAGACCGTCCAGCAGGAGTCGAGAATAGAGCGGTAGCGGTCACTCATCGGTGAGGTACGACATCGCCGCCTCGTCGGAGACCTGTTCGAACTGCTCGTAATACTGGCCGACGGCGCGGAACCCCGACGGGACTCCCAGACAGACTACCTCGTCGACCAGTGCTTCGAGGTCCGAAATCGCCGACGGTGAGCCAACCGGAACCGCGAGCACGAGTCGCTCGGGGTCGGCCTGTCGGATCTGCTCGATGCAGGCCCGCGCCGTCGCGCCCGTCGCCACGCCGTCGTCGACGAGGCACACCCGCTTGCCCCCAAGTGACGGCGGTGATCCCGATTCACGGTAGCGCTGGGCCTTCTGCCGGGCGGCTTCGGCCATCTCCGCTCGCGTGCTTGCAACATAGTCGCGGGGAATCTCCCGTCGCTCGATGAGATCGGTGTTGAGCCAGACCGACCCGTCGGCGGCAACAGCACCGATGGCGTACTCGGGGTTGTTCGGTGCGCCGATCTTCTTTGCGGCCACGATATCAAGTGGCGCGTCCAGCGCGTCAGCGACTGGCCGCCCCACCGGCAGTCCACCGCGCGGGATCGCGAGGACGACGTCGACTTCGATATCCCGCTCGCACAACGCCTCACCCAGCCGCTGCCCAGCCGCCTGCCTGTTCTCGAACATCGGGGAGCGGTTGCGTGCCATACTCGTTGGTTCGCTGTCGGGAAGCAAATAGCTCCGCATTCGGACGGCTGCGTGGAGCATGTGGCGTCGGTAACCCCGGTCGAAACGCCCTAGGTGTCCTCCAGCGCCGCGGCAATCGCCTCGAGTTCCCCCTTCCGGAAGGGCTGCTCCGCGTCCGCCGGGTCGTCGTCCTCGCGCTCGCCGATTGTCCAGAGAATCCCCGCCCGCATCTGCGGCTTCGACGGCAGTCGGTCCGTGTCAATGTCGCACCCGACAGCCTCACAGATGGCCGCCAGGGCCTCCTTGGTGAAGGCGGTCGAGACCGGGCGTTCGTACCGCCCGACAGCCTCGCGGATCTCGTTTCGCAGTTCGTCGACAGTCGGTGACATACGCGTACTGGCGGCGGGACCGATTGTGTAGATTCCGGTCCGGTTACACCGTTACGCCACCGGCTACGAGGGCGTCCGTCCGACGGATACCGGCCCGCCAGCGTAACTCCGCCCGCGAAACGTGACCGAACTCGGCTCGACGATGACACCCCGGACACAGCGAGACGACGTTGTCCAGCGTGTGCGCGTCACGGACGGCGAGCGCTGGCATCGCGGCGAACAGCCGGACCGGTACGATGTGATGTACGTCCGGGTTCCGTCCCAGCTCGTCGGCATCAGTGCCACACAGCACGCAAGCGTGGTCGTCCCGCGCCAGGGCTTGCTCGCGCACCGCCCGCCATCCCGGCCCGTAGTCGCCGACGCCACCGCCGCGCCAGTTCGGATGCCCGTCACCGGTGAACGCCGCCGAAAGCCACTCCGCGTGGCAGTCACGGCTGCAGAGGACGACTTCACTCTGAATCTGACTCGGATATCGCTCAATGCGGGCGTCGCAAACGTCACAGGAGACCGATAGTTTGCCACCGGACCACGAGTGGTGTGCAGCTCCAGAAATTTGTGGCGGGTCGCGCCACGCCGCGTTCTCGACACAGTCAGAGCAGTACACCCCATCTTTCTCCGACGGGTAATACTCGAACTTCGCGCCACAGACCTCGCAATTCGTCTGCTCTGTCGCATCCGAAAAGTTCGGATTGGCTTTTCCTTCGTACGATACAGCGGCATCGTGGCAGTGCTTCGAACAGTAGGCTCGGGCGGACTCAGAGTAGAAGGAATCTCCACAATGGTTGCACTCTCTATTCGGTAGCCGTTCGTCGTGGACGCGGCTATGATGCACCCCAAGACCACGTCGACTATCGAATACCCGACCACATGTCGGACAGTCGAACTCTTTCACAGGGCAGACAAGAACGTAGTAGATAGTAAATATGAGCCGAGTAGGGTGAAAGTAAAACTAAACGTACCGATGTCCTCGGTTCAAAGCATATAAGAAAATTGATACAGTCCGGGTGCGGGAATTGAACCCACGTCTCAGCCACCACAAGGCTGAAGGATACCACTACCCCAACCCGGACACGCTTGTTGAGGCAACCATAGATATTCCGCTGGAACAGAAATACGTTACGAATCGGGGAACCAGTGAGTCGTGAGAGCGCGTGACAGCGGTGGCATGTCGGTTTGGAGTGGATTTCGACTATAGTAGCCATTGAAAATCAGTGCACACCTGCTCGCACGACTGCAATGCGATCAGTGTGTAAACCGTTTCAATTGTTACGATAGCTCACCGGCTGCTTCGAGACGCTTTTACACAGCCGACGCGTACAGAGGGGCACGCGTGGCCATCACGGACAAAATCTACGTCAAGAACCACCAGCAGCTCGCCTCTCAGTTAGAGACGAGTTTCCCGAAGGGGGCGTTCAAGGGTGCGACGCTGGACATCCTGTTTCAGGGCGAGGGGTTGGCAAAGCTCGACGAAGCCTCCAGAGAGCGAGTCCTGGATTTCGCTGAGGACTTCCTCGACTGTGACTGTGAGGCCAACCCCCACTGTGGTTGTGCCGAGCGGAAGTTCATCTCGTACCTGCTGGAACTGCGCGAACAGGGAATGGGGCCGGACGCAATCGTCGACGTGATGAGCGACGACTACATGCTGTATGCGTATCCGGGCGACGTGCTATCTTTCCTCGATAACTCCGTCAGAACGTTAGAAGCCGTGGAAACCCTGGCCGATGTCGATGGGCGCGACGACGTCGCCGAGGACGTACAGCAGAAACGCCAGCGGTTACTCTAGGTCGTCGAAGCTGCCGATGCGGTAGGAGGCGTCTTCCTCTTCGCCTTGGTCTAAGTCTTCGAGATGGATGACCTCGTCCTGGTCCATCTCGTCAAGTTGCTGGCGGAGCTTCGTGACGTAGCGCTTGTGCTCTTCCAGTTGTTCGCGGAGGTGCTCGGCTTCGAGTTCGAGCCGCTCGTGCTCGCGGACGAAGCTCTTCGGGACTTCGACTTTCGGCGGGAAGCTCTCGGTGCTGGTCTCGGTCGCGTCGTCCTCGAACTCGTGTTCCGGGGCGACTTTCACCTGGCCGTCGTGGGAGACGAGCGTGTCGACGTAGTCCCGGAAGACTGCGGACAGCGAGATGTCGCGCTCCTCGGCGATTTCGCGGAGGGTTTCGAATTTGTCCTCGCTGACGCGAAAGGAGATGGTCTTGTTTTTGTTGCCCATAGTTATGTACTGTTTTACTAGCAACGTATTTAATCGTTTGTCAGACGCTACCGGACCGGTTCCCCGGGGCCGTGTCTGGCAACAGTCGAACCGCTGTGATTTAACAGCCGGCCGACCCCGGTACCGGACAGAGATGGCGACAGACATCGACGCAACCGCTCACCACTTCGGTATCATCGTTAGCGATCTGGACCGCGCCGTCGAGTTCTACCGCGACGTGCTCGGACTCGACGTGCTGACGCGCTTTTCCGTCGGTGACGAGGCGTTCGGCACCGCCGTCGACATCGAAGGGGCCAGCGCCGAACTGGTACACCTCGACGCCGGCGGCGCGCGTCTGGAACTGGCGAGCTACGAGCCCGAGGGCGAGGCACTGCCGGACCCGGACCTCAATCGACCGGGAGCGACCCATCCCGGGCTGGAAGTCGACGACCTCGAGGCCGTCGCCGACCGACTCCCCGACGATGTCGAGACGCTCAGCGGCCCCCAGACGACCGAGAGCGGGACGACCATCATGTTCGTCGTCGACCCCGAAGGAAACCCCATCGAGCTACTGGAGCCGTAACGCCAGTCGCAAAAAACCGCCGACAGCGTCGAGGTTAGTCGGCGCTGGCTTCCGCCTGTTCGTCCTGCAGGCTTTCGAGTGCGCCGACGACCGACTGCCGATAGTTCTCGATTGACAGTTGCTCGTACTCCTCGTCGGCCATCGCGATGTACTCGTCGGTGGCCGGGTCCTCCATATCGGCCTCCTTGTACCGCTTGACCCGATCGAGCGTCCGCTCGGCCGTCTCCACGACCCAGCGGTCCCGTGTCGCCTCGTCAACCTCGGAGATGGATTCTGGGCGAATCGAGACGTTGACTTCGCCCTCGTCGGTCTCGTAGGTGCGTGGTTTGCCGACGACGGCGACGTAGGCCGGCGGCTCCAGTTCGCGCAGCATCGACGCTGCGTCGGGCTGGTACTGCCCGGCGTACATGAAGAACGTGTCGCCGTTAGGGTCGACGACCCGGCCCTGCCAGTACTCGCTGTCCTCACCGACGTCTTCGGTTTCGGTGAGGGTCCCGACCAGGAACACGCGGTTGGCGCGCTGGCCGGTCGGCAGGAGGACGTACACCGGCGCGCGGTCGTCGTCGGATTCCTTGAACGTGTAGCTCGCGTCGTTGAACTCGCGTGCGAAGACGCGCCGTGCGACCTCGCGGGTGGGTGTACTCGCCATTTAGATCGACCTCGCTTTGATGAGAATCTCGTCTGCATCCACGGCCCCGGTCAGTCGCTCCTGCTCGTCGGCGAGCAAGTAGCGGCCGAAGGTCGGGCCCCGGACGCGGTAGTACCGGCCGAGGATCTTCTGTCGCATCTCGTCGGCGACAACGGTGGTGTCGAGCGCGTCCATCGCCATCTCTTTCGCCTCTTCGAGGGCGATGCCGGTCAGTTCCTCGGTCGCTTCCTCGTCGAAGATGACCTCGGTGACCTCCTCGCCATCATCGAGGACGCCCTTGATGCGGAGGTCGAACTCGCCTTCGACCTCGCCGTGTTCGCTACAGCGGCCGTTCTGGAGAACGCGTGTGCAGTCGTCCTCCGGACAGCGCTTGATGAGACCGGAGCCGGACTGGATGTCGACCAGCGCGCCTTCGGCCTCGACGCTGTCGTCGCCGACCTCGATTTCTTCGTCCAGTTCCTCGATGGTCGTCGTCCGGTTGAGCTTCACGGAGAAGCGGCCCTGATACTCGTCGGTGACGACGTTACGCAGGGCGTAGGACTTGCCTTCTTCGAGCGACGGGAGGTCTGACTTCGACCACTTCGTGAACTTGATTGTGCCCGTCTCGTCGCCCAGCAGACCGACCTGGGCCACGGCGTCAGCGCGCGGGTCCCAGAGTTCGACGACCGTCGCGCGAACGTCGACCCACTCCTCGGGGGCGTCGACGTCGGCGACGTTCACCTGCTCGTTGCCGCCACCGTCGCCGCCGCCCAGTTGGTCGCGGTCCATGCCGGCCTCGTCGAGGTACGTGTTGACGACGCTCCGGCGGGCCTCGCTGATGGGGACCTGGTAATCGTTGACCAGCGTATCGAGACGCTCGACGACGTCATCGACATCGATCTCTAGCTGGTCGGAAAACTGCTCGTGTATCTCTGTCGCGTGGGTACGCAAATCTGACTCAGTCATTGGCTTTCACTGTCTCCGCCTGGTTTTCGTTGGGAGACGTTCGATGGTTGGTCGCCTTTGGTTATAAACACTCGCCCAGCGGAGTGAAAGTGAAGGTGTGCGCCGTGTCGTCGTTCCGGGCGAAGACCGCGCGAGAAGATTGATTTGTCGGCGGATACAACGGTCGGTATGGCCGACGACGACCGACTCGCACGGTTCATCCGAGATACCTTGCGGTCGGCCGAGCAGCAACTCTCCGACGCGAAGAGGGCCTACGCGAACGGCAAGCGGTCGGCGAAGGCCGGCCTGCCCAGAGACGAGGAGGGACGGGCCCGCATCGTCTGTCGCCGCCACGCCGAGTACCGGGCGGTGTCGATGGACGAACAGCGGCGGCCGGTCTGCTACGAGGCGGAGAACCCGGACTGTCAGGGCTGTGTCGAGGACATCAGAGACGGCACGATAGAGACGTGGTAAGCAGCTGCCGGCAGCGGCTCCGACCGTTTTTCAACAGGTTCGCCAGTACAACACTTTAGCACTGGCCGGGTTAACTCCGAGTATGGAGCGTCCAATCGTCGCGCTCGTCCTGGCCGGGGGAACCGGCACACGGCTGTATCCGGCGAGCCGGAGCGACCGGCCAAAGCAGTTTCTCTCGTTTGGTCGAGACCAGTCACTGCTCGCCGAGACTGTCAATCGGGTGGGGTTCGCGGACGAGACCTACGTGCTGACTCGGGAGTCATTCGCCGACGGGGTACGGGAACGGGCCCCGAGTGCGGCGGTGTTGACCGAACCGGAGCCCAAAGACACCGGTCCGGCGCTGGCGTATGCGGCACACCGCATCCGCGAACAGGTCGGCGACTGCGTCCTGCTGTGTCTGCCGAGTGACCACCGGATTTCGGGGCCGTTCGAGACAGTCGCACGTACGGCCGCACGAGTCGCAGTGGAAACGGACGGGCTCGTGACCGTCGGCATCGAACCGGACCGGCCAGCGACCGGCTACGGCTACATCAAGCCCGGACCGTCCGAGAACGGCTTCGCGCCGGTCGAAACATTCCACGAGAAACCCGACCGGGAGACCGCGACGGAGTACGTCCGGGAGGGGTTCTACTGGAACGCCGGGCTGTTCGCCTGGACGCCGACAGCCCTCCTGTCTGGAGCCGCGTCCTCGCCGCTTGCGCCTATGGTCGAACGGCTGGGAGAGGACCCCGATGCGGCGTTCGATGCCGTCGACCCGGTGAGCATCGACTACGCCGTGCTCGAAGAGGCCGAGAACGTCTTCGTCGTCCCGGCGGCGCTCGACTGGGACGACCTGGGGTCGTGGGACGCCTTCGAGCGGATCCTCGATAGCCAGGACGGAAACGCGGTGCTGGGCGAGGCGATTACAATCGACGCCGACGGGAACGTGCTGGCGAGCGACGGGCACGTCAGCGCCGTCGGCGTCGAAGACTTGGTGGTGGCGTCCTTCGACGACCGGACGCTCGTCGTCCCAAAGAGCGAGGCCCAGCGCGTTCGTGAAGTGGTCGCAGAACTGCGGGACGACGGACGGTTCTGATCGGGCAGGGGACCAGGACTGTCAGCTCCGCATCGCGCCGCCGTCGACGGGCAGAGCCGTCCCGGTAACGTAGGAGGACCGGGCCGAGGAGAGGAACGCCACCACGTCTCCGAGTTCCTCGGGTTGGCCGACGCGCTGTAGCGGCGCGTCGGACCAGGATTCGATACCCTCGTCGTAGGAGTCGTACTCGCCGCGCTCGACGGCCGCCTCGACGAGTTCCTCGATGCGGGGTGTCTCGTGCGCGCCGGGGAGCACCGCGTTCACGCGAACCTCCGGCGCGAACTCGCGGGCCTGGGTCTTCATCAGGCCGATGACGGCGCGACGGACGGCGTTCGAGAGGACCAGGTCGTCGATGACCTCCCGGACGGAGCGGGAGGTGATGTTGACGATAGTGCCGGCCTCGGAGTCCCTGAGGTACGGGTATGCGGTCCGTGTGGTCCAGACGGCACTCATCACCAGCAGGTCGTAAGCGCTGTACCACTCGCGCTCGGTCGTCTCCATGAACGGCCCGGGGGCCGGACCGCCGGCGCTGGTGACGACGTGGTCGAGGCCGCCGAAGCTGTCGACGGTCTCTTCGACGAGCGCCTCGATCTGGTCGGGGTCGGTGATATCGGCCTCGACGGCCAGTACGTCGCCGTCGCCGATTGATTCGAGATCGTCCCGCGCCGCAGCAACGTGTTCAGGCGTCCGGCCGCAGACGGCCACGTCGGCTCCGTTCGCGGCGAGCGCTTCGGCACTCGCGAGTCCGAGTCCGCTCGTCGCGGCGGTACACAGCGCTGCGTTACCGTCGAGTTCGAGGTCCATGTCCGGAAGAAGTACCGACTGTCCCAAAGAAGTCCCGCTCGCAAACTGTCCCAATGACTGTCGGCCGCGGACTGTCCTAGCTGCCCCAGAAGTTGTCCCGACTCCCGAGACGCCGGCCGTCATCGTCAGCGTCGTCGTCCGTCTCGTCGGTATCGGTGTCGCTCTCTTCGGTTTCGGCTTCCGAAAGGTCCTCGTCCATCTCCAGTCGCTCGATTTCCTCGGCCCGGGCGTGGTTCGAGTGGACGTTCGTCACCTTGACCAGCGAGCGGGCCGGCGGGAGCACGCCGTCGACCATGATGATGAAGCCGTCCTCGGTCCGACCGACACCGGCACCGCTCTCGTGGATGTCCTCGACGTCGACAGTGACTTCCTCGCCCATCTTGACCGGCTGGCTCTTGAGTTCCGAGATGGGCTGGTTGTAGTGATTGCACCACTCGGCGCCGCCACGGTCACCGTAGTGGGTACAGCCCATCCCCTGGATTCGTTCGGTGAATTTGGGACAGTCGTCTGCGAGCGGACAGTCGGCCATATCAGGGGATAACGTGGCCGCTGGCAAAACGCTTGCGACCCCACCCTAGCCCCGCGCAGCCCGTTATTATGTTTGAGATTTTCACCGGCACGCACTTTACCGCCACTCGCTGGTTGTCGCGTAGCATTCGGCAGTACCCAGAGCTATGAGAACGCAGATGTTGGCAGGGCTAGTTTGCTTCCTTTTGATTTGTACGTCCCCGGCTGCCCTCGGTGTCGAGTCGGGTCCACCGACACAGATCGGTACCAGTGACGTCGACAGATCGATTGATGTCCGGTACACGGTCGAGAGAGAACCGAACCGGACCGGTCGAGTACGCGTAACCGCGACGATTGAGCGACCACAGCACGTCACCGGACTGTCGGTACGGACGCCGGCGGCGACGACAGTGCGTCGGGCCGACGGGCTCCGGCCCGACGGCGACCGCTGGCGTATCAGCGATGATACCGGGACGGCACGGCTGACCTACACTGTGCCGGTCGGACTCTCGACGACGTTCGGCCAGCGGACCGCCGCCACGGACAACTGGACGCTGCTTGCCAGACAGGAAGTGTCACTGCGTGCCCGCTGGCGCTGGCACGTGGGGCCACGGCCCATCTGGAACGAGTCGCTGGCACTCGCGCCCGGCCAGGACGGTGTCGCCGGGAGTACGGCCGCCTACATCGGCCCCCACGAGACAGAAACCAGAACGGTCGATGGCGACCGAATCACGCTCGTTGTCCCGGCGGATGCGGACTTGCGACCCAACCGTACCGCCGCGATTGACTCAATCAGCCATGCGAAGCGTGCCTCGACCGCCGGAACGGACCACGACCACATCCGCGTGTTTGTCGCGCCGAACGAACTCGCATCGGGCGGGTACACCCCTTCGAACGGTGAGTCGGACGTCATCGTCAACGCCGGCGAACCCGTCCACTCCCCGGTCAACGTCTGGGTCCACGAGTACCGCCACACCCGACAGACGTTCGAGACGGCACCGGCGATGGACTGGCTCAGTGAGGGCAGCGCGGACTACCACACCGCGGCCCTCACGTACGGCGCGGGCGGTATCGACGAAGACCGGTTCCGTGACAGGATTACGACCGAGCGCCACGAAACCGCGGACCTGACACAGCCCGATAGCTGGGACGGGCCGGGCGCACAGTATCATAAGGGAACACGTGTCGTCGCGGCCATCGATGCCCGTATCCAGCGGTCGACCGACGGCAGCCGAACGTTCGAAACCGTCCTCGACAGGCTGACCTGGCAGGACGACCGCGTCACGCTCGCGCTGTTCGCCGAGACGGTGTCGGCTGTCGCCGGGGACGACCTCGACGCGTTTGTTCGCCAGGCTGTCACTGGCACCGCGCCGTCGGTCCAGACCGACGTGCTCACTGATCGCGACCTGCGGCGAAGCGGCGCGGCAGACACGACCGGCCGGCGGACAAACGCCGCACTATCAGTGGATGGCCCCGCGGCCACAGCGACCAACGCCGCCGACAGGGGCAGGCACGGCACCGATACCGCACGGCCCGTCACCGACCGCCACGGAGAGTGGACCGTGCTCGGGACGCTCGGCATGCTGTCGGTGCTGATGGTCCGTCGCCAGCGACAGCGCGAGCGGCTGTAACGCTCCCCGAATCCCTTCGTCCGCGCCGAAGGGTGCCGTCACAGCCACGAGGTCAAGTCCGGGCTCCCTCAAGGTGTTCTGGGCCGAATATGTTTTTCCACAACTGTCATGCCGACCGCTCACTTGGCATCCGACAATGGCATCACAGTCCATCTTTGAGCGGATCGGCGGTCGCGACGCGGTCGACGCGGTGGTCTCGGACTTCTACGACCGGGTGCTCGACGACCCGGTACTCGAGCCGTACTTCGAAGAGACCGATATGGACCAACTCCGGAGCCACCAGGCTCAGTTCATCAGCGCCGTCGCCGGCGGACCGGTCGACTACGACGGCGATGACATGCAAACCGCCCACGAGGGCATGGGAATCACCGAGGAAGCGTTCGCCAACGTCGCGACCCACCTCGAAGCCGCGCTCCGGGAGAACGGCGTTCCCGACGACGATGTCGAAGCGATCCTCACTGAGGTCGCTGCCATGGAAGACGACATCGTCGAGGCGTAGGACAGCGCCGTGCGGGTCCGACCGCTGGGACATCCGTCGGGAGTACGAGCCGTTCGGTGGCCACAACAGCTTGCCTTCACCCAGTTTCTCAAAACAAAGGCTGACTGTGAATATGCCGCCGTATTATTATCTCTGACCGTCAGACCATGTGTGTGAAGGGACCATGACACTACTGCCCCCCAAGTTGGGTTACCGTGCCTCTGACAATCACGCAAACTAACTAGGTAGTGTCAGTACGGGTCTTTTCACTGTTATACTACGGCGCTATGTACTCACCAGACTATTGTTAGCGACGGGTGACTCTGAGACTAACATGCCCTCGAAAAAGTGGACACTAGAGGGCTGTCCCCGAGTTTAGACCGCGCCTGTTCGTCCGGCGTGCTTCGTGCCTACGACCAATGTTTCAACACACCACTATCGTTCAACGACTTCACGGGCACGGTGGGATTCGAACCCACGACCGTCGGATGTCTTCCCCCGATGGCACAGCCAGCGGAGATAGAAGTCCGACGCTCTATCCGGACTGAGCTACGTGCCCTCGCTGTCGTATATTTCCGGTGGTGACAAAAGAAATGCGAAACACAGTCGCCGGTCAGTCACCGTGGTCGAGGTCTTCTTCGACGTCATCGGCCGTCGCAATGGCGTTTACATTACCGGTCTGAACCGCCGTCAGTCCGTCCAGCTCACAGAGAGCGTCGATTTCGTCCTGTGTCGTCGAGACCAGCAGGTCGTCGAACTGGAGGTGGCGCTCGACGGTCGCGCCGGCGGCCGCCGCGGCGGCGGCGACGCGCTCGGGGTCAGCATCCTCGGCCGTTTCGAGAAGCAACTCGACGGGCTCGCCTTCGATTGGGTCCGCACGCAGGCTCTCGACGGCACGGGAGACGTACATCACTCGGATGAGGGACCGCCGGGGCCTTGATTGTGCTGTTCGGGGTGGTCAAAGCGGGCCTCCGCGACGGCGAAGGCCAGCGTACTAACTAGGCCCAGCAGCGTCCCGCCGGTGAGCATCACCGCGAGGTACTCCAGGTCCCGAACCCCGAGGAAGAAGGCGCTGACGGCGTGTAACACGGCGGCAATCGACAGGACGTAGAAGGGAGCGTTGAGATACCGCCAGCGGAAGCTCCCGTCGAGGTATTCGTCGGTTACGCGGCCGAGACTGGAGGTGATGCCGGCGGCGGCGAACCACTGAATCGCACCCGCGACCAGCGACGCGATTACTTCGAGGGCGTCAGGATCCGTCTGGCGTTCGAGCTCCTGGACGCCGTTGACGCCGCCGATAGCGAGCAGTGCGGCCGCGACGACGTAAGTGATGATCGTCACACGTCCGGCGTAGAGCCCCGACATCGTCCGCTCGACTGCCTCGTCCAGGATCTTCTCAGCGCCGAGGCCGCGCGCGAGGATATAGAGCCCAAGCAAGCCGGAGATGACGCCCAGCGCGGAGCCGGGATACCCCAGCGCTTCGACAGCGATTGTCAGCGGGTAAATCAGCAGGAGGATACCCAGCGGGACCAGAATCGTGCCCCGGGTCTCCGGGTCGTCGAGCACCTGCTTGATGGTGTAGTACATCGATTCGAGGTTCTGTGCCTGGCGGACGACGACGCGGCGGACCCCGTCGATTCGGACCCGCGAGCGGATGACGGGGACGACGGATTCGTCCTGTGCGCCGTCGGTGACGAGGAGCGCCCGCACGTCCTCGCTGGCCGCCAGCGACGCGAGGACGGTATCGACCTCCTCGCCGACCGCCCGGTTGGCGGCCACGTCGCTCCCGTCGACACCGGTGACGGCCGCGACTTCGACCGGTTCGTCGGTGATGTCGTCGTAGATGTGGACGCCCTCGAAGAGGACGTTCACGTCGGAGTCCTCCGGGTCGTTCGAGGCCAGCGCCACCGCTGCATCTACGACGGCATCGCGCCCGATGACTGGCGTCTCGATGCCGGTCTTACGGCCGAGGTCGTCGTCGAGGTCGATACACAGCACCAGCAGCATCTACCGGCGCTACGCCGTCTGTGTTTAACTTCTTTCGGGACCGCCTCACCCTGATTCATGCAGCGTCCCGCGGGTCCGCCGCTCGACGAGCAACAGCGCGGCGAGCCCCAGAATGATGAGCGTGTACGCCGCTGCGGCGGTGAGCGCGGCCTGTTCGGAGCTGTACTCACCGGTGCGGAAGATGATAGCCTTCCGGACCATCGCGATGACACCCGTGTAGATCACCAGACGGACGATGCGGCGCGTCTCGCTTTCCTGCGTGTACGCAACGACGGTCTGGTATACCTCGACGATAATGAAGAGGAGCAGGGCCGTGTCGATGAAGCCGACGACGACCAGCGGGTCGGTGATGTCGCCGCGGAGCGCGCTCTGGAATATCTGGAGGGTCAGGTCGAAGACGCCGATGGCAAAGAGGAGGACCAGCACCAGTGCTGCGACGACTTCGACGTACCGGATGAGCGACTCGCTGACCCCCAACACCCTGTCGTCGAACGACTCCGCTGCCGGCAGTGGCCCGCCCACGGGGTCGGACTCCTCGTCATCCATACACACGAAACGAACCCCAGCCCATTCAAAGCGGTCCCTATCTGGCGTGGCCCGGGTCCGCCGGCCGGGGCTCGTAAGCTTCCTGTGTCACGCCCAGTCGGGAGACGAGCCACAGGACCGGGAGCAACAGCACGCTCCCGGCGACAAACGGCGACCAGTAGCCGACGGCGAAGTACAGCCCACCCATGACCGGCGGGCCGACGGTCCGGGCGAGACTGCCGGCGCCCTGCGTGATGCCGAAGGCGCTCCCCTGAACCGCGGCGCTGGCCCGCTGGGACACGAGCGCCGTCAGCGTCACCGAGAGGATGCCGTTGCCAAGCGGTAACAGCGTCAACACGAGCAAGAGGCCGAGCAGGTCGGCAGTGAGGAACGGGGCAAGTGCGGTCAAGTCGGGGAGAACCGACCCGATGGCCCGCGAAGCCGGGATCGCGCCGACACCGACGACGAGCAGCGCGGTCCCGAACAGCGAGAGCCGGACCGGGCTGTAGCGGGCCGAAAGGCGGCCGACGAGGACCCCCTGCGTGATGACTGCGACGACGCCGATATATGTCAACAGGAGCGCGCTCTGGGCGGCCGTGTAGCCGTAGATATCAGCGACGTAGGGAACGAACATCACCTGCACGCCGGAGAAGGCGAAGGAGACGAGGAAAAAGGCCAGCAGCAGCGGCCGGAGACCCGGGGTCGCCACCGCCGCGCGGAGCTGGGTAATCGACGAGGTACGCTCTGTCGCGGTCGCGGCCGCGGATTCGGCGACGGTCCTGGACTCGGGGAGGAACAGCAGAGCGACGAGCACACCGGCCAGACTCGCGGCCGCGGCGGCGAAGCTCGGGAGCGAGAACCGGGAGATGGGCACAGCCGCCGGCAAGAGACCGTCGACCGCGGCCACCGTGGCGTCGAAGCTCAACACCGCGCCGATGCCGGGGCCGAAGATGAACCCGAGGCCGAACGCGGCCCCGATGAACCCCAGGGCCGCAGCCCGGCGTTCCGGCGGCGTCACGTCGGCGACGTAGGCCTGCGCCGTCGAGAGGTTGCCACCCATCGCGCCGGCCAGCATCCGGGACAGGAACAGCAGCCACAGCGCGTCGGCCAGGCCGAACACGGTCCAGGCAACGACGGAGCCACACAGTGACACCACCAGCACCGGGCGGCGGCCGACGCGGTCCGACAGCGAACCGAGCAGCGGCGCGAAGACGAACTGCATCGCGGAGTACGAAGCCGCAAGCAGTCCGATAACGAACTCCGTCCCGCCCGGGAACGTGCGCGTGTAGTACGGGAGGATGGGGATGATGATGCCGAAGCCCAGCAGGTCCAGGAAGACGACGAAGAAGACCACAGCGAGGCCGCGACGGCGGCGGGACCCGGTAATTCCGGTCCCGGAATCTGTCATACCAGCCTCTGCGTCGGGAAGCCGGATAAGGACGCTGGGGAACGTGCGCACCGTGCGGACCCCGTCCATGCCGTCCCGTCCCACGCCAGGCCCGATGCGCACGCTTTTTCCCGCTGGGAGTGGTGGCTAGAGACAATGATTTCCGAGGGCTGCGAACAGTGCGCCAAAGGCGGCAAGATGGTGCTGTTCGTCTACGGCTACTGCGACCAGCGAGACTGCTTCTACTGTCCCCTCGGGGAGAACCGCAAGAACGTCACCCAGATGTACGCCAACGAGCGTCCTATCGAGGACGACGCGGACGTCATCGAGGAGGCCAAGCGCATGAGCGCGCTCGGTACGTCGATCACGGGTGGCGAACCCCAGGAAGTGCTCGACCGGACCTGTCACTACCTGGAACTGCTGAAAGACGAGTTCGGCGAGGACCACCACACGCACCTCTACACCGGTATCCCCGGCGGCCGCGAGAACATGCGCCGCCTCTCGGAGGCCGGCCTCGACGAGATTCGCTTCCACCCGCCTCTGGAACAGTGGGGCGACCTCCACGGGACCGAGTGGGAGGACATCCTCTACATCGCCCGCGAGGAGGGGCTGACCCCGGCCTTCGAGATTCCCGGCATCCGCGCCGAGGAGGAGTTCCTCGAGTTCCTCGACGAGGGCGCGGCCGACTTCTGTAACATCAACGAGTTCGAGATGTCCGACGGGAACTACCGCCGGATGCAGGAGGAGGGCTTCGAACTGAAAGACGACCACATGAGCGCCGTCGAGGGGTCCCACGACATCCTGGAGAAGATGGGCGACCACGAGAAGGTGTACTTCTGTACGAGCGTGTTCAAAGACGCCGCCCAGCACCGCTCGCGGCTCAAGCGGATGGCCCGCAACATCCGCCGCCCGTTCGACGACGTGACCGACGACGGGACGCTCGTCTACGGGAAGGCCTGGACCTCCGAGGCCCGACTCGAAGCCCTCGGCGTCCCCGAGGAGTACTACACAGTCAAATCCGACCACGTCGAACTCGCCTGGTGGCTGCTCGAAGAGATGGTCGAAGAAGGCGATGTCGAGAAGGGCGAGATCGTCGAGCAGTACCCGACCTACGACGGGACGGTCGTCGAGCGGACGCCGCTGTCCAACGGTGCTGACGCCGGACGGGCGACGGCTGACGATTAGAGCCTAAATACGGTTGGATCCCCGATTTCCGCGGTTCACGGGCCTGTGCTGTCCGGCCGTGGCTTTATTTATCAGCTAAGAGAAATGCCAGTGACCCTCCATGCGCCTGGCTATTGACAGTGGCAAACTCCTGTACGCACTCGGTGTTCTGTTCGCCGCGGCGGCGCTCCTGTATTTTGTCCGGGACGTCGTGTTCGATCTCTCGATAACAGTGAAAGCGGCGCTGCTGTTGCTGGGCTTTATCGCGTTCTTCGTGGCCGGCGTGACCCTCGAACGGGACGTACTGGATGTCGTAGCCTTCGCTCTCAGTGGCGTGACCTACGTCGTGTTCGTCGGCTACGTCGTCGTTCGGTATTCGCCGGGCGAAACGGGGATATTCCTGTTGCTCGCCGCGTCCGCGGGGCTGTTCGTCGGCCTCGGCTACGCGCTTCGGGCAGGGGTTCCGACGCCGTCGCGTCGCACCGCCGGGTACGCGCTCGGGGGCCTCCTCGTCGTGAGCGTCCTGCTCGTGGGGGCCGACGCGCTCAGCGGCGGGGTGACCTACGACGTGCAGACGAACGAATCGGTCACCGTGTCGGTACCGGAAACGGAGCAGGGATCGGGCGGGTTCCCGCCCGTCAGCAAGCAGATCGGAGCAGTCACCGCCTCGAACCCGTCGCCGTTCCTGCGGGCACTCGACCTCCCGTCCCTCTCTGGCTGTCTGGTTGGACCCGCGGACAACCCTCGGGAGGACATGTGGGTGAGCGTCGACAGGGACTGGGACGACGACACGATTGCCGGGTCGACCACCAGGTCATACGCGATTACGGGAGAGTTTCGGCTGGATACGAACCGGACGGAACAGGTGACCTTCGCCGTTGAGCGGGGTATCGATTGCAGCGCCGAGCGGGGCGAGCCGACGATAGCGGTTCAGGTCGGCGACAGCGACAGATTAGACTGACTACTCCAGCTCTGTGAGACACTCCTGACAGTAGGAGGCGTCTTGCATGTTCGGCGTACCGCAGGTGCCACAGGTCACGACCGACATATTGGTCTCCGACAGCGGTGACGCCTCGTCGTCGGTGAGCGCGTCGACCGGCCAGTCGGCTCCGGCCGGCGACTGGTCCCCCATCTCGGCGCGCTGGTGGGCCTGCTGGATGAGTTCGTCGTCACGCATCGCTTCGAGGCCGCGCCACAGCCCCAGAAACAGCAGCGTCGGCGCGACAATGACGAACAGGCCAGCGATGACGCGCAACGCCAGTTCCACCTGGCCGAGTGACATACGGTCACAATGGGCTGGAACGTCGAGTATCCTTCGCCGCATCCGTCGGATTGCGGGCCGTCAGGCCGCGTCGACGCCTTCTTGTCCCGTCTCGCTGAAGACAGGCTGTGAGTGACCCTATCGTGGCAGTCGGTGGCGGGCTCGCCGTGGTCTTGCTCCTCGGGTTGAGCGCGTTCTTTTCGAGCTCGGAAATCGCGGTGTTCTCGCTACAGAAGGACTGGATAGCACAACAGGCGGCGACGGGCGACCGACAGGCCAAGGTGCTGGAGGAACTGTACGACAACCCACACCGCCTGTTGGTGACGCTGCTAGTCGGCAACAACATCGTCAACATCGCGATTTCGAGCATCATCACCGTCCTCGTCGCGAGCTATCTCTCCCCGGGGCCGGCGGTCGTTGCAACCACGGTCGTCACCAGCTTCCTCATCCTGATTTTCGGCGAGATCGTGCCGAAGGCGTTCGGCCTCGGCAACGCACAGAAATGGGCACTGACTGTCGCATCACCGGTCCGGATCGTCGAGCGGGTCCTCTCCCCGCTTATCACCTTGTTTGACGGGATTACAAGCCGGATAAACGCCCTCATTCCCGTCGAAACCGACATCGAAAAGCCGTACCTGGACTGACCGTCAGTACTGGTACAGCGAGACGACGAACGGCAGTTTGTTGTACATCCAGATGGCCAGCGGCAGGCCGACAATTGTCACCGATAGCGCGTACGCGACGCCGGTCCAGACGCCGCTGGCCCACCAGCCGACGAAGATGAACCAGACGGCGCGGACGAGCAGTGAGTACTGCGAGCCGCCGTCGCTCTCCGTGACGAGCCGGTCGCGTCGCTTGAGCGTCAGCACGAGCGGTACCCTGTTTATCATCTTGATGCCCAGGGGAATGCCGATGATCGTGACGTTCAGGAACCACGCGACCGAGAGCCAGATGCCGGTCACCCACCAGCCGGCAAGCAGGAACCACACCGCCCGGACGAGGAGGGACCGCTGTTCACTCATACAGGAGCTACCATACCTGCCGGCATAAGTTTCCGGTTCGGTGGCGGGACGCGTCATCATAGGTATACCCACACTGTCGGGTGTCTCCCAGGTCAGTATCAGCGGTGATACCCGACGCGTAGCAGATGATATATTCACGGACAGGTATCGAAAATGGAGTAACTATATCGTCCAACAGATCGTCTGAAAATGCCGTTACCAGGTCAGTATGTTCGTATATACCTCAGTCAGTAATTCTATATATGTGGCAGCTTTTTGTATGATAATTAGAAACCGGCGGACGAATGGTGAGCCAATGCTTTCGTCCGTCCCGGTTCCAGGTTTCACGGTTCGTCCCGGATGCTATCCGGAAACGATTCGTCAGGAAGTTTCTCGCGGCCGTACTAGTGGCAGTACTGGTCGCCGGCGGCATCGGAGCGGCGTTCTACGTCGACACCACGCGAACGCTCGACCGCCGCGTCGAGTCACAGGTCGTCTCGACCGCCGAGTTACAGGCGGACGGTCTCGACAACTGGGTCGACGGTTTCCGCCGGCAGACCCGAACGCTCTCGTCGGTCAAGGAGTTCCAGAACGGACAGCCGGGCGTCATCAAGGACTATCTCCTGCTGCAGTCGAGTGACCTTACCTCCGAGTTCGTCGCCGTGCATTACGTCCAAGCGTCGGACGGGACGGTGGAGGCAAGCACCGCGAACGGGATCCGCGGGCAGACACTCGCCGAGCTGGGTGTACCGTGGGGCTCGGAAATGGCGGGAGTCGACAGCGAAACCGACACGCCGGGGGCCGTCGTTGTGCCGGAAGAGCCCTACAAGTCACCGGTGACCAACGACAACGTTCTCGCGTTCGTCAGTTCGCCCCCACGAAACACCGAACACGTCGTCGTCGTCGAAGCGAACCTCTCCGCTCGGACCGAGGAATTCCGCGGATCGATGACCGACGGTGAGACGACGATTCTCGGGCCGGACGGATCAGCAGTCGTCGGCCAGAGCGTCCCCTCGGCGACGGCCACAGCGTTTGCGAGCGGCGACGGGGACGGGTTCGAGCAGTCCTCGGGAACGGTGTACGGCTACACGAACCTCGATAGCGTCCGCTGGACTGTCGTGACCCAGGTGCCGGCGTCGAGCGCCTACGCCATGCGGAACCAAATCGGGACCAGCCTCCTCCTGACGCTCGCGTCCGCGCTGGTCGTCCTCGGGGGCGTGACCATCGGCATGGGGAAGCGGTCGGCGACGACCCTCTCGGACCTCGCCGAGACGGCCGATGAGATGAAATCGGGCGACCTCGACGTGACGCTCGACACGGCCCGCGACGACGAGATCGGCCGGCTGTTCGACGCGTTCGACGAGATGCGTCGGTCCCTGCGGGAGCAGATTGCCGACGCCGAACGGGCCAGGGAAAGCGCCGAGTCAGCGAGGAGCGAGGCGGAATCGGCCAAGCGGGAAGCCGAATCGGCTCGCGAGGACGCGCTGGAACTCAGTGAGCAACTGCAGGCCCGCGCCGCGGCCTACGGTGACGTCATGGACGCCTGCGCCGACGGCGATCTGACGGCGCGGATGGCGACAGACGCGGACAACGAGTCGATGACCCACATCGCGACGACGTACAACGCGATGCTCGACGAGTGGGAGGACACCATGCGCGAGGTCCGGGCATTCAGTGAGTCGGTCCAGGCCGCCAGCGGGACCGTCTCCGAGAACGTCGCCGCGGTCCACGACCGCAGCACCGGTGTCAAGGACTCGGCGACGGAGATGGCCGACGGCGCGGAGGCCCAGTCGGCGAAGCTCGATACCGTTCTGGCGGAACTGGAAGACCTCTCTGCCACCGTCGAAGAGGTATCGACCGCCGCCGACACTGTCAGGGACCGCGCCGACGAGGCGCTCGACCGGTCGCAGGACGGGCGCGCGGCGGCCCAGCGTGCAGCGACGGCCCTCGACGAAATCGAGACCTCGACCGGAGAGACCGTCGTTCAGGTCGAGGAACTCGGCGCGCTGATGGGTGAGGTCGAAGCCGTAACCGACCTCATCACGGACATCGCGGACCAGACGACGATGCTCGCGCTGAACGCGAACATCGAAGCCGCCCGTGCCGAGACCAGCGGTGAGGGCGACGGGTTCGCCGTTGTCGCCGACGAGGTGAAGGCTCTCGCAGACGAAACGGTCGCCGCGACCGACGACATCGAGACTGCTATCGGGGAGATGCGCGAACAGGTCGAACGCACCGTCGACGAGATGCACGCCACTCAGTCGAAGGTCGCCACCGGGACCGAGACCGTCGGCGAGGCGCTGGCGGCGTTCGACGGCATCGTCGACGACATCGAGGACGCGACCACGGGGATGCGGGAGATTGACAGGGCGACCGACGAACAGGCGGCGTCCACGCAGGAAGTCGTCTCGATGGTCGAGGAGGTCGGCGACATCGGCGACGCGACGGCGACCGAGGCGACCGCCGTCGCCGACGCGGCGACCGAGCAAGTCGCGGCCGTCGATAGCGTCGAGACCGCCGTTACACAGCTCTCAGAGCGTGCCGACGACCTCGGGGCGGTACTCGAAACGTTCGCCGTCAAGGAAGGCGACTCGGTCCACGGCGACACCGAGATGTTCGACACGACAGCCGACGACCGCGGAAAAGCTGAAGCGGCAGACGACGACTGAGTCCTCGCCTCAAGAGACTCAGAAGAAGGCCGACCACTCACTCCGTTCGCGGTCGGTACTCAGCCCTCGAACCCGTCTTCGAAGACGAATGTCCCGTTTCGCTGGACGATGTCACCGTCGACCTCGATAAAGGAGTCCTCGCTCATGTCGACGATCATGTCCACGTGGACTGCCGACTCGTTCTGTTCGTTGTCCTCGCCGACAGTCTCCTCGTAGGCTCTTCCTACCGCCATATGAACGGTGTCGCCCATCTTTTCATCGAACAGCATGTTGTAGGAGAACTGGTCGATGTCGCGGTTCATCCCGATGCCGAGTTCGCCGAGTCGGCTTGCGCCCCCGTCAGTCGACAGGACTTCGCTCAGGAGGTCCTCGTTCTTGCCGGCGCTGTGCTCGACGACCTCGCCGTCTTCGAACCGGAGGCTGACGTCGGTCACCTCCCGGCCCTGGTGGTACAGCGGCTTGTCGAACAGCACCTCACCCTCGACGCTGTCGGGGACCGGTGCGGTGAACACCTCGCCGCCGGGGAGGTTCTTCTCGCCGTAGTCGTTAAGCGTCTCGTTACCGGCGATAGACATCGTCACGTCCGTCGTCTCCCCGGAGACGATGCGGACTTCGTCGGCGGGGTCGAGCACCTCGACCATCTGCGCCTGGTGCTCGCGGACGGCGTCCCAGTCCTTGAGGACGGCGTCCCAGACGAAGTTCTCGTACCCCTCCGTGGAGGTCTGGGCGAGCTGGGCGTTGGCGGGCGCGGGGTACTGCGTGAGACACCAGGTCTTCGAGAGCCGTTCGTTCAGAAGCGGCTGCTGGGACTGCTGGTAGGCGGCCGTCGTCTCGGGGTCGACGTCGCTGGTCTCGGTGACGTTGTCGCTACCCTTGATCGCGATGTACGCGTCCATCTCCTCGTACAGCGCCTCGATATGGCTCGGCGTCTCGAACTCGTCCCGATTGCGGAGAAAGGCGCGGCGGAACCGCTCGCCGAGGCGGTCCTGCACGACGAGCGGGTTCGCGCCACGGTCGGCGGCGAACTCGTGCAGCGCGACGACGAGGTTCTCGGCCTGCGGATGGGCGTCGATAACGAGGTTATCGCCTTCGCTCAGGTCGATAGAGTGGTCGACGATGACCTCCGCGTGTTCGCGAATACGTGGGTCCATACAGATAGGCACCGCCGGCGGCCCCTAACCGTTGCCCTCCCGGCTACTTCTTCTTGCTCTGCTGGAAGCCCTCTTTGAACCCCTGGAACGTCCGCCGGAGCATCAGATACATGAAAAAGAAAAACAGGAGCACGGCAGCGAGGAGCGCGTAAGTGAGCGGGTCAGCCATATTGACAATTGTCCAGCCGACAAGAAAGTCCTTTCGGGAGCCGTGCCTTCGGGCGTCTACCTGGCGATTTTGAAGGGTAAAATACGGGTTTGACCGATAGCTACAACGAGCACTGAACTTTGGCAAAGACTCATAATCCCATAGAACATACGGGCAAGCATGTCGTTGCTGCCTTCTCGGGACCCGGCGACCCCGGACGCCGAACCCCGAGTCATTGGTGTCGACAGTGATGATGCGGACGACGTGCTGTCGGCACTCTCGGCAGAGACAGCGCGTAACTTACTGTCAGAGCTGAACAAGGAGCCAGCGCCGCCGTCCGAGCTGGCCGACCGGGTGGATACCTCGCTACAAAACGCGCAGTATCATCTGAAGAAACTCGAGAACGCCGGTGCGGTCGAGGTCGTCGATACGGCGTACTCCGAGAAGGGACGCGAGATGGACGTGTTCGCGCCGGCCAACCAGCCACTCGTTATCTGTGCCGGTGACGAACAGGAGACATCGGGGCTGCGGGCGGCACTGGCGAACATTATCGGCGGTCTCGCGATCATCGGCTTCGCCAGCCTGCTGGTCCAGCAGGTGTTCGGGAGCGGGCTGGGGTCACTGTTCGGTGGCCCGACAGTGTCGTCCGGGAGTGCGGACACCGGGACCCGGGATCCGAGTTTTTACGCCGAGAACGCAACCGTGACCGACGGGGGCCTTGAGGCCACTGCGGGCGCGCTCGACACCGCCGCACAGGGCGGTGCCGAGGCCGCTGCCGCCGCGATACCGCCAGGGCTGGCGTTCTTCGCCGGCGGCGCGTTCGTCATTGCAGGCATGGCGGCGCTGTGGTACATGCGCCAGTAGCTGCCTGGGATTGCATTTGTTCCAAGATACATAGAATCGAACAGAACCGTCTCTGCGGTACACTTACCGTTCGACGATAGTAGTCGAGATCGGCGTGCCGTCCGGGGAGCGGAGACGGACGCGAACGTCGCCAGCCATGACATCCAGTTCCGCGTGGGCCGGCTGATAGCGCCGCGGGTCCGCGTAACTGCCGGGGTTGACCAGCGTCCAGCCGCCGAAGTCAGTCAGTACGGGTTTGTGTGAGTGACCGACGACGACGATGTCGGCGTTTTCCTGCCGAGCCAGCATCCCGAGGGCGGTTTCGGTGTGCTCGTGGCCGTGCACAACGACGATTGTCAGTCCCTCCCAGGAGACAGTCGCAACGTCGGGGAGCCGGGCGCGGACCGCCGGTCTGTCGTTGTTCCCGACGACCCCGGTCAGCCTCTCACACTCGGCGTCGATGGCATCGAGGACCTGTTCGGTCATGAAATCGCCCGCATGGAGAACGTGGTCGGCCTCGCGGACGGCATCGAGTGTCCGGCCTGTCAGTCGATGGTCGTCGGTCCCATGGGTGTCTGAGATTGCAGCGAGCATACCGCTGGTAGTGGAGCCAGGTATAAATCCAGAAGCATTTTGCGTAATGGATGTGACGGAAAAATAATGGCAGGAAGCAAATCAGTCGTTATCGCCGCACTGATAGCCAACGGCGCGATTGCGATCCTGAAGTTCTTCGGCTTCCTCTTGACTGGGAGTGCCGCGATGCTGTCGGAGACGTACCACAGCATCTCTGACACCGGAAATCAGGTGTTCCTGCTCATCGGGATTCGGTTCAGTGAGCGGGAGCGCAACAGACGCCACCCCTTTGGCTACGGCAAGGCGCAGTTCTTCTACAGCTTTCTCGTCTCCGTGTTCCTGTTCGGTATCGCCGGCTGGGAGAGCGCGAAACACGGCTACAATCAGTTGACCGCGGGGGGGCATGGCGGCGGTGGACACGCCGGGGAGGCAGTCGAGTTCCTGTTTTTTTCCTTCCAGCCGCCGGCGTGGCTGGACCCGCTGTGGGTCAACTACACCGTCCTCGTCGGCGCGTTCGTGTTCGAGACGTACGCGCTGATAAAGGCCCGCGCCGAAATGAAACGCCAGATCGACCGGAACGACTGGTCGGGCTACCGCGAGGCGTTCCGCAAGACCAGTGACGTGACGACGCTAACCGCGCTCACTGAGGACACCATCGCGCTCGCGGGTATCGTCATCGCGCTGGTCGGCCTGTTCCTCGAACAGCAGACCGGCAACCCGTTTTTCGACCGGATCTCAGCGCTGCTCATCGGGATTATGCTGATGGGCTTCGCCCTGGCGCTGGCCTGGGAGAACAAGCGTCTCCTGCTGGGGGAAAGCCTCCCGACGGACGAGGAACAGCGTCTCCGTGAGATCATCATGCAGAACGAGCACGTAACGGAGATTGTCGGCTTCCGAACGGTCTATTTCGGCCCGAACGAGATTATCGTCTTCGCGGACCTGCAGTTCGACCCGGCACTCGATACTGAGTCGATGGATGACGAGATAACGACCCTCGAATCGGCGATGCAGGACACCAACGGCGACATCAGAAAGGTCTACATCGAGCCGGAGCTGTAGGGGTCGCTCTCTTCGAGCCACCAGGGAATCGGGACGCGCTCGGTGTCGGTCGCGACCGTCATCGACATGTCGATGTCCGGCCGGTCCGGTCGTCGCTCGGTATGTTCGACGTATCTGATTACCCCTTGTCGGTCGACGTACAGCCGGGACCGTCCGATTTTGGATCCGTTCTCGCCAGTCTGTGTCCCGCCCGTGCCCGACACAGTCAGAACGGCGACCGGCCGCCCGTTCCGCCGGACGGAATCCAGCTTCCGGTACTCGGTATTCGACAGGAGGTGTCGAAGCAGGTCGACTCCGGCCGGCGAGGCGACCAGCGACGTGTTCGGCGTCGCGGGCGTGGTGGCGTACGGCGTGTCGGGGTCGTCCCGGACGTTGGTGTACACCGTCCCGTTGGCGAGGACCACATCGTCGGATATCGGGCCGAACCGCCGGCGGACGCGCTGGACCTCCCGCTCACGGTCTATCCAGACGTCGAGCGTGTTCTGTGGCCCCGCCTGTTCGACGTGACGGTGGAAGCTCCGGGTCGCCAGGGCCCGCTCGTGCCGGTCCAGCAGTCGATCCACGTCGACCGTCCCGTTGTTAGTCGGGACTGCCACCGTCGAGGCCGGCGAGCTAGTGGGAACTGGAGCCGGCGTCACCGGGTCGGGGTCGCTCGCCGTCGGGCCGGCCGGAAAGAGGCCGGAACAGCCCGCGAGAAGCGCAATAGCGACGGTGAGCGTGACGCGCCACATGTGTTTCAGCAGGGGCGCTCGCGGCAAGTAGCTGTGGGGGCGAACCCTTTTGCCGGTGAACGGCCAATCGGGGCACGTGGCAACAACGGACGACGGCTACATGCGGTTTTTCCCCTTCGAGGAGCCGTACGACCATCAGCAGGAGGCGATGGGAACGATCTACGACGCGCTCGAGGAGGGCCGTGACGTGCTGTTCGAAGGGGCGTGTGGGACCGGCAAGACGCTCGCATCGCTGGTCCCCGCGCTGGAACACGCCCGCGAGACGGGCAAGACCGTCGTCATCACGACGAACGTCCATCAGCAGATGCGCCAGTTCGTCGAGGACGCCAGAGCGATTACCGACCAGGAGCGACTGCGAGCGGTCGTTTTCCGGGGAAAAGGGTCGATGTGTCACATCGACGTGGACTACGAGGAGTGCCAGGCGCTGCGGGACACGACCCGTGACCTGGTCGAAGTCGAGAGCGACATCGCCGAGCTGGAACAGCGCGAGGGGGAACTGCTCTCGGACGGCCAGGCGGGCAGCAGCGAAGCGATGGAAGCCCGCAACGCCGTCGTCGAGGAGCTCCGGGACCTGCAGGACGAGCGCGAAGAGATCGAAACCGAGCGGTCGACCTGCGACCACTACTACCGGAACCTCACCGTCGACACCAGCGAGTTCTACGCGTGGCTGTTCGACGACGTTCGGACGCCCGACGACGTGTACGAGTACGCCCACCAGCAGGGACTGTGCGGCTACGAACTGCTGAAAGAGGGGATGGACGGCGTCGACCTCGTCGTCTGTAACTACCACCACCTGCTGGACCCCACCATCCGCGAGCAGTTCTTCCACTGGATCGGCCGCGACCCCGAGGACATCATCGCCGTCTTCGACGAGGCTCACAACGTCGAGTCGGCCGCCCGTGACCACGCCCGGCGGACGCTCACCGAGAACACGCTCGACCAGGCCATAGAGGAACTCGACGGCGAGGAAGACGCCCGGACCGACGCCGCGGCCAACGTCATCGAGACGTTCCGGGACGCCCTCGTTGAGGCCTACGAAGACTCCTTCGGGTTCGGCGAGCGCGAGGTCGTCGACGAGCACTGGGACGACATCACCATCGCCAACGACGACCGGAAAGACGACCTCACGCTCGCTTTTCTTCAGGGGTACACCGGCCCCGGCTTCCACGAGGAACTGGACCGCGCGCTAGAACTCGGTCGTGATTTGGACGCACGGTATCAGGAGGCGTTCAAAAAGGGGGAACTGGACACCAGAAAGGAGTGCCGGACCTTGCAGGCTGCTGGCTTCATCGCCGACTGGCTCGACGAATCCGACGAGACCGGCCAGTACCCCGTGGTCAGTGTCCGCCGCGACGAATCGACCGACGAGGTGTACGGCCGCGCGGAACTGTACACCTGCATCCCCGAGGAGGTCACCCGCGACCTGTTCGAGGACCTGCACGCGGCGGTGCTGATGAGCGCCACGTTGCGGCCCTTCGACGTGACCGAAAACGTGGTCGGCGTCGAGGACCCGGTGACGATGGCCTACGGCGCGCAGTTCCCCGAGGAGCGCCGCCGAACCTACGCCGTCGACGGCCCGGCGCTGTTTTCCAGCGAACGCGACGATCCCCAGACCCAGCAACGCATCGCGCGCACGCTCGAAGACATCGTTCGCTTTACCCCCGGGAACACGCTCGTGTTCTGTCCCTCCTACAGCGAGGCCGAGCGCTACCACGACATGACCGCCGTGAGCGCGACCCGGTACCTGGACGAACCGGGCACGCAGGCGCGTGACCTCCGAGAGGCCTTTACCGACGGCGACAACGGCGTCCTCTACACTTCGCTGTGGGGGACGCTGGGAGAGGGTGTGAGCTACGACGGCGACGACGCCCGGACGGTTGTGGTCGTCGGCGTCCCCTACCCCCATCTCGACGACCGCATGGACGCCGTCCAGGACGCCTACGACGTGGCCTTCGACGATGACGGGGACGACGCGGGCTGGCGCTACGCCGTCGAGATTCCCACGGTCCGCAAGACCAGGCAGGCCCTCGGGCGCGTGGTCCGCTCGCCCGAGGACTTCGGCGCGCGCATCCTGCTGGATAAGCGCTACACCGAGGCCGCCGAGATGGAGATGCACGACTACGCCGTCCGCGGCACCTTTCCGCCAGAAGAGCGCCGCGAGATGGTCGATATCGGCCCCGAGAAGCTCAAGTTCTCGCTGCTCAACTTCTATCAGGACATGGACGCCTACGACGGGCCGCCGCCAAAACCCTGAGTACGGGTTCGAGCGTAGCGAGAACCCGCTTTTTCCCCATGTTTTTGTGCAAGCGGTTGCCGAAGTGAGCCCTGCGAGCGAGGCAACTCGACGCACAAAAAGTGGATGCCGATGCCTACGACGGGCCGCCGCCAAAACCCTGAGGGAGGTGTGACCTGCCTGCAACCAGGACCGACCCGAAACCGGATGTTTTGAAACCCTCCACACGAAACTCGCGGGCAATGCTAGTCGCCTTCGACTTCGACGGGACGCTCTCCGATTCGGAGATGACGGTCCTGCTCGGGAGCCAGAACGGGACGGCCGAGGACATGGCCGACATCACCGAGCGCGCGATGAACAACGAAATCGAGTACGCCGAGAGCCTCCGCCAGCGGTGTGCGCTCCTCGAAGGCCTCTCGGACGAGCAGGCCCAGGCAGCGTTCGACGAGGTTGCCCTGCGCCCCGGCGCGGCTCAGGTCATCAAAGCCTTGCGGGACGCCGGCGTCTACGTCGCTATCCTCACCGGCGGGTTCGAGCGCGGCGTCGAGGCTGCACTCGAAACGGAGGGGGTCGAGGTCGACGCCATCGTGGCCAACCGGCTGCTCGTTAAAGACGGGGAACTCACCGGCGAGGTCCGCGGCCCGCTCATCTCCGGAACGAAAGACGACGCGATGGAGGTCGTGACCGCTGTCACCGGCGAGGACCGGGACACGACCGTCGCCGTCGGCGACGGGGCCAACGACCTGCCGATGCTCGAAGTCGCGAACCTGGCGATCGGCTTCGACCCGAAACCGGCCGTCGCGCCGTCGTGTGACACGTCAGTCGAGACGATGGACGAACTGTACGAGCTGCTGGAAGCCGAAGATATTCTGTAGCGCAGTCATCGTTTTCGCCACTCGCTGTCCCGTAACGGTACAGACCAGTTGACAGGAGAGAAAACGAAAACAGGGAGAGGCACGCTCCCCACGGATGCGAGCGTTCGTTGTCGGACCAATGACAGAGTATGGTTGAGCGTGAACCGACGCGTGCTCGCTACCGGCGACGGTTCATTGAATACATGACCCTCTCCCGTAATAAACCTAGTGAATAGGTTAATTATTGCAGTGCTTTGGTACGTTTGTCCAGATATGTTCCGCAGAATACTGTATCTTTGGTTAGTTGGTTGCCCGGCCGATAGCCTGGTCGAGGTCGGCTTTGATATCCTCGACGGATTCGGTGCCGACAGAGAGTCGGACCATGTCGTCAGTGACGCCGGCGGCGGCTTTCTCCTCGTCAGTGAGCTGCTGGTGGGTGGTCGAGGCGGGGTGGATGATGAGCGTCTTCGCGTCGCCGACGTTCGCGAGTAGGGACGCGATTTCCGTCGATTCGACGGTCGTTCGGGCGGCGTCGTACCCCGCTTCGAGGCCGAACGTTATCATGCCGCCGTAGCCGCCGTCGAGGTACTCACTGGCGGTGTCGTGCGTTTCGTGGTCTTCGAGGCCGGGGTAGGTGACCCACGAGACCTCGGGGTGGTCGGCGAGGAACTCGGCGACGCCCATGGCGTTGTCGCAGTGGCGGTCCATCCGCGCGGGCAGCGTCTCCAGGCCCTGCATCGTCTGCCACGCGTCGAAGGGGGACTGCTGGCAGCCCAGGTCACGGAGGCCACGAGCGATGGCGGCGTAGGTGAAGGCCGCGTCATCGAATCGCTCCCGGAAGTTGACGCCGTGGTACGCGGGGTTGTCGCCGGCGATTTCGGGGTATTTATCGGCGTGTTCTTCCCACGGGAAGGAGCCACCGTCGACGAGAATTCCGCCGACAGTGGTGCCGTGACCGTGAATCCACTTCGTCGTGGAGTTCCAGACGAGGTCGGCCCCGTGCTCGATTGGGTTACAGAGATACGGCGTCGCGAAGGTGTTGTCGACGAAGAAGGGGACGCCGTGGTCGTGGGCGATCTCGGCCAGGCGCTCGAAGTCGGGCGTGACGAGCGCCGGGTTGCCGATGGTCTCACAGTGGACGTAGGCCGTGTTTTCGTCGATGGCGTCGGCGTAGGCGTCGTAGTCGAGCGTGTCGACGAAGCGGGTTTCGACGCCGTTGCGCGGCGCGGTGTGGGTGTAGTAGGTGTAGGTCCCGCCGTACAGTGACGACGCCGTGACGACGTTGTCGCCGACGTCCGCGAGCAGGAACGTCGCCAGGTTCAGCGACGCCATCCCGGAGGCCGTGGCGACCGCGCCGACGCCGCCCTCCAGCGCCGCCAGCCGTTCTTGTAGCATGCCGACGGTGGGGTTCATCAGCCGCGAGTAGATGTGGCCCGGCTTCTCTAATGCGAACTGCTGGGCCGCGTCTTCCGCGTCCTCGAAGACGTAGGAGGTGGTCTGGTACAGTGGCGGCGCGCGGGAACGGGTTTCAGCGTCTGGCTCTTCCTGGCCGACGTGCAAGGCGTCGGTTTCGAATCCGTGGTCTTGGTCGTCGCTCATACACTCCGCTTTCACCTGATGGGTCTTAATAACGACCACACCGGTGAGCCCCGCCACTGCTACGAGATAGCGGTGATTCTTCGCACTAATACCGAATACATTCGTCCATGGGTAGTCAGGGGACAGGTCGATGGAATGCTGTCGAGACAACGCGCGAACACCCGGACGGCCGGGAGCGAGTGGTGCGACGACCGTCGCACCCGAAGCGACCCGGGGAAGGGCAGGCCTGCATCAGTGATCTCCAGACGCAACTGACAAGCATACCGCGCGCCGGCGGCGCGCGGTTTCCCCGGTCGCGAACGCAGTGAGCGACCGGCCTTTTTCGCCCACGTTTTTGCAAGGGGGGGTGCCCGCAGGCCGCTCCGCGGCCGAGGACACCCCTCGCAGCAAAAAGGTGGGTTAGGAGAACTTCCGGACCGTCATCTCAAGCGTATCCAGGTCCAGAATCGGGGCGTAGCCGGCGTCCGGGTCGATGTTGACGCTCTTCTGGAACTCGGTCTGGGCCTGCCAGCACCCGGAGTTCAGCGCAACGACGTTGTGATACTCGCCCCAGCCGAGCTTGTGGACGTGGCCGGTGTGGAACACGTCCGGGACCTCCTCCATGACCAGATAGTCGCGGTCCTCGGGGGCAAGCCTGGTGTGGCCGCCGTACTGGGGCGCGACGTGGCGCTTCTTCAGGAGCTGGTACATCGCCTTGTGGGGCTCCTCGTAGCTGGCCTCCTCGTCGGGGAGCTCGGCGATGACCTCGTCCAGCGAGACGCCGTGGTACATCAGCACCGTGACGCCCTCGACAGTGACCAGGGCGGGGTTCGAGTGGACCTGGGCGTCGTGGGCGGTCATGATGTCCCGGAGTTCCTCGTCGAAGCCGGGCTGGGGCTCGGCCAGTCGAACGGCGTCGTGGTTGCCCGGAATCATCCGGATCTCCATGTCGCCCGGAACTTCCTTGAGGTACTCCGAGAACGCGCGGTACTGGTCGTAGATGTCGATGATGTCCAGCTCCTCGTCCTGCTCGGGGTAGATGCCGACGCCCTCGACCATGTCGCCGGCGATGAGCAGGTATTCGACGGTCTCGGCTTCGGAGGTGTGGAGCCAGTCGGTGAAGCGGTGCCAGGCGTCCTCCATGAACTCCTGACTACCCACGTGAACGTCGGAGATGAGCGCCGCCTGGACGTGGCGGTCGGCGGTCGAGGGGCTGTGGGTCCGGGGCACGTCCGGGAAGTACAGCGAGTCCACGAACAAGATGCCGGCGTCGTCGGCCAGTGTCCCCTCGACGGCGATGACCTCGTCCATGAGCAACTGCTGGACAAGGTCGGCGATGGGACGGTCTTTCATCACGAGACAGGGGAAGGTTCCGTTCGTGTCCTCCAGTTCGACCAGCCAGTGCCCGCTGGCGGTCGAACGGATGTCAGAGACCATCCCGATCAGCGCGGCGTCGCTGCCGCCGCCCATGTTCTCGATAGCGTCGGTCGGCCGGTGGTTCACTCTGCCGCGCAGCTTGCTCGCCAGTTTCTCGTAGCGGTCCCGGAACACCGCGACGAAGTCCGAGTACTCCCCAGTCCCGGTGGACTGGCCGGTCATGTCGTTCGCGACTTCGATAGCTCGGAGGGATGTGTCCACGTCCCGTGACCCCCCCGTTTCAGGTGGAACGGACGCACCCGGTTCGGTCGAGGTGGCTGCGTTCGTTCCAGTTGAAACTGGGGGGTGTGATCCGGTCGGAGAGCCGGCGGTCTCGTCTCCAGAGTTCGGCTCTGTATTCGGCGGGCTCTCGGTGGTTTCTGTCGCTTCAACCACAGATTCGACGTGGTCGGTTGTCAGCTTCAGCGCTTCATCGGGGAGGGTTTCGAGTGCGCGTTCCAGCGTCGCCGATGGATCTGAGGTGTCGGCGATCCGAGTCACCGCCTCGCGCTCCGCGTTGTAGCCGCGGCTCGCGAGTTCGCTGACGATGCGTGCCGGCGTCTCCAAAGGCACGTTCCACACTCAGTGTCTGCGGGCAAAAGGATAGCGGACCGACAGCCGTCACAAGATTGATACGCCACTGTCGGCAATCCGAGGTAGGATGAGCCGGGACGAATCAACCAACGGCACGCCTCCAGACGGCACAGACGGACCTGTGGAGGCCAGCTCTGGGTTTCGTTTCGGCCTGTACGTCCGTGACATCGGCACGAGCGTCGGGGCGGTCGTGCTCGTCGGCGCGTTCCTGTTCGCTGTCAGTGGGGTGTGGCCGCCACTGGTCGCCATCGAAAGCGGGAGCATGGAGCCACACATCGACACCGGCGATATGGTGTTCGTCATGGACGCGGAGCGCTTCTCGGGACAGGAGGCCCGTCACGGCGTTGTAACGGCAGCGGTCGGGGCAGAAACCGGGTATCGGACCTTTCAGCAGCACGGGGACGTGATCGTCTTCGAACCCAACGGTAACGAGCAGCGAACGCCGATCATCCACCGGTCAATGCTGTGGGTCGATGCCGGCGAGAACTGGTACGACCGCGCGAACCGGGAGTACGTCGGGAGCGCGGACAGTTGCGACGACCTCCGGAACTGCCCGGCACCGCATGCCGGGTTTATCACGAAGGGTGACAACGAAGTAACCAACAGTAGATACGATCAGGTCACCGGAGCAAGCACCGTTGTCCGCCCGGAGTGGGTC
Organism: Haloarcula amylolytica; assembly: GCF_049705545.1. Lineage (GTDB taxonomy): Archaea > Halobacteriota > Halobacteria > Halobacteriales > Haloarculaceae > Haloarcula > Haloarcula amylolytica_B. The sequence continues at coordinate 343,174 of NZ_JBNAMU010000001.1, forward strand.
GTCGGAACCGGTACCTTCCGAATCCCGCGTCTCGGATACGTTCGGGTCCAGCCGTCCCAGCTATGGCGCACGTCAGCGTCGATGCCGGCCACAGAAGCTTCAGCACCAGCGGCAGCCTGACCAAATCGGAAAATAGCGTTCGGTCCGACAACAGAAAGTTGATTGGTTGCCTCCGAGTATTCGTGGTACGAATGGCCGGGCCAGACCGTCGGTCGTCGGACGAGGACGAAACCGAGGGACCGGGTGGTATGATGTACGTGACCGATATCGTCAGTAGCGCCGGCTCAGTCCTGCTTGTCGGGGTGTTGCTGTTCGCTGTCAGTGGTGTGTGGCCCCCACTCGTCGCTATCGAAAGCCCGAGCATGGACCCCCATATCAAGGAAGGCGACCTCGTGTTCGTGATGGAAGAGGAGCGGTTCTCCGGCCCGGGAGATCACGACGGTGTTGTCACCGCAGCGAACGACGACAGCTATCGGAAGTTCCAGCGCCCGGGCGACGTTATCGTGTACGAACCCGACGGCAACGGCCGACAGACGCCGATCATCCATCGGGCGATGCTGTGGGTCGAAGAAGGCGAGAACTGGTACGACCGCGCGAACGAGAACTACATCGGGAGTGCGGACAACTGTGAGGAACTTACCTCCTGTCCGGCCGACCACGCCGGCTTCATCACCAAGGGCGACAACAACGGCCGGTACGATCAGGTCGGCTCCAGCCCAATCAGCGAACCGGTCAAACCCGGCTGGGTCGTCGGCACCGCGGAGATACGGGTTCCGTTGCTGGGGCAGGTTCGACTCCAGTGGAACCAGGCCGGAGCAACGGACCCGGTGACGGACAAGACGGGACCGGCGGTGACGAGCGAGACAGAAGCGACAGCCGTGAACGCGACCGCGGCCGGATAGCTCGTATCACTCGAAAAGGGACCGTTTCACCTGGAACAGGAGATACTGTCGAGCGCCGATACAATTCACAGGTCAGTTGTCGAACCGGGCCTGGACGAACGGCTGGACGTCGTCGATATCGCCGAGCCGCGAATCCGACAAGAGCACCGCCTCCGTCTCTTCGGTCGGAACTGACAGGGAGATCTCTTTGGTCCGGCCGTACCGGCCCTTCGAGACGACGACGGCGTTGACGATGCCGAGCATGTCCAGTTCCGATATGAGGTCGGTGACGCGGCGCTGTGTCAGAATGTCGGCGTCGATCTCCTCACAGAGGTTCTTGTAGATGTTGAACACCTCGCCGGTATTGATGTTGTGGACGCCGTTCTTTTCCAAGAGGATGATGGCGAAGAGGACGATCTTCGACTGCGTGGGGAGCGTCCGGACGACCTCGACGACGCGGTCGAGTTCGATCTTCTCCTGGGCCTGTCGGACGTGGTCTTCAAGGACGTTGTCCGTCTGGTCACGTTCGGCGAGTTCGCCGGCGGTTCGGAGGAGGTCGAGCGCGCGACGGGCGTCACCGTGTTCCTGTGCGGCGAAAGCCGCACACAGCGGGATGACGTCCTCGGTGAGTGCGTCGCTTTTGAACGCTACGTCCGAGCGCGCCTGAAGGATATCCCGGAGCTGGTTCGCGTCGTAGGGCGGGAAGACGATCTCTTCCTCGCCGAGGCTGGACTTGACACGGGGGTCGAGAAAGTCGGTGAACTTCAGGTCGTTCGAGATGCCCATAATCGAGACCCGGGAGTTCTCCAGTTCGGAGTTCATCCGGGAGAGGTTGTACAGGGTATCGTCACCGCTTTTTTCGACGAGCTTGTCGATCTCGTCGAGCATGATGACGACCACGCGCTCGTGGTAGTCGACGGCGTCGAAAAAGGAACTGTAGACCCGGTCTGTCGGCCACCCCGTCATCGGGACTTCCTCGAACTCCGCCTTGTCTGCTTCCAGCGATTCGATTTCGGCTTCGATGTCGTCGAGAGAGTCGAAGGCCGTCTCTTCGAGTGCAGCGGCGGTGTTCTCGCGTGCGCGCGACCGAATGTCTTCGAGTTCGGCGATGCGGTCGTCGATGAGCTTGACGTTCTTGTCGATGAATTTGTTCGCGAGTTGTGCCAGCACGCGGTACTGAGTATCGGTCACCTCGCAGTTGATGTACTCCACTTCGCAGGGGACCTCGTACTTCTGTGAGGTCGTTTCGAGTTCCTCGCTGACGAACTTCGCGGACGCGGTTTTCCCGGTTCCCGTCTTCCCGTAAATCAGGATGTTCGACGGGGTGTCACCACGCAAGGCAGTGACGAGAATCGTCGCCATATTGTTGATCTGCTCCTCGCGATGGGGAAGTTTGTGCGGGGTATACGAGGGGCGAAGGACCTCCTTGTTTTCGAAAATAGGTTCCCCTTCGAGAAGGTCGTCGAACAGGCCGCGGGACGCTTCGTCGGAGGGGTCGTCGGATCCGGCATCGAGATTGTCGAGAATGACGTCATCGAGATCGGACGGCCCAGTCGATGTCCCGGTGTCCGTTTCGACGTCAAGCTGCCCGTCGGCGTCGTTCGACGTCTCTGCCGTCGACGGATCGGATTCCGGGGGCGAGTTGTCGCTTTCGTCAGTCATAGTCGAGAGGATCCCCTTCGTTTCGTGTGGAGAGAGTTGGAGACACCGGAACAGAGGGAGCGAGGAGTGCGTCAGTGCCGCCGTTAGTGAGCATCAGCGCTCTCCGGTGCGTCCAGTTGAACCACATGAACCGTACCGTGAGCAGATATTAAATATTTCGGTACACCACCCATGAAAGATACATGTCGCTGTATTGATTGGTTCTGGCGAATGTGAACTGTTCTGATAAAGAGCGCTATGAGTTCAGTGCTACGGGGACAGTGCAGGCATGATACAGGGGATGAAGGGTGGAGGGTGAGCTACGGTGCACATCCGATAGCTGTGACACAGTTTGAAGATAGACATGAGAATCAAGAAGAGACAGGACCGACGGGACGAACCCACCGTAATGGGCAACCCCCCCACCCCTTCGTTTCCGGTGGAACGCGAAACAGACCCGGGGGAGGGGGTGAGGGAGTCGATGATATCCCCTAGTGAGAGGGAAAGATTTAATACAATAACTCATAAACCAAACCCGTACTGGGTAAAACAAATAGCTAGTAGGGTTTAGAACTCGTTTTCTAGTGTCTAGGCCGCTCTAGCTAGTGTAATCACGAGTCGCACCGATCTGAACAACTGGTCCGCTCCCGATTCGACCTGCAATTCTCCCACCCCTCCCCAGGGGTATGTGCCGTTCCACTTGAAACGAAGGGGTGGGGGGCTAGGATATCTCATCGACGCGCTCAGTCTCGGACGGCCGGGCTCCATCCGAACACCGCCCCTCCAGCCGTACCCGTGGCAACGCCCATACGCCGATATGTGCTATGTCTTATCGTGTCAGCGATATCACTAATGTCTGACGTAGGCTTAAGTGAATTCGCCTATCTTTTACGGGCAGAGCCGCCATACCGGACGACTCCGGGCGGCGGGAGGATAGGATGGGATTGTTAACAAACCTCAAAGATAGCATCTCACGCGCGGCATCGACGCTGTTCTCCGAAGAGGATCCGAAACGCATCGGGATCTACGGCCCGCCGAACGCCGGCAAGACGACGCTGGCGAACCGTATCGCACGCGACTGGACCGGCGACGCCGTCGGTCCGGAGAGTCACGTTCCCCACGAGACTCGTCGTGCGCGCCGAAAGGAGAACGTCGAGATCGAACGCGACGGGAAGAAAGTGACAATCGACATCGTCGACACGCCGGGCGTGACGACGAAGGTCGATTACACCGAATTCCTCGAACACGACATGGAGAAAGACGACGCCGTCCGTCGCTCCCGCGAAGCGACTGAGGGCGTCGCCGAAGCGATGCACTGGCTCCGTGAGGACGTCGACGGCGTCATCTACGTGCTGGACTCAGCAACCGACCCGTTCACGCAGGTCAACACCATGCTCATCGGGATCATCGAGAGCCAGGACCTTCCGGTGTTGATTCTTGCAAACAAGATCGACTTGGAGGAGTCCTCCGTCCAGCGGATCCGAAACGCCTACCCCCAGCACGAGACGATTCCGCTGTCGGCGCTTGAGGGCGACAACATGGACGAAGTCTACGACAAAATCGCGGAGTACTTCGGGTGATATAATGGCAGAAGTCAAAGACCCAGACGACGGCGTCCAGATCGACCTCATCAGCGGCGAACGCATGGCTGGGCTGGCCTCGATGGAGAAGATCCGGATGATACTCGACGGGGTTCGTGACGGTAACATCGTCATCCTCGAAGAGGGACTCTCCCCCGACGAGGAGTCCCGCCTGATCGAAGTCACGATGACCGAAATCAGCCCGGACGAGTTCAACGGAATCGAAATCGAGACCTACCCCAAGTCCGAGGCTGCCGACGCCAGCATCCTCGACCGGCTGATGGGCAAACAGTCCACACAGAAACTGACGGTCATCGGGCCGGCGAACCAGATAGAGACGCTCCACAAGGACGAAACGCTCATCAGCGCTCTCGTCTCCCGGAAATAATGCCTCACCAGTGTACGGACTGTGGCCGTGGCTTCGACGACGGGTCGAAGGAGATGCTCTCGGGCTGTCCCAACTGCGGCGGGAACAAGTTCCAGTATCAGCCCGAGGGAACCGATATCTCCGAGACGCCGGATGCGGAGCCACCGGAACCACCGGGACCCGACAGCACTGTCGCCCGGACCGTCGGCAAGACCGCCGCATCGGTGCGTGACTTCGTCAGTGGCTCCGCCGCGGACGGGGACCGTCCCGCCGAACAGTCGCGCCTCGACAGCAACCGGTCAGCTGACTCACAACCGAATGACCCATCCCGCACTCCCGACTCGCCGTCAACCGAACCCGACCGTACGTCGGCGACCGAGGATTCGGCCCAGGCCAGTGCCCGCGGTGATGTCGTCGAGCCAGACGAACTCCCATCCGATGTCCCGTCGGCGTCTGAATCTGAACACCAGTTCCGTCCTGTCGGTGCGGACCCCGATCCACCGGCGGAACCAGAGCAGGAGGACCGTCCCGACCTGGAGGAACTGCGCGCAGAGCTCAATGACCAGTTCGAGTCGATCAAGGTACTGGAGCCCGGCCAGTACGAACTGAATCTGATGGAACTGTACGACCGCGAGGAGTACATCATCGCGCTGCAGGAAGACGGGCACTACTCGATACAGGTCCCAGAAACCATCCGTTCCGAATGACAGACTCCGCCGTATCCCCGCTTTCGTTCATTCGGTAGTCCCGAATTACGCTGTAGAACGGCTACACACAGCATTGAGTATCAACGCGGGCACAACCATTATATAATATGCCGTGGATTCTTCCGATAACGCCATGAGCCACCGAGAACTCTCGAAATCGAACTCACACCTCGAAGAGTGGGCGTCACTCCTCGGTGCTGATATCGACGACGACGGGCGCGACAGCGACTTGCTTGACGACCAGGACGAACCCGCGTAACGGTACGGTTCGTCAGGGAGCGCCACTCACAGTTACAGCCACGTCTATCACACCGCTAAGGAAAAAAACAGCTCGGGACAGATTCCGTCCCGAAATCCGACGGTCGCGATCGATACCGGGTTACGAGATCTTGTCGTACTGGTCGGAGAGCTTCTCGGCGGCGTCGGCCATCAGGTCCTGCTCGTAGTCGTCGAGATCCCACTCGACGATTTCCTCGACGCCGTTGCTCCCGAGACGGACCGGGACACCGAAAGCGGTGTCGTCGTGTCCGAACTCGCCTTCGAGCTTGACCGAGGCCGGCAGCACCTCGCCGGTGTCGCGGAGGATGGCTTCGACCATGTGCGCGACGCCGCGTGCCGGCCCCCACTCGGTCGCGCCCTTGCGCTCGATGACGTCCATCGCCGATTCCTGCAGGTCGCCCAGCAGCGCCTCCTTCTCGTCGTCGCTGAACTCGGGGTCGGTCCCGTCGACGCGGACCTTCGAGAACACGGGGACCTGTGCGTCGCCGTGTTCCCCGAGAATCGTCCCTTCGACGTTCTGAACTGGCGCGTCGAACTCCTCGCTCAGCACGTAGCGGAACCGCGCGGAGTCCAGGCGGCCGCCGAAGCCGATGACCTGCTCGCGCGAGCGGTCGCCGGCCTCGTAGAGGTGGCGGTTGAGCAGGTCGACTGGGTTCGACGTGGTCAGCGAGACGTAGTCGTCGTTGTGCTCGTCCAGCGAGGACTGGATGTCCTCCATGATCGGTGCGTTGTCACCAGCGAGGTCGATACGGGTCTGGCCGGGCTGGCGGGGAATCCCGGCCGTGATGACCACGACGTCCGAGCCGGCGGTGTCCTCGTAGCCGCCCTGACGGACACGCGTGTTCGAATCGTAGGCGATACCGTGATTCGTGTCAGCGGCTTGCCCGACCGTGTCGTCTTCCTTGTCCGGGATGTCCACGAAGACGACTTCGTCAGCGATGTCACGAAGCGCGATGTTGTACCCTGCGGCCGCGCCGACCGTTCCGGCTGCGCCGACTACGCTTACCTTTGTCATACCATTCGCAAAGGCTCGGGCGCGAACGTTAAACGTGTCGAAACCCCGATTCCGCCGGTCATCGTTCAGGCAGTATCGACGTCTCGCACCCGTAAACTGTTTTCAGCCCCGTGGCGTTGTGACACGTATGAGCGACTTCGATAAGGAAGCCGAACGCGAGAAACTCCGCGAGAAGTTCGAACAGGAGGAAGACAACCGGGCGGCGACCGAGCAGATGAGCGAACTCCTGTTGAAGGGTGCGACGATGACGAACGCCCACTGCAGCGAGTGTGGCGACCCCATCTTCCGCTACGACGGCCAGGAGTTCTGCCCGACCTGTCAGAAGCCGGTCGCTCGCGACACGCAGGCCAACGGCACGGAGGCGACGGACGCTGACGAACAGGAGGGCCAGGCCGACGACGGCGACCAGATCGAAGTCGCCGACCCCAGCAACGAGGCCCGCGTTCAGTTCGGCGATGCTGACGAAGCGGCAGCCCAGAGTGCGGCGGACACGACGGACGAACCCACCCAGCAGGACAGTGCACACGCTCAGGCGGGTACACCTTCACAATCACAACCCGACGCTGCGTCCGAAGCAGCATCGTCGACGAACGACCCAGCCGCTCCACCCGAAGCGAGGGGTGACCGGCCGGCCCAGCAGCCCGCCAACTCTGAGCCAGCGCCACAGACCGCTGAAACGGGCACTTCCCCGGAACCTGACTCCCAGACTGCGGACGACCAGCCGTTTGGGACAGAGACACAGAACCCCCCTGTTTCCGCTCGACAGACTGCGGCGTCCGACAGTAACACCGACGACATCGCGGCAAATATGGATGCAGCGTCGGCGTTGCTGGCCGAGACTGCCCACCGCTTTGCCGAGCGTGCGGCCGCGACCGAGAACCCACGCGAGGCTCGTGAACATCTCCAGGCAGCCCGAGAAGCGGCGGAAGCGTTGGATGCAGCGCGGTTCTGAATGGAACGCTACGGGTCGTAGTCGCTGGCGATGACTTCCCGGATCCGGTCGGCGGTCACGTCGCCGATCCCGGACACTTCCAGCAGGTCGTCTTTTTCGGCGGTCATCACCGCCTCGACGCTACCGAAGTGCTCAAGCAGCGTGCGCGCGGTCACCGGCCCGACCTCGGCGATTGAAGCGACGACGTACTCCTGTTGCTCTGACAGGGTCTTGGACTGTTTCTCGCCGTGGACGCTCACCTCGCGGTCGGCCGTCTCCTGCTCCCGTCCGGCGATGACTTCCAGCAGGTCGGCGGTTTCGTCCTCGTCGCTGGTCCGGAGGACGCTCGCGCCGAAATCGACCGCCAGCGACGCGAGCGCCCCCTGAATCGCCTTGTGATGGACGTTGCGTGCGCCGAAGAGGTCCTCGCCCTCGATGACGACGACGGGCCGACCGTAGTGGCGGGTGGCGTCGCCGACCTGCTCGAACATCGACCGGTCGCCGCCCGTCAGCGTGTCCATGAAGTCAGCGACGGTCTTGCGCTCGACGACCACGCGGTCCGAGAGGACGTAGTCCCCGACGGCCAACGTTTCGAGTCGGGTCTCGATACCGTCCCGCGTCGAGAGGTCCCGGGCGATGGTCGAATCGAGTTCCCGCTGGTCGGCGACAATTTCGACGGGATCGTCCTCGTCGTCGCGTCCGGCGGTGGCGACCGTCCCGTTACTCCCCTCCTCTCCTGCTCTCTCGTCGCTATCGGCCGCTTTCGACCGGTCTTCGGCGAAGGCGTCCAGTCCGGCCTGGCCGTCGCCGCCGTCGTTCTCATCGATTGACTTGTTAGCTGCGCTACCCCTCCTGTTTCCAGTGGAACCCGACCGCTGTGTGGCGGTTTCTCCGCTGTCGGTTCCACTCGAAGCGGTCCCTTCGGTATCGGATGCGCCGTCGCCGCCCTCTCCTTCGTACTCGTCGAGACCCGTCTGGTCGAGGCGGGCCTCCAGTTCGCCGGCGACGCTTTTGAGTTCGTTCAGCTCGCGCTTCATCCGCTTCTGGTCGTTGCGGGCCTTCCAGAAGTACGCCTCGTCCCGGGTGTCCTCGGCCAGCAGGACGACGACGCGGCCCTCGGCCTGTCGGCCGGTTCGGCCCTTCCGCTGGATGGCCCGGATCGCGGTCGGCACCGGCTCGTAGAACAGCACCAGATCGACTTCCGGCACGTCCAGCCCCTCCTCGGCGACGGACGTCGAGACGAGCACCTCGAACTCGCCGTCCCGGAACCGGTCGAGCGTCTCCTGTTGCTGGCTCTGTGTCATCCCCTCGCTGCCGTCGGTGTCGCTCTGGCCGACGAACTTCTGGGTCGTGAAGTGGTCCGAGAGGAAGTCCACGAGCGTCTCGGCGGTGTCCCGCGATTCGGTGAACACGATGACGCGCTCGCCGTTCTCGATGCCCAGCGTCTCCGCGAGCAACATCCTGGTCTGGCGGAACTTCGGGTGCAGGTCGTCGTAGTCGCTGGCCTTCCGCATCGCCTCGCGGACTTTCGGCTCGCTGACGAGGCGCTGGTCGGCCTTCGACGCGCCCGAGGAGCGGGCGGCCTCCTTCAGCCGCTCGAAGTACCGCCGCAGGGACTCGACGCTCTGGGTCTCGACGTACGTGACGGCGGTCCGGAGCTTGCGGATTTCGGCGAGCAGGCTCATCCCCTGGTACCCCTCGCTCTGGTCGTTGTTCATCAGGTCCCGCAGTTGCCCCTGTATCTGTTGAATCTCGCGCTCGGAGATGTCCGCGGAGGATTTCTTCGTGACGCCGAGTTCCCGCAACTGCTCCAGGCGGTCCTCGATGACCGCGTTGATGGCGTCGCGTATTTCCACGACGACGTCGGGCAACTCGATGCGGTTCCAATCGACGCTGGTGTCGTGGGTGAACTCCGCCACGTCGGCGTCGTCTTCGGTCATCACCGCGACCTCGCTAAGCCCGAGGTTCTCACACACTTCGAGTATCGCCTCCTCGTCGTCGCCGGGGGAGGCGCTCATCCCCGTCACCAGCGGGTTCTCGGCGTCGGCGTGGTAGCGGTCGGCGATGTAGTTGTAGGCGTAGTCGCCGGTCGCCCGGTGGCACTCGTCGAAGGTACAGTGGGTCACGTCGGCGAGGGAGATGCGGTTGCCGACGAGGTCGTTCTCGACGACCTGCGGCGTCGCGATGACGATGCGGGCGTCCTCCCAGAGGGCGGCCCGGTCGTCGGGTCGGACCTCACCGGTGAACACGACCACATCTTCGTCGTCCAGTTCCAGCGCTTCGCGGTAGAACTCGGCGTGTTGCTGGACCAGCGGCTTCGTCGGGGCCAGCATGAGCGCTTTCCCGCCGACGGCGTCGAGTCGCTCGGCGGTCACCAGCAGCGAAACAGTCGTCTTGCCCAGGCCGGTCGGAAGACAGACGAGCGTGTGGCCGGCGCTCGCCGTCTCCGCCAGTTCAGTCTGGTAGCGGCGGTTCTCCAGGAACTCCGGCGTCACCAGCGGGCGTTCGACGTGCTCGCCACCGGCGTCGGTGGTCGCCATTACCCACGCGTTCGGCCCCGCGGTGGTTAAGGGTTCAGATACCGCGGTGAAAGTGAACGGACGGCCTTAGAGGCTGAGCCCGGGTAGGTACTGGACGCCGACCCACATCGCCAGTGCGCCAAGCACCGGAATCGAGAAGTTGTCGTCGACGACGTAGCCCGCGATGCGCGGCTTGACGCCGTCGGCGAAGGTGGCCGCGATGCCGCCAAGCACTGCGGCGGCAGGCGGAACGAATGGGGCCGCAAGGAGCGTGCAGACGCCGAACATCACGAGCAGCACCCAGGCCTGTTTGACATTGCTGGCATCAGTCGAGCCCAGCAGGCCGCTGATGGGGTCGCCGATGGCAAGCATCAACATCGCTGGGACGGCGACCGTTTCGGTCATACTCGGGAGCTCGACGGCGAAGGCGACGATGGCAATCCCGACGATGTACAGCGCGTAGCCGGCGGGGTTGTCCTGTTCGTACTCGCGTGTGAGCCGGTCGTACACCACCCAGTCCAGCCCGGTCGTCAGCCGCACCGCTTCGAGAATCAGGACGACGACCAGCGCCACGGCCAGGAACCCCTGGACGACGCGCCACGTGATCAGGTCCGGCCAAAGCAGATGCGCGAGCGGCACTGTCGCGCCGGTGACGTGGACGAGCCGCCGGGATACCTCGTCGGCCATCTACAGGTCGCCGAAGGTGAGGTCACCGCTTGCGAGCTGTTCGAGCCGGTCGGCGAGCCCGTCGATAGGCAGCCGTTTCTGCTCGGTCGTGTCGCGCTCGCGCACCGTGACTTCGTCGTCCTCTAAACTTTCGTAATCCACCGTCACGCAGTAAGGCGTCCCCACCTCGTCCTGCCGGCGGTAGCGCCGCCCGATGGCCCCGGAGTCGTCGTAGGTGACCGAGAGGCCGGCGGCCCGGAGGTCGTCGGCGATATCGGTGGCGAGGTCGGCCATCCCGTCCTTGTCCATCAGGGGGAAGACGCCGACCGTGGTCGGAGCCTGCTCCGGCGGGAGATCGAGGTATGTCCGTTCTTCGCCGTCGACCTCGTCGGTCTCGTAGGCGTGTGCGAGAACGGTGTAGATGATGCGGCCCACGCCGAAGGAGGGTTCGATGACATGTGGGCGGATGTGTTCGCCGTTCTCGGTGACTTCGTTGACGCTGAAGTTCGTCTCCTCGACGGGGACGGTGTGGGACTCGCCGTCGACCTCCACGGTAACCTCGTCACCGTCGAACGCGTCCGGATTCCGCTCGGCCAGCGCTTCGAGCCCGTCGGCGACCGCGCCGGCGTCACCGCCGAACTCCGGCCCGAGATAGCTCATGTCGGGGTCGACGGTCGCACGCTCGACGGTGATCGGCTCGTCGTACTGCTTGAACACCGTGTAATCCTCGCCGGAATGCTCGGCGTGTTTCGAGAGGTCGTAGTCGCCCCGATAGGCGAAGCCTGTGATCTCGATCCAGTCGCCGTCGACCTCGCTCTCGGCGTCCCAGCAGTCGGAGGCGTAGTGTGCGCGCTCGCCGGCCAGGTGCTGGCGGTACCGGAAGCGGTCCATGTCGACGCCGATGCGCTCGTACCACTCCTTGGAGACGCCCAGATAGTAGGCGACCCACTCGCTCTCGACGACGCCCTCGTCGACGGCCTCGCGGACCGTGAGTTCGCGCTGGCCGCCGTCCTCGGATTGCTGTGCCGCGGCGGAGTACAGCGGGAGCGTCACGTCCGCTACCTCGGCCAGCGGCGGCTCGTCTTCCTCCGGGTCGATGAAGTGCTCGAGTTCGGCCTGGGTGAACTCCCGGACGCGGACGAGGGATTTCCGCGGGGAGATCTCGTTCCGGTAGGCCTTCCCGATCTGGGCGACGCCGAAGGGAAGCTGGTTCCGGGCGTACTCGGAGAGCTGCGGGAATTCCACGAAGATGCCCTGTGCGGTCTCCGGACGGAGATAGCCCGGCGACGACGACCCCGGACCGATGTTGGTCTCGAACATCAGGTTGAAGTTGTCGACCGGCTGGTCGGCCAGGGAGGTGTGACAGGAGGGACATTCGATGCCGTGCTCGGCGATGAGGTCCATCACCTCCTCGTTGGGGAGCGATTCGGCCTCCTCGATGTCCGTGTTGTCCTCGACGAGGTGGTCCGCGCGGTGGGTCGCACCGCACTCGCCACATTCGACGATCATGTCGTCGAAACCGTCGAGGTGGCCCGACGCCTCGAAGACGGGCTCGGGCATCACGTCGGGGGCGGAGATCTCTTGATGGCCTTCCTTGACGACGTAGCGGTCCCGCCAGGCGTCCTCGATGTTCGATTTCAGGGCAGCGCCCTGTGGCCCGTAGGTCCAGAAGCCCGCCGCGCCGCCGTAGGCGCTCGACGAGGGGAAGTAGAAGCCGCGACGCTTGGCCAGCTCGGTGAGACGTTCGCCTTCGCTCATAGGCCTCGCAGCAGGTCGATGTCACGCACGATGCCGGTGAGTTCGTCACCCGACAGCAGCGGGATCTGTTCGATGTCGTGTTCGATCATCAGCTGTGCCGCCTCCTCGGCGGTGCGGCGCTTGTTCACCGTCACGACGTCGCCGGTCATGAACTCGCGGACGGGTTCGGCCGGGAGTTCGACGTTGCGGGTGGGCATGTACCGACCGCCGACGGCCTTGATCCCCTCCCAGGCCCAGTCGTCGTCCTGGTTGGCGATGGAGTCGCCGGTGTCGTCCTCGCCCTCGACGACGCGGGCGACCGCGATGATGTCGACCTCGGTGAGCATCCCCGACATGTCGCCGTCGTCCCCGAGCACGACGCCGTAGGGGACGTTCGCGTGGGAGAGCTCCCGTTCGGCGACGGTCAGCGGCGTGCCTTCGTACACGCAGTTGATGTCTCGGTTGGCGAGGTCGCCGACGATCTGGTCGCCGTCGACGTCGCCGTTGGCGATGGACCGAATCACGTCGGTCACCGTGATGATTCCTTTGAGCTGGCCGTCGACGATTGGCAGGCGGCGCTCGCCGTCCTCGACCATCACCTGTGCGGCAGCCTCGATAGACGTGTCCCCGCTGATCGCCGGGACTTCCTCGACGAGCAGCGCAAGTTGGTCCTCGTCCGGACTCTCGATGAGCGCATCGCGTGAAATAATACCTCTGAACTCCTCGCCCTCGTCGGTCTCCTTGATGACCGGGACCGACGAGAAGGCCTGCTCCTGGAGGTACTCCAGTGCGTCATCACGGGTACCGGGAATGGTGACCGTGACGACCTCCGAGCGTGGCGTCATAGCGTCTGCGACGTTCATACTGCCAGAACTTCCTTCCCGCATCTACTAAGTCCTTAACATCCGTTCGTTTTCGGCACCCGGGTAGCACGCTGGACGGCTCTCGACCGTCACCGGAGACCGGGCTGGCGCTGTCTCAGAAACCGAGGGACAGTGCCGTCTCGAAAACAAATACGTCTGCTGCCATATTAATCCACGATATTCGGACCTGAGCGAAATCATCGCTTCGAAGTCTGATGGTTGAGATATAAGGCTTTAACCATGCTAGCCTTCGGACCTGTTTATGGCTATCCTGACAGGAATAGAACTATTGTCAGACTGTTGGCCGAGGCCTGTAGTCTTCCCCTCTACGGGTTTCGCTAAATTTTTATAGGGTTGTTACATATTATCATGCATGGAGTCGGATACTGTCGCTCCGGTTGAGATGGCCGCGGACGGAGACATCATGGCGTCCGTCGAAGAGGGTCCAACGGACCAGTTCATCGTCGCTGACGTGACCCGAGACGACGCCTATCTCACAACGCCGCTCTCGGACGCTGCCTCACTGCCGGCCTGGCGATAGGTCGCTGTCTGTCGGTTCGTTTTTGCCGAACGGTTCCATCCAGCGGGATACCCTATCAGCGGCGCGGCTGTTCCGTATCGAGTGATCGTGTGCACTCGCTCGGGCGGAGAAAACAAGCGTTATGCCGCCCCAGTAAGTTCGACTCGATATGAAGGTACTCGTTACGGATCCTATCGCTGACGCCGGTCTCACCCGACTCCGTGAGGCGGGCCACGATGTCGAAACAGCCTACGAGGTCGAGGGCGACGCGCTCCTCGATGCGGTGGCCGACGCGAACGCGCTCATCGTCCGCTCGGGCACCGAAGTCACCGAGGAGGTGTTTGCGGCTGCGCCGGACCTCATCATCGTCGGCCGGGCCGGTATCGGCGTGGACAACATCGACATCGACGCCGCGACCGACCACGGCGTCATCGTCGCCAACGCCCCCGAGGGCAACGTCCGCGCCGCCGCGGAACACTCTGTCGCGATGGCGTTTGCGACCGCACGCTCCATTCCGCAAGCCCACGACCGCCTGAAGAACGGCGAATGGGCCAAAGGCGAGTTCCTGGGTACGGAAGTCAACAACAAGACGCTGGGCGTCGTCGGATTCGGCCGCGTCGGCCAGCAGGTCGCCAAGCGGCTTGGTAGCCTGGGCATGGACATCGTCACCTTCGACCCCTATATCAGCCAGGAGCGCGCCGACCAGTTCGGCGCGGAGCTGGTCGACGACCTCGACGACTGTCTCGCGAAGTCCGATTTCATCACGATCCATACGCCGCTGACCCCCGAGACGGAGAATATGATCGGCGAGGAAGAGCTCGCTGAACTCGAAGGCGGCTACGTCGTCAACTGCGCCCGCGGCGGCATCATCGACGAACCGGCCCTGGCCGAGGCCGTCGAGGACGGCGTCCTGAAGGGCGCAGCGCTCGACGTATTCGGCGAGGAACCCCTGCCCGATGACAGCCCGCTGCTCGACGTCGAGGACATCATCGTCACGCCCCACCTGGGCGCGTCGACGGAGGCGGCACAGGAGAACGTCGCCACCTCCACGGCCGACCAGATCATCGCCGCGGCCAACGGCCAGCCCGTCGCCAACGCGCTGAACGCGCCGTCGCTGGACGAAGCGACGTTCAAACAGGTCGGGCCGTACCTCGACCTCGCCGACACCGCCGGCCGCATCGCTGTCCAGTTGTTCGGCGGCCACATGTCCGAAGTCCAGGTCACCTACGCGGGCGACATCGCCGAGGAGGACGTGGAGTACGTCACCGCCAGCGCGTTGAAGGGCGTGTTCGCGCCCTCGGATCTCCAGGTCAACGCCGTCAACGCCCCGCAGATCGCTCAAGACCGGGGCATCGACGTGACCGAGTCCAAGACCCGAACTTCCGAGGACTACCAGAGCCTCATCACCGTCACCGTCTCCGACGGTGAGGAGTCCGTTTCCGTCTGTGGGACCCAGTTCGGCGGCGAGGAGCCCCGCATCGTCCGCATCGACGACCACCGTATCGAGGCGGTCCCCCACGGCCACATGCTGGTCGTCCGCAACCGCGACGAGCCGGGCACCATCGGGTTCATCGGCACGGTGCTCGGCGAGGCCGACATCAACATCGCCGGGATGTTCAACGGCCGCGAGACCATCGGCGGCGAGGCCCTGTCCGTCTACAACCTCGACGAGCAGCCGCCACAGGACATCATCGAGCGGCTCAACGCCGACAGCCGCATCATCGAGACGACCTACGTCGAACTCGGCGACGAGTAACACGTAGCGGCATTTTCCGACAGCCAGTTGCGGTTTATTTGCCGTCGATAAGGCGCTCGTACCGGTCGACGACGGCCTGGCGGTGCTCGCGCTCCTGTTCGAGCGCGGTTTCCAGTGTTGCCACCTGCGAGCGCAGTAGCGCGATCTGAATCTGATAGATCGTGCTGGGCGTCTGTCGGGGCGATGGTAACGGGGTCCCCGACCGGTCCCCGGAGTCGATGAACGGCGCTGAATCGCGGGACGAGGCCATACCCGTGACAGGACCGCCACAGGCAAAAACACCCGTCGGACGGCTGTCACGCGCCCGTCAGTCGCCCTGAGAGATCCGGCTCCGGTCGTCTCCGGCGACAGTGACTTCCGTGGCGAGTGGCACCCGAAGCGTGAGCGTCGTTCGCCCGTCGCGCCTGTTATAGGAGAGTTCCCCGCCGTGACAGTCCAGTATCCACTTCGTCAGCCACAGCCCCAGACCGGTGCTGTGTCTGAGTTGCGTTATCGGTTCGTCGCCGAACAGCACCGCCCACTCGTTCTCCGGCAGCCCCGGGCCATCGTCGCTGATCTCGACTACCGCTTCCGCCTGCTCGCGCCGAACCGTAACCGACAGCTCCCCGTCCGTGTGTTTGACTCCGTTCTCGATGAGCTGTGCCAGCGCGATTTCCAGCCGGTCGTCGGCGGCGACCACCGCCTCGGACGCCTCGACGGAAAGGGAATCTATCGCGGTGTCGTCGTACTCCTCGAGGACAGACCGCACGCTCTCGATGATGTCCGTCCGTGATTCCGTCGTCGCGGCCGAGTCCATCACGTACTCCATCTTGCCGGCCATCTCGCTCAGTTCGGCCAGTTCCCTCGCCGCCCTTGCCATCAGGGACGCCTGCCGGCCGAGGTCGCCCGAGAGTTCCGTCGACAGCGTCTCCGTTCCGTCAAGCAGGGGAACGAGCTTGTTTCTGAGATTGTGACGCAGTACACGGTGAAGCACCTGGTGGTGTTGCTCCCGCTGCTGTCTTTCGGTCAGATCGGTGTACATCGCCAGCGCTCGCCCCGCCGTCGTCGGGACGACCCGACAGTACAACTGCCCGGTACCTGCGGCTGTCTGCCCCGTGACTGACCCCTGCTGCAGTCGGGTATCGGCCGGTCTGTCCTCGCGCTCCGTCCCGGCATCCCGGTGTTCGATTGCCGAGACATACTCGGTCAGTGGCTCCCCGCGTATCTGTTCGCTGTCAACACCGAACAGCTCGACGAACGCCGGATTCACTGCCCGGAGTATCGGCTCCCCGTCGACGAACTCCACCTCGGCGACAGCGTCGTCGGTGTGTTCAAACAGCGCCTCGAAGCGCGTGCCCTCTGTTTCACTCATCCCTGTACTGGTTGGCAGCGACGAACTCGAATCGGGCACCACCCGTTTCGCTCTCTGTGACAGACACGGCCCAGTTGTGTGCGTGCGCGATCTCCTCGACGATTGTCAGGCCAAGCCCCGTGCCGTCCTCACTTGTCGTGTAGCCGTTATCGAAGATTCCGTCGCGGTCCTCCGGGGGGATACCGACTCCATCATCGGCGACGTAGAACCCGTTGTCGAGTGCCCCGACACGGACGGTCGACGCCTGTCCGTGTGTGACGGCGTTCCGGAACAGGTTCTCGAAGAGGTGTTTGAGACGGGTGTCATCCCCTGAGACGATGATACTGTCAGCCTCGACGACCAGTTCGGTCTCACAGGAGCTAACGTGGGTCCAGCAGGCACGCGCGACCGCACTGAGGTCGACCGGTGCTGGGTCTTCGACGCGATTCCCCTGCCGGGTCAGGGTCAACACGCCTTCGATGACTTCTTCCATCCGCTCGTGGGCCTGGCGCATCCGGTCGATTCCGGGGGGACACTCATCGAGCTGGCTCAGCGTCCCCTTGGCGACCTGTAGCGGGTTCCGGAGGTCGTGTGAGACGGTGCTTGCGAACTGTTCGAGCCGTTCGTTCTCCCGCTGTAGCTCCCGCTCCTTTTGCAACCGCTGCAAGGCGATTTCCGCGTTGCTCGCAATGATCTGGACGAGGTTCAGGTCGGTCTCATCGAACGCGTCCGGGTTCGTCTGTCCCACGCTGATGATGCCGTAATCGCTGATTGGGACGTACAGCCACGAGACGACCGGTTCAAGCGCTGTGCCGCCGTCGTGGTCACGGATATCCGTGTAGATTCTCGCCCGTTGTTCTTCGAAGACCTTGCCGGGGAACCCCTCGCCGACGTCGTATGTCGGCCGCTCCGCTAGCAACTCCTCGGCCTTGTCGTTGACGTGAACCGGCTGGAGTTCCCCGTCTCGAAGGACCCGGATCACGTTGATACGGAACTCCAGAATCGATTCGATGGCCGCGCCGACTTCGGCGGCAACCGCCGACGGGCTGTCAGCGCTGAGCAGGTCCCGTGTCGCCTCGTGTAGCGCCTCTATTTTCTCCTCACGCCGCCGCTTTTCGGTGATATCCGTGTTGATAGCGACGTAGCCGCGCGGCTTGCCGCCGCGTGGAAGCGGCGCAATCGTCTGTTCGATGACGTAGCGCTCACCGTCGGGACGCTCGTTGACCAGTTCGCCCCGCCAGACATCGCCGGCACCGATGGTGTCCCACAGGCTCTCGTAGAAGGCGTCGTCGTGTTCACCCGACTTGAGGACCCGCGGCGTGTGGCCGATGACGTCGGACGCGGCGTACCCGGTCAACTCCTCGAACGCCGGATTGACGTACTCGATGACGCCGTCACGGTCCGTGAACACCACGGCATGGCCTGCGCTCTCGACCGCCTCCCGGAACTTCCATGGACTGATATCTTCGTTCTCCAGACGGGTGCCGCCGGTCTTTCCGCCGTCGGCCCGCGGCGCCTGCCGCTCGTCAGTGGCCCCCCGTATCAGGTCGAGGTGAGCGGAGAGGACATCGGCGTCAATCCGCTCGATCTCACACAGGACCTCCGGCCTCGCGAGTTCGCGGAGCCGCCGACGCGCGTCGTGGACCGCCCGGCTCTGCTCGAGTTCGCTACCCGACTGGGCCGAATCAAGCGCGTGTACTTTTCGCGTTAGCGACATCGCCTCTCGGAGGTCACCGTTCGGGAGCGCCATCGCCCGGTCGACTGCCTGCCCGACCGTCGCCCCGTCGACCGGCTTCCGAAGGTAATCGTCACACGGGAGCGGCAGGAGCTCCGGCGTCGGCTCCGCCCCGGTCACGACAATCACGTAATGCGATGCGTCAGTGTTCTGTACCGTCTCTTTCAGTTCTTGAAACGCTATCCCCGCCCGTCCATGGTCGTAGACAACGATGTCCGACCGAGCAAACGAGGACGCGATTTCGTCTGCTGTCTCGGCCAGCGTGTAGCTGTATCCCGGGCTGAGGCCTCTCTCGTACACCTGGCGGTCGACTGAATCGTCGATGACCAGCACGTCTCGGTCCATCCTTTGCCTCGCCTTCTATCAGTATTCATAATATACTTCGCTCGGATTGCAAGGAACTGAGAACACGAACCAATTTTAAATGCAGACGCGAACACGTACCCTTCCGCCCGCGCGACCGTCCTACATGAAGTCAGCAATGCCTGACTGTTTGTTGTGGTCGTTCTCGAACACCGACTCGATTTTCCGTTCGAGAATCTTGAGCCGCTGTTTCGTGTAGTCGCGGGCACCGAACTCGTCGGCGACGCGGATGGCCGTGTCGATGTACTTGTTGACCGACCCCTCGTGGACGGTGAGGTTGACCCGGCCGCCACACTCCCGGCAGTCGCCGGTCAGCGGCGCGCGCCGGAACGACTCCCCGCAGTCCAGACAGCGGACCTCCTGTCTGGAGAAGGCCCGGAGGTTCCCGATGAGGTCCGGCAGGAAGTGGTACTCGATGATGCGCTCGGCCACGTCGCTCTCGACGACGGCCCGGAGCTTGCGGGAAATCTCAAGCTGGGCGTCCATCTTGTCCTCCATCGATCCGAGGGTCTTGTACGCCGAGAGGTCCGGCCCGGCGGCGATGTTCGCCGTGTCGTGGGTGTGGCGGAACTCGGTGTACTCGCGGTCGGTCCCCAGCGTCTCCTCGGCGATCTTCATGATGCCCTCGACCTCGGTCGGGTCTTTCATCTCGCGGGTGGCCTCGTAGAACTCCCGCGGGTAGGTCTCCATGATGTCCATGTTGTGGGCCTCGTCGTCGATTTCGCTGGGGTCGATCCGCGAAGACATCACCAGCGGCGCGTCCATCTGCCCGCCGCGCTGGTTCGGGAGATACGACTTCGAGAAGTTCAGGAGGCCGTCCATCAGGAGCATTACGCAGTCTTCGTCGCCGTCGCAGTTCCGCCGTTTAGCGGCGTGGAAGTACGGATGCGCGTAGCCGACGGCGGCGGAGGTGAAGCCGACCACGCGCCCGACCGTCGCCGCGCTGGTGTGGGGGGCCATCCCGAACACGAGTTCGCCGACGAGGTCCTCGCGGTCGTCGAACTCGTAGAACCGCTCCAGGCCATAGTACTGTTCCAAGAGGTCGTCCACGAAGCGAGCGGTCTGGAGCATGTGCTCGGCCGCGCCGTCCGAGAGGACGATGTCCTGGACCTTCAGCTCGACCAGCTGGTCGTCGTGGGTCAACGGGTCGCCGTGGATGTCCTCCGTGTAGCCCAGCCCCCGGAGTCGCTCGGCGGAGACGTCCAGTTCCGAGGCCCGCACTGCGGTCACCGGCAGGTCCGTCATGTCGTAGCGGACCGTCCCGTCCTTGAACGCAGACACGTCGTGTTTCGCCCGGAGGATGCCCTTCTCCATCGGCTCCGGCACCTTCTCCTCGGAGGTGAGGCCCTTGACGGCTTTCAGCTGTTCGAAGGCTGTCTCGCGTTCCCCGACGTTCTGCAGGGCGTCCCGATACGCTTCCTGCAGGTCGAGCACCTTGTACTGGGTCGGCGAGGCGAGCGTCTCACACCGCGTACACTCCGCGCGGCCGGACTCGTCGCGTTCGACCTCGGCCTCGCAGTCGGGGCAGACGTACACCGGCTCGGTGGTCCCGCTGCACTCGGGACAGTCAGCCTGATGGGTCTCGGTCCCGCAGTCGGGACAGCGCCGGCGGGCGACTTCCACCTCGACGTGGCCGGGCGTGTCGCTCATCCCGTCGGCGTGTTTCGTCGCCTTGGCAACGTCCCGCTGTGCGCCGCCGGCCTCGCCGATGGGACTGAGCGTGTGGACGGCCGGCGAGAGGTCCCGCCGCTCGGATTTTTCGGGGCGACCCATTCGGTTGCCGATGCGGGTCGGGGCGCGCTCCCGAACCTCGAACGGCGCGATCTCGTTGACCGCTTTGATCGCGTTCTGGCCGTCCTCGCGCTCGGCGTCCTCGGCAACCCCGATTGCGTCGAGTGACTCGCTGTCGCCGTAGGTCCGGGCGTGCTCGGAGAGGTCCTCGCGCGTCCAGTCGCGCTCCAGCGACCGGGAGAACCCCAGCGTCCGCACCAGCGGCACCCAGTCGGTGACCGTAATCGTGTCCTCGTGCTGGGTGTGCTCGACGAGCAGGTGTTCCAGCGTCTCCTGAACGGCGTCGGTACGGGGCAGGACGAGTGCGCCGTCGTCGCTGTACGTCTCGCCCGCTGTGCCGTCGACCTCCGGGTCGGCGTACGCGCCGTCGGTCTGTGCGACCCGTGCGTCCTCGACGGCGTCGGCGAGCGCGCACACCTGGTCGACGCTCACGTCGTGCCAGAGGTAGGTGTATTTCGGGTGCAACGGCGCGTCGTAGTCGGTCGCCCACTCGATGGCTTCCTCGGCGCTCGGGTCGGCAAGATCGATGTGGGGCGAGTCCCGCATCGCCTGCACGTCCGCGCCCGCGGCGTCGAGGTCCTGTTCCCACCACTCGACGGTGTAGGAGGCCGGCGCGAGCGGGTGGTTGTTCTCGACGAACTCCCCGTAGTTGACGAGGTACTCGCCGAGGTCGAGTATCTTCTCGACGCCGTTGCGGACTTCCAGTGCCTCCTCGGCGTCGTCGATACGGCGCACGTCGCCGTTGGCCAGGCGCACCGTCGGTCCCTCGATGGTGTCGACCGGTACGACGCCGGCGGCTTTCCCCGGCCGCTCGGTCTTGATCTGCGTGCCGGTCGCGAGGAAATCGTCGACCAGATGCATGGTCGCCGGGTGGACGCCTGCCGTGGCGAAGCCGTGGTTGCGCGACCGCCCGTAGCGAAGCCGAAACCCGCCCGCCTTCGACGGGTGGGAGAACACCGGGCGACCGGCGATGAGGTCCCGGAGATACTTGTCGGCGGGTTCGACGCGCGGCGGTCCAGCCTGCTCGTCACCCTCGTCTCCGGCGTCGTCGTCGGCTCCTTCGCTCGCGTCGTCGCTGCCTGCGTCGTCCTCTTCGTCGGCGGCCTCGTCCTTGCCGATGGTCCCGTCGATGAGGTCCTGCAGCCACGGCCAGTCGACCTCGTCCAAGTTCCGGGTGTAGCGCTGGATCTTCGGTGCTTTCAGGGCAATCCCCTCGGCCAGCACGAGACACATCCCGCCGCGAGGTGAATTGGAGTCGACGCGTTCGAGGTCCCGATAGCCCGAGACTTCCTCGTCGCCGGTCGCTTCGCCGTCGAGCATGATGGGCATGTGCTCGGCGATGAACTTCGTCTCCTTCTCCTTGGGCGAGTACTGCAGGCCGGTGTCCTTGTCGTAGAGGTCGATCTCCTCGGCGTAGCGGCCAATCTCTTCGTCGCGGGCCTTGTACTGGTCGATGCCCAGTAGCGCGCGGGCGTAGTCCGCGACCAGCACCGAGAGGGCCTGTGCGGTCCCGCCGGCGGAGCGAATCGGGCCGGCGTAGTAGACGTTGATGAACTCTGTCCCGTCGTCGTTTTCCAGCAATTCGACCCGGTCGATGCCCTCGATTGGGGCGGCGACAACACCCTCGGTCAGCAGGGCGACGGCGGTCCGGACCGCCCCCTCGACCTTCCCTTCGCGGCTGTCGTAGTCGCCGACGGTCCCCTCGACGAAGTCCTCGACCAGTTCCAGCGCGGCCTCCTCGCGGGACATCTCGCCCTCTAGCTCTCGGACCCGCTCGGCGACGCCGTCGATGCCGAGGATGTTCTCGACCCGGTCGGCCATGTCGCGCGCGGTCGGGATCTCGACTTCCGGCTTCGGGTCGCCGCCGCGCTCTTTGGCCCGTTCGGCGACGTCGAAGGCGGACTCAAGCTGGGTTTCGAGCGTTTCGAAGTACTGTTCGTCGGCCTCCCGCATCTTAGATGTTCCAGAGGTCCAGGTCGGTCGGCTCGTCGTGTTCTCGCTGGAGCTCCGTGTCGAACCCGCGGACGTACAGCTCGCCCGCCCAGACGGTGCCGGCGTTCAGGTGGCCGGCGACCGCTTCGCCGTCGGGCCGCGAGAGAACGGCGTGGGTGTGGGCGAACCGCTCCCCGTCGAGATGCGAGATGTTGCCCATGCAGGCGGCGACTTCCAGCGGTTCGTCGAAGGTTAGCGAGTCGTATTCGGTTCGGTCCTGGTCGTAGAACATGAGTTCCGCGTCCTGGACCGCCCCAAGCCCGTAGAAGAAGCCGGCGTCGATGCCCTGTTCGTCTGCGAAGGCCTCGATCTGGGCGCGCCAGTCCGCACCGTGCTCCAGTCGGCAGACGAACTCGGACGTACTGTCGACTTCGCGGTAATCCATATCTGTAGTGGATGACAGGCCGCTCCAAAAGCGTTGCTTTCGGTCCAACCGTTTATATCCGAAGCCGGACCCACCGCCGCTGTGACGTAGCCACGACCCTGCGCGGTTCGCGGTTGCGCGGCACACCGCGCCGGGACCGACGCGTGCCGCCTGTTCGCTATTGCGCCGGGCCAGACGACCGACCAGCGCTACGCCGGTAGCGACACCCGACTGACCGGCTGGCTCCGGTCGGCGTCGTAGAACGAGAGTTCGTCGACCGTCCACCGGATCGGTTCGATATCCTGCTCGACCAGCCGCGCGGCCGCGGCGCGGTCTCCGCCGCGGGCGACGGTTACGTGCGGGACGTACGCGTCGCCCTCCATCTCGTCGACGGGGTCGAACCGCCCGCAGAGTCGCTCGTGCAGGGCGACCAGTCCGGGGCTCTCGACGGCGAGATACACCACTGGCGACGGACCGGTCACGGCCGTCTCGAACTGCTCGACGCCCGAAACCTTCGCCTCGAATGCCGGCTGGCCGCGAAGCGCCTCACGACCCTGCGCTTCCAGCCGCGCGTAGGCCGCGTGGTCGCCGTCACCCAGTCGCTTGGCGACCAGCGTGTGCTCGCCCCGTCCCCGACGCTGTGCGAGCGGCAGGTCGGCCGCGAGGTCGGTCGCCAGCGACGTGACTGCCGACGGGAGCGGGACGTTGATGCTGTACACAGTGGGCGCTCGCCCGCTGCGGGCAAAAAGAGCGCGGTCCTACAGCCGGTCGAGCAGCCACAGGACGATGAGGACGACTAGGATCACGCCGAGGAACGGCTGTAGTATGCCGAGCAGGCCAGTCAACAGCCCGAGTGCTGTATCGAGTACTTCGAGCACCAGCCAGACCACGATGAGGACGAGGACAATCTTCAGCAGGGTGTCAACGTCAAGTTTGGCTCTATCCATGCCCGACAGGACTCCCTCGCGGGGCAAACCCCTTGTGGCCATGGGGCTGGCGATTCAGCCCCGACCACCGAACGGCATGGGATGTAAGGCCGCTGAGTATCAGGTCACACAATCGGCAATAAACGATATACCTACCGAGGGGATAGCCGCAGTAGGATGGGCCGGAGCGCTGGAACGCTGGTAGTCGTAATCGTCGCAACAGCACTGCTTGTACCGACAGCGACCGGGGTCGGTCTCGGCGGGTTCGAACAGCAGTCTGTCGACGCTGACGTGGTCGTGATGACCGCTGACGTGGGACCGGATGGGGGCGCTGACTGGACGGTCGCCTACCGGATTCGGCTGGACGACGACAACGCCACGCAGGCCTTCGAGGACCTGCGGGCGGACATTCAGGCCAACCCGTCGGCGTACACGGACCGCTTCGGGAACCGGATGCAACGCACGGCCGGAGCCGCGGAGAACGCGACCGGCCGCGAGATGGCCGTCGAGAACGTCACCGTGAGCGCACGTGAGGAGACGTTCGGCCAGACCTACGGCGTCATCACCTACCGATTCCAGTGGACGAACTTCGCCGCCGTCTCCGACGACCGCATCGAGATCGGCGACTCGCTCTCGGGGCTGTTCCTCGATAGCGAGACCTCGCTAACCGTGCGCTGGCCGGCGGACTACCAGGCTGACTCCGTCGCGCCACAGGCCGACGAACGGGGCAACGCCTCCGTCACCTGGCGCGGTCAAGAGGAGTTCGGGGACAACGAGCCACGAGTGGTCGTCAGTCCAGAGGACACCACTGGCGGGGAGGACGAATCGAACGCACTCCTCGTCGGCGGAGTCCTCGCGCTGGTCGGCATCGCCGCCGCAGCGTATGCCCTTCGACGGTACGGCGTCCTCGGCGGCGGTGAGCCGGCCGAACCGCCGGCGTCGATGGTCGGGTCGGACGACTCCGAAGCGGAGCCCACCGCCGGGACGGACGCCGACGCCGGCGCACCGCCGGCTGAACTCCTGAGCAACGAGGAGCAGGTCCTGCAACTGCTCGAATCGAACAGCGGGCGGCTCAAACAGCAGCAGGTGGCCGGCGAACTCGACTGGACCGACGCCAAGACGAGCCAGGTCATCGGCGGCTTGCGAGACGAAGACAAGGTCGAGACGTTCCGTATCGGCCGTGAGAACGTGGTGACGCTGCCGGACACTGACGTGACTGGTGGAGACGGTGACGGGGGCGGCGGAACCGACAGCGGCGGCGAAACACGGTAATAAAGGTACCGACCGTTCACCGCAACCTACGACTTGATACGACCGCAGCATTGCGGTTTTAATTCGGCTTAATCGGCGCTAACCCGGCACCACTGACTCCTATTTATAGGGTGTTCGGTGGTCAACTAATGAATATAATGAGACGAGCCACTCCGGTATTGCTGGCAACGCTGCTCGTGGTGAGCACGCTCGCCGCGGTGCCCGCCGCAACGATGGCACAGGAGACTGAAACGGTGACTGAACAGGCCGATGAGAACGCGACGCCCCCCGGCGCACAGCTGGCGGGCGTCGTCAGCGTGCAGGAAGCTGAACTGGACGGTGAGGTCCAGTCCCGGACGTTCGGCATCCGCGTCGCACAGGCGAACACCGACGATGCGAAGGCCGCTGTCGTCGCTGACCAGCTGAACGACTCCGAAGAACGGCTCTCGGAGCTCCAACAGCGCAAGCAGGCGCTGGAGCAAGCCCGCCAGAACGGTTCGATGAGCGAGGGCGAGTACCGAGCGAAGGCCGCACAGCTCCACGCCGAGACGAAGAACGTCCAGCGACTGGCGAACGAGACGAACGAGACCGCCAGCCAGCTCCCCGCCGAAGCGCTGGAGAAGAGGGGTATCAACGCGGCGGCAATTAAGACCCTCTCACAGCGCGCGAGCGAATTAAGCGGGCCGGAAGTCGCCGCTATCGCACAGGGTATCGCCGGTCCGAACGTCGGACAGCAGGCTCGACCCGGCGTTGCCGGCGACCGCGGTGGCGACGCGGCGAACCGATCCGAGACGGACGACCGTCCCGGAGCCGAGCGGGAGCGGACCCCGATGAACGAGCGGTCCGTCGACAGTGAGGCTACCCCGACCAACGAGACGGCCACTGACGGCGGGGAAACCGAGCCACCGACCGGCAGCAGCGGGTCCGATACCGCCGACGCCGGCCGATAGCACGAGACAGCGAATACACTGTTTAAAGCTCGATACACGCCGGTCTGTGTGCCGCTACGGCGACGCGATGGCTGCTGAGCCCATGTGCCTGTGAACCGTGCACACGCTACTGCTAACACGGAAACTATTAGTACTCGAATCACACAGCAGAAAGTACATGACGCGGACCCCTCTCTCCACGACGCTCGCTGCGGGCAGCGAGGGGTCTCTCCGTTTCTCCCCACGCCGGCGGCGACGACCGGGCCGTTTCTAGGCCCACTACTACTTACTCTTCACTCGACAGGTTCGTTTCGTCGCTAGACGCCGTCGTCGTCGGTTCGACGGGATCCTCGGTCTGTTGCGCCTGACCGGAAACCGACAGGCACACCACGGAACCAATCCAGAACACATCCATGCCAGAAGGAAACGGAACCGTCGCGCTCGCCTTCTCGGGCGGGCTCGACACGACAGTCTGCGTATCGCTGCTGAAAGAGGAGTACGGCTACGACGAGGTCATCGGCGTCACCGTCGACGTCGGCCAGCCCGACTACGAGTTCGAGGAGGCCGAGGAGACCGCCGAGGCGCTGGGCGTCGAACAACACGTCGTCGACGCTACCGAGGAGTTCGCGGACCTCTGTATGGAGGCCGTCAAGGCCAACGCCGACTACCAGGGCTACCCGCTCGGGACCGCCCTCGCGCGCCCGGTCATCGCCAAGGCCATTCTCTCGGTCGCCGAGGAGGAGGGCTGTTCGGCCGTCGCCCACGGCTGTACTGGCAAGGGCAACGACCAACTCCGCTTCGAGGCCGTCTGGCGCGACTCCGACCTCGATGTCATCGCGCCGGTGCGCGAACTCGGACTGACCCGCGAATGGGAGAACGAGTACGCCGCGGAGAAGGGCCTGCCCGTCGAGGGCGGCGACGGCGGCCGCTACTCGATCGACACGAACCTCTGGAGCCGCTCCATCGAGGGCTCCGAACTCGAAGACCCGAGCACTATCCCGTCGGACGACATCTACAAGTGGACCGACAACCCCTCCGACAAGGACGCCGAACTGGTCGAGGTCGAGTTCGAGGACGGCGTCCCGGTTGCCATCGACGGCGACGAACTCGGTGGGGTCGAACTCATCGAGCAACTCAACGAGCAAGCGGGTGCCCACGGCATCGGCCGCACGGACATGATGGAAGACCGCATGCTCGGGCTGAAGGTCCGCGAGAACTACGAGCACCCCGCGGCCACCGTCCTGCTGACGGCCCACGAGGCGCTGGAGGGCCTCGTCCTCACGCAGGAGGAGCGCCAGTTCAAGGCACAGGTCGACCAGGAGTGGTCACAGAAGGCCTACCAGGGTCTCGTCGACGCACCGCTGACGGGCGCGCTCGAAGCGTTCATCGACGACACCAACGAGCGCGTCACCGGGACCGTCACGGTGAAACTCGAAGGCGGCCACTGCCGCCCAGTCTCGCGCGAGTCCGACTACGCCGTTTACAGCGAGTCGGCGGCCTCCTTCGACGAGGAGGACGTGTCCGGCGGCATCACGCAGCAGGACGCGACAGGCGTCGCAAAGTACCACGGCTTCCAGTCCCGCCTCGCGAACAAGATTCTCGAGGACGCGAAGAAAGGGGCCGCCGTAACGGACGGCAGCGGCGACGCCGCAAGCGAGGACACGGGGGAGTAACGACATGAGCGACGGCGAGGACCACGAGACGGCAAACGCCGACGACCACGACGAGACGGTCGTCCGCCGTGACCGCTTCGCGGGCGGGCCGGCCCGGTCGTTCCTCTCCTCGCTGTCGGACGACGAGCGCATCTTCGCGGCCGACCTGGCCGTCGACCGCGCCCATGTCGTGATGCTGGCCGAACAGGAGATCATCGACCGCGAGACGGCCGGCGAGGTACTGGCCGCGCTCGCGGACGTGGAAGACGCGGGCCACGGTGCGCTGCCCGACGGCGAGGACGTACACGAGGCGATAGAGAGCGCCGTCATCGAGCGCGTCGGCCCGGACGGCGGAAAGATGCACACGGCTCGCTCGCGCAACGACGAGGTGGCGGCCTGCATCCGCTACCGCCTGCGTGAGGATGTTCTGAACCTCATCGAAACCGTCGTCGGTGCCCGCGAGCAACTCATCGACGTGGCTCGCGCCGAACAGGAGGCGGTGATGCCCGGCTACACGCATCTCCAGCCTGCCCAGCCGACCACGGTCGCTCACTGGGTGCTGTCCTACGAGCAGGCGCTCCAGCGCGACACCGCGCGCCTGCTGGACGCCTACGAGCGCGTCAACCAGAACCCGCTCGGGTCGGCCGCATTCGCCGGGACGCCCTTCGACGTGGACCGCAAGCGCACGGCGGCCCTGCTCGGGTTCGAGGGGGTCGCCGAGAACTCGATGGACGCCTCGGCGACGCGGGATTTCCTCGTCGAGACGACCAGCGCTGTCGCGACGCTGGCGACGAATCTGTCGGGGCTGTCCGAGGACGTGGTCGTGATGGCGAGCAAGGGCCACGTCGACCTCGACGACGACTACGCCTCGACCTCCTCGATCATGCCCCAGAAGAAGAACCCCGACACGCTGGAGCTGGTCCGCGGTCGGACGGGTGACGCCGTCGCCGGGCTGAACGGCCTGCTGACCAATCTGAAGGGCCAGCCCCGGGCGTACAACCGCGACCTGCAGCGCGCGGGTCGCCACGCCTGGGACGCCATCGACAGCGTCACCGAGAGCGTGGCCGTGGCTGCTGGCGCGGTCGCGACCGCCGACTGGCCCGCGGAAACCTTGGCGGATGCGGCCACGGACGGGTTCGCGACGGCGACCGGCGTGGCCGACCTGCTGGCGATGGCCGGCGTGCCGTTCCGGACGGCCCACGAGGTCGTCGCCGAGGCCGCCGCCGGTCTGGGGCCCGAGGAAGACGCGCCCGATTACGAGGCGCTGTCGGCCGTCGCCGAGGACGTGTTGGGCGAGCCCCTGTCGGCGTACGTCGACCGGGAGGCGCTGTCGGCCGCGCTTGACCCGACCGAAAGTGTCGCAATGCGGGACTCTCGCGGTGGCCCGGCCCCCGATGCCGTCGCCGAGCAGGTGTCGGTGGCCGAGGACGTGCTTGCGGCAGACAGCGAGGCACTGACTGACCGCCGGCAAGCGGTTTCACAGGCGGCTGACCGCCGCCAGACGGAGGTGGGCCGATATGTCTGAGCGACCACCGTCCCCTCGTGGGACAATTATACCATAATTCTGATATACAATTCAGTAACGTGGCGGATTTAGGCTTTTCATACCATTAGAGTGCAGTCTGTGTAGTAAATTTATTCTGATATGTTCGAAGGCTTTAAGTGCATCCCTGTCACAGGATGAACTACAATGGCAGAATGCATCGAGTGCGGGGCGGACGTGTCCCTGCACGACAACCTCGAAGTCGGAGAGATCGTTGACTGTGCCACCTGCGGTGCCGAACTGGAAGTCGTCGGCGCCGACCCCGTCGAGCTCGACAGCGCACCCGAGCTCGAAGAGGACTGGGGTGAGTGAGGTGTTCGCGGTGGCGCGGCGCTCGACGCCGTACGTGACGCCCGTGGCGTTTGACGCCGCGAGCCGCGAACCCACGGAGGACTCAGTATGAAAGTCGGGCTCCTCTACTCGCGCATCCGCCGGGACGAGAAGCTCCTGTTGTCGGAACTGCGCGAGCGCGACCACGAGATCGAGAAGATAGACGTTCGCAAACAGCAGTTCAACATCCATGAGGCCCCCGAGGCCTTCGAGGACCTGGACATCGTCGTCGACCGCTGTCTGGCGACCAGCCGCAGCGTGTACGCGACGAAGTTCGCGAAAGCCTATGGTGTCCCCGTAGTCAACGGCCCCGAGGTCGCCGACACCTGCGCGGACAAGGTCAACAACAGCCTCGCGCTGGAGGCCGCGGGCGTGCCGACGCCGAACACCGACGTGGCGTTCACGAAGGACGCGGCGCTGGAATCCATCGAGAAGTTCGGCTACCCCTGCGTCCTCAAGCCGGTCGTTGGCTCCTGGGGTCGCCTGATGGCGAAGATCGACTCCCGCTCGGCCGCCGAGGCCATCCTCGAACACAAGGAGACGCTCGGCCACTACGAGCACAAGATCTTCTACGTTCAGGAGTTCGTCGACAAGCCCGGCCGCGACATGCGCGTGCTGGCCGTCGACGGCGAGCCCATCGCGGCGATGGTCCGCTCCTCGGACCACTGGCTCACCAACGCCGCCAAAGGCGCTGAAACCGACGAGTTCGAACTGGACGACCGCGCGCTGGAACTGGTCGAGAAGGCCTCCGACGCGGTCGGCGGCGGCCTGCTCGGTATCGACCTCATGGAAGTCGGCATCGACGAAGAAAGTGGTGAGTTCGAGGACTACACGGTCCACGAGGTCAACCACACCGTCGAGTTCAAGGCGCTGAACGAGGTCACCGACGTCGACGTGCCCGCGAAGGTCGTCGACTGGCTCGAGCAGAAGGCGGCGACGGAAGCCGATGCCGAGGTGACAGCATGACGTATACGGCAAGCGTCGTCGGCGGCTCCGGGTTCACCGGCGGTGAACTGCTTCGCATCCTCGACGGCCACCCCGAGTTCGAGCTGGCGCAGGCGACCAGCCGCTCGAAGGAGAACAAGACCATCGGCCACTCCCATCCGAACCTTCGCCACTCGGACCTGCGCTTCTCCTCACCGGCGGACCTGGAATCGGTCGACGTGCTGTTCGCCGCGACGCCCCACGGCGTCTCGATGGAACAGATCGACGCGTTCCAGGAGGCCGCCGGCACGGTCGTCGACCTCTCGGCGGACTTCCGGCTCGATTCGGAAGCGCAGTACGACGAGTGGTACGACGGGCACTCGCGGCCTGAACTCCTCGAAGAGAGCGAGTACGCGCTGCCGGAGCTCAACCGCAACAACCTCGAAGGGGCCGACCTCATCGCCTCCGGCGGCTGCAACGCCACGGCGACCATCCTGGGCCTGCTCCCGCTGTTCGAGGCCGACATCCTCTCCGGCGACGAGCAGGTCGTCGTCGACGTGAAGGTCGGCTCCAGCGAGGGCGGGGCCGGCGGCGGCGAGGCATCCTCGCATCCGGAGCGCTCGGGCGTCGTCCGCCCGTACGCGCCCACGGGCCACCGCCACGAGGCCGAGATCCAGCAGTTCCTCGGCATCGACGTGTCCTTCACCGTCCACGCGGTGGACATGATCCGTGGCGCGAGCGCGACCTGTCACGTCTTTCCTGAACAGCGCGTCTCGAAAGGCGACCTCTGGGGAGCCTACCGCGGCGAGTACGAGGACGAACCGTTCGTCGAACTCGTCGCGGGCGGCGGTGGCGTCTACCGCTACCCAGAGCCAAAGTCAGTCGCGGGGACGAACCGCGCCGAAGTCGGCTTCGAGCTCGACCCCGGCAACAAGCGACTGGTCGTGTTCTCGGCCATCGACAACATGATGAAAGGGTCGGCGGGCCAGGCGGTCCACGCGGCCAACGTCGCCCTCGGCATCGAAGAGACGGCGGGCCTGGAGTTCCAGGGGCTCCACCCCGTCGGCGCACCGTAACCCCTGGAGTGATTTTCTATGACAGTCGTTATCAAAGTCGGTGGCGCTCGCGCGGTCGATCCCGCGGGGGCGCTTGCGGACGTGGCATCGTTAGTGGCCGATGGTGAGCGGGTCGTCGTGGTTCACGGCGGCTCCACCAAAGTCGACGAGACGCTCGAACGACTCGGCGTCGAGCCCGAATACGTCGAGACGCCGTCGGGCGTCGTCGGCCGGTTCACCGACGAGACCACCATGGAGGTGTTCGAGATGGCCTTCGGTCACCTGAACACCCAGCTCGTCGCGGGCCTCCAGAGCGAGGGCGTCGACGCGGTGGGGCTCAACGGCGTCGACGGCAAACTGCTCTACGGACCGCGGAAGTCCGCGGTGCGGGTCGTCGAGGACGGCAAGAAGAAGATCCGCCGCGGCGACCACTCCGGGACCATCAAGCAGGTCAACGGCGACCTGCTGGAGACGCTGCTCGACGACGGGTACACGCCCGTCGCGGCACCGCCGATGGCGGGTAGCGAGGCACGAAGCGCCTCGGAAGATTCGAGCGGCGACGAGCCGCGAGAACAGATCATTCCCGTCAACACGGATG
Organism: Haloarcula amylolytica; assembly: GCF_049705545.1. GTDB lineage: Archaea > Halobacteriota > Halobacteria > Halobacteriales > Haloarculaceae > Haloarcula > Haloarcula amylolytica_B. Next base: position 375,419 of record NZ_JBNAMU010000001.1, read on the forward strand.
CCGACCGCTCGGCGGCGGCAATCGCCGCCGAACTCGACGCGCAGTTGGTGCTGTTGACCGACGTCGAGGGCGTCTACGCGGACCCCGACGACCCGTCGACGCTCATCGAATCGGTCGAGACGGCCGCCGACTGGGACGCCCTCGAAGCCGCCGCGGAAGGCTTCATGGGCCGGAAAACCATGGCCGCCGAGGAGGCGCTCGACGGCGGCGCACCCGAGGTCGTGGTGGCCGACGCCAACGCCGACGAGCCGATACTCTCGGCGCTCGACGGCGGCGGGACCCACGTGCATGCGAGCGCACTCGAACAGGACACAGACCAGACAGCGACGGAGGAACAATGAGCGGATTCGTCTTCAACGAGAAACCCATCGAGATCGAACGTGGCGACGGTGCCTACGTCTACGACGACGGCGGCACAGAGTACTTAGACATGGGCGCGTCCTACGCCTGTGTCCCGCTGGGACACGGCCACCCGGCGGTCCAGAGCGCCGTCACCGATCAGCTGGAGAAGATCACGTACGTCCAGGCGTCGTACCCGAACGCCGAACGGACAGCGCTGTACGACCTGCTCGCCGACACCGCACCGGACCCCATCGACAAGACCTGGCTCTGTAACTCCGGGACCGAGGCCAACGAGGCCGCGCTGAAGTTCGCCCGGTCGGCCACGGGGAACTCCAAGATCGTCGCGACGATGCAGGGCTTCCACGGCCGGACGATGGGCGCGCTGGCGACCACGTGGAAGAACAAGTACAAGAAGCCCTACGAGCCGCTCATCGGCGACGTGGAGTTCGTCCCCTACGACGACAGGGAGGCGCTCGACGAGGCCGTCGACGAGGACACCGCCGCGTTCATAGTCGAACCGGTCCAGGGCGAGGGCGGTATCAACCCGGCCTCGGACGGCTACCTCGAAGCCGCTCGGGAGATCACCGAGGACGCCAGCGCGGCGCTCATCTTCGACGAAGTCCAGACCGGGATGGGCCGGACCGGTGCGCTGTGGAACTCCCAGCGGGCCGCCGTCGCACCCGATATGATAACCGCGGCGAAAGGGCTCGGCAACGGTCTCCCCGTTGGGGCGACACTGTGCCGGGACTGGATCGCCGAGGACTACGGCTCCCACGCCTCGACGTTCTCCGGCGGGCCGGTCATCTCGGCGGCCGCCGGCGCGACGGTGTCGACTATCATCGAGGACTCGGTGCCAGGGAACGCCGCCGTGATGGGCGACTACCTCCTGACCGAACTGGAAGCGGCCATCGGCGACGATGTCCGGGACATCCGCGGCGAGGGCCTGATGATCGGCGTCGAGGTCGGCCGCGGCGCGAACGCGGCACTGAAGGAACTCGCCCTGAACCACCAGGTGCTCGCGCTGCCGGCCGGGCGCACGGTCGTGCGTCTGCTCCCGCCGCTGACCATCGACGAGGCCCACGCCGACGCCGTCGTCGACGCGATGGCGGAGGTGGTGGGATGAGCGAAGCCGCGAGCCGCGAGGCCGACACCGAGGCCCGCGACCTGCTCGAAGCAATCGTCCGCACGCCGTCGGTCTCCCGCGACGAAGAAGCGGCGGCCGAACGGCTGGTCGAGTTCTTCGAGGCCCACGGCCGCGAGGCGTGGCTCGACGAGGTCGGCAACGTCCGCGCGCCCGCGGACGACGGCGTCTTGCTCACCTCCCACATCGACACTGTCCCGGGCGATATCCCGGTCCGCGTCGAGGAGACCGACGAGGGCGACGTGCTGTGGGGTCGCGGCAGCGTCGACGCGAAGGGGCCGCTGTGTGCGATGGCCGCCGCGGCCGTCCGCACCGGGGCCTCCTTCGTCGGCGTCGTCGGCGAAGAGATCGACTCGAAGGGGGCCCGCTATCTGGTCGAGGACCGCGAGACCGCACCCGGCGCCGTCATCAACGGTGAACCCTCCGGCTGGGAGGGCATCACGCTGGGCTACCGCGGGCTACTGGCCGGAACCTACGTCGCGACCAGCGAGTCCGGCCACTCCTCGCGCCCGGAGAACAACGCGATTCAGGACGCTATCGACTGGTGGTCGGCGGTCGACGACGAGTTCGCCACGGACGAGTGGCACCCGGTCTTCGAGCGTGTCACCTGCAAGCCCGTCGAGTTCGAGGGCGGCACGTCGAGCGACGGGCTGAGCGTCGAAGCGACGATGGACGTCCAACTGCGGGTCCCGCCGGAGTACAGCACCGACGAGATCCGCGAACTCGCCGACGGGTACCTGGAGAACGGCACGGTCAACTGGGACGACAAGGTCGAACCGGTGATGCAGAGCCCCCGGACCCCGGCCGCACGAGCGTTCCGAGCCGCCATCCGCAAGCACGAGGGCGACCCCACGCTGCTTCGCAAGACCGGCACCAGCGACATGAACGTCTACGCGAAGGCGTGGGACTGTCCGATGGTGACCTACGGGCCCGGCGACTCCGACCTCGACCACGCACCGAACGAGCACCTCCCGCTCGATGAATACGACCGCTCGGTCGCGGTGCTCGAGACCGCGACCGAACGCCTGCTGGAGGACTGACATGGATATACTCGACGTCGACGACCTCACGACCGACGAACTGGCGACCGTCCTCGACCGCGCCGCGGCCATCAAGGCCGATCACGGCGAGGGGAGTCCGAGCGACCTGCTGGACCAGCAGACGCTCGGTATGATATTCGAGAAGCCGTCGACCCGGACCCGAGTCTCCTTCGAGACGGGGATGACGCAACTGGGCGGCCACGCCGTGTTCCTCGGTCCCGATGACATCCACCTGGGCCACGGTGAACCGGTCAAGGACACCGCCCGCGCGCTCGGGCGCTACGTCGATTTCATCATGGCCCGCGTGTTCGACCACGCGGACGCCGAGGAACTGGCCGAGTACGCCGAGGTCCCGGTCATCAACGGGCTGACCGACGACGCCCACCCCTGCCAGACGCTCGCCGACCTGCTGACGGTCCGCGAGCAGTTCGGCGACTTCGAGGACGTGTCCGTGGCGTGGGTCGGCGACGGCAACAACGTCTGCCAGTCCTTCGTCATCGGCGCGGCGATGGTCGGACTGGACCTCACGGTCGCCACTCCCGAGGGCTACGGCATCTCCGAGGACGTGGCCGACCGCGCCGCCGCCTTCGGCAACGCGCCCGAGACCACCCACGACCCCGAGGCCGCCGTCGCCGACGCCGACGTGGTGTACTCCGACGTGTGGGTCAGCATGGGCCAGGAAGACAAGCGCGGCCAGAAGCTCGAAGACTTCGAGGGGTTCCAGATTACCACGGACCTGCTCGGAGACCGGCCGTTCATGCACTGCCTGCCCGCCCACCGCGGCGAGGAGGTCACCGACGACGCCATCGAGTCGGACAACGCAGTCGTCTGGGACCAGGCGGAGAACCGCCTGCACGCCCAGAAGGGGCTGCTGGTGTGGCTGGCTGAGCAAGAGTAGGGCTGTCTAGCGATAGGTGTGCGGCGTGTCCGCGGCCTTCGGCCGCGGTTCCCGGAATCGCCGCGACGCGGCGATTCCGCCTTTTTCGCCCACGTTTTTGTGCGGGGGTTGATCGCTCGCCGGCGGCGAGCGCGAGGCCCCTGTAAAAAAGGTGGTTGTCTAGAAGTGCCCGAACTTGTCCCGCCGGAACACGTCGATGCTGTTGATTGTCGTCGGAGGCTCCTGTCGCATGGCGAAAGCGATGGCATCAGCCACCTCCTCGGGTTCGGTCACCTCGCCCGGTTCGAACCGCTCGTTGAACGGGGTCCCTTCCTCGGAGCCGAACTCCGACCGGACCTCGGAGGGATTGACGACGGTGACGCCGATGTCGTCGTCGCCGACCTGACCGGCGAGGCTGTGAGCGAAGCCGCGGAGCCACCACTTCGTGGCGGCGTAGACGGGATTGAACGGCCGTGGGTACTGGCCGGCGAAGCTGCCGACGAACACGAGCGAGCCGGCGGCCTCCCGGAGGTGGGGCAGTGACTCGCGGGCGGTGTAGAACGCGCCGTCGACGTTGACGCCCATCATCGTCCGGTACTGCTCGTCGGACAGCGTTTCCACGTCGGAGCCGCGGCCGACGCCGGCGTTGACGACGACGCCGTCGAGTGAGCCGAGGGTGTCGACGGTCGACTCGACAGCAGCTGTGACCTGCGCCTGGTCGCTGACGTCGGCCGGTATGACGTGGGTGTCGACGCCGTGGTTGGCGGCGATTTCGTCGGCCAGTTCAGTGAGGCGGTCCTCCCGGCGGGCAACCAACGCCACGTCCGCCCCGTCGTTTGCCAGTTTTCGGGCGGTCGCCGCGCCGATGCCAGCGCTCGCGCCGGTGACGAGTGCGGTCGTCTCTGCCAGCGGTGCCGAGGTCATGGTCGGACCCACGGGTGTCTCGGAGTTAGCGTTTGGGCTGAGCGCGTCCCGCTGTGGTGGGCGACCCCCGCGAGTCAGAAAAAGACTGACGAGGCCCGCTTGACGAAGTCGACGGGGTCGGACCGGAACTGTTCGACGTATCTGAGGGGGTCGGACTTGACGGCCTCGATGGACATCCGGCCGTTTCTGGCGACGCGGTTCAGATACCCCTGCTGGAGCATCCGGTTTTGCTCTTTGCTGTAGACGGGCTTACTCGTCTGCATGGCTATCGTCCGCGCCTGGGAGTGTGAGCTCTCGATGAACAACTTCGCCTCCGAGGACTGGTACACCTCGGCCTTGTACTCGCCGTGGTTGCCCGCGGCGACCCGCGTGGCCTTGTCCGGGTACTGCATCATGACCAGTTCGTTGTACTCGATCCCGTGCTTGTCGAGCCAGGCGGCGGTCTCGCTACGGTACTTCTCCAGCCGGCAGGTGACGATCTTCCCTATTTCCACCGAGGGAACACAGATCGGGTCGACAGTCGCGATGAACTCCCGGTATTTCGCCCCGTCGTCGTTCTCCTCGGGCGTCGGGTCGCGACAGAGGATGCCGTCCAGGTCGACGCAGGACTTCGCGAGGAAATCGTGGTGCATCATGTTCCACTCGAACACCCTCGGGAACTCCAGGGTCTGAGCGTACGTATCGACGAACCGCTCGGAGCCGCTATCCACGTACACGGCTCCGTAGTACACGTCGGCGGACAGGCGAAAGCCGCCAACTGTCGACCGTGCGTCGGTCATTGCGTTCCCGGTGTAGACGGTGTCGTCGACGACCAGTATCTTCGAGAACTCCGAGATATCGAACTCACCGTCGTACCGCTCCCCCGTCTGGAGGAGTCTCCCATCCCGGAGACCGTCGATATCCGTCATCGGGAGATTGAGATGCAGCGAGAGTAAGTTTGACACTAACATCCCGCTTCTGGGTATTCCGACGATCAGATCCAGGTCGTCTGGCAGATCAGCGATCCACTCCTGCGTGTCGGCACTGAGATGGGCGAAACTCCTGTAATTCATTGGTTTCTAGGATCGGGAAGTATTAGCATCCTCACCGTAGCTCGGACGCCACGAAGAGAGATCCGATTACTTCTTTTTAAGTGACATATGTCGGCGAGTGTTAATGCTTTTGATTTGTAACTCGCTACGACATTTAGATGAGGAGGAACGTGCTTTGTACCAACTCTAATTCCGCAGTTGGTAATTCTCCACCCGAAACAGCGCCCTTTTCGAGGCGTTTGTCAATATGGCTCACAGTACTAGTTGCTGCTGGAGTCCTGATAGCTGGCGGCCCCTCCTTAGAAATATGGGTTACTTGATATATTTGGAAACCGTTTCCACGATAGGCTTTCTGAGCCGCCGGCGACGGTTCGGAGCCAGATGGACGCGGGACAGCAATGGTTTCGCCGCGGTGAGGTTGAGGTAACGACCCAGTTTATCCGGGTCGGAATAATACAGAGGGGTATGTCTGTCAACCCGTCTCCGGATCAGTTTCACGACCTGATGGTCGACGACGAACCGGCGCTCTCGGACGTGATGGCCTGTGTTTTCGGTGTTCAAGAACACGAGGTACGGACGTATCAGACATTGCTTGAGACACCAGCAAGCACTGTCGAGGAACTCGCTGACGAACTCGGCCGGGACCGCTCGAACGTCAACCGGTCGCTGTCGACGCTCCGCGAGAAGGGGCTCGCGACGCGGAAACGACGGTTGCTCGACGGCGGCGGCCACGTATACCAGTACACCGCGACACCCCTGTCTGAGGCCCGCGAGTTGATGCACGAGACCCTCGACGAGTGGACTGCCGCGGTCCATCACCGTATCGACGAGTTCGACGCCAGCCCCAGCGAGTGATATCCTCCGCGCCGTGAGCGCCGGCGGTACGGCCGACAACCGTCCGACTTTTGCCCACTGGGAGCATGGTCCCGACAATGGCTGACCTGCAACTCACCGACGACGTGCCGCCGGTTGCCGACGACGGCGTCTGGCTGGCCTGTATCGAGTGTGGTGAGACGTTCGCTCCCTTCGACGCGATTCGCTACACCTGCGACGACTGCGACGGCCTGCTCGAGGTCCGCTACGCCGACCTGCCGACCTTCGACGAGTTCGATGGCTCGGGGGTCTGGCGGTACAACGCTGCCCTGCCCTTCGAAGAGGGTGTCACGCTCCCCGAGGGTGACACGCCGCTGCACGAGATGCCGCGCCTGAAAGACGACATCGGCGTGGACGCGCTCCGCGTGAAACACGAGGGGATGAACCCCACCGGCTCGTTCAAGGACCGCGGCATGACCGTCGGTGTCCGGGTCGCTCAGGAGGTCGGCGTCGACCGACTGGCCTGTGCCTCGACGGGGAATACCTCCGCCGCACTGGCGGCCTACGGCGCTCGCGGCGGCATGGAGACGCTCGTGCTCCTGCCCGCAGGGAAGGTCGCGGCTGGCAAGATCGCGCAGGCGAGCCTCCACCGCGCGCGCATCCTCGAAGTCGACGGTAACTTCGACCAGTGTCTCGACATCGTGCAGGACCTCGCGTCCCGCGGCGAGGCCTACCTGCTGAACTCGCTGAACCCCTTCCGCCTGGAGGGTCAGAAGACCATCGGGCTGGAGATCATGGAGGAGTTCTACGCCGACCACGGCGAGTACCCGGACCGCATCGTCCTGCCGGTCGGCAACGCCGGCAACACCGCGGCGCTGTACAAGTGCTTCCGCGAACTCGTCAAGGCCGGCGCAATAACCGAGGACCAGGTGCCCAAGCTCACCGGCGTTCAGGCCGAGGGAGCCGCCCCGATGGTCGAGGCCATCGAGGAAGGGTACGAGGACACCCGCCGCTGGGAGGACGTCGAGACCCGTGCGACCGCCATCCGCATCGGCAATCCGGTCAACGCGCCGAAGGCACTGCCGGGCATCCGGGAGACCGGCGGGACCGCAGTGGCTGTCTCCGACGAGGAAATCACCGAAGCCCAGCGCGACATCGCCGGGGAAGGCGTCGGCGTCGAACCGGCGTCGGCCGCCTCCGTCGCCGGCCTCCGGAAACTCCGGCGCAAGGGCGAGGTTGATAGCGATGAGTCGGTCGTTTGCCTGACCACGGGCCACCTGCTCAAAGACCCCGAGGCGGCCGCCGAGGCCGGGAACGAACCGGAACCAGTCGCAAACAGCACTGAGGCCGTGCTGGACCTCATCGAAGAGCCGTCGTCAGTCACGCAGACGGTTCGGCGACAGGTATCGAAGGCCGCCGACGCGCCGCTGGTCCCGGCGCTGGTTGCCAGCGGTCTCGGTGTCGCGTATCTCTACCGGAAACTCCGTTCGAAGAAGTAACGTCGGCGAACGGGCCGCCAGCAGCGAGGCGCTGCTCGACTCTCTGGCCGAAACTGACTGTGCCGGCTCTCCACTCGGTATTTTCCCGTCTTCTACCCAGTAGAAATATCCATCTGCCCCGGGAACAGCGAACCAATGGACGCACAGACCCGGGGTGCGGTACGACTGGGCGCTGCCGTCGAGCCGCCGATTACGTTGCGGATGCTACCGGTGCGGGTGGTGCTGTGACGGGCGTCTACGAGCGGGCGCTGGGCGAGGCCGCGGCCGACCTCCATCCGAAGGTCCGCGACCGCTACAGTCTCACCCCCAATGACGGGACGGTCTGTGTCGGCCGCGGCGAGATGGACATCACCCGTGGGACGCTGGTTCTTCCGGCGTTGTACGCGATGACGACGCAGAACATGCTGTTTCCCGAAGCCGGCGAGGACGTGCCGTTCTCGGTGACGACGGTGGCCTACACGACTGAGGGCGGCCACGAGGCCATGACGACCCGCCGCGCCTTCGACTTCGGCGACACCACTCGCCTGTTTGACTCGCTGACCGTCTGGGACGCCGAGGCCGAGCGGCTGCTTGACTTTCTGGGGACACACGGCCGGATCGCCAGCGAACTCCATCCGCGGGTCGAGGACGGGGCGCTCGTGGTCGCCGGCGGCCGGCAGTGGGCCCGCCTGGGCAACCGCTACGTTCCCCTGCCGGGACCGCTTGCCGCCGATGTTGAGGTCCGTGATCGCTACGACGAGGACGACGACCGGTACCACGTCACCGCGACCGTCGAGAACGACCTTGTGGGCCACATGCTCGGCTACCGCGGGACGTTCACGCAGGACCAGACTGCTGGCGACGGGACGCCCGACGAGCTACGCATCGTCCGCGGGCTCGACCGGCTCCCGCCGCGATGAGCGACCGCGTCGTTAGGTCCCGAAAACCGGAAGTTGATAGCGTCGCCCAGCCGGCCATCGGGGACGTCGCCGTGGCGGACCTGAGCGCGGTGCTTGGGACGGCGGTCTGGCTGGCGCTGACGGCTACCGGTGAACTGGACGCTATCGAGCGGGCGCTTGCACTCGCGCCGCTCGTGCTGGTCCCGCTCGCGCTCCGAACGGCGGTGATCGGGGCGTTTCAGATGCCTGAGAATCGGTTCACGACCACAGCCATCTGGCTCCAGCCGGTCGGCGCACTCCTGTTCGCGGTATCACTGGTCGTCCCGTCACCAACACCGTTGGCCGCCGCGCTCGCAACGCCGTGGCTGGTCGTCACCGGCCTCCTCGGACTTGCCGCGCTCGCACGGACTCTTCGGGACGGCCTGACGCTCCCGGAGACGGCTATCGACGCCGGCTTCGCCTACGTCTCAGTTGGTGCAATCGCGCTTCTGCTGGCTCACCTCGACCTGACGTTCTGGTTCGATCGCGTCATCATTCGATTGACCGCGGTCCATTTCCACTACGCTGGGTTCGTCCTCCCGGTCGCAGCAGGACTGACCGGCCGACACCTCGGTGACCACTCGCGAGGATTCCGTACCGCCGTCGGTGTCATCCTCGTCGGGCCGGCGCTCATCGCGGTCGGTATCGCCTTCTCGCCGCTGGTGGAGGTCGTCGCAGTGAGTGTCTTCACCGTCGCCGTCGCGGCCTTCGGCGTTGTCGTCTTGAGCCGTGTCATCCCCACCTGTCCCCAACTGCAGGGGCTCTTGCTCGGCATCGCGGCCGTGGCGCTCCCGATTTCGATGGCGCTCGCGCTCGGCTACGGGGTGTCGACGTTCACCGGCCGCTCGCTGGGTCTGACAATTTCGACGATGGTCGCGCTCCACGGCTCGCTCAACGCCTTCGGGTTCGGACTGTGTGCGACGCTCGGGTGGCGGCTCTCGGTCCAGTGACGCCAGTCAGTGCTCCGCTCGCTCCGGCTCTAACCGGTATCGCGTCGTCTCCTGCCCGTCGAACCGGGGACCGTTTCCAGTGGAGGTGAATCCGACCGCCTCGACAGCGGCCCGGACTTCTGATTCGTCTTCCGGGAGAAGCAACTCGACTGACATATGTTCCCGGCGAGCGAACTCGATGGGGTCGGAAAGCAGTTCCTCGCAGGCGTCGCTCGACCCGGCCAGTTGCGTCACGTGGACGGTCCCACGCTCGGCGTCAAAGCTCACGAAGCCCACAATCTCGTCGTCGGCCTCGGCCACGCGGACGGTGCGGTCGTGGACGAGGTTCCGCATTACGTCCGGCGGCCCGTCGGCGAGGGCGGCCAGTCGCTCGGCGTCGTCCTCGACAGCGTCGCGGATATCCATGTATGTGTGTGGGAACCCCATGCAAATAAACGGTGTGTCGCCGGCAGTTGGACGCTCCGAGTGACGCTCGCCTCCGCGGCAGCAGGTCTTCACACGACGGAATCTGCCGGGCCCTGCCGGCAGTGCGGTGCGGAAACAGATGAACACAGTTATCCCGAGCGACGGATAACGCGAGGGCAATGACTCACGTACACATGGACGCGGTGGTAGCATGCGCGTAGTCGCCAAGTTCGGTGGGACGAGCCTCGGCAGCGGCGACCGCATCAACCGGGCCGCGGACTCGATTGCCGCGGCCGTCCAGCAGGGCCACGAGGTCGCGGTCGTCGCCTCGGCGATGGGCAACACGACCGACGAACTGCTCGACGAGATCAACTACGACGCCGACTCCGCCGACCGCGCGGAGATCGTCTCGATGGGGGAGCGGACCTCTGTCCGGATGCTCAAGGGGGCACTCGCTGCCCGCGGTATCGAGGCTGTCTTCCTCGAACCCGGCAGCGAAGACTGGCCGATTATCACCGATGAGTACGGCGAGGTCGACGTCGAGGAGACACAGAAGCGCGCCCACGCGCTGGCCGGCCAACTCAAGGACGTTGTCCCGGTCATCACCGGCTTCCTCGCCGAGGACCACCAGGGCAACGTGACGACGCTCGGCCGTGGCGGCTCCGACACGAGTGCCGTCATGATGGGCGATTACATGGACGCCGACGAAGTCGTCATCGTCACCGACGTCGAGGGTGTCATGACCGGGGATCCGCGCGTCGTCGAAGGCGCTCGGAACGTCGGCAAAATCTCCGTCGACGAGCTCCGTTCGCTGTCGTTCCGCGGGGCCGAGGTGGTCGCGCCGTCGGCGCTGTCGTACAAGACCGAAGACCTGGGGGTCCGCGTCGTCCACTACCAGCACGGCGACCTGCTCTCCGGTGGGACGTCCATCGAGGGCGAGTTCCAGAACCTCATTGACCTGCAGGAACAGCCCATCGCCTGCGTGACCGTCGCCGGCCGCGCCATCCGGAACAGCCCGGGCATCCTCGCGGACCTGGCCAGTGCTATCGCGGACGAGGAGATCAACATCGAGGCCAACTCCTCGGGGATGGATTCGCTGACGTTCTACGTCGACGAAAACGACGCCGAGGAGGCCGAGGCGCTGCTGCACGCCCGCATCGTCGACGACGAGACGCTCTCGTCGGTCACCGTCGAAGACGAGATCGCTGTCATCCGCGTCACCGGCGGCGACCCCAGCCAGTCGGCGCTGGCCCACCAGGTCGTCGAACCGCTAGCTGACGCCCACATCCACCTCTACGACGTCATTACGTCCGCAACGTCAGTTTCCGTGTTCGTCCCGTGGGAGGACCGCGAACAGGCCCTCTCGCTCGTACAGGACGTGTTCTGATACTGTCGGCTGTAACTATTGCAAGATATTCCAGGCGGCGAAATTCTACGGACTTACAGCCGACAGTACGAGCTTTTAATCGGTTGAGGAGGCCTGCTCGAACCGGCTCGCGGGCAGCAGGAGTTCGCTGACCTCGGGGAGGTGTTTCAGGTTGTAGACGATCTTTGCGTCGTCAGAAACCGGTGCAGCGATACACGACAGTCGAATCCCTTTCTCGGTGAGTTCGGGCGGGAGGATGTGGCTCGCCGGCGACGGCATCTCGCCCTCGACGACCGCCACCGCGCAGTTCGTACACGCGCCGCCGCGGCAAGCAAAGGGCCACGCGAAGCCGTTCTTCTCAGCCGCTTCCAGCAGCGTGTCGTTCGGGTCGACGTAGAACCGGCCGAAGTCGGCCGAGCGCAGATCCGCCTCGGCGGCCTTCCCGAACAGGTCCTCGTCTTCGAGCGCCCAGCCGTGGTCCTCCAGCACCTCGAAGTTGAGAAACTCCACCATCGGGTCGTCCGGCTCCGGCGGGCTCTCGGGTTCGGGCTCCGGCGTCTCGTCCGGAAGCGGGTCCCCGGGCTCGTAGCCGTTCTGCAGTCGCTCGTAGGCCGTTTTCACCGCCTGGAACTCGGCCGCCGATCCGCCCTGGTCGGGGTGTGCCTCCTTCACCCGCTCGCGGTAGGCGTCGACGATCTCCCCGTCGTCGGCGTCCGGCGTGATTCCGAGGACCTCGAATGGGGACTCCACACCACACAGTAGCGGTCACGGACATAAATCCCCTCCTCCCGCTGCAGTATCTGCAGGCTGCCGGCGACGGACGACCCCTGCCCTGTCTGACTACCGACCCTGCGTCAACCGGAAGCCGATTTCCCGCGGAAGGTCGGCGTCCTCGACCGCGTCGATGACCGCGCTCGTGTCGTATTCCACGCGGTGCTCTTCGACAGCCAGGTCAGCGAGGTCGAGCACGGCGTAGGCGGCCCGGTGGTCCCTGTCGCGGGGTTGGCCCACGCTGCCGGGGTTCATCACGATCCCGTCGTCGTACACCTCGTGGTGTTGCTGGTGTGTGTGGCCCATCACGAGCACGTCCTCGTCGCCCAGCAGGTCCGGGCCGAACTCCTCGGGGAACGTGTAGTGGTCCGGGTCGTCCGGGTGGCCGTGGACGACCTTCACCCGGTCGTCACAGACCCGTCGCTCGTCCGGCAGCGCCGCCAACCACGCCATCTGTTCGTCGGATAACTGTTCCGTGGCGTGTTCGACGCCGGCCTGGGCCATCCCGTTGAACGCGAACGGCGTCTCGACGGCGACCGCTCGGTCGTGATTGCCCATCACCGTCGGGACCGCTTCGGTCGGCCAGGGAACACCGTCCGGGAGCGCGTCGGTGTGCCCGCGCATCGCATCCACACAGTCGGCGTGCCAGGGGTTGTAGCCGACCACGTCGCCCGCACAGACCAGCCCATCTACCGCCGGCATGTCCGCAAGCACTGCCGCTAGCGCCACCCGATTGCCGTGGATATCAGAGAGTATACCCAGTTTCATTGCTAGTGTCTACCCCCTGTGGGGTCTTGAGTGTCGGTCCTGGCTCAGTATTTGTGTCCGCTGTGCGTTCGCGGCTATCCGCTCACTCCCCGTTGTACACTGCCACGTCGAACGCGCCCGCCGACCCCGCGACGCCGGCCGAACAGACGGCGTGTTCGTACTCGTGGTCGTACACCTCGCGGGCCACCTCGCTGGCGTCGGTCGCGGCCAGATCGAACGCCGTCGGACTGTCCTCCTCGTAGGTCGCCACCAGCGTCGGCTCGGTGACTTCCTTGACGAGCAGGGCGTCCCGGCGGACGGTCCCGATGACCGCGCCCGGGCCGTCGGCGTCCGTCGTCGGGTCCGCCGCGTCGACGCCGACGATGCCGGCGACCCGCGGCGTGTCGTAGTCGTCTTTCTCGAAGTCCAGCGATAGGAGCGGCTCCGCGATGGCGTCCCGCGCCGGATAGCCCAGTTCGAGCTTTTCCGCGATGGGGTCGACGTGGGAGCCGTTGCCGACGACCGCGCCACGTTCGGTGACGCGCACGCCGTTGTAGGAGATGTAGGGGTTGTCTGTCTCCGGAGCGTCCGGCGTCGGCTCGACGGTTACCGTACCGTCGCGCTGTACTGCCTGGCGGTTGGGGAACGAGCGCGAGGAGACGCGGTACGCGCCGACCTCGGGACTTACGACGACGAATCGTCCGACGTACATACGCGAGTGTGAACGGCACCCGGAAAAAGCGCTGTCGATGTTCTGCTGCGCCGAGACGTTCGACCGGTAGCGTATTTGAGAGCTGGTGGCATACGCCATGCGGCGATGAATCGCGCAACGCTTACAAAGGGGCACCCGATACTGTAGAGTGCGCACAGTCCATTGGGGTAGTGGCCAATCCTGAAGCCTTCTGGGGGCTTCGACCCTGGTTCGAATCCAGGATGGACTATTTCTGCGGCGAGCAAACTCGCGAGCCGCGAAATCGTAATTACTGGTTCGAACCCCGCCAGTTGCGCGCAGCGCAGCGAGCACGTCTGGCTTCGGTTCGAATCCAGGATGGACTACTCTTGTCGCGAACGAACCGTGAGCGACAGCGTCGTGATTAGTGGATTCGCGCCCTGGAAGACGAGCGAAGCGAGTCTTCCTCTGGTTCGAATCCAGGATGGACTATTTTTCTGACGCAAGAAGGTGAGCGACAGCGGTCCGTCCACTCGTCCGAACGCCGACAGACCAGCACAGTGAGTTAGTCGCCGCTTCGGGACAGGGTCTCGCCACTGGCTACTTATAGCTCCCTTCCAGAGAGAATATATGGCACCGACGCACGTCCTCGTCCCGCTGGATGGCTCACCGCTGGCCGACGAGGCGCTGACCTACGCGCTGGAGACGTTCGACTGCCGGATTACGGTGTTGAACGTCGTCGCTCCAATCGATACAGGGATGAGCGAAGGCGGCTTGCTCGAACCGGACGCGGACCGCCAAGAGGCCGCCGACGAGCGGGCCGCGAATCTCGTCGACCGGGCGTCACAGCAGGCCAACGAGGTCGGCCGGCATGTCGAGACAACTGTCGAGACCGGTGACCCCGCTGAGACGATTCTGAGCTACGTCGAGGAGGCCGACGTGGACCAGGTGGTGATGGGCGGCCACGGCGGGACGCGAAACGAGATCGCCCGGCGGTTGCTGGGGACCGTCGCGACGGCGGTCGTCAGCGAAGCGCCGGTGACGGTGACGGTCGTCCGGTAGTCGTCGACCCGGACAGCACGCGGGAGCTTTTCACGCTTGGCTGCCGAGGGCCGCTTCCAGAACCTGATACACGCCGTAGCCGAGCACGACGCTGGTGACGAGTGTGATGAGCCAGAACCCGACAGTCACGCCGATCTTCCGGCGAGAGACGCCAGCGGAGCCACCGGCCAGGCCGCCGCCGATGACCCCGGAGATGATGATGTTGTTGAACGAGATGGGGATGCCCAGCGCGATGGCGGCCTGGGCGATGATGAACCCGGGGACCAGTGCGGCGATTGAGCGCCGGACGCCCAGTTGGGCGTACTCGCGGGAGGTCGCCTGTAGCAGGCGGGGAGCGCCCATCCACGCACCGCCGAGGATACCTACTGCACCGAGCGCGAGCAACAACAGCCCTGGCAGGCCGAGTTCGACGCGGTAGAGGTTCTCCAGCGGTCCGGTCGCGAGGCCGACCTGACTCCCGCCGCTAGAGAAGGCGACGACGCTGCCGAGAACGACCAGGAAGGTCTTGATACCCTTGTCGACGGAGGCCTGGGTCTGGAGCCGGATGTAGTAGAAGCTCCCGGCGGCGACCAGCAGCGTCGCGGCGGCGGCGGCGACATCCGTACCGGCGACCATCGCGGCAAAGCCGGCCAGCGAGCCCTGGTCGGTGCCGGCCGGTGACGGAATGATGCTCAACTGGACGTTAGCGACGATACCACCGACGACGCCGGCGAGTAATGGAACCCCGACCGTCTCGGGGATGTCGTCCCGGCGCAACACTGTCGCGGTGAGATAGGCCAGACTCCCCGAGACAGGCGGGACGAGCAGCCAGAAGGTGGCGATGCGGCGGTAGGTGTCGAAGACCGGCTCGCCGCCGAGCGAGAGGCCGACGCCGACCATCGCGCCCGTCGTCGCGAACGCCGCCGGAACGGGGTAGCCCGAGTAGATCCCGAACGCCATGAATCCCGTCGCGGTCAGTAGCCCGGCGACGGCTGCGAGCGATGTGATGGCGACACCGTCGATGAGGCCAGCGCCGACCGTCTCCGAGATGCTCCCGCCCTGGGTCAGTGCGCCCAGCGCGGCGAGAATGCCGATCAGGAAGGCGGCGCGCATCGTCGAGATGGCGTTCGCGCCGATAGCCGGTGCGAAGGGCGGCGAGTTGCTGTTCGCACCGAGTGTCCAGGCCGTCACTAGGCCGGTGATCGTCGCGAGGGCGACCAGCGCCCAGAAGACGACGGTGGTCACCGCGTGTTGGGCCCCTTTGGAGCCTGCCAGTTGCTGCTGTGTGAACGCGACCAGACTGTCATTGGCAGCCGTTCACACCCAGTACATAAAATGCCCGCGGCGTCGGCGGCAGAATCCGACTGACTCCGCCTTGCCATGGTTTGTCACCGATGTGGCTAATGTGTGACACCGAAGTCTTTAACGCCTATCCACACCGCTGGTGGGACATGTCACAACGGAGACGCACGTTCATCAGTAGTGTGGGAACCGCAACTGCAATCGGGCTAGCCGGGTGCCTCGGTGGCGATGGCGGTGACGGCAGCGGTGGCGACGGTGGCGACGGTGGCGACACCGACAGCGATGGGAGCGATGGCGGCGACGGCGATAGCGGGCCGGCCGCTCGAATCGGAATGGTGTACGCGACTGGCGGGCTCGGCGACGGGTCGTTCAACGACCAGGCCCAGACCGGTATTATCAGGGCAGCGGACGAGCTGAGCATCGAATACGACGAATCACAGCCGGAAGCGGTACAGGACTTCGGCAGCCTCCAGCAGCAGTACGCACAGTCCTCGAACCCGGACTACGACCTGGTCTGTTGTATCGGCTTCCTGCAGGCGGACGCCCTCACGGAGAACGCCGAGCAGTACCCGGACCAGAACTTCATGATCGTCGACTCCGTCGTCGAGGCGGACAACGTCGGCTCGTACGTGTTCGGCGAGCACCAGGGCTCGTTCCTCGTTGGTCTGATGGCCGCTCGGCTGTCCAGCCAGGACTTTTCGGCCGGAGCCGGCTCCACGCAGGGAGACTCCACGAACGTCGGCTTCGTCGGCGGCGTCGAGGGCGACCTCATCGGCCGCTTCGAAGCCGGCTACAAGGCCGGCGTCAAGCACGCGAACGAGGACATCGACATCCAGACGGCCTACGTCGGGGACTTCAACGACCCCTCCGGCGGCCAGGAGGCGGCCCTCTCGATGTACAACTCCGGCGCGGACATCGTCTACCACGCGGCCGGCAACACCGGGACCGGCGTGTTCCGGGCGGCTCAGGAGGCGGGCCGGTTCGCTATCGGCGTCGACCGCGACCAGTCGGTCACGAAAGACAACTTCAGCGACGTCATCCTCGCGAGCATGGTCAAGCGCGTCGACAACGCGGTGTACACGTCGGTCGAATCGGTCGTCAACGACAACTTCGAGGGTGGCGCGGTGAACACGCTCGGCCTCGAACAGAACGGTGTCGAAGCGGTGTACGGCCAGCAGCTCGGCTCGGAGATCCCGCAGGGCGTCAAAGACGAGGTGTCCGAGGTCCGCCAGAGCATCATCGACGGCGACATCAGCGTGCCGACTGACCCCGGCAACGTCTGAACCGGCCCACTAACCACACGCAGGTACCGCATATTTTTGCCAGACCTGTGGAACCGTGAAGTTAAAACTACGGGCGGATAACCGCTCTGAGTATGGAACAGGCCGTCCACCTCGACGGTATCACGAAGCGGTTCCCGGGGGTCGTCGCGAACGACGATGTCGATCTGGCGGTCGAGAAGGGGACGGTCCACGCACTGCTCGGCGAGAACGGTGCGGGCAAGACCACCCTGATGAACGTCCTCTACGGGCTCTACCAGCCCACCGAGGGGACGGTCAACGTCCACGGCGAGACACAGCAGTTCGACTCGCCGCGCGACGCCATCGACGAAGGCGTCGGCATGATCCACCAGCACTTCATGCTGGTCGATCCGATGACCGTCACCGAGAACATCACGCTCGGCAACGAGCCCCGCAAGTGGCTCGGACTCACCGTTGACCGCGAGCAGTCCCGCCAAGAGGTCAGTGAACTGTCCGAACGGTACGGCTTCGACGTGGACCCCGATGCCCGCATCGAAGACGTCGGCGTCGGCGTCCAGCAGCGAGTCGAGATCCTCAAGGCACTGTACCGCGGCGCGGACGTCCTGATTCTTGACGAACCGACGGCAGTTCTCACACCACAGGAAGTCGAGGACCTCTTTCGCGTCCTCGAAGAGCTGACGGACCAGGGGAAGACGATCATTTTCATCACCCACAAGCTCGGCGAGGCGATGGAAGCCGCCGACGAGATCACCGTCCTGCGCGAAGGGAAAAACGTCGGGACGGTGCCGGCCGACGACATCACCCGCGAGGAACTGGCCGAGATGATGGTCGGCCGCGAGGTGCTGCTGGACTTAGACCGCGACCCCGCAACGCCGGGCCAATCGATCCTCGACGTCGAGGACCTCGTCGTAGAGGACGACCGGGGCGTCCGCGCGGTCGACGGGATTTCGCTCAACGTCCGGGCCGGTGAGGTGCTCGGGATCGCCGGCGTCGACGGGAACGGGCAGTCGGAACTGGTCGAGGCGATCACCGGGCTCCAGTTGCCCGACGAGGGAACGATCACGTACGACGGCGTCGACCGAACCACCGACAGCCGCCGGGAGCGCATCGAGGCCGGGATGGCCTACATCCCGGAAGACCGCCAGGAGCGGGGGCTCGTGATGGACTTCGACCTCGTCGAGAACGGTCTGCTGGGGAGCCAGCACGCGGCCGACTACACATCGAACGGACGCATCAACTGGGACCACACGCGCGACCACGCGGAGGACATAATCGAGGAGTACGACGTTCGGCCGCCGGACGCCGACGCCCACGCGAAGTCCCTCTCCGGGGGGAACCAGCAGAAGTTCGTCGTCGGCCGGGAGTTCGCCCGGGACCCCCGCCTCGTCGTCGCCTCCCACCCCACCCGCGGCGTCGACGTGGGATCGATGGAGTTCATCCACGACCGGCTCAACGCACTCCGCGAAGCGGGCCGGGCCGTGTTGCTCATCTCCTCGAACCTCGATGAGGTCCAGTCGCTCTCGGACCGCCTCGCCGTCATCTACGAGGGCGAGATCATCGATATCGTCGACCCCGAGCGCGTGACTGAGGAACAGCTCGGACTGCTGATGGCCGGCCAGCAACCCGACGCCGTCCCGACCATCGCGGCGGACGGGGAGGGCCGCCAATGAGCGACGATGGCCCGTCGCAAAACGGCGACGACCCGCCGACGCCGGACTCGGACGACCGGTGGTCACAGTACCGACAGCGACTCATCAGGCTGGGCCAGACCTCTGTCGGCGAGCGGGTTCTCATCGCCCTCTCGGCGCTGGTGCTCTCTATCGTCGTCGGGACGGTCATCGTTACTGTCGCGGGACTGATGGCGACCTGTCGGTCCCCGGTGCTCACGTTCGGCTCCACGACGCTGTGTTACGACCCGTTCTACGTGTTCAACCGGCTGTTCCTCGGTGCGCTGGGCGACCCCTTCGTCGGGGGGTGGTCGCCGCTGAACGCGCAGTTCGCGGCGACGCTCCGGGAGACGACGATACTGGTGTTCACTGGCCTCTCGGTGGCCTTAGCGTTCCGGGCGGGCATCTTCAACATCGGGACGCAGGGCCAGCTCATCGTCGGCGCGCTGGCGGCCGCACTGACGGTGCTGTGGGCCGGCTCGCTGGTCTCCGGGGCGCTCGCGCTCGTCCTGTTGATCCCGCTCGGGCTGCTCGCCGGCGCGGTCGGGGGCGGCTTCTACGGCGCGATTCCCGGCGCACTGAAGGCCTACGCCGACGCGAACGAGGTCATTACGACGATCATGCTCAACTTCGTCGCCGTTCGGGTGACGCTGTATCTCGTCCGGAACCACTTCGCCGACCCGACGAGCCAGGCGACACAGACCCGGACGCTGCCCGTCGAGGGGCAGTTCCCCTCGATCCTGTTCGACCCGCGGACGGATTTCTCGCTGCTCGCGCTCCTGATTGCGCTCGTGTTCGTCGGCGGCGTCTACTACCTGCTCGAACACACGGCCTTCGGCTACGACCTGCGGACTGCCGGCATTCAGCCCGCGGCTGCGGAGTACGGCGGCGTCGACTCCGCCCGGACCATTCTGACCTCGCTGACGCTGTCCGGTGCGCTCGGCGGCATCGGCGGGGCCGTGTTCGTGATGATGACCCTCGGCAAGTTCCAGACCGGCATTCCGAGCTACGGCTTCGACGGCATCACCGTCTCCATCCTCGCCGGCAACAACCCCATCGGGGCCGTCTTCGCCGCGCTCCTCTTCGGCGTCCTCAAGTCCGGTTCGAACGTGGTGGCCTTCGCGACCAACGTGCCGCCACAGCTCGTCGGTGTCCTGCGTGGGCTCATCATCCTGTTCGTCGCGATGCCGGAGTTCTTCCGTATCATCGGCCGCCGGCTCTCGACGCGCGAGCCCGACAGCCAGGCCACCGCGACCGCGGGAGGTGGGGCCGATGACTAACGACAGCGCCATGGACCGCCTCCACTCGGCTTCGGGCCGGCTGTTTATCGCCGCCGCGGCGTTCCTCACACTGGTCGTGCTTGCCGGGTTCGGACTCCTCGCGCCGGCGTCGACACCCGGCCAGATATTCTGGGTCCTGGCCTCGAAGTCGACGCTATCCTCGACGCTGCGACTCTCGGTCCCGATCGTGCTGGCAGCGCTCGGTGGCATCTTCGCCGAGAAGAGCGGTATCATCAATATCGGGCTCGAAGGCCTGCTCATCATCTCGGCCTTCGCGGCCATCTTCGGGGCCGACGTGACCGGCTCGCTGTGGCTCGGCTTCCTCGTCGGCATCGTCGCGTCGACGCTGCTCGCGGGGGTGTTCGCCGCCGTCTGTATCGAGTTCCGCGCCGACCAGATCATCGCCGGCCTGGCCGTCTGGCTTATCGCGCTCGGCCTCGCGCCGTTCGCCTCGCAGGTGTTCTACGGCGGCCCCAACACCCGGAGCGTCGGCACCTTCGATACGATAACGGTCCCGACGCTGGCCGACATCCCGTTCTTCGGCGCGCTGTTCGACGCCTCGCCCGCGGTGTACATCATGTTCGCCGCCGTGGCGGCCTCGTGGTACGTGCTGAACCGCACCACCTTCGGCCGCTGGGTCCGGGCCGCCGGCGAGAACCCGAAGGCGCTGGACACCGCCGGCGTCGACGTGTCCCGCGTCCGCTACGCCGCCGTACTCCTCTCCGGCGTTCTCTCGGGAATGGGCGGGGGTGCGCTGGCGATCAACATCGGACAGTTCACCGGCAACGGCCCGACGATGGTCAACGGCAAGGGGTTCATCGCCATCGTCGCGTACCTCTTTGGCAACTACAACCCCGTCGGCGCGCTGCTGTCGACCACGCTGTTTGCCGGCCTCGACGCCGTCCAGTTGCGCCTCCAGACGGCCGATGTCATCGCCGTCCCCGACTCGCTGGTCCAGACGATTCCGTTCGTCGCCGTCATCGTCGTCCTCGCCCTGGTGGGCAAGACCCGCCTGCCCGAAGCCGCCGGCGAGCACTACGAGTCCGGCGAGGAGTGAGATGAGAACAACCTTCTCTGGACTTGTTTCTGCCCGCAGCAGTTGATAGAATGCGAACAGCCAGAAAGCCCCTGCCGTCTCGGCTCCCGCGACTCGCTGTCGTCCGAAAATCGGAGATTTTCGTGATCACGAGAGAGCTTCGCTCTCTCGAACGACGCCCCGGTAGGTGCTTTCGTCGTCGGGGTTCGCCGAGACGGCAGCCCCTTTCAGTCCCACCCTGGCTGGATTGTCAAGCAAACTATGCGTGGGGCCTTTCTGGGTGTACACAACCACTGTCTCACTACGATTCGCCACCTTTCCTAGCCGAACACTGATGAGGGCGGCAAGCACAGAAAAACGTAGCAAATGTCGCGCCGATATGACCACGCGCGGGTCCAGGAGTACTGGCAGCAGGTCTGGGAGCGAGACGGGGTCTTCGAATGCCCGACTGACGCCGAGGACCCGACGTACGTGCTGGGGATGTTCCCGTACACCTCCGGTTCGTTGCACATGGGACACATCCGGAACTACGCCATCACCGACGCGTACGCCCGGTACCGACGGATGGCCGGGGATGACGTGCTCCACCCGATGGGATGGGACGCCTTCGGCCTCCCGGCGGAGAACGCGGCCTACGAACGAGACACGGACCCCGAGTCCTGGACCCGGACGTGTATCGACCAGATGAAAGACGACCTCCGGGAGATGGGCTTTGGCTACGACTGGTCCCGGGAGATCACCACCTGCGACCCCGAATACTACCAGTGGAATCAGTGGCTGTTTACCCAGTTCTACGACGAGGGACTGGTCGACTACGGCGCGGCGACGGTGAACTGGTGTCCGGACTGCGAGACGGTGCTGGCCGACGCGCAGGTCGAGACGCCCCCGGAAACCGACGGGGGCGAGACGATCACCGACGCCAATCACAGCCACACCCACGGCGGCGGCGTCTGCTGGCGCTGTGGGACCGGCGTCGAGCAGCGCGACCTCGACCAGTGGTTCTTCGCCATCACCGACTACGCCGAGGAGCTGTATCGCGGGCTGGACGACCTCGAAGGGTGGCCCGACGGCGTGCGGGACAGCCAGCGCAACTGGATCGGCCGCCAGGAGGGCGCGCGCGTCGAGTTCTCCGTCGGACACGACGACCACGACACCGTCGAGGCGTTCACGACACGACTCGACACGGTGTACGGCGCGACGTATCTGGCGCTCTCGCCGGGCCACGACCTCGCACGAGCGCTGGCCGACGAGGACGACGCCGTCGCCGACTACGTGGAATCAGTGGCGAGCACGGACGACGCCGGCATGAGCGGCGTGGAGACGGGCATCACTGCAACCCACCCCTACACCGGCGAGGAACTGCCGGTGTACGTCGCGGCGTACGTGTTAGACGACGTGGGCACGGGCGCGGTCATGGGCGTGCCGGCCCACAACGAGCAGGACCACGCCTTCGCCGACGAGCACGATCTGCCCGTCGAACAGGCCGTCGAACCGGTCGACGGCAGCGGGACGGACCTGCCGCACGCGCCCTACACCGGCGACGGGATGCTCACGGACAGCGGCGAGTACGACGGGCTCGCCAGCTCCGCCGCCCGCGAGCGCCTGCGCGAGCACGAGGCCGCCGAGGAAGCGGTGACCTACCGCCTGCGGGACTGGCTCATCTCCCGGCAGCGCTACTGGGGGACGCCGATTCCCATCGTTCACTGCGACGACTGCGGCCACGTCCCGGTTCCGGAAGACGACCTGCCGGTGGAACTGCCCGACTACGTCCAGACGACCGGCAATCCCCTCGATGCGGCCGAGGAGTGGAAGCAGACGACGTGTCCCGACTGCGGGGCCGACGCGGTGCGAGAGACGGACACGATGGACACGTTCGTCGACTCCTCGTGGTACTTCCTGCGATACTTGTCGCCGCATTTCGAAGATGCCCCCTTCGACCAGGAAACCGCCGACGAGTGGCTCCCGATCGACGTGTACGTCGGCGGCGAGGAACACGCGGTGCTCCACCTGCTGTACATCCGCTTCTTCACTCGTGCCCTGTCGGACATCGGCCTGCTGGACCGGGAGGAACCGGTCGAGCGGCTCATCAACCAGGGGACGGTGCTCCACAGCGGCGAGAAGATGTCCAAGTCGAAGGGCAACGACATCGCGCCCCACGAGTACGGGGCCGAGACGACGCGGTTGTTCGTCCTCTCGGCGGCCCACCCCTCCCAGGACTTCGAGTGGACCGTCAAGGACGTCTCGACGGCCTACGACTTCCAGCAGACGCTGTACCGACTCGTCACGGAGTACACTGACAGAACCGAGACACGGACCGAAAGCACCGACCACGATGCGTACCTGGAGCGGGAAATCGACCGGACTATCGCGGCCGTCACCGAAGAGTACGACCGCTTCCGGTTCCACCGCGTCATCGGCGAGCTACAGCGGTTCGCCCGGCTGCTGGGGCGCTACGCGGGCTACGACCGGCCCTACCAGTTCGCCTACGGCCGCGGCCTGCGGGTGCTCGCCGGCTTAGTCGCACCTATCGCACCGTTCCTCGCCGAGGAGATGTGGCAACTGCTCGATGAGGAGGGGCTCGTCGCCGAGAGCCGGTGGCCGGAACCGCTCCGGGACGTGGAGGACTATCGCATCGAGCGCCAGGTCGTCCGGCGGACGCTCGACGACGTGCGCGAGATCACGGAGGTTGTCGACATCGACGAACCGAACGAGATCGAACTCGTCGTCGCCGCCGACTGGAAGTACCGGGCCTACGAGATCGCCCGCGATTCAGAGCCTGACGACGCCATCGTCGGCGAAATCATGGCCGACGAAGACATCAAACAGCACGGTGACGCGGCCGCCGAGTTCGCCGACCGCCTGGCCGACCGCGGCGCGGGACTGGAACCGATCATCGACGGCGAACGCGAACTCAACACGCTCCAGCAGGCCGCGTGGCTGTTCGAAGACGAGTTCGGCTGTGACGTTGTCGTCCGGCGGGCCGCACCCGACGACGACCTCGCGGCCAAGGCGCGACCGAACAAGCCCGCGATCCACATCTCCTGACTACTCGGTCGCGGCCGCCGCCTCATCCCGCGCGGCTTCGTGGGCGTCGGTAACTGCGTCGATCAGGCGTTCCTGCTGTTCGTGGTGTATCAGGTGCGAGCGGCAGTCACAGTCCGAGCAGCCGAAGGCGTCGACGCGGTCGAATCCGTCCGCCGTCGGCCCGTCGACCCGCCTTGCGACGGCGCACTCGACGTCGGCTTCAGTCGTGACGACCCGGTCGACAGTCGTCGCCGCGTCGCCGAGCAGGTAGTCGATGTGCCAGTGCCGGGTGTCGTTGTCGCCGGCCGCGACCGCGCGGTGGCGGTCGATGCGGCCGAAGCCGCCGCTACCCAGCGCGCTCCCGGTGTAGGCGTACCAGCCCGCCGGGAACTCGGTTTCGCCCAGCGCGCCGACCGAGATCGGCCCGCTGGCGTCCCGTTCGAGAACCAGCGTATAGGTACCGCTAGGCATGCGCCCGCTCAGGTCCCGATGTCGGGGTCAGCGGCGAGTTCGCCGAACCCGTCGATTCGGAACGCCCGGGAGTCGGTGCAGTCTTCGTTCTCGGCGGCGAGTTCGCCGACGACCCAGTTGAACCGGCGGCCGAACCCGTCGTAGGGCGCGTCCGCGAGCAGGTCGGTGACGCGGTCGCTCGTCAGCTCCTCGTCGTACTCCTCGGCGAAGTCGGCGATGTTCTCGGCGGCTGTCTGTGCGATTTCGTCGTCGGTCTCGTCGGCGAACGCCGCGGCGAGCGTCTCGCTCAGATCGGACATACACGAACGAACGCGACGATGCCACGTATGCGTTCTGAAACAGCGGTGGGTGTCCGAGCGTTTCTTGTATCGCGGGCGACAATATCGGCCCAATGAAGTCGCTGCGTGAAAGCCCGACTGTGGTCACGCTGGTCGTCATCGTCGGCGTGTTCCTCGCCCAGCAGGCCGTCGGCGTGGTGACCGCCCCGCGGAGCCTGTTCGCCCTCTCGCCCCCACTGTTCAGCCGTCCCTGGACGCTCGTCACCAGCGTGTACGCCCACGCTGGTCTCTCGCATCTCCTCGCAAACGCCGTCGGGCTGGCTCTCGCTGGTGTCGTCCTCGAACGCCGGACGTCGCCGCTCCGGTTTCACGCCTTCTTCGTCTCGACCGGCGCACTCGCCGGCGTCTCACAGGTCTCGATTACCAGCCTCATCGGGCCGCTTGTTCCCGGGATGGTCAGCCACGTCTCCGTGCTCGGGGCCAGCGGCGCGGTGTTTGCCCTCTTCGGCTATCTGCTCGCCGCCAATCGCCTGACCGACACCGTCATCGGGGGGTTCGAACTCGCGCCGCGCGTCCAGTTGGCGCTGGCCGGCGTCGTCGCCGCCGCGATCACGCTCGCGACCGCAAACCCCGGCGTCGCGCTCATCGCACACTTCACCGGCCTTTTGCTAGGGTTCCTTGCCGGGCGCGTCCACCTGCTGCGGCCGACAGACTCGCCGCAGACGTCCGATGCCGTGAACTACTGAACGGCGTGCCGTCGTTCTGGGATAGCTACGACAGGCCCTGTCCAGTGGCACGTAGTTGGTAAGTGCTACCAAATAACTCTACCACGTAGATAGACAGAATGGTACGGAGTCGCGGGGGTGAGTCTCTAGTCGTCGCGGTACTACTGGTGCTTGCCGGCTGTGGCGGGTTCGTGGCAAACGGCGTGGACGGCGGTGCGGACCTGTCGACCGCCACGGAGACGGCGACGCCGCCGACTGCAACGCCGGACGCCGGTTCCCCGGGCGCAGCGAACGGGACGTTAGAGGTCCACTTCATCAACGTCGGTCAGTCGGTGGCGACCCTGCTGGTCAGCCCAGACAACGAGACGATGCTCATCGACTCCGGGGACTTCACCGACGACGGCGAGTACGTCCTCCAGTACCTCGACCGACAGGGCATCGACCGCATAGACCACTTCGTCGTCTCGCACAACGACGCCGACCACATCGGCGGCAACGCGGCCGTCATCAGGCGCTACGAGACCGAGAAAAACGGCGTCGGTGCGGTGTACGACCCCGGCATCGCCGCGAGCACGCAGACCTACGGACGGTACCTCGACGCCGTCGAAGCCCACGACGTGACGCTGTACGAGACGCGCGAGGGCGACCGGATTCCGTTTGCCGGCGTCAAGACGACCGTTCTCGGCCCGCCGGAACCGTATCTCGAAAACGCGGCGCGAAACGAGAACAGCATCGTCCTCCGAATCGAGCACGGTGAGACGAGCTTTCTCTTTACCGGCGACGCGGAGGACGATCAGGAGGCGTATCTCGTCGACACCTACGGCGCGGCGCTCGGGTCCACCGTATTAAAAGCCGGTCACCACGGCAGCGCGTCAAGCACGAGCGGACCGCTGCTTGACGCCGCCGACCCCCGGACGGTCGTCGTATCGAGCGCCTACGACTCGCAGTACGGCCACCCGGACAACGAGACCCTCCAGCGCCTCGCAGCGCGCTCGACTCCGACGTACTGGACCGCCACCCACGGCGACACAGTACTGACCAGCAACGGGACCGCCGTGACCGTCAGCACGCAGCGGGCAGCGCCAACCGACCCGCTGTCACTGCGCGCCGGTGACCCGATTGTGCCGGGTGCAACCGAACCGGTTACACAGCGAGCGACCTACCTGCCCCGCTCGTCCCCACGGACTGACACGCCGGTCGCAACCGACACACCGGTCGTGACCGATGGCGGAACGCCCACCGAGAACACGAGCGGCGACCTGGTCATCGACCGGGTTCGTGCCGACGCGGCGGGCGACGACCGCGACAACCTCAACGACGAGTTCGTCGTGTTCCGGAACGCGGGCGCGGAACCGCTGGAGATCGGCGGCTGGACGGTCGCCGATGAAGCCGACCACACCTACACCGTCCCCGACGGATTCACTCTCGACCCGGGTACAACCGTGACCCTCCACACCGGCAGCGGTACCGACACTGACACCGATCTTTACTGGGGATCGGGGCGACCGATATGGAACAACGGCGGCGACACTGTGACTGTGACCGACGCCGACAACGAGACCGTACTGGAACGGAGTTACTAATGCTACCCGATGGAACCTACACCGCCGTTATCGACCGGATCGAAGACGGGATCGCCACGCTGGAAGTGGACACTGAGGACGGGCTGTCTGCCCTCGAAACCGAGGTGGCCGAACTGCCGGCGGAGGCGCAGGCGGCCGACGCGGTCCTGGAAGTAACTATCGAGGATTCGGGGCTCGCGGATGTGACGCACGAACCCGACGAAACCGCCGACCGGGCAAGCGAAGCGCAGCGTCGGTTCGACCGGTTATCGAAGCGGCCGCCGCGGGACGGCGACGACACGTAAGGCCCCGCACATCGCGTAGGAGCATGGTAACAATATGCATGGGACGCGTAGCTCAGCATATGTGGGACAGTGATATAGAAACGACCGACCCACCGCTGGGGAGGTGTCCGTCCTGTGACGTGACGATTCCAGCGGCGAATCTCGTCATCGCGTACGACACGGCCGGCGACTGGCCGCGGATGCTCGCTACGTGCCCGGATTGTGGGGACGCCGTGAATCCAGTGTGATTCCTGTCGGAACAGACATGACAGAAATCGTGGGAGTGAATACACATAGACACGCCGGCGCAGTCGCCTATATGTGTAGCAACCACCGATTAGGTGCGGTATACTGTTGTTTCGACCAATGATACCGAGGCCAGACAGGGTGAGTGACGGTGGAGTCATCGAGCAGCGATAGCCCCCCGTTACCCCATCAGGGCGATACCGATAGACTGCGATCGACGGACGCCGGTCGATACCTTGACACGCTCGTGTTTGCGGTTCGCGGGGTCTGGACTGTGACACTCTTCGGTGTCCGGCCGTTCGCGTTCTGGGGAGCCGTACTACTGCCGCTGTTGTATCTCCCCTCACTCTACGGCGTCGGCACTGGCCAGGATACGGCGCTGTTCCTCGAACTCGTCGCCTGGCACGTCGCTTCTATCGTCCTCGGCCACGGACATACGCCATTCTGGAGTCGATAGCCTGGTAATACTCACACTAACAGTCTACGGACATCAGCCACTGTCTCTGTTCCACCTGAAACGATGGGGGTGTGGTGACGGTTCTCGCCCTCGGTCTCAGGCGACGAAAACCTGCTCGTCAAGCCGCTCGGTGGCGGTCTCGGCCAGCGTCTTGAGGTTCACCGTGTCCTCGCGGTTGTACGACACCAGCGTTTCGAGTGCACCGTCGCGGCCCTGCTCGTGCTCCCGCCAGAGCCGCACCGCGTCCCGCCCCGAGATGTCCGGTCGGTCCCGTTCGATGCCGATGTCCTGCTCGACCTGTTTGAGCCCGCCGGAGAGCCCGATTTTCTTGCAGGTGTACATCAGGTCCAGATGCGGCCGGTCGAGGTCGACGTCGAAGTTCGCTTCGAGGAAGGGCACGTCGAAGCGCTTGCCGTTGAACGTCACAAGCAGGTCCGCGCCGTCGAAGGCGGCCCGGAGGTTCTCGGCGGTCAGGTCGTCGCCGGCGATGAGCGTCCGCGTGTCGCCGTCCTGGTGGAGGCTCACCGTCGTCACCTGATTGCGGTCCTGGTCGAGTCCGGTCGTTTCGATATCGAAGAAACAGGCCCGCTCGCGGAAGGTCTCGTACAGCCGCCAGCGCTCGCTGTTCGGGAACGCGTGGTCGAAGTAGGTCACGTCGGTCTCGGCGACCCGGTCCCGCCCCTCGTCGATGAACTGCTGGATTCGGTCGCCGCGCTTTCCGCCGACGACGGACGGTTCGAACTCGTCCCAGTGGGTGATTCCCTGCTCCCAGATGGACCGCTCGGTCTTCTCCCCGACGCCGTCGGTACCGATGAAACTGTTCTCGACGCGCACGCTCTCGGGTACAGGTTGGGCTGTATGTAAGCCCGTCGGTGCGGGCGGTGCGTGAGCGACTAGTGACCACCGGACCGACGGTCTGTTTCGAACCCGCTACTTCTCACACATCTGGAGGATGCTGTCGTACACTGATTGGTCTTCCAGCGGAACGACGACTGTACTGTCGCAGTTGAGACATACAGACCGTGGCTGGTCGAACGTCCGCTCACAGAACGGACAGACGAACTCTGCGGCACCAGTGGGCGCTACTTTGCTCATAGTTTCCAGAAGACGTCCGGTAATAAGGGCGTATTTGCTATGCCTATACGCCGGCCGTGCCCAGCCGCTATACGGATAGTGACGACCGCCGCGTCACGGTCGGGGACGAGCGAAAGCACGAAGCCGAGCGACGCCACACAGTAGCCCATGACGACGTTTCTACTCGCGACTAGCTCTGTGCACGTCACCGCGGCCGCCGCTGACTACCTCGAGAACCGACTCGACCCGGCAGGTGACGACGACATCGTCGTGGTCGCCGTCCGCGACCCCGATGCTCCGTCACGGGACGCGGGTGACGCCGTCAACGTCGCCCGCTCGCGGCTCGCGCCGTTCATGCCCACAACGGAGACCAGGGAGGGCGAGCCCGTGACGGAGATCCTGGCGGCTATCGACGAGCACGACCCGGACGAACTCCTCATCGGCCCGCACCGTGGGACCGACGACAGCGATGGCGTCGGCTCGACGGTCCGGGAAATCCTGGCTCGGGTCAACCGCCCAGTCATCGTCCTCCCGCTTCCCTAGCGGGAGAACAGCCCGTCGTCCTCGAAGGTCAGACCGAGGTCGACATTGAGCAGCTCCTCGGCCATCGCGGCGACGGTCGGTGCGACATCGGAATCGGGGTCCGTCGCAAGTGGTCTGGGTGCGCCCGGTCCGATATGCGGAACCGTGTGTGCGGCGTCTTCGACAGATTCGCTGTTATCGCCGTCATCGCCGTCGACACGCGTTGCAACGACGGCCGAGGCCGGTGCCCCGATGTCCCGCAGTCGCCCCTGCTGTCTCGGAAGCAGGTCGCTGCCGCGCCGGCTGGCCGGCACCACGAGCGCCCGCCGCTGTGCGGTCGTGGCAGCGGCGACGGCCTGATTCGACGCAATCGGCGGCACGTCGAGCAGGACGTGGTCGTAGCGACCGGCCACCTCTTCGATAGCCCGTTCGAGCGTCTGTGCGCTCCCGGCTGACTTCGCCCGCGCGAGGCGCTCGAACGGCGCGTGGGCCGGACAGAGCGCAACCCGCCCGTCGGCGTCGATATCCCACTCGAACAGCGCGCTGTCGACCGGCACGTCGCCGACAGCCACCGCAGTCACGTCGGCGTCGAGTCGCCCTTCGACGTACGTTGCCAGCCCCTGTGTGCCGAAGGCCGCGTCGATGACGGCGACGGACCGCCCACCCCGGGCCAGCGTCGCCGCCGTCTCGACTGTCAGCCTGGTCGTTCCAGCCCCACCGGTACACCCTACGAACGCGAGCGTCGGAACCCCCATGCGTCGCTGTTGGACTATCTTTCGATAAAAAGATACGGAATTTTACGCCTGTTCGGCCACGATATCGTCCTCGATGGCGTCCAGTTCGTCATCAGAGAGGTCGGGGCGGTCGTTGACCAGCACGTGGATCGGCCGGCCGCCGTCGTCCTCGAACCGCGGGATGATGTGGCCGTGGACGTGCGGGACTTCCTGGCCGGCGACCTCGCCGTTGTTGAACGCGACCGTGCTGGCGGGGGCGTCGACCGCTGCTTCGACGGCGGGGACGAGTTCGTGCAGGGTCGACAGGACCTCGCCGGCCACGTCGGCGGGCGTGTCGTTCAGGCGCTCGTGGTGGGCCTTCGGGATGACCAGCGTGTGGCCCGGCGACAGCGGATTGGCGTCCAGAAACGCCAGCACGGTGTCGTCTTCGTAGACGGTTCGACCGGGGATGTCGCCGGCGACGATGCCACAGAAGATGCAGTCTTCGCTCATAGTCGTCCCTGCGTCCGGCGGTCACAAGAAGGTTCTAGGTGTCGCCGACGCCGGCCACCGTCTCGGCGATGGCCGCCGTGTACTCGGCGTAACTGTATCCCAGCCGCGAGAGCCAGACCTCCTGATACGACGGGTGGAGCAGCGGAACCACGGGCACGCTCAGCGCCTCGCTCTGCAGCGGGTCGAGAACGCTGTCGAGGAAGCCGTCGAGGCCGTCGTCGTCCAGCGCCAGCACGGTCTTCGTCGCGTGTTTGCCGGTAGGTAGCACTGCCGCCGGTTCGATTGTCTCGACCTCCTCGACGAGGTAAGGGCGACAGTTCGCCAACTCCGCGTCGGTCGGGTCGCGGTTCCCCGGCGGGTGGCACTTCACGGCGTTGGTGTAGTAGCAGTCGTCGTGGCCGAACCCGGCGTCGGCGAACACTTGCCGGATTTTTCGGCCGGAGCGCCGCGAGGTGTAGGCCATCCCCGTCAGATTGCCGCCCCGCCACCGCTCGGCCTCGGGGTCGCCCTCGGCCGGGGCTTCCCCGACGACCACGAGGGCGGCGTCGGGCGGGCCGTTACCCCACGAGATGCAGGTCCGGCTCTCGGCGAGTTCGGGACAGCGTCGGCAGTCCTCTGTGAGGGCGTTTTGCTGCTCGTCGGTCGGGAACGCTGGCACATGCGATGGCACGGCCGTCGGCGGCAAAGCCGTGGCGGTCGCCACCACAAGAGGTTTGCCGCTGGTCGCCGCTACAGCGCGTGTATGCCCTCCTACGAGTACAAGACGCTCGACGTCGACACTGGGATGTTCGGTAGCAGCAGCGTTCCCACCGACGAACTGAATGACCTCGGCGCGGACGGCTGGGAAGTCGTCGCACCGATAACGGAAAACAGCGGGCAGACTGCCGGCCTGCTCCTCCAGCGTGAGCGCTGACCACCGCCACGGCGTTGCCGGCCGTACCGTCTGAACGGCACGCACACAATCGATTGTCCTTTATTGCCGGCGGCGGATGGAACGGGTATGGAACGTTTCGCCGCTGTCGACGACCAGTACGACCCCGACGCCGTCGAGGACGGCGTCTTCGAGTACTGGGACGACGTCGACGCCTACGAGCAGACGAAGGCCCACCGGGCCGACGGCGAGGACTACTTCTTCGTCGACGGGCCGCCCTACACCTCCGGCGCGGCCCACATGGGGACGACCTGGAACAAGACCCTGAAGGACTGTTACATCCGCTACCTGCGGATGCAGGGGTACGACGTCACCGACCGGCCGGGCTATGACATGCACGGCCTCCCCATCGAGACGAAGGTCGAGGAGCGACTCGACTTCGAGAACAAGAAGGACATCGAGCGCTTCGGCGAGGAGAACTTCATCGAGGAGTGCAAGGACTTCGCCGAAGAACAACTCGAAGGCCTCCAGAGCGACTTTCAGGACTTCGGCGTCTGGATGGACTGGGACGACCCGTATAAAACAGTGAACCCCGAGTACATGGAGGCCGCCTGGTGGGGCTTCCAGCAGGCCCACGAACGCGGGCTGGTCGAGCAGGGCCAGCGCTCCATCAATCAGTGCCCGCGGTGTGAGACCGGCATCGCCAACAACGAGGTCGAGTACCACGACGTGGGCAAGCCCTCGATCTATGTGAAGTTCCCCTTGGCGGAGCAAGAGGGCAGCCTGGTCATCTGGACGACGACGCCCTGGACCATCGTCGCCAACACCTTCGTCGCTGTCGACGGCGACCTCGACTACGTGGGCGTCGATGCGGAGACAGACGGCGAGACGGAGCGCCTCTACGTCGCCGAGGCCTGCGTCGAGGACGTGTTGAAAGCGGGCCGCTACGACGACTACGAGGTCGTCGAGGAACTGACCGGCGTGGAGATGGTCGGCTGGGCGTACGACCACCCGCTGGCCGAGGAAGTGCCGGACCACGCCCAGGGCGAGGGCTCCGGGCAGGTGTACACCGCCGACTACGTCGAGGCCGACCGCACGGGCCTCGTCCACTCCGCGCCCGGCCACGGTGAAGAGGACTTCGAGCGCGGGCAGGAACTCGATCTCGAAATCTTCTGCCCGGTCGGCAGCGACGGCGTCTACACCGACGCCGCGGGCAAGTACGCCGGCACGTTCGTCCGTGACGCCAACGACGACGTCATCGCGGACCTCGACGACAACGGCGTCCTGCTCTCCAGCGAGGAGGGCCACACCGTCCGCGAGGGGCAGTGCTGGCGCTGTGACACCGACATCGTCCGTATCGTCACCGACCAGTGGTTCATCACGATCACCGATATCAAGGACGAACTGCTGGCAAACATCGAGGACAGCGAGTGGTATCCGCAGTGGGCACGGGACAACCGCTTCCGGGACTTCGTCGAGGACGCGCCGGACTGGAACGTCTCGCGGCAGCGCTACTGGGGCATCCCGATCCCCATCTGGCTTCCTGAGGACTGGAGCGGCGATATGGACGACGCCATCGTCGTCGGCGACCGCGAGGAACTCGCCGAGCGGGTCGACCAGGACGTCGACCCCAAAGCCGTTGACCTGCACAAGGGGACTGTCGACGACCTCACCATCACCGAGGACGGCACGACCTACACCCGCGTCGGCGACGTGTTCGACGTGTGGCTCGACTCCTCCGTGGCGACGTGGGGGACCGTCGACTACCCCGAACAGACGGAGGACTTCGAGGAGCTGTGGCCTGCCGACCTCATCATGGAGGCCCACGACCAGACCCGCGGCTGGTTCTGGTCGCAATTGGGCATGAGCACCGCCGCCACCGGCGAGATTCCGTACAAGCAGGTGCTGATGCACGGCTATGCGAACATGCCCGACGGCCGCGGCATGTCCAAGTCCAAGGGCGTCCTCATCGATCCCCACGAGGTCATCGAGAAGCACGGCCGCGACCCGATGCGGCTGTTCCTGCTGTCGGTGACCGCCCAGGGCGAGGACATGAACTTCTCCTGGGAGGAGACCGCCGAGATGCAACGGCGGCTCAACATCCTCTGGAACGTCGCGCGCTTCCCGCTGCCGTACATGCGTGCGGATGATTTCAACCCGGAGGAAACCACAGTCGAGGATGTCCGGGATGACCTCGAACTCGTCGACGAGTGGGTCCTCTCCAGGCTCCAGACCGTGACCGAGGCGATGACCGACTCGATGGACGACTTCGAGAACGACAAAGCGGTCGAGGAACTGCTCGACTTCGTCGTCGAGGACGTCTCCCGGTTCTACATCCAGGTCGTCCGCGAGCGGATGTGGGAAGAAGAGGACAGCGCCTCGAAGCAGGCCGCCTACGCCACCCTCTATCGCGTGCTGGAATCGGTGGCCGCGCTGTTCGCCCCGTTTACGCCCTTCGTCGCCGAGCAGGTGTACGGTGCGCTCACCGGTGATTCGGGGCACCCGACGGTCCACATGTGCGACTGGCCCGAAGTCGACGCCGACCTGCACGACCCTGCACTCGAACGCGAGATCGAGGTCGTCCGCGAGGTTGAGGAAGCGGGCTCGAACGCCCGCCAGCAGGCCGAGCGCAAGCTCCGGTGGCCAGTCACCCGCGTCGTCGTCGACGTGGACAGCGACGACGTGGCCGACGCGGTCCGTGCCCAGGAGGCCATCATCGCCGACCGACTCAACGCCCGCGCTGTCGAGGTCGTCGGCGCTGACGATGAGTGGGGCGAACTCCAGTACTCCGCCGAGGCCGACATGAGCGAACTCGGCCCGGCCTTCGGCGACGACGCCGACCGCGTCATGAACGCGCTCAACGAGGCCCGCGTCGCCGAGCAGTCGCTTGATACCCTCGAAGGCACAGTGAACGACGCGCTGGACGAGGACGTCGACCTCACCGAGGAGATGGTCGAGTTCCGCCGCGAGACGCCCGAGGGCGTCACCGGGACGGAGTTCGCTGCGCTCGATGGCGGCGGCGTCGTCTACGTCGACACCGCACTCACCGAGGACATCGAGAGCGAGGGGTACGCCCGCGAGGTCATCCGCCGCGTGCAAGAGATGCGAAAGGACCTCGAACTCGATATCGAGGAGCGCATCGTCGTGGACCTGGCAATCGACGACGAGCGCGTGGATTCGCTGGTCCGCGAGCACGAGGCGCTCATCAAAGAGGAGGTCCGCGCCGACGAGTTAGACGGCGTCGAGGACGGCCATCGCAAGACCTGGGAAGTAGAGGGTGTAGAGATGGAGATCGCGATTGCACCGGTCGCCGCGGCTGAGGCGTCGGATTAAGCGGCACGCAGTCGCGTTACAACGAGCGGGGTTTTTGCGCCTCGTGTTTCAGCACCGGTGTCTACAGCTCTTCGGCGACGACCGGCGCGGCGCTGACCTCGCTGACGGCGCGCTCGAGCGTGTCCGTGCCGTAGACGGCTTCGACGCCGGCGCTGTTGAGCTTCGTCAGGGCGTTGCTGGCGAGCATCGGGTGGACGCAAGTGACGAACACCCGCCGGGCGTTGCGGTCGTCGAGGACGCTGACGGATTCGCTCATCGTCGAGCCGGTAGCGATGATATCGTCGACCAGCACGACGTCCCGGCCCTCAACCGGCGCGTCGCTGGGGCTGATCTCGATGTCGCCGGTGTCGTAGTCGCGGTCCTTCTCGAAGAAGTCCGTCTCACCCTCGCCGTATGCGTCCCGGACCGTCGTCGCGAGGGCGATTGCGCCTTCGTCGGGCGAGAGAAAGAGCGGGTCCTGCAGGTCCGCAGGCAGCGGGTCGGCGAGAACACTCGCCGCGTCGACGTTGGTGGCTGGCACGTCGAAGAAATCACAGACGGCCGGTTCGTGGGGGTTCACCGTCAGCACGCGGTCAGTCCCCGTTGAGATGGCGCGGGCCATCGCCCGCGAGGAGACCGGTTCGCCGGGCTTGAACGCCTCGTCCTGGCGGGCGTAGCCCATGTACGGGATGACGGTGACGACCTCGCTCGCGCCGCTTTCGCGGGCCGCGTCCTGCAACTGGAGCAACTGCAGGTGCGCGTCACTGTCGACGGTCGACGCGACGACGACCGCTCGCTCACCGGAGACGGCCTCGGGCACCCGGACGACGTGCTCACCGTCGGGGAACCGTTCGTACTCGACCCGTCCCAGCCGCTCGCCCGTCGCCTCGGCGAGGGTCGCCGCGAACGCCTGCGTGTCTGCCCCGGGGATAATCATGTGCGGTGGGTGGCTGTCCGGGCTAAACCTCTTTTCGATTCCCCGACATCGTGGCTGATTCCGCCCTCTAGTAATCATATATTTATTTGACACCCGCAGATACGACGCTCACAGGCCCTGTGTACCCATGCCTCTATTACGACACAATGAGAATATTCCATAATATTCCTTATACCTAGCTGAGATATTTATCCCCGCTCGACTCCAACGTTCGAGTTGAACGGCCCCTCCAAAGTATGATTGAAGTGTTACATTTAGACGATGAGCCTGATTTTTCGGATTTGGCCGCCCAGTTTCTCGAACAGGAAGACGAGCGGTTCGAAGTTCGAACGGCGACGAACGGAACCGATGGCCTTGCGACTCTTCGGGCGGAGGACATCGATTGTATCGTCTCCGATTACGAAATGCCAGTGATGGACGGGCTGGAATTCCTGGCGGCCGTCCGCGAAGAGTATCCTGGCCTGCCGTTCATCCTGTATACCGGCAAAGGGAGTGAAGAGATCGCGAGCGAGGCTATCACTGCGGGCGTGACTGAGTATATCCAGAAGGAGTACGGAACCGCCCAGTACGCGATTCTGGCCAATCGAATCGCGAACCTCGTCGAGCGATACCGTGCTGTCCGGACAATCGACCGCAGCTACAGGGCAATGAAGACTGCCAGCGAGGGCATTAGCCTCATCAACCCGGACGGAACGTTTTCGTACGTGAACCCCGCCTTTGCGGACCTGTTTGGATACGACCAGGATGAGCTGAACGGCAAACACTGGAAAACTCTCTATCACGACAGTGAAGCGGATCGGCTGGAGAACGACATCCTCCCGGCTGTCAAGGAGAACGAAGACTGGTCGGGCGAGACAGTTCGATTGACGAAAGACGGTGATCGGCTCGTTACGGACCATCGACTCGCCTACGCTGACGACGGGGTACTCGTCTGTACGGCGCGGGACATCACGGCTGAACGGATGCAGTTGTCCGATCAAACAACCGAATTCGACGTTCTCATCGACGCTATGGAGGACTACGCCTTCCTCACCCTCGACCACGAGGGCTACATCACTCGCTGGAGCGACGGCGCACGACGGTTCACGGGCTACGGAGTGGCGGAGGTTCTCGGCGAGCACATCTCGACGTTTTTCCCAGAGCCGGAGCTAACGGACGATCAGTCGGAGCAACTCCTCGAAACCGCGAAAGCAGCCGGCTCAGCTTCCCACGAGGGCTGGCAGACTCGAAAAGACGGGACACGCCGCTTTACGGTGATGACGCTCTCTGCCAGTTTTGACGAGTCCGGAACCCTTCGGGGCTACGGGATTATCTCGAAAGAAGCCGACGAACCGAAGATACCGCAGTGAGCGGCGCTATTGTGCCATTGCTGCGTTTGAGAAGTCCGGACGGAACTGGGTCTCCGCGTTTCGACAGGGCCGGCCAACTCAGGCGACGGCAACGCCGACGACGTCGGGGACGCCCAGCGAACGCTGCCGCCAGCCCCCCTGTCCGTCGGCGGTCGCCTCGGCCGCGGTCGCAACGAGGAAGGTCCCGTTCTCGGTGATAGCGTAGGTGTCGTCGCCGTAGGTCACGTCGACGACGCGCTCGGTCGCCGGCAACGCACAGGGCTCCCACGCGCCGGCTGTCAGTTCGTACAGCCCGTCCGCCGCGGCGGCGTGGACCTGCTCGCCGTCGCTTGCAACAGCCATGTGTCGGCCCGACCGGACCTCGGTCCACTCGCCGTCGCTGTCGGTGCTCTCGCTTTCGTAGCGGTACAGTCCGCTCTCGGTCGCGGCGTAGTCGCCAGCCACGTCGGTCACGTCCACGAGACCGAGTCGGTCGAGCGACGGCAGGGCGTACACGCCCTCGGCCGCGGCGAGGCGGTCGCCGTCGATGGCGCGGACGTCCGCGACCTCGCCTATATCTCGCCACTCCCCGGTGTACCGAGCGACGCGGCCGTCGCCGGCTGCAAGCAGGCCG
The DNA here is from genome assembly GCF_049705545.1 of Haloarcula amylolytica. Taxonomy (GTDB): domain Archaea; phylum Halobacteriota; class Halobacteria; order Halobacteriales; family Haloarculaceae; genus Haloarcula; species Haloarcula amylolytica_B. The sequence continues at coordinate 413,451 of NZ_JBNAMU010000001.1, forward strand.
TCGCCGTCGTAGCCGACGGCGGTGGCTGGCCCGAACCCGGTCGGGACGAAGCCGTCGTCGGTCAACACGAGCACGTCCTCGTCGGTGGCGACCGCGACTTCGCCGCTCGCGCCGGCCACGTCACGGGCGTTGCACCGCTCGCTCAGGCTGAACCGCCCGATCTGGCCGCCGGCCGTCTCGACGCGGGTGATGCCCAGTCCCGACGCGACGTACGCGTGGGTCTCCGGGCGTTTCGCCCCGTACATCCGCTTCTCGGAGAGTGCGATGTCGTCGTCGCTCACCTCATATCGCCTCTTTGTATGCTTCGAGCGCATTCTCTATGTCTTCACCTGTGTGGGCATCACAGATGAACTGTGACTCGAACTGGTTCGCCGTGAGGAACACGCCCCGGTCTTTCATCGCGGGCCAGAACAGCCGCTCCCACCGCTCGGTCTCGGCCTGTGTCACGTCGTGGCCGGTCTTCGGACAGTAATCGAAGCGCGGACAGGACTCCCGTTGCTGGCAGCCAGCCTCGCAATGTCCGTCGAAGGAATCAGGCCCGTCGCGGGTGAAGATGACCTTGAACATCGAGTCCCGGCCGACGACGGTGTACTCGGGGGCCTGGTCTTCGAGGATGTCCTGCAGTCCCGCTCGGAGTCGGTCGCCGAGCTCGTTGACGTGGTCGTATACGTCGTGTTCAGCTGCATACCGCAACGTCTCCAGGCCGGCAGCCATCGTCACGGGGTGGCCCGAGAACGTCCCGGACTGGAACACGTCGCCGGCAGGGGTGAACTGCTCGATGATCTCGCTTTTGCCGCCGATTGCCCCGACCGGGAAGCCGCCGCCGACGATCTTCCCGAACGTCGTGATGTCGGGGTCGATGCCGAACGCGCCCTGGGCACACTGGAGGCCGCCGACGCGGAAGCCGGTGATGACCTCGTCGAAAATGAGCAGGGAGCCGTGGTCGTCACACAGTTCCCGGAGCGTGTCGTGGTAGCCCTCGACCGGGTGGACGATGCCGTAGTTCCCGAGGATCGGTTCGGTGAGGACAGCCGCGATATCGTCGCCGTGTTCCTCGAACACCTCGTGGGCGGCCGCCTCGTCGTTGAACGGCACGGTCAGCGTGTGCTCGGCGAAGCTCTCGGGGATGCCGGGGCTCGAGGGAGCGGTGTGGTCCCCCTCGCCCTCGACCAGCGTGGACTCCTGTGCGCCGTGGTAGCCGCTCTGCATCACGACGATCTTGTCCCGTCCGGTGTAGCCACGAGCCAGTCGGACCGCCGAGACCGTCGCTTCGGTCCCGCTGTTGACGAACCGGAGCATCTCGACGCTTGGGACGTGCCGGGTGACGAACTCGGCCAGTTCGACCTCGACTTCGGTGGGCGCGCCGTACATCGGCCCTTCGGCGGCGTGTTGCTGGATGGCCGACTGCACCTGTTCGGGCAGGCTGTGGCCCAGCAGGAGCGGGCCATAGCCCATGACGAAGTCGATGTACCGGTTCCCGTCGGCGTCGATGACGTGCCCGCCGTCCCCCTTCTCGACGAAGAACGGATAGGGCCGTGTCGCTCGCACGGAGGAGTTGACGCCGCCCGACAGCACCGACAGGGCGCGGTCGTACAGCGCTCGTGACTGCTCGTGGTTCATACGTCGGCGTTTGGCCGCTGTCAGAAAGAAACTGTTGTTACCCGGCCGCGCTATAACCTAGTAGACGGATGTAACACTCTGACGAGAAAATAAGTATTTCGTAAAGAGTCACTGTTATACGGTGGGTGTTCATCTATATACTCACGATAATGGCATCCGAACGTACTGGAATATCATGCCAAATTGGACAATTGGGCGTCGGAACGGCGCGTGGGTGGCTGTGAGCGACTGGGTACCGACGACATGCATGCGGTGTGCAGTGGGCTGTGGCCACATGCATCAGGGCGCTGACGAGGGGTACGGTATCGATGCTGCCCGCGGTGACGCCGCCCATCCGGTCAGCCAGGGACTCGCCTGTGCCCGTGGCCTCAGGGAGAGCAAGGCCCCCGACGGGGAGTGGCTCACCCGGCCGATGGTCCGCAGCGGTGGCGAGCTCCGTCAGACCCAGTGGGACGTGGCGCTGGCCCGCGCGGTCGAGGGGCTTCAGGCCGTCCACCAGCGGGACCCCGATTCGGTCGCCGTCCTCGGAAGCGGCCAGCAGACCAACGAGGCCGCTTACGCCTTGGGGAAAGTCGCCCGCGGCGGCTTCGGGACGCGCAACTACGACGCCAACACGACGCTGTGTATGGCCAGCGCCGTCACCGCCTACTACCAGGCCTTCGGCAGCGACGCGCCGCCGTGTACGTACGCCGACATCAGCGACGCTGACCGCCACGTCGTCTGGGGAGCGAACCCGGCGGTCGCCCACCCCGTGATGTTCCGCTGGATTCAGCAGTCCGCCGACGAGGACGGCGTCGAAATCATCGTCGTCGACCCCGTCCGCTCCGAGACCGCAGAGAACTCCGAGCACCACGTCGCACCTGACCCGGGGAAAGACCTCGCGCTGGCCCGGGCCGTGCTCGCCCGCATCGTCGAGACGGGCCGGGTCGACTGTGAGTTCGTCGACGAGGCCACGGAGGGATTTGAGGACCTGCTCGCGACGCTGCCCGACGCCGCTGACGCGGCCGCCGAGGCCGGCGTTGAAATGGCCGAGGTGGACCTGCTGGCCGACGCGATGGACCAGCAAGCCCTCATCTACTGGGGCATGGGCATCAATCAGCACGTCCAGGGGACCGAGACCGCCCGGGCGCTCATCGACCTGACGCTGGCGACGGGGAACCTCCGGCCCGGCGGCGGCCCGTTCTCGCTGACCGGCCAGGCCAACTCCATGGGGACCCGTATCTGCTCCTCGAAGGGGTCCTGGCCCGGCCAGCGGGCCTTCGAGGACCCGGACCACCGCCGTCTCGTCGCCGATCACTGGGACGTGCCGGTCGACCGCCTCCCCGACGACACCGGCCCGGGTCCGGTCGGAATGCTCGAAGACGAACCGGACGCCGTCTGGGCCGTCGCCACCAATCCCGTCGCCGGGATGCCCGAGGCCGACTCTGTGAGCGAGACGCTCGAAGACGCCTTCGTCGTCGTGCAGGACGCCTTCCACACCGAAACGACGGAGATCGCCGACGTGGTCCTGCCCGCCGCGACGTGGGGCGAGAGCGACGGGACGACGACGAACATGGAGCGGACCATCTCCCGGGTCCGGTCGGCGACCGACGTGCCAAGCGGCGTCCGGTCGGACCTGGACATCATCGCCACCATCGGCTCGCGGCTGTTCCCCGGCCTGTTCGAGAGCACGTCACCGGACCCCTCGGACGTCTTCGACGAGTTCACCGCCCTCACCGAGGGGACAGTCGCCGACTGCTCGGGCATCACCTACGAGCGCCTCGACGACAGCCACGCCGTCAGATGGCCCGCACCCGATGAGGAGAGCGCCGGCGACTACCGCTACTACGACGACGAGTCGTGGTCGTTCCCCACCGCCTCCGGCCGTGCGCAGTTCTCGACCGGTCGCCAGGGGTCGCTCCCGGAGCCGACCGACGACGACTACCCGCTGACGCTCACGACGGCTCGCGAGGCCGACGGGTACAACACCGGCGTCCGGTCCCGCGGCGGGGAGGCCGGGACGCTGGTGGCCCGCATCCACCCCGAGACGGTTGCGGAACACAGCGGGCTCGTCACCGACGAGCAGCTGACCGTCGAGACCCGCCGTGGCTCCGCGACGGTCGCCATCGACCGCGACGAGGGCGTCCCCGAGGGGATGGTGTGGCTCCCCATTCACCACCCGGCGACGAACCGGCTGACGCTTTCGGACCGGGACCCCCAGTCCGACGAACCGAATTTCAAGCAGTGTGCCGCCCGCCTCGTCGCCGCAGAGGCCGAACTGCCGCCCGCCACGGCCGACTGAGCCGATATCGGGCGCGGCCCCGACGGCTCGTCGACACGCGCTTCTCCATCGCCGTCCGAAGTAATCTAAATATGTCCAATTATTCCCCCGTCCGCTGGGCGTTCAATGTCCTTAAACAGGGGATATCTGATGATATATTTGCGGTCTATCCACTCAGGCTGGGTAGAATAGCCGTTCTGTAAACGGTTACTGTTATTAAATGGTGGGACTTTCGGACTTCATGTACTGATGTGGGCACACATCCAAAATAAAGGCGGATTGGTGAACAAAGGCTCGTTATCGACCGTGAACAATACCGCGTCCGTAACCGAGGTGTCGGCATGGGACTGATCAAGATGACGAAGTACCGGACGCTGTTGCTGGCAACTATCGGGTTCAATTTCTCGTTTCTCATCTGGTTCTCGTTCGCGCCGTTTACCGGCCCGATGGCAGAGGAGTTCGGGCTCTCGACCGCGGAGATCGGCATCCTCGCCAGCTCGGCCATCTGGATGGCACCGTTCGGACGGATGCTCACCGGCTGGCTCTCCGACAAGTTCGGCGCGCCGGCCATCTTCGCCATCGTGTTGGCCTACGTCGGCGTGTTCTCGATAGGGAGCGCCTTCGCACAGGACTACTCCGTGTTCTTCGTGTTGCGGCTCATCGTGGCGACGGCCGGCATCACGTTCGTCATCGGCATCCAGCACGTCGCCGAGTGGTTCGAAGAGGAGAACCTCGGCCTGGCGGAGGGCATCTACGCCGGCGTCGGGAACGCCGGTGCCGCCGGTGGGGCGCTCGTCCTCCCCCGGGTGTTCGGGAGTGGCTGGAACGGCCCGCTGTTCTCGACTAACTGGCGGGCCGCCTTCTTCTACACCGGCATCGTCTCCATCCTCCTCGCAATCGCCTACTACACGCTGGGCGAGGCCGCGAAAAGCGAGGCGAAACGCCAGGCGACCAAGGAGGACACCAACTTCAAGGGCTGGCTACACACGGCCACGCGCTACGGCACTGTCGTCCTCGCCGCCGCGTACATCATGTCCTTCGGCCTCGAACTGTCGATGAACGGGTGGCTCGCCACCTACTACCGGGAGGCGTTCAACCAGGACAACCTCGTCATCGCGAGCACCTTCGCGGCGACGTTCTCAATTGCCGCCGGCCTGCTCCGGCCCTTTGGCGGCTACGGTAGCGACCTGTTGGCCCGCAAGGAGAAGGACATCCTGCCGTTCTTCGAGGGCCAGTACCGCGAGCAGTGGACGTTCCTCGGGCTCTGTTTCATCGTGGTGATGATGTTCGCCATGACGCTGGCCGGACTCTCCGGGGTCCTGATGAACGCCGTCGTCATCGGATTCCTCGTGGGCACGGGCTGTGCCTGGGCCGAGGGCGCTATCTTCGCGCAGGTGCCCGCGATGTTCCCGAACGACTCGGGTTCGGTCGCGGGCGTCGTCGGCGGCGTTGGCACCGTCGGCGGCATCGTCTACCCGCTGTTTTACTCCGCGCCGTGGCTGGCGAACCTCCACCTGGGGTACTCCGTGGCCGCCGTTACCATGATTCCGATTGTGTTGCTGTCTGCATGGGTGTTCCAGCCGGAAATCGCGAAAGTCGCTAACACGGCTGGGTTCGTCGGAAGCACGCAGGAAGGCACCACCGTCGCCTCCGGCGACGACTGACGCTCATCGCTCTCGAACGAGCCGTTCTTCTCTTTTCAGCACGCGTGACGCACTGAACAGGCCGGTGTGTCGCGTCCCCCGTCGGTTCGGCTCGCGCGCGACCGACACCTCAGTTCTACGGGGTCGCGCCCCGGTCGGGCGAATCACGCCCGCGGAGCGTCCCCGACGCACAGTCCAGAACTCGACCGGACAACCGATTGCCGTCCTGCGGTTTCACCTCTGCCGCCGGGGCAGTGTATAACCTCTTTAAACACCTCTCAGACGGTATAATTCTGGACGGCCGTTTCCTAACGATCTCTTACTCTTTATTTCTTTAACGAATAGCGTTATAAGGAATCAACCTCAGTACTTAGACGTGAATTAGCGGACATTCAGATAAATATGAGAGATAAAAAACTACATCCATTAAGAACGGGGGCGCGCGAAGATGGCACATAAAAAGGAGGAGTACAAGGCGGAGCTGTACGGCGACGAGGTACGGGAGAAGTTAGAGGAGTTCGCCGAGAAAGGCTGGGAGTCGATTCCCGAGGACGAACGCGAGAAGTGGTTCTCGCGGTTCAAGTTCTGGGGGGTGTTCCACCACCGCGGCGGCCAGGAGTCGTATTTCATGATGCGGCTGACCAACTGCGGCGGCGTCCTGGAGCCCGACCAGCTTCGGGCCATCGGCGAGGTCGCTCGGGACTACGCGAAGGGACCGGCCGAGAACCCCGAGTTCGGGAACGGCTGGATCGACCTCACGACGCGACAGTCCATCCAGTTGCACTGGCTCAAGCTCGAAGACATCCCGGAGATCTGGGAGAAACTCGAAGCCGTCGGCGTCTCCTCGCGCTCGGCGGGCGGGGATACGATGCGGAACATCTCCGGCTGCCCGGTCGCCGGCAAGGCCGAGGAGTACGTCGAGTCCCGCCCGATTCTGGACGAGATTCAGGAGACCATCCGCGACGATAACGACCTGGCCAACATGCCCCGGAAGTTCAATATCTCGGTGACGGGGTGCAAGCAGGGGTGTGCCCAGGACAGCATCAACGACATCGGGCTGGAGCCGGCGCACAAAATCATTGATGGCGAGGAAGTCGAGGGGTTCAACGTCCGCGTCGGCGGCGGCCTCGGCGGCCGCGAACCGCGCGAAGCCCGTCCGCTCGACCTGTTCATCCGGCCCGAACACGCCGTCGAGACGGTCCGTGCCTTCGTCGAGTTCTACCACGAGGTGGGCAACCGGACGAACCGCTCGAAGAACCGCGCTCGGTTTTTCGTCGACGAACACGGTACCGACGCCATCCGGGAGGAACTCGACGAACGGCTCGATTTCGAGTTCGAAACCGCCGGGACCGACTTCCGCGGGGAGTACACGTACAACGCCGGCAAGCACACGGAGTACGGTGCCCACGACCACGTCGGCGTCTACGACCAGAAAGACGACAAGAACTACGTCGGCCTCTCGGTGCCGGTCGGCCGACTCTCCGCCGAGGACGCCATCGAACTCGCGGATCTCGCCGACGCCTACGGCTCCGGCGAGGTGCGACTGACCCGCCGGCAGAACCCGCTCATCATGGACGTACCCGACGGGAACCTCTCGAACCTCCTCAACGAGCCGCTGCTGGAGAAGCACTCGCCCGAGCCGAACCCGTTCGTTCAGGGCGCGATGGCCTGTACCGGCACGGAGTTCTGCTCGCTCGCGCTCACGGAGACGAAGGCGCGGATGGCCCGCCTGCTCCGCTGGCTCGGTGACAACGTCGACGTACCCGACGACGTGGACCGAATCAAGATGCACTTCTCGGGCTGTACGGCCGACTGCGGCCAGGCGATGACGGCCGACATCGGCTTACAGGGGATGCGCGCCCGCAAGGACGGCCAGATGGTCGAAGCCGTCGACGTGGGCGTCGGCGGCGGCATCGGCGAGGAGCCGTCGTTCATCGAGTGGGTCCGCCAGCGCGTACCCGCCGACGAGGCACCGGGGATGATCGCAAACATCGTCGAAGCCTACGCCGCCCTCCGCTCCGAGGGCCAGACGTTCCGGGAGTGGGTCGACGCCACCGGCCACGAGACAATCGTCGAACTGGCCGAACCGGAGGAAGTCGAAGGGTACACTGATCCGTGCCTGGCCGACGGCAAGCAGTCGTGGTATCCCTTCGACGACGGCGACAGTCCGGCCCCGACCGACGCCGAGGGCCAGCCGATCTCGGCGGACGACTGACCATGACGGACAGTTCAACCGACCAGGACGGGGCGTCCGACCCGTCGGAATCCGCGGTCAAGGGGGTGGCATACGACGCGGCACCGGAACTACTGGAGTAACGCGGCCCCGGCTCCGCACAGCCGGCCCCAGCGACGTGACGTGCCCTGCCTCGGGGCGTGTCCGTCTGCCTCTGACAGACGGGGACTGCTCGTGTCCATGTCCCCATTCGGTTCTCCGTTTGCCGTATTTTTCCGGAACTCAGCAGTCGTCGAATCGCGGCCCTATACTGTCGGCTGTACGCCTGTAACGAGTTTCGCCACCGCGAATATCTTACAGTAGTTACAGCCAACAGTTTTACTCGCCGTAGTCTCCGAGCTCGCACTCTGCGGCCGGGCCGCCGTCACAGTCGTATCCGACCGCCTTCGTGACGCTGAGCAGGTCGTAGAACCGGCCAAGGGACTGCTCGGACTCGGAGAGCCCTTCGACCACCGGCACGCCACGCTGGGCCTGATGGTCACAGCTCCGCATCGTCTGGCTACCCAGCCCGACCGAGTATTCGTGGTCTTCCAGTTCCCGGATAACCGCCGGCGGGTAGAAGGTGCCGGCCCGCTCGACGGCCGCGGCGTACTGGAGCGTCTGTGCGTAAGCCAGATGGGCCACGCCGGAGGGGCGCTGTGTGTTCCCGTACTCGGCGGTGAAGGCGTTCTTGAACTCGTTCGAGAGGTCTGACGAGACGCTGGTGTCCCACGCGACCGTCCCGACGACGCCGTCGAGCGCCTTCGAGGCGTTCTGTGCCACGATGCGGTTGTACAGCGGCACCACAATCCCCACCTCGTCCGGGAGAATTTCCTGGGCCTTTGTCAGCGAGTTCGCGGCGTCAAGTCCGTAGTGGTCGAGGAAGACGACCTCTGCACCGGCGTCCCGGGCCTGCTTGAGCGGCTCCTCGTAGTCCGTCGTCCCGAGACGCGTCGCGATGCTCGTGAGTTCGATCCAGCCGCTCGACGTGAAGAAATCACGGATGGACGACTCCATGGTCTCGCCCCAGTTGTAGTCCGCGTAGATCTGGACGTACTGGACATCCTGACCGAACCGCTCCTTGAGTACCGGGAGCAGCGCCTGTGCGGTCATGTACGCGTTGAACATCTCCCGGAAGCTGTAGCGGACACAGTCCGTGCCCGTCGTGTCGTTCGAGTGGGTCAGACAGCACATGTACGGGACCTTTTCCGCCTGTGCGACCTCCTGTTGGGCGATGGCGACGGAACTGGACGAGCCGCCGGAGAACATGATGACGTCGTCCTGATCGATCATCTCCTCGGCGTTGACCGTCGCGACATCCGGTTTCGTCTCCGTGTCTGCAGTGACGTACTCGACGGTCTTCCCGAGCACGCCGTCGCCGCTGAGCACGTCAAAGGAGCTTTGTCCGACCCAGCCGCCGCCCTCGTTGAGATGCGTGACCGCGAGTTTATACCCCCGCAGTTCGTCGCGCCCTTCGGCGGCGTAGGTCCCCGACTGCGGAACGTTGAAGCCGAGCGTGACCGTTTCGCCTTCGACCGGATAGTTCCCGAGCGGTGGATGCTCCGGTGTGTTTTCCGTTGTCGAACCCCCGTCCTGGCACCCCGCCAGCCCGGCGAGCCCTGCGGTGCCGACCCCACCGGCGACCTGTAACAGGGACCGTCTGTCAACTGTCTCGCCCCCTCTTTCCAATCGCATAACATCTGTTTTGATGATAAATATATATAATACTTATTTCAATAGAAATGAGGGAACAATTAGCATATCTGGTGCTGGTATCGGCTCGAGATGGACCTGTGACTCTCCCGTCGGCGATTCAACACACTTCGTCCGCGTGGTGAACAGATGTAGGCAGGGGCAGTGTGCCGATATCAGTCGAGAATGTCGCTGGCTTCGGTGTCGACCGCCACGTCGGTGTCGAGGTCGATGTCCTGAATGAGCGCCACGAGGTCCTCCAGCTCGGGAAACGTGTACACAGTCATCCCGAGGTCGCCGTCGTCGAGGGTGATACGCGAGTCGACGACGAACACCAGGTCGGAGTCCGGCCAGCCGCCCATCTTGTCGACGATGCCGTCGGCCGGCCCGAACACGAAGTTCGGCGTCCCCATGTCGATGGTCGTCTCCAGCACGTTGGCCCACCCGTCGATGAAAGCGGAGGTCATGATGTTGCCGATTTCCTGCATCGCTGACCGTTCCATATCGGAGAACCCCTCGCCCTCGCTCGGGTCGGCCATCCCGCCCATCATCGCGCCGGCCATCTGCTTGCTGTCGGCCGGGTCCAGCAGGAACAGGACGTAGCCGTAGGGCGGTTCGTTCAGTTCGACGTAGATGCCGACGCCCTTGTCGTCGCCGATGTGCGTTTTGACGTCCTCGATGTCGAGAAAATTGATCTGTGAGGTCCGAACTGTCGCGTCGAGCCCGGTCAACTGACCGAGGTTTTCCGCGACTGTCCCCGACCCCTCCTTTGCCATCTGATTGAAAAGGTCCAGCTTCCGCACGTCCACTTTCAAGCCCATACCTACCGGAACGGCGCAAGCGGCTTAACGCCACCGCTGGGGGCCGCATGTGTGTCTCACCGCCTCGGACCGTCAGCAAAACAGAACTGCAGGCGTCTTCAGGCGTCAGTTCCATCGACCGGGAACTGCTCGTGCTCACACACCGTATTCAGCACGACTGACGTCGAGGCAGATCGGATGTCCTCGTCGGTCAGCAGTGTCTTTATCCGCTCGTTCATCGACTGCGTGTCGGTGAACTTCCCGACGGCCACGATGTCGTGGTCGCCGGTCACTTCGTAGACCGCGATCATTTCGCGTCGATCCCGTAACTGGTCCACCACCCGTCCGAGCCCGTCGCCCTCGACGGAGAGCTGGAACACGGCGGTCACGTCGTAGCCCAGCGCCCCGTAATCGATGTCGACGGTGTATTCGTCGATCACACCGGTCGCCTCCAGGTCGTCCATCCGGCGCGACACCGTGGTCGCCGCGATACCGGTCGCGGCGGCGACATCACGGGCGCTCGCCCGGCCGTCCTGGAGCAGTGCGTTCACTACCTGTCTGTCGGTATCATCGACCATTTCGTCCGCTCAGACTGCCTCTGGGCCTTCTTTACCGGTTCGGACCTGATAGGCGTTGTCCACGGGGAGGACGAATATCTTGCCGTCACCTTTCTCGCCGGTGTGGGCACCGTCGGCGATGGCGTCGACGACATCCTCTGCGGGGATGTCCGCGACCACCGTCTCGACTTTGACCTTCTGGTGCAGGTCGACGACGTACTCCTCGCCGCGCCACTGCCCCTTCTTCGCGGGCTGTGAGCCGCGGCCGGAGACGTTCGTCACTGTCAGCGACGGGGCACCGACCTCCGCGAGCGCCTTCTTCACGTCGCCGAGTTTGTCCGGTCGAACCATTGCGACTACCATCTTGATTTCGGAGTCGTCGGTTTCGTCAGTCATCTTTGGAACCTCCGTCAGTGCGCATGTCCGTACTCATTTTGCCACCGTCGGCGACAACGCTTTCGCCGCCGCCGAACTCGGGGTAGGTCTCGACGCCGTGCTCGCTGACGTCCAGCCCCTCCTGCTCGTGTTCGGGCATGACCCGCGCCTGGCCGACCATCTTCAGCGCGTACCACACGACCCCGGTTGCGAGGATCGTCCAGCCCGCGATGGCGACGACGCCGATCAGCTGTGCGATGAAGGCGTTGACGACTGACCCGACCGTGCCGGACGTGGCGACGAACGGGAACAGCAGCGTGCCGAGCACGCCGGCGCTACCGTGGACCGGGAAGACGGCGCAGACGTCGTCGATCTTCATCCGGTTCTCCATGAAGCTGAACACGACCGGCAGCTGACCGCCGGCAAGCGCGCCGACGATGATTGCGCCCCACCACGTCGTGGTGTCGGGGATCGCCGTGATGCCGACCAGCCCGGCGAGCAGCCCGTTCGCCACGTACAGGGTGTCGACCTTTCCGGTCTTCAGCCACGCGACCAGCCCGGCACCCATCGCACCACAGGCCATCGCGATGGTCGTCGTCATCGCGACACGGCCGACCGTCGCGAACGCGCCGAGGGCGAGCGAGCCGTCCTCGACGACGAAGACGGTCGCCGCCGTCCCGACGTTGAACCCGTACCAGCCGAACGCAAGGATGAGCGTCCCCAGAACGGCGAAGGTCAGGGAGTGGCCCGGAATGACGTTCGCGGAGCCGTCCTCGTTGTACCGACCCATCCGCGGGCCGAGGACGTACGCCGCCGTGAGGCCCGCGATGCCGCCCATACCGTGGACGATCATCCCGCCGGCGAAGTCGTGGAACGCTTCGCCACCGAAGCTGATGTACGCGCCGGCCCACGTGATCCCGGTGACAACGGGGTAGATGACCGCTGCCAGCAGGAACGTGTACGTGATGTACGCGCGGAGCTTGGCCCGGCCGGCGACCGCGCCGGAGACGATGGTCGCCGCCGTCATCGCGAAGACGGCACCGAACAGCCAGCCGACGTAGTCGTTTGCGGCCCCGGCACCGAACGCGGGCGAGAACCCGCTCCCGCCGACCAGGGCACTAATCCCTGACCCGATCAGGAAGAACACCGTCACGCCGACCGACCAGGTCAGGAGGTTCTTCGTTAGCTGGTTCGCGACGTTCTTCGAGCGCACCTGCCCCGCCTCAAGCATGGCGAAGCCCGCGTGCATGAAGAAGATCAGGAACGATACCACCAGTACCCACAGCAGGTTAACCCCCTCTGCGAGTACGCTCGGATCGACTTGTAGTGCAGTGTAGCTCATTTCTATCTCACCTGTTTCGTTTTCGTATCAGCAGCCCTCTGGATGTCCAACTTTGCCCCACTTTGGCTCAACTTCTTCAACTCTTTCACGAGAAACCCTCTGGTAACACCACTACATAAGGTTTACCTTTATGAATACGGAAATTGGAGGGGATGTGGTAGACGACCGTCCAGATTATGGTATGATATTATGGATATAAGGTTGTTCTCCGTCAAGAAAGTCCGTATATGCACACTGGAATTTTGGACGTTTGTTGACCCCAGTTCCGGCCGGAGGGGACCAAATAGGCCGTTTTTGCTTGCGCGCGCTGTCGTCTGGCGGGTGTTGCCAGCGACAACAGGGTTATATCTCGCGACCACAGATCCGGATATAGTATAAATGTCCGGAAAACAGTGGAGAGACGTGGTACAAAGTACCGACAAACTGTACAAATTGATTATATGTCGGAGTGGATCTATCTGATTATGGCTTCGGACCACTACCCCTCCGTTCCGGACCAGTCGACGGCCGTGACAGAGGAACGGGCAGTCGCGAACGCACAGGGCGCACTGGACGTCGTCCAGGCGGCGTCGGCGACCGTCGGCGAGCAGCTCGCGGCGATTGACGACCGCGCAACGGCACAGGCGACCGACGCACAGTGGATCGCTGACGAAGTCTCGTCGCTTTCGGCCACAATCGAAGAGATCGCTGCGACCGCGACCGAGGTCAGCGAGCAGAGCCAGCGGGCAACGGACGCGGCAAACGACGGGCGGGAGGCCGCATCCGACGCCATCGAGTCGATGGACGAGGTCCGCGAACTGGGCCAGGCAGTCGCCACGGAGGTGGCCGCCCTGCAGGACCGGGTCGACCGTATCGCCGATGCACTGGCCGGCATCGACCGTATCGCCGACCAGACCAACATGCTCGCCCTGAACGCCTCTATCGAGGCGGCGCGGGCGGGGGACACCACCGATACAGACGGGTTCGCCATCGTTGCAGACGAAATCAAGGGGCTTGCCGAGGAGTCCCAGCAGCAGGCCGAGGAAATCGAAACGACGCTGGCTGCGGTTCGGGACGCCACAGACGACACCGTTGACCAACTCGACGAAGCCATCGACGGAATCGATGCCGGGGCCGAGCAGGTCACCACGGCGATGGCGCGGCTCGACGACGTGGCCGACACCGTCGCTGAGACGGCCGACGGTATCGCGTCCGTCTCGGCGGCGACCGACGAGCAGGCGACGACGAGCGAAGCCGTCGCCCAGCGGTGTGAGACGGTCTCGGACCGCGCCGCCGCCATCGAAGACGACCTCTCGGAGATACGCGCCGCCCGCTCCGAGCAGACCGCGATGCTGGACGAGATTGACGACGTACTCGCCGCTGCAGAGGCTGACCGGCAGGACCGTCTGGCGGACGCACCGACAGTCCCGACCGGTATCGACGGCCTCGACGACCTCTGTGGCGGCGGGCTCGTCATGGGCGGCCAGGCCGTCCTTCGGTACGCCGACGGGACGCAGGTCGCCGGTGCCATCGCTCAGTTGTGCGCGACGGCCGTCGCCGCCGGCCGGGCGGTCTCGCTGACGCCGCCACCGTCCCTGGACCGGTCGACGCTGGCCGCCGCGTTCGCGGCGACCGACCGTTCGCTCGAGGATGCCCTCGACGACGACGCCCTGTTCATCCTCGATACCTTCGGGAACTGGGACGCCCGGTACAACGTGTTCGACCTCGAACGGACCTCGCTGGCTGCCGCCAACGAGACGACGGCCACCAGACGGGACGCCCCGCTGGTCATTGTCGGAAACATTCAGGGCGAGATACGGATGATGGGCGAACAGGCGGCCAGAGAAGCCCGGTACGAGAACGACGACGGCGTCTTCGACCCTCACGACACAGTAGTCAACGTCATCAACGACGACGCGGTCCCGGCCACGCTCGGGGCGTTCTACTCGGGCGCTGCCGACCAGGAACTCACGCTGGCACGGACTGACGGCCGCGAGTACCTGACGCTCACGGCCTCGCCGCGTGGCACTGTGGGTGAGAAACAGCCGGTATCACAGCTGTCGAGCCCACCCTTCCTCCGAGTCCGAGACGACTGATGTTCGGCATCGACGACACTGGTCGGTTCACGTTCGCGACGGACGAGTTCGCCGCACTGCTCGGCCGGACGCCTGACGAACTTGTCGGGACACCTGTTGAAGCGGTCGTCGCAGCCGAGGACCGCGAGACACTGGCCACAGCGAGACAGGCCGTCAGCAGCGCGCCGGGCCGGCTGACCAGAACCTGCCAGGTTACGCTCCCGCAAAGCGATCTTCCTGGTCCAGTTCCGGTTGAGCTCACGACGGCGGCCGACGGGTCCGTCGTCGGCTCGCTCTGTCGAACGGCCGAGACGGCCGACCCCTTTCAGTACTTGTTCGACCTCATCCAGGACGCGGTCGTCGGGTTCGAAATCGTCAATTTCGTCCCGATTGTGCGAACGGTCAACCCCGCGTTCGTCGAAACCTTCGGGTACGACCGGGACGAGATCGTCGGCGAACCGCTCAACGACTACATCGTCCCCGGCGACCGCGTCGAGGAGGCAGTCAACTACGACCAGCGGACGGCCGCCGGCGAAATCAACTACGCCGTCGTCTCGCGGAAGACGGCCGATGGCTGCCGCGAGTTCATATACCGCGGAGTCCCGTACGACACGGCCGACGGCCGTCGCTGCGGGTTCGCGATGTACACGGATGTGACAGACAGCAGGCGGCAAAAGCGGCGACTCCGCGTGCTTCACCGCGTCCTGCGGCACAATCTCCGTAACGAACTCTCTGTCGTGTTCGGGATGTCCGAATACGTCCGTGCCCACGCAGCCGACTCGTCCGTCTCGCTGGCCGCGTCTCGCGCCCTCGACGCGGCTGACCGTCTCGCCGCCGTCAGCGAAAAGGCCCGTAGCGTCGAAACCGCGCTCGACGGGGAATCCGACCAGTCGGTCGACGCGGCGGCGCTGGCTCGGTCCGTCGCCGACAGTTACCGCCCCGACGTACCCGTCGAAACGGCGCTTCCAAGAACACTCCCCGTCACCGGTGGGGCGGCTGTCTACGACGCGCTCGACAACCTCGTCGAGAACGCGGTCAGACACACACCCGAGGGCACAGCCGTCCGAATCACAGCCGAGCGGGCCGGTGGAGACGCGTTCGTCCGCGTTCTCGACGACGGCCCCGGTATCCCTGCGGTCGAACGGGCCGTCGTGTTCGAGGACGAGGACATCACTAATCTCCAGCACGGGAGCGGCCTGGGTATCTGGCTCGCTCGGTGGGTCGCCGAAGCGGCCGGCGGCGGCATCGAGTACGAACGGGCCGACGGATGGACGACCGTCTCACTCAGGCTTCCGCTCTCCGATGCTGACGACGTACTTATGCTGGCTGATACCCCAGAATCCGAGACTGGACCGACGCCGAAGTGATATCCGTACTGTCCCGCCCCCTGTGACGCTCACATTGGCTGTGCTGTTGTTCCAGTAGCGATAGCCAGCCGTGAGCGAGTGGGGAACCTCAGGGACGCTATCGCCTGAGCGCCGCGGTCAGCGCGATTGCGCCCAGCACGACGCTTGCCAGCGCCAGCGGCGACAGCGGCGGCACGTCGAGCTGAAAGAGCAGGGTCGTCACCACGACGGCTCCCCCGACCAGCCCTGTCGTCCCCGCGACGTGCGTGAGTTCGACGGGCGTCCCGGGAGCCGTTCCGAGGTCCGCATAGAGGTCGATAGCCGCGTGTGCGAACGTCCAGGCCAGCACCGTCGCGCCGCCGGCGACCAGCACCGTCGTCGTCGTTGCCCCCTGGAGAGCGGCCACCAGCAGCGCCAGGAACAGCGATGCGCTGGCACCGTCGACCAGCCGTCCGGACTGGATCAGTTGCCCACCGGCAAGCAGGACCACGCCGACGAGGGCGGCGGCGGTCGAGACTGCGCTGATGCCGGCGACGAACAGCGTCACGACGCCCGCCGTCAGCGCCGCACCGCCACAGACGGCTCCGGTTCGCGGTATCATTGGCCACCTCGCCAGGCCCGTTCAGTGACCTGTTCCAGCGGCTCAGTTGCGGGCCAGTCGTGGACGGCGATGCCGGCGGCTCGCAACCGTCGGAGCCGTTCGCGGCGTTCGAGCCGCGCCAGCCGGTGGCCCGCCGTGTCCGTCGCGGTCGGGTCGGGGCTCAGGACCGTCACCGGGTGACCGCTGGCGGCGAGTCGACGGACCAGCGCCTCGCTGTCGTCGTCACACAGCGGGCCGAGGAAGACGACGTTCGCCGCCGTCGGCAGTTGTGCGATGAGCCTGGTCGTGTCCGGCGTTCGGGTGACCGATGTCGCGGCGAAGGCGCGGTCGGTCCTGAGCAGGTCCCGGGCCCGTTGCTGGTGGGCGGTGCTCGTACCTGGTGCGAGCCACGCTCCGTGTGGCGAGTACGCCGCGACGCCGACCTCGTGGCCGTCCTCCGGGAGCCCCTCGACGAGGGCGACGGCGGCCATCGTCGACCGCTCGATCGCCGTCTCGGCGTCCGGTCGCGGCGCGAGGGCGGCGGCCGACCTGGCGTCGACGACCACCACGACCGTCGCGGACTGCTCGCGGCGGAACTCGACGGTCCGCAGGTCGCCGGTCCGGGCGTACTGGTTCCAGTCGACGCGCGAAAGGGGGTCGTTCGAGCGGTGCTCTCTGACCGCGTAGAAGGAGACCCCCTCGCCGCCCTCGTCGACGGGGACCGTCCCGGGCCGGCGGGCCACTGCCGGGACCAGTGGCAACAGCGCCGAACTGGCCGGCTGCTCCCAGGTGACGGTGTCGGGTTCGGCCGTGACGCGAGTCCGTCGGGCGACGACGCCGACCACGTCCCTGACGACGACTGTCGCCGGGTCGAACACGCAACGGTCGGTCCCGCCGGTGATCTCGTAGGTAATCGTCGTCGACGCGCCGGGTCGCAGCGCCGTCCCCAGCGACGCCGACCCCTCGACCACCCGAACGGAGTCGGGCACGCCGTCGGCGAGCCGGAGGTCCGGAATCGTCCGTGATCCGTCGTTGCGGACGGTCAGCGCGACGGTCACCCGCTCGCCGAGTGCCGGATCAGTCGGCGTGATTGACCGCTGTATCGACACGTTCGCCGCCGGCGGGACAGCGACGCGGTCGTACGCGCTCAGCGTGACCCCGAGCCCGCCGAGCAACACGAGCGATGGGACCTGGCCCACCAGCCCGACGCCGACGGCGATCAGCGCGGCCCCGGCCAGCCCGAACCAGCGCCCAGTGCGGTGGGTCTCGCTCATCGCTCCTCGTCGCGCCGCCGGAGTTCAGCCGTCGCGTGGGCGACACGCCGCTGGAACGGGTGAACGCCCGAGAGCCACCCGGACAGCCGCGCCCGGAGCGATATCGGCGTCCCGTCGAACAGTTTCCGAGCCGGCTCCCTGTCCGTCCACGCGCCGGACCGGAGCGCGTCCGTTGCTTCGTCGGGAGAGAGCCCGTCACGCCGGAGGACGGTGACAGCGATCCCCTCGACGCGCCGCCGGATGGCTTCCTGTCCGGCCCCGGACTGCAGCGCCTCGTCGATATCGTCGCCGGGGACCGTGACGTACTGGCTGTCAGTGTCGGGCAGCGCCACGCCGCGTTCGCTGTCGAGGGAACGAACGAGGAGTGCGAGGAGCGCGACGCCGCCAGCGAAGACGGCCACGGCGAGGACTGGGAGGTCCGAGACAGCGCCCGAGGGCAACAGCGGCGCGCCGAGGGCGGCGAGTCCGACGCCGATTGCTGTCGCGACGAGGCCGAGCGCCAGCGGGACCCGACGGAGCGTCACGCGTCGGCCTCCCCCGCGGACTCGTCGGCGTCTTTGTCCTCAGAAGCCACGTCGTCGGGACTCGCCGCGATATCGTCTGCGTTGTCGGCGGCCCGTTCCAGCGCCTCGCGGGCCTGGGACTCCAGGACGGCGTCCGGCCGCTCCCGGCCGTAGCGAACCCGCTCGAACACCGACCTGAGCGAGGCGACGGCGTCGGGGTCGGCACCGGCCGCCGCTGCGTCCGCTTCGACCTCACCCGGCGTCGACGCGTCGTCGCCTGCCGTCACCGCGTCTTCGAGGGCGGCCCACGCGCGGTACACGTCGTTGGTGAGCGGAACGTCGATTTCAGCCGCGCTGTGCGAGGGGTTTCTTACGGAATCCGTCGTTGCGACGGCCGGCGTCTCGCCACCCGCCTCGTCGATTGTCCGGCTCTGGCCGGCCAGCCGCCAGAGGACGACAAGCCCGACCGCGAGGCCGACAGCGAGCGCACCGACTGCCGGGGCGGGGACGCTCGGCAGCAGCGCGCGGGCACCGTTCTCGCTTTCGGGCGGGTCGATGCTACCTGGCGGGTCGCTGAGACCCTGTCCGTCGGGGTTGTCGATCTCGCTGTCGTCCCGGCTCATCTCCGCCCGGTCGGACCCGGTGGCAGCGTCGAGACTCGCGGCTCCGACGCTGAACGACAGCAGCGCAATCGCGGCGACAACCGCCACGAGGAGGGACTGTCGCTGCATACAGCCATTCCGCTCCTGGCACATGAATAGGTTAGGGACCTGTCGCTTACCGTGAGTCCCTGCTGGGGCGATTCGAACAGCCAGAAAGCCCCTCGCGGATCACTTCGGTGCCCGCTCACGCGATGCGAGGGCGAACACAGTGAACCCCCGCAGCGCTCGGCCCCTTTCAGTCCCGTGGTCAGTCGGCTTCGGGCGGGACTGAAAGGGGATTGCTGGCTGTTCGGCGTACTAATTCGAAAATATCCGAATTAGAGTTCGTCTGCGAGGTCTTCGGCGAAGTAGGTCAGAATGAGGTCCGCGCCGGCGCGTTTGATGGACAGCAACGACTCGTAGGCGACCGCTTCGAGGTCGAGCCAGCCCTTCTCGGCGGCGGCGTGCAACATCGCGTACTCGCCGGAGACGTTGTAGGCGGCGACGGGATGGTCGTAAGACTCCCGGATTTCCTTGACGATGTCCAGATACGGCAATGCAGGCTTGACCATCAGCACGTCCGCGCCCTCCTCGACGTCGAGGTCGACCTCGCGGCGGGCCTCGCGTGCGTTCGCGGGGTCCATCTGGTAGTGTCGCCGGTCGCCGAAGGCCGGCGCGCCGTCCGCGGCGTCACGGAACGGGCCGTAGAAGGCCGACTCGTACTTCGCGGCGTAGCTCATGATGGGCACGTCGGTATTCCCCTGGGCGTCCAGCGCCTCCCGAATCGCGCCCACCATGCCGTCGATCATACCCGACGGCGCGACCATGTCGGCCCCGGCCGCGGCGTGGCTCGTAGCGGTTTTCCCAAGCAGGTCAAGCGTCTCGTCGTTGCGAACCGTCAGCCGCGGGTCCGCGGCGGCGTCGTCTTCGAGGACGCCGCAGTGGCCGTGGTCGGTGTACTCACAGAGACAGACGTCCGTGATGACGTAGGCGTCTGTCGCGCTGGTAATCCGTCGCGTCGCCTCTTGGACGACGCCGTCCTCGGCCCAGGCGCGGCTCCCGCGCTCGTCTTTCGATTCGGGGACGCCGAACAGCATCACCGCTTCGACACCGGTTTCGAGAATCTCCTCGACGCGGTCGACCGCTTCGTCGACGGGGACCCGTTCGTGGCCCGGCATCGTCTCGATGGGGACGCGCTCCTCGGTCGTCGCGTCCACGAACACCGGCGCGATGAGGTCCGAGGCGGAGAGGTCTGTCTCGCGTACCAGCGGTCGCACGCCGTCGGTTCGCAGGCGGCGCGGGCGCTGTGTCAGGTTCATACTGCCTTTTCAGTCCGTGGCCGGCATCAACCCACCGCTTACTTACTCCGTCTCGATTCGCTCGCGGAGCCAGGCAGCCGCGTCGGCAACGGTTGCCGGGTCGTCGCCGGTGATCTTCACCCGCCCCGGCGTGTCATCCTTGCGCGGATAGCTCCCGACGGCTACCTCGAACTGTTCGCGGGCCGCCGTGATGTGGGTGACGAGCGCGCCCTCTGGCGCGGGCGTGTGAATCGTTTTCGTCGTCCGGTCGCCGTCGAACTCGTCGGCGATGGTTTCGTACATCGCCTTCAGTTCCTCGGGGATACCCGGCAGGACGTACACGCGGTCGATGACACAGCCGGCGGCGAAGCTCTCGTCGGTCAGCAGCGCCTGCCCGCCCTCGGGGATGGACGCCCACGCGTCGAGGTCCAGATCCATGTCGTAGCGGTCCACCAGTTCGGGGTTGTCGTCGGCGAACTGCTCGGCCTTCGCTTCGAGATGTGCCCGAACGTCGTCGGGAACGACGAGTTCTCGGCCGAACGCCCGTGCCACGGCGGCCTTTGTTATGTCGTCTGGCGTCCCGCCGATGCCGCCGGTGACGATAACCGCGTCGAAGGCATCGTGATATCGCGCCACAGCGTCGGCGATGACCGCCTCGTCGTCGGGCACGGTCAGGACGCGAGTAACGCTCGCGCCGGCCGCCGTGAGTTGGCGGCCCAGCCACGACGCGTTCGTGTTCTCCGTGTCGCCAGCGAGCAGTTCGTCACCGACGGTGAGCAGTGCGACCTCCATCATTCCGCTGTGAGAGTCTGCCAGCGTTAAGGGTTTGGCTGGCGCGGCCGTGGAGACACGCTCCGACGCTACCTCCTCTCGATGACCCGAATATGCCAATGGTGTATAATGACATTAAATCTAGTCTAGCCATATTCCGGTAACATACATATACTGGGTTCGGTAAAGCAGACGTATGGTACTTGTCAGCAATTGTGTCGACTGCGTCAAACGCGTCTACCCTGAGCGGAGCCGGACACCGAACACAGACCGTGACAGCACCGCACCGGCCGACGAAACAACCACGACACCCGCTGGGACACTGACAGACTGACGCCAGCGGCGGTAAACTGCGTCGGCCTGACGTCGAAACCAGAGCCAACCGCGGTGTCGCGTCGTAACGGCAGATATCAGTAGACAGCTACAGCAATGGAACGCAGCGTTCGCAGCACAGGCAGGGACCGGTCGCTGCTCCGTCGGCTTTCCAGACCGGTTCTCGCGTTCGTTGGACTCGTCGCCGCCGGTGTGATCGGATTCGTCGCGCTGGGCGGCGTCGGTGTCATCAACGCCCTGTTCTGGCTGCTCGACCCCACCAGCATCGAACTCCATTTTCAGACCCACGACGGCCCCGCGACGCTGGTCAAGGGCTACGCTATCGTGGTGTTGACCGGCCTCGTCGTCGCCGGACTGTGGACCGGTGAAACAGTGCTATCGGCCGCCTTCGGCGGCCAGATTCAGGCGGAACTCACACGCATGCAAATCGCCCAACGACTCGAAGAACTGGACGACCACGTCGTCGTCTGTGGCTACGGGACGTTCGGACAGACCGTCGCGGAGCAGATCGGCGACACGGACACCCAGGTAGTGGTCATCGAACAGCAGACAGAACAGTACGAACGGGCGCTTGACGACGGCCATCTCGCGCTGGAGGCCGATGCGAGCCGCGAGGATGCGCTGACGGACGCGGGTATCAAACGCGCCGACACAGTCATCGGCGCGATTGACGATACGAACGCGAACATCCAGATTGCGGTACTGGCCAGCCAGCTTGCACCTACCGTCCGGCTCATCGTTCGGGCCGGCGACCAGCAGGACGAGACAGTGGCCCGCCGCGTGGGCGCGGACGAAGTGATAATCCCCGAAGTCGTCAGCGGGAAGCAGGTCTGTGAGCGTCTGTAAGCCGGACCCCTGTGCCTGTCGGTCAGGGTCTCGCCCCGACCGCCTCGGCCAGCAACTCGGTGACCCCGACGATTTCCAGATCGTCCTCGTAGCCGCCGGTTTTGCGCCCGTCCTCGTACATCGTCATGCACATCGGGCAGGCGACGACGAACTTCTCGACGGCCGCGCCCGCCTCGGTGTCTTCGAGGGCCTCGCGCAGGCGTTCCTCGCTGGGTTTCGTCTCCTCTTCGAGGTCCATCCAGAGGCCGCCGCCGCCACCGCCACAGCAGAAGGAGTCGTCGCGGTTCCGTGGCATCTCGTGGAGGTCTGCGCCGGTGGCCCGGATGAGGCCCCGCGGGGCTTCGAACTCGCCGTTGTACCGCCCGAGGTGACAGGGGTCGTGGTAGGTCACAGTGTAGTCAAGCTCCGACCCGGAGAGGCCCAGCGAATCCGAGCTGGCGAGGTCGGCGACGACCTGCGTGTAGTGGAACACGTCGTCATCGTCCCACTCACAGGCCTCGAACGCGGGGTACTCGTTCATGAACGTGTTGTAGGCGTGGGGGTCCGTCGTGACGATCGAATCGAACTCACAGTCCAGCATCGCCGCGGCGTTGTCCTCGACGAGCATCTCGTAGAGTCCCTCCTCGCCGACGCGGCGCACGTCGTTGCCATCGGTCTGCTCGGCCTCGTAGAGGATGCCGTAGTCCACGTCGGCGGCCTCGAAGACGTGAGCCAGCGCGCGTGCTATCTTCTGATTGCGCTCGTCGTAGCTGGGGTAGTCACCGACGTACCAGAGGTATTCGACCGGTTCGTCGCGGGCGTCCGGGACCTCGAAGTCGAGGTCGTCGGTCCAGTCCGGACGGGCGCGTTCGGGGTCGCCGAAGGTGTTGCCGTGCTGGAACACGTTCATCATCGCGTCCTGGACGTGTTCGTCCATCTCACCGGCCTCGGTGAGCCGGCGGTTCATCTCGGTGAACTGCGTGACGTGTTCGATGTCGACCGGGCAGGCGTCCATGCAGGCCATACAGGACATGCAGGACTCCATCGTGTGAGCATCGATGACTGAAGTCCCGCCGTCGGCGATGATCGGCACGTCCTCGCCGCCGGCGTCGCGCTCCTCGCGGTAGCGTTTCAGGTCGAGGATGACGTTCCGCGGATCAAGCGGCCGCCCGGACGCCTTCGCCGGACAGACCGAGGAACAGCGGCCGCACTTGGTGCAGGCGTCGTGGTCGAGCAACTGCTTCCAGGAGAAGTCGTCGATGTCGCTGGGGCCGATGTCCTCGGGGCTGGCGTCGCTCGGCACGCCCGGAAGTCGCACGCCGGCTTTCTCGTCGCGAGCGACGAGGTTGGCAAACGACGAGAGCATGTGGAACGGCTTCGCGTACGGAATCCAGGCGACGAACCACAGCGCGACCAGCGAGTGGCTCCACCAGACGAACGGGTACGCGCCCGCTGCCATCTCTGGCGTCATCCCAGCCATGACGAGCACTTCTTTGACCGACCAGCCGACGAAGCTCACCGTCTCGAAGGAGACGTCCCGAACCGTCGAGGTGCCGAGAATCCGGATGCCTTCGGTGATGTAGCCGCCGACGCCCAGCACGAACAGCGCGCCCAGAAACAGGTCGTCCTCGCGGGAGGTGTGGCGGTCGTGGAGGCGGTCAAGCTTGCGGCCGTAGCGCCGCCACAGCGCGACACCGACGCCGACGACGAACAGCAGCCCCATCGCGTCCATCACGAACGAATAGGAGAGGTAGAACCGGCCGACAAAGAAGGATTCACCGGTCAGCGGCCGATAGAGGTCCATGTCGATACCCAGAATCGTCGTCCCGATGAGCAGCGTCAGAAAGCCCCAGACGATGAACGCGTGCATCACGCCAGCGACGGTGTCGCGGTCCAACTGCTTCCGGTTCGACAGGGCCAACTGCGCCGCCGCGACCGTCCGCTGTGGCAGGTCGTCCAGCCGCTCGAAGGGGTCCTCGCTGCCCCGGGCGTAGCGGGTGACGCGGTCGTACACGCCGTACAGAAAGACGATGACGGCGAGCGCTGCGAGATAGTAGAACAGCGCTTTCCCCACGTCGCCGATGCGCCAGAACGTCGGGCGCGTAGTCGTCTGGAGTATAGATGACATACGGTAACACGTGTTTCGTGTCCGCTTAAATCTTGCCACGCCCCTCCGCCGTCCTGCGAGAATTAGATAACTGTTGAAAGTTTCTTCTCGTTACGTTGTCCATCCGACAGATATATGACCCTCGAGACGTAGTTTGATGTTCGATGGACGAGAAGACCGAAGAACTCCGTGACATCTTCATGGACGTCTCCGACGAGGGGGCTGTGACGGAGTCTCAGGAAGCGTCGAGAGGGTCCCTGGCCGATACTGACGAGACCGGTGTCGCGGACCGACTCGGTGATGTCATCGCGCGGATGCGCGAGCGGTACGAGTTCCGAACCGAACTCGCCGACGAGGCCCTGGTGACAGTGGTCCGACTGTTCTACGAGGGGAGCGACGACGCGACCATCGCAGCCGAGACCGGCGCGGACGAGTCCGATGTGGTCGAGGCGCGACTGGACCTGCATCTCCTCCGCGACGAGGACACAGAGGCACCGTTCGACCTGGCCGAGTTCCGCCGTCGCGTCGCCGACGACGACCCGTCCGTCGCCGACCTCGCCGACGAGTTCGACATCGACGAGTTCTGGGCCGCCCACTACCGTCGCGTCGTCGCCGCACAGGACGCCGCGCGCCGGGTCTCCCACCGATTCCAGAGCGAGTTCGAGGACGTGCTCACCGACGCCGGGCTGTCGACACAGCACGCCGCCGCCCTCCGCGAAGACGGCCTCGACGAGGCCACCGAGGACATAGACTCGCTTGATTCCGGCGCTGACGTGTCGATGTGACTCTGGGTGTTTTTTATATTGGCTGTCAGTTCTACGGGTAGCGTTTAGTTAGTGAATAGAAGTCACGAACAGCCAGCCGGGGCTTTCTGGCTCTCTCCGGTCCTGATTGCGAAACTAAACACTACCGTTCTACCCGCCGAACCTTCTTGTAGGAGAACACGACCACGCAGGGCCATGCCGACCCACACGTTCAGAGAACTGGAAACGGCCGCCTACTGCCCCCGGAAGCTCTACTACCGTCGCCGCGACGGGGCGAGCGAGATCCCCGACGAGATTGAGTCGGTTCGCCGGCTCGCCCGTGATTACGAGCGGCTGCTGACCGACGACGCCGCCCTGCTGGCAGCCCCCATCGAAGTGGGTCCGGACGAGTATCGCGACCGCCTCAGAGGGCTTCGAGAGCGCCTGGCTGACTGGGACGCGCTGGTCGCCCCGGCGGCGACCGATGCGTATCTCGAAGGGAAGGACGCCCGCGGTATCGCACACAAGGTCGTCGCCGGGCGGGACGGTCCGGTCCCGTCGCTCGTCTTCGCCGGTCGGCCGCCCGAGGACGGTGTCTGGGAACCCCAGACCGTGCGGTTGGTCGCCGCCGCGAAGGCGCTCTCCTGGGAGCGCGAGCGTGATATCGACATCGTCTACGCGGAGTATCCGGCGTACGGCGTAATCCGACGTATCGACGTGAACGCACGGCGGGCCGGCGTCTACCGTCGCGCGGTCAGAACCGCCGACAGTATCGACGGGCCGCCGGGCCGGGTCCGAAACGACGCCAAATGCAAGCCCTGTGAGTTCAGTGACGATTGCGGGGTGCAAACGCGGTCGCTACGGTCGCTGCTACGCTAAGGCGGACAACTGCCCGGACAGCGGCGAGTGTCAGCCCCGGTCTTCGAGCCACGACTCGACGGCGTCGGCGTGTGCGCCGCGGCGGTGAATCGTCCCGCTGTCGACGTTCACGACCGTCGAACCGGTCCCGCCGTCGGTTTCGCCGGCGTCGAGCACGACGGCGGCGCGCTCCCGGATGGCGTCGAGGTCTGCGACGGACCGGGCACTGGGATTCCCGGAGATGTTGGCGCTGGTGGCGGTTAGCGGACCGGTCTCGGCGAGCAGTTCGAGCGCGAGGTCGTGGTCGGGGACCCGGACCCCGACGCGGTCCCGGCCGGCGACCAGCACGTCCGGGACCACGTCGCGGCGCTCGACGACGACGGTGACCGGGCCGGGGAGGAACTCTCGCATGAACGCCAGTTCGCGGTCGCTCGGACGCGTGTACTCGCGGGTGGACTCGACATCGGGGACGGCCAGCGACACCGGCTTGTCGCGCTCGCGGCCCTTCGCCTCGAACACGCGCTCGACGGCACTAGCATTGAGCGCGTCCGCACCGAGGCCGTACACCGTTTCCGTGGGATAGACGACCAGTTCTCCGTTGCGGACTGCTGCCGCAGCGTCGTCGACTGTCGCCATCGTCAGAGCTGGGCTTCGACGTCGTCGTAGTCGGGGAAGTCGGGCCACTCCTGGGCCACCCACGCGTACTCGACGGTCCGGTCGCTATCGAGGACGAACACGGACGGCCGCGGTTCCTCGATTCCGGCCATTCCGTCGAGGTCCATGTCGATGCCGTACTGCTGTGCGACGCCGTTGGCGGGGTCCGAGAACAGCCGGTAGTCCCCCTCGATCTCCCGCTCTTCGAGCAACTGCTTGTGCTCGTATGGCGTCGAGATGGAGACGCCGACGACGGTGGCCTGCTCGTGCCACGCGCGGTCGCGGATCTCGTTCCAGATGTACGTCGCCGGGAACGCGCCGTCCATCGCGTGGAACACGAGGACGACCCGGTCGCTGTCGGCACACAGCGACGAGAGCGATTCGTCCTCCCAGAACTCCTCGTTGACGAGCGGGCGCGTGAAATCCGGCGCGGTGTCGCCTTCCTCGGGGTGGTCGACCGGGTCGAGGTCGACGACGTCGAAGTCGAGATCCATCAGGCCACACCCCCAGTTGTCCCCTCGCCCTCGCCGTACGTCCGCTCCAGATACGCGACGATGTTTGCACTCTCGGACATCGTGACGCCGGTGTTCTCGTCGACGATGGCCGGGACGGTCCGTTTCCCGGAGATTCGCTTGACTACGTCGCGGTCTGAGTGCATCGGCTCGACGAACCGCGATTGATAGTCGAGGTCGTATTCGTCAAGCTTCCGGACGACGCGCTCACAGAACGGACACGCCTGCAGCCGGTACAGCGTGATGTCGGACTCGCTCATACTCTGGGCGGCGATACGCGCGAAAGCCGGGTAAGGGCTTCGCCGGCGACCCCTTCATGACAAGTCTTAATCCCCGCCCATTACAACTTCGACCGTTGATGGCCCTGGACCCACCTGTGCCGTTTGAGCTGTCTACAGCGACGCTGCAGGCTATCGAATACGCCGGCGTCACGATACCCAAAAGCGTGGTGCTGGTCGGTGGTACCGCTACTATCGCCTTCCTCATCGTGCTCTCGGCGTTCTTCTCGTCCTCGGAGATCGCGATGTTCTCGCTGCCCGCACACCGGACAGAGGCCCTCGTCGAGGACGGCGTTCCGGGCGCGAGGACGCTCAAGCAGCTCAAAGCGGATCCCCATCGCCTGCTCGTGACGATTCTCGTCGGGAACAACCTCGTCAATATCGCGATGTCCTCCATCGCGACCGGGCTGCTGGCCCTCTATCTCTCCCAGGGACAAGCCGTCGCCGTCGCGACGTTCGGTATCACCGCTATCGTGTTGCTGTTCGGCGAGAGCGCGCCCAAGAGCTACGCCGTCGAAAACACCGAGTCGTGGGCGCTGCGCATCTCCAAGCCGCTCAAGGCCGCCGAGAAGGTCCTGCTCCCGCTCATTCTGCTGTTCGACTACCTCACCCGCGTCGTCAACAAGATCACCGGCGGCCGCTCCGCCATCGAAACCTCGTATGTCACCCGCGAGGAGATACAGGACATCATCGAGACGGGCGAGCGCGAGGGCGTCCTCGACGAGGACGAACGCGAGATGCTCCAGCGTACCCTCCGATTTAACGACACCATCGCCAAGGAAGTGATGACCCCGCGGCTGGACATGACTGCTGTCGCCAAGAACGCTTCTGTCGAGGAAGCGCTGGAGACGTGTATCCAGAGCGGCCACGCCCGCATCCCCGTCTACGAGGGGAGCCTGGACAACGTCATCGGCGTCATCCACATCCGCGACCTCGTTCGGGACCTCAACTACGGCGAGGCGCTGGCCCGCGACATGGACCTCGAAGACCTCATCGAGCCGACCCTGCACGTCCCCGAGTCGAAGAACGTCGACGACCTGTTGACCGAGATGCGGGCCGAGCGCCTCCACATGGTCATCGTCATCGACGAGTTCGGGACCACCGAGGGGCTGGTGACGATGGAGGACCTGACCGAGGAAATCGTCGGCGAGATACTCGAAGGCGAGGAGGAAGAGCCCATCGAGTACGTCGACGACGACACGGTCACGGTCAAAGGCGAGGTCAACATCGAGGAGGTCAACGAGGCGCTGGACCTGGACCTGCCGGAAGGCGAGGAATTCGAGACTATCGCCGGCTTCATATTCAACCGGGCGGGCCGACTGGTCGAGGAGGGCGAGACCATCACCTACGACGGGGTCGAAATCCGCGTCGAACAGGTCGAAAACACGCGTATCATGAAGGCTCGCGTCGTCCGCCTCGAAACTGACGAAACGGAGTCGGTCGACGCCGAAGAGGTCACGGACTGAGGACGCTCGATAGCAGTCGTTTTACATCGGCTGCCGCCGACAGCGATGGCATGGGCTATCACCACCTCGCAGTCGACGATATCGAACCGACACCGGACCGACCGAGCATCCAGCGCTCCATCAGCGATGCGGTCGGCCTTGAAAAGGCAGCCGTGAACGTCTACGAGGTCGCTCCCGGTGAGGACATCCCGCTCGCGTATCACTACCACGACGACCAGGAAGAACTGTTTTACGTCCTCTCGGGCACGCTGGCCGTCGAGACGCCGGAGAAGACCTACGAGGTCAGCGAAGACGAGGTGTTCGTCGTCGAACCGGACAGCCCCCAGCGGGCGCACAACCCCGAATCGGCGACCGAGTCGGTTACGACGCTCGTCGTCGGCGCGCCCGCGGTAGACGACGTCCACCCGTACGACCCAGAGTAAGCCGAGCGTCGCGGTCGTTCCGTTGGACCGCTACTGGAGCGTGATGGCGTAGGTCAGCGCGAACAGCAGTATCGCGCCGGTCGCGACGTTGATCGCCGTGAGTTCCGCCGCGCCGATGACGCTCAGCCCCCAGACGATGGTGGCCGCAAACACCGTCGAGAGTACGACGTTCATCGCGATGAGTACCCGCGGATCACCCTGAGACCCGCTCGCCCCCTCCTCGAACCCGTTCGCGTCGCTCATGCCCACGAACACGGGCGGGACGCCCCTTAGCTCTTTGGCAGTACACACCGCCGGTCCCTGGCAAATGTGGCGGAATCGCGAAACTAAACGTCGCTGCAGTCCAACACTGGTGTATGGACGTTCGGAACCGCGACGGTGACCCGGTCGATCCGGTCCCCTTCCTCGTCTGCACCGGGATGGCGGTGCTGCTGCTGTTCTCCGTCGGACCGCTGTACGGCCTCGCGTACGGGCTTCCGGTGTGGGCCGGCCTGACCGTTGCGACAGCCGGCACCGTCGCTGTCGCCGCCGTCGCGTACCACCGACTTGTCTGGACTGCCCCGCCGCCCTGGGTACAGATAGCCCCAGAGCTTCGCTTTCAGCGCCTCATCTACATCGGCGTCGGGTTTGCCGTTCTGCTCGTTGCCGTCTCCGCCCCGCTGGCCCTGTGATTTACTACCCCGGTGTGTCTGTGGACTGGTATGCGCGAGGTCGAACGCTCTCGGTTCGTGATGGCGCGGCCGCCGGCTGTCCACCGCACGCTCTCGCCGGAGGCGGTCGTCGCGGCGGAGGGGACGTTTACCGTAACGGCCGTCGAAGAGACAGACACGGGCACGCTCGTCACCGCGGCCGGGCCGGGGATGTCGGTGCCGCTACGCTTCGAGTCCCGGGAGGACGGCCTCCGGTACACTGCCGAGGGCGAGGTCGGCCCGTTCGACCATCTGGAGACCCAAGTCATCGTTACACCGGAGGAAAACGGGTCCCGCCTCACGATGCGGTCGACCGTCTCGCTGAACCTGCCGCTGCCCTTCGCCGACCGCATCGCCGCCTGGAAGCGCGGCAACGAACTGGAGCGGGCCATCGAAGACCTGGCGGCGGACGTGCCCGGGGCGTAAGCCGGCGGGTCAACGTGCTGGGTGTCGGTACGTGGCACTGAGCGACGTGACTACCGCTGGTTGTGAGACGACTGCACACAACCACGGTACGTTTAGTAGCCGTAATTTCAATATACGATCATGAGCATCCTCGACAGCGTCAAGGAGGCACTCACGTCACAGTCGGACGCGAAGTCCCGCCCCGACGACGGGTCCAAGGGGGCGTACTGGTGTGACGACTGCAGCGTTCGCATCAGGGACGTCGAACTGGAGGGCGAGCCGGTCTGTCCGGACTGCGGCGAGGAGATGCGCTTCGAGCGCGCCTCGGGTCGTGACTGCGCCTGTTAGGGGCTCCGAATCACCGTCTCCTCGCCCTGTTCCGCCGGGAACGGACCCGTGAGTGACTCGCTGTCCGTCCATTCCTCGTCCGTGACGAGCGCGTCATCGAGCGCCGTCCGAAGGGCGTCTTCGTCGTAGTCCGTCCCGATGAACACCAGTTCCGTCCGTCGGTCGCCGTGCTCGTCGTGCCAGTCGAGTTCCGGCCGGTTCGAGCGGTACATGTCCCGCTCGACTTCGGGGAGGCTCGCAATCCAGGGTCCCTGTGCCTCGGCCCGTATCGAAGGGCCGGCCTGTCCGATGACGACGTGGCGCTCGTTGCCCGCCAGCCAGACGGTGCCCTTCGAGCGGACGACACCTGACGGGAGGTCCCGCAACGCGTCGGCGAGTCGGTCGGGGTGGAACGGCCGGCGGCGGCGGTAGGTGAAGGAGGTGACGCCGTACACCTCCTCGGGGTGCTTGTGGTCGGCGTGTCCGTGGCCGGCGTCGTCCGCATCGCCCTCGGCACCGTGGTCGTGGCCGTCTCCGCCGTGGCTGTGCCCGGCCTCGGCCAGCGCCCGCTTCCAGCCCGGCAGGTCGTTGATTTCGTGCTGGTCGAACAGCCCGCGGTCGAACAGCCGGTCGGGGTCGACCTGTGAGAAGGTCGTTCGGATAGTCTCGGCGTCTGGCTGGAGCGCCCGCACCAGTTCCTCAGCTTCGTCCAGTTCTGCGTCCGTACAGAGGTCCGTCTTGTTCATCACAACGAGGTTCGACAGTTCGACCTGTTCGACCATGAGGTCAGAGAGGGGGCGGTCGGCGTCGTCGGCCGCTGCGCCGTCGCCATCTCCGTCGGCGTTCGCTTCCACAGTACCGCGACGCTCCGGCGTCTCGCCGGCGAATGCGTCGAGGAACAGTCGGGTATCCAGCACGGTCACGAGCGTGTCGACGCGGTACAGCGCGGCCACGCGCGATTCGGTAGTGAACAGCCGCGCGACGGGGGCCGGCTCGGAGATGCCAGAGGACTCGACGACCAGCGCGTCGAAGTCCCGATTGTTCGCCAGCCGGACGACTGCCGTTTCGAGATCGTCCTGCAGTTCACAGCAGATACAGCCGTTCGAAAGCTCCGCGACGCCGTCGTCGACGTCCAGCTCTGACCCCTCGGCGATGAGTTCCGCGTCGACGTTGACGGTTCCCATGTCGTTGACGAGGACGGCGATGTCGCGGTCGCCGGCCTCGGTCAGCAGGTGGTTCAGCAGTGTCGTCTTCCCGGCCCCGAGGCTTCCGGAGAGAATCGTGACGGGAATGGTGTCGCGCATACCTCCCGTTGTGCGTCGCCTGCCTTCAAATCGCGCCTCGTTTCCGTTGGTCAAACACGACCGTTGTCTTGCCACGGCGCGTGGGCGCTGTCGACGGGTAACTGCGACAGCTTTTACTCTGTGCCTCTCGCACACACGACCCACGATGGAACTGGCCGACCGAATCGAGCGCTTTCGCCGGACGTTACGGGAGTGGGCCCGCGGACTGTACCACGGCATGATAACGCATCCGGCCTACGAGAAAATCGAGAAGGAGGCCGAGGACATCGAGGACGCGTTCATGCTGGCCTGTTTCCCCGACGCCTTCGGTATCCCGTCGCCGGTGTCGTACTACACCGCCGAACTGCTGCCCTATCTCGAAGACACCTTCGAGGCCTGGGAGCGGCGGCTGTGGGACCGGGGATCGTACATCGAACGCAAGGGCCAGCAGTACCACTTCTGATGGAACCGTTCGTCTTCTTCGGCGGCAAGGGCGGGGTCGGCAAGACCACCGTCTCCTGTGCCTACGGCGTCAAGTCCGCGCGGGCGGGTCTGGAGACGCTCGTCGTCTCGACGGACCCGGCCCACTCCGTCACGGACGTGTTCGACCAGTCGTTCAGCGACGACCCCGAATCCGTCGAGGGTATCGACGGTCTCGACGCGATGGAGATCGACCCCGAGACCGAGGCCCAGCGCCACCTCGACGGCATCCGTAACGACCTCTCCGAGCAGGTGTCGGCGGCGATGGTCAACGAGATCAACCAACAGCTAGAGATGGCCCACCAGACGCCGGGGGCCTACGAGTCGGCGCTGTTCGACCGCTTCGTCGACGTGATGCGCAACGCCGACCCGTACGACCGGGTCGTCTTCGACACCTCGCCGACCGGCAGCACGCTCCGGCTGCTCGGCCTGCCGGAGTTCCTCGAAGGGTGGATCGACCGGCTGATGCACAAACGCGAGAAGAGCATCGACCTCTTCGAGAAGGCCGCCATCGGGAACAACGAGCCCCGGCGCGTGATGGACGGCGACCCGGTGCTGGCCCGCCTGCAGGACCGCAAGGAGTTCTTCGAGTTCGCCGGCGGCGCGTTACAGTCCGACGCCGCCTTCTTCCTCGTACTCAATCCGGACCAGCTCTCGGTCAACGAGACGCGGCGCGCGATTTCCGAGATGCGAGAGCGCGACCTCTCGGTTCGCGGCCTCGTCGCGAACAAACTCACGCCCGAACCGGAGCCCGACGAGGAGGGGCGCGGGGCTCGGTATCTCCGTGACCGCGTCGCGACTGAAAACGAGCGACTGCAGGAGGTCCGCGAGACGCTCGACCCGCCGCTGGTCGCGGAAATCACGACCCGCACAGCGGAGGTGAAAGGCGACCTGCTCGACGATGTCGCCGCCGAACTCGATGTCGAGACGAACGCCGAGGCACCGACGTTCGTCTGATACGGATTGTGGGAGCGATGTACCGGTATGTATCGGCTCCGGGGTCGGCACTATCCGGAAATAATCTACAACAGCCCGCGTGAACCACCGGGTCGCCGCTCATGTACGCCGTGCGCACGACCGATAAGTAATCAGATATTGGATTTTTATTTGACAGTCGAAACCGCGTGTCCGAGTCGGTTTTCACGGGCTCCGCAAGTATAAGAAATATATAATAACTATTAATAGGCTAATCTCAGTTAATATTCATGCACATCCATGACTCAAGTAATCTGGATCGTACTGGCTGTACTGGTGACGTTCAGCGTGGGGTATCTGGGGTATTCGAAATACCTCGCGCGGTTCCTCGAACTCGACGATGAAAACGAGACACCGGCACACAAGTACGAAGACGGGCAGGAGTACGTACCGTCGAAGAAACCGGTGTTGTTGGGTCACCACTACTCCAGTATCGCGGGTGGGGCACCGATTGTCGGACCGATCACCGCGGGGGCGGTGTGGGGCTGGGTTCCCGCTCTGTTGTGGATCGCTATCGGCAACCCGCTGATGGGAAGCGTCCACGACTTCGTCTCGCTGTCTGGCTCGCTCAGACACGAGGGGAAGTCCATCGGTTACATCATCGGTGAGTACATCGGGGAGGGGGGCAAGAACATGCTGCTGTGGTTCGCCTTCCTGACGATTATCCTCGTCGTCGCGGTGTTCGCGCTGGTGGTCGCCATCGTCTTCGACGCGTTCCCACAGGTGACGACCGCGAGTTTCGTCTACATCGCACTGGCCCTGCTGTTGGGGGTGTACCTCTACCAGCTTAACGGGCCGTTCCTTCCGGGGACCGTCGTGTTCGTCACGCTGGTGTTCGCTGGCGTGTACGCGGGCATCCAGTACCCGTTCGCGCTGTTCCCGGCCGTCGGCGACGCGAGCTACCCCGCAGGCACGCTCGTTCTCGCGGACGTCCTGAACCTGGGCAGCGGGCAGTGGATCCCCGGTTCCTCCGCGACGGCGATGAACCCCAACCGCGCGGCGTGGGTCCCGATCATCATGGTGTACGCGGGTATCGCGAGCGCGCTTCCGGTGTGGGTGCTGCTCCAGCCGCGTGACTACCTGTCGTCGTTCCTGCTGTACGCCGGCGTCGGCGGCGCGCTGCTGGCCGTCATTGTCGGCACGATATTCGGCACGGCTGCCACCGAGAGCGGCTCGCTGGTCATCGCGGACTCGATGGGTGCCTTCAACGGCTTCTGGGGCGTCGAGGGCGCTGGCCTCGCGCCGCTGTTCCCGCTGCTGTTCATCACCATCGCCTGTGGGACGATCAGCGGCTTCCACTCGCTGGTGTCCTCCGGGACGACGGCCAAGCAGTTGAACAAGGAGACCGACGCCCGCCTCATCGGGTACGGCGGGATGCTCGGCGAGGGGCTGCTGGCCGCCGTTGCGCTGTCGACGCTTGCCGTGGCCGGCTTCGCCGACCCCGCCGGTGGTATCGGCGCCGCGCTCCCGAACTTCGCGACGGGTGGCGGCATCATCTTCACCAGTCTCGGTATCCCTCAAAACTTCGGCGCGCCGTTCATGGCGCTCGTGCTGGTGAGCTTCCTGCTGACCTCGACGGACACGGCCGTCCGACTCGGCCGCTACATGATGGAGGAAATCGTCGGCCTCCGGGCGGGCGAGACGGCCTCCGGCTTCAACGTCGGCGGCGGCCTCCGCTCGACGCTCGGCGAGATCGGGCGCGGCCGCTACACGAACCCGCTCGTCCAGGCCATCCCGGCCTACCTGATGGTCATTTCCGGCGAGTGGCTCACGCTGTGGGCCCTGTTCGGCGGCGCGAACCAGCTGCTCGCGGCGCTGGCGCTGCTGACCGCGACCGTCTGGCTCGCCAACTGGGACGACAGCAAGCAGCTATACTCCACGGGCGTGCCGATGGCGATCATGACGACGATCACCATCCTGGGCCTGGCCTGGCTGGCGTTCTACAGCAACCTCTACCAGAACCTCATCCAGGGCGGTGCCGAGGGCACTGCGGCGATCGCCTCCTCGGCCGTCCAGATGGTGCTGGCGCTCGTGCTCATCGGCCTTGCGCTGGCGCTGGTCAAGAAAGGCTACGACAACATCAGTACGGTCCGTGACCGCGGTCGCGCCGGTGCGGTCGAGCCGGGCGACGACTGATCGCGACGACTTCTCCGTTTTTTCACCGTCGACAGCGACAGTTACGCGTTCCGCGTGACCGCGCCGAACGGGGGCGCGGCGTCGTCCGGGGCAGTCGCTATCGCCGTCACCGAGTCCTCGCCGGCACGGACGCGAACCCGGGCGAGGTCCCGGTCGCTATCGTCGAGCGTCGCCGTCGCTGTCATCCGTGTCGTTTCGGTCCCGAGAAGCGTCGCCGAGCCGCTTTCGCGCCACTCCGAGACGGAGTCGACTTCGGTGTCGGTCGCGAGCCCGACGACGCGGGCGTCGTCGACCGCCGTCAGCGGGTCGCGGACGACCTTTGGCTGGTCGACGACCTGCACGGCTGGGGCGGTCAGGAGCCCGAACCGCGCCCCGCTCGCCGACTCGTACACACGCTGGAAAACCGTCGCGATAACGTCCTGGCGCGACGTTAGCTCCACGTCTCCGGAGAAGTCGACAGTCACCGTCGTCTCGATGGTGGGCGCGCCCTCGGCAACGAGCGAGTAGTCGCTGGAGCCGGGGAGCACTGCCGGCGCGGTCGCGCTTGCCTCGATGGGCTCGCTCTCCTCCGGCAGGACGCTACAGCCGGCCAGCGTGGCCGTACAGGCGACGACGAAACCGCGCCGGGTGGGCGGCGTCATTTCCAGAACCGCTTGGCGAACCGCGACAGCACCCCTTCCTCGGGCTGGGTCACGTCCTCCCAGAGGACGAACGCCTCGACTACGTCGGCGGCCTCGCCGGCGACGGCTTCCTGCTCGTCCGGAACGACGACGCCAAGATTGACCTCGTAATGGCCGTAGTAGCCGTACTTCAACAGCGTGCGCTCGCGCTGGTCCTCGACGAACGACCGGACTTCCTCGGGCAGTTCGTCGGCGACGAGGACGAACGTGAAGTCAGTGCGGTAGTGCTCCTCGTTGGCTGTCACGCGCTCGTCGGCCAGGTCGTGGCCCAGTTCGACCAGCCGTTTCAGTTCACCGACCGTCGGCCGGTCGACGCGGCGGGCGTAGAGGTACTCTTCGGACTCGTGGTCGCCGTAGGACAGCGCCGGATGGAAGAACTGCTTCTGGTTCAGGACTCGCATCTCGCCGTAGAGGTCCCAGCGCTCCCCCCGGAGCCGGTGGTCCCGCTCCAGCGTGTAATTGTACATCAGTCGGTCGCTCACCCGGTCGAAGTACGGGTCCTCTGTCCAGTGTGGGACCTCCTCGACGATTTCATCGGGCAGTTCCGATTTCGGGACCGCACCGGTGACGGGGTCTTCCCAGCCGTCCGCACCGTAGTCCGTCGGGTCCTCGCCCGACCAGGACTCGGATTCCTCGCTCATCGTATCGAGTCACGTGGGCGTTCAGTTCGGACCGGTCCCCTGCCGCGGTAGCTCATACCATGGCGATGCCGTGTCGGACGCTTAAGCCCGTCGGTCAGGGGTTGGTCGTTCACGGGCCGTACACGACCGCCTCGGCAGGTTTTTGATGCTGGCCTTTCAATTGTTCACTGACAATCATGGCGAAAGACACCGAGGCCTGTGGCCGCTGCTCGATGAGTGTCGTCGTCGACGCAGTCGACGAGAACGAGGGCGAACAACCCCACGACCCCTTCGGCGACGACCGCATCGAAGTCGACCAGCGTGACATCGAGCGCGTCTCGCCCGAGGCCTGGATGGGCCGGCTCTCGACCCGCGTCAACGAGGCCGTGAGTCGCTACGTCTGGGGTCGCTGAGAGTCATATCGCCGCGTCGATAATCCAGAAGAGGCCGTAGCTCAGCCCGAACGCCAGCGCGAGCGACCCGATCCAGGCCAGCACCGTCTTGCCCATCTTCTCCCGACTGACCTCGCCGCCGCCGGCGGCCGCGCCGGAGCCGACGATAGCGGAGACGATGATCTCGTTGAACGACACCGGAATGCCGAAGAAGACGGCCGCCTGCGCGATGATGAAACTCGGAATCAACGCGCCGATGGAGCGTCGCGGGCCGAGCGAGGAGTAGTCCTGTGCCAGCGCTTTTATCATCCGCGGCGCGCCCGTCCACGACCCGATGAGGAGGCCGAGTCCGCCGAACAGCAGGACCCCGGTGATGGGGATGGCCGCCGTCGGCCCCTCACCGAGCAGGGGCACTAGCGGCCCCAGCGCAAGGCCAACCTGGCTCCCGCCGGCGGAGAAGGCCACGAGCCCGCCCATCACCAGCAGGAAGTGCCGTTGCCCGGCGGCTACATCCGCTCTGATGTCCAGATACAGCAGTCCCGCAGCAAGCGCCCCAGCAAGTAACGTCACGACGATCATCGATGGGAGTATCGGCGTCCCGGCCGCTCGCGCGACGGCGCGGGCCACCGATGCCTGCTCGCTGCCCGGTGCCAGGAGCACGAACTCGATGTTCGCCAGAATTATACCGACCAGCCCGCCCAGCAGCGGCACGAGCCGTTCCTCGGTCGTGGCCTCGTGCCGGAGCGACCACGCCGTCCCGAAGGCGATGCCCCCGCCGACGAAGGGTGTCAGGACCCACAGCGAGACGATTTCGATGTACTTGGCCGTCGCCGGCTGGCCGCCCATCGCCAGCCCGACGCCGACGACTGCACCGGTGACGGTAAACGCCGTCGCGATTGGGTAGCCGGTGAAGATACCGACGGCGACCAGGACCGCTGCCGTCAGCAACGCGACGATAGCGGCGATAGCAGAGAGGCCACCACCGCTCGGGAACAGGACGAGTTCGCTGCCGACGGCCTCCGTGACGTTGGCGCCCTGCAGGACCGCGCCGGCCAGCCCGAGGATACCGACGAAGAACCCGGCCCGCATCACCGAGATCGCGTTCGCACCGACGGCCGGCGCGAACGGAGTGGACCCGGACGACCCGGCACCGATTGCCCAGGCCATAAACAGACTCGCGGCTGACGCGACAACAAGCGTCGCAATCGTACTCGTCGCGACCATCTGTCACGGCGTTTGCCCTGCCCTGCAATGAGCCTACCGTTCGCGCGCCCATCACGAGCGACTGCCGACACTGACGCGGGCGTCACGGGCAAACGTTCAGGTGGCAGCGCGTGGTTCGGTCCCGTATGTCCGCCTCTGAAGAGACTGTCCGCGTCTGGCTGGTCGAACGAACGTACTCCGACGACGAACAGAACCTCATCATCCTCACGTACGCGACGCCCGACGGCGAGCAGTACTTCCGCAAGGAGCGAGCGCTGACCTCGTTTTCAGACGTGCGGGAGACGACGGCTGCCGTTGACGCCGACCCGGACAACCTCGGCAATGTCGACGACCCGGACCTGCAGGCCCAGTACGCGGCCGAAGCGACGCGGATGGCCGAACAGCACGATCCCGACGACGCTATCTGACCGTCTGCAGAGCCGCGCTCGCGCTTCATTCGTCGTTGCCTCTCGGACGCCCCGACGCCGGCGGCAGGGACGCCGCCTTAGTTCGTCTTCGCGTCCGTCTCCTCGCCCGGCTCTGTCGCATCCACTCCCTCAGCGGCCTCGACAGCCTCGGTGACTTTCTCGGTGTCGACGTGCCAGCGGTCGACGGCCTGCTCGAAGTCGGCGAGCTTGTTCGAGACGCGCATCTTCAGGTCGTCGTCGTTGACGTTGACCTCGAAGACGTACTCGGGGCGGTCGTCGCCGACGCGGCGGAGGTTCGCGCTGATGAGGTCGTTGTCGAAGTAGTAGGGGGCGATCTGTGTCATCACGTTCCGGTAGACGGTGTCCTCGACCTTCCGCAGGGCCTTCCGGCTGGCGGAGTCGGCCGCGCGGGCCACGTAGTCGACGGACTCGCTCCAGCGCTCCATCGCCTCGTCCGGTTCGTCGAGGTTCTCGTAGGACTCGCTGAGTTTCTCGCCGGCGGTCTGGAGGTCCTCGTCAGGCCCTTTACCGGCCTGCTCCCCCTTGCCCTCGGCGACACTCGCCTGGTCCGCGGTTTTCTCGTTGACGTCCTCGTCCAGTCGCTCGTGGCTTTTCGGTCGCCACTCGTCGAACTCACTGAGGGCGTCGTTGTCGACATCCTCGTCCGAAGCGATGTCTTTCAGCGCCTGCGTGATGCGCTCGCCGTGCTCGACGATGTCGACCCAGCCGCCTTTCGTCTTGAATCCTGAAACGCTCTCTTCGATGTCTGCCATGGTATAATAGTTCGGTCTACGACAGCCGCGGGACCTGCTGCAGTGGGCTGTCCATCTGTACACAGCGGATTGCTGCTCAGTGGGGTTAAACGTTTCCGCTGGACTGATCCCTTCGATATTCTACGACGAAAGCACCACGATCCCACTATATCGACACGCTAGACGCCGTGGTGCCACCGTATAGCGGCCTGCCCGCTCGTGTCCCTGCTTCGCTCAACACCGAACGGCCGTTTATAAGGATTGCACGCGAACAGTCTCACGATGTCATCCGCACTATTCGTCGTAAGCGAGCACGGCTACTGGGGCGAAGAATGTATCGAGCCGCTGACCACTCTCTCAGACGCCGGCCTGGATATCACGGTGGCGACACCGACCGGCGAGCCGCCGGTGCTTGACGAGCGCTCTGTCGACCCCGAAGAGGTCGGCGAAGACCTCTCGGAACACGTTCGAGAGGTCCACGAGAACGACGAGCGACTGAACGACCCGATTCCGCTGGCACAGGCCGACGCCGAGGACTACGACACCGTTGTGTTCCCCGGCGGCCACGGGGCGGAGTGGGACATCACGCAGGACACTCACGCCCGCGAACTGCTGCGCGAGAGCGTCGCCGGCGGCGACGGCAAGGCCCTCGTCGTCTGTCACACGGTCGGGATCCTGGCGTTCACCAGGGACGCCGACGGCGAGTTCCTCGTCGACGGGCGCTCGGTCACCGGCTTCCCGAACGCCTGGGAGGAGGGCATCGTCGACGAGAACGACCTGCTTCCTGACGGCCGCAAGCTCCCGTATTGGGTCGAAGATGAGGTGAAGGCCGCCGGCGCAGATTGGGACGCCGAACTCGACGCCGACACCAGCGTCACGGTCGACGGCGACCTCATCACGGCTCGTGGCCCGCCATCGTCGGCTGCAGCCGCCCGGACGCTCCTCGATGAGCTCGGTATCGAGTCGCCCGCGTAACAGGCATCGTCGCGGCGGCGTCCGCTGAGATATAACTTGCCCTGAATTTCCCGAAAAGTAGTACGTTCCCCTCGTGCCTCTTTCCCCATCCGTGTCCCGTCCAGTGAAATACCCTGTCACACGCTATCGCACAATATAGTCAAATAACGACTGTATACTAGCTAACATTCTTGAAGACCCCGGTCAACGTAGACATACGTATGACTAACAACTCTACGCGTAGACGGTTCCTCAAGACAGCAGGCGTTGCAGGTGTCGCGGCGCTCGCCGGTTGTGGCGGCGGTGACGGCGGTGACGGTGGCGACGGCGGTGACGGTGGTGACGGTGGCATGACCGAAACCGAGGGCGACGGTGGCGACGGCGGCATGACCGAAACCGAGACGGAAGCCGAGGTGGACACCCGCCTCTCGTGGCACGCCGGCGGCACTGGTGGGACCTACTTCCCGCTCTCGAACGAGTTCAAGACGGTCGTAGAGGACAACACGGACTTCACGCTGAACGTCCAGTCGACCGGTGCGAGCGTCGAGAACGTCGGCAACCTCGCAAGCGGCGACGCCGACTTCGCGCTCATCCAGAACGACATCGCCTCGTTCGCGAAGAACGGGACCGGCATCGACGCGTTCCAGGACAACGCTATCGAGAACCTGCGCGGCGTCGCGACGCTGTACCCCGAGACCATCACGGTCGTCACGCTCGCGGACACCGGTATCACCCAGCTCTCGGACCTCTCCGGTGCGACAATCAACACCGGCGACCTCGGCAGCGGGACCCAGGTCAACGCCCTCCAGATTCTCGAAGCGGTCGGTATCTCTGACTTCACCGAGCAGAACGCCTCGTTCTCCCAGGCCGCCGACCAGCTCCGGAACGGCGATATCGACGCCGCGTTCGTCGTCGGCGGCTGGCCGGTCGGCGCTATCGAGGATCTCGCGAACACCAACGACCTCGTCATCGTCCCCATTGAGGGTGACAACCGCCAGGCAGTCAAGGACGCCGCCTCCTGGTTCGCTGACGACACAATCCCGGCCGGCACGTACACGGGCATCGATGAGGCCGTCGAAACAGTCGCCGTCCAGGCGATGATTGCGACGAACGCCGAACAGTCCGAATCGACGGTCGAAGCCGTCACCGCGGCTATCTTCGACAACGTGGACGACCTCTCGATCAAGACGGACTTCATCAGCAGGGAGTCCGCACAGGACGGGATGTCCATCGAACTCCATCCCGGCGCAGCGGCCTACTTCGACGCGTAACGCCGCCGACTGACGCCATCCGTATCACTCACTAACCGTTTTCTATCACCCAGAACTGGAATGAGACGACGATACGTCGCCATCGCGGTGCTCGTTTCCCTCCTCCTTCTTGGGAGCGTAGCGGCGGTACCCGGCGGACGTGCACTGGTCGTTGCGGACGCCGAGACCGGCGAACAGTATATGACGATCCCGGTCGAGGAAGGAACTACAGTCGCTCTGGAATACATGCACAGCGTCGAAAAAACTCGCGTCTACGACGAGTACACGGTCCGGGGTGACCACCTCGAGATGACCCGCATGGAGTTCGAATCGTTCGGCTGGGGGCTCCCGAGCGGGGCCAACGTCACCCGGGAAGATGGGGTGTACGTCTTCGACCCGCCGGGCAACTACACGCGTGTGACAGTCTCTCCCGGTGATATCGCAGGACATAAACTTCACGTCGGAGCCGAAACCTACGACCTGGTAGCCCGCACCAACGGCCGCTCGGTCCACCTCTACGTGACCCGACGCTCGGCGTTCGGTGCTGCGACAGACCAGTTCAACACATGACTGACGACACACGACCTGACGATGGCGAGGAGGCCGTATCGGACGAGGAAGTCGACGAAGTACTCCAGGAGATAGAGCGTAAGCGCTCGCTCTCCGGGTGGGCCGCCGTCGTCGTCGCGCTCATCGGCATTTCGTTTTCGGTGTTTCAGATGTGGCTCGCGGCGAAAGGGTTCGTTCTCTCGCTATCGGTCCCGGGCGTGGGCGACGTCGTGTTCGCGTCGCTGCAACTGCTCCAGATCAACGCTGTCCACGTCTCCTTCGGCCTCATTCTGACCTTCCTGCTGTATCCCGGCAGCACCGGCGACGGCCCGCTCTCCCGGCGCTGTATCGCGCTCGGGTCGCTGGTCGACGAGAAGCTCGGCGAGGACCATCCGGTGTCTCGTGTCGTTCACGCTATCGGGGACGCCCTCGCATGGGCGATTCTGGACCGCGACATGAACCGCGTGGCCCCGTCGGATTTCGTTTTCATCGTCCTGTCGGTGCTGTCGGCCGCGTACTTCATCACCGACTTCAACGAGATCCAGCGTATGCGCGCGCTGGGGCTCGAACGTGGGCGGCCGATTCAGGAGGTATTCACCTTCTTAGAGCCGATAGCGGGGCTGCTCGGGCCGCTCGCTGATACCTCCTACGCATTCGTACTGGGCGTGCTGGGCGTCCTGCTCGTCCTCGAAGCGACCCGCCGGGCCATCAGCCTCTGGCTGATGGTTATCGTCGCGGCGTTCGTCGTTTACGCCCGCTTCGGCGTCCTCATCCCACAGGACGCAGCCTACGTCGGTGTGCTCTCCATCCCGGAACTGTCCTGGGCCTCTATCATCCAGAACCTCTGGTACAACACGGAAAACGGGGTGTTCGGGATTCCGGTCACCGTCTCCGTGCAGTTCATCTACATCTTCATTCTCTTCGGCGCGTTCCTCGAGATGTCCGGCGCGGGGCAGTGGTTCATCGACCTCGCGTACGGCGCGACGGGGACGCGGAAGGGTGGCCCGGCGAAGGCGTCCATCCTCGCCAGCGGATTCATGGGGACCATCTCCGGGTCTTCGATTGCGAACACGGTGACGACCGGCGCGTTCACGATTCCGCTGATGAAGCGGTCGGGCTACTCGCCGGAGTTCTCCGGGGGCGTCGAGGCGTCCGCCTCCTCGGGCGGCCAGATTCTCCCCCCAGTGATGGGGGCCGCCGCGTTCCTCATCGTCCAGTACACGGCGACACCGTTCGCAGACGTCATCGTCGTCGCGACGATTCCCGCCATCGTCTTCTTCTTCGGGGTCTGGGTGATGGTCCACTTCGAGGCGGTCAAGGAGGACATCGGTGGCCTCGACCCCTCCGAACTGGTGAACATCCGGAGCCACCTCCGGAGCGGGTGGTTCTACCTCGTCCCGATTGTGCTCCTGCTGTACTATCTCATCATCGAGCGGCTGTCGGTCGCTCGCTCGGCGTGGTTCACGCTCATCGCCATCGGCGCGCTCATCACGCTCGTCGCGGCTTACAGCGACGAGACGCGCGCCCGCCTCGGTGCGATTTTCGGGGTGCTGTTCGGCGTCTCCTTCCTCTCACAGTTCCTGGCCGGTGCCGGTGTTCTGGCGGCGCTGGCCGGCGGCGGGACGGGGTCGCAACCGATTATGGCCGCGTTCTCGGCCACCGTTGGCGACCTCGGCACGCTGATAATCCTCGCCGGCGTCCTCACACTGATTACCCGGCCCAGACTCGACTCGCCGCTACTGTCGTTCGACAGTGCCGTCGACGACGCCTCCGAGACGACTTCCGACGCCATCGGTCGTCCGTACCTGGCCTCGAACGGGCTGTACAACCTCGGCGTCTTCCTCGGGAAATCAATGGAAAGCGGAGCCAGAACCGCGGTCCCGGTCGTCATTGCCGTCGCCGCCGCCGGTATCATCCCGGGCGTCATCAGCGTCTCCGGCCTCGGGCCGAACCTCGTCTCGCTCATCACGGCCGTCGCCGGCGGGTCGCTGGTCTTGCTGTTGCTCGTCACGGCGTTTTCCTCGATCATCCTCGGGATGGGGATGCCGACGACGGTGACCTACATCATCCTCGTCTCCCTGCTCGCGCCGGCGCTGACCGAGTTCGGCGTCCCGCTGCTCGCGGCGCACCTGTTCATCCTCTACTTCGGCGTCATCGCCGACATCACCCCACCGGTCGCGGTGGCCGCCTACGCCGCCTCCGGCGTCGCGAAGTCCGACGCGTTCCAGACCGGCATCGAGGCGTTCTCGCTGTCGCTCAACAAGGCAATCGTCCCGTTCGCGTTCATCGTCACGCCGGGCATCATCCTGATCCGGCGTGCCCCGACGGACTCCGGATACCGAATCGTCGGGACCGCCGACCTGCTGGACCTCGGCTACTCCATCCCCGAGATACTGATACCCGTTATCGGCGTCTTCCTCGGCGTCGTCGCGCTGGCCGCGACGGTCATTGGGTTCGCGTACGCGACGGTCTCCCGGGGCGAGCGGGCGGCGTTCGCGTTCAGTTCGCTGCTCCTGATGGCTCCCGGCCTCGCGGTGTCCGGGGTGTACGACCTCCTCGGACTGGTCGGCATCGGCGGCGGCGAGATGACGGTCCTGCTCGACGTTGTGCTTCGCGGCGTCGGCCTCGCCCTGTTCCTCTTCCTCATGGCCAAGAACCGCCAGCGCGGCGGCGACCCTGCGGGACGGTCAGGCACGGCTGAGC
The DNA here is from genome assembly GCF_049705545.1 of Haloarcula amylolytica. Lineage (GTDB taxonomy): Archaea > Halobacteriota > Halobacteria > Halobacteriales > Haloarculaceae > Haloarcula > Haloarcula amylolytica_B. The sequence goes on from NZ_JBNAMU010000001.1 coordinate 458,443, forward strand.
CGGCGTAAGTGAGAACCGTTTAACCCATCCGGGGTCAACGGGCACGATATGCCAATCGAACAGCGCGGCGACGCCTCTGTCGTCACGCACGCGCTGGCGCGAGACGAACTGACACGGATACGAAACGTCGAGACCGAACAGGTCGCCTTCCGCAAGGGACTGGTCCGTCTCGGCCGTATCTGTGGCTACGAGATCATCGACGGTCGGATGGAAACAGAGTACACGGAGGTCCAGACGCCGCTGACCACGATGATGGGCGAGCGGGTCAAAGGGCTCGACGATGTGGTTATCGTCAACGTCCTCCGTGCAGCGACACCGTTCGTCGAGGGACTGCTCAAAGCGTTCCCGCGCGCCAGGCAGGGTGTTATCTCTGCCAGCCGCGACGAGGAAGCCGGGATGAACGACGACGGCGAGTTCCCCATCTCCGTCGACTACGTCAAACTGCCCGAGATCACCGAGGACGACACGGTCATCATCGCGGACCCGATGCTTGCGACCGGATCGACGATGACGACGGTGCTCGACTACATCACCTCGGAGAAGACCGAACCGGAGAACCTCCTCGTCCTGGCCGCGGTTTCCGCGCCCGAGGGTATCGTCCGCGTTTCGGAAGCCCAGCCGGACGCAGACATCATCAGCGTCGCTATCGACGACGAACTCGACGAGGACGGGTTCATCGTTCCGGGACTCGGAGACGCCGGTGACCGGGCCTTCCGGACGACGTGATCTCCGGTTCCCTGAACCTGTCGGCTGAGGGACGAAACGTTTTTATCTGAGGCCCGAATCAGCCGATGATGTCGCGATTTTCCGTCTGCTCTCAGCCGCTGTACCCCCTAGTTTCACCTGGAAGCCGACAGACGGTGGCATGATTCCGGTGCAGTTGAAACGCTAACGACGGCTGTGGACCGCTCCGCGGCGACCGGGCGTGATTCCCGGCGGACAGTCGTGGACCGGGAGGCTTTCGTACTGACGGGCCGGCAACCCGGTATGGCTCGACGCCGATACCGGGTCGCGGATACCGCCCAGCAACTCGTCGGGGGGTTCCTGCTCGCGGGACCGTTCGTCGTGACCGAGGAGGTGTGGGTACTGGCCGAGAACATGTCCTGGTATCACGCGGTGCTCGTCGTCGGTATCGTGTTCGCTATCGGCTACGGGGCGCTGTACAAGGCTGACGCCGGCCGGGACATCGACACCGAGGCGGAGGTGGCCGGCATTCCGGTCCGGTTCGTCTCGCTGATGATTGTGGCGTTCGGCTCGGTAGCCATCCTCGCGACGGCGCTGACCGCTCCGGCCACGTTTCTCGTCAACGGTGGGATTCTGCCGGACCCGACGCCGATGACCGTCGCCCTGACGACGCTGAAAGCGATCATCGTCGGTGCGATTTTCAGCGTGGTCGGTGCTGCGACGGCGGACAGCGTGTTCTGACCGGGACCCGCACACTTAATTGGGTTCCACTCTCGTTGATGTGCATATGGAGTATACGCTGGCTATCGACAACGCGCCGGAGACCGTTCCGGGTGGCACGGGGGTACTGCTCCTGCATCCGAGTACCGGCGAGACGGACCGACTGGATACGGATTTCCTCGCGACCGACACGGATTCGATGCTCGTCATCTCGACCCGGACCACCGCCCGGGAGGTCAAGCAGAAACTTGAGTACTACGAGGTCGACGAGTCGAAGGCGACCATCCTCGACACGCTGTCGGTCGAACGTGGCTACACCCGTCGCCGCTCCGAGGGCGTTCGGTACGTCTCCGCGCCAGATGACCTGTCCGGTATCGTCTCGGAGACCGAGACGTTCCTGCAGGAACACGACGGGAAACTCCGCGTAACGTTCGACTCGCTGACGGAACTCATCTATTATGCCGACGAGGACGGCGCGCTGTCGGCCGTCGAAGATATCCTTGACCTGCTAGACGAGTACGACGCCGTCGGGATGTTCCACCTCGCCGACGAGGTCCACGACGAGGCGACGGTCGCGGCGTTCCGTGAACTCTTCGACGGTGTCATCGAGCTGTCCGAGGACGGAACCATTACGAGTACCTTCGAGGAGTAATCGGACGCCCCATCCCGAATCCGCCGCTCCTCCGATGGAGTTGTGACACCTCCTCGACACTCCTCCACCCATCCACCCCTCCGGCGGCGCTTCTCCCTCTCGAACGAAACGGTGTTTTCCCCCGGCAGCGACGCCAACACCCTGTATGCGAACTCTTACCAGACCAACAACAATTAAGAGGGTATAACCCACATACAGGGTTGTATGCCGGAATGCCAGAACTGCGGTAATTTTGTAACGGCTGACTACGCGCGTGTGTTCACGCCGAACGGGGTCGAAAAGCCCAGAGTCTGTCCGCAGTGCGAGGACAAGATTCGCGACGGGGCAGACGTCCGCGAGGCACGGTCCACACGCCGCGGATAGAACCGGTCAGGAACTGCCGCCCTGTGACCTGACGGTTGCGGGGACGTTTTCCTCGCCGGTCGACATCGCTCGGAACCGCTGTTTTACCGCGACCCACCTTCGTCTCTATGATTGCGCGTCAGTCAGGCGTGTCCGTGCCTCCTCGAACACCGCGTCAGCACGGTCTGCGTCACGGGCTTCGGCGGTGATCCGAACGAGCGGCTGGGTCCCGCTGGCCCGCAGGAGGAACCACGCATCGCCGAGGTCGACGCGGACGCCGTCGAGCGTCGTCACGTCGTCGTAGGCGTCGGTCACCGTCTCCCGAACGCGGTCCATCACCGTTTCCTTCTGGTCAGTTTCGACGCTGTCCCGGCGGATGGGATACTCCGGCACGTCGGCGGCGCGGTCGTCCAGCGGGCGCTCGCTGTCCAGCGCCGCAGCGGTACAGGCCGCCAGCGGACCGTCCGGGCACAGCGTTCGGTCGGGCCAGATCCACGCACCGCTTGGCTCCCCGCCGAAGGCGACATCCCCGGCGCTGGCGGCCTCGGCGACGTACACGTCCCCAACCGGAGTGTACTCGACGGACACGCCGATATCACTGAGGTAGTCCTCGACGGCGAGGCTCGTATCGACCGGGACGGCGACCCGCTCGCCCGGTGACGCTGCGGCACGGGCGAACACGGCCAGTAGCACGTCGCCGGAGAGGAAGGTCCCGTCGGCCGCAACCGCCCGCATCCGGTCGGCGTCGCCGTCGTGTGCGACCCCGAGGTCGGCGTCTGATTCGGCCACCAGCGTCGCCAGCGACTCGCAGTTCTCGGCTTTCGGCTCCGAGGGGCGGCCGGGGAACGCGCCGTCGGGCTGGCCGTTAAGCGTCTCGACGGAACAGCCCAGTTCGGTGAGGGCGTCGACGCTGACCCGGCCCGCGCCGTTGCCGAGGTCGACGACGACGTGGCTGTCGAGGTCCAGTTCGCCGATTTCCGCGACCAGCGCCTCGACGTGGCGCTGGCTGGCATCCCGGGACTCGATGTCGCCGCTCTCGTCCCACGCTGCTGGCTCGAACGCATCCTCGTCCAGTCGCTGTTCGATTGTCGCTCGAAGGTCTGCATCGAAGGCCTGCCCGCTGGGCTGCCAGAGCTTGATACCGTTGTCTTCCGGCGGGTTGTGACTGGCCGTTATCGCGACCCCGGCGTCGGCGTCCTGCCACGCCACCGCCCGTCCGATAGTCGGCGTCGCCGCACCGCCGAGGTCGATCACGTCGACGCCGCTCTCCCGGAGCCCGGCTACCAGCGCCGCCTGCAGGTACTCGCCGCTCGCTCGCGGGTCCCGGCCCACGACCACCCGCCCGCAGTCGATGCCAAGCGCGCGTCCCACCGAGAGCGCCAACTCGGTCGTGACCGTCTCGCCGACGGGACCCCGAATCCCGCTCGTTCCGAACTGTGTCATTACTGGCCCCTGCGTCGGGCCGCCCTAAAATCCACCCGGCATCGGACAGGTGCTGTGGGCCGATGGTGCTGACGCTCGCTCCGTCACTGCGCTGGCGACCACTCGCAGGCCGCGCCGGTCGTCAGGTCTGCCTCGTCGATGTGAGCCGAGAGGCAGCCGTAGTTACAGAACTGGGCCGTCGGCTTCCCGTCGGGCGTCTCGCTGACGTAGACGGGGTCGTGGTCCTCGACCGGAGAGCCACAGTACGTGCACTCGGTCATACGTACGCTTGCGGCCGGGAGAACAAACGTTTTGTCCGCGTCTGTCGACCCACCGCACATGAAACAGGGCGGCTCCGACGCGGCGAAACGGGAAGCGGGGAAATCAGCGGCCGAGGCAGTCGAGGACGGCATGGTCGTCGGCCTCGGCACGGGGTCGACGGCGGCCCACGCTATCCGCGCCATCGGACGGGTGGTCGACGCGGGACTCGATGTCGTCGGCGTCCCCACGTCGTTTCAGTCCCGCCAGCTGGCCCGGGACTGCGGCATCCCGCTGGCCGACCTCGACGACGTGTCGGTCGACCTCGCTATCGACGGAGCCGACGAGGTGGCCGACGGCCACCTGATCAAGGGCGGCGGCGCCGCTCACGCCCGGGAGAAGATCGTCGACGCGAGCGCCGACCGCTTCCTCGTCGTCGCCGACCCGACGAAGGAGGCCGAGCGGCTCTCGGTGCCGGTACCCGTCGAAGTGCTCCCGATGGCCCGTTCGACGGTCGCCGCGGCGGTCGAGGACCTCGGCGGCGACCCCCAGCTCCGTCGCGCGGAGCGCAAGGACGGCCCGGTCGTCACCGACAACGGGAACATCGTGCTCGACTGCGACTTCGGCCCTATCGACGACCCTGCCGCGCTCGCCAGCGACCTCGCCGCGCTCCCCGGTGTCGTCGAACACGGTCTGTTCGTCGATCTGGCCGACGAAATCCACGTCGGCACTACTGACGGCGTCACCGTCCGAGCGCTATCGGAATAGCTGTCGCTGGTCGGCTTGCGTCGAAAAAATACACTGCTTGAAACGACCTTACAGGTCGCGCGGCTGGACCGTCTTGCGGTCGTTCTCGTCGGCGCGGCGGGCTGCGTCCTGAAGCAGCTCTTCGACTTCCTCGTCGAGTGCGTCGTAGAAGTCGGACGCTACGTTCATGTCGTTGAGCTCTTCCTTAACGGCGGCTTTGACGATTAGGTCTGCCATACAGACGAGGTATCGACGGGGGTTACTTATATACTTTCTCCAATTAGTTCGCTCTCGCCGCTATTACCGGCAGTTTGAGGCGTTATTGGGCAGATAACCCCTTATAAATCCGCCATTGTGACCTTACAGATACACCAAAATCCGCTGTTCCCGCTCTCTCAGACAGCTATTATCGTGTTAATCCGGTCGAGCGCCACTCACGCGCGCTCGCACAGGTGCCGACCCTGATGGGAGCGATCCACCGACTCTGGACCGACGGATAGGAGTGGCCGTATCACTGAATGGATCCTATGCGCGACATACTCGATTCGGTTGCGGCGGGTGACCTCTCCCCGGTAGAGGCCGAGGCGGCGCTTGCGGGCTACGCGACCAGCGGGGCAGGTCGGTTCGACGCCGCTCGGGAGGACCGCGCCGGCGTTCCTGAAGCCGTCCTCGCGGACGGGAAAACACCGGCGGAGGTGGCAGATCTGGCGGCAACAGCTATCGAAACGACGGACCGGGCTATTGTGACGCGACTCGACACGGCAACTGCGACGACCGTTCGGGAGCGGTTGGACGAAACCGCCCCGGACGCGACAGTTCGCTGGGACGACCGCTCGAACTGGCTGGTGGCGACGACGCCCGCCTTCGAGCGCCCGTCGCTGGACGCGTCAGTAGGCATCGTCACGGCCGGGACCTCCGACGCCGTTCCGGCCGGTGAGGCTGCCCTCATCGCCGAGGAGATGGGGGCCACCGTGACCCGTATCGACGACGTCGGCGTCGCGAGCCTCGCCCGGACGATAGACGCGGTCGACGGCTTCCGGGACCAGGACGTGCTCATCGTCGCCGCCGGCCGCGAGGGCGCGCTCCCGACAGTCATCGCCGGTCTCGTGGACGTGCCGGTCATCGGCCTGCCCGTCTCGACCGGCTACGGCCACGGCGGTGAGGGTGAGGCGGCCCTTTCGGGGCTGCTCCAGTCCTGTACCGCCCTCTCCGTCGTGAACATCGACGCCGGCTTCACCGCCGGGACGCAGGCCGGCCTAATCGCAAGACAGCTCGACGATGCGCGGACATAGACGCCCTCGCGAACCGCAGGCATACCCAAGTATTTGGGTAAAGAGCTATGAGAACAACGCGCGTACGCGTATATGTCGGCGGTGGTGTCGCCGACGAACACGATGCCTGAATGTGATCATTGCGGCGCGCACGTCTCAGACCAGTTCGCCCGAGTGTTCGCGGATGAACGCGGACACATCCGGGCGTGTCCGAACTGCTCGGCGAACGCTGGCATTGCCGAGGTATCGAGAGAGCGCGCCCAACAAGTGTGAGGCCCGCTGGGCCACCAGCATCGTGCGATGACTACCGCGCGGAGCCCTTACCACGTGTACGTCCTCCGTTGTAGCGACAACACCTTTTACACCGGCTATACGACCGATGTGGAGCGTCGCGTCCGCGAGCACGACGCCGGCGACGGCGCGAAGTACACGCGCGGCCGAACCCCGGTCGAACTGATCCACGTCGAATCGTTTGACTCGCAGTCCGAAGCGATGAGTCGTGAGTACGAGATCAAGCAGTACACCAGAGCGGAGAAGGAACGGCTCGTCGAGTCCAGCGACGCCGAAGTGGACTTCGATACCTGAGCCGCTATCGGTACGACCGACAAATCGGCAGCGGTGCTGTCTCAGCTGCCGAGGCTCACCCCCTTCCCGTCGGTAACCGGGAAGTGACAGTTCGACGATGGGGCGTGATTTTTTGTCTGGGGGCTGAGAACCGCGGGATATGGACAACGACGCGGATGTCGACGCAGGTGCAATCGCCTTCGGGACGGACGGCTGGCGGGCGACGCTGGACGTGTTCACGAAGCCGCGGGTCCGGATGGTGGGACAGGCCGTCGCCACGACGCTCGCCGAGCGCGGGGAGACCGGGACCGTCGCCATCGGATACGACGCCCGCGAGAGTTCGCCCGGGTTCGCCGACGAACTCGCGCACGTCCTGCGCGCGAACGGCTTCGACGTACTCTTGCCGGACCGGGACACGCCGACGCCGATCGTCGCCTGGACGGTGAAAGACCGCGACCTCGCGGGGGCGCTCCAGATCACGGCCAGCCACAACCCGCCGGAGTACAACGGCGTAAAGTTCATTCCCGGCGACGGGTCTCCAGCGCTGCCCGACTGGACGGCCGCCTTCGAGGAGAACCTCGCCGTCCTCGACCCGCTCCCTGAGGACGAGTGGGGCGAGCGAGCGGAGGAAGACCTCATCAGTCCGTTCCACGACCACGCACTGGAGTACGTCGACACCGACCTCGATGGCCTGTCGGTCGCCTACGACGCGCTGTACGGCAGCGGACGCGGTGTCACCGACGCCCTGCTCGAAGCGGCTGGGGCCGACGTGACCCGGCTCAACTGCGTACAGGACCCCGACTTTGGCGGCGGGTCGCCCGAACCGTCGGCGGAGAACGCCGAGGGACTGGTGGCGGAAGTCAGCGACGGCGACGCCGCGCTGGGAATCATCAACGACGGCGACGCCGACCGCATCGGCATCGTCACGCCCGAGCGGGGTTATCTGGACCCCAACCTGTTTTTCGCCGCGATGTACGACTTCCTGCTCGAAGACGGGACGGGCGACGTGGTTCGGACGGTCTCGACGTCCAGCATCGTCGACCGCGTCGCCGAGGCCCACGGCCAGGACGTCCACGAGGTCGCCGTCGGCTTCAAGTGGGTCGCCGAGGCGATGGCTGAGCACGACGCGCTGTTCGGCGGCGAGGAGTCCGGCGGTTTCGGCCTACCGGACCATCTGCGGAACAAGGACGGCGTGCTGGTGGCGCTGGTCGCCGCCGCCGCCGAGCACGAGGAACCGCTGGACGCCCGCGTCGACCGTCTGTTGGACGAACACGGCGAAATTCACCAGAACCGAATCAGCGTCGACTGCCCGGACGACCGCAAGGAACCAGTCCTCGAAGACCTCGAAGTCGCGCTGCCCGAGACGCTGGCGGGAGTCGCTGTCGACGGCATTAACACCGTCGACGGGTTCAAAATCCGGCTCGAAGACGGGACGTGGGTGCTGGTCCGCCCGTCCGGAACGGAGCCGAAACTCCGCGTCTACGCCGAGGCGTCGAGCGCGGAGCGCGTCGAGGACCTGTTAGAGGCGGGCCGGGACCTGGTCGAACCGCTGGTCTGACCTCACTTGCTTGCGCTGACGACGTACGTGCCGGCCACGCGGTCGCCGAGGCGCTGTGCGTCGTCGCTCACGAACATGACGGCCGCTTCGACGAGGAGCCAGCCGAGCATGAGAACGAGCGCGAAGACGAACCCGAATCCGCCGAAAATACCACCGAGCAGGAGCATAATCGGGAACGGAGCGAGCAGCACCGCCGTTCGGATCAGGCGGTCCCGCTGGCTCGGCGGCGACCCGGTCTCGTCGACGACCGCGACGTTCTGTGACCGCTTCCCCACCGTCTCGTTGCTCTCGGCGTAGTAGCCGAAGTAGTAGACGAGTACCGCGCCGATGGCGAGCCACAGGGCGAAGTTGATGACGATGCCCAGAAGCCCCGCAGCCAGCATCGATCCGCCGCCCATCGCGCCCGGACCCTCGGGCGAGGTGGCGGCCATCGCCCCCACTGAGAGAACCGTGTTGAGAACGAACGTGACGAGCCACAACCCGAACGCGACGGCGCTCAGGATGGCGAAATCGATGAGGTATGCGACGACCCGGTCGCTCCTTGCCTCGACTGCGCTTTCAGAGACAGTTGCTGCCATTGTCTTAAAATCGTTCTCGAAACCATATGAAAAATGTTACGACGCTGTGGGAACAGTTGCGACCTCTCTCTGCGGGATTGCCGTGCCTACGCACGCTCGCCCCGGAAACGGTCGGGTTCGTCCAGTGCCTCGATTGCGAACCCCAGCGCCTCGTAGAACGGCCGAACATCCGCGTCAAACTCGGCGGTGATCCGGTCACGCCGGTCGAGCGCGGCCTCGACGAGTGCCGTCCCGATGCCCTGGCCGCGGCGACGCCGACGGACGGCGACGGCCTCGACGTGAGTGCCATCGAGTACGAGTGCGCCGAGAACGCGCTCAGCCCCCGGGTCACCGTCGGACACCGCGACGAGCGTGTCGCCATCCGCAGCACCCGCCCGAACGGTTTCCACGGCTATCGAGAGGACCGCCCCGTCGAGGACGTTCATCACGGCGGGCACTTCGTCGGCCGTCGCTGTACGGACGTGCATGGCTGTGTTAGAGGGCGCTGCTCGGCGGTTCAGCCGCCTTTGATGAGCCTGACGACCCGAACGTGGTCGTGCTCGACGGGCTGGTCTGTCGGCACGTGCTCGCCGTCGACGAGGACCGAGACCTCGTGGGGGCTCAGGTCGACCGGCGAAAGCAGGTCGCCGTAGGTCGCGTCCGCGTCCACTTCCAACTCGTGGGAGTCCTCGCCGGCGATCTCGACGGTAACGTGCATACTCCGACTACTCCGCCGACGCACCTGAGACTGTCGACTCTCGCGGGGTGTGAACGACTCCTGCCTATTTCGTTTGCTTAACGACTCGCTTCGTTGAGGCAGGGGCTTCCAAGTCGGCTCGCAAGCGTACCGTGGCAGAGGCTTGGTCAGCACCGCTCGGTTCGAGCGCAGGCTCACAAACTGCGCCGAGACTAGATAGTGGGCTCGCGATGTCCTTACCTAGCCCTTTCTTTGCGATGTTTGTCGCACCGTTCTTATCTGCGTTGTCGTCTAATCCACACTCGTCACACAGGTGTTGGCCCTGTCCCCTACGAGTCGTCGCTTCCTGCTCACCACACCGCCAACAGGTCTGACTCGTCATATATTCGCTCACGGACTTCACCGCGATACCAGCGAAGGCCGCCTTATACTCGATATAGTTCTTTAACCTGTGGTGTGGCATCGAGTGGAGTCGGCGATTCATCTCCGCTCCAAGGTCTTGATTCTGGATACCTTCGAGATTGCCGACCACGATAAGCGCACGGCGCTCTTTCGCTTCCTCCACGATAGCGCGAGAAATCTTGTGGAGGCGGTCGTTCACTCGGCGGGACTCCTTCACCCTGACCGACTGGAGCGTGTCGTAGGCCCCTTTCTCTTGCAGACGAGTGCGTAGGTCGTGGTGATGACGGCGGATACGACGAATCTCTCTGCCGTAGAACTCGGTGTTCCGGGATGGCAACGCCACCGACGTTGCTACCCACCTGATTCCGAAGTCTACGCCGATAACGCCGTCGTACTCCTCGCTCACTTCCACCTCTTGCCGAACCGTGAGGTGGGCGTAATAGCTGCCATCCTCATGAATGATTTTCGAGTCCTTCACGTCGGCCTCGTCTGGAATCTCGTCGTGCGGTTGAATCGGGACGTTCACGCCACCCCAGACCTGCGAGACGGGGATTTTTAGCCACCAGTCTGTCAGGTCGGTATCGTGCTGTTCTACGTCAACACCAACGTCGAACACGTCGTTGCGGATGAACCACGGGTAGTCGTGGTCGTCGCGTAGGTTGTCAGTATCCACATAGGCGTCAGCGCATTGTTTCGTGGCCGAGTACAGGTCTGCGTCCTCATCACCACGAATGTATCGCTGGAACGCTTCGTACTCGTGGTTGATAGCGTCAAGCTTTGACTGCGTGAGCTCGTCAGTGAGGATTTTCGCCACGACCGTCTTCTCGGCAGTCTGTTCCATCCGTCCTTACGCTCCTTGCGTCGCCGTCCGAAAATCTAAGATTTTCGGGATCACGACGACCTCCGATTCTCGAACAACTCTTTGAAGCTGGGACTTAGTTTGTAAGAGTTAAGACCGGCCCACGCCTCCCATCGTCCATGAGTGAGGCCGAGTCCGAGTCGCGGGCGGGACGCGAGGAGGTCTGGATCGAGAAGTACCGCCCGCAGACGCTCGACGACGTGATGGGCCACGAGAACATCGTCGGGCGGCTCAAGAGCTACGTCTCGCGCAACGACCTGAGCCACATGCTGTTTTCCGGCCCCGCGGGGACGGGGAAGACGACGTGTGCGACGGCTATCGCCCGCGAACTGTACGGCGAGGACTGGCGCGAGCACTTCCTCGAACTGAACGCCTCCGACGAGCGCGGTATCGACGTGGTCCGGGACCGCATCAAGAACTTCGCCCGGACGAGCTTCGGCGGTGTCGAGTACCGCATCATCTTCCTCGACGAGGCCGACGCCCTGACCAGCGACGCCCAGTCGGCGCTGCGCCGGACGATGGAGCAGTTCTCGAACAACGTCCGATTTATTCTCTCGTGTAACTACTCCAGCCAGATCATCGACCCGATCCAATCGCGCTGTGCAGTCTTCCGGTTCTCGCCGCTGGCAGACGACGCCGTCGCCGAGGAAATCCGAAACATCGCCGCCGAAGAGGACATCGAACTGACTGAGGACGGACTGGACGCGCTCGTCTACGCCGCCGACGGCGACATGCGGAAAGCCATCAACGGCCTGCAGGCCGCGTCGGTCAGCGGCGACACGGTCGACGAGTCGGCGGTGTACGCGATCACCTCGACAGCCCGCCCGGAAGAGATCCGGACGATGGTCCAGTCGGCGCTGGACGGCGACTTCACCGCCTCGCGGGCGACACTCGATAGACTGCTGACCGAGGAGGGTATCGCCGGCGGCGACATCATCGATCAACTGCACCGCTCCATCTGGGAGTTCGATATCGATGACGAGGCGGCCGTCCGGGTGCTGGAACGCATCGGCGAAACCGATTATCGGATTACCCGCGGTGCGAACGAGCGCGTGCAGCTCGAAGCGATGCTGGCCTCGCTCGCCCAGGACGAGTAACGGCGTATTCCCGCTGCAAACCGATTTTTCACACCTGATAACTGGCGGGTGAGGTTTATGATGAAAGGAGTATAAGAGTATCAACAACTGAAATGCAACGTTTACGACCATCTACGGAGGGGTCTGGGGAAGACCGCGGACAGGTCGGAATCGGGACGCTCATCGTGTTCATCGCGATGGTGCTGGTCGCGGCAATCGCGGCAGGCGTACTCATCAACACTGCAGGGTTCCTCCAGAGTTCCGCCCAGGCAACGGGCCAGGAGTCCAGCGATTCGACGACCAACCGCATCCAGGTCGTCGGAATGACCGGTGACCACTTCACCAGCAACAGCGAGATCGGCGTGGTGAACATCACCGTCAAACGCGCACCGGGTGCGGGGAACGTGGACCTCGACAAGACGACCGTTCAGTGGATCGGTCCGAGCGGGTCGTACTACCAGCTTGCGTCCGGTGGCGCGAAGGGTAACCCGGACGGCCGGTTCGCTGTCTCGACCGTGCAGGACAACGACGGCTCCCAGCCAGTGCTGAACGACGTCGAAGACCGGTTCAAGATCACGCTCGATCTCGGAGACTCGGACGGGATCGGTGTCGACACGTTCGGCGAGCCACTGCCCGAAGGCGAGACTGCGACGCTGCGAATCTCCTCGCCCGCGGGCGGGATGACGACGGAGGAGGTCGTCGTCCCGAAGACGCTCTCGGGGGAATCCTCAGTCAGGCTGTGACGGCTGGTCGGGGATACCGCCGGCCCCTTCGGAACAGTTTTAGGCGAACGTGGGCCAACTGAACACCAATGAGCGACCTCGACGAGGCCTACCAACTCGACTACTTCGAAGAGGAAGGCTTCCACCGCCAGGAGTGTTCCTCCTGTGGCGACATGTTCTGGTCCCGTGTCGAGCGCGAGACCTGCGGCGAGCCGCCGTGTGCGGAGTACGACTTCATCGACAACCCCGGCTTCGACGAATCCCACTCGCTGACGGAGATGCGCGAGGCGTTCCTCTCGTTTTTCGAGGAGCGCGACCACGAGCGCATCGAACCGTACCCCGTCGCCGCTAACCGCTGGCGCGACGACGTGTTGTTGACCCAGGCATCGATCTACGACTTCCAGCCGCTCGTGACATCGGGAACGACGCCGCCGCCGGCGAACCCGCTGTGTATCAGCCAGCCCTGCATCCGGATGCAGGACATCGACAACGTCGGGAAGACCGGGCGGCACACGATGGCCTTCGAGATGATGGCCCACCACGCGTTCAACGCGCGCGAGGACATCGAAGACCCCGAGCAGTACGCCTACGAGGGCGAAGTGTACTGGAAGGACGAGACGGTCCGGTACTGCGACGAACTGTTCGAGGAGATGGGGGCGAACCTGGACGAAATCGTTTACATCGAGGACCCGTGGGTCGGCGGCGGTAACGCCGGCCCGGCCATCGAGGTGATCTACCGCGGGGCCGAACTCGCGACGCTCGTCTTCATGTCGATGGAGCAGGACCCCGAGGGCGAGTACGAGATGAAAGACGGCAACCGGTACTCGCCGATGGACACCTACATCGTCGACACCGGCTACGGGCTCGAACGCTGGACCTGGATGAGCCAGGGGACACCGACGGTGTACGAGGCCGTCTACCCCGACATGATCGCCTTCCTCAAAGATAACGCCGGCATCGAGCTCACCGACGAGGAGGAGCGGATCGTCCACGAGGCCGCGAAGCTCGCGGGCCGGATGGACATCGACGAGGCCGAAGACATCGAAGCCGAACGCGACACCATCGCCGCGGAAGTCGGCGTCGAGGTCGCGGAGATGCGGGACCTGATGGCACCGCTCGAGGACATCTACGCCATCGCCGACCACTGCCGGACGCTCGCGTACATGCTCGGCGACGGTATCGTCCCGTCGAACGTCGGGACAGGGTATCTGGCCCGGATGGTGCTGCGCCGGACGAAGCGACTGGTCGACGGCGTCGGCGTCGACGCGCCGCTGGACGAACTCGTCGACATGCAGGCCGAGCGCCTCGACTACGAGAACCGCGACACTATCCGTGACATCGTCCGCACCGAAGTCGAGAAGTATCGCGAGACGCTGGACCGGGGCGGCCGGCGCGTCCGCCAGCTGGCCGAGGAGTACGCGGAAAAGGGCGAGCCGATCCCGACCGAGGAACTGGTCGAACTGTACGACTCCCACGGCATTCAGCCGGATATGGTCGAGGAAATCGCCGCCGAGAAAGGCGTCGCGGTCGACGTGCCCGACGACTTCTACGCGGTCGTCGCCCAGCGACACGGCGGCGGCGACACCGCCACCGAGGAATCACGGACGCCCTACGAGGACCGGCTCGAAGAACTGCCCGAGACCGACCGGCTCTACTACGAGGACCAGCAGCGGACCGAGTTCGAAGCCGTCGTTCTTGAGGTGTTTGACCGCGACGACGACACCTACGACGTGGTGCTCGACCAGACGATGTTCTACCCCGAAGGCGGCGGCCAGCCGCCGGACGAGGGGACGCTGTCGACCGACGACGTCTCCGCCGAGGTGACCGACGTCCAGCAGTACGGCGACGTCATCGTCCACACCTGTGACGACGACCCCGGGAAGGGCGAGTTCGTCCGCGGGCAGGTCGACGCCACCCGCCGGCAGCGCCTGATGCAACACCACACGGCGACCCACATCGTCATCCACAGCGCCCGGCAGGTGCTGGGCGAGCACGTCCGACAGGCCGGGGCCCAGAAGGGGACCGATTCCGCCCGCATCGACATCCGCCACTACGAGTCGGTGAGCCGCGAGGAGGTCAAGGAGATAGAACGCCTCGCCAACGACATCGTCCAGGACAACATCGCCGTCACCCAGGAGTGGCCCGACCGCAACGAGGCCGAGGAGCGCCACGGTTTCGACCTCTACCAGGGCGGCATCCCGGCCGGCGAACAGATCCGGCTCATCACCGTCGGCGACGACGTGCAGGCCTGCGGTGGCACCCACGTCGCCCGAACCGGCGACATCGGGGCTGTCAAGCTCCTGAACACCGAGCGGATTCAGGACGGCGTCATCCGCCTGACCTTCGCCGCGGGCAACGCGGCCATCGAGGCCACCCAGCGCACCGAGGACGCGCTCACCGAGGCCGCCGACGTGCTCGATGTCGCGCCCGAAGCGGTGCCGGAGACCGCCGAGCGGTTCTTCGACGAGTGGAAGGCCCGCGGCAAGGAAATCGAACAGCTCAAAGAGCAACTCGCCGAGGCCCGCGCCAGCGGCGGCGGCGACAGCGAGGAGGTCGACGTGGGCGAGGCGACCGCCGTCGTCCAGCGAATCGACGCCGACATGGACGAGCTCCGCGCCCAGGCGAACGCCATCGTCGAACAGGGCAACATCGCGGTGCTCGGGTCCGGGCTCGACGGCGCGCAGTTCGTCGTCTCCGTGCCCGACGGCGTCGACGTCGACGCCGGTGAGGTCGTCGGCGAACTCGCCAGCCGTGTCGGTGGTGGCGGCGGCGGCCCGCCGGACTTCGCACAGGGCGGCGGCCCCGACGCGGACGCGCTGGACGACGCGCTGGACGACGCGCCGGAGATACTCCGAACTGTGGCGAACGTCTGAGGCGGACTGCCGTCCCTGTTTCTCGCGACAACTCTGCTGCGGTCGATGCGCAAATGGCGCACAGTAGCACAGATGAGCCGTCCTCGTTCCTTCTCGCCGTTGGTTCCGTTCTACGTTCCGTTACTCCGGACGGTTGTCCGATTGCTAACCGATATTCTGCCCGAACGATCCGAATACACTCAAGAGATACAATTACCGTTACTTGTGTTAGGAATCTCTGGATGAGTTTCCAAAAGTGTTTTTACTAACTGCCCATCTATAGCAGATATGAGCGGAAAACGTGACATCGAACACATTCAGTCCCACACCGAATACGTTCGGTCACAACGGACGTGTCGGCGTTGCGGGACCGGTATTCCCGCTGCTAGCGGCCGTGCTACCGATGAACTGTGTGAAAACTGCAGTGCTACCCACGCTCCCTGACTCATGAGTACGACCACGACGCCCCCGTCGGACACCGACCTGGATGAAACGCCGGAGTTCGAACTGGACTGCCTGTACGACGATCCCGACGACCCGTCCGAGTTGACGATCTTCCCCTCGGACCTCCAGCAATCCGTGACCGAGTGGGTCACCGCGGACCGGTCGGCGGCCGTCTCCCTCGACGAACTTCGCTGAGCGGCGCGTCCCGCTCGCCTATCCGCCCTGACACAACCTTCTGGCGTCCCGCATCGCCTCGTTGGTCTCACAGACGAGCGTCAGGTGATCGCCGCTTGCAAGGCGGAAATCGCTGTCGGGGACTCTGTCGGTTCCGTTGCGGCTTACCATTGCGACCAGACAGCCGTCCGGGAGCTTCTCCGCAGTCTCCTCTACCGTCCGGTCGACCAGCGAGTCGTTGCTGAGTTCGACCTCCAGTACGTCCCCCGTTCGTCCGGAGTCGGACAGCCAGTGGGCGAGGGCCGGTCGCTCGACCGCGTCGTCGATGGCATCGGCGACGGCGAAGCCGGCGGAGATCGTTTCGACGTCGAGATCCTCGAAGGCCTCGACGTTGTTCGGCTGGTTCGCTCTGGCGACCACAGTGTCGACATCGAACCGGGTCGTCGCCAACTGTGCGACGAGCAGGTTCACGTCGTCGTCTGCGGTCGCGGCGACGACAACGGACGCCCGGTCCGCGCCTGCTTCTTCGAGGACGTTCGCGTTCGTCGCGTCACCGTGGACGACGCGGTGGCCGTCAGCCCGGACCCGCTCGACCGTGTCCACGTCCTTGTCGATGAGGACGACCTCCTCACCGCGTGATTCATAGCGCGTCGCCAGCTCCCGGCCGACGCGACCCGCACCGACGATGAGTGTTTGCATTGGCAGGATGTCAAGCGCTTGCGCGAAATGACGGGCCAGCCCGCCTTGAAACATGACGGTCGCGAAGATGACGAGGAAGACGGTCCCGACGAGGACCGTCGCGGCTTCGGGGTTATCGGGCCGCAGTTCGATGGCGAACAGCGTAGCGACGCTGGCCGGGACGATGCCACGGGGTCCCATCGCGCCGACGAACATCCGCTCTCGAACGGTCAGTCGCCCACCCAGCGTCGAGAGGAACACGCCCAGCGGGCGGACGAGCGCGACGACGACAATGACCACGACGAGCCCGCCGATCCCGAGCGCACGCAGGTCACCGAGCGATAGCTGGGCGGCCAGCACGATAAACACGAACGAGAGGACGAACAGCGTGATACCGCCCTTGAAGTCGGCGATCTCCTCTTCGTGGGGGAGGTCGGCGTTCCCCAGCACGATACCGGCGACGGCGGCGGCCGCGATGCCGGCCTCCGAGAGCCACATGCTTCCCAGCGCGTACGCCAGCAGCGCCGCGGTCAGGACCACGACCCGGGCGTTTTGCCTGGCGTTGTCCGCCGAGAGATTCTGGCGCTGGAGCAGGAGTGCGATGCCGCCGCCGACGGCGACACCGACGATGTGGCCCACGACCAACCGGGCGACGAACGCCTCGACGACGACCACCGGGGAGGACTGGCTTGCGATGACGAACTCGAACGTCGCCACCGCGAGGATAGCGGCGGTCACGTCGTTGATGATGCCCTCTGTCTCCAGGGCGGCGGCGACCCGCTCCCGCACCGGGACCACCTGCATGATCGGCGTGATGACCGTCGGCCCGGTGGCGATCAGCAGGCTCCCGACGAGAACGGCGACCGGCCACGTCGTCCCGAACACGACTTTGACGGCGACTGCGGTTCCGACAAGCGAGACGAACGCACCGATCGTCACCAGTCCCAGCGCCTCTCTGGACGCTTCACGGATTCGCTCGACGGTGAGGTGGAACGCTCCCTCGAAGACGATGATACCGACGCTGAGGCCGACGATGGCCTGCAGCCCGGTCTGTCCGAATATCGCGGGGTCGACGAGACCGAACGCTTGCGGGCCGACAAAGACACCGGCGACCAGCAGGAACGCGACGCTCGGGATCTGGAGCCAGTCGGCAACCAGCTGCGCGGCGACCCCCAGACTCACGACCAACACGACGGCGCCGATAAGTGATGCTGCTCCGGACACGGGATTGGCGGCCCTTCGACAGCCAGCGTCAAAGGCCTACTCACCGAAAGAAACACACCGCCGGCGCGGGAATCGACAGACGATGCCGACCGCACGCAACCGCGACGTGTCTCTCTACTACGAAGCCGACGGCGACGGCCCCACCGTCGTGTTCATCAACGACGTGGGGTACGGCGCGTGGCTCTGGGGCTGGCACTACGACGCCGTCGCCGGCCCATACGAGACGGTGGTGTGGGATCTCCGCGGAACCGGCCGGTCGGACGCGCCGGGGGGACCGTACGACGTGGGAACGCTGGCTGCTGACCTCGAAGCCGTGCTGGCCGACCACGGCGTCGGGAGCGCCCACCTCGTCGGGGCCGGGCTCGGCGGCATGGTCGCGCTCGAATACGCTCACCAGTACAGCCGTGCCCGCTCGCTGACGCTGTACTGTACGGCCGGATCCGGCGATGCGGTGGAGCGGGAGGAACTCGATTCGCTCGCGCTGGACGCCCCATCACCGCTTGAAGGAGCGTTTTCGCCGGCGTTCCGCGAGCATGACCCGGACCTCATGGAACAGATCGCAGGCTGGCGAGCTGACGAGGACGCCACTGGCGAAGCGCGTGCGGCCCAGGTCGCGGCGATGACGACTTTCGACTCGCCGCCGCTGTACGAGATTACCCAGCCCGCCGAGGTGTACTACGGTCTGGACGACCCCGTCGTGTCGCCGGACGCCGCCCAGTCGCTGGCAGCCGACCTCCCCCGCGGGACCGGGGAGGCCGTCGAGGGTCGCCACTGCTGTTTCATCGAGCACGCGCCGGCGGTGACCGACCGATTGCTGGCGCTGCTTGACGAGCAGGCCGACTGACCGGACGCAATCCACAAATATACGGCCTGATACGTGATAGGTATGACCGACCGGACGGCGGCCGTCACGCGGACCACGGCCGAGACGGACATCGAGGTCACGCTCGACGTCGACGGCGACGGCGACAGCACCATCGATACCGGCATCGGCTTCTTCGACCACATGCTCGACTCGTTCTCCACCCACGGGCTGTTCGACCTGACCGTGCAGTGCGACGGCGACCTGGACATCGACGACCACCACACCGTCGAAGACGTCGCCATCACGCTCGGTGAGGCGTTCACCGAGGCGCTGGACGACAAACGCGGCATCCGTCGGTTCGCCGACCGCAAGGTCCCGCTGGACGAGGCCGTCGCGAGCGTCGTCGTCGACATCTCCGGCCGGCCGTACTTCGAGTTCGACGGTGAGTTCTCGCAGGGCTCGGTCGGCGGGATGACCAGCCACATGGCCCAACACTTCTGTCGCTCGCTTTCGATGAACGCCGGGCTGACGCTGCACTGTGGCGTCGAGGGCGAGAACGCCCACCACGAGATCGAGGCGCTGTTCAAAGGGCTGGCCCGGGCGCTTGACGACGCGACCCGTATCGACGAGCGACGGTCCGACGTGGCGAGCACGAAGGGCGAACTGTAGCCGATTGCGATCCTCTGTTTCGGCCGCTGTCGGCATCGATTAGTGGCCCCATACCCATCCTTCCGTATGTTCGACGAGATCATGCAGAAGTTCGAGGACTCTCCCGGCCAGCAGGACGTCATCCGTCTGCTGCTGGAACGGGGGTTCTCCGTCAACGAGGACGGCCGCGTCGTCTCGGGCGGCATCGAGATCCCGAACACGGGCATCGCCCGCGAGGCCGGCGTCGACCGGCGCGTGGTCAACGCCACGACGGACGCGATTCTCGACGACGACGACCTGCGGCGCATCTTCCGCAACATCTCCTCCGTGCCGAGCTTGCTCGACCTCGCGCCGGTACTCGACTTGCACGCGGTGACCGTCACCGTTCGGGCCGCCGACGAGTCCGGCATCGTCTCGACGGTCACGTCGGCTATCGCCGACCGCGACATCTCCATCCGGCAGGTCCTGAGCGAGGACCCCGAGTTCACCGACGAGCCGAAGCTGTACGTCATCACCGACGAGGAACTGCCCGGCGACCTCATCAACGAAATTCGTCGCCTGGCGTTCGTCCGGACCATCGAACTGGCGTAATGCCAGCAACGCTCACCGTCGAGACGCCCGCGGGCGAGACTCACGAACTCACCGCCGAGCCCGGTACCGTCCTCCGGGACGTACTCCTCGACGCCGGCCTCTCGCCACACGGCCGCTACGCGGAGCGGGTCAACTGCGGCGGCCGCGGCATCTGTGCCACCTGCGGCGTCCGCCTCGCCGACGCGCCCGACCCCGACCACTGGCACGACGACCTCGCCGACCGCTTTGGCTACCCCCGGCTTTCCTGTCAGCTCCGGGTCCAGGACGGAATGGCGGTCAAACTGCTTGACAAGCGAGTTTGGGGTGCGCGCCAGCCCGGCGACGGGACGGACTGACCCGCCGCCCAACGGCAAACGCTATTCCGCCGCCGGGCCTACGCCGGGCCGTGACGGACAGCTACCTGACCGTTCCGGGCCGCGGCGAGGCGCGCTTCGAGGTGCGGGGCTCGGAGTTCATCGGTCACGTCGCGCCGGCGGCGACCGTCGAAGACGCCGAGGGGTTCGTCGACGCCGTCGGCGATGAGTACGCCGACGCGACACACAACGTCCCCGCCTACCGCGTCCGAGCGGACCCTTTTCGGGAGTATTCCAGCGACGACGGTGAACCGAGCGGCAGCGCCGGCGACCCCGCGCTAAACGTTCTCCAGCAACGCGACATCGAGAACGTGGTCGCCGTCGTCACGCGCTACTACGGCGGGACTAACCTCGGCGTCGGCGGTCTAGCCAGCGCCTACTCCAGAGCAGTGAAGGAAGGTGTGGATGACGCCGGGGTTGTCGAGGAGGTGCCCCACGAACAGTTCACCGTAACCGTCGCCTACGACGACTCCGGCAGCGTTCGGAGCCTGCTTGAGTCAGCAGGTGTCGAATTTGAGGCCGACTACGAGGCCGAAGTGGTCTTCGAGGTCCGCGTGCCCACCGCCGACGGGAGCGCCCTGCGGGATCGAATTCGGAGCGCGACCAGCGGGCGGGCGGCTATCGAGATGGAGTGACACCGGTTACTCGTAGGTCGGCAGCCGTGCCGACTGTGCCGATCCGTCGATGAACGGCAGGTCGACCTGCTGTGCGCCGACCGGGTCGCCGTCGACGCGGACGGTCAGCGATGCCTCGGGGCGCTCCCAGCTGAGGTTCGCCAGTGCGATGGGGGCCTCTCGCATCGGGCTCTGAGCGGCGCGGGTCACGTCGCCGACGTGCTCGTCGCCGGCGAACACCGCGGCACCGGGTTCGGGGCACTCCTCGACGGCGAGGCCGACCAATCGCTGGGTCGGATGGCCCCGGTTCTCGATGCGGGAGACGACTTCCTGGCCGACGTAACAGCCTTTCTCGAAGTCCAGAGCATTGCGCAGGCCGAGGTCGTTCGGAAGCGCGCCCTCGATTTCGCTGTCGAACAGCGGCGTCCCGGCCTCAAGCGTCAGCGTCTCCCAGGTCTGGTAGCCGAAGGGGACGGCGTTGAGCCCGCGGTTGACCAGCGTGTCGAAGACGGCCTCGGCGTCGTCGGCGCTACAGACCACGTCGTAGCTCTCCTCGCCAGCGAGGTTGTCCGTCCGGATGACGGAGACCCCGGCGTCGCCGAGTTCGCCTCGCTCGAAGGTCAGCGGCGATGGCGGGGTTCCGGTCTGGTGGAGGACGCTGGCGATCTTCTCGGTCGCTTTCGGCCCGTGGACGCCGAAGACGGCGAAATCGTCGGTCGCCACCTCGAACTCGACGTCCTGAATGAAGGTCTTATCCGCCCACTCCGCGGCAAGTTCCTCTGCCTTCTGGGGCGGTGTGAACACGAGCAGGCGCTCGCCGGCGTTGTACACGTACATGTCCGTATCGACGCGGCCGTCGGGGTCGAGCAAGAGCGCGTAACAGCCCGTGCCGTCCTCGTCCGGGACGTGGTTCGAGACGGCGTTGTCGACGTAGTCGACACGGTCCTCGCCGGTGACGACGATCACGCCGTAGCCATACTCCATCGCCCCGACGACGTTCCGAACCGCGCGGTGGGTCCGCTCCGGTCGCCCGTAGTTGTCGACGACGCGCCGACCACCGACCTCCCTGAACGTCGCTCCGTGGGCCTCGTGAACGGACTCGAGAACAGTCATTGTACGGGTATGCGGCCCTCGTGGGGAAAAACGTCCCGTTAGCGTCGTCGGCGTGCGAGGACAGCCACTGCGAGCAGTGCGGCCATCGTCAGGGCGACCGTGAAGCCCGGACCGCTGCCGTCAGTCGTTTCTGTCGCCGTCTGTTCCGGCGTAGTGGCCGCCCCGTTCGTCGTCTCCCCATCCGGCCTGAACGCGGTGACATTCGTCGTCGTGGTGAGGTCGCCGGATGTCGCAGTAAACGTGACGTTTCCGGCCGTCGGGACCGTCGCGGTTATCTCGCCGTCCGCGTCGGTCTGTCCGACCTCGGTCCCGTTCCGGGTCACGGTCGCGTTCGCCACCGGTTCGTCGTATTCGTCGGTGACCGTGAGGCGGACGTTCGCGTCAACGACGACCTGTCTGTTATCGGGGGAGAGCGTAATCTCCGGGGTACGCTGGATTTCCACGTCTATCGATTTTTCGTCTTCGGCGACGCTGACGCGTCTCTCGACCGTCTCGTAGCCCTCTTTGGTAACTGTGACGTCGTAGCGGTCGTTGACCGGCACGCTGACCGATGCTGTCCCGTCAGAGAGCGTCGGCACGGTCCCGTCGAACCCGTTGTCCGATTCGACCTGAAGGTTCGCACCGCGGATCGGTCTCGGGTCGTCGAAGTGATCGTCGACGACCGTGGCCTGCAGCAGAACCGACCCTTCACGAATCCGGACCGTCGTCGTTGTCTCGCCGGAGACGGGAACGGTGGTCAGGTTGCGGTAGAACCCCGGCTTGGTGACGATGACGCTGTACTCGCCTTCTTCGACGGGCCGTGTCGTGATGGTCCCGTCGCTGCCTGCGTTCATGTCGACCACGTAGTTCCCGTCTCGATACAGCCGGATTCGGGCGTTCTCGGCCGGTTGACCGTCCCCGTTCACAGCGTTGACTGTGGCCGTCGCTGACTCCGAGACCGCCACATCGATGGACTCTGTCTCGGCGTCCTCAACGACGTACGGAACGTTTCGGACGTACTCGTCATCGTGTATCTGAAGGGTGACGTTGGCTCCTTCCGGGACGTCGATGAGTGCCTGCCCGTTTGCCCGCGTCGTCTCATTGGACGGCCCGCCTGCGCCGTCGTTCCACGTCGCCGATATATCGATACCGCTGAGCGGGTCGCCGTCCTGGTCGACCACGGTGACGGTGAGTGTCACCTGTGACTGTGCAGCAGCCGTTCCCGCCACCACCCCAGCCCCCACCAGAAGTGTCAGCAGTCCGATTGTCAACGCGCTACGATGGTCGAACATACCTGATCAATAAAAGAGTGGACGTAAATCAGTACTGGCGGTAGGCACCTCCTACGGCCGTTTAGATTGCTGATCGCTGACAAGACGCTCAACCTCGGATGGTTCGAGCGGTGTCAATGGCCCTGACATCGTCCGAGAGAGCGCCGCTGCCGCGACACCGTGGACCAGTGCCTCGTCCGTGTCGGCACCAGCGGCCAGTCGCTGGAGCGTCGCGCCGATGAAGGCCCCGTGTTGCCCAGATTCGTCGACGGCGGTCGTCTCGATGGCGTCCTGCTCGTGAACGACACCGTCGTGGTAGGCCACTGCGCCGTACTCGCTCCGTGTGAGAATCATGCGGGTGAGGTCGTACTCCGTTGCGAGCGTGTGGACGATATCCCGTGGCTCCCCTGTCGTGTCAAACACCGTGGAAACCTGGTCTTCGGCGGCAAAGAGAGTATCGACGGCCGGCAGCAGGTCTGCAAGTGCGTCGCGGGCGTCCTCGGCGTCCCACAGCCCAGGGTGGAAATCAAGGTCGAACGCCCGCATGCCTGCGGCCGCTCTGAGCAACGCCCCCGTCGTGTCGGCGGCCGTGTCTGAGAGGGAGAGGGTTGCGCCCGAGGTGAACACTACGTCCGCGTTCTGTATCTCGCCCATCGGAAGTTCGCCGGGCGTCAGCGTCGCCATCGCGGTGTTATCGCGGTCCTGTAGCAGCCGCTCGGCACGGGGTGGGTCGGCGACCTCGTGGAACGTGAGCCCCTGCCGGCCGGTATCCGGATCTGACCAGACAACCTCTGTCTCCAGACCGAACTCGCGGAGCTCCGCGACGACGCGCCGGCCGAGCGGCGTGTCCGGAACCTTCGACAGCCACCGTGCGTCGGCCCCGAGTCGGCCGGCCGTCGCCGCAACACTGCTCGCGGTCCCGTCGACGCGAATCGACGCCTCACGGGCCGTCTCGAACCGCTGTCCGTCAGGGGGTGCAAATCTGAGAGCGGTCTCGCCGAACGTTACGAGTGACATACCGCGTGCATCGGGAGACGTAGGTTTAGTTTAATCGGCTGTATCGATTGCTGTGTCGGAGAACGACTGCCCCTACCCTTATCGCCGCCGACCGCCGTGTCCGGGGTAATCCCGCTCGAACCGGTCTTCGAGTTCCTGCCGGTCGATGTGGATGACCGTCGGCCGCCCGTGGGGACACGCGTAGGGGTTCGCACAGTCGTCCAGCGCAGCGAGTAGTTCCCGGACGGAGCCCTCAGTCAGCGACGTGTTCCCGGTCACGGAGGGGTAACACGCCAGGTCGCCGAGCAGTTCGTCGGCCGCCGCCTCGACCGTCGCCGCCGCCTCGTCGTCGCCGGCGACGAACGCGCCGAGTACGTCTCTGACAATGTCCGGGCCGGCCGCATCGGCGATGACGCCCGGGAGGGTTCGGACCTCGACGCTTCGCTCACCCGTGCGCGCCGTGTGGAACCCCAGACTCGCCAGCGCGTCGCTGCGCCGGTCGAACACCTCGGCTTCGCGCGCGGTCAGTTCCAGTTCGACCGGGTCGGCGAGCGCCTGCGTCGTCGTTTCCCCCTCGAACTTGGCTTTGAGCCGCTCGTAGTTGACCCGCTCGTCCGCCGCGTGCTGGTCGACCAGTACGAGGCCGTCGTCCGTCTCTGCGACGACGTAGGTGTCGGCTAACTGTCCGAGAATCCGCATCGATGGCAGCGACTCGTGGGTCGCGTCCGGTTCGTCGCCGAGGCGTATCTGCTCCTGGCCGCCGGTGAACTTCTGTTCCCCGCTCTCTGTCCGGTCCGTTCCGGATGTCTCGCTGCGTTCACCATCGCTATCTCCACTCGAAACGATACCCTCTCCCTGGCCCGTCTCGGATTCGCCCGACGCGTCGTCCGTCGTGCCGGTCACAGAGGGTCGTTTCGTGTCGGACGACTGAACGGATGGGCCTGTATCGGACGACTGGCGACCCGCTGTTTCCGTCTGGGTGCTGTCCGGTCGGGCCGTGGACTCAGTACTTGGCTCCTGTGCTGTCGCATCAGCACTGGTCTCTGTTGCGGTGGTGTCCGTCTGTCCCGGCGTTGCTGCTTCGTCTACGGCGTCCCGGCCGTCCGGGCTCGACCGCTCGCGTCCGCTGTCGGTCGCTCCGTCCGCCTCCGGCGTTATCTCCGTCTGCTCGGGTGCTGACCGGCCGCGTGGCGCTGTCGAGCGCAGTAGTCCTTCTCGTAACAGCGCATCCTCGACGGCGGTCCGGACCTGCTCGCGAACGCCCTCGTCGTCGGCGAAGCGGACCTCCATTTTCCGGGGGTGAACGTTCACGTCCACGTCGCCCGCGGGCACGTCCAGAAAGAGGACGGCGAAGGGGTAGCGGTCCGGCGCGATCTGGGTACCGTAGGCGTCGATGACGGCGTCGCGAACGGTGCCAGCCCGGACGTAGCGGCCGTTGACATACGTCGAGAGATACTCGCGGCCGGCGCGGTTCGTCTCTGGGTGGGACACGAGGCCGTGGACGCCGTCGAGCGGCCCGTCGGGGAAGCTCCCAGCCTCGTCTCCCTCCGCTTTCGCTTCCGAACCCGCACCGACCGAGATCATCGACTCGGCGACTTCCCGACCGTAGACGGACATCACTGTCTCGCGCAGGTCGCCCTGTCCGGTTGTTGAGAACGTCTCGCGGTCGCCGTGGGTCAGCGAGACTGCAACGTCCGGGTTAGCCAGCGCGTAACTGGCGACGACGGTGTTGACGTGGGCGAACTCCGTCGACTCCTGTTTGAGGTACTTCCGGCGGGCCGGGACGTTGTAGAAGAGGTCATCGACAGCTATCGTGGTCCCCTCTGGACAGCCAGCGGGGCCGACTGACGTGACGTCGCCGCCTTCGAAAACGAGTTCCGTCCCCACGTCGCCGCCGCGAGGTCTAGTCCGGATCGTCAGCCGTGAGACCGCCCCGATTGCGTGCAGGGCCTCGCCGCGGAACCCGAGCGTTCCCACGCCGCCCTCCAGATCCGCGATGTCGCGGATCTTCGACGTTGTGTGTTTCTCGACGGCCGTCTCGACGGCCTCGCGATCCATCCCGACCCCATCGTCCGTGACGCGAATTCCGTCGGTTCCACCGGCCTCGACGACGACATCGACCCGGTTCGCGTCGGCGTCGATGGCGTTCTCGACCAGTTCCTTGACGACGGAGGCTGGCCGCTCGACCACCTCGCCGGCCGCGATGCGTTCGACGGTCCGGTCGTCGAGTCGCTGGATGTCGGTCATACGTGCCTCCGCATGTGGTACTACCGGCTAACGGGCGAAGCGACTTGATACTGTCTGCCCTCGCTCGAGCGTATCAGTCTAATCATGGAAATAGTTAACACAAAACAGTCCTGACCCCCGCATGGTGACGATCCATGTGCCACCACAGAGAACGCTCCTGGACAGAAGCGACGGCGGACGACGAGGCAACTGACGAGGACGAGGAGGAGCTGCCATCCTTCCTCAACGAGGAGGCGGCCGAAACCGAGGTGCTGACCGACGGCGGCGACGAGGCGTAGCAGCGGCGCACCCTCGACAGCGGTGTTGGCAAACCAGCCGTTTTTTGCTGCGAGTACCGCAAACCCGATAGCTAAAGTGCGCTCGCCGTCAGTCGCCACTATCCTGTGGACCTCGACATGGAACAATACGACCAACTCTACCGTCTGTATAAGAGCGTAGACACGACGACGCTGCGCGGATATCAGGAGTTCGTCGACCTGTTTCCCCCGCTTAGCTCTGCCGTCGCGCTGGAACAGTGGGAAACCGCCAGTGACCGCCTCGACGACCTCAAAGCCGACATCACTGACGAGTTTCCCGGGACTGGCGAGACCTATGCGGAAATCGCGGCTCGACTGACCCGCGACGAGGCCTTTACCGCGCTCGACCTCTACTCGAAGTACGGCCGGTCGGTGAACGTGCTCGTGCTGGACGTCGACGAGACGCTCCGGTCGGCCGGCGACACCGACAACGAAATCCCCCGCGACACGCTGTATCTCCTGACACAGTTCCACGAAGCGGGCGTCCCTATCGTTGTCTGTACCGGCCAGACGCTGGAGAACGTCAAGGGGTTCATGATACAGGGGCTTGGCAACGATCTCGTCTCCTCCGGCCAGATGAGCATCGTCTACGAGTCCGGTAACGGCGTGTTCACGCCCAAACACGGCGAGGACACCAAGCGACTGCTCTACGAACGCCTCGACGATGCGGTCGTGGACGTGTTCGAGACCGTCCGTCGCCGGGTCCTCTCGGAAGCTCCGGACGCCGTCGGCAAGCGCTGCCATCTCCAGGGTAACGAGTTCAACGTCACGCTGAAACCTAACGCCGAGGTCGGCAGCGACAACGCCGTCGAAATCATCGACGAGTCGCTGCGGTACCTCTGTGGGCTGGTCGGCGACGCCATCGCCACGCAAGTCGACGCCACGGTCGACGACCCCGCAGGCTACGCCCGGGCCTACTTCAGCCGGGACCCGGAGATTCTGGACGTATTAGAGGCGGGTGGCCTCTCGACCGACGCCGACATCGACGACGCGCCCGAGGCGTTCCGCGACATCCTCGAACGCGTCGACCTGGGCTACTACGAGGGCGACGCGGCCGAACTCGTGAGCCTCGAACTGGACAAGTCCGCCGGCGTCGAGGAGGCTTTCGACGTGCTGGGCATCGACGACCCGTTCGCGCTCGTGATGGGCGACAGCAAGAGCGACCTGCGGGTGATGCGCTGGACCGACGAGAACGACGCCGGTATCGCCGCCGCCCCCGCGCATTCCTCGCCCGACGTGCTCGACCACGTCAGTTCGAGGGACGACCTGGTGTACGAGGCCGGCGACGCCAGCACGGTTCTGCGGACTATCTACGGTATCAGTCTGATTGAGCAATTGGACGAGCAGGGCGAGTGAGCCGACGACGCCCTACGTGTTGACCGCGGCTTCGCTGCTGCGGTGACGCTCGGGCCACTCGCCAGCAGCGGGGGATTGCGGGTCGACATCCGCGACGAACCGCATCGTCGTGATATTGAGTACGAGCCCCAGAAGTCCGCCGCCCACGATTCCGATGGGAAGGCCGACCGCAGGAACGTTGACGACGACAGCGGTCGCCACCGCTGAGACGAGCAAAACGAGCCCCGCGTAGCCGACTGTGTAGGCGAGGTACGCTCCACCGTCGACAGCCAGTTTGTACGAGCCCCGAGCCGCCGCCAGCAGGCCGGTTTCGCGCAACACGATCAGATACGGCGTGGCCCAGAACAGATACCCGGCGGCCAGCAGCAGCGGCACGAGGACGACGAATACCCCGAGAACCGCGCCACCGCCACCGACCCCGCCGGCACCGACTGCGCCCAGCGCGAAGGGTGCGATGAACAGATACGGCAACACCGTTACCGCGAGAAACGGGACGAAATGGGTCCGGGCGTTCGCGGCGAAGTCGTCGTCGCGGCCGACGAGACGCGCGGCGATAGCGCCGAAGTAGCCTGCACTCAGGCCGGCCCGCAAGAGGATCACCAGGGGGACGACCACAACGGCGAACGGAAGCGATACCGGGAGGCCGGCGTTCACCGACACGCCGGTACTGGGCGGATCAACGAACTGCCAGATAGTCACGACGGACGCGGGGACGCCGAACTTGATGCCGAAGTGGACTCCGTCGTAGGTGAGTACTTGCCGGATACTATCCGTCTGCATAACCGCCAGCAGTATCGGGACCAAGATGAGCGACATGTGATCGCCCGCTCTCTTCCAGCCATCGGCCAGTCGGACGGTGAACGTCGGCATCAGTCGCGGTCCCTCACCGAGTCTGGGTGCTCGTTTGGTACTGGCCGTGGTACACGCAATGCTCCCGGTTCGATGCGTCGCTGTGCAGCGCTTGTGCGATTGGTGGAGGGCATCGGCTCAAATATCCGCACACGATTTGATATGTGTTCTGGTGGGGCCACGCTGGTATCTCGCGCCACCCAACAATTAGGCGTCTCCCGGCCGAACGACCACCATGAGTCTCGATAACGTGTTCGGGCAGGTGCCGGACCCGCAGTCGTACTCCTTCCCGGACTACTCGCTCCCGCAGGGCGACCCCGTCAAACCCATCGCGCTGACCGACGACGAACTGGCGGCGTTGCTTGACCTGTACGACGCGTTCAGCGCTGTGGACCCGACGGGCATGGACTCGAACCCCTTCCTGCGGGCGACGAGCGAGTTCCTCCAGCAGACGCTCGGTGCGCCGCTCACCCGGCCTGACGAGCAACTGAACGACGATATCGCCGGTCTGCTCAACGACTTTTCGGACGACCTGGGCGGGCAGTCGATGGCCGTCGTCGACGCGACGCCGGCCCACCACCGGACGCTGTACTTCTTCCTGACAAGTTGCAAAGCGTACCACATGGCTCCGCACCTGCAGTTCGACCCCGACCCGGCCGCCGTCGAGACGCTGTATGCCGTGTACGAACGCGTCACCGAGCAAGCGTTCTACCTCAAGCGGCCGAAAAGCGTTCTCGAGTGACTGCCAGCGTACGCCCGGCGGACGCTCCGGTCCGTTTATCGGGGAGCGAAGTAAACTGCCGCCAATGACAACCGATCAGCCCGAGATTCCGGTCGTATGCGAGGAGTGCGGGACGCGGACATCGGTCGCGTTCGAGGACGTCGAGGACGCCGTCGCGCGCCACAACGAGCAGCTCCACGACGGTGAGCCAGTCGCCGAAGTCGACCCCGACGTACTGGAGGAACTCGCCGACCGACTCGCGAAGGACATCGGCCTGCTGGAGTAGTCAGTCGTCCGGCGTCACTCGTCCAGCGGCAGCCGCTCGTAGGCCTCACGGTCAGCGCCGGCGGCGAGCGCCCGCGGCCGCAGCCGGCAGACGTTCTTGACGGTTCGTGGGCCGAGCACGCGGGGCGAGACGAACCGCGGTCGCCCCGGCTCAGTTCCGGGGCCGTCGCCCAGCGCGAGCACCGCGCCGTTGAGGTCGGCGAGCGGGATACACGCCAGGTCGCCGTTCGCCGATTCGAACTGGACGTGGGTCGTGTCGCCGGGCATCGCCGCCGCCTCTAACAGTTCGAACACATCGATGCCGGTGTACTCGCGTTCGATCCGGTCGCCGGAGGCACACTCGAACCCGACCGGCCCGCGGATGACTTCGAAGGGGAGCGTTTCGGGTGCAACGTCCCAGGGGAGCAATACCGGGTCAGCCCCGTCGATGCGGACCGTCGGCCGTCCCCCCGCAGTTTGCGCCATACGTATCCTTTCCGCCTGAGACCCTTCAGCGGTTCGGGACGGCCGTGATTCGCCACACACATTCCGACTCTCACTCCCGGGAGTGGAGCGAGTACGCGATAAAGAGGACGCCGACGAACTGGAAGGCACGAGTGACGAGCGTCAGCGGTTGCTGGAACTGACTGGAGAGCAGGCCCTGGCGAAGGAGGACCGACCCGGTGAACGCGACGACGAAGGCCACCGCCGTGAGGCAGAACAGCCCGACCGAGAGATACTGCATCGCGCGGCTGTTGTGTCGGCGATACCCACGGTAGGCCTGGTAGCCGACGTACCCGCCCAGTACAGTCGAGCCAAAGGCCAGGGCGGTGATGAGCCAGTTCATGAGCGTCTCGATGGCGACCATTTCAGAGGTTCTCCCACATTTTTGTGAATCGGTCCGCGGTGTCCTGTTCGCCCTGTCCAGGGAACGCCGGCGGTTCGGTCCGCTCGATATCGGTCTCGAAGTCGCCGTCGGCAAGCGCCAGCGAGAACTCCGAGAGCGTGGCAGCGAACACGCTGTAGTCGTTGCCGCCCGTCTCTATCTGGGTCTGCTCCTCGATGAGGCCGTACTCCTGGAGCCACTCGACCCGTCTGTACACGGTCGGTTGTGACATCTCACACTGGTCGGCGAGCTGTTTCGCGGACATGGGTTTGACACTCGTTGCTGCGAGGATGTCCCGGGCGTACTCGTCACTGAGCAGGTCGAGGATGTCGCCCACGGCCGGGTCCTCACTCACGTACTGGACCAACGTCCCGTCCCTGAATAAAAGGTCCCGTCAGTTTCCGAGTCAGAAGTCAGCCGCGTCATAGAGGGGCGCAGTGTCAGCGGAGACCGGCGCGGTCAGGGCGCGTCCTCGGGCAAGGGCGGACGGAGCAGGAGACCACTTCGCGGGCGGCGTGGCCCACATCACCCCCAGGGTGGCAGCCCCGGGAAACCCCGGGGCAGTGTGGTGGACAGACAGCGGCCGTAGCCGGAGGGCGCTAGCGGCACGGTGTTTTCAGGGCCGCTGCACTCGTATCGAGGGGTGGTTGCATCATATAAGGTGCAGTCGAACTTCTGACCCAGAAAACGGCGGCCTGATACGCCAGTGTGGGGTTCACTCGGCGGCGGGACAGCCGATTGACTGGCCGACCGTGATGAGTCGGTCCGCGGACACGCCCTCGCCGCGGATCGTGTACCGGTAGCTTTCACAGCTCCAGGACAACGACGACGTCGGCCCGCGGGTGAGCTGTGCCTGCCGGCCGTCGATTGTCACCTGACCGTCGCCATCCGAGGGCGAATACGTGTAGTTGTACTTGGCGACGGTGAGCAGACTGGTTCGGTTCGCGTATCGGAGGCCGACGCCGCGGATCTGTCCCCGAGTCTGCGTTGCGTAGGTCAGTTCGTACCCCGGCGGGATGTCGGGCTCCGGGACCTGCATTTCCGCCTCGGCTTCGAGTGCACCGACCGACTCGTATGTCCGCGTATCCGGCGTCTCCGGGACAGTGACGGTCGTGTCGTCAGGGAAGTCGGGGGTGAACACGTCCTCGGACACGCCCGTATCGTAGCTGACGTTCGTGTACGTCGTCGTCACGACTGTGTGCTCACCGTCTGTCGTCCAGGCAGTGCGCTTTTTCACCGGGAAGAACCGGTCTATATCCACCCAGATCGTCTGCTCGTAGGCCGCCGTGTCGTTTTCCGGTGCCACGCGGATGACGTACGCCTCGCGGCCGTCAACGGATTCAGTGCCACGGTAACTGACGGCCATCGATCCGGTAGATTCGGTCGGCTGCCCCTCGCCATGGGGAACGACGGGCAACGGCTCAACCGACTGGGAGTCGGGCGTCTCGGCTGCCGCTGACATATTGAGCTTCGTAAGCAGGCGCTGCAGCCGCTCGCCCCGGTCCGCCCCGGTCCCGCTGAGCGAGATACGCGTCGCGTTCTCGCGGCGCTGGTCGTACAGCCACAGTGCCGACCCGTTCGACACCCGCAGATCGTACCGCCGTGCGGTGCTGTTGACGACTGCCAGCCGTTTCTTTTGGGTCCCCGGCTGGAGCACGGCGTCGTAGGTCGTCCGGCTCGCCACTGTCCCGTCCCTGGTGATTGTCGTCGTCTGGGTTGCGTTGACGCCGTCTATCGCTTCGTAGCGTTGCTGCACGTCCGCGTCGATCCGGGGTTGATCGGCGGTCCCGGTACTCGCAAATACGAGCGACCATGTCGCAACAGCCAGCACACCAACGACGACCACCGCCGCGATGGTGAGCACCAGTCGTTCCGATGTGAGGTGTCGAGTGACCATATCTGGGGGTACAGGGCGGGAGATTGCCCGACGCTGTGCGCTCTATCTGAGCGACAGTGTTATTTATCACATAACCGGCACCACAAGTAAAACCTCCTGTCCGCTGCGGTCAGTAGTCGCCGAGCACGCCGAGGCGTCTGGCCCGCCGGGTCGTGTACTGGAACACGACGTATCCGAACAGGACGTAGCCGGCCGGGACACCGACGAGGAGGCCCAGGTCGACGGCAGAGAACTGCCAGAGGCGGGTCCCGTCGACCATCGCCCGCTGCAGGAGCGCGCTCCCGTGGGCCAGCGGCAGCATTCGCGTCCAGCCGAGTTCGAACACGGGCGCGGAGATGAGGACGATGAACCCGAACTGGAGCAGATTGAGCCAGTTCCCGATGCGCTTGTACAGCACCGCGACGCCACCCGCCGCGAATCCCAGGCCCAGTACCGACGCGATGGTCAGCGACGCGACCACCACGACAGTGAGGACGTTCAACTGGAGCGACGTCCCGGTGATCGCCAGCATCACCGCCAGCACCACTGTGGAGGTGATGAACGTCCGGACGACTTTCGCGACGCCCTTGCAGAACGCGACCGGCGCGAAGCCAAACGGCGTCATGACGTGCCGTTCGAGGGTGCCCCACTGGGCTTCGCTGCCGATGTCGCTCGAAATCGACTGGTAGGCCCCGACCGAAAGCGACCACAGGAAGTAGCCGACGATGATCCCCTCGATGGAGTCGGTTATCGCCCGCCCGGCGAGCATCCGCCCGCCGTAGAACAGCAGACCGAAAAAGAACACCGAAATAACGATGCCGCCGACGGCGTTGGCCGGATAGCGGACGAAGATGAGGTACTCGCGGTACAGCACCGCCCGCGCGAGGTCGAGATACCCCGCCCGCATGGCGTCGTCAGCGACCGTACCGGCGCTCGTGGTCAACGCTCCGTCCCCTTTCGTCATCGTTCCTGGCCCGTGATTTCGACGAACACGTCCTCCAGATCCGGTTCGACCGTGCCGACGCCGGTGAGTGTCACGTCGTGGTCGCGACACAGGGCCAGCAGGCGGTAGAACCCGTCGCTGTCGGTCGCTACCTCGACGCGCCGGCCCCGCTCGCCGCTCGTCACGTCGACCACCTCGAAGCGGTCCCGGATGGTCGTGAGCAGGTCGTCGGTGATGTCGGGGCTGGTGACGGCGAACGCGCTTGCGGTGAACTGGTCGAGCACGGCCGGGACGCTGTCGTCTGCGATGATCTCCCCTTCGTTCATGATGATGACCCGGTCGCAGACGTCCTCGATGACGTCCATGTCGTGGCTGCTGACGACGGCCGTGAGGTCGCGCTCGTCGACGATGCGGCGCAGTTCCCGCCGCAGCGTCAGCGAACTCTCCACGTCGAGTCCCAGCGTCGGCTCGTCGAGAAACACGAGGTCCGACTCGCTGGCCAGCACGCTCGCCAGCGACACCTTCTGTTTCATCCCGCGGGAGAGGTCCCGAACGGGTTCGTCGGCCTTCTCTAGGAGATCGAGTTTCGCCAGCAGCCGCTCGTGGCGGTCGGCGACGGCGTCGGGCTTGATGCCCTTGATTGTCGAGAAATAGCGGAGGTTCTCCCGGACAGTCAGCCGCCAGTAGTCGTTCCGCGCGCCTTCGAGCATCCCGTCGACGTGACGGTAGGCCGCCCGGGGGTGCTCGTTCATGTCGATGCCCTGAACGCGGATGCGGCCGGAATCGGGCAACACGAGCCCGAGAATCGACTTTATCGTCGTCGTCTTGCCCGCACCGTTGGGGCCCAGCAGGCCGACGACCGTCCCTTGCTCGATGCGAAACGACACGTCGTCGACGGCCGTCACCGCGTCCGCACCGCTGCCGAACTGCTTTGACAACCCCTCGACGGCGAGTGCGGGCGTCGCTCCGTCCCTCGGCGCAGTCGACTGCTCGGCAGTCCGCGATCCCCGCCGGGGCGGGCGCTGGGATGACATTACCGACATTGAGGGCTTCAGAACCAAAAGGCCAGTCACGTCCTGCGGTGGTTCTGCTACCGGCGTTGCTGCCCCGCTCCCGGTGCCGTCCCTGGCTGTTCAGCAGCAGCGGGCTGCCGTGGATGGCTTCGTCCCGAACCCACTACTCAGGCGGTTCGAGACCTGTCACCTCGAACCGCGCGCCGCCGGCCTCGCTCTCGGTGGCTGTGACCGTCCAGCCGTGGACCTCGGCGATCCGCTGAACGATTTTGAGCCCGAACCCGGTCCCGTCCTCGCCGGTCGAGTAGCCCCCTTCGAACACCTGTTCGCGGTCGTCCGCTGGAATGCCCGTCCCGTCGTCTGCGACGTAGAAGCCGTGTCGATCCGTGTCTTCGACTGTACCGACTCTCACAGTTATGTTCTCCCCGCTGTGTTCCGCGGCGTCGTCGGACGGCGTCTGAGCGTCCGCGGACCCGTGTTCCGCACTGTTCCGCAGGAGGTTCGCCAGCAGCCGTCGGAGTTTCGCCGTATCAGCCCGAATCTGACGGTCGGTCTCGACGACGAGCGTGTTCCGGGTCCCCTCGACGGTCTGCCAGCACTCCTCGACGATGTCCGCGAGCGCAACGGATTCGAGGTCGGTCGCCGTCTCGCCGGCGCGTGCGAACGTCAGGAGGTCGTCGATCAGCACTCGCATTCGCTCGTGAGCCTGCGATACCTTGTCGAGAGAATCGCTGTCACACTCGGCCCGGGCCAGTTCTAGATGCCCTTCGGCGACATTCAGCGGATTCCGGATGTCATGGCTGACGATGCTGGTAAACTCGTCGAGGCGCTCGTTCTGGCGTTCCAGCCGCTGTTCGTACTCTCTGCGCTGGGAGATGTCCCGCCCGATACCGACGACGCCGGCTACTTCTCCGTCGGTGTCGGTCAATCGGGTGCCAGTGAACTCGTACGGGATGCGCTCACCGTCAGCAGTCCAGAGTTCGGCTTCGACAGTCGTTCGCCCGTGTTCTACTGCCTGATTCACCGCTTCGCGGATCGTCTCGCGCTCGTCAGCGGGGAAGAAATCATGGACGGCCATATCATCGATTTCGGCATCGCTATAGCCCGTCACTTCGGGAAAGCGTGCGTTCCACTGCCGGAGATTACCGGCCGATCCGACAACGTAGAACAGGTCATCGAGCGTATCGAGCGCCTGGTCGATGAACTCGCGCTCCTCGCGGAGCTGGCGCTCACGGTCGAGGCGGTCAAGCGCCGCCTTCGCGTGGACCGAGAGCGTCTGCGCGAGCGTGACGTCCGTGTCGTCGAACGCACTGGCCTCGCACGACCCGATGAGGAGGACGCCGTGGTCCCCGAGCGGAAGGGTGACCTCGCTACGGATGTCCGTCTCCGGATTGTACCGATCCGGGTTCGACGTGATATCGTCGTGGACCCGCGTCTCGCCGGTTTCGAAGGCCTGCCACGCGAGCCCGTCCCCGCGCTCGAACACCGGCGGCATGCCGATGAGTTCCTCGACCTGTTCGGTCCAGGCGACCGGATACAGACTGTCGCCGTCGGCGAAGTGGACCGCGTTGGCCGGCATATTGAGGATAGTCCGGGCCGCGTCCACTGTGACTTGGGCGATCGCGTCTTCGGTCGTGGCTCGCATGAACGCCCTGGCAGTAGTGTGTAATTCTTCGATAGCGCGCTCGCGCCGTGTGTTGTGCTCGCGCCCGATCCCGTCGGCAGTCCGCTCGACGGCGTTGACAACGCTGTGTGCGAGCCGCGCGTACGGCTCGGCGCCGCCGTCGGCCCGGAGATACTCGGTGACACCGGCGGAAATCGCGTCGCTGGCGGCTGCTTCGGTCCCCTCGCTGGTGAACAGGATGAACGGAAGGTCCGGCTCTCGCTTGCGGACCGCATCAAGGAACTCGACGCCAGTCTGCTCCGGCAGGTCGTAGCCGGCGATGATACAGTCGAACGTACTCCTGTCGAGTCGATCAAGTCCATCGGCGACGGTCGTCTCCGTCTCAACCGTGACACCGCAGTGCTCCTGTTCGAGAGCGCTCGTGGCTGCATCGACGACAGCCGGATCGCTGTCGACGTGGAGAACGCGGATCCGGTCGGTCATTGCCTCTCACCAGTGACAACTCGCGTATATCTCTTCGGGCGTGAGTATCGCTGTTGAAAATCGGGCGATGCACGCTACTCGTCGTCCAGTTCGGCCTGCCACTCCTGTACTTTCGCCATCAGCTCGACCGGCGGCGTCTCGTTGACATCCAGTTCCGTCAGCTCCGAGAGGACAGCCTCGGTTTCCGGGTCGAGCGACGCTGCTGCCTCGTCGCTATTGGGGACTTCAGCTGCGGACTCCCCGGGCGCGTGTTCGGGATCGCCGTCGGTCGCCATCGGCTCAGCCCCCGAATCAACCGACGTGCCCGCTGACCCGGCCGTGCCGTCCCTGAACTGCCCCGAATCCAGGTCGAAGACGGCCTGTGTCGTCCCGCCGTCGTCCCGCTCGCTGCCCCGAATCTCGATGGCCTTGTCGTCACGCAAACGGTCGAGCACCTCCTGTGAGCGGTCGACGACCGGTTCGGGGACGCCGGCGAGGTCGGCGACGTGGACGCCGTAGGAGCGGTCTGTCGGTCCGTCCCGGACCGTTCGGAGGAACGTCACGTCGCCGTCGCCCTCCGCAGACCGCGGCTCGCCGTCGACCGCGACGTGGACGTTCTCGACGGTCGGCAGTTCCTCACCCAGTGCGGTCAGTTCGTGGTAGTGGGTCGCAAACAGCGTCTTCGACTGGATGGAGTTGACGATGTACTCGGTCGCCGCCCAGGCGATTGAGATGCCGTCGAAGGTAGCGGTCCCGCGGCCCACCTCGTCGAGGATGACCAGCGACTCGTCGGTGGCCGAGTGGAGAATGTTCGAGAGCTCCTGCATCTCGACCATGAACGTCGAGCGCCCCTGCGCGAGTTCGTCCAGCGCGCCGACGCGGGTGAAGATGCCGTCCACGAGGCCGACCGTCGCCGACCGCGCCGGGACAAAGCTGCCCACCTGGGCAAGCAGCGTGATGAGCGCGGCCTGGCGCATGTACGTCGACTTCCCGCTCATGTTCGGCCCGGTGACGATGAGGAACTGCCGTTCGTCGTCCATGTAGAGGTCGTTCGGGACGAACTCGGTGGTCTGTTCGACGACCGGATGACGGCCGGCCTCGATGGACAGTTCGTTGCCGTCGACGACCGTCGGCCGGGTCCAGTCGTTCTCAACGGCGTGGACTGCGAGCGACGCGAACGCGTCCAGTTCCGCTAGCGTCCGGCCCACGTCCTGCAGCAGCGTGGCGCGCTCGGCCACGCGCTCGCGGAGGCCCTGGAAGCGCTCGTACTCCATGTCGTGGCGGCGCTCCTCAAGACGCAACACGTCCCGCTCCTTCTCGTCGAGTTCGGGCGTCGTGTAGCGTTTGGAGTTCTTGAGCGTCTTGATGTGCTGGTAGTCGTCGGGAACGGTGCCGGTCTCGCTCTTACCGACCTGGATGTAGTAGCCGTCCGTCTTGTTCCGGTCGACCGAGAGGTGGGTGATGCCGGTCCGCTCCTTCTCGCGGTCCGGCAGGGTCTCTAGCCACTCCAGGGCGGCCTCGTGTTCGTCGATGATCTCGTCGAGGTCGTCGTCGTACCCCCGCTCGAACAACCCGCCCTGTCGCACTGTTCCCGGCGGGTCCTCAACGAGCGCGCTGTCGAGGTCCGCGGCCAGCGCGTCGGCAGCCTCGCGGTCAGCGCCGTCGAGGGCGTCGGCGAGCGGCGACTCGGCCAGCCGCTCGGTCTCGGTGACGGCGTCGGCGACCTGTCCGAGCAGCGCTAGCGTCTCCTGAACCGCTCGCAGGTCCCGCGCGTCCGCACTGCCCGACGTGGCCCGGGCGGCCAACCGTTCGAGGTCGTAGGCGTCCGACAGCGTCTCCCGGATCCGTTCGCGGGCCATCGCCGCCTCCGACAGCGCCGACACACAGGACTGCCGCCGGCGGAGTTCGGCCCGGTTTCGCCGGGGCCGCTGGAGCCACTGCTGGAGCAGTCGCCCGCCGGCAGCCGTGACGGTGTGGTCGATAGTGTCGAACAGCGACCCCGAACTGTCGCCCTGCATCGTCTCGGTGAGTTCGAGGTTCCGCTGGGTCGTCGCGTCGAGGTCGACGTGGTCGCGCTCGCCGTAGGCCTGCAGCCGCGTGACGGCCGCCAGCGTGCCGACCCCGGTGTCCTCGACGTAGGACAGTACCGCGCCGGCGGCCTGGACCGCCACGTCTTTGTCGCCGATACCGACGCTATCGACCGTCTCGCTCCCGAACTGCTCCCGCACTGTGTGACTCGCCCGACCCGGCTCGAACGACGCCGAGTCGTGCAGCGTCAGCGCCGCGCCCGTCCGCTCGCGCAAGCGGTCCAGAAACTCGTCGTCGTTTCGCAGTTCCGGGCCGGGAAGAATCTCCGCAGGTGCGAACGTGTACAGTTCTGTCAGCGCCTCGCCCGCGTCGGCGTCGTCCAGTTGCGTGACCTGGAACTGGCCCGTGGTCACGTCCGTCGCGGCGACGCCGTAGGTGTCACCGCCGTCCCGGCTGGCCTCTCGGACGACCGCGGCGAGGTACTGCGCCGACTCGTCGCCGGTTTCCAGATGCGTCCCGGGCGTGACGACCCGCGTTATCTCGCGGGCGTGGCCGTTCTCGGTCTCGTGCTGGTCGGCGATAGCGACCCGGTAGCCCCGCTCGACCAGCGCGGAGACGTACGGCGTCAGGTCATCGACCGGGACCCCCGCCATCGGGTACGACGAGCCGTGGGAGGACTTCTGGCTCACCTTCAGGTCGAGTTCGTCGGCGACGATCTCGGCGTCCTCGGCGAAAAACTCGTAGAAGTCGCCACACTGCATCGCCAGCAGGTCCGCGTCGGTCCCCTCCTTGAGCGTGAGGAACTCCCCGACGATTCCCGTCGCCTCTGTCATACACGTCCGTGTGGCCGTCCCGGGCGTAAGGATTGCGGGTCCGGTGTGAGAAGCAGTAATTAAATCCGGACCAGTGTCTCGAACAGCCGGAGCATCGGGTGTATCAGTGAAGTGTCTGGCTACTGTACGGACGCGCATGAACGCAAGCGAGACTATCGAGGCCTACTACGCGGCGCTCCGTGCCGGTGAGCCGCTCAGCCCCTTCTTTGCTGACGACGCGGACCGCTCGGTGGTCAAGTTCGGCATCTCCGAACAATTGGTCGGGACCGACGCCATCAGGGCAGGCCTGCAGGAGCAGACCGAGACGACGGTGGACTGGACCGTCGAGAGCCGCGCGCTCCGGGTGACAGAACGAGAGGGATACGCGTGGTTCAGTGACGACGTGGCACTGCGCTGGACCGACACTGAGGGCAAGGTCCGCCACGAGTACGACACGCGCTGGAGCGGGACCCTCGAGGCCACCGGCGGGGCGCGCGAGTGGCAGTTCGTCGGCATGCACGTCAGCACGGCCGACGATTTGGCACAGTAGGCGGTCGCTAATCGTCGGCGAGCGTAGCGAAGACGAACTCGCTATCGCTCCCGAGGGGGTCCGTCGCGGTGACCGTCTCCGTCTCGGTGAAACCAGCGTCGGCTAACTGGTCCAGGGTCGCCCGCCGACCCGGTGCCGAGAAGAACATCGACCCGCCCATCCAGCCGCGCCGGACGGTCTCGAACTGGCCGCTCGGCAGCGTCATCAGCACGGTGCCGCCCGGCCGGAGCACGCGAGCGAACTCACGGTAGACCGTCGGGTGCTGGTCCCGCGGGACGTGGAAGACGGCGTGGTAGGCCGTGACTGCGTCAACGCTGTCAGTTGCGACCGGGAGCGCCGTCATGTCGCCCTGGACGAGACGGCTGTCCGGTACTGTCTCTGCTGCGAGATCCAGTCCCGAACGGGAGAAGTCGAGCCCGACACTGCCAGAGGGGAGGTTCGCGAGCGTTCGCGCGCCGTCGCCACAGCCCACGTCGAGGACGGTCGGCGCTTCGGGGAGCCGTTCGAGCAGGTCGTCGAGCAGGGCTGCGTCCGACCCGGTCGGGTCGCGCCGTTCGGCGTAGGTCTCGGAGACGCTATCCCACGCACGACGGACCTCGTTTCGGTCCATACGTGTTGTGAGGGCGCCACACGGTTATGCGTTCAGCCGGCCCGGCTACTCCGATGATTCGGCGAGCGCGGCAATTGCTGCGTCGAGGGTGAACTGCCCTTCGTAGAGTGCACTGCCGACGACAACCGCAGCGGCCCCGGCCGACCGCAGCGCCAGCACGTCGTCGATTGTCGCCACGCCGCCGCTGGCGATGACGGGGATGTCGACGCTGTCGACCAGTCGCCGAACCGGGTCGGTCCGGACCCCCTCCAGTTGCCCCTCCACGTCAACGTCGGTGAAGAGGATGCCGCCGGCCCCGAGGTCGGCGTACCGCTCGGCGGCTTCCGCGGGGTCCAGACCAGTGCCTTCGGTCCACCCGGAGACGACCACCTCGCCGTCCTTCGCGTCGAGGCTCACGAGCACACTACCGGGGTGCTCGTCGCTGATTTCGCGGACGATCTCCGGCGTTTCGACGGCCGCCGTGCCGAGGATGACGCGGTCCAGACCGCGGTCAAGCAGCGAAACGGCGTCTTCGGCGGTTCGGATGCCGCCGCCCAACTGCACGTCCACGTCGGCTCCTACCGCGTCGAGGACGGCGTCGATGGCCGCCGCGTTCTGTCGCTCGCCCTCGAACGCGCCGTCGAGGTCGACGAGATGGAGCGTCCGCGCACCGGCGTCGACCCACCGCTGTGCGGCCTTGACCGGGTCGCCGTAGGTCTTCTCCGTGCCGCGTTCGCCGCCGACTAACTGGACCACCTGTCCGTCCTGCATGTCGACCGCGGGGACGACCTCGAACTCGGGGAACATGGCCGGTGGTCCGGCGGCGGCCGTCGAAAGCGTGTCGGTCCGATGCGTGCGGACGGCTGTCTGTGCCAGCACACCCCCATGCTTTTACGGCGTGATGGGAAAGGTCCGCCATGGTTACTGCTACACTCGTCCTCACACCGCTCGCCCGTCGGCTCGAAGCAATCATGTTCGGGCCGTACGAGCGCGAGTACCGGTTATTCGAACAGGCCGTGCTGGTCGTCGCCGTCGGCCTGGCGCTGGCCTGGGGACTGGTCGCGTTCGATGTTCTGCCGCTCGGTGCCGGCGCGGCATCGCTGCTTGCGACCGCTGCGAGCGTCGCCATCTCGGCGTTCGTCGTCGTCGGTCTCCTGCAGTTCCTCGTCCTCGCGAACGTCCTCGAACGGACCAACGAGGATGTCGCTACCAAAGCCGCTGAACTCGAAGAGGCCGCCGAGCAACTGGAGACGACCGCCGAGGAGCTGGAGACGACCGCCGACGAGGTCGAAAACGCCGCCGAGACGGTCGACGAGGCCGCCGAGGACGTCGAACAGACGGCCGACGAGGTCGAGCAGACAGCCGGCGAGGTCGAGCAGACAGCGGACGAAGTGGAGGAAACCGTCGACGAGGTCGAGCAGACGGCCGACGAAGTCGAGCGGACGGCCGACGAAGTCGAACAGACTGCGACCGAGACCGGTGACGAGGACGCCGCCGAGAAGGTGACCGAAGTCAAGGACAAGACGACCGAAGTCAAGGACAAGACGACCGAAGTGAAAGACAAGACGACCCAGGTCAAGGACAAGGCGACGGAAGCGAAAGACAGGACGACCGAAGTCAAAGACAAGACGACCGAAGTGAAAGACAAGACCAGCGACGCGAAGCAGACCGCCGAATCGGTTACCGACGAGGTCGAAGCGGCCAAGAAGACGGCGAGCGAGGTCGAGGAGACAGCCGCCGAGGTCGAGGAGACGGTGCCGGCCGACGACGAGCATCTCGTTGACGAGGGTGGCGAGTCCGACACCGACGACGGTGGCTCGGCCGAGCGGTCGCCGTAGCGGCCGCCGCCGCCACTCGACCGAGTACCTGTTCGGTACGTTTTAACCCAGTGAGGGACTGGCATCTGTATGGTCGAAGTTCTCTTTGCCCTCGGTGTTCTGGTGGCTATCTTCGTCGGCTTCAATATCGGGGGGTCTTCAACGGGTGTCGCGTTCGGGCCTGCAGTCGGGTCGAACACGCTTTCGAAGCTCTCCGCTGCGGCCCTGATGACGATATTCGCGATGGCCGGCGGCCTCATCGTCGGGCCGGCCGTCGTCGAGAGCCTGGGCAGTGACCTCGTCGCGACTGCCTTCTCGCCGCTTATCAGCATCGTCGTCCTGTTTTTCATCGGTGTCGCGCTGTTTCTCTCGA
Organism: Haloarcula amylolytica; assembly: GCF_049705545.1. Classification (GTDB taxonomy): domain Archaea; phylum Halobacteriota; class Halobacteria; order Halobacteriales; family Haloarculaceae; genus Haloarcula; species Haloarcula amylolytica_B. The sequence continues at coordinate 501,422 of NZ_JBNAMU010000001.1, forward strand.
ACGTGGTCGGGGTCCCCGCGTCGACCTCGATGACTGCCGTCGGCGCTATCGCCGGCCTCGGCCTCGCTCGCGGGACGTTGAACGCCGCGCTGATGCTCGAAATCGTCTCCTGGTGGCTCGTCTCGCCGATCATCGCCTTCTGGGTCAGCGGCGTCATCGGACGGTACTTCTACCCCCGACTCGTCGAGTGGTTCGCCGTCTCCCAGAGCGAGGGCGCGCTGCTCGATTTCGACCGGTCCGGTGCGATTCCGCGCCCGTCCCTCGGTGACAACACGACGCCGCGGGAGTTCGTTGGCACCGTCGTCGTCATCGGTATCGGCTGTTACATGGGTTTCTCGGCGGGTGCGTCGAACGTCGCCAACGCCGTCGCCCCCCTCGTGGGCAACGGCTCGCTGGAGCTGTACCCGGCTATCCTGCTCGGCGGCGGCGCTATCGGCCTCGGTGCGTTCACCATCGCCCGTCGGACGATGGACACGGTCGGAAACGACCTGACCGACCTCCCGCTGGTCGCCGCCATCGTGGTCGCGGCGGTCGCCTCCACCATCGTCACGTTCCTCTCGGCGCTGGGTATCCCAGCGAGTTTCGTCATCATCGCCACGATGAGCATCGTCGGCCTCGGTTGGGGCCGTGCGACGCGAACGACGAGCCTCTCCGACACCGTACAGGGTGAGACGCCCGTGGCCTCCGTCGGTGCGCTGACCACCGACGCGGAGGCCGCGGACGCACCGACCGTCGGCGGGAAAAAGGGGACGCCGAAGCCGGCCGAGACCGAACCCATCGGCGAGGAATCGCGGGAAGACATCCCGTCGGCGTCAGACCTGTTCGAACCCGGGACCACTGCCAGAGTGATTTTCCTCCAGAACGTCGTCCCGTCAATTGCGACCCTCGCAGCGTACTTGGTGTTCCGGTTCCTGCCGATTGTCTGAGCGGTGAACATTTCTGAACCGATGTCACCGATTCACCAACGAATCGCCGCGTTGTCCCTCATTATTTTGCACGATGGAACTCCGAAGGGCAAAGTCTAACAGGGCGGGGTTCGAACCAGTCAGGTGATGCCCACGGTAGAGTACCTTAACTACGAAGTAGTGGACGATAACGGCTGGGACATGTACGACGACGACGTCTTCGGAGAGGCGTCAGATATGGACCTCGACGACGAGGACTACGGGTCCCTCGAGGTTAACGAAGGCGAGTACATCCTGGAAGCCGCCGAGGCACAGGGCTATGACTGGCCCTTCTCGTGCCGCGCCGGCGCCTGTGCGAACTGTGCCGCTATCGTTCTCGAAGGCGACATCGACATGGACATGCAGCAGATCCTCAGCGACGAGGAAGTCGAAGACAAGAACGTTCGCCTGACCTGCATCGGCAGCCCGGACGCCGACGAGGTCAAGATCGTCTACAACGCCAAGCACCTCGACTACCTGCAGAACCGCGTCATATAACGCGGCTCCTGCAGCGCACTACCCTTTCTTTTCCCGGTAGCAACTGCTCTTGACAGTCGTCGTATCGGAACCATTAGGGGCACCGCTGTGTTGCATGTAGCCGTGCTTGGGTCGATACCGGACCTGCTTCGGCTGGTCGCCGTCCCGGTGTTCGGGTGGGCGGCCTACCGCGACGTGAAGACCCGCCGGGTGCCGAACCGGACCTGGACCCCGCTTGCCGTGCTGGCGGTCGTGCTCCTGCTGTGGGACACATACACCGTGTGGACTGGCCCGACCGCGGTCGGCCGGCGGCTGTTCCTCATCAGGGTCGCGATCAGTCTCGGCTTCGTCATTCCGCTGTCGTACGGCTTCTGGCTCGTCGGTGGGTTCGGCGGGGCCGACGCGAAGGCGTTCATGCTCATCGCCGTCCTCTTTCCCGTCTATCCGGTGTACTACCTGTCGACTGTCGCCCTCCCGCTCCAGGCGACCGCTATCGGCGTCTTCTCGTTGACGGTACTCTCGAACACCGTCCTCGCCGGCGTCGTCTATCCGCTGGCCGTCGCCGCCGGCAACCTCGCCCGGGGCCGCTTTTCGCTGGCGATGTTCATCGGGCGACCCGTCGCCGCCGCCAACGTCACTGAAGAGTACGGCCGACTGCTCGAATCGCCCGACGGGTTCGACCGTAGCGGTCTCGACCTCGATGCCCTCCGGATGTACCTCCGCTGGCGCGGCTGCTCGCTCGCCGATATCCGGGCCGACCCGGACCAGCACCGGCGTCCGACTTCCCTCCCGGCGGTCCCGAACGACCCCGGCGACGGCTCCCTGGCAACCGACGGCGGCGACCCGGTGGCCGACGACGGAGATGGACCGGCAGACCACGACGCCGGGGCCGATGAGACCGACCGTCCCGACCACATCGACGACCCGTGGGGTGCCGAGCGGTTTCTGGACGACATCGACCACTCGGCCTACGGCACGTCGCCGGCCCAGCTTCGCGACGGACTGGACGTGCTCGTCGAACAAGACGAGGTGTGGATCTCGCCCGGGATTCCGTTTCTCGTCCCGATGTTCGCCGGGCTGGTCGTCTCGCTCACCTACGGCGACGTGCTGTTCTCGCTGTTGCAGGCCGTCGGGCTGGCCTGAGGCGTTCGGTTGGCGTGAACGTTTCTCTCAACCGAGGCTTTTTATATGAAAATAGACTGTAGTATTTCGTAACCAACATGGACGGGGTTCCGGGGGCACTCACTTGTTACGGCCGAGAGCCACGGGTGAACGCGCGGGGTGTCGCTACCGGATGAGCGGCAACGAGACACGGCGCGAATCTAGCGGCGTCGATTCGGCGGTCGGTCCGCGTCCGCCCTGTCGGCCGCCGCTCGAACTCATCGAACTCGACGGTGAGTGGACGGTCCGCGAGTACCGCCGCGACCAGTGCGATGCGACGGTCTTTTCGACCCACGACCGCCGAATCGACGCGATGCGAGCGGCCCAGGACCGGATGGACGCGGATCGCCATCCGTGCCTGCTGCGCTGGGACGCCCCGGATATCGTCGGGGACATCTACTGGAACGAACTGTTCGAGTGCCTCCGGGTGCAACGCAGCGGGATGCTCGACGCATGGGTGGTCGTTCCCGAGGGTGACGCTGTCGTCTTTCACGTGGACGCCGACCTCGAATCCGCCTGTGAAAACGCGAAAGCGATTCAGCGCGCGTTCGATTTCAAGCGCCTCGAACTCCGCGACACCGACGGCCGGACGGAGCAGTCGGTCGACCACCGCTTCATCCGCCACGGCATCGCGGAGTCCGGCGTCCGATTCAAGCGGGACCGACTGTCCGCACCCGTCGATGAACCGGACCCGGACGACGACGCCGACGTGACGGACCCGTCCGAGATCGGCCCAATGACCACGGCGAGTACGCTCATGGCCGCGATTCCCGACCTCACAGAACTCGAAACCATCGACACCTCCGGTTACGTCCATCGGTATCGCGGAACGTGGACGGACGGCGAGGTGGCACACATCGCGTTACTCGACCCGGACCGCGGCGAGGAGGGCAGCGCGGTCAAGCGGTTCATGTCCGCCGTCGAGAACTGGCAGGCCGTCGCCGACCGACCGACGGTATCGACTATCTACGAAGTCGGCGTCAGCCCGAGCGCCTGGATCGCCTACCGTGCCGGCGAGGGTGCTGCCGAAGACTACTGCGCGTCGCTCCCGGTCGATGCCCGACGGCAGGTGCTCGACGACGTCGCCGCGGCGGTAACCGCTGCGGCGCACAACGACGTGTACGCGACGGCCATCTCGCCAGACTCCATACGGATTCTCTCGCGTGACGAGCCTGTTCGGGCGGCACTCGCCGGGTGGGGCATCGAACGCGCGGTGTCTGGCGCGTTCGACGACGACAGGGTCACGCCCTACACCGCGCCGGAACAGTTGGCTGGGGCCATCGAACGGACGACGCCGGTGTACCAACTCGGTGCCGTCGCGTACCGACTGCTCTGTGACCGCGAGCCGTTCCGCGGGGCGAGCGACCTCCACCGTGCAATCCGCGACGGCTCGCTCCGGAAACCCAGTTCCGGGACCAGCCTCCCCGGGGGCGTCGATACGGTCATTCGGCGCGCGATGGCCCCCGACCCGGGACAGCGCTACAACAGCGCAACAACGTTCTCGACGCGGCTTTCGGAGGCCCTGTCCTGAGGGAATCCGGTCGCCTGAGCAGAAGACCTATTTTTCGGACACGCCTCCGCCCGAGTATGACCGACGTCGACCTCGCGTTCGACGAGCAGGAGTACATCCCCGCTGTCGCCCAGGACGCCGACACCGGCGAGGTGCTCATGCTCGCCTACGTCACCGAGGAAGCGCTCCGGAAGACCCGCGAGACGGGGGAGGCTCACTACTACTCGCGGAGCCGGGACGAACTCTGGCACAAGGGCGGGACGAGCGGCCACACGCAGGCCGTCGAAGAGGTGCGGGTCGACTGTGACGGGGACGCGCTGCTGTACATCGTTGACCAGGCCGGCGGGGCCTGCCACACCGGCTACGAGTCCTGCTTCCACCGGACCGTCGACGGCGAGACGGTCGGTGAGCAAGTGTTCGACCCCGACGACGTGTACTGATGGCTCGATCCGATACTGAGATCGGAAGCAGCTCGGGACCCCCCGACGCCGTGGAGCGCCTCGAACAGGCCGCCGAGGCGTACGACCGAGCACAGGCGCGCGTCGAGGAAATCGGTGCGGACGCGCTACGTGACTGCCGTGACATCTACAGCGAACTGCGGAACCTGCTGGACAGCTACGACGGCCGGGCGACCGGCGGCGGCGACTTCGAGGCGTTCATGGAGTTCCAGGGCCGGGTCGGGACGCTGACTGACGACCTCCCCGAGGACCTGCCCGAGCGCGATACCTTCGAAGAAACCGACGACTTCCTCCAGCAGCGGCGGCTCACGGAGAGCGACTTCGAGCAGGCCCGCGAGATGCTGTCGCCCGTCGGCGACCTCGTCGGTCGACTCGACGAACTCGACGACGCACGCGAGCAGTACAAGAAAGCCCGGACCGAGGCGAACCGTCGACGTAACGAACTGCGCGACCGCATCGCCGACCTGGAACGCCTCCAGCGGCTCGGCGACGCCGATCTCGATGCCCCGGTCGAGCGTCTCCGTGACCCCATCGAGCGCTACAACGACGCCGTCACCGAGGCGTTCACCGAGTTTCGGCGCAACACATCGGCCAGGGACGCACTGGCGGTCATCGAGCGGGCCGACGCGTACCCGCTGGTCGAGTTCCGGTCCCCACCCGCGGAACTGCTGACCTACGTCCGCGAGCACGACGCCGGCCGGGAGCCGATTCCGAAACTACTGGAGTACGCCGACTACTCCGCCTCGAAGCTGGACCACTACGTCGACGACGCCGCGGCGCTACGGAGCGCCGTCGCCACCCGGCAGACGTATCTCCGGCGGCTCGACGCCGAGCCGGTGCGGATCGACTGGCCGCCGCCGTCGGCCGACGCCCTGCCGTGGTATTGCCGAGAGTACCGCTCGGTCGTCGCCCGATTCGCCGACGAGTCAGTCGTCGCGGCGCTACGGGAGGTGCGTGGGCTCGCGGAGCGGGACGACTACGAGCGGCTTCGCGAGAGCGCTGTCGCTCGGGCAGAACTCACAGAATCCGAGCGTGAACGGCTGGCCAGCGGCGCTGTCGAGGAGGAACTGGCGACCGCCCGCGAGGCCCGGGCGGCCATCGAGGACGCGCTGGAAACTCACTCGCCGCTGTAGGTGTCTATCCGCTGGGTCGCCCGGTTGACCATCGTCTCGGCGAGTTCCTCGGCCCGGTCGAGCGTTCGTGCCTCGGCGTAGACCCGGACGACGGGCTCCGTGCCGGACGGTCGGGCCAGCACCCAGCCGTCGCCGTAGTCGAGGCGGTAGCCGTCCGTCGTGTCGAGGTCGGCCGTCGCGTCGTTCGCGTGTGCTTCGATGCCTTCGAGCATCGCCTCGCGCTCGTCTTCGGTCTCGTATTCGAGGTTCCGCCGGACGTTGTAGTAGTCGTCGTAGTCCGCGGCGACCTCGCTCGCGGGCCGCTCGGCGACGAGTTCGAGGAACTTCGCGGCGGTGAACGCGCCGTCCCGGGCGATCCGGTAGTCGGGGAAGAGGATGCCGCCGTTGCCTTCGCCGGCAATCGCGACGTGCATGCCGTCGTCCTGCAGTTTGCGGATGCGGCTGACGATGTACGTCGAGCCGATGGGAGTAAGCGAGAGGGTCGCGCCGGCGTCTTCGACGACGTCGACCAGCCTCTGGGAGGCGTTGACGGCCGAGACGACGCCGTCGCCGGCCTCGATTTTCGCCGCCGCGAGCGCGGCCAGCGCGGCGTCGCCTTCGATGTGGGTTCCGGTCTCGTCGACGAACATCCCGCGGTCGGCGTCGCCGTCGTGGGCGAACCCGAGGTCGGCGTCGGTCGCGCGGACGAACGCCCGCAGGTCTTCGAGGTTCTCGGCGACGGGTTCGGGGTCGCGGCCGGGGAAGTGGCCGTCGGGCTGGGTGTTGACGGTGTGGACCTCACAGCCGAGTTCGCGGAACAGGTCGGGGCTCGTGAGGGAGCCAGCGCCGTGCCCGGGGTCGACGACGACAGTGAGGTCGGCGTCGGCGATGCGGTCGCGGTCGACGGCGGAAAGGACCTGCTCGCGGTATCGGCGGCGAGCGCTGGCGATGTCGTTGTCAGACCCGACTGTCTCCCAGTCCGCGTAGGCCGGGGTGTCGTCCCGGAGGGACTGCTCGACGCGGTCGAGTGTGTCTCGCGTCAGTTCGACGCCGTCCGCGCCGATGAGTTTCACGCCGTTGTACGCGGCTGGATTGTGGCTCGCGGTAATCATCACGCCCGGGACCCCTTCACGCTCGCAGTACGCCTGCAGCCCCGGTGTCGGGACGACGCCGAGCCGGTCGACGTCGAACCCGACAGTCGTCAGGCCGCTGGTCGCGGCGTTGATGAACGTCCGCCCGGTCGTCCGCGTGTCCCGGGCGATTGCCACGCGGTCGTGGCCGTCACGCCAGACGTCCCCGGCGGCCTGTGCAACCCGAAGGACGTACCGCGGTGTCAGCTCTTCGCCCGCGACACCCCGGACGCCGCTCGACCCGAACACTTGCATTCGAGCGACTGTCTGAGTGCGAGGGGCTTAGGAATGTCGCTGTCTGAATCCAACAGTCATTAGCCCCGTGACTGTCCAGTGAGCGTATGGCAAACGACGAACTCATCGCGGCGCTGCGGGACGCCGACGCCGTCAAGTTCGGGGAGTTCGAGCTCTCCCACGGCGGCACGTCGAACTACTACGTCGACAAGTACGTCTTCGAGACCAACCCCGCCTGTCTGGACCTCATCGCCGGGGCCTTCGCCGAACGGATCGCCGAGTGGGACACGGACGCCACGCTGGCCGGCGTCGCCCTTGGTGCGGTCCCGCTTGTTGCGGTCACGAGCGTCGAGACGGACATCCCCTACGTCATTGCCCGCAAGCAGGCCAAGGAGTACGGGACGGGCAACCGAATCGAGGGCGACCTGCCCGAAGGTGCGGAGGTCATCATCCTCGAAGACATCGCGACGACCGGCCAGAGCGCGGTCGACGCGGCGGAGGCGCTCCGCGAGGCCGGTGCTGTCGTCAACCGTGTGCTCGTCGTCGTCGACCGCGAAGAGGGGGCTAGCGAGAACCTCGCCGAACACAACCTCGAACTCTCATCGCTCGTGACTGCGTCGGACCTGCTCGCCGACGCCCCCGACGATATCGACGTTTAGCGCCGGCCAAGCCGCTGTCGGCACTGCGCGGCCGGGACACATCACCGATGTGTTCTTGACGGTGGAATCGCTAGAATCCGTCGTAATGGCCAATCTCGAACTCTACGAACTCGAAGGCTGTCCGTACTGCGCGAAGGTTATCAAGAAACTTGACGAGCTCGGCCTCGACTACGAGTCACACATGGTCCCGCGGTCCCACGGCGAGCGGACCGAAGTGAAGGAGATCTCGGGCCAGACTGGCGTCCCCGTCCTCGTCGACAAGGACAACGGCGTCGACGCGATGCCCGAATCCGACGACATCGTCGAGTATCTCGAAGAGACGTACGGGCAGTAAGACATCTCTACCGCGGTCGCGCGTAGCGCGACCGTTTTTCGCCCACGTTTTTCGAGGACCCCTCCCGCAGCGAGTGGCACGAGCGAGGAGGGGTGACGACGAAAAAGGTGGATTGTCAAGTATCTCGAAGAGACGTACGGGCAGTAGACTCAGCGCTTGCGGTGTTTCTCGTTTTTAACTGACAGCGAAGACGGGCAGCAGCCGCTCAGGCCACTTCTTCGCGGTCCTCGCCACGCTCCATAATCAAGTCCCGCAGGTCGTCGGCGTCCTGGATGTCGTCCATCTCGTCTTTCTCGATGAGTGCGGTCCCGTCAACGGACTCGCGCCGGAGTTCGTCGACGACGTACACCGACCGGGTCCGTGTCACCTCGCCGACTGAGGACATGATCCGGGCTCGCTTCTCGGCCGTCTCGGTGAACGCCGAGTGGCCGGCGAGTACCTGCTCGCGCTGGTCGTCGCTCTCGTTGACGCTCTTGAACGGGGCGCGGTCCGTCGGGTGGACCTCGAAGCCGATACGGGTGAACACCGTCACGATTGGCTCGTCCTCCGGTGCGACATCGGGGTCGTCCGGTGTCGGCTCGTCGTCCCGGACCTCCTCTGCGCCGTCGAGAACGCTCACTGGCGAGGTCAGCGGCGCGTCGAACAGGTCTTCGAGTTCGGCGGCCACCTCGACGGAAGCGTCCATCCCGTCCTCGTATTTGGAGACCGTCCGCCGAGAGACGCCAAGTTCCTTTGCCAGTCGGCCGAGCGACCAGTCGCGGTTCTCGCGCACGTCGGCGAGAATTTCGGAGTCGATATTGACGTAGAGCCCGCCCGGGGCGGCGTAGATGAGCGGCGGGACCTCCTCGACGAACAGGTCCATCGCGGTGTCGGGTGACAGCACCGGGACGCCGTGGCGGAAGTAGACGACGCCGGGTTTCAGCTCCTCGTCGCGCGTTCGGAGGCCGATGACAATCGGCGTGGCGTTCAGGTACGTGCCAAGTCGCCGCATCTCGCCCCCGGTCTGTGCGTCGAAGGCGTCGATGTTGCCCAGTATCTTCAGGAGCAACACGTCCTCACCGCGACGGGCAGCGATGTCGAAACTCTTCGGGCGAATCGCACAGCGGTCGCTGACGAGGAAGCCAGCGTCTTCGAGCATCGCCATGACGTTTTCCACCAGCGCCGACCGTGACATAGTACTCTGTACCTCTACTGAGTCTAGCCCGCTCACCCATTATATGTATTGCGCCGTTCGTTGATCTCTCAGGCCGAATTGAGGGCCCGGCGTGACGAAAGGCGTTTGACCACTTCGGGGCTACAGAGTAACGTGACTGTCGTCGGCCTCGATGATACGGACTCGCGCGAGCGGGGGATGTGTACGACCTACGCCGCCGTCACCCTCGCCGAGTCGATACGGAACGCCGGGGGGACCGTCGAGCGACTGCTCCTCGTCCGACTGAACCCCGCCGTCGAGCACAAGACCCGCGGGAACGCAGCGCTGGCGGTGCATACGGACCTCGGCGCTGACACGGCGCTTGAACTGGCCGGGAACGTGCTCGACATGGCCGAAACCGACGACCCTCGGACCAACCCAGGGGCCGTCGTCGCCGACTGCGACCCCGAAGACGTCCCGCCGCAGATCGCAACGTTCGCCCGCGAGACGATCCAGTCGATACAGGACCCGATGACCGCGACGACGCTGGCCGATGTGGTCGGGTTCGCCCGCTGTCAGCGGGGCAACGGCCGCGGGTTGGTCGGTGCGCTCGCGGCGGTCGGGGCCTGGGCCGCGCTGTCGGACTGGACCTACGAACACATCGCCTACCGGGAACAGGAACGGTGGGGTACGGAACGGCTGGTCGACGCTGAGAGCGTCCGCGTCGTGGCGGACGAGCACTACCCGGCCGTGTGGGACACCGTCGACAGCGAATCGGGCTACCCGGTCTGCGTGCCGCGGACGCCGTGTCCGATTCTCTACGGGGTCCGCGGCAACGACCCCGACGCCTGCCGCGCCGTCGCCGACGCAATCGACAGTGAACCAATCGCCCGACGAGCGACGTTCGTGACGAACCAGGGGACTGACGTGCATCTACAGGACGCGACGCTCGACGCGGTCATGGACGACAGCGCCTACCGCGTCACCGGCACCGTGATCGAGGCCCCCGAAACCCGGGAGGGTGGGCACGTGTTCATTACACTCAAGGACGACGGAACGACCCTCAACTGTGCCGCCTTCGAGCCGACGAAGGGCTTTCGCGACCGGGTCCGCTCGCTCAGGGCGGGTGACCGGGTCACCGCCTGTGGCGAGGTGAGCGACGGCACACTCAAACTGGAGAAGTTCGCGGTCCGGGAACTCGTCCGGACGGAATCCGTCACCCCGGACTGCCCGGACTGTGGTCGGTCGATGAAATCCGCCGGTCGGAACCAGGGCTACCGGTGCCGGGACTGCGGGACCAGCGCCGACAGCAAGGTCGAGCAGCCCATTGAGCGGGGACTGGAACCCGGGTGGTACGAGGTGCCGCCGGTCGCGCGCCGCCACATCGCAAAGCCGCTGGTCCGCGGCGGGTTCGACGCGCCCACCCATCCTTCTCGTTGAGGCGGATTGGTGTCGCGATGTACCGGTATGTCTCGCCCTCGTTACTCCCCGCCAAGGTGACGTCCTGGCTGCGTTCGCTATTCAAATCGATTACCGACGGGTAAGCACCACGAACATTCCGGTAATATCGGGATATACGTCGATTTAGACTACGGATAACAATATTGATCTACCGTTATTTGCGGGCATGAGCAGTGAGGGGTCAGACGCTCAGCGGCAGAATACGACGGACGGCAGGGTCACCGAGAAATTACTGACTGTCGAACACGAGCCGGCTGCGGGTGGCGGCCAGCGTTCGATCTTCCATCCGCCCGGTCTCGCGAGTCCAGAACTGGAGACGAAGTGGCTGGCCGTTTCGTCGGACCAACTCGTTTCTCTCGACGACGTTCAGTAGTCCTTACGCCCGATAACCGACTGGTAACAATAATAACACCTATCGTGAGTCGAGACATGGACTCCGATACCCGGTCGACGAGCGAGGTGACGGCGGCGACAGACGCTGACGAGGGGACGCTGCCTGCCGTGGTGCGCTCCCGCCCCGACGGCAGTGAGCGACTCATCTGCTACGCCCCAGATGTCGAAACGACAGACGTCGAGGATCAGTGGCTCTCCGTCGACGCCGACTTTCCGGTCTCGACACTGTTGATGCGGTAGACTAGCTGTTCCGACCGGTCAACGCAACAACCACGTCGTCACCGCCCTGGAGTTCTCCCCGCTCTCTGAACTGGGTTAGCGCCGCCGTTGCGGTCGCACATGTGGGCTCGACGTGGAACCCTGCTTCGCTGAGGCGGTTGCGTTCCCGCTCGGTTGCCGCTGCAGAAATGGCGACGGCGTCGCCAGCGGTTTCGTCGATGGCGTGTCGTATCTGATGGCTGCGCGGCGGGTTCCGGATGTGAATCCCGTCAGCGAGGTCGTTGGCGTCGCCCGGCGAACTGCTGTCCCCGTCGGCGATGGGGCTGTACCCGGTCGCCTGCGCACCGAGTATGCGTGGGACAGCGTCCGTCCATCCGGCTTGCTCCAGTGCCCGAAACCCGCGATAGAGGCCGAGAAACATCGTCCCGTGACCAAGCGGCGTGACGACGGCGTCCGGGACGGTCCAGTTTCGCTGGGCGGCAATCTCGTAGGCGGCTGTCGCCGTCCCGGAGAAAAAGGCGGGATTCCAGGCGTGGCTGGCGTACCAGCCCGCCCCACTCTCGACGGCATCGATACAGGCCGCGGTTACGGACTCTCTACTCCCTTCGACCGGGACCACGTCGGCTCCGGTCCGTTCGATACGGCGAACCTTCGTTTCCTTCGCATCCGCGGGAACGTATATCTCGGCGTCCAGACCCGCCCGTGCCGCGTAGGATGCGACTGCCAGCCCGGCGTTGCCCGAGGAGTCTTCGAGCACGCGGTCGGCCCCGGCTTCGAGCGCTTCGGCGACGACCGTCGCCGCGCCACGGTCCTTGAAACTCCCCGTTGGGTGGAGATACTCCAGTTTGAAGGTGGCGTCCCACCCGGGCGCGTCGACCAGCGGCGTCCAGCTCTCGCCGAGGCTGACTCGCTCGCCCATGGGGAGAAAGTCAGCGAAGTCCCAGACACCGCTGGCCCGCGAGAACTGTTCCGGTCGGCTGTCGGGCAGCGCCTGCGTGGCGTAGTCGAGCGGTGCCCCACAGGAACACCGCCAGGGGCCCTTGCGGGGGTACTCCCGGTCGCAGACACTACAGCTGTGCATGGGCCTACTCGGATGCCGACGGCCCAAAAGCTGGCGGCGGCGTTCGTGAGAGCGACAGTCGGTGCCTGCGGCCGCGGTAGCGGAGCTTGAGTGGGGAGAGTCCACAGCGCGGTGGCCGGGCGGCCGCTCCGTCGGCCGCCCCGGGGAAAGGCAGGCCAGCAAGCGAGTATACGCGGCGCGAAGCGCCGCGTTTCACAGGACCGAGCGAAGCGAGATCCAGCGTTTTCCCACGTTTTTGCGAGGGGGGTGCCCACAGGCCGCATCGGGGCCGAGGACACCCTCCGAAGTACAAAGTGGCTAGTACGTATCGACGTTCGTCCCGACCGAGCAGACGTACTCGCCGGTCGCGACCTGCGGGAGCCGGCGGGCGCGCCAGAACACGCCACTGGAGTCAGCGGTGATTTCGGCCTTCGGTTCGCCGAACACGTCGGTCACCTCGAACAGCGTCTCGCCGCGGGAGACGCGGTCGCCGAGGTCGGGCTTGAGGTCGATCAGGCCGCCGACGGGGGAGCCGTACTGCTCGAACCCGGAGGCGCGGGTCTGGGGGCGGGTGCTGTGGTGCCCGTCGAGGAAGCCGTAGTAGTTCAACACGTTGAACACCCCGTCGACGCCCCGCTGGATCGAGCCTTCGTCCCACCCGACACAGCCGCCGAGTTCGGGGTCGATTGTTGGAACCCCCTCGTCGGGAGCGGCGCGGGCCAACTGCCCGTCGGGGCCTTTCTGGTCGAGAATGTAGCCACAGCCGAACACCTTCGCGAGTTCGAGACACTCCTCGTGGAGGCGATGCCGGGTGCCACACCGGACCCGGACCTCGTCGATCATCCGCGAGGTCGACCCCTGATGCAGGTCGAGCACGTAGTCGGCGCTGATGGCGGCATCGAAGGTCGCGGCGGCGATGCGCTCGCTCGACGTCCCCGTTTTGTCGCCCGGATACGCCCGGTTCATCTTCGTGTCGTCGATCGGGTTGCGGTGCTCGGCGACCTGGAACGCGTGGTAGTTGACGACGCCACAGACCAGAACCGTCCCGGACAGCTCTGCCGGGTCGAGCTGCGGGAGCGTCCGCTGGATAACGCCGACGCCGTTCAGTTCGTCGCCGTCGCTGGCCGCCTGTATGTAGAGGGTCCGCCCGTCGTCGACACCGTTGACGACGGCGACCGGTAGCCCGAACGTCGACCCGTCACGGGTCTCACCGACCTCCAGCCGCCCCGTGTCTCTCTCACCGGGAGCGGCGGTCGCCGTACCGAAAGTAACCATTGTTCTCACGTTTGCCTTGGGAGCCTTTACTGGTTCGGATTTCGCCAACAGTTGCGCCGGACCGACGGCATCTTGGGGCCGCCGACCCTATCGGCTGGTGTGTCCCAGTCCGAGCCACAGAGCGGCAAAGCGGCGATGGTCGCGGCGCTGAACGTACCACGCAACGCGAAAATCGGCTTCGTGCTCGCCGGCCTGTTCACGGCGGGACTGTTCGCCCTGTTCGTCCTGCCGGGGACCCAGCGCCCGACGGGCTTCTACGTGGCGCTGGCGTTCGTCCTCGCAACGTCGCTGGGCGGTCTGCTGACGGCGCTGTTCACGGCCGTGTCGGCTGTGCGACTCGCCCGACGCTGATACCGACCGGGAGCCTATCCTTCTGCCAGTTCTGTAAGCCGACCGCCGCCGGTTCGAGTCCCCTTTGCGATAAGCACGTCGCCAGTCTGAATCTGCGTTTCCGGGCCCGGCGAGACGACCCAGTCGCCGCCCTCGCGCCCGGTTCGCTCGCTCTCCCCGGCCCCGCGCCGTATCGCGATGATTCGCATGCCCGTCGCCGTCTTGACCTCCGCGTCGCCGATGGTCGTCCCCGCGAGGTCGCTGTCGGGGTACACCGTCGTCCGGACAATAACCTCGTCGGACTCCTGGACGGCCTCGGCGACGACCGGATGGGTCGACAGTCCCCGCAGAACCCCCTCGCTCATCTCCAGCGCGGCGTCGGAGATAACCTCCGTCGAACGGGCCAGGTGGACGAGGCCTCGCAGCGACACGGGGTCGTCGATGTCGGCGGCGGCCCGGAGCGTCCAGGCCTCGAAGCGGGACTGCAGCGCGTCGACCTCGGCTTCGAGTTCGACGACTTCCTCGGCGACTTCCGTACTGTCGAACAACACCGCGCCGTAGGCCAGATCGACGGCTAGCTCGCCCATGTCTTTCATCAGGACGATAGAGTCGACGGCGCGTTCGAGGTCCCGGACGCCCCCTTCCGGCGGTTCCGGCGGTTCGTACACGTCGCCGGTCGCGTCCTGATACACCTCGGCGATGCCGGCCTCTGGCCCCCGGAACAGCACCACGTCGTCCGCTTCGAGGCGCGTCTCCCGGTCGGGGTTGAGCAACCAGTTCCCCTGCCGGCGAATCGCCAGCGCGCGGACGCCCGTCTCGGTTTCGAGGTTCAGGCCGCCCAGTGTATCGCCGGTCAATCGGGAGTCCGAACTGATTGTTGCCCGCACGAGCGTCTCGACGGCTTCGGGCAGGGCCGCCCGCATCGTATCAGGCAGGCCGATATCCTCAAGTACGACTTTGGCAATGTCGCCGGCAGCGTCGCTGATCTTCTCGGCGGCTCCAACCATCCCCAGGACGGGGGCCAGCGACTCCGCGTCCGCTGTCGACCGGCAGGCCATCAGCAGGCTCATACGTGCACGCAACTGGAGCACGTCCATTTTCTCCTCTAACTCTAACACCTCTGCGGCCACGTCGTCACTCCCCAGCAGGACAGCCGAGTACGAGAGGTCAATGAGCAACTCGGCGGTGTCTTTCATCTCGGCCAGCACCTGCTTGACGCTGACCGGTTCGTACTCAACCGTCCCTGTCGGGTCCATAGCCGCCGGTTCGACGGCCCCGAGCAAAAACGTTCCTCACTATTTGGGTCGGTACCCGCTCGGTATCGAGCCGAGCACGAGCGAATGAACGACGAGTTCCTCGGCATCGATGTAATAGACAGACGAACTTATCCGGAAAATAGTAAACGAACGGGCAGTCTCAACTCCTGACAGTGTGACACACAGGCCCAGAAAGAAAATGTTTTTCCCGGAAGGTAGGGAAGAGATTGCGTATGTCCGACGACCTCAAGAAGGGACTCGAGGGTGTCATCGTCGCCGAGTCCGAACTCAGCGTTATCGACGGCGACGCTGGCAAACTCGTGTATCGGGGGTACACCATCGAGGACCTCGCCAAGGGTGCCAGCTACGAAGAGGTGCTGTACCTGCTCTGGCACGGCCATCTGCCGAACCGGGACGAACTCTCCGAGTTCAAGCAGGCGATGGTGGACGCACGCGGCGTGGACGACGACGTCATCTCGACCGTGCGACAGCTCGCCGAAGCGGACGAGAACCCGATGGCAGCGCTCCGGACCGCGGTGTCGATGCTCTCGGCGTTCGACCCCGCACCCGAGGACGCCGAA
This sequence comes from Haloarcula amylolytica, assembly GCF_049705545.1. Taxonomy (GTDB): domain Archaea; phylum Halobacteriota; class Halobacteria; order Halobacteriales; family Haloarculaceae; genus Haloarcula; species Haloarcula amylolytica_B. Next base: position 517,148 of record NZ_JBNAMU010000001.1, read on the forward strand.
CCGACCGACGAGACGGTCAACCTCGAAACGGGCCGGCGGATCACGGCCAAGATTCCGACCATCATCGCGGCGTTCACTCGTATCCGCGACGGCAAGGAACCCGTCGCACCCCGCAACGACCTCGACCACGCGGCGAACTTCCTCTACATGCTCAACGGCGAGGAGCCCGACGACGTGCTTGCCGACGTGTTCGACCAGGCGCTCGTGCTCCACGCCGACCACGGCCTCAACGCCTCGACGTTCTCAGCCATCACGACGGCATCGACGCTGTCGGACGTTCACAGCGCGGTCACTTCCGCCATCGGGACGCTGAAGGGGCCGCTCCACGGCGGGGCCAATCAGGACGTTATGGAGATGCTAAAGGAGGTCGACGACGCCGAATCCGACCCGCTCGACTGGGTCAAAAACGCCCTCGACGAGGGCCGCCGCGTCTCCGGCTTCGGCCACCGTGTCTACAACGTCAAGGACCCGCGAGCGAAGATTCTCGGCGAGCGTTCGAAGGAACTCGGCGAAGCCGCCGGGACGCTCAAGTGGTACGAGATGTCCACCACTATCGAGGACTACCTCATGGAAGAGAAGGGACTGGCCCCGAACGTCGACTTCTACTCGGCGTCGACGTACTACCAGATGGGTATTCCTATCGACATTTACACCCCAATCTTCGCGATGTCACGCGTCGGCGGCTGGGTCGCCCACGTCTTCGAGTACATCGAGGACAACCGTCTCATCCGCCCGCGCGCCCGCTACGTCGGCAAGAACCCTGACGAGACCGAGTTCGTGCCGCTGGACGAGCGGTAAGACGCTCTCTCTGTCAGTCGTCCGTAGCCTGTCACTACCGTGTGGCTGTGACGCGTTTTATCACGCGAACCTCCGTTATAGCAATGCTCTGGCCATCAAGTGGTCTTCACTCGCTTCGCTTACGAAGACAAAGAAAAGGGTAGGAAGACCCGTATACCGCGGCCCTTGGCCGCGGTTTCACGCGAATCGCGTAGCGATTCGCGCCTTTTTCGCCCACGTTTTTCGGCCGAGTGGTGCGTGAAGCGCACCCGAGGCGGAAAAAGGTGGTTAGCCAAACACCGATTTGAACCGCGTCACGCCGTCGTCGGTGCCGGCGATGACGAGCTTGTCAGTCGGCTCGATAGTCACGTCAGGGCCGAGGTCGGTGATGACTGCGCCGTCGCGTTCGATGGCGACGACCGTACAGCCCGTCCGGGAGCGAACATCAGCCTCGCCGAGCGTCGTATTACCGAGGCCGTCGGCAGCGACGCGGATGACCTCGACCTGCTGGTCCATCGAGATGACGTCTTCGTCTTCGAGAATCGTCGAGGCGAGCATCCGGCCGCTGACCGTCGACAGCGCGAGGACGTAGTCCGCGCCCGCCCGGTACATCTTCTGGACGTTCTCGCTTTCCTCGGCACGGGCGATGATTTCGACGTCCGGGTTGAGGTCACGGATTACCAGCGTTGCGAACTCGGTGTCGGTATCCTCCGACAGAGCGAGAATAACCGTTCTGGCTGCACCGACGCCGGCATGTCGCAGGTCCTCGGGCTCGGTGGCATCGCCGACGACATCGACGCCCTGCTCGTCGGTCCGGTCGAGCACGGTATGCGGCACCCCGGCGTTCGTGAGCGCCGACGTGATAGTCTGTCCGACTTCGCCGGCACCGATGATGACCGTTTCCCCGCGGCGGAAGCCACGCACGCTGGAGAGGGTCATCTCCTTGAGCCGCTCCAGTTGGCGCTCGGTCCCCGAGACCAGCAGGACCGTGCTGCCGTCGAGTTCGGCGTCGGGGTCGGGCGGACTCACGAACTGGCCGCGGAACCACGCACCGATGACGTTGACGCCGGTCTCCTCGCGGATACCGCTGTCGGCCAGCGTCGTTCCGACGAGATCGCTCCCGCGGTGGATCGGCAGTTCGGCGATGTCGAAGTCCTCGCCGATCTCTATTGAGTCCCCGAGCGTCGTCGAGATGCCGGTCGTCACCTTGCTCGCGAGGCTCTCGCCGAGCAGTCCGCGCGGCGACAGGACGGCGTCGGCGCCGGCGAGGTCGTGATACTTCGCGCGGTCGGGCTCCTTGACGACACTGACAGTCTGGACGGATTCGTCGACTTCGCGGGCGGTGAGGATGATACTGGTGTTCACCTGGTCGGACGCGTCGGCGACGAGCGCACGGGCGGACGACAGATTGGCCCGTTCGAGCCCGTCGACGGACTGGGGATCGGCATGGATGACATAGTACCCCTCTTCGTAGAGGTCGTTGGCTCGGTCCCGGTCCGGTTCGACGATGACGTAGTCGACGTCCCAGGTATCGAGTTCGGTGACGAGCGTCTCACCGCGGGGAGAGAACTGACAGATGACGACGTGGTCGCTGAGGCCGTTCTCGACCGTGTTCGGGGCCGTCGTCTCCATCGCCTCCTCGAACAGCGGAAACAGCAACACCGGCAACGCGAGGAAGATGAGCACGACGCCGGTGATGTCCATTACAATGACGAGCAGGCGCATGCCCGTACTCTCCCAGGGCGCGTCCGACCCGTACCCGGTCGTGGTGAACGTCTCGACGACGACCTGTAACGAGTGGAGGAACTCACGCGGTTCGGTCTCGAACGCCGACATCCCGTAGTCGTAGGCCAGCGCGTAGCCGAGGATGATGCCAACGAGGGCGAGAACGTACAGCCCGGTCCGCCGCTGCCAGGTATCCATCTACTACGTGCTTGCACAGCGGGAGTAAAACAGTTCTGTCCGACCAGTTGGTGACCACTTCTCGGTACGGTTGGCAGAGTGGGAAACACCACCCGAACGCCGTCGTGCACTTTCACTTTCACCGCGCTACGGCGGGATTTAAGTTAATCGCGTTCGTCGTCTCGCGTGCAGTCACACGCTCCCCTTTCCGTTTCAGTACAGTGCCCGAGTAGTCACCACTGTAGCAACCGACGATACCGCGTGGTCGGCCGACAGTATAACATGGTCCGGTGAATAGCCACTTCCATGCTCTCATTTGAGGACGTCCTCGCGGCACAGGACACTGTCTCTGAAACGGCCAGACACACACCGCTCGATTACTCGCATACGTTCTCCGCGATGACAGGCGCGGATATCCATCTCAAGCTCGAACTGTTCCAGCGCACGGGGTCGTTCAAGATACGGGGTGCGACCAACCGCATCGCCTCACTCTCAGACGCTGAACGGGAGGCCGGCGTCGTCACAGCGAGCGCCGGCAACCACGCTCAGGGGGTGGCGCTGGCTGCCACGCGAATCGGCGTCGATTCGAAAATCGTGATGCCGGAACGGGCACCAGTCTCGAAAGTGAAAGCGACCCGGAGTTACGGCGGTAACGTGGTCCTGCACGGTCGCGACTACGACGCGGCTGCCGAACACGCACACGAACTCGAACGTGAGGAGGACCGGACCTACGTCCACGCCTTCGACGACGAGAAAGTGATGGCGGGCCAGGGAACCATCGGACTGGAGATCTACGAGGACCTCCCCGGCGTGGACACGGTCGTCGTCCCTATCGGCGGCGGCGGACTCATCAGCGGCATCGCCACGGCGCTCAAAGGCAAGGACGAAAGCATCCGCGTCGTCGGCGTTCAGGCCGAGGGGGCGTCGAGCGTGGCCGAATCCCTGGAGAAGGGCCACCGCATCGAACGTGACAGCGTCGAGACCATCGCCGACGGCATCGCCACTCGCACCGTCGGCGAGAAGACGTTCGAGGTCATCAGCGAACGCGTCGACGAGGTCGTGACGGTGTCGGACTCCGAGATCGCTGTCGCCCTGACGACGCTACTCGAGCGCTCGAAAACGCTCGCCGAAGGCGCGGGTGCCGTCGCGCTGGCCGCCGTCATGGAAGCGAAGTTCGACTTCGAGGACGACGAGACGATTGTCCCCGCGCTGTGTGGCGGGAACATCGACCTGAACACCCTGACCAACGTCATCATGCGCGGCCTCGTCGAGACCGGCCGCTATCTCAAAATCCGGACCGTCCTCCAGGACCGGCCCGGCGCACTGGAGGAACTCGTCGAGGTCCTCTCACGCGAGCAGGTCAACATCTACGGCATCGAGCACGATCGGACCAGTCGCGACGTGGCGATGAGTTCGGCCGAGGTCGAACTGGATCTGGAGACCCGCGGCCCCGATCACGTCGATGCACTCATCGACGCGCTCACCGACGAGGGGTACGAGGTCGACGTGCTCGTCTGACTCGAAGCGTCCGCCTCGCGAAATCCCTCGTCGCGGTACTGGCGCTCGTCAGAGTTCTGCGCTGATTCCGGCGGGGTTTTAGCAGCGGCGACCACCGCTTCGTGTATGCGACGGCCTGCACGTATCGCACCAGCTGATACAACAGCACGGAGTGGAGTGCGCTGATGGACCCGCGAACGAAAGCCAGCCTCCTGTGGGGTGTCGTCGGGAGCCTCGCGTTTCTGGTTCTGATCCAGGGCTACGAACTGCTGGCCGGGACGCCGGTGTCGCTACCGGCTAAAGCTGGCGTCGCCGTCGCCGTCGGTGTCGGGGCGACGCTGGCCTCATATCGCATACAGCCTCGGCTGTTCGGAAACGAAAGCCCTTAATCGCCCGCCCTCGCACTCTCGAGATACGTGCCAGGATGGCCGAACGGTAAGGCGCACGCCTGGAAAGCGTGTTCCCTTTCGGGATTCTGGGTTCAAATCCCAGTCCTGGCGTAGAGAGGTTCGAACGAAGTGAGAACCTCCGGAAACGCGAACGGCGAACGGAATGAGCCGTGAGCGGACGTTTTCTGTGACTGACTGCGAGTGCGGAGCTGCCACTTTGGCACATAGATTGGTCTCCCACCACTGTATCCACCGCACCGTTTTCCCGCCCCCAGCCCTGATGACTGATCGATGGTCGAACAGCGCGATGGCGACGAAATAGACCTGTTGGACTCCTCGATTCGGACGACCAGCGGGGCGTTGCTGTCAACGACGCTGTTCGTTCTCAGCGGTATCGTCTACGCGTTCGTCACGTCGCCTGGGGCGACCGGCACGTATTTCTTCATCAGCATCTCGGTCTCGCTCGTCCTCCGTCCGATTCGGGGCATCAGCCAGACGCTGCAGAAGGTCGGCAGCGAACGGGGCGAAGCCGTCGGCCCGTATTTCGGACTGGCGATGCTGTTCGCCCTCGGCTATCTCCTCGTCGCCGGTGTGGCCGTGGCCGCGCTGGCCGGTGTCATCGTCCGCAATACGGTCGTGTCGCCGGGGCTGCTCGTCCCTGTCGGTCTGTACGCGCTCGCCGTCGCGCTGTCGATGATCGTGACGAGCCTGGTCGGTGCTATCGGCTACCCGAGCGCGGAGACGTGGCTCACCGGAACGCAAAGCGCTATCCAGCTCAGCATCCTGCTGGCGCTGGCCCCGTCACTGACGACCGCCGGTGACTTGCTGCTCATCGTCGCCGGGGTTCGACTGGCGGTGCTCGTCCCCGTTACTGTCGCGCTGGGTGTCCTCCCGACGCTGCCGGACCGACACGCCGTCGAGCGCGCCTGGGACTTCGCCAAGTGGAGCGTCCCGGATCAGGTTCTGGACCGCCTGTCGTACAACATGCCGGTGTACGTGCTGGGCGTCGTCGCGACCCCGGCGGCCGTCGGCATCTACGAGGCCGCAGACCGGTTCGCCGACTTCGGCGCGACGATTTCCTGGCGGCTCTCCTCCCCGCTGCTCACGAAAGTCAGCGGGGACTCCTCCGCCGGCGACACACAGCTCGCCTACCTCGACGGGGCGGTCACCGGCGGGACGGGCGTCACCTTCGTCGTTTTCGGCTACTTGCTGGCCGCACACGACGTGGTTGCGCGGATCGCCTTCGCCGGCTCCGAGAGCGTCTTCTCGGCGACGGTCCTGCTCGTCGGAGGCGTGAACATCCTTCGCGGCTTCTGGACGCTCACGTCACACGCCATGGAGGGCGTCGGGAAACCGAGCGTGAGCTTTCGCACGAAACTCTACGGACTGGCGTTCAGCGTTCCAGTGCCCGTGATCTTCGGGGCGGAGTTCGGGGCGGTCGCCGGGGCCGCCGGATACGGTGTGATGAATCTTGTCATCTTCGGGTACGTCCTCTACTACGCTCGGGGCGTCTTCGGGCGGATTCCGCTGGATTCCAGGGTTACGGCGTATCTCGCTGTCGGCCTCGGCGTCTCTTTTGCACTTACGACGGGTGCAGTCGCCGGCCTCGCGCGCGCTGGCCTCTCCCCGATTGTCGTTGCCAGCGTGGCCGCCGTGACGTGTCTCGTCGGCTTCGGCGGTTTCCTCGTCGCCGTGTCCGAACCGGCTCGACTCGTCGCCACCCGGACGGCAGCGCTGTGGCGCGGTCGGGTTCGTTCCCTGTTCGGGTGAGCGCTGCTCGTCTATTGCGGACGCCGATGCTCAGAGCCAGCGGTAGAACTCTAGCGTGTACCCTTCGGGATCCTCGATGAAGGCGGCAAAGGCGTCGGCGGCGTCGATCTCTGTCGGTTCGAGCACCGGCGCAGCGCCGGCGTCGATGGCCGTCTCGAAGGTTTCCTCGACATCAGCGACGGTGAACGCGATGTGGTCCACGTCGGCGCGGTTCGGCGCGACCGGTGTGGTCCGGTCGGGGTCGTAGCGCAGTTGCAGGTCGCCGTCGCCGTCCCGACCGAGATAGACGTTCTCGACGCCGTCGAGCGTGAAGCGGTTTGTCTCTTCGAAGCCCAGCGCGTCGTAGAACTCCATTGCGCGGTCGAGGTCCGAGACGCAGATCGCGGTGTGTGCGAGATCCATAGCCCGCCGTTGTGTACGGGACGAAATCAGTGTGCCGGTACCGGGGCTGTCGCAGTCGCTTACAGCAGGTCGCCGCGGGCGACGGGGACGACGCTGCCGCCGACCCGGACGCTGATGTCCTCGCCGCTGCCGGCCGTCGAGAGATGCAACAGCGACGGGCGTCCCATTTCGTAGCCCTGCTCGACACGACCCTCGACGGCAGGGCTCCCGAGCATCTCGTGGCGAGCGAGATACGCGGCCAGGCAGCCGTTCGAGGAGCCAGTCGCGGGGTCCTCCGGCACGTTGTAGAACGGCGCGAACACGCGGACTGCGAGGTCGTTGTCCTCGCTTCGCGGCTCTCGACAGACCGCCAAGACGTTTTTGGCGTCGCGGTCGCCGGTCACCGCGTCGTAGGCGTCGCGGTCCAGGTCGATGGCTTCCAGCGCGTCGCGGTCGGCCACCGGCACGACGATTGTTGCCAGTCCCGTCGAGACGATTTCCACCGGCCAATCGTGGTCCAGTCGGTCAGCCGGCAGGCCGAGCACGGCGGCGAGGTCCTCGTGGGCCAACTGCTCGCCGAACTCGGGCGACTGCTGTGTCATCCACAGGGTTTCGCGGCCGTCGCGCTCTCGCACTTCCACCGGGACTTCGCCGACGGGCAGGTCAAGCGTCACCGTTTCGGGGTTCCCGTCAGCCAGGTGGTCCCGGATGACCTGTACCGTTCCGAGCGTCGGATGGCCGGCGAAGGGCACCTCGGCCGCGGGGGTGAAGATGCGGACCGGCCACGCGCCGTCGCTCGGCTCCCCGGTGACGAACGTCGTCTCGGAGTAGTCCATCTCGGCGGCGATGGCCTGCATCTCGTCCTCGTGCAGGTCGCCGGCGTCCGTCACGACGGCGAGCTGGTTCCCGGTGTATCGCTCCTGTGCGAACACATCGACAATGTGGAAGGGATGGGGCATACTCGTTCGCTCGGCGGCGTCGGCAAAGAGCGCTCCGGAGAAGTGTCGGACGGTACCTATCCGCACGCAACCACTGGGCTATTTGCCGCTGTCAGCCGTGTCCTGGGCATGGACACTGTCGCAATCGCCTGCTTCGACGGGTTCGATGAACTGGACGCCATCGGCCCCTACGAGGTGTTCGAGAATGCAGCGCGCTTTGGCGCGGCCTGGGACGTGACCCTCCGTTCAGTCCGGGGGAGCGATACTATCATCGCGAGCCACGGGCTCCGGGTCGAGCCCGACGGCCCGCTCGCTGCCGTGACTCCGGACCTGCTCGTCGTGGCTGGCGGCGGGTGGAACGACCGAAGCGAGGCCGGCGTCTGGACGGAGGCCGAACGCGGGGAGCTACCCGAGGCCGTCGCGGCGGCACACGACCGCGGCGCGACTGTCGCCGGCGTCTGTACCGGCGGGATGGTGCTGTCACGGGCCGGCCTGCTCGACGGCCGGCCCGCGGTGACACACGGCGGGGCAATCGAGGACCTGCGAGCGACCGACGCGACGGTGGTGGATGCCCGGGTCGTCGACGACGGCGACGTCCTGACCTGTGGCGGCGTCACGTCCGGGCTGGACCTCGCCGTCCACCTCGTCGAACGTGAGTGGGGCGCGGACGTGGCCGCCGCTGTCTGTGAGGAGATGGAGTACGAGCCCCGCGGCGACGTGTTCCGCGACGAGTCGGTCTAAGAGCGACCGGTTGACGGGGGTCTCAGGCGTTCGCGCGGGTGTCGTCAAGTAGCGCCTGCACGTCGACGGCCTCGCCGGTCTCGCTGCTCTCGATGGCGGCGAAGACGATGGCCATCGACTGGAGGACGCTGTCGACGTTCGTCGGCATCGGGTCACCGCCGTCGATCCAGTCACAGAACTGCTCGATGAGCCAGGCGTTTTTCCAGTGGGGGCGCTCGGCCAGCGGCACCGTCTCGCCGTCGCCCTTGCCGATGCTCTCGAAGTTCCCGGTGTCGTATGCATCGGCGTGGAACCGCTCGACGTCGCGGCGGTCGAGGAGGACCGTCTGGTCCGAACACTCGGCGCGGAACTGCTCGTGTCCCCAGCCGTTCAGCGTCGTCGCGTTGGCGTAACTGCCCTCGTACTGGGCGCGGGTCCCGTCGGCGAAGTGCAGCGTCACGAGGCCGGTGCAGTCACCGTCGTAGTCGGCCTCTTCGGGCGTCCACGTCTCCGCGTACACCCGCTCGCAAGGCGAATCGGCCAGCGACGCGAGGATGTCGAGGTGGTGGATTGCCCCGTCGAGCAGGAGCATGTTCTCCATCTCGTAGACGTAGTCGGCGTAGAAGCCACGCTCGCGGACGTTGCCCGTGTACCGAGCCGTCAGATAATCGATATCGCCGGCCTCCTCGACAGCGCGCCGGAACGTCGTCTTGTCACGGTCGAACCGGTGGCTCATCGTGACCCCCATCTTCTTGCCGGCCTTGTTGACCTTCTCGGCGACCCGAACCGACGCTTCTAGCGTGTCGGCAATCGGTTTCTCCGAGATGATATGCAGATCGTGGGCGAGCGCCGTCTCCACGACGGCCTCGTGGGTCGACGGCGGCGTCACGATAGAACAGATATCCGCCGGGTGCTCCGAGAGCGCGGTTTCGAGGTCGGTGTAGCACTCCTCGGGCGTCAGCCCGAGTTCCCGTTCGGCCAGTTCGTGCCGTTCCGGGTCGGTGTCGACCGCGGCGACGACCTCGATTCGGTCGTCGTGAACGTTCGGCGGAATCGCGTCTGTCGCCCAGGTGGACCCCTGGCCGCCCAGACCGACGTGGACTAATCGGTGCGTCATGGCAGCGCTATCGCTTCGAGCAATAAATGCTGCACTATTTCATCGGTACTCGTCGGCGTCCGGGAACTCGACGCGCCGCTCCATCCCGTCCTCCGCGAGCACAACCTCGCCGTCGAACGCGTCGCGGGCCTCATCGACTAGCTGGTCGGCGCTGGCGGCGTAGCGCGTCGAGATGTGTGTCAGCGCCAGCGTCGACGCCCCGGCCTGTCGCGCCACGTCGGCAGCTTCCCGGGCAGTGGAGTGAGCCGTCGCCTTCGCTCGTTCCTTCCGGTCCTCCGCGAAGGTGGCGTCGTGGACGAGCAGGTCCGCGCCCTCGCTGGCTTCGATAACGCTCTCTGTCGGGAGCGTGTCGCCGGTGTAGACGAACCGCCGGCCGGGACGGGGCGGACCGACGACGGCCTCCGGCTGGATGGTCTCGCCCTCGTGTTCGACGGCCTCACCGCGGTGGAGCTTGGAGTACTTCGGGCCCGGTGGGATGCCGTACTCCTCTTCGGCTTTCTCCCGGTCGAACTTCCCCTTCCGGTCGTCCTCGTCGAGGACGTAGCCGACGCTGGCACAGCGATGTGCGGTCCCGATGGCGCGGACCTCGTATTCTGATCGGTCGAGGACTACGTCGCCGGCCGATACCTCGTTGATGCGGACGGGAAACGAGGGGGTCGTCCCGTTTGCCCGGATGAGTTGTTCGATGTTCCCGCGCGTGCCCGCTGGCGTATGGATAGCGATGGGACGTTCGCGGTCGTTGAAATCCCACGTCTGGAGTAGCCCCGGAATCCCGAGCACGTGGTCGCCGTGGAGATGCGTGACGAACAGGTGGTCGATAGCGAAGCCGGTGCCATAGCGCATCATCTGCCGCTGTGTTCCCTCGCCGCAGTCGAAGAGGAGGTAATCGCCGTCGCGATTGACGAAGACGCTGCTCGTGTTGCGCTGGGTCGTCGGCACGGCCCCACTCGTCCCGAGAAACGTCACGCGCATATTCATCGAATCCTCAACTGTCGACGGGTAAACCGGTGTCGAAAGGGCGCCGTCACGGATGCGGCAGCCCTCCATATGGTTCGGTTGCATCGCTGTGACGGCCGTTTGTGTGTCAGATAGTATCATGGCTGTCTGTACTGAGCAACAATAGCGGCTTATTTCCGGCATCTCGCGGCGGCTCGCTTTCCCATCTGTCGAGACCTTAATCACCAGCAAAACAATTTACCACCGGGTAAGTGTCGCTCAATCTTGCTTTCCCGATCCGGCGCTAACAGGGAACGGCTTAGCAGGTTATTATGTTCTGTTGAACTGTCTCGCCGGTTTATGTGTCGTTCATCCGTTGCATTGTCCGCATTGCCTTCCGATCACTGCAGAATCAAAACATGATACGAACTCGCACACTCGCCGTTTTCGCTGCGCTACTCGTCGTCGGCGGCCTCACCGCACAGGTCGGGGCTGTACCGGGCGTGACAGCGCAACAGGAATCGCCGTCAGAACAAGCCGCGGCAACAGGGGTCACCGTCGACTCCCTGGCCGCACCACAGAGCGTCGCACCGAACTCGACCGCTGACGTGGCCGCGACGGTCACGAACAACGAGAACACCACGGTGACTGAATCCGTGGAGTTCCGGTTCGGCGGGGCTGTCGTCGACCGGACGCTCGTCACGCTTGAGCCCAACGAGACCACCACCGTCCAGTTCTCCGCGGACACGACCGGCGTTGAACTCGGTGACTACCGCCACGGTGTCTTCACCAGCGACGACGGGCAGATCGCTCCCGTTACCGTCTCCGAGTCCTTCACACTGGAGACCCTCGACGCACCGACGAACGCCACCGCCGGTGACAACCTCACCGTCGACGCGACCGTCGCCAACCCGAACGACTTCAACACGACCCAGACCGTCGAGTTCCGACTGGGTGGCCAGCCGCTGGCCTCCGAGTCTGTGACCCTCGACGCGAACGAATCCGCTGACGTCACGTTCACCGTCGACACGACCGGTGTTGAGCCGGATACATACACCCACAGTGTCTTCACGCGTGACGACGGTGCGTTCGCCGAGATCACTATCGAGCCGGCCGTCGACGTGCCTGAAGAGCCGACTGAGAACGAGACTGAAGAGCCGCCCGCGAACGAAACCGAAGAGCCGCCCGCGAACGAAACTGAAGAACCGGCTGAGAACGAAACCGAAGAGCCGCCTGCGAACGAAACTGAGGAACCGACCGAAGGCGAAACCGAAGAGCCGCCCGCGAACGAAACTGAAGAGCCGGCTGAGAACGAAACCGACGAACCACCAGCGGACGAGACTGAGGAACCGACCGAAGGCGAAACCGAAGAGCCGCCCACGAACGAGACTGAAGAACCGGCTGAGAACGAGACCGAAGAGCCGCCCGCAAACGAAACCGAAGAACCACCAGCGGACGAGACTGAGGAACCGACCGAAGGCGAAACCGAAGAGTCGACCGAAGACGAAACCGAGGAAACTGACGAAGGTACCGAGACTGACGAAACGGACAACACGACCGAAGAAGCCGCGACGACAGAAGGCTAACTCGCGTCACCCTGTCACCCGTTCACATTTTTAATGGTGGCCGTCGTACCGTAGTCCATGAAGTTCGTTATCGTTGGCTATGGCCGCGTCGGCATCCGGACCGCACGGATTCTGCAGAGCGAGGGTCACGAGGTTGTTATCGTCGACAACGACCCTGTGAAGGTCGAACGGGCCACGGAGACCGGGTTCGAGACTATCCAGGGTGACGGCAACGAGGAGAGCGTCCTCATCGATGCCGGCATCGAAACCGCAGACGCTATCGGCGGCCTCACGGGCGACCTGAACACGAACTTCACCGCCTGTATGATCGGCAAGGAGTTCGGCTGTCGGACCGTCCTGCGGATCGACGCCGACTACCGCGAGGAGATCTACGAGAAGTACGCCGCTGACGTGGACGAGATCATCTACCCCGAGCGGCTGGGCGCGGCCGGCGCGAAGACGGCGCTGCTGGGCGGTGACTTCAACGTCCTCGCAGATCTGACCGAACAGCTCTCGGTCGCGAGCATCCGTATTCCCGACGACTCACCGTTCGTCGGGAAACGGGTCGTCGAGGTGGACCTCCCCGGCGACGCTCACATCTACGCACACGGGAAGGACCACGAACCGATGACGATTCCGCTCCCACAGACGGAAATCGAACCCGGCGACAGTGTCGCGATCATGGCCGACCCCGGTGGACTGGACGATATTCGGGCGACGCTCCGGGGCGACGCGTCAGCCTGAGATTCCGGACCCCATCCCGCTTTGTCGTATCTTTTCAGGTCAATAGTGATCGCCGTCTTCGGCGAAAGCCGGGGGGAGTAGAATATGAAAGGGAGGATCGCGGTGTCCGGGCGCGCCTGGGGAGGATAGGATGGCACACAGTGGCACCGACATCCACTGGAGCCGTGGAAGCGCGCCCGTACCGGGTGGAATGCTACCGGTAGACATAAATGCCCGTCAGACAGGCGGCCGACGGACGACAGACGGCACGGCTTTTTGCCCGTTCAGCCACTGACTCCCCCTATGACCTGGGCGACGCTGTTCGAACGTGCGGCGGACCACCAGACCACGGTCGAGGCTGTCTGTTTGGCCCTCGACGAGCACCGGGCGGAGGACGACGGCGATGCGTGAGTCGTCGCCGGCGCGTGTCGTCGCCGATGCCGATGTCCTCGCCGCCGATCTGCTGTGTGGACCAGACAGCGATGCCCGTGCCGCTATCGACCATATCCGTCGGCACTCGTGGGTCACGCTCGTCGCGAGTGACCACCTGCTAGACGATGCCGCTGCCGTTATCGCCGACCTCGCCGACGACGACCTGGCGGCCGATTGGCGGGCGCGGATCGAACCCGACTGTGACATCGTCGAGCACCCGGCCGGCGATCACCCCGCGCTGGCCTCGGCCTACCGAGGCGGCGCACAGCACCTGCTCTCCTACGCGGACGACCTGCGGAGCGCCCGGACCGGCGCGTCGCTCAACCGTCATATGTCCCTGAGTGTCAGACCACCGGACGCCTTCGCTCGTCTGTTCGACCCGGCGTCACTGTACCCCGTCGTCGAAGACGGCGAGTATCCCGGTCCAGACCGGGATCCACGCGCGTAGCGGGTGGCCCTGCTTAGTCGTCAGCCGTCGTTACGGCCGTCGTGGAGGCTGTCCCCGATGGCCCGGCCGCGTCCTCGGCAACGTCGAACGCCGCGAGCACCTCACGCAGGTCGTCAGTCTGGGCTGCCATCTCCTGTACTTCGTTGGTCACTTCGGTAATCGTCGCGGTCTGTTCCTCGGCCGCGGCGGCGACGGCCTCGGACTCCTCGTTGGTTTGTTCGCTCACTTCCGCGACTTCGTCGACCATATCGACGACCTCCTGCGTGGTCTCTGCCTGTTCGGCAGTGGCTCCCGATATCTCCTGAATCGAGGCGTTGACCTCGCCGAGCACGTCGACGATGTCCTCGAAGTCCCGAAGCGCAGACTCGATGGTCGCGGCGCTGTCGGTCACCTGCTGGTTCGTCGCCTCTACGTCGCTGACGGTCTCGCTGGCCTCGTGCTGGACCGCTTCGATGCGGTCCGACACGTCCGTCGCCGCGTCGCGGGTCTCCTCGGCGAGCGTCTTCACCTCGTCGGCGACGACGGCGAACCCGTCACCGCTCACGTCCGCGCGGGCCGCCTCGATGGAGGCGTTCAGCGCGAGCATGTTCGTCTGCTCGGCGATGTCCGTGATGACCTCGACGATGTCGTCGATCTCGCTGATCTGGTCGACAAGGCTCTCGACCGCGACGGCGATATCGTCGATACGAGCCTCCATTTCGTCGAGTTCATCGATAGCTTGCTCGGCGTCTGCGCGCCCCTCCCGGCCTCGCTGCGTCGCCTTCTCGGCGGTCTCGGCGGCGTTTTCAGCGGTCGCGGCGATCTCCTCGACGGTGGCAGACAGCGTGTTCATTTCGGAGGCGACATCGTCGTGGCGCGACGCCTGTTGGCTGGCCCCGGCCGAAATCTCCTGAATCGACCGGGAAATCTCGTCGCTCGCATCGTCGATCTCTTGGACGCTCCGGGTGACGTGATCGCTCGTCTCGTCGACGTCCTCGGCGAACGTGGTGACGGTGGCGACCGTCTCCCCCAGCGTCGTCACGAGGTCGTTGTAGTTCTCGACGACGGCGTCGAACTGCTCGTCGTCGGCATCGAAGTCCTCGTCGATAGTGGCCGTCAGGTCCCCGTCTTTCGCGCGTTCGGCGGCGTCACCGAAGGCGACGACGAGGTCGTTGAGCGCCTGGGACCGCCGTTCGAGGTCGCTGGTCATCGTCTGTAGTTCGGTCGTGTAATCGTCCATGCTGGCGGCCATCTTCTCCAGCGACTGTCCGAAGGTCCCGGGCACGTCCTCGTCGAGGATGTCGGCGTCGAACTCCTGTCGGGAGAGCGCGTCGGCCTGCTCGGACACCGTCAGCAGGTAGGCCTGCATCGACCGGAACGACGAGAGCAGTTCCGCGACCTCGTCGTCACGCTCGCTCTCGGGCAGTTCCACGTCGAGTTCGCCGGAAGCGATGTGGTCCGCACCCGCGGCCATCGCCGTGACGGGTTCGACGAAGTCCTCGCGGGTGATGAACACCGTGTTGGCGAACGCGACAATAGCGCCAGCGAGCAACACGCCCGTGACGACAAACCGGATAGTCCCGCTGGCGACCAGGGAGACAACTGCCAGCGCGACCGAGGCGGCGAACTGCAGACCGACGGCTGCGAGCACTTTCCGCTCGACGGAGCCGGCGACGCCGAAGACCTCAAGTGATTTACGTATCACCGCTTTGTACTGTCCGACCGGGTCTGTGAGCATACCCATCTTTTTCCTACAGTGTTTAATAAGGTTCCAGTCTAATTCTCGGATATTGAAAAAGAAAGGGTAGACGAAAGTCCGACAAGGGACGATATGAGAACAGGTATCGATGGCAGTCTCGTAATTGATTCTCTACCTGCCCTTATTGACCAGCGCTGCGACGCGCCGGACGATCCAGCGCGGCGTCACCCTGACCAGTCGGTCGATAAGCCGCATCGACCGCCGCGGAATCACGACTGTCTCGCCAGCGGCGGCCCCTTCGTAGGCCGCCGTTGCGACTGCTTCGGGCGTATTTGTGGTGACCGACCCGACTGTCGAGTCCGACATGCCCGCACGCTCTTGGAACTCCGTATCGACCGGGCCGGGACAGACCACTGTCACGTCTACGGGTGTCTCCCGCAACTCCTCGGCGAGTGCCTCGCTGAAACTGTTGATGTACGCTTTGCTCGCGTAGTAGCCAGCGAGGTTCGGCCCCGGCTGGAACCCGGCGACTGAACCAATGTTGATAACCGCGCCGCCATCGTCGAACTCGTCCAAGAACAGCCGGGTCAGTTCGACCGGGAGCATGACGTTCAGCCGCAACTGCGTCCGCTCCGCGTCGAGGTCGCTTTCGGCGAACGGGCCGTAGGTCCCCACCCCGACGTTGTTGACGAGCACGTCGATGTCCAGACCGCAGTCCTGCACCTCCTCGTACAGGTTTTCGGCGGCTGCCGCGTGGTCGAGATCGATTACAATTGGTGTCGCCGTGACTCCGCTCGTTTCGAGGTCCTCGGCCAGCCGCTCCAGCTTTTCTTCGCTCCGGGCGGCCAGTACCACGTCGTGCCCGCGTGCGGCGAACGCCTGTGCCAACGCTTTGCCGATGCCCGCTGACGCACCGGTTATCAGAGCGGTTCCGCCAGTGCCGACGACCGGTATATCGCTACCGCTCACCGTACCACTCCGCGACCGTTGTCGCTCCGGGTTCCAGCGCCGTCGGTCCCTCGTCGCTGGAACTTCCGAGGGATGGGCCCCATCCCTCGACGGACGGTTCGCTACCGCTCACCGTACCACTCCGCGAACTTCGCCAACGCCCGGCCGCGGTGGGAGATCGCGTTCTTCTGCTCGGTGCTCATCTCCGCGAACGTCGTTCCGTCGTGCTCGAAGATGGGGTCGAAGCCGAACCCGCCCTCGCCACGCGGGGCGACGATCTCGCCCGGCACGCGCCCCTCGAACAGCTTCACCGGCACTGTCTCGCTGTTCCTTCCGTCAGCCCCGGCATCGACCTGCTCGTCCGTCGTCGCCGTGCCGCGGTCGTCGGCCGCCAGGTCCTGTCCGCGCCGGTCCTCGCGGTCGACACCGCCTGGGTCCGGCGTCGCCTCGAAGCCATCGCCGTCGCAGTAGGCGATGACCGTCTTGAACGCCGCGCCGCGGTCGTCCTCCGGCTCGGTCATGCGCCAGACGCGCTCCACTCCGACGGTGTCCTCGACGTACGAGGAGTACGGCCCGGGGAACCCGTCGAAGGCGTCGATGAACAGCCCCGCGTCGTCGACGATGACCGGCCCGTCAGCAGCTCGGTAGGCCGCCCGCGCTCCCTCGGCCGCGACCGTTTTCAGGTCGTCGGCCTGGACTTCCGGGTAGTCGAAGTCGAACTGGGTGACCTCGTCGTCGAGATACTCGGTCGCTTCTCGGACCTTCCCGGGGTTGGTCGTGACAAAATTGAGCATACCGGCACACAGCGACCGGCGATAAAAGAGCCGTCGAAACGCCGCAATCGCCTCAGTCGACGACGACTTCGACCGGTTCGTCCTCGCTCTCGGATTCGAACTCCTCGCTGCTGCCGCCGCGTTCGAGATACAGCATCACGCCGGCGACCGCCAGCACGACCCACGAGCGCCAGTTCGCCAGGTTCAGGGTGTAGCCGATGCCGAACGGCTTCTCCACCAGCATGTCATCGCCCGGCTTCCAATAGGCCGACACCAACCGCTTGAGGCTCGGTCGTTCGAAGTTGTACGGCACGCCGAACAACGTTCCCGACTGGGGTTTTTCTGCCATACTGCGTTCTATTCGTGCCGAGGTTAAACCATTTGTCCACCACCTTTTTCATCGTCACCGTTCCTCGCTCGCTTCGCTCGCTGCGGGGACGACTCCTCGAAAAACGTGGGCGAAAAAGCGCGAATCACGGAGTGATTCGCGTGAAACCGCGGCCGAAGGCCGCGGTATGATTACCTCCTCTGGGTGTCCACTGTCCCCGCCACCGCACAGCCCTACTGATACCGGCCCCGACCTTCGATGTCGTCAAGGCTGGCGAACACCGAATCGGCGTGGTCGCTCTCAGTCCGGTAGGCATCCTCAGCGGCCGACAGCAGCGTCTCGGGGTCGTCCGCGGTCCCGGCGAGTGACTGGGCGAGGACGTGGAGGTCCATCGCGTGGTCCTCGGCCTCCTGCGTGTAGTAGCCGAGGCCGAAATCGATGAGGAAGGTCCGGTCGCCCTGTCGGTCCCAGCTGCCGACCCGGACGTTCCGCGTCGTCGGGTCGCCGTGGACGAAGCCAGCGTTGTGGATGCGAGCGAGCCAGCGGCCCACGTTCGTAACGCGTGACTCGGACAGACCCTCACGGAGGTCCGCGTCGCCCACCCGCTGGAAGACGATGCGGGCCTCCTGTGGGTCCACCTCCCGCACTAGTGGCGTTGGAACGCCGTTCCGTCTGGCCTCGCTGGTGAGCCGGGCTTCCTGTCTGGTGCGTTCGATCCGCAGGCGCTCGTCGAGCGTCGGGTGGCGGTAGCTCCGCGGCACGCGCTCCTTGACGACGCGATCCCCGTCGAAGCGGACGGTCGCCTCCGCGCCCTGGACTTCGTCGTCCGCCGCCCGATAGCTGTCCACCGACTCTTCGGTCCCGCGCCAGGTGACGGCCACCTCGTCGGGCCGGAAGTTCGAGTCGATACGGGAGTCCTCGATAGCGATGGTGTCGCCGGCCGCGTACATCTTCGCCCCTAGCATCGCGATCATCCCGGCGTTGTCCCGCAGGAAGCGGTTTTCGGGGGCGTAGAACTTCGCGCCGCGTTGCTCGCACATCTCGCCGAGCATCCGCTGGAGACGGTTGTTCTGGCCGACGCCGCCGCCGAGCACCAGTTCGTCAGCGCCGGTCAGCGACAGCGCCCGCTCGGAGACTTCGGTCAGCATCGCGAAGATGGTCTCCTCCATGCCACGGCAGACGTCGTCTACCGGGACGCCGTCGTCGACTGCCTGCTTGGCGGCGCTCATGATGCCCGAAAAGGAGAAGTCCATCCCCTTGACGACGTAGGGCAGTTCGTGGTACTCGCCGTCGCGGGCGTGCTGTTCGACCTTCGGTCCGCCGGGATGGGACCAGCCGATGTGGCGGGTGAACTTGTCGATGGCGTTGCCGACGCCGGTGTCCATCGTCTCGCCCAACACGCGGTACCGGCCGTTGCGGTAGCCCAGGATGTGGGCGTTCGCGCCGGAGGCGTTCAGACACACCGGCGAATCGAAGCCCGAGCGATGGCGGCCCACTTCGAGGTGAGCGACCATGTGGTTCACGCCGACCAGCGGCACGTCCAACCGCTGGGCGACCGCCCGGGCGGCTGTGGCGACGATGCGAAGACAGGGTCCCAGACCTGGGCCGCGAGCGAACGCGACGGCGTCGATTGGGGGGTCACTTCCGCCAGCATCGCTTGCACCGCCAGCGGCCGCGCGCTCGTGTGCGTGCTCGATGGCCGTCTCGACGACGGTCGGGATGGCCTCGCCCATGTGCTCGGCGGCCTCGCGCGGGTGGATGCCGCCGCTGTCTGGAGCGTACGCGTCAGTTTCGATGAAAACGTGATCGTCGTCGGTTACCCGGGCCGGGTCCGGCGTCTCGAACACCGAAGCACTGGCTGCCCAGGCGGTACCTTCGATACCCAGAATACGCATCGGGCGGCCTTACTTCCACTCGGTGTAGCCGCACTTCCCGCAGTGCTGGCGGTCCTCGTGCTCGGCAAGGACGGTGTCTCCACACCGGGGGCAGGTCTCGCGGTCGAGTTCGCCGTCGTCGCTGTAGTACTCGTTGTGTGGCATCTATGCTTCCTCCGCTTCCTCTTCGCCGTCGGCGACGATCTTGTTGCGTTCGAGCATGTGGTCCTGCTCGACATCGCGGGCGTACTCGGGGTTGTCGTAGACCTTCGCGTAGCCGACCGTCTTCCGCATGCCGAACTTGGTGTCGAGCTTGTGGATGACGACTTCCTCGGCGTCCTTGTTCAGCGTGGCCGCAAGAGAGTCGCGGACAGAGAGACGGGAGGGGGTGGCTTCGTCGTGGACGACCTCGAACCGGACGTCCGTTCGGTGCAACATGGGATTCTCGTCTTCCTCGATGATGTCGATATCCATGGTTCGTTGTCCGTATCTACCCGCCGAAGCGCGTAAAAGGATTTCGAAGCGGTTGACGCCGCCTCGGCGGCTGAGCGTCCGCGATTCCGTGTCACCGCACCGTACCGTGACTCGGCGAGGAACGGGAACGCGCTGTAGCGGCACGCTCCGGCCGCTACAGTCCTCATAGAGCGATAGCGCCCGAAAGCCGTCCCCTACCGCTCGCCCAGTTGTGCGAGGAGGTGTGAGAGGTGGATTCGCTCGTTCGCCGCGTCGACGAGCGCCATATCCGTCTCGCCGGCCATCTCGTGAACCTCGGCCAGTCGGTCCCCGGAGTAGCGCGACCGGGCCACGTCCAACATGTCATCCAGGATATCTGACGCGCCGTACCCCTCGTCGACGAGCAGGTCGTCGAGCGTCGACCGCGCGTCGGTAAAGCGCCCGTCTTCGGCCGCTTCGATCATCTGCTCGACCTGGTCGTCGGCTTCGACGGCGTTCAGCGTCTCGAACGCGGCGTCCATCGTCACCTCGCCCTCGGCTTCGGCGG
The DNA here is from genome assembly GCF_049705545.1 of Haloarcula amylolytica. Taxonomy (GTDB): domain Archaea; phylum Halobacteriota; class Halobacteria; order Halobacteriales; family Haloarculaceae; genus Haloarcula; species Haloarcula amylolytica_B. Next base: position 537,344 of record NZ_JBNAMU010000001.1, read on the forward strand.
TCGTCTGGGCGGCCAGCACTGCTGTCCGGAGGTCCCCTTCCGCGTAGCCGGCGACGTACTCGATGCCGTCGTCGTCGTGGTCGACGCCTTCCGCGGTGACGATCTCCTCCAGCACGGACGCCGTTTCCTCGTGGGTCGGCTCACGCATCACGACCGGGAAACACCGCGAGCGGATCGGCGGGATAACGGCCGAGGGCTGGCGCGTCGCGATGACGAACTGCGTCGCCTCGTAGTACTGCTCCATCACCCGCCGCAGCGCCTGCTGGAAGTCCTCGCGCATCCCCTCAGCGTTGTCGAGCAGGATGGTCTTGTAGCTGCCAGACACCGGCGAGTAGCTGGCGGACTCCTTGAGGACGTGGTTGATGAGGTCGGCCTTCGAGGATTCGCGGCGGCGTTTACTATCGATGAACGACGCGAACCGCGGGTCGTTCGAGACCTCCTTTTTCGTCATGTCGAACACGTCCGCCATGTTGAGTTCCGTGAAGTCCGCGTCGGGGTTCTCGTGGACCTCCCGGGCAAAGGCTCGGACAGCGGCCGTCTTCCCGCTCCCTTTCGGCCCGTGGACCAGGAGGTTCATCGGCTCCTCGATGGCTCCTTGCAGGTGTTCGCGGGCCTTCGGCTGGCGGATATCCGACAACTCCGGGGCGTGTGTCTCCGTCCACAGCGGCGCGTCCATCTGTTGACACTGGGTATGCCCGGCCCCGACAAGTATCTCGCGGTCCGCGGGCTCACACTACCGCTGGTACCAATAGTGCAGTAACGGCGCGCTCGGTGCCTCTTCCCTCGGCCGAAATCCAACAGTGACTGGCCCAATAGCACCGGTCGCCCCCGATCTGGCTTACGAGAGCAGACTGTCCGCAGTTGGTTGCCAACCGCATTCCACGCACTCGAACTCCTCGTCGGCTGTTTTGATTACCGGCTCATGGCATTTCTTACATTCCAGTAGGGGATTGTGGGGCCGGGTGGCTGGTCGAGGCATACGTTAACGTACTACATACTCTTCTCATATAACCGTTCATTCTACGTACCTAGAATCGTGTCGCTACTACCTGCGGAGTTCGAACCGCACGCTGTTTGCACGGCTCGATCTCCGACTGTGGTTGGAGTTCATGGATTGCTCGCAGCAAAACCCGCCGGCCGGGAGTGAGCGAACGCGAAGCGTTCGCGAACATCGGGCGGCAAACGACCGCAGGGAGTGCGCCGGCCGGGAATTGAACCCGGGCTATTGCCTTGGGAAGGCAATGTCCTACCACTGGACCACCGGCGCTCGTTGCACTCGCACCGAGGCTCGCGATTCCTGCGGAATCGCTCACCACCGGCGCATCATTCTCGTTGCAGATTCATCGAACCTGCACGCAGCACGCGCTTCGTACAAAACCGTCAACAGCGACCGCACTTGAACGTAGCGCTTCGACTGGACGGTCGTCCGAAAATATCGCACCGATGGATGGGTATTAGTTCCGCCCGGCCAACCAGTAGATATGGCAACAGCGGACTCCGTCGTACGGGCCAACGACCCGATCGACCTGACGTTCTCCGAGGCTGAACTGGACGCCCACCGCGACCATATTACGTCGTTCATCGAGGACCAGGTCGACGCTGCCGGTGTCGACACTGTGGTGCTGGGGCTCTCTGGCGGTATCGACAGCACACTCGTCTCACACCTGGCTGTCGAAGCGCTCGGCCGCGACGCTGTCCACGGCCTCGTGATGCCCAGCGAGGTCAACCGTGCGGACAACATGAGTGACGCCGAGCGGGTGGCCAACGACCTGCTCGGTATCGAGTACGACGTTATCGAAATCAACCCGCTGGTCGACGCGTTCCTCGACGCCTATCCCGACGCCGAGGGCGACCAGCTCGCCGTCGGCAATCTCCGGGTTCGCTGTCGGGCGGTGCTGAACTATCTCGTCGGTAACCACGAGCAGGCGCTGGTCCTGGGCACCGGGAACCGGAGCGAAGCACTGGTCGGCTACTACACGAAGTACGGCGACGGCGCAGTCGACTGCCATCCTATCGCGGCGCTGTACAAACAGCAGGTCCGACAGCTGGCGAAACACGTCGGCGTCCCCGACGACCTCGCGGAAAAAACCGCCAGCGCCGAGATGTGGACCGGCCAGACCGACGCCGACGAGATGGGGATGGACTACGACACGCTCGACTCTATCCTCGCCCTGCATATCGACGGCGGTGTCCCGGCGGCTGCGACAGCCGACCGGCTCGGTGTCCCGCTCGATGTCGTCGAGACTGTCCGCGAGATGTACGAATCGAGCGCCCACAAGCGGGCGATGCCGCCGGGTCCGGACCCGCTGTACTGAACTGCGGTTCCGTTACTCCGTCTCAATCATCAGCGGACCGGGTTCTCCGGGCCGCGACCCAGATACTCCGAGAGGAACGCGTGGACGGTCTCGGCGTCGTAGCTGTCCATCGTTAGCTCGTGCTGCCACGCCGTCACGACGTATGGGGCCCGGGGATCGTCGTTGGGGTTCGGAACGGCGACGACGCTCCGCCAAGTGCCGGTATGGACGCTGGAGAACTCTCGAAGGCTCTGCCTGGCCTCGGGCGAAATCTCGTCGGGGTCGTAGTAGACGACGACCGCGCCGTGTTCGAGCGTGTGAACGAGCGAGCCGAGCAGCGGCGTCGCTTCGTAGAAGCCTGCACTCACCGTTGACGCATAGTGTGTCCCGGAAAGCGGCGGGACCCGCTGGTAGTCGATGGCACTGCCCTGTTCGACGTGGTTGTTCCCTCGGTCCGGGAACTGCTCGACACCGGCCAGTCGGTCGCTGTCGCCGGTGTCGTCCAGCGACGACGCTTCGACCCCAGAGGCCTCGACTGCCGAAAGCGGCTGTGCGCCCGCCGTCCCGACGAGGTCTGCGTCATTTCCGCCGTCGCCGCCACTCAGCTGGGTCACATACACTGTGAGCCCGATAGCGAACACCACGACGATGCCGATAACGATTGGTCCGACCGGGAGGGCGTTGCTGTCCTCGCCACCGGTATGTTTCTTAACGCGCCGACGGTCAATCGCACCCAGTTCGCCGTCGTGGGTGTCGGCGAGGTGGTCGAGATAGGCGTCCTCGCCGTCGAACGATTCCGCGCAGTACTCACAGTCGACCATTGGCGGTCCGTATGCGAGGCGTCGTCTTGTACCCTTCCCTACTCGGTCTTCGCGTTGAGGTCGGCGAAGGCCCGCTGTTCGCGGCGCTCCTGCGTCTCCCTGTCGGCGTCGTCCCGCATCCGTGCTTTCAGCACTCGAAGCGCATCCGAGTCGACGGCCGCTAACTCTTCGACGACGGCCCGAGGCTCCGTAGTGATCCGCGAAACCAGCCCCATCCGCAGTGCCGTATCGGCGTCGAGCGTACGGCCGGACAGCGTGATGTCGAGCGCGTCGCCGGTCCCGACGATATCGGGGAGCCGCGCGGTCCCGCCCCACGCGCCGAACAGGCCGAGTTTGACCCCGGTTTCGGCCAGCGTCGCGTCGGGCGTCGCGACTCGGACATCGCAGGCCAGCGCCAGTTCGACGCCGCCGCCCCGCGCCGCGCCGTCGATGCCGGCGACGACGGCTCCGTCGTATGATTCGAGCGTCCGGGCGACGCGCTGGCCCAGCGCCGCGAACGCCTCGGCGCTCTCCGAATCGAGGGCTTTGACCTCGTCCAGATCCGCGCCGGCGCAGAACGCCTCGCCAGCGCCGTGGAGGTACAGCACTGGCTCGGTCGCGGACTCGACTGCTGCTTCGAGGTCACGTAGCGCCGTGCTGGTGAGCGCGTTGCGCTGGTCGGGCCGGTCGAGCGTCAGGGTCCGGATACCATCGCCGCTCGTGGTCTGTACCATGGCTGCTGTGACTCTGCGGTTTCCAAAGGTCTTTGCCCTTCCCGTCGCTAGACCCTCATAATGGAGGAAGTGGCGGCAGTTCGCCGAGCAGCGTTGGCGGCAGTCGACGATGTCGAGCCTGACCGGCTTCACGGGCGGATCGACGCTCGCCTGGACGACGCGTCGCTGGCGCCCGGCGTCCTGACGCTCGTCAGCGCAGACGCGACCAGCGACCCGCCGATTGACCTCGCCGACGGCGTCGCTGACCGAGCCGCCGGCGTCCAACTCATCTACGAGGGGCTCTCGCTCACCCGCCAACTGGCCCACGACGACCCCTGGGTCAACGGCGACCGCGACACGGCCGACCTGGATATCCTCATCGCGGACATCCTCGTCTCGCGTGGCTTCTACCTGCTCGCCAGGACCGAAGCCGCCGACGCCGCTGTCTCCGTCGTCCGTTCGTTCGGTCACGACCAGACAGTCCGCCGGACGACCGACGACGAGAGCCTCGACACCGCGCTCGAAACTGACATCCTGGAACTCGCCGTGGTCGCCGGTGTCACTGCCGCCGGCATCCGACCCACACCGACACTCCGCGAGTACGCAACTGAACTGGCCGTCGACGGCCTCCCGCCCAACGCCGAGTTGCTCGGTGAGGAGGTCGCCGACGCGCTCCGGGCCCGCGCGGGGGCCGAACAGCCATCCGGCGACGGGACCGAGGCCGCCGCCGATCACTGATACTAATCGACACACCGGCCCCGAATCGAAACGACTTTAGACAATTGCCGGATACACACTGATGCGTGCCTGGGTAGCTTAGCGGTAAAGCGCGTCCTTGGTAAGGACGAGACCCCGGATTCAAATTCCGGCCTAGGCTTCTAACGCGAACAAACTCCGCGGAGTTTCATCTCCGCGCTTCCCTGGAGCGTGTGTACCGGTAGCGGCATTTGAATCCCTGGAAGACGACCAGCGGGCGTCTTCCTCCGGTTCAAATTCCGGCAGAGGCTTTCTACAACGAATTAACTGTGCAGCGCGCCGGGACTCCGTGATCAGGTGAGGCAATAGCGGCAGTTGCAAGCCCGAAATTGCACCGAAGCGTGGAATCCCGAAACCTTCAGTTCTGCTGACTGCTTGCAAAGGGATATACCGCTGTAGGCCCAACAGTGTATGTGAGTACCACACAGGACGAGGCGGCAGATGCGGTATCGCAAGACGAGAGCAGCCGCCGCATGGGCCCTGCCGCGCTGGCATCCGTCGCGTCCGTCGCCCTGGCGCTGTATTTCTATTACGTTCGCGGCGACAAACAGCGGGGTCAGTTCATCGGTCTTTGGCCCGCAACCATCCTCGGTCTCGCTGCGTACCTCAAACTCGGCGAAATCAAGCGACTACTCGAAGAGGGCGCTACCTGAGCAGGTGCTGCCGCCGGTTTCTGCCGTCGTATCGCGCTACAAACAGCCGCCGCTCGACCAGCCACCACTATCGCCACATGCGCTCAACTCTCGCTCAGACCATCACACGCCTCGACCTTGACACTCGAATCCAGTACGGATTGATGCTCCTCTTCGGAGGACTCTGCCTGCTAGCGGCGGCCGCCCCGCTTGGCACCCTCACGAAAGCCGTCGTTGTCTCTGCGTTGTTCGGGTTTACCGGCGGGCTCTGGGTATCACACCTCGTGCAGATTATTCAGCGGGCCGCGGAAACGGCACAGCCCGAGGCCGAGCAATGACCGAAGACGTTACCGATGACCCGCCACAGACATCCGGCTTCCTCGCCGGGCTCGAGTTTCTCACCGGTGAGGACCCCAGCGCAGGCTCGTTCCTGCTGGTCGTTGGGATGGTCACCTGCGTCTTCATCGCCGGATTCCAGCTCACACTGGATCCCCCGATTTCGACACTGCTTACCGGGCTCGTCCTCGTCATCACCGTCCTCAGTTTCATCATGGGCGCGGTGCTGGATATGCTCAATTACTTCGACACGCCGCGGAATCTCGAACGCTGAATCCAGAGCGCGGACGGACCCGGTTCCCGACGACGCTATGCTGTCAGCTCTTGCCGGCTACCGGCTCGGTTCCTCTGCAAGTGCTGTCTCGCGTAACTGCTTGCACTCCTCGCTCTCGGCCGTCAGTTCGGGCACGGGCGTCGGTGTGCCGTCGTCGACGGCGACGAAGGTGGCGTAGGCGCTCGTCGTCTCCTCCGTTTCGCCCGTGTGTGGGTCCTCGCGGGCGACCTCGATTCGGACCCGGACGCTGGTTCGGCCCGTAGCGTAGGCATAGGAGTCAATGAGCGCGGTATCGCCGATGGGAATCGGGCGCTCGAAATCGACGCGGGACATCTGTGCGGTGACGCAGGACTCCCTGGCGGCCCGCATGGCCGACATCGCCCCGATCTCGTCCATCCACTTCATGACGATTCCGCCGTGGGCGCTCTGGTAGTTGTTGGCATGGGTCGGCTGGACGCGTTCGCGGTTGACGATGTGCGTATCGGCGATGGTCGGCATACCTCCTCGTAGAGCGTGTCCGGGGAAAACGGTGTGGTGCGCCGCTGACGGGATTCAACAGCGACTGTGCGCATTCACACTGTCGTCGTGGCGCGTAATCGCCAATCAAACAGCCGATTCGCCGGAGTTACCCGGTGAACTGGTGGTATTCGAGGCCTTTGTGTTTCATCTCGTTGTGTTTGCGTTCGAGGAACGAGTAGACGGAGCCGTGGGGCGCACCGTCCAGAATCATCTCGGCAGCCTCCCGGACGGCGTCGACCTGCTCCGGACCGCCGATGATGCCCAGCGTCGAGCCGTAGATGACCACGGCCGCGCCGGAGAGTTCCTGCATGAGTTCCCGCGTCCGGCCACCCTCACCGATGAGACGGCCCTTCTGGCGGCGGAAGTCGTTCTTGTTGCGGGAGGCGGCCTCGATGTCGATAAGTTCGAACATCATCATATCGTCCTCAAGCAGCGCCAGCGCGTCGTCGGGCGCGAACCCGCGGCCGATGGCCTTCACGATGTCGGGACCTTTCAGCGCCGTCACCGGGTCGCCGACGGACTCGACTTTCACCGTGCCGTCCTCGGAATCGATATCCAGCCGGACCTCTGCGCGCTCCTCGATCTCGCGCATGGTCTCACCTCCCTCGCCGATCAGCACACCGATACGGTCCTGCGGAATCTTCACGTGTTGCATAAGTATACTACCCCGTAGGAGGTTCTGCCTGTTTAAAACTTCGGCAGTCGCGTGACTGACAAATGCCGGGCGGCCGTCCGCCGGCAGAACCCGCTTCAGTCCAGAAACTCGACGCCGGTGATTTCGAACCGCGCGCCGCCCGTGTCGCTGTCGGTGACGAGGATGTCCCAGCCGTGTGCGCCCGCGATGGTCCGGACAATCGAGAGCCCGTAGCCGCTGCCGTCTTCGGCAGTCGTGAAGCCGTGGTCAAACACGTCCTCCTGATTGTCGGCCGGGATTCCGGGGCCGTCGTCCTCGACGTAGAAGCCGTGGTCCAGCGGGCCGACGCGGACGATAACGGCGCCGTCGCCGTGTCGAGTGCTGTTCTGAAAGAGGTTCTCGAACAGTTCGATGAGGCGGTCGGCGTCGGCGCTCACCGAGCCGACGTGGTCGTAGTGGAGCGTGGCCCGCTCGGTGGTTCCGCCGGCCCCTTCCCAGGCGGTGTCAACAACGTCCTTGACGTTCGTCGTTTCCGGGTCGGTGACGACGTTTCCTTGCTTGGCGACAGAGAGCAGGTCGTCAACGAGGCGGGCCATCCTGTCGCTCGTCTCTTCGAGCGCGTCGAGGTGTTCCTCGTCACCGGTTTCGCGGGCCAGATGCACTCGTGAGGAGATCACACTGAGTGGGCTCCGCAGATCGTGGGCGAGGATATCCGTGAACTCCTTGAGACGGTCGTTCTGGCGTTCGAGCATCTTGTCGTACTGGTGCTTCTCGGTCGTGTCCTGGCTGACTGCGACGAACCCTTCCGGGTCTCCGTCCTCAAGCGGCGAGAGCGAGAGGGTCGCCCAGAACACCGTCTCATCAGCCTGCCGGTGCCAGTGCTGTGTCTCTATGGGGCCGTCTGCCGCCTCGGTCAGCAGTGCGTCAACGGTCGTCTCCATTTCTTCGGGGTCGGCAAACAGCATGTCGACGTGGTGGCCGACCGTCGCGTCCCGGTCGTAGCCGTACAGCGTCGCTGCCGGGTCGGGCCAGGTCGTGATGGTGCCACCAGCGTCGAGCATGAACACCGCATGCGAGGACAGTCCTTCGATGAGGCGCTCAGACATCGAGTCGTCGTCGCGCGCTGACTGCTGGTCCGAACTACTGTCTGATGGTGTGGTATCCATCAGCCGTACCTACCCGGGACAGGCAACCGACAGTTCGCGCTGCATGAAGAGCACTGTGAGAGGTAATCCATACTGAGATATACCACGCCTAACATTTTACACACTGTGGTTTTCACAGCCAAAACGAGTTGTGATGAACCGGGTAACAGAGTGCAGTACTGCGGTTTACTTGCAGGAGATTACGGGCATGACTAGCAAAGGACACTGTTCATTTATCGACACGGCGACAAACACTCACCTCAGTAAACCTAGCGATGCGAACAGAAAGCAGGTGACTACTCCTCGTCACGACGGTCCGCCGGCGTCCCCTGCGGGACAGCGTCGTCGTCGCTCCCCGGGGCGGTGTCGTCCTTGTCTTTCGGCGTCGCGTACTCCCGGACGTACGCGAGCAGGTCCTCGGGGGTGGCGTCGACGCCCTGTCTGGCGAAGAAGTTCGCGACGTTGCGGCAGTCCCGTTCGAGGAAATCGTCGGCGTTGGGGTGGTGGATGGTCACCGCCTGTCCCAGGTCGATGATGTACAGTTGGCCCTCGTGGAAGACGATGTTGTACTCCGAGAGGTCGCCGTGGACGAGGCCGGCGTCGTACAGCCGGCGGGTGTACTCCTTGACGACCTCGTAGGCCGTCTCCGGGTTCTCGATGTGGACCTCACTGAGGCGCTTGCTCCGGCCCTCCTCGGTCCCGAGATACTCCATCACGAGGACGTTCCGCTCGACGGCGATGGGCTCCGGCGTCCGAACGCCGGCCCGCCGTGCGCGCTTGAGGTTCGACGACTCCTTGCGGACCCACGCGGTGACGACCTTCTTTTTGTCCGAGCCGATGCCCTCGAATCGGGGGTCGCCGTCGAGATAGCTCCGCATGTCCTTGAAATCGGAGGCGTTGATGCGGTATACCTTGACTGCGACCTCTGTATCGCCGGACAGCGCCGTGTAGACGTTGGCCTCTTTGCCGGTCGAGATCGGCCCGCCGAAAGCGTCGATGTGGCCGTCCTGAACGAGTTTGTACAGCGCGCCGTAGGTGGCGTCGTCGAAGACGCTGGCCTCGACTTTGAATTGATCGGCGTCCTTGATGCGCTCGCGGAACTCGCTGAACTCGCGGTCCCGCTTGCGGGCGATTTTGTCGGCCTCTGTATCGGAGACGTCGACTTCCTCCCATTCGTCGCCCGGCGAATCGACGTCGTCCGTATCGAGCAGGCCGAACTGCCCCTCGGTCACGCTTGCGCCTCCGTCGAGCCCGCGGCCAGATACATATCAGACTACTCCTGGATGTGTCCCTCCTCGCGTAGCTGGTCGGCGTCCTGTTTCTCGTAGCGCCACGTGATGTCGGCCTTCTCGTCTTGCCAGTCCCAGGGTTCGACGAGGACCACGTCGTCCTCGCGTATCCAGATCCGCTTTTGCATCTTGCCCGGAATCCGGGCTGTCCGTTCGACGCCGTCCATACAGCGTACCTTGACGCGGTTCGCGCCAAGCATGTCCATGACGACGGCGAACACCTCGTCCTCTTCCGGCATCCGCAGGTTCTTTCTGCTGTCGTTGTCGCTCATATCCGATACTTCGACGGGGAGAGGTTTAAGGTTTGGAAAAAGTGGACCGCGAACGGGGGTCCGGGCCGCCGGCGATGGGTGGGACAGACGCGTGCCGGGGCCGTAGTGGAAAGAACTGGGATCGAGGGACTGACCGTTAGTCAGCGCCGAGACAGCCGACCCACGAACAGTCGCTACAGGTCTCGATACCCTTCTCGGTCGTCGTCTCGCCACGGCAGCGCGGACAGACGGAACCGACTGGTGGCGCCTGTTTGGACTTACTCATCGGTGATGATGTCCGCCGAGAGGCCCTGTGCCATCTCGATGTCCTTGGAGTTGTTCAGCGTCCAGGCGGTGCGCTCGGTGACGGCCTCGATGACCTCGCGGCCGCTCGGGAGGCCGTTGCCGGACTTCTTGACGCCGCCGAATGGCAGGTGGACCTCCGCGCCGATACACGGGAGGTTCCCGTAGGCGAGGCCGATCTCCGCTTCGTCGCGGAACTGGTTGATCTGGCGGTAGTCCTCGGAGATGATGGCCCCGGCGAGGCCGTAGTCGACGCTGTTGTGCATCTCCAGCGCCCGGTCGAAGTCACCCGAGTACTCGAGCAGCGCGACGTGGGGACCGAACACTTCCTCGTTGATACAGCGCAGGTCCTCGTCGTAGTCGATCTCGTAGACGAACGGGCCGACCCAGTGCCCCTCCTCGTGGCCCTCGGGAATCTCCTCGGCACCGAGGTCGGCGCGGTCGACGAGCACGTTCGCGCCCTCCTCGCGGGCGAGGTCGTTGTAGCGTTTGAACTTCTCGACCTGATCGTCCTCGATGAGCGGCCCCATGAAGGTGTCTTCCTCCAGTGGGTCGCCGACGGCGATGTCTTCGGCGACGTCGACGAACCGCTCTTTGAACTCGTCGTACAGGTCCTCGTGGACGATGAGGCGTTCCGAGGAGACACAGCGCTGGCCGGTCGTCTTGAAGCTGGACATCACGGCCGAGTGAACGGCGATGTCGAGGTCGGCTTCCTCCGTGATGACGACGGCGTTCTTCCCGCCCATCTCGCAGGCGGCGATCTTGCCGGGCTCGCCGCCGACCTTGGAAGCGATCTTGTGGCCGACTTCGGCGCTCCCGGTAAAGAGGACCGTCTCGACGCGGTCGTCCTCGACGATTTCGTTGCCGGCATCGCCGAAGCCCTGGACGAGGTTGAACACGCCGTCCGGGATGCCCGAATCCTCGAACATCTCGGCGATGATGTGAGCACACCACGGGGTCTGCTCGGCGGGCTTCCAGACGACGGTGTTGCCCTCGACCAGCGTCACTGCGAGGTGCCAGAACGGGATGGCGACCGGGAAGTTCCACGGGGTAATACAGCCGACGACGCCCTTCGGCTTGCGGCGCATGTAGGCGTCCTTGCTGGCGATTTCCGACGGTACCACGTCGCCGTGTGGGTGGCGGGCGTTGCCGGCGGCCCACTCGACCATGTGCCAGGACTCGGTGACGTCGGCCAGCCCTTCGCTGATCTCCTTGCCACACTCCATAGTGACGATTTCCCCGAGCTCCTCGTGGCGGTCACGCAGCTCGTGGTAGATGTCCCAGAGGTACTCCGCGCGGTCGATGTGCGAAAGCGAGCGCCACTCGTCGTAGGCGTCCTCCGCCGCCGCCAGCGCGCGGTCGACGTCAGCCTCGGTTCCGCGGTGGAACGAGGCGAGCGCCTCGCCGGTAGCCGGGTTCTGACTTGTGAACGTTTCCTCGCCGGTGCCTGTCGTCCATTCACCGTCGATGTAGTGTCGTCGTGAGTCGTCTGCACTCATAGTATGTACTGTATGCGTCCCCCACCAATATGTTCCACCGTCCATGGTCAGGGGGGTCGGCTGCTGTTCGCCATGGCCTGATATCCCCTCGAAAACCGGCATTGCCTACCATGGTCGGTGTTCCCCTTATGAACCGCACCTTTATTTGCGTCCATATCGTGGCTACCTTTAGCACCCCTTCATACGGAGGGCACCCAGTATGAGCGAAGTACAATCAGAAGACGGCGGACTTCAACTGACTCTGAGCATCTGGCACCCCGACTGCTGGACGCTCGAAGTCACCGACAAGACGGCGGCTGGCCTGTTGGCCCACGGCGTGTACAACACACAGAACGGCAGCGTGAAGGGGCTGTTCACGGCGTACGCCGACAGTATTAGCGAGGTCGAGGCCCTCATCGACGCGACCCGTGACTCGTCGCTGACCGACTCGGTGCTGGAACTGCGCGAGCGCCACGGCGCGACCGGAACGGGTTCCTCACCGGGGAACACGACCCGAGAGCTATTCGTTGAGTACGACCCGGACAACACCATCAGCGGCAGCCTCCTCTCGCGTGGGTTCATCCACAACGACCCGGTTCGCGTCCGCCACGGCCGCGAGCACTGGCCGGTGTTTTTCGCGGACTCCCGCGACGAGGCAGAGTCACTCCTCGACGAGATCCGCGAGGAACAGTCGGCCGATATCGAAGTAACTCGAATCACGTCCGCTGGCGGCGGCAGTCCACAGCAGCTCCGGCGGATGGACCGACTCTCGGACAGCCAGCGTGAAGCGTTCGAACTCGCACGACAGGAGGATTACTACGCGTGGCCGCGCGGCATCTCGACGCGCGAACTCGCGTCGAAACTCGGCGTTTCGAAGACGACGCTGCTCGAACACCTCCGGAAAGCAGAAGCGAAACTACTCGACCCGGACTCCTAGCTCAGGACCGCACGGACCGCGAACAGCGCGTTTTCTTTGCGTTCACGGACGCGCCGGTAGAAGTAGGAGAACCACTTGTCGCCGTAGGGGATGTACTGCCACATCGGGACGCCCTCGGCAGCGAGCTCACGCTGGGCGTCGTCGCGGACGCCCATCAGCATCTGGACCTCGTAGTCGGTGCCGTACTCGTCGTGAAGGTCCTTCGCGTAGTCTATCATCGCCGGATCGTGGCTGCCGACGGCGATGCCGCCCTCGAACTCCTCGAACATCAGTTCGAGACAGTCCCGATAGGCTTCGTTGACGCGCTCTTTCTTTTTGTAGGAGACCTCTTTGGGCTCGGAGTAGGCCCCCTTGACGAGTCGGACCTTGCCCGGAAGGGGCGCAAGCCGTTCGAGGTCGTCCGGCGTGCGTGTGAGGTTCGCCTGCGTACAGACGCCGACGCCACCCTCGTGTTCCGTGACGAGTCGCTCGTACGCGTCGAGAGTCACGTCGGTCGTCGTGTAGTCTTCCATGTCGACCCAGACGAAGACGCCGCGGTCGTCGCCTGCCGCGACAATGCGTTCGAGGTTCTCGACGAACACGTCGTCGCCAACGTCGAGGCCGATCTGGGAGGGTTTGACTGAGATACAGCAGTCGAGCCCGCTTCTGTCGATCTCTTTGACCAACTCGATATACTGGTCGGCGTCCTCGTCAGCGGGCTGGCGCTCGTCGTAGTGTTCGCCTAACAGATTCAGGATGCCCTTGACGTCGTCGTCGTTGAGCGAAGCGACGTGGTCGAGTGCCCCCGGAGCTGTCTCCCCGGCGACGAAGTTGTTCGCTATCGGCGGGATCATTACTGAATTTACGCTACTATATTAGCCTAAATAGACCCCCTACCAAAAAAATCACTTCTGTACCAGATGGAAGCAAGTGGTGGTGAAGCCGCTGGCTGTCTCGTCGCTGTCCCGGCATCCCGCGTGCGCGAACCTGCTGTGTCCCTCAAATGCCCACCGGATAGACAACAGATTGACGGATTCGCCGACGCCGAAGTCATCGGACTTGGATGGACCGACTCTCACGCCCAGATGCGTCTCTTTCGGCGCGGATTTCGTTTGTTCCATACCATACACTGGGTAGGAAACACCTTTCAAAAGTATTAATCCACGGCTTGCCCTACGGGAGGCAGAACCTGCAACCTACCATGGACGGGGACACGGTTATACAGGGAGTTGCGAAAAAGAATATCAGTATACCATGAACGAACATGACATGCGTTCGATTGACAGGCGAAGCGTAATGAAAGCTGCTGCCAGCGCCGGACTCATCGGCCTTGCCGGCTGTTCCGGGGGCGCTCCCGAAGAGAGCGATGGCGGTGACGGTGACGGAGGTGACGGCGGCGACGGCGAATCGACGGATTCCTCGACGGACTCCGGGTCTGACACCTACACCATCGGGATGGTAGACAGCCTCTCCGGCTCGCTGTCCGCGTTCGGTCAGCGGAACCAGCGCGGGAAGGAAATCGCGCTCGACGACGTCAACGCCGTCGGCGTCAGCGGCGGCGAACTGGAAATCTCGCAGCAGGACGATCAGAGCACGAGTCAGGGCGGGGTCAGCGCGGCCCAGACCCTCGTCAACCAGGAAGGGGTCCCGCTGCTCATCGGCACCGTCGGGAGCGGTGTCAGCACGGCCATTCACGAGAGCGTCGTCCAGAACACGGACGTCGTCCAGATCAGTCAGAACAGCACCAGTCCGAACCTGACGAACTTCCCGGACCTGCTCCGGATGCCGCCGGCCGGCAAGGCACAGGCAGAGGCGATCTCAGCGCTCCTCGACGAGGACGGCAACGAGTCCGCCGCGCTGGCCTGGATTAACAACGATTACGGTCAGTCCGTCGGTGAAGCCTTCATCGAGGCCTATGACGGGGAGATTGTGTACAACGAGCCCCACGACCAGGGCCAGTCCTCCTACAGTAGCACCATCTCCTCGATGTCCGACACCGACGCCGACGCGTGGGTGTTCATCACCTACCAGCCGGAGTTCGCCACGATGTCTCAGGAGGCGTTCGACCTGGGCGTCACCGACCAGGCCGCCTGGTACGGTGGCGACAGCGTCAAAGGACCGAAAGTCCTCGAATCGGCTCCTGAGGGCAGTCTCGACGGGATGAAGGCCGTGGTCCCGAGCGTCCCACAGGACGCCGAGAACTACCAGGCGTTCGTCTCGGAGTTCGAGGAACGCTTCGGCGAGGAACCCACGTCGTGGTCGGCGTACGCCTACGACGCGGTGGTCGTCAGTGCACTCGCCATCGAAGCCGCCGACGAGTTCACGGGCGCGGCGCTCAGTGAAGTCGTTCGGGACGTGACGCGACCCGAGGGTGAGGAGGCGACCACGTACGAGGACGCACACGAGATTCTGGCGAACGGTGGTTCGCCGTCGGACGTGGACTACACCGGCGTGAGCGGGCCCATCGACCTCGACGAGAACGGCGACCCGGTCGGGTTGCTTCAGGTGTTCGAAGTCGTGGACCACGCGTACGAATCCGGCGGCTTCATCGAGGGCTAAGGCGGCCGCGACCCCTTCCCATTTTCACCAATGGCGCAGATATTACAGTACCTGGCAAACGGGCTCGTTTTCAGTAGTATCATCATCCTCGGGAGTATCGGGCTCTCGCTGGTCTACAGTATCGCGGACTTCGCGAACTTCGCCCACGGCGATACGATGACGCTGGGTGCCTACGGGGCATTCGTCGCGTTCGGTGTGTTCGGTGGTCTCGGCGGCACCGTTCTCGGTCTCCCGATCGGGTTCTTCCTGGCCCTGGCAGTCGGGATGGCGCTGGCGGCCGTCGTCGCCGTCCTGACCCACATTCTCGTGTACAAGCCCCTCGATACGGACTCAATCGGACTCCTCATCACGAGCATCGGTGTGGCGTTTGTCTACCGCGCGGTGCTCCAGGCGTCTTTCGGGACGGACTTCCTGCAGTACGATATCCGTCGCAGCGGGCCGATTCCGGTGCTATTGGACACGCTCGACGTCGCGGTGACACAGCGGGACGTCGCGATCATCGTCAGCGCGGCGGTGCTGGTCGCCGGTCTGCACCTGCTGCTCCAGCGGACGACGCTGGGCCGGAAGATGCGCGCGACGGCCGACAACCCCGATCTCGCACGCGTGAGCGGCATCCGGACCGACCGCGTTATCCTCGTGATGTGGGTCGTCGGCAGCGCCCTGGCCGCCGCTGGCGGCGTTTTCCTCGCCCTGTACAGCCAACTCGACCCGCGCATCGGCTTCAACATCCTGCTGGTCGTGTTCGCTGCGGTCATTCTCGGCGGCATCGGCTCGGTGTACGGGGCGATGCTCGGCGGCCTCCTCATCGGGATGCTCCACGAACTGACGCCGCTACTTGGAGACATCGGGCTCCCGATCAGCAACGCCTACGCGCCGGCTGTCGCGTTCGTCATCATGGTCGCAGTCCTGCTTGTCAGGCCTCGCGGCATCGCGGGTGATATGACATGAGCGCGCTCGATGTCGGTGCGTACTCGCCCCGGGAGAAAGGCGTCGCGGGGCTGCTCGGCGCGCTTGCCGCGCTTCTGCTCCTTGCGGTCGTCACCGGCTTCCTCGCCCCGGCGTACCTGCTGTATCTCGTCGGGCTGTCGGCGATGTACATGCTCCTCTCGATGGGGCTGAACGTCCAGTGGGGGTACGGCGGCATGATCAACTTCAGCGTCGCGGCCTTCTTCGGTCTTGGCGCGTACGGCACCGCGTTGCTGACGGCGTCCGGGTCACCGATTTCCGGCGGTGTCAGCCCCGTCATCGCGCTGTTCGGTGGTCTCGGTCTCGCTGCGGTGCTCGCGGTAATCATCGGGTATCCGACGCTGAAACTCCGTGACGACTACCTCGCAATCGCGTCGCTGGGGCTCGCGGAGGTCGTACGTATCTTCATCCTCAACGAATCACAGTGGACGGCGGGCAGCGCCGGCCTGACCGGCATCCCGCTGTTCTTTTCCGACTGGCCCGTGCTGGGCGACCTGACGTACCCCTACATCTTCTACGTGGGCGGGACGCCGCTGTTCAACATGAGCCAGTCGGTGGTCACCAGTGCGCTGAACGTCGTGCTCGTCACGGCTATCGTCGCGGCAGTCTACCTGTTCCTCCGGCGCATCCACCAGTCGCCGTGGGGCCGCGTCCTGCGGACGATCCGGACCGACGAGGACCTCGCGGAGACGCTCGGCAAGAACACCTTCGCGTTCAAGATGCAGGCCTTCGTCATCGGGAGCCTCATCATGGCGCTCGCGGGCGTGTTCTACTCCCACCTCGTGTTGTTCGTTAGCCCGCAGGACCTCCAGCCGATCACGACGTTCTACGTCTGGGTCGCCGTCATCCTCGGCGGTACCGGCAGCGACCGCGGCGCGATGCTGGGCGGGTTCACCATCGTCGCCATCCAGCAGGGGACGCGCTTCCTGACCGACACCGGCGCGCTGCCCATCGGCGCGGCACCGCTCCGACTCATGCTGGTCGGGCTGCTCATCATCTTCATCGTCAGGCTCCGCCCGGAGGGAATCCTCCCACCGGAGCGCGAACTCATCTGGCCCGACTCGCTGGGCGGTGGTCGCGATGAGTGAGCAGTCGCTCGTCTCCGACGGCCCCGTTCTCGGCAAGGAGGACCCCGTCCTCCGTGCTGAGGGGCTGGAGAAACGCTTCGGCGGCCTCGTTGCGACGGACGACGCGTCAATCGAGGTCGAACGCGGCACCATAACGGGCCTCATCGGCCCGAACGGCGCCGGCAAGTCCACG
The DNA here is from genome assembly GCF_049705545.1 of Haloarcula amylolytica. GTDB lineage: Archaea > Halobacteriota > Halobacteria > Halobacteriales > Haloarculaceae > Haloarcula > Haloarcula amylolytica_B. The sequence goes on from NZ_JBNAMU010000001.1 coordinate 554,469, forward strand.
CTGTTCAATCTCGTCTCGGGCTTCTACGAACCCGACGCCGGCTCCGTCGCGGTCAACGGCGTCGACGTGACCGGCCAGAAGCCACACCAAATCGCCGACCAGGGGATGATCCGGACGTTCCAGACGCCGCGCAAACCGGAGGGGATGACCGTCCGGGAGGCGCTGCTGGTGGGGCCGCACAACCAGACCGGCGAGTCGATTATCCCGCTATTCACCTCGCCTGACACCGTCGAGCAGGAGGAACGGCGCTCGCTGGAACAGGCCCAGCAGATGCTCGAACGGTTCGAGATCGGCGATCTGGCCACCCAGCCCGCGACGGACCTCTCGGGCGGACAGATGAAACTGGTCGAACTGGCCCGCGGGATGATGGCCGAACCCGACCTGCTGTTGCTCGACGAGCCCGTCGCCGGCGTCAACCCCGTGCTGGCCGACAAGCTGGCCGGGTTCATCGAGGAACTCAACGAGGAGGGGATCACCTTCCTCATCATCGAACACGACATGAACTTCATCATGCGGCTGGCCGACCCGATTATCGTCCTCAATCAGGGGAGTGTCCTCGTCGAGGGACCGCCCGAGGCGGTCCGGAGCGACGAGCGCGTCATCGACGCCTATCTGGGAGGGCCGTCGGAATGACCGACCCCATCCTCACCGTCGACGGCGTCGACAGCGGCTACGGCGAGGTGCAGGTGCTCGACGACCTCTCGCTGACGCTCGGCGAGGGGGAGATCGCCTGCCTCGTCGGCCCGAACGGGGCCGGCAAGTCTACCGTCCTCAAGACGGTGTTCGGGATGCTGGAGCCATGGACCGGCTCGGTCCGTTTGGGCGACCGCGAGATCGGCGGCATGGCCCCCGAAGACATCGTCCGTATCGGCGTCGGCTACGTCCCACAGACGGAGAACGTGTTCGGCTCACTGACCATCGACGAGAACCTCCGGATGGGCGGGGTCGCCCGCGACGGCGGCCTCGACGAGGTCGTGGCCGAGCTGTACGACCGGTTCCCCATCCTCGACGACAAGCGTACCGCGAACGCGAAGACGCTCTCGGGCGGCCAGCGGCAGGTGCTGGCCTTCGCCCGCGCGCTCGTGATGGAGCCCGACGTGTTGCTCATCGACGAGCCAAGCGCCGGTCTGGCACCCAACACCGCCAAGGAGGTGTTCGACGACGTGGAGACGGTCAACGAACTGGGCACGTCGATCCTGATGGTCGAGCAGAACGCCCGCGAGGGACTGGGCATCTCCGACCGCGGGTTCGTCCTCGATCAGGGGACTGTCAAGTTCGAGGGCGAGGCGGACTCGCTGCTCGACGACCCCGAGGTGTCCCGGCTGTATCTCGGCGGCGAATCGCGCCGCTGAGGTCTCACATCGCTGTTTTATTCGCGCTCGCCGCGGAGCCGCGACGACGACCCTGCTGGCGTCGCATTCGAATGGACAAGGCAACACAGAAAAGCCCCCCTTGCATACCGCCTGCCAATGACTGTGACGCTGCCGACCGAGGCCGACGACTGGGCCGCCGCGTGGCGCGACCGGATAAACGAGCGTGCCGCGTTCGCCGACAGCGCTGACGACTTCACCGCCGTATTCTGTTTCGAAATCCGCGCTGACGACGCCTATACCGGCGAACCGATACAGTTCGTCGTTGTCATCAAGGATGGTGTCTGTACCGCCGCTGGGACGGTCGCGGACCCCGAGTACGACTTCGCGTTCCGTGGCCCCTACAGCGAGTGGGTCACGATGCTGCAGGGCGATCTGGATATCTCCGCCGCGGCGATGGACGGGACGTTCGACGTCGAGGGCGACACGATGCGGCTGCTGCGCCGCCAGGACACCATCGCCGAGATGGTCGCGGCGGCACAGAACGTCGACACCGAGTTCGAGCACTGACCGACGGGCTTTTGTCCGCCCGCTTGGCCTACACGGGTATGCTCGACAAACTCGGTGCGGTTGGTATCGGCGGCATCGTCGTTTTGCTCGCCGGCATCGGTCTGGTCGCGTGGAAGGCCCCCATTGTTGCCGTCGGCATCGCCCTGGTCGTCGGCGGCCTCGGGCTGGTCGTCTACGGCCTCGTCACGAGCCTGCTCGGCGCGTTCGGACTCGGCGGCGGCATGGGCGGTATGGGTGGCGGCGGCATGGGCGGTGGCGGCATGGGCGGCGACGGCATGCCCTGACGCGGGCACGACTAACAGGCGGTGTCCGCATCGACGTCGAACTCGAACCGTGCACCGCCGTGGTCCCCTGCTGTGACACTGACTGTCCAGCCGTGGGCTTCGGCGATTGTCCTGACGATGTAGAGGCCGAAACCGGTCCCGTCAGCCGTCCGTGACGCACCCGGCTCGAACACCCACTCCCGGTCGTCGGGGTCGATGCCCCGGCCGTCGTCCTCGACCGCGAAGCCGTCGGGCGTCGGAATGACACGAACTGTTATGCCGGTCGTGTCACCTTCGCTTTCCTCGTCAGAGGCCCGTTCGTCGCGTTTAGGGCCGTGTGTTACGGTGTTGACGAAGACATTCTCGAACAGCCGGAGCAATCGCTTTGCGTCGGCCTCGACCAGTATCGACGGCGGCGGTTCCAGCACTGCACTGCCGGTTTCGACGTGGTTCCACGCTGTCGTCGCCACGTCGGCGATATTGATGGTCTGCTTGTCGGCCGCCAGCGCTCCCTCTCTGGTCGCGGTTCGTATATCGTCGATGATGGCTTCTAACCGCCCCAGCCCGTCTCTGGCGGCGTCGATACGCTCGGGCGACAGCTCCTCGGCAGCGAGTTCGAGGTGGCCGCTGGTGACGGCAAGCGGCGTCCGGAGGTCGTGTGCCAGGAGGTCAGCGAACTCCGTGAGCCGCTCGTTCTGTCGCTTGAGATGCCACTCCCGTTCGCGACGGTCAGTGATATCGCGGCCGACACCGCTGAACCCCTGGACGGTGCCGTCGTCCGCCGTGAGAAGCCGGCCGCTGAGTTCGAACGTCACGACTCCCTCCGTCGTCTCGGCCCGCGCTTCGACGGTTGTCTGACCCGACTCGAACACCTCCGCGATGGCTGCTTCAACGGCTGACCGGTCGTCCGCGACGAAGAACTCGGTCGGGTCCATGCCCGACAGTTCGCTATCCGTCAGGCCGAACAGTTCGTTCAACCGGGCGTTCCAGTAGGCAAGCTTGCCTTCCGTGTCGTAGACGTAGAAGACATCGTCGAGCGTCTCGAGCGCGGCCGCCAGAACGCGACACCGGTCTTCCATGTGAGGAATACGCACCCAATGGACATAACTACGCGTACCGACGCCCGGTCGTCGGGAGAGACGCGCTGAACGGGATTTCACGGCCGCGGTCCTGTCAACTGGACGCCGGCACAGTGTCTAGTTCTCGCTCGTCGGTCGGTCAGCCCGGTGTTCGCTGATGATCTGGTCGACCATCTCGGCGTTCTGTTCCTTCCGACGGTCGGCGGCCCGCTCCTCCCAGTCCTCGATTGCGACCTCGATCTCGCTCTCGCGGGCGACGGCCAGTTCGTCGACTTCCTGCACGGTGACCAGTTCGGCCGGTGCGACGGGGACCTCGTTGTCGAACAGCACCTGGTCGGCCACGTCAGAGAGATTGCCGTTCCGGAGGACGAGTTTGGGGTCGATATCGGCCAGCTGCTGGGCCGTCGACCGGCCTGCGCCCGAGGCGTCCCGGAACATGACGATGTCGTCCTCGACGAGGCCGAACCGCTCGTCGGCGTCGGCGATGGCGTCCTTGGTGAACTGCTCGACCACCTTGACCGGGGTGAGCCCCTCCTGTTTCTCCGACACGTCGGCGAAGTTCGAGTGGTCGAGCTTCCACAGCGCCTTCAGCCGGTCGAGCTTGTCGGAAAGCGCCTCGCGTTTCTCCTCTTCCTCCTCGACCTTCCGTTCGAGGGCCTCGTTGCGCCGCTGGAGCCGCGTCACCTCGCGGTCCTTCCTGACTTCGCGCCGGCCCTCGCTACGGGCCTTCTCCAGCTGTTTGTCCTTCTCGGCGAGCTGTTCGTCCTTGCGCTTGATCGTCTCTTTGAGGTCGTCGACGTGTGATTCGAGCCGCTCGATTCGGGCGTTCAGCCGCTTGATCTCCTTTTCGTCGTCGGTGAGCTCTCGCGGCTCGTGGGCCGTGGCATCCTCGTCCTCGCCGTCGTCGTCTTCGAGGTCACGCAGCACCGTCTCGACGCTCTCTTCGCCGGCGACGACGCGGTCGATGACCGGCCCCACGTCGTGCTGTGGCGGGACCTTGCTCGCGACGCGCTCGAACTGGTCAGCGTGGTTGTCGAAAGCGTAGAGCGCGGCGGCCATCGCGTCGCGTTCGTGGTCGTTGTCGTAGGCCTCCTCCCGGGTCCGGTGCTTCTTCTCGTCGACCGGAAGGTCCGTATCGGGTTCCCAGCCAGCGGCACTAAAGGAGCGGCGGAGCTTCTCGACGGTTTCCGGCATCGGCGTCACGTCGGCGGCGACGACGACGGGCCGACCGCGCTCGATGATCCACTCCGTCGTCGCGGCGGTGTCGTCGGTTCGCGAGGAGTACACGTCCAGTACGGTACCGTCGAGGGAGACGACGGCGGCGGCCGTCGTCGTCCCGGGATCGACGCCGACGACGACGTGGTCGCGCCGTTTCGCCAGCGGCTTGAACTCGATACCGTCCCGCCGCTGGCGGTCGATTTCGACGCGCGTGTCGCCTGACCGCGCCCTGGATACGGGGATGTCCTGGGGCCGGGCCGACACCTGAAAGACGGCGTTGGAGAAGCCGCCGTACTTCTCGGTCACGTCCCGCTCGTACTCCAGGCCGGCGGCGTCGAGTTCGGACTCGATCTCGCGTGCTCGCTTCCGAACCGCGCCGTGGATGCGCCGCGTGTAGCGGTCCTCCGACCAGCCGCCTTTCCCGGTCGAGCGGCCCCGCGAGACCTTCACCTCCGTGGTGTCGGTGAACGCGGACACCTCCTGGCCGACGTTGGCGGCGGCCAGCCGGGCCGCGGCTTCGGCCTCCTCCATCGGGTCCTTGCCGTAGGGGACGCCGTGGCGCTTGGCGACCCGCGAGAGCGGCTCGGGCCGCTCGTCACCGGTCACCTGCACCAGTTTCGTCTCGTCGGGGAGCGAGCCCAGGACGTGAATCAGGGCGTCCTTGTCCTCGGCGAGTTCGTACATGTTGTCCGTCGCGACGATGGCCGGCTCCTCGTCCTCGATACGCCGGCGGAGCTTCCGCCGCGAGACCACGTCTCGCTCGACTGATTCCCCGTCGAAGACCACCAGCGCGTACGACGGTGCATCACCGCGCACGTCGCCGCTCTGGATGTCGACCCCGAAGACGACTGCGTCGAGCGCTGCCGTGCGGTTCACGAACCATGGTAGGCGACGGTCGACTATAAATCCGTTCCGGGCCCGGACGGGCTTCGGGACTGGCTTCCGACAGCCAACCGAAACGTCTCTTAGCCGGCCCAGTCAACTGCCGGACATGATCACACAGCGGTACCGCGCTGGCTACACTTCGGAGGCAGGTCGGCATGGCGTCTGAGAAGGAGAAGATGCTCGCGGGCGAGCGCTACGACGCGAGCGACCCGGAACTCGTCGCGGCCCGCGAGCGCGCGAACGAACTCACCCGGGAGTACAACCGGACCGATCCATCGGACACCGACACCAGACAGGCACTCATCGAGGACCTGTTCGGCTCCGTCGGTGCGGACTGTCACGTCGAACCGCCCTTCCGGTGTGACTACGGCGACAACATCCACGTCGGCGAGGGCTTTTATGCGAACTTCGACTGCGTCGTGCTGGACGTGTGCCGGGTCGACATCGGCGACGACTGCCTGCTCGGGCCGGGCGTCCACATCTACACCGCGACGCATCCGCTGGACCCGGACGAACGACGTAGCGGCGTCGAGTACGGAAAGCCAGTGTCTATCGGTCACAACGTCTGGATCGGCGGCCAGGCGGTCATCAATCCGGGCGTCACCATCGGCGACGACGCCGTCGTCGGGTCCGGCGCAGTTGTCACGGACGACGTCCCTGCCGGCGTCGTCGTTCAGGGGAACCCCGCATCAGTCGTGCGGGAAATCGAGGAGTGACAGCCCCATGTAGCAGCCAGGGCTGAACAGACGTGGCCCGTCGCGGGGTTCTTCGCACTGTGGCACGTACCGATTGTATGGACACCACGACCGAAGATACGGACACTGCGACCGAAAACCGCGTTCGGACGGTCGAAACACGAGACGAACTCGACGACGTGCTGGCGACGGCCGACCGCGTGCTGGTGATGGTCCGGACGACCGGCTGTACGATCTGCAAGTCGATGGAGCCGATACTCGATATTGCCGCGAAAGCCACCGACGCAACAGTGATCGTGTTCAATCCGAAGGCTGACCTCGACGCCGTCGACGCGTTCGACGTTCGGAGCGTCCCGACGTTCCTGCTGTTTGCCGACGGGGACCTTATCGACCGCCGCGCCGACGGCTTCGTCCCGGCCGAGGACCTGATCGAGTTCGTCGAGAACCGGCCGGAATCGGGTGCGTGAGCTGAATCGTCATACTGAGACAATACTTTTGCCCCCGCTTGTCGAAGCGGTCTGTTGATGGCCCTCCGAATCGGTTCCACCCTCCAAGAGGCGGGGTACCGCCTGTTCAGTCGTACCGGCGCGATACTGCTCGCGGCGTTTTTCGCCCTGATGATCGGTTTTCAAGCGCTAATCAACACGATTGTGGCGATAAGCTTCACCAGGCTGGGTTTCGGTGAGGCCACCGCAGCCCTGCCGCTTACCCTCGACATTTCGCTGTCCGTTGCGGGTGCTGGTGTCGCCGTCGGCTCCGTGGTCTCGCTGTATCTCACTATCGTCAGCTTCCGGACGTTCGTCGCCGGAGCGCGCGACAGTTTCCCCGACGGCGCGTTCACGCGGAACGTGCCGCTGGCGATGGTGAACGTCCTCGTCGGCGGGATCGTTTACGGCCTGCTCGTGTTCATCGGGTCGCTCTTGCTCCTCATCCCCGGCATCTTCGCGTACGTCGTGTTCATTTTCATGATGCCGTACATCATCGTCGAGGACCGGAACTTCGTCGCGGCGCTCAAGGAGAGCTACCGTCTCACCGAGGGCGACCGACTGGTGCTGTTCGGACTGCTGTTCATCGTTATCGCTGCCGCGGCGCTCGTCGGCGGGATCGTCGGCCTCGTCGGTGCGTTGGCGCTCCCTCAGCCGGCCGCGCAGTTGCCGACCGTCGTCATCCAACCGCTGGTGTCGCTGTACAGCACCGCGGTTATCGCGGTCGCGTTCGAGCAACTCCGCGAGACTGACGGGATACCGCCGTCGGCCCCGAGCGAGGACGGCAAGCCAACTACGGCTCTCTGACCGGAGCCGCCGGCTACTGTCGTCCCAACTCGGGACCCGGCGTCGTTCTACTGGACCGTGACTGTCTTATCCATCCAGTTTCCTACCGGGAGCAATGCGACGGCATCGGATCGGGACGAGTCTGTACGCCGGCGTGCTGTTCGTCGTTCTCGGGACGCTCGCGTGGGCGAGCGGCCAGCCGTTCATCTTCCCGAGTCTCGGCCCCTCGGCGTTCATCCTCGCCTTCCAGCGTGGCGGCGACCGGACAGACCTGGCGAGTGTCGTCGTGAGCCATCTCATCGGCGGCGTCGCGGGGCTGGTCGCGTACAGCCTGCTCGCGAGCGGCGTCTCACTGGTCGCGGATCCGGCCGCGTTCTCGATGGCCGGGCTCCGCCTCGTCGCGAGCGCGACGCTCTCGATTATCGCCACGAGCTGGGGGATGATCGCCACCGACACGGTCCACGCCCCGGCCTGTGCGACGACGCTCATCGTCTCGCTGGGGCTGCTCTCGACGCCGCTCCAGGTCGCGATCATCGTTGTCGGCGTGGGCGTCCTCGTCGCGTTCCACGCGCTCGTGCTGTCCGCCTACCACCGGGCTATCGGCGCGTCTCGCGCGAGTCCGGTCGATGTCTGATATGCCAGTACAGGCCGCTATCCGCTGTGTCTCACTCGTCTGCCAGTTGCACGGTCAGCACCGGCACCGGCGATTCGCGGACGACCGTCTCCGCGACGCTCCCGATGAGGTAGTGGTCCAGCCCGGTCCGGCCGTGTGTCCCCATCACGACGAGGTCCGCTGGAAGCTCCGTGACGGCGTCGACGATCTCCGTCTTCGGGACGCCCTCTCGCCGCGTGGTCTCGACCGAAACGTCGTCGGGGAGCTCGGCGACGGTCGCTTCGATGGCCGACCCGGCGCGCTCCCGCTCCGCCTCGATCCACGCGTCAGCCGAGAGACCGCTCGACGGGCTCTCGAACCGGTTGCGGGTGTCGACGACCGAGAGGACGTGGACCGTCGCGTCGAACCGACCTGCAATCGTTCCTGCGTGCCTCGCGGCCGCACCGATACCGTCGCTGCCGTCGGTCGGGAGGAGAATCGTGTCGTACATCGTCTTAGACACCACCCGTCGCCATCAGGAACAGCGCTACGGCGATGACTGCGAACAGCCCGCCGACGAACTTCTTGATGGTCCCGGTATCCAGTGCGGTCGAGACGTACGGTGCGATCTGGCCGCCGGTGACGGTCGCGGGCACGGTCCAGACGACCATGTTCCACGGCGTCGACGCCAGGTCAATCGAGTGCGCGCCCGGGACAAGGCCGCCGCCGAAGACGTGAACCAGCGACGCCAGCACGGCCGTCGTCGCGACGACGATGTGGTTCGTGCCGATGGCGACCCGGACAGGGACCTCCGTCCGAAGCATCGAGATGATGCCCAGTTCGCCGACGCCGAAGCCGGCCAGCCCCTGGAAGACGCCGCCGATGCTGTAGTTCGCGAAGCGTTCGAGATAGCCGCCGCGCGTGTAGCCGTAGTCGTTGCCGTCGCGGTCGACGCGCGTCACCGTACCGTTGTCGGCCGTTTCGACCCCGGCCGGCCCGAGTTTGTTGGCGTCGTCGGGAAGCGTCGTGTCGCCACCGTCAGCTGACACGTCGGGGTCACTGTCGCCTGCCGCGCCCGGCTCCTCGTGGCCGAGGTCGGCCTTGAAAAGCAGGTACGACGCCGCCAGCAGAGCGATGCCGAGTAACGCGTGAAACAGCGGCTCCGGGATGACAAACGACAGCAGCGCGCCGGCGATGACAAAGGGCACGCTCCCGAGGACGAGGCTCAGTGCGAGCCGTCGGTCGACGAGCCCGTACTGGATGAACGCGAGTGCCGAACTGGAGAGGCCGAACGATTCGCTGATGAGTCCGACTTTCACCAGTGTCTCCGGTGTCAGCGTCTCCCCGGCGAGTAGCGGGAAGATGAAGATGAGAAACGGGACGAACAGCGCCGAGCCGCTGATACCGACCGTATTGACGATGGTCGCACCGGTGACGAAGGCGATGCAGAGCCACCAGTACTCGAACCAGTAGCCGGTGCCAGCGTCCGCAGGCGTCGGTGCGGCGGTGTACACACCGACGACGAACAGCAGCGGTGCCAGAAACACGAAGACGTGCTGGTACTTGAGAAACCCCTTCTGGAGTCGACTTGACGGTGACGACGTGGTCATTGACGCGTGAAGCCAGAATTGTTAATTATCGCTTAAATCCCTTGTTGTCTGGATTCATATCAAAGATTATGGTATATATTTAACAAAGAGAACAAAAACGCACAATATGTCCGGTTTCCTAATATCCCTAATATTTATTTCACAGCCCGTGGTAACGTGTATCGTTATGAGTTTTCCAGAGGGACCGATGGAGTCGGGCGGCCGGTCGAGTTACGATGAAAACGGTTCTGCCGACGCCGCGGACACGGACAGGCTCTTTGGACCCCTGCGTCGGTTCTCGAAGCGGTGGTCCCGCCGCTACATCGAGATGCGTGTCGACGCACTCGAAAGCCGCTGGGACTGATCGGGTCGACGCCTCGCCGCGTTCCGGAAAAGGACTATACTGCCCCCGGCGCAGGGACGGATATGGATATCGCCAGAATCGCTGTCCACGAGTCGGTTGCCAAGGCCTGTCCGCTGGAGTCGATGGTTGCCGCGCTGCAGGGGCTCGGCGTCCCTGTCGAAGTTGTCGGCGACGACGCAACCTTCGATACCAGTGACTGCGTCGTCACGTTCTCTCCGCGGGAGGCGTTTCTGGACGCCGCCTGGGTCCACGGCGTCCGCGCGGGCTACGACGAGTTCGACGTGGACGCCTACGAGGCGACTGGGACAGCACTGACGAACAGCACCGGCATCCACGGCGACACCGTCCCGGAGACTGTCGTCGGTTACCTGACGGCGTTCGCCCGCCGTCTCCACGTCTACCGGGACCGACAGGGCGACGACGACTGGACCCAGGAGCCGTACGAAGCGCCGTTCACGCTGACCGGCGAGCGGGTGTGTGTGGTCGGTCTGGGCACCATCGGCCAGGGCGTCGCTGACCGGGTCGACGCGCTGGGGATGGACGTTATCGGCGTTCGCCGCTCCGGCGACCCCGCCGAGAACGTCCAGCGCGTGTACACGCCCGACGAACTGGATACCGCCGTGGCCGACGCGCGCTTCGTCGTACTGTGTTGTCCGCTCACCGAGGCGACCGAGGGCATGGTCGACGCCGCTCTCCTCGCACAGATGCGGACAGACAGCTACCTCGTCAACGTCGCCCGGGGGCCTGTCGTCGTCGAGGACGCGCTGCTGAACGCGCTCGACGACGGGACGATTGCCGGGGCGGCCCTCGACGCCCACTGGGAGGAACCGCTGCCAGCGAACCATCCGCTCTGGGACCACGAGTCGGTCATCGTAACGCCACACGTCGCCGCGTTCACGAACCGGTATCACGAGGATATCGCGGCCCTCGTTCAGGAGAACATCGAACGGATCGACCGCGGCAAGTCACTGCGGAATCGCGTCGCGTAAGTTCGCTTCCTGCTATTCGAGTACAGCGACCGGCTGCGCCGCTCAGGTGCCTTCGACTAGCCGTTCTAGCTGCTCGGGCGGGACCGCGCCGCGGGCGGCGTGGCCGTCGTACGCGAACGTCGGGACGCCGGTGATGCCCTGGCGCTTGGCCGCCGTGAACTTCTCGCGGACCGCAGACCGGAGGCCGTCGTCCGCGAGCGCCGACCGGATCTCGTCGCCGTCGACGCCCGCGTCCTCGGCTAGGTCGACCAGCAGGTCCTCGTCGCCGATATCCTGCCCGTCCTGCCACAGGGCCTCGAAAACGGCCACGTCGAAGGTCAGCCACGTCTCGTAGTCGTAGTGCTCCTTGACGTAGTAGGAGGCGATCTGGGCGGGCAGCGAATCGATGTCGGTGGCGATATCCAGATCCATCTCGACGCCGTACTTCTCCTGGAGCCGGCGGACGCCCTGCTTGGCCTGCTCGTAGTAGTCCTCGTCCTTGCCGTCGTCGACGGAGTGGTCGATGGAGCCGTCGGGGTTGCGCTTCCCGCTCCGGAGGTCGAAGGGGTGCCAGTCGATTTCCAGTTCTGCCTCGCGCGTCGACTGGTACTGCCTGAGCGATTCGCGTCCGAGATAACAGAACGGGCAGACGTAGTCCGAGAAGACCGTGATCCGCTCGCTCGACTGTGTCTCACTCATACGTCCGGGTATGCGTTGCTCGCGGTTAAACGCGGCCACCGTCTGTGTCGAAACAGCGCACGACCGACCGGCCCGCTACGCGCCGTCCCCGACGGTCTCGTGGATGGTCTCCACCCGGGAGACGAGGCCGTCGGCGTCCGCCGCGAGCAGCGTCACGCGCCCGCCGGTACCAACGCCCTCGCGGCCGATGACGGCGACCGGCGTTCCGTCACTTGTCTCGAACGCCCGGTCGATGCCCCACCGCGCCGTGGCGTCGTCGGGAACCGAATCCGGTCGCTCGGCGGGGTCGCACGTCGCGACAGCGCCATCGAGCGACGCTACCGCGTCCTCGACGGCGTCGGTCAGCCGGCAGTCGACAGCGAACCGAAGTGAGGGGGCGTGTTCACGCGCGGCCAGCAGGGCGCGAGCCACCGTCGTCGACGCGCCGAAGCGGACGCCGCGGTTCGGCCGGATGCCGTCCATCGTGCGGGTGATGCGGCCCTCGACGGCGGCGACCGCGTCTGGCGTCTCTGCGTACGGTGTCGCGCCGGCGACGGTCATCCCTCGGTCGGGGACTAACGCCGACACGTCTGCATCGACGAGTGCCGACACAACCCGCTCGACAGCCTCGCTCGTCGGATATCGCGCGGCATCGTTGCGCGTTTGGACGAGGTGGTGGACCGCGCCCGGCCCCTCGCCGACGTCGACGTTGTACCGGACGGCGCTCGCGAGCAGGTCGATGCCGCTTCCGACCGCCGTCGGCAGATCGTCGCCGTGGGCCAGCTGCGTCGCGATGGCTGAGGAGAGCGTACAGCCCGAGCCGTGGGTGGCCTCGGTGTCGATGCGGTCGTGGCGGAACGTCGTCACCTCGTCCGCGGTCACAAGGGTGTCGACGACGGCGTCGCCCGGGACGTGGCCGCCCTTCACGAGCGCGCTGTCGGCCCCCATCTCGACGAGGTCACGGCCCGCCCGTTCCGCGGTCTCGGGGTCGTCGACATCGCGGCCGGTCAGGACGGCGGCCTCGTCGGCGTTCGGCGTGACGACCGCCGCTTCGGCGATGAGGGCCTCGTAGGCGTCCTCCGCCTCGGCGGCCAGCAGCCGGTCGCCCGACGCTGCCACCATCACTGGGTCGACGACGAGGTTCTGCAGGTCGGCGGCGTGGTCGACGACCAGATCGATGACGTCGCTCGTCGCGAGCATTCCCGTCTTGACCGCGGCCACGTCGAAATCTTCGACGACCGCCTCGATCTGGGCCTCGATCTCTTCAGTCGGGAGCAGATGCTGGCCCTGTACGCCCGTGGTGTTCTGTGCCGTCACGCTCGTGATCGCGCTGGTCCCGAAGCCGCCACAGGCCTCGATGGTCTTGAGGTCGGCCTGGATGCCGGCCCCGCCGCCGGAGTCGCTGCCGGCGACGGTCAGCACGACTGGCGGCGTCACTGGGGCGTCCGCTCGTGTCATACCCGATAGCTCCACCGGCGGCCACATATCGGTGCTGGTCTCTCAGTTGGACTATATTATGCGCCCGAGTCCTAGTATGCTAATAATACTCCATACCACATTTGAGAAACATTTATGTAGCACTATGTCGGATGTGCCCTTGTACCACAATGGAACCAGCGTCGCGCGATACTACCGACTCCGACGAGCAGTACGGCAGCTTCACCACTGGCGGCGGCGACGTCGTCGTCTATGATACCGAAAATCCGACTGCGTGGCTTCAATCGAGCTATGCGGTACAGGTTGGCTGCTCCTCGGAGCGAAAGTCGGCCTAACCTTTCTACCCGACCGATATCATCGCGATACCGACGATAGCCAGCCCTGCGGCGGCCAGGCGTGCCCGGAAGTGCGACTCATCGAGAATGATCGCGCCAAGGATGACGGCGACGATGGCCTGCCCGTTGACGATGGGCGAGACGATACTCGCCGGGAGTTGCTGGAAGGACAGCAACACGATGTGGTTCGCGTAGGCGACGAACATCGCCGCGACGACGAACTTCGGGAGGTCCCCCCGCCATCCCGGCGGGACCTGGTACCGGAACGCGAGCGGCGCCATCAACGCGGCGATACCGACGGCCATCACCGGGATGTAGGTCGTCGGTTCGATGGCCAACTCCTGCATCAGCACCCGCTTGCCCACGTCCACGAACGCGAACGTCGCAGCCGACAGCAGGGCCAGCTGCGCGGGCCGGGATTGCCGGGCCCGTTCGAGCGGGGCCAGTAACGCTGTCCCCTGCCAGTTCGCGACGTAAACGGCGGCGGTCGCGACGACGACGCCGCCGACCTGCAGCGCCGAGAGGTGCTGGCCCAGCAGTCCGACTTCCAGCGGTAACACGAACACGGGGACGATTTTGCTGATCGGCGAGACGTAGGAGACTTCGCCGACGCGGATCGCCCGAAAGAGAGTGAGCAGTCCCACTGCCGTCACCGCTGTCACGGCGAGCACCGACGCGAGGACGTTGACGCGGTTTCCCGCCGGGAGGAAGGGCTCGCTGCTGATGAAGACGATCGGGAGGTACACGACGGGAACCAGGCTGTACGTAAGCAGCAGGAACACCGGCGACGGGTACTCGGTGAACCACCGCTTCATAACGAACAGGTACACCCCGAACACCAGCGCCGACAGGACGGCGTACGCGATTCCGACGTTCACGGTTGACAACGGCTGGCCGACCCCAATAACTGTTCCCTTCGGCTCGTTAGCGATCACGCCGTCGGGCGATCAGGGCTGCAAGCAACACCGCGAGGCCGGCCATGAACGCGGTAAAACCGTCCCCCTCCGCAGTCGTGGTCCCTGTGTCTGTGGTCGTCTCCGTCGAAGTCGGCGCCGGTGTCGGTTCCGCTGTCTCGGTCAAGACGATCACGTCGACCGCCGTCGTGGTCCGTCCGTCGCCCGCCGACAGCGACACCGTCCCGGGTTCATCGAGGGTGATCGTCCGGGTGACCGTTGTCGTCGCTTGCGGCGGGAGATACAGTCGCTGCTCGGCGAACACGACATCGTCACGGCGGAACGCTATCGCCGCCGTTCCGGGAATGTCGTTTTCGTTAGCGACAGTGGCGGCTACGTCGACCCTGCCGCCCTGTCTGAGTTCGCGCGGACTGGCGGTGACGTCGGTCACGCCGGCCGCTGCCGGCTCCGACACGACGACCGTGACGGTGTCGCCGTCGACGCTAACCACGTATCGGCCGGGGTCGGCAAACGTGTGTGTCACTTCGACCTCGGTCCGTGCCCCCGGTTCGATCTGGCCCTGTTTCGCGGCGACGACGGTTTCGTTGACCGCGAGCGTCACGTTGTACGCCCCCGTCTCGCCGCCGGCGTTCTCGACAACCGCGTCGACCGCGAGCGTCTCGTTGGTCGCCAGCCGGACCGGCTCGCTCCCGCCGACCGATGCGTTCGACCGGTAGACACTATCTGCGCGGTAGGCGTCCGTACGGTCGACCGGTGGGAGACCGTAGCCGATACGGGCCGGAATCGACCCGAACAACCGCCGGTGTGTCGTCTCGTTCCACATCGTCACTGCCACCGTCGTCTCCGTCTCCGTCGCGGTCGTGTTCCGGACGCTCGCCCCGCCAGCGGCCTCGACTTCGGTGAGGAACTGCGACTGCGTGACCGGATCGCGATAGCCGTTCAGTGACTGGAACACAGTCTGGAGTGTCTGATTGCGGTCAGTGGCCGAGCGGATGTGGACGTCGGTCCGCCCGGCGACCAGCGCGCCCTTCCTGTAGTTCGCGTCGTTCGTCCAACTCGACCGGTCCGTCAGTGCCACGTCGCTGTAGACGGGCCGTCCGCCCGCTGCGAGCTGTGCCCGGAACTCGTCGAACCCGATCCGGTCCTGTTCCAGCGTCAGGACGGCGGCGTAGTACGTCGCCCAGCCCTCGACCGTCCATCGCGTCTCCCGCGTCGTCTCGTAGGCCTGCCGGCTGTGAACGTACTCGTGGAGCCAGACGTTGTTGGCGGTATCGAGCGACTGCCCGGACTGGACCCACATGTCAGCGTCACCGATTTGATACCCTTCGACGCCCCACTCGACGGCCCCGGACGGCGCGGCGACGACGAACACCTGCTCGTCACGGTCGCCGACCCGGAGCGCGTTCGACGCGTTCGCCATCGAGTCGAGAACGGAAATCGGCGAGGCCGTCATCGTCGCCCGCTCCGGAACAGCCAGCGTGAACGTCTGGTTGTGCGCCGTCTCCTCGAAGGTCGCTACCTCGCCGAGGTACACGACTTCTTCGCCCGCTGCCCCCGGTCCTGCCGTCCGGACCGTGCGGTTGTACCTGACGGGCTCCTGGCCAGTGTAGCGCCAGCGCGTTGGCGTCAGTGACCGCGTGAGCAGCGCCCAGTCGCCGGTATCGACGCTGAGATACCGGCCCTCTGCCCCCTCCGGCCCGCTTTTTTCGATTGTCTGGTTCGGATTGATGCGGTAGCTGATCGTCGCCGGATCCGTCGCCTCGTCCCACTCGTAGACGGACTCGTTGACGCGCTCGAACCCCTCCGTTTCGGTTACCGTCGCCGCCGCCGGGACGTGTGTTTCGAGGTCGACGACCCGGTCCGGGACCTCGTAGGTCAGCGTCACTGCGACCTCGCCCGGCTCCTCCGGCACACGCGCGTAGGTCTGTGTCTGCCGAATTACGTCACCGTCGTCGGTCTGTGTCGCACCCGACGTGGCTGCCCCTGTCTCCATGTTGGCCGCTGTCGCGGCGGCTGCCCCGACTGTGTCCCCACCCTGTCCTCGCGGCTGGCGGTGGCGCGTATCGGCGCTTCCTACCCGGACCACCGGGCCGTTCGACTCGACAGTGGCTGTTGTCTCGACTGTCCCACTGCTATCTTGCTCCGATGCCATGTCCGCCTGACACGTGCCGTTCTCGCCGTCTACGCCGGCCACCGTTTCGGCGCTTGCCCCGGTCACCGTGCCGTGATCCGGGGTCGCCGCCACCGGAAGCGGCGTGATTCCCCCACCGAGGAGAAGAACCACGAGTCCGACGGCCACCACCCGCCGGGGTACAACGAACATTGCGAACAGTTACCGCCCCATGGTTGAAATAGTTGACCGCCGATCATGGGCGTTGGTATCACGTAACAACAACGATCTCGGCCGGTCGCTTTCGAAAATCCTTACGAGGGCACAAAAACGGTTCTGGACGTGACCACTCGTGGTCGGCCGCGGTGGATACTGGCAAGCAGGCCACAGTGAAAACCAGCGAGCAGGTCACAGCAACGGCTTGCCACGCCGCTCTCACGAGAACCGTTGGCAGTCAGGAGTTCAGGCGACGTTGAAACCTTTGTCGCGGAGGAAATCCTCGACGCGGCCCGTGTGATTGCCCTGGAGCTCTATCTGCCCGTCCTCAACAGTGCCACCGCAGGCGAACTTCGATTTGAGGTCCGAGGACAGCGAGTCCATGTCGACGTCTTTCGGGTCGAATCCCTCGATAATCGTTACCTCCTTCCCGTAACGGCGCTCGTCGATGCGGATGTTAATCTCCTGGGACTCCTTAGCGACGTCCTCACAGACGCAGAGCTCCTCAGGCAGCCCGCACGTCGAGCAGACTTCCGACATTACAATCGCGCCTACGAACACGACCTATTAAACACTGTCGGGGACTACCGGTCGGAGACGATTCCATCGGCGATTTCGACGGCCTCGTCGGCAATCGCTTCGTCGACCTCGCCGCCGTACCGGAGCCGTTCCCGGAGCGTCGCCAGCCGACGGACACGGTTGTCGGCCCCTATCGCGTCGAGATACGCCCGCACCGTCTCACCGCCATTACGGGCCCGGTGCTCCTTCGCGAGGACGTACATGGCCCGCTGGAACGCCCGTTCGACGTCGGTCTCGGGGTCAACGCGGCGCTGGTATCGCAGCCACACCGCCCGGTAGGCCCGCTCGCTGAGTCCGGACCGGCGTGCGCCCGCTGCGATGCCGAGCAGGGCGACGACACCGAGCGTCATCTCCTCGCGTGATGGGAGCGCCGGCAGGCTCAGTCCCGATTCGCCCGAGCCCGGCTCCGCTGCAGTGCCGGTTTGTGTGCTGGTTTCTGTGGCCGTTGGCGTCTCAGTCGGCTCGGCCTCGGTACCGTTGGTCTCGGTCAGCGGGGCGGGCGTCGACGTGTCGGAGGGAGTGTACCGTTCTACGGGGACACCGTCGCCGACAGTGGGCGACGATTCGTCCGAACTCGCCTCCTCGATACGCTGCTGTCGGATTTCCTCGCGTGGCCCGGACGGCGTCGGGTCGAACTGCACCCACCCCTGGCCGGGGAAGTACACCTCGACCCAGGCGTGGGAGTTGAGCCCGCGGACGACCCACCGGTTCTCCTCGATACGCTGGCCGGACGTGTAGCCGACAGTCATGCGCGCCGGGATGCCCTGGGTCCGGAGCATCGTTACCATCGTCGTCGCGAAGTAGACGCAGTACCCTTCGTCCATTTCGAAGAGGAAGGCGTCGGCGACGTTGAAGCCGGGTCGGTCGACCTCGAGCGAGTAGCCCTTGCTCTCCTGCAACCACCGCTCGACGACTAGCGCCGTCTCGTAGGGGTTTTCGGCGTTCGCAGTGAGGATAGATGTCCGTTCAGTGACCCGGTCCGGCGTGCTGTCTGGAAGCTGGGTGTACAGCTCCGCGGTCACGCCGTCGTAGTCGGTGCCGGCCCCGCGCAGCCCGTCCGGGGTTGCTACGAGCAGTTCACTCCTGACCTCGTAGCTGTCGCCCGCCGACAGCGTGCCGTCCGGCTGGAACCCGCCCTCGCTGGAGACCGACACTGACGGCTCCCCCGAGTAGCGGACTGGTCTCCAGGCGGCCGGGACCGTGCCGATGGTCGATTCCGCCTGGAACTCCTGGCGAAGCGTTCGGGTCTCTCCCTCCGGGGAGTCGAGGCGCTGACCGTCGTACGGACGGGGGTTGCCCGTCCGAACCCACCCGTCGCCGGTGTAGCGGTCATAGGAGGCGACTCGCCAGTAGCGCGGCTCCTCGCTTTCGACCGTATACCGTATCTCCGGCGTCAGCGAGATGCTCCCGAGCACTGAGAGGGACTCCCCGGCGTCGAAGAGGCTCCCCTCGACAGTCTGGCCGTCCGACCCGTCGTCGTACGACAGCAAACTATCCCGGGTGATCGGCACCTGCGAGAGCGCCGCTGGGACGACGATTATCGCCGCCAGCTGTTCGAGAACGGCGCGCCGACCGGTGTCGATGCCCTCACTGTCGTCGCCTGCGTGTCCCGTCTCGTCACCGCCGGACATCGCGTCGGGCCGCTTCGTCATGTCAGCCGGCTCGTCCGCCGACAGCGTATCGAGCGTCCCGAAGCCGATCGTCGCCGCGATGCCGACCACGCCCAGCAGCGTGGTCACCACGCCGGCATCGGTCGTCAGGGCGAAAAACGCGAGCGCTGTGCCGGCCGCCGCTGTCGCCGTCACGTACCAGCGCCGCAGGGCGAAGTACCACGTCAGAAACACCGGTGCCGGCGCGAACGACAGCACCCACAGCCTGACCTTGGCGATCTGCAGCAGCGACCGCCCGGTCAGCAGGGCGGCGGTGTCGGCCAGCAGCTCCGTCACCGCCGGGTCCGTCGAGAGGTTCAAGATGTACGCGCCGAGCCCGCCGGCGAACAGCACCGCGCCGACAGCGACCGCGAGGGGCGGTCTGAGCACGCGGGCCAGCAGCGTCGCACCGACGAGCGAGAGCGCGGTGAGCGCCAGAAACAGGGTCGGGTCGCCGACCACGTCGCTGAGGTAGAACATCGTCCGTAGCGGCGCGCCGATAGCCAGCGCCGACGCAAGCAGCGCCAGTATCCGGGACCCGCTCCAGGGGAGCCGGTCGCGGACCGCGGCGGCGCTCATCCGCTCACCTCGCCCGCGATGGGGTTGTCCCGACTGGCGGTCACGTCGGCGAAGGACTGGCGGCGGCCGTCGACCGACACCGTGACGCCGTCGCCGTTGGCCGTGACCACCACGTCGGCGTCGTCCGCCCGGTCGGTCCGGCCCGCGTCAGCCCGGGCCAACAGTTCGAGCAGTCGCGTCCGGTGGGTGTCGCCGTACCCCTGCTCGACCGCGCCGTTCGGGACGGCGAGTTCGACCGCGAGACCACTCTCCAGCGCAGCCATCGTGATAGTCGCCGCTGCGGCGGCCATCTCGTCGGCGTGGCCCCGCTGGGCTTCCGCAGCAACGAGCAGGGTCCGGTCGCTTCGGCTGTCGGTGAACTCCTTGACCAGCAGGTCCTCGCGCTTGGCGCTGGATTTCCAGTGGACGTCCCGCAGCGAGTCCCCGCTGACGTACTCCCGCAGTCGGTCGAACGACTGCCGGTCTTCGCTCTCCGGCGTGAACGTTCGCGCGAACGCGTCCGTCCCGCCCAGCCGGTAAACGGGGGGATACACCAGTACGGCTGTCCTGCTCTCGATAGTGTACCGCTCCGCAACGAGCCCCAGCGCGTCCGTCACCGTCGCTTCGACGGGGCCGACCTGTTGCTCGCCCCGGGCCGTGTAGGTGACTCGGTAGGTCACCGTCGCGGGCAGGGATTTAGTGACGGTCGTCTCCCCCTTTAATCCCTCAGAGAGCCGGTCGGTGACCGTTGCGATGCCGCTGCCGTCGACGCGGAACTCCACGGGCTTCGTCTCGCCGGGAAAGCCGCGGTGGAGCCGGCCCCGTTCGACGGTCGGCGCGTCACTCCAGCGAACCTGGACCGCGGCGGCGAACACGCCGACGAACAGCGGGCCGGCGACGGCGGTGAGCCCGGGCTGGCCGAATCTGGCACTGATAAGCAGGGCGGCGACGGCGACGGCGAGGACGGCGAAACCGCGGCGTGTCGGTCTCATTCGACGTAGACGGTATCGAGTGCCTCCGCGACGAGTGCCCGGGCGTCCTGCTCGCTGCTCTCGGTGCGGATGCGGTGTGGGAGGACGACCGGCGCTTCCGTCTGGATATCGTCGGGGATGACGTAACTGCGCCCGTCGAGGACGGCCCGGGCCTGTGCCGCCCGCAGCAGCGAGATGCTCCCCCGCGGGCTGACGCCCAGTTGTGCGTTCTCCCGGGTGTACCGCGCCAGTCGGGTCGCGTACGAGCGTATCGGCTCTTCGACGGTCACCTCTGCCACCGTCTCCCGAGCGGCGGACAGCGCTTCGAGGGTGGCGACCGACGTGAGTTCCTCGATGGGATGTTGCCCCACCACGTCACCCAGCATCTCCGTCTCCGCCGCCTCGTCCGGGTACCCGAGGTGGAGCTTCGTCATGAACCGGTCGAGTTCGGCCATCGGAAGGTCGTAGGCCCGGTTCTGCTCGACCGTATTCTGCGTGGCGATGACGGTAAACGGCTGTGGCACGGGATGTGTGGTCCCGTCGACGGACACCTGCTGTTCCTCCATCGCCTCTAACAGCGCCGACTGCGTCTTCGGCGGTGCACGGTTGATCTCGTCGCCGAGGACGACGTTGGCGAAGATGGGGCCGGGCCGGAACTCGAACTCCTGGGTTTTCTGGTTGTAGACGTTGACGCCGGTCACATCGGTCGGCAGGAGGTCGGGCGTGAACTGGATGCGCTTGAACTCGCCGTCGAAGGAAGCGGCGACGGAGCGGGCCAGCATCGTCTTGCCGACGCCGGGAACGTCCTCAAGCAGGACGTGTCCGCGGCCGAGCACTGCCGTCACGATGTGCTCGATAGCGTCGTGTTGTCCGACGATGACCTGCTCGACGTTCTCGATCACCTGATTGGCGACGCGTGTCGCGTCACGGAGGGGACTGTCCGACTGTTGACTGCGTGAGGTGTCAGTGTCTGTCATAGTCGCGGTCTCGTGGGACGACGGCTTGGCACGGGGACTGGTGGAATATTCTGCCCCATCGACCAGTAAGTATCTTGTGTGGGTTGCCACATGCTCCGGGCCGTTCGGTTATGGCCATCACTACGGCGTGAGCGTATGTAACTCTGTGGATGCGTGAGGTCCACACACATCCGATTTACGGCCGGTAGCGCGGTTCACCAGGACTTACAGGCCCCACAGACGAGGACGCCGTCCTGCGTCCACCGCCGCTCGACGACTTCGCCACACTCGGCGCAGGCCGCTCCCTCGGGCGACCACGCGTACGTTGTCACGGCCGGTTCGACCGCGTCAGTCGAGGCGTCGGCGTCGGGGGCCTCGCTTTCCGTCTCTGCAGTCCCGTCTCCCGCAGACATACCGTCACCGCCCTCGTCCTCGCTCTCGCTGCTATCGAGAAAGTCATCCAGCGAGGCGTCTTCGGCCATACACCTTGGTTTTGCCCGCAGTCACAAAATACTCTGTCGGTCGTTCCGCCTCCATCCGTGTTCTGACGGGCCGCTTCCCGACCGTTATTCGGTGGCGACGCCGACGGTCAGCAGCGTCCCCAGTTCGCGGTAGCGCTCGACCATCGCCTCGCGGGTCTCGAACTCGTCTGTGGGAAACGCATCCGCCGGCGGGATCTCGACCTCGCGGTCGGGGATGGTGTCCTGTGAGGCCACGGCCAGACCCGCCTTTCGGAACGCCTCTCGGTACTCCGGGCCGCTCCAGCGGGTCATCTCGATGTCGATGAACTCCTGCCACTCGTGGGAGTGGACGTTCTCCTCGTAGTAGTTCACCGCGATGTTGGCGGTCCCGCCCGGTCGCAGCACCCGCGCGATCTCTTCGAGGGTGTGTAGCGGGTCGCTGGCGTAGTAGAACGCCTCCATCGAGAACACGTGGTCGATGCTGTCGGTCGCAAACGGCAGCGCGTCGAAGTCGCCACGCAGGAACCCGATCCCGTCGTCGTCGGTGTACTCGCGGGCGTTGCGGAGCATCTCCGGCGACCCGTCGAGCCCGTAGCAGGGGCCGGCGTCGTTCGTGTCCCGGAGCGCGCGGAGCGCGTAGCCCGAGCCCGTCCCGAGGTCGAGCACCGTATCACCAGGTTCGACCGGCATCCGGGCGAGGACGTGCTTGGCGGTGTGCCAGTGCCGGTCCTCCATCCCTCTGTCTTTGCCTTCGGCCGCCCACTCGTCGAACTCCTCGCGAACGCTCATATCTCGTTCCAGTGTCGGGAGGCCCAAAACCCTCGCTGTTCATACTGTCGGCTGTAATCACGCGGCGAATATCGCCAAGTCGGGGTGGCGAATATCCTCACGAAGTTACAGCCGACAGTATCAGCGCCAGTAGGACACCGCCCGCCGGGAACGCAAACGCAAAGTAGGGCCACGCTAACGTTCAGGTAATGCAAGGACTGCTGTCGGAACTGCTCCAGAGCATCATCGACATGCCCGGCTGGTTCATCGACGTGGCACTGAACGACCCGCTGGCGGCGCTCATGCTCGCCGTCGGAGCGGTCATCACGACCGTCTCGGTCGCCTTCTTCGGGTACCTCTCGCTGGGGGCCGTGCTGTCGCTGTTCAGCGGCTCCGGCGGTCGAGCGCCGCCCCAAGCAGATCGATAGCCGCCTCGACATCCGGGCCGAGCGGCGACGCGAACACCACGCTGTCGGCGTGTTCTTCTAACGCCGCCGTCCGCTCGGCCACCGTCTCCGGCGTCCCGGCGATACAGAACGCGTCCAGCATCGCCTCGGTCACGCCCTCGAACGCGGCCGAGAACTCGCCGGCCGAAATCGCCTGCCCGATGTCGTCGGCAGTGTCGTGGTCGATGCCGTGGCGGTCGAGCACCGGCGGTGGCGATCCCGCAGCGACGAATGCGACCGGTGGCCGGGCGGCCTCCCGCGCTTCGGCCTCGTCCTCGGCGACCGAGACGCTGGCGTAGGCTGCGAGGTCGAACTCGCCGTACTCCTCGGGCCGCTCGTCGGCCATCTCCTCTACTTGCTCGCGTGCCCACGCGAGGTCCTTCGGATGCGCCCCGTTGTACAGCGCGCCGTCGGCGTGCTTCGCCGACATCCGGGTCATGTGCGGTCCCTGCGCGCCGACGTACACCGGAATATCGCCGACCTCGTAGTTCAGCCCGGCGTCGACCGCTTCGAACGTCCCGTCGTGGTCGACGCGCTCGCCGTCCCAGAGTTTCCGTGCGGTCTTGAACGTCTCAAGCACGCGACGCAGGGCGTCGTCGTGGCCAAAGCCGAGGTTGCTGAGCGTCGACTTATCGCCCGGCCCGATACCGAAGACGGCCCGACCGTCGCTCAGTTCCGCCAGTGTCGCCACCCGCGAGGCCAGCGTCACCGGGTGCGTCTCGTATGGGTTGGCGATGCCGGGGCCGAGCAGCACCTCCTCGGTCCGCTCGGCCATCGCGGTCAGCGTCATGAACTGGTCGCGGTTGTTGTAGTGATGGCTGACAAAGACGGCGTCGAGCGCGTTCGATTCGGCCTGTTCGGCAAACGAGGCGAGCTGTGCGACCGGGTGTTCCGGGGTGAGTTCAATCGCGTACATATGACCATTCTCTGAGTGCTTGTCTGACTACGTCGTTCTCCGGGTCGCGGAACAGCTGCTCGCTGCCCGCGTGGTCGCCGAAGTCGAAATCGCGGACGACTGCGGCGGGTGTCCCGCCGTCGCCTTCGCCGGTGACGAGGTTGGCCGCGGCGGCGAGTTCGTCGACGACGGCCTGGACGGTGGCCTCGAGTTCGCGGCCGTCGCGGTCGCGTTCGCCCCGCCAGTCCCGCGAGGCGGGGAGGCCGGCCCAGCCCAGCGCGACGCCGCGCTGCCCGAGACGGAACGGCCGGCCGGACGTGTCGGTGACGATGACGCCGGGTTCGACGCCCACCCGTTCGCGGATACCATCGCGGATCGCTTCGGCCTCCGCCGTCGGGTCTTCGGGGAGCAAGAGGAGGTCCGCGCCGGGCACGTTCGAACGGTCGATACCCGCGTTGACCGTGATGTGCCCGAACTTCGTCACGCCGAGGATGAAGGGGGCTTCGACCAGCACCTCTTCACACTCATCGAGTATCGCCTGGGCCATCCGCGGGTCCTTCTCCTCGTCGGCGATATCTCCGATGGTCGCCGCGATGCGTTCGGCACGCTCGCCTGGCTCGTACGACGACAGCGACCGGCCGCGTCCGTTGGCCTTGGAAACGATAGTGCTGGCGACACAGACCACGTCATCGTCCCGGAGGTCGGCCTGCTCGACGAGCAGTTCCGCCACGTCGTCTCCGGGGCGGACCTCGGGCAGCCCCTCGACCGCGAAGACTTCCATACCGGTTCTGCGGTCCCTGCGGGAAAAAGACCCGCGTTCGCTGCAAAGGCGGCCAACAGTGGCAATAGCTGCCGGTACGCGGGAACGAACCGCGAGAGCCCTGTGGCCTTACAGCTCGTGTTGGCTCACGTCGAGCGTGCCATCCTCGACCGTCGCCGTCAGCATCGTCGGTCGGCTGGCCGGCGATGCGCCCGTGACGCTGCCGGGATTCAGGAGCCGCACACCTTCGTGGACGGCGTCTGTCAGTTCGTGGGTGTGGCCGGCGACGCCGACGGCACTGCTATCGGCTTCGTCCCGGACCGCAGCCGCTACGCGGTCCGCCCAGCCCCGCGGCGATCCGGTGCCGTGTGTCACGACGAACGTAACGCCGCCGAGTTCGACTGTCGCCCGGTCCGGCAGCCCGATCTGCGGATCGATGTTGCCCGAAACGGCGGTCAGCTCCGTCGCCATGTGGCGGATGTCAGCGAGCGCCCCCTTGCTGTCGAAGTCACCGGCGTGGATGACGTGGTCGGCGACCTCGATGCGTTCCCGGAACGACGGCGGGATTTCGTGCTCCCGGGACGGGATGTGCGAATCGCTGATGAGAGCGACATCCATACCGACGCATCACGTCGACGGTCGAAAAGGGTTGCTGCCACGGAAACGGGTGCCGACTGCTCGTCCGGCGGCGCTACTCTGTGGACGAAAACACGTCCCGCAGTCCGTCCAGCTGCTCGACCAGTCGGTCGATGCCGTCGTTGATCGTTGCGACCCGCTCGTCGATGTTGTCCACCGGAATCGCTCCCTGCGGCGTCGGCTCGACGAGTTCGTCGTCTTCCAGCATCCGCAGCGAGTACCGCACCTTGTGTTTCGGGACCCCTGTCTCCTCGGCGAGCCGAACGATGCCGATCGGCCCGTTCTCGATGACGGCTTCGAGGATCGACAGGTCCCGCCCCTCCTTCTCGACCTGATCTTCTAGTCGGTCCATTCCCATAGCAAATCGTATCTGTGCATTTACGGTCGTGACACATAAACGCCCCAGTTGCGGCACTGCGACTCGGGTTTGCTCTCCGTACCGCTCTATGACTATCTCCGCACCACCAGTCGTTACTCGTCTGAAACCGGCGTCCGGCGAAGCTCGTCGAGCTGGTCCCGGAGCTTGCTCAGCTCTGTCTCCAGTTCTTCTCGGCGGTCGATGAGTGCGCTCAGTTCCTCCGTGTTGACAGAGTAGTCGTTGTCCATCGCCACGTCAAGCGCGTCGGTCGTCGCGCCCGTGAGGTCGGACGCGACCCGCAACACTTCACTCGGCGTCCCGCGGGACTCGTACAGCTCTTGTTCGCCCGACAGCGGGCTGTAGGTCACCATCGGCGACTCGACACCGCGGTGGTAGCTCACCGCGTAGCTCGTGTCCGTCACCGGATTGAGGCGGTCGTCCGCTCGCTCCGTTCGGACGATGTTGAACGGCTCGGCCAGCGCGGGAAACGTGTCGGCGAGGTCCCGAAGCCGGTCCGCGGCGGTCACGTCCAGTTGTGCCTCCACGTCGCCGAAGAACTGCCGCGAGTTGGTGAGGCTAAAGGCCACCGTGTAAAACACCGACTCGTCGCTGTCGGCCAGATTGCGAACGCGGTCGCGGACCTCCTCGTGGCGGCCCTCGATAGTGAGCTTTTCCAGTTCCTCAAGCAGCGCCCGGACGCCCTCCTCGCGTTCGAGGAACGCCTCGACGATCGCGCCGGGCATTTCCTCGCCATCCACGTCCTCCATGGCCCCTCTTTTGCGGGGCCTCGTAAACAGTTTGTCGCTGGCAGCCGCCAATCGGCACGCCTTACAACCAACACAAAACATATGCCATCCCGCGTGAAGTGATAGCACGTCCGACCCCGGTGGACGGACACTATGACAGGCCAAGGGGGCACTTCCCCGGACGTCTGCTGTTGTCCTGCGTTTGTGATATCAGTATGTGCTGTTTTCTCGGCCAGTAGACGGTGGTTACTGTCTACTGGACGGCTACTAAAGCGTGTACTGTGTGGAGCTGTAGAACGATCTCGCCGCGATGAACCGCGTCGCTTGTCGAGTCAACTTCAGAGAAACGCCCGGAGCGGGATTTGAACCCGGGCAAACGCTCGCTCCGCTCGCGTTTGCGTGATTCAAATCCGCTCGCTACGGATTTGCGACTCACAGATTTGTTCGTCGCAATAGGAACGCCCGGAGCGGGATTTGAACCCGCGTCACGACCGTGACAGGGTCGTATGATGGGCCACTACACCATCCGGGCAGCCTACGGGCACACACTGCACGGTGCCCGTCAGTTTTGGTCGCAATAGGAACGCCCGGAGCGGGATTTGAACCCGCGTCACGACCGTGACAGGGTCGTATGATGGGCCACTACACCATCCGGGCCTTCGTTGCGTTTCTTCGTACCCTGGTGGCAGTATTAAGACTTTCCAAAGAAACCCGCCCCGGGATGAGTGCACATGACGGGACCCAAAGTTCTATGTCCGGTCTACTTCATGTGGTTGGTAGGAGCAAACACGCCCGCAGTCCGCGAGGATGGGCGGGTCCGATAGCCACAGCAGAGCGACTTGGTAAGTGTTATATGCACCCCGACAGTACGGCCCTGTAGTATCTCGTGACAGCCACCTTCTCCAGCAGCAGGCCAAACGCACACGCACACACATGGTAGATGTAAGTCAACACGACCTCGTCCCAGACCACAGTGTCGTCGACGAGGACGACCTCGAAGCAGTACTCACCGAGTATGAAATCAAGAAGACGGACCTTCCGAAGATCAAGCGCACCGACAAGGCGCTGCCCGATGACGCCGAAGTCGGTGACGTGGTTCGGATCGTCCGCGACTCCAGAACGACGGATGAAGCCGTCGTGTATCGACTGGTGGTAGAATAATGGACACACAAGATCGCCGCGCTATATCGCGTGAATATTTCGCCAAGGAACGGCTCGCCGAACATCACTTCCGCTCGTTTAACGCCTTCCTCGACAGAGGGATGCAGCAGGTCGTCGACGAGAAAGAGACAATCGAGACTGACATCGGTGACAAGGAAGGGCAGGAACCGGTGTGGGTCGAACTGGGCGACGTCCGCGTCGTCACTCCACGGGTTCGCGAGGCCGACGGCAGCGAGGAACTGCTGTACCCCCAGGAAGCCCGGCTCCGTAACATCACCTACTCCGCGCCGGTGTTCATGGAGATGGCCATCGTCCGCGGCGGCGAGGAGGAACCGGAGGAAGTCGTCGACCGGACCGAAACCAAGATCGGGCGAATGCCCATCATGGTCGGTTCGAACAAGTGCAACATCGCGGGCTTCAGCGACGAGGAGCTCATCGACATCGGCGAGGACCCCGCAGACCCCGGTGGCTACTTCTGTGTCAACGGCTCCGAGCGGGTGCTGATGACCAGCGAGGACCTCGCCCCGAACAAGATTCTGGCCGAGTACGACACCAAGTACGGCGACGAGGTGCAGGTCGCCAAGACGTTCTCCCAGCGCCGTGGCTACCGCGCGCTGGTGCTGTGCGAACGAACGCGGGACGGGCTGCTGGAAGTCTCGTTCCCGTCCGTCTCGGGCAGTATCGACTTCGTCACGCTGGTCCGCGCGCTGGGGCTGGAGTCGGACGAGGAGATCGTCCACCGCGTCAGCGAGGACCCGGAAATTGTGAAGTTCATGCTGGAGAACTTGGAGGAGGCCGAGGTCCAGACGACCGAGGAAGCCATCGAGACGCTGGGCAAGCGTGTCGCCTCCGGCCAGGGCAAGAACTACCAGCTCAAGCGGGCCAACTACGTCATCGACCGCTATCTCCTCCCGCACCTGCACGAGGAAGGCGTCGAGGAAGAGGAAGTCCGTATCAACAAGGCGTTCTACCTCTGTCGGATGGCCGAGGCGTGCTTCGAGCTCGCACTCGAACGCCGCGAATCCGACGACAAGGACCACTACGCCAACAAGCGGCTGAAGGTCAGTGGCGACCTGATGACCGACCTGTTCCGGACGGCGCTGAACAAGCTCGCCCGGGACGTGAAGTACCAGCTCGAACGGGCCAACATGCGAAACCGTCAGCTCTCCGTTTCGACGGTCGTTCGCTCGGACGTGCTGACCGAGCGACTCGAACACCCGATCGCGACGGGGAACTGGGTCGGCGGCCGCTCCGGCGTGAGTCAGCTGGTCGACCGGACCGACTTCATGGGGGTGCTGTCACACCTCCGGCGACTGCGCTCGCCGCTCAGTCGCTCTCAGCCCCACTTCGAGGCACGGGACCTGCACGCGACCCAGTGGGGTCGTATCTGTCCCTCCGAGACGCCTGAAGGCCCCAACTGTGGGCTGGTGAAGAACTTCGCCCAGGCGATGGAGCTGTCACAGGACGTGTCGGACCCACAGGGTCTCAAACAGGAACTCGCAGAGATGGGGGTCCAGGGCATCCCCGGTATCGAATCGATCGAACAGCAGCCCGCGGACGATTAACATGAGTCAGGGACGCGAAGCCAAAGTATACGTAAACGGTAGTCTGGTCGGCACACACCCCGACCCGGAACAGCTCGCAGAACAGGTACGACAGGCGCGACGACGGGGGGACGTCTCCCAGATGGTCAACGTCTCGGTCAAGAACCGGACCGGCGAGGTCATCATCAACGCCGACGCCGGCCGTGCCCGACGCCCGCTGCTGGTCGTCGAGGACGGCGAGCCGCTGATGACCGACGAGGAGGTCGAGCAGGTCAAAGACGGCGAGCTCGAATTCGAGGAGCTCGTCGAACGCGGCCTCGTCGAGTTCATCGACGCC
The DNA here is from genome assembly GCF_049705545.1 of Haloarcula amylolytica. Classification (GTDB taxonomy): domain Archaea; phylum Halobacteriota; class Halobacteria; order Halobacteriales; family Haloarculaceae; genus Haloarcula; species Haloarcula amylolytica_B. The sequence goes on from NZ_JBNAMU010000001.1 coordinate 583,788, forward strand.
GAGGAGGAGGAGGACATCCTCGTCGGCGTCGACGAGGACGAACTCACGGAGAAACACACGCACCTGGAAGTCGACCCGCAGCTGATGTTCGGTATCGGTGCCGGGATGATTCCGTACCCCGAACACAACGCCTCGCCCCGGATTACGATGGGGTCGGGGATGATCAAGCAGTCGCTCGGCCTACCGTCGGCGAACTACCGCATTCGTCCGGACACGCGCCAGCACCTGCTGCACTACCCGCAGCTATCGATGGTCAAGACCCAGACCACCGAACAGATCGGCTACGACGACCGCCCGGCGGCACAGAACTTCGTCGTCGCCGTCATGAGCTACGAGGGGTTCAACATCGAAGACGCGCTGGTCATGAACCAGGGGTCGGTCGACCGCGCGCTCGCCCGTTCGCACTTCTTCCGTACCTACGAGGGCGAGGAGCGTCGCTACCCCGGCGGTCAGGAGGACCGCTTCGAGATTCCCGACGACGAGGTCCGTGGCGCACGCGGCGAGGAAGCGTACACGCACCTCGACGACGACGGCCTCGTCAACCCCGAGACGAAGGTCGGCGAGAACGCCGTCCTGCTCGGCAAGACGAGCCCGCCCCGGTTCCTCGAAGAGCCGGACGACATGGGCGGCCTCTCGCCCCAGAAGCGCCGGGAGACGAGCGTGACGATGCGCTCGGGCGAATCCGGCGTCGTGGATACGGTCACGCTGATGGAAGGCGAGGACGGCTCGAAGCTCTCGAAGGTCTCAGTGCGTGACGAACGCATCCCCGAACTCGGGGACAAGTTCGCGTCACGCCACGGACAGAAGGGCGTCGTCGGCCACATCGCCCCCCAGGAGGACATGCCCTTCACCGAGGAGGGCGTCGTCCCGGACCTCATCATCAATCCGCACGCGCTGCCGTCGCGGATGACCGTCGGCCACATCCTCGAGATGATCGGCGGGAAGGTCGGCGCACTCGAAGGCCGCCGCGTCGACGGCACCGCTTTCACCGGCGAGGACGAGGAGGAGCTGCGCGGCTCGCTCGAAGAGCACGGCTTCGACTCAAGCGGCAAGGAGACGATGTACTCCGGCGTCACCGGCGAGAAGATCGACGCCGAGATCTTCGTCGGCGACATTTTCTACCAGAAGCTGTACCACATGGTGTCGAACAAACTGCACGCCCGCTCGCGCGGGCCGGTGCAGGTGCTCACCCGCCAGCCCACCGAGGGACGCGCCCGCGAAGGTGGCCTGCGCGTGGGTGAGATGGAGCGGGACGTGCTCATCGGGCACGGCGCGGCGATGGCGCTCAAGGAGCGCCTGCTCGACGAGTCCGACCGCGAGTGGATCAACGTCTGCGGGCAGTGCGGGATGACCGCCGTCGAGAACGTCGAGCAACGGCGCATCTACTGTCCGAACTGCGAGGAGGAGACGGACATCCACGAGGTCGAGATGTCCTACGCGTTCAAGCTCCTGCTCGACGAGATGAAGGCGCTCGGAATCGCCCCGCGGATCGAACTGGAGGACGCAGTATGAGCTCACAACAGACGCCCCAGGAAATCGGTCAGCTCAGCTTCGGGCTGATGGACCCAGAGGAGTACCGAGAGATGTCGGCCACGAAAGTGATCACGGCCGACACGTACGACGACGACGGCTTCCCCATCGACATGGGGCTGATGGACCCGCGGCTCGGGGTCATCGACCCCGGCCTGGAGTGCAAGACCTGCGGGAAGCACAGCGGCTCCTGTAACGGCCACTTCGGCCACATCGAACTCGCCGCGCCGGTCATCCACGTCGGCTTCGCAAAGCTCATCCGCCGCCTCCTGCGCGGGACCTGTCGGGAGTGCTCCCGGCTCTGTCTCGACGAGCACGAGCGCGACGAGTTCGCGGACCGGCTGACACGGACTCAGGACCTCGGTCGCGACCTCAACGACGTGACCAAGGCCGCCATCCGGCAGGCCCGCAAGAAGGACCGCTGTCCGTTCTGCGGCGAGAAGCAGTACGACATCAAACACGAGAAGCCGACCACCTACTACGAGGTCCAAGACGTGCTGGCCTCGGACTACCCCGAACGGATTGCGGCCGCGATGGAAGAGTCCGAGGACCCGATTTCGCCGATAGAGCTCTCCGAGGAGACCGGCATCGACAGCAGCCGGGTCCAGGAAATCCTCAGCGGCGAGTTCCGCCCGCGTCAGGAGGACCGCCGCGCCCTGGAGAAGGCGCTGTCGGTCGACCTGACCGAGGAGGACATGAACAAGCTGATGCCCAGCGACATCCGGGACTGGTTCGAGGACATCCCGGACGGCGACATCGAAGTGCTGGGGATGAAACCGGCCCGCTCCCGACCGGAGTGGATGATTCTGACGGTCCTGCCGGTGCCGCCGGTGACGGCTCGGCCCTCGATTACGCTGGACAACGGCCAGCGCTCCGAGGACGACCTCACCCACAAGCTCGTGGACATCATCCGCATCAACCAGCGGTTCATGGAGAACCGCGAGGCGGGTGCCCCACAGCTGATTATCGAGGACCTCTGGGAACTGCTGCAGTACCACGTCACCACGTTCATGGACAACGAGATCTCGGGCACGCCGCCGGCGCGACACCGCTCCGGCCGGCCGCTGAAGACCCTTTCTCAGCGCCTGAAAGGCAAGGAGGGCCGCTTCCGCGGCTCGCTGTCCGGGAAGCGTGTGAACTTCTCCGCTCGTACCGTCATCTCGCCGGACCCGACGCTCTCGCTGAACGAGGTCGGCGTCCCGGACCGGGTCGCCAAGGAGATGACCCAGACGATGAACGTCACCGAGCGCAATCTGGAAGAGGCCCGCCGATACGTCTCCAACGGACCCGAGGCACACCCCGGTGCCAACTACGTCAAGCGGCCGGACGGCCGCCGGCTGAAGGTGACCGAGAAGAACTGCGAGGAACTCGCGGAGAAGGTCGAAGCGGAGTGGGAAGTGTCCCGCCATCTGGTCGACGGCGACATCATCATCTTCAACCGCCAGCCGTCGCTGCACCGGATGTCTATCATGGCCCACGAGGTCGTCGTGATGCCGTACAAGACGTTCCGGCTGAACACGACGGTCTGTCCGCCGTACAACGCTGACTTCGACGGGGACGAGATGAACATGCACGCACTGCAAAACGAGGAAGCCCGGGCCGAGGCCCGCGTCCTCATGCGCGTGCAGGAGCAGATGCTCTCCCCGCGCTTCGGCGAGAACATCATCGGCGCGATCCAGGACCACATCAGCGGGACCTACCTGCTGACCCACACCAATCCGAAGTTCAACGAGACGCAGGCGCTTGACCTGCTCCGGGCGACCCGCATCGACGAACTGCCCGAGGCCGATGGCGTCGACGAGGACGGCGAGGAGTACTGGACCGGCCGCTCCCTGTTCTCGGAACTGCTGCCCGACGACCTGAACCTGGAGTTCACGTCCTCCGCCGGCGACACGGTCGTCGTCGAGGACGGCCAGATGACCGGCGGCACCATCGACGAGGACGCCGTCGGGGCCTTCGGGGGCGAAATCGTCGACACCATCGCCAAGGACTACTCGCGGACCCGCGCCCGGATTCTGGTCAACGAGGTCTCGGCGCTGGCGATGCGGTCGATCATGCACTTCGGGTTCTCCATCAGCATCGACGACGAGTCCATCCCGCGTGAAGCGGAAGAGCAGATCAACGACGCCATCGACAGCGCGTACGACCGCGTCGAGGAACTCATCGAGACCTACGAGCGCGGCGAACTCGAATCGCTGCCCGGTCGGACCGTCGACGAGACGCTGGAGATGAAGATCATGCAGACGCTGGGCAAGGCGCGTGACTCCGCCGGTGACATCGCCGAGGACCACTTCGGCGAGGACAACCCGGCCGTCATCATGGCCGAGTCCGGTGCGCGTGGGTCCATGCTGAACCTGACCCAGATGGCCGGCTGTGTCGGCCAGCAGGCAGTTCGGGGCGAGCGGATCAACCGCGGCTACGAGAACCGCACGCTCTCGCACTTCGAGGAGAACGACCTGTCGGCGGACGCCCACGGCTTCGTCGAGGCGTCCTACCGCTCCGGGCTCGGCCCGAAGGAGTTCTTCTTCCACGCGATGGGTGGTCGCGAGGGCCTGGTCGACACGGCCGTCCGGACGTCGAAGTCCGGGTACCTGCAGCGCCGGCTCATCAACGCCCTGTCCGAACTCGAAACGCAGTACGACGGGACCGTCCGGGACACCTCGGACACCATCGTCCAGTTCGAGTTCGGCGAGGACGGCACGTCGCCGGTCGACGTCTCCTCCAGTCAGGAGGGCGACGCCGTCGACGTCGAGCAGATCGCCGACAGCGTCCTCGACGAGGAGTTCGAGAGCGAGAAGCAGAAAGAGAGCTTCCTCGGTACGCGGACCGAGCGGACCAACCTCTCGGAGCACGCGGACGACTGGTGGATGGCCGAGGGTGACGACTAACAATGACAGCACACGACGTATCAGCAGACATCGAGGCCGTCGTCGAGGACACTGAGCTGCCGCGACGGCTGAAAAACGAAGTGTACAGCACTATCGAGGAACGCGGCGTGGGCGTCGACGACGCCGACCGCATCGCCAAAGCCGTCGAGTCCCGCTACCTCGACACCCGCGTCGACCCGCTGGACCCGGTCGGGACCGTCTCGGCCCAGTCCATCGGCGAACCGGGAACGCAGATGACGATGAACACGTTCCACTACGCGGGGGTCGCCGAGATCGACGTGACCCAGGGCCTGCCACGGCTCATCGAGCTGGTGGACGCCCGGAAGACGCCGGACACGCCGATGATGACGGTCCACCTCGACGAGGAGTACGCCGAGGACCGCGAGCGCGCCCACGAGGTCGTCTGGAAGATCGAGGCGACGCGCATCCTCGCGCTGGGTGACATCTCGACGAACGTCGCGGACATGCTCGTCGAGATCGACCTCAACGAGGACACCCTGCTGGAGCGGTGGCCGACGGTCAACGACACGGACGCCATCGCCGAGGAAATCGCCGAGACCATCGAATCGAACCTCGGCGTCTCCACCCGGCAGGCCGGCACGGTTATCGAGTTCGGGCCGGAGGAACCCAGCTACCGCGACCTGCTGCAGCTGGTCGAGGAGCTGCGGGAGATCGTGTTCAAGGGGATCGAGGAGATCACCCGCGTCGTCATCCGAAAGGAGGAGACCGACAACGGCGAGGAGTTCGTCCTCTACACCGAGGGCTCTGACTTCGGCGAAGTGCTGGACATCGAGGGCGTCGATGCCTCCCGGACGACGTGTAACAACATCCACGAGATCTACCGGGAACTCGGCGTCGAAGCGGCCCGCGAGACGCTCATCAACGAGACGATGAACACGCTCGAAGAGCAGGGGCTCGACGACGTGAACGTCCGCCACCTGATGCTCGTGGCCGACATCATGACCAACGAGGGGACCATCGAGTCCATCGGCCGCCACGGCATCTCGGGGTCGAAAGACTCCGTGCTCGCCCGTGCAGCGTTCGAGGTGACCGTCAACCACCTGCTCGACGCCGCCATCCACGGCGAGGTCGACGAACTCGACGGCGTCACGGAGAACGTCATCGTCGGGAAGCCGATCAAACTCGGCACCGGCGACGTCAATCTCCGGATGGGTACGACCCAGGACTGATGCGGGTCGAACTCTCGGACGAAGCGCGTCGACTGGTCGCCCTCTTCGAGGACGAGGCAGCCGTCACCGTCCGGGATTGCGTCGTCGACGAGGACCACGACCAGGTGGTGTATCTGGTCAAGCGCGGGGAGATGGCCGACGCCATCGGTCCCGGTGGCCAGACGGTCGAGCACGTCGAGGAACGCCTCGGCCGCGAGGTCAAACTCGTCGAAGCCGCCGAGACGGCCGAGGACTTCGTGGCCAACGCGCTCGCGCCGGCCGCGGTGTACAACGTCACCGTCTCTGAGAACGACGACACCGTCGCGTACGTCGAAGTAGCACAGGAGGACCGCGGGGCCGCTATCGGCCGTGAAGGACGAAACATCGACGCCGCCCGGCAGTTGGCCAAGCGCCATTTCGATATCGACGGTATCGAACTGACCTGATCGGGGCGGTTCCGCTCGTATCGTCTTTTTCGAAACCTTTCCGGAGAGCGACTGCGTTCAGTCGTCGTCCGCTGAGGCGTCCGGCGCGCTGTGTTCGTACACGTCGGTATCGCTGTGCGTGGTTCCGCTGTCGACATCGAACGTCTGGAGGAGTTCGCTGAGGTCGCCGGCCTGGTCGGAGAGGGACTCGATGCCGCCGGTGACCTCGTTGATCGTCGCAGTCTGTTCCTCCGCAGCAGCGGCGACGTTCTCGGCGCGGGCAGCGGTCTCCTCGCTGATCGTGCCGACCTCGTCGGTCATCGCCACTACTTCCTCCGTCGTCGCAGCTTGCTCGTCGGTGGCGTCACTGATGGACTGAATGCCGTCGTTGACCTCCTCGACACGGTCGACGATCCGTTCGAGCGATTCGATGGCGTCGTCGACGGTGTCGATGCCGTCCGCGACGGAGTCGCCCATCTGCCTGATATCGGTGACGGCGTCGCCGGTGGTGTCCTGCACGTCCTCGATAACCGCCGAGACTTCTTCAGTTGCTTCGGTCGTCTCCTGGGCGAGGCCTTTGATCTCGTCAGCGACCACGGCGAACCCTTCGCCGGCTTCGCCGGCCCGAGCGGCCTCGATGGATGCGTTCAGCGCGAGCATGTTGGTCTGCTCGGCGATGTCGTCGATGAGGTCGACGATGTCGCCGATCTGCTCCATCTCCTCGTCGAGGGACTCGACGCGGTCGATGGTCTCGTCGGCTCGCGTCTCGATATCGTTCATTACCGCCATTGCTTCGCCCGCTCGTTCGCTCCCAGTTTCGCCGATTTCAGCGGCTTCCGTCGACGTGGCTGCGACTTCGTCAGCCTGTGCCGCGACCTCTTCGACCGTCGCGGAGAGGCCTGACATCTCGTCGACCGTCTCTTCAATGTTCTCGTACTGCGTCTCCGCGCCGTCGGCGATTTCCTGAACGGACTCGCTGACCTCCTCGCTGGCGTCACGGACCTCGGTAGCGCTCGCAGTGATCTGATCCGCGGAGCCGTCGACGTCGTCGGCGAACTCCCGGATACGCATGACCGTCTGGCCGAGTTCGGCGAGCATATCGTTGAAAGCGGCGGCGATGTCGGCCATCGCGTCGTTGTCCGTGTCGGTGTCGAGCCGCTGGGTGAGGTCGCCGTCGGCCGCTTTCCGCATCACGGACGAGAACTCCTCGGCCTGCTGTTCGAGCGTCGTTGCTAACTGTTCTGCCTCCGCTCTGGACTCCTCGGCCTCCTGCTGGGCCTGTTCGAGATCGCTGATGAACGATTCGAGGTTGCCGTGCATGCTCGACAGTGACGCTCCGAGCTGGCCGGGCACGTCTTCGTCGAGCGCCGGGTCGTCGAACGCCTGTCTGGAGAGCGCGTCGGCCTGTGCGGCGACGGTGTCGAGATACGTCTTCACCTCGTAGAAGGCGTTCTGGACGTCACCGACCTCGTCGAGGCGGTCAGACTGCTCGATGTCGGTGTCGAAGTTCCCCACCGCCAGGGCTTCCGCCTGTGTAGAGAGCCGCCTGAGTGACTGCATGATGCCGCGACCGACGAGGACGCCGATGAGGGCGAACCCGGCCAGCGAGACGCCGATGATGGCGATGAAGCTCCCCTGAATGCTGTCTCGTAGCGCGAAAGCAGTCGACTTGGGAGCCTGCTTGACGACAATCCACGGCGTGTCCTCGACGGACTCCGCGTCGACCAGGTACGGCCCGCTCCGGGCCACGTCGCTGTCTCCTGCTGTGAGTGCGGTCAGGTTGACGGAGACGTTGTACTGGGTGCCGATAGTCGAGGCGTCCTCGGCGAACTGGACCGTGCCGTCCTGTCGGATAATTCGCGTTTCACCGCCGTCGATGGAGTTGCGGAACTGGGCCGTCCGCGCGGTCACGTTATGGACCACGACGACCAGTTTGTCGCTCCGGGCGACCGGGCTCGCGAAGGCGATGTACTTGTGTCCGTCGTAGGTGTACACATTCGACATATCGACCGAGTTCGACCCGGTGACCGAGAGGCTCCCACCCTCCCACTCGAAGTCGTTCGTCCGGAGCGAGGTGCTGCGTCGGTCGCTCAGCGACGACTCCTCGATTTCCAGGGTTTCCTCGCTAACGTAGTGGATGGCATACACTGACTCCGGTTGGTAGAACGCTTGCCGCTGTAACGCGCCACGGATCATCGTCGGACTCCCCTCCTCAACGTCGGACAGCGTCGAGAGAGTTCGCGCGGCGTTTCGCTGGCTCCGAACCCAGTCAGCTGTTGTGGTGGCCGTCTGGACGGTGCCCGTCTGCAGTTCGTTCTCGCGCTGTTCTGTCAGTTCATTTGCGACCGTCCGCTCCGCGGAGACGCTGACACCTGCAACGAGCAGGGCGATACAGAGAACGATGAGCGTCAACTTCCGGAGATACGTTCGCCGGACGACATCTGGGAGGCGTTGTTCGAGTTTCATAGATACTACCGAGCGCAGGTCTGTCTGAACAACTCAAGCGCCGGTACTAGAAACCAACTCCCCAGTTATCACACCTGATTCCAGGCGGCCGAGAATATATTTTTAATCATGAAGGACTGCAGCGCCGGGTTGTGTGTAAATGTCACTCAATCGTCATCGGCGGACACACCGTCGGCGTCGTGTTCGTACACGTCCGTATCGCTGTGTGATTCCACGTCGAACTGCGCCAGCAGTTCGCTGAGGTCGCTGGCCTGGTCGGAGAGTGACTCGATGCCGCCGGTGACCTCGTTGATCGTCGCGGTCTGTTCCTCCGCGGCCGCAGCGACGCCCTCTGCCTGGCTGGCCGACTCCTCGCTGATCGTGCCGACCTCGTCGACCATAGCGACGGTCTCCTCGGTCGAGGCGGCCTGCTCGTCGGTGGCGTCGCTGATGGACTGGATGCCGTCGTTGACCTCCTCGACGCGGTCGACGATGGCCTCAAGCGATTCGATGGCATCGTCAACGGTGTCGATGCCATCAGTGACGGAATCGCCCATCTGTCTGATGTCGGCGACGGCCTCGCCGGTGGTGTCCTGCACATCCTCGATGACGGTCGAGACCTCCTCGGTGGCCTCGGTCGTCTCCTGAGCGAGGCCCTTGATCTCGTCAGCGACCACGGCGAACCCTTCACCGGCTTCGCCGGCCCGAGCGGCCTCGATGGATGCGTTCAGGGCGAGCATGTTGGTCTGCTCGGCGATGTCGTCGATAAGGTCGACGATGGCGCCGATCTGTTCCATCTCCTCGTCAAGCGATTCGACGCGGTCGATGGTCTCGTCAGCCCGCATTTCGATATCGTTCATCACTTCTGCGGCTTCCGACGCGCGCTCGCTGCCGGTTTCGCCGATCTCGGCGGCTTCGTTCGACGTGGCCGAGACCTCGTCAGCCTGGGCCGCGACTTCCTCGATTGTCGCCGAGAGGCTCGACATCTCGTCGGCGGTTTCCTCGATGTTCTCGTACTGCGTTTCCGCCCCAGTCGCGATCTCCTGAACGGACTCGCTGACTTCCTCACTGGCGTCGCGGACTTCGGTGGCGCTCGCGGTGATCTGGTTGGCGGAGTCATCAACGTCATCGGCGAATTCCCGGATTTGGATGACTGTCTGGCCGAGTTCGGCGAGCATGTCGTTGAAGGCGCTGGCGATCTCAGCCATCGCGTCGTTGTCCGCCTCGGTATCGAGCCGCTGGGTGAGGTCGCCGTCGGCCGCTTTCCGCATCACGGCCGAGAACTCCTCGGCCTGCTGTTCCAGCGAATCGGCTAGCGCCTCGGCTTCTTCCTGTGCCGTCTCGGCGTCGCGTTTTGCGGTTTCGATCTCGTCGACGAACTGCTGGAGGTCGCCCCGCATCGCGTCGAGGGACGCCCCCAGCTGTCCCGGCACGTCCTCTTCGAGGACGGGGTCGTCGAACGCCTGCCTCGAGAGCGCATCCGCCTGGCCCGCGACGATACCGAGGTAGGTCTGAATCTCGGTGAAGGCCGACTGCACCTGTCCGATCTCGTCGAGCCGGTCGGTCTCCGTCGACTCGCCGTCGAGTTCACCCCGTGCCAGGGCCTCCGCGCGCTGGGCGACACCGGTGAGCGACGTACGGATATCACGGCCCACGAAGGCGCCGAACGCGAGGAAACTGAGCAGTGCCAGGCCGATGAGCGCGAAGATATCCTGCTGGATGGTATCCCGGAGCGCGTAGGCACTCTCCGCCGGTGCGCGTTTGACGACCACCCAGTTCATATCGCCGACCTTGGCGTACCCCCACACTTCGCCGTTTGCCTGGAGGGTGCCGGTCGTCCCGTTCGCTGCCGTCTCTGTCACCTGCCGTTCAGTCACGCTGTCGTACTCGTCGTAGATCCGCGACGCGTTGTCGGCGAAGATGACTTCGTTGCCGTCGTTGTCGTACTCGACGATGTGGGTTTCACCGCCGTCGATGGAGTTCTCGAACCCCTGCGAGCGGTCGCTCACGTTGTAGAATAGTATCGTCCGGTAGCTGGTCTGCGGGACGTTGCTGATAAACGCCATGTAGTACGACCCGTCTTGCTCGAACACGCGGGACTGTGCCACTGCGTCGTTACCGCTCAAAAGCAGCGTCCCACTGGCGCTTCGCCACTGGATGTTCAGGTCCGTAAGGGTCTGCCCCTCGTACCGGGCTTCCGTCGATTGCTCGATGGTGCCCGATCCACTGTCGACGAGCGCGATTGTGTGCAGTGAGCCACCGATCCGTCGCTGGGCGCTCTGGAACGTGCTTTTGGCCTGTGCTCCCGTCGTCCCGCTGATCTGGTGGTGGTTCGACAGCAGTCTGGTGGTCCGGCGGGACTGTTCGATCCAGCCGGCCATGGTGTTTGCTTCCTGCTGTGTCGTCGTCTCTAGCTCGTTGTTTCGCTGCTCGGTCAGCTCGCCGGCAATCGCGTCCTGTGCGACCAGGCCCGCACTGGTCACGACAAGCGCGATGACCGCGACAGCGAGGCCGAACTTGCGGAGGTAGCTTTTCCGAAGGATCGCTGGGAGAGCTCTATTGGGCTTCATATATCGCTTGGAACGTCTTGCTGACCGCTTTCTTTACCGCTGGTGTAAACCCATCCCCCAAATTATCAAAAGTAATTCTTTACCCACTTTTCCGACCGCCCGTGCCACAGAACGCCACACACGCCGGCGCTACCGGCTGAGTCCGAAAGAGGAGTCTTAAGTACCTCCGAAAGGTACCAGTGCCTACTATGGCGAACGGCAAGTACGCCGCGCGCAAGCTCAAGAAGGACCGCCAGAAACACCGGTGGTCCGACACTGACTACGCGCGTCGCGAACGCGGCCTGGGCAAGAAGTCCGACCCGCTCGAGGGTGCGCCCCAGGGACGAGGTATCGTACTGGAGAAAGTCGGAATCGAGGCCAAGCAGCCTAACTCCGCTATCCGGAAGTGTGTCCGCGTCCAGCTCATCAAGAACGGTAAGCAGGTCACCGCGTTCTGTCCCGGTGACGGCGCTATCTCTTTCATTGACGAGCACGACGAGGTCACGATCGCGGGTATCGGCGGGGCGAAAGGCCGCGCGATGGGCGACCTCTCCGGTGTCAACTACAAGGTCGAGAAAGTCAACGGCGTCTCTCTCATCGAACTCGTTCGCGGGAACGCGGAGAAACCGGTCCGATAACCATGAGTGCCGAAGACACACCAGAGGCTGACGCTGACGCGGCTGAGGAAGGCGAGCCGGAGACGGCCCGCGCGAAGCTGTTCGGCGAGTGGGAAATCACGGACATCGAGTACTCCGACCCCTCGACCGAGCGCTACATCACTGTCACGCCGATCGCCCACACGATGGGGCGGCACGCGGACAAGCAGTTCAAGAAAAGCGAGATCAGCATCGTCGAGCGGCTCATCAACCGCCTGATGCAGACCGACGAAAACACGGGCAAGAAGCAGCTCGCGACCTCTATCGTCACTGAGGCGTTCGAAATCGTTCACGAGCGCACCGACGAGAACCCGATTCAGGTGCTCGTCAGTGCTGTCGAGAACAGCGCCCCCCGAGAGGAGACCGTCCGCCTGAAATACGGTGGTATCTCGGTCCCGAAGGCCGTCGACGTCGCGCCACAGCGCCGCGTCGACCAAGCCCTGAAGTTCATCGCAGAGGGCGTCTACGGTGGCTCGTTCAAGACCACCACGAGTGCCGCCGAGGCGCTCGCACAGCAGCTCATCGGCGCTGCCAACGACGACGTCCAGGCCTACGCGGTCAACCAGAAAGAAGAGAAAGAACGCGTCGCGGCTGCCGCTCGCTAACCCGGCTGTCTCCGACATCTTTATTCTTCTTTGCTCTGCAGTGAAATCTATGCGAAAACCGTGCCGGGACGGCCGGTCTCGTCGCCAGTATCTCGCCGCGCTCGCCACCGTCGGGGCGACCGGTCTAGCCGGCTGTCGCGGTGAGTCCGAGACACAGGACGATACCTCGGACCTGACACCGACGGCCACAACGACGGCAGGCCCGGCTCGGGCGCTGGATCGCTACGACGTGTCCCTCAGCCACGAGCGCAGCCAGTCATCCGACACTGACTGGACGGCTCCGACCACGTCGCCGGCTGACACGCCGCTCGCTACCGACCCCATCATTGAGGATCTTGAGATCCCGTGGGACCTCTCGTTTACCGCCGACGGAACGCTGTTTCTCACCGAACGGGTCGGTCGCGTCCTCTCGTTTGCCGACGGCCGCGTCCGGACGGTCACCGAACCGGCCGAAGTCATCGACGCTGAATCGAGCGACGACGGCTGGTGGGTAACGGGCGGTGAGGGCGGCACGCTCGGCGTCGCCGCACACCCGACCTACCCCGACCCGCCGGTGGTGTACGTCTACTACACCACGATGACCGACGACGACGAGCGATTCAACCGGGTCGTCGCAATGGATGTCTCGGCCGAGGACCCGGCCGCCACGGAGTCCGTCCTCGTCGACGGCATCCCGGGGAGCAAGATACACAACGGCGGTCGGCTCACGTTCGGCCCCGAGAACTACCTCTGGGTTACGACCGGCGACGCCGGCGCTGGCGAACTGGCCGCGGACACCGACTCGCTCGGCGGGAAGGTCCTTCGCGTGACGCCCGCGGGCGACCCCGCGCCCGGGAACCCGGACCTGGGCGGGGACCCGCGAGTGTTCACCTACGGCCACCGGAACCCCCAGGGGCTCGCGTGGCTTCCCGACGGGACGCTCGTCGCCTCCGAGCACGGCCCGACCGGGCGGGACGAACTCAACCGCCTCGAAGCCGGCGGCGACTACGGGTGGCCAGACACCCGCAAGCACGGGGAGTACCTCGACGCGGGCCCCGAGGTCCGCCGGCCGCTCGCAAACACGGGCAAAGCCGGCGGGTGGGCACCCTCCGGGTCGCTGTTTTACACCGGCGACGCCGTTCCCTCGCTGCGGAACCGGCTGCTCACCGGCGGTCTGAAGGGCCAGAAACTCCTCGTAACGACGCTGACGCCGGCCGGTGACGAACGTCCGCCGGGGACCGACGCCGAAGTGTACGACGCCGACTGGACCGACGACGGCTACACCGCGACGACCCACTCCCTGCTGGCCGACGACCTCGGCCGGATTCGCCACGTCGAGCAGGGGCCAGATGGTGGGCTCTACCTCGTCACGTCGAACCGCGACGGGCGGGCCGGCGACGGGTTCCCGCGGGAGCGCGACGACGTGCTGGTCCGCGTCACGCCGGCCGAGTGAGCGGCGCGGACGGTCCGTTCTGTGAACCACTGGCTATATTTCGGTTGACGAGAGAGGGTGACGCATGGCAACAGAGCAATCCGTCGACCTCGTCGACGACGAGACCGTCGGCTGGTTCACCAAGGCGGTGCTGATCGCGGCGCTGACCGCGGCGCTCGCACAGATATCTATCCCGCTTCCGGGGACGCTGCCGCCGTTCTCGCTGCAACCGTTCGGGATGTTCTTCGCCGGCCTGGTGCTGGGGCCGCTGTGGGGCGGCGTCGCTCTCCTGCTGTACCTGCTCGTGGGTATCGCCGGCGCCCCGGTGTTCTCGAACGCGAACGCGGGGCTGGGCTACGTCGTCGCCGGACAGGGGACCGGCGGCTTCCTCGTCGGTTTCCTGGTCGGTGCGGTCGTCGCCGGTGCAATCGCCCACCGGAGCACGACACCGCGTCCGGTTTCGGAGCTCTCCGTCCCGATTCAGATCGTCGCGCTCGTCGCGGCGGTCGCCGTTGTCTACGCTATCGGCATCCCGTGGCTGGCGGTGGTGACCGGCCTGCCGTTCGCTCGCGCCGCGGCCGTGATGGCCCCGTACGTGCCGCTCGACCTCCTGAAGCTCGGTATCGCGGTCGCCGTCGTGCAGGGCGGGTACCTCGCCGGTCGATGATCACGGTCAGTGACCTGCGTTACCGGTACGGCGACGTCGCGGTCCTCGACGGGATCACGCTGTCGATACCCGACGGTCAGTACTGCCTGCTCGTCGGGCCGAACGGGAGCGGCAAGACGACGCTCGTCCGGCATCTCAACGCCCTGCTGACGCCGGATTCCGGGACGGTCACCGTCGACGGCACCGACGTGACCGACGACCCCGTCGTCGCCCGGACCCGGATCGGGATGGTGTTTCAACACCCCCGCGACCAGTTCGTCGCCGCGACCGTGGCGGCCGACGTGGCCTTCGGCCCGGAGAACCTCGGCCTCGACAGGGCAGCGATAGACCGCCGGGTCGAAGCGGCGCTGGAGGCTGTCGACCTCGGGGGGGCTGCGGACAGGCGTATCGACACCCTCTCGGGCGGTGAGCAGGCCCGCGTCGCCATCGCCGGGGCGCTCGCTATGGACCCGAACTACCTCGTGCTCGACGAACCGCTCGTCGGCCTCGATTGGCCGGCCAGGGAGTCGGTGCTCGACCACCTCGACGCGCTGGCCGCCGATGGGACGGGCATAATCGTCGTCACCCATGACCTCCGGGACCTCCACGAGCGGGCTGACCGCCTCATCGCGCTGCACGAGGGCCAGGTTGTCCTCGACGAACCGCCGGCGGCGGCGCTCGACACCCTCCCGGACCTCGGCGTCCGAGACCCGCGATGCTGAGCTACCGGCCCGGCTCGACGTTCGCGCATCGGCTGGACCCACGGTCGAAGCTGCTGGTCCAGTTCGGGCTCGCTATCGCCGCGGTCGCTCACCCTACTCTCCCGTGGCTCGTCGGGACGACCGCGTTCGCGCTGGGCACGCTCGCGGCGGCTCGGCTCTCGCCGCTGGCCGTCCTGCGCTCCTATCGGGTCGTCCTCGCAGTGCTAGCGCTGGCGCCGGTCGTCGCCGGCGTGGCGCTCGGCCCGCCGTGGTTTCGGGTCGAGCCGGCGCTCCGTTCGGCCCTGCACGTCGGGCGCATCCTCCCGGTGTTGCTCGTCAGCGCCGCCTACCTCACGTCGACGCCGGTCCGAGACACCCGGGCGGCGGTCCAGCGCCTGATTCCCGGCAAGCCCGGCCAGATTCTCGGCGTCGGCATGGCCCTCGTCGTCCGGCTGTTCCCGCTCGTGCTCGCGGACGTTCGGGAGGTGCGCGACGCGATGAACGCTCGCGGTGGCGAGGCCCGCCCGCTACGGGACCGCGTTCGGCTGCTCGCCGTTCGGTCGCTGGAACGGACCCTCGACCGCTCGGACCGGCTCTCGGTCGCCCTGCGGGCCCGCTGTTTCGCGTGGAACCCGACGCTGCCGCCGCTTGCCTTCGACCGCCGTGACTACCCGGTGCTCGCCGTCGGCATCGCGCTGGCGGTGTCGCCGCTCGTCCCGATCTAATCGGTCGCCGGCGTGCGCTCGACGTTCGTGTCGCTCTCTCGGGACCGCTGTTCGAGCGCTGTCTCCACCCACGCCGGACGCGTGATGGTTCCCGGGTCAGTGTCGAACCGAATGGTACTGTTGGCGACGGCCGGCGCGCCGTCCCGTATCCCGGTGTAGCGTACCGACGCGCGCCTGAGGAGCCCGCTTCCGGTGACGACCGCACGGATGCTGCTCGTTTCGACGCGGTCCAGGTCCGTACTCGTTGCCCACTCCTCGCTCAAGTTCCGTGACTCAAGTGCGTACGTCGGCGGGTCGGCGTCGGTGTCGCTGGCGACGACGGCCGCGTTCTCGTCCGATAACGTCTTCGCGACGCTGTACGCGGTCCGCCGGTACGGATACCGTCGATGGGACTCCCCGACCCTGTACCGCGTCGTCCCGTTCGCGTACTGGAGACGCAGAACGTGAACGGACTCGTTGGTCCACGCGCGTCTGCTGACGATGGTGTCGCCGCCGGCCCGCTCACGCGCTGTCCGGTGACGCCACGAGAGGATCACGCCGTCGTCTCCGACCATCCGGCCCCGCTCCAGCCGCAGCGCCGTCGTCCCGTTGACGAACTGAACGGCCCGGACGACCGTGACAGCGTAGCTCCTGTTCGTGAGCCGTCGCTCGTGGGCGCTGCCGAGTCGCTCGGGGTCGCTGACGCTGTCGGCGGTGACACCTGGCGGCAGACCCGTGTCCGGCGTGGGGACCGGTGCTGGCGTCACGGTCCGCTGGCCAGCGTCCGGGCCGGCTGTGCCGAAGGCGCTACAGCCTCCAAGGACGACGAGCGACACCAGGGCGATTCCGACAGCGAGCGAGCGGGGCTGCACGGGCGGGCCTTCGAACGCCTGGTCCAATTGGTCTTCGGCGGCCAACTACGGGCCGGAACGCAGCCGCGCCGGTCACTCTACGATATCGACGCCGGTAATCTCGAATCGCGCGCCGCCGTCGCTTCCGTCGTCGATGTTCACCGTCCAGTCGTGGGCGTCAGCGATCTCTGCGACGATCCAGAGCCCGAACCCCGTCCCGGCGTCCGATGTCGAATACCCGGTCTCGAACACGCGCGACCGGTTCGCCTCGTCGATGCCGTCGCCGTCGTCCTCGACGTAGAAGCCACCGTCAAGTGCCCCGACGGTGACCGACACATCGTCGCCGCCGTGTTCCACACTGTTGCTGAAGAGGTTCTCGAGCAGTTGTTCTAACCGGCTCCTGTCGGCGCGAACGACGGCGTCCGTCTCGACGGTGAGTTCGGCGTCGTTGGTCTCGACGTTGTGCCAGCACTGCTCGGCCGTGTCCGAGAGCGCCACCACGCCAGCGTCAACCGCTGACTGCCCGTCCTGTGCGGCCGCGAGAAGGTCGTCGATGAGTGTCCGCATCCGCGCGAGCGCGTCGCTGGCGCTGTCGAGGTGTTCGCTGTCGTACTCCTTCTGGGCCAGTTCGATGCGCCCCTCGGCGACGGAGAGCGGGTTCCTGAGGTCGTGGCTGACGATGCTGGTGAACTCTTCGAGGCGTTCATTCGTGTCCTCGAGCTCCCGCTCGCGGCGCTTGCGCTCGGTGATGTCGCGGTCGATACCGATTGCCCGAACCGGCGTCCCGTCGCCGTCGGATTCGACGCGGCCCTTCGCCTCCATCCAGCGGACCTCGCCGTCACGGATGATCCGGAACTCGGCCTCGTATGTCCCGGTCTCGGTCGCCGACTCGATGCGCGCCGCCACCTCCGACTGGTCGTCAGGATGGACGAGTGGCAAAAACTCGTCTAGCGTTTCGATATCAGTCCCGTACAGCGTCTCGGAACCGGGGTAGTACGACAGGTCGCCGGACTCGAACTCGCGGTCCCAGACGACCGTATTGGTGGTCTCTAGCGCGATTTCCATTCGCTCGCGCGTCTCCTCCAGTTCGCGCTCCCGGAGCTTTCGGTCGGTGATGTCCTGGATCGAGCCCCGGAGTTTGACAACGTCGCCGTTCTCGGTGACCGGTTCACACAGTGCGCGGACCCATCGGTAGTGGTCGTCGTCGCCGATGCGCACCTCCATGTCGTATCCCTCGGCGGTCTCCATCGCCCGCTGGAACTCCGTCATGACGGTCTCCCTGTCGTCGGGGTGGTACAGGTCGACGATGGATCCGACGCTCAGTTCGTCGTCCGGCGACAGTCCGTGTAGCTGGTAGAATTCGCTTGTCACCGTCATTTCCGGCGGCTCGGTTGTCACGTCTATCTCCCACCCGCCGACGCTCGCGATCCGCTGGGCCTGGTCGAGAAGTTCCTTCGTCCGCGTAAGTTCCTGCTCGCGTGCCTTCCGCTCGGTGATGTCCCGGCCGATGCCGGCCAGCATCAGGTTCCCGTCGGGGTCCTCGACACGGGTGGCTGTGAACTCGTGGGGGATCTGGTCCCCCGATTTCGTGATAAACGGCACTTCCACGCGGGTGGTACCGCCCTCGAAGACCGATTCGATGGCGGCCCCAACGAGGTCCTGATGCTCCTCCGGGAAGAACTCGGCTCCGTGGGCCCCGGCTACTTCCGCGGCCGAGTAGCCGGTTACGTTCAGCAGGCTCTCGTTCCAGCGCCGGAAGCGGCCGTCGCTGTCGAGGACGTAGAACACGTCGTCGATAGCGTCCAACATGTCGTCGGTGTACTTCTTGTACCGTTCGAGGCGCTGTTCGCGCTGCTGGCGTTCGAGTTCGTAGCTCACCCACTGTGCCGCGAGATGGACGAACGTCTTCTCGTCCTCGGTGAAGGGAGTCTCGCGGGGCGATCGGTCGACGAAACAAAGTGTTCCCGAATGCGCGTCACGGACACGGACCTCGCTGCTGATGTACGTCTCGTATTCCCATCGGTCGTACGCTGGATCTGAGCCCCATCCCTCTTCGGACGCCTCCGCGATTGCCATGACGCTCCCTGTGTCGATCATCTTCCGGCAGTACGACTCTGACAGCGGCGTGACGGTCCCCGGCTTGAGCCGTTCGTCGCTCCCGCTCGCATAGCGGACGGTGAACTCGTCGCGGTCAGTATCGTTCGAGGACAGGAACGCGCCAGCGGTCCCCAGGCGCTCCCGGCCCAGGTCCAAGACTGCCTGGATCTTCTCATCGAACGAGGCGTCGGGGTCGGCGCTGATCTCGTAGAGGGTCCGGAGCGTCTGGTTGTGCTCCGCAAGCTGGTTCTTGGTGGCTTCGAGTTCGCGCTCGCGGTTCCGCCGCTCGGTCACGTCGCGGGCGAACCCGGCCACGCGAACTGTTTCGCCGGCGTCGTTCGTGATCGGCTCGCCCTGTATCCAGACCCAGCGCTCATACTCCTCCTCGGCGTTGACACGGCACTCGACGTCGGCCGACTCGCCGTCCATGAGACTCCGCATCGCGTCTTTCATTCTCTCGCGGTCCTCGGGGTGGATGCCGTTCAGGAAGTCATGGGGGTTCTCCCGGAGATCGGCCACCGAGCGCCCCCAGATGTCCTCGTAGGCGGAGTTGATAACGAGCAGTTCGCTCAGATCGGCTGTGAACTCCCAGAGGATGTCGTTGGTCGCCTCGGTGAGTTCGCGGACGCGCCGCTCCGACTCGGCGGCCTGTCGCTTCGCGCGGGACTCGGAGACCGCGTTTTCGATGCGGTTGGCCAGCAGTTCGTACACCTCGACCCCGAACGACTTCTGAAGATAGTCGGTCACCCCCATCGAGATCGCTTCACTGGCCACCTCCTCGCTACCCTTGCCGGTGAACAGGATAAACGGCAGGTCCGGGTTCGTCTCCCGAATCGCATCGAGCAGCTCGAGGCCGTTCATCTCCGGCATGTCGTAGTCGGAGACGACAGCGTCAAACCTGTCTTCGGCGAGCCGGTCGAGCCCACTTCGTGCGCTGGTCGCGGTTTCGACTGAGATCCGGTCGTCCGCGGCCTCCAGGGAATCCGCCGCGACAGCCACGAAGTCCGGGTCGTCGTCAACGTGCAACACCCGAATCCGTTCGCCGACGACATCCGTCTCGCCGTCGAGATGTCGGCCGCGAAGCGCCTCGGTCATAGTCAACCAATTCACAGGTCCGCGCAAAAACAGTTCTGTTGCGTTACCATCGGCCTGTGCGAGCGAAGCCGGGAGTCGCCGGAAACGAGAACCCCAACGCATGTGACGACGCCGATGGTCAGCGATCCAGTAGACTGGGTCGTTCTCAGTCCGCCGCGCGGCCGCCGCCGCCGGCGTACGCGCGAGTCACGTCGACGAGCGCCTTCCGGAACTCGGATTCGTCCGGCTCAGGTGAGAGTGCGGCGAAGTGGCGCTTGAACTCCGCGAGATCGACCGACTCGGCGTCCTGGCCCGCGGCGTGGGCGAGATCGTACAGCCGGTGGTCCGCGTCGACCAGGTTGTGGCGCTCACACAGCGCGAGGGCGAACGCCGCGTTGACGGCCGTGATATCGGGGTCCGCGGCGGGCGTGAGCCGCGCGGGGGGCTTGCCGGGCCGCCGCGTCCGCGTCGGCGAGCCGGCCCGATCTATCGACGGCGGGTCGCCGGGCCGGTCCGCGACGGCGGCCGCGAGGCTGGCTTCCAGAAACGGTACCAGCTTGTCGCCGGGCACCACCGGCATCCAGATGTCGTCGGCGTAGACGTCTTTCATGTGGTTGGCGATCTGGTAACAGTGCGTGAGCTTTCGCTGTTCGACCGAGCGCCCCGCCAGCGCGAGGTAGATGGCTTCCCGCGTCGACTGGGTGTGTGACGGGTGTCCGCGTTCGTGGTGGTGCATGTGCGCGTACTCGTGTAACGCCAGTTCGCGGGCCATCGCGCTCGTGGCGGCCTGGCGGGAGATTGTCAGCCGGTGGGCGTCGTCGCTGTGGCTGACGCGGGTTCGCTCGTCAGGGTCCTCCCGGACCCGGACGGTCACTGGTCGCTCCAGGTCGTGTTCCGTCGAGAAGAGGTCCCTCGCACCGAGAAACGGTTCGGCCGGCCCACCCTGCACGTGCACGTCCATGTGTCACTCTCTCACGGGATGCACAGCTATTAATCCACGGTTCGGGGCAGTGTTCGTCCCCAGCAGCCGACTCCAGCCCTGGTCTCGCGAGCACGTCACCGATCCCATACGGATTGCGAGACTATCCCACGCGAACGGCCGGATTTCAAGCGGTCGCGGCCGTAGTGAAACACTATCCTTTTGACCCTGCTGTTGATAGAAAGCTGTATAATGGGCCGACGTAAGAAAATCGTCCAAGAATGTGAGACGCTGATGGACGATCCGGAGCACATCCGGAACATCGCCATCGCTGCTCACGTCGATCACGGAAAGACGACACTGACGGACAATCTGCTGGCCGGTGCCGGCATGATTTCCGACGACACCGCCGGCGAACAGCTGGCGATGGACACCGAGGAAGACGAACAGGAACGTGGGATCACCATCGACGCGGCCAACGTTTCGATGACCCACGAGTACGAAGATCAGAACCACCTCATCAACCTCATCGACACCCCCGGCCACGTCGACTTCGGTGGCGACGTGACCCGCGCGATGCGTGCCGTCGACGGCGCGCTGGTGGTCGTCGACGCCGTCGAGGGCGCGATGCCCCAGACCGAGACGGTGCTCCGGCAGGCGCTCCGCGAGGGCGTCAAGCCGACGCTGTTCATCAACAAGGTCGACCGCCTCATCTCCGAGCTCCAGGAAGGACCCGAGGAGATGCAGAAGCGGCTGCTCGCGGTCATCCAGGACGTCAACGAGCTCATCCGCGGCATGACCGAAGAGATGGACGACATCGAGGACTGGACGGTCTCCGTCGAGGAGGGCACCGTCGGCTTCGGCTCCGCGCTGTACAAGTGGGGCGTCTCGATGCCGTCGATGCAGCGGACCGGCATGGACTTCGGCGAGATCATGGAGCTGGAGCGCAACGACAAGCGCCAGGAACTCCACGAGCGGACGCCCCTGTCCGACGTCGTGCTCGACATGGTGTGTGAGCACTTTCCGAACCCCGTCGACGCCCAGCCGATGCGCGTTCCGCGTATCTGGCGTGGCGACGCCGACTCGCAGCTCGCCGAGGACATGGCGATGGTCAACGAGGACGGCGAAGTCGTCCTGATGGTCACCGACATCGGTGTCGATCCCCACGCCGGCGAAATCGCCGCCGGCCGTGTCTTCTCCGGCACGCTGGAGAAGGGCCAAGAGCTGTACGTCTCCGGGACCGCAGGCAAGAACCGCATCCAGAGCGTCGGCATCTACATGGGTGGCGAGCGCGAGGAAGTCGACCGCGTTCCCGCCGGGAACATCGCCGCCGTCACGGGCCTCAAGGACGCCATCGCGGGCTCCACCGTCTCCAGCGAGGAAATGACGCCGTTCGAGTCTATCGAGCACATCTCGGAGCCGGTCATCACGAAGTCCGTCGAGGCACAGAACATGGACGACCTGCCGAAGCTCATCGAGACGCTCCAGCAGGTCGCCAAGGAAGACCCGACCATCCAAGTCGAAATTAACGAGGACACCGGCGAGCACCTCATCTCCGGGCAGGGTGAGCTGCACCTGGAAGTCATCGGCCAGCGTATCGAGCGCAACCAGGGCATCCCGATCAACACCGGTGAGCCGATCGTCGTCTACCGCGAGGCCCCGCAGAGCGAGAGCCGCGAGGTCGAGGGTATCTCGCCGAACCGCCACAACCGCTTCTACATCTCCGTCGAGCCGCTCGGCGACGACATCGTCGAGACGATCAAGATGGGCGAGGCGTCGATGGACATGCCCGAACTGGAGCGCCGCGAAGCGCTGCAGGAGGCCGGCATGGACAAGGACGACTCCCAGAACATCGAGCACATCCACGGGACCAACATCCTGCTCGACGAGACGAAGGGTATCCAGCACCTCAACGAGACGATGGAGCTCGTCATCGAGGGCCTCGAAGAAGCCCTCGACGACGGCCCGCTCGCGGCCGAACCGGTCCAGGGCTCCCTGCTCCGTCTCCACGACGCCCGACTCCACGAGGACGCCATCCACCGCGGTCCGGCCCAGGTCATCCCTGCGGTGCGTGAGGCCGTCCACAACGCGCTCATCGACGCCAATATCAAGCTGCTGGAGCCGATCCAGCAGGTCCGCATCGACGTGCCCAACGACCACATGGGCGCTGCGAGCGGCGAGATCCAGGGCCGCCGTGGCCGCGTCGACGACATGTACCAGGAAGGCGACCTGATGGTCGTCGAGGGGGTCGCCCCGGTTGACGAGATGATCGGCTTCTCCTCTGACATCCGCTCGGCCACTGAGGGCCGTGCCTCCTGGAACACCGAGAACGCCGGCTTCCAGGTCCTCGCCGACAACCTCCAGCCCGACAAGATCAGCGAGATCCGCGAGCGCAAGGGCATGAAGCAGGAACTGAACCCGGCTATCGACTACTTCTAAGTACCTTTTTACGTCACCCCCTCTCCTCGCGCGCTCTGTGAGCGCGCTGCGGGGAGCGGGTTCGTAAAAATCTACGCTAAAAACACCCTTCTCGCTCCCGCAGGTCGCGAGAAGTAAAACCGCGCGCCGTTGGCGCGCGGTATGCTTGTCTGCCCGCTTTCTCTTGTCTCTGCCCCGCTACAGGACCGCTCTCATTCTCCCGCTTGTCTCCGCAACCGGTCGATTCGGTTCCCCAGCGGTAGCGATTTCGAGAACGGGCTCGCGAGCCGTCGTCTCGACGGTTCCATGTCGTGGACGTCGGCGTACCGTTCGAGGGCGTCCGCGACGGCACCCGGGCCGACGCGTTCGGCCGCGTAATCGTCGGCGGCCCGAACCCCGCGGCGGGTGACCCACAGGCTGGCGACGATGAGTCCGAGACTTGCGCCGGCAAGCGGCCACAGCGGGCCGACGTCGGCCAGTGCCACGAACAGCGGAACTACTGCGACAAGCAGGCCGCCGACGACCCGGGCAAGGACTCGGGCGTTCTGGCGGCCGGCCTGGACTGCGAGCAGGGCCGTCGCCGTCTCGTCGT
Organism: Haloarcula amylolytica; assembly: GCF_049705545.1. GTDB lineage: Archaea > Halobacteriota > Halobacteria > Halobacteriales > Haloarculaceae > Haloarcula > Haloarcula amylolytica_B. The sequence goes on from NZ_JBNAMU010000001.1 coordinate 607,468, forward strand.
CGAACACGTCGAGGAACGTGCTCGTCAGGAACAGGCGGCGATACCCGGGGAAGCCGCGCACGGTCACGTTCGCGGTTCTCTCCTGTTCGGTGTCGAACACCCGGACGTCTCGGACAGTCAGTCCCGCACGCTCTTTGAGTCGCTCCAGCGTCTCCGCTGTCGGTTCGTCCGGTCTATCGACCGACCGGATTAGCGGGATGAACCACGGGGAGACAGCCTGTACGGTGACAGCGAAAACGGTAACGAGAGCCAGCAGTCCGGGGGGCGACAGCCCGGTTTCGAGCGGTACCACGACGACAGTCACCAACGCAGTGATTCCGAGGACGTACCGTCCCATCCGGACCACCGCCCGACCGGTCGAGAGTTCGATGTCACGAACGCTGCGGATACCCGGGACAGTCGGCGCGTAGGCGGCCAGTCCGACGGTGCCGGCGGCGAGCAGCTCGGCGAACGTCGCTACCACTGCTCCGACCACTCCGGTCTGCCCGCCGGCGATCAAGTGGCCGAGTCCGAGCAACAGAAAGACGACGTACGACAGCAGCGTGAACGGGAGTATGATGCCGAGGAACAACTGCCGGTATCTGGCGACGGGGTTCGAGAGTCGTCGTACGACCGCGCTTCCGAGCACGCCGATGCCCGCTCCGACGACGGCGAACGTTCCGAAGGCGAGCAGCGCCGCGCCTGTCGACAGCGATGTAGCTTGGAGGGCGTACACATACGATACCATCTGCTGTCAGGCAAAAAAGCGTAGCGTTCACCCGTCTGTATCCGGTACGAGTTGGATTGAGCCCCACGTTTAGGTCAACCGACGTCGAACAGGGCGGTATGAGCGACCGTCTCCATCAGATTGTTGACCTTCTCGTGGCCGCCGTTATCGCCGGCACGTCGACGTTCATCTGGAGTTTCGTCCTGCCGACGGGGCTGGCGCTGACGCTCGCGGGAATGTTCGCGGCGATGTACTACTTCTCGCGCAATCCCTGGGGGTCGACCCGCGGCGAGGCGTACAACGAGTGGATCGACGACCTGTACGACCGCTTTCTGCCCTGAGCCGGGACCAAACGGACGGTTTCTTATACGTGCCCCTGCTGAGTCACCCACAATGAGCCGAGATACCCAGGAGGTGAGCGGGCGATGAGCGACTCGACCGACGAGGTACGGTCCTACACAGTTCGGCTGGAACTGGTCGACGAACCGGGCGAACTGCTGCGGGCGCTCGAGCCCATCGCCACAAACGGCGGGAACCTCCTCTCTATCTTCCACGAGCGGGGGAACGTGACCCCGCGGGGCCACATCCCCGTGGAGGTCGACCTGGAGGCGACCCCCGAGCGGTTCGACGGGATCGTCGACGCACTCCGGGACGCGGGCATCAACGTCATCCAGGCCGGGGCCGAGCAGTACAGCGAGGCGCTGACGATCATTCTCACCGGCCACCTCGTCAACACTGACCTCTCTGACACGCTCTCGCGGATTCACGAGTCCACGGACGCGACCGTGACCGACCTCTCGCTGTCGGCACCCGAAGGAACCGACGACGCCTCCAGCGCGCGCATCCGACTGGCGACCGAGGAAGGGGCAGTCGACGAGACGATGCATTCGATCCGTGCCGTCGCCGACGAGAAGAGCCTCCGTGTCATCGAGCCGCTCGCCGCGGGAGGTGACGCATGAGACTCGCCGTCATTGGAGCCGGGGCGGTCGGGTCCAGCGTCGTCGAACTGGCGAGCGATTACGGCCACTCAGTCACCGCGTTCGCCGACTCCAGCAGCGCCGCCGTCGACAGCGCCGGTCTCGACACCGCCGAAGTGCTCGACCGGAAGCAAAGCGACGGCGTCGTCGGGAGTGACGCGCCCGAGGACGCGCTTTCGGCCGAGTACGACGCGCTCGTCGAGGCGACGCCGACGACACTCGGCGACGCTGAGCCGGGATTCAGCCACGTCCAGGCCGCACTCGAACGGGACCGCCACGCCGTGCTGGCGAACAAAGGCCCGGTCGCCGAGCGGTACGCCGACGTTCGCGCGCTGGAACGCGAAAGCGAGGGGAGCGTGCTGTTCGAGGCGACCGTCGGCGGCGCGATGCCGATCCTCTCGACCATCGACGACTTCGACCCGAGCCACATCACCGCCGTCCGCGGGGTGCTCAACGGCACCGCGAACTTCATCCTCTCGCGGATGGCGACCGAGGGACTCGATTACGAGCACGTCCTCGCGGAAGCGCAGGACCTCGGCGTCGCCGAGGCTGACCCGACCTTCGACGTGGACGGCACCGACGCGGCGCTGAAAGGGGTCATCATCGCGAACGTCCTGGCCGGCAACGGGACGGAGTACACGCTCGACGACGCCGAGGTCGAGGGGATTCAGGAGATATCCGGCAGCGCGCTCGAACTCGCGCGGGCGGACGGCCGGACCGTCCGGCTCATCGCCGAAGTCGTCGAGGGCTCCGTCCGCGTCGGCCCGCGGCTCGTCCCGGACAACGCGCCGCTTGCCGTCTCCGGAACCCGGAACATCGCGCAGCTAGAGACCGAACACGCCGGCCAGCTCAACATCTCCGGCCGCGGTGCCGGCGGCCCGGAAACCGCGAGCGCGGTGCTTGCCGACATCGGCAGACTGTAACGGAACAGCAGGATTTTCAACGCGGCCGCGTCGTTCTCTGTATTCACTGCGCTTCCCCCAGTGTCAGTCCCGTTTGTCACTCCAAAGGACACAACCCCGGCCGCGACTGCCGGTCTCGGCCGTTCCCCTGTCCAAGCTATCGGGTGTCACACTACCATGCCATAGCGTGCCGAATCGCAAGAAAGCGACGGGCTGACGCTTACACGCTTTCGAAATCGTTTTATGAACCACCAGCTAATAAACCCGATACAGCGCCTCTGCGCGTGAGAGATAACAATGAGCGACGAACAACACCAGAACCTGGCCATCATCGGCCACGTCGACCACGGGAAGAGCACGCTCGTCGGCCGACTCCTGTACGAGACAGGATCGGTACCGGAGCACGTCATCGAACAGCACAAAGAAGAAGCCGAGGAGAAGGGCAAGGGCGGCTTCGAGTTCGCCTACGTCATGGACAACCTCGCCGAAGAGCGTGAGCGTGGTGTCACCATCGACATCGCCCACCAGGAGTTCAGCACCGACGCCTACGATTTCACCATCGTGGACTGTCCTGGGCACCGCGACTTCGTGAAGAACATGATTACCGGCGCGAGCCAGGCCGACAACGCCGTCCTGGTCGTCGCCGCCGACGACGGCGTCCAGCCGCAGACCCAGGAGCACGTGTTCCTGGCCCGCACCCTGGGCATCGGTGAACTCATCGTCGCCGTCAACAAGATGGACCTCGTCGACTACGGCGAGTCCGAGTACAAGCAGGTCGTCGAAGAGGTCAAGGACCTCCTCACCCAGGTCCGCTTCGACTCCGAGAACGCCAAGTTCATCCCGGTCTCGGCGTTCGAGGGCGACAACATCGCCAGCGAGTCCGAGCACACGGACTGGTACGACGGCGAAATCCTGCTGGAAGCGCTCAATGAACTGCCGGCTCCGGAGCCGCCGACGGACGCGCCGCTCCGACTGCCGATCCAGGACGTTTACACCATCTCCGGTATCGGTACGGTCCCGGTCGGCCGTGTCGAGACGGGTATCCTGAACACGGGCGACAACGTCAGCTTCCAGCCGTCTGACGTCTCCGGTGAAGTGAAGACCGTCGAGATGCACCACGAGGAAGTCCCGAAGGCCGAGCCCGGTGACAACGTCGGGTTCAACGTCCGCGGCGTCGGCAAGGACGACATCCGACGCGGTGACGTCTGCGGTCCGGCCGACGACCCGCCGTCGGTCGCCGAGACCTTCCAGGCCCAGATCGTCGTGATGCAGCACCCGTCCGTCATCACGGAAGGGTACACGCCGGTCTTCCACGCCCACACGGCACAGGTCGCCTGTACTGTCGAGTCCATCGACAAGAAGATCGACCCGTCCTCCGGCGAGGTCGCCGAGGAGAACCCCGACTTCATCCAGAACGGGGACGCTGCCGTCGTGACGGTCCGCCCACAGAAGCCGCTCAGCATCGAGCCGTCCTCCGAGATTCCGGAGCTCGGCTCGTTCGCCATCCGCGACATGGGTCAGACCATCGCCGCCGGCAAAGTCCTCAGCGTCAACGAGCGATAACGTATGTCCCAGCAGGCACGCGTTCGGCTCGCGGGCACAAGCCCCGAGGACCTCGACGACATCTGCGCCGACGTGCGGGAGATCGCGAACAAGACCGGCGTCGAACTCTCCGGTCCGGTTCCGCTCCCCACCAAGACGCTGGAGGTTCCCACCCGCAAGTCCCCCGACGGTGAGGGGACCGCGACGTGGGAACACTGGGAGATGCGCGTCCACAAGCGGCTCATCGATATCGACGCCGACGAACGGGCACTGCGCCAGCTGATGCGCATCCAGGTTCCCAACGACGTCTCCATCGAGATCGTCCTCGAGGACTAATACTCCGGGGGCTGTCGCTTCGCGACAGCGTCGTTGTGTACGCCCGTCCGAACCGCTGGCCGGGACAGTGTGAATCGCTATCGAAGGCCGCTCTCACGCGCAGGGTTTTTATAACTCCGCGTTCGAGTGGCAGACCACGCGGGCTCGTAGATCAGTGGCAGATCGCTTCCTTCGCAAGGAAGAGGCCCCGGGTTCAAATCCCGGCGAGTCCATACGCGCTCCGCGCGTTCGGTAATCGCGACACGTCGCCGCTTCTTTATAAAAACAGTACACCGCTTGAGTAGTGTGTTCGCTGCTGTCTCACTGCCGCGAGCTCGACGGATCATCGCACGATTCGTCGATGACCCCCCACTTGTGTCATTTGCCAGTCCCTTTGCTGTGCAGGAGAACAGGCCTGTTTCGCACCTATCTTTATCGGCCGTTCGTTCATATGCGGTGATAGTGCCTGCGAGTGGGGAAAGGGAGGCTGAAGGCGAACTCGACCGGACTATCGGTTTAGTCGGCGCGGTAACAATCGGCACGGGGACCATGATCGGTGCGGGGATATTCGTCTTTCCCGGTCTGGCTGCGGGACAGGCCGGTCCGGCGGCAGCCGTCTCGTTCGCTATCGGGGCTGTCATCGCCCTGCTGGTTGCGCTGCCGACATCAGAACTTGCGACGGCGATGCCCCAGAGTGGCGGCGGTTACTACTTCACCTCCAGGGGCCTTGGAACCCTGTCGGGGGCCATCGTCGGCATCGGACTCACGTTCGGTCTCATGTTCGCATCGGCGTTTTATCTGGTTGGTCTCGGCGAGTACGCGGCCGCGATTCTCGTTGAAGCGGGCGTCATCCCGACAACCGAGACGCCCCTCGGCCCGCTCAACATCGTCCTGCTGTTCGCGGCCACGGCGGGAATCCTGTTGACTGTCCTGAGCGTCTTCGGAACGGAGAACACCGAATCACTCCAGAACGCCGTTGTGGGCTTTCTGCTCGCAATCCTCACCGTCTTCCTGACGGTCAGTGGTCTCGATGTCCTGGGTGTTCGCGGGGCATCGCGTGTGCCAACGGAGTTCGCACCCGAAGGGTTCGGGCCGATACTGACCACTGCCGCGCTCGTGTTCACCTCGTATCTCGGCTTCGCACAGATTGCAACCGTCGCCGAGGATGTCGTTGACCCAGACCGAAACCTGCCGCTGTCGATGCTCGGCTCGATCCTGCTGGTCGGGGTACTCTACATCATCACGATGCTAATCGCCGGCAGCACGTTCGAGCCAAGCGTTATCGGTCCTATGGGCGAGACGGCAATCGTCGAAATCGCCCGGGAGTATCTCGGCTTCCCGGGTGTCGTCGTCATTCTGGTCGCCGGGTTGCTCGCGACCATCTCCTCAGCGAACGCATCGATTCTGAGTGCCTCGCGTGCCCTGTACGGACTGAGCTCGGACGCGCTCGTTCCGGCGAAAGCCGCCGAGGTCAACCGGGAGTACGGCACGCCACACTTCGCGCTGTCGTTCGTCGGCGGCGTGACCGTCGTGCTGGTTGCAACCGGCCGGACCGAAGTGCTCGCCGAAGTCGCGTCGTTTCTCCACCTCGTCATGTACGGGCTCACCTGTGTCGCGCTCATCGTGATTCGCCGGCGCGATCCGGACTGGTACGACCCCGCGTTCGAAACCCTCGGTTACCCGGCCGTTCCGATCATCGGCGGTGGTGCGAGTTTCGCACTGATCCTGTTCATGCAACCACTCTCGCGGGCTCTCGGCGTCATCCTGACATTCGCCGCTGTCGCCTGGTATCTGCTCTACGCGAGGGAGATCGAACTCAAGGACAAGCTGCCGTAACCCCACCTGTTGTGGACGATCAACAGCGGGTCGGACGATTCCCCGATGACGCTGTCAGTTACATCGCCCAGAATGCGTTCCGTCGGCGAGGGTTCCGACTCGCCGACGATGAGCAGGTCGTGCTTCGTGGCAGCATCGACGATAGCGTCAGGGGCTGACTCAGCGCGCTCGTTACGCCAGTCGACTCGGCGTCGAATGGTCGGTCTTCGACCAGCTGGTCGCAGGCGCTCCGGACCAGTAACTCGCCGCGGGAGCTCTCCTCCTCCGAGTCCGCGACGTGGTAGACGGTCGCGGTCGCATCGCTCTCGCGTAACATGACCCCGACGAAACCGAGAATGCGCCACATGCTGTCACCGCGTAACGGAACGAGGATACGATCTAGCGTGTCACCGACGGTGCCCGGGATGAAGTCGGCGTCAACATCGTCCTCGTCGGCGATGTTGTCGATAGTCTGGCCCCGGACGTGGGTGAACACGACGACAGATTCGGCCCCACCGATTGTCGACGGGGTGGCAGGATGCAGTGACGAGACCGTTCTGGATTCACGTCTCCCCGTCCCGTCGATAGCCGAGCCAGCCGAGTAACAGCGACAGCGAGCCGACAACGGCGGCGGGGCCGAAGCCGGGGCCGGAACCGTCCGTCGTTGCCGTCTGAACGCCGGACGCGGGCGTCGAGGCATCGGTTACAGTGTTCGACGGTGTCGTCTGTGTATCGATCTGTGTTGCGGTGATCGTCTCGGTGCCGGCCACAGTGGCCGTCGCCGTCGAGTTCGGCATCGGTGTCATGGTCTCGTTCGTGGTACTGTTCGCCGTCACGTTCGTGGTACTGTTCGTCGCTCGAACGGTCACGTTGCCCACACTGGTCGTGTTGAGTTTCACAGCATGGACCCCGGATGAATTGAACCGGACTGTGAGGTTCACCTGGCGTTGCTCTCCGTCCGGGATATCCACACTCGCGTTCGTATCCATCACCGTCCCGTTGTCGTAGACACGCGCTTCGAACGTCCCGTCTTCGTCACCATCGTTCTCGATGGTTCCGGACACCATGACCGGCTGTCCGGTCGCTACCGACGTTCTGTTGAGCGACGTGTTTACCACCGAGAACGATGGTTCAGGTGGGGAGATAGCGCCGCCTCCGCTTCCACCGCCACCACCGCTGTTGTCGGCATCGCTATCGTCGTCGTTGTCGCTGCTATCATCGCTATTCTCGGTGCTACCACCGTCGTCCCCGTCGTCAGAACCGCCGCTATCATTGCTATCACCGCCGCCATCGTCGCTCGACGTTTCGGTCGGCGTCGCGGTGGCGGTTTCTGTCGGTGTCGCTGAACCAGTGTCGACACGCAACTCAACGCTGTTGAACGCTTCGGGTGAGATAGTCTCGCCGTCGCTGTTCGACAGTTTGGTGTCCGCTTCGACGAAGGTGAGCTGTGTGGACCCGGCCGCATCCGCCGGGACAGTGAGCGTGACCTGGGCGAGAACAGGGTCGTTCGTCTCCCCGGACCGAAGCTGATTGAACGCGACCCAGCCGGCGTCGTTGTTCACGTTCGCGACCGGGTCGTCGAAGTCGTCGCTGCCGGCAACGCTGTCAATCTCCGCGATGGTGGGGTCGAACGTGACGTTGGTCTGGTAGCCGCGGACCGCCGTCGCGTTGGCCCAGACCTGCACAGTAACGGTCTCACCTGGCGTAACGGAGATCGTGCCGCCGGACGCTCCCGCGACTGTGTCACCGAGCGATATCGCGCTCGCCGACCCCGGTGCCAGTGCGGCGGCCGCTATCGGGAGCGTCCCGACCACGACCGCGAGGGCGACGGCTACGACGATTGTCCGACTAGTTCTCATCGGTCTCCCTCTGCCAGGTTCTCTGCGGCAACGGCATCGCCGATGTCGACGTCACCGTCACCGTCGACGTCTGCCGCGTCCCGGTCGATGTCGACGTCCTCGCCGGCGACTGACCGCTGGAGCCGGGTCACGTCGTCAGCGTCGACGTCACCGTCGCCGTCGGCGTCGCCGGCCAGGGTCTCGCTGGGGGTGTAGCTGACAGTCAGCACCGGTGGTGTGGCGCTGTCGGCGCTCTGGATGTCCCAACCGTCGTTCCCGAGCGGGCGAAACACCCATCCATCGTTCCGTGCACCGCTGACCCACGCCTGCACGCTTGCCGTCACGTCGATCGATGTCTCGCCTGTTTCGACTGCACCGGTCTGTGCGACCGCATCGGAGAGGGCCTCGGAGCCGTCAGTCTGGACGCCGCCGTCCAGCGATGCCCACGTCGCGTCGGCGCTCCAGTCCGTGCGCAGCCGGTGGATCGCCGCACCGTCTCCCCCATCAGATGTCTCAAGCGCTACCGTGGCCTGTTCCACGTCCGAACCGGGCGGAATCTTCCCGGCGTCTGTACCGATAATACCGTCGAACCGAAGGAGGGCTTGCGTGCTACTGTCCGACCCCTCCGGACTGCTTCCGTCGATAGACAGTGTCTCGTCGGTACCGTAGCTCGTCTCCGGGTCGGCGGCGCGTATCACCGTGTCAGTCGTCCCGCTGTAGCCGTCCGTTCCCTGCTGAAACATGGCAGTTGGTCCCTCCGGCGTCTCCGGTGTCGCTGTCGGTTCCGGCGTCTCAGCCGCTGTCGACCCGAACCGGTCGTCGAAGTCCAGGTCGAACCCGAACTGCGAGTCGCTGTCGGTCTTTTCCTCCCCCGTGCTCGGTGAGTACGTCCGCACCTGGATCCGGTCCGGCGCGTCCGACCCGTCCGACCCGTCCCCGGGACGGAATTCGATGCGGCGCAGCAGGCCGTGCCCGCCGTGATCTCGGAACTGGTAGTTCGCAAGCAGCTCGTACACCGGTGAGCCGGCGTCGTTCGTCGACACCTGGTGGGCCTCCCCGCCACTTTCGCCCGTGCCCTCGTGCCAGTGGCCGCAGAGAACCATGAATAGCTGGTCGTTCGGCGAGACGAGTTCCTCCCAGACAGTCTGGCCCGTGTTACCTATCTTGCTCGCTTCCTGCAACTCCCGCGTCCGTCGCTGTGGCTCGTCGCGGAGATACGAGTGCGTCGTGAGTATCGTTGCCCGGTCCGGATACTGATCGAGGACGCTCTGGCCCCACCCAAGAGAGGTCGATTGGTCGTCCACCGCTCCCGGCGGTTCCCACTCCAGGCCGAGATGGAGGAAATCGTAGCCGCCGGCCGAAAACAGCTGATAGGTGTTGAGATTATCACGGCCCTCATCACCGTTAGTCGGGCCTGCCCCGCCGAACCAGTCCCGGCCGTCATACCGCGACGGGCCGAAGTATTCCTTGTACTTGGCAACCGAGGAATCACGGTCCCACAGGACCGCGTAGTCGTGATTGCCCGTCACGGTGGCGTAGGGGACTACCCCGTCGAGTTTGGACATAGCTTTGTTCATGTGCTGCCACTCCGAATCGATGTCGCCGTGGTCGACCACATCGCCCTCGTGGCTGACGAACACGATGTTCTCCGTGTCGGCGTTCTCGGCGATCCACTCCGTCTGTTCCTTGGCGTAGGGCGTCTGGTCTTTGGCGTACACCTGCGTATCTGGCAGTGCGACGACTGTCCAGTAATCCGACTGTTGGCCGGTACTGGCAGTGGTTCCCAGCGCGGTAACGCTGACGCCAGCACCGACAGCTTTGAGCAGGCTCCGTCTGGTCGTCTTGGCCGGGTCCCCGGATTTGTCGGTCCTACTGTCCATACTCGCACCTGGAACAGGTCCCGCGGTGGGGCAGGGCGCACCCCGGTCGTTTCCCTGTCTGCCACCCGTCGTCCCGGCCGCCAAGACGACAACGCCACGTCTGCAATCGGCTCGCAGTCCCGGCATGTGATAGATACATTGCTAGCTCTCAAACACGAACCCGTTTGCTGGACAGCGATTAGTTATAGCTCCGTTACCGCGAGTATGTCGTTGTTTTTTCACGGTGTCGCGATAGATGCCGCTCGCAGCAATCGCTCTCACGGCCGTATTCAACTGTTTCAGCGACTCGCGCCGTTTATATAGTAGCTTAACGCAGCTTTCGCGACGGACGGACAGTAACCAGCTCAATCCATCGCCTGTATCACACGCGGTGAGTCGAGCGATTCGACGGCCTCGACGATGGCGGTGTCGAGGTTGTGTTCGTCCCAGTTCCGCTTTCGGGGGATACGTGCGCGGTAGGTCGCTACGTCGTCGAACAGTTCCCGGAACGTCGCCTGTTCCTGTTCGACGACCGCATCGAGGGCGGCGACCATCGAGCTGTCGTTCACGAGGGAATCGTAGGCGTGGAAGTACTCCCTGAGCCGGCCGTCCCATTCGAAGTTACAGATTGACGACGTAGCCGACATCGCAGTCCCGGTCGAGATGCCCTCCACAGCGACCGTATCCACGTTCGGTGCGGCCTGGAGGAACACGACGTTGTCGACGGTCGCCTGCTTGACGTGTTCCGCACGCGGATACAGGTCAGAGATGTTCGTGAAATCCCGGCTGTCGTCGCCGAGAAACCTGTCGTTCACGAAGTTGAGGGCCGTTTCCAGGAACGAATTGGTCCTGTCGACTCGCTCGTCGATAAACTCGTGGAGTTCACTGCGCAGTCGGTCCAGTTCCGTGTCGTGCTGTCGTTTTATCTCCGGGAACGACTCGATATTGAACGGTTGGAGGTTCACCCCGAGCGGGTAGCCGACAGCCGTGCCGTCCGCGCCGACCCAGAGTCGGTCGTCGGAGAGGAAATCCGCACCCTCGCGCAACAGCGAAAGCAAGGTGTTCGTCTTGCCGGCTCCGCGCCAGGCCGGGAACAGCGTCGTCTGGCCGTCGAGTCGCACGCCCGAAGCGTGTATCAGTGCCTGCTGTCGCGCGGCCCGCTGCTGTCGGATGCGGAACTCGACCGGATAGATGGAGTAAAAGGGCTCAAAGCCGCGCGTCACCCGGATGTGCTGCCAGCCCGGCGTGACCGCCATGAAGTCCGCCCCGTTTCGGATGACGAACTCGTCGCCGGTCCAGGCGTAATGATCGTCGGGGTCGCCAAGGACGACCTCTGGCTGGACTGCCTCCGTCGTCTCCTCGATGACGATGTCGGGGTCGTTCGCGGGCGTGTCAGTTTCGAACTGATCGTACATCTTGCGGTATTGCCGGCTTGTTCGCCCGCCGTCCCCGAGAACCGTCACGACGACATCGCCGAAAAAGTCGTAAGAGCGTTGACTCATAGCCACCTCGATAGGTGTCGGCCCAGCGGCGGACCGAGATATACAATTATCTGACTCATCGTCCTCGTCTGTACGTGAATATTGCGTATTGTTATATATGCGACAATATGCCAATGTTCACTCACAATGTATAACTAGCGACGAACAGTGGTTCACACGGCCCAGGACGATGCATGATGCAAAACGCCGGAGCCCTGCTGTTACACGGATGATCTCCGGGTAAGGTCGGGTTATGAACGGTTTAGCCGCTCAAAAGAACTGGAACAGGTCGTCTCGCTGGGCTTCGTGGAGATGGTGCCGGACGGCCTCGTTCAGCGGCTCGATGGAACCGCGCTTCGCGCTGATCGGTGCGATAGTCTCCTGCCACTGCTGCCATGGCGGGTGCAGTCCGAGTCGGTCACAGAGTTCGTTCAGACGCTCATCCCTGTCGTCGACCTTGTCCATCTTGTTGACTGCGACGACCGGCTCGACGCCGACCTCTCGGAGGAAATGAAACATCTCCACGTCGTGTGGAATCTCGTCGGGACCGGAGTGGCGGTCGATGATGTCGATGACTGACTTGCCGTCCACGACGAGGATACCGACGAGAATATGCTCGGCGTTCCGCTCGACGTACTGGACCACGTCGGTCTTGATTTCCTCTCTGACATCTTCGGGGACGCCTTTCATGAACCCGAAGCCGGGGAGGTCACTGATGACGAAGTCGGCGCTGGCCCAGTCGAAGTGGTTGGGCGAACGAGTGACGCCGGGTCGCTGGCCCGTGTCGAACGTGTGGCCCGTTATCTCGCGCATCAACGTCGATTTCCCGACGTTTGACCGACCGACGAGCACCACCTCGGCGTCCCGGTCCGGTCGTGATTCGAACATGCCTCGTATACTCCGCCGACGGGGAAAAACGCGTCCGTTTCGCGGGGGCCGACTGTTTCGCGATTTACGGCCGCGCTTCAATCCAGTTCTGCACCCGGGACCCGCTAACTAGCCGCCTTTTTTATTGTCGCGGGTCCCACCCGGAGCCGTGCGGCTGGTACAGATACTGATTCCGACAGGGAAGCGCGACGCCGTTTTAGGCGTGTTGGCCGACGAGGGCATCGATTACGTGCTCACCGACGAGACGAGCGGTCGGGAGTTCACCGCTGTCGTCACCTTCCCGATCCCGACCAACGCGCTCGAACCAGTCCTCGAAGAGCTGCGGAACGTCGGTATCAACGACGACGGCTATACGGTTGTCGTGGACGCGAACACCGTCATCTCCAGCCAGTTCGACGAGCTGGAGGAGAAGTACGCCGAGGAGGAAGACGAGGACCGCATCGCGCGGGAGGAACTCACTTCGAAGGCAAACGACCTCGCCCCCTCGATGTCGAACTACGCGCTCATGACCGTCATCAGCGCGATTATCGCCACTGCAGGGCTCCTGCTCGATTCGCCGGCCGTCGTCGTCGGCTCGATGGTCATCGCGCCGCTCATCGGCCCGGCGATGACCGCCAACGTCGGGACCGTCGTCGACGACCACGAGATGTTCACCCACGGCGTCAAACTCCAGGCCATCGGGCTCGGACTCGCCGTGGCAAGCGCGACCGTATTTGCCCTGCTCGTCCGGTACGCCAATGTCATCCCGCCGCTTGCTGACGTGACCTCGGTCGGTCAGATACGCGAGCGGGTCGCCCCTGACTTCCTCTCGCTGATCGTCGCACTCGGCGCGGGCGCGGCCGGCGTCGTCAGCCTCACCAGCGGCGTCTCGACGGCGCTTGTCGGCGTCATGATCGCCGTCGCGCTTATCCCGCCGGCGGCCACGGTCGGCATCGGTATCGCGTGGGGCCAACCGCTCGTCAGCCTCGGGTCAGCCGTGCTCCTGCTGGTGAACGTCCTCTCGATCAACCTCGCAGTGCTCGTCGGGCTCTGGTACCAGGGCTACCGCCCGGAACACTGGTTCCAGGAGAGCGACGCCCGGTCGGCGACCGTCAAACGCATCGGCGTTCTCGTCCTGTCGATACTCGTCCTGTCGGCGTTCCTGGGCGGCGTCACCTTCGACTCCTACCAGCAGGCGACGACGGAGTCGGATATCCGCGAGGCCATCCAGGGGAGCGTCGACCCGCCGGCCCGCGTGCTGACGGTCGAAATCGAGTACACCAATACCGCGATTTTCCAACAGCCGCGCCGCGTCATCGTCACCGTCGGTCTGCCGCCGGACGCGGAGCAGCCACTGCTTGTCGATCAACTCGATGCGTTGGCCGACGACGCGGCCGGACGGGACGTTGCGACAGAAGTTCGCTACGTCACTGTCGAGCGGAACGGCTGACGCTCAAAACCGACTTTGACCGTTCGATGACATAAATACCGCTGGGCGTGTTGGGGACGATATGGTATCACGACCACTCGCAATCGCTGGCGTCCTGGCACTGCTCGTCGCGGGCGGCGTCGGGTTCGCACTCGCGGACACCGGGGCCGTCGCGCCGTCGACGAATTCGACCGTGAGCGTCAACGCCGACGCGACCGTCGAACGCGCGCCTGACCGTGCAACCGTCACTGTGGCCGCGGTCGGCCGCGGTGAGACGGCCGAAGCGGCGCGCAACAACCTCAGCGGCGACGCCGAGGCTATCACGGCGGCGCTGGAAGACGAGGGCGCGAACGTGACCTCCTCGCGGTTCCAGATCCGCCCCGAGTACGAGGAGAGTAGAGAGGGCCGCGAACAGGTCGGCTACGTGGCGATCCACACCGTCGAAGCCGAGACGAGCGACGTTGAAACGGCCGGGACACTCATCGACGCCGCGGTCGACGCCGGCGCGGACCGCGTCGAGGGCGTGCGCTACTCACTGAGCGAGGAGACGCAACAGGCCGCCCGCGAAGAAGCCCTGACGACCGCTATGAACAACGCCCGGACGGACGCCGAAGTCGTCGCCGCTGCGGAGGGTCGGTCCGTCGGTGATGCCGTCACGGTCCAGACCAGCGACCACGGCCGGCCCGTCGTGTACGAGGCGGCGGCCTACGCTGGCGACGCTGGCGGACGGACGAACATCCAACCCGGCGAGGTCACCGTCGACGCCTCCGTTAGCGTCACGTACGAACTAGAATAAGCCGTTCTTACTCGCGGGTCACTGCGTTCCCCGCTCGGAGTGTTCGAGACGCCTCCCGTTGGTGACCGCAATCCTCGCGATGGCGACAGCAGTCCTCGCGGGTCACTGCGTTCCCCGCTCGGATTCATCGAGACGCCTCCCGTTGGTCGGCGTCTCGCTATTCGTCAAACGGCAGTTCGATCTCGTACCCCACCGCGTCGATAGCGGCCTGCAACACGCCGTCGACGTTGTCGTCTTCGGTGACACTCATGTAGTGGTCGGCCTCCACGTCCGTCGAGAGGTCGCTCTTGTTCGCGATAGTCAACACCGGCACGTCGAAACGTGCCTCGATGTCGTTGCGCAGTTCCAGCTGGTCGGCCAGCGGGTAGCCACATTCGCCGCTGGGATCGACGAACACGAGGACGGCGTCGGCGAGGTGTTCGAGCGCGCTCACGGCCTGTGACTCGATCTCGTTGCGGTCCTCCGGCGGTCGGTCGAGCAGGCCGGGCGTGTCGACGAGCTGGTAGCGGATGCGCTGGTCCTCGAAGTGCCCGACGCGGATCTGGGTCGTCGTGAACGGGTACGAGGCGATCTCGTTGTCGGCCCGCGTGACGCGGTTGACAAAGGACGACTTGCCGACGTTGGGGTAGCCGGCGACGACGATAGCCGGCTCGTCCGGGCGGATGTCGGGGATGTCTTTGAGGGCGTTGTGCGCCGTCGATATGGCGGCGAGGTCGTCTTCGACCTCCTCGACCACGTCGGCGATACGGGCGAATGCCTGCTTGCGAAGCTTCCGGGCGGTGTCGATGTCGCCGCGTGCGACGCGGCTCTCGTACTCCTGGCGGATCTCGACGACCTTGTCGGCGGCCCACGAGATCTCCGAGAGGTGCTGTTTCAGCGCGTCGATACCGGGATCGTCGTCTGCGGGGTAGGCTTCGCCGATGACCGCGTCGGCGAGTTCGATGTAGAAGGGGTCCAGATTGTCGATCGTCGGCCACGCCGTCACCACGTTCTCCATGTTGTCGGAGGCGATGTTCGACGCCGTCATCAGCATCGACTGCTGGGCTTCGTTCCCGTCCTTGGCCCCGCCGGCGCGCGACGCCCGCGAGAAGGCTTTGTCCACGAGCTCCTCGGCGGTAGGCGTCGTCGGCAGACCCTCGAAGGGATGGCTCATAGGTCACGTTGACGGCCGGAGCGTAAAAGCGCGTTCAATCGCGCCCCAAACTGTTGCGAGTCACGCTTTTGAGCGTCCCGACCGCAGTTCCGGTATGGCACAGATTGACGCCGGCGAGATTCTACCCAACGACCACGTCCAGCAGATGGCCGCCGAGGGTCGGGTCACCCAGATGCACCGCGGCCACCAGTACGCCGACGAGGGCGACACGTTCGAAATCGACGGCACCGAGTTCGAGGTGACAGACGTAACCCACCGGACACTGGGCGACATGACCGACGAGGACGCGCAGCGCGAGGGGTCGGAGGACCTCGACGCGTACAAGGAACGAATGAAGAAAGTCCACGGCAGTTTCGAGTGGGACGACGACAGCGAGGTCGTCCGGCATCGGTTCGCGCCCGTCGACGAGTGAGGCGGCATACTCTGGAGACGACCGGCAACTGAATCGAAGGCCGAGCGGGCTGCCACCGCGCCGCAGACAACCCTTATCAACTCCGGTAACTATCAGTAACTACATGACAGAGACGATGAGTAAGTCGAAAGCGGACGATCCGGAGCGGGCGCATCTCGCGGGCGTCGAGGACGGCTGTGGCTGTACCGAAATCTGGGAGCACATGAGCGAAGCCCGCGACCCGGACGACGACTAAACGCCTTCTTTTGAGCATCGTCGACGCTGCGAAACGCTGCAATAGGATTGTGTTGCGATCTCCGAACGGACCTAACGACTAGGCCCGCGTGCGGTCTCGCTGAAAAGCGCGCCTGCGTTCCGCATGCTTGCTCGGCGGGCTACCGCCGCTCGGCCAGTTCGTCTCGGAGGGCATCCACGTCCATGTCCTTCATCGACAACAGGACGAGCAGGTGATAGACGATGTCGGCCGATTCGTGGGCTAGCTCCTCGGTGTCGTCGTCTTTGGCCGCCAGAATCAGCTCCGTCGTTTCTTCGCCGAGCTTCTCCAGAACGGCGTTTTCGCCCTTCTCGTGGGTGAACAGCGACGCCGTGTAGGAGCCCTCGGGGAGGTTCGCCTTGCGGTCCTCGATGACAGCGAACAGTTCGTCGATGACGTCGCCGGTGTCGTCGCTCATAGCCGCCGTTCGGTCAGCGGGGCCTTCAGGCCGTCGCTACGACTCCACCGAGTCGAAAAAGGCCAGGTCGTGGATGCGCGGGTCCTCGGTCAGTTCGGGGTGGAACGACGTTCCAACGACCGGCCCGTCACGGACTGCGACCGGGCGGTCGTCCCACGTCGCCAGCACTTCGGCGTCCCTGCCGACGTAGTCGATGACCGGCGCGCGGATGAACACCGCCGGGAACGGGTCGTCGAGACCGTCCACGTCAAGCGGGGCCTCGAAGCTGTCCTTCTGTCGCCCGAAGGCGTTGCGCTCGACAGAGACGTCGATGACGTTCAGCGTGTCGACGCGGTCGTCCTGTGCGTCGCTCGCGCTGACTATGAGGCCGGCACACGTCGCCAGCACCGGCTTGTCGGCCTCGACGTGAGCCTGGATTTCGTCGGCGATGCCCTCCCGGTGGATGAGCCGCGAAATCGTGGTCGATTCCCCGCCCGGCAGTAACAGCACGTCGCAGTCGGGGACCAGCCCTGACTCGCGTATCTCGACGACCTCCGCCGTCCGGTCGTGGGCCGCTGCTGCCCGCCTGATTGCGTCTCCGTGTTCAGAGACATCGCCCTGAACCCCGAGCACACCCGCGCGTAGGGTCATACGTTCCCGTTAGTGTGCCTGTGCGAAAAGCCTCTCGTCTCCTGCAAGTGTCCGGTGCTGGCAGAGTACGACCTGGGTTGTGCGGTAGCGTCCACTCCGCCCGGTGCTCGCTCGGGTGTGTCGAACCAAACGGTTAGGTGAGACGGGATGTAGACGTGGAACATGGGAAAGCGACGGCAGGACCCGGTCGAGGTAAACGCTGACGGGTCTGCTGATCTCTACGAGATCTCGAGCTGGGAACCCCGGTCGAGGTTGGACCGGTTCGCCCACTGGCTCTACCACGTCGGGATACGCACGCTGCGGTATCTGGTCGTTCTCGCAGCCATCGCGATTCTCCTCCTGCAGGTGGCGTTCGGGAGCCTCGGCGCGCTCGGCGACCAGCCGCTATTTGCCGGGATGGCCATCCTCTCTGCCGTGCCGGCGCTCGGTCTCGCGGCCTACATCTACTACGCCGACGTGACCACGCAGGAACCGCTGACGCTGCTCGTGGGCACGTTCCTCCTGGGCGTGCTGTTCGCAGGCTTCGCGGGCATCCTCAACGGCATCTTCGGCGCGCCGGTGCAGGCTATCGGCTCCGGGTTCGGCCTGGTGCCGTTTCTCGGCCAGGTGTTCTTCTTTTTCCTCATCGTCGGCCCCGTCGAGGAGACCGTGAAGTTGCTGGCGGTGCGCCTGTACGCCTTCCGCGACAACCGCTTCGACGCTGTCGTCGACGGTGCGGTGTACGGGGCCATCGCCGGCCTGGGCTTTGCGACAATCGAAAACGCGCTGTATATCACCCAGAACACCGAGATGGTCGGCGGGACGGTCGAGTTACTCGCCGCGAGCAGCAACATCACCGCGGTCAGGGCGCTCGCGGGACCGGGCCACGTCATCTACTCGGCCTTCGCCGGCTACTACCTCGGTCTGGCGAAGTTCAACCCCGACGATGCCGGCCCAATCGTCCTGAAGGGACTGCTCATCGCCTCGCTCATCCACGCCGTCTACAACACGCTGGCCGGCCCCGTCACAGCTATCGCGGCCACGATATACAACGTCGACTTCCTCGTCGCCTTCTTCGGCTTCGTCATCGTGTACGACTCGATCTTCGGCCTGCTGTTGCTGAAGAAGGTTCACGCATACCGGCAGGCGTACAAGCGCGCTCACGCTGACCAGGACGAGACCGGCCTCCGCCCGGAACAGACCGAGTTCGACCCCTAGACCAACTGTTCGACGTATTTCGCGACCACGTCGACCTCCAGATGCACCGGGTCGCCGACCGACTTCTCCGACAGCGTCGTCTCGGCGTACGTCGTCGGGATGATCGCCACGTCGAACTCGTCGGGGCGACGGTCGGCGACGGTCAGGCTGATGCCGTCGACCGTTATCGACCCCTTCTGGACCAGGTAGTCCTGATGGGCCTCGGGCAGGGAGAACGTGAACGTCCAGTCCTCGCCTTCCTGTTCGATACCGACGATCTCGGCCGTCGTGTCGACGTGGCCCTGCACGATGTGGCCGTCGAACCGGCCGTCGGCGGGCATCGCCCGTTCGAGGTTCACCCGGTCACCGCCTGCAAGATCGTCGAAGAACGTCCGGGCAAGGGTTTCCTGGGCGAGAAACACCTCGAACCACTCGCCGTCGGCCGCCTTCTCGACGGTGAGACAGACGCCGCTGACGCTGATCGACTGGCCGTGGTCGAGCCCCTCGAACGGCGCGCCGATCCGCATCCGACGCCCGCCCTCGTCGTCAATAACTGCCTGCACCTCGCCGGTCGTCTCGACGATTCCGGTGAACATATCCCAGATACGGCACGGCCGGCGGAAAGCGCTTTGCTTCCCGACAGTTCAAAGTATACTCGAAACTCAGTAATTAATTTCCAAACAGTAGGCAGAAGGAATTTACGCCTACCACCGGTAGCGCGGTGTATGGCAGCCACGCCCGACGCTGAGCACGACTGGACTACCCGTCACGCGCGGACGGAGCCGACCGAGACGCGGCGGGTCGTCGACGTACCCGACGAACGCAAAGACTGGGACCTGCGGCACGCGGAGACGAAAGGCCGCAGCTAGCGCTGGAGGACTTCGACGCCGACCAGTTCCGCGCCGGTCAGTGCACGGATGTAGGCCCCGCCCGCGATAGAGACGTGGCCGAACTCGTCTTCTTCCATCCCGTACATCTCGATGGCCCGCGAGGTGTCGCCGCCGCCGACGACGGAGAAGCAGTCGGTGTCGGCGATGGCTTCGAGCACGCCGGCGGTACCGACAGAGAACCGCTCGTCTTCGAACATTCCCAGCGCGCCCTTCACGAAGACGGCCTCGGAGTCGCGGATGATCGGCGAGTACTCCATGACGGTCTCGCTCCCGACGTCGAGGTAGGAGACGCTCTTTTCCTCGATGTCGTCGACGGCCTGCTCGGCCCGGTCGCCGTTCTCGTCCTCGTAGGCCAGGTCGACCGCGAGCGTGATCTGGTCGCGGTGGTCCTCGAGCATGGACTCGATCTTCTCGCTGTTTGCCTCCCACTGCTCGTCGTAGAGGTTCGCGTCGTCGATGTCGTACCCGACCGGGTAGCCAGCGGCCCGCAGGAACAGTTCCCCGGCGATGCCGCCCAGCAGGAAGTCGTCGACCTTCTCGTCTAAGTGGGTCATCACGTCGATGACGTCGGTGGCCTTCGTCCCGCCGACGACCATCGTCACCTGCCCGTCGAACTCCTTCTCGGCGATGGCGGTGTTTGCCTCGTACTCGGTTTCCATCACGCGGCCGGCGTAGGCGTCCATGACCAGCGGGAAACCCACCAGCGAGGCGTGCGAGCGGTGGGCCGCCGAGTAGGCGTCGTTGATGTAGGCGTCGAACTCGCCTTTGAGCGTCTGGACGAACTCCGTCTGTGACTTCACTTCGGGGTCTTCCTCGGGGAGTTCGTCGTCGCACATCCGCGTGTTTTCCAGCACGAGTACGTCGCCGGCGTCCAGATCGGCGATGTCGTGGATCGCCTGTGGCCCGTAGGTCTCGTCGACGAAATCCACGTCGTGGTCGATGTGCTCCGCGAGGATGTCGGCGTGCTGGGAAAGCGAGACGAAATCGTCCCGACCCGGGCGGCCCTGATGGGCCAGCACTGCAATCTCGAACCCGCGGTCGACGAGTTCGCTGATCGTCTCCGCGTGGCGGTCGAACCGTCGGTTGTCCTGCACTGAGCCGTCCTCCACCGGAGAGTTGAGATCGAGTCGGACGAGGACGCGCTGTCCGTCGTCGAGGTCATCGAGCGTCTGGAAAGTCATCACTCGAGAGGTAACCTGCCGACCGCTTAACGGTTTCCGAGTCCGATAGCGGGCGGCTCGCTCGACCGAGCCATACCGCCACTACGCCTTCTGTCTCGGCTGCTGACTCGGAGAGGGAGAGAAGGGATGGGGTGGGAGTGGGTGGGGATCTCTTGTCCGCTGTACCCGGCTGTGGGTCACGGGCTGCCCACTGCGGATACGGCTGACTGCGCCGACACACAGAGCCTGCCAGTTGTGTGGGACTGATTCACACTCTGTGTGTATCAAGATGGTTTGTGAACAATCGTGATAAACTTTTCTTCTATTTTAACCAGTTTCTGAACAAAACGGCCAGGAGACGATTACTCCGTGATGTACTCGGCCACGTCGAGCATCCGGTTCGAGAAGCCGTACTCGTTGTCGTACCAGGTGAGGATCTTCGTCATCCCGGAGACGACGTTCGTCGACTGCAGGTCGACCTGCGTGGAGTACGGGTCCCCGAGGATGTCCGAGGAGACGACGTCGTCGCTCGTGACGCCGAGGACGCCCTCGAGTTCGCCGGCGGCGGCTTCCTCGAAGGCGGCGTTGACGTCGCTCTCTGTCACGTCTTCGTCGAGGTCGACGACGAACTCGGTGATGGAGCCGTTCGGCACCGGGACGCGGATGGCCATCCCGTCGAGTTTGCCTTCGAGCTCGGGCAGGACCTCGGTGGTCGCCTGGGCGGCTCCGGTCGAGGTCGGGATGATGTTCTCGGCGGCCGCACGGCGACGGCGTGGTTTGCCGTTCGGGCCGTCCATCAGGTTCTGCGAGCCGGTGTAGGCGTGGACCGTCGTCAGCTGGCCGGCGTTGATGCCGAACTCCTCGTCGAGGACCTTCGCGACCGGCGTGATGGAGTTGGTCGTACAGGAGGCGTTCGAGACGACGTCTTCGCCGTCGTACTCGTCGTGGTTGACGCCGTAGACGAGCTGCTTGACCGGCTCGTCGCCCTTCGGTGGCGCGGAGATGAGGACCTTGTCGGCACCGGCGTCGAGGTGCTGGCTCGCGTCCTCCTTGGTTCGGAAGATGCCGGTCGCCTCGAAGGCCACGTCCACGTCGAGGTCGTCCCACGGGAGCTGTGTGGGGTCGGTCTCGTGGAAGATACCCGCCTCGAAGTCGGTCCCCTCGACCGTGAGGACGCCGTCGTCGACGCTGGCGCCTTCGAGTTCGCCCATGACGGTGTCGTACTGGGCGAAGTAGTCGATCTCCGAATCGTCCATCACGTCGTTGATACCGACGACTTCGACGTTGTCGTTTGCTAACGATGCCCGGAATACGTTCCGGCCGATACGGCCGAAGCCGTTGAGGCCGACGCGAACTGGCTCACTCATTGGTGTCTAGAGAGGCAGTCGGTCAGTGTAAAATGTTTTCGGATTTGTTGTAAATTTGTGTTTGTTTATGCGCGTTCGAGCACGAATGATTAATAGTGATAGTGCCAGTTCGGGTGAGAGTGCCCGCTCGGCAGTGTCGGTGGGCAGGTAGTGGGTTGGTCCGAAGGCTTTTGAAACGGACGGACGTACTGACCGGTAGGAATGAGACGTGATGACAGTGACGACCCGTTCGACGAGTTCTTCCGGGAAATAGAGCGGATGATGGACGAGATGATGGGGGCCGAAGGCGACGTCCACATCGACCGGGACACCGGTGGCGGTGGGGCTGACCTCCACGTCGATGTTCACGAAACCGACGAGGAGATCCGGGTCGTCGCCGACGTTCCGGGCGTCGACAAGGACGCAATCGACCTCAAGTGCGATGGCACTGTCCTCACGATCAACGCCGAAAGTCCGGAGCGCGAGTACCACGAACGACTGACCCTGCCGACTCGCGTCGACGAACACTCCGCCGCCGCGACGTACAACAACGGCATCCTCGAAGTCACCTTCGACCCCGAAGAGGACTCCGCGGACATCGAACTGTAGCGCGCCCGGCACACGGTTCTGATTTTCCGCGCGCCAGCCCCAGCGCGCTTGCTTCGCTACTGCTCAGCCGTTTGGCGTATCAACGCCGCCAGATCGTCCCAGAAGCCGTCCTCGTACTTGGTCGCCGAATCGATTGTCGGACGAGCGTTCGTCTCGTTGACGACTGCGCGGTCCTCGGTTACTAGGAGGTCGACGCCGAGGTACGGAATCGCCAGTTCGTCGGCCGCGTCTTCGGCCAGTTCCCGGAGCTCAGCCGGCAGTTCCCGCCCTTCGGCTTCGGCCCCGCGGTGGACGTTGTGCTTCCACCGGCCCTGCTCGCGGCTCGCTTCGGGGAGGCGGCGCTCGACTGCGCCGACGTACTCGCCGTCGACGACCATCACGCGGTAGTCGGCGGCGTCGGCCATGTACTCCTGGACGAGAAACGACTGGTCGCCGACCGCGCGGTAGTCGTGGACCAGATCGAGGTAGTCGACGATGCCGAGAAACGAATCCAGGTCGTGGGCCTTGGCCACGCCGACGCCGCGGGTCGTCGAGTTCGGCTTCACGACCACGGGCGGGTCGAACCGCTCGAAGGCCGCCGTTAGCTCGGCCTCGCTCGCCGGGTTCGACACGACCACGGTTTCGGGAACGGGGACGTCCGCACGGCCGAGCCGCGCCAACACGTCGGCCTTGTTCCGCGAGCGGAGGATGGCCTCGCGGTCGTTGACCCACGGCACGTCCAGCATGGCGTCGGCGACCGCACCTTCCATGATTCGGGAGGGATAGACGAAGCCCACGTCGTACTCGCCGAAGGGACTCTCGTCGAGCGGCAGCGTCCGCTCGGCCGTCTCGACGTGGCCCACCTCGATGTCACGGGCCGCCAGCGGCGCCTGCATCCGCTCGAAGGTCTCGGCGTTCGTGGCGACGGCCAGCCTGTGCATGGCTTTCAGTTGTCTTGGAGGAATAAAACACGCTCGCAGCCACTCTCTGCACACGGTGATCGGCCTCTGTTGTGTATCGCGTACTGTCCGCTACCCTCCACAAAATAGAGGTGTATAATGGATATATGCGAAGTGATTAAAGAAATTTGCAGACAAATACTAAGTATACTGGGGAAAATAAATCACATATGTACGACGACATTCTCTTTCCGACCGACGGGAGTGACGGCGCAAACGAGGCGCTTGCACACGCGCTCGAACTGGCAGAGACGCACAACTCGACGATTCACGTGCTCTCTGTCGTCGATTCGACGTATCTCGGGAGCGCAGCAGCAGAAGCAACGACCATCGAATCGCTGCAGGAACGGACCGAGCAGGTCGTAGACGAGACAGTCGAGGATATTGCTGACCACGGCACGGACGTCGTCGCCGAGCACCGAATGGGTGATCCGTACGAGGAAATCCTCGACTACGCCGAGACTGCGGCCGTCGATATGATCGTCATGGGGACCCACGGCCGGAGCGGCCTGGACCGGTTTCTGCTGGGGAGCGTCACCGAGAAGATCGTTCGGACGGCGGACGTCCCCGTTCTCACTGTGCGTCTCTCGGACACCGAGTCGTAGCCAGTGCGGTCGCTACGGACGCTCGAACGGTGGAAAAGATCGACGCCTACGCGATCAGCTTTTCTTCGCCACGTTCGACCTTGATGCGGCAAGAGGGCGTGATCTTGTTGTAGGCGCGACGGAACGCTTCCTTGACGTGCTCTGCGTCCTCGACGTTGACGTAGGCCGTAAACAGTCGCTCGCCGGCCTGGACCCGGGCGGCGGTGCCGACGATCTTCCCGAAGGCGGCGCGCATCCCGTCGGAGACACGGTCGGCCCCGGCACCGGTCGCCTGCTTGTTCTCGCGCAGGACCTGGTGGGGGAACTTCCGCAGCGTCATCTTGTAGTCGCCCTCTTCGCCGATCTCTTTGATGAGGTGGCGGTTGGCCGACAGGCGGGAGGCCTCCAGCGAGCCGTGGCGGAGCTGGACGGTCTCCTCGACGATGAGGCTGATCTGGACGGGATAGTCGTCAGCGTCCTTCTGCTTGCGGCCCATCTTGTGCTGTGCGATCTTCGATCCGGGAATGCCCGTGATGTATTCGCGTCGGGTGTACGCGGGCTTGTCGATGTCCCGGTACATTGAGGCGGGTTTGTCCGACATAGGTACTCTTGGAGAATACGTCGCCGAGCGGCCCAATAAGGGCTTCGAACCCGCCCGGCGGCGTGCTGTAGTGTCCCACACAACCGCGAACGGCGGAAAACGGACCAGTGCTGCGGCGACTGTGCCACCTGTTCTCGACCTATGTGTGTGTGTGTGTGTGTGCGGACTGCCGGTGCTGGTCCGGTAACACTGCTGTCACCGCGCTCTTTTACCATTCGCGCGCGTACGAATGCTACCATGAACATGCTCGTCGACGGCGAGTGGCGGACCGACGCGTACGAAACGACGAACGAGGACGGAGCTTTCGACCGGCAGGACACCACCTTCCGGGACCGAATCGAGGACGACCCCGACGCGCGGTTCCAGCCCGAGGCAGGTCGGTATCACCTGTACGCCTGCCGCGCCTGTCCGTGGGCTCACCGGATTCTGGTCGCCCGGAAGCTGCTGGGACTCGAAGACGCCATCACCGTCGACTACATCGACCCGTTCCGCGGCGAGGACGGCTGGCAGTTCACGCCCGACAAGGACGGCTGCACGCCGGATACGGTCAACGGGGCGGACTACCTCCGCGAGGTCTACGTCGCGGCCGACCCCGACGCGACCTGCCGCGTGACGGTCCCGGTGCTGTGGGACAAGCAGGAGGACACTATCGTCAACAACGAGTCCAAGGAGATCCTCCGGATGCTCGATACCGAATTCGACGACGTGTCGGACAACGACGTGGACCTCTACCCCGAGGGGTACCAGGACGAGATCGACCGGATCATTGACGACATCTACGAGCCCATCAACAACGGCGTCTACCGCTGTGGCTTTGCGAACAGCCAGTCGGCCTACGACGAGGCCGCCGAGGAGCTGTTCGACGCGTTGGATCACTGGGACGCCGTACTCGAAGACCAGCGCTTCCTCGCCGGTGACCGTTTGACCGAGGCTGACATCTGCATGTTCACGACGCTCGTCCGCTTCGATGAAGTGTATCACACCCACTTCATGTGCAACCACAAGCTCATCCGCGAGTACGACAACCTCTGGCCGTACCTTCGAGACCTCTACCAGCTCCCCGGCGTCGCCGAGACGGTGAACATGGACCACATCACGGAGCACTACTACACCACCCATCCCGACGTGAGCCCGAAACGTATCATCCCGATGGGCCCCGACCCCGACTTCGAGGCCGCCCACGACCGCGACGAACTGCCGGGTGACCTCCCCGAGACGCTCTTCCCGACGGCCTAACTGGGCAGTACCGCCGTCGGATATCGAACGCTGAGCCGACGCTGTCCCTTTTATACACCCAGTTCTCACCTGTGTTCAATGAGTCGGGAATGTGAGCGACGCCGGGGTGTGAGCCCGGTCCTCGGTGTCGTCATTCTGATCGGAATTACCACTATTTTGGCAGCCAGCATCGGTGTGTTCGCGCTCGGCTTCAGCGAGCACCAGCCCACGCAGGCCCCGCAGGTCGCTATCGTGGCCGACTACAGCGAGCGGACCACCGGCAATGGGGAGTATCTGAACCTCAGCTTCAAAAGCGGCGAAACCGTCTACAGGGATAACCTCACTGTCGTCGTATCGGGTGGGAAGAGTTCCGACGGCAGCGACGCGACGCTGGACACCGACCCGATACAGGCCCAGGCCTCGACGCGGATTACGTCTGGGACGCAGATTACGATACACCAGGGACAGTTCACCGGCATCGGGAGCGGGGAGTATCTGGACCTGAGTGACGCGACGCTTCGCCTCGTCTGGAACCCGGCGGACGAACCGGAGTCGGAAACGTACGTCATCTATCGCTGGCCGGACCCGAGCCAGCGCAACTGAACGGCTGTTTCGGCTCCGCTGTCGGACTAGCTCTCCTCACTCGGCCAGTGAGAGCGTGACCTCGTCGGTCTCGTAGTCCTCGATGAACGACCCGGAGCCGCCAAGCGAGACGGTCCGGTCGCCGATGTCGACGACCAGCGTGTGTTCGATGGGGTAGGAGTTGGTCTGTGGCTCGGCGACGCCCTGTTTCGTCTCGACGACGGTCCCTTCGATAGTAGTGATGTCGTCGTCGGCCTGCACCGCCCGCACTTCCGCGGAGACGCGGACATCGTGGCCGGCGCGCAGGTGGAGCGTCGCCTGGAGGACGGCGTGGCGGAAGTCGTGGTAGGTGGCCGGGAGCGGGGCCGGGTCGGCGACGGTCACCTCGGTGGCCATCAGCCAGTAGTTCCCGAGGAACGACCCCGAAAGTACCGGGACGAGCTGTTGCTGGACGAAGGCGATGGCCCGCTGGTCGGAGTTAGTCCGTGTCACCATCTCGGCCGGGGAGACGAGGCCGAACTGGGCGTCGACGGTGAGCATTATCGGCATCGGCTGGTTCCAGGACCGGGCTACGGAGGCCAGCCCGCTCACGTCGTCGGGGCGCAGGTCGTCGGCGCTGCTGACGACCAGCATCACCAGGACGCCGCGGTCGACGGCCGCGACCAGTTCCTCCGAGATTTCCGGGAGGTACTGCTGGGGAACCGACAGCATGATCTCGCGCTCCGCGTTTCTGATATACTCCGTGAGACGCTTGATGACTGTCACCCGGGACTTGATGACGTCGAACTGTTGTGGCTCTCGTGCGCTCGCCGAGTATCGGGAATCGAGTGCCCCGCTCATCTCTTCGAGCCGGTCGGTCAAGGCGTCGATGACTTCCTCGGGTGGTCGGGCGCGGATCGTCGTGGGCACGACGTGGTCGTTGACCTCGACGAACCCGCGGTCTTCGAGCGATTCGCTGATGCTGTAGACGTACCGTTTGGAGACCCCGGTGTCGTCGGCGATCTCGCTCGCCGTGGCCTCGCCGCTGCCGAGGATCGACAGGTACGTGTCGACTTCCTTCTCCGACAGGCCCAGTTGCCCCAGCCTGTCCCTGAGAGTCGAATCGTCCATCTGTTCACATCTGGTACCGGCGGCGGATAATTGTGTTTCGGTGCTCTGTGGCCCGTCAACGCTACCGAACCGCCGAAACGGGGGCGTACCGTCGACTGGCCCGCCACCTCCCCAGTAATAAGGATGAAAAACTATTACACCATATTTTATATCCCTCGCGGTGGTGTCTCTCACCAATGACGCTCCGGACGGCACTTAACGACTTCAAGCGGACGCGGGACCGCCGCCACCTGTTCCCGGGCGAGTTCCGCTCTACGACGGGCATTTTCTCCGGACTCGACAGCCGGTTGGTGTACGTTGACAGCGACGGTTCGTTGCGGGACTACTCCTATCCGCTGTGTGGGCTCACGGGGATTGACCGCTCGCGGTTCGGCGTCGAGACGGGGTCGACGACGTGGTTCAGCGCCGACGCCGATCAGCGGTATCGCGGTGACGCCGGCGTCGTCGAGACGGTTCACGACTGCGGCGACTGGGCTGTCGTCCAGACGGACTGTACTATCGAGCAGGCCCACGTCACCCGGTTCGAACTTCGCGGCGACGTGCCCGCCGACGTGTCGCTGCGGGCGTTCGTTGATTTCGCACCCGACGGGCGGGACGGTCAACAGAGCCTGTTGATGCACGGAAACACCGTCGAGGCCTACCATCGGTCGGAACACGACTTCGTCGGCGTCTCTACCGAACTCGACGCCGTTCAGGGCCAGATCCCCGAGCGGTTCCCCGAACTCGTCGACAGTGATCCGGTCCCGTTCCCCCGGGTCACCGGGGAACGACGATACGAGGATACGACGCTGACTGGTGGCGTCCTGCTGTCCGCGCCCTTTGCCGACGGCGGCGTCACGCTGACGACGCTGCTGACAGACACGAACGACACCGACCGCGACGCGGCGCTGTCGACCATCAACCGGCTGGTGAGCGACCACTACACCTCGAAGACGCTGCTCGAAGCAGGCCAGGCACAGCGGCGATGGACCGTGCCCGCGGACACGCCACGCCGCGAGAGCGTCGTGGCCGACCTCCGCGTCCTCTCGCTGCTTTCGGCCGCGAACGGTGCCAGAATCGCCGCGCCGGACTTCGACCCGTACTACGTCACCTCCGGCGGCTACGGCTACACGTGGTTCCGCGACGACGCCGAGATATCGGCGTTCCTGCTCGAAGCTGACGGGACGTTCGACCTCGGATTGTCGCCGTGGCACCAGCGTTCCGCCGCGTTCTACTGTCGCACGCAGCGACCGGACGGCAGCTGGCCCCACCGGGTCTGGCCCGGCGACGAGACGCTCGCGCCGGGCTGGGCGAACGCCCGGCTCGAAAGCGGTTCGGACGCCGATTACCAGGCCGACCAGACCGCGAGCGTCACCACCTTCCTCGCGACGTATCTCCGGACCGGCGAGCCGGCCGACCCGGAGTGCATCGAAGCCACGCTCGGGCGCGCTGTCGAAAGCATCGACGACACGCTGGCCGACGACGGCCTCCCCATCGCCTGCCAGAACGCCTGGGAGAACATGCAGGGGCGGTTCACGCACACCGCTGCGACCTTCCTGCACGCCTACGCGGCCGTCGCGCGCGCTCCCGTCTGTGCTACGCTCCGGGACCACGCCCGGTCGCAGGCCGAGACGGTGCTGTCTTCGCTGGACGCGCTGTGGACCGGTGACCGCTATGCCCTCCGCGAACACGACGGGACCATCGACGACCGACTGGACTCCGCGACGCTGGCCCTCCCTGCCGCCTGTCGTGTCGCCGCCGAGACCATCGATTTACCCGTAGAGACCCGCGAACGGCTCTGCACCCACGTCGAAACGACACTCGACGGGCTGGAACGGGACACCGGCGACATCCGCGGTCTCATCCGCTTCGAGGGCGACGACTGGCGGCGCGGCTCGCAAGACCGCGAGAAAATCTGGACTGTCTCGACGGCGTGGGGGGCGAACAGTGCCGCTCAACTGGGTGCGCTCCTGCATGACGCTGAGGACAGCCGAGCGGCGGCGGCCTACGCCCGTTCCCGGGACCTGCTGGGCGAGATCCTTCCCGGTGGCTCGCTCGTCCAGTCCAGCGGCTACCTCCCCGAGCAACTGTTCGACGACGGGACGCCGGACTGTGGCACGCCGCTCGGCTGGCCCCACGCGCTCCGGCTGGCAACTGTCGCCCACCTCGCTGACGCCGGGGAGCTCACTGCCGAGCCGCTGAGCGCGCGCGAGTAAACTGCTGAGGCACTGATACGGATTATTGGAGCGATTTACCGGTCTGCTCCGATCCCGGTGTCGGAGCTATCCGGAAATAATCTACAACAATCCGCACGACCCTCCGCGGGAATCTCTTTACGCGGACCGCGCTGCTTGACGTTCGAAAACGTAGCGGATAGCCGTAGGGACTCTATAACTGGTCGAAAACAGCGACTACGTCCGGACGCGGATCACTGACTATCGTCCTACTGCGGTGCTGCGACGGGCGCGTCCTCGCCGGCCGTGACCGCCTCGCCGGTCTCCGTGTCGAACAGATGAACGGCGGATTCGTCGAACGACACCTGCACGCGGTCGCCGATGGCCGGCTCCACGTCAGTACTTACCCTGGCGATGAAATCCGGCGCGCCGTCGCCCTCGAACCCGATCTCCGACTCGCCCAGATCGAGATAGAGGTAATTGTCGCTGCCGATGGGTTCGAGCACGTCGACCGTCGCCGGGACGGCGCTTTGGTCGCCGCCGTCGCTGACGGAGACGTGTTCCGGCCGGACGCCAAGCACGTACGAGCCGCGCTGGATATTGCCGAAGGCACTGACGCGGCCGCCCGTGAGGTCATAGGCGAAGTCGTCGTTCGCGCCGGTGAGCTGCACGCCGTCGCCGAACGGCTCCGCGGTCACGTCGAGGAAGTTCATCGAGGGCGAGCCGACGAAGCCGCCGACGAACTGGTTCGTCGGGTTCTCGTACACCGTTTTCGGACGGCCGGCCTGCTGGAGTTTCCCGTCGTTGAGGATGACGATGCGGTCGCCCATCGTCATTGCTTCTTCCTGGTCGTGGGTGACGTAGACGGCCGTGATGCCGAGTTCCTCTTGCAGGCGCTGGATCTCCGTCCGCATCGTCGTCCGGAGCTTCGCATCGAGGTTCGACAGCGGCTCGTCGAAGAGGAACACGTCCGGCTCGCGGACGATGGCGCGCCCGAGCGCGACCCGCTGTTTCTGGCCGCCGGAGAGCTGGTCCGGCGTGTCATCGAGCAAGTCGCCGATACCCATCATCTCGGCCGTCTCGGTGACTCGCTCCTGCCGTTCCTTCTTTGAGAGGTCCGTGCTCATCCGGAGGCCAAACGCCATGTTCTGCCGGATGGACTTGTGCGGGTACA
The DNA here is from genome assembly GCF_049705545.1 of Haloarcula amylolytica. Classification (GTDB taxonomy): domain Archaea; phylum Halobacteriota; class Halobacteria; order Halobacteriales; family Haloarculaceae; genus Haloarcula; species Haloarcula amylolytica_B. Next base: position 638,399 of record NZ_JBNAMU010000001.1, read on the forward strand.
GCGCGTAGTTCTGGAACACCATCGCCACGTCGCGCTTGCGGGCGTGAACGTCCGTCACGTCCTCGTCGCCGATGCGGATTCGGCCGCTCGTCGGCCGCTCAAGTCCGGCAATCATCCGCAGCGTCGTCGATTTCCCACACCCCGACGGGCCGACCACCGTTACGAACTCCCCGTCGTCGATGGACAGGTCGACGTCGTCGACCGCCACGATGGAGCCACCGTCGAACTCCTTGCGGAGACCGTCTAGTTCGAGACTCGCCATTACACGGAGTCTCACACCCATCGCTAATAAGTTTGATGGGATTTTTCATAGAAGTTCTAGCGTCGCCGCAGATGAACTGGGACCTCCGCGAGGCCAGTCGGCTTAGCTGTCGATCACCGCTGGTACCACGACGATGTCTCCGACTTCGACCGTTCCGTCGCTTCCGACCTGATCGCCACTGAGAAGATCGGTGCCCCCAATCGGGGTTTCGGGCGAGACTGTCGCGGTCCCCTCGCCGAAGTGGAGGACGATCAACAGTGTCTCATCGCCGTCGGTGCGCTCGTAAGCGACGACTCTGTTCGCATCGCCCGATTCGACGGTGTGAGGAACCGGACGTACCCCGGGCGCACGCAGTGCGGCGTGGTCCGCTCGCAGCGCGACCAGTCGCCGGTGGAAGTCGGTCAGTGCGTTGTCGCCGTCGTGCCAGCGCATCGTCCCGCGCTGTTGCTCGACGCCCCGTTCCTGGCCGGCGTATACCATGGGCGTCCCGGGGAGCGTGAACGTGGCTCCGACGGCCGCCCGCAGCGGCGCAACGCCGCACTCACCGAGGTAGCGGTCTTCGTCGTGGTTGTCGACGTACCGCATATGCGCCGTGCGGTCGGGGTAGCCGTGCTCGGCCGTCGCGTCGAGTGCCTCGAACAGCGCCGACGCCGGTTCCTCGCCGGTCCCGATGTCGCGGAGCGTGTCGAACAGGTCCGTGTCGTAATGCACGTCGAACTCGTTTTCGGCGAATGCGGCGTCGCGCGGGACCGTCTCGTCGAGCAGTAGGAACTCGGGGTCGTCAGCTTTCACCCGCTCCCGGACCTCCTTCCAGAACCCGTGTGGCACGCCCCAGGCAACGTCACAGCGGAACCCGTCGACCACGTCGCGCCACTCGTCGACCACGTCGAGCATCCAGCGCCGGACCTCGATCGAGTCGTAGTTGAGGTTCGGGATCCGCGTCCAGTTGAAGTAGTGGCCCGGCGCGTCCTCGCCCGCCCAGTCGATGTCGGAGACGTCCTGTGACACCGGAATCCGCTCGTAGTAGTCGGCGTACTCGGGGACGCCGGCCCGGTGAAGTTGGAACGCCGGATGGTCCCGCGAGCTGTGGTTTATTACCAGGTCGAAGACGACCCGGATCCCGGCTTCGTGGAGCCGGTCGACCAGCGACTCGAACTCCCGGCGGGTCCCCAGATCCTCAGCGGTGTCGAAGAAGTCCGTGATGTGGTAGCCGTGTCGGGTCGGACTCGCCTGAATGGGGGTGAGCCACACCACATCGACGCCCAGCGACTCGATGTAGGGGACCCGCCGTTCGATGGCCTCGAAGGTCGTGTCGACGGTCTCGCCGGCGAACGACCGGACGAATATCTCGTAGATGGTGGCGTCGCCGGCCCAGGCCGGCGGGTCGGCCGGCCGTGTGACGGGCACTCCGTCGTCTGCGGTCGCGTTTCCGTTCCCGTCGCTGCACTCCACGACCAGCGTGTCCGCGACGCTGTGGCGCTCGGCGACGGCGACCGCGTGAATCCGGGCCGACTCGGACAGGCCTTCGCGTGGGACCCGGAGTTCGTCGCCGTCGACAGTTATCGCGGACTCGTCCAGCGCGTCGCGGCCGTCGAGATAGAACTCGACTTCCGGTTCGCTCCCCGACGGGGCCGCGCGGGCGTCCGCCGATACGACGAGGTCCCGGTCTTCCGTCTCACCGGTGAGTTCGACCCGCGGGCGACCGGGTCCGTTCACGGTAACCTCGTCGGTTGCGGTCGACTCGAAGGAGCCGTCGAAGCTGAAGATCGCATGGTGGGTCCCCGGTGGGAGTTCGGTCTCGATGACCCACTCGTCGCCGTCGCGCTCGGCCCAGTGTCTCCCCATCGTGAAGTCATTGAACTTCCCGATGACGATGGCGCGGTCGTCGAGGTCGCCGGTATCGCCGTCGCGGTCGAAGTCCTCCGCCGTGACGCTGAATCGGGTCGTCTCGGTGACTGCCGGAAACGCTCTGACGACCTGTTCGTGTGTGCCGTCCGGTGCGGTTAACTCGGCCCGGTAGATTCCCGGAACGTCCGGTTCGAGATCGCAGACCGGGCCGTCGCCGAGCGTCGCCGTGCTCGCAGCCGGCCGGTCGATCAGCCGCCACTCGGCGGTCATATCCGGATCGGGCTGGCGCGGGGCCAGTTCGACCGCTTCGCCGATGGTGACGAACCGCGGCGGTCCTGGGTGGTGCATACGCCTACGGTACGGGGTCGGTACTGTGAGTGTTACGCTTCTGGTTGAAATTTAGAAAAGATATTACTTCGTATATTCTCCTCTATCCGATCTGTTGAAATCGACACACAGCGAGGCGAATTCGCGCCGTTTCTCGGAATCTATCATCATTGTCTCCTTCTATTTCCGAATGATTTAAGTTATGAAGGACTATTTCATCCAATATCTATCTATGACAATGGAACGACGGACGGTGCTCAAACGGATCGGCGGTGTCGGGGCGGCTACAGCCCTTGCTGGCTGTAGTGTGCAAGAGCAGGGCAGTGGCGGCTCGGACGGCGAAACGGCTTCCGGCGACGGCTCGGGCGATGGGGCAAGCGGCGGGAGTCAGCAGTCCGGCGGGACCGCGACGGCGTGGTACCAGCTTCAGGATTCCGAGATCCCTGCACGCGAGGACGCGATGGAGACGTTCGCGAGCGAGACGGAGTTCGGCGTCGAGGGATCGGACATCTCCAACATGGAAAAGAAGACCACGAGCGCGATTCCGGCCGGGCAGGGGCCGGAGATCTTCGAGTGGGCGCACGACTGGGTCGGCGACTACTACCAGCGGGAGTTCGTCGTCGACCAGTCCGACGAACTCTCCGTGAGTCTCGACCAGTTCACCGACGCCGCAGCCTCTGCCGTCCAGTTCGACGACGCCGTCGTCGGCCTCCCGCACTCGGCGGAGACGGTGACGCTCATCTACAACGCCGATATCGTCGACGAAGCGCCCGAGACCGTCGACGACATGGTGGCGGCAATGGAGGAATACCACGACCCGAGCAGCAGCCAGTACGGGCTCGCCGCGCCGTTCAATCCGTACTTCACGAGCGGCTGGATCCAGGCCTTCGGCGGCTACTACTTCGACCCGGAGCAGGACCCGGCGCTCGGGCTGGATGCCGACGAAGCCATCGAGGGGCTCCAGTTTGCCCTCGACACCCTCCGCCCGTACATGCCCGACGACCCGACCTACGAACCCCAGGCCGCGACGTTCTCGGAGGGAAACGCCGCTTTCGCGGTCAACGGGCCGTGGTACCTGGCGACGCTGAACCAGAACGACGTGGACTACGAGGTGGCGACGTTCCCCGAGATCGACGGCGGCGAGGTGACGCCGTACACCGGCATCTCAATGTGGTACTTCGCGGACGCGATGAGCGAGGGCGGGGCCGACGCCACGGCCGCCCGGAACTTCGTCGAGTGGTTCGCCACCAACGAGGACCACGCCACGCGCCTCGCCGAGGAGCAGGGCGCGATCCCGGTGCTCGACAGCCTCGTCGGCAGCGACGAACTCCCCGACCACGTCCAGACGTACTCCCAGACCGTCAGCCAGGGGGTCCCGATGCCGACCGACCCGCGCATGAACAAAGTGTGGTCGCCGCTTGAGAACGCCCTCATCGAGGCGTTCAACGGCGACGCGACCGCCGAAGGCGCACTGACGACCGCCGCCGAGGAAATCCGCAGCAACTGGGAGTGAGAAACGTCCATGAGTACGGTTTCACGGGCGGCGGACCGCATCGAGTCGGTCCCGTTTCTGACGCGGGACGACGCGTCGTTACTGCTAGTGCTCCCGGGGCTGTTCGTGTTCTCGGCGTTCATGCTGTTCCCGGTCCTCTATCTGCTGGGCATCTCCTTCACCAACGCAGAGCCGGCGAACCTGTTCGCCGGCGAGGGCGTCGTTGCCGTGCTCACGTTCGGCGACGCGCTGTTCGTCGGCCTGGAGAACTACGCCGACGTGCTAACTGACGGCCAGTTCTGGAACTCCTTCGGCGTCACCTGGCTGTTCGTCGCCACGAGCGTCACGCTCAAGATCTGGGCGAGCCTGGCTATCGCGCTTATCGTGACCAGCGACCTCGTCCGCGGCAAGCGCGTCCTGCGGTCGCTCATCATCTTCCCGATGGGGCTGCCGCCGATTTTCACCATCACGGTGTGGCGCGGCATCTTCAGCTCCGCCGAGTTCGGGCTGATGAACCAGCTGCTGACCGCGTTCGGCGCGAGTTCGGTCGCGTGGCTGTCGGGCCGCTGGACCGCCTTCGTCGCGTACAACGTCACGGAGGCGTGGCTGGCGTACCCGTTCATGGTCATCATCACCGTCAGCGCGCTACAGGACGTGCCCGAGGAACTCCACGAGGCGGCCGTCGTCGACGGCGCGGGCTTTCTCGCACGCTTCGCCCACATCACGCTCCCCTCGATTAAACGCCCCGTGCTGTTCGCGTCTATTCTGACCTCTGCGGCGTCGTTCCAGCAGTTCCTCATCCCGTTCGTGTTCAACCAGGGCGGTCCGGCACGGGCGAACGAACTCATCGTCGTCTACGGCTACCGCGAGGCGCTGTCGTTCCAGCAGTACGGCCGCGGTGCGGCCATCAGCATCATCGCGCTCGTGTTCATCGGCGCGTTCATGTGGCTCAACGTCAAGAAGGGCAAACTCGCCGACGGGGTGAACGACTGATGCTGCTCGGCGCAATCGCTCGGAAGCTCGGCGACGACATCAAGACGTTCGCGACGATGCCTGCACGGACGGTACGGAAGTGGTCCTACACCGTACAGGCGGTCCGTCGGGGCGAACTGCCCGCGTCCGAAGTCCTGAAAGTCATTCTCTCGACTATCGCGGCGACGGTGGTGGTGCTGGCACTCCTCTTTCCGATCTACTGGATTCTGATGGCGGCCCTCTCCGGCTCCGGCAGCTCGCTGTACACCTCCGAGAGCTTCTCGTTGCTGCCCTCGAACCCGACGGTCAAACCGTTCATCTGGGTTATCGGCGACCTCATCGTGCCGTCGTACTCGATCTCCGCCGCGATCCCGTTCACCGACCTCGCCTTCGTGTTCCAGACGCCGGGTATCGAGATTCTGGACGCCTCTGACTACGGCGTCGACCGCCCGTCGGAGTTCAAGCGCTTCCTCTGGAACAGCCTCATGGTGGCGATTCCGACCGTGCTCATCGCCATGTCGCTCATCATTCCGGCGGCCTATGCCCTCTCGCGGCGAAAGTTCCTCTTCCGCCGGAAGATCCTGTTCGTCTACGTCCTGATGACGCAGGTCGGTGGTGGGCTCGGCGTCGCGCTGCTCATCGGGATGTACGCGCTGTACGTCCAGTTCGGCATCAACGACAGCAAGCTAGCGCTTGCGGTGTACTACGCGGCGACCGCCGTGCCGTTCAACACCTGGCTGCTGAAGACCTACATGGACGGCATCCCGGTCTCCTACGAGGAGGCCGCTGTCGTCGACGGCGCGCCACCGTGGCGCGTGGTGACGGAGGTCATCATCCCGATGTCCACGGCGGGGCTGGCGACGGTGTTCATCTTCGTCTTCCTCACCGGCTGGACGGAGTTCGTCGTCGCCCAGACGCTGCTGGGGACGGAGAACTACACGCTGCCGGTCGGCCTGTACGCGATGGTCGACGAGTACTCCATCCCGTGGGCGCGCTTCTCCGCGTTCGCGCTCACCTTCGCCTCGCCGATCATGCTGGCGTACCTGTTCGCCCAGCGCTACATCGAGGGCGGCCTCTCCTTCAGCGGGATGGAAGGCTAAGCCGGCGCGACACCTGCCGTCATCCAGCAGCCCTCATAGGGTGGTTCGTCTTGTTTTCTGACCGTCCACCGGTAGCTCGACGTCGTCCCGTTCCTATTGACGACTGTCACTGGCTGTGACGCGGTGTCGCCGTCGCGGTCGAGCGGTCCGTACCGCACGCCGGTCGCGTTCAACAGCGGTTCGAACCCGCTTTCGATGGTCCGGACGAAGTTCGAGTACGGCCCCGTCAGGCCACGGTTCGACGGGGACGCGAACTGCCAGGTCGTGTTGATGCCCTCGTTCGTCGCCGGATCGTTGTTCTGGAGCGCCAGCACCTGGATGTGGACGACAAGTCCCGGCGGGCGCTCGCAGTTCGGCCGCAGTTCGAGCACCCGCGGCTGTGTCACCGCCGACCTGTTGGCGTCGACGGAGACGTTGCCCCAATAGCTCCCCTCGCCTGTCTTTTCGACTGCTCGCGTCTCGTCCGTCGGCACGTCGGCGGGCGTTATCGTCGCTTCCGACCCTGCCGAGTCGCCGCCGCCGAAAAACGCCCCACAGCCCGCCAGTGAGACGAGAACGGCGAGCGCGACGAGCACCAGCGGCCGAACGGCTGTCATACACCTGTATTGGGGTGGAGCCCCTTCGGTGTTCTGTCGCCGCGTCCGTTCGCTGCGTCGCTTGGCAGCGGTCGATGCCGTCAGCCGAGTCGTTCCTCGACCGCGTCGATGTCGCTCGGTTCGTTGACGTTGTGACACCACCCGTCGAGTTCGACCGCCTCGACGCGGTGGTCGGCGCTCAGCAACAGGTCGATTGCGTCGGGGAGTTCGTATTCACCCCGTTCGGAGGGTAACGTCAGCGCGCAGGCGTGGCCGATGGCCGGTTCAAAGACGAAAAAGCCCCGCGTGACGAGCGTCGACGGCGGGTCCGACGGTTTCTCGACGAGACCGGTCACCCGCCCCTCGTCGTCCGTCGTGACGACGCCGGTCGTCCTGGCTTCGGCCCGCGACACGTCCTCGACGAGCAGCGTCGCGCTGGCGTCAGTTTCGCGGTGGTGGTCGACTGCGTCGTTCAGGTTCGCCCGGCAGACGTTGTCGCCGTTCAGCACGACGAAGGTCCCGTCGACGGCGGTGCGGGCCCGTTCGAGCGCGTGGGCGAGCCCCAACTGCTCGTCCTGCCGGACGTACGCTATCGGCGCGTCTCGATACTGGTCGCCGTAGCGGGACACGATATCGTCGCCGCGGTAGCCGATGACGACGACCAGGCGGTCGACGCCGACGGACAGCAGCGCGTCGAAACAGTGTGTCAGCAGCGGCTTTCCGGCCACCTCGACAAGTCCCTTCGGCTTGTCCGCAGTGAGCGGTCGCATCCGCGTCCCTTCGCCGGCAGCGAGTACGACGCCATCCATATCCGTCCCGATGCTCGCGCCGGCTAAATGCCTGTGGGCGAGCGGGTTTTGTCTCTGGCCCGCCAACTCCACTGTATGGCTGAGGAGTGTGACACCTGCGGCCGGTCAGTCACCGCCGACGAGGCGATCCGTCGGGAGACCATCGGCGACCTCGACACCGACCGCTGGCAGACGCTGTGCTGTCCGGACTGTGGTGCGCGGCTCCGGACCGTCTTCGTCGGCCCGGACTAGCGGGGAAAAAGACAGGTGGCAGCAGCGTGTGGCTCTGATTCATGGAAGACGACGCGTGGCGTTCGGTCGAGATCATCCGCGACACCGACGGCGTGCCCCACGTCCTCCAGCAGAAGGTGCAGGTGTTCACTAGCGGTGTGTCCGAGGAGTCGGCCGGCTACACGAAGCCGGCGATGGAACACCGGTTGGTACCGCTCAAGGACCTCACGAAGTTCGGCCGGTCGTAAGGACCAGCCGTCGGGGCACTCAGCGCCTCGGCCGATAGCTCGGGTGCTGGACCGGTTGGACAACGAACACCTCGGGATACACTTTTGCGCCCATCCGAACGAGTAGCAATAATGGCTGAACCGCTGTACGTCGGTGTCGACCGGAGCGACGAGTCCTGGGTCGCCGTCGCGTTCACCGGCGACGGCTTCGACCACGCGTCGGTGTTCGACAGTATCGGCGAGTGTTGGTCAGCCTACGACGAGCGCGCCCGCCGGATACTCGTGGGCGTCCCGATCGGACTCGTGGAATCCGGCGAGCCGGACCGCCGGTGTGACGAACTCGCCCGGTCAGTCCTCGGTGAGCGCAGCGCGACGATCCGCACACCGCCGGTGCGAGAAGCGACCCGAAAACAGCGCTACTCGACGGCCAACCGCGTCCACAGGCGCAAGACTGGACACGAACTCTCCGAGCAGGCGTTCGCACGTAGCGACAGCCTTGCTCGGGTCGACGAACTCCTGCAGGAACTGCCCGAGGCTGCCGCGGCCATCCGGGAATCTCACCCGGAGGTCTGTTTCAGGGCCTTCGGCGGCGAGCCGCTTGGCTACTCGAAGCGCACCGCCGGGGGATACGCCGAGCGGATGCGGGTTCTGGCCCACTACGACCGCGACGCCGCCCCGACGGTCCAGAAAGCCGCCGAAGCGACTGGTGGCACGGCGGTGGCTGTCGACGACGTACTGGACGCCGTCGCCCTCGCGTATACGGCGCAACCGGGCGACGGGGAGTTGTACACGCTGCCGCCCGAGCCGCCGCGAGATGCGGCGGGGTTGCCGATGGAGATCGTCTACCGGGCGGCGTCGCCACTGGTCGAACAGTGACGTGTCTCGACGAACGCCGTCGCTCGTCGTGAGTTATGTGCGTGCCAGCGACACTGCCGTGTACGCTACGGTACACCGCGACCGCTGACAAGTGATTATAGTGCTAGACTGTAGACAGAACCCGTCTTACAGTCGCGTGAGGTTGGTCGCACGCGGACCCTTGTCCGCCTGCTCGATGTCGAACTCGACTTCCTGCCCCTCTTCGAGGTCAGGGCCGCCGACGTCTTCCATGTGGAAGAAGACGTCTTCGTCCGCATCGTCGGTTTCGATGAAGCCGTAACCACCAGTGTCGTTGAAGAAGTCGACAGTGCCTTCCGCCATTGTTAGAGCCGTGTGACGTTGTTGGCGCGCGGACCCTTGTCCGCCTGCTCGATGTCAAATTCGAGCTCCTGTCCTTCCTCGAGGTCCGGGCCGCCGATGTCTTCCATGTGGAAGAAGACGTCTTCGTCCGCGTCCTCAGTGTCGATGAAACCGTAACCGCCAGTGTCGTTGAAGAAATCAACCGTTCCTTTCGCCATTGCAACCAAAGAGATGCCAGCACCACGGATAACAGTGTCGGTACGATGCTCTGGTAGGAAACAGAGAGAACCGACTGCAGTCTTGCGATTATGGGGTGTGTAATACTGTCATGCCACATTGCGTCGCCGGATCTCCCATCCGGCTGTAGACGCCCTTGTACCACATCCGGTCTTACCGTCTCACTAACCAAATAGAATTAGACGCGTGAAACTGATATATAATTATGTACCGTGGCGTGCGGGCCCGTCTCGCGCCGTGGCTGCTCGCTGGCTTCGGTCTTGCTCTCACAGGTTCGGCTGTTGTCTGGCACCTCGGTATCGAGACACGGCGCATCGGGCAGCTTGGCGGCCCCGCACTCGCACTGGCCCTCGACGGACTGCTCCCACTGGTACTGGTGTATGGCAGCTATCGGCTCGTCTCGTCGTCGACACCGGGGGAGCAGGTATGGACAGTTTTCGTCTGGAGCGTTGTCGGCAGCGTCGCAGTCGGGGCTATCATCGGCTTGAGTGTCTTCATCCGTATGATAGAAGGGCGGACAATCGCCGAACCGGTGTTCGTCACCCTGTTGGCGATGGATACGGGCGCTGTCACGGGTCTCGTCGCGGGCACGCTCGCGGTTCAAGCCCGTCAGGACGCCAGCCGTGCGACCCGAACCGCGAGCACGCTGTCGTTCGTCAACGACCTGCTCCGACACGATATCGCGAACGGTCTGGTCGTCATCGACGGTCGGGCGACGATCATCCAGCGCAACGCCGACTCCGAGGTCGCACAGACGGCGGCGGACGCGATCCATGAGCAGGTAACCGAACTCGATACCCTGGTCGACAACGCCGGGGCCGTCGCAGAGACTCTCGGTTCCGATCCGGCCTTCGAACCGACCGACATCGTCGCAATCGCCGAGACGGTGATACAGCGAATCGAGCAAACACACACGGTCGCTATTGAACTTCAGGCCCCGGACAGCGCGATGGCCTATGCCAACGAGGCCGCTCGCCCGGTTCTCCGAAACCTCCTCGAAAACGCCATCGAACATGGGACGCCGGCAGCCGAACTCTCCGCCGAAGGGACCGCGACAGACGGGTCCGCGTTGCAGGGCGAGGCGCGGCCGCCGGACACGACTCAGGCGGCGGCAGACGGGCACGACCACCCGTCGGTGTTCGTCGCGATTCGCGAGACCGGCGACATTATCGAGACTCACGTGATCGACGACGGACCGGGGATTCCCGACGACCGGCGCGACAGCATTTTTGACCCGCGAGCGGGCGACACGCACGGCGGCGGGCTCCATCTCGTCGAGACGCTCGTTACGAGCTTCGGCGGCGGCATCTACCTCGCCGACACCGCCAGTAAACCCGACACGGCCTTCCCCGACACCGACCTCGACGGCGCACATTTCGTCGTCGAACTCCCGCAGGCATGACACCGATCCGCACGACCGACGTTTCTTGATTGTGGGGGGCACAGTGAGGGGTATGTTCCCTCGCTTGCGTGCTCAGGGTCCGGCCGCGCTCGTCCCGCTCGCGTGGCTGCTCGTGGGACTGGCCCATCTCGATGCGGTCACTGACCGGACGGTTCTGGTCTTCCACGTCGTCGCTGCCGTCCTTATCGCTGCCTTCGCTGCCCTCTCGTGGGACGAGATGGAGTCAGGTGTCCTCCGGGTCTGGCGCGACATTCTGCTCGTCGGACTCCTGCTGACCGTCGGCGGCATCATCGGCTTACGCTACTCCCCGCTCCGGGACCCGTTCCTGACAACGACGATACTTGGGTGGATGGTCGTTCCGGGCGTGGGCCTCTACTACACCGGCAAGCGCGTTCCGGCAGACCAGCGGGCGTACACGGCTGGAGCGGCGCTGAGCGTTCTTGGTGCGGCGGTCTACGCCGTCGCGCTGTTCCCGGCGGCAGAATCCGCGCTGCTCGCCGGCATCGCGCTTGTGCTGGTCGGCCAGACCGTCGGTATCGTGCAAGCGGCTCGCCGGCCCGAGGAAACGCCGTCCGGCTAGGGCCGCTACTGCGTGCCCAGGTAGAGCTCGGCGACCTCGTCGCTGTCGAGCAGCGACTCGGCGGTTCCCTCGAACCGGTTTTCGCCCTGGTCGAGGACGACGCCACGGTCGGACTCCCGGAGCGCACGCCGGGCGTTCTGTTCGACCATGAGGATCGCAGTCCCCGATTCGTTGATGTCGACGATCTTCTCGAAGACATCGTCGACGAGCTGGGGCGCGAGGCCGGCCGAGGGCTCGTCGAGGATCAGCAGGTCCGGATCGAGCATCAGTGCCGCACCCATGGCCACCATCTGCTGTTGGCCGCCCGAGAGCGTGCCGGCCGTCTGGTCCGGCCGCTCCTCGAGGACGGGGAACCGGTCGTAAACCTGCTGGACGCGCTCGTTGAAGTCGGCGTCGAGGTCGCTGTCCTCGAGCGCCCACGCACCCATTTTGAGGTTTTCGAGGACCGTCAGGTTGGGGAATATGTTGTCCGTCTGTGGAACGTGACAGATCCCCTCGTAGATCACTTCTTCCGGGGGGAGCCCGGTGATGTCCTTCCCGTCGAGCCTGACCGATCCGGACTTGATGTTGAGCAGACCGACGATGCTCTTCAGGAACGTCGACTTCCCGGCTCCGTTCGGCCCGATGATCGAAACCATCTCGTCGCTCGCAACTTCAAGATCGACATCGTGGACGATCATCAGGTCGCCGTAGCCGCTCTCGAGACTGGACACGTCGAGCAGCGTCATACTTTCCCTCCGAGGTAGGCTTCGAGCAATCGCTCGTCCTGTTGGACGACCTCCGGTTCCCCCTGAACGAGGACTTGCCCGTTGTGCATCCCGATTACGGTATCGGAGATGGACATAATCGTATCGATGTCGTGTTCGACGATCAGGAACGTTCTGTTCTCCTCGTCCCGCAGTTCCATGATCCGGTCAAGGAGGTGGTCGGTGAGATCCGGGTTGACGCCGGCCATCGGCTCGTCCAGAAGCAGCACGTCGGGGTCGGACATCAGCGACCGGCCGAGTTCGAGGAGCTTCCGCTGCCCACCCGAGAGGTTGCCCGCGTACTCGTCGCGCAGGTCCCAGAGTTCGAGGTACTTGAGCAGGTCCTCAGCGCGCTCGCGCTGCTCGTCCTCGTTCGCCCTGACCGCTTCGAGTTGAGTCAAAAGCGGGATAATCCGCTCGCCGGGGTTGTCCTGTGCTGCAAGCAACATGTTGTTCATGACGGTCATCCCGGACAGCTCCCGGGTGATCTGGAAGGTCCGAATCAGCCCCCGCTCAGCGCGCTCGTCGGGCCGGAGTTCGGTCACGTCTTCGCCCTTGAGAGTTACCGTCCCATCATCAGGGTCGAGAAAGCCGCTAACCAGATTGAACAGCGTACTCTTTCCGGCGCCGTTTGGCCCGATGAGGCCAGTTATCTCTCCTTGCTTGAGTGAGACGGAGACGTTGTCGACGGCGACGAGGCCGCCGAAACTCTTCGTGACGTTGTCGGTCTCGAGAATGGGCTCACCGCCGCTCATCGTGTGGCCTCTCCGAACAGTCCGTCTGGTCGAGTGAGCAATCCGATGATCAACAGGACGAGACCCACGACGGGCTTGTACTCCGAGGGGATGAAGGCCACACTCACTTCCTGACCGATCCCGATGACGTAGCCGCCGATGACGGCCCCAGTCGGGTCACCGATTCCGCCGAGAATCACCGCGGCGAAAATTGGGATGAGGGCGATAAAGCCCATGTTCGGCCGGAGGTTCGAATCCAGTCCGAGCATGATGCCCGCGAACGCGGCGATGACGCCGCCGACCAGTGAGATATAGATCACCAGCCGCTTGGTGTCGATCCCACGAAGCCGTGCGAGGTCGGTGTCGTCAGACGCCGCCCGCATCGCGATCCCGATACGGGTTCGGTGAAGCAGCAGGAACAGGAGGCCGAGCACGACGAGGCTCATCGCGATGATGGCCACCTGTTCCGGCAGGAACGTGACGCCGAGGAAGGACGGCCCCTCTTCGACCGGAACGGCGTAGTACTGCGGGTCCGTGGACCAGAAGATCCGTATCACGTTTCTGAGGATGAAGGCCATCCCGATAGAGACGACCAGCAGCACGATCGGGTCGCGGTCCATGAACTTGCTGAAGATGAATTTGTGGACGGTGACTGCGAGTATGCCGCCTCCGACCGCACCGATCAGTACCGAGACGACGATTGGGAGGCCTAACCCGACGTTTGCCGCGAGCGCGAAGTACGCGCCAAACGCCATGTAATCGCCGTAGGCGATGTTGATGAAGTTCAGTAGTCCGAACAGGAGCGTCAGCCCCAGTGCGGCGAGCGCGATCAGACTACCGACCACTATCCCGTTCCAGATGAACTGCGGATCGATGACCATGGTCACTCACCCCCTCCGCTCATGCCGGCGAGCGACCGTTCCTTGTCGCCGAACATCCCGTACGGCCGGTAGTACAGGACGCCGATGAGAAGCACGCCGATGACGATGAGACGGAGGTACGGCAGCTCGTTCCCGAGCGGGATGTCTCCCGGCAGGAACCGGGTTATCTGTCGGATTCCCGTGACGATGACGGCACCGGCGATCGCGCCGAAGTAGCTCCCGGCCCCGCCGATGATGACCATCGCCCAGATCGAGAACGTGAGATTGGGCAGGAACATAGTCGGCTGTATCGCGTAGACGTAGTGCGCCCACAGCGAGCCGCCCAGTCCGGCGATGGCAGCGCCGAGCGCGAAGGACTTGAGCTTGAACCGGCCCGTGTCTTTCCCCAGCGCCTTCGGGACGTCCTCGTCTTCGCGTATCGCGTGGAGGACGCGGCCGAACGGCGAGTTCGCGAAGTGTCTGAACAGCGCGTAACTCCCGAGCAACACGAGGACGACGAGCCCGAAGTAGAACACGTCGTAGGGAAGGACCGCGGGCAGGCTCCCGTCAAGCGGCCGGGGGATGTTCTTCAGCGTCTGTTCCCCGCTCGTGAGCCACGCCTCGTTCGAGATTATCAGCCGCGCCGTCTCCGCTCCGGCGAGCGTGACGATTGCGAGGTAGTCCCCTTCCAGCCGGATGCTCGTGATGCCGAGAAGGAGCCCGAACAGTCCAGCCGTAATCGGGGCGGCCATCATCCCGACGACGATAGGGAAGTCGAATCCCACAGTTCGGCTGGCCAGCAACCCAGCGTCACCGACCGGCGTCGTCAGAATCGCCGACGTGTACGCCCCCACCGCAAAGAAGCCGGCGTGGGCGAAGTTCAACAGGCCCGTATCCCCCCAGTGCATGTTCATCCCGATTGCCAGGATCGCGTAGATCCCGATGATGATCAGCGTAACCATGACGAGGGAGAACGACACGGCCATACTATGCGGCCTCCGTCCGTTCGCGTCTGTCTGTACCCATTCTGCTTGCTGTACTCGAAGCCACGCTCCGTAGTTTCGTACTGGTCACCCGTGGTTCGGTGCCGATACCCGGAACCCTCTCAACTGCCTCTGGCTTCCCGTACTGTGATAGACGTTCCATATTATCTGAGTTTATTAATCATGATTTTCGGTGTGCCCGCCGATTCCGGCCTGACCGACCGTCAGCCGCCGGCACGCGGGGCAACGGGGACATTTGCCCGCCTGCGTGGGACCTCTATCCCCGAGACTGGCCACGTCTCGTGACGCGGTGTTGCCCCTGCTGCCGACCGAACTCACTCGGCCAGTTGCTCGGCGGAGTAGGTGATCTGTGGCGTCCATTCGCCGTCCACGGCCTGCAGCGCCTGGAACGGACCGAGGACGTTCCCGTTGTCGTCGAAGTCCTGCGGGTTACCCGCGCCGTGGTAGTTGATGTCATTACCGTTCGCCAGTTCCTCTTTCCCTTCGGCGAACGTCGACACCTTCGTTCCCGGCGGGTTGGAGATGTTCGTGAGCTGCTCCGGGATCGCTTGGCGCTCGACAGCGCCGTGTGCTTCCCACGCGAGCGCGAACTGGTTGACCGCGTCGTACGCGTTCGCACCGAACGTTCCGGGGGCGCTGTCGGTCACTTCCTGGTGGGCCTCCGCAAACTGCTCGTAGGACGGCCCCGGTGCGGGTGCCTGACCGACCATTCCCTCGATGACGTCTGCGCCGACCGTCTCGATGAAATCCGCAGTGAGGACGTCGTTCGAAAGGGTGAGGTTGAACTCCTCCCCCGCACCGAGTTCAGTGTAGTTGTTGATGAACAGGGAGCTGATCTCGGTTCCGGCCGTCATCTGGACGATGTCCGGGTCCGCGTCGATCAGCGTCTGAATCTCGCTCCGGTAGGAGTCGGTTTCGAGCGCAAGCGGGGTCTCGTTGACGACCTCGCCGCCGAGGTTCTCGAAGAACTCCCCGACTGCGAGCGAGAAGCTCTGCGAGCCGCGGTCGTCCTTGAACGCCAGCGCCATGGTCTCGTGGCCCAGCTCTTCGTAGCTGTATCGTGCGGCCGCGCGACCACCGATGGCGTCGCTCGGGACGTTCCGCCAGAACCACTCGCCGCCGACGTCGTCGAGCTGGATCGTTCCGGCCATGATCGTGATCAACGGAATCTCCGCGTCCTGAACCGGCTGGACGAGGTTCGGCACCGTTGAACTGGACGGACCGACGATCCCCGGGATGTCGTCGTTGGCCGCGAGCGTCTCGAAGCCGCTGAGGGCTTCCTGCGGGTTCGTCTGGCTGTCCTGTTCGTTTATCTCGATCGTCATCCCGTCGAGGACGCCATCGCTGTTGTCGTTGATCTGGTGCAATGCCGTGTTATAACCGCGCCGGGCGTTCCCACCGATCCATCCGAGCCCACCGCTGAAGGGATTGAGCGCGCCGAGTGTGATCGTGCCACCACCACTACCACCGCTGTCCGTGGTTCCACCATCGCCGCCGTCACCGCCACTGTCAGCTTCACCATCGCCGCCGTCGCCACCGCCGCTGTCACTGCCGCCGTCGCCGCCGTCCCCGCTACAGCCGGCGAGTCCGACGAGCGCCGCGACGCCCGCGCTCTTGAGGTACGTTCGGCGCCCGATTCGTGCCTGCCTGTTACTGCCGTTCGAGTCTGGCATGGATCTAGGCTAATATCGGAATGACTTATAATTTGGGGGAGAAAATCATTATTAATTTGTTCGTATATCATAGGTTAGTAGCCAGACGAGCGAAATACCCATCCAAAAACGCTGTTGAGGGACATACTGAGAGAAGGGTACTATATCGAATACGTTTACACTACTCCCGAAACCATCCGGAGAATTCGGTAGAGAAACAAACGGGGCCGCGAGAAAACTCGACTTGAGGCCCTCAAAACCCGGATACAGTCGCTCACCGACCGAATAGTATTTCTGTTCCACACGTATTTTCCCTAGCTATAC
Organism: Haloarcula amylolytica; assembly: GCF_049705545.1. Taxonomy (GTDB): domain Archaea; phylum Halobacteriota; class Halobacteria; order Halobacteriales; family Haloarculaceae; genus Haloarcula; species Haloarcula amylolytica_B. Next base: position 654,936 of record NZ_JBNAMU010000001.1, read on the forward strand.
ACGTTTGAAGAAGAGATACATTCGAATGAATGGGTGGTGTCCAAACGGGTTCATTCGTATGAGCCCGTCGCGGATTCGTGGGGATGCCGGGAGGGCAACATCTGTCGCTCACGGCAACTCTTTTGCCTATCCTCGCTGTAGGTCCGCCAATGCCCTCAGGGCACGACCGCTCTGGCGCTGGTCCGCAGTCAGGACGCGTTCCGCTGAGCGCCGTCCTCGACGTCTTCGAGGCGCGGGAGGATCTCGCCCGGCCGCTGACGGCCACAGACGTCATGGAGGCCGTCGACTGTTCGCGCCGAACGGCCCACAACAAACTCAACGAACTGGTCGAAGACGGCGCGCTGGAGACGCGGAAGGTCGGGTCCCGAAGTCGAGTCTGGTGGATTCCGATTCGGGACGCCGACGGAGTGGCACGCGGCCGCGACGCGGACGAGTCCGTTCGGGCGCTCGTCGAGAGCGTCGACCTGCCGGGGACGGGCAAGACGCTCAAGGCCAGACAGCAGGCGCTGCTGGCGTCCTACGAGTACCTCCAGGAACACCCCGAGGCGAAGAAGTCGGACTTCCTGCAGGACGTCTTCCCCGACAACCCCGCGGAGTACGAGACAGCGGAGGGGTGGTGGAACGCCATCCAGCCCGCCCTGGCGGAACTGCCCGGCGTGGACCCGCCCAAAGAGCGCGGGCACATCTGGCACTTCCTCGGCGGGTAGTCCCTTTATTTGCCAACGCGTCTCAGTTGGTGACAGTGCTGTCAGCCGCACCGCGCTGCCCGGGTGAGTCGGACCGATGACAGACGAGGAGCGTAGCGTCAGGGAGAGAGACGTGTACACCGACCCCGTCGAGGGTCGCGAGTACCGCGACAGTTCCTACATGCCGACGGCGTACGACAACCTCGACATCGCGCCGGAGTCCGACCACTACCCCGACCGGGGACGCGACGAGGGCGGCTATCGCGTGCTCGACCTGCCGCGCGTCCCGAAACTCAAGCAGGTCGTCGGACCGAGTGCCATCATGCTCGGCGCGTCGCTCGGCAGCGGCGAGACGCTGTTCTGGCCGGTGCTCATCGCCCAGCACGGCTGGGCGCTGTACTGGGCGTTCTTTTTCGGCGTCCTGACGCAGTTCTTCATCAACACCGAGATACAGCGCTGGACGCTCGCCACCGGCGAGTCAGTGTTTCGCGCCTACGAGCGACTCCACCGCTTCTGGCCGGCCTTCTTCCTGCTGCTCGGGTTCGTCAGCCTCGGCTGGCCGGGATGGGCCGCGAGCGCGGCCAAAGTCGGTGCTATCGGGCTCGGGATGGAACAGCTAACGTTCCACCTTCCGGTGGTCGACCTGGTCGCCTGGCGACTGCTCGGTATCGTAATCATGATGCTCATCTGGCTCACCTACCAGCTGACGCCCCTGATGTACAACGTCGTGGAGCGCATCCAGATCGTCTTGGTCTCCATCGCCGCACTGCTCGCGGTGACGCTGTTCGTCGCGTTTGGCTCGCTCGCCGAACTGCTGAACGTCCCCACCGGCATCGTCAGCGTCGGCACCATCCCGCCGGGCAGCGAGATAGCCATCTTCCTCGGCGGCCTGGCCTACGCCGGTGCGGGCGGCTACCTGAACCTCTCACAGAGCCTCTGGATACGGGAGAAGGGGTACGCGATGGGGCGCTATCAGGGTCGCATCAAGAACCCAATCGTCGGCGACGACCCCGAACCGGTCCAGCGGGACGGCTTCACGTTCCCGCCGACGGTGACGAACCTTCGCCGCTGGGCCGGGTGGTGGCGCCTCGCCCAGCTCGAACATTTCCTCACCTTCGTGGTCGGCCTGCTCGTCGTGGCGACGATGATGATGGCGCTGGCTGCCGAGTTCGCCCACGGGACGGTCAACGACGGCGTGGTGATGTGGGCCGAGGTCATCGTCCCGCAGGTGGGGGTTATCGGCGGGGCGCTCATCTTCGCGACGCTGTTTTTGGCCCTGCTGACCACCGAGTACGCCATCGTCGAGTCGTTCGTCCGCAACAGCGCCGACGTCGTCTACGAACTGTACGGGCGCGAGGTGGGGTGGAGTCTCCCCCGTATCTTCTGGACGCTCCTGACCGTGTTCGTCCTCTGGGGCATCCTCATTCTCGCCTCCCCCATCCCCATCGAACAGCCTTTCGGCCTGCTGGTCATCGCGGCGGCGATGTCCGGGGTGATGATGTGGCCCTACACGGCGCTGTTACTCGTGGTCAACACCAGACGCCTGCCCGAGCACACGCAACCAGGGTGGTTCCGCGTGGCGACCCAGTGGTGGGCGACCGCGTTCTTCGGCTACTTCAGCGTCCTCCTCATCGGCGACTGGCTGTCGCGGCTCGCGGGCTTCGAGGCGTTCGACACGGCCGCCAACGTCGTCGACAGCGGGACCGGCGGCTACCTGCTGTTTGCCGTCCTCGTCGTTGTCCAGATGGTCGTAATAGTCGAGTCGATACGCGGGAAACGCGACACCGACCAGCCCCTCGACGAGGCGGACGAAGCCAGCGGTCTCCTCGATTAGTATGACTGGCAGTATCTCTCCCGAAGCGCTCGCGACGCGTCGCTGGTGGGTGTACGGCGGCGGCCTCGTAGCCATCGTCGGACTGCGAACGGCGCTGTCGTCGTCGGGGCTGCGAGCGTTCGGGGCCGCCCTCGTTCTCGGCGTGATGGCCCTGACCTACGCCAGCGAACTGTGGCTCGCGGCCGACGGGCGGGTCGCCAGTCCGGGGCTGCTGCTGGCCGGCTTCGCCGGCGTAGTCGCCGGCCTGTGGCTGACGCTCACCGGGACGCTCGCGGGACTGCTGTTCGCCGCGGGCGGGCTCCTGTTCTGTAATCGGGCGATGGCGGCCACCGGAGGTGACCGGTCGTGAGCACGGACGACTCTCCCGCCCCTGCACCTGCCCCCTCAGTCCACGTCCACGTCCACCTCGTCATGGGCGGGGCCTTCCCCCTGCGGATGGCCGACCTGCTGTTCACCGACGACCGCCTGGTCATCCCGGAGTACCACTACCTGACACCCGTGTTCGGCATCGCCCGCGGGAAGACACACGACGTGGCTGAGGCGGCGGTCGAACGGTTCCGCGCCGCGGGGCTGTCAGGCCTCGTCGAGTTCGCGGAACGGTCCCACACCGTCGACTACGACGACGTGGAACGCGTCAGGCTGTACGACGGCCGGTCCGTCGGCCGCCCGAAGGTGGCCGTCGACGTGACCGCGGGGCCGCCGTACGCCTACCGCGTCCACGCGCCCGTCGACGTCCCTGCGCTCGCGGACGCGCTCACCGGGCTGGGGGACCGTCGCGGGTTCGCCGTCGAGTCACACTCGAAAGTCGGCTTCAGTCCGCTCCGGAGCCTCCGGCGGTTCGCTGCGGACCGGTAAGCGGACCGAGGCCCAGCTCAGGCCAGTGCCGCGTCGAGTTTCTCCACCGGATGGGGCGGTTCGCCGTCGCTTTCGTCCCAGTCGTCCAGTTGCGTGCGACAGGACGCGCCGGGCGCGACGACGGTATCGCCGCGGCTCTCCCCGATCTGGTCGAACAGGATCGAGCCGATGGCCTTGCTCATCGAGAAGTGCTCGGCCTCGTAGCCGAAGGAGCCGGCCATGCCACAGCAGCCCGAGTCCAGCGGGTCGACGTCGTAACCGGCCCGCCGGAGGACGCCCACGGCGTGGTGGTCCTTCTTCGTCGCCTTCTGGTGGCAGTGGCCGTGGTAGGTCAGCGTCTCGCCCGCCGTGTCCCAGTCGGCCCCCTCGTCCAGCCGGAAGGTGTCGAGGTACTCACAGACGCCGTAGGCGTTGGCCGCGAGCGTCTCCACGTCCTCGCCGGAGAGCAGGTCCAGGTAGTCCGACTGGAACATCACGGCATCAGAGGGTTCGACCAGCACCACGTCCCAGCCCTCCTCGACTGCGGGAACGAGCGCGTCGACGTTATCCCGCGCTGTCGCACGGGACTTGTCCAGAAACCCCTTCGAGTGGGCCGGTCGCCCGCTGTCGGTCCGGTTGGCTAGCTGGACGTGGACGCCCGCGGCTTCGAGCACGCGAACGGCGGCCTTCCCGACTTCGGGGTGGCTGTAGTTCGTGTACGTGTCGGGGAACAGCAGGGCTTGCCGCTCGGCTTCGTCCGCCGGGACTTGCGGACCGCGCTCGTCGAACCAGTCCTGCAGCGTCGTCCGCCGGAAGCTCGGCAGCGTCCGCTCGGGCGCGATACCGACCGCCTTCTCCAGCACCGTTCGAGCACCCGGCACCTTCGTCGCGAGGTTCGACAGCGGCGCGAAGGCGCTGCCCAGTCCCGCCAGCGCGTCGACGTTGGCGAAGATTCTGTCTCGGACACTGGAGCCGTGTTCCTGGTGGTAGGCGTGTGTCACCTCGGCTTTGAGCTTCGCCATGTCGACCTCGCTCGGGCAGTCCTTCGCACACCCCTTGCAGCCGATACAGAGGTCCAGCACCTCGTGCATGAACTCCTCGTCGGTGGGATCGTCCGGCAGGTCGCCGCTCATGGCCTGCCGGAGCATGTTGGCCCGGCCGCGGGTCGTCGTCATCTCTTCCTCGGATGCGCGATAGGTCGGACACATCACGCCGCCGGTGGTCTCCTGCGGGCCGCGACAGCCGCCACAGCCGTGACAGAGTTCGACCATCCCCTGCATCCCGTTGTCGTTGTCCCACTCCAGCGCGGGGTCGAAGCCGGCGTCGAACTCGTACGCCGGGTCGAATCGGAGGTTCTCGGTCATGTCGACCGTGCGCGCCCGCTCGGGCTTCGCGCCGGACTCGATCTCGGCAGCGTCGACGCCGACGACCTGGCCGGGGTTGAGCAGCCAGTCGGGGTCGAACGCGGACTTGAGCTCCCGGAACGTCTCCCAGAGGTCCGGGCCGTAGAGCTTCTCGTTCCACTGCGTGCGGGCGCGGCCGTCGCCGTGTTCGCCCGAGACGCTCCCGCCGTATTTCACGACGAGGTCGGTCACCGCGTCGGCGATGGACTCCATCGTCTCGACCCCCTCGACGGTCTTGGTGTTGATGAGCGGGCGGATGTGGAGCACGCCGGGCCCGGCGTGGGCGTAGAAGGAGGCGAAGGTGTCGTGTTCTTCGAGGATCTCTTGAAATTCGGCGACGTACTCCGGGAGATTCGCCGGCGGGATGGCGGTGTCCTCGATGAACGAGCCGTGTTTCTCGTCGGTCGTCCGCGAGAGCAGTATCGGGAGGCCGGACTTGCGCATCTTCCAGAATTTTTCCCGTTTCGCCTCGTCGTGGGCCTCCATGGCGTCGAACGCCCGCACCGGCGCGTCGACGACGGTCCGGCCCGCAGTCGGGTCAGCGGCGGGGTCGACGCCGTTCGTTCGGTCCGCCAGCAGGTCTGCGACCTTCCGCCGGCCGGTCTCCGCGTCGTCGGCGTAGAACTCTACGATGAGGACCGTGCGGGTCCCCTCGGGCAACATGCCGACCACGTCCTCGAACTCGGCGGTGTCCCTGGCCAGGTCGATGAGCACGTCGTCCAGCACCTCGACGGCCGCCGGGTCGTGTTCGAGGATGTCCGCGATGTCCTCCATCGCCTCGATGAGCCCCTCGTAGGCGAGCAGGGCCATCGACTTGGTCTCGGGAATCGGCTCCAGCGAGATCTCGGCTTCGGTGACGATGGCGAGGGTTCCTTCGCTGCCGGCCAGCAGCGAGGCGACGTTGACGGTTCCGTCCTGCGCGTCTTCGAGGACCCAGTCGAGGTTGTACCCCGAGACGTTGCGCTTCAGGTCCGGGTAGTGGCTCTCGATTTCCTCGCCCTCCTCGGCGAGTATCCGCTCAATTTCGGCGTAAATCTGGGCTTCGAGGTTACCGTCGGGGTCCGCCCGGTCGCGGAGTTCCTCACGGGTAAGTTCGCCGAAAGTCGTGACAGTGCCGTCCGCGAGGACGACCTCGCACTCCTCGATGTAGGCGTCGGTCTTGCCGTACTGCAGGGAGTGGGCCCCGGTGGAGTTGTTGCCGATAGCGCCCCCGAGCACGCTCTTGTCGCCCCACGCGGGGTCTGGAGCGAACTTCAGCCCGTGGTCGGCCAGTTCCCCGTTCAGGTCGCCGAGCTTGATGCCCGGCTGCGCCCGTGCCCGCCGGTCGTTCGGCCGAGTCTCGACGAGTTCGTTCATGTACCGCGAGAAATCCAGTACGACGGCCTCGTTGACAGTCTGGCCGGCGAGGCTCGTCCCGCCGCCGCGGGGAAGAACCGGAATCTCTCGCTGGGCACAGTAGGACATGACCGCGGCTACGTCATCGGTTGACCGCGGATAGACGACGCCGATGGGCAGCACCTCGTAGAGGCTGGCGTCGGTCGCGTACAACTGCCGCGAGTACTCGTCGAACCGGACCTCGCCGTCGATGCGCGCCTGCAGGTCGTCGACGAGGCCCGACCGAGCTACGGTGTCGTTCTGGTAGTCGTAGTTCGATACCTCGTCAGCCGAAGGGTCTATCCGGGTGCCGGAATCGGTTGCCATGGTGTGTCTCGTTTCCAGTCGCCCGGCCACCGACGGACCGGGCACTCGGCGGTTTGCTGTGGCTGTTCTAGCTGTACGCTTGTCAAAACAGTTCCGCTACGGTATCCCATCACGCACTGTTGACCCGGTCGAACGGCTGCCCCAGGCACGGCGTTTCTGTCTCCCCGTGATAGCACGTGTTACGCAACTGTTAATATCAATACTAGCCTATATAAGGTGATTATGACACACAGCACCGATCCGTTCGAGACGATGCTCCGACTCTTCGCACAGACGCGACGGACAATGATGGACGACAGCCAGAGCCGCTGGACAGACGACAGTTTGGGCCGCCGGATGGGTGACGATTCGAGACACCGGATGGACGACAGTCCGGGACTCCGCGCCAACCGACCGGCCACGGACGCACGCCGGAGCGGTCACCGCCGACACGGCATCGACACGAACCTCCACGTCGACGAGACCGACGACGGGTACGCCGTGATGGTCGACCTCCCGGGCTTCGAACGGGACGACCTCGTCGTTCGCTTCGAGGACGGCGTCCTCAGCATCCAGGGCGAGACCACGGTCGCTGCGGAGACCAGCGACGGCGCTCGCCGACACAGCCGACGGGTCGCCGAACGGGTCGCTGTTCCAGAGCCGGTCGTGGACGACGACATCACCGCCAGCTACCACAACGGCGTTCTCGAAATAACGCTACCGCGTGCGGGTGACGCTGCCGACGACTCCCACCGGATCGATATCGAATAAGCTCTTCTCTCCCGGTCGCTTGTCTGCCGATTTTAAACAGATGTTCCGTGAGTAGACCTTAGCAATCCGCTATCTGGATATTAATCAGCCGCTGTTGATTTCTTACTCGCTGTATAGTCCTGCTTACCGCCTCTATAGTCTCGTGCGACCGCCGTCGACTGCGTGCTGTGAGGCCGTAACATGTCCGAAGCGACCTGGGACGTTCAGGACGGCGCAATCGTCGAGCGGCCGCGGAACGTCCGGAACCACCCGCTGTTGAACCGCATCTACGAGCGACACGACGAACTCATCGCCGAGCAGCTCCCGGCCGGCCGGACGCTCGAACTCGCGTTCGGACAGCACATGCATCCCCGCGCCGATATCGGGCTGGAAGGCTGGCCGTCGAATGCCGAAATCGTCCGCAAGCCGGCGCTGGCCGGTGACGCCCGAGCGCTCCCGTTCGCAGACGATTCCTTCGACGCCCTCATCGGCCGTCGGTTTTCTCCATCACGTCCCGCCCGCGGACCGCCGTGACATTCTCCGGGAAGCCGCCCGCGTGCTCCGCCCCGGCGGCCGCGTCGCCCTGCTCGAAGGGACGCCGGGGCTGTACCGGAAGCTCACCAAAGGGGCCGCGTTCCGACTGGGGCTGCTGGAGGAAGACACCGACATATACGGCCATCTCTCGGCGGACGCCGTCACCGCCCTCGTATCCGGACCGTTCGATATCGTCGAGAAACAGACGCTCGGGTCGCCGTTGATGCTCGCGAGCATCTCCGAGTCGGATGCGTCGGCGCGGCTTCTCGATCTCTACGAACGGACGCAGTTCGTCAAGTGGCGGACGCTCGCGGTGGGTGAGCACCCCGATCCCGATGCCTGAGTGGCTGTCTCCACCGCTGTCTGCCCGTCCGGTACGGTTTGGGTTTTCTCGGCCAGTAGTGGCCACGCTGAACGCCGCGAGTGCTGTGTCACAGTGGGTGTGCCTACAGATCTGCAATCACACGCAGTTCGCTGTCAGTTATCGTTCCGATAGCGTCGGCGGCGACCTCGAGGTCGTCTTCGTCGGCGTCACCGAACCCGAGTCCTTGCACCCAGGCTTCGGTGAGGTCCGGGTCTGGTTCGACGTACGCGACCTGTCCCTTCGGATCGACCTCAGTCACGATACCGATCTGCTCTCCCTGTGCGTCCATGAGGAACTTCCCCTCGTCTTCTGTCGATAATACTGCCATTTCGTCTGACACCACAGGCCGGATCAAGTAATAAACGTCGGTCACGCCGACGCCGGCCACCCGTGTCCCTGCCGCTTGCCGTCGGCCGGCATCCGCTCTGGCTCGCTAGTACCGTGAGAAGTTCTCGTCGGGGTAGACCCCCTCGTCGGTGATGTCCACCACATCCAGCGTCGCCAGCCGACTGAGGCGGTCTGCCGCGTCACCCTCGTCGACGCCCAGTTCCACTGCCCGCGCCAGAACGCGGTCTCGGCTGGGTACAGACTCAATGAAGCCGTCGCTGTCCGTCTCTGTTTCCTCTGCGATGATTGCCTTCAGGATGGCCCCGTGTTCCCGCTTCGACGGCGTGGTGCTGTCGCCGGTCCAGTCCACGCTTAGCGTCCCGTCCTCGTTGACGTGGGAGACGACGAACCCGTCCGGCAGCGCTTCCGTCACCGCCGCCACCAGCGCCGCCCGGTCGAGTCGCGCCTCGAACCGGAACCGCTTACCGTCTTTGGACTGCCCGCGATTCCCGACGTTCGCGCCCGCTTCTGCTATCGCCTCCGAAACCGCGTCGGCAAGACGGTCCTGTACTGACGCCGTGACGGTGTCCCGCTCCGCACTGAGGTCCGCGAGTTCGTCGGTCAGCGCCGCGTGGCGCTCCATCTGCTCGTGTGCTGGCTCCTCTGTCATACCCATGCCACTCGTCGCCACGGAATTACCTGTTCCGGCGGCCGCCTGCAATTGAAACCGATCCCAATGCCGTGTAAATCGGCTTAATTCGGCCAAAAGCGGCGGTAAGACGGGCTGACGGTGTTCCTGCATGAAGTGGCGTGGGGCACTGGATCGAACCACAATGAAAGCCGAACGCATCACGCTCTCCGGGGTCGGGGCGGTCCTGCTCCTCACGGCCGTGGCCGTTCTCACGCCGTCGCTGACACTCGGCCTCGTCGACTGGCACAGCGCGTTCGAACTCCTCCTCTGGGGAACGACAGTCCTGTTTGCCACGTCCGCACTCGTCTGGCTCGTGCTTACCTACGTCATCGGTGCCGGCTACGAACCGCCGACCCCCGTCCACGGCGGCGACGACATCCAGGTCCGCATCCTCACTGTCGACGCCGCAGACGTCGTGCAGGCGACCGTGGACTCACTGCCCGCGACGTTCGACGACGTCCGCGTCATCGCCGAGACTGACATCGACGTCGACGGCGCAACCGTCCACGCCGTTCCCGACGGGTTCGACTGTACGGCGGTCCGCAAAGGTCGCGCCATCGAGTGGGCCCGCCGCACGCTCGACAACGACCGGGAGTTCGTGCTGTATCTCGACGAAGACAGCCACGTCGCGTCCTTCGAGGGGCTGCCCGACGCGGATATCGTCCAACTCCGCGAGGAGCCCCGCCGCACTGGTTCGGTGCTGTCCTATCTCGCCGACGTCTACCGGATGGGCGTCCAGGTCGAACAGCGCGCCTTCGCCCGCCTCTCTATCCCGCTGTTCGCATGAGGCGGGGGCATCGCCGTGAGGCAGTCCGTCGAGGACGAAGTGACCTGGAACCGCGAAACTATCGTCGAGGACACCGCGTTCGTCTGGGCGGCCGCCCAGCGACTGGAGGACTTCTCGTTCGAGCTCGCGACGGCCACCTGCCGCAACGAAGCCCCGCCGTCGCTGACCGAAATCACTCAGCAACGCCGCCGCTGGGCCGCCGGCAACCTCGAAGCATCGACAGATCTGCCTGTGGGCTACCAGCTAGTCACTCGTGTTCGGAACTACGCGTGGGCGCTCTCGCCGATTGTCACGCTCATCGTCGTCCCGCTGTCGGTTCTCGGCGTCGGCGTTGGCTCTAGTGGCCTGTTTACGCTTGCCTCGGTTACCCTGGGGCTGCTGACGTTCTTCTGGTACCTTCGCGGCGTTCAGTACTACGGCCCGGACAAGACCGAGTGGCTGCTGGCCGCCCCGCTTGCCCCGCTCATCACTGTCGTCCACTCGATGGGTACTGTCGCCGGCATCCTCGACCCGCCCGAAGGCTTCCGCGTCACGGAGAAGGTCGGCGACGGGTAACACTAGCTTCAGCCGCTAACTGGCTCTCTCAGGTGCTTGATTTCAGGCCGCCTGTCGTAACGCGATTCAACGTGCACCGCTTGCTCAGGCGTTCGCGGTCGAGAACAAAACGCCGCCTCCCGGATTGTGAACTTCCGAGAGACTCGTTACGCTCGTCTCTCGACTTCCCGCTCGCTTCGCTTGCGGGAACGGGGACAGCTCGATCTTCAGTCGAGTACGTAACACTCTCGAATGGAAATCGAGTAAAATCGGGATGCCGCCTCCCGGATTTGAACCGGGGACAGCTCGATCTTCAGTCGAGTGCTCTCCCAGTCTGAGCTAAGGCGGCGTGCACTCCAAGCGATGACGAGGGTGGAAAAAAGCATTTCGAAAGCGGGCGCAGGTTCTATGGCATCGGCCGGGAGGTTCGACTGCCGATCACGGGAGAAATAGGTCCGCGCTGTCGAACGTCTCGCCACAGTCGTCGCATTCGTACTCAGTGCCATTGGTCGTCGAGACGTCTCCGCTGCAGGCCGGACACGTCGAGCCATCTATCATGCCATGCACTACCACCACTCCGAATATATGGATTACGGGCGACTATCAATCGAGATAGAAGCCCTGATATTTGGGTCACGATGTTGCGCTGGCCGGAATCGAATCCACAGAGGCAATCCGCTCTTTACATCGCTCGCCGCAGGATGGGTCCGAGTGTCCTCGTGAGCGAAGCGAACGAGGGCTCGGGAGAGAAGTGCTCTCACGGCGGATTCGAACCGAAGGAAGGCTCACTACGTTCGTCTTCCAGGGTTCGAATCCGCAGGGACCATCCGCTCCTCACGTCTGTTCGTCGCAGGATGGGTCCGGGCGGATTCGAACCACCGGCCTCGGCCTTGTAAAGGCCACGTCATAACCAACTAGACCACGGACCCGTATCCCACCGTTTTCCATCGGCAGGAATAACGCTTTCTCTCTCGGTCGACAGTGGGCACCGACAGTATTACCCACAGCCTGCCCCTCACACGGAGTATGCAGCGCCCTGCCGTAGTTGTCCTCGGACTCGTCGGCCTCCTCGTCGCCGCCGCTGTGGTCCTCCAGACCGGGCTCTGGGTCGAGGTGCTTGGGACCGGCGAGTACGAGGAGGGCACAGTGACGGTCCGGGAGGGGTCGGACGTAGCGACGCCGACCACGACACAGCCCATGACGGAGGCTTCGACGCCGGGGACGACCGTCGCGGTGCGTGAAAAAGAGGCCGGGGAACCGCTGGGCACGGTCGAGGTCCGCATCGCACAGACGTTCAATCAGCGGTACGTCGGACTGAGCGAGACCGAATCGCTCGCACCCAACGAGGGAATGCTGTTCGTCCACGACGAGGCGGGCCAGCACACCTACGTCATGCGGAACATGTCGTTTCCGCTCGACATCATCTTCATCGACGCCAACGGCACCATCACCACCATCCACCACGCACCCCTCCCGCCGGAGGGGACCAGCGAGAGCGGCCTGACGGGCTATGAGGGGCGGGGCAAGTACGTTCTCGAAGTGAACCGCGGATGGACCAATCGGACCGGCGTCGAGGTCGGCGACCGGGTCGAACTCCCGCCCGAAGCCACGTAGCCCGACGGCCTTTTGCGGGCTCAACCCTTGGATTCGACAATGGATTTCGACGCGGGTTCGGACGACGACGTGTTCGAAGACGCCAGGGAACGCGTCGACCGACCGATGCTCCGACTGTTTACTGGCTACGGCCGGGAGCAGTGGGGAGCGTTCGTCGTCGGGCTGTTCAGTTCCATCGTCGCTCGGATGCTGGATCTGCTGCCGCCCATCCTCCTGGCGCTGGCTATCGACGCCATCTTTCTGCGGGAGGCCGAATACGGTCTCTTTCTGGTCCCGGACACCTGGATTCCCAGTGGGCAAGGCCAACAGCTCTGGCTCACGGCCGGCATCATCGCCGCGTCGTTCGGTATCGGGGCCGTCTTCCACTGGAGCCGGAACTGGGGGTGGAACAAGTTCGCCCAGCACGTCCAGCACGCCGTCCGGACGGACACCTACGAGACGATGCAGCGGCTGAACATGGATTTCTTCGCCGACAAGCAGACCGGCGAGATGATGTCGGTGCTGTCGAACGACGTGAACCGGCTGGAGAAGTTCCTCAACGACGGCCTCAACTCCGCCTCCCGGATGATAATCATGGTCGTCGGCATCGCCACGTACCTATTCTACATGAACTGGCAGCTAGCGCTGGTCGCCCTGCTTCCGGTCCCGATTATCGCCGTGTTCACGAAGCGGTTTATCGACATAATCCAGCCCAAATACGCCGAGGTGCGGTCGACGGTCGGCAAGCTCAACTCCAGACTGGAAAACAACCTCAGCGGCATCCAGATCATCAAGACCGCTAACACAGAGCCCTACGAAGCCGACCGGGTCGAGGATACCTCCGAAGGCTACCTCGACGCCAACTGGGACGCCATCGAGACGCGCATCACCTTCTTCCCCGGCCTCCGACTGGTTTCTGGCATCGGCTTCGTCGTCACGTTCATCGTCGGCGGGCTGATGGTCACCGGTCAGGCCCCCGGGCCGCTGACAGCGAGCCTCTCTCGCGGGCAGTTCGTCGCGTTCATCATCTACACCCAGCGGTTCGTCTGGCCGATGGCGCAGTTCGGGCAGATCATCAACATGTACCAGCGGGCCTACGCCTCCGCGGAGCGCGTATTCGGGCTGATGGACACGCCCGGCCGCCTCGAAGAGGCTGAGGATGCCCCGCCGCTCGATGTGGCCGAAGGTCGCGTCGAGTATGACGACGTGTCCTTCAGCTACGACAGCGACGACGAGCCGGTGCTCTCGGACATCTCCTTCGAGGCCGACGGCGGCGAGACGGTCGCCCTCGTCGGCCCGACCGGCGCGGGGAAATCTACCGTCTTGAAGCTCTTGCTCCGGATGTACGACGTGGACTCCGGCGCGGTCCGCATCGACGGCCAGGACGTCCGGGACGTCCAGATCCAGAGCATCCGTCGCGCCATCGGCTACGTCAGTCAGGAGACGTTCCTGTTCTACGGCACCGTCCGCGAGAACATCGCCTACGGGACGTTCGACGCGACCGACGAGGAAATCGTCGCCGCTGCGAAGGCCGCCGAAGCCGACCAGTTCGTCCGCAACCTCCCCGACGGCTACGACACGATGGTCGGCGAACGCGGCGTCAAGCTCTCGGGCGGCCAGCGCCAGCGAATCGCCATCGCGCGGGCGATTCTGAAGGACCCGGATATCCTTATTCTCGACGAGGCGACCAGCGACGTGGACACGGAGACGGAGATGCTCATCCAGCGGTCGCTGGACGACCTGACCGCCGACCGGACTACGTTCGCCATCGCCCACCGCCTCTCGACGGTGAAAGACGCCGACACGATTCTCGTCGTCGAGGACGGCCGTATCGTCGAACGGGGGACCCACGACGACCTGCTTGCAGCTGACGGCCTCTATGCTAACCTCTGGGCGGTCCAGGCCGGCGAAATCGACGAACTCCCCGAGGAGTTCGTCGAGCGGGCGATTCAGCGACGGGCGCGGACGGATGCTGATGACTGAAACGGTGAGAACGCAATGTTCGAACCGTCAGTGATCAGCAGTTGCCGACGACTGAAGCGGCTAGAACACCGATTCCCAGTCGGCTGGGCACAAACGATTATTACGCATTGTGTTGTAATGCTATCACATGGCAACCACGTACCTCGCTAGCACGGCATTAATGGGCGTGTTAGTGATGGCGGTGGTAGCATGGATGGTCCGCGGGCGCGGCTGGTACCAGTATAGTCCGGGGGCGTCGACGAGCGGCCGGTCCCCGGCGGGCGACCGCGAGAGTCGGTTCGAGACGTACGCCGACCAGCCGATGGTCTGGGTCGCCGCGTTCGGGGTGCTGGTCGTCGGCCTCCTGATCGGCGTCGTCGCGTCCATCTCCGGCCCCGTCGAGACCCAGTCGATAGCCGGGCTGGCGGTCGCTGTCGTCGGCGGGGCGGGCCTCTGTGGCTACCTCCTGTTTGGCGTCTACCTGTCGGCGACCCGACGGGGGCACCCCCGCTCGCTGGCCGTCGCGGAGTCCGCGACCGTCGCCGGCGTGCTCTTCCTCATCGCGATTAGCTTCCAGTTGCTGGCCTGACTTTCAGGTTGCTTGGCCGGTCACAGTATCGAGTACGCCGCCGCGCCGGTCAGTGCGAGTGCAGCGACAGTCCCGCCGAGGACGAGGTACGTGACGGCGCGGGGTTCCCAGCGGAGGTGCTGGTAGTACGCGGCGACGCCGACGGCCTTGATCACCGACAGCACCATGATGAGCGCGAAGGCGGCCCAGTAGGCGCTGTCGACGAGGCCGGCGAACTCGACGACGGCCTGTGCGGTCGCGAACACGAACAACACGACGTATATCACGGTGTAGCCTTTCCAGTCCATTGTTCTAGAGGATGTAAAACAGCGGGAACAGGAACAGCCAGACGATGTCGACGAAGTGCCAGTACAGACCGAAGTACTCGATGGCCCTGTCGTCGCCCTGGTAGGCCCCGTTCCAGGCCCTGACAGTCATGTACGCACAGATGATGAGCCCGATGGTGACGTGAGCGCCGTGGAGCCCCGTCGTCAGGTAGAACGTCGACGACGCGATGTTCGTCGAGAGGCCCCAGCCGTTCGGGAACGTCTCCGTGCTGATGTGGAACAGGTGGTTCCACTCGATACCCTTGTTGATGAGGAAGCCGACCCCGAGCGCGAACGTCCCGACCAGCGCGGCGACGGTCCCGCGCTTGCTCTCGCGCTCTGCGGCGACCATCGCGAGCACGACGAGGAAACTCGACGTGAGCAACAGGTACGTGTTGATGAGGCCGGGCATCGTCACGTGTTCGGCCGGGATGAGGTCGTGGTGCCAGGCCGTCCAGCCGTACGCGACCCGGACGAAGGCGTAGGAGCCGATGAAGGCCCCGAACAGGACGATATCGCTGGCGAGGAACGTCCACATCCCGAGTTTCATCTTCTCGACGCGCTCGAAGGGCCACCGTTCGGCGATGGCCATCTCCGGCGCGTGGAACGGCTCGCGGGTCATCCCGACGAGCGATCCGAACGTTGCCACTCCGCCGACGGCCGCCATCGACAGGTAGAACACGCTCCCCGTCCGCACGCCAGAGAGCCCGAGGAACGCGATGAACCCGCCGAGGCTGACGAGGAACGGCCAGAAGCTGGCGTGGCTGGCGTGTTCCTCGCCCCCGACCTCGTGGGCCGGCTCCATCGCGGTGGTCGTCGCCGCGGCCCTCGCTGTCACCGCGCCGCCGTCCGTCGCGGTCCCGCCGTCAGTCGCCGCGTGGCCGTGGGCCGCGGCTCCGGGCGCGCGTTCGGTCCGCTCGTCGACCGTCTCCTCGTCGAGGAACTCCAGTTTCCCGGTGGCGTAGCTCGGCACCCCGGGGAAGTTCTCCAGCGGCGGCGGCGAGGAGACGGCCCACTCGGCGGAGGTGGCGTACTCCCAGGGGTTGGGGCCGACGTCCTCGCCGCGCCAGAGGCTCACGAAGAGGTTGTAGAACATGATGAGGAAGCTCGCGCCGAGGATGAATCCGCCGACGGTCGCCATCGAGTGCCAGATCTGGAGGCCGTCGGGGTAGACGAACACCCGCCGCGGCGTCTCCCAGGCGATGAACATCGGGAAGTACAGCAGGTTGAACCCGAGGAAGTAGACGCCGAACTGTATCTTCCCCAGCGTCTCGTTGTACATCTTCCCAGTTATCTTGGGATACCAGTAGTAGAGGCCGCCGAACAGCGCCGTCGCGCCCGCCACCATCACGTAGTGGAAGTGGGCGACGACCCAGTAGGTCCCGCGGAACTGGTAGTCCAGCACGATTGCGCCGAGGAAGACGCCGGTGATGCCGCCGATGATGAACAGGATGAGCGCGCCCAGCGAGAACAGGAACGGCGTCGTGAACCGGACTCGGCCCTTCGCCATCGTGTAGATGAGCGAGAACACCATCAGGTCGAAGGGTAGCGAGATGCCGATGGTCGTCGCCATGAAGATGGTCTTGATTGGGAGGTTGATGCCGGTCAGGAACATGTGGTGCATCCAGACGACGAAGCTCTGGAGCGCCACCAGCACCATCGAGATGATGAACCACTTGCGGCCGACCAGCCGCCGGCCGGTAAAGGTCTGGAAGCACTCGGCCATCACGCCGAGCGCGGGGAAGAAGACGATGTACACCTCCGGATGGCCGAAGAACCAGAACAGGTGCGCCCACAGCAGCGACGCACCCGGGTTGTCCGCGTCGGTCGCCATCGTCGTCCCGTCGATGGAGTACTGGAAGTAGGTCGTCCCGAGGATGTGGTCGGAGGCGAGTATCATCAGCGCCGCAAGCAGCGCCGCGAAGGCAAAGAGCATCATCCAGACGGTGAGGTTGATGGACAGCGAGAAGATGGGGATATCCCGCATCCGGAGGTTCTCGGCGCGCATGCGGTACATCGTCGTCAGGAAGTTCACCGACCCCAGCGTCACCGCCGCCGTGAACATGATGAGCGCAAGCACGACGGAAGTCGCGCCCAGGCCCTCGCCGGGGATGTACGCCGGCGTGTTCAGCGGGGCGTACATCGTCCAGCCGCCCGCGAAGGTGGTACCTTGGAAGAACGAGACGCCCATCAGGATGCCCGAGAACAGATACAGCCAATAGGATAGGGCGTTCAACCGCGGGAATGCGAGGTCGTCAGCGCCGATCTGCAGTGGAACGACGTAATTCGCGAAGCCGAAGGCGAACGGCGAGATGAACCAGAACACCATCAGCAGGCCGTGGGTCGACACCGCCTGGTTGTACCCCATCGACCCCAGCAGGTCAGCGCCCGAGGAGATCAGTTCGAGACGGAACAGCAGGGCGAGGACGCCGCCGAAAACCAGGAAGAACAGCGCGGTGATGAGATACAGCACGCCGATGTCCTTGTGGTTGGTCGTGAGGAACCACCGGCTGACAGACGATTTGGGCGGCAATCCGTGTTCGTGGTCGTGGCTCATGCCGGGACACCCCCGACGGTGGCGGGTGCGATCTGGTGGTCAGCGCCGCCGGTTTCGTTCCCGCCGGACTTCGTTTCGTTGGTGCCCTCGGTTTCCGCGTACCACTCCTCGTACTCGTCCTGTGGCATCACAACCACATCCGTCGTCATCAGCGAGTGGCCGCTGCCACACAGCTCGTAGCACTTGGCGGCGTAGGTCCCCGTCTCGTTGGCCGTGAACCAGGCCGACGTGTACTGGCCCGGCACGGCGTCGGTCTTGACTCGCAACTCCGGTATCCCGAAGTTGTGGAACACGTCCGTCGAGGTCACCTGTAACCTGACCACCCGGTCCTGTGGCACGTAGAGCGTGTTGGTCGTGTGCCCGTTCGGATACACGAAGTCCCAGCCGAAGCGGTACCCCTCCACGTCTATCTCGAGCGCGTCCGTCTGTGCCGGGTCGGGACCCTGTTCGATGTACAGCAGTTGCGAGTACGTCCAGGCGATCAGCGACACGACGATGATGGCGCTGATGCTGAACGAGTAAAACACCTTCCGGCCGCCCGCGCCGCCGGTCGGCATCTCCCCCATCTCGGGCCGCTCGACCTTGTCAGCGTAGGGGTCCGTGCCCCCGTCGTCTCGGTACTTGAGCGCGTGGTACATCGTGTACGCCACGACGACCACCCCGACGGCCGTTCCCAGCAGGAGGAACACCTCGAAGATCTGGTCGAACACCGCGCTCGGCGCCCGCACGTCGCCGCCGTGCAAGGGGAACCCAATCGCGGTACGTGTTATCACGACTCCCACCATTTCCTTCATGATTTTTCCCACCATGTATTAGGTATTATGGACAGACATCTGACATACTATCATCCTGGCCCTAACGTGTGCGGGAACTTTTTTATCTATTGGCATGTTACAACACACCATGGAAGACACGTCACCCGGCGTCGAGGACCCGCCCATCAACGATGACGGACTCACAGAGGTCGAGGAGTTCGATAGCCTCGCCGGGATTCTCGCCGACGGCGTCGTCGGTGCTGCCGGCGGACTGGTCGGGACAGCGATGATGTCAGTCGTCTTCCTCATCGCCCAGTCACTGGGCGCGTTCAGCCTCAACGACTTCGCCATCCTCACCGAACTCGTGGGCCTGACCGGCTACGTCCCGGAGGTATTGTTCGGCTTCTTCATTTTCCTCGGTGGCGGGATGTTCCCGTGGCCGCTGCTGTTCGCTTCGCTGAAGGCGTACCTCCCAGGCCAGTCCGACCCCGTTAGCGGCGCGTTCTTCGGGGGGGCCATGTGGACCGGGTTCGTGCTCGCCTTCTACACCGACCAGTCCGGGCTCATGCTGGTGCTGTACGCGGTGCTGACGCTCATCGCTCACGTCGTCTACGGCATCGGTCTCGGCGCAGTGTTCAACTACTTCTCGACGCGTCCGGACTCCATCGTCTGAGACGGACTGCTGTCCTTTTTCAGCGTAGAACAGGCCTTCGCCTCCGGGAGAGTGTCGTTTGAGCAGAAGTCAGCCGCCAGTCTGCCCCTGCAGCCGCTCACAACGGAAGAGATCGGCGCACGGGACGAGTGCCACTGGACGACGCAAGCGGCGCGCTGGCCGCGGGGCGAGCGGTCGCCGGCACGAGGCTGTTCCGAACTCAGGCTTCGGCTTCCGCGTCGGCGTCGCCGTCCGCCTCCGCGTCTGCCCCGTCTTCGCCTTCGAACTCTTCGAGTGTGCTACGGAGCTGTGGAATCGTCGCTGTGAGGTCACCGACCTGCTCGTGGGCGTCGTCGACGTCGTCGATGAGGTCCGCGATGGTCTCGATCTCTTCGGCGAGGTCGTCGGCGTCCTCGAAGGCGTCGGCGCGTTCGCCCATCGTGTACCACTTCTTCGCGTCGCGGAGGTGATCCTCGGCGTCGCCCACGTCGAGCGCCGTCTTGAGTGCGTTCAGAACGCCGAGCGTGTTGTCGGCTTCCACGTCCCAGACCGAATCTGCCTCGGGGAGCGCGTCGCGGGCCTTCGCGAGCGACTCCTCGACGTCCGTTCGCATCTCGTTTGCGGCCTCGCCGAACAGTTCGTCGTCGTCCAGACTTGACTGACTCATACGGCCTGGTTGGTGCGGTGAGGGATTAAAAGCCCGCCTGAAAGTGAAAGTGAAACCGCAGGACGTGGCGGGCTGGGAATTCCTGAAATCGAAAAGCCATTGTGGTTACTCGGCCCGGATGTCTGAGCGCACCTCGGGAATCGGGTCCATGTCGGCGTCGATGTCTCCCAGCACGAGCATCGCGTAATACCGCAGGAACGTCGTCAGCGGGACCTGGATCAGCGCGCTGATGACGAGCAGGACCAGCAGCCCCAGCAGACCGACAACCCCGGCCGCGACGATGCCGGCCGTATTCTGGAGGGCGAGATACAGCGCAAACGCACCGAGCCCGAACGGAATCATAACGACCAGCAGTGCGACGATGCCGAGAATCGCGCTGATGATGCCGACTCCGATCTGGAGGACGATGGAGAAAAACAGGTAGGCGAGGTACTGTTTCGGCGCACTCTTCATCGAGCCCCAGAGCCGCGACCAGCCGGAGAGGACGCCGTCGTCGTCCGCCGTCATCAGCGGGACGACGAACACCGTGGTAAAGCCGAAGACGATACCGTAGCTTATCGCGAGCACCGCGAACACGGCGATGAACAGTCCCGACAGCGCGAGAACGCTCGACGCTCCGACGTTCGCGGCCTCGCCGCCGAGCGCGAGGAAGAACACGGCTGCACCGATTACGAGCACGACGCCGAGCCAGATGACCCCGAGGGCAAGTCGGAACAGGAACAGCCGGATTCCGTTGCCGACGTGTTCGTTGAAATACCGCCGGACGTGAATCTCGCGGTCGATGAGCGCCTGGGTCAGCACGAACTCCATGAAGTTGCTCAGGATACCGTACGCGAGCGCCAACAGGATGAATAGGCCGATAACGGCGAACACGAGGAGCCCGGCCCCGGCGAGCAGTTCGTCCGGCGCGCCGGACGGGACGCCGGGCTCGGAGACTTGCAAGGCGAGGTTGCCGGGCAGGGACATCACAGTTTCAAGCGGTGCGGCCAGCTGAAAGTCGCTTCCCGGGCCGCTGGGGCCGCTCGGTCCGCCGTTCCCGCCAAAATTACCCAGCGTCTGGACGTTGTTCAGTCCGACACCACCGCCACCGATGAAGAACACGACAAACGCCATTCGGAGCCACGTCCCCTTCTCGATCGGAAACAGGAACGACTTCGTCGCGTCGATAGCATCGTCTATGTCGTCGACTGCGTGGAGGGCCATATCGGAAGTCTCACAGCCCCCTCTGGTAAAATTTTCGGGGCCGTGACAGGGATTCAGGCTGCCCTCGGGCCATTCACTCCCGCACTGCGTCGACCTGCATCAGCGGGTACCCGTCTTCCATCGCCATGCTCGTCTCGACTGTGACGCCCTCGTATTCGATACGCATTTCCACATCGATGAGCCGCCCGGTGAGTTCCGTGTAGTCCGCACCCCCCTCGGCGATAGCGTCTTCCAGCGCATCCGCTCGGACGCTGACAGTGACCGCCTCACAGAACGGCTGATTCTCGATAGCTTCCTCCATCGCCGCCGCGAGCGAGTCGGCGCTGTCCGGGCTGATCGGTGTCCCCGCGAACTGGTGATACAGCGACCCGAACTTGACGCCCGCTTCGAAACACGCCTCCTGTGGGGTTGTGGGTTCCATACGATCGGTCCGGTTGGGCGACACAAAAGCGAACCGCAAGCTACCTATTGCGGGCGACGTATCGTCTCATACGAATGGACGACCCGGTTCTGCTCACCGGCGCTGGCGGCGCTGTCGGGGCGGCCATCCTCGAGGGACTCGAGGACGCCTACGAGTGGAAACTCATGTTCCACAGCCCACCCGCCGAGGAGCCCGACCACGAGTACCTCGTCGGGGACGTGTCCAGTGAGGGCGACGTGGCCGCGGCGATGGACGGCGTCGGCGCCGTCATCCACCTGGCCGGCGATCCCCGGCCGGAAGCCCCCTGGGACTCCGTCCTCGAAAACAACATCGACGGCACCCAGAAGATGTACGAGGCCGCTGTCGACGAGGGCGTCGAGAAGTTCGTCTTCGCGTCCTCGAACCACGCCGTCGGCTCCTTCGAAACGGACGAGCGCACGCCCGAGATGTATCGCCCGGACGACCAGTACCGCCTCGACGGGACAGAACTCCCTCGTCCCGGCAATCTCTACGGTGTCTCGAAAGCCACCGGCGAGGTGCTGGGCCGCTACTACCACGACCAGTACGGGCTCT
Source organism: Haloarcula amylolytica (assembly GCF_049705545.1). Lineage (GTDB taxonomy): Archaea > Halobacteriota > Halobacteria > Halobacteriales > Haloarculaceae > Haloarcula > Haloarcula amylolytica_B. The sequence goes on from NZ_JBNAMU010000001.1 coordinate 676,637, forward strand.
CCGTCTGCAACATCCGCATCGGCAACCTCACGCGCGGCCACCCGCCGATCGACTACGAGCGCGGGCAGGCGATGTGGCTTTCTTACCGGGACTGTGCCCACATCCACGACTGCGCGCTCCAGGCCGACTACGAGTACGAAATCGTCTACGGGATCTCCGACAACGACCGAAAGTACTACTCCATCGAGCGCGCCAAGGAGGTGCTGGGCTACGACCCGCAGGACAACTCCGCGCACTTCGACGGCGAGGAGCGCGTCGCCGAACCGGAGCCATAAGCGCCGGTACCGGCGCGTTTGACGGGGTCCTCACTTGCGCCGATGCAGTAATCTCGAGTGACGAGCGTGTTCGGCTTATCCGGCCGTTCTGTCGATCACCGTTGGCCTATCGTCAGTCAGAGTTCTATTCGTCGGACGAAACGATACCAGTCGCCTCGTCTGTCACTTTCTCCGAGATGGGGCCGATGCTTGCTCGCTTCTCGCCAATCGTGGCTCCGACGAGTGCGCCGAGCGCGGCACCGCTACTCGCAGCACTTTTACCGAACAGTCCACCGATTCCAGCACCGACGGCAGCGAAGATGGCTGCGTTCTTGGCACGACTCCACGCACGGATGAGGCGGGACTTCATGTGCCCCTCTACTCCAAGTATTGACATAAGTGCGTGGGTTGGCACACGAAACCAGCGAAAACGCCGTAGTCGGGTCGCGCTCGATGACGACATACAGCCCCGGCCCGAGCACGTGGGGGTCACCCCCGGTCGAACGTCAGGCTCACGTCCTCGGCACAGCCCCCTGATCCTGTCGAGAACAGCACTTTCCCGGGTGGCCTCTCCCTCCGCATCCACGGACTGTGACGTTCAATCGAGTCGCTCATTCGGTTACGTGTCAGTGGGCCGGCGCAGGCATAGTCGGTGCGAATATCCGGAAAATATTGCGGTTCGATTAACTCGGTAACTGTCCAACAGAGCCGGGCTAGTCGAACAACCCCCGCACGTCGTCGTCTCTCTGCTGTTCCAGTTCCACATGGTCCCGGAGCCGCTGGTAGACGACGGGCCGCTGGTCGCGCTCGCGCACGAACGAGAACAGCATCCCGACGAACTGTGAGCCGCCGTCACCGTCGAGTTCACTCCGCGCGCGGTCAACAGCGTCGTCGATGACTTCCTCATCGTACCGGCCAGCCTCCGCCAGTACCCTGGCAGCGATGGCGGTGGCGTCGAAATCCAGCGCGTCGTAGTCAATGGCTTCGCCGTCGTGCGTCAACGCTGGCGGGTCCGCCGCTGCATGGTGTGGGTCCGCCGCCGTCGCTGCGAGGAACGACCGGACCCTGTCTAGCGCCACACCGTGATACGGGTCGGGCAGGCCGTCGAGGTACTCCGCCGCGCTCTCGGCCAATCCCTGCGCGCCCGACCAGTTCTCTTCGCTGGCGTGGTGGACGACCGCCGTGAACTGGATGAGGCCGTGCAGGAACCGTTCGTCGTCGCCCTCGTCGAGGTCCAGCCAGTACTCCTCCCACGCGTCGTGTGCGGCGTGGTAGCGACCTTCGTTGTACACTGCGATGCCGGCACGGAGGTGGTCGCGCACACTGTTGGTTGGATTCCGGGTCGGAAAACCACATCGGCGTTCCGGTCGGGTGGGAGAGTTGTGGCTTCGCGTTTTGATGTCGGTAGAAACGGCTCGCAACACTGGCCGCTCGCTACGCTCGTAGCGTTGTGCCGTAGAGAAATCGCTACTCCTCGACAGCCCTCTTCGCGGTAGCGAGCCCACGCCCCACGGTGCTCGTGGATCGGTGTCGAGAGAATGACGTCCGGACGGAGTTCCACGCTCGCAGTGCTCGCGTGGAGCACGTCCGGTCATGTATGGAGTTACGCCGACGCAGTCGCCTCGCTGTCGCTCGGCGGTTTGCGTCGGCAGAAACGTCCGGACGGAGATTTGAACTCCGGTCCCTGGCTCCGCAAGCCAAGAGGATAGTCCACTACCCTATCCGGACTCATCTCCAGAGAGGGTGGTGCACCTAAAAAGGGTGACGGTTCGCGTACCGTCACGCGGTGGGTCGACATACCTCGCTGGAGAGAGCACTTGACACACCGGACACGTCGTCGGGCTGACTGTGCACGACAGCGATGACCCGACGGATGTGGCGACGGCGACGCGCTGCCAGGTTGCTGGGCGGCTATCGAGCGATGGTGAAACCCGGGTGACGCGGTGGGGCGGCAGTCGGCGTCGGCAGTGCTGTGGACGAGGATTTATAACCCATCCCGAGACCACCTTCGAGTCATGGACGGGACACACCCGAAATCGACCGACTGCGCCCGCTCGCTCGCCCAACGACAACGCTTAAGCGCGCGCCAGCCCAGCGTCCCATAGATAGATGGGTGCGGTTTAGTAGTTTTCATGTCTATCAATTCTACAGACGACACTGTCCACCATGATATGGTTCGGTTAATCGAAGGAACAAATCTCAGTGAAAACTATGCATGTTTATTGAGGTCGTGGGAGCATATTAGAATAATGAGAAAGAATATTACACCAGCAGTTGCTGTCCGAAACGACTTACCATCTGCCAACGAAGATGTGGCGAAACTTCGTCTTGAGCTGTCTCAATACGCTCTTGGAGCGTTAGAAGCAGCAGGGTTAGTGAGAATTGATAGGGAAGAACGGACTGTCAAGAAGGGACCAAACTTCAACGACAAGAATTAGTCTCCACTGGCTGACTCTTGGAGACATTCATCGTGAAATGACGGAGGTAGTGGCAAGATCGAGTGTGCATTTCCGCCAATAATCATATGGAATGTGATACAAACAGTTAATTGCATATTCGGATACACGTAATTTGGAGAAATGGTGGCAAATGTGGTGTCACACTCACGTCTAAACCTTTGTGTCTGTGAGCACGACACCACTGTTCATTTGTTTTTCCACCGTCGACGGGGTGGCCGTGGCACTTCTGATGCGTATCCATAACGGCGTCAATGTGGATACAGTGACGTGGTGCGACGGAGAAGTGAGTGGTCGGGTGACGGTCGGCATTGAGAAGTCAGACGACATACAGCAACGACAGCGTCGTCTGACTGCACTGCTTTGCCCGCCACCACGACCACCCAGCAAACGCTGTTAGGATTGCTGTGTGAGTAGGGTGGGCACAACAGATCGTTGCCAACACGAACGATGGACACACAGAGTTGTCCATGCAATCTGTCGAAAGTGACTGTCGTCACCAGCTTGTGACAGTTCCCACAACTAAGGATGTACCACGCATACGCGATGAAATAACTTCAGAATACCTCTACTACAATCTCTATCGGTGAAATGAATATAGTGGAATAGCAGAGGGTGACGTGAGCAAGGCCCGTTCAAACATACAATATTAGTGCCACCAAACCACCGCACGGGAGGGCTAAACTCACCCTCTACTTGCTCCAAACGGTTTGAGCAGGAAGTGACTACGGTCGTGTTTGTTCGCCGTGAAGTGTAGGGTTTGAGTGTGTTTCCATCCACACAGTGAACTGAGCAAATTCAGAACAGGAGGGTTATTGCAATCAAATACAGTATACCGATGACGATAGCGAGAGCAACCAGCCCTTGGATGACTGCAACGACTGCTTCTGAGGTAGACATCTCTTCATCAATCTTCGTGTCGTTGTCTTGGACATCAACCGTTTCTGAGTCTAACGTTACTTCGTCGGTTTTGTTTGTACTTGGCTGGTGATTTGCCGAATTGTCGGTTGGGACACTTTGGGTAAACTCTCTCACAAGGTCGTAGGCATCTTCACCCTCAATTATTTTCAGTAGCGTGCTTCCATCAACCAACTTGACATTGAGTTCTTCTGCCCGTTGTTCTGCTGGTGAAGTGAATTTGCTCGTTGTTACGACGATCACGGTATCTGCATTGGGTACTTGATGCTTGAGAGATGAATATTGTTGAATATCGGATGAACCTACCTTGTTGTCCGATGCATTTCTTTTCGCTTGGATGATCTGGGTCTGATTGAACGGGCTTGATTTTTCAATGATGACATCAATGCCAGCGTCTTTCGATGCTGATGTTACCTCGGTTGTCCAACCACGACGTTCCCAAAGTGCAGCGACAAACTTCTCAAACTGATATGGATCGATTGAAGCAAGAGATTCTTTAACCCCCTCGGTTGGATCAGCAGACATTAGCTACGAATCTTCCGTATCAATACCTTCAGACCTTTGTAGCCCCGCTTAAGTGATTCACCGATAATCTGCAATCCTTCTGCTACTGCTTCGTCAAGCTCTTCATCTTCAACCATCGGTTCTGTACCTTCAAACCACATTGGAGCATCCATATTGGTCGATGTTTGTAGTGTATCGACACCTGCCATTGTGTCCAATTCAGCATTGAACGCACTGACTGAATTGTACTGATTCAATGTGCTGCTAACGTATGAGTCGGAGCAGTCACATATCCTTGCGATTTCTTTTTGAGATGCTTGTGGATTGTTTCGTGCAGTCCGCAAAATTTTCTGCTGCAGTTCGGATAAATCAGACATACTTGGTAACTACTTTTCAACCGAAATAAAACTAATTGACTGCTGGTTGGCGTATAGTTATTTTCAATATAATATCACTAATAATCATCGTATCGCCGTCTTGCGATTGTTTCTTTTCCTTCCTTTTCTCCCTCCTATTTTCTCCTTCATCCCCTTCTATTTCCCCTTCCTTTTCTCAAGAATGACTTTCAACTCTTAACCATCCCCTTTGTATTTCCCCTTCCTTCCTCTTTGGGACCACCCACAAATCCTTCCAATTCTTCATATATATGAAACCAAGTTTGCAAACAAAGTATTGTGTTCAACGTTGATTCCACCTCCCCTCCTGTTCACTTGAGTGTTCAAGAGAAATAGTGATTCCAAATGGGGTCAATACACCCACTCTGATAAAACGGCGTCAGTGGGCGCTCAACGAGTTTGAAGGGTAACACAACCCCCAGACTCGAAATGTATAAGCAGTACCCACACGACGTTGTCAGCAGGCTCAGAACGTACGTGAGTATATAAATTCTTTGTGAACACCGAAGTGGGACTAATTTCGTGGAATCACCACAATGGTTACACGTCCTTTCCTACTGACATCAACCACGTATGAAACCTCAGGCTCAATATGATCTGTTTCCAAGAATATTGACCCCAAAAAGTATCTGTTCAAACCGTGTACTTCCAAACAATGACCACTGGTGATGCTAAGTCAGTAGGTGATAACAATCGGCTTGCCACCGCAATCGGGCTATATGCATTGGAGGAAATGACTTTGGGACAAGCAGCCGAGCATGCAGACATATCGAAGCAGAAAATGAAGGATATTCTTGATGAAGCGGGGGTGAAACTGAGAATCGGACCAAAAAGCAAGTCTGAGGCTATTAGCGAAATAGAAGCACTGGAGAATTGGAAAAATAGATGCGACTTCTGATTGATTCCACTGTGCTTTCGAATTTTGCTTACACAGACTCTATTGATGTACTGGTTGATACGATTGGTGACCCATTGTTAGAAGATCTGGAAACAGGTGCGATAACCACGGGAGAAGTGGAGTCAGAGTTGGAAGATGGATATGAGGAAGGATATGATTTCTTAGATAATGCCCTGAAACATCTGGTTCCGAATGATGATGTGCCACCATCTGAAGACCATCCAATTCATGTTGATTATACTTTCACAAAGTTACCCCATACGCTATCGCATGAGGTATTCGAACAACTGGATTCGGGGGAGGCAACTCTTCTTTACACGAGTATCCAATACGGTGAAGATTTATACGAGTCTTCTTTAATCGAAAATAATGCACCAGTTCCAGTTGCTACTGATGACCAAGACGCCTGTGAATTAGCAGAAGAATATGATATACCCACGCTTGGTTCACTTAGTCTCTTAGCGGAGTCCGTGAAATCAGGACAAATTTCAACCGATACAGCCGATGATTGGCTTGAATCTTGGATTGAGGGCAACGGATATTGGTCACCGATAGATTCCATAGACGAGGTACTGTAATGCCATTTTGTCAGGTTAGATGTAATTGAATAAGGATCAGTGCATTTTCGAGAGAAGAATATAGTACAGATTGGTGGCCTTGTCAGAAGCCGACAGTGGCTCCACAATCGGTTTGAGCAAGTAGATGAACAATACCACTCGAAGATTGTTCGGACCACTCTCGTATCGAATTAGGCCCCTCTATGTTCAATATTTAATCAAATCTCTGTGAAAATTGCGGAGATTAGTCAATCAATGGTACTCCCAGAGTGAGGGTTTAAATATGTGATGCAACTTTTGTACACTGCCGTTGGTCGAAGTGTACGTTAACGACCCGACACGGGTCGATTCCTTATGACCAAAGGACACAACACATTGACCGATGGCACACTGACGGACAAGGAACTTCAGCACATCATTGATCAAGATTATCCTTGCTCATGGATTGCTGAAATAGTCCTTGAACGTCGTGAAAGTGGGTCTTCATCCACGGACTCGGTTAATCAACCTGTGTCCGCGGATTGACGACGATGCCCCTTTCTACAACTCATCAAGAAGTTCGTGCATCAGCTCAGGGTTTTCACTGATTTCTGCCTTCAAATGCTCAATTGCTTCTTGAGCAACCTCATCATCTTTTGCTCTTGCTTCACCTTTTGATTCGTGTAGGTCTTGCTCCATCTGTTCCTTCGCACTCTGTGCATCAGGTGTGAACACCAACCCACAACGAGAACAGGCCTTTGCCCCATCAGGTAGTGGTTCATCACACGTAGGACAGAAGTCGGGTGACAGTGGACTCTCCTCATCTGGTTCACGGATACCCGTTGCTTCTTGTGCAGCACGAACGTGGTCGTCATCCTTCAAATGAGAATACACTTCTTCCATCACACGGGACTCAAGACGATGCCCGATAAGTCCCTTAATCGTGGAATCATCCATACCATAGTCTCGTTTTGCAATTGTGACAAACGAGTGACGGAAGTTATGGGGATTTGATGGTTTGTCGACTCCTGCATCATCTACAATCCTATCGAGCAACCGTCGTATTGACTTCTGTGTCAACGGCTCACTGCCATCAGCATCAGCACGATAGTCAGTACGTTGTGTAATTAGGTATGCGTCAGGTTCGGGATTGGGATGATAGTCCAACCACTCACGGACACTTGCTTCTGCTCCGAGCAACGGTCGTTTTCCATCAGCTCCTTTCAGTCCACCAGCATCGTTGTTCAAAAAGAAGGTTCCATCATCAACATCAACGTCTTTGACACGGAGTGTCTGCACTGCACGTAGTCGTTGCCCAGTGTACACAAGGAGGTCGAAGAGACATTTGTCTCTCGGATGGTTAATGCAGTTTCTCATTGCATCAATCTCATCACTATCGTAAACGTCTCGCTCGTCAACGTTGTCTTTCTCGGGTGCTATCACTGACAATTGTTCTGGGTCAACTCCCAAATTATCGTGAAACTCGTAGAATCGACGTACTGTGGACTGTCTTGCTGTGACAGTATTTGGTGATAGTCCACTGTCCTTCACATCAGGATGTTGCCCACTTAGAATATCGTCCCACAACTGGTTGATGTCATCTTCTGTGGCTTTTATCAAATCTACCTCAAGCCGTTCTGCTACCAATCGTAGTCGGTTGCACCACGCCTTGAGAGTGGTACCTTCATTGTGTGATTCTCCTTCAGGAGGTGGGGTAGATGGCCGATCCTCATCATATGCGTTGACTATTTCTGCGATGACGCCAAACTCATCTTCACTAATGCGTCCCTCATCACGAGCAGTTTTGAGACTCTCCCTGGCCTGTCGCAACAGGTTTTGTGGAGAGTCACGGTCGGGTAGGTCAGACATTGCTTGTAGGAATCGGTCGTTTGTTGAATTGACCGACATGGAGTTATAACAATGGGTGCGATAGAGGACATTTACGAGGACTTAGAGACGGACGTCCCCGAGGAGGAGTTCCGCGAGGCCGTCGAGGAGAAGGTCGAGCAGATGGGCGGGCTCGCCGACGAGGAGACGGCCGCGATGCTGTTGGCCCACGAACTCAACGAGAACGAGGTCAACGCCATCGCCGATATCGAACCCGGGATGGACGAGGTGAAGTTCCTCGCCAAAGTGATCGCCATCGGCGACCTGAAGACCTTCGAACGCGACGACGAGGACGAGGACGGACGGGTCATCAACGTCGAGGCAGCCGACGAGAGCGGCAGCCTCAGGCTCGCCTTCTGGGACGGTCAGGCCGTCGACATCGACGAGGGGCAACTGGAGGTCGGCGACGTGCTCCGGGTCAAGGGCCGGCCGAAGGACGGCTACAACGGCCTGGAGGTGTCCGTCGACAAGGCGGAACCGGACGACGACGCCACGATCGACGTGGAGCCGGGCGCTGGTTCGTCCATCGACGCGCTGACGATGGGTCAGTCCGACGTGACGTTGCGCGGGCTCGTGCTCGACACCGACACGATCCGGACGTTCGACCGGGACGACGGCAGCGAGGGCCGCGTCTCGAACCTCACGCTCGGTGACGAGACGGGACGTATCCGGGTGACGCTGTGGGACGACCGGGCCGACCGCGCCGAGGAACTCGACGCGGGCGCGGCCGTCGAGATCATCGACGGCTACGTCCGAGAGCGGGACGGCTCGCTGGAACTCCACGTCGGCGACCAGGGGGCCGTCGACGAGGTGGAGGACGACGTGGCGTTCGAGCCCGACGCCGATCCCATCGCAGACGTCGAACTCGACGAGACGGTCGACATCGCCGGCGTCGTGCGCTCGGCCGACCCGAAGCGGACGTTCGACCGCGACGACGGCAGCGAGGGACAGGTCCGGAACGTCCGCATCCAGGACGCGACGGGCGACATCCGCGTGGCGCTGTGGGGCGACAAGGCGGACAAGGACATCGCGCCGGGTGACGAGGTGCTCGCGGCAGACGTCGAAATTCAGGACGGCTGGCAGGACGACAAGGAGGCCTCGGCGAGCTGGAACTCCACGATTGTCGTGCTCGACGACGGTGCGGACCTGGCGACTGGTGGCGCAGGCGGGGGAGCCAGCGCCGAAGCGACCGACGCCGAACACGCTGGCCTGTCCTCCTTCGGTGACAGTGGAGACGACACTGACGCTGACAGCAGCGGTGACGGGGCGGCCGCTGTCAGCGCCGGCACCGGCGATACCACTCCGGACGGCGGTGCACAGAGCGCCGGCCAGCAGGTGGAGTTCACCGGCACTGTCGTCCAGACCGGCGACCCCGTGGTGCTGGACGACGGCGAGCAGACGATGAGCGTCGAGACCGGCGAGCGCGTGCAGTTAGGGCAGGAGATAACGGTCCGCGGCGAACTCCGCGACGACCGACTCCACGCTGAGGACGTGTTCTGAGTCGCCGAGCGACGCTACGGAAACTCTTAAGACCGCAACACTCCCGGGTTTGGGTATGAGTGTCGAGCTACCGTTCGCACCGGTGGACGCTGTCATTCGGCGGAACGCGGACGGACTCCGGGTGAGTGCCGACGCTGCGGAGGAACTGGCTCGTCGAATACAGGACCACGGAGCCTCGCTTGCCGTCACGGCAGCCACGGAGGCAACCACGGACGGGCGGAAGACGCTGATGCCGGCCGATTTCGGCATCGAGCAGGTCCCGGAGAAGGACGGCCTCGAACTCCCCGTCGCACCGGTCGACCGAATCGCACGGCTCGACATCGACGACGACTACCGCGTCGCAATGGACGCCCGCGTCGCCCTCGCGTCTATCCTCGAAACGTACGCCGACGACACGGCCGCCGCGGCCGCCACGTTGGCGCGTCACGCTGACCGCCGGACCATCAAGGCAGCTGACGTCGAAACGTACTTCGAACTCGAACAGTACTACTGAATGAACTTCGGCTACCGCGAGGTCTGTCTGGACCACGACACCGGGCCGCGACATCCGGAGAGTCCCGACAGACTTCGAGCGATACGGCGCGCACTCAAGGAGAACCACGGTGTGGAGTACGTCGCCGCCAACGACGCCGATGTCGACCTCGTGCGCGAGGTCCACGACACCGACTACATCGCGGAGTTCCGCGAATTCTGCGATGACGGCGGCGGGAACTGGGACGCCGACACCGTCGCGGTCGAGGAGACGTGGGACGCCGCGCTGGCCTCGGCCGGCCTCGCTGTCTGGGCGGCCGAAGCCGCGCTTGACGGCAATGCCGGCCGAGATACGCCCTTCTCTCTCGGCCGGCCGCCCGGCCATCACGCCGTGGGCGACGACGCCATGGGCTTCTGTTTCATCAACAACGCGGCCGTCGCCGCACAGGCAGCCCTCGAAGCCGACGCCGAGCGCGTCGCCATCTTCGACTGGGACGTCCACCACGGGAACGGTACGCAGGACATCTTCTACGACCGTTCGGACGTGTTCTACACCTCGATTCACGAGGACGGGCTCTACCCCGGGACGGGCGATATCGCAGAGACTGGCAAAGACGACGCCGACGGCACGAACCTCAACGTCAAGTACAAGCCCGGTGCCGATACCGCCGACTATCTCGCCGCAATCGACGAGTGCATCGCGCCGGCGATCCGGGACTACGACCCCGATCTGCTGCTCATCAGCGCCGGCTTCGATGCGCACGAACACGACCCCATCTCGCGGATGCGTGTCTCCACGGAAGGGTACGGCGCGATGACTGACCGGATGCGCTCGCTCACAGACACCTGCGACGCCGCGCTGGGATTCGTACTCGAAGGCGGCTACGGACTGGACACGCTCGCGGATTCGATCACGACCGTCCACGAAGTGTTCGACGGGTACCAGCCGATGGAGCCGGACGACGACGTCAGCGACGACGCCCGCGATGTTCTCGACGACCTCGCTGATCAGGGCTTCGGATCGAAGTAGTCCGCCAGCTCGACGCCGAAGCTGTCAGCAAGCGCTGCAATCTCTGTACCGACCAGCACCTCGTAGCCGCTCTCCAGTGCCGACTCGATCCGCGGCCCCAGTCCAACGTCGAAGACGGCGTCGGCTGAAAGGAACTCCACGGCTGTGGTGAACGTCCGTGGTCGCTCGACGACGTACCGGTCGCCGTCGATGAAGGGACCGGCCACCTCGGGGTCGTCGTCGTACTTCTCGAAGAACCCGCTCGCGTGCTCGCGGACGTGGACCGGCGGCCCATCGTGGCGCTCGACGGCCGGCTGCTCGGCGACAGCGAACTCAAGCAGTAAGACGGCGTCCCGCTGTGACGGTGGGTTGCCGTCGCCGGTGGTCGTTGCGCCTTCGCAGGCTCGGCCCTTGTCGTCCGTGTTGCCGTCCTCAACGAACGCGGCCGACCGCAGGACCTCGAACCCCCGTCGGTCGAGTTCGCTGCAGAGCCCATCGAGGGATTTCCGGAGCTGGGGCCAGAGCTGGTCGTCGACCACGTCCGGGGCGACGAAGCGGAGCGCCATCGGCGTCGTTTCCCGCTGTGACACCGCAGCTTCGACGTCTGGTGCTGCGAACGGCTCAGGGTCGTCCTCGGTGAACAGCGAGGCCCGTGGTTCGGCGAGCAGGTCCCGGGCGTAGTGCTGGAGTGTGGCGACGTTCGTGGCGGACAGCACCGCCGCGACGTTGCGCTCGGGGTCCGTCGGGTCGATGACGACCAGCGGGTCGTCGAACGTCTCGCTCCCGTGGTCCTCGGGGTCCAGCCGCACCGGCGGGTGCCAGTCCGCGACCGCCTCGACGAACGCCCGGAAGCCGCCGTACTCGAGTACTAGCAGCTCCGTCAGATACCCCGAGAATCCGCGTGTTCGGAGGTCACTCCCGTAGACACCGATCCCTTTCAGGAACTGCTTTGCTACCCGCACCTCGCCGGCGCTGTCGTCGTCCAGCCGCTCCTGCAGGTATCTGGTGTGAAACGGCGTCCGGTCCACTGCCGACTGGATTTCTGTGGCGTCCTCGACCGCGTAACAGGGGACCAGATCAACGGCGTACCCCTCGCGCTCGCCGACGACGTAGGGGTGTTCGGCGTACTCCTCGCGTCCATCGGGCAGGACTTCGTGCCCGACCGTCAGCCCGTATTCCTCCAGCGCTTCGCGGTCGAGCGACGGCGGAAAACAGACGAACACGTCCACGTCCCGGTCGCCGGCGGTCCAGGTCCCCCGCGCCGTCGAGCCGACCTGCACCACTTCCGCATCGACCGGTAGGTCCGCGATGGCTGCTTCGGCGTCGGCCATCACCGCGTCGGCGACCCGCTGTAACTGCGCTCGTTCGTCGTCGGTTGGCGAGGCCCGTGCTCGCATCTCCTCGACGACGGCGTCGAACTCATCGCTCATACCGCCGCTTACGCACAAGTGCGTGAAAGCGTGTCGATGCCGACTGGAAACGAAAGCCCTAATTACCAACTCTGGCAATCAATAGATGCGTTCGCGCCGCCGTAGCTCAGTTGGTAGAGCACCTGGTTGTTACCCAGGTTGTCCCAGGTTCGAGCCCTGGCGGTGGCGTCGTTCTTTCACTCGGAAGCCGACGAGCGTTGCGTGCCAGTCGCTGTAACGTCGGCTTCCCGAGTCGCTGAACATATGATTACACAAGCGACGCCTGGGACCTTCTGTCCTGTCTCGCTCGCATCCCCGAACCCCCACCACTCCAACCCGACAGGCTAAAGATGCGGACTCATCAACACCAATCTGAGGGCCCTTAGCTTAGTCTGGTTAAAGCGATCGGCTCATAACCGATTGAGCGCTGGTTCAAATCCGGCAGGGCCCATCCAGTTTCTGCCCGAACCGTATCCGGAACGAATCGGCAGCGATAGGTGTGCGAGCCGGTGGAGAACGACAGAATAGGGGTCCGGAGCAACCCCCGCTAAATTCTGAGTTCAACAAGTCACTTGTTGGGGGTCGCCGCCGTCTGGCGGTTTTGCGATCCGGAGGTGCGGGCGATGAGTAAGGCGTCAGCGCCCACTACACTGCCCGAGAAGGGCGTGCGGAACCGTTCGCAGTACGCGGACACACTACACCGCCTCGATCCGGACGCTGATGAGCCAACACCCGCCTGTCCCGAAGCCGATTACCGAAGTGACGCGGACTTCACGGAGGTTCCCATCGCCGCGTATCGACCCCACTACAAACTCTGTGGGAACCCGGAATGTTTCGGAGGTGACTGGCGGTGAGCCCCCAGTCCTCTCTTTTCGACTACGAACCAGACCTGTCGCGGCTCACTGACGCCGAACGAGAAGTGTACGAGGCTGTGGGCATGGGCCAGTATGGGCCGCGCGAGTACGCCCGCCAGACTGGCCGCTCGCCCGGGACTGTCGGAAATCTACTCCGTCGAGCCCGCGAGAAAGTGGAGGTGACTTCAGCATGAAGGGGTTCGTTCGTGCCTCCCGGCTCTACGATGTAGAAGCGGGTGAACCCCTTCAGTTCGACTGGACAAACTTCCAACCTCTCGTAAAGAGTCAGGCCGAAGTCGAGCAGGCCGTCGCGGAGATCGAGGGCGGGAGGTAGGGATGTCGCGGCACCTCAAGTGCGCCCCTCATGAGGGCGACGTGCGCTTTACGATTGGTGTGCATCCCGATCCTGGCGTCCCAGACTACGGGCTGAAACCCTACTACGCGATGGACTCACTCATCAAGGAGTGGGGTGACCGCTGGGAGACCGAAGGCAAACCCACGCAGGATATCGAACTCGCAGGCGAGACATGGGCCACCTGTTTCGACTACTCCGAGAGCGGTCTGGATGCCTGGGACAATCCGGAGTTCCAGATCCAGAACGTCCGCGAGTTCCAGTTCTACTTTGTCTCGAAGGACTCGCCCACCTACGAGGGGAAGCGGGCAGATCGGGACAAGCGCGTGAAAGGCGGGACGATTACCGTCCGCCCACGGTGGCCGAATCTCACAGCTGATGGGGAACCTGTCTCTGTGCCCCAGTACGGCGAGCCCTACATCGACGTGCAGGTACAGGCGTCTAACATCCCTCACGAGCGGTATCTGTCGCTCGTGAAGCGCGTGATGGATGCCTACGGGATTGCCGCGCGGTACTTCGACCAGCCACACCCGGACAGTCACATCAACGATCTGGCCTACTACGTCCGGTTACACCGCGAAGACAGCGGGCCGCTGTACGCGCCGGATGGACCGATAGCGCGCTGTCACACACTCATTCAGGGCGACCGTTCGGGGTATCGCAAGCACGTCGAAGACAACACGAAACTGCCCGGCTACTACGTCACGGCCACGGTCGAAGACGAGAAAGCCGACCAGCTGGTCCGTGGGCATGGGCTGGGGAAGGAACTCAAGCACTACTACCCTCGCGTTCGGGAACGTCGTCGCCGACCGGGTCGCGCGCTGGGACCTCCCCGGCGTCGCTGTCGCCGACTGCAGTCACACGCCGATCGCAGCCTACCAGTCTATCACTGCCGGCGAGTACGAGCAGGTCGTCGTCGTGGGGACTCGCAAGCGCGGCGACGGCCTCAACACCGGCACAGCGTCCGACCAGCCCGGCGAGATACACGTGTATCCGCCCGGCGAGGTCGCTGTCCCCGACGGCGACCTGGTCGAGCGTATCGCGGAGTGTGCGATGGGTAGCAACACTGTCCAGAACGTCGTCATCACCACGCGCGCACTCGATGGGTTCCCGACGGATAGCCTCGTCATCGACGTCGAGCCGAAGTACGACTCTTGGGGGTTCGAGGTGTCGGAGTTCAGCCCCCCGGTGGCGGACGCGCTTGCGGACACGCTCGATCTGCTGCTGGACAATTTCGAGTCTGTCCTCGCGTAGGGTGTACCCGGTGTCCGCTGGCTAGCGATCTGTGAGCTGCCAGCCTGCATCCGCGGCCGCGTCCGCGACGTCGAGATACTCCCAGCCTAGCGACTGGGTGAGACGCTTTGCCTCCTCCGAGACACCGACGAACACGTGCCGGTCTGTGGGGAACCGCTGGCGTGCCACCGCCAGACTGCCGGCCAACCCGCCTTCACCGGACGTGAAATCGACGGTGATGTGGTTGTCGGCCACGTACGCCGAGATGGTCTCTGGTGGGCCGTCAGTGACGATTCCGATGTGTTCGCTCCACCCCCGAGCGTCATCGAGTGCGGCTGACGGGTGTTCCAACCAACGAATGGCAGCGAGCTGGAACAGGAGTGTCATATCCTCTGGCGTCGGGTTTGGCACCTTCCCGCGTGGAGTTGGAACGCGATTCGTTATCAATTCTCGCGATTACAGAGTGTGCGCTATTCCGCACGGGATGGACTTGGCCGGGACACGTCTGGTTCGCTATACCGGGCCCGACCACCGGAGACGACGAGTCGGTGAATCGGCCATCGGGGCCGAGACGAGCGTCTGTGGGACGCCCGGGAGAATAAAAATACCACGGCGGCCGACATCAGGGGGCGGCAGTGGCCCCATCTTCGGTATCGCGAGCGAGTGGGGTGGCGAGGAGCTCGTCGTGGGGGAATACCGGCTTCTTTGCCCGTTCGACTGCCTCGAATCGGATGGCGCCCAGTGCTTCGAGTGTCGTCAGATCTTACTGGACGTACTTTTTATACTGCCTGCTCACTCTGTCCAGCTACCTGACAGCCCAGCGTTTCCTGGATATTCTCCAGCAGGGCCCATAGTGGGTCATCCATAGATTTCGGGACTGTGAGATAGCACAGTTCGACGATTCAGACGCTCTACCGGACATTTTTATCTAGCGACTCTGGCCGCAGTCGGAGAGTCCGCTTGGCGACAACAGAAGTGACTCCCCTCGACAGTTGAGAAACAGTTAACGAGGAGCACAGACAAGCCGAGTGCGTGACTGAAACATCGCGTATCCCTCTGTCGAACTCATCCTCGGTCTCGACGAACAAATCGTGGCAGAAGGTGATGCCACGGAACCGGGAGTTCGGTCGGAGGACGCGATTGGGTCCGCGCTGCAGTACGTTTCGGAGGGGTTCTTCGGGGAAGTGCCCGAGACGATTCACGAGAAAGCGGTCCATCTGATGCGACTGCTCGTTGCGGAGCATTCGTTTGTCGACGGGAACAAGCGAACGGCACTCCGGACAGTGGTCGTCTTCTACATGCTGAACGGCTACACATTCGAGTACGGTGACGAAATCCGCGCCCTCTTGCATCGGTTCGCAACTGACGAAGCCGCAGTCGACACAAACACTGCAGTCATCTACTTCCGCGCCTGTGCCGGTCGCAACTGATAAACGGACACACTGAGTATAACTGAGCAATGGCGTCCAGTACCGATTCCTCGACGGGGGTCGACGACGAGGTCCGCCAGTTGTACGAGCGGTATCAGGCTGCCGAGAGTGACGAGGAACGCCGCGAAATCGCCCTCGAAATGGGCAAACTCGACGGACGCCGCCATGCGGATATTTACGACGCCCTCGAAGACGAGTGAGGTGGATTGGTGTGGATGGCCGTGGTGAATCACTATATGATGCTTGATTCCACAGTGTCAGCGACTACTTGATGTTGCAAACCGCACACAAGACTGGCATTGCTAAACACTCGTCTTAGCGGGGCTATTCGCTGTATAAAGCTAGTTTGCAGTCCCGTACCATCTGGATATTCTCCGGCAGGGCCCATTGCTGCCACGTAGAGGATCCACCTGTGAGATAGCTATCTGCCGTGCTTGACAGACCTCCGTTCTTCGAGACTCCGCACGCTCACACCGCCGCTCACTCGTCCACGACGACGACCTTGACCTGCTGGACGCCGCCAATCGCCCGGAGCCGGTTGGCTAGCTCGGTGATTTTATCGCCCGCGCCCTCGACGACCAGGGTCTCCATGCAGGTGTCGTGGGAGAGATGAATATGCTGGACGGACGTGATGATGTCGGCCATCTCGTGTTGGACCGTCTGAAGCTCGTCAGCGATGCCCGAGACGTGGTGGTCGTGGACGATGACGATGGTCCCGTGATGGTGTTTTTCATCACCGGACTCCCACTCGTAGGTCGCAAAGAAGTCACGTAGCGAGTCCCGTATCGCCTCCGACCGGCTCGCGTATTCCCACTCGTCGACGATGCCGTCGAGCCGGTCGACCATCGACGACGGGAGTGTCAGGCTGATCCGGTCGAGATCCTCACTCATGTGTGTCGATAGGTGCGGGCTGGCATATGGATACCTGGGCTTCGGTAATACTCACCCGCCGGCGGTAATACTGCTTGATGAAAAAGTATTATTACCGCGCCGGGGCCAGACCCGGGTAGCATGCACATTCCCGACGGGTATATCGATCTACCGCTTGCGTTGCTGTTCGGTGCGCTTGCGGTCGTCGTTCTGAGCGTCGCTGCGAAGCGTGTCAACGGTGAGATCTCCGACGCGCGCGCACCGCTGCTCGGCGTTGTCGCGGCGAGTATCTTCGCTGCACAGATGCTCGACTGGCCGATTCCGGGCGGAACCAGCGCCCACTTCGTCGGGGGCGCGTTCGCGGCGATTCTCCTCGGCCCACACCTGGGCGCGCTCTGTGTCGCGACTGTCGTCACGATTCAGGCACTCGTCTTCGGTGACGGCGGGCTCGTGGTGCTTGGCGCGAACGTGTTCAACATGGCTGTCGTCGAGGTGTACGTCGGCTACGCCGTCTATCGCCTGCTCGTTCCCTACGGTGAGTTCCGTGCCGCCTTCGCCGCGGGGTGGCTGGGAATCACGGCCGGCGCGCTGACCGCCGCGCTCCAGCTCGGCCTTTCCTCTGCGTTCCAGTACCAGTTGTTGACGACGCTGTCGATAATGGGCGCCGGGCATCTCGTGCTGGGCCTGATCGAGGGAGCCATCACCGCCTCGGTCTACCGCTATCTCGCCCGCGCTCGCCCCGACCTCCGGCCGAACGCCGCCCCGGAGGTGAGTGCGTGATGGCCTGGGAGCGCCCCGATTGGCTCCCCCGTGCGCTCGCCGCGCTGCTGGTCCTGACGCTTCTCGCGCCGGTGTTCGGGTGGGCGGCTGGCCAGGTCGGCTACGCGGAACCGCTTGAGAACGCCGCCGAGGCGACGGGCGCGACGGAACACGCCACCGCGGTCGGGACGGCGCTGTTCCCGGACTACGGCGTCCCCGGTCTCGGCGGTGCGACCGGGACGTTCGTGTCGGCCGTCGTCGGCACCGCGCTGACGCTTCTCGTCGGTGCCGCTATCGGTCGCGCACTCGGGGCGGATACCGACAGGCGGCAGTAGCGCATGGCCGGCAGCGACCTGCTCGACCGGACCGTCGCAGCTATCGCGGCCAGCGCCCAGTGGTTCCTGCTCGCCGAGGACCTGCCGGACCGGGACGGGTTTCTCCAGGCCGTCACGCCGACAGTCAAGCTTACCGGCATCGCGACGCTCGTCACCCTTACTGTGACACAGCGGACGCTGGCAGTCGTCAGCGCGCTCGCCCTGCTCGCTGCGGCGCTTGCAGCCCTTTCTCGGATCCCTGTTCGGACCTTCCTGGGTCGTCTGACCGGCCCGCCGGCGTTCGCGCTCGTCGTCGTCGCGCCACAGGCCGTCCTGATGGGTGGCCCCTCACTGGGGTCGCTCCCGCTCTCGGCCGCCGGCGTCGACTACGTGCTCACGTTCGCCGTCCGCGTAACCGCGTGTGTCGGCTTCCTGTCTGTCCTGCTGTTGACGACTCGCTTCGCCGACCTGCTGGCGGCGTTTCGTCGGCTCCGTGTCCCGCCGATTGCCGTCTCGCTACTCGGGATCACGTACCGCTATCTGCTCCTCTTTTTCGCCGAACTCGAACGCATGATCCGGGCTCGCCGGAGCCGAACCATCGCCGAGCCGAGTCTCCGCCGGAACTGGCGCGATTCGGGGCACTTCGTGGGTTCGTTTCTCGTCCGGAGCCTGGAACGCGGCGAGCGGGTCCAGCGGGCCGCTCGCGCCCGCGGCGGGACTGGCTCGACGCCGGCACAGCCCCGGGAACCGCTCGGGCGGGCCGACCTCGCCTTCGGACTGGTCGTCGCGCTCGCCGTCGTGGTGGTGGTCGCGTGACTGCTATCGAGGCTACTGACCTCCGGTACGCATACCCTGACGGGACGCTGGCGGTCGACGGTGTCGACGTGTCCATCGAGCGCGGCGGCCGCGTGGCGCTGCTCGGTCCGAACGGGGCTGGCAAGTCGACGCTGCTGGAACTGCTTGGCGGCCTGGTCGACCCCGACGGCGGGCGGGTCCGGTACTTCGGTGAGACGACCGACGCCGACACCGTCCGTAGCCGACTGAGCGTCCTCACGCAGAACCCCGCGGACTACCTGTTCAATCCGACCGTCCGCGAGGACCTCGCCTACGGACCGGCGCAACTCGACTGCGACCGCGCGGAAATCGACCGCCGGGTCGAGCGAGTCGCGGACCGGCTCGACCTCG
Organism: Haloarcula amylolytica; assembly: GCF_049705545.1. Classification (GTDB taxonomy): domain Archaea; phylum Halobacteriota; class Halobacteria; order Halobacteriales; family Haloarculaceae; genus Haloarcula; species Haloarcula amylolytica_B. The sequence goes on from NZ_JBNAMU010000001.1 coordinate 695,871, forward strand.
ACGGACTCCTGTCGAAACCGCCGTTCCGGCTCAGCGGCGGCGAACAGCGCCGGGCCGCCCTCGCCAGCGCGCTCACCGTCGAGCCGGACGTGCTGTTGCTCGATGAGCCGGCGAGCAACGTCGACGCCGCGAACCGGGCGACGATTCTCGACCTGCTGGACGAACTCGCGGCCGAGGGCGTCACGCTCGTCGTCTCGACGCCGGACACCGAACTCGTCCCACACGTCGCGGACCGGGTGCTGCTGCTCGACGACACCGGCACGATTGCTGCGAGGGGTGCCACCCGCCGTATCCTGACAGACGCCGACCTGTTGAGGGACTGTGACCTGCGCCCGCCACAGGTCGTCAGATTGTTCGAAGGCCGAACGGCGGACGTGCCACTGACTGTCGACGGGGCCGCCGAGCGGCTGGACGCGGGCGATCCGGATACCGCGGAATGACGGTCGTATCTGGGATGCCGGCTCACCAGCCGGAGGCCGGCCGCTGCGTCACTCCGACGCGTCGAGCAGTCGGCCGTGCACGTCGATCTCGCCGTTCCGAATCCGGGTGCTGCTGATCCGCGTGCCGTCTTCGGCGACGACGAACGGTGGCGTGTGGATTTCCAGCGGGTGCAGTCCCGCGTCCCGACGCTGCTGATTGAGTTTGTGGGCACGTCGCTGTGCCTTTGCCTCCGGCGAAGCGACGAGCGCGTCCACGTCCGCTCGTGTCGCGGCCGGCCCCTGCGTGTCGTCTAACCGGAGAATCTCGTACGAAGCGGTGTACGACTCACTCAGCTGATCCAGCTCGGTATCGAGCTCATTCAGGCGGTCGTCGTACGCACCCAACCGCTCGGCGTGATCCGGATCGCTACGCGTCTCCGTGGCCAGCTCGGGGCTGGTCAAACCGACGATGACGTGGCCGTCGCCACTCCCGTCGTGGCTTGCGGTCTGAAACGCTTTGTGTAGTAGCGCCCGGTGGCCGTTGTGAATCGGTGTGAAGGTCCCGCCGAGAATCGTTGTCCGGTCCGCGTCTGCCATACGCGAATGTCCCACCAGTGTCATATATAGTTGCTGTCGACAGCGTGGCTCGCCACTGCCAACAGCGTACATCGACCGTGGTCCGGTAACACTCGCGTCAGCAGTAACTCAAGTAGCTCCGGTACGTATCCACAGCCATGACTGAAGTCACTCCCACACCGGGTATCCACCACGTCACATGCATCGCGAGCGACCCACAGCAGAACATGGACTTCTGGGTCGAGACGCTCGGGCTCAGGCTCGTCAAGCGCTCGATCAACCAGGACGACCCAAGCACGTACCACTTCTTCTTCGCCGACGCCGAGGGGAATCCGGGGACGAGCATGACGTTCTTCCCGTGGGAGGACCACTCGCAGGGGAAAGTCGGCTCCGGACAGGTCTCACGCACCGCGTTCCGCGTTCCCGAGGGAAGCCTCGACTACTGGGAGGACCGTTTCGACGAGTACGGCGTCGACTACGACGACCGCGTCGAGCGGTTCGGCGAGACCGTCCTCCCGTTCCGCGACCCCGACGGGCTCCCGGTCGAACTAGTCGAAGTCGAGATTCCCGACGACGACCCGACAGAGCCGTGGACGGAGTTCGTCCCAGAAGACGCAGCCATCCGCGGCTTCCACTCCGTGACGCTCTGGCTCGCTGACCCCGAACCTACGGAAGACCTGCTCCAGAAGATGGGTCTGGAGGAAGTCGGCACCGAGCAGGCACAGGGCGACACGCCCGGCGACGAGCGAACCCGCTTCGCCGCGACGGGGTCCGTCGGGAAGTACGTCGACGTGTTGCCGACTATCGAGGGCGGCCGGCAGGGCCACGGCACGGTCCATCACGTCGCCTTCCAGACGCCAACCGACGAGGACCAGCAGTCGATGCGCGAGGCCGTCCGCGGTGCGGGACTGCGCCCCACCTCACAGATCGACCGCCACTGGTTCCGGTCGGTCTACTTCCGGGAGTTCGGCGGCATCCTGTTCGAACTCGCCACGAGCGGCCCCGGCTACGACAGCGACGAACCGCTTGACGACCTCGGCGGCCGACTGGTGCTGCCCGGGAAGTTCGAGGACCGCCGCGAGGAAATCGAAGCAGGGCTCACAGACGTGACGATTCCCCGGCCAGCGCCGGCCGAAGCCGACGACTAACGCCAGCGAAACGACCGGTATACGCCTCCTTCTTCCTGTTAGTCTGTGAGTAAATATGCGTGCCCGGGGCGACCAGTTGCACATGTCCACTGACGGGCAGGAGTACGTTATCGCGCCGTGGGGGGAGAGTGGGTGTGAGACGACCGTCGTCACGGTTGATCTTCCGTCGCGGGACCTTGCCGCCCAACTCGAAGTACCGACAAGCGTGCTAGACCGCATGGCACAGCTCGGTGACGAACACGATATCCCGGTCACACAGGCGCTCGGGGAGCGGCTGGAAATCAACCGAGCGCGGGTGTCGCTCTGTGCCGCGAAGTCGGTTGACGACGTGGCCGCCGTCCAGCAACATCTCACGGACGCCCGCGAGTACCTCTCCGGCGTCGAGACGCTCGATACAGCCGACCTCGAAGCCGACATCGAACACCTCTGGACGAACGAACTCGGGAGCGCGTAACCACGTTGGTGAAGCCAACAGTGGCGACGAGAGTTGCTATTTGTATGCACAGACACCTTGGAAAGTAGTTTATTGTCAACGCCAGATAGACGATAACGAACCGGGGAATCGGTGACTGGATAACACGAATGGCAGCATCACACCCCCAAATAAACGGGTAAAAACACTCTTGGCGTGTCCGTTTCCAATTCTTTACCGACAGCCGCGAGTTTACAGTAAGTTTAATTCCCTGAGTTTCTCACCTGCGTTCGTGGTATTATCATGAACGATGATAGACGACTGTGGCTCGTGGCTGCAGTGTCGCTACTCCTGATATTCGGTGGGAGCGGGCTCGCATGGACAGTACAAACAGACGCCGGTTCCGTGGAAGTCCGCGATGTGCGGTTCTCCGGGACCAACGGAACGATGATGAGCGGGACGCTGTACATCCCTGAGGAGGCGAGCAGCGCCAGCCCACAACCCGGAGTACTGGCCGTCCACGGCTACATCAACTCGAAGGAGACGCAGTCGCCGTTCGCTATCGAGTACGCGAGACGGGGCTTCGTCGTCCTCGTTATCGACCAGACGGGCCATGGCTACTCGGACCCGCCAGCGTTCCAGAACGGCTATGGCGGCCCCGATAGCCTCGAATACCTCCGGTCGCTGGACTACGTTGACAACGAAAACATCGGGCTCGAAGGGCACTCGATGGGCGGCTGGACCGTCGTCACGGCGGCCGCGGCGCATCCGGACGGGTACGAATCGATGGTCATCGAGGGCTCCTCAACGGGGTCGAACCGTGCCCCCGAAGGCACCGATTCGTTCCCACGGAACCTCGCCGTCGTGTTCAGCGAGTACGACGAGTTCTCCCCGTTGATGTGGGGGACGGCGAGTGCGTCCGACGTTGAGCAGAGCGACAAACTCCAGACGGTGTTCGGCACGGACAGCGCCGTCGAGGAGGGGCGTACTTACGGCAGTGTCGAGGACGGGACCGCACGGCGGCTGTACACGCCGGCGACGACCCATCCCGGCGATCACTTCTCGACCGCAGCCATCGGCGCGTCCATCGAGTGGCTCCAGCTAACGCTCGAGGGCGAGGACGAGTTGGACCCCGGAAACCAGGTCTGGTACTGGAAATCGCTGGGGACCTTTATTGCCCTCCTCGGTGGCGTGCTGTCGCTTTTCCCGGCGGGCGGTCTGCTCATCGAGCGGGCATCGACTGACAGACTCCGACGAGAGTACCCTGACGGGAAGGGGATGACCGGCGCGAAACGCTACGGGGCATCGCTGCTCGCCGCGGCAATTCCGATTGTGACTTACTTCCCGCTGCAAGACGCCGCACCGGCGATTATCGGCCTCAGTTGGCTGTTCCCACAGCAGATCAACAACGGCGTGATCGTCTGGGCGCTGGGGAACGCGGCCATCACGGCGGTGCTGTTCGCGGTGTGGCACTACACCACTAATGCGGACGACGCGTCGGTGTCGCTGGCGAACTACGGCCTCGATACGGGCGACGGCGCGCGGACGGTCGGCGTCTCGGTCCTGGCCGGCGTCGCTACCGTCGCCGTGCTGTACCTGCTGGAAGCCGTCGTGGCGTTCCTGTTCCAGACGGATTTCCGTATCTGGGTGTTCGCCATCAAACTCCTGTCCCCGGCGCAGTTCCGGATCAGCTTTTCGCACCTCCTGCCGCTGTTTGCCTTCTTCGTCGTCCTGGGGGCGCTCCTGCACGGCCAACTCCGTCCCGAGGGCGAATCCCGGTCGCTCCGCCGTGCGATGGCGACGAACTGGCTCATCGTCGTCGGTGGGTTCGTCGTGCTACTGGCGGTTCAGTACGTCCCACTGCTGTCCGGGCAGCCGCTTCCGCTGGGCCACCCGCTGTTGACAATCCTGGCGCTCCAGTTTGTCGCCCTGCTCAGCATCGTGGCCTTCGTTAGCACCTACTTCTTCAGAAAGACGGGTCGGGTCTGGGTCGGCGCGACGATCAACGCCGTCCTCGTGACGTGGGTCATCGTCGCCGGGACGGCCACGCAGTTCCCCGTCTAGACCCGGCGTTCACTTCCCTATTCGCTCTCGGTGACGGTCGTGCTCCGACCGTGAGGACGCACAGCCGAAAACCGGCGGTGACTCAGTCGTCGCTCATGACGCCCTCCGCGACGGCCATGTCCTCGACCGTGGGGTCGTCCTCGGACGCCCGGAGGACGAACCGCTTGCGGATCAGATCGGCCGCGTAGATGGCCGTCCCGAGGATGATGAGCGTGTCACCGGGGAGCCGCGCCCAGAACAGCGTCTGGACGAGCGGCTGGTTGTAGAACGCCACGCTCCGGGCCGCGGCGTAACTGCCGGTGAACGCCGCCTCCAGCTGGAGGAAGCCCACGGGCAGGACGGAGACGAACACCATCAGGGCCAGGCCGACGTTCCAGCACCAGAACGCCGCCCGGAGCCAGGAGCCGTCCCAGCGACCGGGTTCGATGGCGAGCTGGAGCATGTAGGTGACCATCCCCAGCGCGAGGAAGCCGAACGCCCCGAACATCGCGGCGTGGGCGTGGCCGACCGTGAGGTAGGTGCCGTGCTCGTAGTAGTTGATCAGCGGGAGGTTGATGAAGAACCCGAGCACGCCGGCCCCGACGAAGTTCCAGACGCCGCTGGCGATGATGAACATGAACGGGAGCTTGTAGGGGAACCCGCCGGTTTCCGACATCGCCCGGTACTGGCCCAGCGCCTCGTAGAGGATGAACACCAGCGGGAGCAGCTCTAGCGTCGAGAACACGCTCCCGATGGGGACCCACATGTCGGGCATGCCGACCCACCAGTAGTGGTGAGAGACGCCGATGACGCCCGTGCTCATCACCAGCAAGGCCTGGAGCATGACCGCCTTCTCGGCGCTGCGGCGGCTCAGCAGGTTCATCGACACCAGCGTCAGCCCGATGATGGCGACGATGAAGAACTCGAAGGCCCCTTCGACCCACATGTGGACGACCCACCAGCGCCAGAACTCCGTGACGGCGATGTTGGTCTCGGGGGTGAAGAAGAACCCGGCGGTGAACAGCAGGGCAATCGAGCCGCCGGCGTACAGGATCATGTGCGCGAGGCCGAACACCGGCTCGCGGTCCAGCAGCGGCTTCAGGCCCCGAATCGAGAGGACGGCCCACAGGCCGAAGCCGGCGAGCAGCCCGACCTGCCAGACCTTCCCGACTTCAAGGTACTCCAGGCCCTCGTTGCCGATGAGCCACCAGAGGTCGCCGAAGTAGCCGTGCGAACCGAGCCAGATGCCGCCGAGGCCGCCGACGGTGACGACGACGATGGCCCCGAGCAGGATGTCGATGTACGTCGACTGGCGTTTGGGCTCGTGGCCGGTCAGCAGCGGCGGGAGGAACAGTCCCGCACCGAGCCACGTCGCGGCGATCCAGAGAATGCCGAGGTCGATGTGCCAGGTCTTCGCCATGGCAAAGGGCAGTAGCTGGAGGATGTGGACGCCGAAGATCTCCTCGATGCCGAAGAACCCGGCCCGTTCGATGTAGAAGTGCGCGAGCAACCCGCCGAGCAACACCTGTGCGAGGAACAACCCGGCGGCGACCGGGATGAACCGCAATGCGGCCCGCTGGCTGGGGAAGATGCTCACGTCCCCCGGCTCGGGAACCGAGAGGGAGTCGGCGGATGGTTCCGGGAGACTGACGGACTGGTACAGCCAGATGCCGCCACCGGCGGCGGCGACGAGGAGGACCATAGCGACGACGCTCCAGGTCATCGCCGCGCCGGTCGCGTCGTTACCGGCGGCTGGCTCGTAGGGCCAGTCGTTCGTGTAGGAGTGTTCGCCGCCCGGGCGGTCGGTGTGGGAGAACCACGCCGTCCACATGGCGAAGTCGGCGAATTGCCGGGCGTCGGCTTCGGAGTCGATCATCCCTTCGGGAACGCCCCGTTCGTGGCTCCCCTCGTGGTACCGCTCGACGTACTCCTGTCGGACCTGCTGGTGGGCGTACAGCTCCGCGGCGGAGTACTCGATGTTCCCGCCCTCGTACTCCCCACTGAGGTCCTGTTTCACGTCGTCATCGACGGCGGCCTGTTCGGCCGTCGACAGCGATTCGTACTCGGTCCCGTAGCGCTCCTCGGCGTAGTACGTCCGCATGTGCTGGGTTTTCAACTCCAGCGAGTCGGCGGTGTAGTCCGCGCCGTAGTACGCGCCGTTCCCGAGAATCGAACCGTGGTTCATCAGCCCGTTCTTCTGGAACGCCTTCTTCCCGTCGCGGATGTCCTCATCCGTGACGAACGCCTCGCCGTCGGGTCCGACAACCTGCTCCGGGATGGGTGGCGCTTCCTGATACGCGATCCACGCGCCGGCCCCCATGACGACGAGGTTGAAGACGAACGCGGCGGCGATCACCTTCGCGATTGTTTTGCGTTTGAGCTCCATGTGGTTGGAACTCTACTATCCCAAAATAAGAAGGGGGTAAGAGGTTCCCAGTCGCTGGCGACGGGAGCGAACATGTTCGCCCTGATAGGGACCGGTGGTGTCCTGTCCCCCGGATTCGCCGCAGTGCGTGGCGCGGTATCACAAGGCAGATTACTGCCTGTCCCTCCCACTGTGGCATGCGCCGTCGCCACTTCGTCCAGACGCTCGGGATGTCAGCACTGGTCGGGAGCGCGGGCTGTACCGGGCAGACGGGCGAAACAACACCGGCCTTCGAGGTGTCGAGCCCAGCGTTCAGTTCCGGGGACGAGCTTCCCGCCCGGTTCACCTGCGACGGCGACGGCGTTTCGCCGCCCTTTGTGATCGAGCGCGTGCCGGACCCGACGGCGGCGCTTGCTATCACAGCCGAGTACGACGGTGGCGTGTTCAGCCAGCCGGTGTTCTGGACACTGTGGAACGTTCCGCCCGAGACGGAGCGGATTCCGGCCGGGCTCCCTCGCGAGCCGACCCTCGATACGCTCGGGGGCGCTCGACAGGGCGAGCAGCCTCCCAACGAACCGGGGTACGAACCGCCGTGTCCGCCGGCCGGCCAGCCCTATGAACACCGGTTTCAGGTGTTCGCTCTCGGCGAGGAGCTGTCTCTCGAAGGTGGGACAGAGCAGGAACAGGCGTCAGAAACCATCGCGAACGCTCTCATTGCAAGCACCCGTCTCACTGTCGAGTACACCCACCCGGCTGTGACCGAGGGCTAGCGGCTGGAACCCGGACACGAGCGCGGCTAGCCCGTTATACGAACGGTTGTTCATTCGGTAGTGACTGCGGTAATACGGCTTCTGAGTGGCACGGCCCGCTGTGATTGGCCGTCTCGTCGCGCGTGGTTCGTCGTTGCTTATGACAATGTTTCACAATACCATTAAACCTATATACTGGTGTGATATACCATAGCATGTATGGCGTCCGCACCGAGTAGTGACGATATGTTCGACGAGTTCCTCTCCCAGCGTGGCCACGACGTGGACCAGAGTGGTTGGGAAGAGAGCTATAACAAGAAGCAGTGCCCTGATTGCGGCGGCCTTCACGAGTCGACAGCGGCACAGTGCTCGGTGTGTGGCTGGACACCGGTACGGTAAGGACACTCCGCTTTTTCGCTCTTTTGCTCTTCGACCGATAGCGGCGGGAACGATCCGCAGAACCGCCAGCTAGCGCTCCGCCAGCGATGTGTTCCCGCCACGTTCAACGTCGAGACAGAACGCCTCAGACAGTAGGAACTGCATTACGTTATTCGGAAAGGAAGTGGGGAGTCTTTGTTTAGCCAGCCGACGGTTGGGGGGTCGTTTGCCGGCGGGCAACCAGCTAGTGGTGGTTACAGCGCATCGAGCGATCCGTGGAGAAACAGCCCGAGCGCGAGATGTTGGTACGCGGACGTCGCGATCTGTTCCTTTGCAGCCGCGTCGTCCGCGATTCCGTACTGTTTCGTCTGGACGAGTTCGTGCATCTGGAGCGTGCCGTCTGCCTCTAAATCGTGCAGCCGGGGGTACACAGTCCCCGGACTCAGTTCGGCACCGAACTGGTCGTCGAGTGCCTCCATCAGTCCGGTACCGTGGGTGCCACCATCGGCGACTGCGATCATCGCCAGCAGGATCTCTTCCAGACTCTGTGTGACCAGGCCGTCATCGACCGCGATATCGCCGTCGACGACGTCGTCAATGACCGGATTCAACACCGACTCCGTGATGGCGTCACGACTGGGTGGGTCATGCGATTCCGGGCGCTCTGTACCGCCGAGAGGGGTCACTCGCTCATCGGCGTTCCGGCCCTGCATCTTGCCCGTCGTCACGCGACGGAGGTTGTCTCCGGACATCGTCTCACCTGAACGCAATCCGCGATGGAAGCTACAGGGGCTATCATCATATAAACGGGGCAGTGTTTTCTGAACGTGAAACCACCACAGTGCTCGAAAACGCTTATATAATATGACGCGAATTTTGGTGTAGTGGCTGAGGAACAGAGCATCGAGGAGATTCTCGATACTATCGGTGATAAGCACGCGCGCCGCGTGCTCGCCGCGATCAGTCGGGAACCACAGTCGGCCAAGGAACTCGCCGAGGAGTGTGACCTCTCACTGCCTACTGTGTACCGCCGTATTGAACTGCTCGAAGAGTACGACCTCGTCACCGACCGAACGCTCGTCGCCGAGGACGGGAATCACTACAAGGTGTACGAGTCCAACTTCGAGTCGACGGTCATCTCGCTCGAAGACGAGGAGTACAAAGTACGCATCTACCGGGAAGAGAACCTCCCGGACCGGTTCAGTCAGCTCTGGGACGAGCTGAACCCGGAATGAGTTCCCCCTCCAACAGAGGAGTATCCGCATGACGACCGGCGTGGCTATCGCACGCGGCGCGCTCATCCTGATGCGGATGGTCGTGTTCGGGCTGACGCTCGGTATTACCCTGATTAGCTTCCAGGCCTACCGGAAACGCCCGTCAGAGCGCCTCCAATACGCGTTCGTCGGCTTTGCGTTCATCAGTATGGGTGTCGCTATCTCCAGCGTCATCACGCAACTGAGCGCCGGCGAGACCGGTGCCATCGTCCGCGTCTTCTTCCAGATGTCGGAAACCATTCCGTTCATCATCGGGTTCGCAATGCTGTACGTGTCGCTGTACCGATGAGAAATCCGCCCGGATGGGCCTGTCAGTCGTCGTCCCGCTAAAGCACGTTGTTTATTTGGCCGCGGTCCCACTACATGTTCAATGACTGATTCGACCACCGAGGTTGTCCGCCTGTTCGGTGGGCCCGGTAGCGGGAAGACGACGGCGCTGCTCGACCGCGTCGACGAACTGCTGGAAGACGACGACGTCGATTTCCGTGACGTACTGGTTGTCTCGTACACGCGTGCGGCGGCCGCCGAGATACGTGAGCGACTCGCGGACCGGCTCGGCCTGTCCCCTCGCGCACTCCGCGGGAACGTCTGTACGATGCACGCGAAGGCGTACGAACTGCTGAACCTCTCCCGTGGCGATGTCGTCGGCGAGGACGACAAGGAGGCCTTCTGTGAGGAGTTCGGCATCGACTACGAGGACGAGTACGAGGGGTCCCGGCGTCGGTCGGCCCGCTCGACCACCCTCGGGAACAAAATCATCGCGACGAGCCAGTGGCTCCAGCGGACCCGCCGCGACGTCGCCGACTGGTACGACGTCCCGTTCAAGTGGGACGACGAGGAGGTCCGGCTCCCGCCGGAGATCGACGACAACGCCCAGACCGGCAACAAATACACGCCGACCTGGCCGACTGACGACGACCGCGTCGACGTGCCGAGCGTCATCCGCGGCTGGCGCACTTACAAGGGCGAGAACGACCTGACCGGCTTCGCGGACATGCTCGAACGGGTCGCTCAGCGCTCGCTGCTCCCCAACGTCGATTACCTCATCATCGACGAGTTTCAGGACATCACGACGCTGCAGTACGACGTGTACGATGAGTGGAAACCGCACATGGACCGGGTGCTCATCGCCGGCGACGACGACCAGGTCGTCTACGCCTGGCAGGGCGCGGACCCCGATCTCCTGCTTGAGGAAGTCGTCACCCAGGACGAGGTGCTGCCGAACTCCTACCGGCTCCCATCGCGCATCCTCAATGTTGTCAACCGCGAGGTGCGCCACATCGAGAAGCGCCAGGAGAAAGACCTCAATCCGCGCAAGGAGGGCGGCCGCGTCGAGGCGGTCCAGAACCCCTCGATGTTCGACCTCTCCCGGAACGTCACGCGGACCATCGAGCAGTCAGACGAGACGGTGATGGTGCTGTTCCGGGCCCGGTACCAGATGTTCCAGTTCATCGACGAGTTCATCGACAACGGGATCCCCTTCTCCTGTCTCACCGACCAGCGGATGTGGACCGACCGGCTCACCCAGTACGTCAACGGGCTCGAAGCCGTCGAGGCCGACGAGCCGCTCACGGTGCTGGAAGCGCGCCGTCTCGCGGATATGCTCGTCGACTCCGCGTTCGGCACGGGCGAGCGCGACGACCTCTTCGACGCGCTCGAAGAGATCGACGAGTCCCACGAGGACGAAGATATCGCCGATATCGAGATCGACCCCGACGTCGTCCACGACCACGTTCCCTTCCTCCCCGACGCGGCCTCGGCAGGCGACATGCTCCGGAAAGTGACCAACTTCCAGGAGCGGACCGTCGACGCCTACTTCACCGGCGATTACACCGGGATGGACGCCGACCGGGTCCGTGTCGGCACTATCCACTCCGCCAAAGGTCGCGAGGCCGACCACGTGTTTGTCGCGACCGACCTCACGGAGAAGGTCGTCGAGCAGATGGCCGCGACCGTCGATCAGCAGGGAATCGAGGTGCCAGGAATGGATGAGTTCACCAAGCACACCAGCCCCGTCCCGACGCTGACCGACAACGAACGGCGTGTGTTCTACGTCGGGATGTCCCGGGCCCGCGAACGACTCGTCCTGCTTGAGAACCTCGTCGACGGCGCGCCGACGCTGCCCATCGACGTGTTGCTGGAGAACGAGCCCAGCGACCGCTCCATCGAGCAACTGCTCGACGACGCCAGCGAGACCATCGCCGCCGACTGAAGCGACCGATTTCCTTACTCGTCGATTGTCCCACCACCCAGGTAGTACCTCGTCTTGTCACGCGTCGACTGCGCGACCTTGGTAAACGTGACAACCCGCTGTTCGCCATCGGTCTCGTCGCGCTCGACGTGGAGTTCCAGCCCCTGGTCGCGAAAGTACGACAGCAGGTCGCTGATAGTTTTCGGGTCGCCGCGAACTGTGTGCGTTTCGCCGACCGGCTCGCCCGCGTCCACCGCCCGTATCGTTTCGACTGCAGGCTGGAGGATAGCCTCGCCCAGTTCTCGCGCCCGCTCATCGACGGCCGCTGGTGATTCACCGCGCTCGACGGCCTGGAAGGCCTCCCGCATGACGCGCGTGAAGACGAAGTCCCGGCCGTAGTCGAAGGGCAACTCGAACGCGTGTTCGAGATCGGCCCGGTGGATGGCACTGGTCGTGTACTTCAGCGCCGTTTCCCCGTCTGTCGATTTGAGGACCACACCCTCCCGGCCACGTGCGTTCAGGTCGTCGATCCGCTCACGGGCGGCGTCGACGGCTGCTGCCGGGGCGAACGTCCCGTAGTGGTCGACGCTGTCGAGGCCGTAGGTCGCACACCTGTCGAGCCGCCGTTCCACACCCATTGGCGTCCCGCTTTCGCGGTGGCGGATGCCGAACACGTAGAACCCGACCTCCTCGATTTCGCTGTAATCGTGGTCGGTGTAGGGGTTCTCCGGCCCGACAAGTTCGCCACACAGCATGTGCTCGGGGTGGTCGTCGAAGAACGTCTCGGCATCCAGTAACGCTTCGACCTTCCGCGTGGTGTACGGACAGACGAACCCGCTCCGGGTGAACGCCAGAAGGTCGCCGTCGATCCGTGCGACCCTGACGTTGTAGCCGTTGAGTTTCTCTTCGATGGCGACGGGACCGTCGAACGTCTCCCGGATCGCCGGTTCGAGGACGAGCGCACGCGGCATCGACGGATAGCCACGGACGACCACGTCGCCGACGAGCGCCGTCCCCCGTTCGATGCCGTGGCGCTCGTCGCTGAGATGTCGGTATCGCTGTCCGCGGAACCACTCGGTATCGAAGTGTTCCAGCAGGTCCTCGGGGTCGGTGTCGACATCGAACAGTGACCCCCAGTCTCTCGACATATATGGCTCTTGTTGACATGACACTAAAATACTGCTGGCGTGTGTCACCGCCGTAACTGTCAGAGAACATTAGTGGCAGGCTACCGTAGAACCAGTATGGTCGACCGCCCGCTCAAGCAACGGTTCGTCCTCGACACGTCGCTGTTTCTCACCCCGGAAATCAGAAGCGGCGACGAGGACCTGGAGGCGGCCTGTCTGGACCTGCTCGATCTCATCTCCGAGGCGAAACTGGTCCACAACATCTCCTGCTACATGCCGCCGTCGATCCAGGCGGAACTGACGACGATGTTAGAGGACCGGGACATCAGTGACGACGTGCTGACGAAACTGGACACGTGGGTCATTACGAAGTCACCGGCTCACTACGAGGTGATGATTCCGGCGGACCTGGTGTACGAGTTCATCGACGAGATGTCCGAGCGGGTGGACCGCGGCCTGCGCGTCTCGGAGAAGGCCGTCCGGAAGGCCGAGGAGTCGCGGGCCGAAACGGTCGACGAACACGATCACATGACGGAGGTGGACAAGGTCATCTCGGACTTGCGCGACGAGTACCGGGACACGCTCCGGCAGGGCGTGCTCGACTCCCGCGAAGACTTCGATCTCCTGATACTCGCGCAGGAACTGGACGCCGGCGTCGTCACGGAGGACCAGGGTATCATCAACTGGGCGGAGGACTTCGGGCTGCGGTATCTCAAAGGCCGGAACTTCCCCCCGCTGCTCAGGGAGTATCTCGCCGCCGACGACCCGGACCGCTGGCGGGACGAAACCTAGTCCTCGTCGCCACTGTCCGGTGGCTTCCCGCCGGGGAGCGCACTACGCGCCCACCCAGCGATTGCGCCAGGAATGTCCGTCGGGGAGGGAGCGACCCATTCGATGACCAGTAAGGCGGCGGCTAGTCCGAGAAAGACCGCACCGATCGCTGTCTGACCGCGGGCGAGGTTATCGACGCCGAGGAGGGTGACCCGCGCGGCGAGTACGACCGCGACCATCAGCTCGATTGTCCCGATGAGTCCCCGTGCCATCGGTCGCCGTAGGCGGTGACTAAACAAAAGCATCGCGCCTGCGTGGTGACCGCGCCACTAGTGTCCCCGAGGGGCACACGTTCAAGTCGCTGCCGGCTGAACGTCGTCGGTATGCAGATCGGCATCGTCTCGGACACACACGACAACGCGTCGCAGGTCGAAGCCGCAGTTGAGACGTTCGCGGACGCGGGCTGTGAGACAGTCGTCCACTGCGGCGACTTCGTCGCCCCGTTCTCGGTGACGCCGTTCGACGGTGACTGGTCGTTTTATGCCGTTCGCGGCAACAACGACGGAGAATGGGCGGTCCAGTCCACCGTCGAGGAGTTCGGCACGTACTTCGGCGAGATGGGCGAGTTGACCATCGACGGGTACACCCTTGCAGTGTATCACGGGACTAGCGGGGAGATCGTCGACGCGCTAGTCGAATGCGGGAACTACGACTACGTGCTCCACGGGCACACGCACGAACGCGGCCACGAGGAGCGTGGGGGCACGGAACGAATCAATCCCGGCGGCATCTCGATTCCGCCGGCCCCCGAGCCGTTCTCGGTTGCGACGCTCTCGACGGCCACCGGCGAGGTCGAGTTCCACGAACTGGGGTGAGAATCAGTCGTCGGCGTGACTGTCGACGCGCTGTGGGCTCCCATCATGTTCGACGAGTCCGCGGCCGACGCCGAGGGCTTCGTCGGTGCGTCGGATGCTCTTCTCGGCGCTTGCGGTCCGCTCCGAGAGCGCGCGGACGGCGTCGATGTTCTCGGGCACCACGTCGGCTTCCTGGTGGATGGCCTGGAACAGGTAGAGGTCCCGGCCCTCGACCGTGATGGACTCGGCCCAGATGCAGTTCTCCCACACGTCACCGCGCGGGCGACCGGCGTCGCGGGTGTACTCCTTGAGCTTCCCTGCGCCGTCGATACCGAGCGTCTCCGGGATGAGGAACAGCCGAGATTCGTCGGTCAGCAGCGACGTGACTTCCTCTGTGGTGGGTTCGCTCTCCAGCGTGACGTTGACGCTGTGAGTGTGCATCTGCGTCGTTGGGACCTTCATTCCCATCGTATCGATGTCGAGGTCGGGGAAAATCGTCTGGACGTCAGGACCGTGGTGGGAGGGGATTTCGACGGGGTCAGGGAGCGTGTCGTTGATCGGGCCACGACCGGTCTGGCCCGGGTCGGCACCACGCCGGACCAGTGTCACACGCGATTTCTCGACGCCGTATGATTCCTTGAGCGGCGCGAGCAGGCGTGAAAGCCCGGTCGTATTGCAGGAGACGACGCGGGCGGTGTCAGCACCGACCGCCTTCTCGTAGTTGGCACGGGCGTTGAAGCTCACGTCTGCCAAGTCGGCGTCTTCCCCGCCCTGGAAGATGGCCGGCGTGTCGTGTTCGGCGTACAGCGGCGCGTTGGTCGCACCGACGCCACCCGGCGTGGTGTCGACGACCACGTCACTCGTTTCAATGAGGTCATGGACTGTGCCGGCCGTCGCAAGATCGGCTTCGTCAAACGGTTCGCGGCCGTCCGCGGCGTAGAGATCGTAGCCGCGGTCGTCTGCGATAGTTGCCTCGAAGTTCGGCGAGCGCTTTGCGACGCCCGCAACTGTCATATCTGGCTGGACACGCACCGCGTCAGCGACGCGTTTCCCGATGGTGCCGAAGCCGTTGATGCCCACGTGGAGCATGAACGTCCCTACTTTGGGGGAGAGTATATTCTTTGTGCTTAATATTCGGAGAAATTAACTCAGATAGTTGTACCACTGGTAATTGTCAACTTTTGACAGGGAAACGCTAATACGGCTGTTTTTGGGCGGTACAGGGTTCTATTCCAACATCGCTAGGTCCGACTGTCACCGCGTTACTCACAGTTACCAAACCGTGTAATAATGTTGTTTGTTACCGATTAACTCTCGTAACTGAAACGAGAATGCCGCGGCTGCAGTTCCCTGCCACCCCATCCCGCTCCCCGCAACTGAGGCAGACCGGTGTCACGCGGCCGCTGCCTGAAACAGTCACTTTCAGTACGGCTTTGGTGTGACTGCGGACGGAGTCACGGGAGCACACGTGTGCCTTCCATCAAGAGTTATTCAGTGCGAGCACACAGCAGTTGTATGGACAACTCGTCGCTTCGCGCGCCCGCAGAGACTGCCGTCAAACAGTGCCTGAATCTCCAGCCCGACGAGTCATGCGCAGTTATCACTGACGACCAGCGGAAAGCGATCGGCGAGGCGCTGTATCGCGTCGCCGCCGAAATTACCGATGACTCCGTTTTCGTGCGCTACCCGCCGGGCGAACAACACGGTGCGGAACCGCCCGCGCCGGTCGCTGGCGCGATGGAAACCGCCGATGTCGTGCTCGCACCGACGACCAAGAGTCTGAGCCACACGGAGGCCCGCACCGACGCCAACGACGCCGGCGCTCGCGTCGCGACGCTGCCCGGGATTAGTGAGGGCGTGTTCCTCATGGGGTTAGACGCCGACTACCACCTCATCAAACAACACTGCGAAGACGTGCTGGCACAGGTCGAGGACGCCGATGAAATCAGAGTCACGTCACCCCAGGGAACCGACATCACGTTCGGCATCGGCGCGCGCGAGTGGCACATGGACACCGGCATCGTCCACGAGCCCGGCGAGATGTCGAACCTCCCCGCCGGCGAGGTGTTCCTCGCCCCGGAGACAGCCGACGGCACGTTCGTCGTCGACGGGACGATGCGCCCCCACGGCAAACTCGACGGCAAGCGCCTCACGTTCGAGGTTGAGGACGGCTATGTCACGGACATTGAGGACCCGGATATCCGCGCGCAGGTCGAGGACGCTGCCGAGGAAGTCGGCCAAGACGCGTACAACCTCGCCGAACTCGGCATCGGCACGAACGTCGCCGTGACCGAACTCGTCGGCTCCGTCCTGCTGGACGAGAAGGCCGGCGGCACGGTCCACATCGCCATCGGCGATGACCACGCGATGGGCGGCGACGTGCACGCGCCGATTCATCTGGACGGGATTCTGACGGAACCGACCGTGTATGCGGATGGAGAGGAAGTGAAACTTCCTCGGGTGGAATGAGCGGTAACGCCGCGAACGTGGGGAGATCGTGGATCTCCCGAAAACGAACGGCGACTGACGGGAGCCGTGAGGACGGCGGGGAAGTGGAACTTCCTCGGGTTGAGTGAAACCGAGGTCAGAACGGATCTGCGACAAACAGAAATAGAAGCGTGAGTAGCGCACGCCGACCGCCGGCAGTCTCTGCTATCCGTGTGCGTATTTCATCTTCACAGCGTACCCGACGACGAAAGCCGCCCAGACGAGCGATCCGACGAGGACACGGTCGAACGGTACCGGGTAGCCGAGGTTCCACGCGAGCACGAGCCCGTGTATCGCACTCATGTACGCCATCGTTGCGACGGTGATGGTGGCCGCTACCCGCGGCACGTCCGGCGGGTCGTAGCGGAACGCCAAGTTCAGCACAATGAGGGTTGCGAGCATCAGCGCCGGCATGAGAACGACACCGACTGGCTTCGAGACGTAGTTATCGGGCGTGCCCGACGCGGAGAAGTGAATCGCGACTTCTGCAGGGAGGCGCGACCAGACCGCCACGCCGGCCAGGGCTGTCAGGGCGATGATGGCACCGTTTGCGATGTCGGCACGGTCCCGACGGCGAGTCATACCCGGCGTTTGTTCCGGCGACGCAAGAAGGTCGGCGTGACTGTGCGAGTGAGAACCACGAGCAGCGCCGTGGCGACGACCATTTACGGGAGCGTAGTCAACGGCTTCATATGACAGATGCTACACCGGGCGACCGCATCGCCCTCCCGTGTCCGGCCTGTTCGCCGGACCTGGAAACGGTTCACGAGGTGCTGAAGCCGGGCGGCCACGTGACAGTTCGCTGTACGGACTGTGACCACGTCCACAAGGAACAGCTACCAGAGGAAGAGACGCTGGAGCGAAGCGTCGTCGTCTCACAGGACGGGGACTCCTTCACCGCACAGGTCGACGTACCGACCGAGGAAGAACTATCCGTCGGCGAGGAGTTCCTGCTGGAGACCGAAGAAGCGGTTGTGACTGCGCGCATCACCAGCCTGGAGACCGCGGACGGCCGCGAGGACGAGGCGGCCGCCGAGGACGTCGAGACCATCTGGTCGCGGGCGGTCGGGAACGTCTCGGTCAACGTCACGATGCATCCGAAAGACGGGACCCACGACGAGACCGAGAGTTTCAAACTCCACGTCCCCGGCGACTACGAGTTCGTCGTCGGCGAGACTGAGGAGTTCGGCGAGGAAGAGTTCACCGTCGAGGGAATTCACGTCCGCGACGACGCCCACGGCTACGACCACGAGAACATGGACCACGACGGCGACATGGGCATCGCGAAAGACATCAACCGGCTGTACGTCAGGGACGAGTCGACCACGGCGTGGTCGGCGTGGTAGGATGGCCGACTGGGACCGAAAACGGTCGCTGCTGGCCGACCGCCTTCGCGAGCATGTCTCCGACGAGGCCGTTCTCGCGGCGATAGCGTCGGTTCCCCGCCATCGGTTCGTTCCGGACGACAAGCGACACGATGCCTACGCCGACCGCCCGCTCCCGATCGGAGCGGGTCAGACGATTTCTGCGCCGCACATGGTCGCAATCATGGCCGAGTTACTGGACCTGTCCCCGGGGGACCAGGTGTTAGAGGTCGGTACGGGGTGTGGGTACCACGCCGCGGTGACCGCCGAACTGGTCGGTTCCGAGAACGTCTACAGCGTGGAGTACCACGCATCGTTGGCCGACGAAGCTCGGCAAACACTGGAAGCGACCGGCTACGGCGACATTTCCGTTCGAGCCGGCGACGGCAAGGAGGGGTGGCCCGACCACGCACCCTACGACCGGACGTATCTGACCTGTGCCGCGCCGGATTTCCCCGCCCCACTCGTCGAACAGACACGCGACGGCGGTATCCTGCTGGCTCCGATCGGTGACGGGCGACAGCGTCTCATCCGGGTGGAGAAACGGGCCGACGGCACGCTCGACAGAGAGGACCACGGCGGCGTTCGATTCGTCCCGCTCCAGTAGGGCCTTTCGACAGGCGCACCCGTTGCCGCGCCATTGATATAGCTCCGGCCGAACATGCTGATATGGACCCGGCGGTACTGCGGGACGACATGGTCGACAGCCTGCAACACGAGAGCAAGGGTGTCGTCCGGAGCGCGTGGCTGTCGGCAGCGATGCGTGCCGTCCCCCGGGAGGCCTTCGTCGGCGAGCAACAGGCCTACTCCGACCGACCGTTCGAGCGCCTCGGCACGCGCGTGCTCTCGCCCAGTACCGCCGGCCGAGTCCTCGAACTGCTGTCACCCGAGGAAGACGACGACGTGCTCGTTGTCGGTGCCGGCGTCGGCTACACGGCTGCGGTGCTGGCAGAACAGGTCGGTGCAGCCAACGTTCATGCGATAGATATCACGCGACGGCTCGTCGTCGAAGCCCGGCAGAATTTAGCCGAAGCCGGCTACGACGCCGTCCTCGTGGACCGACGCGACGGGGCTGACGGGCTGCCCGAATACGCGCCGTACGACCGCATCCTTCTGGAAGCCGCCGCAATCGACCCGCCGCGGGCGCTCCTCCAGCAACTGACCGAGGACGGTCGGTTGGTGATGCCGCTGGGCACCGGCGAGCAATCCCTCGCAGTCGTCGACGCCGACGGCTCAGTCCAGCGGCACGGCACGGTTGCGTTCCAGCCGATGCTCGTCGAGGGCGAGCAGGCCGACACCGTCGAGCGCAATCGAACCCACCGCGAGGACCGCGAGCGCGCCCGGCGGGCAGCCCAGTCTCGCGCCGGCTGGGAGCAGGACTGGATCGACTGGGACGGTTAGGGTGACTCGACGACGAGCAGATCCGTGTTCGAGCGGGCGTCCTCGTAGTTACTGCCCGCTGGTGGTTTTACTTCGAAGGTGACGGTGCCGTCCTGTTGATTCGGTCCGAGCGACGGCGACAGCGAGAGGGTCACATTCCCCGCGCTGTCTGTCTCCCCCGTCGTGACCGACGAGAGCGTTGCTGTGCCGCTTTTCGCGATCACTGTCGCGCCGGACACGGGTGACCCCTTCGAGTCGATGACGGTGACGACCACGTCTTGCGTTCCCGGGTCGGTTACTTCCGGGTGTGGCTCTACATCGACCTCAGTTACTTGCAACGTCTCGATTCCGGAAATAGTGCTCATCATTACAGAGAGACAGGCGACGCCGACCACCAGCGCGATGACTAGGCGGATCGGAAGTCCCTCGATAGCACGTTCGTCGCGCCACAGCGAGTCTGACATGGACAGGAGTGGCTCCGAATTCGTACTTGAATCCCCGGACGAACGTTCAAGTACCAGAACGGGCCAACCGCCGGTATGGTCGTTATCGGACGCGAGGAAGTGACGGGGGCGACGACGCGGCTGGGTCGCTATCGGGCCCGCGATGGGAGCCGCGGCGCTGCGGTCGATTTTGATGTCGACCGGCCACACATCGCCCTCGTCGTCGGCAAACGCGGGTCCGGGAAGACGTACACGCTCGGCGTCCTCGCCGAAGGATTGCTGGCCGCTGAGGGGGTCGCGCCGGTCGTCGTCGATCCGATGGGGACGTTCACGCCACTCGATACTGCGGACGTGTCTGCGACGGTGGTCGACCCCAGCGTTCGCGCGGACGCGCTCGACCCGCGACAGTGGTGTACGGTGCTCGGACTCGACCCGGAACAGGGCGCGGGCGCGCTCGTGTGGCGGGCGGCGAGCGAGCGTACGACCCTCGATGGGATGCGTTCGTGGGTGGCCGGCTCGGATGCGGCGGCGAGCACCAGTCGAGCCGCGGCGAACCATCTTGCCCTCGCCGAATCCTGGAACGTGTTCGACCCCGCGGGTATCGACACGGAGACGCTGTGTGGCGATGGTCTGACCGTACTCGATATGTCGGGACTCGCTTCGCGGCCGGCCAGCGCGGTCCTCGCCGCCATCGCAACCGCGCTGTACGACGCCCGCCTGGCCGAACAGACGAGCCGACTGCCCTGGCTGCTGGTCGACGAGGCCCACGCGTTCACCGACGGGGTCGCCCGGCGTCCGCTCCGCCGGCTCGTCACTCGGGGCCGCCAGCCCGGCGTGAGTTGTGTGCTCGCGACTCAGCGACCCAGCGCCGTCCCGCCGACGACCGTCTCACAGACGGACCTGCTCGTCGCCCACCGACTGACGAGTACCGCTGATATCGACGCGCTGCAGGCGGCCCGGCCGACGTATCTCGACGGCGGCTTCGCGGCCCGCCTACCAGAGACAACCGGTGACGCGCTCGTCATCGACGACAGCACCGAATCCGCTCATCATGTGACGGTCCGCGAGCGGCGGACGCCTCACGGCGGCGAGACGCCGCGAGCCAGCGACATCGAAGCAGACAGGGAGGACGGCGCTCGTGCAGGGAGTTCTGAAATCTGATGACTCGGCAGGAATTAACCGATTTGCACGACGCCCCAGGCCAGCCCTATCCCAACCAGCGCAAAGACGAGGTTCCCGACAGCGTTGAGCACGGCAAGCGCCACGTACCCGTCCTCCCACAGCCGTACCGTCTCGACCGAAAACGAGGAAAACGTCGTGAACGACCCGCACGCGCCGACTCCGACCAACAGTGCCGCGTCGCCGGTCACACCGGCAAACGTCAGCAGTCCCAGGACGAAGCTCCCGACGACGTTCACCGTGAGCGTTCCAAGCGGGAACGTCTCTCGCTGGACAGCCCCCGCCAGATAGTGGCGACAGAGCGCGCCGATAGCGCCGCCGGTGCCGACCAGATGCGCCGGCTCGATTGCGACCATCACCGGTCACCTCCGGCGAACAGACGGACGGCCGCACGACCGACAAGGACACCGGTAAAACCCAGGGCGTAGCTGCCGACGATATTCGCGACGGCCCACTCGGGCGTTAGCACCGTCTCCACCGCGAACGTGCTGTAGGTGGTAAACGACGAAATGAAGCCGGTCGAAGCGGCCAGCCTCGTTTCGCTGGCCAGCGCACCGACCTGCAGCCCCTCGTACACGAGCAGGCCGAGCGCGAAACTGCCGAGGACGTTGACCAGCAGCGTCCCCTGCAACCCCGGAACAAAGAGGCCGACGAAGTACCGAAGGTTCGACCCGGCGAACCCCCCCAGACCCACGAGGGCGATGGTTTCGACCGTTACCAGTGGGTGGGTGTCTGCCACTCTTACTCCCCGAGTATCTCCGCCAACCGCGCTTCACCGAGCGTGTCGACGAGCTGTGCGAGCTCGATAACCCGCTCTTCGCCGAGCGTGTCGACGAGCTCACGGATCTCTGCCGGGTCGAAGGTCCGGGCAACGTAGCCAAGGTTCTCGACCATCCGCGTCGTCCGGTCCAGCGTCTCTTCGTCGGGTCGTAGCGTTAGCGGCCGGTTGGTGAATTTGCCGTTTTCGTTGAAGTAGCAGAACCGAAGCTCGGCGGTGTCGCCGTCATCTGGGTCGACGATCTGCAAGACGCCGTACCCACTGTCCCACTCGTCCAGTTCGACCTCGAGCAGCGTTTCGTAGCGGGTCACACGACCCGGTTCCAATCACGGCGACTTATAGGTTGGCATACGAGAGCGTACACAAGTGGAAACGATTGTGAAACGCAACAAAGTAAGGGAGTAAAAGGAAAGACCGTCCAGCTCCACGACAACGGCTCTGTACAGGAATAATATTGGTACAGGTGTTATTCCGGCGTTGGCTGTCGGTTTGTCCGTTGTCCGCCGGACAATGCTGTTGGTGCGTTTGCCGTGTCGGCCCACGTTCGGACGACAGCAGGGACTCCCGTGTTCGGGAATGAAACTATTTTTATATCCTCTCCAACAACAGCAGACCAATGCCAGAGTCAAAGCAAGAATCTAGTGTCGCCCACTTCGATGTAACCAATATCGGTGGGATCGACGAGACGTCAGTCGATATTCCGCCGGGCGTGACGGTCCTGACGGGCAAGAACGCCACAAACCGGACGTCGTTTCTGCAGTCTATCATGGCAGCGATGGGGAGCACGCAGGCGACGCTGAAAGGTGACGCCGACGAGGGAAGCGTTGCCCTCACTTACGGGGATGAAATATACGAACGGACGCTCACGCGGGCGGGAGACGCCGTCCAGTTCGACGGCGAGGGATATCTCGACGACCCCGAGGTCGCCGACCTGTTCGCGTTCCTGCTGGAAACCAACGAGGCGCGCCGGTCCGTGGCTCGGGGCGACGACCTCCGCGAGATCATCATGCGGCCGGTCGACATCGACGCGATCCGTTCGGAGGTCGAACAGTTGGAAGAGGAAAAAGGCGACATCAACGACGAACTCGCCACAATCGAATCCCGCCAGCGCGACCTCCCGGACCTCGAACAGCGCCGGACCGAACTCCGCGAGCAGATCGAGGAGAAGCGCGAGGAACTGGCCGAACGCGAGGAGGAGATCGACAACAGCAGCCGGGATATCGAGGAGAGCCGCCAGGAACAGGACGTCCTCGAAGAGAAGCTCGACGAACTCCGCTCGACGCGGTCGGACCTCGAATCCGTCCGGCGTGACATCGAGGCACAGGAGGAGAGTATCACCTCGCTGAAACGCGAACGGTCCGACCTCGAAGACGAACTGGACGAACTGCCGGAGACGCCGATGGGCGACCACCAGCACCTGGAAGACGAGATCGCAAACCTGCGTGACCAGCGCCAGCGACTGAACAGCGAGATCTCCGATCTCCAGAGCCTCATCCAGTACAACGAGGAGCGCCTCGAAGAGGAAGACTACGACGTCATCCAGTCGCTCGAAGACGCACCGGAGGGGTCCGACGGCGACGTCACGGAGCAACTCCTCGAAGACGAGGACGGCGAGTCCGTCGTCTGCTGGACGTGCGGTTCGACGGTCGACCGCGAACAGATCGAGGACACCGTCGACCGCTTGCAGGACCTCCGCCGGCAGAAGGTCGAGGAGCTCAACGACATCAAATCGGAACTCGATGACCTCAAGTCCGACCAGCGGGAGGCAGAGAAGAAGCAGCGCCGCCGCGAGAACGTCGAGCGAAAGATCCAGGAGACCGAAACGGAGATCGAACGCCGCGAAGAGCAGATCACGTCGCTGAAGGACCGACGCGAGGAGCTGACCAGCGACGTCGAATCGCTGGAAGACGAGGTCGACAACCTCGAATCCGAGGACTTCGACGAAATCCTCTCGCTGCACCGGGAGGCGAACCAGCTTGAGTTCGAGATCGACAGCCTGGAGTCCGACCTCGATGACGTGTCGGCCGAAATCGAGGAAATCGAGGAGATGGTCGGGCGGGCCGACGACCTCCGCGAGGAACGCGACGCGCTGGTCGACGAACTCACCGACAAGCGGACGAAGATCGACCAGATAGAGGCCAACGCCGTCGACGAGTTCAACGAGCACATGGACGCCATCCTCGGGATTCTCGAGTACGAGAACCTCGAACGCATCTGGATCGAGCGCGTCGAGCAGACCGTCCGCGAGGGGCGTCAGAAGGTCGACCGAACGGTGTTCGAGCTCCACATCGTCCGGACCACTGAGAACGGCGCGGCCTACGAGGACACCATCGAGCACCTCAGCGAGAGCGAGCGCGAAGTGACCGGACTCATCTTCGCTCTCGCGGGCTATCTGGTACATGACCTCCACGAGAGCGTTCCGTTCATGTTGCTTGACTCGCTGGAAGCCATCGACTCGGCCCGGATCGCCGAACTCGTCGAGTACTTCGCCGACTACGCCGAGCATCTGGTCGTCGCCCTCCTGCCGGAGGACGCCCAGGCGCTTGACGACGACTTCAACCGCATTACTTCGATCTAACCCCGTAGTCTTTTAGTTCCGGTTACCGTACGTTGGAACAACAAATGGCGAATACGACAGACGGCCGGCCGTCGAGCAAAGTCGCTCGACTCATCGACGAGTACGAACTCGATGGACTCGGTGCGGAGATGGAGGCTCGCTGGACCGGTGACGGTGAAGAGCGAATGAGCCTCCGGGATCTCGCGGAGTTCTTCAACAAACGCCTCCTCGAACGCGCGCTAGTCGATGCGGGCCTGAGCGCGCTCGAAAGCGACGTGGAATCGACCTACGAGAACCTCACCGGCGACGACATCAGCACCGGCGTTCGGACTGACACCGTCAACCGACTCGAACGCAACGGCGTCGACGTCGACAGCCTCGAAACCGATTTCGTCACCTACCAGGCCATCCGGTCGTATCTGAAGGAGTGGCGGGGCGCGGAGTACCAGGGGCTGTCCGACGACGAGAAAATAGAGAAAGATCTCGAAAGCATTCAGCGGCTACTGACACGAACGCTGTCGGTCACCGACCAGCGCATCGAGAAACTGCGCGACACGGGCCGCATCGACATCGACGATTTCGAGGTGTTCCTGGACGCGCAGGTGCTGTGCCAGTCGTGTGGCAGCCAGTACGCCGTCGCGGAGTTCTTCGAACAGGGCGGCTGTGAGTGTCAGCAGGACTGAGCCGTCACCATAGCACGCTATTTAAATAAAACAGCGTAGCCGTAACAATGCCAAATATGCAAACAACCGAATACAGTTGTGGAACGCAACAAACTAGAATGGAATTATCAATGGGCGGCTACGGAGATTGTATCACGCCGCTACCTCGGAAACCCGTCACCTGGGTCACACAGGGCTGAAGCATCCGGCACTCGAGGACTGAGATATGAACCCAGCCGAACTACGGGCGTCGATCCCGGCACTCGAACGGTGTACGTACTTCAACACGGGGGCAAGCGGACCGACGCCGCGCCCCGTGGTCGACGCCGCGACGGCGTTTCTCGAACGGCACGCTTTCGATGCACCTGCCGGCGACGGCCCCTATACGGTTGCGTGGGACGCTATTGCGGCGGCCCGCGAGGTCGTCGCAGGCCACGTCGGAACCGAGGCCGCCAACGTCGCGTTCACTCGCAGTACCGCTGACGGAGTCAACATGGTCGCCGGCGCAATCGACTGGCAGCCCGGCGACGTGGTGGTCCGGACCGACCTCGAACATCCCGCCGGCACGCTTCCGTGGGACCGGCTGGCCGACACCCACGACATCGAGGTCCGCGTGCTGGAGACCGACAGCGGACGGCTGGACATGGCAGATGTGAAAGACGCCGTGGCCGACGCCAGACTGGTCGCACTGAGTTCGCTCACCTGGACACACGGGACCAGACTCCCGGTTGCGGATGTCGTCGATGCGGCTCACGACGCCGGTGCGCAGGTGCTCGTCGACGCCGTCCAGTCCGTCGGGCAACACCCCGTCGACGTGACCGAGTGGGGTGCGGATTTCGTGGCCGCGGCGGGCCACAAGTGGCTGCTGGGGGTCTGGGGCGGCGGGTTCCTCTACGTCGATCCGGACGCCTACGACCGACTGCGCCAGACTCGCATCGGCTACCGGAGCGTCGAGAACCCCGGTGCGGACGGATACGAGTACTACCCGGGCGCGCGCCGATTCGAGGTCGGCACCACCTCACCGGTCCCGTACGTCGCGCTCGCGAACGCCATCGAGACGGTCGAGGCCGTCGGGTTCGATACGATCCAGTCCCGTGTCGAACGGCTGACCGACCGGCTCAAGGACGGCCTCGGCGACCGACTGCTGAGCCCCCGCGAGTACGAGTCGGGGCTCGTGACGTTCACTGCCGACGATCCCGAGGCGACCGTCGAGCGACTCGCTGCGGACGGGATCGTCATCAGAGCGCTGCCCCACCCCAAGGCGCTCCGGGCGTCTGTCCACGCGTTCAATACGGCTGACGACATCGACCGCTTGCTCGACGCGCTGTAGTTCTCACAGTGTCCCCGTCCGGCTGTGGCCTCTACTGCCCCGGGACTTTCTTGCCCCGGCCAGCCGTTCACGCTCGTATGGAGACACGCCCTGTCGTGACGTGCTTCCTGCGTAGCGAGGGCGAGGTGTTGCTGTTGCGCCGGAGTGATGCAGTCGGCTCGTATCGGGGCCAGTGGAGTGGGGTCGCGGGACACGTCGCCGACGACGCCGGGCGAGATCGGGACCCGGAGACGGCCGCACGGGCCGAAATCGACGAGGAGACCGGGCTGGTCGACGCGGTGACACTCGTCCGGCAGGGCGACTCGTTTCAGGTCGCGGACGGCGACCGAGGCGTTCGATGGGTCGTCCACCCGTTCCTGTTCGACTGCGAGGCCCGCACAGTCGCGACTAACGAAGAGACGACCGAGACTGCGTGGGTCCACCCACCCGAGATCCTGTCGCGCGAGACCGTCCCGCGACTGTGGACCTCCTGGGACCGCGTTCGGCCGCGGATCGCGACCGTGCGCGAGGACCGAACCCACGGCTCGGCGTGGCTGTCGCTCCGGGCACTGGAGGTGCTGCGCGACGAGGCCGCCCTGGCTGACGCCGGGCGGACCGACGACCTGGAGGCGGCCGAGCGGGACGGCGACGACTGGGATTCGCTCGCCGCCCTCGCCGCTGAAATCCGCGAAGCGCGCTCCTCGATGGTCGTCGTCGCGAACCGTCTCAACCGAGCGATGGACGCCGTCACCGACGAGTCGCCGGTGGCCGTCGAGCGGGCCGCGACCGAGACGCTGAACCACGCGGTGACCGCCGACCGCGTCGCCGCCGCCGTCGCGGCCGAGCACGTCGGTGACCGCCTCGCTACGCTGTCTCGCTCTGGGACAGTCCGTGCAGTCGTCGACGCCGCTGCCCCAGCGGCCGTGCTCGTCGCCGAGTCACGGCCCGGCGGTGAAGGCGTCGGCGTCGCCGAGACGCTTGCTGATAGCACTGCGGTGACGCTGACCACCGATGCGGCGTTCGGTCACGAACTGGAAGCCTGGGCTGCTGATACGCTCGTGGTCGGAGCCGACCGCGTCCTCCCGGACGGTCGCGTGGTCAACAAGGTCGGCACCCGCTCGGCGGCGCTGGCAGCGGCCGCCGCGGACACGGACTGTTACGCCGTCTGTGCCACGGACAAGGTCGCACCACGCGCTGAGTGGGACCGGGAGGAACGCGACTCCCGGGAGGTGTACGACGGCGACGCCGACTTGGCCGTCGAGAATCCCACATTCGATCTGACGCCGGCGTCGGCGGTGACGGTCGTCACGGAACGCGGCGTTCTGGCGACGGACGATATCGCGGATATCGCTGACGCCCACCGGGACCGGAGCGAATGGGCCGAACGCGGGTAAAATTCGAGATGCGCGGGCGCTCGCTCACTGCTCGTCCAGTACGACTGGGACGCCGGCTTCCGCCACGTCGGCGGCGAACTCGCGGGAATCGGCTTCGAGGTTCGAGAAGGTGTTGTAGTGGACCGGTAACACGAGATCCGGCTCGATAGTCGCGGCCAGCGAGGCGGCCTCGTGGCGGTCCATGGTCGCCCGCGGGCCGATGGGCGGACACAGCAGCGAGACTTCTAGCGTCCGGTGGCCCGGAAGCACGTCCGAATCGCCGGGGTAGAACGCTCTGGTCCCCTCGACGGCGACCATGAAACCACAGCCGAAGCCCTCCGGGTGGTAGGGCGTTCCGTCGGGGAGCGTATGCGGTCCGTCGGGTTCGTTGTACGCCGGCGTCGACCAGATCGGCACGTCCTCGACCGTCGTTTGTGATTTCATGCCGACCTCGACAACGTCGTAAGGCAGCGAGGACAGCGGCGGGAGGTCCCGGTCGCCGACGCGCTCATCGATACCCTCGTAGGCAACGACTGTGGCGTCCTCGCTTGCGACCCGCTCGATGCCGTCGGGGTCGTAGTGGTGGACGTGTGTCACACAGATCACGTCGCCGTCCTCCGGTCGATAGTCGCTGCTCGGCGGATGGCCGATACCGTCCGCGTGGGGTTCCCACTCGCCGGTGAGCACGCCGTACCGGCCCGGATCGACGTACACCACCGTGTCGTCGCCGGCGAACCGGAGCGTCGCGTACCCCAGCCAGTCGACGGTCAGCCCGTCGTGTCGAACTGTCATTAGGTGCCCGTACACGCTACATCCTGAATAAGGCCGCTACTCGTCGGCGTCGTCCCCAGTCAGAAGCTATACCCGGCCACTGTTCGTTGGACTTCCCGTGCGAAACTTCCACATCACGACGGTCTGGGGGATCCCGATCCGGGTCAACGTCTCGTTGCTGATCTTCCTGCCGGTGCTGGCCTGGATTATCGGCAGCGGGGCCCAGATATCGGTGTATGCCGGTATCGTCAGCGCCCTCTCCGGCGTGACGCTCGACCTCACGGTGCTGACCGCGGGCCAGACGCCGTGGGTTATCGGCACCGCCGCGGCGGTGGGCCTGTTCGCCAGCGTCGCCCTCCATGAACTCGGGCACGCCTGGGCGGCGATGCGCTACGGTCTCCGCGTCGAATCGATTACCCTCTGGATTCTCGGCGGCCTCGCCAGCCTCGAATCCATGCCCAAGGAGTGGAACCGGGAGCTCGTCATCGCGCTGGCCGGCCCGGCCGTGAGTATTCTGACTGGCATCGCCTGCTACGCCGCGCTGTTTGCTCTGCCGGCGAGCGCACAGGTGACGCTGTTCATCGTCGGCTGGCTGGCCGTCACCAATCTCTTTCTGGCCGTGTTCAACATGTTGCCTGCGTTCCCGATGGACGGCGGCCGCGTCCTTCGGGCGCTGCTCGCGCGAAAGCGGCCCTACGCGACGGCGACCCGTATCGCCGCTCGAATCGGCACCGGGTTCGCCGTGCTGTTCGCCGTCGTCGGCGTCATGTCGTTTAGCCCGATGTTGCTGCTACTCGCGCTGTTCGTCTACGGTGCTGCGTCGAGCGAATCCCGCACGGTTGCCCTGGCCGCCCTGCTGGAAGGGCTGACCGTCGACGACGTGGCCAGCCCGCTCGACGCGACTATCGAGGCCAGCGCCACCATTGAGGACCTCGTCGACCGGATGTTCGCAGACCGGCGGACGGAGTTCGCGGTCACACGCGGCGGCGACGTGGTCGGCGTCGTCACGGTCGGCGATTTCAGGGAACTCTCGAAGGCCGAACGCGAGGCCGACACCGTCGCCGACCTGATGGAGACCGACCTGCCGCGCTTTGTCTCGGAGAAGGCCGCCTTCGACGCGCTCGTCGAACTCGATACCGCCAGAGCCACCGCCGCTTTCGTCGACGGTCCCGAGGGGACCCGTGTGGTCTCCCGGGAAGACTTCTCCAGCGCGATGGAGATGCGGCGGCTCGTCGGGTCGCCGGAACCGTTCTAACACAGCGTTTAATCGTTCGAATATGGCCTCTACTAACTAGAAGGCTCTACCTGAAGCCGGCTGGACAACCCGGGCGAACCGGGACTTTCCGATTCTGTGCGGAGACAACACCAGAACCAGATACGCCCCCTCCTGACTGTCGGTACACCCAAGAGGGGGCCACATACACTACTGGACAATGCAATCCGGGCTCGTCGATCTGTTCGTCGACCTCGTCGGGACAGACCCGCTGATAAACGGCCTCGTCGGCGGGGTCATCATCGCCACGATGAACCTCTTCGGCGCGTCGCTCGTGCTGGTCTGGCGTGACCCCTCGGAGCGGGCGCTGGACACGGCGCTCGGGTTCGCCGCTGGCGTGATGCTTGCCGCCGCGTTCACGAGCCTCATCATCCCCGGTATCGAGGAGTATTCGGGCGGGAACCCGATTCCGACGCTCGTCGGTGTCGCACTGGGGGCGCTGTTTCTCGACCGGGCGGATGGACTCGTCCCACACGCCCACTACCTCCTGACCGGGAGCCGGCGGTCGGACGCCGCCAACCCCAGCCAGGACCTCTCGATTGACGAATCCAAACTGACTGGCGTCATCCTGTTTATCCTCGCGATCACGCTGCACAACATTCCCGAAGGCCTGGCCGTCGGCGTCGGCTTCGGCGCAGCCGCCGGCGACCCGCTCCGGATCGGGGGCGCACTCTCGCTGATGCTCGCCATCGGCATCCAGAATATCCCCGAGGGGCTGGCCGTCTCCGTCGCAGCGATCAACGCTGGCCTGGACCGTCGGCTCTACGCCGTCTTCACCGGGATTCGCTCCGGTGTCGTGGAAATCCCGCTTGCGGTGCTTGGTGCTGTCGCCGTCGTGACCGTCGAACCGCTCCTGCCCTATGCAATGGGCTTTGCGGCGGGCGCGATGCTGTTCGTGATCTCCGACGAGATAATCCCCGAGACCCACCAGCGCGGCTACGAGCGCGTCGCGACGCTCGGACTGATGGCGGGCGTCATCGTCATGCTGTACCTGGATATCGCGCTCGCAGCTTGAGTCCTGTTTCGTATCTGCTATTCCTCGTAAGGCCAGTTCGGGTCACGGTCGAGGCCGGTCGGCTCCTCGCAGTCCCCGGCCTCGTCGGGGGAACACGCCCCGTGTTCGCGGAAGTTCTCGCGCGCTTCCGTCAGTGACACGTGGTTCGTATCGCTGACGAACTCCGCGTCGCCGAACTGGATGGGGTCGTCGAGCCAGTGACACACCGGACACATCTCGTATGACCCGGGCCGGCCCTCCGGGAGCGTCTGGTAGCCACAGCACGGGCAGTAGCCGAGCTCCCGTGCGGCTGGATTCCCGGGCGTCTCGGTTGACATGTTTCGTGGTATGCGTCTTCACACCATAGAATTACCGAACCATAGCGGCGAATAACTGTCAACGAGAGTTACAGACTACTCCGATTGCGCGTCTTCGACCTTCCCTGCGTACTCCTCCAGTTCGGCGGCCAGTTCGCGGGCCTGGGCCGCCGACAGCGTCACCGAGTCCGCGTGGGGCTTCACCGCGTCGAGGTCGGTGTTGTCCATCTCTAACTGGAGTTCGACGTGGTCCGGGTTCTTTCGCGGCGCGGTCACGTTCAGCACGGCCAGGGCCTCCTCCTCGAAGCCGTGGCCCTCTACCTCACCGTCGAGCAGGTCGAAGGTCGTGTACGCGTTGACCTTCATGATGCGGTCGACCATACCCCCTTTTCGCCGGCCGGAGACTTAACGCTCGTTACTCGGCCGCGATTACGCCCTCGTATCCGACTCGCTCGGCGTCCGCCGCCGCGCGGTCGATGGCCCCGTTGAGGTCAAACTCCCTGACGATGTCCCCGTCACGAATCAGTGGTTCCAGTAGCGATTCGGCGTCCTCCGGCGCGTCGCGGTCGGACAGGCCGATGTGGTGGCCGCCGTCGGCGGTACGGTACACCGATTTTGTGCCGGTGAGCTTCCCCCGCTTGGCCGCCGGCTCGCCGTCCAGTTCGACGATGTCCAGCGCGAAGTCCAGCGGATCGGCGTTGGCGACGTAGCCCCCGACGCCGAAGCCGTCGGCCACGTCCCGTAGCTCCCGCATGGTTGCCGGGGTGATACCGCCAGAGAGGAACAGGTCCACGTCCTCGTGGCCGTAGGCGTCCAGCGTCCAGCGAACCTCCCGGACGATGTGGCGGAAGTCCCCGCGGCGGGATCCGGTCGTGTCCAGTCTGACGCCCGCGAGGTCGTCGACAGCTTCCGCCGCGCGGAGGGCTTCGTCGGTCTCGTCGCTGTAGGTGTCCGTCAGCGCGATGCGCGGCGTCTCTTCCGGAACAGCGGCGTCGAAGGCCTGCCACGCTTCTTCCTGATTCCCGCGGCCGAAGCAGATCATGAGCGCGTGGGGCATCGTCCCGCCGGCCTCCCGGCCGATGACCTCGCCAGCAGCGACGTTCGAGATACCGTCGAGACCGCCCAGCAGCGCCGACCGCTCGATCATCGCCGCTATCGACGGGTGGACGTGACGCGAGCCAAAGGAGAGCACCGTCGACTCCGGTGCGGCGTAGCGGGCCTCTAGTGCCCGCGTCGCGGTGCCTGTCGGATGCGAGAGAAAGCCAAGGAGCGCCGTCTCTAGGCGACAGAACTCCCGGTACGACCCCTCGATTCGCATTACCGGGCCCCCGTCGAACAGTTGGCCTTCGGGGAGCGCGTCAACGTCGACGCTCCGTCCTTCAAGCAACTCGGCGGCGTCTTTCAGCCCCGCCAGCAGTTTCCACTGGCCCGTCGCGAACTGGTTCGCCGTCACTTCGGCGACCACGTCCGGGTTCTTGCCTGCGTGTTCCAGCGCCTCCATCGTCCGGTCGAAGTAGGCGTCGGTCGCCCGCCCCTCGCGAATCGCCTCTGGCGAGACGACATCGAACTCCTCGGTCATAACACGGTGTTTTCAGTGTGGCGAAAAAAGCGGTCCGGTCGGCGACCGGCCCTCAGGACTCCGCTGGCTGGTGAATCTCGTCGAGGTCGCTCACTGTCGGCCCGTTGACGATACGGACGGTTTTGTCGGACCGGACGACGCGGAAGGCGTCGTTGAACTGGTCGTCGGCCGGGACGACGTAGACGTTGCTTCGGGGCTGGCTGGCGTCGTGTTCCTCGGTCAGTGCCGCCCGATACGCCTGTGCGAACTCGCTGGCGTCCTCCTCAGTATCCCAGCGGGTCTCCCAGACGTACCCGTAGCCGCCGGAGCCGTTGCGGTAGGGCACGACGAGATCACCGCCCCAGCCCGCCGAGATCTCGCTCTCGTAGCTGTAGCGGTCGCCCTCTGTCTGGCCGTTGTGGTACATCATCGCGTAGATCGACGTTTCCCCGACCGTGTCGCCGACCGGGTCGTGGTCGAAGCGGCTCCACTCGTCGGACGAGCGGTCCGCGACGCTGACGTTCACGGGTTCTTCGCCGGGATACTTCTCAGGGTGGAGCACCTGCTCGGTGCTGTCGGGGAAGTCGTCGTGGAGGGCGTCGACGGCGTCCCAGCCACCATCAGAGCGCACTTGGTCGATGAACCGCGGCCCGGTGACGTAGGGCTGGTAGAGGACGGTGAACAGCCCCTCGTTGTAGCTCGGTTCCTGGCTGTCGCCGTCTCCGTCGCTGCTGCTTCCTCCGTCGTCACTGGGCCGGTCGGGGAGCGCGATACAGCCCCAGCCGTCACCACAGCGGCGCTCGTAGAGGACGCGGACGTAGTTGGCCTCGCCCTCGGTGACACCCTGCCGTGACAGTTGCGTGTCCTGCGTTTCCGCGGAGCCGTTCAGCCCGAAGTGCTGGTCCTGCAGGGCGTGAACGAGTTCGTGTGAGAGCGTCCGACGGTCGATCTGTGGCGTCTCCGTCGGGCTGACGATGACGATCTCGTCCTGGCTCGGCGAGTAGTAGCCCTGGACCGTCGTCGAGAGCGTGTCGTCGATTTCGTCACTGCTGCCGGAGTCCTCGCCGATGAGTAAGAGCGCTTCCCACACCTGGTCGTTCCAGGGGTCTTGTGGACGACTGCTACCGCCGCTGCCGTTGCCCCCCGAGCGGTTCTGGTACTCCGCTCGGGAGATGACCGAAACCGGGACCGGCTCTTTGAACTCCAGGCCGCGGACCTGCTCGACGCGGGCCATCGTCCGGGCGACGACAGCCTCGCGCTCGCTCTTGTTCAGTCCGTCGTCGGTCGTCACCGTCACCGAATCGTCGTACCAGTAGCCGTTCTCGTAGCCGATTGCGTCCTCACCGGTCGGTGTCTCGGGGTGATCGCTGCCGCCGAAAGACGGGACCGTACAGCCCGCCAGGACGACCGCCAGCGCAATGAGCAGTTCCTTACGCATCGTGGACCTCGTCGAGTTCGTCGACCGTCGGCGCGTTCACGACGGTGACCGTGTCCCCGTCGACCCTGACGGAGACAGCGTCGGTGTAGGGGCTGTCTTCCTCGATGACCCAGTGGCCTTCTGTGGTTCTGGTGCCGCCCCAGTGGGCGATGACCGCCGCCCAGGCGTCGGCGAACTCACGGGCGTCGGCCTCGCTGGCCCAGGTCGTCCTCCAGACGTAGGCCGTCTCGTCGCCGTCGCCGTAGACGTGCATCCGGCCACCCGTCCAGCCGTCGGTGGCGGGCAGGTCATAGTTGTACGGGTCGTCGCTGTCCAGCGACCCGTCCTCGTAGTTGATGACGTCACGCGTCTGGACCACGCTCGACTCGTTGTAGTCATCGGCGATGGTGTACGCCATCGACCCGGCGATGGCAGAGGGGCCGACGACGGCGTAGTCGGGCCGGTCCCGGTCAGTCGAGGGTCTGACCCGCTCCCAGTCGTTGCTGGACCGGTCCGCAAGCGAGACTGATTCGGGTTCCCACTCGGGGTAGCGCTCGGGGTAGGTCACTTCGGCGGCCCCGTCGGGGTAGTCGTCGTAGGCGTCATTGACAGCACTCCAGCCGCCGCGTTCCCGGAGAGTTCCGACCAGCCCGGGACCGTCGCTGTAGGGGAAATACTGCATGAAGTTGATGCCGAAGTGACGGTCGCCGCCGCCACCGCTACTCTGGGCGGGCCTGTCGATACAGCGCCACTCCCCGCCACAGCGGTCGGTGTACGTCTGGGTGACGGCGACGGCGTCGCCTTCGACCAATCCGTTCCGACCCTGCACCTGGTCCCGCGTCCGCGCGTCACTTTCGAGACCGAAGTGCTGGTCCTGCAGCGCGTGGACGAGTTCGTGGGCCAGCGTCCCCCGGCTTATCGTCGGCGTTTCGGAATCGCTGACAATGACGATTTCACCGCGCTGGCTGCTGTAGTAGCCCAGAACGCTCTCGCCGCGGTTGCTGCTCTGGACGGCGATGGAGTCGCGGTCCTCGCCGACGAAAAACAGCGCCTCGAACTTCACGTTGTCAAACCGACGCAGCGAATCGCCGGTTTCGCCGCCGGTGCTGTTGCGGTACTCCGCCCGTGAGACGACGGACACCGTGACCGTCTCTTCGAACTCCAGGCCGCGAATCCGCTCGACGCGGGCCATCGTTCGTGCAATGACGGCTTCCCGCTCTGTCTCGTTCAGTCCGTCCTCCGTTGTCACCGACAGCGACTCGTTGTACCAGTAGCCGTTCTCGTAGCCCAGCCGGTCCGTCTCAGGCGCTGCCGGGGCGGAGCTGTTGCTCCTGTAGTCGGTCGCGGGTTCGCTGGGAGTCAGGTCGTCGCCACCGGTCTCCGTCTCGGGCGACGCACTGGGTGCCTGACAGCCCGCCAGTAACAGCACAACAGCACAGAGAACGACGAGGGCGAAAGGGCGGCGCATCTACCGTTAGGAAGGTCACCACAGTAAAAAGTCACACGCTAGTCGTGAGATTGTTCGTCGGTCGGAGACAGCGTTCCAACTCTCCGTGTTTGCTTCCGCCTTCCACAAACAACCGTCGGAGTAACTTTCGTAGTCAACCCAACCCAACACCCGATATGGAACTCGACCCAGCACAGACCGCCCTGGTCGTCGTCGATATGCAGAACGGCTTCTGTCATCCCGACGGGAGCCTCTACGCACCGGACAGCGAAGCGGCCATCGAGCCCTGCGCCGAACTCGTCGACCGTGCCCGCGAGGCCGGCGCGACGGTCGTATATACCCGCGACGTGCACCCGCCCGACCAGTTCGAGGACACCCACTACTACGACGAGTTCGACCGGTGGGGCGAGCACGTCGTCGAGGGTTCGTGGGAGACCGAACTCGTCGAGGACCTCGACCCAGAGGACGATGACTTGGTCGTCGTCAAGCACACGTACGACGCCTTCTACCAGACTGAACTGGAGGGGTGGCTCGACGCCCACGGCATCAAGGACCTGGCTATCTGTGGGACGCTCGCGAACGTCTGTGTGCTCCATACGGCCTCCAGCGCCGGTCTGCGCGACTATCGCCCGATCCTCGTCGAGGACGCCGTCGGCTACATCGAGGACGACCACCGCGAGTACGCCCTGGAGCACGCCGACTGGCTGTTCGGTGAGGTGACCGAGCGCGACGAGATTACGCTCGCCTGACGGATGGGTGCCGACCCCGTTCGCGGCGACGTCGCCGAGGTGGAGGACGGCCCAGAGTACGACCTCGACTTTCGCGACCATCCCGAGCGCTACCGGTACACATCCGACGAGCAGGGGGCGTTTAAAATCGAGCCTTACAAGAGCGAACTCCTGCCCGAGTGGACAATCAAAACCAGCGAGGACGCGGCGGCCGCCGCCGAGTCCATCCGCGACCGCTACCGCGAGTACCGCGACGTCGGGGACTTCGTCGGGATGGACATGGCCCGCAAATACCTCCAGATGGGCTGGACGCGGGCGATGCGCTACGCGAAATACCCCGGCGGACAGAAATATGTCGACGGCGAGCAGCGCGACCCCCAGGAGTGGTACGACCCGGAGAAACGCGAGATAGCCCTGACGTACAAGGAGCACCTCGACGCGGTCCGTTCGGACCCGGCCTACGAAGAAGCGAAACAGGCCCACGCAGAGCGGTACGGGGAGTCGTAGCTACGCGGAGTTGTCGCAAGCCGCGGCCCGTTCGACGGTCACGCGTACCTCGTCGCCGACGGACAGGTCGATATCCTCGCCGACGAGCTTCGCCCCGAAGCGCTCGCGGCCACAGAACAGCGCGATACCGGTTATCGGCTCGCCGTTTGCCAGGACGGTCAGGCCGTCCCACGCGACCGTGCGGCCGTCCGCTGTCCCGACGCGCTGGCCCGCGAGGGCCGCGGCGTCGGTTCCGTCACGGTCCAGCAGCCCGCCACCGGAGTAGTGCGGGAGCCCGCCGTCGAGGACTCCGGAATCGCCGCCGTCGGCGTCGTTGGCGATACCGACGAAGGACTCGCCCGGTGTCGGATGGGCAGGCTCGTCCAGCCGTACCCAGGTTTCGCCGGCTTCCGCGACGGTGCCGGTCCCGTCCCAGGACAGCGGCGTCACGTCCACTGCCACGTCGACCGGCAGCGACCCCGACGCCCGGTAGGGGTTCGTGTCTGGGGCCCGGAAGCCGAGATGGATGTGGTTCGGGACCCACGGGGCGAAAAAGCCCGCCCGGACCAGTTCTCCGAGGTCGTCGCCGACGGTAACCGTCTCACCGGGTTCGACGGCCGGGTCGACGTGCAGCAGCCGTGCTACGGTGTCGCCAGTATCGACCAGGATAAGGTGGTCGTGTTCGGCGGCGTAGGCCTTCGGCGGGGCCCGGACCGTTTTCGTGTCCAGCACCTCCCCGGCCACCGGCGACGGCGCGCGCTCGCCGTCGGGGTAGAGGTCGATGGCACACCCCTCGTCGTGGGCGTCGAACGGCGAGTTGTACAGGGAAAAGCGGTAATACTGAAAGAGTACGTCTCGCGGTATCGTGACGGCCATCGGCGGCGATTAGGCGTGTGTCGGTATGGCTCTGTCGCCCGAGGGTTCAAGACCCATACCGAGGCCACCGCTTCGTGTGCGCTGACGACGACCGCGGCGGGGGCAGCGGGAGCGCGACACGTCCCATCGCGATAGCTGTGTGTCGCCTGCTCGCTACCTACCGCTGTGGGGCTTGCAGTTGCTGGACCGCCGGACCGCTTTAGCCCCGTGAGTCCGTACAGCCCGACTATGCGTCTGCTACGGGGCCGCGCCGCCGACCCCGAAACCGACTTCCAGCGGACCCGCAAGATGGCGGAGACGGTCGCCGAAGACCGCGAGCCAGCCCTGCGTGTCTGGCGACCGCACAGACAGGTCGCGTTCGGCCGCCGTGACACGAACAACGACGGCTACGAGCGAGCGCGCCGGGCCGCTCACGACCGGGGGTACACCGTCATCGAGCGCGCGGTGGGGGGTCGCGCTGTCGCCTACACCGGGTCGACCGTCTCGTTTTCCCTCGCCGTCCCGACTGAGAACCCGCGAGGGACTATCGATGACCGCTACGAGTGGGCCAAGGCCGCTGTGAAGCGCGCGCTCGACGACTGCGGAATCACCGCTCGGACGGGTGAACCCGACGCCTCCTTCTGTCCGGGAAGCCACTCGCTTCAGGCCGACGGCAAAATCGCGGGCCTCGCCCAGCGCGTCCGCCAGTCCGTCGCTGTCGTCGGCGGTATTGTCGTCGTCCGGGACCACGAGGCCATCGCTGAGGTGTTGGCTCCCGTCTACGAGGCGCTCGACGTTCCGTTCGATCCACAGAGCGTCGGGAGCGTCGCCAACGCTGGGGGGACCGACGACCCCGATCAGGTCATCGCGGCATTGGAGCGGTCGTTAGCCGACGGGCGCGACGTATCGGTGACGGCCATCCGAGAGACTTAGGGGCGCGCCCGGCCGACTGGGCGTATGCTCATCCGTAACGCGACGCTGCCGGACGGCCACCAACGTGACGTCCGGGTGCGTGGCGAGTCCATCGTCGAAGTCGGCCGCGACCTCGACACATCCGACCAGCACGTCATCGAAGCGACCGGCAAACGCCTCTTTCCGGGGATGGTCGACGCGCACGTCCACTTCCGCCAGCCCGGCTACCCGCACAAGGAGACGTGGGAGACCGGCTCGCGGGCCGCGGCGGCCGGCGGCGTCACGACCGTCGTCGACCAGCCCAACACCGACCCGCCGACCATCGACGGCGAGGCGTTCGACCAGAAAGCCGAGTTCGCCGCTGACTCCGTCGTCGACTGGGGTATCAACGGCGGTGTCACGGCCGACTGGATTCCGAACGTCCTCCTGCGCCGTCGCCTGTTCGCACTCGGCGAGGTGTTTCTCGCGGACTCGACCGGCGACATGGGTATCGAGGCCGACCTGTTCGCCGACGCGCTGGAGGCCGCCGCCGACAACGACGTGCCGGTCACCGTCCACGCCGAGGACGCCGATTACTTCAACGACGACGCCAAGGCCCGTGACGACGCCGACGCCTGGAGCGCGTTCCGGACCGCGAAAGCTGAAGAAAAGGCCGTCGAGCGGGCCTGTGCTGTCGCAAAAGAGCACGACACGACGATTCACATCGCCCACACGTCCACGCCGGAGGGCGTCGACATCGCCAGCGAGGCTGGGATGACGACCGAGGTGACGCCCCATCACCTGTTGCTCTCCCGGCGCGACCTTTCCGAGTTGGGGACGTTTGGGAGAATGAATCCGCCACTACGCCGAGAGAAGCGCCGCCAGAAGCTCTACGAGCGCGTCGTCGACGGTACCGTCGACATGATCGCGACGGACCACGCGCCACACACCTGCGAGGAGAAAGACGCCAGCATCTGGGACGCGCCGTCGGGCGTCCCCGGCGTCGAGACAGTCCTGCCGCTCCTGCTCGCTGAAGCCCGAGACGCGGACAGCGGCCTCACCTACGGGCGCGTTCGTGACCTCACCGCACGCAACCCCGCCGACGTGTTCGGCCTGCCACAGAAGGGGGCTATCGAGGCCGGCAAGGACGCCGATCTCGTGCTCGTCGACACGACCGAGACGAGCGAGATCAACGGTGAGGCCCTGCACTCCAAGTGCGACTGGACGCCGTTCGAGGGGCGCGACGCGGTGTTCCCCGAGTGGACGATGGTCCGGGGAACGGTGGTCTACGAGCGCGGCGACGCGTTGGCTGACGATGCAACGCCGCAGGAAGACGTGTTCTACGACCACGGGGGGCAAAACGTCCGTGGCGCGGACAGCGAGCGGCTAGAGTAACGCCGCGACGACTGAGGTCCCGACCATTATTCCGCCGCCACCGCCACAGAGCCGGGCCATCGCCCGCCGGGAGTCGCGCTCGGTCCAGTTGCTTCGCGCGCCCATGTGTTCTTGCATGGCTTCGATGCCGCGGCCGGCGAGTATCGACCCCGACCAGCCCAGCAGGCCGAAGCCGAACACGAGCGCGCCGAGGGCGAACACCGTCGCTTCACTCGACCGCGCATCACCAGTGTAGAGCGTCCACCCCGCCATTCCGAGGCCGCCAAGCACCAGACCAACGACCAGGCCACTCCCCACCAGTCGCGCCCGGGCCGCGACGTACTGCCGGAGTCGGGGTGGGTCACCGCTGGGGGCCATCAGTCGACCGCTTCGCGCATCCGGGGGTCGAGCGCGTCGCGCATCCCGTCGCCGAGCAGATTGAACCCCAGGACGGTGATGGCGAGGAACAGCCCCGGGAAGAAAGAGAGCCACCACTCACCAGTCAGGAGGCCGTTCTCGACGCCACGGGAGAGCATCAGTCCCCACGATGGTGTCCCCGCCTGCGCGCCGAACCCGAGGAAGGACAGCGCCGCGAGGTCGATGATGGCGAGCCCGAAGTTCAGCGTCGACTGGACCGTGATGGGCGCGAGCGTGTTCGGCAGGATGTGCCGGACGAGAATCCGAGGGTCGGTCGCGCCCAGCGCAACCGTGGCGTCGACGTACTCGTCTTCGAGCACTTTGAGCGCAGCCCCGCGGACGACCCGGGCGAACCGCGGCGTGTACACCAGCACGAGCGCCACCACGGCCCGCCAGAGCCCGAGGTCCCGCGGGAAGATGGCGACCAGCGCGAGCGCGAGCAGTAGCGGCGGAAACGCCAGTAGTACGTCCATCGTCCGCATGATGACGTTGTCGGTCACGTCGCCGTAGTACGCCGCAATAATCCCCAGTCCGACACCGACGGTGGTCGAGGTACCGACGGTAATCGTCCCGAACTTCAGGGCCAGCCATGCCCCGTACAGACTCCGCTTGTAGATGTCCCGGGCCGCCGCGTCCGTGCCGAACAGCTGCTGGTTCGCGGGCGCGGGACCGAGCCAGCCCGGCGGCGCGCGGTCAGTGATTTCGGTGCCGAGTTGTGAGCTGGTAAGCGCGCCGAAGTCGTAGGTCACGCGGGCGTAGACGGCGATAGCGGCCATGCCGAGGATGATTGTCAGCCCGACGACGGCGAGGCGGTTCGTCAGCAGGTCGGCGAGGAATGGGGACGCCCGCAGGCGTCCCAGCGTGCCCCGTGTCTCGGTGTCCGTACTCATTGTTGAATCCGTGGGTCGAGGTAGCTGTAGGTGACGTCGACGAAGAGGTTGACCAGCGTGAACAGCAACGCGAAGGTGAGGACCGTTCCCTGCACGACCGGGTAGTCCGAGACGCCGATGGCGGTGACGATAGTCAGCCCCATCCCGTTGATACCGAACACGGTCTCGGTCAGGACCGCCCCACCGAGCAGCGTCCCGAACTGGATGCCGATGACGGTGACGACCGGGATCAGCGCGTTTCGGAACCCGTGTTTCATCAGCGTGATCTTCGCGCCCTGGCCCTTCGCCCGCGCGGTCCGGATGTAGTCCTGGCGGATGACTTCGAGCATCGAGGAGCGCATCATCCGCGAGATGAGCGCCGTCGAGTAGACGCCGATGACCACCGCCGGCAGGAACAGGTGATGGGCCGCCGAGAGGAACGCCTCGGTGTTCCCCAGCAGGATCGTATCGACCGTTATCATCCCGGTCAGCGGTAGCTCACGGCCGAACAGCGTCCAGGTCTCGGGCAGGAACAGCGTCGAGTCGATGCGGCCGCTGGTCGGGAACACGTCGAGGTACGTCGAGAACAGCAGGATGAGCAGGGGCCCGGACCAGAATATCGGGACCGAGATACCCGTCAGCGCCCCGATTCGGGTGACGTGGTCCGTCAGCGAGTCCTGCTTGACTGCGGAGATGATGCCCAGCGGGATGCCCAGCAGGATGCCCGCCGCCTGGCCGTAAATCGCCAGTTCGAGCGTGATGGGGAGCCGGTCGGCGATGACCGAGCGGACGCTGTTCCCCCGGCTGATACTGTAGGACTGGCCGAAGTCGAACCGCGCCGCGTCCCACAGGAAGCTCAGGTACTGCTCCCACAGCGGCCGTCGAAGCCCGAGCTC
Organism: Haloarcula amylolytica; assembly: GCF_049705545.1. GTDB lineage: Archaea > Halobacteriota > Halobacteria > Halobacteriales > Haloarculaceae > Haloarcula > Haloarcula amylolytica_B. Next base: position 738,003 of record NZ_JBNAMU010000001.1, read on the forward strand.
CTGCCGTATCTGTTCGAGTTGCTCGGTCGACGCTCGCTGGCCGGCGATGACGATAGCCGGATCGCCCGGGGCCAGGTGGAGAATGGCGAACACGACCGACGCCACGCCGAACAGCACCGGGACGAGCAACAGCAGCCGCTTGATGACGAACCGTGGCGGCACCACCGGTTCGACCAGCCTGAAGAGAAACTGTGTCCAGTTCATGCGGGAACAGGTGGATCGCTACTGTAGCTCGACCGTGTTGAGGTAGGGGCCGCCGACGGAGCTAACCGTGTAGGAGTCCTCGACGACGGCCTCGTTGACCGCTCGGAGCGTCTCGGCGTAGTCGATGAACACCCACGGGGACTCGTCGTAGGCGATCTGGGCGGCCTCCTGGTACATCGTCTCGCGGTCCCCTTCGGCGTAGGTCCGCTGGGCCTCGCGGACGAGTTCCATGTACTCGCTGTTAGCCCACCCTGAGACGTTGAGCGTCGAGTACCCCTCCGTGTCGAAACTGATCCAGTCCTGGCCGTCGGGGACGGCGTCCATCTCGACTTTCGGGTCCAGCAGGACGTACATGAAGTTGTCCGGGTCAGCGTTGTCAGTGTACCAGCCGAGGAAACAGGCGTCGTGTCGCCCGGCGGACGTGTAGTCCAGGTACGGCCCGAAGTTCGAGAACTGGTTGATGTTGACCGTCAGGCCGATGTCCTCCAGGTCGGATTTGACCTGGTTCGCCGTCTGGACCGGGCTGGGGTTGTAACCGCGGGGGTTCGAGAACGTCGCGAGTTCGAACTCGAAGCCGTCGCCGTAGCCCGCCTCTTCGAGCATCGACCGGGCCTGGTCCTTGTCCGTCGGATACGGGTCGAGGTCATCGTTGTGGCCGAGCACGTCCGGCGGGAGCGGCTGGGATGCCTGCGTCGCAAAGCCCTGGTAAATCTGGTTGACGATGGCCTCGGTGTTGACGGCGTGGGCGATGGCCCGACGGACCGTCCGGTTCCGGAACGGCTCGAAGCGGGCCATGTTCATCGCCATGTAGCCGTGGTTGATGCCGTTTTTCCGCAGCAGCGTCGCCGTCCCGCTCTCCTCGGCCCGCTGGAACCCGGAGGAGTCGAGATTGTCCGTGATGTGTGACGCCCCGTTGATGACGTCCTGGACCCGGGTGCTGTTTTCCGTGATGGTCTTGAAGATGACCGTCCCGACGTTCGGCCCCTCGCCCCAGAAGTCGCCGTTGGCCGTCAGCCGGATGCGCTCGTTCGGGTTGTCGAGCGTGTCGAACTCGAAGGGACCGGTCCCCGCGGGTTCGGTTCCGAGGTCCGCCTGGTTGTCGCCCATCGCTTCGATCTGGGCCTCCGAGAGGACGGCCGCGGCGAACATCGCGAGGTTCCGCAGGAACGGCGCGTACCGCTGTGTGAGCTCTATAGTCAGTTCGTAGTCCTGGCTCGCGTCGACGCTCTCGATCCAGTCGCCTAGCGTGAACGGACCGTACCCTGACCGCGTCTCGTCACCGAGGTAGTACTGATAGCCGCTCTGCGTGAACCGTTGCCAAGTCGCCTTGAAGTCCGACGCCGTGAACTCCTCCCCGTTGTGGAAGGTCACGCCCTGCCGGAGCGTCAGCGTCGCCGTTGTCCCGTCAAGCGAGTAGTCGGTCGCCAGCGCGTCCTCCAGCTGGCCGCCGCTTCCCGGGGCGAACTGGATGAGCGTGTCGAATATCTGGTTCGTGACCTTCGCGACTTCGCCGCTGGTCGTCTGCTGTGGGTCGTAGTTCTCGGGGTGGTCGCCGCGGGCGTACACGAGCGTCTGGTCGCTCGCTCCGTCACCGCCGCTTTCGCCTGTGTCAGTGCCGTCACCGCCGCTTTCGCCGTTGCCGTCGCCTTCGGTCCCGTCGCCACCGTCTCCGGAACAGCCCGCGAGCGTTGCGGCCGCCGCGGCACCGCCTGCCGCTGCGAGGAAACTCCGTCTGTCTATCTGATCGTCGGATGACATACGGTACCATTCAACCAGGCTGAATATAACAGTACTGGACAGGTAGATAAATATACATTATAACAAATAAGGAGGGTGTGCAGCCGAGTAATATTCCCTACTTGCGGTCACTGCCGGGCTGCTCATACAGGTGACACGCTGCCGGGTGCGGACTCGACTGCAGTTCGGGATGCTGTCGCTCACAGACGCTTTCAAACCGGTCTCGGAGTATTTCGGCTGCGCCCTCCCAGTCGGACGCCGCGAGCCGCTCGAACGATTCCTCGATGACGCGCCGGTTCTCACCGGTCGGTTTCGTCTCGAAGAAGCGGTCGAACATCGCCTCGACGAAGGTCGACACCGCCATCGAGTCGCTTGGCTGTTCGGTGAGATCCGCCCCGCCGTCGGTGGCCGCCGCGGCGTCGCCGTCCGGCTGGAGTTGCGCCTGTACCGTGTCGAGGGAAATCGCCTCGTCTTCCACCCGCTGTCGGTAGTCCATCACCTCCCGGTAGGTCTCCTGCTCGATGTCGATGTCAGGCGGGATGACCTCGGGGCAACGGGTCCGGAACCGACAGCCGGAGGGCGGGTCAACCGGTGATGGAACGTCGCCTTTCAGGAGTATCCGGTCGGTCTCTACGGTCGGGTCCGGTTCCGGGATTGCCGACATGAGCGCCCGTGTGTAGGGATGTTTCGGGTCGGCGAACAGGTCCGGGGTGTCGGCGACTTCGACCACCTCACCGAGATACATCACGGCGACGCGGTCACAGATGTGCCGCACCACGGAGAGGTCGTGGGCGATGAACAGGTACGTCAGGCCGAACTCTCCCTGGAGGTCCTCCAGCAGGTTGATGATCTGGGCCTGCACGCTCACGTCCAGCGCCGAGACGGGTTCGTCACAGACGATGAAATCGGGGTCGACGGCGAGCGCCCGAGCGATGCCGACCCGCTGGCGCTGCCCGCCCGACAGTTCGTGTGGATACCGGTCGTACTGGTCGGGGTCCAGCCCCACCGCCTCCATCAACTCCGCGACCCGGTCGACCCGCTGCTCGCGCCGGGAGCCGTCGCCGGTGTCTTCCGGGAGGTCGTGGATCTTCAGCGGCTCCATGATGGTCTGGCCGACGGTCATCCGCGGGTCGAGGCTGGACATCGGGTCCTGGAAGATCATCTGCAGATCCCGGCGGACCGCCCGGAGGTCGTCCTTGTTCAGGTCCGCGAGGTCCTGGCCGGCAAAGACCACGGTCCCGTCTGTCGGCTCCAGCAGGCGGAGAATCGTCCGGCCGGTCGTCGATTTCCCGCACCCGGACTCCCCGACGAGGCCGAGCGTCTCGCCCTCGTAGATGTCCATCGAGACGCCGTCGACGGCCTTGACTGACTCCGGCTCGCGCCCGATGTACTTATCCAGCAGGTCGTCGGCCCGCGAGAAGTGCTTTTTCAGCCCGTCGACTTCCATGAGCCGTCTGTCCGTCCGCGTCGTCTCGTGGGCGGCCACGCCCGCGTCGCCGGTGCCGTACTCGCTCTTATCGAACGACTCGAGGATGCATTTCGAGCGGTGGGACACGTCCGTCGGGCCGTGCTGGAGAAACGGTATCTCGCCCTCGCGGCACTCGGGCTTGGCCCACGGACAGCGGTCGGCGAAGTGACACCCCTCGGGCATGTCGATGAGGCTCGGGACGTTTCCCTCGATAGGAGTTAACCGCTCGGTCTCCTCGCTGGGAATCGATTCCAGTAGCGTGTACGTGTACGGATGCGAGGGGTTCCCGAAGATCTCCTCGACCGGCCCCTCCTCGACGATTTCGCCGGCGTACATCACGGCGACGCGGTCGCAGGTCTCCGCCACGACACCGAGGTCGTGCGTGATGAACAGGACCGCCATCCCGAGGTCGGCCTGGAGGCCGTCGATGAGGTCCAGAATCTGCGCCTGGATGGTCACGTCCAGCGCCGTCGTCGGCTCGTCGGCGACCAGGAGCTTCGGTCGGCAAGCCAACGCAATAGCGATGAGCACGCGCTGGCGCATCCCGCCGGAGAACTCGTGCGGATACTCGTCGACGCGGTCGGCCGGCTCCGGAATGCCGACCTCCTCAAGCAGGGCGATCACGTCGGACCGGACCTCCTCGCTCATACCGCCGCCACGACTGAGCGAGGGGGTTATCTCCCGGAGAGCGTTGAACCAGGAATCGTTGCGCTTGCGGCCGTATCGGTGGAGTCGCAGGCTCTCCGCGACCTGCTCGCCGACGGTGATCGCGGGGTTCAGCGAGGTCATCGGGTCCTGGAATATCATCCCCATGTCGCCGCCACGGATGTCCCGCATCGCTCGCTCCGGCGCGGCCGTCAGGTCGACGTAGCCGTCTGCAACGGTTACGGGGCCGTCCCCCTGTTTCGGCAGTGCTTGGTTCGGGGCCTCTCGAATGAACTGCCTGGCCAGCGCGGTGTCGTCGGCTGCCGTATCCAGTGATTTCGGGAGATTACTCCGGTCGACGGTCGCCGAGTCCACGTGGATGAACCCCGAGCCGTCGGCGTCGGTCGCAACCGCCTTCGGATACTGCCGCGCTAGTCGCGTGACCGTCTCCAGCGCGCCGAAACGGACCTGCCCGCCGGCGATGTGTCCAGGGTCGTCGACGATTCCCATCGCCGACAGCGCGGTCACCGATTTCCCCGATCCCGACTCACCGACCAGCCCGACGGTTTCCCCCTCACGGACTGTGAGATCGATGCCGTCGACGGCTTTGACCGTTCCCCGGTCCGTCTCGAACTGGGTCCGGAGACTGGATAGTGTCAACAAATCACGCATCTATCGGTTGTTCTCGAAATACTTCCAAAAGTGTTGTGCTGAAACCTCGCCGACAGTTTATGGGTGCGGCCGCCCCACTCGACGTATGGACGACCCTGTCGACCCGGAATCGAATCCCTTCGACCGCGTCGTCGGTCACTGGGAGCAGGTCATCGACGACATGGCGGCGACGGCAGCGAAGTACCGCGACGCCGGCCGCGAGACTATCGAACTCCATCCCGGCGACGTGACGCTCCTGACCGGCGAGCCGCGAACGATGGCCGAACAGACCGGCGAGTACGAGCCCGACAGCCGACGGCTCGGCTTCGATGTCGTGGTTCCCGGTGACGAGTTCCGGCGGCTCGCCGACGCGCTCGGGAACCGTCCCGTCGACCGGTACGAGGTGTTTCGCGCGACCGGCGACGGGATGGTGTTCCTGCTCGTGGCGCTGGAATGTGGCGACGACCTCGCCGCGTTCGTTCCGCTGTACTACGACCGCAGCGACCGCGAGGCCCTGGAACAGGTCGCCGCGGACCGCGGCCTCTACTCCCACATTCGCCCGCTCTCCGAGGACGAAGTGGTCACCGTCGCCCACGACGACCCAGACCCGTTCTTCCCCGACTGAAACCCGCTCGGCTGGGACTGTCCGACTACGACTGTTCGCGTACTCGGGTCAGCCGGTACGCCGGTACTGCGAAGACGACCCCGTAGAGGAGCCGGTTGGCGAGCACACCGATTCCGAACCCCGAGAGTGCACCCGCGAGATCGACCGTCATCGGGGCCGGGGAGACCGTCACGAGGCCGGCCACCGCGCCCGCGAGCACGAGAAACGATGCCAGCGCGGCTACCTCCGGGTACACGCCCGGCACCGCGTCGTGTTCGACGACGGCTACCGCGACGGCGGTCAGCAGTGTTACCCCCACGACTACCGGAAGCACGTCGAACAGGGCACTACCGGCCTCCGCGTACCCCAACACCGCCCCGCCGATGCCGACGGCGAGGTCGGTTCGAAGAACCTTCTGTGTCGCTTCGTGTTCGGACAGCGACGGCTCGGCGTCCGGGTCGATATCGGTCATCGACGGGGTGGCTTACTCGTCCACCTCGAACTCATTGCCACACTCCGGACAACATACCTCGTCGTGTCGCAGCGCCGCCGACTGCTCGCGGACCTCCCGCATCACCGAGGAGATCCGGTCCTCGGCCTCCATCTCGTCTTCGACGGCGAGGTCGACACCCTCGACTTCGAGCAGGAACTTCGCGACCTCCGTGGCCTCGTACATCACGTCGTCGAGGTCCTCGGCGGTGAAGAAATCACACATCGCGCCGTAGAGAAACGTTGCACCGGCCTTCCGGACCTTGTCCTCGAAGGCCGAACGGGCCTGGTTGACCGCCTGTGGCGTGTACGTGTCCGTCATGAACGGGACGAGTTCGGGGAGGTTCTCCCCGATTTTCGTCATCTCGACGCCTGTCTCGGTCCGGAAGTCGGCACAGAGGCGTGCAATGGCCCACTCGCGGGCGGTGATGTACGTCCGGTCCCGCAGGAAGTCGTTCGCGCGGTCGTAGGTCCCGCCCTCGATCTTCTTGAAGCGGTCGTACTTCTGTACGTCGGACGGGACGTCACTGGCTGTGGCGGCCGCCGCTTCGCTGGCTGACTCGGCCGCTGCTGTCTCTTCGGTAGCCGAGTCGGCGGTGTCGCTTCCCGCGGCGTCGGCGGCCCCGTCATCTGCGGCCGCCGACTCGTCTGGCTGGTGTCCGGCCGACGCCTCGTCTGCCGCCTCGGCATCCGTCTCGTCCGGCGGTGCGCCCTCAGTCATAGCCGAGAATGCGTGCCCGCGGTGAAAAAGGGTATCGCCGCTGACCCGCCTTCATTACCTTCTGCCAACACTTCAGCCAGGTGCCTTTTTCACTACTCCCATGCATGGCCCGACTATGAAACTACTGCTCGGTGTCGGGGGCAGCGAACTGTCCTATCAGGCACTGACCGAAACACTCGAGCGCGTATCGGAAACAGGCGATGAACTGACCGTCGTTATCTTCGAAAACGAGGACAGCGACGCCGACCTCGAGACGGTCCAACAGCGGGTGCAGGAGCGGATCGACGAAAGCGGGCTCGAGCCGCCGCTCCGACACATCGACGGCACGTCGCCGGGCAGCGAACTGGTGAACATCGCCGAAAGCGAGGAGTTCGACAGAATCGTCCTCGGCGGCGGCGGCCGCTCGCCGCTCGGGAAGATACAGCTCGGCCCCGTCGTCGAATTCGTCCTGCTGAACGCACAGACTCCGGTGACTCTCATCCGATGACTCGCACGTATCCAGACGAACCGGCTGGGGAGTTCCCGCAGCCACCCCGGACAATCACCGACCGTGAGGACCGCACCATCGACGTGATCTCCGCGGACGACGCCGATACGGAGAGCCTCGTCGAGATGTATCTCGATTTCGACCCTGCGGACCGAGCGCAGGGCATCCCACCGGTCAAAGACGAGGCCATCCGCGAGTGGCTCGAAACGATACTCGACGACGACTGTGTCAACGTTGTCGCCAAGCACGACGACACCGTCGCCGGCCACGCGACGCTGGTCCCGGACAACGAGGACGAGCACGAACTCGCTATCTTCGTGTTACAGGCCTACCAGGGCGCTGGTATCGGGACAGCGCTGGTCGAGACGCTGCTTGGCCACGGCCAGGCCGAGGGTATCGACCACGTCTGGCTCACCGTCGAGCGGTGGAACGACCCGGCGATATCGCTGTACGAGAAGGTCGGCTTCGAGATCAGTAGCGCCGAGAGCTTCGAAATAGAGATGGCGATCCGCCTTTAAACGGTGAGTACCGGCTGGCTGGCGTACTCGATGACGTAGATCGCCGCGCGCCCGACGGCCTCTTCGCTTCCTTCCTCGCGCGGGACGACGATGAAATCCGCGTCGATGTCCTCCGCCACGTCGAGGACGACGCTGCCCGGAGTCTGCATCAGTCGCGTCTCGGAGAACGCGGTCGCGGACGACGTTTCGAACGCGCCGTCGTGAGCGTCGCGGAACTGCGATTCAAGACGCTCGGTGAACGCCTGGTGCTCCTCGGCGATCGCGGCCGCACTCACGTCACCGTTGTCGATATCCCGGCGGAGCCGTTCGTCGATGACGAACAGCAGGTGGAGATCGGCGTCGTATCGCTCCGCGACGGCGATCGCGTACTCGGCCGCTCGTTCCGACTGGTCGCTGCCGTCGACCGGCGCGAGTACGAGGTCGATGTCCATCACTCGCCAGTGCGGCCCCGGCCGGCAAAAATCCACCGAGGTTCGTGCCGACCCCGTGGCGTCATCCGGACCGTCCCTCGCCGTGACCAACAGTGTATTTAGTCGCGGCTTCGATGCGTGGTGTATGTTCGATACGGTGGTCATCGCCACGGACGGCTCCGGCAGCGCAGAGCGGGCCGTCGAAGCAGCGCTGGACCTGGCAGCGCGCTTCGACGCAACTGTCCACGGGCTGTACGTCGTTGACACCGGCGAGGTTGAGACGACTCCCGAAGAGGTTCGCGAGGCGCTGGAGCGCGCGCTGGCGACCACTGGCGGCCGCGCCCTCTCGTTCATCCTGGAGGCCGCCGACGCCGAGGCCGACGAGGAGCTCGTCACTGCCGTTCGGCAGGGCGACCCGGCCGACGAAATCCGCAACTACGCCGAGGAACACGACGCCGACGTCATCGCCAGTGGGACCCGCGGCCGCCACGGCGAACACGGGTTCCTGCTGGGAAGCGTCGCCGAGGAACTCGTCCGGGAGGCCCCGATGCCGGTGCTGACGGTCCGCCAGCTCGAAGGCGAACCCAACCCCGAGCGCGAGGACGTGTAACTGAACCCGACGGGTTCTTGACGCCGCGCCCGCTTGCTGGGGCATGGACGATTGGCTCATCGACGACGACCGTCTCTCTATCGGCCGCAAATCTGTACTCCCCGGAGAGGGGTTCTTTATCCCGGATTCCTACGAGGAAGAGCAAGCTGAAGCGGAAGCCGCAGAGACCCTGAAAGACGCCGGCGTCATTGTCATCGCCGACCCGGACGCCGACGGACTGGCCTGCACCGCACTGATTCGCGAGGCCCACGGAGAAGGCGCACTGCTGCCCGCCGGCCCGCACGAACTCACGGAGGCGCTCGAATGGACCGCCGAGTACGCCGACCCCGACGCGACCGTCTTCATCTGTGACCTCTGTCCCGACCGCGAATCCGACATCGCGCCCCTCGATTCGCTGATCGAGCGCGTCGAACGCGTCGTCTGGTTCGACCACCACCAGTGGCCCGACGATCTCGCCGACGACGTGGACGCGGCCGGCGTCGAGCGCACTGTCGGAGATAGTGAGGAAGTGTGTACCGCCGACGTGGCGCTGTCGGAACTCGACTACGATTTCGACGAGCAGTGGGCTGACCTCGCCGCCGTCACCCGCGACCACGACCTCTGGATCCGCGACGACCCCCGAAGCGACGACCTCGCGGACCTCTCGTACTGGAGCGAACCCGAGGAGTACATCGAGGCCGTCCACGAACACGGCCCCGACCTCTCCCCGGAGTTCCACGAGTTCCTCGAAGAGAAGCGCGTCGAGAAGGAGGCGCTCATCGAGAAGGCCGTCGACCGGGCCGAACTCCGCGAAGTCGGCGAGTGGACGGTCGGCGTCACCTACGGCCGCTGTTCCCAGAACGAGGTCGCCGAAGCGCTCCGCGAGCAGGGCGCGGACGCCGCCGTCATCGTCAAGCCTGCGGGCTCCGCCTCGATCCGCGGGACGGACAGCTTCGAGCGCGCCCACGAGGTCGCCCAGCAGGTCAACGGCGGCGGCCACCCGAAAGCCGCGGGCTGCAAGCCCGACATCTACGACGACATGATGGACTACGCGCATCACTGGACGACACAGGGGGCCGTCGCGAAACAGGCTATCGTGGATGCCTTCCGGCGGCTGCCGGAGGAAGCGGAGGAAGGCGTCGATACCGAGCGGTAGGCGGACCAGCGGGCGGTGTTTTGTAGCCCGACGCAACGTTGATTTATTCTTCCACCGTCACTGCCGAGTGATGCCCAGGTCCCTCCACACGCGAATCGCGCACGAGACAGCCGTGAGAAGGCACTTCGGGAGCGCCGTCGCCGTCGGCGCGACGCTGTACGTTCTCGATGGCTCTGTACGATACGCCGCGGTCACGGCGACACTCGCCTTCTGTGTCTGGCTCGTCGCCGACGCCGCCCAGGCCGCTGTCGGCGACTACGCCGATCACGTGGTGTTCGGGCTCCTCGTGTTCGGCTTCGTGGCGTACACGGTTGCTGCCGCCGTCCCAACGTGGGTCGTCGTCCCCGGGGCGCTTCTCGGTGGTTGGTTCCTCCTCGACGGTATCCAGCACCTCCGCCACGGTGTCACTCGCGACGAGGTCGGGATTTCGTATGCGCACGACGGCAGTCCCGTCACGGGCCTGCCGAAGGCGGTGCTCGTCCGACTGGCCGAACCGTTCCTGCTGTAAGCTACTCCCCGACGACCCACTTGTCGCTGTACCGTTCCCCGCAGGCACACACCGCGTAGGCGTGGACCACGTCGCCCTCGGCGTAGAGCCCGCCCACGTCCTCGTTCTGTTCCTCGGCGAAGGCGAAAATAAACCGGGTCGTGTGGTCGCTCTCCGGTTCCTCCTCGGCGACCGGACAGACCGCGCCCGTCAGGTCGTCGTGGATGTCACCCTCGGTGCCCATCGCTTCTTGTGCCAGGCCCATCGGGTCGATGCCCGTCGCCGACTGGAACGCGCTACGGCCGTCGTCGCCCGGCAGGACGAGGACGTGTCCGTCCTCGACTTCGTCGGCGTACTCGGCCAGCGCGCCGGGGTTCGAGACGGCGTCCTCGTGCAGGAAGAAGAGTACGTCTTCAGGCCGCTCGCCAGCCAGAAACTCCGTGTGTTTGGTCATGCAGGGGGAGAGTCACTCGCCGGGCAAAAGTGCCGCGTTCCGCTCGGGAACGAGACGCGCTGTGTCGCCGCCCCTTCCAGCCTCACTTTTAGGCCCACTCGCCTGGTATAGTCGTCCATGACCGACTTCGGCGAGTACGTCACGGATATCGTCCACGAACCGACCCAGACCGACAGCCCGGGGTTCGACCTCACTGCCGGCGAAGTGTACGAGGTCGTCGAGCCGGGGCGGATCGACTTCGGTGGCGGCGAACTCGACGCGGCCGGCGTCGCGCCCCACGCAAGCGAGAAGCGGGACCCGGACGACGACTACGAGTGGTGGACGCTACGGGGCGGCCAGTATCTCATCGAGTACAACGAATCGCTGACCGGCGAGGCGACGGTGACGCTTCAGCCGCGGACGGAACTGCTCGAACGCGGGGCGACCCACCCGACGCTGCAGGTCGACGAGCTCCCGCGCGTGCCGCTGTCGGTCGGTGGTGCGGGGCTGAAACTCAAAGCGAACGCGCGAGTCAGCACGATTGTGGCGGCGGACGAGCAGTGATTCGCCCGCGTCAGACCGTCGTTTCCGTTACCAGTACGACGGCGTGCTCCCGTACAGCCGCATGAAGTGGAGCCGCTCGCTTACCGTCCGCGAGAGCGGCAGGAGGAACTCGCCGGTGTCGGGGAACAGCGTGATCCCGGAGACGAGGAGATAGACCGCCGTAATCCCCGCGGCGATGCCGAGGACGGCCGCACCGACCGATTCGAACCCGCCGACGGCTGTGTCGAGGAGTGCCCAGCACCCGACAGCGCCAGCGACCGCCAGCGCCACCAGCGCGTACAGCTGGACGGCCTCACCGAGGACCAGGTCGCCGACCGCGATGGCACAGAGATAGAGCGGGCCGCCGACCAGCACCGCGGTACCGAACCCCGCCACAGCCGACCGGCCGGCTGTTTCGAGGGCGCGCCGGACCGCTGGTATCCGTATCACCCAGTAGATGCCCACCGCGTAGAGCGGGTGGAGATACCGCATCGTGAACATGTGATGCAACGGGAGCGTCGTGAGGGCCAATCCAAACAGCAACACCACGTACACCACGGAGAACGCATCGACGGCGGTGATGGGATCCGTCCGCCCGCCGAAATGTGGCTTTCGAAGACTGACTCCACGAATGAGCCGACGCATGGCGAACAGGGGATAGACGACGATGGCACCGAGCAGCGGCATCGATTCGAGGACGCTGAGGTTGACCGCGGCGTCCTCTGACGACGCCAGGCTGTCGGTGTATCCGTGCCGAAGGAATATCCGGACTATCCGCTCGGGGTCGAGGAGGACCGTGTAGGACGCGACGAACTGGCCGAGAATCCGCGATAACACGTTCCCCCCGGAGGCGGACTGCCCATCGTCGGCTGGACTCCCGCCCGTTGAACTGCCGCTCGTCGAAGTACCGCCCGCTGTGCCGTCGCCACTGAGCACGTCGCCGCTGTATCCCGGGAGTAACCGGGGCGGTTGCAGCGGCTGGCCGGAGATAGCCAGGTTCGTCAGGAAAAACGGGATCAGCGAGACGGACAGGGCGAGCCCGACGACGAACAGGTCCCGAACACCGTTGGACCGGGCGGTCGGCAGGTCGACGGCCGCGATAGCCACCAGCAAAAAGAACCCTTCGGGCGCGTGCACCCAGGTCACAGGCCCGACCCACGCGTAGGTGAGTGCTCTGAACCGTCTGGCGACGACCGGGGACTCGGCCTCTCGGCTCCGGTAGAGCGTGTAGCACACGCAGACGACGAACAGCGCGGTGACGCTGTGGCGTTTCGGCAGGCTCGCCCAGAACCCCAGCGGCGTCGCGAAGACGGCTGTCAGCCCGGCGGCCACACCCAGCCGGTCGGTGTAGCGACGACTGACCAGCCGATAGAGGACGACTGCTGTGAACGCCGCCGCCAGTGTGGTCGTGAACTGCAACGCCAGCAGCGGGTACCAGTACGTCGACAGCGGCGTCGCAACGAGGAGGTTCCCGACGAAGACAGCAGCCCCGACAGCGGTTCCGGTCAGGACGCACAGCCGTCGTCGGTCGAGCCAGACGCCGACGCCGGCCGCGGCCCCGATGACGGTGAACGACCACAGCCCCGTCACGACGACCCGGACATCGGCCACCAGCGAGACGGCTTCGAGCGCGACCAGCCAGACGGCGGAGACGACCACGATGCCGTAGTTCCGGCCGTACACGCGGCCGTCGACGAGGTACGTTCCCGGTGATGCACCGGAAGCGGGTCCGTACACCGCCCGGTCGATGAACAGGTGTCCGTCGGCGACGCCGACGAGCGTGTTCGCGAACGTGAACTGGTCGTTCGAGAAGAACCCGAGCCGCCAGTAGAGGCCGAACCACGCGAGCGCGGTGAGAAAAAGCGTCGCCCCGAGGTAGTTTCCGAACGCCGTTCGGAGCACCGCGATTCCGAGGTCGTCGGCATCGAAACCGGTGCCGAGCGAGACTCGCTCGCGCACGCTCATGGTTTGACCTCGATCGTAATCCGTTCCAGCAAGATCTGTCGCTCTCTGTCGCCTTCCCGGATCCATATCGTCAGAATCGCGTCGTAGCTGTCCTGGTCGACCCGTTGCGGACTAATCCCGATCGGTTCCGGCCGGAGCTCCATTCGCGTCCCCTCGGTCCCGGCCAGCTCGTACCGGCTCGTCGCGGTGGTCCAGAGCGACGGGATGTCGACCGTGTACCTGAGGGCAGGGTTCCCCTCGACGCGGTCGACGGTGATCGCTGCCGGCGGTGCGGCCAGATGGTACCGGCCGGACCCGAACCGCCCTTGTTCGAGTGTTACTTCTTCCGTCGGTACCGAGTCGACGGTCACGGCGGTGTTTCCGTCGCCCAACGGCGTCCCCTGCTGGGTGACGTCCACGGCGCTGACGAGCGGTCCCGACGCGACCGCAAGGATCGAGACAAAGAGCGCAAACGTGGTCGGCACCACCCAATCAGTCATTGCGTACCCGGAGTTGACGACCGCCGTATTTCACTCTACGGTAGCGATTATCGGTTCGGATAACGCGGTCCGTGGAAGTAGCCGAGGCCGCGTCAGGCGTTCACGTCTTCGAGGTGGCGGCTGGCGACGACCTTGCCAGTCGGCGTGAGCGTCGGCCCGTCGGCCCCGTCCTGTACGAGGCCATCGGCCGAGAGGTCCTGGAGAATCATCGACACCTGGGAGGAGTCCTTGCCGAGAATACTCGCCAGCGGCATCCCGTCCATGTCGCCGGTCGAGTACATGGCGACCAGCACCTCCTTCTTGTCCTTCGTGAGCTCGACGTCCTTGAGTTCCTCCATGAGCTCGGCGTACTCGCGGCGGAGATAGCGCCCGAGGATGGACATTTTGCGACTTGAGGCCATCGCGGCCAGCGTCGTCATCGCCGTCCCGTCCTTCATGTGCCGGACTGTCAGTACCGGCCGGCCCTTGCCGTTGATCTCCCGCGTGTTCCGGTCGAAGTCCGACACCGTCTTGAGGTCGACGGTGAACGACCCGTCGCTGCGCCGGAACTCGACGCTGCCGGGCGCGAGGAACAGCTTCGCAGTCTTGAACGACTCGTCGGTGACGCGGCCACCGACGCGGGCGCGCTCCTTGACCGTCGTTTCGGTGCCGTTGATGACGGCCTTGAACAGGACCGTCCCGAACTTCTCGATCTTCTCGTCGCCGGCCTCGATGGCTGCGACGAGCCGTTTTCCCTTATGCTCGAAGGCGATTGTCACCGTCGAGTCGAAGAAATCGCCCAGGTCGGGCGGGACTTGCCCGATGGCGATGTCGAAAATCGAATCCAGCGGGATCGTCAGCTTGTCGTCCTCGCTCGCGGCCAGTACCAGCCGCTTTTGCGAGAGGACGATCCGACCCTTGATGGGGTCGCCCCGACCGGCCACTTCGGAGTTGAATTTGCCGACGAAATCCGCGATCACTGATTCCGACATTCGTCCGTTACCCGATGTACATCAGCACTGATATTGAGCGTTTCGCGCGAGTATCAGCAGCAAAAATCGGATTCATTCAGGAGAACGGAGGCCAACGGTGTCAGCTATCGAGATTTCGAGCGATGTCTGACAGCGAGGAGTCCGGTCCACCGGTCGCTGTATAGACGACGCGCCTGCCCGGCGTTCGGAGACCGTACTTGGTTCCGTCGGTGACCACGTCGAGATGTGCTGAGCCGCCGAGCGAGACATCGCCGCCGGCGACCCACTCTGCGAGGCGGTTCGTCCCAGATCGTTCGCGGGCCAGTCGGCGGTTATCGGCGACGTGTGAGATCACCGGCTCGCCGTCGAGATTCGTCTCGACGACGGCGTGGTACCGGTCGCCGTCCAGCGCGAGGCGGACGGTGTCGCCGTCGTCGAAATCCAGCTCTTCCGGGAGCACGACCCGTGGTCGGTCGGTTCGGCCGACCGACTCGACGGGAACGCGATGCGTCTCGACGGTTTCGTGGTCACTGGGAACGCGGTCCGCCACGTTACTTACTCGTCGTCGTCGCCGAGGAGTTCGGCCACGTCGTCGCTGCCGCGGGCCGTGATCTTCGCGTTGATCTGACGCGTGTCGTCGCTGACCTCGCGGCCGCGGACGGTGATGCGCTTGCGCTCGCCGTCGGTGGTCGGCTTGAAGCCGACGCCGCCGTCGGACATGATCTCCTTCGTCGCGACGCCGCGAACGTCGGGTCGCATCGGTCGGCCGGAGGTGTCCGAGCCGCCGGTCAGTTCCAGCGTGTAGCCATCGAGGCCGACAGCGCCGCCGTCGACCTCGTCGCCGAGTTCGCGGCCGATGAAGCGGTTCGCGTCCTGTCCGTCAACGTCAATCTGGTAGGTGTGGCCGTCCTCCGGATCGGAGACGGCGACCGTGAATTCTGCCATACCTGTTCTCAATCAACCGCGCTTCAAAAACGCGTCGAACCGTCCCGCTCGCCGGAGTCGTACCGACGGTCACACGCTCGAGGGTAGGTCGGTAACGTCCTCGGAGACGATCATGCCACGCCGCTCATCGCCGTCGGCCCGGACCGGCAGCGCGTACACCCGATACCGTCTGCCTTCGTACTCCTGTATCCAGATCCGTTTTTTTCCATCCAGTGCGGCACGGTATCTGGGCTTCTGTACCTCGACGGCCTCCGGCGGAAACACCTCATCGAGAGTTTTCCCCTCCACGTCCCCCGGCGCGAGGCCGAGCACGCTCAGCCCCTCCCCGCGAGCGACGAGATATCGGAAGTCCTCGTCGAACAGGAAGACGCCGCCGTCGGGGAAGTTCTCCAGCAGGGTCTTGTACCGCTGCTCCGCCTGCCGGAGGTTTCGTTCGAGCTGCTCCCGTTCGATGGCGTCTGTGAGCGTGTTCGCGACGCCTCTGATGAACGTGATGTCGTCTTCGGTGAAGCTCCGCCGCTCACTCGTATGCGTCCCGAGCACGCCCCACGGCTCCGCAGGCGTCCCGATGATGACGCTGATACCGCTCACGACACCGTGGTCCAGCAACAGTGGCGGTCCGCTGAACCGCGATTCTGTACGGAGGTCCTCGACGACGACTGGTTCCTCCGTTTGGAGTGTATACCCCGCCTGTGACTCTTCGCCAGCCCCGACGGCTGCCTCGCAGACCAGCCCCGGCTGCCAGCCAGTGCCGGCTCGCAACAGCAGGTCGCCGTTCGCTGGCCGATACTCCAGCACCTTGCTGTACTCCGTATCGAGGCCCTCGGAAACTGATTCGACTGCCCGCTCGAACAACGAGCCGAGATCACACCCCCTCAGCGCGTATTGGCCAAGGTCTGCCACGGCCGCTTGCTGTCGTACCCGGGTCTGGAGTCCCTCCTCCGCGCGGTGCTGCGCGACGAGGTTCTCGATCCGGTTCGCAAGCAGCGTGTATCGCTCTGTCCCGCCCCGCTTCTGGAGGTAATCGCTCACACCCGCTGAAACCGCTTCACTAGCTATCTCTTCGCTCCCTTTCCCAGTGAACAGAACGAACGGGATATCTGGATACGTCGCCCGGACAGCTTTGAGGAGTTCGATGCCGTTCATCTCCGGCATGTCGTAGTCGGAGACAACGCAGTCGAACGCAGCTTCGGCGAGTCGGTCGAGCCCCTCGCTGGCACTGGTCGCCGTCTCGACGGTGAGTCTGTCGTCCTCGTGCTGGAGGAATTCGGCGGTTGTCTCAGCGAGTCCCGGTTCATCGTCAACGTGTAACACCGAGATCCGGGAGCTGTCGGCCCCTTCCATGCCACCCCCTAACAGGATGGGGTATGTCGTTCTTGTGGTACACTGTTCGGCCAACCACGCTAAATCAGGGTCTCGGGGCCTGTTACTGGTCAGCCATCGCGTCGCTCGCGATCGAGCGGCCACGGGCCTCCAGTTGGACTTCCCGGCGTGTCCGGACCGGTTCGAGGATGTCGGCCTCCATCAGCCTGTCGTACACGTCTTCGACCTCGTCGATGTCCATATCGACGAAGTCCGGAATCTTGAACGGTGAGATACCGGAGTACAGTGCCATCAACACCTGCGTCTCCTTGTCGGAGAGGTCCACGTCGTCGGCGATGTTGCGCTGCTCGCCCTGCCGGACGAGCCCCTCGATGAGCGAGACGTGACGGGGCGTCCCCGAGATGTGGGTCTCGACGCTGGTCCCTTCGATAGTGTGTTCGACCTCCAACAGCGGTCGCTCGTCCCCGCGAATCGTCTTCTCCTTGCTCTCGACCGTTCCTACGTCGTCGATATCCAGTTCGACGAACGTGCCGCTGGCGATGGCCAGATTGATGCAGTCGCCATCGAGTTTGAGCCGCCCCTTCTCCCAGCCGCCGTCCTGGACGACGCCACCCTTGACTGCGGGATGGTTGACGAGGACGACGGTCTGGTCCAGTAGCGTGCTGTATAGCTTCTCCTGGAACTCCTCGGCCTTCTTCGCCGAGATGAGCGTCACGTCCCGGCCGGCCTGAATCTTGATGTAGCTGTCCACCTGTGCGAGGGGCTGGTTCATCTGGCTGGCCGTGACGCTGCTGACCTTCGACAGCGGGATGGTCCGTTTACCGTCGTTGGTTGCGAGGACGAGACGCTTGTTCGAGAGGAGAACCCGACCGGGTAGCCACTCGATGTCGTTTCGCTTGCGCCCGTCCGAGACGACCTGGACGAACTTCCCCTTCGTATCGACCAGTGCGTGTTCTCCGTCGCTCATCGGTTAGCCAGCTATCGCTCTCGTGTACGCCCCGCCGCGTCTTAATGCACTCGGCTGACTCATCCGCGGCCACCGAGCTTCGAGATGGCCGAGAAGGCCTTCTTCCTGACCACGTCGTGTTCGGTCTCGTCGATGAGTTTGTCCAGCGTCTTCCGGGAGCGTTCGCCCCCGACCTTTCCGAGCGTGAAGATGGCCTGCCCCCGAACGTCGGGGTCGACGCCGTCGTCCTGCGCGATTTTGAGTAGCCGCCGCTCCACCATGTTGTCGTCGTCGCCGAGTTCGGCGAGACTGGTGGCGGCGAACTGCCGGAGCATCTGGTCGTCGTCGCTGAGCGCGTCGACCAGCGATTCGATGACGCGGTCCCGCTCCTCCTGGCTGGTGACCCGGCCGAGCATCCAGGCGGTGTTACGCCGCTGGGCGGCCTGTGTGCTCTCTTCGAGAATCTCCACCAGCGGCACGACGACGCTCCGGTCGTCCGTGTTCGAGAGTTTCTCCACGACGGTGTCGCGGATCTCGTGGCTCTGGTCGGTCGGGACGTTCGACAGGAGTTCGATCAGCGAGTAGACCGCCGTCCGCCGGACTGCGGCCGAATCGTCCGAGAGCGCCTCGATGAGATAGTCCACTGGCCGGTCGTTGCCGAAGTTCCCGAACGCGCCGACGGCGATACGGCGGACCCGCTCGTCGTCGTCCTCGTACAGCGGGAGCAGCGCCTGGAGCGCCTGCCGGTTCCCGATGTTCCCCAGCGCGTCCGCCGCTTCACGCCTGACGGCGGCTTTCGGGTCCGACAGGACCGACTCAAGCGGCGTCGTCGCCCGCGAGTCGCCGATCTTCCCGGCCGACCGGGCCGCCCGCGCCCGTACCCGCGGGTCTGGGTCCTCGAAGCGCTCTGCGAGCTTCGGGACCGCGTCGGCCTGGTCTAAGTTCCCGAGGCCGTTCGCGGCCGCCATCCTGAGTTCGGGCACATCGGCGTCAAGCACCTGCATGTACGCCTTGGCTTTCACCCAGTCTGCGGCGTCGTCTTCGAGGTCGACGCCGGCCATGCTCCCGATGAGTTGCGTGATCGCGTCGTCGCCGAGTTCGTCGAGCGAGTCGATAGCCGCGCCGGTGATCGCGTCGCTGTCGCTCTGGGCCGCGTCCACGAGCGCATTGACCACGTCGCGCCGGTCGTCGTGATCGTCGAAGTTCCCCAGTAGCTCCGCGGCGCGGGTCTTGACCCGTTCGTTGTCGCTCTCTCTGAGGAGGCGGATGAGTTCCTGTGCCTTGCCGTCCCGTTCCAGTTCGTAGAGGCTCATTGTCGCTACACTCGCCGGTAGATGCGGTGGCGTTTGTCGACCGCCTCGAACGAGTCCCGACACTCCGCGGGCAGCGTCTCGGTCATGCCGATCATGAGGTAGCCGCCCTCGCGGAGCGATCCGCGAATCGTCTCGAAGATGGGGACCTTGAACTCCGAATCGATGTAGATGAGGAGGTTCCGGCAGAACACGAGGTCAAAATCGCGCTTGGGGTCGCCCCGGATGAGGTCGTGTTGCTCGAACGTGACCATCTCCTTGACCCGGTCCCGAACCTGGAACGTGTCGCCGTCCTGCTGGATGTATTCGGTGTAATCGTCCAGCGGTTCCAGTTCCTCGGCGATATCGGTCGTCTGAGAGGTCGCGTAAGTCCCGTCACGGGCCTCTTCGAGGATGTCGGCGTTGATGTCCGTCGCCGTAATCTCGATCCGACGGGCGTTGATCTCGGGGTCGTCGAGCGCCAGCATCGCCGCCGAATACGGTTCCCGGCCGTCGGCACTCGGGGCCGACCAGAGCCTGACACGACGGTTGTTTTCCGTGAGTTCGCGGAGGACCGGCCGCAGCCGCTCCCACGCGTCCGGGTTCCGGAAGAAACCGGTGACGTTGATCGACAGCGAATCGAGCAGTTCCTCGCGTTCGCCGTCGTCGCGTTCCAGCAGTCGCTGGTAGGACTGGTAGTCCTCGGTGTCGGTTCGGCGCATCCGCGCGGTGATGCGGCGGTCGAGATACGAGTCGTTGTAAAAGCCCGATTCGAAGTCCATCTCCTCGCCGATGAATTCCACGAGGTCCTCGAAGGTACGTTCGCTGCCTTTGTTCATAGAGTCACCACGTCGAGGATATGGACGATGTTCCCGTCGCCGAGGACAGCCGTGCCCGAGAGGCCGGGCGTTCCCGAGAGGATGCCCTCCAGGGGCTTGACGACGACCTCTTCCTGACTGTTGACCGAGTCGCAGTGGAGCGCAACCTGGCGCTCGGACTCGCGGATACGGACGAGCATCCCGTCGCCGTTGGCCGTCTCGCCCTCGATGTCGAAGGTGTCGTCGAGGTGGATGACCGGGTAGATCTCGTCGTTGTGCTTGATGACCTCCTGGCCGTTGACCTGTTTCGCCTCCTCCGTCCCGGTAATCTCGTCGACGTTCTTGATCGGCACGCCGTACTCCTCGCCGCCGACTTTGACGAACAGCACCTTGACGATAGCCATCGTCACCGGCAGACGAAGCGAGACGGTGGTCCCCTCGCCAGGTTCCGAGTCGACGTTGACCGACCCGTCGAGCTGGGAGACCGTGTCGTGGACGACGTCCATGCCGACGCCGCGCCCGCTGGTGTCGGTCACTTCGTCGGCCGTCGAGAAGCCGGGGTGGAACACGAGGTCGTAGATCGCGGAGTCGTCCATCGCATCCAGTTCCTCGGGCGAGCGGACGCCTTTCTCGATGGCCTTCTCCCTGATTCCTTCCACGTCGAGCCCGGCCCCGTCGTCTTCGACCTCGATGATGACGTGGTCGCGTTCGCGGGAGGCCCGGAGCGTGATGTGACCGGTGCGTGGCTTGCCCGCCTGCTCGCGCTCTTCGGGCGACTCGATGCCGTGGTCGACGGCGTTCCGCAGGATGTGCATCAGGGGGTCCGATATCTCCGTCAGGATGGTACGGTCGAGCTCGATGTCCTCGCCCTCGATCTCGAACTGGATGTCCTTGTCGAGTTCGCGCGCGAGGTCCCGGACGAGCCGCGGGAACTTCCCGACGACCTTCTTCAGCGGGATGAGCCGCATATCCATCACCGTGTTCTGGAGGTTCGCCGTGATCTTGTCCAGTTCGTTCAGCGTCTCGCCGGTGGAGTCGAGGTCGTCCTTCTCGACGCCCCGACGGAGCTTGATTCGGCTCGTGACCAGTTGCTCGACGAGCCCGTGGAGGTCGTCGAGCTGGTCCACGTCCACCCGGACGGACTTGATCTCGTCGACGCTGTGTTCCTCTTCGGCGTCCGGGTCGGGGTCCGAACCTGAATCCGAACCTGTGTCGGGATCGTCGACAGCATCGGCACCGGTGTCTGCTCCGCTCACCAGTTCGTCGGTCACGTCGGTCACGTCGAAGCTGTCGACCTTGCCGGTCGTCCCCAGTTCGGCGTCGACGGTCGCCGCGTCGGGGCCGTCGAGATACAGGACGAACGTGTCCTCGAACTCGCCGTCCTCGATGTCGGCACGGCTCGGGCTCGAATCGAGAATATCGAACCGCCCCTCGATGGATTCGACGGCCAGCATCGAGTCGACGCCGAGCATATCCGACTCCCCGACGCTGATTTCGGCCTGCAGGACTCGCTCGTCGACAGCGTCGCCGTCGACGTCGACATCACTGACGCTGGCCTCCGTGGTGAGCGACTCGTCGCTGTCCGAGGAGTCACCGTCGTCTGCCGTTTCGGTGCTGCCCGCGGCGGCAGCCCCCTCTTCGAGGACAGCGCGGAGCTCCTCGACCATCTCGTCGGTCTCTGTCCCCGATTCGCCGTGCTCTTCGATTTCCCCGACGATGACTTCTATCTGGTCGACCCCGGCGAAGACGAGGTCCATCAGGTCCGGCGTGACCTCCATCTCGCCCTGGCGCATCTCGTCGAGCAGGTCCTCCATCGCGTGCGCGAGGTTCGCTGCGTTGTCGAAGCCCATCGCACCGAAGTTGCCCTTCAGTGTATGGGCCGTCCGAAAGATCGAATCCATCGCCTCCGTGTCGGAGGGGTCGGATTCGAGTTCGAGCAGCGAGTTGTTGAGTTCGGTAATCGCTTCTTCGCTTTCACGGATGAATGCGTCTAGATACTGGTCGTCCATTGTCAGGTCACCTCAGTGGTAATCGTGTCGATAATGCCGTCCGCAATGTCGTCGATCGGCAAGATGCTGTCCACACAGCCCGTCTCGACGGCACGTTTTGGCATGCCGTACACCGCGGACGTAGCCTCGTCCTGTGCGATGGTCTTGCCCCCGGCCTGCTTGATCCGCCGAATCCCGTCCGCGCCGTCCTCGCCCATCCCGGTGAGGATGAGGCCGACGAGCGGGTCGTCGATTGTCTCCGCGGCCGTCCGCATCGTTACGTCGACTGCCGGACGGACGCTGTTGACCGGGTCGTCCTGTGTCAGCTTCGTCCGCAGTCGGCCGTTCCGGTAGTTCTTGACGACCATGTGCCGGTCGCCGGCGGCGACGAGTCCCTCGCCGCCGCCGATGCGCGCCCCGTCTGTGGCCTCCCGGACCTCGTAATCGCTTCGCGTGTTGATCCGCTCGGCGAACCGGCCGGTGAACCCCTCCGGCATGTGCTGGATGATGAGCACCCGGAGGTCAGCCTCGATGGGGAGACTCTCCATGACCTGTTCCACCATCTTCGGGCCGCCGGTCGAAGAGCCGATGACGAGCGTCGGGTTCGTGGCGTAGGTCGTCTGGCTCGACGAGCTCTCGGTCGCCCTCCGGCCAGTGGCTGAACTGCCGGCTGTTGTCGGTGCCGTTCCGCCGCTACTGCTTGCCCCACTGGCGCTGCCCGTCCCGCCGCCTTTGGTCGCGCCGACATCGACCGCCGCGACGGAACTGACCATTTCGACCAGCTGGTCTTTCAGGCGGGACATCTCCATCGACACCTCGCCACCGGGTTTGGTAAAGAAGTCGACCGCCCCCTTGTCGAGTGCCTCGAACGTCACATCGGCGTTCTCGTCGGTGTGGGCTGACAGCATCAACACCGGTGTCGGACACTCCGCCATGATGCGTTCCGTCGCCTCGATGCCGTTCATTACCGGCATCTCGACGTCCATTGTCACGACATCCGGTTTGTGTTCGATAACAGCCGACACCGCCTCCTCGCCATCACGCGCCTGCGCAACGACATCGATACCGCCATCGCTGAGGATATCAGAGATGACACTCCGCATGAAGTGAGAGTCGTCTGCGACCACGGCGCGGACACCGTCTGCCATATCACCAACGCTCCCGTCCGACAGGAGACATCGGCGAACGAGACATCCTCATACCTACTTCCAACTCGCGTTCGGCCCCGAAATAAATACTCCGCCCACGTAATCAAAGTTGATAGTCCAGCAGGCACCTTTATGCGCCCCTGTCCGCGACAGTTTGGATAAGAACCGCTATGGCAGCCCAGTCAGCCACCACCGGCCAGGTACTCGAGTTCCAGCTCGGCTCGGAGACGTACTGCGTGAGTATCGACTACGTGACTGAGATCGTCGATATCGGCGAACTCACGTCCGTCCCGAACGCCCCACCACACGTTCGCGGCGTCATGGACCTCCGCGGGCGCACGACATCGATTGTCGATCCCAAGGTCGTCTTCGGTATCGAGGACGAGGGCGCGGAGAAGCGCATCATCGTCTTCGACCCGGAAATCGTCGAGGAACAGGGCGCAGCCGGCTGGCTCGTCGACGAGGTGTATCAGGTGGTTCAGATCACGCCGGAGCAGGTCGACCAGTCCCCCGCGAACGACGCCGGCTCAATTCGGGGCGTCATCAAGCGAGATGACAGTTTTGTTATCTGGGTGGACCCCGCTGTCGTCCACGCTGGTGACTGATTCCGGTTCGTTGAGCGACATACCAGCAAGACTTTTTAACATTCCCGACAGAGAAGTATCTAATCAACTTCCAGTTCCTTCCGAAACTATGATTGAGCAAACCAAAACGGGGATCGAGGGCCTCGACGACATTCTGAACGGCGGCATTGTGAAGAACTCGACGACACTGGTGAGCGGCAACCCCGGCGCCGGGAAATCGATCCTCTGTCTCCAGTACATCTACAACGGCGTCGAAAAGTACGACGAGAAGGGTATCTACCTCTCCTTCGAGGAAGACGAGTCGGACCTCCGGGAGGCCGCCGAATCCCTCGGCTTCGAAAACTGGCAGGACCACGTCGACAACGGCGATATCAAGGTGTACGACAAGCAAGTCCTCCTGCGCGAGAACGACTTCACCTCTTCGCTGGATATTCTGCTTGAAGAACTCGAGGACGGCGACTACGACCGGCTCGTGCTGGACTCCCTCGCCATGTTCGAGCTGTTCTTCGAAAACGAGAAGGAGAAACGGACGTATCTCCTGAAGTTCACTGACATCCTCAGCGACAGCGGCCTCACGACGCTGATGACCAACGAACAGGGGGCCGTCTTCCCGGACACCGAGATCGGGCTGGAGAACTATCTGACTGACGGCAACATCTACCTCATCCAGACGCCGACTGACACCGGCGTGAACAGGTACGTCTGGGTCGCCAAGATGCGAAAGCAGAACATCGAGACCGACATCTACCCGATGGAGATCGACCAGGGCGGTATCGACGTCCACCAGAACGCTAGCGCTTTCTCGATGATGAGCGAGGAAGAATCACCAATTTAGGGACACAAGAGAGCCATTATTACTCCATAGAACGACGGATACAGCCACACAGAGCACTGTTTCCGTACGAACGCCCCGCAATGCGTGTTTGCCTCTCCTTCACTCGATATCACAGGCGATAGCTTTATTATCGACTGAATTTATGATTTGATAACGATGGATTCAGGGGAGATTCTTCAGACGCTTGGCAATAAATACAGTGCCGAAATCCTCGACGCGACGGACGAACCGGTCTCCGCACAGGAGCTTAGCGACGAACTCGGAATCCCCATCGCGACGTGTTACCGACGGATCGATGAACTGACCGAACACGACCTCCTGGAACTACACGACAACATCCTCTCTGACGACCGCCGGCGTATCAAGGTGTACCGGCGGAACGTCGACGAGGTCCGGGTCGACTTCGATGACGAACTGACTGTTCATATCGAAGAACGGTCGGAAGTGACCAACAAACTTGACGAGGCGTGGCGGACTCTATCCGAGCGGTAGAGCAACTCTTCCCGACGTTATCACGAAAGATATTTTCGAGCGTGGATTTAATACCGGGTTCGCTGTAGCCCTGTACAGTGCTGATGATAGAACTTCTCTACGCCATATCGACACTGGTGTTCGTCGTGGCCGGACTGACAATGGTCGGGATGGCCATGCGGGCGTACGTCCAGACATCCCGGCAGGCGATGCTTCACCTCTCGGTCGGGTTCTCCTTGGCGATCGCGGGCGCAGCCGCTACGATGATTAGCGCGTTTATCAACGATTTCGAGGGAGTACGGTCGCTGCTGCTGGTCAACAGCGGTTTAACGACTTTCGGTTATCTGTTCGTGATGTACAGTCTCGTCACGTACGAGTGAGTTCTGCCGTGACCCGACCCACTATACACCAGTTGAGTGCTGATTTCTATCGTTGATAGCTACTATTGGAACTCATCAAATCTGATTCTCAGCGGCACAGTATTCTGGCCACCGTTGTTCAAGTAATTCTCACCCGTCCTGTCGGCAGAATACGTCTTCAAGCCCTCAGACGCTTATTATCAGGTCGTATAATTTGGGGGGAGGTATTATTACTAACGAAAAGAACAGTAGCGTAGGGTCAGACAGACCCGGATCAACAATGCTAACGGAACTAACGAACGACGACGACCGCGGGCAGGTCGGTATCGGCACCCTGATCGTGTTCATCGCGATGGTGCTGGTGGCGGCAATCGCTGCGGGCGTCCTCATCAACACGGCCGGCTTCCTCCAGAGCAGTGCAGAGGAAACCGGACAACAGAGCAGTGACCAAGTGACGAATCGGCTGCAGCTCGTCAATGCAGTCGGTGAAGACATCACGGATGCTGGTGTCGGTACGGTGAACCTAACGGTCAAGCGCGCCCCCGGTGCGGCTAACATCGATATCGGAAGCACGATAGCTCAGTGGGTCGACTCCTCCGGCTCGTACGATCTGACTGTCGAGGACGGCGCTGAAAGAACGGCAGACGCAGAGAACTTCGGCGTCACGCAGGTACAGGACGACGACGGCTCCATCTCTGAGAGCCAAGTGCTGAACGATCCGTCTGACCGTGCTCGGCTCCAGTTCGACACGTCCGCTATCCGCGGCAGCAATCTCGAAGAGGGTTCAACTGCAACGGTTCGCCTGAACACCCAGTCTGGCGGGACGACGACCGTCCGCCTGGTCGTTCCGGAGACCCTGTCTGGTAACTCCGCAGTCAGCCTCTAAGCTCTCGGATATTTTCGCTTCGATGCGTATCTTTTCTTACCCGCCCTGACCAGCGACGGAGTTATACGATAGCCTCACACAGTAGTACGTATGGCTCGGCGGTCAGACGAACCGAATCCGGAAGAGGGCAAGGTGCTCTCGCCCGAAGAGCTCGATATCGCCGACGACGAGCACGTCACCGAGATCGACGAGGGACGCTATGTCGTCTCGTCGGACGTCCGCACTAACGACTCCTACGGGAACCAGGTCTCGTCGGATTCGGCGTCTGAACCGTCCACAGAACCCGACCCGGAGCCGTCGACTCCTGAGTTCTCCGACGCGAACGTCCACGAGTGGCTCGCTGAACAGATGGCCGACTCGAACGCCCGGTACGGCTTCGACGTGACCGCGAAGTTCGATGGCGACGTCGACCAACAACAGCTCGCCTCTAACGACATCGTCACCGTTTTCGAGAGCTTCATGCTCTGGTACGGTCGCCAGATGGACGGGTCGACGCCGGTCGAGGAAGTGCTGGGCATTCTACTGTCGGAATCGAACGTTCCAGTTCGCTATCCGCCAGCGGTCATCAAACAGCTCGTTCGGTCGACGCAACTGACGCCCGATGATTCCATCGCTGATCTCCTACAGGCCGTCGAAGACGCCGACGGTGCCGAGTTCTGATACGGACTGCTGTACGTCATTGCCGCATCGACCGTCAGTGGTCGTGGAGTCACCGCGGTAAAGTTCAGCCGCTCGTACCACTGACGAGGGATTTAAATCCCGGCACGGCAGTGTGTAGGGTAGATCATGGGCCCGCGCCATCCGCCGACGGTCGTTGCCCTGTTCGTTCTGGTAACGCTCGTCGTGACGGGTCCGATCGTCGGCGTCGACGCCGTCAGGACACAGCCGACGACTATCGGTGACGGGACAGCATCCGTCAGTTCTGTGCAAGTGCCTACGTCAGAGATACGGATCACGGACGGTCGGTTCGGCACGAACGTTGCCTATCTCCGGGTGCCCGATGCCAGTGTGACCGTCGACTCCGTCACGGGTCGTCCGAGGCTGCTGTATCAGGTCTCGGTGCCTGCGCTCGATATCTCTCTCGAAGACGAGCGGGTCATTTCGGAAGGACAGCACGGGACGTACCGGCTCGCACCCGGTGACAGGGCAGTCGCGCCAGCATCACTGGATCGGGGCGCGTACAGGGGAACCGTCTTGCTTCGGGTCCAGAGCTTCGAAACTGCCGAGACGATCGTTGCTGAAAACGTGACGGTCCGGGTGGAGCAATGACCCGAGACGTCGAGTGGCTCACCGGCCGCTGTCGACGGTTCGGAAAGACCGTCTTCGGTGATCGCTACGGCTATGCCCTCTGGCTCGGCCTGCTCGTGACGTTCGGACTCTACTGGCGCATTGGCATCTTCATCACCGACACGTACACCACCGCCAACGCACTCGTCGCTGTCTCGAACGGGCAGTTACACATCACCGAGACGCCGTACACACTGACACTCGGGTCGCAGCCGGGCCTGCACGAATCAGGTGGGAACCTCTACGGACGAAACTACGGCCAGATACTTCTGGCTGTCCCGCTGGTCTGGGTGCTTCAAGCGCTGTCCGTACTCATCACGCCCCGGTTATTACTCCTTGGCCTCTGGTCGGGCACCGCTCTTCTTTTCGTGTCTCAGGTCGGCGAGCTCGGGCAGCGTCACACCGATACTGCCAAGCGAACGGTTCTGGGGGTCGGCAGTGGGACCGTCGCGATCCTGTTTCTGATCGGTGCGCTGACGGCGACAACGCTCCCTGACACTGGGCTCCCGATTGCTGCGTTCCAGATCTCGACGATGCTCGCGGCGGCGACGACGAGTCTCGTCATCTACCGTCTCGTCGGTATCTGGCACGACCGCTCGGTCGCACTGGCGGCTGGTGTCGCAGTCGGTATCGCCTCGTCTGTCGGGTTCTGGGCCTCGCTCCCGAAACGTCACGTCCTGGTCGGGCTGTTGATCCTGTTAACGGTGTACCTGTTCGCTCGGAGCCGAGTTGCCTATGCCGACGCCAGGTTTCGGATCGGGTTGGGCTTTCGTGCCGGGGCGTATCTGACCGCCGGACTGGTAACCTGGACCCACGCTTTCGAGGGGTTCTTTCTGGTGGTGACGCTAGCTCTTGTGGACCTTGTCACCGCCAGACGAAACTCCCTTCTGCATCTCGCTGTTGTCGGCCTCGGGCTCTTCCTCGGTTCGCTCCCGATGCTCGTGACGAACTATCTTATATCTGGTAACCCGGTCAAACCGCCGCGGTTGCTCTCCGCTGTGGGGGGTGCAAACGTCGAGTTCACACCTGATACCGGAGGCGATGCCGGAACAGGCGGCGGCAGCGGCGCTGGCGGCACTGAGGGTACGGGAACCGACGGTGGTACTGGCGGGAGTTCTGATGGCGGGACCGGTGGTAGTGGTTCCACGGGGACTGGTAGCGAGGGCGGTAATACCGGAACGCCGGTTCTGACACCGCTTCTCGGTCTGTTCGAACGGATCATGGGGCCTGCGGCACCCGCGATGACATTCGTCTCGGATGCAGTTCGAAGTGGTCTCGGCGTACTGACCACGCCGGATAGAATGTCGCAGATATTCTTCCGGAGCGGCTCCGCCCCAGGCATCAACTACGCTCCCAACTCCTACGAAGCGATTGAACTCACAATGCTTGAGTCCGTCCCGCTTTTCGGCGCGATAGCGGCGCTTCCTGTGGTCCTGGTTCGGGCAGTCAATCACCGGATACGGCGATGGAGCGTCCGACCCTCGCAGTACTCGCCCAGAACACAGACCGATATACTCGTCGCGGCCCTTGCGGGCGTCTTCACGCTCATCTATCTGAGCCGACTCCCACTGCACACACAGCTCACCGTTCGATATCTGCTGCCGACGGTCCCGCTCATCATGTACGGAGCCGTTCGGGTTCCGGCGGTCCACGAAACCGCCAGCGACGCGAAGCGGTGGCTCGCCGGCGGGTACGCTGTGAGTGCCGTCGGCGGTGTCATCCTCGGACTCGGTGCGGTCGCCGGACTCGACCTGGCGCTCGGGGAGGCGGTGCAGTTCCACGCGCTCCTCAATCTCGGTGGTGCAGCGGTCTGTGCCGGGACTGTGCTGGGCCACACACTCGTCCCCGACCGCGTTCCGTCCGGGGTCGTCGCGCTTGGCCTGGCACTCCCGGCGGGACTGACGACAGCGTACCTCCTCCTCTCGGGGCTCGTGTACTTCCAGTATGGCCCCTTCGCGCTCGATTTCGTTCGTGCTCTCGCCCCGCATCTCCCGGCGGTGTAACGGGGTTTCGGAGTCCATCGATATCACACGCGATAATTTACGGGACACCTTTATCTAACTCATCGCGATATGTAGCCTTGATAGGCATGCCAGACGTACTGATCGCCGACGATTCAGAGTTTATGCGTAACCTCCTCCGCGAGATTCTCGAAGAAGATCACGAGATCGTCGGGGAGGTCGAGAACGGTGTCGAAGCTGTCGAAGTGTTCAAAGAGAAAGGTCCGGACCTGGTGATGATGGACATCGTGATGCCCATCCGGGACGGTATCGAGGCCACGGACGAGATCAAGTCCTCTAATCCCGACGCGAACGTTATCATGTGCACAAGTGTCGGCCAGGAAGAGAAGATGAAGGAGGCGGTGAAAGCAGGGGCTGACGGGTACATCACCAAGCCGTTCCAGAAACCCAGTGTGATGGAGGCTATCGAGGACGTCGTCCCTTCATAGATGAACGTCGATATCCAGTCGCTGGGCACGTTCAACCAACTCGCTCACGAGGGGGCTGAACAGGCCACGCAGTCGATGGGCCAGATGACGGGCATCGACGCCGTCGTCGACGTGACCAAGATCACGCTGCTCGACAGAGCGGACGTCGGCGAGGAGCTGGCCGGCCGGGACTTCGTCGGCGTCCAGTTCTCCTTTGACGGCGTCCTGGAGGGGGATACGGTCCTCGC
Organism: Haloarcula amylolytica; assembly: GCF_049705545.1. Classification (GTDB taxonomy): domain Archaea; phylum Halobacteriota; class Halobacteria; order Halobacteriales; family Haloarculaceae; genus Haloarcula; species Haloarcula amylolytica_B. Next base: position 768,094 of record NZ_JBNAMU010000001.1, read on the forward strand.
CTTCGACGTGGATAGTGCCGGGACGATCACCGAGGAGATGATGCCCGGAAGCAGCGACGACGAGGCGATGGCCAGAAGCGGCATCGAGGAGATCGGTAACATCATGATGAGCGGGTTCATCGACGGGTGGGCCGACTACGTCGGAGCGACCATCGACCACTCGCCGCCGGAGTACATCGAGGAATCAGGCGGTGACGTGCTCCCCGATGCACCCGAGAACGGCGACCATCAGCAGGTGTTCGTGTTCAAATCGGAGATCGAATGGATCGACGAGTCGGTGAACTTCTACATCTACATGCTCCCTGAGTACGAATCGCTCACGGAGATGATGGTGGAACACGTCGATACGGACGGCGACGCCATCCCCATCGACAAGCTCCAGACGTTCAACGAGATGACGACCAGCGGCACCCAGAAAGCCGCTGACAACGTCGAGATGATGACCGGCATCCCGACGGAATCGGAGGTGACGCAGATCAGCTTCGCCCCCATCGAGGACGTGCCAAAGCAGATCGGCACGGACACGTTCGTCGGGACGGTCGTCGAGTTCACCGGAACGCCCAGTGGCTACCTCATGGTGCTGTTCGACGAGGTTTCGGCCATCAACGTCGCGGAAGCGATGATGCCCATCGAGATGGACAGCGACGAGCTAACTGATCAGCACAAGGCCGCTATCGAGGAACTGGGGAACATCATGACGAGCGGGTTCGTCGACGGCTGGGCGAACGTCCTCCAGACGTCAGTCGAACACACGCCGCCGCGGCTCGTCCACGACATGGGGCAGGCGATTATGGACCCGCTGGCGGCCCAGGTCGGACAGTACCAGGAGCACGCGTTCATCATCGACTCCCAGATGCGGACCGACGACATCGAGTTCAAGGCTGAGATTCACGCCCTGCCGAACGAGAAAGAGCTTCGCGCCGCCCTCAATGACCTCGACGTCGAGCGAGCGACCGAGACGGGCGCGGACGTGGAACAGATCTTCAAATAATGAAAGTATACGATGGTAGCCAAACGGAGAGTCCCGCACAGAGTTCGCCGGAACGTATCAAAGTCGGCATCGCGGAGTACAAGGTGGCCACGGAGTCGGCGCTGCTGACTACGAGCGGACTGGGCTCCTGTATCGGAATCGCGATATACGATACCCGTAACACGGTGGCCGGGCTCGTCCACGTGATGCTCCCGTCGGCGGCTGATATCGACGGCGGCAACCGTGCGAAGTTCGCGGACACGGGCGTCGAAGCGCTCATCGAGGCCATGGCGGATGCCGGCGCGTCGACGGAGACGATGGAAGCCAAGATCGCCGGCGGGAGCGACATGCTCGATTTCTCCGAGAACGGCTCCTCTATCGGCTCGCGTAACGCCAAGAAGGTGCGCGAGACGCTGGACGAACACGGCGTTCCCGTTGTCGGCGAAGACCTGGGTGGTGACCACGGTCGGTCCGTCAAGCTCGAAGCGGACACCGGCAACTTCATTGTCAAAAGCGCGAACACGGATTCGATAACGCTGTGATGTCCACGAGCAGTACTCGCGCGTGACTCCGGGCGTCAGACGGGTGACAGCCGCTCGTCTGCCGGGGGCGCACTGCCCCTCTCTGTTCGACGACTTACTGCCCGAAATTAATCTGAAATGTAACAGGCTAGTATTTGAACCGTTAATTTACTGTATCTGAGCCGGGAAAATGGGATATTATTATCAAATATGATACGCTAAGGGGAATATTCAAGAGTAGAAACAGCGTGAGATACAAGAGATGAGTAGTCTCGCTCTCGTGCCACTGGCTCCAGCCGTCTCACCCGAACTGGTTGGACTGGCACCCGCCCTCTTCGTCCTGCTGACCGGCGGGCTAGTTGGTATGAGCATCAAGAACATGTTCGATTCGATTCTGTCGGACGACGAGAGCGGGGACGCGAGCGAGGACGGCGGTGGCGGCGAGATGGCCGACGGCGGCGGCCTGATGGCCGACGACGGCGGTGGCGGCGGTGACGACCTCGGCGGTCTCGGTGGCCTTGACGATGGCGGCGACGAAATGGGTGGGTTCGGTGACGACGAGTTCGGCGACATGGAGGACGCCAGCGGGCCCGACACTGACGAACTGGAGCACCGTCTCGACGAACTGGAAAACGAGGTCGGCAGCCTCTCGTCGACGGTCAACACGGTGCGGACGGAAAACGAGAGCATCTCCGAGTCCGTCGAAGAGACCGAGGAGAACGTCCGGAAGCTGCTCGACATCTACGAGATGGTCACCCGCGGCGTCAACCCCTTTGCAGACGATGTCGACGGTGGCATGGGCGGCATGGGCGATGCCGGTGGGGGCTCCTTCGGTCTCTTTGACGACGACGGGAGCGACGACACCGAGGAGGATATCGACGACGATGTCGCCAACGCTGATGCGGAGGGCTTTTTCGACGAAGACCTGACGGACGACGCTGGTGGTGACATGTCGATGGACGATGGCGGTGTCGACGACATGTTCCCCGACGACGGCGACGACATGGGCGGCTTCGAGGATGACGGCGGATCGTTCGACGAGGAGTTCGACGATTTCGACGACACGGAGGACGACATGAGCATGGACGATGGGATGAGCATGGATGACGGGGAGAGTATGGACGAGGACAGCGACGACGGCGACGGCGGCAAATCGTTCGCAGAGCTCAAAGACGAGTACGAGTCCGGCGACGCCGAATGGGCCGAGGGCGAGGAACCTGATGACGAAGCGGATGACGACGATGATCTGCTCGGCGAAGACGATGATGACCTGCTGGCCGACGAGGACGATGATCTGCTGGCCGAGGAGGATTCGGACGGCGATGCGGGCGGGCTGGAAGACGACGACCTCTTCGACGAGGTAATCGAGGATGACGGGAGTGACGAGGCCGAGGCGGCTATGGAAGCCGAACCAGAGCCCGAACCGGAGCCGGAGCCCGAGCCAGAACCCGAGCCCGCCGTGGAACCTGAGCCCGAACCCGAACCCGAACCTGAACCGGACCCGGAGCCAGAGCCGACCGCCACGCAAACGGACACGGCAGCCGCCGGCAGCGGCGATGAATCAACGGTAGACGACGGCTCGGATGCGGACGCGGACGACGGCGGGAAGCCGTATCTGTCGACGATGCCGGAGGGGTTCGCGGCGGACCTCATCATCGTCGAGTGGCTGGAGTTCCTGGTCCAGCACTCGGGCTACCGCGAGACGGCCCGTGCCATCGACTACTACGAGACCATCGACTGGATAGACGAGTCGGTCGCCGACCAGCTCAAGGAGTACCTCCGCGGCTTCGACGACGTGAACGACACCGGGGATGGGCTGTCCATCGACCACCACACGGAAAGCTTGCACTACATCTCTCAGCTTGACAGTGACAGCGGCGCTGACGCCGTTGCGCTCTCGAAACTGGTGGGTGGAGGTGGTTCTGATGGGATTCAGCGTTAGCGGTTCGGCGGCCATCATTTTCGTGGCCGCGTTCATCGGTTTCGGGATGTTCTACTCCGCAACCGCGAACGGCTTCGAGCGCGTCAACGACGCCCGCGAGGACCAGCGCGACCGGCTGCTCGACCAGCAGAACACCGACATCTCGCTGGTATCGGCGACGTGGAACAGCAGCGGGAACGACAACCTCGTCGTGACCGTCGACAACACCGGTTCGGAGACGCTGTCGGTCGAAGAAACCGATCTGCTGATCGACAACGACTACCGCACCGGCTATGACACGTCCATCGACGGCGACTCCTCGACGGATATCTGGGCGTCACAGGAGCGGTTAGAGATAACCGTCACCTCGCTCAGTAGCCAGCCCAACCGGGTGAAAGTCGTCACGGAGAACGGCATTGCCGAAACGATGGTGGTGAGCTAACATGGCAAGCGTCTCCGTCTCACACCTGATCCTGTTTATCGCATCGATGGCTATCGCCGCGAGCGTGGCCGGCGTCTTTACGACCAGTATCGGCGAGCTGAGCAACGCTGTCTCGGAACAAGGGCTGGACGTAAGCAGCGACGTTCGGACCGACGTGGAAATCATCTCCGACAGCGGCAGCGGCAACATCTACGACGACACTTCGGAAACAATCACCATCCACGTCAAAAACACCGGGTCGGAGACGTTGGCTCCGGTCCCCGGGCAGATAGATCTGTTCGTCGACGGCACTTTCGCCAGTGACTACACGGTGACGCTGGAGCCCGACGGCGGTGACAGCTGGCGGCCCGGTGATGTCGTCCGAGTCGAGATCAACCGTAACCTCGACAGCAATAGCGACCACCGCGTCAAACTCATCGCCAACGGCGACGAGGAGGTGTTCGAGTTCAACACATGAGTATCGCAAGTACTGACCTATTCTCGCTCGGACTGGACGATCACGACCGACTGAACAAGGAACTGGGCGGCGGTATCCCACCCGGCAGCATCATCCTCGTCGAGGGTGACTACGGGGCCGGCAAATCCGCCATGAGCCAGCGGTTCACCTACGGCCTCTGTGAAGAGGGCCACGAGGTGACCTACCTCTCGACGGAGCTCACTGTCGGGAGCTTCCTCGACCAGATGCACTCGCTGTCGTATGACATGGTCGACCACATCCTCGACGAGGACGTGCTGTTCCTGCATGCCGACATCGGCGAGTCGAACGCACTCACTGGCGGTGACGAACAGTCTGAGCGGAAAGAACTCCTCAAGCGGCTGATGGAGGCGGAAGTGATGTGGGACGCCGACGTCATCGTCATCGACACGTTCGACGCCATCCTCCGGAACGACCCCAAGTTCGAGGCCCTCGTCCGGCAAAACGAGGAGCGCCAGGCCGCACTGGAGGTCATCTCCTACTTCCGGGACGTCATCTCACAGGGCAAGTGCATCATGCTCACCGTCGACCCGTCGACGCTAGACGAGGAGGCAATCGGCCCGTTCCGGGCCATCGCCGACGTGTTCATCGAACTTGAAATGATCGAGGTCGGCAACGACGTGCGCCGGCAGGTCAACGTCCTTCGATTCGCCGGCATGGGCGAACAGGTCGGTGACACTATCGGGTTCTCGGTGCGTTCGGGAACCGGCATCGTCATCGAATCGCGCAGCGTCGCTTAGAGGTGACATAAGATATGACAGACCACGGACGTGCGAAACCGTCGGACGAACTTCGACAGATGGCAGCGCGGCGGCCCCACCTCCGGGACCACCTGAAGAAGTTCAAGCAGATCACCGGTGAGTTCCCGATGCTCATCGACGAGGCCGACGACGAGTACGAGACGAACCGGCCGAACGTGCTCTACCCGGTCGGCGGCCCCATCTTCTGTCATATCTACGGCGACGTGGGCCAGGACATGAAGTACTACGCCATCGAGCCGGAACTTGACGAGGACGAGCGGGCCGTCTTCGGAAAGGTCCGGAACCGTCTGCTCCAGCGCAGCGTCAACAAGCCCGCGCCCGAAAACGAAGCCCAGTTCGACGACCGTATCGAGGAACTCCTGCAGGAGACAACGAAGGTCCGGGACGAGGACAGCGACAGCGGCGTCCTCACGCGCCTCTCGAACCTGACCGACGTGAGTAGCGTCGAGGTCACGCAGGAGACCTACGAGAACATCCTCTACCGGCTGAACCGCGACATCGTCGGCCTCGGCCCGCTCGAACCGGTCATGCGCGATCCGGCCAACGAGGACATTCACGTCATCGGCCGCAGCGAGTGCCACGTCGATCACGGGGTCTACGGCATGCTCGAAACCACTGTCGAGTGGGAGACCGAGGAGTCGTTCGACCAGTGGCTCCGCAACATGGGCGAGCGGATGGGCGACCCGGTCTCCGACTCGGACCCCATCGTCGACTCGACGCTCCCGGACGGGTCGCGTCTGAACCTCATCTACTCCGACGACGTGAGCCTGAAGGGCCCCTCGCTCACTATCCGTCAGGGCGACGACGTTCCGCTGTCTATCTTCCAGATTACCAAGTGGATGACGCTGTCGCCGCAACTGGCCGCGTATCTCTGGCTCTGTCTGGAGAACGAGCAGACGGTGTTCGTGGTCGGGGAGACGGCGTCCGGGAAGACGACGACGCTGAACGCGATAACCTCGTTCATCCCCGACGACGCGAAGATCTACACCGCGGAGGACACCGCCGAGGTGCTGCCCCCGCACAACACCTGGCAGCAACTCCTCACTCGTGAGGGCGAAGACGAGGGGACCAGCATCGACATGTTCGACCTGGTCGCGGCCGCACTGCGTTCCCGCCCCGACTACATCATCGTCGGGGAGGTTCGTGGTGAGGAGGGGCGGATGGCGTTCCAGGCCGCCCAGACCGGCCACCCGGTGATGCTGACCTTCCACGCGAGCGACATCGTCTCCATGATTCAGCGCTTCACCGGCGAACCGATCAATGTCCCCGAGACGTTCATGGACGTGGCCGACGTGGCGCTGTTCCAGAACCGCGTCAAGCAGGGCGACCAGGTCCTTCGCCGCGTGACGAGCGTTCAGGAGATCGAGGGGTACTCGAAGGAGATGGACGGTGTCGTCACCCGGCAGGTGTTCAACTGGGACCCCGTCGAGGACGAGATCATCTTCCAGGGGATGAACAACTCCTTCGTCCTCGAAGAGCAGATCGCGACCCTCCTGGGGTACGAGGACACGCGTGACATCTACGACGACCTCGAGTTCCGCGCGAACCTCATCGAGCGGGCTATCCAGGAGGGGATTCTTGGGTATCACGAAGTCAACGACTTCATCTCGGACTTCCAGCGCGACGGCGTCGAAGGGATTCCGTTCAACATGGCCAGGCCGGACTAACGATGGCACAGGGTGAAGCCGAGAGCGACCTCGACCTGACGATCTCTGAGACCATACAGTCGCTTGTCGAGTCCTACCGCCAGATGTCGATCCCGCTAGAGCGGTATCTCTTCCTCATCCTGCTGCCGGCCGTCGCCTTCTTCATCATCTCCACGATTGTCGCCTTCCTGCTTGACGTCCCGTTCGCGATCCGTGCTCCTATCCCGTTGCTCGGATTCCTGGTGATGGGGTCGGCAGTTTTCTACCCAAAAATCTTGCTGAGCCAGCGCAAACGCGAACTCAACAATCGGTTTCATCTGCTTATCACGCACATGACCGTGCTGGCGACGACGAAGATCGACCGGATGGAGGTGTTCCGAACGCTGGCCGAGGAAGACGAGTACGGCGAACTCGCGATGGAGATGCACCGAATCGTCCAGCTGGTCGACACCTGGAACCTGAGCCTCGACGACGCCTGCCGTCGCCGCGCCAAACAGGTCCCGAGCCGCGCGGTTTCGGACTTCTTCGACCGCCTCGCGTACACGCTCGGCGCGGGCCAGGGACTCGACGACTACCTCCTGACCGAACAGGAGCAGATCATCCAGCACTACTCGACGGTGTACAAGAGCTCACTCGACAGCCTGGAAGTGATGAAGGACCTCTACCTGTCGATGATCCTGTCGATGACGTTCGCGCTGGTGTTCGCCGTCGTCCTCCCGGTGCTGACCGGGACGAACCCGACGATGACCGTCAGCGCCGTCATCGTGATGTTCGTGTTCGTCCAGACCGGGTTCTACCTCGCCATCCGCTCGATGGCCCCTTACGACCCGGTGTGGTTCCACCCGGTCGACTACCCCTCGCCGATTGAGTCCAAGCTCAATAAATCGATGGCCGCCGGCGTGGGGCTGTCGATGGTGCTCGTGTTCATCACGCTGGGCGGGATGCTCGGGATCTCGCCGATCACGCTGAACGACCTCTTCTTCATGTTCGATTCGGTGCCGCTGCCCCTCTATGCCGCCGCGCCGATCACGCCGATGCTCATCCCCGGCATCGTCTTCCGGCAGGAGGAACAGCGCATCAAGGACCGGGATTCGGAGTTCCCGAACTTCATCCGTGCGCTCGGGGCGACCGAGGGCGCGAAGCAGTCGACGACCGGTGCGGTGCTTCGTACCCTCCGGAAGAAGGACTTCGGCGCGCTCTCGCCCAACATCGACAACCTCTACAAGCGATTGAACATGCGGATCGAGCCGACGTCCGCCTGGCGGTTCTTCACCGCAGACTGTCGCTCCTACCTCATTCAGACCTTCTCCGAGATGTACCTCATCGGCCGCGAGATGGGTGGGTCGCCGAAGCAACTGGGCGAGCTCATCTCCGAGAACATGAACCAGGTGCTGCAACTCCGTCAGAAGCGCAAGCAAGCGGCGACGACCCTCGTTGGCCTCCTCTACGGGATGACCGCTGCATCGACCTTCGCCTTCTTCATCGGCCTGCAGGTCGTCAACATCCTCGCCGACATGTCGCTCAACCTGAGCACTGGGAGCCGGCTCGACGCCGCGTCGCTCATCAACACCAGCGTCTACAACATCCCGCTTATCGAGTTCCTGCTCATCATCATTATCATGTTCGGCGCGATGCTGTCCTCGCTGATGATTCGGACCGTCGACGGCGGCCACAACGCCAACACCTACATGCACTTCGTGATTCTGTCCTGGATCGGCGCTGTTACCGGGACGTTTACCAAGTGGCTGGTGTCGCAGTTCCTCTCAATCTAAATTTTTACTTCGGGGGGTGTCCTCGGCCGCTTCGCGGCCTGTGGGCACCCCCACTCGCAAAAATTTAGTACAAAAACGACCTCCGAGTCGCGGCCGGGGGCCGCGCTCGGAGTGAAACCGCTCGCTCCGCTCGCGGTACATCATCAGCACAGCCTCGGCAGACCTGCCCTTCCCCGGGTCGCGCCACGCAGGGCACTCCCGGCCCGCTGCACCGCGATACTTGCTCCCGGCCCACAGCACCGCAGTCCCGCGACGCTACCCCTCGAAGCCGTCTTCCCAGCGGAATAGGCCGTCTTTCTGGACGACTTCGCCGTCGACTTCGAGCCGCGACCCCTCGCCCATCGTCGTGATGAGGTCTTCGTGGACGGCGCTGTCGTTGCCCGATTCGCCCTCCGGCAGGCAGGCGTCGTACGCGCGCCCGAGCGCGAGGTGGACCGTCCCGCCCATCTTCTCGTCGAAGAGGATGTTGTCGGTGACGCGGTCGACGCCGCGGTTCATCCCGATGCCGAGTTCGCCCAGTTGGCGGGAACCGCCGTCGGTCCCGATGATATCGTCGATGACCGACTCCCCCTGTTCGGCCGACCAGTCGACGACGACGCCGTCTTTGAACGTCATCTCGACGTTTTTCACCCGGCGGCCCTGGATGGTCATCGGCACGTCGAAGGTGACGACGCCGGCGGTGTCGTAGGGCGCGGTGAACACCTCGCCGGAGGGGAGGTTGTGCGAGTCGTAGGCCACGCTGGCGGCGGAGTTGACGGCGACCCGGCCGTCGATGAACAGCGTGATGTCCGTCCCATCGGCGACGATACGGACCTCCTCGCCGTCGTCGAGGATCCCCTTCAACTGGGCCTGCTCTTCCGCCAGCGCCTCCCAGTCCCGTAGTGTCGCGTCGTAGACGAAGTCCTCGTAGTCGGCGTAGGCCATCCCGGCCTGCTGGGCCATCGCCCGCGTCGGGTGCTGGGTCGACACCCAGTCGGTATCCAGTCGGGCCTCCCTGATCTCTTGTCGGGCCGTCGAGTACGCTTGCCGCTGGTCGCTGTCCATGTCGGCCGTCTCGGTGGTGTTTCTCGACCCCTTCAGGAACAGCACGCTGTCGGCCCGTTCGTACAGCGCCAGTTCGTACTCGGGGTCCTCGGGAAATGACCCGTCGTGGGCCTGCAGGTAGGCCCGCGTGAGTTCGTCCGACTGGTACGTCGACAGGAGGTTCGCGCCGCGGTCGCCGAGCTGCTCGGCCACGGCGACTGCGAGGTCGTGGGCCCCGTCCTCGACGGCCACGACCACGTCGTCGCCCGCGTCGATGCGAGCGCTCCAGTCGACGAGAATCCGGGCGTGTTCGCGTATGCGGTCGTCCATATTCCCACCAGGAGTGGCCGGAACAAAACGGCGATGGTCCCCGAATTATCACGGATGATGTGATTGTATTCCGTAGATTTTTTGCGTTCCAGAACTGGACTACTCAGTGCAGTACGGGACAGCATTCGTGGCAATCACTCGCTCCCCACGACCGCTTCCGAGACAGCCGGTTGGTGACGGCGCCATGACTGACGACGGCACGGGTGGTGTCCGTGCTACGCTTTTCCGGATACTGCCGGCTGTACTCACGTGAGGAAAATGCCTCGGGGTGGTAGATATCTACACCGAGGGACAGCCGGCAGTACGACGAACCGCAACCCCTACCTGTTCGGTCGGCGACCCCCCGGTATGGAACTTGGCGTCATCGGACTCGGACGTATGGGCCGCATCGTCGTCGACCGCGTACTCGAAGCCGGCCACGAGGTCGTCGTCTTCGATATCGACGAGGAGAGCGTCGCCGAGGCGGCCGACGCCGGGGCTCGACCGGCGTCCTCAATCGAGGATCTCGCCGAACAGCTCGGCCCGGAGAAGCGCATCTGGCTGATGGTCCCGGCCGGTGACCCGGTCGACGCCGCGCTGGACGAGTTGGCTCCGACACTCGACGGCGACGACGTCGTGGTCGACGGCGGGAACTCTTACTTCGAGGACTCGGTCCGCCGCGCCGAGTCGACTGACGCCGCGTACCTCGACTGTGGCACCTCCGGCGGGCCGGCCGGTGCGGAACTGGGCTTCTCGCTGATGGTCGGCGGCCCGCAGTGGGCCTACGACGAACTGGTCCCCGTCTTCGACGCCGTCGCGACCGGCCCCGATGGTCACGACCGCATGGGGCCAGCCGGCTCCGGTCACTACGTCAAGATGGTTCACAACGGCGTCGAGTACGCGCTGATGCAGACCTACGGCGAGGGCTTCGAACTACTGGCTAACGGCCGGTACGACCTCGATCTGGAATCGGTCGCAAACACCTGGAACAACGGGGCCGTCATCCGCTCGTGGCTGCTGGAACTCTGCGAGGAGGCGTTCCGCGAGGAGGGCAACGACCTCGGCGACGTCGCTGACCGCGTCGAGGGCGGATCGACCGGCACCTGGACCGTTCAGGAGGCGCTCGAACAGGAGGTCCCGGTGCCGCTCATCTACCAGGCGCTGGCCGAGCGGTTCGGTTCGCGGGCCGACGACGGTCGGTTCTCGCGCCGCCTCGCCAGCCGACTCCGGTACGGCTTCGGTCGCCACGACGTTCCGCGCCGGGAATAGGAATACGACCGATAGCGGATAGCTTCCTGTGCTCCCGTTCGGGGTAGAGGGCTGCTCCGTCAAGCGGTGTCGGCGGTATTCGAGCGCTGAAACAACAGCTAATTAAACCAGTATTCCATAGCCGTGCACATGGTAGAACTCGTTGGACTCGCCGCCGGGGGCACGCTCACCCTGTTGGTGGTCGCGCTCCACTACGCCAAAGGGACCGGTTGGGAGGCACCGGAAGACATCTCTCAGGAGGTTCTCGAGCAGCGGGCCGCGACGGTCCCCGAGACGGACTTTCCGGAGCCGTACAACCGCTCTATCGGTGGTGGCGGTGCCACCGCGATTCCGGCTGGTGAGGCCGAAGGCGAACTCGGCGAAGGTGAAGAGGCCGAGGAAGAAGACGAAGGCTTCGACCCCGACGATATCGCCGACGACGACGTCGAGTACTACGAGATCGAATTCGCCAAGGAGGGCGAGACAATCGAAGTCGCCAACAACGAGACGATTCTGGACGCCGGCGAAGAGGAGGGTTGGGACCTCCCCTACGCCTGCCGCGAGGGCCAGTGTATCTCCTGTGCCGGCCACATCGAGGACGGCCCGGCGACGGACTACATCCGCCACAGCAACAACGACTCGCTGATGGACGACGACATGGAGGAAGGGTACTGCCTGACCTGTGTCGCCTATCCGACCAGCGAGTTCACCATCGAGACCGGCGAGTCGCCCTGACGCTGGGGTTCACAACCGTTAAGACGGACAGTCTGATAGCACCTTTTGTGGGCGGCTAGTTCAGCGGACAGAACGCCTGGTTCCGGACCAGATGGTCGGGGGTTCAAATCCCTCGCCGCCCGTGATTCTGGCGACGAACGGACATGAGGAGTCGAATCTCGAACCGAAGAGTGATTTGAACCCTGACAGTCGCGCGCAGCGGAGCGAGCACGTCTGGTTTCGGTTCAAATCCCTCGCCGCCCGCCATTCCGCGAGGCACAGACGTGACGAGCGAATAGCAGCACAAGAGCGGTTTGAGCCCTGCCAGATGCGCCCAACAGAGTGAGCACATCTGGATCAAGTCCATAGGCGCATTTCCGAATACATATTCAGATTTTGGTTCGACTAGGACAAAGCTAGGGAAAACTACATTAAAATACCAAATAAAGTCATACATGAGAAATAACATATCTATAATGCCCTAACTTGGATACAAAGTGCGGAAGATTAGGGCCAGGTGGGTTGGTAGATAGTGATATCAGAAGGTGGCCGCGCGTGCTAGCGACCGACAGCACGGCGACTGCCTTCCTCGGTTCCCGACTACCGGAACAGAACGGCCGTACGCAGCGCCAGGGATGTGCTGATGACCAGCTAGACCGGAACTCGCAGTTTGCTTCAAGTGCGTGCATCAACGGTACAGAGGATCAGGTCCGGCAATCGGCCGGACCGACCCCCGATGACTGGCGTATCGGTCACTCTGGCGGTGGCTGTCCCCGCGACCGTTACTTCGTGAACGTGACGCCGACGACCGACGATGCCGGGATGTCGACGGCGTAGCTTCCCTCGCCAGCTTCGGAGACGGAGATGTCTTCAGCCTCGAACTCGGCCGCGTTGACCGCCGTCGAATACGCTCTGGGGCCTTTCTCTCGGAACAAGGCTGTTCCCGAGGGGTTGCCGAACGCCCCGTCGACCTCGACTTCGACCGTCTCGGTCTGTTCGATGGTTCGGTTCGACGCAGTGACGAACAGCTCGTCGTCGCCGACGGATGCCGATGCCGAGACCAGGGGTACGTCGTGGTCCTCCTCGTCGAAGTACTTCTTGTCCGCGTTGACGTTCGCCTCGACGGCCGTGTTTCCGCTGTGGTTCTGATACAGATCGAACACCTGATAGGTCGGCGTCGTCCACGCGCTGTCCTCGTCTGTCTGGACGAGACACTGGAGGACGTTGACCGTCTGAGCGATGTTTGCCATCGAGACGACGTCGGCTCGCTCGTGCATGATGTCGAAAACACCCGCCGCCGCAAGCGCGTCCCGGACAGTGTTTTCCTGTTCGAGGCCGTTGTCCGGCGTCGCCTGCGGGTGCCAGGTCCCCCACTCGTCGACGATGATTCCGACGTCTCCCCGCGGGACGTACGCCGAAATCGTCTCAGCCGCGCTGTCGATGTCGTCCGCGATCTTTTCTGCTCGGGCGAACAGCCGGTAGTGCTGCTCGTCCGAGAAGTCGGCGTCGTCGCCGGCCTGATAGTACCGGTGGACCGAGAAGTGATCCAGCAGTTTGTACGGCGACCCCATCCCCAGGAAGGTCCCGGGGCCGAACTCCATTCCGCCGTCGAGTCGCTCGAAGAACGCCTCGTTCCACTCTTCGGTGATGTGCCCGCAGGCGATGAACTCCGTCGAGCCGGGGTTGATGTGGTCGTCGAAGCCGCTGAGGTAGTTCGCGAAACGACGGTACTGGTCGGCGTACTCGTCGGGCGCAAAGCGGCCGCCACAGCCCCAGTTCTCGTTGCCGATGCCCCAGTACGTGACATCGTATGGCTCTTCGTGGCCGTTCTCAGCACGCCGTTTAGTCAGGTCCGTATCGCCGTCGGAGTTGCAGTACTCGATCCAGTCGAGAGCCTCCTCGGGGGTCGCGGAACCGACGTTGACCGCCAGATACGGGTCGGTGTCGACCAGCCGGCAGAGTTCGAGGAACTCGTCGGTTCCGAATTCGTTGGTTTCCACGTAGCGCTCTTCCCGACCCTGCGCCCACCAGAGGTTTCGTCGCGTCGGCCGCTCCTCGCGCGGGCCGACGCCGTCTTCCCAGTGGTAGTCGTCGGCGAAACAGCCGCCGGGCCACCGCAGGACAGGCATGTCAAGGTCTTGCAGTAGCTCGACGGTGTCCATGCGGATGCCCTCCTCGGTCGGTACGCGGTCGTCGTCGCCGACCCAGATGCCGCCGTATATACATCGACCGAGATGCTCCGCGAAGTGACCGTAGATGTTCTCGGAAATCCGGTCGATAGATTGGCCGCTGTGGACGCTGATCTTCGCTGGCATACACCTTGGGGTCCAGTCCGGAAGTAATAATAATTATGATATCGGCATTCACTGGACTATCTACCCGTGACTAGCTACCCGAGATTGAGGAATCAGTTCGAGCTGGAACCTCACACACTGGTCCACGAAACCGACGGTCACAGTTCGGGCAGTCGGGACAATTGATTGCTATCCCCTGGTTCCATATCGGGGGACAACGACTGCACCCGGATAGCTGTTATTTGCGCTCGCTCGGAGTAGACTCTGTCTACCGGCAGACCACGATAGGAAGGCCTATTCCGGTAAATTTCGTCTCTCCTTCCCGTGTCTAACGAGCGTACATCCGTTATTCGAGCCGTTCCAAATCATCGGACATACTTTCAGACATATTGAGTATCTCCGTGGCGATGCCGGTGAACCGATGGATCTGCACGACTAGCGGGCTCTCGGCTAATCAGAGGCTCTGAGTGATCCAACGGCACAGTCACTGGAAGCGAAGAGCAAAGTCTGCTCATCAAAACACACGGCTTCGAACGCGAGACCAAGGTGGCAATTTACGACGCGGTCATCGACGAGTCCGCAGTGCTTGAGAACGCTAATATCCCCCGTGACGCGACACTTGATTTCGACAGCGACCGGTACTCCCCGAACGGGCGAGTCACTGCCGACCTGGACGAACTGGTCTCCGCCGATGCCGATATCGACCTACCCGGAGCCAATCAGACATACTTCATCGCGCGTCTTCTGGCCGCCCGTTACGAAGCTCATACCCGAGTAGGCGGTGGTCACGTTCATGCTAAGTGAATCAGCCCAGACTAGCATCGCGGCCCTCTTGGCCGCCGGTGAGTCCGTCCGCGTCGTCGGGATGAATCCGTTCATCATCGGACCCGAGAGGAAAGGGGGACTCGATCACACGACCGGTTCGCGGACCTCGATGATTCGATTGTAGACACCCTGTACTAATTTGGGCGACGGGACGTTGTTACAGGTCTGTTTCTGATCAGAGTACCACTTTCGGAGTGTTCGAACCTCTTTTACACTTCTTTGGCAGTTTTCACCTTCAAATAACGCCGTTGATAACTATAAAATAGAAAGTATATAAGTAAAAACTCTTTTTGAACTTGTTACTGGCACATTTAATTTGCTATAGGAAGTATATGGATATTTCCTCTCCATATTTGTATGTGCTTTCGCCAGTGACTATTAAATTAGGACGGAAAGCAACGGCGCTATCCGATGCAGGGTCTAGAGCGATAGCCACTGTTCTTCGTTTCGAACCTAGCGGTTCCCACCCTATCCGGAGCGACTCACGCGTGACCGCCGCAACGTCCTTGGGGTTCCGAGCCGAGGTACGAACACATGCGTGTGCTCGTTGTGGGTGCGACCGGATTCATCGGACAGCGACTGGTTCGTGCCCTGAACGAAGCAGGCCACGAGGTGGTGGCTTTCTCACGGAGCGCGAGCGAGGAATCCTTCCCTGACGGGGTTGAGCCGTTTGAGGGCGACCTTGGCGAGCTAGAGTCCCTCGATGGCCTCTGTGACGATATCGACGTCGCATACTACCTTATCCACTCGCTCACCTCCGAGAACTTCGCCGAGTTAGACCGTCGCTACGCCCGCCGGTTCGCCGACTCGGCGTCGGCTGCGGGCGTCGACAGGGTCGTCTATCTCAGCGGTATCAGCGGTGACGAGGAGAACCTCTCACCCCATTTGGCGTCGCGGCGCGAAGTCGAGTCAGTACTTGCAGAGGGCTCGTTCGACCTGACGGTACTCCGGGCGGCGGTCATCATCGGCCCGGAAAGCGCGAGCTTCCGGATCGTCGACGACCTGACTGATCGCCTGCCGCTGATGCTCGTCCCCAAGTGGGTCCGCACGCCCTGCCAACCCATCGGTGTCGACGACGCTATCAGGTACCTCGTGGAGTTACTCGGTGCCGACGAGACCCGCGGCGAGACCTACGACATCGGCGGGCCGTCGGTGTGGTCCTACGAGTCGTTGCTGAAACTCACCGCCGCCGAGAAGGGCAAGCGGGTGTTTATCGTTCCCGTACCAGTGATGACGCCGGGTCTGTCCTCGCACTGGCTTCGCTTCACGACAGATGTACAGTACGCCATTGCTCGACCGCTGGCCGAGAGTATGCGGAACCCGGTCACGGTCGACCCGGAAATGGATCTGCAGGATATCGTGCCGATCGACCAGACGCCGATCAAGGACGCGGTTCGGCGGTCGCTGATGGAGTCGTAGGCCCTGCGGGACTGTTTTGGGGCTGTGCCCAGCACCCCCACGTATGCCTGAAGCCGTCGCTGTCACCGGTGGGAACGGGCGTGTCGGCAAGCACGTCCTTGAACACCTGGCATCCGAAGGGTATCGAACGGTCAATCTCTCCCGTGGTAAACGGGAGGAGGACCATTCGGACGCATACATCAGGACTGACCTGCTCGATGCGGGCGAGGTGTACGGTGCACTCGCGAAGGGCGACCCCGATGCCGTCGTCCACCTCGGGATGATCCCCTCGCCCGAACAGACACCCGGATACCGGACCTACGAGAGCAACGTCATGTCCAGCTATCACGTGCTGGAGGCGGCCGGCGAACTCGGCGTCGACACGGCTGTGCTGGCGTCGAGTTTCAGCGCTATCGGCGGCGGGTTCGAACCTGACGCCATCACTGTCGACTACCTCCCAGTCGACGAAACCCACCGGCTCACGCCGTCCACGCCCTATGGCATGGGCAAACAGGCGCTGGAGAACACCGCCGACGGGTTCGCCCGCCGGAAAGCGGATGCGCCGAACACCATCTCGTCGCTTCGGTTCCCGTGGGTCGTTGACGACGACCTGGCCCGGGAGACGTTCGTCGAGGCTGACCGGACGCTCCCCGGACTCCGGAACTCCGAGCACTTCCACACCCAGCGTAACACCCTCTGTGGTTACGTTCATGCCACCGACGCGGTCTCTCTGGTCGAGCGGGCCGTCGAGGCGTCGTTCGACGGCCACGAACGGGTCTGGGTTTCTGCTCCGGACACGAGCGCCGAGACGCCGAGCGCCGAACTCGCAGCGGAGTTGTATCCAGATGCTGACTACCGGCCGACGGACGACGGGAACCCCTACGCGGCGCTGATCGACACGACGAAGGCTGAGGGGCTGTTCGACTGGGAGCCGTCGTGGAGCTGGCGGCAACTGGTCTGAGGCCAATATGGGCCGATGAATCGATCCGGACGCCGCCATTACCGCGCCGCATGTACCGGCTGTTTCATCCCGGAACACATCGCTAAAATGTAATGTGCATGTAACTAACTAGCATGAGTGACGCAGAACAGCCAGCCGAGAGCGGGACACACGACCACCACGAGCACCACGACCACGAGGGACCGGGATACGCCACTCCGCAGGCGGCCATCGAGGAAGCCGAGCCCGAACGGACCGCGTACGTGATGGGCCTCCACGTCGGTCAGGACGTCGACGCGCCGGACTTCCTGGCCGTCGTCGACGTAGACCCCGACTCGGAAACCTACAGCGAAATCATCAACCGGGTCGAGATGCCGAACAAGGGCGACGAACTCCACCACTTCGGGTGGAACGCCTGCTCGTCGTCGTGCCACATGGAGGGGTTGGAGCGCCGACACCTCGTCATTCCCGGCCAGCGGTCTTCCCGCATCCACATTGTTGACACAAAGGAGCGCCGTGACCCTGAACTGACGAAAGTCATCGAACCGGAGGAGGTGTACGACCACGACCTCTCCGCGCCCCACACCGTCCACTGCATCCCCGACGGTGAGATTCTCATTTCCATGTTGGGCGACGCCGACGGCGACCTGCCCGGCGGCTTCCTCGAACTGAACGACGACTTCGAGGTGCAGGGGCGGTGGGACCCGCCCGGCGAGATCGAGATGAACTACGACTACTGGTACCAGCCCCGCCAGAACGTGATGCTGTCGACGGAGTGGGCCGCCCCGAAGACGTACTACCCCGGCTTCGACCTGGAAGACGTCGAGGAGGGCAAATACGGCCAGCGGCTCAATTTCTGGGACTGGGAGGACGGTGTCGTCGAGCAGACTATCGACCTCGGCGAGGACGGCCTGATTCCCCTGGAGGCCCGCTTCCTGCACACGCCCGAGAGCACGCACGGCTACGTCGGTGCGGCGCTGTCCTCGAACATCATCCATTTCCACGAATCGGATGGTGAATATCGCGCCGAACCGGTCATCGAGTTCGACGACCGCGAGCACGAGGGGTGGGACATGCCGGTGCCGGCACTGGTGACGGATATCCTCATCTCGATGGACGACCGCTACCTCTTCGGGTCGAACTGGCTCCACGGCGAGGTGTGGATGTACGATATCTCGGACCCATCGAACCCTCGAAAGGCCGATTCCATCTCCATCGGCGGCTACTTCGGCGACATCGAGCAGGTCCAGGGTCGCGATATCGTCGCCGGACCGCAGATGCTCCAGCTCTCGCTCGACGGCGAGCGCCTCTACTGGACGACGTCGCTGTTTTCCTCGTGGGACAACCAGTTCTTCCCCGAGGAGGCCGAGAAGGGGTCAGTGATGCTCAAAGCCGACGTGGACCCGAGGCGGGGGACGATGTCGCTGGACCGTGACTTCCTCGTGGACTTCGGCGACCTGCCTGAAGGCCCTGCTCGCGCCCACGAGATCCGGTGGCCCGACGGGGACTGTACCAGCGACGTCTGGCAATGAGGACGGCGCGACTGGATGGCCGATGACAGAGGTCCTGCTGGACTGGCGGGACAGCGACCGGACGGAGACGGTTTCGGTACCGGACGGTGGGACGGTACTCGACGCCGCCGAGGCCGCGGATATCGGGCTTCCGTTCGGCTGTCGAACCGGCGCGTGCGGGACCTGTACCGCTCGTCTGCTGTCCGGCTACGTGGTCCATCACCGCCCACCGCGGGCGCTCAAAGAGCAGCATCTGGCGGACGGCTACGTCCTGCTCTGTATCGCCGAGCCGACGACCGACACGCATCTCGCCGTCGGCGCGACGGTGCAGGCCGAACTGGTCCCGAACCCCTGGAAGTGAGACTGCGGGCTGTAACTTCGTGACGGTATTCGCTACCCCGAGGCAGCAATATTCTTCACGCGATTACAGCCGACAGTATGAGAGCGGCCGCTCACGCCCGGTGTTGGCCCGACAGCGCCTGCTGGAGTACCTGTCCCAGAAACCCGATAGCCGGGACGACGAACACTGTCGCGTGGACCCAGGCGTCGTAGGTGATCTCACCCGGCTTGGTCGCCAGAAAGAGGCCGTAGAGGACGAGCATCACGACAACCCACAGGGTAGTGATGACCAGAAACGGGACAGCGTCCCGGACTGGTTCGGTGACAGCTTCGCGCAGTGTGTCGGACATACTTCCACGATCAGGCGGAAACGGGAAAAGCGTGTCCGCTACGGTCCGAACGCCGTCACCAGTTCGATGCCGTCGGTTCCGTAGTCAGTCATCGCCGCCAGCCGCTCCGAAACTGTCTCGAGTGCGACCCGATTTGTGACGAGTTTCCCGGGACTGAGCGTCCCGTCGGCGACCAGACGAAGGAGTTCGTCGTACCGCGACGGCGGCATGCCGCGGGACCCACGCACGTCGATGTCCCAGCGCGTGATCCAGTCGGTCGGCAGCGCGACCTCGCCGCGCTCGGCGTCGGTCGTCAGTCCGACCTGAACGTGCGTGCCCCGGGGGCGGAGGCTCCGGACGCTGTTCCGGCAGGTCTCGGCCCGGCCCAGCGCGTCGACGGACACCTCCGCGCCGCCGTCAGTTTCGCTCTTGATAGCCGCCGGCACGTCCTCGACGGCGATGGCGTCAACAACAGTGTTCGCACCCACATCGCGGGCCATCGCCAGCGGTTCGTCACGGATGTCGACCGCGATGACGTTCGCACCCAGCGCCGACGCGATCTGGACGGCTGCCAGCCCGAGGCCGCCACAGCCGTGGACTGCGACTCGGTCCCCGGCAGCGATATCGGCCCGATGGGCCAGCGCGTGGAAGGCCGTGACGTACCGACAGCCAAGCGCCGCCGCGGCGTCGAACCCGACGCTATCGGGCAGTTCCACGAGGTTATAATCGGCCCGCGGGACGGCCACCTGCTCGGCGAACGCGCCCGGGACCGACGGTTCGAATCCGAGCGCCCACCCGTCCGTACAGACGTTTCCGTGGCCGTTCCGGCAGTAGCCACAGGTCCCGTCGCCGAGGTTGAACGGCACGACGACGCGGTCGCCGGGCGATACCGTCGACACCTGGTCGCCGGTCGCGACGACGCGGCCCGCCGGTTCGTGGCCCAGCACCTGTCCCAGCGGCACGTCGTCGTCGGCCCAGTCGCCGTGGCCCTGCCAGGCGTGCCAGTCGCTCCGGCAGACCCCACACGCCTCGACTTCGACGACGGCCCCGTCCGGGTCCGGCGTCGGTGGGTCCCGGTCCCGGACCGCAAGCGGTTCGCCGTACGCCTCAAGCACTGCCGCGCGCATGGGCCGGCTTCGCGGGCCCTGGATAAAATACCGGGGACGGCGACTCCGGGCTCCTGACCGGCCCGCAACCGGGAACCGAGTTTATGTAGCCCTGCGGCCAACTGTCCGACTATGACCCTCCTCCCAGTTGTTGTCGCCCTGTTCGTCTCGCCGGCCGCCGCCGCGCTGGTGTACGTCGACGCCACGCGGCGCGACCTGTCCAAGCGATACTGCACTGTCGCCGCCTTCGCTGTCGGCCTCGCCAGTTTCGGCGGGTTTCTCGCCGCGGCCGTCTTCGGTAGTGGGCTCTTTTCGGCGTTCTACCGTCTCTTGGAGCGGCCAGTCATAGCCGTCACGCCGCTTGACCTCCTTCTCTCCTTGCTTCTCTTCGGCCTCGCTAGCACTGCAGTGGCGCTTCTGGGATACGGGGTCGCCAGCCGGTACGGGCCGCTCGCGTCGCCGTAATCGCTGGCCATTGCCGGTCGCGCACCCCCAATTTCAAACCCACAACGCCCCCACTGCGTGGTATGGACGACACCGACTGGATCGGCGAGACGTTCACCAGCACGGTCGGCTGGGACCACCTCGAAACACTGGTCGACATCGGGAACCGGATGGCGGGCAGCGACGGCGAACGGGCGGCCGCAGAAGCGACCCGGGACGCGCTGGCGGAGTACGCGCGGGGCGCTCGGCTCTCCGAGTTCGGGATTCAGGGCTGGGAACGCGGTGACAGCGCTGTCCACGCCGACGGGTCGCCGGTCGCGACCCAGGCCCACGAGTGCATCGCCCTGCCGCGGTCGCCGGCTGGCGAGGCGACCGGTGAACTGGTCGATGTGGGTCACGGGCTTCCGGCGGATTTCGAGGACGCCGACTGCGAGGGCGAAATAGTGCTAGCCCGCTCCGACGTGCCCGACTGGTACGACCGGTACATCCACCGGCGGGAGAAGTATTATCATGCTGTCGAGGCCGGGGCGGCGGGGTTCATCTACCGCAACCACGTCGAGGGCGTGCTGCCGCCGACCGGGAGCGTCGGGACGGCGGACGCACCCATCGGCGAAATTCCGGCAATCGGTGTCGCCAGCGAGACGGGCGCGCGACTGTCGCGTCGCTCCGGCGGCGACCATATCACTGTCAGTGTCGACTGCGAGACGCCCGACGCGACGAGCCAGAACGTCCACGCCGAACTGGGACCGGACACCGACGAGCGACTGCTGGTGACCAGCCACGTCGACGCCCACGACATCGCGGAGGGGGCGATGGACAACGGGGCCGGGACGGCGATGGTCGTCGAGGCCGCCCGCGCCCTGGCCGGCCGCGAGGACGAACTGGAGACCCGCGTGGAGTTCGTCGTCTTCGGTGCCGAGGAGGTCGGCCTCGTGGGGTCGAACCGCCTGGCCGACGAAACTGCTCACGACGACGTGACGGCCGTGCTCAACTTCGACGGCGTCGTCCAGGGCCGCACGCTGAAGTGTTACACCCACGGCTTCGACGCGTTGGCGACCGCCGCCGAAGACGTGGCCGACCGCTTCGACCACCCGATCTCGCTCACACCGGAGCAAGGCCCCCACAGCGACCACTGGCCGTTCGTGCGGCGGGGCGTCCCCGGCTATCACGTGACCAGCGAAACCGGCGGCGAGGGGCGTGGCTGGGGCCACACTCACGCCGATACACTGGATAAACTGGAACCCCGGACGTTCCGCGAGCAGGCCGTCCTCCTGACCGAACTCGCCGTGACGCTGGCAGACGACTCAGTGCGGCCCGCCCACAAAGACCCCGCGGAGATAGCCGATGCGCTCGAAGCCCAGGACCTCGCCGAAGGGATGCGGATTACGGGCGACTGGCCCTTCGAGGATTGACGCGAAGCCGGAACCGTTCCCTCGACGTTCAACTCCCGCGACCTGTGACAAAGAATTACCAGATTTCTAGTATTTTCGCCCCCGCCCGTGTTCCGGTGTTCTGGTCACTGACGATAGATTATAATGATTTACTCAGTATAGAAGTAACATATTCCGTAGGTTATTTATCATATGGGTACATGGAAACCGATGGCAGGTCGACTGGTCTACGTACTGAAGCCGCACGTGAACGCCGTCACCGGTGTTCGCTGCCAAGCTCCCATGCTATATCGGTCTCGCGGAGTCCGAGACCGAGTCGACGTGAGTAAACCACACCTGCCGTCGTCAGTCAACACCAACACCAATACCTGACACAACGGCCGTCCACGTGCCAAGACGGCCGTCGTGTCCACTTTCGAACTAAACTCGTGAGGACCACCAGCCGGTCGCTGGACCTGTACAAAACGGTCGTAGTGGCGTCGCTGACTACGATTCGTAGGCCCGTTCCACGTCGGCCTTCGCAGTCGGAATGACCTGCTGTTCAGCGTGTCGCATCGACCGTAGCGCCTCGTCGGTGAACTCAACGTCGAGCGTGGGCAGGGCTCGTGCCAAACCACCCAGCACCTCACCGGGGTCGATGGTGAGTTCGAAGGCGAAGGCGTCCCGCTCTTCCCGCAACGGGACGGTGAACTCGAGGTGTTCCTGTACGATTTCCGTCGCCGTCTCCCGGTCGTAGGACTCGGTGACGGCCGTCCAGAAGTCGTCGCTGTCGGCGGCGACCAGCGGCGCGAGGTCGTCACCGAACGAGCGCTGGCGGGCCAGTAGCCGCTCCCGAATCCGGTCCCTGCGGTCGCCGCGGACGGTGTCCCGGAGCCCGTTCCAGTAGATATCACGGGCCAGCACGTCGTCGGCGTAGGCGTCGAACGCCGCGTCAGTGGCGGCGTAATCCAACACCGGCTCTAACTGATCGAGTATCTGCTGCTGGTAGGACTGGAGTTTCGGCCGAATGACGTGGCGTTCCAGCGGGCGGCTGTTGTTCAGCAGTTTGCCCGCGACGCGGCCCCCGCTCCCGCTTGACCCGCGTAGCACGGCCGCCACGTCGAACGCCGCGTACGTCTCGTCGACGAACTCCGAAAGGTAGCGCTCGAACTCCCGTTCGACGGCACGTCGTGTCACACTCGACTCTGTGGACTGCAGTGACCTATCCCTTACGCCGATGACCGCCGGCGACAGTAGCCATGTAGCGCGACCGATCCACGCCACTGAACCGCTACGCGTCCAACACGGCTGTTATCATCGTGGACACCTAATGCCGCGTGTGCCCAGAAATCTGCCCAGCGACGTCCACGCGGTACTGACACAACTCACCGAAGCGGGGGAAGCAGCGGTCGACTCGGCTGAGTTCGATACGGTTCGACAGACAGTCGCGACGGCCGAGACGGTCAGTCGGAACAAACTCCCGGAGTGTGATTTACGGGCGCAGTTGCTGCATGGCTGCGAGCAAGTACACACCGCAATAGACAACGACTGTCCCGACGCGGCTGCCGAGTATCTCCGGGCGATGGAGCGGCGACTCGCGGCGGTCGACAACGACTGCTGATACCGGTCATTGAACGGCCCTGTCATCTCCGTGGTATAGAGACACTGGCTGGCCAGCTCCCGTGAGAGTTAAGACACCGACCGATAATACCGTGATATGTCTCAGCGACTATCGAAGGCCGAGGATACGCTCGTCGACGCGGGCGAACGCGAACTCGTCGTCGGCGGCGACCGGCCGCTCCGGATCTCTGCGGGCCATCGACTGCTACACCACGACGGGAAATGTTCGCGCCCGCACGGACACAACTACGAGATCACCGTCCGCGTCACCGGCGAACTCACCGACGAAGGGTGGGTCGTCGACAAGGGCGAGATCACGGACGTGGTCGACGAGTGGGACCACCGCTTCCTGCTGGAGGCCGGCGACCCGCTGGTCGAGGCTTTCGACGCCAGCGGCGACGGCGACGCCGTGGTCGTCCTCGACCACCCGCCGACAGCCGAGGTCATGGCGACGATACTGGAGCAACGCCTCGCTGACCGCCTCCCGGAGACGGTATCGGATGTCGTCGTCACCGTTCGGGAGACCAGCGAACTCTGTATCCGCTGATGCCGGTCGCAAACGACGCGCCCGGGATCGATATCGAACGATCTGACGCCGACGCGGAGACCGGCGATCTCCCGATCAACGAACTGTTCCAGTCGCTCCAGGGCGAGGGCCGACTGGCCGGCGTCCCGAGCGTGTTCGTCCGGACCAGCGGCTGTAATCTGCGGTGCTGGTTCTGTGACTCCTATCACACCTCCTGGGAGCCGACTCACGACTGGTTCACCGTCGACGACGTGCTCGCGGCTGTCGAGGAGTACGACGCCGACCACGTCGTCCTCACCGGCGGCGAACCGCTCATTCACGATTCGAGCGCGGACCTGTTGGAGCGGCTGGCCGACCGGGGCTATCACACGACCGTCGAGACCAACGGGACCGTCGTCCCCGATGCCCCTATCGACCTCGCCAGCGTCAGCCCGAAACTGGCCTCCAGTACGCCGACGGCCGACCGCGACCCTGACGGCGACGGCGAGTGGGCGGACCGCCACGAGGAGCGCCGGCTCGACGTGCCGACGCTGGCCGAACTCGTCGAAACCTACGACACGCAGCTGAAGTTCGTTGTCACGGGCCGCGAGGACATGGCCGAAATCGAGCGCCTCGTCGAGCGACTCCGCGATTCCGCGTCCGCCCGCGTGCGTGACGACGATGTGTTACTGATGCCGGAAGGCCAGACGCGCGACCAGCTAGAAGCGACCCGCGAGACGGTCGCTGACCTCTCGCTGGAGTACGGCTACCGGTACACGCCGCGGCTCCACGTCGATCTCTGGAACGACGCACCGGGAACCTGACCGCTTGAACGACAACAGATGACTGACGACACCCGCGCTGTCGTGCTCGCCTCCGGCGGCATGGACAGCGCCACGGCGGCCTACGAAGCACAGACCCGCGGCTACGACCACCTGTATCTGCTACACACCAGCTACGGGCAAAACACCGAGGACCGGGAGTACGAGTGCGCCAGCGCGCTGGCCGACCACGTCGACGCGGCGGACTTCCTCCACGTCGAGACGGGGCATCTCACCCAGATCGGCGCGTCGTCGCTGACCGACGATTCGATGGACGTGACGGACGCCGACACCGACAGTGACGAGATTCCGACCTCGTACGTCCCGTTCCGCAACGCCAATCTGCTGTCGATGGCGGTCTCCTACGCCGAGGCCAACGACTGCGGGGCCGTCTTCATCGGCGCACACAGCGAGGACTTCTCGGGATACCCGGACTGCCGACCCGCTTTCTTCGACGCCTTCCAGGGCGTTATCGACGCCGGCACGAAACCCGACACCGACATCGACCTCGTCGCGCCCTTCGTCGAGTGGTCCAAGACCGACATCGCCGAGCGCGGCGTCGAACTCGGCGTCCCCTACGAGGACACCTGGAGTTGTTACCGGGACGACGAACCGGCCTGTGGGACGTGTGACGCCTGTGCCTTCCGGCTCGAAGCCTTCCAGCGCATCGGGGAACGGGACCCCATCGAGTACGCGGAACGACCGACGTACGCGGAGTGATCAGACTGCTGTCGGTCGGTTCTCGACTGAACTACTCGTCGGCTTCGTCCCGAACCAACCCTTCGAGGATGTACTCTGCTGAGGCTCGCGTCGTCGCCAGCGGCACGTCGTGGACGTCACAGATGCGCAGAAGTGCCGAGATGTCCGGCTCGTGTGGCTGTGCTGTCAGCGGGTCCCGGAGGAAGATGATGCCGTCCATCCGGCCCTCGGCGACCTCAGCGCCGATCTGCGTGTCGCCCCCCATCGGACCGCTCTCCTTGCGCTCGACGGTGAGGTCGGTCTCTGCCATGATTCGCTTGCTCGTCGTGCCGGTCCCGACGAGGTCGAACTCCGACAGCGTGGATTCGTAGCTCTGAGCCAGGTCGATCATCTCGGGCTTCTCGTCGTCGTGGGCGATGAGTGCGACGCGGGTCATACCTGGGGCTCTCGGGCCATCGTCTTATGTCATTTGGACAGCGCAGCGCCGGGGTGATTCAACTGTCGACCGAGACCTCTCCGTCAGCGGTAATCGTCACATCGTGTCCTTCGACGGCGAACGTCAGCGACTCCGTCGTCCCGTCAGTGACAACCGCACGGAGTGACTCGCTGTCGACGTACGTATCCAGCGCGTCAATATCGTCCGCAGCCAGATCCGTCGCTTCGATAACTGCATCGGTAATAACGTCACTTGCGGGTTCGGGGCTCACCCAGCCGTCGGACCCCTCCGTGGCCCGGTTCCGCAGCAGATACACAGTCCCCTCGTTAGAGCTCATACTCCAGCGTACGCTCCCTTCTCTTATAACAGCGGATGAGCTATTTCACTGTCTGAAGCAACCGGTGTGCCGATGACGCATCAGATGCCTCTCCGCACACTGTCGCCCTGAACAACACAGAACGCAGTCATTCGGAATATTTTGCCCCCCGACCCGCTGGCTCCCAGAGTTCTGCGTTCTATCTCCTCGTAGCGTCCACCGACCGGGAGCCGTTCTTACTCGGTTACTCCGGCGGCGAGCCGACAAGCGGACGCTCAGGGGCCGCCAGCGTGTTCTGGACCAGTGTTCGCGTCCCGCGACGGAGTCGCTCCGAGGCGGCCTGACTGGAGATTCCGAGCTCCGCGGCGAGGTCCGAGAGGGACGATTCTCGCGGGACGGTGAAGTACCCACGATTGAGCGCGAGCAACAGCACTTCTTGCTGTGGGTCCGTCACGCCGAACTGGGGAGAGGCTTCCGTGTCGTCGGTGATGGTTTGAATGTCGATGTTGATATCACTGGACACGAGCACATCACGGAACGACAGCACTGAACTCTTCTCGGGGAACCGGGCTCGAAACACCCAGTCGTCACCGGTCTGTGCGGCACCGAGCAGAAACCCGTCCGCGTTCAACAACGCCTGCCCGATCGTATCGACTGTCGTGTCAGTTGTGTGCAGTGTGTACCAGTGTCCATCTCCTTCAGCCGCTACGTGGGCGTAATCGGTAATACTCTCGTCCTGGGCCAGATTCGCTTCGATGGCGGGCCGCTCGACTGGGCCGATCCAGGCGACGGCACGGCAGTCGCCGCTCTCGCAGTGCAGTCGCTGTATTCGTATCGCGGCTTTACTCAGCGCCTCGGCTGTTCGCTGCAAGAGGGGGGCATCGATGTGAAATTCTACTATCATGTCTCACTGTCACGCAGCAACAATGATAAACCCCGGTCAGACAGTTGTCGTACCTGAAAACGGTGCTTGTGTAATTTCCGGGTACTGAAGGCTGACGGCAGTATGGACCGGGGTATAGTTGCTTCAAGCACCAATCGATAGCACTCAGGAAATCCACTTAAATTCCCAGCATGGCCTACCATGTCCGGGGTTGTGGGGCACCTTCCGGACCGCGGTTACGGATCAGAGATTCTCGCCCTGGTACGACCCTTCGTACGTCCCCTCGTGGGCGGCGTCGGCGAGAACGAGCTGTGCGATCCGCGCGCCCTGTTCGAGTTCTATGGGATGGTGGACCTCCAGTAGCCCCTCACCTCGCCCCTCGTAGCCGGCGTCCCAGACGGCCGTATCGAGCATGCAGGAGTTGCGAAGCAACGACGACCGCGGGAGGAGAAAGCCGATGTGTCCTTCCGGAATGACGACGCGGTCGGCGTACTCGACGATGTAGCCGCCGCGGTCGAGCCGATAGATCCCGTCGCTGGGTTCGAGTTCCCGTCGGTCGCCGACGGTCTTGCCTTCGCGCTCGATGCGTCCCGGTTCGACCTGCTCGTATACTGCACCGAGCGTGAGGTCGACGCCGTTCGGTTGTACTTGCGATTCACGCAGGTCGCCGAGCGCATCGGCGACGAACTGCCCGCTTTTGAACATACGGGGTTCTGTGCGAGTGTCGTGGAAAGACCTGCCGGTCTGGCCGACCGCCGTCCCGGTCGGTTGACTCGCTTCTGAGTGACGGACGGAGCGGGTTTTTATATGAAAAATACGACGGAATACGCGGGATTTATACCGCCGCGCCATCCATTGACGCACGTTATGGGACAGACGCTTACGGAAAAAATTCTCGACGACCATCTCGTCGAAGGGGAGCTGACACCCGGAGAAGAGATCGGGATCGAGATCGATCAGGTGCTGACACAGGACACGACCGGGACGCTCGTCTGGCTGCAGTTCGAGGCGCTGGGCCTCGAAGAGGTCCAGACGGAACTGGCCGCCCAGTACTGTGACCACCAGACCTATCAGTTCGACTTCAAGAACACCGACGACCACCGCTTCCTCCGCTCGGCCGCAGGCACGTTCGGGGCCCACTTCTCGCGCCCCGGCAACGGTATCTGCCACAACGTCCACAAGGAGAACTTCGCCGCACCCGGCAAGACGATGCTCGGGTCGGACTCCCACACGCCGACGCCCGGTGGCCTCGGCGAACTCGCAATCGGGTCCGGTGGGCTCGACGTCGCCGTCGCCATGGGTGGCGGCGCATACTACATCGAGATGCCGGAAGTCGTCAACGTCCGCCTCGAAGGCGAACTGCCCGAATGGGCCACCGCCAAGGACGTCATCTTGGAGCTGCTCCGCCGGCTGTCGGTCAAGGGCGGCGTCGGCAAGGTGCTCGAATACACCGGCCCCGGCGTCGAGACGCTGACCGTCCCCGAGCGGACCACCATCACCAACATGGGGACCGAACTCGGTGCCACGTCCTCGATCTTCCCGACGGACGACCAGACCAAGGACTACCTCGAGCGCCTCGGCCGCGAGGACGTCTTCGAGGACATCGGCCCCGACGAGGACGCCGAGTACGCCGACGAGATCGTCGTCGACCTCTCGGACCTCGAACCGCTCATCGCCGAGCCGTCCATGCCCGACAACGTCGTGCCCGTCTCCGAGGTCGAGGGCGTCGACGTCGAGCAGGTCATGATCGGCTCCTGTACGAACGGCGCCTACGAGGACATCCTCCCGGCCGCGAAGATGCTGGAAGGGCGCAACATCGACAAGAAGACCGAGATGATCGTCGCCCCCGGTTCCAAGCAGGCCTCCGAGATGCTGGCCCGTGAGGGCTGGACCGCGGAGATGATGGCCGCTGGCGTCAACTTCTCTGAGGCGACGTGTGGTGCCTGTATCGGCATCGGTCACGTCCCGGCCTCCGACTCCGTCTCCCTGCGGACGTTCAACCGCAACTTCGAGGGCCGCTCCGGCATCGAGGACGACAACGTCTACCTCTGCTCGCCGGAAGTCGCCACCGCGGCGGCCATCAAGGGCGAAATCGTCGACCCGCGGGACCTCGCCGACGAACTCGGCGACCTCGAGGCCCCCGGTCTGGAGATGCCCGACTCCTACATCGGCAACTCCGAATCGGACCTCATCGCGCCGGACAACGCCGTCGACGACGAACTCATCAAGGGCCCGAACATCGGCGACGTGCCGCTGAAGGACCCGCTCGAGACCGAAGTCGGTGGTGAAGCCCTCCTCAAGATGGAGGACAACATCACGACGGACCACATCATCCCGGCCACGCAGGACATCCTGATGTACCGGTCGAACGTCCCGAAGCTCTCCGAGTTCACGCTCTCGCGCGTCGACGACACGTTCGCGGAGCGCGCGCTCGAAGCCGACGGCGGCGTGCTCGTCGCCGGCGAGAACTACGGCCAGGGGTCCTCGCGTGAACACGCGGCCCTGTGCCCGATGTACCTGGGTATCGAGACCGTCCTCGCACAGAGCTTCGCCCGCATCCACAAGGCGAACCTGTTCAACTTCGGTATCGTCCCGCTCACCATCGACGAGGAGACCTACGAGAAGATCGAGGAAGGCGACGACATCGAGATCGTCGACGACGCTGCCGAAGCCGTCCGCTCCGGCCAGGAAGAGTTCACCATCCGCGTGAACGACGACTGGGAAGCGACCGGCCAGCTCGACGCCTCCGAGCGCGAACGCGAGATCCTCGCCGCCGGTGGCAAGCTCTCGCACACGAAGCAGCAGCACGACGAAGGCGGCGCTGCACCTGCAGACGACTAAAGCGAGGTTTCGCAGAAACCTCGTATTGGGAGCGGGACCGCAGGTCCCGCGAGCAGAGCGATTCCGAGCGTAGCGGGGAATCGTTTTCAGGTCGAACGGCGCGAAGCGCCGTGAGACAGTGCGGTCACCTTTCGACCGCGATTTTTTCGAGCA
Organism: Haloarcula amylolytica; assembly: GCF_049705545.1. Lineage (GTDB taxonomy): Archaea > Halobacteriota > Halobacteria > Halobacteriales > Haloarculaceae > Haloarcula > Haloarcula amylolytica_B. The sequence continues at coordinate 798,726 of NZ_JBNAMU010000001.1, forward strand.
GTGAAACCAGTCTTACTCCCACGTTTCCCGCAGGTCGAACGGCGGTATCCGAAGTCCGCCCCAACAGTGCCATGCCGACGTTAGTTCTCTCTGTGGCCGATATTGCTTCACCCCGACGCGTACAGTCGGCTCTGACACAACAGTACCCATGGTACGACTCGGCGACGTCGGAAAGATTTGGAAAGAGGGGTGGGGGTGGGGGTGGTGGCACCCAAAACGGGTGCGACTATAAGTAGACTCGTCAGGCTAAAGAACCTTCCGGCGTTCTCTCCCTGTCTCGGTCGTATCGATGCATGAATTATCAGTACCTATCGACAAACAGTCAGAAACCGGGGTATCTTCGGTCGGCGATAACACATATGTAGGTCCACACCGAAGAACGCACGTGACAACGGTCGCTCCTGACGGACCGGAGACGCCGGACACGCCATCGATTCGGCGCGCCGTCCGGGCGGACCTCATCGAGGTCCACCGCATCGAGCAGGCGTCGTTTCCACAGCCGTGGCCGTTTTCGGCGCTGGAGAGTTATCTCGATGAACCGGGGTTCCTCGTCGCCGAGACCGGCAACGACGATGATGAGCCGCCTGCTGTCGCGGGCTATGTCATCGCGGATACGATACCGAACCACGGCACGCCGCTCGGTCACATCAAGGACCTCGCGGTTCGGCCGGCGTACCGACGGCAGGGCGTTGCGAGCGCGCTGCTGCGGCGTGCGATGGAGGTCATCGGCGAGACGGGTGCCGGTTCAATAAAACTGGAGGTTCGAGCCGACAACGACGGGGCACGACGGCTCTACCGGCGCTTCGGGTTCGAACACCGGAAGACCATTCCGAACTACTACAGCAACGGCGAGGACGCGCTCGTGATGGTCCGCCTGCTGTAGGTGAGTGTTCTGTGTCTGGCTCTGGCAACGGGTGTGTAGCTGTTGGTGCCGTGTTCTTCGTTTGCTGCGAGTACCCACGAAGAGCCAGCAAGCCCGCGACACGCTCCAGTCCCGCAGCGAGTCCCCCGAGTTCAGCCCGCCGGGGCTTTCTGACTGTTCAGAGACACCTTTCTCGAAACGACCACTTCGCCGAGACCCCGACCGCATATACGGCTCCGTACCCACGGTTCGCACACCGATGGGATACGCCTGTCCAGTGTGTGACGACCCGCAAGCTGACGACGTGCATCTGGCGAACCACCTCGCGTTCACGGCGATGACCGGCGGCGACGACCACGAAGCGTGGCTCGATGAGCGCGTCCCCGACTGGGGCCAACTCGGGGAAGACGAACTGTCCACCGAAGTCGTCGAGTACGCCGACGAGACGGAGTTCCCGCAGGTGTTCGAGGACACCGTCGACCGAAGCGGCGACGGGCACAGTCACGACCACGAGCACGGACACGGCCACGATCTCCCGCAGGGTGCGGACCGCCACCGGGGGTCGAACGCGCTCAGCGACCACGACAGCGAGGTACTGGCCGAGGCGCGCGATCTGACCCGAGAGATGTTGCGCGATAGCGACGACGAAACCCATGCGGACGCCGCTGACAGCGACACGTCGGAGTCCGACGCTGGCGAGTCCGGAGACGAAACCGAATAGTCCCGCCGGCGGCAAGGGGACGTATGGAAACTGCAGGGCAGTTCGCGCCGGCATCGGCAGCCGAGGCCCGCGAGCGCTACGAAGCGTTCGGGCCGACGGCGCAGGTCGTCGTCAAGGAAGTCGCGAAGGCGATGGGCCTCGACGCGGAGGCCTACGAAGAACGTGTCACCAGCGAGGTCGTCGAGACCGCCCGCGACGTGCTGTTCGCGGAATCGCTCGCTGTCCAGGTCGGTTCGATGACGGAGTTCGAGGAGTGGCGCGCGGACACCGATTGCGAGGTGATGCTGGTCGGCGCGGAGAACGTCGACAACGTGGTCTGGCACGCCGCACCCTTCGCAGAGCAGGCCGTCGCGGCGACATTTCAGGACAAGCGCCGGGCCGCGGTCGGCACGCTCCGTCGCCAGGCCTTCGGTCGCATCTATCGCGAGGTCGTCTGATGCGCCCGGTCACACGGAACACTCTGCTCGGCATCATCGCCGTCGTCGTGCTGTTACTGGCGCTGGGTGCGCTGCCGGGCCTCCTCAAGAGTGGTGACCCCTACTATGTCGTCGCCACGCCGACCGACGGCGAGTACAGCGTCGACAACGGCACGGCGATCAACTGGAGCACCCAGTCCGAGCGACGCTTCCCGTACACGAGCGAGGCGCTGGCCGACGCCTCCCCGTCGGCGGCTGGGCAGTCTGAGCCGTACTGGCGCGGACCGTTCGGATTCAAGGGCGCGTTCACCCACTCGCCGTTCGACGAGCGAGACGCGCTCAGCCAGCAGTACGACGGCGCGGTGGCCGACGAGGGCGTCGTCGTCAGGCACAACGGCACGTTTTACCACGTCGCGGTCCGACAGGACGTATGACCCGAGAACCGGCCCACGAGTGGCCCGTCGTCGAGAGCGAACGCGAGTACGAGACCGGCTGGTACACCGGCGGCTACGACCGGGTCCGCCAGCCAGACGGCTCCGAGAAGGACTACTACTGGGCGGACCTGCCCGCGGCGGCCGTCGTGGTTGCCACGACCGGCGACGAACTCGTCATGGTCGACCAGTACCGCCCGACCATCCGCGAGCAGTGTCTCGAACTCCCGGCCGGCATCGTCGAGGACGACGAGTCCTACACGACCGCCGGGGCGCGCGAACTCCGCGAGGAGACCGGCTTCGAGGCCGCCGGCGTCTCGCTCATCGAGGAGTTCTGGTGTTCGACCGGCGTGCTCCGGCACCGCCGCGGCATCGTCTTCGCCGAGGGGCTCGAACCAGTCGATCAGAAGCTCGACGACAACGAGTTCCTCTCGGTGACGACGGTCCCTATCGACGAAGCGTTGCAGGTCGCCCGGCGCGAACCGGCTAACGACGCCACAATCGAGGGTATCCTGCTAGCGCAGGCTGACGGCTTGCTGTAGCCGGTGAAGGTTTAGGTATCGCCCGCTAGCGGCTGGATATGGACGGCGAAATCGACGCCGACGAGCTGCGGTCGAAACTCGAAGACGGGACGGTCCGGGTAGTCGATATCCGCTCGCCCGGCGCGTTCGAGCGAGGCCACATCCCCGGGAGCGAGAACGTCCCGTTCCCGTCGCTCGTCGACGAAGTCGAACGGTTCGAGGGCGACGACGAAGTCGTGACGGTCTGCCCGCACGGAAAATCCAGCGTCCAGGCCGCCCGGCTCATCGCTTCGTACGAGGGATTCGACGGAGACGCCGTGAGCCTCGCACCCGGACTCGACGGCTGGGACGGGCCGCTGGAGCGCGGTGACGCTGGCGGGGAGACACCGACAAGTGACACTGCCGCTGCTGACGGCGATACCGATGAAGGCCCCGCTGCACCGTTTTAGCTGCTGTTCGGGAGTCGAGATGGTGGCTCAGTAAAAGTCCATCGTCACAAGGGGCTCAGCGGGGGTAACATCTCGTCATCGCCACCAATATCTGGTACTCCTTCGCCGCTGAAAAATTCGTCTATTATCGAGTCGTGATTGGGAGTGGCGCGAGAAGCAACGGCACTCCGGCCCGACCTATAACAGAAACCGACCACCAAAATGAGTTAGATGGGGCCACTCGATGAATCTGAAAGCAGGTATGTCGGTTAGGTTAACGGCCAAGCCGGGACTGATGGTATGAGAGGCCGGCCATTGCGGTCAGCAGAGACACTCGTGACGTACTTGACTCCCATCAACCAGGTCTCGATGCATCTCCGTAGCGAGTTCGTGCATCGCCTCTGCTTGCGCCTCGGTAGCAATTCCGAGTCGGTAGTACGTTTTCGTCCGGTTTTGGTTCCACAGTTCGGCTAATCGCTCCCCAAATGCATCATCGTAGAGCCCGACCGCTGCACCTCGCTGGTAGAGTCTCCGATGACTGCTGATTACTTCGGAAGCTTCCATTGCGCCGTCGTGGATCAGTCGGAACTGGATTGTCCGCTCGATCGCCACGAATGATGACTCAATGACGACCGTATAGTAGCCGTCGTCAAGGAGACGAGACGCAGCTGCCAGAAGTCGACACGCCCGACGTAACTGTACGAGTTCGGCCTCCTCGACATCGAGCCCCTCTTCGACGTTCCGGGGCGCTTGCTCGAAGCTACGCTCGGAAGCCCCGAGTGCGTTGACGACGGAATTATTCTCCATTCGCGTACACCTCCCTACGAATATCGGAGAGTTGTTCAGACCGAACAAGTATGAGTCCCTCGTCGAACTGCTCCCGTAGCCTATCGCCGATCCGTTTCGCGCTTTCGGTTGATTCGACGAGGACTTCGAAGTTGTAGCGGTCACCTACAAACTTCGTTTGCTGGAGAGTGCTCACAATCGACTGGACAGTTCGGCGAGCCTTTGTCTTGTCATCCTGAACGAAGACGAGAATGTCGATGTCACTCGCGCGATCTGCCGTGCCTCGTGCGACGCTGCCAAAGAGAAGCACACCAACTAACTCATCAACTTCTGCCTGAACCCTGTCGACAAAGGCTCTGATGGGCTTGTGAAATTCAGACTGGGGGACAGATAAGACTGGATCAGGTTTTGTGAGCCGGTCACGATGGATACTCACGTACTGCTTACGGCCTTCTTGCCGCGTCTGGACAGTACCGAGTTGTTTGAGCAGTTTGACGGCCTTTGAGACGGTCGCCTGATTTCCGTCGACCATCTCAGCCAACTGCCCGATGGTGAATTCGTCATACGGCTCCTCAATCAACCGCGACAGCACGTCTTGCATCGCCTGATACCGAAAGACGCGCTCATCGGGAAACGGATACTCCAGAGCGAGTGTTGTCGGACCTTTCCTATTGGGCATACTATTCCTATTAGGAATGATTCTGTATAAACCCTCCTTCCTGGCACTCAGGCAGAATCCTTACAGACTGACATGAATCGCGTGCAAGATACAGAGGGTGAGTTCAGCACAATCACTCAGTCTCTTTCAACGAGTCCTCGTTGAATCAGCCGCTCTACGTGCGTGCTTAATTATCGTTGTCAGGCATCCTGTATTGTCCGAAGTCGTTGACGGTGCCGAGCGGAGGAGCACCACACATAATCCACGTCTGCTCCTCGGTGTCAGTATCATTCCTAACACTCCGGATGGCGTCGGGCCCAATACGAACGACACTGCCTGACGAAACATCGTGACGGGTGCCCTCGATCTCGACAACCCCGCCGTCGAGAGCAATATACACTTCTTCTTGCTGTTCGTGGAAATGTGGTGCTGTCGTCTCGCCGGGCCCAAGAGTCACTGTATTGATCCGCATCTCGGTACAACCAAGCGGTTCGGTGAGTTTTCGGTGACTGTTCCCCGACTCAGGGAACTGCTCCTGTTCAATCTCTTCCAATTCAATCACGGCGAAATCTGCTGTCATGTCCAGCAATCCAATCGTCCGGATAATAAGTCAACACGTGGACGATTGAACGAATTGATATGCACTCACCCTGTATTGAGCGATTCGTTTCACTCGAAAATCCGGGGAGTCACTCTGCGAGATACGCGCTCTGTATTCAGCACAAGGTTCAGATCATCTCACAGATTTGGGATTTCTGAATGTTCAGCTGACCGTCGGAAAGAACTACTGTTTCCACAATAGCTCACCAGTCTATTAATAGAAAATGTGTCTCAGCGGGGGTAACATCTCGTCATCGCCACCAGCATTTGATAGCCCCCCATTGCTGAAAAGTGCGTCTATCGACCAGTCGTCGTTGAGCGTATTCAAACGGTATCGCCACCGTACCTGATCGATAAACATCAGCGTGACTGGTCTATTCGAGCCGTTTTGAAGATCCGTATCTTACCGCCCGAGAAGCTACGCCCAGCGCATGTGCGATGCGCGCCCGGGTTCAGAATGGCCTACACCGGTGGGTCACGACATCGTGTCTAAACCGACTTGAGAGGCCAGCGGGTCGTCGAATTACTTGTAGCCAGCAACATTCGTTGTGGGGCCGACCCCTCACCGCGGTTCGAAGACGTGGACCGGCCAGTCGGTCTCGTAATCGAGCGCGATTTCCCGCTCTGTGGCCGTCGGCTCGCGCACCGTGAGTTCGACCGGGTCACCGATGCCAACGTCGGCGTAGTCGGCGGCCACGCGCCCGAGGAGGCGGCCACCGTCCGCGAGTTCCACGACGGCGACCGTGTAGGGCGCGTCCGCCGCGAACGCCGGCGGCGGCGTGTGGACTGCCGTGTACGAGAAGATCTGGCCTTCACGCGATTGCGGTTCGACGTCGACGGCGCGACTGCCGCAGGCGTAGCAGGCCGGCCGCGGCGGCAACAGGATCTGTCCACAGTCCGCACAGACCCCGCCCAGGAGTTCGCCGTCAGCAAGGGCGTCGAAAAAGCCCGGCAGTGTTCGCGGGTCGGTCGCATCGAGGTCGCCGTCAGTCATGGTGCCTCCGCCGTCGTGAGTACGTGGCTGACGGTGACGGCGTCCCCGACACCCCCTTCGTTGAGCAACAGGGCGGTTTCGGCCCCCTCCACCGAGCGGTCGCCCGCAGCTCCCGTGAGCTGTTCGTAGGCTTCGAGCGCCTGCAAGAGCCCGGTCGCGCCGATGGGGTGGCCGCGGGCCTTCAGTCCGCCGCTCGGGCTCAGCTGCACGTCCGTCCAGCCCTCAGCCCGCTCCGCTGGCGCCCGGTAGCTCTGATAGCCAGTTCCTGAAGGGGCGAAGCCTGCGGCCTCCGCGAGCAGCGCCTCGCAGACGGTGAAGGCGTCGTGGACCTCCGCGAGGTCGACCGCTGCGGCGTCGATGCCCGCCTCCTCATAGGCCGTCTCGGTGGCGACGCGAGCGCCCGCGATGTCGGTCATGTCCCGCTCGGCGACCGCGATGTTGTTCGCGGCGGCCCCGCTGCCCGCGACGCGCACCTGCGGTCGGTCGAGATCAGCCGCCAGGTCGGCGGACGTCACGAGGACGGCCGCGGCGCCGTCCCCGACCGGCGCACAGTCGAAGAGCTTCAGCGGCGGGGCGACGGGGTCGGATTCCAGGACCGTCGCCACGTCGATCTCCTTCGGAAACTGCGCCCGGGGGTTGCGAGCGGCGTTGGCGTGGTTCTTCACTGCGATCTCGGCGAGGTCGCGTTCCGTGGCGTCCGTCTCGTGGAGGTAGCGTTGGCCGAGCAGAGCGTACTGGCTGGGCGCGGTGATGCCGGAGCGCTGCTCGATGGCCCGGTCGAACGCCGCCGACAGCGCGTCCGTCGCACCGCTGGTGCCTGCGGATGTCATCTTCTCGACGCCGCACGCGAGCACGGCCTCGTGTTCGCCGTTGCGGACGTCCTTGACCGCGTGCCGCAGGGCGAGCGCGCCCGCGGCGGCACACCCCTCGACTCGCTCGGCCGGGACGTGACGAAGGCCGGCCCACTCGGCCAGAAGCGTCCCGTACATGATCTGGTGTTCGTAGCTCTCCGACTGGTTGCCGACGTAAACCGCCTCTACGAGATCGGCAGGGTCGGGCAGGTCGTCGAACGCCTCCGCGAGGGCGACCGAGAACAGGTCACGGCCCGGGAGGTCCGTGCGGCCGAGCGGCGAGGCCCCGACCGACGCGATGACTGGCTCTGGCATGTTAATATAAATCCATGTAAAACCCGGGTCCGGATTGTTCTGGAGCTTAACAGTATAACGTCTTTATATCGTGCGCGGACGATTCCGTGCACTCCTGATCCCTGTACGAGTCGCTGCTGACCGCGAGCGAGGGGGCACGCGACGAACGCGAGGCGCTGTTCCCGGTGCCCGAATATGAGCGCGAGTCCTTACAGCCGGTGCGAATACACTCGACACACAAGCGGCACCGCCGTCACTGTCTGGTATCGACGTGCTGAAGGTGGGGAGTCGGCTGTCCAGCGGTCTCTGGGGTGGCCGGAACCGTCCTGATCCGTGTCGGTCTCAGGACTGCGGTCGCGGTGCGGCTTTCTGGAGCGCGCTTTCGGCGATGTTGCCGCCGTAGTCGGCAGTCCGTGACAGCGAGTCCACGATGAGGCCGAGCACTTGCGCGCTCTGCGGGTCGAACTCACGGATCTCGCCGTCGACTTCGCGGGCGGTCCCGTCGACGTCGGGAATCCGGTTCCGGGCCTCGTTTGCCAGTTCGACGGCCTCGTCGGAATCGTCGGTCAGCAGGGCATCCATGGCGGTTTCGGGGACGGCGATGGCCTCGGCTTCCAGTTGGTCGAGGAGGTCGGCAGTTTCGCCGGTGATCTCGCCGATCTCCTGGGAGAGCCCGGCGATTTTGGTCGCGTGGTCGGCGATACGCTCTAGCTGGCGGGCGCTGGACTGGAAATCGAACACGGTCTCTCGCGGAAAGCCGATTTCGTTGGCAGCCGTCGGATTGCGGAGGACGGTACGGAACACGCGCGAGACCATGTACCAGAGGCGGTCCACGTCGTCGTCGCGCTGCATCACGTCTTCTGCGAGGTCGTTGTCGTCCTCGATGAGCGCTTCGACGGCGTCCGAGAGCATCGTCAGCGAGACCAGCCGCATACGCGTGATGGCGTTGTGGACCGACAGCTCGGAGGAGTCCAGCAGGTCCTGCAGGACGACCCTGTCGGTCGTCTCCTCGATCATCTCCAGGCCGACAAGCCCCTGTGTCGCATCGCGGATTATCCGCCGCTGTTCGGCCGTGATCCGCGAGGCTTCGAGCTGGATGATGTCGAAGCCGCTGACGTACATCGTCATTACCGCTCGCGTGAGTTCGTGCCTGTTTTCGAGCCCGTCCACGTCGAGACTCCCCTCCACGCGGCCGTTGTCCCGCTGGGGAGCGAGCAATAGCAGGTCCCGTTCGGCGTGGAACTCGACGACGCTGCCCGCGCTCACGTCGTTTTCTGTCGCCCACTCTTTGGGTAGGGAGACGGTGTATGTCGACCCGCCTGTCACCTGGACCTTACGTGTCTCCATGTGACTGCCACTCGTTCACGGGATGATATAAATCCACTCATATCTATATACTATACTGAAGCTCTAATATTTGAGGACATATTCGCCGGCTAAGCGGACGTTCTGTGACGATATTCGACAGTATAGACGATGCAGACGGCTAACACACCTGTTTCTGATGACCGTCCGTTCCTGGCTCATTCGGGGCTCTAGCGGCCCAATGCTGACGGTGCCGCTGATATATGCCTACCTGTTTGTGGTTGTTTACCACACCATATCTATATAGTAATACGCCATACGATATAGATATCTTAGCAGATTACTTATTAGCTGTCTCACTGGACTCTGGTGATGGCGCACGATCCAGACGGGCTGTCAGAGTTCGTATCGCGGCGGAAATTCATCGCAACGACAGGTGCGACCAGCATTGCTGCAATCGCCGGGTGTTCCAGCGGCAGCGGCGGTTCCGAGTCGGACGGGAGTTCCGGCGGGAGTGCGGACACCGAGGCGGCGTCGACGGAGACGGACGCGACCGCAATGGAAGAGACCGAGAGCACGGCCGAAGGGAGCAACTCCGGCGGCAGCGGGGCTCTCGAATCCGGCGGTTCCTCGACAGTGTATCCCATCGCGAACACTGCGGCCTCCTACTGGAACGCCAACCGACCGGCCAGCGACTCCGAGTACTGGCCCCACGGTGAGTACGACATCGACACGGACCAGAATCTCGCCGACTACTGGGCGGGGCTCTACGGATTCGAGGCCGGCGGCGAGGACGGCCCGCCGTTCCAGTTCACCGTCGGGCTCTCCCACTCCGGGACCGGCGTTGAGAAGGTCATGAACGGCCAGAACGACATCGGAAACTCCTCGGGGAACGTCGAGGACGAACTGCCGGACCGTGACTCCTACGAGCAGTTCGTCGACCACGTCGTCGGCGTGGACGGCCAGCCGCTGGTCGTCTCTCAGGAGATCGCCGACGCCGGTGTCGAACAGGTCACCGGTGATCAACTCAAGGGCCTCTACAAGGGCGAAATCACCAACTGGAGCGAACTCGGCGGCCCGGACCGCGAGATTCAGGTGCTCGGCCGCGTCAAGGGCTCCGGGACGCGAACGTCGTTCGTCTCCAACGTCTTCGGCAACCCCGAAGAAGACACCAGTGTCGCCAACCGCTACGGCCAGAACCAGCGCCTTGCACAGGCCATCGCACAGGCCGACAACGCCATCAGCTATCTCGCGCTGGCGTTCATCGACACCGACGGGCTGGCCCCCATCGCGCTGGAATGGGAAGGGACGACCTACAGCTACCAGGACGACCAGAACGGCCTGGACTCGAAGGCCTACCCCCTCTCGCGCGACCTCCACATGTACACGTGGGAAGGCACCTCGAAGAAGGAGGCCGCCGTCATCAACATGATCCTGTCCGACTTCGGTCAGGACACCTTCGTCGCGCCGAACAACTACTTCAAGCTCGGCGCTCGCCGCCAGGAAGAGCAGCGCGCCAAGCTCCCCGATCAGGTGTGATCGACCGCAACTGAGGTTCAGTTGGACGACTGTCGACCGTGTCGGTCGGTTTTCCATACTATGACTGAGGACATACCTACGACGGAGGGCGAGTCGGTGTCGAGCGAGGACAGAGTTGACGGGTCGACGCTCGCTGTCGGCGCAGTCGCGACGACGCTGATGGCGACGATTCTCGTCTTCCTGTTTCGGCCGGCCCTGGCACTGCCCATGCTGCTCGCGTTCGTGTTCGTCACGGCGGTCGGCTGGGTCACCTATCAGGCCGAGGTTGCACGCCTGCTCACGCTGGTCGCGACGATCCTCACGGTGCTGACCGTCGCGTTCATCACGTTCTTCCTGTTCGTGAGCGCACTGCCGGCGTTTCTCGAACACGGACTCGGACTGCTGCTGATTCCGGAGCAAAACGGTGCGGCCCGCTGGTTCTTCTGGCTCGAATCCGTGCTGCCGTCGGACTCGACGTACTGGAACCCGCTCAGCGGGGCTTACTCCCTGATACCGATGATATGGGCGACGGTCGTCGTCACCGCCATTGCGGGCGCGGTGGCGGGGCCGCTCGGCCTCTTCGGCGCGCTGTTCATCGCCGAAGTCGCCAGCGACCGCCTGCGGGAACTCATCAAGCCCGGCGTCGAGATCCTGGCCGGTATCCCCTCTATCGTCTACGGGTTCATCGGCTTCCAGGTGCTGAACGGCTTCATCCAGACGAACTTCCTCGACGACGGGGCGAGCTTCCTCATCGCCGGCATCGTCGTCGGCGTGATGGCGCTTCCGACGGTCGTCTCCGTCGGCGAGGATGCCCTCTCCAGCGTCCCCCAGTCGATGGGTGACGGCTCCGTCGCGATGGGCGCGACCGAGTGGCAGACGATGAAGAGCATCTCCATCCCCGCGGCGTTCTCGGGCATCTCAGCTGCCGTCATCCTCGGCCTGGGCCGGGCCATCGGCGAGACGATGGCCGTCGCCGCGATCATGGCCTCGGGGACGCAGTTCGCCGACCCGCTGTTCGATATTTTCGACGCCAACGCGACGCTGACAAGCCTGATCGCGACCCAGTACGGGAGCGCATCCGAGAGCACCGTCGACGTGCTGTTCGTCGCCGGCGTGATGCTGTTCGTCATCGTCGCCGGGATGAGCATCGTCTCGCAGTACATCGAGCGGCGCATGCAGCGGAAACTGAAGGGGCAACAATGAGTGACGCCTACGCGACCACGGACCGACTCGTCAGCGCGGATTCGAACATCTACGACCGGGGGCTCGATACGGCGATTGCGCTGAGCGTCGTCGGCTTCGCGCTCGGGCTCGTCACGCTCGTGAACCTGGTCCCGCCCGGTGCCAGCGGCGGGACCCTCACCACGGCCTTCGGGACGCTGCTGGCAGTCGTGGTCGGAGCGGTCGGAATGACCGGTCTCGCCTCCTACACCAACGTCGTCCCGGTCACCTCACAGCGGGTACGGGGCATCGGGCTCGGCCTCGTCGTTTCGACGGTCGCGCTGACCGCCCTCGCAGCGACCCTTCCGGTGACGATGGCGACGCTGCTGGGAACCGTGTTGCTGGTCGAGGCGCTGGCGGTCACCGTCGCCGGCGTCACCTCCCGGCTCGACCTCGTGGACACGGAACCGAACATGAGCGCCGGGCTGCTCTCCGGCGTGGCCTTCGGCGCTATCGGCCTCGCCATGGGGGGCGCCGCCGGGGGAGCGCTCGCCGGGTTCGGCTCGCTCCTGTGGCTCGTCGGCGCCGTCGCCGCCGGCGTCGGCCTGTTCCTGCTGGCGATTCTCCCCCGCGAAGACCTCGGCTCGACGCTCCCGACGGCCATCGTGGTCGGCGCGCTCGGGCTGACGATCGTGACCGGCACCATCGGCGTCGGCTGGCAGTGGAACCCGCAGACGCTCTCCGGCGGGTTCACCGGCGGCGCGGTCATCCCGGTGTTCCTCCTGGTCGGGACGCTCCTGTCGGCCTGGTCGGCCGCGAAGTGCCGGGCCGGGTTCGGTGCCCGGGGCCGTGAGTACGGGGCTTTCCTCGTCATCAACCTCAACGCCTTCCTGATGGTGGCCGTGATGGCGACGATCGTCGTGTTCGTGACTATCAAGGGTGTCGGCTACGCCTTCCACGGACTTTCGGTCGGTGCGCTGACCGCGCTGGTCCTCCTGACGCCGGCGCTTCTCGCCGCGGTCCAGTTCGCTCGCACGCCAGCAGGCGCGAACGACTGGAACGCTGGCGCTCGACAGCTGTTCCGGGTCCTCCCGCTGGCGGCGGTCGGCGCGCTCGCCGCGACGTTCGTGAGCGTGCTCGTCACCGGGTCCCCGCTGCGGTACCCCTACACCTACACCGTGCAGGTCAACCGACAGGGGCAGGCCCTCGATACAGCAATCGCGGTGACACCCGACACGACGGTCGGGACGCTACTGCTGATCGCGCCCGCGCTACTACTGGCGGTCACCTTCTTCCGCTCGTTCGGCTCGCTCCGAAAGGTCGGGACGGAGTCCGAGCGGACCGGTTCGGTTCGACAGGCCGTCCCGACCGCGGTTCTCGCGCTCGTCGTGCTCATCGGCCTCTTCCTGGTTCTCGGTCCCGCCCCGTTCGGTCTGCCACTCGGCGGCACGCTCGGATTCGCCGCCGTCGTCGCCGGTGCGGTCGCGGCGGGCGGCCTCGCCGTCTCCCCGCTCGTCGGCGTGCTCACGAGCGACGGGCCGACGCTGGCAGACAGCGCACAGCGCGAGGCCCCGCTGTTCACGCTGGGGGTGTTCGGCGGGCTCGGGCTGTTGCTGACCGCGCTCGTTCTCCAGCCCGTCGCCGGCGTCAATCCGCAGGTCGGTCCGGTGAACCTCGTCCCGGCGGTCGCGTTCGCGGCCGCCCTCGCCTCGCTCGCGCTGGCGACGCTCACGACTATCGCAAAGCGGTCCAGCGAGGCGACGATTACCCGCCGGTTGCTGACCGAGGAGACGCGGCTCGGCCTCGTCGGCGCGGCCGGTTTCACTGCCCTGGTGGGCCTGCACGTGGCCGCGACCGGTGTCTCGTTCACTGTGCTCGGCGTCTCTGTCTCGAACGCGAGCAGCCTCTCGTGGCCGATGGTGATGCAGGCCTACATCCCGCTGGGGGCCGAACCCGGCGGGATCATGCCTGCTATCATCGGCACGGTGTGGCTGGTCATCGGCGCGACGCTGTTCGCCGTCCCGCTGGGCGTCGGTGCGGCGGTGTTCCTCACCGAGTACGCCGAGCAGGGCCAGTTCACCGCACTCGTCGAGATCGCGACGAACGCGCTCTGGTCCACGCCGAGCATCGTCTTCGGCCTGTTCGGGGCCGCGTTCCTGATTCCGCGGCTGGGCGGCGACGAGTCCCTGCTGGCCGGGATGCTGGTGCTCGGGTTCATGCTCCTGCCGCTGGTGCTCATCACCTCACGGGAGTCCATCAAGGCCGTCCCCGACGAGTACCGGGACGCCAGCGCGGCACTGGGCGTGACCCGGTGGGAGACGATCAAAAGCGTCGTCCTGCCGGCGGCGATGCCGGGCGTCATCACCGGCGTCATCCTCGGCGTCGGCCGCATCGCGGGCGAGACCGCCCCGCTCATTCTCGTGCTCGGGTCGACGCTGAACGCGACGGCCGCCGTCGACGTCATCGGTGGCTTCCGCTTCGTCTCGGGGCCGCCGTTCATCGCCAACGACGCCTTGCTGACGGCCTCGGCGTCGCTGCCGACGCAGGTGTGGGCCGTCATCGCGGCCGGGGTGTCGGGGTCGCCACAGATGGGGTGGGCGACGGCGTTCATCCTGCTGATGGTCGTGCTGACGTTCTACGCGGTCGGTATCACGGCGCGGACGTACTTCCGGAGGAAGCTCAACTATGAGTGATAGCATCAACACGGAGACGAGCACTGACACGCAAACGAACGGCAGACAGACGGTCGAAGCCGCCTCGCCGAGCACCGAGACGACGGCCGGTGAGAGCGAGGAGCAGGTCCGCGAGGAGTGGCGGCAATACCAGTTCGACGGCGACACGAAACTCTCGGTCGAGAACCTCGACGTCTGGTACGGCGACGACCACGCGCTGAAAGACGTCTCGATGGAGATCCCGGAAAACAGCGTCACGGCGCTCATCGGGCCGTCTGGGTGTGGCAAGTCGACGTATCTCCGATGTCTGAACCGGATGAACGACCGCATCAAGGCCGCCCGCATCGACGGCTCGGTCGAACTGGAAGGCACCGAAATCTACGACCCCAACGCCAACCTCGTCGAACTCCGCAAGCGCATCGGGATGGTGTTCCAGTCGCCGAACCCGTTCCCGAAATCCATCCGCGAGAACATCTCCTACGGCCCTCGCAAGCACGGCGACATCAACAAGGGCCTGCTCGCGCGCCTGTTCGGCCGCGATGACACCGAAGAGGAGGCCGAACTCGTCGAGCGGTCGCTGAAGCAGGCCGCGCTGTGGGACGAGGTCAGCGACCGCCTCGACGACAACGCGCTGGGCCTCTCGGGCGGCCAGCAGCAACGACTCTGTATCGCCCGCTGTCTGGCCGTCGACCCCGAGGTCATCCTGATGGACGAGCCGGCGTCGGCGCTCGATCCAATCGCCACGTCGAAAATTGAGGATCTCGTCGAGGAACTGTCGAAGGACTACACCGTCGTCATCGTCACCCACAATATGCAGCAGGCGGCCCGCATCTCCGACCAGACCGCCGTGTTCCTCACCGGCGGCGAACTCGTGGAGTACGACGACACGGACAAGATCTTCGAGAACCCCGAGAGCCAGCGCGTCGAGGACTACATCACCGGCAAGTTCGGGTAACCTATGTCACGAGAGTCGTACCAGCAACAACTGGACGAACTTCGGGCGAACGTGGTCGCGATGGGCGAGCTCGTCGTCGAGCGACTCGATGCGGCGCTGACCGCGCTACGGTCCGTCGACGAGGACCTGGCACGGTCGGTCATCGACGGCGACGACGAGATCAACGAGCTGTATCTCGACCTCGAAGCGGACTGCATCGACCTCTTCGCCCTCCAGCAGCCGGTCGCGACCGACCTCCGCTTCGTCGCCGCCTCGTTCAAGATTATCACCGATCTCGAACGCGTCGCGGACCTCGCGACGAACCTCGCCGAGTACGCGCAGTCCGCCGACCGCCGGCACGGGCCCGAGATAGACGTCGACACGATTGGCCGGGAAGCCACCGAGATGGTCGAGCGCAGTATCGACGCCTACCGGCGGGAAGACATCAAAGAGTGCCGCACCATCGCGGCTGACGACGACGAACTCGACGCGCTCTGTCAGCGGGCCAGCGAGACTGTCGCCCGGGATCTCATCGAACGGGAGGCCGACACCGACGACGGCTGGGCGGTCGAGCAGCTTCTCGATGAGGTTTCGGCGCTGCTGCTTACCGTGCGGGACCTCGAACGGGTCGGGGACCACGCCGTCAACATCGCCGCGCGCACGCTGTACATGGTCGAAACCGACTCGGAACTCATCTACTAAGCATGGACACCCGAAAGATACAGACGGTCGGCGGCGGGACCTACACCGTTTCGCTGCCGAAAGAGTGGGCCGAATCGGAGGGCTGTACGGCCGGGACGACGGTCAACCTCCACACGCACATCGACGGTCTGCTAGTGATTCAGACCCCAGAATCTCGGACCGAACCGCGGAACCGCCTCACGCTGGAAATCGGAAACGACGACCCAGCCGAGATCGAGCAGTTGCTTCGGGCGGCCTACGCTGCCGGCGTCGAGTCCGTCGTCCTCGAAGCCCCCAATGGCTACACCGACGAGCAACACCGGGCCATCGAACGCGTCACCCGGAACCTGACCGGCGTAACCATCGCCGAGGAGACCGAAACGCAGGTGACGGTCCAGACGCTGCTCGATGCCGGCGAGGTGTCCGTCAGGCAGTCGGTTCGCCAGCTCCAGTTCGTCGCGCTGTCGATGCAACGGGACGCGATGGCCGCGCTCACGACCGGGGCGACCAGTGACCGGTGGGCTGACCGCGACAACCAGGCTGACCGGCTGTACGCCATGATCGACCGCTACTTCGAGCGTGGACTGGCCCGGCTCGACGAGATTGACGCGCTCGGGCTGACGCGCCCCGAACTGTTCAGCCTCTGGGCGACCGCGAACGAACTCGAACGCGTGGCCGACCACGCCGAACGGATCGGTACCGTCGCCGACCGCCTCGACGGCCAGCCCGCCGGTACCATCGTCACCGACCTCGACGACATCGCGCAGGACGTTCGAACCGTGGTCGAAGACGCCGTCCGCGTCATCATCGGCGACGCCTGCGTCGCGACCGCCCGACAGACCCTCGCCACGCGCCGGGCCGTGCGCCAGCGGATAACCGATCTCGACCGACAGTTGTTCGAATCTGGAGACGTAGACTACCGGCTCACGCGCGCCCTCGACAGCCTCGCCAGAACGGCCGAGCACGGCGGCAACATCGCCGAGTTCGGGCTTCGGATGGCCGTCCGCGACGGTGCGCTCGCCGACTCGACGGCCGGCACCGACGAAGCGAACACGCCGAGTTCGACGGCCGAGACAGAATCCTGACGCAACACACAGCACACAAGACCCGTCGGTCCGGAGACCCGCTATGGTTGACTGGGACGTGTACCTCGTCACGCAGGCGTCACTCTCGGCGGGCCGGACAACCGACGAACTCGTCGCGGACGCGATTGCCGGCGGCGTCGGCGTCGTCCAGCTCCGTGAGAAGGACCGGTCCGCACGCGAACGGTACGAACTGGGACAGGAACTGCGAGAACTGACCCGCGAGGCCGGCGTCACATTCATCGTCAACGACCGTGTGGATATCGCCCAGGCACTCGACGCCGACGGTGTCCACCTCGGCGACGACGACCTTCCCGTTTCTGCCGCGCGGGACCTCCTCGGCGACGACGCGCTCATCGGCCGCTCCGTCTCGACCGTCGAAGATGCCCGGGAAGCGGCGGCGGCCGGCGCGGACTACCTCGGCGTCGGCGCGGTGTTTGCCACCGGGTCGAAAGACGACATCGACGACGACGAACACGCGGTCGGCACCGACCGCGTCGCCGCCATCGCCGATGCAGTGGACATTCCCTTCGTCGGCATCGGCGGCATCACAGCCGAAAACGCCACCGAGGTCGTCCAAGCGGGGGCTGACGGCGTCGCCGTCATCACTGCAATCACGCAGGCCGACGACCCGGCCGCGGCGGCGGCAAATCTGGTAGACGCCGTTGAGCACGGGCGCTAACCGGTTTTATTTCGCTCTGACTACGCGGCTCACACCTTCTCACATTTCTTCCGTGGGTTGCTGACACTGATTGGTCGCTGCGAAAACATTATATTAGCACACGCTAATATTAGAACACACTAATATGTCTTCAGACCAGTCAGAGACACAACCGCCAGAGGGGGACGGTCCGGAATCGGACTGCTGTCCGTCCGCTAGCCTCTCTCTGTCGGAAGACGAACTCGCTGCGGACGTACAGACGCTCGCGACGCTCGGGACGGACACCCGCTACGAGGCCCTCCGACTCATCGCCGGGGCCGACGAGGCGGTGTGCGTCTGCGAGCTAGAACCGGCGCTCGGCGTGAGTCAGGGCGCTGTCAGCCAGGCACTCTCGCGGCTGTTCGGCGCGGGTCTGGTCGAGCGACGCAAGGAGGGCCGCTGGCGGTACTACACCGCGACGCCACGCGCTGAACGGCTCCTCGAAGTCCTCGACGAGACGAGGGAGATGCCTGCTGACTAAGACAATGCAGCAACCACCATCCGCTCCGCGTGACCGTCCCGGATTGAATCCCACGTGGCGGCGAATTGCGGCGAGCTACGCCCTGTTACTCGCGTTTTTCGCACTACTGTGGGCCATCAGCCAACCGCTCGCCGGTCTCGGTGCCCTCGCGGCGCTCGCTGGTCTGGTCGTCGGTGCGAGACGGGCCGCGAGACTGCGGCGCTGTTTCTACACCTGCGACGCGCTCACGCTCAAGCCGTTCGGGAGCGTTCGCATCACGATCAGCCGGGTCGAGAACTCGAACTGACGGCACCGTTTGCTATCGCTGTTGTCGTGTCTCCTCTGGCTATCTAAGCCCGCCCGCGGCTACGCCGACTGCTGCAGTTTCTCTCGCAACTGTCGCTCGTCGACGTGGTATTTGAACGCCGGCGAGTCGTCGACGAAGACGTAGGGGACGCGCTCGCCGTACTCTTCGCGGAGACCGGGGTCCTCATCGACGTCGACGAGGTCCAGCGCGATGGTGACACCTTCAGCATCGGCGACCTGCTCGATTGTCTCGACGGCTTCCTCACAGAGATGACAGTCCTCGCGCGTGTACACGGTGACCGACACGTCGCTCATCACTGGGAACACAGTGGCGACGGCATAAGACTCTCACTCTCTCGCCGTCGATGGGTTTCAATGTCTCGCGCCCGTACCTGTGCCAATGACAGGCTGGACTATCGAGGACATGCCCCCGCTGACGGACCGAACCGTGGTCGTGACTGGTGCGAACAGCGGGCTGGGACTCGAAGGCTCGAAGGCGTTCGCTCGCAGGGCCGCGACGGTGGTAATGGCCTGCCGGAGCGTCGAGCGCGGCGAATCGGCCGCCACGGAAATTCGCGAAGCCGTTCCGAACGCGACGCTCGATGTCCGCGAGTGTGACCTGGCCGATCTGTCGAACGTCGCGGCGTTCGCCGAGGGCCTCCACGAGGACTACGACGCCGTCGACATCCTCTGTAACAACGCCGGCGTCATGGCGATTCCCCGGAGCGAGACGGCCGACGGCTTCGAGACGCAGTTCGGCGTCAACCATCTGGGCCATTTCGCTCTGACCGGGCACCTGCTTGACCTGCTCCGCGCTTCCGACGGCGAATCCCGAATCGTCACGCAGTCCAGCGGCGCGCACGAGATGGGCGAGATCGACTTCGACGACCTCCAGCGCGAGCGCTCCTACGGGAAGTGGTCGGCCTACGGCCAGAGCAAACTCGCCAACCTCCTCTTCGCCTACGAACTCCAGCGGCGCCTCGGCAACCACGGCTGGGACGACGTGATAAGCGTCGCCTGCCATCCCGGCTACGCCGACACCGACCTCCAGTTCCGCGGGCCGCGGGAGATGGGGTCGACGCTGCGAACCGCGGCCATGGGCATCGCCAACGCCGTCTTCGCGCAATCCGCTGCACGGGGGGCGCTGCCGATGCTGTACGCCGCCACCGCCGAGGACGTCATCGGCGGCGAGTACATCGGGCCCGGCGGGCTGTTCGACATGCGTGGTGCGCCCGAGTTCCAGCAGTCGAACGACGCTTCGCGCGACGAGGAAACCGCCGAGCGGCTCTGGGAGGTCTCGACCGACCTCACTGGCGTCGAGTACGACTTCGAGAGCATCTGAGAACGGCCGACAGTGCTTCCGGGACGCGATCTGGACCGGAAATCCCCACTTTTTCACCGCCGGAACGTGAACCCCGGCGGCACATGCAACCAGTCGAAATCGCGGCCAGGCTGCTTGCAGGACTCGCCCTGATCCTCGCGAACGGCTTCTTCGTCGCCATCGAGTTCGCGCTGACGCGGGCCAGACAGTACACTGAATCGGAGTTCGACGAGCCCGGCCTCCGGCGCGCCTGGGAGATGACCGACGACCTCGAGATCTACCTGACGAGCTGTCAGGTCGGCATCACCGCCTCCAGCATCGCCGTCGGTATCGTCGCCGAACCGGCACTCGCGGCCATCTTCGAGCCGTACTTCCAGTCCTCCGCGCTGGCCGGGGTCGGGGCCGGCGCGGCCATCGCCTTCCTCATCATCAACCTCGTCCACCTGACCCACGGCGAGCAGACGCCGACGTACCTCGGCGTCGAGCGCGCGAAGTTCGTCTGTCGGTACGGCGCGACCCCACTGTACTACTTTGCGTGGCTCATCTCGCCGATCATCAAGGTCGGCGACGGCGTCGCGAAGTGGACGCTCGGGCTGTTCGGCGTCGAGATGTCCGGCGCGTGGCTCGAAACCGAAGTCGATAGCATCGAATCCCGCGCGGAACTGCGCAACGAACTCGGCTCCGTCCTCGACCGCGGTGACGTATCCGACGAGCGCCGCGAGGAGGTCCTCTCCGCGTTCCGCGTCGGCGACCGCGAAGTCCGCGAAGTGATGGTCCCCCGGGAAGACATCGTTGCGCTGTCGCCTACTGACGACGACGCGACCAACGCCGAGCGGATCGCCGAGACGCCACACACCCGCTATCCGCTCGTCGGCGAGACGCTGGAAGCGTTCCTCGGCATCGTTTACATCCCCGCGCTCGTCGACGAGCGCGAGGAACAGGACGGGTCTGGCGGCTTGCTGGACGGAATCGACCTCGAAGCCGTCGCCTCGCCGCCGATGACGATGTCGCCGGACACGACCGTCAGCGACGCCATCGACCAGTTCCAGGCCGAGCGCCAGGAACTCGCGTTCGTCCTTGAGGACGGCGAAGTCGTCGGGCTGGTGACGGTCACGGATCTGCTTGAAGAGGTCGTCGGCGACATCCAGGACCCGATGGACGCCGCGGCCGGCGTCGCCTGACGCTGAAAGCATTTACCGCTCGGCCGGAAACCGGCGACTATGCCCTCCCGCCGGACCGTCCTCGGTACCGTTGCCTGTACGCTCACCGCCGGCTGTGCCGGATTCGGCGACGACCCTTCGACGGCGGTTACGCCGAGTCCGGCCCCGGTAGTTCTGTCACCGGTCGACGCCGCGGCGGTGCCCGAATCGGCGACCGTCGGTATCTTCTCCGAGACGACGTCGGCCATCAGAGCGGCCATCCGCGACCCCACAGAGGACGTGACGGATCGCGAGTGGGCACACGTGGTTCACGAATTCGACTGTTTCGGGTTCGACGGCGCGACGTACGAAATAGCCGAGCGGACCAGCGGGTCCGGCGGGTACGTCAACGAGTACAGCGTGACCGAGGTCGACGACCCCGGGAACGAGTCGACGGTTCGCGTGGCCGACCTCCCGGACAGCGACCGGCGTGCCGCCATCGACGCGATAGCGGCGGGTGAACACAGATACGACTCCGACGAAGGCGGTTTTGAGCCGAATAGCTCGGTATACGTCTACAACGGGTCGTACTACGTGTTCTCGTGGGAAGTCCATGCTGACAAGCCAGTCATGCGGACGTTTGCGGTCGAAGCGACAGCCGGCGACCGGTGTGTGACGCTCGAACCGCTATCGCTCGATGACGAGCAGGCCGAGGCGCTCGATTCGGCGCTCCAGTCGGGCGAGGGGTCGACTATTACCGGTACGGTGGCCCGTATGCTGACCGAATCGGACACGGGATACATCATCCGGCACGGGGACTGCTACGAACTGGCCACTCCGACCGACGGGACCGAGAGCTGAGACGGCTACCGCGGCGGCGTGTAGAAGTTGCCTGTCTCCAGCGGCCCGTCCCCGCCGTTTTCGATGCCGCGGCGTTCGCCAGCCTCGCTGCGGACGAGGTCGCCGGCGTTGTCCCGGTGGGCGGGACTATCGACGGTGACGACGCCGGTACCGCTGACCACGAACAGCCACCGGTCGCTGTCCTCGTGATAGTTTTCCGGCCCGCCGACGGACCGGTTTCGTATGGCTCACTCTCTGCCAGCGAGACCGCCGACGCGTCCGCTGAGCCGGGCCGCGATTCCTTCGAAGTGGGCGGTGCTCCAGACCGCGACAAAGAACGCCCCGAATGTGTTGAACACGAGGTCGTTCACGATGTCGCTTGTTCCGTACTGGGCGAGGACCGCCTCGCCGCCGACCACCGATGCGAAGCCGCCGCTGGCGAACTCAAGGATCTCCCAGCCGACACCCACAGCGAGGACAAACAGGACGACGAAGGTCGCACGGAATCCGCGATTGAATACGACTGCCTGGGCGTGACGTTCTACCGCCCGTGCGACCGCGTATCCCACGCCGGCCACGAGCGATGCCGAGACGGCATGGGTCAGGCTGTCGTACCAGCCGAACGCTTCGTACAGTTCGAGGGCGCCGGCCGCGTGCAGTGTTGACGCCACCGTGATCCACAGCACGAGGCCGGTGTCCATCGCGTAGCTGTACTCCCGGCGGAACAGCGCCGGCAGGAACGTTATCGCCAGCGGGCCGCCGCTGTTGACGAGCAGCGTCACGTTGCCCCGAACGAGCGCGAATACGGCTATTACACCGAGGACAGCCTGTAACGTCCGGACAGCGATGCGATGGTGCGTACCGTTCCCGGGAAGGGACGCTTCCGAGCGGTCAAACTCGGAGGAACCCGCTTCCGAGACGCGCAGTCGGGCGATGCGTGCTGACCGCTCGACGTACAGTTCGAACACGATACCGCCGACAATACCGGTACCCGCCGCGATGACGAGGTCCCACATCAACTCGGTCTGTCCGTCGAGGAACGCGGTTCCCAGCAGCGTGTCGGTCGCATAGATGCCGACCGCCCAGACGCCCGCGGCGGCCATTGTCACGATGACGACGAACACCGTCGCGAACCGCGGCGTCATCGTCAGCGAGGTAAACGCGTCGAGGACGACGGCCAGCAACAGCGCGACCCCGGCGACAACGAGAAACGGCGTGACCTGCGGGAAGCCGCCGAACGTCCGGACGACCACCGGCACTGCGACCAGCCCGAGCAACTCCGCGGGAACCGTCGTTTCGAGATTCCGTGCAGCGAGTGGTACCGCAACCGCTATCGCGACGAGGACCGCCGTGAGTACTGCCCAATCCAGCTCGCCGGCGGCCGCGAATCGTCCGGTGCTACCGACGAGGATTCCGGTTACCACCCACGCGCCAAGCGCATCGAGCCGGTGGGGACCGATGAGGGGCTGTAAAGAACTCATCACTGAGTGGGGATACGACGAGCGTCGTAATCAAAGCACGGCGGTTTTCCGGTATCCCGGCCCATGCTCGCTGCCTGCGCTGCCCCTGTCACGCGGCTGACTGACGGCTGTCTGACGAGGATATATTTCTCTGGCCGTCCCACTCCCCGTAATCAATGGACGAAGCGTTTCTGGACCTCGAATCGGTTGAGATCGAACTGGACGAGGAGTTGCTCGACGCGATTGACGACAAAGCGTTCGCCGACCACCGCGACAACCGGGACGCCGCGGTCCGCGATCTGCTCGACGAGTGGCTGAAACAGCGTGCCGTCGAAGACACAGACGAGAGGGACTGAACGGGGCAGAGAACGCCTGTATAGCCGTGTTATACGGCGACAGTCGCACCTAATTCGGGCGCTGTCGCGTCGTAGCCGTCCTCGCGGAGCGTGGTTGCGAAGGTCTCACAGCGGTCGCCGTGGTTCACGAGCACCGGCGTGTCACGGTAGCTGTCGAGGTACTCCAACAGCCCACCGCGGTCGGCGTGTGCGGAAAAGTCGTACTGCTCGACGCGCGCGCTGACCGGCATAATCCGGCCGTCTATCTCGGCGCTGCCGGTCTCTATCAGGTCTCGCCCCGGCGTTCCCTCGACCTGATACCCGGTCATGGTGATCTTGTTCATCGGATTCCCGCGGATCTCGGGGATGTACGTCATCGCGGGGCCGCCGGAGAGCATCCCGCTGGTGGTGACGATTGCCGCCTTCTGGTCGGTGATACGCTTGCGCTGGCCATCCTTGCCAGTGACGAACCGCGCGTGGGATTTCGCCCGCTGGAGCGCGTCCGCATCGCGGACATACTCGGGGTACTGCCCGAGCATCTCGGTCACTTGCTTCCCCATCCCGTCGACGTAGCAGGGGATGTCGTGCGCTTCGCAGATGAGCAGCATCTCCTGCGTCCGACCGATTGCGAAGGCGGGCACGACCACGGTGCCGCCCTCCCAGAGCGTCGTTTCGACGCTCTCGACGAATCGCTCCTCGACTGTCTTTCTGGGTTCGTGGTCGACATCGGCGTAGGTACTCTCACAGATGACCGCGTCAGCGGCCGGACGGGCCGACGTCCCCGAGACGAGACGCTGGTCGTCGGTATGGAAATCGCCGGAGTACAGCAACCGGGTGTCGCCATCGTCCACGAGGACGTGCGCGCTCCCCGGAAT
Organism: Haloarcula amylolytica; assembly: GCF_049705545.1. Lineage (GTDB taxonomy): Archaea > Halobacteriota > Halobacteria > Halobacteriales > Haloarculaceae > Haloarcula > Haloarcula amylolytica_B. The sequence goes on from NZ_JBNAMU010000001.1 coordinate 823,077, forward strand.
GTGGCCGGCGTTGTAGAACGTGACCTCGTAGCCGGCGGCCTCGAACGACTCGCGGTAGCCGTGGGTTTCCGACACCTGCGTGACCCGTCTGACGTTGGTCTCGGTGAATGGGCAGTTGACCGTTCCACCGTGGAGTTTGAGCGTGTCCCGTGCGAGCGTCATCGCCAGTTCGTACGTCGGCGGCGTCCAGTGAATCGGCGGCCGCGCGTCGCCCGACACCAGCGCCGGAATGTTCCCGACGTGGTCGAGGTGGCCATGCGAGACGACGACGGCGTCCGGCGACGGCGTCCGCACCGGAAACCGTGGCGGCGAGTCGGTCAACATTCCGAAATCCAGCAGCAGCGACTCGTCGATGAGGACGGCGCTCCGGCCGATCTCACCTGCCCCGCCGAGAAACTGCACATCCATTACCGGGACGGAGGCGACCCGTCCGTTTCCGTTCGTCGGTTCTGACCGAATCGTGCCATCAACCGCCGGGCAGGCGGAATATCTATGAACCGGAACACGACGATATCCGGGTTCTTAGGGGCTATGAACTGTCAAGGGGGTCTTCTCGGTTGTGGTATTGTGTGAAGATAACACGTCGGCTGGGCAGTGTTATCACGCTAGCATAAACAATTATTATACTCGGGGCTCATTGTTTAGTTGTCATGGCGACACGCCAGCAACCCCCGACGACGTACCACACGTGCAGTTGCGGTGAGGAGTTCGACACGACGGAGGAACTCCTCGAACACGCACGAGAGGCACACGGGCTTAGCGTACACTGACTGGCGTCGCCCCGTTTTTCACACTCAGAGACTCCGATAGCGGCAGGTCAGGATGTCTTGTCGATGTCCTGTCGCACGCTGAACCGCGCGTAGCCGCCGTGTGAGAGGTCAAGCGCACCCAGCCACCAGTTCCATCGTTCGGCGAGTTGATAGTCCTCGGGCGCGTCTTCGAGGTTGTCGACGACATCCCCCACCGTTAGCTCCGCCCCGAAGTCGGTCACGAACTGGTCCGATTCCGAGAGGTCCCGCGCCTGTCTGGCCACGACCGTGACGATGTCGGGGTCGGGGTCGAAGGCGTCGCGGAGTTCCCGTTCGAGTTCCTTTCGGTCCACATTCGGGTGTACGACCCGCATCTGACTTGAATGTACGGTTGGGGACAACGTTACATTTCGGGGTCGGGAGATAGCCGTTCGGAACGGTCGTCACTGTCGCAGTTACGGGTGTTGTCACTCACCGAATAGCGCCACAAAAATTCGAAAGTAGGTCTCCGATTTTGCGCCTGCGCTTACTCAGCCTCGCCCTGCTCCACGGGTCGCCCTGCGGGCTCCCCGTTCCGCCACGAAGCTTCGTGCGCTTGCGCTTACTCAGCTTCGCCCTTCTCGATAGGCGCACCAACCAGATTGCCCCATTCGGTCCAGGAGCCGTCGTAGTTGATGGTGTCCTCGTAGCCCAGCAGTTCGTGCAGGGCGAACCAGGCGACAGAGGAGCGCTCGCCGATTCGGCAGTAGGCGACCGTCGTGGAGTCACCCTCGATGCCGTACTCGGCGTAGAGCTCTTCGAGTTCGTCGTAGTCCTTGAACGTCCCGTCGTCGTTGGTGACGGCCGCCCAGGAGATGTTCTGTGCGCCGGGCACGTGACCGCCGCGCTGGGCGGTCTCCTGGAGTCCAGGGGGTGCGAGGATCTCGCCGGAGAACTCCTCGGGCGAGCGAACGTCGACGAGCGGCAGTTCGCGCTCGATGGCGTTCTCGACGTCCTCCCGGTAGGCGCGGATGGACTCGCGCGGACCGGAGGCCTCGTAGTCGACTTCGGAGAACTCGGGCACTTCGTCGGTGAGTTCGTAGTCGTTCTCGACCCAGTACTCGCGGCCGCCGTCGAGGAGCTTCACGTCGTCGTGGCCGTAGTACTTGAACTGCCAATATGTGTAGGCGGCGAACCAGTTGGAGTTGTCACCGTAGAGGACGACCGTCGAGTCCTCGCTGATGCCGTGGGAACCCAGCAGGTCCTCGAAGTCATCCTTGTCGAGGATGTCCCGCGTGGTCTGGTCCTGCAGGTCCGTCTCCCAGTTGAAGCCGATAGCGCCGGGTGCGTGGCTCTCGTCGTACAGTTCCGTGTCGACGTCCACCTCTACCAGTCGGTGGGCGGGGTCGTCGCTCTGGAACTCGTCCAGATGCTCGCTGACCCAGTCGGCCGAGACGAGCACGTCGTTAGCGTATTCAGTCATAATGCATCGAATCGTAAGTCTACCAAACATATATTACCACGACTTTCGGCATGTTCGGCCACTCGTCCACCGTGTCGGCAGATGTTGCCTGTACTAGGATATATAGACAGACAGTACTTCAGCAGCCCAGCGGACACGGGCCATGGCGTGCCATGTCTGGGTGTAAACTGGGCGGCTCTCTCACGAGAAGCGGCAGTAATTGCAACCACCTTCGACCGGCTGCGATGGGAGTTTTCAAGCGGGCGGAGCGGCAACGCCAGGACGATGACTGATTTCGTCTCTGCGGAGTGGGTGTCGAACCGGGGTGACGACCTCCGGGTGGTCGACGTCCGGGACGCGTGGGAGTACGACGGTCTCGGGCACCTCCCGGGTGCGGTGAACGTGCCCTTCGATTCGTTCCGGGCAGACGAACACGGCGCGGAATCCGACGCCGGTGAGGGAATGCTGCCCGACAAGGACGAGTGGACACAGTTGCTTTCGGCGGCCGGCATCACGGCGGAGAGCGAGATCGTCGCGTACGACGACCACCACGGCGTCTTCGCCGCGCGGCTCCTGGTCACCGCGGAACTGTTCGGCCACGATCCCGACCGACTCCACCTTCTCGACGGCGACTTCTCCAGTTGGCAACTCGAACGGGAAACGTCGAGCGAGACGCCGACTGTCGAGCCGACCGACTACGAGGTGGCTCGTCCCGACGCGACGCCGCTGGTCGGTCCGGACGCGGTCGCTGACGCGGCAGATGACCCCGACGCGGTGCTGGTGGATACTCGCGAAGACGAGGAGTACGACGCGGGCCACATCCCGGGTGCGGTCCTGCTGGACTGGCGGGACCTCGTCGACGACGAGACGCGGGGTCTGTTACCCCGAGACGAGGCGCTGTCCGTTCTCGAACGTGCGGGCATCGTCCCCGAGAAACGGATCGTCCTCTACTGTAACACCGCCCGGCGCATCAGCCACACGTACGTCGTCCTCCGGCATCTCGGCTTCGAGCAGGTGGATTTCTACGAGGGGAGCCTCACCGAATGGGAGGCACAGGGGCGACCGCTGGAGACGAACTGAGCGTTCGGCGACCGCTGTCTCAGGTTAGTTTCTGCTGGTCCCCTTGCCGCTCGCTCGTCAGCAGCGACGACAGTTCGACCAGCAGCGCGATGACGACCGGACCGGCGATGAAGCCGATGACGCCCAGCGTCAACACCCCGCCGGTGAACCCGACGAAGTAGAGACTGGCCGGGAGGCCGGTCGTGTAGCGGGCGAGCTTCGGTCTGATGACCGCGTCGGGGAGGAAGCCGACGAAAACGAGGCCGAACACGGTGACCAGTATCGCCCCGGTGATGTTGCCGTTGATGAGGTCCGCGACAGCGATGGTAAGGACGACGATGCTGGGGCCGATAACGGGGACGAACTGCAGGATGCCGGCGACCACGGCCAGCGCGAACGCTCCCTGATAGCCCAGCAGCCAGAACACGACCCACGCCACGACGAAGGTCCCGAACGCCGTCGCCGCCTGGAGGACGTATATCGCGTACAGCGTCCCTCGGAGCCGCTGGTGCAGGCGGTTGACGACCTCGTGATACGACGCCGGCACCGTCCGATAGACGGCCTTTTTCGGAGCCTGTGGCTGCCAGAGCATCGCGTAGACGAGAATCGCAAACAGCACGGCTTTCAGCGCCAGCACGGGCGATTCAGCGGCCAGATCCACCGCAACAGCCGTGAGTGTCTCCCGAGCGGCCGTCAGCGTGGGGTCGATCTCGACCGGGTAGCTGAACTCGCCGAACTCGAGGGTCACGATCGATGGGAGTTGCTGGAAGAAGGTAAACAGGTCACGGCGGCGCAGATACAGCACGGCTCCCAGCGGGACGACGATGAGTGTGCCGCTGACGAAGGCGATACCCGTCGTCACCGCTGCCGACAGCCGCCTGTTGAGCCCGTGGCGTCCGAGCCACTCCGAGACGGGGAACAGGACGTATGCGACCGTGATTGCGAAGAAGATCGTCGACAGTACTCGCGCGAGCAGGACTGTCGTCAGGCAGCCGGTGAGAACGAGCAGGCCCGCGAGGACGTAGGTCCGTCGGCGTGTTACCACGCCCGTCCTTTTCCATCGGTCGATAAAAACGTTATCTGCACACGCCAGGTCACTAACACGTTACGGGGGCCAGGAACGGGGCCGTCGCCGTCGGGCGTTCAGGATCGGGAGAATAGCGCCGCCAACTGTTCCCGGGAGAACAGCGTCGTCGGCCGGTCCATGTGGACGCCGATCTCGCCCTCGAAGGCTTTCATCCCGGCTTTCTGTAGCGGCTCCGGTGCGGAGTAGCCGGCCCGAACCGCGTGGCCCAGGCGGATCTCCTGCCGGAGGTCCTCGCGCCAGGCCCGCTCGTACTCGCCCAGCGTCGCCGGGTCCTCGGGGTCGATTTCACGGGCGGCGTGGTCGGCCGCGGTCATGCCGTAGCGAATGCCGCCGCCGGTGAAGGGTTTGGTCTGGGCGGCGGCGTCGCCGATGAGGAACGACCGCCGGCCGGTGACCCGCTTCGGCGGGCCGATGGGAATGAGCCCCGAGCAGCGGTGGTCGGTCTCGACGCCGTAGCCGTCGATGAATGCCTCGAAGCGCCCGCGGGCGTCGTCGCCCGGCGGCACCGCCAGCCCGTACTCGACGCCGGCCTCGCCCCGCGGGATGCGCCAGGCGAAAAACCGCGGGACGGTGAGGTGGACGTCGACGAAATCGCCGTGGTCGACTTCGTCGCTGAACCCGAGGACACCGTGTAGCAGTTCGTCGGGTTCCGGGAGGTCGAGTTCCCGCCGGACGCGGCTCTTCGGGCCGTCACAGCCCGCGACCATCTTCGCTCGGTGTGTCTCGACGCCGTCATCGCCGCGGACCTCCACGGTGACGCCGTCCCTGTCCTCGGTGACGCCGACGACGGAGTGTGCTTCTCGAACGTCCGCACCGGCGTCGCGGGCCAGCCCAGCCAGGTGCTTGTCCAGGCCGACGCGGTCGATGACGTTCGAGATGATCTCGTCCTTGTAGAAGGGGTGGTCCTGGCTACCGGGGCCGCCTGTGTGGAACCGCGCGCCCGAGATTTCGTTCTGGAACAGTTCGTCGCGGGCGTCCTCGGTGAACTCCCAGATATCAGTGCTCACGTGGCCCGAGCAGGCCAGCGGCTTCCCGATCTCCCCCTGTTCGAACACCACCACGTCGAGCCCCCGACTCGCCGCCTGGCGCGCGTACCGGGACCCAGCCGGGCCCGCGCCGACCACCACAACATCGTGCATACACGTTCCCTCGGTGTCACGAACCAAATAGCTTCTCGATTCAGACGGACAGCGGGCCGTACTGGCCCGTGCCGCGGCCACAGCGTCGGGTCGCCCGGTCAGCTCCCCGTGGCGGGGACCCGCGGATGGCCCTGTCGCTCGGCCAGCCAGCCGCCGAAACGGCCGGCCAGGCCACCGACTACCATCGGGAGCAAAAGCAGTAGCACTCCGACCGCCAGTGCCATGCCGACGCCGACGACCCGGAACCAAAGCGGATTCGGGATCGTCGGGATAGCTACCAACAGCTCCTTTAGCGACCAGAGCGCCGGAATCCCACCGATGAGTCCGGCTCTGACCCCGGCGGCGCTCCCCGTCCCGCCGTGGCGCTTGACAAGATACCCCGCGACCGCACCGCCGAGGAACAACCCGTGAAACGTGATATTCGACGCCGACCGCAACACGTCTACGAGCGTGAACAATGCGGGGACGAGGCCGCCGATAAGGGCGCACTGCCACGTCTTCGAGAGTTCGAACTGGAGGGGCATAGCCGGATGGTTGACCGCCGGAATAAAAAACCATATCCCTGATGACACAACCGTCCGAAAACGACCGTCGCGTCACTGGCCGAATCAAGGCGTATTTGTCGGTGTGTCTCCTGTTACCGCCTATGGCAGAGTATCAGCCCGGGGTGTGCAACATCGGAGCGAACCAGCGCCGCGCCCGTCGACTGTCGGCCATTGGGTCGTTTGCGGTCGCTGCCGGTATCGTGTTCGCCGTTGCAGTGGGCGCGGTCCCCGACCTGTCGCTGTGGGCGACTATCCCCTTCGTTTTCGGCGGGTACGTCGGCGCATTTCAGGACTACTTCCGGTTCTGTGTCGCCTTCGGTGCGCTCGCCCGCTACGACCTCTCGGGGTCGGGCGGGGAAAGCGGGCGCGTCGATGCAAGCGAGGCTGTTCGCGCCGACCGTCGACAGGCCGCGAAAATCCTCCTTCTCGCCGCCGCTGCAACGGTCGTGACGAGCGGCCTCGGAGCCGTCTTGCTCCGACTTGTGTAGCTGCGGACGGACTCCGACGCCGGCCACTCGCTCGGCCGCACCTCACACGACGGCCAGTCCCCGGGGGACCTGGTCGTACTCGGCCGGCCAGCCCCCGGCGTCGGGCCCCTCCCGAATCCATGTCTCCCCGCGCTTCGACTGGAACAGGCCGTGGTTCGTCAACGCGAGAAAGCCATCACCTGGATCAGCGGCGAGGACCGTTCGGGCCAGGCCCTCCGGTCCCGGCAGGCCGTCCATCGCCTGCCGCCACCGGTCGCTGTCCCATCGGTACACGTAGCTCTCGCCGCTCGTGCTGTGAGCCGACCGTGGGCCGCTGGCCGCCGAGACGACGACGCAGTCCGGGTCGTCGGGATGGACGGCCAGCCCCCACACGTACCGATGCTCCAGTCCCTCCTGTGGGTGGGTCCACCTGGCCCCGCGGTCAGTCGACAGCGCGTAGCCGTCGCCGGCGGCGGTGTACACGCAGTCCGGGGCGGCGGGATGGGTCGCCAGCGTGTGGTTGTCCCGCCGTGCGCCGTCGGGGTGATCGACCCACGTCTCGCCGCCGTCGGGACTGCGGACGAACGCGCCGGCCTCGATGGCGACGTACACCTGCTTCGGGGCGTCCGGCGCGAGGGCGATCCAGCGCACGTGGTGAGTCTGTGGCCGCGGCGGGAACGACCACCGCGACGCCGAGTCGAGGTCGGTCAGCCCCGACCGCTCCGTCCACGTCGCCCCGCCGTCGGTCGAGCGGTAGACCGCGCTCGGCTCCGTCCCGGCCCACACCACGCCAGCGTCGTGCGGGCTTACTGTGACGCTGGTCACGCGGTCGCCGGCGTCGAGAACCCGCTCCCATGTCGCGCCGCCATCGATGGTCCGCTGGAGGCCAGCATCCGCGGTTCCAACGAAAGCGCGGGCCGGTTCGGCCGCTCCCGCGGCGACGCACTCGATGTCGTGGCCAAGCAAGCGGTCCTCCCAGCCGCTGTCGCCGTCTCCGACGAGGACGCGGTCGCCGAGCGCGGCGTAGACGGTATCCATAGCCGACGGTACGACGCCCGAGCGAAGAAAGGTGGCGGTGCTAGCGACTGACCGAGCGCGTCAGCGCGAAGACGTACAGCGCGACGAAGAAGCCGCCGAGGAACGCCTCGGACTGGGCGAGGAGGCTCACCGTCGGGTCCCTGACCTCGCCGACGCCGCCGAGGAAGAAGGCGATGAACGACCCGAGGCTGAGCTGGGCGTACTGGCCGACGCTCCCGAACAGGTCCGGCGCGATAGCGAGATACAGCCCCGCGTAGGCGGCGATGAGCGCCGCGGACGCCGCGAGCGTGTACGACGCCCGCTCGCCGTAGCCCGTCGTCACGAACAGGAACGCGTTCATCCCCCAGCGGGCGAGCGCCCGGCCCTGCTCTCGCAGGGACGCGCCGCCGTCGCGGACGCGCCGGGAATGACAGCGCCGCCGGTAGGCCAACTGCGACATGAAGAACTCGGAGGCCGCCGTGTTGTCAGCGATGTCGTTCGCGCCGTTTTTCGCCCGGAGGTACGTCACCTCGCCGGCGGCGGCCTCGATTCGCCCCGCCGTCGCCGTCGAGAGGCGCTTGAAGGTCGCGCTCGCGTCGGGTTCGAGCGTCCGGTCCCCAGCCCGCTTGGCCGCCCGGTCGACCACTGTCACCGGCTCGTCGGCCGCCGAAGCCGCGCCGTCCGCCAGGGCTTCGACCGCGTCGTCGAGCGCGGCCGGGTACGCCAGCGCGGCCCGCAGGCCGTCGCCGAGTCCGCTATCGAGGCCGTGGAGGCGGTAGTTCGCCCCCTCCAGGTCGAGGTCGTCGTCGTCGCGGAAGTCGAAGCCCGCGAACCGTGTCCGGTAGAACGCGACCCTGTCGAGGACGCCGTCCGCCCGGTCGCCCTCGAACCGGACTGTCCCCAGCGTCGCCCGCTCCAGGTCGTACACGGCGGCTCCCGTGCCTGGCTGGCCGAACGCGCCGTCCTCGACCGTCGTCCCCGAGAGCGAGACGACGGCGACCCCGTCCGGTCCGACGGCCGTCGGTTCCAGGGCGGCCGTGCCGACGGTGCAGTCCTGAAAGCGGACCGTGCCAAGACAGCTCACGTCCGTCGCGCGCAGCCGGTCGATTGTACTGTCCTCGAACCGCGGGCTCGCGAGCGTCGCCCCGTCCAACTCCAGGTCCGCCACGGTCGCGTCGGCGAAGGCGGCTCCCACCAGCGCTGCGTCCGTGGCGTCGAGTCGCTCGATGTCAGCCCCGTCGAAGTCGGTGCCGACGAACGCCGAGTCGTGGACCACCAGTTTCATCGAGACGACGGCGTCGGCGAAGGTCGCGTCGGTGAACCGCACGTCCGGGAGATAGAGCCGCTCGGCCTCGATCCGTTCGAAGACGGCCTCGTCGTAGCTGGTCCCGTTGAAGTAGCCGCCGCTGAACGTCGCCCCGTAGAACCGCGCCGTGTCGAACTCCGCCCACCGGAAGTCCGCCTCGTCGAAGGTCGCGTGGTAGAAGTCCCCCGTCCCGAACGCTGCCTCGTCGAAGTCGGCCATCTCCAGCGTGGCGTGCTGGAACGACCCGTCCTCGACGGTCGCCCGGTCGAACGCGGCATCGGTCACCGACGCCCGGTCGAAGGCCGCGGTCCCGAGCGTCGCGTCGCGGGCGTCGATTTCGGCCAGCACCGCGCTCTCGAACCCGGCGGTCTCCAGTCGGGCGTCCCGGAGGTCCACCCGGTCCGCTGTCACGCCGTCGAACACCCCCTCTGCAATCGTCGCGCCCCTCGCGTCGATTTCGTGGTACGCCCCGTCGAACCGCGCGGTCTCGGTTATCGTCGCCCCGCGGAGGTCGAGCCGCTGGCCGAATTCGCTGCCGGTGCAGTCCAGCCGACCGAGTGTCGCGCCCCGCAAGTCGACGGGATGGTTGTCGGCGGCGTCGACGACCGCGTTCGACAGGTCGAGGTCGCCGAACGTGGCCCCGAGGAACTGCTTCGCCCGCTTGCGCTCCGCCCGGCTCTCGGCGGCGTCCCCCGCTATCGCGTCGAGGAATGCCTCCGACACGTCCAGGTCGTCCGGGACGTTCTCGGGCCGGCAGTGGAACGGACAGCGCTCCCGGCCGTCGATTGCGCCGTGTGGACACTCCCACTCCCGGTGCTCGCCGTCGAACTCTGTGCGGTCGTCGGTGAACGTACAGCGACTCCCGGCGCGCCCCGACCAGGCCATCGTTGCCAGAAGCGGTCGGTTGGCAGGGGCATAAGCGCTTCTACACCGGTTCTCTCGGGCGAGCGCATATCTCCCCCAGCGGCCGGGCGACACATCTGCCGGTCAAGCACCGAGTGGACTGTCCCGGAGATATCGGCGCTGTCCGTCGGTTGTGACACTGAGCCGTGCCTACGGCGTCCACCAGCGCAGGCCGACCATCACGAAGACGATGGCCAGCTGCATCAGCCCCTGCAGGCCCCCGAGCCTGGCGTTTCGCATCCCGATCTCTGAGACGAGGTCAACGTCCGGGTTCTCGGAGACGACCTGTCGGTAGATGCGGACCTCGCCGGGCAGGATGACGCCGAAACCCTGCACGGACAGCAGCGTTACGATACCGAGCGTGGCGACGATCCACCACGAAGTCATCGCGAAGGCCGGCAGCGTCGTCACGAGATACGTGCCGGAGCCGAGGACGGCCACGCCGAGGATGCCCAGCGTCTTCGGGTCGGTCAGCGCGTCGAACTGGTAGCCGATGAGGAGGACGACCGGAATGAGCGTCGCGGCGGTCAGAATCGCCAGCCACGGGTCGGCGTTGGGGAACTTCCCGAGGCGGAGCGCCAGCAGGATGCCGCCGCTGATAGTCACCGTCGCCAGCGTCGGCATCAGGAACGTCATCTTGGGCGTGAACGAGGCGAAGAAGTCGGCCCGCGCCTCTGGTTCCTGGCCGCCGAGCACCGGCCCCAACACGAGCCCCATGAACAGGTCGATGCCGGTCCACAGCACCCCGGCCATCACGTGGACGTAGGTCAGCGCCCGGATGTTGCCGCTGGCGATAGCCCCCGCAAACGCGATGAGCGGGACGGCTACCGCCCCCGCGGCAAAGGCCGGGTTCGCCTGCCTCGCCAGCCCACCGATACCCCGTTTCCGCTCGGTGCGGTCCGCTGTCGGTTGCGCCATAGCTGGCTCTATCAGGTTTCGCCGTCGACTAAAACCTTGGTGGCCGTCTCAGATATCGCCGCTCTCCGCGGCTCAGACTGCTTCAGTCGTCGTCCGCGGCCGGTTGCTCGGCCGCCGGCTCGCGGTCGGCCCGCGGCCCGTCAAGCTCGACGTTCGGCAGGAGGTCACGGAGGTACTGCCCGGTGTAGGACGCCTCGGTCCGGGCCACGTCCTCCGGGGTGCCCTGGGCGACGAGCTCGCCGCCGTTCTCGCCGCCCTCGGGGCCGAGGTCGATGATGTGGTCGGCGTTTTTCACCAGGTCGAGTTCGTGCTCGATGACGACCACGGTGTTGCCGTCGTCGGTGAGCCGGTGGAGCACGTCGATGAGTTTCCGCTCGTCCTCGGGGTGGAGCCCGGTCGTCGGTTCGTCCAGCAGGTACAGCGTCTCGCCCGAATCCTTCTTGCCGAGTTCCTCGGCGAGCTTGACGCGCTGGGCCTCGCCGCCGGAGAGCGTGGTCGAAGGCTGGCCCAGCCGCATGTAGTCCAGGCCCACGTCTTTCAGGAGCTCCAGCCGGCGGCGAATGCCGCCGTGGCTCTCGAAGAAGTCGTAGGCCTCCTCGACGGTCATCTCCAGCACGTCGGCGATGGTCGCGCCCTTGTAGGTCACGTCCAGCGTCTCGTCGTTGTAGCGCGCGCCGCCACACTCCTCGCAGGGCACCGTCACGTCCGAGAGGAAGTTCATGTCGATTGTGACCGTCCCCTGGCCGCCACAGCCCTCACAGCGGCCGCCCTTGACGTTGAACGAGAACCGCCCCTTCTCGTAGCCCCGTTGCTTCGACAGGCTGGTCTCGGCGAACAGCTCGCGGATGTGGTCGAAGACGTTGGTGTAGGTGGCCGGGTTGGAGCGGGGGGTCCGGCCGATGGGCGACTGGTCGATGAGCCGCACCGTCTCGATGGCGTCGAGGCCGTCGATGGCGTCGTGTTCGCCGGGGTTCACGTCGGTGTCGTTCATCCGACGGACCAGCCCCTTGTACAGCACGTCGTGCATCAGCGTGGACTTCCCGGAGCCGGAGACGCCCGTGATGGCGGTGAACGTCCCCAGCGGGATGGACACGTCGAGGTCGGCGAGGTTGTGCTGGCGAGCGCCCCGGACCGTGAGTTCGCCGTCGGCCTCGCGGCGGCTGTCGGGGACCGGAATCGTCCGCTCGCCCGAGAGGTACTCTCCGGTCACTGACCCGTCGGTGTCGATGACCTCGTCCATCGGCCCGTTGACGACGACTTCGCCGCCGCGCTTCCCCGGCCCAGGACCCATGTCGATTATCTGGTCGGCCCGGCGCATCGTCTCAGTGTCGTGTTCGACGACCAGCAGCGTGTTCCCGAGGTCCCGGAGCTCTTCGAGCGTGTTCAGCAGGCGGTCGTTGTCACGCTGGTGGAGGCCGATGGAGGGTTCGTCGAGGACGTAGAGGACGCCGACGAGGCCGCTCCCGATCTGCGTTGCCAGCCGGATTCGCTGGCTCTCGCCGCCCGACAGCGTCGATGCCTCGCGGTCCAGCGTCAGGTAGTCCAGGCCGACCTCGGTCATGAAGCCAAGGCGGGCCCGGATCTCCTTGAGAATCTCCTCGGCGATCTTCCGGTCCCGGGACGAGAGGTGCTCCTCCATCCCCTCGAAGTGGGCCAGCGCGTCGCTGATGGACATCTCGTTGACCTCGGTGATCGAGGTGCCGTCGACGAGCACCGCCCGCGACTCCGCCTTGAGTCGCGTCCCCTCACAGGCCGGACACGTCGTCGTGGCCATGAACTCCTCGATGTGCTCGCGGGCGCGGTCCGAGTCCGTCTCGACGTGTCGCCGCTCAAGGTTCGGGATGACGCCCTCGAAGCGCTCGCTCTTCTCGCGGGTGCCGTTCTTGGTCCGCCACTGGAAGTCGACGATGCGGTCGGTCCCGTAGAGGAACTGCCGCTGGATGGATTCGTCGAGTTCCTCGAACGGCGTCGAGAGATCGATGCCGAAGTGCTCGGCGACGTTGTCCAGTTGCCGCGAGTAGTACGTCCGGTCGTAGCTCCAGGGCTCGAAGACGTGCTTGAGCGGCTTCGTCGGATCGGTGATGACGAGGTCCTCGCTGACCTCCTTGGTCTCGCCCAGGCCCTCACACTCCGGACAGGCTCCATGGGGTGAGTTGAACGAGAACGACCGCGTCTCGATCTCGGAGATATCGATGCCGCAGTGGGTACAGGCCAGATCCTCGGACAGTTCGACGACGAGGCGGTCCGAGGCGGCTCCGTCGTCCGCTTCGTCTCCGTCGGCGAGATCGCCCGTTGCCCGGGCGTCTGACCCGCCGAGCGTCTCGGCTGCACCCTCGGGCGGGTCCGGCAGGATGACCTTCAGTGTCCCGTCGGCCTCTTCAAGCGCGGTCTCGACGGAGTCGGTGATGCGCGAGCGGGCGTCCGGCGAGATTTTCACGCGGTCCACGACCACGTCCACCGTGTGGTCGTAGTTCTCGTCCAGTTCGGGTTGGTCCAGCGTGAGGTCGAACTCCTCGCCGTCGACCTCGACGCGGCTGTACCCCTCGCTCACGAGGTCGTCGAACAGGTCCTCGAAGGCCCCCTTCTGGTCGCGGACGACCGGCGCACACAGTTTCGCGCGGGTCCCCTCGGGGAGTTCCAGAACCCGCGAGACCATGTTCTGTGCGGACTGCTCGCCGACCTCGCGGCTACACTCCGGACAGTGTGGCGTGCCGACGCGGGCGTACAGCAAACGGAGGTAGTCGTGCAGTTCGGTGACGGTGCCAACCGTCGAGCGGGGGTTGTTGGCGGCGTTCTTCTGGTCGATAGAGATCGCCGGGGAGAGCCCCTCGACGTTCTCGACCTGCGGCTTGTCCATCTGCCCCAGGAAGTTCCGTGCGTAGGCGGAGAGCGATTCGATGTAGCGCCGTTGGCCCTCGGCGTACACCGTCTCGAATGCGAGCGAGGATTTGCCCGACCCCGACAGCCCGGTGACGACTGTCAGTTCCTCGCGTGGAATCTCCACGTCGACGTCCTTGAGGTTGTGTTCCTCGGCCCCTCGGACCTCGATTATCTCCTTGCTCATCCTTGAATTCTACTTGGCCGGCAGGGGGGAAACCCTGTCGGTTGCGTCCGAAACCGTACTTGATTGGTACTGGTTCCGTCGAAAGCTTGATTACGGCGTGTTCTATGGTAAATAATATGAGTACGCCCTCCACGTACGACATCGCGGGGATCGACCTCTCCGACGACAGCTATACGGTCGAACAGAGCCTGATCCGAAACAAGTACAAGGCGATGGACGCCGCCGGGAACGTCGTCCTCCGCGGGAAACAGAAGATGCTGAAGATGAAAGAACAGTTCCCGTTCGTCGACGCAAACGGCGACGAGGTGTTTGAAGTCAACGCTGGCGGCATCATCGACGTGGCCGGCAACTACGTCCTGACCGACTCCAAGACCGGCGAGGACATCGTCATCCTCGACAACGACTACTCCATCTTTCAGGATACGTGGAAGATCCGGGACGCCAGTACCGAGGCGAAGATCGCCGAGATCAACTCCCAGGGCGCGCTCGTGACCATCGCCCGAAACGTCGTCCCGTTCGGCGGCTGGATTCCCCACAAGTACGAAATCACCGACCAGGACGGCAACCACGTCGGCAACATCGACGGGCAGTTCTCGCTGAAAGACCGCTACGAGATCACTATCGACGACGCCAGCACGGTCCCAAAGGAGCCGATCATCGCCGCGGCGATGGTCATCGACGCGATCCAGGGGAACTGACGGGACCCGCTGGAGCACCGGAATCCTTCTTGCCCTGGCTCCCCCAGGAACCGCTATGCGCCGCCGGACGGTCCTCCGACGACTCGCCCTCGCAGGCACAGGTGTCGGACTCGCTACGGGGACGACCCGCGGTCATCCGACACCGACCGGGAACGGGACGGCCGAGCCAGCGTCCTCCGACACCCCGACCGGTGAGGACCCGCTGGGCGTGCTGGAGATGGAGACGGTGTACGAGGTCGTCACCAGTCCCGACGGACACACGGCCTACGTCGCGACGGGGGACGGCATCGCGCTCGTCGACCTCGTCACGCCGACCAGTCCGCGACTGCTCAGCCGACGGACCGACCTGCTGGCTGAGAGTGACAGCGGACCGATACAGCGCGTTCAGGACCTCGCTGTCAGCGGCTCACGGCTGCTGGCCGCCGGTCCCGCTCACCCCGCTGACGGAGCCCACGGTCTCGTCGTCTTCGACGTGTCCGACCGGCGGGACCCGGAGCGAATCGCGGGCGTCGAACTGGACACACGTCTTCACAACTGTGACTTCGACGGCCGCTACGCCTATCTGACCGCGAACGACCGCGACGGCAACCCCTTGCTCGTGGCCGATGTCGACGCCGAACAGGAAGTCGGCGACTGGTCGCTGCTCGACGCCGGCGACGCCTGGACCGACGTCCCGACGAGCCTCTGGCCGTTGCACGACGTGTGGGTCCAGGATGACCGGGCGTACCTGGCCTACTGGGACGGCGGGACATGGATCGTCGACGTCTCGGAGCCGAGCGACATCTCGCTGGTGGCGAAGGTCCGCGGGCGCTCCCCCGAAGACCTCGCCGCTATCGAGGACCCTGGGACCGAGCGGAGCGAGCCGCCGGGCAACGACCATTTCGTGACGGTCGACGAGGACGCGTCGCTGCTGGGCGTCGGCGGCGAATCGTGGGACCTCGGTGACGACGACAGCGGCGGCCCGAGCGGCATCGCGTTGTACGATATCAGCGACCCGACCGACGCCGAACGGCTGTCCACGCTCGACCCGCCGCCGACCTCGGACCCGTCGCCGGGGGGCATCCTCACGACGGCACACAACTTCGAACTGACCGACAACCGCTGTTACTCCGCGTGGTACAACGGCGGCGTCCGTGTCCACGACCTGACGGACCCGACCGCTCCGGAACTCGCCTTCGAGTGGCGCGACACCGAAGCGACCTCGTTCTGGACCGCACAGCGGGCCGCCGGCTGTTTCGTCGCCGGAAGCACGAACGCGAGCCAGGGGACGGAGGTCCAGCCCGGACTGTACACGTTCCCGGACCCGCGGATACGGACGCCGACAGCGGACCCGTCGGCCACGGGCGACGAGGGCGGCGGCGCTAACAGCACTGATGGCACCTCCCTCGGGGTCGGCGGCCCCGGCTTCGGCGTCGGGTCGGCGGTCGCAGCGGTCGGGCTGGCAGCCTGGCGCGCCCGACGCCAGCAAGACTGACGCCGCGCCGCGTGACTGACTTCACTCACTCCAGCGCGCTCTTGACAGCGGCGGCGACGCTCCGGGCGCGTTCGGCCAGTGGCTCGGAGATGTGGCCGCGCTCGACGGCCGCGTCGAGTTCGTCGTCGTCGACCCGCTCGACGGTGCCGTCGGCGTGTTTCACCACGTCGACGTGGAGGTCCACGTACCGGGCGGTGTCGGGGAATATCTCGACGGGCGTGCAGACGTTGACGTAGGTGCCTTTCTTCTCGCCGTCGCTGTCGCGGTACACCGTCGGATACCACCAGCGCCCCTCCTTGACTTTCGTCTCGGCGATGTCGCCGGCCTCCTTTGGGACGCCCAGCGCGTCGTAGGAGCCGCCGGGGCTCATCTCGCGCTCGATTGTCACCGTCCCGTCGCTCTCGACGGCCTGGACTTCACCGCTGCCCAGCGTGATGAGCCGGCCGTCGGGCTTGCCGTGGCCCAGCGACAGCGACCCGCCGACCTGCGGGCCGAACTGCCGCGCCGTCACAGCGAAGGGGAAGTCCGTCTCGCCGGTTTCGAGGGCGTCACACAGCGCTTCGACGTAGTCGACGGCGGCGCTGGCCGCGCGGTCCCCGGCCTTCACGCGGTGGTGGCCCGGCATCGTCGCCGTCACCTCGCGGCGGGCCTCGTTGAGCGCGAAGCGGCTCTCGCGGCCGAACCACAGCCACGTCGTCGCCAGCCCCGCGTCGTAGCGGGTGGGGGCGCAGTCCGCCGGGTCGTCGGCTTCCGCAAGCGCGTCGTCGACGGTCGCCGCGCGGTCGTTGGCGGCGTCGAGGGCCTCGGCCAGCGCGTCGAAGCTCGCGTCCTCGCTCGCCGCTTCCCATGAGACACCCCAGCCGTCTCGGGGCTCCGCGGCGATGAGGTCCAGCATCGCCGGGCCGCCAGTCGCCGGTGTGCTGGCGGTCCCGCCGCGGACAAGCATCAACAGCGTCCCGCGGACCGCGACGGTCGTGTCCAGCACGGGCCGGCCGTTCGTCCACGGCGCGCTTGCTTCGACGACCTGCACCCGGAGCATATCGCCCGTCTCGACGCGCTCGTCCGAGGACGAGTACGGGAGAAACCCCTCGCCGTCGCCGAGGTCCACGACAGCCCCGCTGCCCAGCGTCTCGGTCACGGTGCCTGCGTAGATAGCGCCCTCGGGCGTCGGGTCGTCCCAGCGAAGCGTGTCCCGGCCGACTTCGGCCAGGCGGTCGGTAACGGCCGTGGCAGTGTCGTGGTCACCGATGACGCCGACACCCTGCTGGTCGTCGGTCGTCACCACGGTGACCGCCGCCCGCTCGTCGGCGAACTCGCCGTCAAAGCGGTCCTCGATGGGACCCGACGCCTGGACGACCTCGTGGCCCGCATCTTGCAGCAACTGGGTCAGCGCGGTCGCGTAGATGCCTCTGACCCGGACGGTCATAGCGCGTCCTCATCGGCGGCGAAGCGGACCCGCCCGTGGACCGTCGGCCCCAGCGAGAGCTCTATCTTCTCGTCGCTCAGAACGCGTCCGCCCTCAACCGGGACGCCCCAGGTGTCGAACCGGAGGTAGCCTCGGATGTCGTCGGCGTGGGTGAACAGGTCGCAGTACTCGACGGTGTGTTCCTGAATCTCGCTGGAGCTGTGAGCGATGTCCATGTCGGAGTACACCGTCTCGCGGCCGTCGAAGAAGGCTTCGAGGTCCGCGGCCGCGTCGTCGGTGGCTTCGACTACCGTATCGGAGGCCGCTTCGACGGTCTCCTGGTCGACGCCGGCGTCGCGAAGCGCCTGCTGTTCGCGTTGCGTGAAGTGCATACCCGCGAGTCAGTGGCGGGAAGAGGAAAACAGTGCGGAATCGCCTACACGATCATCGCGTTCAGCACGAGCATCAACAGCCCGAACATGACGCCGGTCGCGACGATTGTTCGAGGGTCGATACGGATCGTGTTCTGGTCTTCGGCGTCGAAATATCGGACCAGTCCCGCACTGGACATCAGTCCGCCGCTGTCGCTCCCACTCATACTTCAGGGTGGTGTATCACCAACACTAAGCCTTTCGGGTCGCCCGCGATTGCGTGTCCCCGGTACACATGGATAACCCTTATCAGATACCGCGGGCTAAGACGAACAGAGTACTATGACGGTTACACTGAAGGACTTCTACGCGGACTGGTGCGGCCCTTGCAAAACGCAGGACCCGATCCTCGAAGACCTCGAAGAGGAGTGGACGGACGTCGAGTTCGAGAAGATCAACGTCGACGAGGAACAGGACGTTGCCAACGAGTACCAGGTACGCTCCCTCCCGACGCTCATCATCGAGAACGACGACGGCATCGTCGAGCGCTTCGTCGGTGTCACGCAGGCTGACGACATCGACGACGCGCTGCAGCAGGCTTCGGCGTAACGCAGTCGTTTTCGCGGTCCGTCACATCGACCAGTAACGACTGCCGGCTCATTCTTGTTCGGCCAGTCCCGAATCGTCGATCTCGTCGACGGCGATCAGCATCCGTCCGCCGTCGAGTGCCGTCACCAGCTTCGACTCGGTGAAGGTGGTTTCGTCGGCCCGCAGCCCCTCACTCTGGCCGGTCCACTTCCCGCCGCGTTCGACGACGGGGATGACGTGCGTCCTGATGTGCTGGACCTCGTCGCTCGGGTGGAGTTCCGACCAGTGCTTGCCCACGAGTTCCTCAGACTCGTAGCCGTAGTACGAGGCGTAGGTCTCGTCGACTCGCTCGAAGCGTTCGTCAGTGTCGATGACGCCGACGCCGCTGAGTTCGACTTCGCTGTCCGACTCGAAGCTGCCGTCCGAGTCGACGGCGTGTTCGACCCGGCGGATGAGCGACGTGTACTGGTCCGTCCCGACGGATTTCTTGAGGTAGTCGGTGACGCCGGCCTGGATGATTTCGGCGGCCACGTCGCCAGTCTCCTCTCCGGAGAACAGCAACACCGGCAGCTCCGGATGGGTCTCACGGATGGCTTCGAGGAAGTCGATACCGTTCATCTCCGGCATGCTGTAATCGCTGACGACACAGTCGAAATCCGTCTCCGACGACCGAATCATCGTGAGGGCGGTCTCAGGGTTCGTCTCCGTCGTGACGGTACAGCCGAGGCCACTGTCTTCCCGTTCGAGATATAATTTGACAAGGGCTCCCAACGCCGCGTCGTCGTCGACATGGAGTATCGAGAGCGAGTCTTCTGTCTCCATCCTGTATTGCCAAGGCTGCAGTACGCAAGTATTTGATGCCTGTCTGCATCCATCTGATAACTGTGTGGAACCGCGGTCATCACTCCGGGCCGCGCCACCGTTTTATCGCTGGCGGCGGGGAAGGGCAGGACTGCTATGGAAGCAGGACGAGCGATGGCGCTGCTGCCGGCGGTTAAGTGGTCGCGGCAGGCATACCGCTCGCCGGCGGCGAGCGGTTTCACTTCTCGCGACCGGCGGGAGCGAGAAGGTCGTTTTTAGCGTAGATTTTTACGAGGAGCCCTCCCACAGCGGCGCGAAGCGCCGCGAGGAAGGGCGACGAAGTAAAAAGGTACTATTGGAACCGCACGCCCAGGTCGTGCAGGCCGTCGTTGTGGCGGGCGACGTTGATGAGCAGCGGGGTCAGCCCCTCGATTTCGGCGGCGTTGGCGAGCGGACCGCCGTCCAGCGCACGAATTCCCTCGATGCCTTCGGCGAGTTCACAGACGGTCTCTTTGGCGTCGGTGTCGTCACCGACGACGATGGTGTCCCAGTCGAGGTCGGCGTCGAGGTTGGCGAGACGACCGGCTGCGAGGTTGTGGAACGCGCCGACGACGGGCGTGTCATCGGGGGCGGCGTTGGCGGCCAGTTGCGTGACGCTGCCGGCACCGGGGCGGTTGTAGTGGAAGCCGTCCTCGTCGCGTTGCATCCCGACGGCAGGGGCAACGAGCGTGGTGTCGTCGAGTTCGTCGGCGACGGCGTCGATGGTGTCCGTGAGGTGGTACGCGGGGACGGCGGCGACGACCACGTCGGCGCGGGCGGCGGCGTCCTCGTTACCCAGGCCGGTGATCTCCACGTCGTCGTGGCCGCGGCTGGCCAGTTCCGTCTCGTACTCCTCGGCTTTGTTCGCCGCCTTCTCGGCTTTTCGCGAGCCGATAATGATCGTGTGGTTCGTGTCGTCAGCCCAGCGGAGGGCGAGGCCTTGGCCGATGTCTCCAGTACCGCCAAGCAACGCGATGTCCATATCTACGGCGTAGGCCGACCACTGAATAAACGTTGTGTGACAGGTTCGCTCGCTCAGGTGTACTCCTCCCAGGCCCAGTCGAACCCGCCGGCGAAGGTGATGTACAGCGCGCTCCCGAGGCCCACCAGATAGCTGAGCCACTGGGTCCCAATGCCGAGTGCGGAGGTGTGTCCGAGCGCGAAATCGAATATCGTCGAGAGCGGCACCGTCACGAAAAACAGGACGATGATGAACATCCCGACACGGCCCGGCCGATGGACGGATTCGAGGATATCGTCGTGCGTTCGCATCGTCCAGTATGCCCCTACCAAGCCACAGATCTGGCAAATAAGAGTGTAGGCCTGAATCAGTCCGTCCGACGGCTCGCGGATGATCGCACCTCCGACGAGCCCGGCCCAGATGCTCACCAGAAACGCCCAGCCAAACGTCGGCAGTCGTCGCATAATCGGGGTCTCTGTCCCGGCAGTGAAACCGTTGCCGCTTGCGGTCGGGTTGCGATGCCGGCAACTCAGTGATGTCGGCTACGCCGCGTCGAGCAGCTCGGGGAGGTCGGTGACCGATTCGATGACGGCGCTCGCGCCGTTGTTGGCGAACGTTCGGCGGCCGGCGTCGCCGGTCAGCCCGCCGGTGAGTACGCCGACGCCGTAATAGACGCGGTCGTCGTCGGCTTCGTCGGCGTTGACCGCCGTCGCCATATCGTCGAGGGTATCCCCGGCGAAGGCGACCCGTTCTGCGTCGAACCGCTCGGCGAGCGTCCGCAGAGCGGCGGGGTGGGGCTTGCCCTCCTCCCAGTCGTCCATAGTGAAGCGGTGCCCTGCAGGCAGGTCGAGACCGACACGCTCCAGCGCGATGTCGGCCTCGGCGGCCGGGCGGCCGGTGACGACGCCGACGGCGAAGCGGTCCTGCAGGGCCGACAGCGTCTCGTCGTCGACCAGCAGCGGCTCGTCGTGGATGTACCCCGGCGCGTCAAACGGCGGCTCGCCGCCCTCGATGTCGCGATAGAGATCGGTGCCGAGATACAGCGTCTGGAACACGTCCCGGAGCTGTTCGCGATCCCAAGCGCTGAAGACCCGGTTTTCGGCCGGTTCGTCGAGCAGGTCACGGACCACTGCCTCGGCCGCGTCGAGGCCGCCGCCGCGCTCGGCGATGGCGTCGGTGAACGCTGCCAGGTCGGAAACGGCGGACTCACGGCCGGCAAGAACGAACAGTGCGGCTGCGTAGGTTAGCTCCCAATCGTTGTTGAACCCGCCGGCGTCCTTGAACTGCTGGACCGCCGGTTTCTCGATCGTGTCGCCGTACACCCGGTCGATGGATTCGACGATAGCTCGGCGATAGGAGTCGGCCACGTCCACCAGCACGCCGTCGATGTCGAGGACGACCGCGTCGACTTGCATAGGCGGTCGAACGGGGGCCTTATTCAAGCGCCTTGCTATCTTTCGCCCGGTACAGCGTCTCCCCACTCGGGAGCTGTTCTCGGTCGACAGCGACCGTCGGCTGGTCGCCGCCCAGTGTCGTGAACCAGAACGCCGCCCCGACGGCGTCGGCAACAGCCAGCGTCGGTCGGTGCAGCTCCGGCGGGAGGTTTCGAGCGAATACGATATCTGACTCTGCATACACGGTCTCGTCGGCGTCGAGGACATCGTCGACAACGAACCGCACGCCCTCGGGGACCTCCCGTTCGACGATGTCCGTTGCGGTCACATCCACGCCTCGCTCGGCCAGGGCCCCGGCTATGTCAGGGTGGTTTCCGACGCCGACCTCGACGACGGAATCGACGGACGCGAGTCGGTCGACGAGCGGGTCGGTGGTGTCGGTCACGTCGTACAATTTATGAGATGCGGGCGCATATGCGTTCCCATGCACGTCGACATCGTGCCGGTGGGCGAGGTCTCGGCCCAGGTCAAACGCGAGGCCTCGGACGGACTTCGATCCGTCTACGACTGTGAGGTCTCGATGCACGAGCCACAGTCTATTCCCGCCGGCGCGTACGATGGGGACCGCGACCAGTACCGCGCAGAGGAGTTTATCGACCTCGCCCGCCGGGTCGGCTCCGGCGGTAAAAACATCGCTATCACGCCGAAAGACCTCTTCTACCGCCGTCGGAACTACGTTTTCGGGCTCGCGTATCTCGGTGGCTCCGGCAGTGTCATCTCCACGTACCGGCTCCAGACATCCTCCGACGGCGGGTTCTCGAACCGCTCGGCCGGCGAAATCTTCTCACAGCGGGTTCGCAAGGAGGTCGTCCACGAGGTCGGCCATACGCTCGGGCTGGAGCACTGTGACAACAAGCGCTGCGTGATGAACTTCTCCCCCACTGTTCGACAAGTCGACGTGAAAGAAGTCTCGCTGTGTGGCTCCTGCCAGCGAAACGTCCTGTAGCTTGCGAACGGATACCAAACTGATTCGGTATAGCGCCTACAGTTCCGTGGTACTTGTACACATACGCGATGAGCAAGAGTCAGTCCCCCGAGCGCGTTGCGGAACTGCGCGACATCTTCGTGACGGTCACTGGTGACGAATCGGTCACTGAATCCCAGGCAGACGAGCAAACTGACCGCGAACTCGACCCGGACGAGGAGTTCGACCCCGAGGAAGTCGCCGACGGCCTTGACGATGCGGTTGCGGGGTCAGAGACGAGCGGTGGCAGCGACCCTGCGGCCTGACGCCGCGGACTGTTCTGTGCCTCCCGAGTGCGAGTAGCGGACATCCCATCGAGGAGATGGTCTCACTGGTACTGTCTGAGCAGTTTCGGAGGCCACACGCAACCCCGAGCCGGGTCGCAGAAACAGCCGCTCAAGAACCCAGTTTCGGCTGTAGAACTGTTACCGCAGCCCGACAAATCCTGCATAAACAGTGTCGCCGAGAGTCCCGGACACACATTGATTCTCTGCGGCCAGACGGCCGGAGTCTGGCTGTCGCCGGCCTTGCTCCCGCTCTGAGCCTACGGTGCGTAGTAGTACTCGCCGGCGTTCTTCTGCTCGCGGTCCAGTTGCGAGTCGGGCTTGTTGATGCGAGGGCGGGAGGTCCGTTCGTCCCGTCGGAACGTAATATCGAGGTTCTGGAGGAACTCGTTCATCCCCTCGCGCATGCCCTGTGGCGGCGCGGCGTGGCCGTTCCGGGCCGGTTCACCGTCGAAGACGAGCAGGCGGTCGGCCAGCAGGTCGATCATGTAGATGTCGTGGTCGATGACCATCGCCGTCGCGTCGTGGTTCTCGGCGTAGCGACGGATAGCGGAGGTCGCCATGACGCGCTGTTCCACGTCCAGGTGGGCCGAGGGTTCGTCGAGCAGGTAGAGGTCGGCGTCCTTCGAGAGGCAGGCCGCGATTGCGACCCGCTGGCGCTCCCCGCCGGAGAGGTCGGTGAGCTGCTGTTCCATCACCGACTCCAGTTGGAGCGGCTGGGCGATTTCGGTGTTCCAGTAGGAACTCCCGAAGTCGTCCGTGATCGACGCGAGGAAGGCGTCGACGCGCATCGGCTGGTCGATTTCGATGTACTGGGGCTTGTAGGCGATGTCGAGGCTGGTGTCGATTTCGCCCGCAGTCGGTTCGAGCCGGCCGGCGAGCATCTTCGCGAACGTCGACTTCCCGATACCGTTCGGGCCGACGACGCCCAGCACTTCGCTCTCGCGGATGGTACCGGCCTCGACATCCAGCGAGAACTCGCCGTCGCCGTAGCTCTTCTGGAGCTCGGGGTACTCGATGACCACGTCGCCGCTGGAGGCGCTCCGTGGCGCGTGTTCCTCGAACTCGATTTCCGTCTGGCGGACCCGCATGTTCTCGTTCTCGAGGTAGCCCGAGAGGTACTCGTTGATGCCCTTCTTCGTCGACTTGGGCGGCGTGATGATACCGAACGCGCCGGGGGTCCCGTAGGCGACGTTGATGTTGTCCGCGAGCAGGTCTAGGATGGCGAGGTCGTGCTCGACGACGAGCATCGAGCGGTCCTCCTCCTCGGCGAGTTCCCGGATGAGCCGTGCGGCGGTCATCCGCTGGCCGATGTCGAGATACGGCGTGATCTCGTCGAGGAAGTAGAAGTCCGCGTCCCGGGCCAGCGTGGCGACGAGCGCGACTCGCTGGAGTTCCCCGCCCGAGAGGTCGTCGATGTGGTTGTCGACGACCGGTTCGATGCCCGTCCGCTCGATGAGGTAGTCGAGGTCGCCCCGCTCGTCGGTCTGGTCCAGCAGTTCGATGGCTTTGCCGTCGAACTGGTCCGGAATCCGGTCGACGTACTGGGGCTTGCGGGCGACGCTCACGTCGCCGTCGCGCATCTGTTCGAGGTACTCCTGCAGGGCGGTCCCGCGGTACTCGTCGAGGATCTCGTCCCAGCTCGGTTCCTCGCCGTACCGTCCCAGGTTGGGCTGCATTTCGTCGGCGAGGATGCGGACGGCGGTGGTCTTCCCGATGCCGTTCGGGCCGAGAATCCCCGTCACCTGGCCCTCTGCGGGGCTCGGGAGCCCGTACAGCGCGAAGGCGTTCTCCCCGTAGCGGTGGACCGGCTCGTCGGTCAGCTCCTGGGGCAGATTGATGATCTCGATAGCGTCGAACGGACACTTGTTCACGCAGATACCGCAGGACTCGCCCAGACAGATTTCCTCGGAGATGCGGACCTGATCGGGCTGGCCCTCGAAGGGCTCATCTTCCTCGTACTCGTCTTCCCGCTTGACGATGCACTCTTTCCCGCTGCGGTTGGGCGGGCAGTAGTTCATGCATTCGTAGTTACAGCGGTCGGGCTGACATCGCTCTAGGTCGACGACGGCGATACTGTCTTCGGCCATCGTTACGCTCCCGTCGTGAGGAGAATGCCCCACGAGACGAACCACAGCGAGAAGGTCATGAAGCCGATGTAGAGCACGTCCTTCGCCGAGAGATCGTCCGTGTCGATGCCGATCACCCGCAGAATCGGGAACTGTGCTGCGATAGCGACCGCGAGGATAAGTATCCCTTGCGGGTCTTTTGCCGGTACTTGGGATGTCGCCGTGAGCGCGTTGGAACCGAACGCGGCGGCGATGCCAGCGACGGCCGTCAGCGTCGTGACAGTGAGCCCCCGCATATGGGAACTCATCCCGTCCGCCGTTTCCGTAGCCATACCACACGTTCCACTACCCGCAACCAAAAGGTGCGCGGTTCAGTACTGTGACGCGGCCGCGAATGCTTGTGCCGGTGAGACTGACTCCTCAATCTTTATGCGCCCGGCGCTTGTGATTACGGGTAATGACGGACTCTGATGGGGAGGCCATCGCAGACCTTCCGCCGAGCGCAAAGCTCGTATACAAGGTTCTGGAGTACGACGGCCCGCTGACACAGAAAGGCATCGTCGAAGAGTCGATGCTTTCGGCACGGACCGTTCGCTACGCTCTGGAACGACTTGACGAAGTCGGTGTCATCGAAGAAGACGTTTACTTCGCCGACGCACGGCAGAATCTCTACGAGATTATCGACCAACCGGCGGAAGCGGACGCCGCCGTCTCGGACTGACACGCCTTCTCGATCGGCTGTTTCGCCGCGCGACCACGTAGCCGCTGGCTACAGCGAAGCGACCACGTCGTCCGTCGTCGCAATCTTCGCGAACTCACCGCGCAGTTGCGCCAGCGCAGTCCGGTGAACGAGCGACGGCTCGAAGCGTTCGCCGTCGAGCGTGCGGTCGAACGTCGCCGTCGCGTCGCCTGGGACGACAACCTCAAACCCGCGGTTTTCAGCCATCCGCGTCGTCGTCGACACGCAGTGGTCAGTCGTCAGCCCACAGACGACGAGCGTCTCGTGGCCCCGCTCGCGGAGCCACGCCTGCAGTTCGGTGTCGACGAACGCGCCGTTGACGCGCTTCTCGAACGTCGCTTCTCCCGCTTCGGGCTCCAGTTCGGGAACGAACGCGAACCCCGGTTCGCCGCGCCGGAGCGGCGAATCCGGCTCCGTCGAGTTGTGCCGGACGTGGACGACCGGAAGCCCACGCTCTCGCCACGCGGCGAGCAGGCGCGTCGCGTTCGCCTCGGCGTCGGGGTCGCTCCGTGTCCCCCACATCGGGTCGTCGAACCCCTGCTGGAAGTCCACCAGCACGAGCACCGGTGTCTCGGGCAGTGCGACCATTTCAGTCGGCCGGCTCCGGGGCGGGCGTCCCGATGAGCCACTTCGATTTCGGGTGCTCTCGCGTCACGGTTATCGGACAGTCGTCCGGCGACGCGTCCTCGTCCGACGACAGCATGTACTGGGACCACTCCCGGTCACCTTCGACGCCCCAGTCGCCCAGGTCGGCGTGGGGACAGACGCCGTCGTACTCTTCCAGCCGTCCCTGGATGACATCGCGGGCGTGCTGACCGGCCTCGGTGTCGGCCGTGACGTTCAGGTCCTCGAACAGCGCCCGGGGCTGGAACGTGATCTCCAGCCCGACCGGACAGTAGCGGCTCTTCCGCGTGTCGTAGAACGGCGCGCGGCAGGTCGGAAACATCGGCTCGCCCCCGAAGCAGAACTCCCAGTGCGGGTCGTCTGGATCGGTCGGGATGTCCTCGGGCCACGGCTCCGGGTCGTGGACGTGGAGGAACTGGAGGATATGCCAGAGTCGGTCGTGGTACTCGGCCTCCGTCAGCGGCCGTTCGGGTGGCTGGAAGAACGTCACCAGCGAAGCCCGCTCGCTGTGGTTCTGGTAGGTCTCAAGGTACGTGAGCAGCGTCCGGCCGAGGTCGAACAGCGCGTCCGGGTCGCTCATCGACGGGACAGCTGTGTACAGCGGCTCGCCGTCCCGAACCGACTCCGCGCCGAAGAAACAGGGGAACGGGGACCCGTTTCGTTCACCGGTCAGCCCCTCGTGGAACGTCTGCCAGTGGTCGGCGACCCAGTCGGGCGCGACCCCGCGCTCCACGCGGGCAGCCAGTGTCTCTTGGTCTTGTACGTTCCCGACGACTGCGTCGGTCATAGCTGAAGAGTCGGGCTCCACCGGAATTTAGCTATCGCTTTCGCAGGCTTCGCCCGCTTCTCGGGGCGCTAACCGCGCGACTGCTCTGCTCGCCGAACCCTACGACGGCACGACGGTAATCGTGCTGCCGCGGTCGATAGCTCGCTCTAGTTCCTCGGCGATGCCCGACCCGCGAGAGACCTGAATCTCGCCGCTCCGGGAGACCGTCGCGGTAAAGAGGTACTCACCGTCGGCCTGCAGTTCGACCGTGTCGCCGGCGTGGCCGTCGAGCGGAACGATGACGTGCCGGGACGTGACTTCCGGCTGGACGATCTCGCCCTCCTTGCCGCCCGACTCGGTCTGGGGGCCGCCGGAGGGACCTGACGGCCGTTCCTCGAAGGTCCGCACGTCGATGTCGATGCCGAGGCGGTTCTCCACGTCGGAGATGCGGCCGCCGCCCTTCCCGATGACCTGCGAGATGTCGTCGTCTTCGACCCAGACGACGGCGGTGTTCGGACCGCGGAGTTCGACCTCGACGTGGCCGCGAGCGATGGAGCGGATCTCGCGCTCGACTTCCTGTTTGGCGAGGCGGTCAACGCCGGAGTCCTGCTCGTCCTCGTCGTCGCCCAGCGGCACCGTGACGACCTGGTTGTTGAAGGTGTAGATCTCGAACTCCGGCCGCCCGGTCTCGAAGTCCTTGACCATGATGACCGGTCGCGCGAGGTCTTCCTCCATGAGCCCCTGCGGGACCTTGACTTCGGTCGTCACGTCGTAGACCGTGTCGACTTCCCCGGCTTCGATGTAGACGACGGTGTCGACGATCTGGGGGATGAGCCCCAGTTCGACGCGGCCGATGAGCCGCTGGAGCGCGTCGATGGCGCGGGTCGCGTGGACGACGCCCACCATGCCGACGCCGGCTAGGCGCATGTCCGCGAACACCTCGAAGTCGTCTGTCTTGCGCACCTCGTCGTAGATGGTGTAGTCCGGCCGGACCATCAGCAGCGAGTCGGCGGTCTTCTCCATCGAACCGCCGAGTTCGGTGTACTGCGTGATGTTCGGGCCGACCTGGAGGTCCCGCGGTTTCTCCATCGTCTTGACCGCGTAGTCGGCGTCGACGAGGAACTCCCCGACCGCCTGGGCGAACGTCGATTTCCCGGCCCCGGGTGAGCCGGAGATGAGGACGCCGCGCTGGTGTTCGGTGAAGCGGTCCCGGAGCTGGTCCGCGTACTCGTAGTCGTCCAGTTCGGTCTTGACGATGGGCCGGACGGCCGTGATTTCCAGTGCGTCGGAAAAGGGCGGCCGCGCGATAGCGATCCGGAAGTCCCGGAACTGGGTGATGGTCATGCCGGGCTCGTCGAGTTCGAGGAAGCCGTCCGGCGAGGCGCGCGCGCTCTCCTCGATGTCGGCGGCGTACTCCCGGAGTTCGCTCTCGGTCGCGGGGTCGTCGCGGATCGGCGTGTACTGCATGTCGCCGATAGAGCCCTTCTTCGCGTACGGCTGGACGCCCACCTTGAGGTGGACGCTCATCGTCCCCTCGTCGAAGAAGTTCTCGATCTGGAGCCGGTCGACCGTCCGTTTGATCGGCTCGACGAACTCCACTTCGAGCCCCTTCGCGCGGGCCACCTGAGCCTGCACGTCGTCGCTGGTCACGAGCGTGGCACCGCGGTCTCCGGCAATGTCCCGGATGAGCGCGTCGATCTGCCCCTCGCCGGCCTCGCGCTTCTCGATGGCGTCGGGCCGCCGACCCACGTACTCCACGTCGATGGTACCTTCCTCAGCCAGGTCGACGAGCGTCTGGAGCTCTTCGAGCCCCTCCCAGCCCGTCTCGCGGCCGTCGTTCGCCTGTGCTTCGAGTTCGCCGACGACGGCTTCGGGAACGACGACCGTCGCGCCGGCAAAGCCCATGCCGTCGACGTCCGTGTCGGGGTCGGCATCGGCCTTCACTTGGTCGGACACGCGGCCGTCGATGACCACGCTCGTGTCCGGTACGATTTCCATACGCGAACGTTGGAGACTGCCGTTGATAAGGGTGTGGAGTCCGCACGCTTTCTGTCTCTGTTCACCGACACGGCGAGAACGGGACAGACGCTGGACCGCAACTGTGTTAGACGGCCTTTTGCAACCGCGTTCGGACACTTCGGTCGGCTGCGGCGAGCGCCGCCTGGCCGAACTTCCGAGCGCTACGTTCGCGAACCAGGAGCGTCCGGGTCAGCTCTCGGAGGCCGCGCCGCTCGCCGCTGAGTTCGACTGTTTCGGCGTCCGTCGCAACGAGGTCAACGCGCTGGTTGCCCCGCAGTGCCCGCCGCAGTTCGCTGACTTCCTCGGCTGTGGCCGCTTCGACCGCTATTTCAGAACGCATCACCTCTAAATACGCACTTGGCATGTATTTGGGCACTACCGAACTGTTTAGGGCTGCCCCGCGGTTCCTTGCTCGGCGAGACATACCGCCCCGAACCCGCCGCGGATTTTTTCCTGCCCGCGCTCCCGAGTCACGGTATGGAGACGCTGCCGTCGCTGACTCGCGGCCTCGTTTCGATCCCCAGTCACGACGACGAGGCGGCTGCCGGGGAGTACATCACAGCGTGGCTCCGGGACCACACTGACGCACGAGTTACCTGCGACGACCACGGGAATGTCACCGCCCGCAAGGGTCAGGGCGACACGTCGCTCGCCTTTGTTGGCCACCACGACGTCGTCCCCCCGGACGAGTCGCAGATCGACGCCGACGGCGAGTACGTCGTCGAGGAACGCGACGGCCGTCTCTACGGCCGGGGCGCAGCGGATATGAAGGGGTGTGTCGCCGCGGCGTTGCTGGCCTTCCGGGACGCCGACCCCGCTGGCGAACTGATTTTCGCTTCGTTCGTCGGCGAGGAACAGGGCGGCATCGGGTGCCAGGCCGCCATTGAGGACGGCTTCGCGCCCGACTACGCCGTCGTCGGTGAGGGGTCGACTGGCTACTCCGCACCAGGAACGACGGACGTGGCCGTCGCCCACAAAGGTCGGCGGGGATCGACTATCGTCGCCGAGGGCGCGGCGGCCCACGCCAGCGAACCTGAAGCCGGCGCGAACGCCATCTACCGCGCGACCGATGCCGTCGACGTGGTCCGGGACCTCGACTTCCCCGAGACGACCGTCCTGGGCCACGAAATGAGCGGGAGTGTCGCCGTCACGGAAATCGACGGCGGCTCGGCCTGGAACGTCATTCCCGAGCGATGCGAGGTCACCGTCGACGAGCGGACGGTCCCGGGCGAGCGTGCGCCGCTGGACCGGGTCGAAGCTATCGCCGGCGTCTCCTGGCGCGTTGATCAGGACCTCCCGCCGATGGCCTGTGGCGACGCCGACTTCGCGGACGCAGTGCTAGACGCTGCCACCACCGCTCAGGACGGTGCGCCCGAACACGTCGTCAAACCGCACGCGACCGACGCCGGCTGGCTCGCCCAGGCCGGGACGGACTGCGTCATTGTCGGCGCGGCCGAACCCGGCGAAGCCCACACCGCAGACGAGAGCGTTTCGCTAGACGTACTGGAGCGGTGTCGAGATATCTACGAGCACGTTGCCGAGTCGTGGCCATCCCGCTGAGCTGTCGCCGGCCCCGAACTGTGCCGCGTCGCTAGACTGCTCCCTCGAGTTTCGGCTGGCAACCAGCCCGCCAATCCTGAATAGAGAAATGTTTTGATAGGCGAGATAGAAGACTATGAATGGTCATGGATAGTCAATGACCTGGTATATTAACAACGGGTTCACGAAATAATTGTATATTCATCTATTTTTATACTCGGCTGACACTTCCCGGGACGTGGAGCGATGAAACGAAGACGACTCATGAAAGCGGCGGGCGCATTAGGAGTCCTGGGTGCCGGAACTGGTTCACAGTTCCTCGGCGAAAACATCGATCTCGCGGCAGCACAGGAAGACGAAACAGAGAACGGGCAAGCGGACGACTCTACTGACTCGTACGAAGTCGATACGGTCGTCGAATCGACGCCCGAGAACGTGGTCTGGGGCGCGATCGACCCGACAAAAGAGCCCGTAGAACGAGTCGAATCCGACTCGGTCGTCCAGATCGAGACGATATCACACGAGGGAATCCTGGAGGACCAACCGGGGCCGGAGGAGTTCTTCACGAACGCGGGGATTCCGGAATCGGAAATCCTGGAAGACCAGGTCAGAGTCTACGACGAGGTCCCACACGACGGGGCCGGGCCCCACGTCGTCACCGGGCCGGTGTACATCGAGGATGCCGAACCCGGCGACGTGTTGGAGGTCGAAGTGCTGGATATCGACTTCCGCGTTCCATACGGCGCGAACACGATGCGACAGCGGAAGGGCGGCCTCCCCTCTGAGTTCACGTGGAACGACAGCGAAGTCATCGAGTTCGACCTCGACCGGGGCGTGGCCGAACTCAGTGACACGACCGAGATACCGCTGGAACCGTTCCAGGGCATCATGGCCGTCGGTCCGACGGCAACGACAGGGCGGGTGAACTCGGTCCCGCCGGGGCCGTTCGGCGGCAACATCGATATCCAGGGCACCGGCGTCGGGACAACGCTCTACTTCCCCGTCTTCGCCCCTGGAGCGCTGTTTTTCACCGGCGACGGGCACGCGCTCCAGGGCAACGGCGAGGTCGACCTCACCGCTCTAGAGACGTCGCTGACGCCGACGTTCCGATTCACGCTGCACAAGGACGCCCAGCAGATGGACTGGCCCGTTGCCGAGACCGACGAGGACGTCTACGTCATGGGCATCAACGACGACCTCGACAACGCGATGGAACAGGCGCTCCGGGAGGCGATCTCGCTGCTCGTCCACCAGAAGGACATGACGCCGACGGAAGCCTACCGACTACTGAGCCTCGCTGGGGATTTCAACGTCTCACAGATCGTCGACATCAACAAGGGCATTCACGGCAAAATCCCGAAGAGTATCTTCACCGACGGCTTCGAAATCGACCCACAGACCCTAGGTGAAAGCTTCTGAAAAAGCTATACGCGGTCGACTACGGCCCACACCCTCGCGGTGAGGCGGTGCGACCGACGCACCACTTACCGCCGACACCGCTTCTTTAGGGTCGCCGGCCTAACCCCGCTGTATGGCAACAGCGAGCGAGGACAGCGAGTCCACGTACGAGCAGTTCCTGGATCACGTCCGCCGCCTCCACTACGTCGAGGACGCCGGTGGCGTCCTCAACTGGGATCAGCAGGTGATGATGCCCGACGCCGGGACGCCGGCGCGGGCCAAACAGACCTCCGCCATCTCGACGCTCCATCACGACCTGCTGACCGACGACGACCTGGCCGACTGGCTGGACGAACTCGACGATGCCGACCTTGACCCCGAGCAAGAGGCCGTCGTTCGGGAGGTCCGGCGGGACCACGAGCGAGCCACCAGGGTCCCCGCAGACCTTGTCGAACGCCTCTCCGAAGCGTCCTCGAACGCCCTGCCCGTCTGGAAGGAAGCCAAGGCCGAGGACGACTTCGACGCCTTCGCCGAGACGCTGGAGGAACTGGTGGAACTCCGCCGGGAGTACGCCGCTGCCATCGATCCCGACCGCGACCCCTACGAGGTGCTGTTCGAGGAGTACGAGCCGTACCTCGGCATCGACACCGCCGAGGAAGTGCTGACGGACCTCCGGGACGCGCTCGTCCCGCTCATCGACGACATTGCCGACAGCGACGTGACGCTTGCCGACCCGTTCGAGGGAACCTACGACGACGACACCCAGCACGACCTCGTCGAGACGGCGCTTGACACGCTGGGCTACGACTGGGACCGCGGCCGCCTCGACACCGCGCCCCATCCGTTCTCGATGGGGACGCAGTTCGACGCCCGCGTCACTACCCGCTTCACCCCCGAGGACCCGCTGGACGCGCTGGGCTCGACTATCCACGAGTTCGGCCACGCCACGTACACGCTCGGTCTGCCACAGGAGGCCTACGGCACGCCGCTCGGCGACAACCGCGACCTCTCGGTCCACGAGTCCCAGTCCCGATTCTGGGAGAACCACGTCGGCCGGTCGCGCCCGTTCTGGGACTTCTTCGCCGAGACGGCCAACGACCACCTCGGGACCGACGCCACCGCTCAGCAGTTCTACGAAGCGTCCAACGAGGTGTACGACGACAACCTCATCCGGGTCGAAGCGGACGAGCTCACGTATCACATGCACATCATCGTCCGCTTCGAGATCGAGCGTGACCTCATCCGCGGGGACCTCGACGTGGCGGACGTACCGGCGGTCTGGAACGACAAGATGGAGGAGTATCTCGGTATCCGCCCCGACACTGACGCGGAGGGCTGTCTGCAGGACATCCACTGGACGAACGGAGCCTTCGGCTACTTCCCGACGTACACGCTCGGGTCGGTGCTGGCCGCGCAACTGGACCACCACGCCCGCCGGGACATCGACGGCTTCGACGACCACGTCCGCGCCGGCGAGTTCGGCCCCATCCACGACTGGCTCACCGAGCACGTCCACCGCCACGGCGCCCGCTACCGAACCGACGACCTCGTCCGGGAGGCGACTGGCGAGTCCTTCACCGCCGACCACTTCCTCGACTACGTCGACGAGAAGTACCGCGCGTTGTACGACTGCTGACACGCGGGGCCGTAGTGCCCCCCAGCTATCGCCTTTGATACTGTTGGGTATTCCGTTTTTATGTCGCCGTCCCGATCTGACTACCATATGGCCGAGAGACCTGTAGAGAATGTCCAAGACCAAACAGGAACGGGCATCGACGACGATATCGACGCGGACATCGGGGACGACATCGCGGAGAACATCGACACGGAGGCCGGCTACAGCCACGACGCGGCGAGCGAGATTCAGACGATGCTGGCCGAACTGGAGGACTCGTCGGTCGGCATCGCCGAGGAGACCGACGACATCCGCGAGCAGGCCGCCGAGCAGTACGAGGGGCTGACAGACATCGCGAACGAGGTGTCGAACCTCTCGGCGTCGGTCGAACAGATCGCCTCGTCGTCCGAAGAGGTTTCCGCGGCCTCGCGCGAAGCGAAGGAACTCGCCGAACGCGGGCAGGGGAACGCTGACGACGTCCACGAGGCGATGGAGAACATCCAGCAGGCGGCCGACAGCGTCGCCGAGGACGTCAAGACGATACAGCAGAGCGTGCAGGAGATCGACGAGATCGTCGACGTCATCAACGACATCGCCGACCAGACCAACATGCTGGCGCTGAACGCGTCCATCGAGGCCGCCCGCGCCGGTGAGGCCGGGGAGGGGTTCGCCGTCGTCGCCGACGAGGTCAAGAGCCTCGCCGAGGAGTCACAGGAGCAGGCGACGACCATCGAGCAGATGATCGATGGCATCCAGGACGACACCGAGAACGCCGTCGAGAGTCTCGAAGAGAGCAACGACGAGATCGACGAGGGTATCGACACCGTCGAGGAGTCGACCGAAATCCTCGGAGAGATCGACGACACCGTCCGCGAGGTCAACAACGGTATCGAGGAGGTCGCCACGGCCACGGACCAGCAGGCCGCCTCGACCGAGGAAGTGGCCAGTATGATCGATCAGTCCACGGACGCAGCCAAGGAGATCGCCGACAGCACGGCCGACATCGCTGCTGAATCCAGCGAACAGACGGCCCTTCTCAGCGACATCAACCGGGCGATAGATGATCTCGTCGCGGACCTCCAGCGCAACAACTGAGCGGCTAACTGTTCCGGCGGTTCGCATCAGTTCTGCGTCCCGACGGTGCCCCACGACGAACCCGTCGTTTATTTCTCCGGGTGGCGTACGTCCACTATGCGACCGGATCTGGACCCAGAACAGCTTGACCGGTACTCCCGGCACATCATCATGAACGACGTAGGGCCGGAGGGCCAGGCCGCACTACTCGACACTGATGTCCTTGTCGTCGGGGCCGGCGGCCTCGGCGCACCAGTGCTCCAGTACCTCGCGGCTGCAGGCATCGGCCGGCTCGGTATCGTCGACGACGACACCGTCGAGCGGTCGAACCTCCAGCGGCAGGTCATCCACGGCGACGACGACGTTGGCCGGCCAAAGGTCGACAGCGCCGCCGAGTTCGTCACTGGCCTCAACCCTGACGTGACCGTCGACCGCCACGAACTGCGGCTGGCACGGGAGAACGCGACCGATCTGGTGGCCGACTACGACATCGTCGTCGATGCCTCCGACAACTTCGCCACGCGGTTCCTCGTCAACGATGCCTGCACGCTCTCGGGCACGCCTTTTTCCCACGGGGCGATCTTCCAGTTCGAGGGACAGGTGACGACGTTCTCGGGCGACAGCCCGTGTTACCGCTGTCTGTTCCCCGAAGCACCCCCGGAGGGGACCGTCCCCGACTGCGCGACCGCGGGCGTTCTCGGTGTCCTGCCGGGCACTATCGGATGCATGCAAGCGACCGAGGTCGTCAAGCTCGCGATGGATTACGGCGAGACGCTGGAGGGGCGGCTCATCGCCTACGACGCCGCCGAGATGTCCTTCGAGGAGATTCCCGTCGCCGCCAAGCCCGACTGTCCGGTGTGTGGCGACGACCCGGCCATCGCGAGCGTTGCCGACGCCAGCTACGAAGGGCGCTGTTCGCTCGCCGAGGACTGACCGGTTCGCTCTGTACTGGCCGCCAATTTTCACGGCTGATACTGTGGAACCGAGCTTTATGCGCCATTAGTCGAGAGTAACGGTATCGCCTCGCATGACCCGCCCTGACCACGCCCCCCATCCCCTCTCGGTTCGCCTCCAGAAGCCCAGCTACGTCGAACTGGTGTTCTCACTGGTGCTCGTCTGGGGGTTCGGTGACGCGCTGTCGACGCTGTTCGCCGCGCAGTTTGCCGGGCCGGGGCTGGAAGCAAACCCCTGGATACGGACGCTCCTTATCCACGAACCGCTGCTCGTGATCGCCCTGAAGATGGCCGTCGTCCTCTACGTCGGTGTCGTCCTGCTGGAGTGTCGCGACGTGGTCGAGCGGGTCCCGCTGTGGCGGGCCTGGCTCCTGTCCATCGTCGCCCTTGGTGCGGTGGTCGTGCTCGGGAACACGTACGTCGGTCTGGCCGCGGCCGCCCTCTAGGCCCGGACGGTCCCGAGTTCGACCACGGCGTCCCGCGGCGGCGTCTCGAACAGGTCCGGATGAACGAGCGCCGCCAGGAACTCAAGCGTGTCCACGAGCCGCGGCCCCGAGCGGTTGACGTAGTGGTGGCCGTCCATCACGTGCGCTCGGCCCTCACGGACCGCGGTCAGGTCGTCGAAGCCGGGCCGACCGGTCAGATCGGCGAGGTTCTCGCGGGTCTGTGCCACGTCGAAGCCACAGGGTGCGGCCACCAGCACCTCGGGGTCGTACTCGCGGACGTCCGACCACTCGCGCGGTCGGGAGTGCGCACCGGACTCCTCCATCCCGTAGGTGCCGCCGGCCATCTCCACCATCTCCGGGACCCAGTGCCCGGCGACCATCACCGGATCCAGCCAGTCCAGCACCGCCACGCGGGGCGTCGTCTCGGCCCGGGCCGCCGTCGTTTCCACCGCCGCGACGCGGTCCCGGAGGGCCGCGACGAGTTCGGCGGCGCGGTCGTCGCGCCCGACCGCCGCGCCGACCCGGTGGACGGACTCGAACAGGTCGTCGAGGCTGTGGACGTCGAGCGTCAGCACCTCGGCGTCCAGTCCCAGATCTTCGACAGCCTCAGTGACTACCACGTGGTCGACGGCACACACGTCACAGACACCCTGGGTGACAATGAGGTCAGGGTCCAGTTCCGCGAGCGTCTCGCGGTCGATGGCGTAGACGCCGTCCCCCTCCTCGGCCGCGGCGACCTGCTCGTTGATCTCGCCGCTCGACGCCGTCGGGTCGACGCGAGACCGATTGACCGACGGTTTCTCGCGGGCCGCCGGCGGGTAGTCGCACTCGTGTGAGACGCCGACCGGCTCGACGCCGAGCGCGTAGACGATCTCCGTCGCCGAGGGCAGGAGCGTGACGACTCGCATACCCAGACGTTGGACCGCGCGGACAAAAACCTGCGTCCGCCACGCCGCCCGCACGCTTCGTTACGCTTACCGTCTGTCGCCGACGAGACGCGGGCATGGAAGTCAAGTCGCGACACCACCTCCGTTCGGACGAGGTCGACACCATCACGACAGCGCTGTCGGAGAACCTCGGTGTCGAACTCGACGCGGACAGCTTCGAGAAGGTCGAGTTCGACGACAGCGACTGGGATGTGGTCCTCGTCGACGGCGATCCGCTCGTCCTTTACTTGAATGGCGAACCGTTCCTGACCGTTCAGGGAGCCAATCAGTACCCGCCCGAGAAACACATCGTCACCGTCGACGCCGGGGCCGTCTCGTTCGTCTCGGACGGCGCTGACATCATGCGGCCGGGCATCACCGAGGCCGACGACGACATCAGCGAGGGCGACCTGGTCGTCATTAACGAGGAGTCCCACGGGAAGTTCCTCGCTGTCGGCCGCGCACAGACTGACGGCGACGATATGGTCGGCAACAGCGGGAAAGTCGTCAAGTCGCTCCACCACGTCGGCGACGACCTGTTCGAGTTCTCGGTGTAGCGCAGTTCTGTACTCGCTCCAGTCACACCAGCGGTCGGAGCCCGAACCGGTCGAATCCACGGTCTAAAGCGACTCTGAGGACCGCTTCGACCACACCAGCGCCCACGGCCACCCCGAGCAGCAGTGGCCAGACGGTGAGATACGACGACAGCGGGTGGAGATGTGTCCCGTACAGCCACTGAGACACTGTGTTGCCGAGCAGCCAGAGCGTCACGAGGACTGGCGTGACAAGCGAGAGGCGGCTACAGAGATACAGCGGGACGGCACCTGTGAGGACCATCCCAACGGCGGCGTAGCCGGCCCCGAACGCGAGTGTCGTCGGGTCCTCCGACGAGAAATGGACGCCGCTTGTAAACAGCCACGACAGCACGCCGATAGCATAGAGGACGCCACCGACGGCTGCGACGGTGCGGGGAGTCGTCCTAATGGAGGGCGGGCGCATCGCTGTCGGTGTTCGTTCCGTCACCTGAATAACGTTTTGTGCAGCCACGCCGTTCTCGGTCGCCACCACGGCCGATCAGGGTGTGCTGTGGCGATACGTTCGATGGACGAAAAGTTGAAACGGGTAGCGCACGCCGTGAGTGACATGGGACTGATGAGCAAGATCCTCGGAGAGTCTGGATCCTCTCGGAACACCGAGGATTACGTCGAACTGAACGCGAACGAATTCGAGATGACCGGGACGGAACTCGAACGCCAGGTCCGGATCGCCCGTATCAGCGACAAGCAGGACGTCATCGACATCAAAGACGCCGTCTACGACGGTGACGTGGTCGTCGCGGACATCACGCGCCACTCCACGCAGGACCGTACCATGGAACACATCAGCGACGAACTCAAGCAGGTCGCCAACGAGGTCGGCGGCGACATCGTCCAGAAGGACGACGACCAGCTCATCATCACGCCGGCCGGCGTCGGCATCGCCCGAGAACGCCTCGGTCGATAGGATTGTGACAGCACGGTCTATGGGACCTCGCCAGTCGGTCGATCTTGTCAGCTTGTATCAGGCTAACTGCCGGTTTTCGGGGGCTTCAATGCGTTTTTCGGTGTCGCCGCGCTAAGGGCGGCAATGACTGAACCGGCGATACGCGCCAGTGGGTTAGGGAAGCGCTACGGCGACGTCCAAGCGCTTGACGACCTGGAACTGACGGTCGAACAGGGCGAGTTCTTCGGATTGCTCGGGCCAAACGGAGCCGGCAAGACGACGTTTATCAACACGCTGGTCGGCCTCGTCCACAAGGACCAGGGGACCGCCGAGGTGTTCGGCTTCGACGTGGAGGACGACTATCGGGAGGCCCGCGACCGTATCGGCGTCGCGCCACAGGAGTTCAATGTCGACCGCTTTTTCCCCATCATCGAGGTGCTCGAACACAAGGCCGGCTACCACGGCATCGGACGCGCGGAGGCCCGAGAGCGCGCCGAAGACGCGCTGAAGACGGTCGGTATCTGGGACAAGCGGGACACGCGCTTCGACTGGCTCTCGGGCGGGATGAAACGCCGGTTCGTCCTCGCGCGTGCACTTGTCTCCGATCCGGACCTGCTCATCCTCGATGAGCCGACGGCGGGTGTCGATGTCCAACTTCGACACGACCTCTGGGACATCATCAACCGGATGAACGACGCCGGGACGACGATCCTCCTGACGACCCACTACATCGAGGAGGCCGAACGGCTCTGTGACCGGGTCGCAATCATGGACGACGGGCGGAAAGTCGAAGTGGCGACCCCCGACGACCTGATGGCCCGCGGCACGGACACTATCGTCCTCGACCTTGCCGAGCTGCCGCGGACGGCTCCGCGACTTGACGTGGAGGGAATCACTGACGTCGAACTGACCGACGAGGGGCTGGCCGTCACTGCGATGGGCGGGAGCCAGACCGCGCCGGCGATCATGCGCGAACTCGAAGCGCAGGGCCACACCGTCACATCGCTCGATATCCGCCGCGCGTCACTCGAAGAGGTGTTCGTCGACATGACCCGCGACGACCGCGAGTACGCGGAGGTGTCCGCATGAACCAGAACACGACGCAGTTCCTGACGCTGGTTCGGCGGGAAATCCTCCGGTTCGTCCGCCGCCCGTACAACACCTTCCTCCCGCCGATCATCACGAACGCGCTGTATTTCTCCGTGTTCGGCGTGATTCTGGGGAGCCGGATCGGGGAGATTGCGGGCGTGAGCTACCTCCAGTTCGTCCTGCCCGGACTTGTCGTGCTCGGGGCCATCTCGGACAGTTTCGAGAACGCCTCCTTCACCATCTTCCACGGGCGCTGGAACGACTACATCCAGGCTGTTCTCACTTCTCCGATGTCGAACCGGAGCATGGTGGCCGCCTATGTCTCGGCCAGCGCACTCCGGGGGGTAGTCACGTCACTGCTGATCGTCGGCGTGGGCCTGATATTCACCTCGGTTCCCGTCGCCAACCCCGTGTATCTCGTCTCGTTCCTGCTGGTGATTACCACGCTGTTCGGCGGGCTCGGCGTCATCGGCGGCCTCTGGGCGAGCGACTTCGACTACCTCACGGTGATGAACCAGTTCATCCTCCGGCCGCTGGTGTTCTTCGGCGCGGTGTTCTACTCGCTCGAAGTCCTGCCGGCGTTCTGGCGGAACGTCTCGCTGCTCAATCCGATGGTGTACATGGTCAACGGCGTGCGCTACGGGATGATCGGTGTCACCGAAATCGATCCGAACACGTCGCTGGCCGTCCTGACCGGAACGACCGCGGTCGTGCTGTCAATCGACTACGTGCTGTTCAAGCGCGGCTACGGGCTCGCCGAGTAGCGCCGTTCTGACTCTCGAGCCTTTTCAGTCAACAGCTAGATCGTGTCGCCAATATCGCGCCGATAAAACGGGAATGCCGGCTCGGTAACTGACCTGGCCGCGCTTGAATGCCGGATTGGGTCCGCTCCGGCGGGCGGACAAACTATGACAGGCTGCCCCGGAATCCGATTCCGTGGCAACACGAGGGGTGTCTCGTGCCCCGGATACTTGTGAGCGCCTCCGGGTGAGGCGTATGTGAATGTATGCCACAAGCGTATTTAGATGTGACGCCCGTCTGACGCTGAGTGATACTGGCGGTGCTCAGTGTCGGTCTCGAAGGATTTCCGAATGGCTACGCGGGCCGTGCTGAACACGATAGCGCAGTATCAGCCTGCCGGCATTCACGGACTGCGCGCGCCCGACGGCTGTCGTCAGACGTTGTCCGGGGCGTCGGCGTCGTCCTCGACCGAGCGCTTCAGCGAGTCACGTCGTGCCTTCGCGTCGCGGTCGGTCGCCTCCTCCAGGAAGTCGTTCTTGATGGCGACGGCGTCCTCGGCCGCGTCGACGTTGCCCTCGGCGATGACATCTTCTGCCGGTCGCTCGTCGATGTGGAGCGCGATTTTGTCCTTCTTCGAGCCGTACTCGACGCGGCCCGCGACGACCCGGTCGAACACGGGGTTGTCGGGGTCGTCGACGACCAGCAGGTCGTTGCCTTCGTACTCTTCTGTATCCGTTACTTCGCCGAAGTACTCCTCGACGAACGCTTCCATATCAGGGACGCGGTCTTCGAGATGCTCGCCCCGTCGCATCTTGTACTCTCGCATGGGCGAGTTTTTGCGAGGGGCTGTCTTACCCTTTGCGTTCACTCCTCGCCCCGGGTGATAAGTGACCCCTTGTGACACTCCGGACAGAAGTCCCCGGCGCGCAGGGACGTCGATTCCACCTCGGTAGTGAATCCACACTCCGGACAGGCGAACTCGCCCTCCGGAACCGTCACGGCGCTGTCGCTGGTCGACTCAACACTCGAATCGTCGTCGGTGTCGACTGGCATCGTCTCCGGCGACCAGTCGTCCCCGTCGTCTCCTGGTTCATCGGGCCACTCGCCGGGCTGGCGGTCGTCTCTGGCCGACTTCGACTCCTCTTCCTCGCCGAGAATGAGCCCGTCGTCCTTCTCCGGATCGGTCTCGTCTTCGGTCACTGGCTCCTCGCCTTCGGCGTCCGGGACGTCGACTGTCGTCGTCGGCTCGTCCAGCTCCACGTCGCCGCTTTCCTCCTCGCCATCGTCACTGTCGTCGATGATCTCGGCGTCGTCAGCCGACGGATCGACCGGTTCTCCGTCGTCGACACTGTCGTCGCCGATTCCTGCGTCATCCGGTGTTTCGACCGGATCGTCGACGCTGTCCCAGCCATCCGAGCGCTCGGTTCCCTCATCTGTGGGTTCGGACGCACTGTCGGTCGGTTCGTCTTCCGGCGGTGACTCGGTCTCTGCCGTTTCGGATTCGGACTCGTCTTCGACGAGATCGCTGGCGATGTCCGACGGCGTCTCGATGGCCGTTACCTCCTTGTTCTCCGAGACGATCCGCGTATTTCCACACCGCTCACAGGTCTCCCGTTCCTGGATGGTGATGACGACTTCGCTACCCTGCTCTTCGCGCTCGCGCTCGACGGTGGTCTCACCGTACTTGTGCCCGAGGACGGAACATTTGAGACCCATTGCCAGAACTTCCCACCGTGGCGTACTTAAACCCTGCCCGTTGGCTCGACCGTTCGTGACAGACTGTTACCTGTTTCGCGACGCTGCTATATTAATTTCAGTCTGAATTGTGAAATTTTATAACTGGTACCGATGCTACGCTACGCCAATGCAGCGGACGACGACACTCGTGGTGTCGGTCCTCGCCCTCTCGGCGCTTCTCGGGGGAACAGCGGTGGCGACCGGGAACCAGCCACCGCTTGCCGACGCCGGTCTGGACCAGTCCGTCGAGCGAGGGGCGACGGTCCAGTTGGACGCCAACGGCTCGCGCGACCCCGACGGCACAATCGAGGGGGTCGAGTGGTCTATCGAGACCCCGGACGGCACGACCCGCACGCCCGACTGCCCGATCTGCGTCCAGACGACGTTCTCGCCGGCCGAAACCGGCCAGTACAACGTCACTGTCATCGTTACCGATGACGACGGCGCGTCGCGATCGGACACGCTCCATGTCGACGTGGTGGCTGCCGGTGGGCCGTCAGTCTCCGTGTCGGCCCCGCCTGCGCTTCCCACCGGCTCCCGGCGGAATCTGACTGCCAATGCGACCGCCGGCGATGCCGACCTCCGAACGCTCGCCTGGGTCGTCAACGGCACCGCGCGGAACCAGACGCAACTCGCCGGGGAAAACGGCACCTCGACGATTACGCACACGTTCACTCACTCCGGCTCCGTATCCGTCCGCGCGGTCGCCTACGACGCCGCCGGACGGCGTGGTGTTTCTAATCAGACGGTTCGGGTCGTTGATTCGTCCAACAACGGTGGTGGCGGTGGCAGCAGGGACGGTTGCCCGGGTGGCAGCGGGAACTACTACGTCGACGGGCAGAACCAGGGTTGCACGAGCGCTGCCATGACCGTTGAGGATACCGTCATCGACACCGACGGCCGGGACGGTCTGTGGGTGTACATGGACGGTGATCTCACGCAGATCATCGAAGAAGCGAATATGAACAGGTACTCTGAGGATGGTTACGGAGGCACGTTCAGTAAGGAGACTGTCGATGAACGAAAAGAAGATATAAAGCAACAGGAAGAGAATCAGGACGATTTCATTGATGTTGATGATGGCGGCAGTTCCAATGACGACGGTTCCAGCGATGAGAGCGGTAGTACTCGTCCAGCATCCAGCGTACCAAATAACCTGATCAACCCAGATAGCGGAGACGGTGGCGACGATGACGACGGTGGATATGACTGGTCATACCATGACGATGACGGCAGTAGTAGCGACGATGATGATAGCAACGGTAACGATGATGGTAGTAGTAGCAGTGATAACGATGATCAGGGGGGTTTCCTTGACGGCATAATCGGTGGCGGCGACGACGATGATGACGACAGTGGTGGTGATGACGACGGTGACAGCGGGAGTTGGTTCGGAGGCGGTAGCGACGATGACAATAATGACGGTGACGATGACAGTGGCGGCGATGGTGGCGGAGGGTGGAGTTTTTGGTAACAGCTTTCAGATCTGGCTTCGGAATTGAAAAATTTATACACAGAATTAAATAAAATACAAAAATAATGAAAAGAAACGATAGGGCACAAGAAATAGTCACCTGCCTGTTAGCGACGGTTGCAGGCCCTCTCTTACCAACAACCCCGCTTATCATGTGGACGGACGCCCATTGGTATGAAAATAAGGAATCACCGCAGCCCGGAATCCAGTTCGGAGACGGGTGCGTTAGCATCTTGACCGCGCTCGCCTACGTGGCTGTCCTCACCGCCCTTGTCCGCGGAATCGCATTTTTGAGCGCCGGTGGCGAGACTTTATATGATTCACCATCTGCGGGAGTGGATGGAGACGGGTCAACAACTGGCTCGTTACCAGAACCAACGCCCACCCTGACTGAAACTCTGAATCTTTCACCTGCTGAAAAAGAAAACAAGCAAACAGACCTCAACAATGAGACTCAAAACCATGAGTGAGACTAGAAATATCGTTAGCTCTGTCGCCATTGCTCTCTTAATTATCTCTGCCGGCTGCTCTGCGTTCGCCGGAGGCAGCGGACCAGCCGAAGAGACAGTTTTGCCGACGCAGACGCCAGAACCCACGCCAGAGATTATTGAGGCCCAAACGCCTGAGCCAACGGAAACCGAGAGTACGCCAGTAGCTACTGAAGGAACTGAAACGGAAACCGAATCTACTACCGAAAGCGAGCTCAGCAAGGCAGAGAAGTTTGAGGAATTCAATGAGAATATGCAGTATCTATACGATGCAGACGAGGAGAACCGTTCTGCCGAGATGGAGGCCTTCCCTGAAAATGACTCATACCACATAACGGTTGAAATGCGTGATACCACAAACTTCACTAAGACCCGAAATGACCGGCTAAACCCGCTCTGGAAGTACTATGCCATTGTAGAAGACTATAATAACAATGATGACCACCTT
The DNA here is from genome assembly GCF_049705545.1 of Haloarcula amylolytica. Taxonomy (GTDB): domain Archaea; phylum Halobacteriota; class Halobacteria; order Halobacteriales; family Haloarculaceae; genus Haloarcula; species Haloarcula amylolytica_B. Next base: position 867,438 of record NZ_JBNAMU010000001.1, read on the forward strand.
CCAGAGCGGGACCACACGTACATACCCGATACAGTTAATGTGACGTTCACTACGGAAGATGGCGGAGTGTTTGAAACAACTCAAATCAAATACATTTGGGCGTACAAGTACTACACCGACGAATGGTCGCTCCGAATCTTCATGGCAAAGTACGGCTCTACCACTGAAGAGGGGCCAGCTTACCATGAAAAGGGACGGTAGCGAATCACTCAGTTCGGATTCATAAGTCACAGCGGTTTTGTCGCTGACGATTCCCTCGCTCAGGGGTCAGCCTTACCGGTTCAACAGGTTATCGCGCGTCGGATCAGGTTCCCAGATTAGATTCACGAGGGACAAAGATTAGACCTAGCCGGTTTTAGAGGGACATATGAGAGCGAAGCCGGAGTATCGCGACCGGGACGACACTGAGGTTGCGGTGCTCGATGCGCTCGCTGACCGCCGCGATGAGGGGATGACCGTCTTCGAGCTTCGGTCGCGGACGGAGGAGAACATCGACCGGATTGAGGACGCGCTCGCCGCTCTCAAGGCGGACGGCCTCATCGAGGTCGAGGACAACGGGGAGCGGACCGTCATTCTCCCGGGAGAGGGCGTGGTAGGTGAATCGCTGCCGGACGAAGACGAGTCGCTTCTCGACCAGATTCGAAAACGGCTCCCGTTGTAGCTGCGACTCTCTCGCGGCAGTGTCACACCGCGTCCGACGGCGCGGCCGCGCAGTTGTTCGGACCGAGTTCGAGTTCGAACGCGGCGTCGTCGTCGGCCGTCTCCGTTCCGAGGTTGATGGCGATAATCCGCTCGAAGTTGGCCGGGCGCGGCGGGATGTCGTCACAGACGTGCTCGACGAACGCCTCGCGGTCCATCCCGAACGCCGGGAGTCGGTCGCGGAGGATCCCGAGGGTGGCCGTGTACGTCCCGTCGTCCGCCAGTGTGGTCGACTCGCTGTAGTGGCCCGGCGCGACGACTGTCTCGTCGGGTAGCCCCGCGAGTCGCTCGGTCAGCGTTCGGTGGAGGTCGCGGGCGAGGTCGCGAGCGCCGTCGGCGCCGGCTTCCAGATCCGGGCGGGCGACGCTGTCGAGGAAGACGCTGTCGCCGGCCAGAAGCACGTTGTCGACGGTGAAGCCGGTCATACCGGTCGTGTGGCCGGATAGCGGGTGGGGCTCCAGAGTGGCCGAGCCGACCTGTAACGTTTCGTCGTCGGCCAGTGCAGTCACGTCCTCGACACCGCGAGCGACCGCCCGTTCGGACAAAATCGGTTCGGCGTCGGTTTCTTCGGCAAGGCGGCGAACGCCGCTGACGTGGTCGGCGTGGACGTGCGTATCGATAGCGTAGGTGAGTGTGGCGTCGCGGTCGGTGGCATCGGCGACGTACCGGTCGGTGAACGCTCGAAGTGGGTCGACGACAGCGGCCGAGCCGTCGCTGACAACCATGTAGCTGAGACAGCCGGAGGACGGACGGCGGTACTGGAGGACGGTTACGGCATCGCAGGGGATCTCGCGGGCCTCGTAGAGCCGCGCCCACCCCTCCATGCCGTCGCTGAGGTTCTGCGCCTCGACGCCGTGTTCAGTCAGCAGGCCGGCGACGAAGGCGCTGGCCTCGCCGCGGCCACAGACGACCGTTATCGGGCCGGTTCCGGCTACGTCGCCGACGATGTCGTCCACTTCGCCGGTCACCTTCGCCTGGAGGAACTTCGTAAATGGGAGCTGTGTCGCCGTCACCGAGTCGCCGCGAATCCGCCACTGCTCGTACTCGTCACGGTCGCGAACGTCGAGTAACCGGAGCGACTCGCTGGCATCCAGTTTCGCCTGTAACGCTGCTGCCGACAGCGAAGGCGGGTCCGTCGGCGGGTCAGGGTAGTCCTCGGCCATACTGATTGTAGCGCTGCCCGGCGGATAAATCGGGCGGGGATTTCAAGCCCGTGCCGTGCCCAGCAGGCGTATGGACGCTGGAGCCACTATCGATGCCGTCCGCGACCGAACCGAGACAGAGCGAGACAGATTAGGCTCGGACAAGGTGCTCATCGCAGCGACGGACGCGACGCTGGAGGCGGAGGCGGTGCTCACAGCAGCGGCGACCCGCGAGTCAGGACTCGCGACTGTCCTCGACCGGTGGGCCGCCGAGGTTGACAGCGAGGGGGCGACGCAGTTCGGGACAGCAGCCGAGGCCGCAGCCGAGAGGGCAGACCGCATCGACGCAGATGCTGGTGACCCCGATGGTTTCATCGACCACCTCGAAACCGTCAGTGGAACTGCGCGGCGCGTCGGGGCCGGCCTCGTCGCCGCGCCGCTGGTCGCCGACCGGTTCTACCTGCAGGTAGTGAGCTTCTTCATCAACGAAGCGGACGAGCAGCGGGCCGATACGTTCCGCGAGATTCGAGGGGAGGCATCAGCACTCGATGACGGAGAGACTGCCCTCGGACAACTCTCGGAATCCGAGCGCGAGGTGGCAGCGGCGGCCGCGACCGAAGCCATCGAAGCGGCGTACGACGACTACGCGGAAACGCTAGAGGCGATGGGGCTGGATCCGAAGCCTATCTGCTAGTCGAGTCGGTAGGTCGCGACGCGGTTGGCGGCATAGAGGAAGCCGGCGACAGCGCCAGCGACGGCGATCCCGACACTCGCCACCAGCCCGCCGCCGAGGAGCCACGTTGTGTCGAACGGTATCGCGAATATGTCGCGAACGGCGAGCAGGTACGCCAGACTGGCCGGCGCGACGGCCACGCCGAGGACGAGGAAGTACAGCCCGAACGCCCAGCCGCTCGGGACCACCACCTCGCGGCCCTGCACCGACGACGACTCGAACTTCGGGAACACGACGCCGGTTCCGACGGCGATGGCCGGCGCGGCGAGGGTTGCGACGAGTGCGATTGTGAGTCCGGCGGCGAGCGTGATCGGTGGCGTGCCGGCGGCGACGCCGAGGCCGACGACCAGTAGCGTCGTCACTACGACACCGGGAAGTGCGCCTGCGAGGACGAGCCCGGTGACGAAGGCCCGGCCGGAGACGTTGGCGGTCAGCGTCAGCGGCAGTACCCCTTCCTCGCCGCCGAGCGGATTGAGCGAAAACGCGGCCCCGAACGCCGCCGCGCTGGCGAGGCCGGCGCTGAGCGGGAGCGTCGGCGGCACCACTCGCTCCAGAATCACGATCTGGAGGTGATACACCAAGAAGAAGAACGGCATGACCGCGAACTGGACGGTGACGGGGGCTCGCTTGGCTCTGAGCCACGACTTCTGTGCGACTACGCGGGTCGCGGTTGGGACCCGCCCCGCCAGCAGACGGTCCGAGAGCGTTCGCTCGTCGGCGTCGAACTCGTGGTCGGGCTGGACCGGATCGGCATACAAGGCCCGCCCGGCCAGCCACAGACACGCGACTGCGCCGACCGGGAGCGCGCCGAAAATCCCCGCTGTGGCGACGACGGCAGCGACCGAATTGCCGCCGGTCCCCAGCACGAGCAGGACTACGTCGGCAGGCCACGAGAGCGGTGACTGGGTCGCCAGTTGGAGCACGCGAAGCTGTACCGTCGGAACGGCCGTCATCGCGACCCAGCCAAGTGGCAGGATGAGCGAGACGGCAGCCCCGACGCTCGCGCGGTGACTGGCGACGAAGGCCGAGCGGTTCGCCACCAGTTTTGTCACCAGCCCCAGGCCGAAGCCGAGAACCGTCCCCAGCAGGGCGACCGCGACCGATCCGACGAGCGCCACGAGAGCGACGAGTACCCCGGCGTCACCGGCTGCAAGCCCGCCTACTAGCGCCACAATCGGGATGGCGAGCGCGAGCGACACGCGACCGGCCTCGGCGGCGAGCAGCCCGGCCGCCGCGTCCTCGTAGGGGACCGTCGTCAGCAGGCCGTCGGCGGCGTCGGGCTCGCCGGCCGATTTCACCGTGTGCTGGAGCGTGAAGAAGCCGACGAGTCCGAGCAGTCCGACGATACCCGCCGTCGTCGCAAGCCTGACCGTGTGGGGGTCGCTGTCGGCCAGGGCACCGCCGAAAAAGAACGCCCCTGCGCCGATAGCGAGACTGTATATGCTGATGCCCAGCCCGCCGCCGAGGAATATGAGTGCGCCGCGTGTTGTCCCCTTGAGCTTGCGCCAGGTACGCCGCAGTTCCGTCCGCGCGATCAGTCGTGTCCGTCGTCCGCTCGGCCGTCTCATCGCTCTCCCGGGTGCTCGCTGGTCACGTCGAGGAACACGTCTTCGAGCGTGCTCCCGGACTCGACGCTGTCGGTCAGTTCATCGGGAGACCCTTCCGCGACGAGGTCGCCGTCGTACAGGACGCCGACGGTGTCGGCCAACTCCTCGACGACGGGCAGGATGTGTGTCGAGAGAAAGACCGTCGTATCAGCGGCCGCAACTTCGCTGATGGTGTCACGCACCGTCCGGGCCGCCCGCGGGTCCAGCCCCGAGGTGGGTTCGTCCAGAAAGAGGACGTCGGGATCGTGCAACAGCGCCTGGACGAGGCCGAGTTTCTGTTTCATCCCCTTCGAGTACGTCTCGACGCGCCGGTCGGCGTCCCCGTCGAGGTCGAACCGGTCGAGCAGCGATTCCACGCGGCCCCAGTCCTCGTGCCCGCGCAGGCCGGCGACGTACTCCAGCTGCTCGCGGCCGGTGAGTTCGTCGTACAGCGGCGGCTCTTCGGGGAGGAAACCGATGTGTTCGACCACTGCGGCGCGGTCGGCGACCGACTCACCGGCGACCCGAGCGGTGCCGCTTGTTGGGTTCGTCAGCGTCGTCAGGATGCGAATCGTCGAGGTCTTGCCCGCGCCGTTGGGGCCGAGGAAGCCGAAGACGCTCCCGCGCGGGACCGTGAGGTCGAGGTCCGCTATCGCCGAGACCCCACTGTAGCGCTTCGTCAACCCCTCGGTGACGATTGCGGGTGCTGGAGGGCACATACGGGCAGTGCTGTACCGACTGTGAAAAGGTCTTCCTGTTGTCGAGGACGCCCCGCGAGTGTGCCGGCGTTACTCCTCGACCGCTGCGTCGGCCGTGTCAGTCTCGGCGTTCGCGTCGGTATCGTCCTCGTCATCAGGATTTTCGACGACTTCGATACCGCGGTTGTTGACCGCCGACGGGTCCAGCCCGACCTCCTGCAGGAAGTTCTTGTACTCCCGTTCGCACTGCTCGGCGTCCTTTTGGCGGTCGCTGGCGCGGTCACACAACGCGACGAGGTCCTCGGGCACGTCGTTGGTGTAGACGATCCAGTGGTTGATGAGGTCCGACAGGCGGCGAATCGGCGAGGTGAAGTGACCGTAGATCTCGAAGTTCAGCGCGTGGTGGCCGCCGAAGGGGTCGTTCATGTACTTCGCGCGGGGCATCACCTTCATCACGGCCCACTGGATCTTGTCCAGCTGGCGGCCCGGGGCCTGTTCGAGCGTGGCGTTGACGGCCTTCCGTGGGTCGTCCCAGGCGTCGCCGGGGATGGAGACGCCGTCGAGCTCCTGAATCTCGACCAGCGCCTCGTCCCACTCGTCGGGACTTGGCTGTGGGTGGACGCGATACATCGCCTCGACGCCGCGGTTCCACATCAGCTCGTGCGTGACGGCCTTGTTGGCCTTCAGCATGCACTCCTCGATGATGGTGTGGGCGCGGTCGCGGGCGGGGTTGAGGACGAGCGAGCCCTCCTCCTTGCGCTGTTCGTGCATCCGGTCGGCCAGTTCCCAGACGCGTTCGGTCTTCTCCGCGAGGTCGACGCTCTGGTCCTCTAGCACGTCTTCTGCGGTCTCCGGCTCGTCCAGCAGGCGCTCGGCCTCGGTGTAGGTCAGGCGAGCGTCCGAGCGGATGACGGACTTGTAGATGTTGATCTCCTCGTAGCCGAGGTTCTCCTTGTCGAGGTGCATCTCGACGGTGTGGGCCAGGCGGTCCTCGTTGGGGACCAGCGAACAGACGGTCTCGGCGAGGACGGGCGGCAGCATGTGGACGGTGTAGGCCGGGAGGTAGACGGTGTTCCCGCGCTCGACGGCCTGCTCCCACATCTTCGTGTCGGGGTTGACGTAGTGGGTCACGTCGGCGATGTGGACCCAGAGGACGATCTCGTCTTCGCGTTCCTCGATGGAGATGGCGTCGTCGAAGTCCTGTGCGTCGATGGGGTCAGTCGTCCAGGTGGTCATCTCCCGGAGATCCCGGCGTTCGTCGACCTCGTCCTCGATTTCGGCCTGAACGCCCTGCGTGCGCTCTTTGGCCTCCTCCAGTACCTCGGGCGGGAACTCGTCGGGGATGCCGAACTTCTCGAACAGTTCCTCGCGTTTGTTCTCCAGATGTCGCGCCATCTCCGGGTCAATCTCGACAGGGCCCTGGCCCTCGGCGGTCCCGGCGGCCGCCTGTGCGTCCTCTGTAGTCATGTCTCCCGGTACGAACAGGGTGCAGTTAGGGCTGTCGGGGTGAGACTTGGCCCTGACGCCCGCGTCTCATTCCCTGTGAGCGTCGCCCTCGGAGAGTTCCCGGAACCGTCTCAGGAAGGTCTCCTGGTCGGACTCGCCGGCCCCGGCAGCGTCAAGCGTCGTTTCGAGGCCGTCCCGCGGCTGCTGGCACAGTTCGGCAAAACAGGCTTTACAGAGGTGCTCGAACGTCTTGTTTCGGCGGTCCCACCGGTCGCCGTGTTTGTCGTACTCGCGGGCCTCGGACCGTGGGATGGACTCCCCACACGCAATACAGGTGACTGACTTCCCCCGGGAACTCCGGGACCCGAACATACCTACGGGTTGCGGGCGACAGCGTTTAGAGCTTTTCGCACAGGCAACAGTTCCCCGTTCCGGGCCACACGTTTATTCACCCGCCGCCATTACACAGGGTATCGGCTATTCGGAGCCAGGGACACTGAATGAAGCCACCAGAGACACTCGCTCACTCGACGTTGGACACGCTACCCATCAATATCGCTGTCCTCGACGACGAGGGGACGATCCTGTTTACGAACCGCGCCTGGCGGGAGTTCGCGGGCGACGAGGACGGGGAGATGGAAGGGACGAACTACTTCGCGACGACCGACGTCGACGCAGACGAGTACGCCGGACAGGCACTCGGCGGCATCGAGTCGGTCATCGACGGTGAGCAGGACCTGTTCACGATGGAGTACCCGTGTCACTCCCCGGAGGAGAAGCAGTGGTTTCTGATGCGGGTCGCACCGCTGCCCGACGACGAGGCCGGGAGCGCGGTCGTCGCACACATCGATATCACCCAGCGGAAGCTCGCCGAACTGGCGGCCGAGCGCCGGAGCGAGGAGCTCAAAGCCGAGCGCCAGAACCTCAAACAGCTCGTCGACCGGGTCGATGGCCTGCTGAAAGCGGTGATGGGCGACGTACTGACCGTCGACTCGCGCGAGGCGATCCAGCAGACCGTCTGTGACAGGCTGGCCGCGGTCGACTCCTACCAGTTCGCCTGGGTGTCCGAACTCGACCTGCGCGACGAGACGCTGTCGTCGACAGCCCTCTCCGCCGACCACCCGACGTCGCTGTCCATCCCGCTGGACGCCGATGACCCGGTTGCGGAGGCGGCCCGCACCGAGGAGATGCAAGTCGTGACCGGTGACATCGACAAGCAACACAGCCGGCTCGCAGACTCCGACGTCGCGTCGGTCGCGGCAGTCCCGCTCGTCTCCGGCGAATCGCTGTACGGCGTCCTCACCGTCTACGCCGACAGCGACGACGTGTTCGACCCCCGCGAACAGGCCGTGCTCGGGACCATCGGCCGGGCGACTGCGGCGGCTATCGACGCCCGAGAGACCAGCCGACTGCTGACCGCCGACAACGTCACTGAACTCGAACTGCAGGTCACTGACCCGGAGGTTTTCTATATCGACGTGGCGAGCGAACTCGGCTGCTCGATGGAGTACGGTGGGAGCGTCCCCGACGGCGAGGAGACGGTGATGTTCTTCCTCGTCGAGACGGACGACCCCTCGGCGGTCTGTGCCGTCGCCGCCGACCACCCCCAGGTGTCGGGCGTCTCGCACGTCTCGACGGCGGACTCGTCGGCACTGTTCGAATTCACCGTCTCGGACCCGCCGGTCGTCTCTGTCGTCGCCGACCGCGGGGCCCAGGCGGGCGATATTCTGGTCGAACCCGGGAGAGCGACGGTTACGGTCGCCCTCCCGGCGTCAATGGAGACCCGAAGCGTGGTCGAGCAGGTCCGCAGCCAGCATCCGGAGACGGAACTGCTCTCCGTGCGTGAACGGGACGAACCCCCCGTCTCCCGCCAGGCGTTCATCGCGAACGTCGAGGAACGGCTGACCAACCGCCAGCTGACAGCGCTCCGGAAAGGGTTTCTCGGCGGCTTCTTCGACTGGCCACGCGACGTATCCGGCGAGCAGCTGGCCGAGTCGATGGACATCTGCCCGTCGACGTTCCACCAGCACCTCCGTGCGGGTGAGCGAAAGTTATTGGAAGAAGTGTTCGAAAACTGGTAACCAGTGCTTGCGAATCCCCTCGCCGGCGGCGGGCCCCTGGCACGATTCCCGAAGCAGTTTGGTAGTCCGCTTATCACGATAACAACCGTATATACATGTAGTGATACGGAACCAGTGTCCTGTTTGTTGCCGGCGAACCGACGGGACACAGACCCCTGTGATAGCGGCGCAACCACGGGTCGACCGAACTATTACGGACCGCCTGCCCACAAGCGCGCGACGCATCGCCCGCCGAATGACCGCCCGATAGCTTTCAATGCACTCCGATAACATCCAAACCAGCAAATCGATACAGCAGGAGACCGGACGGACGTTCCACCTCGCGACGCGTCTGCTTCCGGAGCGTATCCGCCACCCGACGTACGTCATGTACGCCTTTTTCCGGGTCGCGGACGAGGTCGTCGACCAGACGGACGGGCCGCCGCCGACCGTCCAGCACGAGCAACTGGAGGTGATCCGTGAGGCCGCGCTCGGGAACGTCGACCCCGCTGAAACCGACCACGAGGCCGTTCTGGCGGCGTTTCAGGACCTGGCCGAGCGCCACGACATCTCCGAGGAGACGATCAACGTCTTCATCGACGCGATGGAGATGGACATCGCACAGGCCCGCTACGAGACGTTCGAGGACCTCCGTGAGTACATGGGGGGCTCCGCCGTCGCCGTCGGTCATATGATGACGGAGGTGATGGACCCGCCACAGAAGGAGGAGGCCCTCCCCCACGCGACGGCGCTGGCCGAAGCGTTCCAGCTTTCGAACTTCCTCCGGGACGTCCGCGAGGACATTCACGACTACGGCCGGGTGTACCTCCCACAGGAGACGCTGGAGCGCCACGGCGTCACCGAACAGCAACTGGCCGACGCTGAAGTCGACGACGCTTTCCGCGCCGTGATGCAGGAGGAACTGGCCCGGACCGACGAACTGTACCGCGAGGGCGTCGCCGGCATCCGGTACCTGCCGGAGGACTGCCAGTTCGGCGTGCTGCTGGCCGCAGTCCTGTACGCTGATCACCACCGGCTCATCCGCGACCGTGGCTACGACGTGCTGACGGAGACGCCGGAACTCACTCGTCGTCGCCGGCTGTGGTTGCTCGCCCGGACCTGGTGGCACTGGCGGCGCAACGGTGACCCCGAAGCGACGTTCTACACCGTGAGCGCTGTCTCAGAGCGCGGCCCCGGCGAGACGCCGACGGACGCCCACGGCCACGGGCAACCCGCGTGGCGTGGATGACAGCCACGCACCGGGCATCGTTTCTGACCACCGGCTGTATCTGAACTAATGTTGCCTACGCTCACGTATCTCCAGTTCCACGCCCTGTTCGTGGTGCCGGTCGTGGCTGGATTGGCACTGACGGCGACATACCGCCTCGGGAACCGCCGGGACGTACTTACAGGGACGGCAATCCTTGCAGGCCTGGCGCTCGTCTACACGACGCCGTGGGACGGCGCGCTCATCCGGCGCGGCGTCTGGTGGTACGGCGACGGCGCCGTGCTGGCGCGGTTCTGGTCGATACCCCTCGGCGAGTACCTCTTTTTCGTCCTGCAGACCGCGATGGTAGGGCTGTGGGTGGCCCGGTTTCGGGTGGACACTGAGCGCCAGCTAGCCACGCCGATGCGAACGCGGCTCGTTGGACTCGCCGCTGCGCTCGTCGTCGTTCTGTCCGGCCTCGCGCTCCTGCGCTCTGACTCGGGGCTGTACCTCGGGTCGCTGCTGGTCTGGAGCGGACCGATTCTCGCCATTCAGTGGCTGTTCGGGTGGCACTTCCTCGTCGGCGAGTGGCGGGCAGTGAGCGTTGCGACACTGGTCCCGACGGCGTATCTCTGTGGTATCGACAGCATTGCTATCCGACTCGGCGTCTGGACCCTCTCGAAACAGTACACGACCGGCTACGCGATTCCCCTGCTCGACCTGCCGATCGAGGAGGCGGTCTTCTTCCTGCTGACGACGCTGTTCGTCGTGCAGGGGGTCGTGCTCTACGTCTGGCTTCGGGATAGATGGGAATGAAACGCCGCAGCACCGTCGAGCCGGCGGTTCTCTACCGGGTCGCGCTGGTTCCCGGCTGGGTTACCAGCCTCGCCGTCATCGCTCCGTTTCTGGCTGGGGTCTCGATACCGTCCGCGCTCCAGTACGCCCCGCTGGTGGTCAGTGCTGTCCTGCTTGGTCTCCCCCACGGTGCGGTCGATCACCTCGCGGTCGCACGCACCCGCGGCGAGCGCCCGGACTGGCGGGCTATCGCCCGCGTGTTCGCGCTCTACGGCGTCGTCGGGGGGGCCTACGCCGTCGCCTGGTTCCTCGCCCCCGCGGCGGCCTTCGTCCTGTTCATCGCAGTGACGTGGTTCCACTGGGGCCAGGGCGACCTGTACGCGCTGCTCGCGCTGGCCGACGCCGACCACCTCCGGTCGCTCCCGCAGCGAATCGGAACGGTCCTCGTCCGCGGCGGCCTGCCGATGCTGGTCCCGTTGCTCGCGTTCCCCGAGTGGTACCGCCGCGTCGCTACCGACCTGGTGTCGCTGTTCGCGCCCGACGCCGTGGCCGCCCTCGGCTGGGCGTTCCGGGCCGACGTGCGAACCGCGCTCGCTGTCGCGTACGGCGCGCTCGTCATGGTTACGCTAGCTGTGGGCTTCGCCCGCGCCGACGCCCGCCAGCCGTGGCTGCTTGACGCCGGTGAGACGCTGGGCCTGCTCGCGTACTTCGCCCTCGTTCCGCCGGTGCTCGCCATCGGCGTGTACTTCTGTCTGTGGCACTCGCTACGCCACGTTGCTCGTCTCCTTCTGGTCGACGACGACGCCACTGCCGCACTCGAAAACCGCGACCCGACAGCCGCCCTGGCGGGGTTCGCCCGCGACGCCGCGCCGCTGACCGTCGCCTCGCTCGCCCTGCTCGGGGGGCTGTATTTTCTGGTCCCGAATCCGCCGGGGTCGGTTCCGGAGTGGGTCGCGCTGTATCTGGTGTTCATCGCCGTCGTCACGCTGCCCCACGTCGTCGTCGTCAGTATCATGGACCGCGAACAGGGCGTCTGGGTGTAGTCGGTTACGTCTCCAAAGCGTGTGACAGAAAACTACGCACGGTCTGTTTGTCCGAACCTTGTCAAGACACCTGTGCAAGATGGACAGCGCGTATACAGCAGTATCACTTTCGCATCTATGTAAATAGTTAACAACCACCACGACAAACAAGAAGATGGGCGCTCTCTGTAGAGGAGTGGGGAAGCAACATCAAGATGGTGGAGTGAACGCCCCCGGAGGGAACCACCATGACACTCGCAACTGTTCCGCGATACAAGCCCGATCGGATTTCTGAATTTGGGGATCATGCTGTGGTAATCGGCGGGAGTGTCGCAGGTCTGTTGGCCGCCCGGGTGCTGACGGATGGCTTCGAGCGGGTCACGATCATCGAACGGGACCCACTCCCTGAGGACCCGACAGCCCGTCGTGGGGTTCCTCAGGGCCGCCATGTCCACGTTCTGGAGACGGCTGGTCGCCAAACGTTCGAAGACCTGTTCCCTGGCTATGGCGAAGAGTTGCTCTCGGCCGGCGGGCTCATCATCGATCTCATGTCCGATTTTTACCACTACGAACGGGGTGATTTCCTCGCCAATGGGGAGAAGCGGCTGACAATGTATAATGCGACACGCCCCTTGATCGAGCACCTTCTTCGACAGCGCGTTATGACGATCGACGGCCTTGAATTGCGGGCCGAGACTCAGTTCGTGGACTACCTGACCGACGAGTCCGAAATCGGCATAGCGGGCGTGACAGTGCGCGATGGGGGAGGGGAGACGGATATCTCTGCGGAGCTGGTTGTTGATGCCAGCGGGCGAACGAGCACGACCCCTTCGTAGCTCGATGATCATGGGTTTACCGCTCCGGAAGTAGAGGAAGTGGAGATTGACGTGGCGTACAGCACTGCCATGATCGAGCGGCCTCCTGAGGATCGACGGACGTTCTTTGTGCCCCACGAGCCGGGACGGACGCGGGGTGTCGGGATGTTCCCTATCGAGGATGGGCGGTGGCAGGCCACTCTGTTTGGCGTGCATGGCGACCATCCCCCAACGGAGAGGAATGCATTCATCGAGTTCGCCGAGAGCCTTCCGATTGCTGAGATTGGACAGTTGCTTCGCACACAGCCATGGGTGTCCGAGGAGATCTCCCACTATCCGTTCCCCACTAATCAACGTCTCCGGTACGAACGCCTCAGCCGGTTCCCCGATGACTTCGTGGTCCTCGGTGACGCTCTCTGTAGCTTCAATCCGATTTACGGCCAGGGAATGTCAGTAGCCGCACTCGAATCGCTCCAACTTCATCACACCCTGGCGCATGGGGGCCGAGAGGATATCGGGATTCGATTTTTCGAGAACGTTACAGATATCGTGGATAGCCCGTGGTCGATCGCCGTCGGAGGCGATTTCAAGTTCTCCGAAACGACGGGGCCGAAGCCGCGCGGGACTGATTTCATTAACTGGTATCTCGGCCAGTTGATTCGCACGGCGCATTCAGATGGAGCCCTACGCGAAGCCCTGGTTAGGGTATTTATGCTGGAACAACCTCCCGAATCACTGTTCCGGCCAGGAGTGATGTGGCGGGTCTTCAAGCCAACGTGACAGAAAATACGTCCCACCGAAAGACTCGTGTTGCTCGTCTTTCGAGCCCTCGTTCGCGTCGCTCACGAGGACAACGTTTTTGCGCCGAGTGGTGCGCTTCGCGCACCCGAGGCGGAAAAAGGTGGGTTACTTGCCCTTGCCGCGGTTGCTGCGCAGCGACGGGCGGGTCTTCTCACTGCCCTTACCTTTGCCGCCGAGGCCGCGGTTGCGGCGGCCGGCACCGGTCAGGCCGCGGAAGACGCGGTCGGCCTGGTCGTCGGCACAGATCCACGACAGGTCGTCGTCGTTCTGGATGGCCGGGTGGTTCGGGTCGATGAGGATGACCTCGTGCCACTTCTGGCGGCCGTCCTGGCCGACGGAGTAGCTGTTGAGCACGCGCAGGTTCGGGAAGGTGCGGGAGGCGCGTTCCTCGGCGACGCGCTGGATGTCCTTCCGGCGGGTGATGCGCGTGACGCCCTGGCGCTTGGAGCGGCGACCGGCCTTGTGTCGGCGCTTGCGTGCGCCGCCCTTGCGGACGGAGACGCGGGCGACGACGACGCCCTGTTTTGCCTTGTAGCCCTGCGAGCGGGCCTTGTCGAGGCGGGTCGGGCGCTCGATGCGCTCGACGGCCCCTTCGTCGCGCCACTCCTGCTGGCGCTGCCACTGTAGTTCTGCGAGCTGTCCGTCGCCCGGGTTCTTCCAGGCGTCTCGAATGTACGAATATGCGCTTCGTGCCATATGTATTCACCACGGGCGTTGCGTGGTTCAAGTCGCGCTCGGCGCGACTCACATCCCGACCTGCACACGCAGGTGCCCGCTGGTGCCCGTCGCCCAGCGAGTTACCCGGAGTTTGCCGTTCGGACTCTTAAACAGTTCGGACCAGACTCGCGAGTGTGAGCCGGTCACGCAGGGACAGCAGTCCGATGAAACACGTCGGATGTTTGGGGTATCCAACACAAATCGTTAAGTTGTTCCCAGCCGGAGAGTCACGTATTACCATGACAGACCTTGGTGGCTTCCAGGACCACGTGGCGCGAATCGACCTTGGGGATGGGGACGTAGCCTACGAGGGCATTGACGAGGAGGACGCGAAAAAATATATCGGCGCACGCGGGCTCGGCGTGAAGTACGTCTTCGACCAGGGACCCGACGTGGACCCGCTGGGACCGGACAATCTGCTGGCGTTCATGAACGGGCCGCTGACGGGGACACAGGTGACGATGAGCGGTCGCATCGCAATCTGTACGAAGTCGCCGCTGACGGGGACGGTCACTGATTCCCACCACGGCGGCTGGTCCGGAGCGCGGCTAAAGTGGTCGGGCTTCGACGGACTCCTCTTCGAGGGCCAGGCCGACGAGCCGGTGTATGCGCTCGTCGAGGACGGCGAAGTGGAACTGCGTGACGCCTCGCACCTCTGGGGCCAGGGCGTCCACGACACCATCGACGACCTCGAAGGCGAGATCGAGGGCGGTTCGCTGGGCAAGAACCTCTCGGTGATGGCCATCGGTCAGGGCGGCGAGAACGAGGTGAAATACGCCTGTATAATCAACGAGGACGACCGCGCGTCGGGCCGGGGCGGCACCGGCTGTGTGATGGGTAACAAGAACCTCAAGGCCGTCGTCGTCAAGTCCAGCACCCGGATGCCCAAACCGAAGGACCAGGAGACGTTCCAGGAGGGCCACAAGCAGGCGATGCAGGTCATCCAGGAGTCCGACGTGACCGCACCCAACGAGGGCGGGCTCTCGATGTACGGCACCAATGTCCTGATGAACCTCACCGAGGAGATGGACGGCCTCCCGACGAAGAACGCGAAGTACTCCTCGACGCGGTCGTATTCGGATGCCGAAGGCGACGGCGAGCGCATCATCGACTCGGAGAACGTTTCAGGTGAGAACGTCCGGGAGAACATCCTGGTCGACGAGCCGACCTGTCACTCCTGTCCCGTCGCCTGCAAGAAGGAAGTCGAAGTGCAGGCGATGCACAAGGGTGAGGAGATGAACGTCCGCACGGAGTCCTACGAGTACGAGTCCGCGTGGGCGCTCGGCCCGAACTCCGGCCACGTCGAACGCGACAAGATCGCCGTGATGCTCGAACGGTGTAACGACGTCGGCGTCGACACCATCGACGTGGGTAACACCATGGCGATGGCGATGGAGATGACCGAGGAGGGCAAGTTCGACGAACTCGGCGACGGAATAGACTGGGGCGACGCCGACACGATGATCGACATGATCGACATGATCGCCAACCGCGAGACGGAACTCGCGGACCATCTCGCCGAGGGGCCGGACCACCTCGCCGAGGAGTTCGACGCCCACACCAACTCCCTCGCGGTCAAGGGCCAGACGATGGCCGCCTACGACCCGCGCTGTATGAAGGGGATGGCGATTGGCTATGCGACCTCGAACCGCGGGGCGTGTCACCTGCGCGGGTACACGCCGGCGGCGGAGATTCTGGGCATCCCGGAGAAGGTCGACCCACGAGAATGGGAGGGCAAAGGCGAGCTGTGCGCCACCTTCCAGGATCTGCACGCGATCAGCGACTCCTTCGACATCTGCAAGTTCAACGCCTTCGCCGAGGGCATCGAGGAGTACGTCCTGCAGTACAACGGCATGACCGGCCTTGACGTGAGCGAGGAGGAACTGATGGAGGCCGGCGAGCGCATCTACAACCTCGAACGGTACTACAACAACCTCGCGGGCTTCGACGGAGCCGACGACGACCTGCCCAACCGGTTCGTCGAGGGCGACGAACACGCGATTCCCGCCCAGGGCGGTTCCGAGGGCGAACTCGCGGAGCTCTCGAAGATGAAAGACGAGTACTACGAGGTGCGCGACTGGGAGAACGGCGTCGTCACCGACGAGAAACTCGACGAACTCGGCATCGAGGTCGGCCCCGGGACCGGCGTCAGTTCCGGCGGCGCGGCGGCACCGAGCGACGACTGAGACAGCGCCGACTGCCGACTCCAATTTTCTAATGCGCAAGGACGACATCGACGACTTCGAATTTCAGGTAGAGTCCCGACTGACCAGCCACGGCGTTTACGTCACCGAGTTCGACGACGAGGGCGATACGTACCGGCTCACCTACGAGTCGATCTCGGCCGACGAAGCGGCCGTCATCCCCCACCGAGAGATCGGTCGCGTCATCAACGTCTTCCGGGACCTGCACGCCGATGACTGGTCCGGGGTTGACATCGAGGCGACCGTGACAGACCTCGAAAACACCGAACTCGGCGAGTGGTCCGTCGACAGCGAGTGGATCGACGAGCTCGAGAACGGCGACCTCTCGGAGACGGATTTCTCCCAGCGCGTGCTGGAGACGATTACGGTTCGGAGCTGACCGCCAGCACGTCCCTGATTTCAAGCGTCGTCTCGAACTCCTCGCTCCTGTCCAGCCGCCGGCCGTCGCGCTCGAACTGGGCGACGTGGGCCCGCCGAACCGCGTCCTGTTCGCGGTCGCTCAGCCCGAGTTCCGTGCCGATACTGTCCCAGTGGCCCGACTCGGCACAGACGTAATCGGCCTCTCTGGGACCGCTGATGCGCTCGTACTCCCTGTCGTAGGTCGCACGGTTCGCCCGGAGATACGACTGGACCCGTCCGAGCAGGTCAGGGAGCTGGTCGAGCGGCACGCTGGCCTGTGTGCCGGCCAGCAGGACAATCTGCCCCTCGATGGGGTACGACGGGTCGGCCATCGCGCCCCGGTCAGCCGCCCGCCCGCATCGCTTTCTGTGCGAACTTCTCGATGAGCGGCTCCAGCGTCTCCGGCTCGCCGTCGAACTGGATCGTCACCTCGTTGAGCTGGAGGCTCGGCCCGATAGCGACTTTTTCCTCGGAGAGCGTTGCCGCCCAGCCGTCACCTTCGACGGTCGCTTCGCCGCGTTGCTCGCCGCCCAGGTTCTCCAGATAGCCGATAGCAGCCCGTGCCGAGATGCCGCGAAAACTCCGTTCACGCTCCATTACGTGGTCGTTACGGGTGCGGTCGTCTAAACCTATCGGCGGTCCGGCGCTCGTTTGCCACAACCGCGCTATCCCGGATGGCTCCACCTCTCCCGGACGGCAACGGCCTACCCCGGACGGATACACTCTATCCCGGCCGGATGCCGTCGTCGACGATGCGGGCGTTGCGCTCGCGATTGATTCGCTCGTCTAAGTCCTCGTGGTCGTAAATCTGGGCGATGACGGCGGCGTGGAGGTCGCGCCAGGCCATCGCGTAGATGGGTGACTGGCCCCAGGCTCGGAGTTCGACGACGTATTCGTCGTAGGCCTCCCACCGGTTCTCGAACTGCTCGATGTGATCGACGACGGCGCTGGCCGGCTCCGTCGAATCGAGGGCAGCGTTGAGCTCTCGCTCCCAGCCACCGACGGCCTGCTCCATATCGCGTTTCGTGTCCTCGCTGTCCGGCGGTAGCGAGTCGACAATCCCGGATGGAATCCCCAGTTCGATATCGTCCATACCGCCACACAGAGTTCGCGGCCAATAAATCCCAGCGGTAGACGAACATGTTCGCCTCCACTGATTTGTGTCGGTGGGTTGTAGTAAACGTATGAGCAGTGAGACAGTAGAACGACAGTCGTCGGCACCGGACCTGACCACTGTCGAGGTCAGGTGTACCGGCCATGTTCGTCGGGCCGTCGGCGAACCGTCGCTGTCATACACGTTCGAAGGGGACACGCTACGTGACTTCCTCGACGCGTTCTTCCGGGAGTACGACGTGAGCGACATGCTCATCGCGGAGACCGAAGCCGACGCCACCACCGAGGGCTGGGCCCCGGAGATGGCTGACCTGCCGGGCGACTGGGCGAAAAACCCCGAAGGCGAGCAGACCAGATGCTACGCGCGAGTGGCGGTCAACGGCGAGTTCAACGAACACCTCGACGGACTGGACACGGAACTGGACGCCGGCGACCGCGTCGGATTGATGTTTCCGTTTATTTTCTGCTGCTGATTCGGGCAACCGACTCTAGCAGGACCTACCCTCCGGCGACTGGCGGGAACACACTGAGTTCGTCCCCGTCCTCCAGCGCGGTCTCCAGCCCGTCGAGATGGGTGATATCCGTTCCGTTCCGGAGAATCGTCAGGTACTCCCGCAGTTCGCCGTCCTCGAACAGGTCCATCTCGGTGAACTCCTCGGAGAGTTGTCGGAGTACGTCACCCGCCTGTAGGCCGTTTTCGTACTCGCGCTGGACCGTTTTCTGCCCTACGGCTTCCCGGAAGTTGGCGAAAAACCGCAGCTCGATTTGCATACCGCTGGATTGGCGGTCGAGTGGCTTAAATTACGGCGCTCGGACCGCGTGGCTCGAACGAACAACTGGTTTGCTCGTTGTACTCAATCTATCATGGACCTCGAATTCCTATTCGATGGGAACGATTTCGACCCGTTTTAGCGTCCCAGTCCATGACTCCGCCTATGGAACGTGTGGTTGCAAGCGATGATCCGATGATAGATATCGACCGACTGCAGGCGGAACTCGACGCCGATGTCGTTGTCGCGGAGACAGACGACGAGGACGCGCTCCGGGACGCTGCCGCCGGTGCAGCGGCGCTCGTCGTGGACGTGAACACGCCGGTCACTGCCGCGGTGCTCGACGCGCTGGACGACCTTCAGATCGTCGCGCGAGCGGGCGTCGGTATCGACAACATCGACGTGTCCGCGGCGGCGGACAACGGCGTGGCCGTCACGAACGTCCCCGAGTACTGCACGGACGAGGTCGCAACCCACACGGTGACGCTGCTACTCGACTGTGTCCGGACGCTCACGGCCTACGACCGCGACGTTCGCGACGGCGGCTGGGGCTGGGAGCGGACCCGCCCGGTACATCGCGTCCGCGGCCGGACGCTGGGCCTCGTCTCCTTCGGCCCCATCGCGCGGCGGGTACGCGACCAACTGCGGGGGTTCGACCTCGACGTGATCGCCTACGACCCGTACGTCGATGCCGAGGAGATGGCCGAAGCCGGTGTCGAGAAAGTCACCCTGGAGGCACTGTACGAGCGGGCCGACTACGTCTCCCTCCACGCGCCGTTGACTGAGAGCACGGCGGGGATGATAGACGCTGACGCGCTTGCGGCGATGCGCGACCACGCCGTCCTCGTCAACACCGGCCGCGGCGGCCTCGTCGACGAGAGGGCGCTCCGGGCGGCGCTGGACGACGGGACGATTGCGGCCGCCGGCCTCGACGTGCTGGCCGAGGAACCGCCGACGGCGGACCACCCGCTGGTCGGCCTGGACAACTGCATCGTTACGCCCCACGCGGCCTGGTACTCCGAGGAAGCCCGCGACGACCTGAACGCCGCCGTCGCCGCGAACGTTGAGGCCGCGCTGGCCGGCGAGACGCCGCCGAACCGCATCGACCCGGAGACCGACTGGCTGTAGCGTCGCGCTCTCTGAACGCAAGTCCCGTGCCATCCGAAACAGTCGTATCAACCATACTAGCTTATCTCCTGTGACAGCCTCTCCTCCGACATGACAACGCGATTACTTACTGTGCTGGTGCTGTCACTGGTCGCTTTCGCCGGTTGTGTCGGCGGGGAGCCAGCGGCGGATGACGGGACCGGCGTGGCCGACGGCGGGGCCGCTCCCGTCGACCGGAGCGACCTCTCGGTCGAAGCGACGGACCGCCTCCTGCGAGACGCGGGCAGTTTCACCGCGACGTGGTCGTACTCGACGACTGAGGCCGGCGAGACGACCACGATAACGAACGCCTATCAGGTGGACCTGCAGGCGAACCGCTCGATAGAGACGTTCACGATGTCCGGGCCGGACGCCAGAACCGATTTCGAGACGTTCGTCGCCGACGGATCGGCCTACACGCGGTACGAGACCGACGGCGAAGCGTTCTATCAGGTCAGGCCCCAGGACGACACCTCGTTCCAGTCCGCCGTCGACCGCGGGACGCTCAGCTACGAGTCAGTCGACGACGCCCGTCTGGTTGGGACAGAGACTTTCGATGGCGTCACGGTGGACCGCTACGAGTACTCAGACCTCTCGACCTGGCGGCAGATCGGTGCCGGTGCGTTCGGGTCCGGCGAGAACGTGACTGTGACCGACTTCACCGTCGTGATACTGGTCGATGCAGACGGGCTGGCACGCCAGACAGCGTGGACACTGACCGGCGAAACTGACGACGGTGAAACGGTCTCAGTCGAGTGGCGCTACGAGGTCACCGACGTCGGATCGACTGCTGTTCCCGACCCGGACTGGCTCGACGAGGCGCGGGCCCAGCAGACGGATACAGCCGCGTGAGTGGTAGGACCGAACTCAGCAGCGGATGAACTCCCGTCGCTGGTCGCCGAGGGCGCTCTGGCCGGTGACTGCCGTCTTGATATCTCGGACGAGATTCGAGAGATACGCGCGGAGTCCTGGGTCACATGTGCCGACGCGCCTGGCCTGACGGTAATCACAGCAGAGCGCGACCGGCAACAGCGGGGCCGCGAACAGTCCGGAGAGCGTGACGCCCAATTGGAACGGGTGGCCGGCCGGCACGGCGAGCCACGTAGCGGCCACGACCGCCCAGAACACCACCCCGTAGATGACGGTGTGTCGCCAGTTGTGCGTCGGCAGTTCATATCCGCGGCTACGTGATGAAGAGTCGTCCGGCGCGCCGCCGGTGACCGGCCCACCGGGCGACTCGCCAGTAGATGGGGAGACAGGACACGACATACTCTCTCGATAGCCTCCCGTAGTAATCACGGTTGGTTTGGCATACGCCGAACGAGACCGTGCGTATAAGCCGCTCGACACGCAACGGGACGTATATGCGAGAGTTCATCTTCACTATCGATTACGAGCGGAACGTCGACCCCGTGATGGACGTGTTCATCGACTACCCGGACACCCATTCCCGGACTATCGCGTGCAACGTCACACGAGACGGGATGTGGCGGCTCGAACGGGTCGCCGGCCCGGAGACCGCCCTCGAACAGTTGGACGACGTGTACGACGACCCGGTCCAGTGCACCGAGTGCATCGGGACCCGCAACTGCAAGACCGACTGGACGTACGAGGTCATCGGCTCGGACCCCGGGGTCCGGACGGTGTACAGCTACCGGTCGGAAGCCGGTGACTGTCACTCGATTCCGCGGCTGGCCATCGACCACGTCGGCCGCGGTGTCCTCGTCGAGACCGAACGCCGCGGGAGCCGGTGTGAGTGGCGGCTGCTCCTGTGCAGCGACGCCGGCGTCGACGGGCTGTTCGAGGAGATGAAGTCCGAACTCCGGGAGGGACTCACCGTCGAGTTCCGGCAACTCAGTTCGCCGTCGTACTGGGTCGACGAGGCCGTGACGCTGGCGGAGCTGCCGCCCGAACAACAGGCCGCCGTCGAGGCTGCCGTCGAACACGGCTACTACCGGACGCCCCGGGACACTTCACTCACCGAACTCGCCGAGACGCTTGACGTGTCGCGGTCGACGCTCCAGTACCGCCTCCAGCGGGCCGAAGCGTGGATCGTCCGGTCGTTCGTCACGCGGTCGATGGGACCGGTCCAGGCCGACGAGGAGGTCGCCGAGGGCGGACGGCTCCGTATCGGTCGCTCCGGCGTATAACCGCTGACGGGCCGTATTTTAGCCGATTCGTCGCCGCTACCACGGACTCCCTGTCCGAAGTTCGGCATATGCCAAACGAGTTCTCATGCAGGATGCACCCCTACAATTGGGTACGACCGCGGGCGTCCCACGCGCTCGCAGAGACACACTATGACGACACGCAGCATCTATTCCCCCGACGAACGCGGTGACAGTGTGGACGAACAGGCTGAGTCCGAGGCGAGTACCGGCCACGCCTGCCCGGACTGTGGCGGGAGCCTCGTCACCGACGACAGTCGCGGCGAGACGGTCTGTGAATCCTGCGGCCTCGTCGTCGACGAAGACGAGATCGACCACGGCCCGGAGTGGCGCGCCTTCGACAGCCAGGAGCGCGACAACAAGCGCCGCGTCGGCGCGCCGACGACCGAGATGAAACACGACAAGGGCCTCTCGACCAACATCGGCTGGCAGAACAAGGACGCCTACGGCAACTCCCTGTCGACGCGCCAGCGCGAGAAGATGCAACGCCTGCGGACGTGGGACGAGCGGTTCCGAACCCGCGACCACGCCGAGCGTAACCTCAAGCAGGCGCTTGGCGAGATCGACCGGATGGGGAGCGCCCTCGGCGTCCCCGAGAGCGCCCGCGAGACGGCCAGCGTCATCTACCGCCGCGCCCTCGACGAGGGGATGCTGCCCGGTCGCTCCATCGAGGGGATGGCCACCGCCGCGCTGTACGCCGCGGTCAGGCAGGCGAACCTCCCGCAGACGCTCGACGACATGGCCGTCGTCAGCCGCGTCGACGAGATGGAGTTCACCCGCGCGTACCGCTATCTCAACCGCGAACTCTCCCTGCAGGTCGGCCCGCCGGACCCCGCGACCTACCTCAGCAAGTTCGTCTCCGAACTCGACGCCGACGACGCTCTCGAACGCCAGGCCCGCGCCCTCATCGAGGCGGGGAAGGAGGCCAACGTCCACAGCGGCAAGAGCCCCGTCGGCCTCGCCGCCGCGGCCATCTACGCCGCCGGCCTGCTGCTCGGCGAAGAGATGACCCAGGAAACCGTCAGCGAGGCCACCGACATCAGCACCGTGACCATCCGCGAGCGCTACCGCGAACTGCTCGAAGCCGAGTCGGAACTCGACGACAGCGCCGTCGACGCGACGAGCGGCGCTGAATCCGGCGCGAGCGCCTGATACGGCCGCTACCGCTTTTCCTCCCTTAGCCCCGTTCCCCGTCGAACTCCTCCAGCCACCCGCGCACAGCGTTCTGTACCGCGCCGGTCGTGCTCCCGACGTGCAGTATCTGGTACCCCGATTCGGCCTTCTCGTTTACATCGTTCATCCCGAAGCCGAGCCCGCCGACGGTGACACCCGCCTCGACGGCCGCCGAGCGGACCGACTCCACCGCCTCCTCCACTTCCGGATGGTCGATTTCGCCGGGATGCCCGAGTGCGACTGAGAGGTCGAACGGCCCGATGAACACGAAGCCGAGCTCGGGCACGTCCAGAATCGCGTCGATGTTCTCCACCGCCTCCTTCGTCTCGATTGTGGTCCCGACCAGCGTCTCCTCGTCCGAGGCCTCGATGTAGTTCTCACCCAGGCCCCAGCGGCGCGCTCGGGGAGCGGCCAGTCCCCGGTCGCCCGGGTCGCCATCGTACCGGAACCGCCCCGATTTGACGGCTTCCCTGACTTCGTCGGCAGTTTCGACCCGCGGCAGGAAGACGTTCTTGACTCCCAGGTCCAGCGCCTTCCGCACCAGCGTCGGGGACGTATCCGGCAGGCGGACCAGTAACTCTGTCCCGGTCCCGTCGGCCGCCCGCAGGAGGTTCTCCACGGTCGCCGCGTCCCACGGGTCCGGCCCGCCGTGTTCGAAGTCGAGCCAGACGAAGTCGACGCCGAGGTCCCCGTAGAACTCTACCAGCGTCGGGCTGTAGGTGTTGTCGAGGACGCCCAGCGCGACGCCGCCGCTGTCGACTGTCTTGCGCAGTCCGTTCGTTGGCAGTGGTTCGGCCATAGCATGTCAGTGAAATGCAATACCGATAAGCGTGGTGCGGAAACGGCCGACCAGTTCTGCTACTTCGCCAGCAACTCCTTACTGGCCCGGCAGTGGACAGAGGCTCGCGGTCAAGACGGCGATCTCGTCGGTGTGGTTGTGCGCGCCGTGGGCCTGCCCGCGCTCGTTCAGCACGACCCCCGGCGCGGCGATGGCTTCTTCGATGTCCTCCTGCTGGACCGTCACCTCGCCGCGGACGACGTGGAAGACGTTTGTCGCGCCGTCGTGTTCGTGCGGGTCGATTGTCGCGTCCGGCCCCAGCGCGAACGCCTTTACGAGTACGTCGTCGGTCACTGCCAATTCCCCGTCGATAACTTCGCCTGCTGCCGGTTCGGCGTCGAACTCGGACAATCGTTCGAGTGTCATACCGGCACGTGGGGCGGCGCTTCCTTAGCCGTTCGGTTGCCAGGAAAATCTGTGTCTCTTTTCGTTTCTTGAGTGAGTGTATTATCTAACAGCCAGAAAGCCCCGGCTGGCTGAACTTGGGGGCCTCGCTGCGCGCTTCACTCACTACGTTCGTTGCAGTGCTTGCGTCGTCCGCCGTCGTTCAGCCAGCCACCGGGAGACCAGAGGTCTCCCGAGCAGTCGGCGCACAGTCGTTCGAAAGAGCGCCCCGCGCTCTTTCGTGATGACGAGGGAGCTTTGCTCCCTCGGACCACGCCGACGACGCCCCTTTCAGTCCCACCCAGCCTGGATTGACCAGCCGGCCACAGGTGGGACTGAAAGGGCGAGACGCTGGGCGTACGAGACGACGGAAGCACCGCAACGTAGTGAGGAGCGCAGCGAGTCACAGTAGCCCGGCGTCTCGGGGCTTTCTGGCTGTTCGAACTCTCGTCACGAAATATACAAGCAACTCATCACTCCGCTAGCCGGAACGCGAGACTGTACATCGTCCCGGTTCGCTCGGAGCCGATAGCAGACACCAGATCCTCGGCCATCGCGGCCAGTGGCTCCCCAAGCGAATCCGGAAGCATCTCCGCGTACTCACGCACCACCTCCGCGTGGGCGTCCAAATGCGCCTCGGTCCAGGGCACAGGCTCCAGCAAGGTCTTCTTTCGCTCGACAGTCCAACCGTGGTCGGCGAACACCGCGGCCAGCACGGCGGGCGGGTAGAACGTCAGCGCCGGCCGGCCGTCGACTACCTGTGCGGCGGCGTTCTCCAGCGCGAACAGTCGGTTGACGGCTGCACCGGCTGGCGGCACCGCGTAGTCGTCGACAACGAGGTGGCCGTCAGGCTTCGTGACCCGCGTCAGTTCGGCCGCGACGGCGTCCAGGTCGGCCGGCGGCAGGACGTTACAGAGCCCGTGGGCGGTGACGAGGTCGACGCTGTCGGTCGAAAGCGGGGTCGACCGGAGGTCAGCCTCGACGACGGCCAGGCGGTCGGCGTTCCCGTCGCCGACGCGCTCGCGGACCACCGCGGCGTGGTCGGCGCCGTTCGTCACCGCGTACACGCGCTTTGCACCCCCGGCCAGCAGCCCAGCCGTCGTGTTCCCGACGCCGGCCCCGGCTTCGAGACAGACCTGTCCCTCGACCTGCCGGTCGGCGAGGGCGGCCGTCACCGTCTCCGGAACGCTGTCCACGCTCAGTGGTGCAGCTGCTCGGGCACCGGGCTGTCGTCGTGTCGCGCTTCCTCGATGAGCGCGCGCTGGCGGGCCTCGTCCATTCCTTCGAAGCGACTGGCGGCGTCGAGCACCATCGCGACGAGCTTCGGGTCGCCGGGGCTGACGACGGTATCGAGGCCCTGGGCGGCGGCGAAGTCGAACCGCTCGCGGATGACCGCCGGCGTGTCGACCGGCTCGTACCAGTTCGCGTACGGGCGGTCGGCCTCAGCCAGTTCGTCGGTCGACGGCCACGACCCCTTCGCGAACGCCTTGATTCCCAGCGTGCCGATGCCCTCTGCCTCGCAGCGGTCCAGGACGGCCTCGTAATCGTACTCGCTGTCGTCCTTGCCGGCGACGACGGGGTTCAGCGGGAACATGACCGTTTCAAGGTCGTCGATGCGGTCGATGGCGTCCAGAATGAGTCCGGGGTTGCCGTGGCTCGTCAGCCCGATGTGGTCGATTTTCCCCGCCGCTTTCGCCTCGCGTATCGCCTCCAGCGCGCCGCCGTCGGCGGTGATCGTGTCCAGTTCGTCCTCGTACTCCAGGCCGTGGATCTGGTAGAGGTCGATGGTGTCGATGCCGAGGCGGTTCAGCGACCGGTCGATCTTCCGGGCCGCGCCCTCGTACTCGCGCTCCTGGGTCTTACAGCCAAGGAAGACCTCCTCGCGGTACTGGCGGAGCTTCGGCCCCAGTTTCAGCTCCGCGTCGCCGTAGGTCGGTGCCACGTCGAAGTGGTTGACGCCGTGGTCCAACACGAGTTCGACCAGCTGGTTCGCGCCCTCCTGTTCGAGCCAGTTGAGTGCTATCGAGCCAAACGTCAGCACCGTGCTCTCCTGTCCAGTGTTGCCCAGCGCTCGGGTCTCCATACTGGCTGCACGACCCGGAGACCAATAACCGTTGGTCGCTGCTGTCCCAGTCAGTCTGCCGCGCCGGACTGCGACAGGGACACCCGGCCGTGGTTTATTACTCTCTCGGTCCGAACGGGATGTATAGATGTTTGGGAGAGAACAACTGTTCTCGGCGATGACGGCGTCGTACGTGATCGCGGTTACGCTCGCCCTCGTCATCGCCGCGATATTCGCGCCGGTCATCTGGAACGGCGTGCCAAGCGGTGGTGACGACGACCCGAGCGTCGCCGTCGTCACCCTTCGCGGCGGGACGACCGACGCCAACGTCAACGCCGTCAAGCAGGACCTCCGCGAGGCACAGACCAACGAATCCATCGAGGCGGTCGTCCTCCGGGTCGACAGCCCCGGCGGTCCCGTCGACTCGAGCGAGGAGCTATACCTCGCTGTGAACCGGACCGCCAGCGAGATGCCCGTCGTCGCCTACGTCGAGGGGACGGCTGCGTCTGGCGGCTACTACGGCATTGTCCCGGCCGACGAGATCGTCGTCAAGCCGAGTTCGAACGTCGGCAGCATCGGCGTCATCGTTCAGGCCCCGCTGAGCCTCATCGAGCAGGTCGAACAGCAAGGCGAGACGTTCGTCCGCTCGGGGCCGGACAAGGCCCAGGTGAGTAAGGACGGCCTCCGAGAGGACATTGAGGTGCTCCAGCGCTCCTTCGTCGGGACGGTCATGCGCCACCGGGGAGAGCAACTGACCGTCTCCCGCGAGGAAGTCGCTAACGGGAACACGTACCTCGGTGCACAGGCGACCGAGAACGGCTTCGCCGACCGCATCGGCGACTCCGAACTGGCCATCGAGCGGGCCGCCGCACTCTCAGACGATATCGAGGGCGACGGGTACGACGTGTCGTATCTGGGAAGCGGCGGTGCCGAATTCAACGTCATCGTCGTCCCGGCCGGCGCCGAGACCGTGCAGGGCGCGAACAACGTGACGTATCTCGTCCATCCCGACGACAGTGAGACGACCTTCCGGGAACCGGTGAAGTACTACGCCGTCTGGGGAATCCCCGCCGAGGACAACAACGCAACGGTGATCCGCAATGACTGAAGGCCGTATCGTCAAACCGCTGGCCGTGTTTATCGTCGTTCTCGTGGTGCTACTGGCCGGCACGTTCCTCCTCGCAGTCGTTAACCCGGGGTCGTCGGGGCCGCCCGACGGCCAGTCTATCGACGGCCAGTCGCCGTCACAGTACCAGCCCGACGCTGTCAACGCGCCAGTCGACCCCGAAGACGGAGAGATATCGGTCGACTCCGACGCGAGTGACAAGCGCATCCTTGTCGACACGAGCCACGGCAACCAGGTGTCCGAATCCGAGCTCGAACCGATTACCGAGGCGCTGTTCGAGGCGGGCCACACGATCGAGTACGGTACGTCCAGCACCGGCGCGTTCGCCGATTCGCTGGGCCAGTACGACGGTGTGCTCATCGTCCAGCCGCTCGGAAGCTATTCGCCAGACGAACGCGAAGCGCTACAGGAATACACGGACGACGGCGGCCGTGTCGTCATCCTCGCCGAACCGACACAGACCCGTCTCTCGACCGGATTCACCCAGTCGACGACGACGGTGTCGTTCGGGGCAAACAACGCCACCGAACGGTACGGCGTCCGGATGGGGGCCGAACAGCTGTACAACGTCGACGACGACGCCAACGATAACAACTTCAAGGCCATCTACGCGTCGCCGAGCGACGACGGCGAACTGACCGAGGGTGTCGAGACGATCACGTTCGACACCGCTGGCTACGCGGTCGTGAACGGGGATGCCGAGACGAAGTTCACCGCTGCCGAGGGCACCCGGACGCTGGAGACGCGGCGCACCGGCACGTACGCGACAGTCGTCCGCAACGACAACATGGTGTTTGTCACCGACTCGACGTTTATCAGGAGCTCCGAGATATACGACGCCGACAACGAGGTGTTCATCGGGAACCTGCTTTCGTTCCTGCTCGACGGCGAGGCACCCGATCCGGGCGGTGGCGCAACCCCAGATGCCGGATTCGGGATCGATGATGATACTTCTACTCCGGCCGAAACACCACCGGAGCCGACCCCCGGCCCGACGCCCACACCTGAACCGACGCCGAGCGGGACCTGACCCGGGCTGCTCGGAACGCGATCGCTCGCGTCGTTACTGATCGCCAATGCTGACCGTCGTTTCGCTGTACAGGCCACGCTTGGCAGCGTCGGCCACGCTCAGCCCTGCGCCGATGGTGTACTCCCCGGCCGGTGCGGGCTCCCACTCGTCGTCGCTGACCCGGAACATCCGGTCCCACTGTCGCCTGAACCGCTTTCGTTCGCCGCGGTCAAACCGGAGGCTGCCGTCCTCGTCGGGCACACTGTCGACGTGGGATGCCTCGGGCACTCCATTGACGTACCACGTCCACGGCCGCGGCGAGTCCGTCGGTAGCGTTACCGGCACCGGGAGGGCGTTCTTCATCGTCACGACGAACGGCACCCCGGCTCCCGCCGGATACGCAGTCTGCGGGACCTCGATATCGACCGTCACCGCGCGATAGCGGAGCCACGTCGGCACCAGCAAGTCGCTCCAGGCCCCGCCGTCGATACTGCGTGCGGCCTGTGGCCGCGTCCCGCGCTCGGTGGGTGCCTGTGGCTCCTCATCGTCACGGTGGAGCGCCCCCGAGTCGTAGATGCGACGCATTATCGGAAGGCAGACCGGCGCGCCCAAAAGTGTTATTCGGACCGGCTCGACTGTGCTGGCGTGTTCGGACACATCTACGCAGCAGGCAGTAGGGCGGGAGGAATCCCCGGAATACTCTCGTCCATTTGGTGTTGCGACACACCGCATGTGACACACAGCCAAACATGCTAAGTGGCCTGACCACTGAGATAGCAGCAAGCTATCTGTCCCGATGACCTCGACAAGCGACACGATTCGGCTGCTACACGTCGACGACGAGCCGGACTTTGCGGAGACGGCTGCCGCGTTCCTCGAGCGCGAGAACGACCGACTCCGCGTTGAGACGGCATCGGACGCCGAAGAGGCCCTGGAACGGCTCGAAGCGTCAGCGTTTGACTGCATCGTATCGGATTACGACATGCCCGGTCGCAACGGTATCGAGTTCCTTGAAGCCGTTCGCGAGGAGTGCCCTGAACTCCCGCTTATTCTGTTCACCGGCAAAGGGAGCGAGGAGGTCGCGAGTGACGCTATCTCTGCTGGCGTCACTGACTATCTGCAGAAGGAAGGCGGGACAGACCAGTACACACTGCTGGCCAATCGGGTCCAGAACGCAGTGTCGGCGAGGCAGTCGGCGACCGAGGTCAAGCGGCGGCGACATCGCCTCGAACAGATTCTCAAGACCGTCCCGTCGTGTGTCGTGCAGCTCGACCGCGACGGGCAGTTCGTCTTCGCCAACCAGCGCGCTGTGGACGTCCTCGGCCTGTCGCAGTCGGAGGTGAAAGACCGGGCGTACAACGACCCGGACTGGGACATTCGCGACCTCGACGGCGACCCGATACCGGACGCGGAGCTCCCGTTTCGGCAGGTGCTTGACACCGGCGAACCCCTGTACGACGCCCGGCACAAGATCCACTGGCCGGACGGTACCGAGAAGGTACTCTCGGTGAACGGCGCACCGCTGTTTGACGACGACGGCGCTGTCGAGAGCGTCGTGTGTACGCTGACAGACATCACCGACCAGCGCGAACGGAAACACGACTTACAGGAAACTGAACGGCGTCTGCAACTGGCCCTCGAGGCCAGCGAAACGGGCGTCTGGGAGTGGGACTGCGAGACGAACGAGGTCGCGTGGAGCGACACGCTCGAACGACTCATGGGCTTCGAGCCCGGGGAGTTCGACGGCACCCTGTCGGCCGTGTTCGACGTGATCCATCCGGAAGACCGCCCCGAAGTCCGCGAGCAGATGGAGCACGCAGTCGAGACGGACGGCATCTACGACGGGGAGTTCCGGGTCATCGACGCTGACGGCGACGTGCGCTGGGGGTCCGTCCGGGGACAGCCTATCGAGCACGACGGCAGTACGCTGATGGTCGGCGTCCATCACGACATTACCGAACAAAAGGAACGCGAGCGTGAACTGGAGGTAATGAAGCGCCGGCTCGAGGCGATCCTGGAAAACACCACGACCCCGATGTTCATGAAAGACGACGAGGGGCGGTACATCTTCGTCAACCACGGCTATCGGGAGATGGTTGGACTCGGCGACGAGGAAATCGTCGGCCGCACGGATTACGAGTTGTTCCCCGAAGAGATGGCTGACACGGTGTGGGCAAACGACCGTGCAGTCCTGCAAACCGGGCAGCCGCTGGAGGTCGAGGAGCGCATCGTCATTGCCGGCGAGTCCCGCCAGTACCTCTCGACGAAGGTCCCGATACACGATACCGGCGAACGGTCTGACCCGGACAGCCCGGTCGCCGTGTTCGGCGTCGCGAGCAACATCACTGACATCCGCAATCAGGAGCAGGAACTACAGCGCGAGCGCGACCGGCTTGCGGAGTTTGCGAGTGTCGTCAGCCACGACCTTCGTAGTCCCCTGAGCGTGGCACAGGGGCGACTGAAACTCGCGCGGACAACCGGTGACGAGAGCCACCTGGAACAGATCGAGACCGCACTCGACCGGATGGAGCGCATCATCGATGACGTGTTACTCCTGGCACGCCAGGGACAGGACATCCAGGAGACAGGACCGGTCTCGCTTCGCGACGCAGTCGCGGATGCCTGGGAGATGGTGTCCCAGGACACCCTGGACGGGGAACTCACCTTCACCGACACTGACGGCCGGGAAGGGACGATTATCGCCGACCGGCCGCGCCTGCTGCAACTGCTTGAGAATCTGTTCCGGAACAGTGTGGAACATGGTGCCACGAGCAGTCGGATGGAATCCGACAACAGTGTCGAGCACGGATCGACGGAGCCACCTTCACAGGCCCAAACGAGCGTGAACCACGGTGCGACGAGCAGCCAGCCGAAGCCAGGGGACGCTGCTGACCGTGGGGATGGGGGTGTGACCGTCACCGTCGGTACCACTGCGGAAGGCTTCTACGTCGCCGACGACGGTCCCGGCGTCCCGGACGACGAGCGGGAGACACTGTTCGAGGCGGGCTACTCGACTTCCGAGGACGGCTCCGGATTTGGGCTGGCGATCGTCGACCGCATCGCAGATGCCCACGGCTGGTCGATCGACGTGGCAGAAAGCGCCGACGGCGGCGCACGCTTCGAAATCACCGGCGTCGAGTTCGAGTAGGGTCGGTCGCGTGGCGGGTCACTGCACTGGTGTCCTGTCCCGGACTACCCAGTCCGTGTCGGCGAATCTGGATGGTCGTCACCGTACAGCAGGCAGGCGATTCCGTGGTCCTCGCCAACGTCGAACAGCGCGGGATCAGTCCGCTCACAGGGGGATTCGAAGGCGTCGTTCAGCGCCGCCCGCGCGGCCTCGAAAGCGTCGTCGCGGAGGTGGTCGATAACTGTCCCGAACACTTCCTCAGCCGCACGGTCTCCGATCGGGTCCGGAAGGTCGAACTCGGCGCGAACCCGCGTGTCGAGGGCCGACCGCGAGAGCTGACTGCGGTCCTCGTCCTCGACGCCCTCCTGCACTGCGGTCACCGCTTCCAGCGAGTCGGCGCTCCGGAGCCGCTGTTTCAGGTCCATGAGCGCGCGCCACTCGGACTGGGCCATGTCGGTCCCCTCGGGCTGGATAATCTTCGGACAGCGGGTGTGGAACCGACAGCCCGAGGGCGGGTTCAGCGGCGACGGGACCTCGCCCGACAGGAGGATTCGGTCGCCCTTCCAGCCGGGGTCCGGCTCCGGGATGGCGGATAGCAGCGCCTCCGCGTAGGGGTGGTACGGCGGCTGGAACACCGACTCGGTCGGCCCCACTTCGGCGAGCTCACCCAGGTAGAGGACGCCCACGCGGTCGGCGACGTGTTCGACCACGCTGAGGTCGTGGGCGATGACGATGTACGAGAGGCCGAACTCGTCCTGCAAGTCCTCCAGCAGGTTCAGAATCTGGGCCTGGACGCTCACGTCAAGCGCCGAGACGGGTTCGTCGCAGACGATGACCTCCGGGTCGACGGCCAGGGCCCGGGCGATGCCGATGCGCTGGCGCTGGCCGCCCGAGAACTCGTGGGGGTAGCGGTGGGCGTGGCGCTGATTGAGCCCCACGGTTTCCAGCAGGTCGTTGACCCGCTCGGTCCGGGCCTCGCCCTCGGCGATGTCGTGGATGTCCAGCGGTTCGCCGACGATGTCCCCGACGGTCAGCCGCGGATTGAGGCTGGCGAAGGGGTCCTGAAAGATGTACTGGATGTCCTTTCGGAGCGCCCGTAGGCGGTCGTCAGAGGCCGCCGTTAGGTCCTCGCCCTTGTACCGGACCGTGCCGGCCGTGGGCTCGATGAGCCGCAACAGGCTCTGTGCGAGCGTGGTCTTGCCACAGCCGGATTCCCCGACGATGCCTAGCGTCTCGCCGGGGTACAGCGCCAGGTCGACGCCGTCCAGGGCCTTTACCTCCCGGCTCCGGCCCAGCAGGGTGTCGACGATGCCCCCGCCGGACTCGTAGTACTTCGTGAGGTTCTCGACCTCGAGGATGGGACTGTCTGCTGTCTTAGCCATCCTGCCGCCCTCCCGAATCGTCGTCCGCGTCGTCATTCTGGTCCAGCAGGTCGGTATCAGTACCGACCGGGTCGGAATCGGCACGCAGCGGCTCGGAGTCCGTACGCCCGACGCGGGGGTCGGGCTGGCTGTCGTCAGGCGGCGTGTCCCGGCCTTTCACTTCGACCTCGTAATCCAGTTCGCCGTCGAGGTCGCCGGTGTAGGCCAGACAGGCTGCTGCCCGGTCGGACAGACCGACGCCGTCCCCGGTGTCGGGATCGACGAGCGGCGGCCGTTTGCGCGTGCAGGCCTCCTCGGCGAAGGGACACCGGGGGTGGAAGCTACAGCCCGACGGCACTTCCACCAGGTCCGGCATGGTGCCGGGAATCGTCTGGAGGCGGTCCTGCCGGTCGCCGATCCGGGGGATGGCGCTCATCAGCCCGACGGTGTAGGGGTGTTTCGGGTCGTAGTACAGCTCCTCGACGGTCGCCTTCTCGACGGCGCGGCCGGCGTACATCACCATCACCCGGTCGCACATCTCTGCGATGACCCCGAGGTCGTGGGTGATGAGCTGAATCGCCGTGTCGTACTCGTCGGCGAGGCGTTCGAGGCGGTCCAGTATCTTCGCCTCGATGGTCACGTCGAGCGCCGTCGTCGGCTCGTCGGCGATGAGGAGGTCGGGGTCACAGGACAGCGCCATCGCGATGACGACCCGCTGTTGCATCCCGCCGGAGAACTCGTGGGGGTAGTCGTCGTAGCGGGCCGCCGGTTCCGGGATGCCTACGTCATCGAGCAGCCGGATGGCCCGGTCGCGGGCGGCCGCGTCGTCGTAGTCGAGGTGATGGCGGATCGCCTCGGCGATCTGCTCGCCGACGGTGTAGACGGGGTTGAGCGCGGTCCCCGCGTCCTGGAATATCATCGCGATGTCGTTACCCCGCACGTCTCGCACGTCGGACTCGGACAGTTCCATGAGATCCTCGCCGTCGAAGCGGACGGTCCCGCTCTCGATACGGCCGGGGTCCTCGATGAGTCGCATCACCGACAGCGCGGTGACGCTCTTGCCCGCGCCGCTCTCGCCGACGACGCCGAACTTCTCGCCGCGTTCGATGCGAAAGGAGAGGTCGTCGACGGCGGTGACGACGCCCGCCTCGGTGTAGAAGTTCACCGTGAGGTCCTCGACTTCGAGCAGGGCCATCAGACCTCGCCCCCGCGGGCCACGTCCTCGCCCTCCTGGGCGTCGAGCGCGTCGTTGATGCCGTCGCCGATGAGGTTCATCGACATGACGAACAGGAAGATCGCGCCGCCGGGGAAGACGGTGACCCACCAGGGAATCGACCCGCCCGGCCCCTGGACGATAGTCTCGCGGGTCTGGTCCAGCATCGTGCCCCACTCGGCGGAACTGGGCGGGAGACCGAGGCCCAGGAAGCCCAGCGCCGCTACCCCGATGACGACGGTCCCGATGGAGAGCGAGGCCTGGACGACGAGCGGCGCGACGGCGTTGGGCACGACGTGCCTGAAGATGACACGGCGGTCCCGCGCCCCGAGCGCCTTCGCCGCCATCACGTACTCGTTTTCCTTGACTTTCAGAATCTCGCCGCGTATCAGCCGGGCGTAGCCGGCCCAGCCGATAGCCGTGAACGCGAGCACTAGCTCCCAGTACCCCTTCCCGAGTACGGCGACGATAATCAGCGCCAGCAGGAGGCCGGGGAACGCGAAGATGAGGTCCAGTAGCCGCATCATCACCTCGTCGACCCAGCCGCCGTAGTAGCCCGCAATCGCCCCGTACACCAGTCCGATTGCGGCGGTGACGAGGACGACGATGAAGCCGATAGAGAGGCTGAACCGGCCGCCGTACAGCACGCGGGAGAACACGTCCCGCGCGGAGCCGTCGGTGCCGAAGGGATGGGCCAGCGACGGGGCCTCGTAGGCGCTCACGTCGAGGCCCTGCGCGTACAGGATCGCACTCGGGTCGTACGGCGCGAGCGAGAACGGCTGGACTGTCACGCCCGCAACCGTGATCGGGCGGGCGAGCAGTGCCAGCAGCGACATCGCGGCGACGATGTACAGCCCGAGCATCGCGCTGCGGTTCCGGCGGAACTCGCGCCAGGCGCGCTCCCAGCGGCCTTCCGTCTCCGTATCTCTCGTCTCTGTCCAGTCCGACAGCGGTTCGCGGCGCTCGACGCGGTCGGCGTCGAACCCCGTTATCCGGATGCGTCCTCGGTCAGTACTCATAGTCAGTCATAGCGGATTCGCGGATCTAACACGGCGTACATGATATCTGCAAGCAGGTTCGCGAGGATAATCGTCACGCCGGTAAACAGCGTGATCGCCATGATGAGGTCGACTTCGCGGCCGACGATAGCGCCGACGAAGGCCCGGCCCAGCCCGGGCCAGGCGAACACCTGCTCGACGACGACGGCCCCCGCGAAGATGCTCGCGGTCAGGAACGCGGCGATAGTGGTCACCGAGATGAGCGAGTTCCGCAGGACGTGTTTCAACACGACCGTCCGCTCGGGGAGCCCCTTCGCCCGGGCCGCCGTGACGTACTCCTTGTTCAGCTCCTCGGCCATCGACGACCGCATCACGCGCATCAGCGTCGCCGACGACGCCGTCCCGATGGTGACGCCCGGGAGGACGAGATACCACAGCATCTCGGGGGAGAGCAGCGGCTTGTCCGGGGCCAGCACCGGCCACAGGTCCAGCCAGAGCGCGAACACGAGGATGAGCATCAGGCCGAGCCAGAAGTTCGGCAGTGAGATGCCCGACAGCGCGAACACCCGCGACAGGTCGTCGCCCAGCGTGTCCTTGTTCACCGCCGCGTAGATGCCGGCCGGGATGGCGATGAGCAGGGCGATGGCCCAGCCGAACAGCCCCAGCGCGACGGTTTCGGGGAGCCGGGCCAGGATGTAGGGCAGGACCGGCTGGTCGACGCTGATGACCGTCCCGAGGTCGCCCTGCAGGACGTTGGTTATCCACGTGAGGTACTGCTGCCAGACCGGGCCGTCGAGGCCGTACCTGGCGCGTATCGCCGCCTCCTCGGCCGCCGAGATCTGCGGGTTCAGCGCGACCATCTGGTCGATGGGGTCTCCCGGCGTCAGGTGGACCAGCGCGAACGTGAGCACCGAGACGCCGAACAGTATCGGCACCGTCGCGGCCACGCGAACCGCGATGAAGCGTCTGAGACTCATCGTGGTGACTCACTCCCGGTCCAGATACGCGACCTGCTGGTCCGTCGGGTCGTGGAGACCGTACGGGAGAATCCCGCTGGAAAACGTGTACGTGTTGTGGCCGACGTAATCGGTCGACAGCGACGACACGTTCGTCCCGAAGACGGTGTAGCTGTTCGGGGCCTGTTCGATGAGCCCTCGCCACACCTGGTCGTACTGCTCGCCGCGGAACTGCGGGTCCTCGACGGCCTCGACCGAGAACCGCGCCTCCGTCGCGATCTCGTCGAGGTCCGGCGTGTCGACCCGCTGGAAGTTACAGCACTGGCCGAAGTTGTCGATGGAGTTCACTGCGTCGTAGAAACTCCCGGGGTTGAACGTCCCCGAGAGGCCGATGAGGACGATGTTGCCCTGCTGGTAGTACTCCGGGCCGAGGATGCGCTGGATGAAGGTCGTGAACTCGAAGGTCTCGACGCTGATGTCGAAAAACTCCGTGTTGCTCATCACCTGGGCGATGAGTTCGGCCTCCCGCACGCGGTCGTCGGAGGTGTTGGTCTCGATGGTCGCCTCGATTGGCGTCTCGACGCCGAGGTCGTCGACGGCCTCCTGCAGCAGTTCGGTCGCGGCCTCGGTGTCCTGTTCGGTCTGCGGGCGCAGTTCCTCGACCAGCGCGTCGTAGTCGGCCGACCCCTCGTCGGCGGCCAGTTCGGGCAGCGGCGTGTACGCGGGGTTGCGGTACCCGTTGTAGATGTTCTCGGCTATCTGAGCGCGGGGAATCATCTGATTGACGCCGCGGCGGATGCGTTCGTCGTCCCACGGCGAGACTCTGACGGGGTACTGGAGGAAGTTGTACGCCCCGGCGTTGGTCACGCTGAGCCGGTAGTCCTCCGAACTCCGGTACTCGCTGTACGTGTCGCTCGTGAGTCCGTACGTGAGGTCGATCTCGCCGCTGTTGAGCGCGGCCGCGCGGGTCGCGTCGTCGGTGACGATAGAGACCGTGACCTCGTCGACGACCGGGCTCGTCGGGAACCCGTCCGGGCCGTCCCACCACTCCAGGGCGTCGAGGCCGAGGTCGTCCAGCCAGTAGTCCTCGAACGTACTGAACTGGGCTCGCTGTTCGGCCTCGTAGGACTCGAACTCGAAGGGACCGGTCCCGATGGGCGTCAGGTCGTTTCGCGGGTCCGCCCCCCTGTCCGGGTACTCCTCGATGTGTTCCATCGGGTAGACCGTCGTCGGGAGCTGGCTGTCGGCCTCGGCGTCGGGCTCCTGGCCGTAGATGTGGACGGTGTAGTCGTCGACAGCCTCGGCGTAGAGAAAGGAATCGAAGGTCTGGGCCGAAATTGAGGAGTTCTCCAGCACTTCGTAGGACCGGGCGACGTGTTTCGCGGTCATCTCCTCGCCGTTGTGGAAGGTGACCCCCTCGTGGAGTTCGGCCCGGTACTGTATCCCGTAGGTCCCGTCCTCGACGGCGTCGGGCGCTTCGTTGACCGTCAGCACTTCGCCGGCCTCGGGGTTCCTGATGATTATCTGGTCGTCGGCGACGAGGTTGCCGTCGTCGTCCGTCTCCGCCGGCACCATGTACGGCTCGTAGGCCCCGTCCTCGACTTCCTGTACGTCCACCCGCTCCCACGTCCGCGCGAGCCACGGGTACACGGTCCCCGCGGCGTCCTGCGTGATGAGGCTCTCGTAGACGAGCCCGTGGACGTTCCCCGACGGGGCGCTGGTGCTGTAGGACGGGTCGAACGAGTCGATGCCCGCCCCGAGACCGAACCTGAGCGTCCCGCCTTCCTGAATCTCGTCGACGGAGACCTCCGCCCGCTCCCGGACCGGGTCGAGGCTCTGCCCGCCCCCGCTTTCGCCGTCCCCCTCTCCGTCGCTTCCGGTGTTGCAGCCGGCCAGTGCTACCAGCGCCGACGCGCCCGCCGTCTGGAGGACGCGCCGTCGAGACACTGTACTCGTGTCGGTATCTGCGTCATAAGACATTCACATCTACCCCAAACTTGTGTCTTGTGTTGGCTTCCCACACACTTATAGCATGACGACGCTCGCGGGTCCGAAACCGGGCGACACCACCGGAATGAGAGGGTGTCACCCCGGATTTCGGTCGGCCGTCCGCTCGTGTGTCGCCCCCGGACCGGCCGTGAGCACGCACGCTCCCGGACGGGAAACGCGAATCTGCCCACCGGCGCGACGCCGGCGTCGTCGTCACAAGCGAAACCATAGCAATATTCCGTCGCCGTCCCCTGATTAAACCGCCGGTATCGGCAGGCGGCACAACCGCTAAGTCCGTGTGTCTGTGAGAAACGTTAATGATACACTCGACGGGACCGCTCCTGACGGTCGACCTGACTGCCGGCGAAACGACTACCGAGGCCATCGACGGCGTGCTCGAACGGTACCTCGGCGGCCGCGGCGTCGGGACGCGGCTGGCCCACGAGCGGATACCCTTCGACGCCGACCCGCTCGGTCCGGAGAACCGACTGGTGTTCTCGACCGGGCCGATGCAGGCCGCGCAGATGAGCTTCACCGGGCGGATGAACTGCACCGGCGTTTCGCCGCTGACCGACGGCTTGCTCTCGTCGAACGCCGGCGGCTTCATGTCGCGGAACTTCGCCGATACCGGGTACAGCGCCGTCGAACTCACCGGCAAGAGCGACGAACTCGTCATCGTCCACGTGCGCGACGACGGCGTCGAGTTTGAGGCTGTCCCCGACCTCGCCGGCGCGACCGTTCCCGAGACGCTGGACTACCTCGACGCCGAACACGGCATCGAGTCCGACCAGACCGCGGTCATCGGCCCGGCCGGCGAGAACCGGGTTCGGTTCGCGTCCATCATGACGAGCGGGGAGCGGGCGTTCGGCCGCGGCGGCCTCGGCGCAGTCATGGGCGCGAAAAACGTCAAGGGCATGACGTTCGCGGGCGATTCCCCGCCGGACATCGAGATTCCGGCGATGCAGATGGACATCCACCGGGAGGCCGCGACGGAGGATCACATCATGAAACGGCAGGGGACCGTCTCGGTGATGGACCTGGCGAACGAGGTCAACGGGCTCCCGTCCTACTACTTCTCCGAGCAGTCGTTCCCGGGCGTAGAAGGCATCAACGGCGACGCCGTCGAATCGAAGAAGTACAAGAAGGGGACCTGCTCGGCGTGTGCGTTCGCCTGCAAGCTCCCGACGCGGGACGAGGAGCGCGGCGTCGAGACCGAGGGGCCCGAGTTCGAG
Source organism: Haloarcula amylolytica (assembly GCF_049705545.1). GTDB lineage: Archaea > Halobacteriota > Halobacteria > Halobacteriales > Haloarculaceae > Haloarcula > Haloarcula amylolytica_B. Next base: position 906,427 of record NZ_JBNAMU010000001.1, read on the forward strand.
GTGGCGATGGCCTTCGGGTCGAACGCCGGCGTCGACGACATCGTGGACGTGATGCAATCCAACGAGCTCTGTGACCGCCTCGGGATGGACGCCATCTCCGCCGGCAACACGGTGGCGGCCTACCTCGACAGCGAGGACGCTTTCGGCGATACCGAGTTGATTCACGAGACCGTCGAGAAAATCGCCCACCGCGACGGTATCGGCGACACGCTGGCGGAGGGTATCGACCGCTGTCACGACGACCTCGGGGTCGAGAACTGGACGGTCAAGGGGATGGACTTCGCGGCCCACGAGGGCCGCGTCCTCCACGGCCAGGGGCTCTCCTACGCCGTCGCCAACCGCGGCGCGGACCACATGTACGCGACGTTCTATTCAGTCGAGTACCCGCTTGTCCCCGACGACCAGGCGGTTGCCCCCGAAGGGACGCTCGGGAAAGCCGACGTGCTGGTCGGGCGGGAGAACCTGATGGCGCTGAACGACAGCGGCGTCGTCTGCAAGTTCTCGCGGGATTTCATGACCCCAGAGCGCTACGAACAGCTCTTCGACGCCGACTTTGAGGACCTCATGGCCGTCGGCGCTCGCACCGTGACGCTCGAACGCCACTTCAACAACCAGCGCGGCTTCGACCGGGCTGACGACACTCTGCCGTACGACCTCCCGTCATTCGAGACTGCGCTCGACGAGTACTACGACGCGCGTGGCTGGTCCGACGACGGTACGGTCCCCGAAAGTGCGCTGCCGGCGTAACTCGAACTGGTACCGCTGACAGAGCTATTTGACCGGAAAACGGGTGCGGAGCTCGTTCAGTGAGCCCCGTGCCTACGCGCCGGGCACGCCGAACGCACCGATGTCCAGGCCGAGCGCCACGTCCAGGACGAAGAGGATGAGCAGCGCGGACAGCCACGCACCGGCACCGATGATGGCCGCCTTCGTCCAGCCGCCGGGGTAGCGCCACTTGATGACGGCGACCCACGCCACCAGCGCGATAACCGGTCCCACCAGCGGTAGCCACGACGTTAGGGCCCACGCGAGCGCGCCGAACAGCGCGGTAAAGACCGCGTGTCCGTAGTTGTCGACGCCCACGACGAACCGAGCGCTGAGATAAATGGCCAGTCCGCCGATGAGGAGGGCGATGACGAAGCTAACGAGCGACCCGACAATTGGTATTGCCACATCCCCACCTCCGAAGCCAACATCCTATATCTGCTGGCCCAACCGATTCGAGCTGATTTGCTATAGCAATATATAGTTTATAATGGCGGCGCCAGCAATCATACCGTTGGCTCGTTGCACGGCAGAAACTCCGCTAAAAACACTTCAACCGGCGTATTCGTCGATAGACCCGAAGGCCTCGGCCGAAAGGTCGTCAGCGACCGCGTCCCTGTCCACGCCGTCGAGTTCTCGTGGGTATTTTCGTTCGAAGTAACTCACAATGTTCTCGACGTCGCGGGTTAACAGTTCCTTGGCATTTTCGTGGTCGGTCGGGACGGCCTGGGGCCAGTCGAAGACGACGACGCCCTCGTTCGTGACGAAGACGTTGTACTCGCTCATGTCCGCATGGACGTATCCCTCACGGTAGGCCGTCTGCATCTCGTCGAGAACGAGATCCAGAATCGGCAGTACCTGTTCCGGTTCGAGTTTCGTCCGGGAGAGTTCGACGCCGTCGATTTTTTCCATGACAATCGCGTGTCGGTTCGTGTCGACCGGCTGCGGGACCGATACCTCGGGATACAGCGTTTCGAGGGCATCGTACTCCCGCTCGGCGGCCTTCCGAGCGGTGTAGAGCCACGAGACGTGGTCGCGGTCGGCAGTATACTCCCGCTCTTTCATCACTTCGCGGAAGTTGGTGTACCCCTCGCGGTGGTATTTCAGCGCCACCGGCTTGTACGACTGGGCCTCGTATACGTCGCTCTCCTTGCCCACACCCAGCGGCGACCCAACTCCTTCGATAGTGTCGCGCTCGGCAAAGGTATGTAACGCAAGCGTATCGTACCCCTCGAAAGTGAGTTTGAAACCCTCGTACTGGATTGTCTTGCGCTCGACCAGCCCCCGGTCCGCACACCGGTCGAGCCGGTAGTCGACATCTTCCGTCGTCAGCCGGGAGAACTCGGTCAACTTCTCGCGGGCGACGTACTCCGAGAACCGCATTCCCTGTTCGACGCCAGAGAGCAGATGGAAGTCCTCGGGTTCCAGCTCCGCCATCACTGAAGCCACGTTCTGGACCATTACGGTTCTCTACTCGATGGACTGGTAAAAGGCCGACGCGTTCGCCGGATAGGGTTGATAAATTAGTGACTGCTATACAAAATAGCTCGTCTCGGTCCCAGTCTGGTTGTTGTATCGGCGGACGACAAGCGTTCTGACCGGAGTCGGCTGGGTGCAAATGGGCTTAGAGGCACTGGTGTTCGGACAGTCTGCCCAAGGCAGTCGCGCCAATATTTGTTATCTGACCGACTTGACCAACTACTGGGTTCCGTGTTTCGTGACCGAAACGGCACTTCGGACGATTGCTCGTCGAATAAGGGGCGCTTTAACCCACATAATCACACATTTTCGGCCTGACACTATGCGCCTGCTATCGCTACTGTACTGCCGTTTCTGTAGCTCAAAACGTGGCTGATCGGGCTCGAAACCGGGCGTTGGCTGGTCGCAAACTCCCTTCACACACGATGCAACTGAAAGAAGCGGTAAGTCGGGCATCCGCTCGAAAATACGTTCCTAATCACGGTGGCAGTATATGTAAGGCGAACGGTGACTGCGTTCGCCGACTGCACGTCCGCTAAGCTACTCTCTACTTTTGATCATCCGAACGCAAGCGTGTCGTGTGAGCAGACGACACAAGGACCAGCTCAGGGACCTGCTTCGCTCGCTTGCGTTCAATCCTCACGACCGTCGGCTCGCGTTTCCGGTGCTGTTTGCCGTCGGTGTCGAACTGTATTTCGTACTGACAATCACACTCGGTTCCGCTCGTCCTCCGATGGCTCCCGACGCTGGTATCTTCCAGCATCTCGGCTGGTATCTGACGCGGGGCGGTCGGCTGTACGTCGACGCATGGGAACCGAAGCTCCCGCTGTCCTACGAGACGACCGGCGCCCTGGCGATGCTGGCCGGCGGCGACATGTACCGGCTCCACCTTCTCAGCGTGGTGCTGATGAGCGGGGCGGTGTGTGGAATCGTCGGGCTCGTCGTGATACTCGTCTACGACATCACCGGCGACGACGTCGCTGCGCCGCTGGCCGGCCTCTCCATGTTCCTGTTACCGGGGTTCGCCGTCCGGCCGGCGTATGGGTTCAAAGCGAAGTACCTCCTCGTCCTCTGTGGCCTCCTGGCGATATACCTGTACACGCGCGGATACCCGGCGCTGAGCGGTGTGGCCGCGGCGGCCAGCGTCGGGTACTGGCAGGCCGCGGCCATCTTTCCGCTCGTCGTGGTCGGGCTGGCCATCCAGCAGCGGGACGTGCGGGCGCTCGAACGCGTCGTCGCCGGCGGCCTCGGTTTCACTGTCGTCATGCTTGCGCCGGTGTTTCTCGTCTGGCACTCGGCCTCGGAGATGGTCGTGCAGGTGTTGCTCGTGCCGCTACAGACCGAGGAACAGGCGTCGGTGCTCGCCCGACTCGTCGCCGGCGTCGTCCACTTCAAGTGGGCGTCGCCGTTCGTGTTGCTCGGCGGCCTCGGTCTCGCGCACACCGCCCGGTGCTGGCTCGCGGGCGACGACAGCGACGTCGGACACACCGACTGGTGGATCCCGATGGGCGCGGCGTGGTTCGCGTTCCTGATATTCTTCGTCGATTTCGAGACCGGCGGCTACACCGACCTCATCCCGGGGCTCGCGTTCGTCGCAATCGGTGTCGGGATAGTCGCTACGACGCTGCGTGACCGCCGACGGAGGCAGTCGCTCGTCGCGGCTCTCGTGCTGGTCCTCGTCGTGAACGTCGCCGTCCTCGGCAGCGTCGGCCTCGTCTTCACACCCGTGGAGACGCCGGGGCCGGTGCCGATGTCGGACCTCGAAACCACCGACCTCCCGGGGGCCTACGAGGAGAGCGAGTCGGTGCCCGACGTCCGGTACATCTACTGGCAACAGATCGAACCATCGACGTGTCACTACCGGCTCTCGGTGATGGAGCTGCGGTGGCTCGACCGTGTCGACTCGACGACGGACAGCCGCTGTCTCGACTTCGGGGCCGCCAGAACCCGGCTCGCAAGCGGCTAGGACTCCGTGGAGTCGTAGTCGGCGAGCGACGTCTGCGTCGTCTCGACCGAGCCCGTGATGACGTAGGGAACGATAATCCGGAAGAACTGGGCGACGAGGACCAGCAGGATCGGGCCCAGGAAGATCCCGTAGAAGCCGAACGCGATCGGCCCGAGGATGTACGCGAACATCAGCAGGCCGACGTGGGTCAGGTCGCCGCTGACGTATGGCCGGATCAAGAAATCCGGGATCGTATCGACGACGACCAGTGTGACCACGAGAAAGAGGGCGACCCAGGCCAGGGCCGCCGTCTGCCCCGTGACGACCGCGGAGACTGCAAGCAGCCCAGCCACGGGCAGGTAGACGATTTTCATCCCGACCACGGGAATGAGGCTCCCGATGCCGGTGAGTGCACCGACGAGTGGTGCAAACGGAATCTGCACTGAGCCGGGAGCGACCAGATTGTACAGCGAGAACACGAAAATTCCAATGACACCCGTCACCAGTGCGTTCAGGATGTTCCCGAAGAGAATCGAAGAGAGTTCGTCGTCGACCGCCGCCGCGTACTTGCTGAGAACGCCCGAGCCGTCGAAGGTGTCGAGGAACCAGCCGACAAGCCGCGGTCCGTCGGTAAGCAGGTAGTACGTTCCAGCGAACATGATGAACACGCGCAGCAGTAGCGACGTGAGTAGACTCACAGATCCGATGAGCGTATCCGAGACACGCCCCAGCCACGACTGGACGGTCGCGTTTCGCAGCAGGTCAAACACCTCAGCCGGCCCCATTGCCAGTACTTCGTTAAGGCCGAGACCGGCGAGCGGTTCCGGTAGCGAACCGCCCTGAAGCTCTTGAAACCGCGAGAGGTACGCCGCGCCCAGCCCCCCCTCGCCGAAGAAGGCCTGTAGCTCGGGGATAATGAGAACAAGGGTGTAGCCAACCAGAATCACGAACGGCAGCAGAAAGAAGAAAATCGTGGCAGCCGCATGGGCTTGCTTCTGGTAGGGGACGGCCTGCTCCAGGAACGACTCGGGCAGTGGGAGCCGCCCGAGCCGTCGGTAAATCGGTCGGCTGGCGTAGTACAGGAAGACAGTAAACACGAGCGTCGGGAGGAACTGGGACAGGACGAGTCCGACCACGAGGAGGAGTGCCACGCCCGCGAGGGCAAGGAGGACGCGCCGTCCGAGGTCGGTACTGTATTCCATATGTTTTCAATACAACATATGGGTAAAAAATAAAACCACCGGTCGGTCCGATAGGGCCTCGACTGGGCGGAGCAACAACGGGGCGTCGCAGTATCGGCTGCGGTTACAGCCCTTCGAACTGCGTGATCGCGTCCCGCCAGTCCTCGGGAATCGAGCGTGAGGATTCCGCGTCGCGGTCGTACGTGACCACGGTCGTCTCGCCGGTCGCGGCTACGCCGTCGTCGGTCCGGACCTCGTACTCGAAGGGGAAGCTCTTCTCGCCCAGCCGGGGAACCCGAACGGCGACGGCGACGGCGTCGTCGATCCGGACCGGCTTGCTGTAATCGACTTCGAGGTTCGCGATGACGATTCCGACGCCCGACTCGCTGTCCGAGAGCAGCGCTTCGCCGGCGCCGACCACATCGTACAGGTAGTCGATACGGGCCTCCTCGAAGTAGGTCGCGTACGTCGCGTTGTTGACGTGGCCGTACGTGTCGATGTCCGCGTATCGGACCTCGACTTCGGTCGTGTACTCGAAGCTCATGCTAGCAACTCCGCGTGTTTCTGTTTGAGCTTCTCGATTTTCGGCGGGATAGTCAGCCGGCAGTAACTCTGGTTCGGGTTCTTTTCGAAGTAATCCTGATGGTATTCCTCGGCCGGATAGAACGTCTCCAGTGGCTCGACTTCGGTGACGATGTCGCTGTCGTAGCCCGGCGCTATCTCTTCGATGAAGGCCTCGACGGTCTCACGCTGCGTCTCGTCGTGGTAGAACACGGCCGAGCGGTACTGCGTACCGACGTCGTTGCCTTCCCGGTCTTTCGTCGTCGGGGTATGCGTCGTGAAATGGACCGCGAGCAGGTCCTCGTAGCTCACTTCGTCGGGATCGTAGGTAAGCTGGATGCACTCGGCGTGGCCCGTCTCCTCCCGGCAGACCGCCTCGTAGCTGGGGTCGGCGACGTGGCCGCCGGCGTAGCCCGAAACCACATCGGTCACCCCATCGACCTGCTTGAACACCGATTCCGTACACCAGAAACAGCCGCCCGCGAACGTCGCTTGTTCGGTCATCACCGGACATACGTGCCCGCCGTACAAAACTCACTGGCCGCGTTCGTCTCAGACAGGTGTCGGCCTACCGGTCGACCTCGCCCATGATGGTGTCCAGACTGCCTATTGTCGCCACGAGATCCGGGACGTACTCGCCGCGGGCCATCTCGGAAAGCGCCTGGACGTGCGAGAAGGAGGGACCGCGGATCTTGAACCGGGCCGGTGTCTCCGTCCCGTCCGAGCGGATGTAGATGCCGAGTTCGCCCTTGGCGGCCTCGACGGCGCGGTAGATCTCGGCGTCGGGATCGGGCCGGAGCGTGCGGGGGACGTTCGCCTGTATCTCGCGGTCGTCCTCGGGCCAGTCCTCCAGCAGGTCGATACACTGTCGGATAATCTTCGCGGACTCCTCTACTTCGCGCAGGCGAACGAGCAGGCGCGAGAAGTTGTCGCCGCCTTCCTCGGTGACGACCGACCAGTCGAGTTCGTCGTAGTAGCCGTAGGGGTCGTCCCGCCGGAGGTCGTAGTCGACGCCGGAGGCCCGCGCGACCGGGCCGGTACAGCCGTAGTCCCTCGCGGTCTCGGCCGAGAGGTGGCCCGTGTCAATCGTCCGGAGCTGGAGAATCTCGTTGCCGGTGAGCATGTCGTGGTACTCCCCGAGCTTGTGGGGTAGGTCGTCGAGGAACGCACGTATCTTCTCGAAGAACGCCTCGCGAGGCTCGGGCAGGTCCCAGGCGACGCCGCCCAGCCGCAGATAGTTGAACATCAGTCGCTGGCCGGTGAGGTCTTCGAGGATATCCTGGACGAGTTCGCGGTCCCGGACCCCCCACTGGAAGGTGGCGGTGAACTCGCCGACCACGTCCAGCGCGTAGGTGGCGACCGCGAGCATGTGCGAGAGGATACGCGACAGTTCACCGCCCATCGTCCGGATGACCTGTGCGTACTCGGGGACCTCGATGTCGGCGAGGTCCTCGGCCGCGCGGGCGTACGCCCACTCGTTCAGCAGTCCGGCCCCGCCCCAGTCCCAGCGGTCCGGGTAGGGCATGATCTGGTGGCGGTAGGTCCCCTGCTGGCACATCTGTTCCTCACAACGATGGATGTAGCCGATGTCGGGGTCGACGGTCGCCACCTGCTCACCGTCGAGTTGGGCGTTCAGGTGGAGAACGCCGTGAGTCGAGGGGTGGTGTGGCCCCATGTTGAGGTGCATCGTCTCCGGCCCCTCGCGGCGGTCTTCGAGCAATCGCTCGTGCTCGCGGAAGGAGACGATCTGTGGCTGGTCCTGATTGTAGTCCCGGCTCAGCGGGTGGCCCTGCCAGGTCTCGGGCAGGAGAATGCGCCGGAGGTCGGGGTGGTCCTCGTACTCGATGCCGACCAGGTCGTAGGCCTCCCGCTCGTGCCACGCCGCCGTCGGGTATACGGGCGCGGCCGACTCGCTGGTCGGCGACTCCCTGGGTGTTGGAACGACGACCGAGAGCTCCTGTGTGGGGTCGGCGTAGCGCCGCAGGTGATAGATCGTTTCGAACCGGTCGGCGTACTCCTGGGCCGTGACACAGGCACAGTGGTCGAGACCTGCTTCGGTTCGCAGCGTCGAGAGGACGGTCTGAACCTCGTCGGCACGGATGACAACGGCCGGAGCGTTCTCGTGGTGTTCGGTGGAGAGGACGTGGTCGGCAATCGGCTCGATAAGCGGATGGATGTCGTCGGTGCGGTGGACTGTCTGGGCCATCTCCGTGGCCGCGTGTTCGCCGTCCGGGTGCCTCGGCCTGTCCCCTCACGGCCGAGGTTATTTTAAATACCCACTGGAATCTGCCCGGTATGAAATACGTCACGCTCTCGCTGTGGATGGGTCCCGAGATACGCCACCCTATGCACCAATTCGTGATGGATCACGACGGCTACGAGGCGAGCTATCTCCTCCGGTGGAACGACATGGGTGCCGCGGTTCAGACCCTCCTCTTTCACGTCGACGGCTGGCCGGTCGAACCGTACCGGGCGGCCCTGGAACACGCCCCGAGGGTCACGGAGTACGCCCTCTCTCCCTGCCCTGACGACTCGTTTTACCTGTACGTGTGTGGCCGACCGACGGACTCCGATACGGATCTCATCGACGCGTTCACGCAGGCCGGTCTGGTCATCGTCTCGCCGGTCGCCTACCGCGACGACGGAACGGTCGGCCTCACGCTGGTCGGGCCGGGCGGGACGGTCCAGGAGGCCGTCGAGACGGCCCCAGACAGCGTCTCAGTCGACGTACGGGAAGTCGGCGAGTACGACAGCCGACGACTCGACACCGGGGCCGCGCTCACCGACCGCCAGTTCGAGGCCGTCGCCGCGGCCGTCGACTGTGGCTACTACCGCGACCCCCGCGAGGGCAGTGTCGACGACGTCGCCGACGTACTCGGCTGTGCGCCCGGAACCGCCGCCCAGCACCTCCGGAAGGCCGAGGCCCGCGTGATGGCTGACTTGCTTGACCAGCACGGCGCATCAGTGGCGTAGTTCGGGCCCACCGGGAATCGGCGGCGCGGCTGACTACCACGTGGCTTCCCGAAAAACTATAAACGCCGGAACAGTGTCATCCAACGCTGGATTGAGAACACACCACAGGGCCGCCGTGGCCTGACCCAGGACGACACTGACAATGGACACAGTAACTCTCGACGACGTACCGGTCGAACGGAACCCGATGCAGGTACACGACATCCGCAAGCCCGTCTCCCGCGAACTCGGGACCGAGCATTTCGCGGCGAACTACTTCGAACTCGAACCCGGGGATTCCTTCTCGGGGGCCCTCCACCGCCACCACGACCAGGAAGAGGTGTTCTACATCGAGCAGGGACAGACCACCTTCGAGGTCGGCCTCGACCGCGAGGAGGTCGACGTATCGAGCGGCGAACTGATCCGCTTCGAACCCGGCGAGTTCCAGCAGGGCTACAACTCCGGCGACGAGCGCGTCGTCGGCTGGGCCTTCGGCGCGCCCGGCGCGACCCACGACTGGGACGACCTGGAATCGAGAGCGCACTGCCCGGAGTGCGGCGCGGAGACGACCCAGAGCGTCGCCATCGCCGACGGGCGGTTCGAACTCACCTGTACCGACTGCGGAAACGTTCAGGGCTAGCCGTTAATTTCGTCGTTTTTGACAGTACAAAAGCGAACATGAACAGCCAGAAAGCCCCCGAGGCGCTGGGCTACTGCGACTCGTTGCGCGCTTCCCTCGCTTCGCTCGGTCCAGTGCTTACATCGTCTCGAACGCCCAGCGCCGACTGCTCGGGAGACCTGCGGTCTCCCGGCTGGGGCTTTCTGGCTGTTCGAGGATGTCGGAGGTGTATCACCGACCCCCACTGCTGCTAGCCCGCAATTCATATCGCATCGCGTCACGAAGCCCGGGTATGTCACTGGCCGATCTGGAGTGGCGCGTCATCGGTGAGGAAACACGACCCGGACCGATGACCATGGCGCTGGAAGCGGCCGCCGCCGAAACCGTCGCCGCGGGCGGCCCGGCAACAGTGCGAGTGTACACCTGGCCCGATACGCTGTCGCTGGGCTACGGACAGGACCCCGACACGATCGACTGGGCGTTCTGCGAGCGCGAGGATATTGGGGTGACGCGGCGGCCCACCGGCGGCGGCGCCATCTACCACGACAGCGTGGCTGATATCTCGTATGGCATCATCGCGCCGGCCGACGCCGTGCCGGGCGACCTGATGGCGTGTTACGAGCAGTTCTGCGAGCCGGTGCTTGCGGCGTTCGAGCGCATGGGCGTCGACGCCGCCTTCGCCGACGACGAGCGGGCGGCGGTCCACCAGCCGGCCTGTTACCTGCGACAGCTCCATCCGGCCCACGACATCGTCGGCCCGGACGGCCGGAAACTCAGCGGGAACGCACAGTACCGCCAGAAAGACGCCGTCATCCAGCACGGCTCCCTGTCCGTCTCGCTGCGTCCCGACCGCCACTGCGGCTGTTTCACCGCCGATCCCGACCCCGAACGGTTCGGCGAGCGCGTCGGAGCGATAGACGAGTACGCCGATATCGACCGCACCGAGGCCGTCGAGACGCTCCGCTCGACACTGGCTGAATGGGTCGACGCCGATGCGGGCGGGTGGACTGACGATGAACTCGCTCGCGCACGCGAGCACGCCCAGGAGAAGTACGCCACCGACGAGTGGATTCGACGGTCGCCCTGACGCTGGCGGCGCGGTCCAGCGGTGACGGGCGTGCCGGGCCGCCACGAGCCGCGTACTACCCTGAAATATCGCCCTTCAGAGCGTTTCCTCGACGAATTGTGAGACGATGCGGTCCTCGGCGGTGCGGAGCTGATACTGCACGGTCGAGCGCGGCTCGTCCAGTATCGATGCGAGGTCCTTGACCGAGACTTCCCGCGGCCGTTCGTAGTAGCCGTGGGTCACGGCGGCCTCGAGCACCCGCCACTGCTGGGGCGAGAAGTTCGTCGCGACCCGTTCGGTGGCCTTCCAGTTTCCGGCACTGGTGATGTGAGACACCGAGAGTGTGACGCCATCGCGGAGGCTCGATTCGATTCTGTCGTACACCTCGCCGATGGGGGCTGTCCCGGGATAGAGCACGCGCCAGCGGTACTCGTCGCCCGTTCGCCGGGATTCGAAGATAGTGCCTTCACGGACGTGTCGGTGCAGGAAACTGGGTAGCGACTGACAGCCGCTGATCTCACGTCGCAACGTGTACACTGTCCGGGACGTCTCCGTGCGGTCCAGCACGTGGTACGTCCGCGTCGTCTCACAGCTCACGACGTCGAAACACTCGTTACAGCGATCTTCGTCCAGGAAGACCTCGTCGAACGTACTCAGGGCCTCGGGCGTCCCCTTCGCGTGGTCCAGCCGCCACATATGGTCGTCACCGACGAAGATGGCCGAGGACCACACAGAGAGACTTTCGTGCTGCCGGAACACGTCCATCAGGCTATCGGCACCTGCGTCGAACTGCAAGACGAACTCGAACTCGCGTGTTTCATTTACTGCGGCCTGTGTTTCGGGCATTTGGCTATTACTAATCTGGAAGGCTCGTTATAAGTCGGTTACTGGCCCACCGAGTTCACTCCAATTTCCCTAGTTGGCTCTTGATTAAGTTACAGTAGTCGATTGACTGTGGGCCGCACGTCCCTAACGACGACTCTACGGAAGCGGACCAGAGGACAGTTCTGACAACAGACCTACGTCACCGTTTTGTGGCAACCCGGCCAAGCAGTGGCATGGTCTCGTCCCCCGCTGATGACGGCCCTGCCGACACCCCCGCCGACCCTCGGGCGACCGACGACAGCGTCGCACAGCTTTCCGAGGAAGAACTGTACGCGATCGTCCGTGTTGCGGCCGAGGACGCGGTGCTCGGCGCGTTTGGGACGCTCATGCTGGTCGGCATCGGCGTCGTGTTGGTCGCTTCGAGCGCGCCGCTGCTGTTTTCACTGTCACCGCTCCCGATGGTGTTCGGCGCCCTCCTTGCCGGGTTCGGCGCATACCTGATCCTGTCGAGCCTCCGCATCATCCCGCCCGCTCGCGAGTGGGTCTAACTCCGGAACCTCTTTTGTCGGGCATCACCCACCGGTGTGCATGGTACGAGTCGGGGCACACACCTCTATCGCCGGCGGCGTCTACAACGCCGTCGAGGAACAGGTCGAATACAGCGGTAACTGCGGGCAGATCTTCTCTCACTCGCCGCAGGTCTGGCAGGACCCGAACATCGACGACGACGAGGCCGAGCAGTTCCGCGACCTCGCAGCCGACCACGGCGTCGGCCCGTGGGTCATCCACTCGTCGTATCTGGTCAACCTCTGTACGCCGAAAGACGACCTCCGCGAGAAATCCCTCGATTCGATGCAGAAGGAGGTCGACGCCGCCGCGAAGCTGGGCATCGAGTACGTCAACGTCCACCTCGGCGCCCACACAGGCGCGGGCGTCGACGGCGGCCTGGACAACGCCGCGAGCGTGCTGGACGACCTCGACATCCCCGAGGGCGTCACCGTGCTGGTCGAGTCCGACGCCGGCAGCGGGACGAAACTCGGCGGCCAGTTCGAGCACCTGGCGACCGTCCGCGAACGAACCGAACAGGACATCGAGTTCTGTCTCGACACGGCCCACATGTTCGCCGCGGGCTACGACCTCTCGTCCCCCGAAGCCGTCGACGAGACGCTCGCGGAGTTCGACGAGGTTGTCGGCTTCGATGACCTCGCCTGCGTCCACCTCAACGACTCCAAACACGAGTGCGGGACGAACAAGGACGAACACGCCCACATCGGCGAGGGCCACATCGGCGAGGACGGGATGCGCGCGTTCGTCAATCACGACGCCATCCGCGACGTGCCGCTGGTGCTCGAGACGCCGACCGAGAACGGCAAGAGTTTCGCCTGGAACATCGAGCGCGTCAAGGAACTCCGCGGCGAATAGACGTCGCTATCGAGCGCGGCGTATCCGAGCTTCTCGACTCTGTGGGGAAGTTCGAGCGCGTTCGACCGCGGTACTTTTGGGGGCGACTCGACTCTGACGAACTGTGCGCAGGTTCTCCGCCGACTACCTCGAAACCACCCGCAGGGGGATGTGGGCCGACTCCCGCGAGGCGCTCACGGACTTACAGTTGGGCGAGTGCGAGCGCGTCCTCGACGTGGGCTGTGGGACCGGCGAACTGACACGCGTCCTCCGCGAGGAGACCGACGGAACGGTCGTCGGCCTCGACGCTGATACGGATCTGCTGGCTGCCGCCGGCGACCCGACCGTCTGCGGCGACGCGACGCGGCTCCCCTTTGCCGGCGACAGCTTCGACCTGGTGGTGTGTCAGGCGCTGCTCATCAACCTCCCTGACCCCGAGGTCGCGGTTCGGGAGTTCGCCCGCGTCGCCACCGACCGGGTGGCCGCCATCGAGCCGAACAACGCCGCTGTCACCGTCGAATCGACCGTCGATGCGGAGCCGATACTGGCCCGCCGCGCTCGCCGGCTGTTCCTCGATGGTGTGCGGACGGACGTCACCCTCGGCAGGGACGCCGCCGACGTGTTCCGCGACGCGGGGCTATCCGTCGTCTCGACGACACAGTACGACCAGGAGCAGCGTATCGAGCCGCCCTACGACGACGCGGCGATGCAGGCGGCCCGGCGGAAAGCCACCGGGACCGGCCTGGCCCACGACCGCGAGACGATTCTCAACGGCGAGGCGACGCCCGACGAGTACGACGCGCTCCGGGAGCGCTGGCGGTCGATGGGCCGCGACGTGATCGAACAGATGCAAGCGGAGGACTACGAACGCCGCGAGACGGTGCCGTTTTTCGTCACTGTCGGCGAGGCTCCGTGACCTGCTCGTTCCCGGCTTCGGGGAGTAAATAGCCCGCCAGTCCGTAGGCTGCGGTGTCCAGCAGGCTGGCGAGCAGGCCGACGACGCCGCCGACGACAGCGGCGACACCGGCCCCGATGAGCAGGACCACAAGCACCGCCTGGAGACGGACCCCGCCGCTCTGTATTGTCGGCACGAGCGCCACCGCGAACAGCCCCAATAGGAACGCGACACCGGTGGCGCACCCGGCCGCAACTCCGTGGAGAACGAGGGTCTGCAGTGGGGCATTCCCGAGCGTCACCCGGCTGTGGACCCACCGGACCGCCAGGACGAACAGCGCCCAGAGGTAGCAGAACACGGCGACGCCAACGAGGGTGTTCAGCCCGCCGAGCAAGTCGGCGAGGCCGCCGCTCGCGTGGGCGGCGAGGATGCCGAGCAGGACGAACAGGGCGGTGTCGAACGTGGCGAGCGTCCACGTCACCAGCGATACCGGTCGCCCGTCACCTCCTTCCGCAGAACGCGCTGGCTCGCCTTCGGTCGCCGTCTTGTCAACACCCATCCGCCCGCTCTGGTCCTCAGCCATGTGCGAGGACCTCCGCGAGGACGACGATGCTCAGGAGGACGGCCGCCGTCGCGCCGTAGGCCCGCGAGAGCGTTCGCCGAAGGGGTGGGGACAGGTCGCCGGCTGTGCCCTCGCGGTCGCTGGCCTGAACGAGGAGGAGGGTGCGGACGACCGACCCGCCGACGAGGCCGACGACGACGGTGAGTTTCACCAGCAGGGTTCGTCCCCAGTCGGTTCCGGGCCCTGGCGGCCCGAGCGCGCCGAGGTTGCCGACGCCGGTGAACACGAGCACGCCGACGCCGCCCCAGAACAGCCACTCGAACTGTCGCGCGGGCACCAGCGAGGTGATAGCGCCGCTCCGATAGCTGTACCAGAGGACGGTCGTGCCGCCAACGAGGGCCGCCATCGCGAGGACGTGGAGGGTTCGAATCGGGAGGGCTGCCATAGCTGTCGCTTCACCGGCAGGTCGCAAAGAATCCGGGGGTCATTCCGACCGGCCGATTGTCACCACGCCTTCGCCCGTCGCCACGTTGTACCGCGTCGACGGATCGACGGTCAGACTGACGACGCCGCTGTCGAGCGTGTCCGGGCGCTCGAACCTGGCGACCGTCGACCGGGCGGTGAAATCGTCGGTGTAGACACAGGGCTGTGTGTAACAGCCGAACGCGTGGACACCGCTCTCTGTCTCCTCGATGCGTTTCAGATGGGGGAGGATAGACCCGGAGCCCCAGCCTGTCTGGACGACGAGGACGGCGTGGCTCTCGAAGTCGGTGTCGGCGGCGAGACTGTAGGCGTCACCCCTGTCGTTTTCGAACCGTTCGATGTCGTCCGCATCCGTCAGCAGCGTCGCGTAGAGCTGGTCGTCGGTGTTGTCTTCGGCGAACTCCAGCCCTTCGTCGGCAAACAGCGTGCCCCGCGCCGACGCCTGCTCGAACGACAGCGACGGCTCGGCCGGCATGTTCGCACAGAGATACAGCGGGTCGCGGTCGCCCTCGCCGGAGTCGTCGATGTTGCATTCGATGTCCTCGATTTCGTACGGCGGCGTATCGACCCGGTCCAGGTCGCCGGGCAGCCCGTCCGGCGTGTCTGTCGGCGTTTCGTCGTCGGTGGCCGTCTCCGTCTCTCCGTCTCCTGTGGTATCGGTTCCGGGCGACGGATGCGTGGGTGAGTCCCTGCCACCGTCGTCACTGCCGTTCCCGCCCGGTGCGAGACACCCGCTCAGGGCACCAATCGCCGTGCTACCGACCAGTCCCAGGGCCGCTCGTCGCGTTCGTTTCATACGACTCCCTTCCCGTGGTGCGGGTGTATCCCTTCTGTTCGCTCAAAACCGCGTTGTAGTCGCCGAGGACTGTTCGAGCTAAGTGGTCACACGCGGTGCGATGTCGCCCCCCGATAGACCCTTGCGGGACGAGCGGCTACGAACGACACGTGCCGATTTCCGTCTTCCTATGATACCCCCGCTCGTCCGCCGCTGTCCGGAGTGCCGACACGTGAGCTGGAGCCGTCGGTTCGCCGTCGCCGACGACGGCGAGAGCGGCTCGCGGCTCGTTGAATGTCCCGCCTGCGGACATCAGTTCCAGACGGTCGACGCGCCCTGGCTGCGGTAAGTCGGCCTGTCAAAGTCAGTGCGGTAACTGCTTACACCACGTCGCCCCGCTAAAGTCAGTGCGGTAACTGCCTACACCACGTCGCCCCGAACCGTCGCTCCTTCCTGCTGTGCCCGGTACTCCTTGACCGCGTCGGCGGCGTCACCGGCCTCGGTCTCGTCCATCCCGAGCATCGACAGCGACTGGGTCAGCGTCGGGAAGACGAACTCGTTGTCACGGAGCTTCCGGAAGGCTTCCGGCGACCGCTCGCCGTCGATCCACAGGCAGGCCCCGCGCGGGTCCAGAATCTGCTCGTAGTCGTTTCGCATCTTGGCCCCCTTGAGCCGCTGGGTGACGTTGTCTTCGAAGGAGGCGTTACACACCTCCAGGTGGACCGGCTCGTCGTCGTTCAGTAGATGCGCGGCGAGGCACTTCTCGGGCGCGGCGTGGCCGTTAGCGTTCGCGCGGATGTACTCGGGATGCTCGTCGGCCCACGCGGCGCGGACGGTCTTGCCGACGCCGTCGACGCCGTGACTGCGCTGGAACTCCTCGGCGCGCTCCGGTGCGTCCTTGAACAGGATGTCCTTGGTGACGTACACGTCCAGTCGCTCGACCGGGTCCAGTCCGAGCGCCACGTCGCCGTACACCCACACCTCCCGGACCGGGACCGGCATCGTCTCCGCCTCGACCGTCGCGACGATTTCCTCGACCCGCTCGACTGCCTCCGGACGGTCCATACTCATTGCCGTCTCTACCAGTCGAGCGGCCTAAACCCTGACTCTCCGGAGGCGAACACTGATGCCGCCGTGCTGTCTCTGGACCGACATGCCCGATCTCCAGACGCAGTTCCGGGACCTGGCGACGTGGGCCGAGGACTCCTCGCCGCTGTATGCTCACCTCTGCCGGGAGGCCGCCGACGACCCCGCCGTCCTCGACCTTGCGGCGACCGTTCCCGAGGGTCGCCAGGCCCCGCATCTCCTGCTGGCCGCGGTCCACTATCTGCTCGACCGGAACCCGGACCACCGGCTGGCCGAGTACTACCCGAGCATCACCCGAGCGGCGCGTGCTCCCGACGACGAGTGCTTCCCGGCGTTCCGCGAGTTCTGTCTCGACCGCGCCGACGACATCCGGCCGCTCCTGCGAAACCGGCGCACGCAGACGAACGCAGTACGGCGCAGCGCGGTCCTCTATCCAGCCATCGCACGGGTGGCCCGCGCCGCCGACGGGCCGCTCGCGCTGGTGGAACTCGGGCCGAGCGCGGGCCTGAACCTGCTGTTCGACCACTATCGCTACGATTACGACGGTCGCGTGGTCGGCAACGGCGACTCGCCGGTCACTATCGAGAGCAGTGTCCGACGTGGCGACCCGCCGCTCCCGGAGACCCCTCCCGCGATCCGCTCACGGGTCGGTCTCGATCGCAATCCGCTCGACGTGACCGACGAGGCCGACAGGGACTGGCTCCGCGCGCTCGTCTGGCCGGAACACGAGGAGCGGCGCGCCGTTTTAGACGGTTCGCTGTCGGTCGCGCGGGACGACCCACCCGAGCTTATCCCGGGTGATATGCTCGATGACCTGCCAGCGGTACTCGACGGAATCCCTGAGGACGTGCCGGTCTGCGTCGTCAACACGCTCGTGCTGTATCAGGTTCCGGCGGAACTGAGCGAGGCGCTGACGGCGTCTCTCGAAGATTTGATGGCCGACCGGCCGCTGCACTGGCTCACCGGTCGACGTGACCTTTCGGGCGGCGAGTCGGTGGGGCTGGACTGGAAACGCCAGATCGGTGATGGCATAGAGACGACCCACCTCGCCGACTACGAGCCACACGGCGCGTGGCTGTCGTGGCGGGGCTGAGACGAAACCCTCTCACCACTGCGGCCACGACTACTCGTCACGATGGAGTGCGACAAATGCGGCGAGAACGCGGTGTTACACGCGGCCTATTCCGGGCTTCACCTCTGTGAGTCTCATCTCTGCCGAGCGGTCACAAAACGGGTCCGCCGTCGCATCCGCGAGGACGGCCTTGTGTCCGACGACGCCACTGTCGAGGACCCCGAGACGTGGGTCATCGGCCTCTCGGGAGGCAAGGACAGCGTCGTTCTCACGCAGATTCTGCACGACACGTTCGCCGAGGACCCCCGAATCGAACTGATTGCGCTTTCTATCCACGAGGGGATCGAGGGCTACCGCGACGCGAGTCTAGAGGCCTGCGAGGAGCTGACGGACGATCTGGGTATCGAACACGTAACCGTCTCCTACGCCGAGGAGTTCGGCGTCCAGATGGACGATGTCGTCGAGGACGACCCCGAGGGGATGGCCGCCTGCGCCTACTGCGGCGTGTTCCGCCGTGACCTCCTCTCGAAGTACGCGGACGAACTCGACGCGGACAAACTGCTGACTGGCCACAATCTCGACGACGAGGCCGAGACGGCGCTGATGAACTTCCTCGAAGGCGACATCTCACAGATCGCTAAGCATTTCGAGGCCTCACTGGGTCCGTTCGATTCGTCTGCTGACGCGCCCACGGAGCAGACGCGAGAGGCACAGGACCACCACATCCCCCGGGCGAAGCCACTCCGTGACATCCCTGAGAAAGAGGTCGCGCTGTACGCCCGCTTCGAGGACCTCCCGGCGCACATCACCGAATGCCCCCACGCCGAGGAGGCCTACCGCGGCGAGATACAGGAGCTCATGCTCGGACTGGAGGAGAACCACCCCGGCACGCGTCATTCGATCATGGCCGGCTACGAGAAGCTCGCCGCGTTAGCCGCCGATACCTACGGCGGCGAGAATAGCGACACCGACTACGGCGAGTGTGACAACTGCGGGTCGCCGACGGCGCGGGACCTCTGTCGGAAGTGCAACCTCCTGGACGCACTGGAAGCGGTCTGACGCGGCCTGTCTGACACCGCGAAGCGTGCCTGTTCTGTCTGACATCTCACTACATGGCCGTTCACATTTCGCGCCGCTCGCGGCCGTAGAAACCGAAAGAAGAATCGCGGACGTCGCTACTTGTTCGTCCGGATGACGTCGAGTCCGTTGTTCTTCTCGCGCTGGTCCTGCCCGCCGTCGGTCTCGCTGTAGCCGGTGGTTCGACCGCCGCTGTTCTGACTTCCGCCGTTCGGGGCGGGGCTGTCGAAGCTTTCGACGTTGTCGGACGCGTCGAAGGACGTGTCGTCGCCGACTTCCTGAATCGCCTCGCGGGACTTGTTGGCCTGCTTCTGGGTCGTCGGGCCGAGCACCTGGGCGGACTGGACGCCGGTCATGATGGCCATGACCCGCACCTTGCCTTTGTACTCCTCCTGGATGCGCGCGCCCCAGATGACGTTGGCGTCGGCTTCGAGGCGCTCGGTGATGTTCTGGGCGATGCCCTCGGCCTCCTTCAGCGTGAGGTCCGGGCCGCCGGTGATGTGGACCAGGCCACCGCTCGCGCCGCGGTAGTCCACGTCGAGCAGCGGGTGGTTCATCGCGTCCTTGACGACCTCTTCGGTCTTGTTCTTGTCCTGGGTCTCGCCGACCAGCATCACCGCGACGCCGCCCTGATTCATGATGGAGGTCATGTCGGCGTAGTCGAGGTTGATGAGGCTCGGCTGGGTGATCGTCTCGGAGATGCCCTTGACGGTCTCGGCGATGATCTGGTCCATCACGGAGAACGCCTTGCCGATGGGCAGGTTCGGGACGTAATCGAGCAGGCGGTTGTTGTCCAGCACGATGATGGAGTCCGCTTCGTTGCGGAGCTTCTCCAGCCCTTCCTCGGCCTTGACCGTGCGGGCCCGCTCGACGTTGAACGGCGTCGACACCATGCCGACGACGATTGCGCCCTGTTCTTTGGCGATCTTCGAGACCACGGGGGCGGCACCCGTTCCGGTTCCGCCACCCATACCGGCGGTGACGAACACGAGGTCAGCGTCGCCCAGCACTTCCTTGATAGTCCCCTGTGCCATCTCCGTAGCGCGCTCGCCCATCGACGGGTCGCCACCGGCACCGAGGCCGTTGGTGAGGGACTTGCCGACCAGAATCTTCGTGTCGGCTTCGATCATCTTGAGGTGCTGCTTGTCCGTGTTGATGGCCACGGTGTCAGCGCCCTCGACGCCGATGTTGTACAGGCGGTTGACCGTGTTGTTGCCGGCGCCACCGCAGCCGACGATGACGATGCGGGGATCACCGAACCCGTCGACGTCCTCGTCGGACATCTTCTTCTGTTCCTGCTCGTCACGTTCGAGGGCCTCGTTAACGATATCCTGCATCGTTACACCTTGGCCCAGGACCGCTTCTTCTCGGAGGCTTGTTCGGAGCCTTCCTCGGCGAGCATCTCCCGAACCGCCGAGCGAATCGCTTCGCTCCGATTGGGGTACTCGCCCGTCTCGACCATTTGTTCGACCTCTTCAATCTGCTGCTTCGGAATCCGTAGTGTCACACGCTCCATGTTTGGTAGTTTCCCCTTGGGTAAGACGGCCCGGAGGGAGTCTGTTTACGACCCGCCCGAGTGTTTACACAGCGAAACCGCAGTACGAGGGCGGCATCCCCTCGCGTTCGTCGCTGTGTAAGACGACCGTCTTACGCAGAATAAACCATTAACCCTGATGTATTAAAACTTACGGGCAGTGTCATACACTCGCCCGTTTACTCTGTTTCAGAGTGTGTGGAGCACGTAAACGCCACTTTAGGCCTGATCGAGCACATCCGCTGCTGGGGTCCGTCTGCCACAACTGGGGCAGAACCCCCAGTCCGACCGGAGTTCGTCGCCGCAGTCACAGAACACTCGGCGGGACGCCTTCTCACCGCAGTTCGGGCAGTAAACGTGGTCAGAACCCAGGTTTTCACCACATTGCGCGCACGTCTTACGTTCCTCCGTGTCGGTTCGATCCGGTGTTTCCGCCTCTGTCTTACGCCGTCCCGTGTCAGCTGTTTGACTGTCTCCGCGGGACTGTCCGCCTTCAGCGCTTGTCCCACGGTCAGCAGCGCGCTGACGGTCGGTTTCGGCGTTCTCTGCTCCCGCACCCACGCCGTCCAACGAGATGTTTACGTTGACATCCTGCGGTTGCGAACGGCGTTGTCGCGTTTGCAGCCGGTCGGCGATGATGCTGTCGACGCGTTCCTCGATGAGTTCGTCGATCGTCTCGGCGTCGGTCACGGACTCCGACGCCGCCGGTGATTCCGACGCTGACGGTGACGCGTCTCCGAGATACTCCCGGAGCGCCTCGCGCATGACCTCGCTCTTCGAGGCGTCGAACGCCTCGAGTTGGTCGATGAGGTCATCGTCAGCACGGAACGTTATTTTACTCATCGGGCTCGGTGAAGGTATTATACATGATGGTATTTTAATCTTCCCGCGCTGTCTGACGCCCGTCAGCTACCAGCATGACGCGACAGCTCTCTTCCCGGTCGGATATCGTCCGTAGGCCGCCCTGACCCGCCCATCGATCCACCGAGAGCGAGGGTCAGACGTGTCTGACACCGATCAGTGTGACACTCCGCGTCGTGTGACTGTTCGGCGCACCCTCCGCGAATAACAATCCTTAAGTCTGGACGGCGGGGTATTTTCGGGTGTCGACCGCCCTTAGCTCAGACTGGTAGAGCAGTCGACTGTAGATCGACTTGTCCCCCGTTCAAATCGGGGAGGGCGGACTTGGTTTTCAGCCGAACTATGGCTGATAGCGTACGCCACGTTTTCGTGGTGTAGAACCCCTCTCTCACTGGTTTCGGTTTCCCGCAAGCGACGGCAAAATCCGGAGTGGAGCTTGATTCCAGTTGGGGGTCGCCGCCTTCTTGCGAATTTCATAGCTGAGAGGGGGTGGTCGGCGTGAGCCGTTCCCATCCCGATGCGGACGGCCTCGACGTGCCGGAGACGGCCGTGCGAAATCGGTCCCAGTACGCGGACACCCTTCACCGACCGGACCCTGATACGGACGAACCGGAACCCGCGTGTGTCGAATCAGACTATCGGTCTGACGCCGACTTCACGGACGTTCCGGTCGCGGCGTATCCGCACTACAAGCTCTGTGAAAATCCGGAGTGTTTCGGGAGTGAGTGGTGGTGAGTCCGCAGTCGTCACTCTTTGACTTCGAGCCGGACCTGTCGCCGCTCACCGACGCCGAGCGGGAGGTGTACGAGGCTGTGGGCATGGGCCAGTATGGGCCACGGGAGTACGCCCGCGAGACTGGCCGATCACCCGGCACTGTCGGGAACCTACTCAGGCGAGCCCGCGAGAAAATTGGGGTGAGTGAGGCGTGAAGGGGTTCGTCCGAGCCTCCCGGCTGTATGATGTGGGAGCGGGCGAACGCCGCCGCTTCGACTGGGGGAAGATGCAGCCGCTCACCGAGAGTCAGGCCGAAGTCGAGCAGGCCGTCGCGGAGATCGAGGGCAGGAGGTAGGGATGTCGCGGCATCTCAAATGCGCCCCTCATGAGGGCGACGTGCGCTTTACGATTGGTGTGCATCCCGACCCCGGTGTGCCTGACTACGGGCTGAAGCCCTACTACGCGATGGACTCGTTCATCAAGGAGTGGGGCGACCGCTGGGAGACCGAAGGGAAGCCGACCCGTGATATCGAGTTCAACGGCGAGACATGGGCCACCTGCTTCGACTACTCCGAGAGCGGGCTGGATGCGTGGGACAACCCCGAGTTCCAGATCCAGAATGTCCGCGAGTTCCAGTTCTACTTCGTTGCGAAGAATTCCCCGACCTACGAGGGCAAACGAGCCGACCGAGACAAGCGTGTGAAGGGAGGCACGATCACCGTCCGTCCACGGTGGCCGAACCTCACGTCGGACGGCAAACCCGTCTCTGTGCCGGACTACGGCGCGCCGTACGTCGACGTACAGGTGCAGGCGTCGAACCTTCCCCACGAGGAGTATCTAACCCTCGTGAAGCGCGTGATGGACGCCTACGGAATCGCCGCGCGGTACTTCGACCAGCCACACCCTGACAGTCACATTGACGACCTCGCCTACTACGTCCGACTGTACCGAGAAGACAGTGGCCCGCTTCACGCTGCTGACGGCCCGATTGCTCGCGCCCATACGCTCATCCAGGGCGACCGAACGGGCTATCGGAAGCACGTCGAAGACAACACGAAACTGCCCGGCTACTACGTCACCGCCACCGTCGAAGACGAGAAAGCTGGTGAACTCGTGCGGGGCCACACGCTCGGGAAGGAACTGAAACACTACTACCCGAACGAACCCCAGCAGTACGAGTCCGACGAGGCACCCTATCATCCGAAATTCGAAGTGTCTTACCAGACCAGCCGAACCGAGGAGACCGTCCGCTGGGACGACCTCGAAGACGCCCGGCGCGAGTTGGAAGAGACGATCTTGAACTGCTTGGACTGGTGTGGAATTGCGACCAGTGCCGACAGCAGTGTGTTCGTTGAGTTCGATCCGTTCTGGAACGTGCGGGATACAACGGAAGCCCGGAAGTTCGTGAAGTGCCCGCTGCCGGAGATCGAGGACGAACAGGAACACCGCGTGATGAAGTTGTGGGGCGACATGACCACGGCCGACAGAGACGTGACGGAAATGCTGTTGACCGACGGCGGAACTGTCTCGCCCAAGGAAGCCGCCGAGAAGACCGGTCACACGTATCGGACCATTCGGACGGTCATTGACCGGTTGGAGGGACTCATTCGGCACACCTACGGCGAGATGGAACTGGCATCGAAGAAGATCCAGCAGGAGTTGTTGAAGCGAGTCCGAGCAGCGGGCGACCGCTTTGAGCAGGAGATCGGGAGTGCCACGATGGAGCTGGCCGACGCTGCCGCGGAACGGGCACGGTCCCGATGGGCACGAGTCCGTCGGGAGTACGCTGTGTCCGAAGTGGACGCTGACGATTGCCGAAAGTTGTTGAAGGTGGGCTACACCGCGGACGACCTCGACGAAGCCGAGGAGATCGTCAGGGAATTGCGGACGGCCTACACTGAGTGCGTGGAGACGAACACCTACGGCGTTCACGTCGCCGTTGAGACAGTCGAGAGCGGCTGCGAGCGATTCCGCGACCTATCCACCGCGTTCATCACGGCGTACCGTAGCGGCGACTACAGGCGCGAAGAGCAGGCCGCAGAGAAGGCCCGCGATGGGTTCGACTTCGAGGCGTGGAAAGCGGCCGGTTGCCCGCCAGCCGACGAGTGGCGCGGCGGGTAGCTACGCCCCCTGAATAGAGGCATCACTGTCCAACATACTGTTTTAGCGGCAATACAGTTCTATTTCTCCCGAAAATCGCTGGTCGCGCGGCGGGGTTCGTTCCCTTCGGTCACGTCACCCAGCCGCGCGACCAGGGGGAACCCGGAAAGTGAGTTTCCGGGTTCCCCTTAGTCGTGTGGCTAAGGCCACTTCTCCAAAATACACCGCAAATAATTTTGCCAAAGCTACGAGCGTTCTAATCTTCTGATATTATTTCGTTGTCTAATTGTTTATTCTTTTCAGTTATATTCGTTTCTGACTGATTATATACAGTTAGGTACTCTCGGATAATTAGTGCAAGTACACTTTGGCAAAGATTAGCAAACTGGCGTGGACTTGGCTCTTTTCCATCGATCTGTTCGAATCTGTGATCCTCAATTATTTCTTCTAACGATTTCCCGCCGTGTACAATCTCGCTTCTTGAAAAGTAGATATTATCTATCAGGTTCCAGAGGTCGTCTTTCGAAAACCTGACTTCTTCACCAATCAACTCATAGCTCCTAAGTTTCAAGCGAAATAAAATTGAGTTTTGAGTCCCTAGATCCTTGAGAATAGTTGATTCCATACCAATTACGCTATCTACTACGACATCCTCATAGCTCTGTTTTTGAAACGTCCCTCGATACCGTCTAATCGGTTCGCTGAAAATATCGTTAGAATCTGTGAGTAGAACTTCTGCATGGGCCTCCCAGAACTCCTGAAACGCAGGTATTTCATCGGCAGATAGCACATAATCCTCTGTCGGTCTTGGAGTCTGATTTACGTAGTCGCTTGGACTACTTCCAACGGGATCGAAACAAAAATTTCTATAGTACAACGGGCCCTTTTGTTGTGCGTATGTCTTTCCATAATCTACAACTTTGTATAATTTAAACAACCGTAGGGCGGTCACAACTGCCTTTGTAATTTCTGCCTCGGTAACAAATGAAGGACGAGTAATAGCTTTGATTCGGACACAGTAATCAAGATCTGCCTCGTGAATCCCAGAGTCTGACAATAAATCCCAGTTGTGCGTTGTGTATATTGAAGCTATTTCATATATATTCGGTGGAGTGATCTCAATTTTTTCTATTCTATCATCCCATTGGTAACCATCCAAATGTATATTTGAGTACAATTCAAACGATTCGGATGATCTGAAATTAACTAGTGGTGAGACATATCTTTGCATTGTTGGAATCTCTTCCGAAGGAAATACTGTCTCCGCATATGCACGATTAAAATCATTCTGATCAATCTCGTAACTACCAGCATACTTTACTGCGGAAGCAGCAACACGCTTGAGCAATTCAATATATGCCTCACGCTTTTGATCTCTGTCTGGTTCCTCAATACTTTCATCCAAATGGAAATACTGTCTGTGTATGTCAAAAGACATATATTCCTCAATTCTTATGCTATCCGAAGAAATCATATATTCAACAATCTCGGTCACGATTCCGATTTCCGAATCCGGGCTGTTGTTGTATTCTGGCGATATAGTGCGTTCTGGGACCGGGATCTCGACCCGATCTATATCGCCTTCATCGACTGGTTTGTATATTTCTGTAGTTTTATTCGATTTAGATATATTCTCAATTATAGCATCTACTGCTAGTTTGATTTTTTCCTTTAATTCAAAATCTTCTGAAACATCGAATAAGCTCATAAAGTACAAAATAGTCTGGTTATTCAAAATTCTTCTTCAATGATGGCCTTCACCCGTTTATCGTCTTGATCGCATTTTAATTCTGATCCGTTTTGTAACTCTTTGCTCAACAAATGTGTTGTAGCGGTTGCTTTTGATGGTCATTCAATTTCTCCACCTTGCGCACATCATATATACATACTCCTTTTCTCCGGTTGCGTCTACAGATGTGGTTTGAGAGGATGACTACGAGAGCGTACGCTACGGGCCAATTAAGAGAGTACGCCGGGGGGATGGTTGTTGTTGGTACTTCTTGATTCAATTGCTGTCGGTCGATTTGGTGTTGACAGAGACCAACCCCTCCCTGTCAAGTTCCTGTTAGACGTTGATGACTTTCGGGAATCAGGCAAAATGGACGATTTGAAACAAAGTTTTGACCAATCCGGTGTTTGGGATTCGTATTTTTCGGCGAACTGTCCACGGCTGATCTTAGACCGTTCACGACCTACTTTTTGCTGATGTGTCGTCCCGGTTGGATCATGTCAGGAACCCAGCGACAAACGCCGAAGGGAAACACCAAGGTTTCGTCGGGAGACGATGGAACGAAAACCTGCCAGAACTGCGGGAGTCACGTCTCCCGCAAGTTCAGACGGATCTTCGGAGATCGGGAGAACGTTGCCCACCGATGCTACGACTGTGATTCGAACACGCGCCTGTATCGAGGAAGTGCAGCTGAGAAAGACGTGGATCGAGCGGACCCACGAAATCGAGATCGCCAGTCAGCTGACTACGAACGGAACTGGCGGACGAGTTCGAACAACTGACTGCCCTTTCTCTGATGCGACCCCTCGGGGTCACAACTCGAAGACCGCGCTTGATGCGATATGCACACAAGTGCTGAAGGGATGTGTGCATATTTCGAGCCTAGAGAGAAGATCAAAGGGATCCCTCGGAAATCTGGGCAGTGGGCTCATCTCTATTTATCAGTAATCCACTTTGAGCTTCTTGAGTAGAACGGAATTTTACCTTCGTGTTCACGAGCAAAGAACATATATTATTAGTAACCTTTGAGCTAGATTCCACTACTATAACTGGTCAATTTTGAGAATGTGTTATGTGATACCGGATATTTAGCATTGATATGACAGATAAGGTAGTTTCCATTGAAGAGATTCCCATCGAGGAGATGCCCGGAGTTGAGGAATATTTAGAGGCAATGGGCGAAGATGGCTTGAAACAAATGTTGGAGATGGTTAATGATTTCTCTGAAGAATTCCGGAATGAATGGAGTAGAATCAGAGCTCGCAACCATAATCCGGGTCAGAAAGGCGATGCTTTTCAAGATACGTTGAAAGAGTTTTTAGAATTATATTTTTCATCAGTAATCGAATTTAGAACAGGATGTTCGTTAATGGATTCTGAACTTCGGTGTTTTAAGGAGTTTACTGGGGGTGGGAATGAATTTGATGTTGTAGGCTCATTTAGAACTGCTATTCCCCACGTAGTTTTTGAAGAGGCCGGTATGTACTGGATTCCATATGCTGGTGTCGCTCTTTTATGTGAAGTAAAGTCTAAATTAAATAAACAGGCACTAGATCACGACTTAGAGAAACTGGACACTTTAGCCAGATTGCGTGAGAATCCTAAAGACCGATTTGGTGTCTCCTTTGCTTCAGGGAATACGGTGAACCACCAGTTACATTGTCTGGTTTATGATGCCGCTGAGATTAATGAGCAAACTCGACAAGAACTCCTCTATGAATATCCAGAGGCTTGGGATCTAATACTGTTAGTTGATGAAGATAAGTTATTGCTCAATTCAACCCTGCCTGTGGCAGAGAGAATCTATGGAGGAAATGGAAGTGATGATGCTGAATTCAGGATGTGTCATATAAATAATGGTTTATTGTGGTTCATCATTTCATTGACTGCATCTATGCCACAACCAGCTCTGGTTAACACTACAGCACCACTAGTAAAAATGGCCACATTTCTAGGAACCTCTATTTCTGGCGGATATTTTAAACAACAGTCAAATTAATCACTCATCGCTCAACTGAAGGTCTTCGGCCTCAAGATCACCCGCGAGATAATCACGGCCTCTCTGTGTGATCGAGTAGTAGCTACCGTCGTCGACTGCCACGAGTTCCGCATCGACGAGCTTCGACAGACGCCGGGAAACCCACGAGCGTGAGTAGTCGAGATTTTTCGCGAGTACGGCAGGCGAGAGTTCGAGATCGGATTCGTCGAGGAGATCGAGAAGCCGGTCGTCGGTCTGGTTCATCCACTCCACCCGTGGGCGCATAGTCCAAGAATCAAGCGGCGGTACATAACCGTTTGTGGTGGCTGACGGTCCCGTCGTAAATAAATACGTATCAGTAACGATTTCGTGAAGTAGATTTAAGTTAGGGTGGTTCATTGGTACGACGCGAGAGCGCACATCGGTCTATCGAGGGAGCAGGAAGGTAGGGGAAGGAGTCGAGTACCGACGAGCCACCGTCGGCCGGTGTGTCGCTCGTAAGAGCGAACACATGACAAACACAGATGGACGCCAGCATAAGTCAGGTAACAGAGAAGTCCGTCCGAATCACGGTTTCACTTTCACCCGCAGTATAGCGAATATTGGAGGGACGGGGCGGTGTTCCGTTCACTTTCACCCCCCGTACAAGGATTTCCTCTTTTATACCCCATTCCGTCAGTCCGGATTGGGTATGTCGGGTAAGGAAGCCGTCCGAATAGAGAGTCGAAGCGACAGATGGCGATTCGTGTGTCCCCGAGGTCACCGCGACTGGGAGCCCACCAATCACCACTTCTGGTGTGCTGCCTGCGCTCGCCGCGATGATGTCGACGGCGTGTTCTACAAACTGCACGACCGCCGTGACGACCGGTTGCTGGAACGCGAGCAGGTGCGATTGGTGACCCCGTACGGTCCCTACGATCCAGAGATTGATCGGGAGGGATCGACGTGAGTGCGGAGTTGGAACCGCTTGCACCGGAGGAAGCGGTGGATCTGTATCTCGAATCCAGAGATGATGCCGCAGAAAATACCCTCGAAGGTCAGTACTACCGTCTACGTGCGTTCCTCGCTTGGTGCGACGAAGAGGGTATTGCGAACCTCAACGAACTGTCCGGCCGCGACCTGTACGCCTACCGCGTCTGGCGGCGGGAGGGTGGCTACTCCAACGAGGAACTGAAGACGGTCACACTCCGCGGCGACTTGGCAACCCTCCGGGCGTTCCTCCGTTTCTGCGCGAAGATCGACGCGGTATCTGAGGAGTTGTATGACCAGGTGCCGCTACCCCGGATGAACAACGGGGAAGACGTTAGCGAATCCACGCTCGACCCCGACCGCGCCGTGGAGATCGTCGATTGGTTGGAGCGATACGAGTACGCGAGTCGGCGGCACGTCATCGTCCTGTTGCTCTGGCACACTGGGTGCCGTGTGGGGGAGCTTCGTGCGCTCGACTTGGGCGACGTGGATCTGGACGGGAACCGGCCCCGCGCCGATGGACCGGCGATTCATTTTGTGCATCGGCCGGAGTCGGGAACGCCGCTCAAGAATCAGGAGAACAGCGAGCGGTGGAACGCGATCAGCGCCCATGTCGCTCAGGTGTTGGATGATTACATCGAGGGGAAACGCAAGGCGGTGACTGACGAGCATGGCCGTACCCCGCTGATTACGACGCGGAACGGCCGGGTGTCGGTGTCGGCCTGTCGGGATACGCTCTATCGCGTCACGCGACCGTGCTGGCGCGGTGAGGGGTGTCCGCATAACCGCGACCCGGAGGAGTGTGAGGCAACCCATTATTCGAAGATGAGCCAGTGCCCGTCGGCGCGATCTCCCCATGACGTCCGGAGTGGGAGGGTGACTGCCCACCGCTTGGCAGACGAGGATCGTACGCTCGTGTCTGATCGGATGAACGCGAGTGAGGATGTTCTGGATAAGCACTACGACCGGCGTAGCCAGCGCCAGAAGGCAGAGCAGCGACGGAACCTATTCGACCTATGAGTTCAGACAAGTTCACTACCGAGAGATACAGGCAGGAGAATACCCCACGTCGGGGAGGGCGGACTTGGTTTTCAGCCGAACTATGGCTGATAGCGTACGCCACGTATTTGTTGTCCAGCTACTTTTGACGTTGGACCTCGGTTTCTCACGAGCGGTGGGAAAAACATGTTGTTTGACCAAGTGAATGGCAATACAAGCGATATGAAGATTACAACATCCACTGCTGAGCGGGTTACTGACCATATGTCCGGATCACAGTCTTGTGGTTATCTACCTATTGTGGGACTGCTGACCGACGTAGGAGAGTAATAGTATCGGTGAGTGATCTATTTTCGGATTGAATGACTCTCCCATCCGAGAATTATAAGAAGCCAAAAGTCAACTCTGTATCGTAGGATATTATGGCCGAAAACCCAATCCAGGTCTGTCACGTCGTGAACGCTGTCGGACCAACTAGTATCCCCGCAGATATAGCAGTAGAGTTACAGCAATCCACAGACATCCAAATCGGTGTTTTATCTTGGTTTGATACAACAGATTTCAAACAAATGGAGTGCATCGATCTCTATAGTGCCAACCCACCACAGACCTCAATTGGGATAAACACTCAGATCATAAAAAAAGTACAGAATATCCTTTCAGAATTTGATATCGTTCACACTCACCATCCGCATTCAGGAGCTTTCGGTAAAATTATTGGCTCAAATGTTGGTAAGAAAATAGTCACGACTGAGCATAATAATCATAAGGGTTACTCTCGCAAGGGACGGATTCTGAATGGGCTTACAAACTCACTTTCCGATGTAATCACCTGTGTGTCGCAGTCAGTTTACGATTCGTTTCGCTGGTGGGAAAAAAGAATCATATCCTCTCAAGATATAGAAGTTGTCTATAATGGCATTGATATTGATAAGATAGCCTCGGCGACGAATGTTGGAACGTCAACATATGATCATATAAATGTGAATGCCGACAGACATCTTATCGGTATCAGCGCGATGCACACCGAACAAAAAGCACACGATGTACTACTCCGAGCGATTTCCGAGTTACATTCGCAGGGGTACAATATCGACCTCGTGATAACCGGAACAGGGCCTTTAGAGGACTCTCTAAAACGTCTAGCCAAGAACGAAGGCATTGAAAATCACGTCCACTTTCTTGGTCTTATTGAACAAAATAGACTTTATCGATTACTATCAGATGTGGACATATATGTAATGCCGTCTCGCTGGGAAGGATATTGTGTAGGCGTCGCCGAAGCTATGGCACTTGGCACCCCTTGTGTCCTCTCAGATATCGATGTTTTCAAAGAGGTCTACGGCGACTGTGCGTTATATCACTCCGTAGATGACTTTAATGGGTTAGCGGCAACGATTGAACTATTACTATCAGATGAAACTCTGCAAAATAAACTTTCGGCGTGTGGCAGTAACCTTATCCAATCACGGTACCAAATCGAAGACGTTGCTGCTCGGTATGAATCGTTGTACAGGCATCTCGTCTGAGGATTCGTTAGTTGCTGTCACGGAATCAGAAATAGCATTCAATCTTCTATGAGAGTTCCTACCGGGGAGATCGTGTTTCGGAACCGATGTAACGGAAATCGATTTTCGTAAATAATCTACGGTGAAATCGGTTTTATATTGTGCGAAATAGAGATCTGGTGTAGTGCACCCACGTTTCTGGGTCACCAACTATCATCTTCGCAACTCAATGAAAGCCAATTAATTAACCGATGTCTGTTATTTTTTACGCTACGGTTCTCGCCAAAACGGGGTTGATGGATCATCTCTGGCATCACGGCAAGATGTCCGATTGCCATGCTTGTGCCTTCCAGCGGCTCAGCCTGGAGCGTAACTGTATTTTTTCATCTGCGCCCCGTCTGACTGGAGACGGTCAGCCGGTGAGCGTAACCGGACGTTCGGCGGCGAGCATGATGTCCTGAGTGGTGCTCCCGAGGAGGACGTTCGTGATACCCGAACGCTTGCGTCCGCCCATAACGATGCTATCGGCATCGCGGTCCGTTGCGGCGTCGAGTATCTTCGAACCGACTTCGCCGCCGACAGCGACGCGTTCGACGGAAATGCCCTCCGCTTCCAGGTGCTCGGCGGCAGTGACAGCGGCGTCGACATCCTCGAACTCGTGCGGTGGAGCCCCCTTGTAATCCTGGTGTGGGAACACGAAGAGGACCGTTGCTTCGACTGATTGGGGGGCATTGGGAAGAGCGGCCAAGTATTCAGCCTGGTTCCGTGCTCGCTCTTCGCTCGTATCGACCGGGACGAGTACTTGCCGTATCCCTTCGCCGAGCACGACGCTCTCGCCCGTGATCGTGACTGGTCTGTCGGCCGAGAGCAACACGTCCTGTGCAGTGCTACCGAGCAAGACTTTCGAGACGCCCGACCGCTTGCGTCCGCCGACAACGATCTCATCACTGTCCAGTTCAGTCGCGGTACGGACGATCTGTTGGGCAACGCCGCCGTCGTCAACCGTTCGACTCACGGAGACGCCGGCTGCTTCCAGTTGATCGGCTGCCTGGACGGCGGCGTCTATGTCGTCGAACTCCACCTCGTCGGCATCGGCGAATTCGTCGGGCGGCATCACGTAGAGCACTGTCGCCTCGACGGTTTCAGTGGCATCCGGGAGCTGTGAAACGTATGTCGCTTGGTTGGACGCGCGCGCCTCGTCCCTGTCGACGGGTATGAGTACACTGTACATCACACATAGACATGTTACCTCAACTGAATTAAACTGTGTTACAAATTCTCACAGGCTAAGAAAACCAGTTTGGCCGGTCCTATCGACCGACTGGACGGCGTGAATCGTACCGCTGGGACGCGCTCGAAGCAGTAGATGCCACGGGTCTCGAAACAGAGCAACAAACGATGGGGTCGCGAGGTCTGTGGAAGTTGAATCCGGCAGAATCTCGAACTGAACTGCCGGTGTCGGCTCGGCGTGGCGTCAGAACCGCTCGCTCATCGCCGCCAGTCCGGCGTCCACGTCCACGGTCGCGCCCTGCTCCCCAAGTGCGTTGCCCAGCGCTGCAAGCAGGTAGCTGACGTTCTGCCGTCGGGCCGAATGGCCCATACAGCCGATGCGCCAGATGTCGCCCTCCAGTGCGCCCAGGCCGCTGGCGATCTCGAGGTCGTACTCGTCCAGCAGGTGCTGGATGACTGCGCCGTCGTCGACGCCGTCGGGCACGCGGACGGTGTTCAGACTCGGGAGCCAGAAGTCCTCGGGGGCGTTCATCTCCAGCCCCATGCCCTCGACGCCGGCTTTCAGCGCGCCAGCGACGCGCAGGTGGCGGTCCCAGCGGTCTTCGATGCCTTCCTCGGCGACGAGTCGAAGCGCTTCACGGAGGGCATACACGTTCGTAATCGGGGCCGTGTGATGGTAGGCACGCTCCTCGCCCCAGTACCCTTCCAGCAAGGAGATGTCCAGATACCACGAGCGGGCCTCGGACTCGCGGGAGAGGACCTTGTCCATCGCGTCGTCGTTGAGCGTGAGCGGGCTCGCACCCGGCGGACAGGAGAGGCACTTCTGCGGGCCGGAGTAGGCAACGTCGATGCCCCACTCGTCGACGCGGAGTTCGACGCCACCCAGCGAAGTCACGCTGTCGGCGATGACCAGGGCGTCGTTCGCGTGGGCGATATCGGTTAGCTCGGGCACCGACGGCTGGAGGACGCCGGTGCTGGTCTCGGCGTGGACGAACCCGAACACGTCCGGACTGTGTTCGTCGAAGGCGTCTTCGACCGCCGCCGGGTCGAGCGGCTGGCCCCAGGGGGCGTCGACGGTGACGACATCGCCGCCGGCTCGCTCGGCCATGCTCGCCATCCGGCCGCCGAAGTAGCCGTTCGTCGGGACGAGCATCGTATCGCCCGGCTCGACGACGTTTCCGATGGCCGCCTCCATCGCCGCGGAGCCGGTCCCGGAGACCGGAATCGTCCACTTGTTGTCCGTTCGGAACGTGTACCGGAGGAGGTCCTGGACCTCCTCCATGATCTCGATGAACGAGGGGTCGA
The DNA here is from genome assembly GCF_049705545.1 of Haloarcula amylolytica. Taxonomy (GTDB): domain Archaea; phylum Halobacteriota; class Halobacteria; order Halobacteriales; family Haloarculaceae; genus Haloarcula; species Haloarcula amylolytica_B. Next base: position 940,098 of record NZ_JBNAMU010000001.1, read on the forward strand.
GATGGCCGACCAGCGGCGTGCTCATCGCCTTGAGCACACGCGGGTGCACGTCGCTCGGGCCGGGACCCATCAGCGTTCGGTCCGGCGGTGTCAACTCACCGACAGCAGGTGGTTCGTCCATACCCTGTGTTACCCGGTGTGTGGGTTTTAAATTCCGTGGTCAGGGCTCTCTGGTCAGCGTCGAGGGCGGCCCCACAACTTCGCTGGGGCGGCAACTCTCTCGTTTCAAAAATATCGCCCAAGTATCACGTTTGTGTTGCCAGTCACCAGCGGACACCACCCTCTCCCATAATCGTAACCGCAAGACGGCACCGATATGAAGCGCATGAACGATCTGCCCTGTTTTTACTCTCGTACTGCGAAGGTAGCGTGTGGTCGTCGATGGGATTGTTCGATAACGCCGTGTCCCCTGGGGAGGAACCGAGACGCCGGTACACCTGTCTGGTCTGCCAGGCGTCGTTCGACGTTCAGTACCACTCGTGTCCGGACTGCGGTGCGTACGACATCCGCCGGACGAAGTGGCTCACGTAGCCCCCGGCGTCCACGTTGGCACGTCCACCGGACTGCCTGCTATCGGGCTACACTGCCCTTTTTTGTTCAGGTTGTTGCCGCGTACCACAGCCACCAAGTGACCGCCGACGGTACGGCCGTATGTGAACCGACGACAGTTAGGTACGACGGGGTATGACGTGACAGATGTCGGACTGGGCACCTGGAACATCGGTGGCGACTGGGGCGACGTCTCCGAGGAGGAGGGCCGAGAGACGGTCCGGACCGCGCTCGATGCGGGCGTCGATTTCATCGATACCGCCGACGTGTACGGCGACGGCTTCAGCGAGCAGCGCATCGGCGAAGTGCTAGACGAACGCGAAGTCCGCGACGAGGTGACCGTCGCGACGAAGGCCGGCCGCCGGCTCGACCCACATACGGCTGACCGCTACAACTACGACAACCTCTCCGAGTACGTCGACCGCTCGCGGGAGTACCTCGGGACCGACACGCTCGAACTCCTGCAACTGCACTGCCCGCCGACTGACGCCTATTACCAGCCAGAGACGTTCGACGCCCTTGCGCGGCTGAAAGACGAAGGGAAGGTCGATCACTACGGTGTCAGCGTCGAACGCGTCGAGGAAGCACTGAAAGCTATCGAGTATCCCGGCGTCGAGACTGTCCAGATAATCTTCAACATGTTCCGCCAGCGACCCGCGGAGCTGTTCTTCGAAGAGGCCAAGCGCCGCGACATCGGCGTCATCGTCCGTGTCCCGCTGGCCTCCGGACTCCTGACTGGCAAGCTCTCCCGGGACATGGAGTTCCCCGAGAACGACCACCGGAACTTCAACATCGAGGGCGAGGCGTTCGACCGCGGCGAAACCTTCGCCGGCCTCCCGGTCGACGCGGGCTTCGATGCCGTCGACGAGCTCCGCGAGCACGTCCCCGAGCGGATGACGATGGCCCAGATGGCGTTGCGCTGGATCCTGGACCACGACGCGGTGTCGACTGTCATCCCCGGCTCGACCAACCCGGACCACGTCCAAGCGAACGCAGCGGTCAGCGAGATGGACCCGCTCTCGAATCAGGTCCACGGCGCGGTGCGAGACATCTACGAGGAGTACGTCTTTGATGACGTCCACCATCGCTGGTAGTCGCCGCTTCACCGACGTATCTGATCTCATATATTTTTTATAGTGGTAGCGCACGACTGAAGCAGTAGAATCAGGTTCAGAATTTTACTGCGAAATGCGTTACAGTGCTTGGATTACTATACTAAACCTGACTGTTTGGGTGGCGGTATACATACGAACACAGACAGTTTCCGGATATCGTCGTATCAGAATACGGTAACGAGTCTGACGAGCTATCGACTGTGCCGCGCCTCGCACTAGCAACTGCCTCTCGGCCGTCGGCGGACGCCGGGCCCATGCCTGCCATCGCAGGCGTGCGCTCTATTCCCGTGGCTCTTGATCCACGCACTGTGAGTCCAGTTCAGCTATCGGTTACACTCCGTTTCACCGGAACGCGCCCCCAACCTCGGTGAGTGGTTATCGTAACCGGGCGCGAGATCGCCCGGACGGTTCGCGAGGAAAACGTCCCGTTCGTGGCGGCCAGTATCGCCTACTACGCGATTGCCTCTACCGTTCCGCTGCTCGCGCTCGGGCTTGTCGAACTCGGGACCTACCTTCGTCGCCGCAAGTACTCTACACGGAACGACTAACGCCGCCAGCGACGCGACAGGCCTTTCGGTCAGTCGAAGCCGTCGAAGTCGACGAACAGTACATCTTCGACGAGGGCGTCAGTCGCGCGTCTGAGTCGCTCGGAGGCCGCCTGGTGTGTGATGCCCAGCTCGTCGGCGAGTTCCGCCAGGCTCACCTCGCGGGGCACCTCGAAGTAGCCGCGGTCGGATGCCTCGGCGAGGATTTCGTACTGGGCGGACGTGAGTCCGTAGCGGCCCGCGGGGTCTTCGTCAAGTTCCCGTATCGTCGACACCCTGAACGCGAGGTTGTGCTCCTCACAGAAGTCGTGAGTCTGGGAGAACAGCGACCGGCGCGGATACAAAACGCGCAGTTTCCAGGCAGTCCCCTGGCCCACAGCATCGAGAATCGTCGCCTCTGAGTTGGTGAGCATCTGGACGATAAGGTCGACGTGGTCGATCCATTCCATCCTGAACAGCCACTCGTCCTCGAAGTCGCCCAGTAGTTCGACGTTGTCGACGGTGGGGTCGGCTCCGAGTGTCTGCTCGATGTCCTCGCGCCGACTCCCGCGGACCCACAGCATCGGCATGAGTGCGTCGTCACCGCTCGTAACGATCCGCTCAATCTCGAACTGCAGCTCCGGCAACTGCTCCAGCGAATGATTGAGCGCGAGGTCGCTGGCGGGAACCGTCCCGGAGACGATGGTGGGCATGGATACCAGAACTGCGAGTGGCACGCTGGTATGTCTTTTCGTTGACTCGTACCGATCCGAAGTCACGCGACTGTATCGATCCGCTCCGGCGGCTGCGTGTGCAAGCACGCCGGTGATGCTTGTCACGCCGGTAGCGAGGACTGCAATGTCCACGATCCAACTGACCGACGACGACATCGGCAAGACAGTTGTCACGAGTACTGGTGACGAGGTCGGCATCGTCAGCGGGTACAGATACGGTACTGCCTACGTCGACCCGGACCCCGGGCTGAAAACGACGCTCCTGACGAAACTCGGCTGGGAAGACACTACCGACGATGACGGCTACCCGCTGCAGACCGACGCTGTCGATACGATTACCGAGGAACAGATCCGACTCAGTTCGGACCTGTAGGTGACGTGGTTCAGGAGTCGGGGTATCGCACCGCGACTGATTCCTCGCGTCTGATTCTGACTAACGAGGCCGTGGCGGGCTTCTCTCCGCTCGTTCCGTCAGCCGTTACTTGACCATCGACTCACAGACCTCGGCACATTCCGAAAGGACCTCCGCGCAGGTACGCCAGTGGTCGTGGTCGTGCTGTCGACATTCCTCGGCACACTCCCGACAGACCGTCGCACAGAGTCCGGCCAGCGCTTCTCGGTGCGCGGACCCACGTGCGAGGAGTTTGCAGTGGAGGGATGCGACGTCCGTCACGTCACGACAGTGGCGAACACACTCAGTCATGCCGTCGAGTCCCGCACACTCGTCGGCACACCACTCACACACTTCGACTGCTTGCCGACACAGCTCCAGACACTCGCGTTCGCGCTTGCTCAGATGCGTTGCCTCGGTGAGGGGTTGTGACATTGCAGTTGCTGCTACCGTCTGGTCACCCACGAGACTGTAGCTTGCATGCGAAAGTCGGCAGTTGGTTTCACAGTTGAACCCGGGCTGTCGATGCGCTTCGACGGGTTCGATTCGAGCAATAAGACGCTGAGCGGCCGTATCGAGAACCAATGCCGGGTGGGCAAACCCGGCGTGAAACCGTCCCGTACAGGGGAGCGTGGGACGGTTGGCGTCGGGAGAGTACGAGCACGCACTGTGCTCGCATGCAGTCCTCCGTGCTATCCGATGTTTGTTATACAGCTCTTTACGCGGTGGCATTCGACGGACTGAGCGGCAGGCGGACACTACCGAGCTTCGTTCGACCCGGACGGAAGCACGTCGCCGTTGGCCGCCGCAACTGGTGTTTCGGCCGGCGCTGTGTCCACGACTTCAGCCGTTACTGTCCGTTTGCAACGCACTAGCCAACCGCTACCGGCCGGGATACACCGCGTGGTGGACCACTAGCCTTCCCGACGCGGGACGAGTCGGTCCACGGCAGACATGCCGCAGTGGCTCTTATTCCTCCGTGGTTAGTTTCGGACCGGGCTTCCAGGTGTTGCCTTCGAGAACAACAAGGTCGTAGCGTTCGAGCACCTGGAGCGTGTCGACGACCGCCTGGGCGTCGAAGGAGACGGTCATATCCTCGGGCAGTTGCTGGGCAATTGCACTGCGTGTCCCACCGTCCATCCGAACCACTGTGTCAAGCAACTGTTCGAGGTCGTCGAGCAGCGAGACGAGCGACGTCGACCCCTCGTCCTCTGTGGCCAGTTTCGACATGACTTCGTCGTAATTACCCGATATCTCCATCGATACGGACACGGCCTCGTCTTCTATGTCTTCTTCGTCTCCCATAGGAACAAATATGTGCATACTTGTAGAAATATGTTTCTATATCTGGAGCAACGTGTGTATCTAGCGGTCGTTTCTCTGCAAAATAGCAGTCAATAAGTGTTTGCAAAACCGGGAGGTGTGGTACTGGAAACGTAAAATATATTCACGAAATACTGCAAATGGGTATATATTAGGAGATAACGATACAAAGAAATAAATATGAATACAAAAAAGCGGATTTAGAGGGCTTTTGACCACAATCGACATTACAATACCGCAAGGTGGAAGCTACCGGCACGACCGGGCAAACGCTTAATTGAAGCCCGGCCTCAGATCCTATATGATTGATTACCTCGGTCTCGAAGGCGATCTCGGCGAGGAAGAGCGGATGGTCCGTGACACGGCACGGGAGTTCGTCGAGAACGAAGTCAGGCCGGACGTCGGGCAGCACTGGCTCGACGGGACGTTCCCGACGGAGCTTATCGCCGAGATGGGCGACCTCGGGTTCTACGCACCGACCCTCGACGGGTACGGGCTGCCGGGACTCAGCGAGACAGCCTACGGTCTCCTGATGCAGGAACTGGAGGCCGGTGACAGCGGCCTGCGCTCGATGGCCAGCGTCCAGGGCGCGCTCGTCATGTACCCGATTCACGCCTACGGCAGCGACGCCCAGAAGGAAGAGTGGCTGCCGGCGCTGGGCAGCGGCGAGCAGGTTGGCTGTTTCGGCCTGACCGAGCCTGAACACGGATCGAATCCCTCGGCGATGGAGACGACGGCCGAGCGCGACGCCGACGGCTACGTCCTGAACGGCTCGAAGACGTGGATCACGAACGCGCCCATCAGCGACCTCGCGCTGGTCTGGGCGAAGGTCACGTCCGCCGACGGCGACCCCGTTCGGGGCTTTCTGGTCGAGACCGACCGCGACGGCGTCACGACGAACGAGATCGACGAGAAGCTCTCGCTGCGCGCATCCATCACGGGCGAGATCAGCCTGCAGAACGCCCGCGTCCCCGAGGCGAACGTCCTGCCGGGCGTCGAGGGGATGAAGGGGCCGCTGTCCTGTCTCACGCAGGCCCGCTACGGCATCGCCTGGGGGACGGTCGGGGCCGCGATGGACTGTTTCGAGACCGCCCGCGAGTACGCCACCGACCGCGAGCAGTTCGGGAAACCAATCGCCGGCTACCAGCTCCAGCAGGAGAAACTCGCGGAGATGGCGACGCAGATATCCCTCGGTCAGCTGCTCGCCCACCGGCTCGCCGACCTGAAGGAGCGGGGGGACCTTCGCCCCGAGCAGGTGTCGATGGCCAAGCGCAACAACGCGCGGATGGCCCGCGAGCAGTCCCGGGTGGCCCGCGAGATGCTCGGTGGCAACGGCATCACGGCCGATTACTCCCCGATGCGGCACCTGACGAACCTCGAAACCGTTTATACCTACGAAGGCACCCACGACATCCACTCGCTCATCGTCGGGCACGACCTGACCGGCATCCCGGCGTTCGAGTAGCGTGGTCCTGGCTACGGACGCCGCGCGGATGCGCCTGTGTCGCCCTCAGATAGGATCGCACGGTCGTCCGTGACTGCCCTCGAACTGAGCCCAACTTCTATTATGTAGCCGGACACAGGACAGGCCATGCCACAGCTTAGCGCGGCTGACATCGAACAGCTCCGGGCTCAGTTCGACCGACAACTCGAAGTCGGACTGCATCACGGCGCACAGTTGGCGGTGTACGTCGACGGCGATCTCGTCATCGATTTCGCCGGCGGCGTCACGGGTCCCGAGGGCGACGAGACGACGGTCGAGACGCGGCATCTCCTGTTTTCCTGCACGAAGCCGTTCGCCGGCGTCGGCCTGCACCAACTCGTCGAGCAGGGCGACCTCGACTACGACGACCGGGTCGTCGAGCACTGGCCCGAGTTTGCCGACGAAGGGACACAGAAAGCGTCGATCACAGTCCGGCAGGTGCTCAGCCACACCGCCGGCATCCCCTTTGGAGAGTTCGACGACCAGCCCGAGCGATGGGGCGACTGGGACGCCGTCGTTGCGGCGATGGAAGACATCGACCCCGTCTTCGAGCCCGGAACGACCCCGGCGTATCACGCCATCAACTACGGCTGGCTGGTCGGCGAACTCATCCGCCGCTGTAGCGGCCAGCCGGTCGAGGAGTACGTCGCGGAGCACGTGTTCGAGCCGCTGGGGATGGACAACACCGGTATCGGGCTCCGCGAGGACGAACCCGACGACGTGGCCACCCTGGCCGGCTACGAGGAGTTCGAGCGCTGTCGCGATATCGACGAAGGGCTCGAAGACCCCGCCGCAGCGTACGCCGCGGCGTTCAATCAGGAAGCGACTCACCGGGCGGTGATTCCAGCGGCGAACGGCATCGGCACTGCCCGGGACATGGCCCGGTTCTACGCCTGTCTCGCAAACGGCGGGTCGCTGGACGGGACGCAACTGCTGACCGAAGCGACCGTCGACGAAGCGACCACGACCCACGCCGAAACCGAGTCCGACGGCACACTGTCGCGCCCGGCCCGGTACGGACTTGGCCTCTGGACTGGCGGACTGGCCGCCGACATGTTCGGGGCCGCCAGCCGCGAGCGCATGTTCGGCCACGCCGGCCTCGGGAGTTCGTTCGGATGGGGCGACCCCGAACTGAACGTCGGGTTCGCGCTCGTCACGAACGGCATCCGCGAGGAGTCGTTCGAACACGCCGCTCGCGTCGGCCAGCTTTCCGACGCCGTCCGGCTGCTGTTACAGGACTGAACGCGGCGTTCTGGGGCGTATTGGCAGGCGTTCTACCCCTTTGGAACGATACTCGTGTACCCAGCCGCGGTGGCACCGGGCGACCCCGGTTTTTGTATGGCTTGCCGCTAATCCTCCGATATGAACTTCCCCGACCGAGGCGACGTGGACCACCTCATTGACCCACAGCCGTTGCCGGGCTTCGCTCGCGTCCGGTACGAGCCGGAGACGGCCGCCGTCGACGACCCGTCGGCAGCGGCGCGGACCGAACTCGACCGGCTCGACTTCGACGGGCTGGAACCGGGTGCGACTGTCGCCGTCGCCGTCGGCAGCCGCGGCATCCACCGCATCGGTGATATCGCCGAGGCCGTCGTTGAGGCGATTCACGACCGGGGCTTCGACCCGGTCGTCGTCCCGGCGATGGGGAGTCACGGCGGGGCGACGCCGGAGGGCCAGCGCGAGGTGCTGGAGAGCCTGGGAATCACGGCATCGCGCCTCGATGCCCCCATCGACGCCCGGATGGACACCACGCAGGTCGACACGGTCACTGTCGGTGACACCGAACTCCCGGTCCACGTTTCGGTGGCGGCACAGGAAACGGATGCCGTGGTCGTCGTGAACCGGGTGAAGCCCCACACCAACTACAGCGGTCGCATCGAGAGCGGTCTGACGAAGATGACCGTCGTCGGGCTGGGCAAACAACACGGTGCGAAAGCGTTCCACTCGACAGCTATCAAAGAGGGATACGTCGAGACACTCGAAACCGCGCTCCCGGTCGTCGAAGCAGCGCTGCCGCTGGTCGGCGGCGTGGCGCTGATCGAGAACTTCCACGAGGAGACGGCGCATGTCGAAGCGATTCCGGCGGGCTCGTTCACCGACCGCGAGCCAGCGCTGCTGGAGCAGGCCTACGACGAGATGGCGACGCTGCCGGTCGACGATATCGACCTGCTCGTCGTCGACGAGCTCGGGAAGGACGTCTCCGGCGCGGGGATGGACACGAACGTGATCGGTCGCTACCGCGTCCTCAACGCGCCGGACCCCGACGAGCCGGCGATCAAACTGCTGTACGCCCGCGGGCTCACCGAGGCGACGAAGGGCAACGGCAACGGCATCGGGCTGGCGGACATCACCCGCCAGGCCGCGGTCGACCAGTTGGACCTGCAGAAGACGTACGCGAACGCGCTCACCAGCGGGTCGACAGCGAAGGCGAAGCTCCCGCTCGTCGCGCCGGACGACGAGTTCGCCGTCCGGACGGCCCTGTCAGCGCTCGGTGGCTACGATCCCGACACCGTTCGAATCGTCTGGATACAGAGCACGCAGGACCTGTCCCCGCTCCACGTCTCCGAGCCGCTTGTCGAAGACCTGCCGACCGCCGCCGAAGTCACCGACCGCGAATCGCTTACCTTCACCGACGGCACAGCGTCGTTCACCCGAGACTGACTCCGGGTGATGACGGCCGCCGTCATGCCCCTGGAACAATTTCTAACAACTGTACATTCGTTTCTCTGACCGAACCGTGTCGGCGTGCTCGAATGAGTGACCGAGATAACACCGGGCCGAACCGGTACAAGAGCTGAAGCAGCGCTGAGCTATGGAGATATAGCATTACTCTACGCCAAATTGGGATTTCTTATAGTCTATCTAATTCTATATATGCCATAAATTTCCCATAGGGGTAGAGTATGAATATACTTGGTAGAAATAAGACTACAGATTATCGAAAAAGGTGTAAAAATCGCGTATGCGGGATCATATTTGCCATCAGGACAAAACACGGCGGTGGACGCCCATCCTGGAAACACGGACGCTGGTGCGGCGGCAGCGATAGCCCTGTTAACACTCGAAATAGGGCCGCTTGGGGCTCTGTCCTATCCAGTCCGCCGTGGATGTGTCTCCGGCCAGAGGGCGTCGATGTCGTCGAGGTCCGCCCGCGACAGCCTAATCGGTGCGGCAGGTGTCTGGCCCGTGGCCGCTGTCGTGAGCTCCAGTCGGTTTCCGGCGGGGTCGCGGACGTACACAGCGGCACGCGTGTCGCGTACCCCCGTTTTGGTGTCGATATCCACATTGAACCCCGCCGTCCGAACCCGTTCGATGAGCCGCGTCACGTGGTCGACATCGCTGGTTCGCCAGGCCACGTGATGCAACCGTGTTGACGGTGCCAGTGGCTCCATCACCAGCGCCACGTCGTGTGTCCCGTCTCCACGGCTGGCGAACGCACGTCCCCAGATACCGGGTCCGGCCATCGCAATATCCGACAACTGGAAGCCGAGTTCGTCCCGCAGGAACTGGGCGTCAGCTTTCACGTCCGCTGCTGTCAATGTAACGTGGTCGATTCCGTGTGGCGCACGCGACGTCTCCGTTGATGGTACCGGGGCCTGCCCCCGTATCTGTCCCGGACCGCGGCTATAGAGTTCGATTGGCAAGCCACCGGGTAGTGTGACCTGAATCGTCCGCCTCTCGTCTGTCTCGGTAGCGTTTCGGCGGGTGAAGTCAGTATCCCGTCCGGTGAGTCGGGATTCGATCTCGCGGAATCCCGTCTCGCTGACGCCGACAGCGAGTCGGTTCAGACCGCGCTGGCCCTCGCTGAGTGTGAGAGCACACCGACTGCCCTGCTGTGCTGGCGTCGCGAGCCGACTCACCCCTGCTGCCCGGGACTGCTCAGCGAATCCCAGCGTCTCCGTGTAGAACCGCACTCCACGCTTCAGATCCGGCACGCGCAGGTGTGCACAGTTGACGACGCCCTTCTCTGCCATGGCCGAATGGACGAGGAGATTATATATAATATTATTCAAAAATATCTGTCATGAAATCGCCTGACTCCCGGTCGAGGGCGTCGCCGTGCCTGTCACACCGACCGTGAGGCTGTCGTCGCGCCCGACACTCGCTCGGCGACAACTTCGATAGGATGGGGCGGGAGCTCGTCGACGCCGTCGCGGTCACCCAACTGCGAGCGGCAGGACCCACCAGGGGCAACGACGCGGTCACCGTCGCTTTCCTCGACCTTGTCGAACAGCAGCCGCCCGATAGTCTTCGAGAGATCGTAGTGCTCGTCGTGGTAGCCGAAGCTTCCGGCCATGCCACAGCACGTCGAATCCAGCGGGTCGACCTCGTAGCCGACGCGGCGCATGACGCCGACGGCGTGGTGGTCCTTGTTGGTCCCCTTCTGGTTGCAGTGGCCGTGATAGCTGACCGCGCCGGCGGCCCCGAGCGAGCGGTCCTCGACCGGCAGCGCGTCGTCGAGCCGGAAGGTATCGAGATACTCCAGCACGCCGTAGGCGCTCTCGGCCACCCGCGAGACTTCGGAGCCGTCGAGCAGGTCGCGGTACTCGTCCTGGAACATCACGGCATCGGAGGGCTCGACGAACACGATGTCCCACCCCTCCGCGACGCGATCCGACAGCCGATTCGCGTTCGTCTCGGCCCGCTCACGAGCCAGATCCAGCATGCCAGTGGAGTACGCCGCCCGCCCGGACGGTGCGGTGTCGTCCGGAATGGTGACGTGGACGCCCGCGGCTTCGAGAGTTTCGACGGCGGCCTTGCCGGCGGCCGGGTACGAGTAGTTCGTGTACGTGTCGGGGAACAGCAGGACCTTCCGGTCGGCCTCGGCCCGTGAGACGGTCGAACCGCCGCGGTCGTCGAACCAGTCCTGCAGCGTTTCCCGGCTGAACGTCGGGAGTTCGCGCTCCGGTGCGATGCCGAACACTTTCTGCATGACGAGCCGCGCACCCGGGAGGTCCGTCGCCCAGTTCGAGACCGGGGCCAGCGCCGACCCGATTTTCGAGGCGGCATCGATGTTGGCGAACAGGCGCTCCCGGCGGCTCGTTCCCTCCTTCTCGTGGTGCTGGTGTTTCAGTTCGGTCTTGAGCTTCGCCATGTCGACGCCGGTCGGGCAGTCGCTCTTGCAGCCCTTGCAGCCGACACAGAGGTCAAGCACCTCCTCCTGGAACCGCTCGGAGTGGATCTCGTCCTCGTCCAGGTCGCCGCTGATGGCCGACCGGAGGAGGTTCGCTCGGCCGCGCGTCGTCTGGACTTCCTCCTCCGAGGCGCGGTACGTTGGACACATCACGTCCCCGTCGGTCTGCCGGCAGGTCCCACAGCCGTTACACAGTTCGACGAGGTGCGAGAAGCCACCCTCGTCCTCGAAGTCGAGCGCCGTCTGTGGCTCCAGGGACTGGTAGTCAGGACCGTACCGGAGATTCTCGCGCATGTCCGCGCCGACACCCCGGTCAGCGTCGGGGCCGATATCGTCCGGGTCATCGCGGTAGACGACGTTGCCCGGGTGCATCCACCACTGCGGGTCGAAGGCCGTTTTGACCTGCTTGAACGCGTCCCAGAGCGTCTCGCCGTACATCTTGGGGTTGAACTCCGTCCGGGCCATCCCGTCGCCGTGCTCGCCGGAGAACGATCCGTTGTGTTCGAGCACGAGGTCTGTCACGTCGTCGGTGATGGAGTGCATGTCCTCGATGCCGGATTCTTCCTTCAGGTTGAGAATCGGGCGGATGTGGAGCGTTCCGGAACCGGCGTGGGCGAAGTACGCGGCCGACGTGTCGTGGTCAGCCAGCACACCCTCGAACTTCTCGACGTACTCGGCCAGTTCGGCCGGCGGGACCGTCGCGTCCTCGATGAACGGGTACGGTTTGGGGTCCCCGTCCATGGACATCAGGAGCGGAATCGCCGCCTTCCGGAGTTTCCAGAGGTCGTCCTGGTCCGCATCGGTGTAGGCCTCGACCACGTCGAAGGCTTCCCCCTCGTCCACGAACCGTTCGTTGGTCCGAGCGATGGCCGCCTCGAAGTCGTCGTGGAGTTCCGAGTCGTATTCCAGCATCAACGCCGCGGCCGCGCGGTCGGGAATCGGGTCGACGTACTCGGCGTAACCGTCGGAGCCGGCCGCGAGCCTGAACACCTCGTCGTCCATCAACTCGACCGCGCTGACGTCGTAGTCGAGCGCGACCGGGACGGCTCGCATCGCGTCCGCGAGCGTGTCGAAGCAGTACAGCGCCAGGGCGGTCTCTTCGGGAACCGTCACCAGCGAGAGTTCGGCTTCGACGATGACTCCGAGCGTCCCCTCGCTCCCGACGAACAGCTTCGCGAGGTTCAGCACGCGCTCGCCGTCGTCGTTCTCGTAGATGACGCGGTCGAGGTTGTAGCCCGACACCCGCCGTTTCAGGTCCGGGTAGCGCGCCTCGATTTCGTCGGCGTTGTCCTCGACTATTTCGCGGACCGTCCGGTAGATGTCGGCCTCGCGGTCGTCCTTGTCCACGATGTCGTCCCACTCCGGCGAGTCGATGACGACCTCGCGGGCGTGGATGAGCGACCCGTCCGAGAGGACGGCTTTCACCGCGTCTGTGTAGGCGTCGGTGATACCGTACCTGACGGAGTGCGCCCCGGTGGAGTTGTTCCCGATACCGCCGCCGACAGAGGCGCGGTTCGACGACGCCGGGTCCGGCGCGAACTTCAGACCATAGTCGGCCAGCGCGTCGTCCAGATCGTCTTGCACCACGCCGGGCTGGATGTGCGCCGTCTGCTCGTCCGGCCGAATATCGAGGATCTCGTTCATGTGCCGGGACATATCCAGGACGACACAGCCCGGGCCGACGGCCTGTCCAGCGAGCGACGACCCGGTCCCGCGGGGCATGATCGGGACGCCGTGGCTCGTCGCCACCTCGACGGCCGCTCGCACGTCGTCGATGTCAGTCGGATACACGACCCCTGCCGGCTCGGCGCGGTAGATGCTCCCGTCCGTTGCGTACAGAACCCGGGCGTACTCATCGAACTCGACCCCACCTGAGACCTGTGAACGGAGCGCTTCCGCCAGGTCCCGATACGCGTCAACATCCGGTCGGTCGAGGTCCAGTTCCTGTGCCGACCAGGTGTCCTCGACGTTTTCGATTGCCATACCTGCATTCAGGGGTAATAATCATTAAAATCTGTGGCATGCGGTCACAATTTTCCCGACGCGGCCCGCCAGCTATTTGCCCCGGGACGTCGGATGCGGTGTATGGGCAGTGCAAGCGTACTCCACATGTGTCTGAACGTCGCCGACGCGGCGGAATCGATCGCGTTCTACGAGCAGTTCGGCTTCGAGGAGTCCTGGCAGTTCACCACGCCGGACGGCGAGACGACCAACTACTACGTGGCCGACGACAACGGTGTCGAACTGCAACTCTCGGAGACAGCAGGAGAGACGAGCTTCGAGATGGGGACCGGCTGGGACCACCTCGCGCTCGGCGTGGACGATGTCGACGCGACGGTCGACCGCATCGACCACCACGGCGTCGTCAAAGAGCCGGGCCCACAGCCGGAGGCCGGCGCGTACACGGCCTTCGTCGCGGACCCCGACGGCCATCACGTCGAACTCATCGAACCGCTCGACGACTGACCGAACCCACGGTGTTTCGAATGACGAAACGCTAAGTACGACCGTCAGTTCCCGACGGCCGTGGCGCGTTCGACGATGTCAGTGCCGTACATCTCCTCCAGTTCCTCGTGCTGGTCCGGGCGGTGCTCGTACACGTCCTGGAACAGCGTGATGGGCGTCTGTGCGGCCTGGTAGGTCGCTTCGTCCCACATCCGGTCCTTGCTGACCTCGACTTCGACGCCGTCGATGACCAGCGTCGCGGCCTGGGTCATGGCGATGGCACCCTTGCCGGCCTCCTTGGCGGCCTCGAACTCCTCCATGGAGTCCACGATGTCGTTCATACTGGGGATGTACGCGGTGCGGTCGAGCAGTTCCTCGGTGAGTTCCTCCTCGTCCAGTTCCAGTCGCTCGCCACCCGCCTGCAGGACATAGCCGCCCTCGCCGTCCGTTTCCAGCGAGAGGTCGTCGCCGTCGTACACCTGCTTGCCGTCCTGTTCTTCGAGTTCGACCTCCTGGCCGCCGGCTTCGAGCAGCCAGCTGCCGGTCTTCGGCGGGAGCGGGGCCGTGTTCGCCTCCACGACCTGACCCGGCGTCAGCGACCAGATGCCGGTCATCCCCTTCGCGCGGTTGTCCTTCATCCGCTCGCGGTAGCCTTCGACGTCGCGGATGTCGTCGTAGGGGCCGTCGACGGCGATGAGGCCGGCGGCACTGGCACCCCGGGAGGTGTTGTGGCGCAGTTCCGGCCACGGCGGGAGTTCGCCGGTCGGCGTCATTGCGCGCATGTCCTTGGTGTAGTCGACCTCGCCGTCGACGAGCAGGAACATGCGTTCGAGGTTGTTCGAGGGCTTGCCCATCTCCTCGCGGAGGTCGCCCATCGCCAGTTCGGCCTCGCCGCTCTCGACGATGACCGACATGGAGAGGCTCCCCTCTTCGAGCCCGTGCTCGTGCTCGATGATGGTGAAGAACTCGTCGGCCTTCTTCCAGTCGTCGATGTCGCCGACCTCCGGAATGACGAAGCCGTCGATGTGTTCGACCGCGCCGTTGTCCGGGTCGGTAATCTCCAGCATCTGCTGGAACCCCTGGTAGCGGGTCGTCGGGGACTCGCGGTGCCAGACGACGCGCGGGTGGATCTCGCCGGGGAACTCGGCGCCCTGTTCGGAGACGACCTCGATAATGTTCTGGACGCCTTCCTCGCGCATGTTCGGTGCCGTCGCGTCTTCGTTGTCCGGGACCCAGACGTCAGGGGCCTGGAGGCCCCGGAGCTGGCCTGCACTCCGCAGCATCTTCGCGGAGTCCTCCTCCCCGTCCACTGCTGTCGGAGAGGTAAAGAACGTTCTGACGAACTCGCGGTCGTAGTGTCGCGTCACACTCATAACTCACCTCAAAGAACCCAACGGAACCGCTTAAATCTACCGTCCGCCGACAACCGAACCACCAGCGAGAGCCGTCGTTCCACTCTCTCGCAGTATATTCGAAAATGAGAAATATCTTCACTATATTATCTTTCAGTGCTTGGCCACTCGGGCGATCCGACGGCCGACGGCACGCGACTGATTCGTCGGTATCTCGGGACCGCTCGGTCGCCACGCCACGGTGGTACCGACGACTTCGGCTGTTGCTTTCGCGCCACTGGGCCCGGTTTCCCGTTTCGTATTTTCGAATACCCGTGTGGGTCCACGTACCTGGGAGGCCGACCCGGTGGCACGTTCAGTGTCGGCAGCTAACGTAGAGCGTTTGTCACAGCCGATACGGCAATTTTATTCGAGCGGCACCAGAACTGGTGTCCAATGACACGGGCGAAAACGGACTCGGTCCGGGCGACGCAGACCTCGCTGGCGGTACTCTCGGGTATCAAGGAACTCGGTGGGAGTGCCACGCTGGTGGAACTCGCCGATTCGCTGGAGCCAGCCAAGAGCACGATATACAAACACCTGGTGACACTGGAAGACGAGGGGCTGGTGGTGGAACGGGACGGCGAGTACCGAATCGGGCTCCGGTGGCTGGAGTTCGGCGGTATCGCACAGCGCTACGACGGCATCTACGAAGTGGCAAAGCCCGAGGTCAGACGGATGGCCGTCGAGACCGGCGAACTGGCGAACCTGATGATCGAAGAGCAGGGCTACGGCATCTACATCCATACGACCAGCGGCGACCAGGCGGTCGCGCTCGATACGCGCCTCGGGAAGCGCATCCACCTCCACAAGACCGCTATCGGCAAAGCGCTCCTGTCGAGTTTCGACGACGACCGGGTCGCCGAAATCATCGAGACTCGCGGGCTGCCAGCCGAGACGGAGAATACCATCACAGACCGCGAGACGCTGTTCGCGGAGCTCGAGACGATCCGAGAGCGGGGGGTCGCCGACGACACCGAGGAGCGGGTCGACGGGACCGGCTGTGTCGGGGTCCCCATCGATACCGGCGACCGACGCGAGGCCGCTATCAGTATCACCGCACCCATTAATCGGTTGCAATCGCCGGGCCGCAAAGCGCACCTCATCGACACGGTACAACAGGCTGCCAACGTCATCGAGGTCAACCTGGCCCACGAGTGATAGCACTGTTTGTTTTATCGACAGATCTACCGATAGCAATCGCGGACGGCTGCCCGGTCTCCGGTAGAATCTAATACCCGTACAGTTGTTATTCGACGGCCGAGTACCCGCCACCTGCGGTGGTATCTCCTGCTGGCTTCGAACGGCCGGCCGTTTTTTTGAGAGCTAGATCCTCTCACACGTAACCGACAGTTGTTGACGTATATCACATTATTATTCATTAATTAATCTGTTCTGTCAGTTACTGGTGACTGTCGAAACAGTTTCTTTTCGATATACCTGTGGAAAGGGAGAAAGTGTCTCTGTATTGGACGATACTGCGCCGAAAGCTCGTTTGCGTCGACCGCTCCTGACAGAACAGTTTGCTTTTTGAATGTACCCTTCTAACACGTGCCTGTGACACAGCTGGAGTCGACAATTCGAACGCGGCTCCTCGAAGCGCATCGCGAGACCCTGCAGTCGGTTATCGACGCCGGCCACTCGGTGGCCACCGCCTGGCCGACCGACGACGTGCAGGAATCCGGTGCAGTGACGGAGCCGCTGGAGCACCTCCTTCGAGAGCAGGGGCTGGCCGCGGACCTCCTTGCGATGCTACAGACTGGGACGGCAGCGATGGGCGAGACAGTGCAGGGCAGACCGATCCCGGCCCCGCCGTACCTCGTCATCACGAGTCGGGGTCCGCTCTGTCGCGGAACGCTCAGCGATGGCCGGCGACTGGTCGTCGTTTTGGAGCTGTTCGCGGTCCGACGGTCACCGACGCGGTACCGGTTTCGGGACCCGACACCTGAGGAACTACTCTCGGTTTCTATCAGATAGCCTTGCATATTCGCCTTCGAGGGATATTATCTTTTGATACTACCAAATAATAATCGGTACTACTAATATCGTGTTAAGTGTCATCAGTTAACGTAGTATGGCAGACTATACACTAGCCACGGACGACGGACGGCTCGAAGCCCTGCGTCGGATGCTCCTGATACGGGAGTTCGACACGACAGCAGGCGAGTACTTCGCAGACGGTGAAATCCCGGGGTTCGTCCACCTCTATATCGGTGAGGAAGCGGTCGGGGTCGGTGCCTGTGCGGCGCTCGATCCGGACGACTACATCGCCAGTACGCACCGGGGGCACGGCCACTGCATCGCGAAGGGGCTCGACCCTGAGCTGATGATGGCCGAGTTGTTCGGCAAACAGGACGGCTACTGCAACGGCAAGGGGGGCTCGATGCACATCGCCGACGTGGACTCGGGGATGCTCGGTGCGAACGGCATCGTCGGTGCCGGCCCGCCCATGGCGACCGGTGCGGCGCTCACCATCGACTACAAAGACCTGGACAAGGTCGCCCTTGGCTTCCTCGGCGACGGGGCCGTCGCACAGGGACAGGTCCACGAGGCGATCAACATGGCCTCGACGTGGGACCTCCCGGCCGTCTTCCTGGTCGAGAACAACCAGTACGGCGAGGCCACCCCGGTCGAGAAACAGCACAACGTCGAGAACCTCAGCGACACGGCCCAGGCCTACGACATTCCGGGCGTCACCGTCGACGGTATGGACGTCACCGCTGTCGCCGAGGCCGTCGAGGAGGCCCGGAAGCGCGCCCGGGCGGGCGACGGGCCGACGCTGATCGAGGCTGAGACGTATCGCTACCGCGGTCACTACGAGGGCGACGAGCAGCCGTACCGCACGAAAGAGGAAATCGAGCAGTGGCAGGAGCGCGACGCCATCGAGTCGTTCAAACAGCGGCTCATCGACCGTGGCGAACTCACCGAGTCCGAGTTCGAAGAGCTCCAGTCCGAGGTCGAGGAAACCATCGCCGATGCCGTCGACTACGCACAGGACGCGGACATGCCCGATCCCTCCGAGGCCTACGAGGACATGTTCGGCGAACCGGTCCCCGAAATCGAACAGTTCGCGGCCCGCCCGCGTGCCGACGGGGGGACGCGCGGAGGTGACACACGATGACTGCACAGGCGCAACTCGATCCGGAACAGACTGAGACGATGACCGTTCGGGAGGCCATCAGACAGGCCCTCCGTGAGGAGATGGAGCGCGACGAGGACGTGTACATCATGGGCGAAGACGTCGGCCTGTTCGGTGGCGTCCTCGAAGTGACCGGCGATCTCTTCGAGGAGTTCGGCGAGGAACGCGTTCGGGACACCCCCATCGCCGAGGCCGGGTTCATGGGCGCTGCGACGGGCGCGGCCGCGACCGGCACGCGACCGGTCGTGGAACTCATGTTCAGCGACTTCATGGGCGTCTCGATGGAGCAGATCATGAACCAGATGGCGAAGATGCGCTACATGTTCGGCGGGAAGACGGAGATGCCCGTCACCGTCCGGACGACCGAGGGCGGCGGCATGGGGGCCGCCAGCCAGCATTCCGGCACGGTCCACGCCTGGATCGCCCACTTCCCCGGCCTGAAAGCGGTCGCACCCGGGACGGCGGCCAGCGCGAAGGGCCTCACCAAGGCCGCCATCCGCTCGGACGACCCCGTGTTCGTCTTCGAGAACAAGATGATCTACGAGCAGAAGGGGTCGGTCCCGACCGACGAGGATTTCACCGTCCCCATCGGTGAGGCGAGCATCGAACAGGAGGGCGACGACGTAACCGTCGTCGCAACCCAGCGCCTCGTCGGCGAGTCGCTGGACGTGGCCGAGACCCTGGACGGCGACATCGACGTCGAGGTCATCGACGCCCGGTCGCTGTACCCGCTCGACACGGACACCATCGTCGAGAGCGTCGAGAAGACGGGCCGCCTCGTCGTCGCCGACGAGAGCCCGCTCTCCTACGGCATCCACGCCGAAGTCGCCGCTAGAGCGCAGGAAGAGGCCTTCTTCAGCCTCGACGCGCCGATCCAGCGGGTCGGCACGCCGGACACGCACATGCCGTTCAGCCCGCCGCTCGAACAGGAGGTCCTGCCCGACGGGGACGAGGTCCAGCACGCTATCGAGCGGATAACCTGAACACGTGGCTCGCGTAGGCCTGGTCGTCAATCCGGCCGCCGGTCGCGACATCCGCCGCCTCACCGGCGGCGCGAGCGTCGTCGACAACTACGCTAAGCGCCGCGTCGCCGAGTGCGTCCTTGCGGGCCTGACCATCGTTCCCGACACCCCGACCGTCGCGGTCATGCCGGACAACGCCGGTATCGCGGCCCACGCGGTTTCGGAGGCTCCCGACGGCGTCACTATCGAACAGGTGGACATGCCCGTCGAGAAGTCGGCGGCCGACACGCGGCGCGCGGCGGCCCACTTCCGCGAGCACGCCGACGCGGTGGTCGTGCTGGGCGGCGACGGGACGACCCGCGACGCGGCGATGGAACTCGGCGACGTGCCGCTCGTCTCCGTTTCGACCGGGACGAACAACGTCGTTCCGACGCCGGTCGACGGGACGACCGCCGGCGCGGCCGCGGCCGTCGTCGCGAGCGACGTCATCGCCGACGACTCCGTCACCTATCGACACGGGAAAATCGAAGTAGTAGCCGATGACGTCAACGGCACGAAGCGACTCACCGGGCTGGCCGCCGTCGAAGTCACGGACCGTCCGTTCGTGGGGACCCGCGCCGTCATCGACCCCTCGGAACTGCTGGGTGGGGTCGTCTCGCGGGCGCACCCGTCCGAAATCGGCCTCAGTTGCGTCGCTGGCTGTCTGGAGCCGCTGGCCCCCGACGAGCCGGGCGGCGCGGCGCTCCGCCTGGGTGACCCTGCGGACGCAGCCCGGACGATCCGGGGAATCCTCGCACCGGGGATGACGACCGAGGTCGGGGTCGTCGATCACGACCCACTGGACTGGGACGAGCCCGCGACGTTCACAGTCGAGGACGGCGTCGTCGGCGCGGACGGCGAGCGGGAACTCGAACTGGTCGACGCGACTGTCGAGATCACGCCCGTCGCCAACGGGCCGCGACTGGTAGATGTCGACGCCGCGCTCGGTGCCGCGGCCGACGCGGGCGCGCTGCTGCAGGACGCGACGACAGTCGAGAACCCCTGAGGGGACCAAATCTCCCCCTTGGTGTGGTCGGAGCCGCTACGTCATGTCGGGTTTGACCAGGATTTTGACGTGGTCGCTCTCGGGGTCAATGAGCCGGTCGAACCCTTCCTCGACGATCTCTTCCAGGCCGATTCGGCCAGTGATGAACGGTTCGGGGTTCAGGCGGCCGTCAGCGAGCATGTCGATCACCATTCCGTACTCCTCGCCCGACCGCGGTCCGCCGAGGTAAGCGAGCGTTCCAGTCACCGTCCGCTCACCGAGGACGAGGGTGTTCGGATGTGTGTTCACCTCTTCCTCCCAGATACTGACGATAGTCGTCCGGCCACTCGGGGCCGTGCTCTCGACTGCTGCGTTGAACGAGGGTTCGACGCCGGCGACTTCGAACGTAACGTCGGCTCCGCCGTCCGTGTGCGACTGGATGTACTCGACCGGGTCAGTCGTCGTCGGATCGATGAGTTCATCGGCTCCGCAGTCATCGGCCCGGTTCCGCCTGGCGTCGCGCGGTTCGGAGACGAAAATCCGTCCCGCACCGGCCGCGCGAGCGCACTGGATCACCGAGAGACCGATCGGCCCGCTCCCGAACACGGCAACCGCGTCACCGGCCTGTAGTTCCGACCGGCGAACCGCGTGCAGGCCGACGCTCAGCGGCTCAACCAACGCACCGTGTTCGACGGGCACGTCGTCTCCCAGCGGGACAGCCCGCTCAGCGTCGACGACGGCGCTCTCGGCGAACCCACCGTCCCCACCGGAGAGACCGATGAAACCGATTGAGTCGCAGATGTGGTAGTTCCCCTCGTGACACTGCCGGCACTCGCCGCAGTAGAGGATGGGATTGATAGCCACGGCATCCCCAACGGACAGGTCTGTCACTGCGTCACCCACTTCTGTGATTGTGCCGCTGTACTCGTGTCCCATCCGGATCGGCGCTTTCTCTCCCGATACTGGGTGTGGCTCTCCCTCCGGCACGAAGATGGGGCCGGCGGTGTACTCGTGGAGATCCGATCCACAGATCCCGCACGAGTCGATATCGATCCGAACCTCTCCCGCGTCTACACTCCCTTCGGCTACCTCTTCGACCCGGATGTCTTTCGGACCGTGATAGGTTGCGGCTTGCATAGCTTTCTATAATTTCTTTTCATTATATATGAATGTCTAGCTTTTTGTAGATCGGCCACAGCGTGATCGGCGCCGACGGTCTGCGGTAGAAGCGCCGAGACGGCGACGCGCGCCTCGAACTCACTCCCGCCCGCGGTACGAGCCGAGAACGAGTTCCGACGCTCGTGCCGCCCGCTCGAAGAACCCGTCGAGGAACGCCTGCGCCTCCCCGGCACCAATCGCGCGCGTGTCATACGTCAGGCTGGCAGTCACGAGCGGCTGGATAGTAACGCCGTTCTCGCCCGGGACGGCCCGCTCGCCGGTCGGATCTAGTTCGAGCGCCGCGACGGCCGGCGGATTGATCAGCCGACCGCTGCCGTCGGTCTCGGCGGCGTTCGTGACGGTGAAGGTGGCCTGGTGGGACGGCTCGCTCTCGCCGTCGACCGACTGGCGGATGTCGACGATCTCGGTGAGGGACTTGTTCGCCGCGTCGGGGATGACTCCCGAAACCGAGCCGTTGATGTCGGCGACGAGGGCGATGTGCTGTGGCTCCGCGACCTGGTGGGTGGACTCGGTGAACGTGCCGTTCATGACGGCGTGTTCGGTGAGCGTCGTCGAGGCGAGGACGAGCGCCACGTCGGTCATCGTCACGCGCTGCTCGAAGGCTGTCCGGACCGCTTCCATCGTCTCGAACAGCGCCTCACCGGCGGGCGGGTCCGCGGTGGCTGTGACCCGTTCGTACCGGTCCAGTTCCGGCCGTTCGGCCGAGAGCCACTCCACGCCACCGCGCTGTCGCTCGGCCCTCTTGACGGGTGGTTCCGCCTCGGCGGCGGCCTCGACGTCACTTTCGGTAATCGCACCCTCAAAGCCGGTCCCGTCGACGGTGGTCAGGTCGACGCCTAACTCCTCGGCCCGCTTCTGCGCACGCGGTGAGGCTTTCACTTCCTCTGTGTCGCCTTCGCCCGCCGGTTCGCTCTCGGCCGCGTCGGCGGCCGCTTCGACGTCGTCTTCCGTGACCGCACCGTCGAACCCGGTCCCCTCGACAGTCGCCAGGTCGACGCCCAGTTCTTCGGCTCGCTTCTGTGCACGCGGCGAGGCCTTCACGTCGTCGCTGCTCCCTCCAGTGTCGCCCGTCTGGCTCCCGTCGTCACCGCCGCCCCCTGCCGTTTCGGGAGTCGCGGCGACCGCTCCCGATGCTTCTGCCGTCTCTGTCGCGGCTGTTTCGCCCTCGCTCTCAGCCGTCTCGGCGTCGCCTTCCAGTTCGGCCTCGGCTTCCGCCTCCAGGTCGGCAATGTCGGCGTCCGGCGCTGCGAAGATGCCGATCGGCGTTCCCGGCGGCACAGCGTCCCCCTCCTCGGCGTAGACGCGCCGGAGCGTCCCGTCCTCGCGTGCCTCGACTTCGCCGATGCTCTTCTCGGACTCGACTTCGGCGATCATCTCGCCCTCCGAGACCTCATCGCCTTGCCTGACGGTCCATTCGAGCACGGTTCCCTGTTCCATCTCCAGCCCGAGCTTCGGCATCTTGACAATGTATGACACGGTACGCTACCTATCGCCGCGCGGTTACTAAAAAACATGTGGCGGGGCCGGCCGTCGTAGCGGCCGGCCCCCGTCGGGTCGTTCTAGATGACGTTCTGCAAGATGCCGCCGTCGACGACAACCGCCTGCCCGGTGATGTTCCGGTTCTCTGCGAGGAAGACCACGGTCCGACCCATGTCCTCGGGGGTCTGGTCGCGGCCCATCGGGATCGTCCGGTCGATGGTGTCCTCGTAGGCCTCCCCGAGTTCCGGTGTCAGCACGTCCTCCCACATCGGCGTCTCGACGATGCCCGGACAGATGGCGTTGACTGTCACGTCCGGCGCGAGTTCGAGACACAGCGACTTGGTAAACCCGAGGACGGCGTGTTTCGACGCGCAGTAGTGGGCGAGGCCGGCGGCCCCGATAGACCCCGCGATTGAGGCGGTATTGACGATCGAACCCTCCGTCTCCCTGAGATGCGGGGCCGCGGCCCGGGCCGTGAGGAACATCCCCTTCATGTTCACGTCCATGACCGTGTCCCACTCCTCCTCGGCCATTTCCTCGACCGGGGCGACGGTGATGACGCCCGCGTTGTTCGCGAGGACGTCGATGCGGCCGAACTCGTCGACGACCGCCTTGACCATCGCCTCGACCTGGTCTGCCTTCGTCACGTCGCAGTCGATGACGTGAGCGCGCTGGCCCTCGGACTCGACGCGGTCGACGACATCCTGGGCGCGCTCGGTACCGGCCATCTCGGTAGACGACCGCTGGTTGTACGCCGACTCCATCACGTCCACGTCGGCGATGACGACGTCGCTGCCCGCGGCCGCGAGCTCGGCGGCGATACCGCCCCCGATGTCGCCGGCCCCGCCCGTCACAATCGATACAGCTCCGTCTAGTGTGGTTTGTTCAACCATCCCACAGAACTGTCTATCAACTATCACAATAAAACATAGTGACGCACCCGCGGCGTGACTGCCTACGACAGCGTATCGACTGCTGCCGGGGTTACACTCCGGATTGTCTCACCCCAGTTCCGACCGAACCGCGTCGCCGATCTCGTCGATGGCCTCCCGCGCGCGGTCGAGTTCCGGGTCGGCGAGCATCGTCAGGAACCCGTGGATCATGTCGTCGTACTGGACGTGGCGGGTCGGGACGCCCGCGGCGTCGAGACGGTCCGCGAGCGCGCGGCCGTCGTCCCGGAGCGGGTCGAACCCACAGGTGAGGAGGAACGTTGGCGGCAGTCCGTCCAGCCGTTCGGCCTGTAGCGGGGCGGCATACGGATGATCGCCGTCCAGTTCGCTCCGGACGTAGCCGTTCCAGAACCGCTCCATGTCCTTCCGCGTCAGGAAGTATCCCTGTGCGTTCTCTTCGTAGGAGTCCGTGTCGAACCCGAACTCTGCTGGCGGATACGCCAACACCTGGTAACCGATAGACGGGCCGTCCCTGTCACGAGCGAGGAGGCTGACCCCAAGTGCGAGCGTCGCACCGGCGCTGTCCCCGGCGACGGCCAGTGCACCGGGCGTCGCACCGATCTCCTCGGCGTTGGCTGCGAGCCACTGCGTCGCGGCGTAGCAGTCCTCCAGGCCGTCCGGGAACCGGTGTTCCGGAGCCAGCCGGTAGTCGACGGCGACGACGACGCAGTCAGCCGCGTTGGTGAGAGCCCGACACAGCGCGTCGTGGGTTTCGATGCCCCCGAGCATCCAGCCGCCGCCGTGGAAGAACGCGATAGCCGGTCGCGGTCCGTCAGTCGTCGGCCAGTAGATGCGGATCGGAACCTCGCCGTCCGGGCCGGGGATGGTCCTGTCCGTGACCGAGTCGACTGGCTCCGGCGGCTCGTCGGGCACGCTCAGGTCGCGGTAGGTCTCGCGGGCCTCGGCCAGAGGCAACCGGTACAGCGGCGGCAGTCCCTGCTCCGAGAGCCCGTGGAGGTACTCCTGCACTTGCGGATCGAGTGTCGACGCCATCGGTCTGTTCCACGCTATCTCGGCACGAACGTATAGTTCTATCTCCGGACGGGCCGAGCGGCCGGCTCGTCGCTGCCCAGACACTGAAACGACGACCAGCTGTTCAGTACGTCGGATGTGCCTCGGCGACACCTTCGCGTTCGTTGACCAGACGGGCCAGCGTGAACAGCAGGTCCGAGAGCCGGTTCAGATAGGCGACCGCCTGCCCGTTGACCCCGTCGGCCTCGGCCTGGAACGCGACCGCTCGCCGCTCGGCGCGCCGACAGACCGAGCGCGCGTGATGGAGCGCCGCCCCGGCGTCGCTCCCGCCGGGGAGAATGAACGATTCGAGCGGGTCGAGCTCCGCCGAGGCCTCGTCGATCCACGTCTCCAGCTGGTCGACGTGTCGCTCCTCGATGACCGGGTCGTCGGGGTCGGGATCCGGGTTGGCGAAGTCGGCCTGGACGATGTGGAGGTGGTTCTGCACCGCTGCCAGGTCCTCGTCGATATCCTCGTAGCCCGTCGGCCGGATCGTCCCGATGAGCGAGTTCAGTTCGTCCGCGTTGCCGTACGCCTCGATGCGGGGACTCCCCTTCGAGACTCGGCTCATGTCCCGCAGGTCGGTCTGTCCCTCGTCGCCGCGTCGGGTGTAGATTTTCATACGCGGGATCACTCCTCGACGAGTTCGCCGATCCGGTTCTCCGTCCCGCAATGGGGACAGGTCCAGTCACGGTCTGTCAGGTCTGTTCTGGTGATGTCGCTCAGCCCCCAGTAGCCGTCACACGCGCCGCAGTTCACGTGTGCTAACGTCTCGATGTAGGCCGTGTGTTCCGGTGCCATACACGCTCCCGATTGCGACCCCCTGACAAAAAATACTGTCTCCGTCCCGGCCGGTCAGGCGACCGTTTTGAGCGGCGTCCCCTTCGCGAGCCGGGCGGCGTTCGAGCCGAGCTTCCGGGCGGTTTCAGTGGTCACGTGGGGAATGTCGAACATCGGGTCGTCGTCGGGTAGCTGCTTGTGGTGGACGACCACTCGCTGAGCCGGCGTCACGCTCACCCCGATCTTCAGCGGCGAACTGACCGAGGCGTCGTAGGCGACCGGGACACCGTCGCCGTCGAAGCCCGACTGGACCGCCCACGAGACACCCTCCTCTTCCAAGCCGTACTCGATGTACTCCACTGGGTCCGGTAGCTCCTCGCCGATGCACCACACGAACACGCGCGGGATCTGGTCGTTCTGATCGACTGGGCCGCGGCACCCACTCATACGTCTCTGTTCTACACTCACAACTATAAAATCAGGTGGCGCAGTTTCGTATTTGCGAACGCTGTCCCGCCACAGTTCGTGTCGCTGTGTCGGCCCCACGACGGCCGCGGTGTCAGACCGTGGACCGTTCCAGCGACGTCGAGAGCCCGGACGGGATCTCCAGGTCCAGATAGCCCTCGCCGCCGACGTGTGACAGCACGAGTCCGGTCGCGACGGCGTTCCGCGGTCCCATCTCGCCGCGGACGTTCGCCCGGCCACAGACGATGCCGTACTCGGCCATCGCGTCGGAGATCATCTCCGGGATTTCGAAATCGAGCGCGGAGCGGCCGGTCATGACGACGAACGGTAGCCGCCTGATGCTCTCCGTCGGTGTGATGATGTTGAGCGCACGCTCGGCGTTCTCGACGAACACGTTCCGTTTGGCCCGCCGCCGGACGCGGCGTATCTCCTCTGGGGATTTGTCGACCGGCACCGGCCGCATGCTCCCGCCGTCTTCGAGGACGACCGTCCGGCCGTAGAGGCTCGGGTCGACGGGATCGTCGAAGAAGTCGACCGTTCCGTCTTCCTCGCGGATGCTGTAGAGGGACTGGACCTTCGCCGAGGGGTACTTCTTGATCGCCTCCGCCAGGTCGCGGTCGTCCAGCCCGAGTTCGGAGTCGATGAGCATCGTGACCAGGTCGCCGGCACCCGAGAGGTGGATCGAATCGATTTCCTTGTCCTCGTCCATGTACGCCGCGTCGGTCGACCCGCCGCCCATGTCGAGGATCGCGAGCGGGTGGTCCGTCCCCGGTGTCGTGAGCGAGCCCAGCACCGCCATGTTCGCCTCGACGCCCTGGATGACGACCTCCGCGCCGATTTCGTCCTCGATGCCGTCCGCGATCTGTTGCATCGGGAGCTGCTGGGTTTTCACCATCGCGGCCAGGGCGACCGCGCTCTCCATGCTGTGCTCGTCGGCCACGCCGCCCTCCACTTTCTGCGGGACGAGCGTGTCGACCGCCATGATGTCCCGGATCTCGATGGCGTCGACCGGCTGCCCGGTGACTTCGGCCATCTGGCTCCGCGCCCGATTCAGCATGCCGCCGATGTTCGACCCGCTCTCCCCCTGAACGTCTGACACCGGCCAGCTGTCCATCACCGCGTCCATGATGACGTCCGCTCCTTCGTCGACCGGCACCTCGGTCGTGTTCCCGCGCTCGTCGATAATACGGAGTTCGCCGGCGGGTATCGTCCGCTCCTCGACGTCGCCTGCCGGCGTCTTGATGACCACTGCAGATTTATTTCCCACGAGGGCACGAGCGACAGGGATTATTTTCTGGGTCTCCTCGGAGGAGAGGTCGAACACAGTCGCGATGCCGTAGGGGTTCGACAGTTCGTCGATGGTTCGCCCCGTCGCTTCGGGCGCGACTTCCACGGCTGTGGGCTGACCCCGCGGGACCTTCCCCAGATCAGACACCTCGTCGATAATCGGGATGTCGATGTCGATCCGGTTGTGAATGAGGACGGCGTCGTCCCGCTGGACGATAGCGCCGGCGACCTCATAACCCGCCGCCGACCATTCGTTGATGATTTCGGCGGCGACGGCGAAATCGACCGTTTCGGGCACCAGGAAAACGACGGGCTCGCCGGGGTCGTGCTCGTCCATCGCCGCCGTGATCTCGATGCCCGTCCCTTTCCCGAGACCGACGCCGCCCGGCGTCGACGGGTCGTGGCCGATCATCGTCGACTCCGTGATGACGGTCTCGGTGATCGTCTCCATCGCCACGTCGCCGATGACAGGTGCGGCTTCGTTGAGAAGCACCGTCTCGATATCGTCCACGTCGATGTCCGCGTCAGTTGCGGCCCGGGAGAGCGCACTTACGACGCCCGGGACGTTCTTTTTCGTCCCTTTCAGCCCGGTCGTCCTGTAGAGGGCACTGGCACAGAACTCCGGGCGATGCCCGTCCCGCTGGCGCAACAGCGCGACCTCCGTACTGGAATTGCCGATATCGACACCTGCGAGATACGCCATACCCCTGCTATCGAGGGAAATATAAAATAGCTTTCCCCAGCGCTGACGGTGACACGCGGAGAGGCGTCTGCGGCCCGCTGTCCCGCGGTATGTCGTAATTCCGGTCGGCGGTCGCCGACGGGGAACCGGCTCGCTCACCGAAATCTATTTGACACTTGCTCACGCACGACACGAAGACAACCGAGGTTGTAGTAACACAAAAGAAGTTACAGAGCCAGCCATGACACCTGGAACACTGCTACTCGTCGGCCGGCAGACGGCGGAATCGCCACAGCCGATCCAGACACACGCGGCGCGTCTGCGCGACCGGAACGCCGCAGCCACGGTGCGGGTCGAGACGTACGACGAGACGTGGGACGAAACTGTCGCGGACACCGCACCCGAGCGCGCGGACGGATCGGTGCTGGTGGTGCCACTCACGGTTGCGTACACGAACGAGACGAGGCACGTGATCTCCACGATTGCTCGGCGGTGGGGCGATGCGGTGTCACTCTGTGACCCCATCGGCCACAGTCCGGCACTCACCGACATCATCGCGGAGCGCGCGGACGAACACGCCGACCGTCCGTCGGAGACCTCGCTGCTCCTCGTCGGCCTCGGTAGCGGGTCCCTGTCGGACCAGCGGCGGACGGTCGAATACCACGAACAACGACTGCGGGACCGGACGGCCTACGACGAGGTGCGGTCGTGTTACGTCCTTCAGGACCCTGTCGTCGAGTGTGCGCGGTACAACGTCTCGAACGAGGCGGTGGTCGCGGTGCCGGTGTTCGTCGCACCGTCGCCCGTCACGGCGGAAACCGTCCCGGAGAAACTCGATATCGACCGCGATGGCATCGACTACGCTGCGCCTATCGGCGCACACGAAGGCCTTACCGACGCGATTCACGCCGAAGTAGTGAGACACCGTGCCCTCGAACAGCTATCGGACGAGCACAGTGCGGACCGCGTCAGCCGTCCCCCTGCGGTTCCGGCCCGTCCGGTCGTGACTGACGGCAAGGGTCCATCGGACTGAGTCCGGGTCCCGTGCCAGTGTCGGGTCGTCTCTACGGAACGACGAGTACCGGCACGTCGACCGTCTGCCGAATGCGATTGACGCCAGTCGGACGGAGTCGCCCGACCAGCGGGGAGGTCTTGTCGTGGCCGACGACCAGGGCGTCCGCGCCGGCATCGGCGACGTACTCGTCGAGTGTCTCCTCAGGCCGGTTGGGTGCGGTGAGCGTTTCGAACGTCAGGTCGCCGTCCGGGTCGCCCACGGCTTCGACTGGGGACCGCAGTTCCCGTTCCTTGCGCTCGATGAACTCCTCGGAGACACCGCCGGCGTTGAACGGCCCGGCCGCCCGCTGGAGGTCGATGACGGTGACGACGCGCACTGTTGTTCCGTGCGCCTCGGCGACCGCCACAGCGTGCTCGGTCGCTGCTTCGCTCGGGACCGTCTCCAGGTTGGGCACGACCAACTGCTCGAACTGTATCTGCGTCTTGTCGTCGGGAACTGCGAGAATCGGGATATCGGCCGCCCGCCCCACGCCGTCGACGAGGCTGTCGAACGCCCTGGTGCTCGCCTGTGGCCGGATCAGGACGAGGTCGATGTCCTGTTCGGTCGCGTAGCGCAGGACCTGCTCCTGTCGGGGTCCCTCTGCGGTGTGTATTCTGCCGTCCACCGCTGCCTCCGTGATCAATTTCTCGACCTCCGGCGGAACTGCCTGCTTGGTCGCGACGGTCGGTGCGTCCGAACCTAGTGAGAGGCGGGACGACTGTGTTTCGACGACACGCAGGAGGTGGACGGCGGCGTCCAGCCGCTCCGCGAGCGCGATGCCGACCTCGGCGTTTCGCGCTGCGACTGCCTCGTCCCCGATCAGAACGAGCACCCGATTGTATGTCACTGAGTGACAATAACACACCGCTTCTATATACCGTTGGCGGCAGTGGCCTGAGGGCCGACACTCGAACTGGGGAGATGGTCGCCCTGCCGTGCATACGCTTTTTTCCGTCCAGTCATCAGTCACTGTATGGTCGAGTACTCGGAAGACTACCACGCACAGGCCACTGCGACGGACGACACCGACCGCTGGACGACTGAGTCCCGTGGGCAGTTCGAGGTTGGCATCCCACAGGAGTTCGGCGGGACATTCGACGGGCCGGCTCCCGAGAACTACTACGCCATCGCGCTCACGAACTGCTACGTCGCCACGTTCACCGTTATGGCCGATAACTCCGATTTCTCGTTTCAGGAGGTGAACGCCGACGGGACGCTCCGCCTGCGGCCCGACGACGGTTCGACCGCCGTCGACTCATTCGACCTCACGGTTGAACTACAGGTCGAGTCGCCTGACAGGAAAGCCGAGGTACTGTTGGAGCGGACCCGGGAGCACTGTTTCATACTCCAGTCTGTCGACTTCCCGGTCTCGGTCGAGCACGAGGTCATCTCGGGGTGAGTGCGCGTGGGCAGCGAAAAGCTCCGCTCGAAGGAAGAACTCCTAGCTGGGGGGATAGTTTTATTTTCTGTCACGACGACGGTGCGGACGGACTTCACTATGACAGCGGTAACACTCGACGTTGCAAAGACGATTATCGCAGCGGCAGAGGAGAAAGCCGAGGAGATAGACGTTCCCATGTGCATCGCGGTGATGGACGACGGGGCGAACCTCGTCGGCTTCCACCGGATGGACGGCGCGCTCCTGGCGAGCATCGACATCGCGCAGAACAAGGCCTACTCGTCGGTGTCGCTGAAACTGGATACGAAGACAATTCACGAAGTCTCACAGCCCGGCGAGTCGCTGTACGGACTGGGAACGACAAACGACGGCCGCATCGTCACCTTCGGGGGTGGTTACCCGCTGGAGGACGCCGATGGCACCGTCGTCGGCGGCGTCGGTGTCTCGGGCGGCAGTGCCGAGGAGGACATGGAGGTCGCACAGGCCGGTGTCGACGCCTTCGAAGGCTGAGACCGGCCGTGTGTCGCCGACCTCCTGTCGTACTTCGGAATGTCGACAGGACTGTCGCCTGCAGTAGCGTTTCGTTGGCGTCCCAACACGGACGGCCACTTCTCACTGGCACCGGCCGATAGCCCTATCTCAGACCCGAAATACAACTATGGTTGCCTTACTTATATTTTCTTTATATTCTTGAATAATAAAAACGCAAAATTATATAACCTGACACTCCAATGAGATATGTGTATGACAGATGATGACAAGCCTGTAGCCGATGGCTCAGGCGAACTCGAGGAGACAGCGCCGAAGCGGTCGAAACGCTTCGAGGCGCTGGACGAACGGGCTGTCACGGAAGACGGGTTCGTGAACGAGTGGCCGGAGGTCGGATTCGTCGCGATGGAGAGTCCGAACGACCCCGATCCGAGCATAACTGTCGAGGACGGGAAAATCGTCGAGATGGACGGGAAAGACCGCGAGGAGTTCGACTTCATCGACCGGTTCATCGCCGATTACGCGATCAACGTCGACAAGG
Source organism: Haloarcula amylolytica (assembly GCF_049705545.1). Classification (GTDB taxonomy): domain Archaea; phylum Halobacteriota; class Halobacteria; order Halobacteriales; family Haloarculaceae; genus Haloarcula; species Haloarcula amylolytica_B. Next base: position 971,628 of record NZ_JBNAMU010000001.1, read on the forward strand.
CCGAGGAGGCGATGGCGACTGATTCCGAACAGGTCGCCCGCGACCTCGTCGACATCAACGTGCCGCGCGAGGACATCGTCGAACTGACGACCGCGATGACGCCGGCGAAGTTGTCGGCGGTCGTCAACCACCTCGACACCGCCGAGATCATCATGGCGATGAAGAAGATGCGGACGCGCCAGACACCGGGCAACCAGTGCCACGTCACCAGCGTCGAGGACAACGTGGCACAGATCGCCGCGGACGCCGCGGAGGCCGCGCTCCGGGGGTTCTACGAGATCGAGAACACGGTCGGGGTCGCCCGGATGGCCCCGCTGACAGCCCTCGCACAGCAGATCGGGGCCCAGTGCGGTCGCGGCGGCGTCATCACGCAGTGTGCCGTCGAGGAGGCGACTGAACTCGAACTCGGGATGCGCGGGATGACCGGCTACGCCGAGACCGTCTCCGTCTACGGCACCGAAGACGTGTTCAAGGACGGCGACGACACGCCGTGGTCCAAGGCGTTCCTCGCCTCGGGGTACGCCTCCCGCGGCCTGAAGATGCGGTACACGTCGGGGGCCGGATCGGAACTCAACATGGGACAGGCCGAAGGCAAATCGATGCTGTATCTGGAGAGCCGCTGTATCCTCGTCACGAAAGGCTGTGGGGTCCAGGGGCTCCAGAACGGCGGTATCAGCTGTATCGCGATTCCCACGTCTGTCCCGGCCGGCGTCAAGGAGGTCGCCGCCGAGAACCTCATCACGATGATGGCCGACCTCGAAGTCGCCTCCGGGAACGACCAGACGTTCACCCACTCGGACAAGCGCCGCACCGCCCGGATGATGCCGCAGTTCCTCGCCGGCACGGACTTCATCTTCTCGGGGTACAGCGCCGTCCCGAACTACGACAACATGTTCGCCGGGTCGACGTTCGACTCCTACGACTTCGACGAGTACAACATCATGCAGCGGGACCTGCAGGTCGAGGGCGGCACGAAACCCGTCGACGAGGACACCGTCCTGGAGTACCGCGAGCGGGCCGCCAAGGCCGTCCAGTCCGTCTTCGAGGAACTCGGGTTCCCGCCGATCTCCGACGAGGAGGTCGAGGCCGCCGTCTACGCCAACGGCAGCAAGGACATGCCCGAGCGCAGCACGGCCGAGGACATCAAGGCTGCCGAGGAGATGATGGAAGAGGGTCTCAACGGCGCGGAGCTCGTGAAGATCCTGGCCGATAACGGCTTCGAGGAGATCGCCGAGAACCTGCTCGGCATCCTCAAAGGCCGCGTCGCCGGCGACTACATCCAGACCTCGGGCATCTTCGAGGGCGACGGCGACTTCGACGTCGTCAGCGCCGTCAACGACCCCAACGACTACCAGGGTCCCGGGACGGGTCACCGCCTCGAAGGTGAGGACTGGGAGGAAAAGAAACAGGTTCGGTTCGCGGTCGACCCGGAGGACATCTGACGATGGCACAAGCACAACAGCAGGAGCGGACACTGGTCCTGTCAGAGAAAGGCGTCGCCGAGGAGGGCACGGACACGGACGAGGTCGTCATCTCGATCAGTGCGGGGTTCAACGAGATGAAAGACGAGACGCTGGCGGGCGTCAAACTCGCCGAGATCCTCCGCGAGATGATGGCCGGCATCGAAGAAGAGGGACTCTCGGCCCGTGTGGTACGCTTCACTGACAACCTCGACCTCGGCGTCATCGGCCTCAGGGGCGCGAAGCTCTCCGGGTCGGGCATCTCCATCGGCATTCAGACGCGCGGGACGACGCTCATCCATCAGGAGGATCTCGTCCCGCTCAGCAACCTGGAGCTGTTCCCCCAGGCCCCGCTGATCGACCTCGAAACGTACCGTGCAATCGGCAAGAACGCGGCGCTGTACGCCAAAGGCGAGACGCCCGAACCGGTCCCAGTCGCCAACGACCCGATGGCCCGACCGAAATACCAGGCGCTCGCGGCGCTGTGGCACATCAAGGAGATGGGGTACAAGGACGAAGACAAAGACCCGATGGAGATGGAGGTCTCCTTCGAGTAACAATGAGCGACGACATTCACTACCCACTGGCAGACAATCCGGACGACGTCGAAACGCCCGAGGGAACGAAACTCTCGGAGATCACACTGGAGAAGGTCGTCGAAGGTGAGATCGACGGCGAAGAGCTTGTCATCTCGCCGGAGACGCTGGAGAAACAGGCACAGATCGCCGAACAGGAGGGGCGACCCCAGGTCGCGCGGAACTTCCGGCGGGCGGCCGAACTGACCGAAGTCCCGGACGACCGCATTCTCGAGATATACAACGCACTGCGACCGAGCGGGGCCGACAAGGAGACGTTGCAGGAGATCGCCGACGAACTGGAAAACGAGTACGGTGCGGAGATCAACGCCGAGCACGTCCGCGAAGCCGCCGAAGTGTACGAGGAGCGGGGTCTCGTCTGATACGGGTTGTGTCACTGTCACCCGGTGTTCGTCGACCTCGGCTCGGCCACACCGGTACTGACAGGACAGTCCGTCTGTGGCCGATCCACTCGTCGGTCCGGTGTCGTAGCGGTAATCTCTAAGAGGGTTCAGCTATAACGTCGAAACGTAATATACAATCATGACTGATCTGGGTGGTTTCCACGATCACGTGGCACGTATCGACCTCGATGACGGCGACGTAGCCTACGAGGGTATTGACGAGGAGGACGCGAAAAAGTACATCGGCGCGCGCGGGCTCGGCGTGAAGTACGTCTTCGACCAGGGGCCCGACGTGGATCCGCTGGGACCGGAGAACCTGCTGGCGTTCATGAACGGGCCGCTGACCGGAACGCAGGTGACGATGAGCGGCCGCATCGCCATTTGCACGAAATCGCCGCTGACAGGGACGGTCACTGATTCCCACCACGGCGGCTGGTCCGGGGCGCGGCTGAAGTGGTCGGGCTTCGACGGACTCCTCTTCGAGGGCCAGGCCGACGAGCCAGTGTATGCGCTCGTCGAGGATGGCGAAGCGGAACTGCGCGATGCATCCCACCTCTGGGGCCAGGGCGTCCACGATACGGTCGACGACCTCGAAGGCGAGATCGACGAGGGCACACTGGGCAAGAACCTCTCGGTGATGGCCATCGGGCCCGGCGGTGAAAACGAAGTCAAGTACGCCTGTGTCGTCAACGAGGACGACCGCGCGTCGGGCCGGGGCGGCACTGGCTGTGTGATGGGCAACAAGAACCTCAAGGCCGTTGTGGTAAAAGCGGCCACCAATATGCCAAAGCCCGAGGACCAGGAGACGTTCCAGGAGGGCCACAAGCAGGCGATGCAGGTCATCCAGGAGTCCGACGTGACCGCGCCCAACGAAGGCGGACTCTCGATGTACGGCACCAACGTCCTGATGAACGTCACCGAGGAGATGGACGGCCTCCCGACGAAAAACGGTCGGTACTCCTCGACGCGGTCGTATTCGGACGCCGAAGGCGACGGCGAGCGCATCATCGACTCGGAGAACGTCTCTGGCGAGAACGTCCGGGAGAACATCCTGGTCGACGAGCCGACCTGTCACTCCTGCCCGGTCGCCTGCAAGAAGGAGGTCGAGGTCCAGACGATGCACAAGGGCGAGGATCTGAACGTCCGGATGGAGTCCTACGAGTACGAGTCCGCGTGGGCGCTCGGCCCGAACTCCGCGACCGACGAGCGGGACAAGATCGCCGTGATGATCGACCGGTGTAACGACTACGGGATAGACACCATCGAGGCGGGCAACATGATGGCCCAGGCGATGGAACTAACCGAGGAAGGCAAGCTCGACGAGCTGGACGACGGAATCGCGTGGGGCGACGCCGACGAGATGATCGACATGCTCGGCAGGGTCGCCCACCGCGAGACGGAACTCGCAGACCACATGGCCGAAGGGCAGGAACACCTCGCCGAGGAGTTCGGCGACGTGACGACGGACACGCTGACGGTCAAAAACCAGTCCATCCCCGCGTACGACCCGCGCTGTATGAAGGGGATGGCGATTGGCTATGCGACCTCGAACCGCGGGGCGTGTCACCTGCGCGGCTACACGCCAGCGGCGGAGATTCTGGGCATCCCGGAGAAGGTCGACCCGCGAGAGTGGGAGGGCAAAGGTGAGCTGTGCGCTACCTTCCAGGATCTCCATGCCATCAGCGACTCCTTCGACATCTGCAAGTTCAACGCCTTCGCCGAAGGCATCGAGGAGTACGTCCTGCAGTACAACGGCATGACCGGGCTGGACGTGAGCGAGGAGGAACTGATGGAAGCCGGCGAACGCGTCTACAACCTCGAGCGGTACTACAACAACCTCGCGGGCTTCGACGGAGCCGACGACGACCTCCCGTCACGCTTCGTCGAGGGCAACGAGCACGCTGTCCCGGCGCAGGGCGGCTCCGAGGGTGACCTTGCCGAGCTTGACGAACTGAAAGAGGAGTACTACGAGGTTCGCGGCTGGGCGGACGGCGTCGTCACCGAGGAGAAACTCGACGAGCTAAACATCGAGGTCGGCCCGGGAACCGGCGTCAGCTCTGGCGGCGCGGCGGCACCGAGCGACGACTGAGTCGGTCCCGCGTCGGTTTCCGCTCGGACACCCTACCTCGGTGCAGTAGTACCTACTAGCCCAGTCGTCGGTATAGCTGCGTGCTCGGTCTGACGAAAGACGTTGAGCCGTTCTGATAGCGGTGGGAAAACATCTAAGCCCCGGATTCGCGTACTGCAGCGTATGACCGATACAGGCGCAGACCCCGACCGGGGCCGGGAACACATCGAGGTGCTCAGGGAGACGGTCGACCGCAATCGGGACCGTGACTGGGCGGACTACCGCGAGCGGTTCTCCTTCACAGTCGTGGACGACGGGACGGTGTTGCTCTCGCCAGCCGACGAGACAGACACGATGGGGTCTGCAGTCGAGCAGGAAGTGACCCACACAGTCATCGTCAACGGTGGATCGGCCGTCGACTGCAACTGCCACGTCGCACAGCGGCCGTTCGATCCGCAGTCCTGTCGACACATGCGCGCCGTCGATGCACACCCGCGACTGTGATCTCGTCTTCGGGTCCGGCACGCGTACTAGCGGGGCGGCGACTGAAACGGACGGCTGACTGAGAGGGCGATGTTACGGAGAACCGTCGTGAACAACCGTTTCTTTACTGATTGCTCTCGTGGGAGATTCCGTCCCGGCTCTTGTCAGAGAGCGACAAATATGCCAAAGATAGCAATGATTAATCATGTAATCTGGGTGGCTAGCGGAAAATCGACTGATTTGGTCGGACAATAGTCTGAAACGCCGGTGTAACCACCGAGATCACTGAACTATCGCAAACTAATTGTTGGTTCATTATGGTTTTTGATGCCGGAGCCCCGGAAGAACGGCTCGATGGCCAGACATCGGCCGCAGGGATCTCGTAATCCAGGTGAATAATAGCCGTACGACTGTTATCCGAAGCGAGGCGAGAATACGCTGTGGTCTGTGAGACATCGGGGGTGCGACGTGAGGACAGTTACTGGGCGACGAGGGCGTGCTAACAGCCCGTTTTCCGGGTCCGGAGTGAGTAACGGATTCCCGTGTGAGGCAGAGCTGCCTCTGACATCTTATCATTGCCTGACGGTTCCACACGACTACAGTTTCAACTCTCCTCGTTCTTTCACGGAATCCAGGCCTCTGTATGGGCAAAAATGGCTGATTACATCCCTATATCCTCAAAAAGATTTTAAATATCGCAGATAAAGAATATAAAACCCCTATCCATACATGTATAAGGTGTTATAGACAGAGTAGCGCGAGTGTATGTTTGAAAACTGGATCAATAGACATAGAAACAGCCAGTAAACGTGTATAGATACATATGAAAGCGTTAGATGCAGATGCCTGATTGAGATGAGCAGGTTCCGAAAACCACCTGACGCCGGTCTATCCGTCGATACCGTTCACTGAACTGTCGCTGAGGGGCCGGCGGTCACCGGTAACACAGGCTCACAGCGAGGATGACGAAGTACGTTATGAGCCCCCAGCACGCCGCGGCGACGACGACCGGGCCCAGGCGGACCGCGAGTCCGCCAGCGCAAGCCAGGAGAGTGACCGCCGAAGCCGTGCGCACGCCACGGCGCTCCCACAGCGACGCGACGGGTGTGTCAAGAACGAAGAGCGCCTCGACACCCAGCGCGCCGGTCACGCCGATGGCGACGGCGGGTTCTGCCCAGAGCGTGTCGAGTGCGCCGGCCCGGCGCAGATACGCGACGAGTGCCAGTCCACAGAGCAGGGCAAACCCCGCGTCGCGTCGGTAGTCGGGCACAGGGGTGGTACACGCCGCGGCCAGAAAGCGGTGCTGCCGGCGGTGGGAAGCTCTCGGCGACCCCAAGTACAAAGACACTGACAATCGCAGTGAACCTATGCACCATCCTGGACCGCCGCGGTTCGTGGCGACGGGTGACGAGATCGAGCTCGCACCCCGGGACCCGGACCCGACAGCGACGTACAGTTGGCACGTCGCGCGCGCACCAGTACAGTCCACTGCCACACTCGGAGACGACCCGGTCGAACACTTCGTCCCCGACACGCCGGGCCGATACATCATCCGCCTTAGCGCACCGGACGGCAAGCACGACCTCACCGTCCGCGCGTTCCCGGGGACCCTCGAATCGAGCGGGGCACACACCTCTGGACGTTCCGGTAGCGCAGGCGGTCGAAGCGGTGGCGTCTCCGGCGGGCGAAGCGGTTCGGGCCACAGCGACGGCGACGAGTACACCCAGGCAGGGGACGGCAGTGACGGCGACGGGGGCGGCGGCCGCCCCCGGCTGACCCTGCGGCCGGAAATCGAGGGCGACGAAGCCGTCGTCCGCGCGGACTGCAGCCCCCATCCAGAGGGGACCGAGACGGCCGCCGACCTCGCCGTCGAGTTCCTGCTTGACGACCGCGACGACATCGACGGCGACACGGTGACCCGGGACGGGACGGACCTCCGGATTCCGCTGGACGCGCTCCCGGAGCGCGCTCGCATCCACGCCGTCGCAGTCGGGGACCACGGCTACAGCGTGCCCGACGCCGTCGAGTTCACCCGCGACGGGGACGGCATCGAGACGGTGGCGAGCGGCGCGGGGGTCGCCGCCAGCCGACCGTACGACGCGCCGGCCTGGGCCGAAGACTCGGCTATCTACGAGATTTACGTCCGCACGTTCGCCAGCGACAGCGATAAATCGCCCTTCGACGCGATCATCGACCGCCTGGACTATCTCGACTCGCTCGGCGTCGACGTCATCTGGCTCACGCCGGTGTTGCAGAACGACCACGCGCCCCACGGCTACAACATCACCGACTTCTTCGAAATCGCGTCGGACCTCGGCACCCGCGCGGACTACGAGCGGTTCGTCGAGGCGGCCCACGACCGCGGGTTCAAGGTGCTGTTCGATCTGGTGTGTAACCACTCGGCGCGGACCCACCCCTACTTCGAGTCCGCCCGCGACGACCCGGACAGCGAGTACCGCGACTGGTACGAGTGGCGCACCGACACTGAACCGGAGACGTACTTCGACTGGGAGCACATCGCGAACTTCAACTTCGATCACCTGCCGGTCCGCCGGCACCTGCTCGATGCGGTCGCGCAGTGGGCCGAACTGGTCGACGGGTTCCGGTGTGACATGGCCTGGGCCGTCCCGAACAGCTTCTGGCGCGAGATCCACGACTACTGCAAGGACCGCGACAGCGAGTTCCTGCTACTGGACGAGACGATCCCGTACATCCCCGACTTCCAGGCCGGGCTGTTCGACATGCACTTCGATTCGACGACCTACGCCGCGCTCCGGCAGGTCGGGGGCGGCGGCGATGCCGAGGCCGTCCTCGGTGCCATCGAGGGACGGGCGGAGATCGGCTTCCCGGAGCACGCGTCGTTCATGCTGTACGCGGAGAACCACGACGAGACGCGGTACATCGTCGACTACGGGCGGGACGCCGCCGAGGCCGCCGTGGGTGCGCTGTTCACACTCCCGGGCGCGCCGTTGCTGTACGCCGGCCAGGAGTTCGGCCAGCGCGGCCGGCGCGACGACCTCGCGTGGGACCACGCCGACGAGGCGCTCCAGTCGTTCGTCAGTGACCTCTCCGCGGTCAGACACGACCAGCCGGCGCTGTCGGCCGACGCGGACCTCGTTCGAATCCCGTACGAGGTCCGGGACGGTCCGTCCGACCGCGTCGTCGCGTACGCCCGGACGACTGAGGCGGACGCGGCTGTCGTAGTGCTCAATTTCAGCAGCGAGCCGACGACGGTCGGGCTGCCGGCCGAAACCGGCGAAGCCGACCTCGTTTCCGGCGAACAGTGCGGGGCCGCTGATGACAGGGGCACGGCCGTCACGGTCGACAGCGTCGGCGTATTCCCGGCCGCCGATATCGACCTGAGTCAGTAGTCGCAGGGAGGCTGCTTCGGTTCGGTGACTCTGCTCTCGCTGGGAATCAAGTCAATACACCGAGATATCACTAATTTGTACGAACCACAGGAGTTTATAGAGATTGGTCTGCTTTGATATGTATGCGGCTTTCGACAGCGCTCAACGAATACAAGCGGACTCGTCATGAGCGCTTTCCAGAGGAGCGCAGGACTGTTTCAGGCTCTTTCTCCGGGCACGGTGATCGCCTCGTACACGTCGGCGAAGACGGCACGCTGAAGGACTATTCCGATTCGCTCTCCGGGCTCTCCGGTATCGACCGCTCCCGACTCGGGGTTATGCTTGGGGACGAGACACGGTGGTTCAGTGACCTGGAGACGATCAGACAGCACTACTACCGCGAGACGCGGCTCGTCGAGACCGAATACGACGCGGGGTCGTTCACGGTCCACCAGTACGACCTGACGCTGGGACGGGCACACGTCACGCACGTCGCGATGCGTGGGGCGGTTCCACAGAACGCCAAACTCGTGGCGTTCGTCACGCTGGCCCCAGACAGCAGCGACAGCGGCGTCGGCTCGCTGATCCACGAGGACGCCGGGCCCGATAACTCGCGCGTCCTGGAGGTGTACCATCGGCGAGAGCACGATTACCTCGCCTCGTCGACCGGGCTGGACGCCGTCGCCGGGCAGCGGCCGGAGCGCATCACAGAGATACTCGAAGACAGCCCGATAGAGTTCCCCCGGTCGGCACCGGTCGAGCGACGCGACCAGACGCGGCTCACCGGCGACTTCCTCGTGACCGCACCGCTGGACCGGTCCGGGCGCAGCAAGGACACGACGCTGGTCAGTCAGCTCTCGAATCACGACGAGGTCGACCGGGAGACGGCACTCCTCGACCTTGCCGACTGTGTGACGGAGCATACGACGTCCGACGATCTCCGACAGGCCGGGCGGGAGCGAACCCGTATCGACGTGGCCGACTCGATGCCGCGCTCGGACTCGATACGGATGGACCTACGGGTGCTTGACCTGCTGTCCTCGCCGACCGGCGGCCGCATCGCCGCCCCGGAGTTCGACCCGTTCTACTCGAACTCCGGCGGCTACGGCTACGTCTGGTTCCGCGACGACGCGTCCGTCTCCCGGCATCTGCTCGAAGCCGGCGACCGACTCGATATCGACACCGTAGAAATGTTGACCGAGAGCGCGGAGTTCCTCTGTGACAGTCAGCTCTCGGACGGGCGGTGGCCCCACCGCGTCTGGGCCGACACCGGGGCTATCGCGCCGGGCTGGGCCAACGCCAGAGTCGAGCACAACGCCGAATCGCCGGAGTACCAGGCCGACCAGACTGCGACCGTCACCGCCCTGCTCGCGACACTGTTGCGAACACACCGCAGCAAGATGGACGCCGAGCTGACGGCGACGGTTCGGGAGACAATCGAGGCGGCCGTCGACGCGCTCATCGAAGACATCGCGGCCAACGACCTCCCCGAGCCGTGCCAGAACGTCTGGGAGGACTCCATCGGCCAGTTCACGCACACCACTGCGACGTTCATCGAGGCCTTCGCCGCGGTGAGCCGCGCTCCGATGCCCGAGTCGGTTTGTGAGCGGAGCCTGACGGCAGCCGACCGGCTGCTGGATGGGCTGAATACGCTCTGGGACGATGATCTGGGCGTGTACGTGATGGGGCTGACAAACGGGACGCCGGACCACCGCATCGACGCCGCGGGGCTCCACCTCGCGGACGCGCTGCAGGAGTACGACGGCGTCGAGTCGACCACGCTTCCTGATCAGCACCTCACCCGCTTGGCTGATCACGTGAGCACGACGCTCGACACGCTCTTTCGGAACCCCACCGAGAGCCGGGTCGCGGGACTGGCCCGCTACGAGGGCGACCGCTGGCGGACCGGGCACCAGGACAGCGAGAAGATCTGGACGGTTACGACGGCGATGGGGGCCCTCGCCGCCGCCCGCGTCGGCGACATGCTGAACGACCGCGACGAGAGCGGCGACGCCTACCTCGACCGCGCGAGCGACCTGTACGAACTGCTCGAGGACGACGGGCCGCTCACGACCGACGCCGGCTACCTCGCCGAACAGGCCTTCGACGACGGCGCCCTCGACAGTGCGACGCCGCTTGGCTGGTCCCACGCGCTGCGGCTCCACGCGACTGCCCGTCTGGACGAGCTGAACGCGCTCCCGACGACATCGGCCGGGACCGAGGGGCCGAGCGAGCGCCCGACCTGGACGACCGGGGAGAAGTACGGCGTCGGCACCGTCGCAGACCACGACGAACCGGACCCCTCCCGCGTCTGGTTCACGCTCACAGAGGGCGCGTTGACTGAGGCTCGCTATCCGCAGGTCGACCTGATGAACCTGCGGACGCTCGACTTTCTGGTCCGGTGTAGGGACGAGACGGACTACGCCGTCCGGACCCACCGGGAGAACCGCCGGACCGACGACAGCGTCAGGCGACGCGTCGAGCCCGTCGACGACGAGGCGCTCCTCTATCGCCACGTCTTCACCGAGACCGGCGACGGCCGGGGCCACGAGTGGACGCTGACCGTCGACTACGCGACCGACCCCGAGCACGACGCCATCGTCGCCGACGTGTCCTTCAGCGCCGAGGACGGCAAATCATACGACGTGTTCTCGGTCGCGGACATCGCGCTCACCAGCACGGTCACCGAGGACCGCGCCATCAGATACGGCCAGCCCGGGAGCTACCACCTCGTCGGCCGGAACCCCCGCGCATACACCGACCAGACGGACAACGACCTGCTCGTCGACGAGAACGGCGACGCCTACTCCATCGCCGTGGCGATGGCCGCGGCCGGGCGCTTCGACTGGGCAACCGTCGGCGCGGCCGGCAGCGACCGCCTCGACGGGCTGTACTCCGACGGCGACCTCCCGGACCCGGTCGAATCCATCGACGGGACGAACCTCGTCCTCATCGGTCGGCTGGACTCGGGGACCAGAGTCAGCGACACGGTCGCGCTCGGCTTCGCGCGGCAGGCCGACACCGCCGCCGCGCTGGGCGAAGCCGACGGCGCGCTCGACCGCGGCTACGAGACAGTCAGCGCGGAGTACGCCGACAGCTGGGCCGACTTCCTCTCGGACAAGCCACTCCCGGAGTCGGTTGCCGGCGACGAGGAACTGGCGAACCAGTACAGAACCGCACTGATGACGCTGTTAGCGGTCGAGGACAAGACCTACCGCGGCGCGTCGATTGCCTCGCCGTCCGTGCCGTGGGGCGAGGCCGTCCACGCCGAGGAGCCCAAGGGCTACGGCTACAACTTCGTCTGGTCCCGGGACCTGTACCAGGTGTTCAGCGTGTTCGACGCTATCGGGTCGCTGGATATCGCCACGGAGCAACTGGAGTACATCTACGAGTACCAGCAGGACGAGGCCGGCTTCATCCCGCAGAACACCTACGTCAACGGGACGACCCGCTGGGGGGGAGAGCAGATGGACAACATCTCGTTCCCGCAGGTGATGGCGTACCGCCTCGCCGAGAGCGGCGTCGGCTTCGATGACGTCGAGTACAGCTACGAGAACGTCCGGCGGTCGGCCGAGTACGTCGTCCGCCACGGTCCCGAGACCGCCCAGGAACGCTGGGAGGAGGAGGCCGGCTTCTCGCCGTCCTCGATCGCGGCTGAAATCGCCGGCCTCGCGTGTGCGGCGAAGCTCGCACTCGACACCGGCAACGAGGCTGATGCGCTCGTCTGGCTGGCGCTGGCCGACCAGTGGGCGAACAACGTGGAGGCCTGGACCGCGACCGAAACCGGGACCGAGCGCCACACCAACACGCCCTACTACACGCGGGTCACGCTCGATGGGAACCCCGAGACGGGCCACCTCCGCACGCTCGCCAACGACGGCCCGACGCTGGACGAACGGAACATCATCGACGGCGGCTTCCTCGAACTCGTCCGACTTGGCATCAAACCCGACGACGACGAAGCAATCCGGAACTCGCTCGTCGAGGTTGACGACACGATCAGCGTGGACACGGAGCACGCGCCCGGGTTCTACCGGTACAACGGCGACGGCTACGGCGAGCGTGGCCGGGACGACCAGGGCGCACCGTGGACGGTCGAACACAAGGGGAAGGGTCGCCTCTGGCCGCTGCTCACCGGCGAGCGCGCCGAGTACGAACTCCACCGTGACGATCCGGACATCCCGCCCGAGAACTGCCTCCGGATGATGCAGGACGTGGCGAACTCCGGCCGGATGATCGCCGAACAGATATGGGACCGGGGCCACGCGACCGACTACGACTGGGAGTTCGCCGAAGGGACCGGCTCGGCGACGCCGCTGGCGTGGTCGATGGCCCAATACGTGCGGCTGGCTCACGGCATCAGCGCCGGCGAGCCGGTCGAGACGCCGGCGTTCGTCGACGAGCGCTACCGGGAGCGCCGAGCCCACACGCCCGACCGCAGCCCGGCGTTGCGCGTCGACACGCAGTTCCGCGGGAACGAACTGGTCGTCTCCGGCGAGACGACCGGTGTCTGTGTCGTCGTCAAGACCCCTGCCGATATCACGTACATCCCCGTCGAAGACCGTGAGTTCGAGGTCGCGGTCGACGTCGACCCCGGTGAGAACCAGGTGATCGTCGCCGCCGCGGACGACGAGGACCTGGTCACCGCCGGAACGACCGTCTGGCAGCTTAACCTCTAGAGAAACCAACAATTAGTTACCACTTTATAATTCGGGTCTGACTGTGGGATATGGACGCGATAGTTCTAGCTGGCGGCTACGCGACACGACTGTGGCCGATCACTCGTCGTCGACCGAAGATGCTGCTCCCGGTCGGCGAGACGACCGTCATCGATGGAGTCCTGCAATCACTCGAAGCCGACGACCGAATCGAGACGACGTACCTGAGCACGAACGAGGCCTTTGCCGACGAGTTCCAGATCCACATCGACGAGATGGGCTACGAGAAGGTCCAGCTCTCCGTCGAGAGCACGGAGGACGAAGACGAGAAGTTCGGCGTCGTCGGCGCGCTCGCGCAACTGATCGACCGCGAGGACATCGACGACGACCTGTTTATCATCGGCGGCGACAACCTCATCGGCTTCGACCCATCGGAGTTTCTGGACTTCTTCGAGGCGCGAGACGGGCCGGCACTCGCCGCCTACGATGTCGGTTCGCGGGAGAAAGCCAAGTCCTACGGGCTCGTCGAACTCGACGGCGAGCGCGTCGTGGACTTCCAGGAGAAGCCCGACAACCCCAAGAGCACGCTCGTCTCGATTGCCTGCTACGCCTTCCCGGCCGATTCGCTTCGCTTCGAGGAGTACCTCTCGGGCGACAACAACCCTGACGAACCCGGTTGGTACATCGACTGGCTGCAACAGCAGGAACCGGTGTACGCGTTCACGTTCGACGACGTCTGGTTCGACATCGGGACGCCCGACTCGTACTTCGAGACGGTCGAGTGGAAACTCGACGGGGGCTCGCTCATCCACCCCGACGCGACTGTCGAGAACTCCGAGATCGGCGACACCGTCCACGTGATGGCCGGGGCGGAAGTGACCGACAGCAGTCTCGAACGGGCCATCATCTTCCCGGGCGCCGAAGTCCACGACTGCGCCCTCGACGAAACGATTCTCGGTGAAGATGTCCACGTCGAGGGGCTCAATATGTCGGGGTCACTTATCATCAACCGCTAATAGGTCGCTCACCCGAGCTACACCCGGGTGTGGGATTCGGACGGCCCGCCCTCGGTCACCGGGCCGCTGGCGAAGGACTAAGTGACACAGCACCGTCTACTCGCCATGAGCAAGTCATCTGACAACATGGGCCAATCAGAGACCGAGCCAGTCACGTTCGAGATGACAATCGACGATGGCCGGACCAGAATCGACGTTTCGGGCGACCGCGATACGGCCGTCGTCGTCCGCTCGGCATCTGGCGAGAAAATATACCTGCCGCCCGAGGACTTCGACCGCCCGCCGGAGGACAGACAGACGCCCTACGACAGCCCCTACCAGTCGGCTGACGGGACCGCCGACAGCCCGTATCGGACCCAAACCGACACAACGTCCGTGACGGGGCTGGAGCCGACCGCCGACGGCTACCTGATCGTCCATCCGGAGCCGGTCACGGACGTTCGCTTTCTCCGATAGGCGGGGCCGCCGGTCAGGCTTCGTCGAGAACCTCGTGGTAGAACTCGACGTGTTCGTCGGCCACTTCCTCCCAGGTCCGGACCTCGTACTCGATGGGCGTCGACAGCGACAGGGCGTACTCGATGCCCTCGGCAATCGAGTCGGAGTCGGGTTCGACCTCGATGACGCAGTCCTCGTTCAACAGCTCCGCGGCCCCGCTCTCGCAGGCGACGACGCGCGTGCCGACCGACAGTGCTTCGACGATAGTGATGCCGAACGGTTCCGCCAGTGACGGCGAGACGAACAGGTCGGCGCTGTTGTAGTAGTCCCCGAGCTCCGACTGGGGGAGATACCCCGGGAAGTAGACCCGGTCCTCGACGCCCAGGAGCTCCGCGAACCGCTCGAGCTGTTCGGTGAGGTGGCCCGAGCCGCCAAGCACCAGGCTGACGTCGTCCCGGCCGAGCTTCGAGAGCGCGTACAACAGATACGAGAGCCCCTTCTGGTCGGTGTGTCGGCCGACGAAAAACAGCATCTTCCCGTCGATACCGAGCTCCGCTTTGATGTCCCGGTCCGTCGGCTCTACCGACGAGAACCCGTTGTAGATGACCGTCGAGTCGGCGTCGTACTGCTCGCGGATCCGTCGCTGCGTGAACTTGCTCACCGCGACGAGGTGGTCCGAGCGGTTGGCGACCCGCTGTTCCGTCTCGACCTCCCGCTGTGGTGGGGTCACGTTCCGGTCCGCCGACAGCGAGTGGAACGTCGAGATCCATTCGACGTCGTGTGACGATTTGGCCCGTGAACCGGGGTTGTAGCCGAACCAGTCGTTCGTGTGGATGATGTCGGCGTCGGCCGCCCGGTCGGCGAACTCCCCGGCCAGCCGGCCGATGCGGGTGATGATGTCGCCGCTTCCCGTCGAGACGCCGTGGATGCTGTCGCGGTCCGGCGGCGCGTACTCGGCGGGCAACACCAATTCGAACTCGACGTCGTCTCTCGGTTCGAGCTGCTCGAACAGCTCCCCGATAGCGGTATCAAGCCCGCCGGTGATGTTGGGTGGGAAGCCCCAGCCAAGCATCAGAACGTTCGGTGGCATCTCTGTAACTGGCTCTCTCATAGCATCAAATGGATACAATATATATGTTTGCGTACTCCCCTCTCGCGGCATCCAGCGCTCGCTTTGTTGCGGCCGCTCACTGCTCGCGGGTCGTCCCTCCCCGCTCGCTTCGCCGAGGGCCGCTCACTTCGTTCGCGCCCCTCGCCTCGAAAAACCCCGCCCATTGAAATGCCTGTCAGGGCAACAGGTGCGTATGCAATTCGAACGGCAGAGTGGCGTGTTTCTCCACCAGACGTCGCTCCCGGGGCCACACGGCATCGGTGACCTCGGTGCCGGCGCGCGGGCGTTCGTCGACTTCCTCGACCGGGCGGACCAGTCGCTGTGGCAGTTCTGTCCGCTGGGTCCCACGGCGAGCATCCACGGGAACTCCCCGTACCAGTCGTCGTCCGCCTTCGCCGGAAACCCGCTGCTCATCGATCTCCGCGATCTCGTCGACCGTGGCTATCTCGGTGAGGACGATATCGAACCACCGGAGGACCTCTCACAACAGCACGTCAAGTACGACCGCGTGACCGAGTTCAAGGAGGCCCGGCTCCGGGACGCGTACGCCACTTTCGACGAGAGCGCAAGCGACGCGGACCAGCAGTCGTTCACCGAGTTCTGCGACCGCGAGGCCGGCTGGCTGGACGACTACGCGCTGTTCACGGCGCTGAAAGCCGAGTTCGACGACGCCGGCTGGATGGACTGGCCGGACGATATCAGAACGCGAGAGCCGGCGGCCATGGAGCGGTACCGGGACGAACTGTCTGGTGACATCCGCTACCACAAGTTCGTCCAGTGGTGCTTCGACAGCCAGTGGCAGGCGCTGGCCGAGTACGCGGCCGAGCGGGATATTGATCTTGTCGGCGACCTCCCAATCTACGTCGGCCTCGACTCGGCGGACGTCTGGGCGTATCCCGAGGTGTTCCGACTCGACGACGACCACCACCCTGCAGAGGTGGCCGGCGTCCCGCCCAATCCCGGCGACGACGGCCAGCGGTGGGGGAACCCGGTGTACGACTGGGACGCCCTGCGAGAGAACGACTACGGCTGGTGGGTCGACCGGTTCGAGCGGCTGTTCGACCTCGTCGACATCGCCCGCATCGACCACTTCAAGGGCTTCGACGAGTTCTGGTCGATTCCGGCCGAGGCCGAGGACCCGGCCGCCGGGCAGTGGCGGGACGGCCCCGGCGCGCACTTCTTCGAGACGGTCGAAGACAGACTCGGTGAACTGCCGTTCTTCGTCGAGGATCTGGGCTTTCTCGACGAGAGCATCGTCGCGCTTCGGGACCGGTTCGGCTTCCCCGGCATGCGCGTGCCGCAGTACGCCGACTGGTGCGAGGAGGGGCATATGTACCAGCCGATGCACTACCCGGAGTCGGCCGTCGGCTACACCTCGACCCACGACACGGACACTATCGTCGGCTACTACCGCGACCTCTCGGACCGGCAGCGGGACTGCCTCCACTACAACCTCGGCACCGACGGAGACGAGATCAACTGGGACCTCATCGAGTCGGTGTGGAACTCGAACGCCGTCGTCGCGATGACGACCGTCCAGGACCTGCTCGGGCTCGACAGCGACGCCCGGTTCAACGTCCCCGGCACGGCGACCGGGAACTGGCAGTGGCGGGTGACCGAAGACGCCCTCGACGACGAGGTCGCCGAACGGCTCAGACAGGTCACCGACAGGACGATCCGCTGAGTACCTTCAGAACTGCAGGATACCGTCTTCCGTGACGACCGTATCGAGCAACCGGGTCGGCGTCGCGTCGTAGCCCGGGTTGCCGATGTCGAACCCCTCCGGCGGTTCGAGCATCACGTCCGAGCCCTGTCGGAACGTGTTCCTGAAGGAGAAGCCGCTGCCGATGAACTTCGACGAGGTCCCGACGACGGTCACGGGCACGTCCATCTCGTTGGCCGTCGCGGCCAGCGGCAACGTCCCGATACGGTTGTACACCGTGTCGTCGATGAGGCAGTTCATGCCGACGAACACGCGGTCGGCCTCCGAGAGGTAGTGGCCCGCCGCACCGTCGACGATGAGCGTCACGTCGGCCCCGTCCCGGTCGGCCAACTGGCGGGCGGTTCGCCGGCCCAGGAAATGCGGCCGGGACTCTCTCGCGTACAGGTGGAACTCCTTGCCGTCGTCGAGCGCCCTCATCAGCGTCGCCATCACCGTCGAGGAGTTCTCGTGGGTCACCAGCACGTCGCCGTCGTCGATGAGCGTCGCCGCCCGCTCGGCCGCGCGGTCCTTGCTGGTCTCGATTTCCGTGACGACTTCGTCGATTGTGTCGAGCAACCGTTCCTTGGCCGCCGAGACAGAGTCGGGGTCGGCGTCTTTCAGGTCTGTGACGATGCGTTGCTGTGTCGTGTACAGCGGCGCGTGCGAGCGGTTCGCCCGCTGGAGCGCGCTGCTGTTGCGCTCGACCACGCGGAGGAAGTCCTCGACCGTGTGGCACTCGCGCTCTGTCAGTTCGCGGAGCGCCTCAGCGGCTTTCACGGCGGCAATAGAGGAACTCTGTGTCTCCATTTCCTCGATCTGCCGCACGGTCTCGTTTATCATGCGTTTATCTGTGACTCCCTCCCTTATAACGGTACAGCCGGCGGATCGCCCTTCCATCCGTCTTGAGTCATGACAACGATAGGCGTGGTTACGCCGACTTGACCACGTCCTCGTCGGTCGGTCCCTGACCGTCGAACTCGGCCACGAGCGCGTCCAACTGCTCCGGGTCGTCGACGCTCGGGAGCGTCTGGTCGGCGGTCCGGCAGTCGGCGTGGACAGCGAGGTCGTCACAGACGAGGTCGGCCGTCGCCTCGGCCATCTGTCGGTAGGTGGTCAGCTTGCCGCCAACGATGCTCGCCATGTTGTCCACGCCGCCGTCGGCGTGGTCGAGCAGGAAGAAGCCCCGCGAGATGCCGCGACCGCCCCGCTCGTCCTCGTCTGGGGCGTACAGCGGCCGGACGCCCCACCAGGTCCGGACCTCGGGTGCGTCTGCAACTGGCGGCAGCATCGCCGCACACTCCTCGATGCTCTCCTCGATCTCCCACTGCTCCGTCTCGTACTCGTCCGGGTCGCGGACCGGCACGCTCGTCGTCCCGAGGACGGCCTCGCGCTCGTGTGGGACGACGATGTCGCCGTCGTCGGGGTCCCGACAGCGGTTGAGCACCGGCCCGAGGTCGTCGTACTCGACGGAGACCATCACGCCCCGCGTCGGTTGCATCTCGACGTCGAGGCCGGCCATCGCGGCGAACCGGCCCGCCCAGGCACCGGTCGCGTTGACGACGTAGTCGGCCTCGATAGCGTCGTCGATTGCCCCGCCGACCTGCACGCCAGTCACCTGTCCGTCCTCGACAAGCACGTCCTCGACAGGCGCGTGCGGGTGTATCGCCGCGCCGTGGTCGCGGGCGTCTGCGGCGTTTGCGGCGACGAGCCGCGACGGGTAGATGACGGCGTCGGGGACCTCGAACGCGCGCTCGATGTCCGAAGCGAGGTCGGGCACTCGCTCCCGGGCCGCGTCGGCGTCCAGCGTCTCGACGGGGATGCCGATATCCTCACAGGCCGCCCGCTTGGCCTCGAAGTAGTCGGGGTCGTCCTCGGCGAGCTGGACGAACAAGCCCCCGGTGTCGCGGATGCAGGCCCCGGCGATCTCCTTGAGTATCCGGTTTTCGGTGATGCACTCCTCTGCACCGACCCGATCCGCCTCGGCGTAGCGGGCGCCGCTGTGCAGCAGTCCGTGCGAGCGCCCGGAGGTACCGCTGGTCAGCCCGTCGCGTTCGACGAGCGTCACGTCGATACCACGGAGTGCAAGGTCACGAGCGACGCCAGCGCCGGTCGCGCCACCACCGACGACGAGGACATCCGTATCAATCGCCATGTGTACTGTTAGGTCAGCTGACGTAAGATGCTACCGATACCGGGGGTTTCGATAACTGTGTATCCCGTTTCAGCGGGGAGAGACTGGTTGCAGCCGGTGGACAGGACACAGCGCAGTGCTGCTGGCTCGAACGGTCGATAGACGGACGTGCGTATTACTCCCATTCCGTTTTTATCGATCTTCTGGATATAGATTCGAGTTTAAATTACGAAAAAGCAAGTCTACAACTTTAAGTGACGAGGCAAATCTAAACCTTCGTATGACCGTACAGGCTGACACGGAGACCGCACCGGTGGTCCCCGCACCGATGCCACCGGACGCCGCCGACGCCTGGTACGCGCCGGACGTTCGCGAGCAAGACGAGGTGTATCCGGGCGTCGTCGTGACTGTTCGCCGGGAACGGAGCGGGTTCCGGTACGATGTCCGTGATCCGGTGCTTTCAGCGCCGGAGGATGACGCGCTGTCGACCATCGAGTCACACTTCTCAGGTGCAAACATCGAGCGACCACGGACGCGTGAGGGGGCTGTGGAGCGAATGAATGGCGGGTTCGACGCGAAACACCGCCGAGTCATCGACCGGCTGATCGACGCGTCACCGGCGAGTCGCCGTCGAATCGAGTACCATGCGCTCTCGTCGCTGGCGTGTTTCGACGATCTGACCCCGTATGCGCTTGATTCTCGAATCGATGTCGCCGACGTGACTGACGACGGCGTCGTCGTCCACACTGACGATTACGCCCCGGCCGAGACCGACCTGGGATCGGACCCAGCGTATCTCAACCGCTTTGCGAGCGAGCGTGTCGAACGCCACACCGTCCGGTTTCAGGGGTTCGAAATTCCGGTCGTCGTCTACCGCGAGCATCTCCTCGGTGCCGACCCGTTCACGACGAAGTACGCCGTCAGAGAGCCGGACCTGCTCCCCGGTGACGAGCAGCTCATCGAGGTGTGCAAGGAGCGCGTCTGGGAGACCGGCGTCGACGGTGTCGTCGAAGACCGTGTCGAGTTCGTGCGGGAGCGTGCCCGCTCACTGCTGGCGCGCCAGTTGACCGTCCGCAACACGACCGAGTGGGTCGACGCCGCCCGCTATCGACTCCGGTCGGCGCTGGCCGAACTCGACCTCGCCGTGCCGCCGGTCGATCACCGGTTCGCCGCCGACCGCCTTGACGACCTGCTGTACTACGTGCTTCGGGACCTAGTCGGATACGGCAAACTCACCGTCCCGATTCGGGACCACACGCTGGAAGACATTGAGGCAAACCGGGTCGACGAACGCGTGAAGGTCCTCCCACGCGCCGACCTCGGCCACAACGGCCGGGTGCCGACCAATCTTGCCTTCGGTTCGGAAGCGGCCTTCGTCAACGTCGTCACGCAGTTGGCCGCCGACGACGGCGTCGAACTCAACGCCTCGAACCCGAGCGCGAAGGTCAACATCGACCCGGACGGGGACGGCCTCCACGACGCCGACGACACCATCCGCTGTGCTGTTGCCCTGCCGACTATCAGCGAAGGCGGCCCACACATCTCTATACGGAAGCAGTCCGGCGACGCGATGACGCCGGTGGACCTGATCCAGCGGGACTCGCTGCCAACGGAACTGGTCGCACTGCTGTGGCTCCTGTACGAGGCTCACGGCGTCGTCCTCTTTTCCGGGCCGACCGGAGCCGGCAAGACGACGCTGATGAACGCACATATGCCGTTCATCCCGTATCGGGACCGCCCAATCAGTATCGACGAAGGGTCGCGTGAGGTCCGGATTCCCCACGAGACCGGGGTTTCGCTCACCACGAGAGACCACGAGCGGGACCACCGCCGAGTGACGATGGCTGACCTGATGACACAGTGTAACTATTTGAACCCAGACGTGGAGGTCATCGCGGAAATCAACACGGCCGCGTCGTTCGAAACATTCGCTGAAACGCTCAATACTGGCCACGGCGTCATCGGGACGACACACGCTGACGATATCGAATCGCTCGTCAATCGCGTCATCGAGAAGGGACTGCCGACCTACCTGCTCGAAGAGATTGACCTCGTCGTGTTCCCCCGATACGTCGACGGGGAGCGCTACGTCGGCGAGGTTATCGAGTTCGTCGACGACCCCGCTGTCGTCGAGAGCGGGAGTGACCGGAACGGGACGATACACAAGGACGGGACGGCCATCCACTGGAACAGCGTCTGCTGGCGGCGGCCCGACGGGAGCTTCGAACTCGCCTACGACCACCCGCAGTTCGGCGACGACCGGCGGCAGGTCGACACCGGCATTCTCGACCGTCTTTCGGACCTCCGGGACGAACCGGTGTCGGCAGTCGAGGACGCGTTCCACCGTCGCCACCGCTACGTCCAGTACCTCGTTCAGGAGGGCCTGACCGACTTTGACGACCTGTTCAGCGTTCTCGCCGATCTGGAGACGAACGAGGCAGCGACCGTCGAGCGACTGCGACGGCAGGCCGGCGCTCCGGATAATCCGCAACTGGAGGTCGGTGCGGGTGACGACTGAGGGCGGCGGGACGCTCGGCCTGCTCGACCGGGGGCTGTACGCCCTGTTTGCCCACCACGCCGAGGATGGCCGGCACGCAAGCACGCGCGACCGCTACCGGGCCGCCTATCCAAGCGCCGGCTTCGGCGTCTACGTCGCCAGGGTATACGGGCTCTCGTGGCTGGCGCTCGTTGTGGGTGTCGTCGGAACTGCGACGACAGCGATGCTCGTGCCGCCGGGGACCTTCGACTCGTTCGTCGCGGTGCTCCAGCAGAGCCTCCCGGTTATCAATCGGCTGGCGCTGCCAGCGGTCCCCCGGCTTCTCGTGGCCACCGGTCTCGGAACCGTCGCTGGACTCACGCTCAAGCGGGGCGTGTTCGTCGCCGGAAACCGGTACCTCTCGTGGGTCGCAAGCGCGCGGCGCGCGGACATCGCAGCCACGCTCCCCGGTGCAGTCCGATACCTCAGAGTCCTCGCTTCCGGAACCCATGACCGGCGTGAGATGTTACGCGCCGTCGCTGAACAGGACGCCTACGGCGAGACGGCAGTCGCCTTCCGGCGTGCGCTCAATCAGGGGATTCTCACCGGCAGTCTCGACACCGGTCTCGAACGGGTCGCCAGTGAAACCCCTTCGCGGGATCTGCTTGCGCCGTTCCTGCTGAAGTTCCGCGAACACGCAAACCAGAGCGCCGAGGCACTAGAGGGATATCTGGAGATGGAGGGGCGCTTGCTCTCACACGAACAGAGCCGACAGCACGAGCGGGCGACCGGCTATCTCGAACTGCTCGCGGAGTTGTTCGTCGTGCTGCTGGTGTTGCCAGCGCTCGTGGTGCTCATCGTCACCGTGATGGGAATTCTCGCACCCGGCCTCTCCGAGCCTGTTGCGACACCGCTCGGGGAGACAACCGTCCGCGCCATTGTCGTCTACGGTAGTGCGGCGTTCGTGATGGCCGCCGGGCTGCTGGCGGCCTTCGTCGTCGCTACGCTCCGGCCGCGGAACACGGCCGCCCCGAGTTACAGCCTGCCGGACGGTCCCATCGCGGTACTCGCAACCATCCCCTCGAATCCCGCGAGCGCGCTCCTCGCCTGCGTGCCGCTGGGTGCCGTCGTCGCGGTCGGCCTCTGGTCGCTGGGCTACCGTCCGGTCAACGTTGCGCTACTCTCGTACGCAACCGTTGGCGTCCCTGTCGGTGTGGTAACGGTCCGCCGGGCCAGAGCGGACGACGCGAAGGACCGGGAGATTCAGGACTTCGTCCACGCTGTCGCCGGCCACGTCGCACTGGGCCGTCCGTTTCCCGAAGCGGTCCGACGCGTCGCCGACGATGTGGAACTCGGTGCGCTCGCCAGCGACGTCCAGTCCCTCGCGTTCACGCTCTCGCTCGGTGACAGTCCAGGCGACGCCGCGGCCGACAGACGGGCCGCGGCACTGGACCAGTTCGTCGACCGCGTCGGCACGCCGATGGCCGAACAGACCATCGGACTGGTCGTCGGCGCGCTGGATACGGGGAGTGACGCGGAGGACGTGTTCGAAACGCTACAGACGGAGATAGGGCAACTGTACCATCTCCGGAAATCAATCCGCTCGGCCCTGCTCGTGTACGTTGCGGTCGGCTGGACGACAGCGCTGCTTGTCATCGGCATCACCGTCGCCGTCAACGTCTACGTCCTCGATAGCTTCGCGCAACTGTCGTCGGTCTCGGGCGGTGCGAACATCGCGTTCGACCCGACTGCGATCAAACCCGTCCGGGAACAACACCGGTTCTACGTCGTCACGCAGGCGACGATGCTGGCCTGTGGCTGGTTCGCCGGCACGGCGAGCCGCGGGATCTACGAGGCGCTGTTACACTCTTCAGGGCTGGTGCTCATTGCCTACGTCGTCTTTGCGGGGGCTGGTCTGATTTGAGGACCGACACCGACGCCCAGTCACACGTCGTCGGCGTGGTGTTGCTGCTGGGGCTGACAGTCGTTGCGCTCGGTGGACTGACGGCTGTCGTCGGGACCGTCGTCGACGGCCACATTGCGACCGCCGATGAGACCCGCGTCGCAAACACGTTCGAGACAGCGTTCCGGCCGGTCGAGCAGACGGGTCACCAGACCGCTCGCGTCCGGTTTACTGAGGGGCGGCTAACCACAACGGAACGGGAACTGCGCGTCCTCAACGATTCTGGGGTCCAGCGAGCGGTCCCCATCGACGCGATCGTGTACGACTCCGGCGACAACCGCGTTCGCTTTCTCGGGGGCAGCGTCGTGCGCGGGACAGCGGGGAACGCGTGGCTCGACACGGATCCGCCGGTGACGGCGACGCGGGACGACACGGCGGTCATCGTCGGTGCACCGCTCGTCAACGCCAGCGGCGGAACGGTGTCCGGGACGGGCGGTGTGTCCGTGGGCATTCGGCAGAACGTCAGCCACGAGCGCGAGCGGCTCCCGGCCGACAACTATAGCGTGGCTATCGAGACGGAGACGCCCCGTCCGTTCGCCGAGTACTTCCAGCGGGTCGGTGCAACTACGCGAGTCAGAGATATCGATGGCGACGGCGTCCCGAGCGTCGTGGCGACGTTCCCGGGCCGTCCGACGCTGTATCTGGTCCGCCACGACATGCGGACGGAGGTGGGGCATGGATAACCGCGCGCTCAGCACGGTCGTCGAGAAATTACTGAGCATGGGACTGGTGCTGCTGTACATCGGATTAGTGACGACCACGCTGTACGGCGGCACTGTCCCGGCATATCAATCGGCCGTCGGAGCGGAACTCGGCGACCGGACGCTCGCCGAAGCGACGGCCCGCGTCGAGCAGGCTGTCCCGCCGGCTGCTCGGGCCGTCTCGGCGACTGTTCGGGTGTCGCTGCCGGACACCATCGACGGCGTAGGATACACCATCCAGACTGACGGTGATACCCTCGTGCTCGACCATCCTGACCCCGAAATCGGCGGCCGGACACAGCCACTGTTGCCCGATAGAGTCGATACTCTCGAAGGCGAATGGCAGAGCGGCAGTTCGACGGTGGTCGTTGTCTCTGGAACACGGGGGAGCGTGGCAGTGACACTGGAGGCTGAGCGATGACCGCGCCGAGCCGTCGCTCTGACAATTCCGCGCGTGCCCAGACGTCGCTACCGGCGTTGGGCATCGCGCTCGTGCTTCTGACAGTCGTCACCGGACTGGGGGTCGCGATGGCGGACACCGCGATCGCTGGTGCGGATAGAGCACCTGACGAGCGTCGGGTCGCCGCCGCTATCGCTGACCGACTCGTCGCGGCGGACGGTCCACTAGCCGCCCGGAGCAACGTACTCAATAAATCCCGAGTGGACGGCTTCGACCGATCGGCTCTGAAGCGGAGCGCACCGCCGGCCAGTGAGTATGCGGTCAGCGTCGAGCTGGCTGACGAGGAGATAGCAAGCAGTGGAACGGTTCACAGCGGCACGCGGATCAGCCGACTCGTCGTGGTCGAGTCTCTGGAGACACGAACACTCACACCCGACCTGGCGACAACCGCCGCGGTGACGCTCCCGCGCCGGAGCGCGCAGGCCACAGTAACCATCGATCCGCCGGCCGGCACGACCGTCTGGACGGTCCGCGCTAATGACCGAGTCGTCCTCCATAACCGGAGCGGGCTGAATGGCAGCTACGAGATCCCGCTGGTGCCATACGAGACGACAGAGCTACGCTTCCAGCGCGCCGGCCGACTCGAACCCGGGAACGTGACCATCGGCTACGATGCCCCGCGGTCGACCAAAGAAACCCTGGTGGTGACCGTCGATGCGTAGAGCCCAACTCCCGCTGTCGCTCGTGGAGGTCGCGCTCGGCACAGTGCTGATTCTCGGCGTCGCGCTCGGGTTCGCGCTGGGGACGCCGGCACCGGATAGACAGGGGCCACAGCTCGACGCCTACGCCTCGGATACGGCGGCACTCCTCGCTAACGACCCGCCGCGACACGACGGCGCGACGCGTCTTCAGGAAGTCGTTGCGAATCCGGAAGCGTTCGACCGCGAACAGGACGCGCTTTCGAACCGAGTCGCTCGCATCCTCCCCGAAAACGTTCTGTTCCGGGTCGAAACACCGCACGGAGCGGTCGGCACGCCGACTCCACAGGGCGTCAGTACCGGGACTGCAACTGTCCCGACGGGCCACGGCAGCGTCCGAATCATCGTGTGGTACGCATGACTCGGCGCGGACAGCTGGTTCTCGTTGCGGCCACGGTCGTGGCTGTGGCACTCGTCCCCATTCTCCTCGCATCCCTGCAACTGGGGTATCACGACGATGTTCGCGCGGCGGCCGACTACGATGACGATCCGTCTGTCGATGCGCTTCGGGTCCTTGAGCGAGCCGTCGCAACTGAGAGCGCATCCATCCCGAACCAGTACGCCTGGGCCGCCAACGGTTCCGCGACGTCGGCCGTTCACACAGGGTTGCGACCACCGCTTGACCGACTCAGAACGTCCCGAATCGTGGACAATGTCCATTACAATATCACTTACAACCACACTGCGGCACGGCAGTGGAAAGACGCGAACTGTCCGGGCGGGCCGGACCGCCAGTTCGGGGACTGCGTCGCCGACCGCGGTATCGTCGTTCAGAACCGCGTGGGCCGTACGCACGTTCTCGCTGTCGGCTTCGACGTGACGACGACAACCGAACGCGGCGAAACCACTGTCACCGTGGTTCTGGAAACCAGCGGTCGGTCCTCGCGGTGAGAATACGAATCAAAAACTTTCCCATTTGCCGTAACTCAGCAGATAGCCCGTAGTGTGCGTTATTCCGCTGCCCCCGGCGTCTCGGTTCGGACCTGGGACCGTATCTGTTCGAACGTCGCTTGCGGGAAGAGGCCGGTGACGCTCTCAACCGAGAGGGTATCGATGAGGCCGGCTGGCGGGCCAGTGATCAACAGCGCACCGGCTTCGGAAACCGAATCGTCGATGGTGAGACCGAGATCGGACGTCGCCCGCTCCTCGAAGGAGCTGATCGCCTCTTCGATCAGGCTCTCCTGTGCAGTGCGGTATTCCGCCTGTGCTTCGCTTTGTGTGAGATTCCCTGCCTGGAGTTCGGACTGAATCTCCTGTTGGCGCTCCCGTAGCTGTTCCTGGTCCGGTTCGACGCCGACCGTCACCGTGGCAGGCTCTGCGGTCTGGGTTTGGCTTTGCGGCCCCGTACCCGTCTCCGTTCCATCGCTGGTTCCTCCCTGGAGGGCGTTACAGCCGGCGAGCGATACTGTCGCGGTCGTTCCGGCGAGTTGCATGAAGCGGCGGCGCGTGGACTCGAATTCCATTATCGGCTAGCACGGGGCCCGCGGGGTAACCTTTCTGATACGACTACGGACCGCCGGCTCTTGCCTGAGCTGATGAACTGAATATCGGCCTGAAGCCATTGTCCCGGACTGGCGTGTAAGATGGTGGGGACAATCGTCTCTGTAGTAAATACCTCCAGTAACGTGGGAGTCAGGCCGACAACCGTCTGGTACGACCGTGGCGATATGATACCGATCCAGTATAGGGCCACAGAACTCTCCCGAAAACACCCAGAGACGACTCACAGACCGTACGCTCCGATCACCGCGTCGATACCGATCGCAATCGGCTTCCTCGGGTTCCTGTTCGTGGGTTCGTATCCCGCAACGACAGTCCCCATCGTGATCGCCGTGATAGCGACGGTAACTGTTCGGCGGTGCTGGCGGTAAGCGACATACCAAGGTTGTCCGGCGATCCGTTACATCTTGTCGACATCACCTGCGGTGCTCTCATTGACTCCGGTTTGGGCCATGATGAGGCGGTTCATACGGCGGATTGTCCTGCGTTGCGGCACTTATCCACGACGTGAACGGCGTAGTAGTGCGCCCGTTCCGCGTATAAACCTGCCCAGCACACTGGGAGCAAGGACGAGGGGCTGATGTCCCGTTTGTCCAGGCGGAATGTCTAACACTGACAGCGATACCACGACGATCGAAGACACTGATAGATGCTGTGGCAGTACCGAACAGGAAACGGACACTCGAAGCGGCGGGCATTGGCTAGACGAGGTCACGCTGGAGAAGCAGCTTCCCGACGACCTGCGAACGGCACTCGGTCGGTTCCTCGGCGTCGAGTCGGTCGATACACTGGCCGAGTGGGGCGAGCAGATCCGTCGGCGGGCTGGCGGCGGCTCCGTCGATGTCGAACAACTCTGCCACACTGACGGGGAATCTGCCCACTGGGGTGCGGTAGACGGCGAGCGCTACCATTTCCGGTGTTTCTACGACGCGGTCATTCTCGCGTCGCTGGAAGACAGCCCGGTCGATATTCACACTGTCAGCCCCGACGGGGCAGTCGTCGAAGCCCGCGCCGTTGGGGGCGATGAACTCTCAGTCACGCCCGAAACGGCTGTCTTCTCGCTCGGTATCGCGCTGGACGCACACGAGCGGTCCGGGGGTGATCCGACGTTGCAGGACGGCTACGCTGCTATTTGTCCGTACGTCAAGGCCTTCCCTGACCGTGAGGCGTACGAAGCGTGGGCCACCGAGGTCCCCGCCGCGACCGTGGGGACGCCGCTCTCGGGGGCAACAGCCTTCGCTCGGGCACTGACCGCGGAGAGTAATTATGACTGATGCGTACGGCAGTGACACCGGTGACATATCGACGATGACCCGAGATGATGAAAAACTCTCCGTGCTCGCCGGACAGCAACGGCATACTATTGCCGATGTCAGGGAGACGTACCGGGAACAGGCCACGACGATGGCCCGGATGGACTGGCTGAACCGGGCGCTCAGTGGGCGATATCGCCGAGCGCTGTTTGGCGACGCCACCGGCCGAACCCTGGACGTGGCCTGTGGCGTCGGGACCAACGCCACGTACCTCGCCGCCGACACCGAGTACGTCGGCATCGATATCAGTGATGCTGTGCTCACAGCGGCACGGCAACGCCTCGAAGACAGCCAACAAGAGACGACGCTGTACGAGATGGACGCACAGAACATGGCGTTCCCGGACGACAGCTTCGATACCGTCATCTCTTCCCTGTCGACGTGTACGTTTCCCGACCCAGTGGCGGCACTCTCGGAGATGGGCCGCGTCTGTGCGCCCGATGGACGGATTCTCTTGTTGGAGCACGGTCGGAGCAGCGTCGGAGCCATCGCCAGGTTTCAGGACTGGCGGGCGGACGCCCACTTCGAGAAACACAGCTGTCGGTGGAATCAGGAGCCACTCGATGTCGTCGCCGCGTCGCCGCTAACGACAACTGAGTCGTCGTCAGCTTTGCTCGGTATCATCACCGCTATCGAGGCCCGTCCGGAGTGACGGCCTGCTGACTTATCCACTTCCCAGTATACTGGGCACAAGCTTGTAGTCGATGTTCACTCAAATGAAACGTATGCGAGAAGCCGAGATCAGTATCACCGACGGTGAGCTGGCGGCGATGGGCATCGAGGAGCTCTTCTCGATCGCCAGCGAGGCCGGTCTGCTCGCGTTCGAGGAACTGGCCTGTCGCGGGAACGGGGCGGTCGTGCAGATCGAAGTCGAGACGCGCTGTGACGAGGACGCGCTCGCCGGACTCGACTACGTCGACCAGTACAACCATGTAACCGAGCGGGTGGATTCGCATGTGTACGTGATCTCGTTCACTGCGCCGGACCTCCCGGCTAGTCTCGAAGCGACGGCCGACGAGCTAATCGGCACCTGCGACCCGGAGATCGACGAACACGGCGCCACGATGTCGCTCGTCGGTCCCCACGAGGCGATATCCGACCAACTCGGTGGGTACGAGGACGCGGGTGTCTCGCCGACCCTCCACCGAATCGGCGGGTACGACGGTCCCGAGTATCTGCTCGATGGCCTGACGAGCCGCCAGCGGGAGGTCATCGAGACGGCCTGGGAGATGGGGTACTACGAAGTTCCCAAGGAAGTCTCGGCGGGCGACGTTGCGACTGAACTGGGCCTTGAGACCTCGACCGTCAACGAGCACCTCCAGCGGGCCGAGCGGAACCTCCTGAAGCAGATTCTCTGAGCGTCTGGGCCCCACTATCTATCCGGACCACTCGTCGTAACCAGTTGCCATCTGCGCGTTTGATCCGGCCACAGAAACGACGGTCCCGAACGGCGTGGCTTCGGGAGCCGAAAGACAGTGGTGTCTGCGGTCCAACGCTGATTCGACTGGTGCGTATGCCGGGACTGGAGTCGGACGACACGCTCATCCCACGGGGAGACGCGATTCCGACGCTCACCGACGACGAGTCCGGGACGGTCGTCTGGCATCGCGAACACCTGCGGGTTCGCGACCAGGCCGCGGTAGCGAGGGCTGCGTCGTCCGAGTATATGCTCCCGCTGTTCGTGTTTGACCCGGCGTTCTACGGCGCGGACGGCCTCGCCTGTGACAGCCGGGTTCGGTTTCTGCACGACTGTCTGGCCGACCTCTCGGACCAGTACCACACCGCGACCGGTCGGGGGCTCACCTACGCCCACGGGGACCCGGTAGACGTGCTGGGGCGGTTTCGCGAGGCCGGCTGGGACATCGTGACGATGGCCGTTCCGACGGGACGGTACGGCCGGGAACGGGACCGTCGCGTGCGGGAACAGTGTGACGTCACCTTCGTCGACGGCGACGGCTTGGTGCGGGACCGAGCTGATACCCGCGACGGGTGGCAGGACGACGTGTCGGCGTGGTTCGCTGCCGACCAGTACGACTGGGACCCGAGCACGGTCACCTCTCGGAGCTTCGACAGCGGCATCGACATCAGCACGATTGAGGACCACTACGACCTCACGCCGTCAAAATCTGCGGTGCCGCGCGGCGGAACCGGGCCAGCACGCGAACGGCTGTCTGCGTTCGCCGAGCGGATCGACGACTACCCGGGGAACATCTCCGCGCCGACGGACGCGCGGGACGGGACCAGCGGGCTCTCGCCGTACCTCGCCTTCGGCTGTCTCTCCGTGCGGCAGGTCGTCCAGTACATCGAGGCCCACGCGCCCGACGGCCGCGGGAAAGAGATGTTCGTCTCGCGGCTGTTCTGGAACAAACACTACGAACAGAAGCTCGAAGACTGGCCCGGCTGGCTCGATACGGCGGTGAACCCGGTGTTCGAGGGGTTCAACGTGGCGCAGTACGACCCCGACCTGGTGGCCGCCTGGAAGCACGGACGGACCGGGTTTCCGATGATCGACGCCTCGATGCGGTGTCTCAAAGAGACGGGCTGGCTCAACTTCCGGATGCGAGCGATGTGTGCCTCGGTCTACTACCACCTCCTCCAGCAGCCCTGGCGGATCGGCGCGGACTGGTTTTACCACCACCTCATTGACGCTTCAGCGGCGATCAACTACACCCAGTGGCAGTCCCAGTGCGGACTGGTCGGCAAGCCGACGCTCCGGCTGTACAACCCCCGGAAGCAGGTCCGCGATCAGGACCCGGACGGCGAGTTCATTCGTCGGTGGGTGCCCGAACTCGAGAACCTCCCCGACGAGTACCTCGACCGGCCTGAGGGGACGCCGGTCCACGTGCAGGCGTCCTGTGGCGTCGACGTCGGCGAGGACTACCCCCGACCGGTCGTCGACTACGACGCGGCCCGGCAGGCGTTCCGTCAACGGTACGAGGCGGTTCGTGCCGATGCGGCCGCCGCCCTGAGCGACCCGACTATCGCGCGCCGCGCGTCTTTCTCCGGCGGCCGCGAGGCTGCTGCACGTATCGCCGCGGAACACGGGACGGATGCGTCGAACGGCGCGGAAGACGGCGGGACCCAGACCAGTCTCGGCTCGTTCGGTGACGAATAGTTCGTAAAGAGTCTGCCAGTGTTGCCAAACGGCAAAGAGGCTAAGACGGTCGCCCACGCAGACGTGTGCAATGACGGAGGGTCCGGACGATACCGCGTTCGAGGACTGCCAGTTCCTCACTGGGTCACCACAGCGGTTCGCGGTGCTGGCCCAGCTCCGGGAGCGTCCGGCACGGCCCACCGACCTGTGTGATACGGTGGACGCGACGCGGACTACGATTCAGCGGATACTCGCGGGCTTCTCCGAGCGCCAGTGGGTCGTCAAACGGGACGGCGAGTACCGACTCACGGTGACCGGAGAGCGGGTGTTCGACCAGTACACGGCACTCATGAGCGAGGTCGAACGGGCTCGGGCGGTCGGTCCGCTGGCCGCCCATCTCGGTTCTATCGCGGCAGATCTCCCAGCTGACCTGTTAGACCCTGACTGCCTCACGACGAGCTCCGAACAGAATCCCCTGGCCGCGATTGGTCGGTTCACAGACTGGCTCAGCGAGGTCGAGGGCGACGTTCGGGCCATCTCGCCGATCGTGACGTCGGTGTTCAACGACGTCGCGGTGGAACTGCTCGAAACGGGGACGCATATCGAGTTCATCATCGACCACAGCGTGCTCGAACGATCCGAGTCCGATTTCTCAGACGCTCTCCAGCGAAGCGTCGAACACGAGAACATCGACACGTACGTCCACGACGCCCCGCTCGATATCGGCCTCGCGCTGGACCGCTCGCGGGTCTGTCTGGCGGCCTACGACGACCGGAACAACGTCCGGGCGATAGCCGAATCTGACGCCAAAGCGGTGTATAGCTGGGCTGAGACAGTATTCGACCGATACAAAGAGCGGTCACAGCCGCTTGAGGCGATCCTGTCGGTGCAAGAAAACAAGCAGTAACCCGGGCGCTGACTGGTGTCGTCCGCATGGAAGGGCCGAAGGGAGCACTGGTCGGCGCTCCAGCACTCACTGGAGGGCGGGATGGCGTATCCCCGGCACAGGCTACTGCTGGCGGGTGCCTATACTTATTTGCTGTAACTGTTCGAGGACCAAAGACATGTTACAGGGGCTGTAACACTCGGGGTCTCCTCGGTCTCGGCGCTGGCTTGCTCACTTCCACTGGTCGGTGATTTTCTATACCGTCAGCCAAAATGAAATAATGGCCGACAGTATAAGTGTGTGGCAATCGTTACCAGAAGTATGTCTCCGCCTGGACGGGAGATCCAGTACACTGAATCGGATGTTATCGAGGTGTTCAAACACCGAGGCGATTACGCGGAGCCACTCACAGCGTCGGAGGTCGCGGACAGACTCGGCTGTTCGCGCCGGACCGCGCTGAACAAACTCCACGACCTCGAAGCAGAGACCGATATCACGAGCAAGAAAGTCGGGGGGCGGTCGCGGGTGTGGTGGATCCCTGTGCGAGCAGACTGAGACGGATTGTTATAGATTATCCCCGGATCGTGCTGATTTCGGGTCAGGACATACCGGGACATCGCTCCAACAATCCGTATGAGCCGTCACGGTGGTTCGTTTTCAGCGTGGGGGCCGTGTCGCGATGTACACACTGAGGACCTGTCGCAAAGCAGACCGATGGCATCGGTACCCGTATAGAATCCCACACAAGCGGTACCCCTCAGAACTCCCACTGCTGTGCGCGTTCGCGAGCTTCCGAGCGGGCCTGCTGTTTGATGGCCTCGATTTTCTCCGCATCGTCGAGGAACGCTTCGACGGCGCTCTGTTCCGTGGTTCCGTCCTCGACTGCTGCCGCGTCGTCGTCTGTCGCCGACAGCCGCTCGTCGGGAGCCGCCCGTCGCGTGCTGTCGGCCAGTGCCGGGTCGCCGCCCAGCCGTTCGGCGGGCATCCCGGGCGGCACTCGCAGGTCGGTTGCTTCGTGTGCCGATTCGAGGTCAGCGGCGTCAAGCGTGTACAACGAGACGTGGTACGGCCCGGGAATGGCGAGGTCCGCGAGCGCCGGCGGGCCGCCGCGGTCAGTTCCGGTGTGGTAGGTCAGGACGGGTACGCCGTCAGTGAACGTGATGACCCCTCGCCCCTCGCCATCGAGGAGGAGCGTCTCCTGGGATTCGAAGACGGCATAGCCGGTCAGTTCGCGGTCGAGCACGTCGGCCAGCGTGTCCCGCGGGTCCGTGACGACGCGGGATTTATCGAGTCGGCCGCGGGGCAACTTCATAGTGACTCGGGGATGACGGCGCTCTGGAACCGGTCCGCGGCGTCGGCGGCCGTCCCATCCCGCACGGTAAGCGATTCGGCGGCCACCCGGTAGGCCGTCGCCGCCTCGCATTCAGGGGCGTGGGCCAGCAGCGGTCGGCCGGCACGCCGTGCCTCACGTGCCCGCTCGCTTTCGGGGACCGCGGCCAGCGTCGGCCCGTCGAAGTACCGCTCGGTCTTCTCCGAGACCTGTTCGATTGACTCGGATTCGCGGACCTTGTTGAACAGGAGGCCCGCTACGTCCGTGTCGTAGGTCGTCGCGTACTCCTGGACCTTCAGCCCGTCCGATATGGCGGGAATCGTCGGCTGGAGGACGACGACGATGCGGTCTGCCAGCACGATTGGAAGGACGGCGGTCCGGCTGTCAAGCGCCGGCGGCGAGTCCAACAGGATGATATCCGTGTCTTCTGCGAGCGCCGCAACCACGTCCCGGAGCCGGTCCGGGTCGGCGTCCCTGAAGCCGTCGAGGCTCGTTCCACAGGGAACGACGGTCAACCCGAACCGGTCGTACGTGGCCGCCTCGACGGGCGCGTCGTCCGCCAGCACGTCGTGCAGCGTCGTCTCTGCATCCGAGAGGCCGGCGTGAAACAGGAGGTTCGCCATGCCCGTGTCGGCGTCGACCACCGTCACGTCGTAGCGGTCGGACAGCGCCATCCCGAGGGCGACGGTGCTCGTCGTCTTGCCAGTCCCGCCCTTCCCACTGGCGACCGCGAACACTTCGACCATTGGAGAATATTGCGGTCTGGCCGTATATAAATTTCCGGAATTTAAGCGAGTATCAAACTTCCACTACTCAGCGAGTCCCAGCGGTCCGAGGTCGACAAAGTCGGCGACGAGGCCGGCCGCTCGCTCGTACGGGTCGCCGGCGTCCCGCTCGCTCGCCGCAGGCGGGTCGATACCGGCGGTCTCGAACGTGTTTCGCACGAAGGCAACCCTCGCACTGTCGTTGACGAAGAGGTCGTGGAGGTATGTTCCCAGAACGCTGTCGGTCGCCGCCCCGTCGCTGTCGAACGGCCGGGCCGCCTCACCCGTCAGCGTCGAGTCGCCCATGTGGATCTCGTAGCCCTCGACAGTCCCGCTCGCCCCGGAGAGCGGCCCGACGCCACGGAGGTCCCGCCGGACGTGCTCGACTGTCTTCGACTCGCTGAATTCCGTCGTCACCGGGAGCAAGCCCAGGCCCTCGACGCGGTCCGCGTCGCCGGTCCCCTCGATTGCGGCGTTCGTGATCGCCTCACCGAGCATCTGGTAGCCGCCACAGAGGCCGACGACGGGGCCGTCGAACGCCCGTAGTCGGTCACCGAATCCGGCGTCGGTAAGCGCCAGCAGGTCGTCAACGGTGTTCTTGCTCCCCGGCAGGACCACCGCGTCGGCGTCATCCAGGGCGGCGTCGGGTGGAACGTACGCGACCCTGACGCCGGGTTCGCTGGCAAGTGGCTCCAAGTCAGTGAAATTCGAGATGCGCGGGAGCCGCGGGGCGGCGACGGTAACACTCTCGTCGTCGGGCACGCCGTCGTCCGCACCGACGACAGACCGCTCGCCGACCGGCGGCAGCGCGACGCTGTCCTCCTCGGGGAGGCCCGGATCGTCGTGGGGAATCACGCCGAGGACGGGGACGCCGGTCCGCTCCTCGAACTCGTCGATGCCGGGGTCAAGCAGCGAGCGATCGCCGCGGAACTTCGTGATGACCGCGCCGGCCACCTGGTCCCGGATGTCGTCGGGAATCAGCTCTAGCGTCCCGACGAGCGAGGCGAACACGCCGCCGCGCTCGATATCGGCGACGAGCAGGATGTCGGCGTCGGCGAAACGCGCCGTCTCGACGTTCGCCAGGTCGCGGTCGTGGAGATTGATTTCGGCAATCGAGCCCGCCCCTTCGGCGACAATCACGTCGTGGGACCGGGCGAGTCGGTCGTGGGCCGCGCGGGCGGTGTCCAGCGCGTCCTCCCAGTGCTCGTCGTAGTATCCCCGGGCCTCGAAATGCCCGACCGCCTCGCCATCCAGAATGAGCTGGGATTCGCCGTCCCCCCGCGGTTTCAGGAGTACCGGATTGTGGTCGGTCGACGGCGCGACGCCGGCCGCGCGGGCCTGGACGTACTGCGAGACGCCGACTTCGCCGCCGGGTGTCGCCCGGGCGTTGTTGCTCATGTTCTGGGCCTTGAACGGCGCGACCGAGACGCCGCGGTCGGCCAGGTAGCGACACAGGCCGGCCGCGACGGTGGACTTGCCGACGTGGCTCGCCGTTCCGGCGACCAGCAGCGTGTGGGCCATTACGACGGTCTGGGGCCGCCTGGACTATCAGTGGTTCGGCGAGGTTCTTTGCGCCGGGCCGCTGAGATATATTTGTGACCGACGAACGACTCCAGGCCTTGTACGAACACCTCGCTGCAACCGGGGAGCGGCCGGTCGAACGTACGGCCAGCCGCTGGCTCGGGGAGGCAGAAGCTGTCGCCGCCGACATCGCCGAGGGCGATATCTCTGCGGACGTGTTAGCCGAGCGGCTGGCGACCGTCGACCACATCCTGTCGCAGGTAGCGGGCACTGGCGATGCCGTCGCCGACGACCATGTCGAAGCGGCTCGCGAGATCGTCGATGACCTGCTGGCCGAACAATAAATCCGTTCGGGGATGCCGTACTCAGAACTCAGTGCCTTTCCGCGCGCCCTGCCCGGCATCGATTGGGTGTTTCTCCTTGCCGACCTCGGTGATGAGGTCCGCGTAGTCGGTCAGGAACTCCGGCCGCTCGTGCCCGCCCGTGAGAACGAGTTCGAGGTCGTCGGGCTTGGCTTCGATGAGCCCAATCACGTCCGCCGGATCGACGAGGCCGCGGTTCGCGGCGTAGAGAATCTCGTCGAAGACGAGCATGTTGACGCCCTCCTCTGGCGGCCCGTCGGCATCCCGCGGCGTCGAGAGGTCGGCGTCGGCGCTGGCCTGAACGAGTTCCTGTGCCCGGTCGAGTGCGCCTTTCGCACGGGCCTCGTGCTCGTCGTCCTCGCTGCCGTCGAGGAAGCCGTGCCAGCCGTAGTGGCCCGCGTTCTCGTATGAGAAACCCGGCAGCGCGGCGATGGCGTTGTACTCTCCGCGCACGTCCTCGACGGTGCTGGTCCCGCCCTTCATGAACTGCAGGAGGTGGACGCGGTAGCCGTGGCCGACGGCGCGGGTCGCCATCCCAAGCGCCGCGGTCGTCTTGCCCTTGCCGTCGCCCCACCAGACCTGCACCAACCCGAACTCCTCGGGCGCGCTCGGGCTGATGGGCTCGGCGGTCGGTCCGGCCGTGTTGTCGCTCATATCAGTCCGTTCGCCCGGATTCTGTTTAGCAGTTTGGTCTCCGGGAATGTCGTGTGATAACGGCCTTTTCACGGCTCGAACACCTCCGTCTCACGGTCGGTGACGACGCCGTACGCCGCGCCGTCGACGGTCGGCAGAGTATCGTCGTTGTAGCGGGCAGCCAGACTCGCTCGGATAGCGTCGCGGACGCAGACGCGGGCAGCGGCCCCGATTTCTGTTGCGCTGCCGGCGAACGGAGCGGACTCGGCGGCCGGGACACAGCCGACGATGGCCGCGTCCGAGGTGGTCCCGGGGATGCCCGCCGCATCGAGCAGCGTCGCGGCCTTCGCCTCGACAGCCGTGGCGAGCAGCGTCGCCAGCGCGCCGCCGTCCAGCGCTCGGTCGACGCCGACGACGAGATTGACCGTGCCGGGACGCCAGTCGGGGCTGTCTGCCGGTTTTCCGGCGGCCTCGTCTGAGCCGTCCGCTTCACTCTCTCCCGACATCGGCAGCGCGGCGGGGTTCGAGAGGCCCGCGGTCGCCAGCACCGACACCGGGCCGCTCCGGGCACAGCGGGCGTGCTCCATGTGGACGCCGGTGAGCAGCGCCGGACCGAGGGGGAAGCCAGCCGCGGAGAGGCGCTCGGCGCGGTAGGCGTCGAGGTCGGTCCGCTCGAACCCCTCCGGCACGGTGACGTTGTAGACGGCATCGGCGTGCCGGTAGCCGCCGTCCCACGCCGTCGAGAGCCAGTTGGCACCCTCGCGGCGGACCTGACAGACACCGTCCCGAACGGTCGTCTCAAACATCCAGCGCGTCCAGCAGCCGGTCGTTTTCTTCGGGTGCTCTGACGGCGACGCGGATGTGCGAGTCCAGCCCGCGGAACGTCCGGGCGTCGCGGAGGGCAATACCAGCCTCGCGGGCCGAGGCAAGGATCTCGTCCACGGTTACGTCATCGTCGCTGACCGACAGCAGCAGGAAGGGGGCATCGGAGGGACACACGTCGAACCGCGCCGCGAGTCGGTCCCGCATGCGGGCTCGCTCCTCGGCGACGCGGGCCTTCGTCTCCGCGACGAACCCGCCTTGCCCGTAGCAGTGCGTGCCAACCGCGGCCGCGGCG
Source organism: Haloarcula amylolytica (assembly GCF_049705545.1). Taxonomy (GTDB): domain Archaea; phylum Halobacteriota; class Halobacteria; order Halobacteriales; family Haloarculaceae; genus Haloarcula; species Haloarcula amylolytica_B. The sequence goes on from NZ_JBNAMU010000001.1 coordinate 1,009,839, forward strand.
GCGCTCATCGACCAGGCGCGGCGTGCGGTGGCGAGGCGGTCCCTGGCCGCGCCCGCTCCGACGGCGTAGCCCATCCGGACGCCGGGGAGGCCGAACAGTTTCGTCAGCGAGCGCGCGACGACGACGCCCTCACGGCCCGCCAGCGACTGCTCGTCGGTGAACCCGAGAAAGGCCTCGTCGACCAGGAGCGTCGTTCCAGCGCTGAGACAGTCGTCGGCGAACGCCCGGAGCGGCGCCGGGTCGGCCGCCTCGCCGGTCGGGTTGTTCGGATTGCAGACGATGGCGAGCGCGTGGCCCGCCGGGTCGGCGGTCAGCAGTTCGTCTTGTGGGACGAACTCCGGCTTCCCGCCCTGGAGCCGGACCTCGCGGGCGTACTCACCGAAACTGGGATACGGGACGAGCACGCTGTCGCCGGTCCGAACTGTCGTCTGGATCGCCAGACGTATCGCTTCGAGGCCGCCAGCCGTGGGTATCACCTGTTCCGGATCGCAGTCGACAAAGGACGCCGCGGCCGCCCGGAACTCGGGGTAGTCGTCCGCCGGATACGAGCGGGCGGCCTCGAACGATTCCCGGTACGTCTTCGCGGCGTCCGGCGGGACGCGGGGGTTCGTGTTCGCGCTGAAATCCAGCAGGTCCGGGTCGTCGCTGCTGCCGTGTGGCACGCGTCCGTCCGGACCGATAGCGTCTCCGGCCCCACCACCGCCACTCGCCCGCAAGCCCTCGACCGAATCAGGGTCCATGGACAGGGACTACGGCGGGCGGTGTGGAGAAAGTTTCGCGGCGGCACTGCCTCCGCTGTTCCGTCGCTACAGCCACTGTTCTGCCACGCACGCGTCAGCGAGCGTGTTGACGTTGACCGCAACGCGTCGGTCCCGGGTGAGCCAGGCATCGTCGGGGCCGTCGCCGACGACGTTGACGCCCGTCGGCGCGACCTCCCGATCCTCATGCTCGAACGTGGTGTCGTCGCTCACGCCGAGGGCACGCTTCAGCGAGGCCGGGACCAGGACCGTCAGCGACCCCCCGTCGTGCTCGTCGAGAACACGGTCAACTATCTCGCCGTCAAGCAGCGGCAGGTCCGCAGCGACGGTCAGCACCGGCCGGGAGAGCCGGTCGTCGGCCAGCGCCGCGTCGAGGTCCGCGACGTATCCCTCGCCCGGCGTCTCGACGCAGGGAACGTCCAGATGGGACTGCGTATCCGGCGCGTTCGGCGACGTTGCAGCGATAATTCTCTCGACGGAACTATTCTCAAGTGCGCCGACGACTCGGTCGACCATCGGGACACCGCCGACTCGAAAGAGCGGTTTCTCGGCCTCGGTGTCCAGCCGCGTCCCGCGGCCGCCACACATCACCAGAGCGTTCATGCGAGCACCCCCATATCGCCCAGCGGCACCGGCCAGACACCACCGAACAGCGACCACGTGGCGACGCTGATGTGGAGCGCGACGGCGCGCGTGAGTTCGTTGGCAGCGCCGAACGCGTCGCCGTTGACGCCACCCAACTGGCGGTCGGCCCAGCCCGAGAGGCCAACAGCGAGCAGCGGGCCGGTGAGCACCGCGACTGCGGTCGCCGGAACGACGACGAGAGCGGCCGGGAGTGCGACGGCGAGTGAGCCGACGAGGTGGCGTGGGGTGTTCCCGTCGATGACTGTCGCGCCGAACCCTTCATGACTTGGGTGTCCGATGCAGGCCAGCGTCGCCATCGCGAGCTTCGCCCCCACTTCGGCAGCGAGGACCAGCGCGACGGCGACCAGCGGCGGGAGCCCCGCAACGGCCAGCGCAGCCAGCGCCAGCGCGAGGAGGACGGTCCCCAGCGCGAGGACAGCCCCGACGCCGACAGTCGTGTCCCGCATCACCTCGCGGCGCTCCGCGGGGTCGCCGTGGACGACAGCGGCGTCCCCGAGGTCTGCGAGGCCGTCGGCGTGATTGACGCCGGTGACGAGGACGACGCCTCCGAGGTAGGCCGCGGCGATTACGGGGGCCGGGAGCAGACCGGCGGCGAGGAACGGGAGCGCGACGAGGCCGCCGACGACGTAGCCGGCCAGCGGGAACGCCGCCGGCGTCCCGACGAAGGCGTCCCACGCCCGTTCGCTATGGCCGACCGGGAGCCGCGAGAGGAATCCGAGCGCCCCCCGGACCGCGGTCAGAACCACGCGTACACCCCCAGGCCGGTGAGCAGGTACGCCAGCGCTCCGGCGACGCCGACCCGTGTGACGCTGCGCTGGGCCGTCGCCACGTCGGGGAGATGACCTGCGGGATTCAGGACGTACACGCCCGGTTTCTCGAGTCGAACGTCCAGCGCCGCGGCGGCTGTCCCCATCGGCCACCCGGAGTTCGGCGAGGGAACACCGTCCAGCCAGTCCCGGGCCTGGGCCACCGACCGGGGCGACCCGCAGGCGAGAGCGAGCAGGAGCGCACTCAGTCGGGCCGGGAGCCACATCACGGCGTCGTCGAGCCGCGCCGCAGGCGTCCCGACGCGCTTCGAGCGGTAGCCCACCATCGAGTCCATCGTGTTGACGGCCTTGACCCACGCCGCTGCACCGGCAGCGACGGGCAGCGGCGGGAGGCCGACGCCAGTAGCGACAAGTCCACCCCCGACGAACGCGGCCAGCGACGCGACGAGGCCGTCGGCGAGGTTCTCAGATGCGCTCTCGACGGCGGCGCTGCGAACCTCGCCCGCAGAGAGCGCGCTGGCGTCGCGGCCAGCGAGTGCGAGCAGCCCGTCCCGAGCAGCAGGAAGGGCGGCGTCGGTGTCGGCGATGACGCCCCGAGCGGTCGAGAGGAGACTGCGGAGGCTCGTGGTCAGGAACAGCGCGAGGCCGGCGAGCGCGACGGCGGCCAGCGGTTCGCGAGTGGCGGCGAGTGCGACGCTGCCACCGACGACGACAGCAACTCCGACGGGCAACAGCGCCGCGGCGAACCCTCCGACCGCAAGCGGGTGGTCCCACTCGCGGTCGACCGCCCCGACGAGCCGTCCGAACCACGCAACCGGATGCAAGCGGGTCGGCGGCTCACCGATTGCGAGTTCCAGCCCCCCGGCGACGGCCACCGCCAACGCGCTCAGCACAGCTCCCCCTCCCGGAGTTTTTCGGCTATCGCCGGTAGCGGGTGGTCTTCCAGTAACATCGACTGCGCGCCCACGCGGCCCGCGCCGCCGTCCGTTCGGGCGTCGTCGCCGACGTGGACGAGGTCAGAAAGCTCCGCGTCGAGCGCGTCAGCAGTTACCTCGAAGATGCGCTGGTGCGGTTTCCGCCAGCCGCAGTCGACGCTGGTGACGACGGCGTCGAACGAGTGGTCGCTTCGGGCCTCGATATCTGCTCGGGCGAGCGTCCGCTCGACCAGTCCCGGGACGCTGCAGTTCGAACAGACAGCGACCGGCCCTCGCTGTGCTGCGGCATCGAGCGCCTCGACGGCTCCCTCACGGACTGTTACCGGGCTGTCGAACGCATCGAGGACGACCTCAGTCGCCGTCTCCGCAGCGATCTCGACGCCGCGGCTGGCAAGCGCCAGTCGAACGTGCTCGTCCAGCGGCGCTTCCCGGCCGCGGTCGTAGTCGCGATGGGCCGAGCGATAGGCGTCCTCCCAGTCGTCCGGGACCCGAACTGATCGGGCTGCGAGCGTCTCTGAAACGGCCTCCCACGGCTCCTCTGGTCGGTCCGCCGTAACGAGCGTCCCGAACAGGTCGAACGAGAGTGCCACACCCGTGTGGTTAGTGCAAGCTCACTTGAACTGTGGGGGTGGGCTCGGGACCCGCTGTGGGACTCGGTACTGCCGTCGGGGATTTCGGGATGTTGGACACCCAGCTATTTCAGACGAGCCCACAGAGCGGCAGTCGCGACAGACCTGGCTTGGGGCATTCCAAACCGTTTATACCCAAACAGGGGTAATCCGGCGGTATGGCAAGAGAGCAGACCGAAGTTCGAGAGCTCGACGAAGGAAGCTACGTCATGATCGAAGACACGCCGTGTAAGATCAACTCCTACAGCACGGCCAAGCCGGGCAAGCACGGCAGCGCCAAGGCCCGAATCGACGCCAAGGGCGTCTTCGACGGCAAGAAGCGCTCGCTGTCCCAGCCCGTCGACGCGAAGGTCTGGGTCCCGATCGTCAACCGAAAGCAGGGGCAGGTCGTCTCCACCGACGGCAACGACGCTCAGGTGATGGACCTCGACACCTACGACACGTTCACGATGCGCGTCCCCGAGGACATCGACCTCCAGCCCGACGACGAGATCGAGTACCTCCAGTACGAGGAACAGCGCAAGATCACACGCTCGTAACGATGTTACCCGGTGCGGGGGCCGACCGCGGGGCGGCCGACTACGCGCTCGTGGGCGCGCCACTCGACGCGTCGACGTCGTTTCGCCCCGGTGCACGCTTTGGCCCGCGCCGCGTCCGCCAGTTCGGCCAGGGGTTCGACGACTACGACCACCGCACCGGCCAGCACTTCACTGACTGTTCCGTCTACGACCACGGCGATATCGGCCCCACGGCCGACGTCGCCGAGTACCTCACGTACCTCCAGGGCACCCTCTCGGATTTCGACAGCGAGGGGGCCGTCCCGCTCGTCGTCGGCGGCGAACACACCGTCTCCGTCGCCGGCGTGCGCGCCCTCGACCCCGACGTGTTCGTCTGTCTGGACGCGCATCTGGACTTGCGCGAGTCCTACGCCGGCGACGAGTACTCCCACGCGACGGTGACCCGCCACGCGCTCTCGGTGGCCGACGAAGCGATTGTGCTGGGCGCACGCACTGGCTCGGAAGCCGAATGGGACCGTGCGAATGAAGACGACGTCACCGTGGTTCCGCCGGAGGACGTGGCCGACTGGACGCCCGCGTTCGACGACGAGCGGGTGTACCTCTCCGTCGACATCGACGCCGCCGACCCCGGGTTCGCGCCCGGAACCGGAACGCCGGAGCCGTTCGGCCTCGAACCGCGAGAGATGCATGAGGTGGTGCGGGCCGCGGCTCCGCAGGCCGTCGGCTTCGACGTGGTCGAGGTCAACGACCGCGACGATGGGCAGGCGGCGACGCTGGCGACGAAACTCCTCCGGGCGTTCGTGTTCGCCCACGCGGCCGAGAGCTGAGTCGAGACCTCGAGGGGGGTCATACCCTTTCGCACTGGGCCGATTTCAGACAGTAGACTCTACAGTGTGCCTGCGTCTTGAACAGGATACTTACTGTCGGTTCCAGACCGTACAAAGAGTGATATGGTGACTACAGTGTGTGTACCGCTCACGGGACAGCGTACAAATATCGCTGGTTCTCCCCCAACCTACTTGTCATATGTCAACATTAGTCACACTATGGAATACTTCGTCACAGGGGCGACTGGCCTCATCGGGACCCACGTGGTGGAACAATTAGCCGACGGAGGCCACGACGTTGTCGCGTTGACGCGCTCGCGCTCGAACGCGAACCACCTGCCGGACGAGGTGACCGTCGTTGAGGGTGACATCACAGAGAAGGGGAGTATGCGTGACTCGATGGCCGGCGTCGACGGCATGTTCCACATGGCTGCGTGGTTCTACGTCGGACCCGGACCTCAGGAGGCAGAAAAGGCAGAACGAATCAACGTTGAGGGGACGCGGAATGTGCTGGAGCTGATGGACGAACTCGACGTTCCCAAGGGCGTTTACACCAGTACGATAGGTGTCTATCCGGGAACGAGTGGGGACATAATCGATGAATCGACTGACCCCGAGTGCCCGACCTACGCTGAGTACGTTCGTACAAAGTGGAAAGCACACTTCGAGGTTGCAAAACCGATGATAGAGGACGGTCTCCCGCTGGTCATTGTTCAGCCCGGCGGTGTTTACGGCCCCCACAACGGCCGCTACGGGCCGGGGAAACCCCAGACAGTTTTTCGGGACTACTTGACAGGTGACCTCCCGATGGTTCCCCGCGACTGGACCCTTCCAATGGACCATGTTGACGACATCGCGCGGGCGCACATCCAGGCGATGGAGGTTGGCGAACCCGGCGAGGAGTATATCGTTGCCAGCCAACCTCGAACGATGCCTGAGGTGTTGGATTGCGCCGAGGGACTCACGGGAATCCCGGCCCCACGAGCCGTTCCGGACGCTGTATTCGGCGGGTTAGCCACCATCATGCGGGGGGCTGAACATGTCATCACGCCGCCGGACGGCCTCGAAGCAGAAATACTGGACTTCTTATCTGGACGGCAATTCAACGTCGATAACACAAAGGCAAAACGCGATCTCGACTTAGAATTCCGAGCCTTGGAAGACGGCCTGCGTGACTATCTGGCATGGGAACTCGACCAGCTCGGGTTGGACATGCAGATAGCACAGACCGCAACACCGTGAGGAGCGACTGGCAAAACCAGCGCATTAGAGATACTGACGGGCTTGAAAACCGGGCGTCCAAACTGCCCATTTTCAATCACACTGCCATGGGCATCAGTAGTCCCGCCGTCGGCTTCAGCAGATAACTCGGTGGATATCCAGTGGTGACGCTCGCCGGACAACCGCGTCGACCGGGTCGGCCACGGACGAGAGGTTGTCTGAGTCGCCGTCGAGGACCAGCAGTGCGGCCCGGCGACCGGGTTCGATGACACCACAGTCGAGGCCAACTGCGTCGGCCCCAGCGGTCGTCGCCATCCGGAGCACCGTCCGCGAGGGGAGGTCAAAGGTCTTCGCGGTGTACTCCATCTCACGGAACATCGAGGGTGCGTTCAACATTACATTATCAGTCCCGAGTGCCACGTCAGTGTACTCCAGAAGCGACTCAATCGGTGGCCGGCCGACCTCAAGGACGCGGTTCGCACGGGGACAGACCGCGATAGGGACGTCCTGATCAGCCACCCGTTCGAGGTGCTCCGCCTCGGCATGGACCATGTGGACCAGCAGGTCCGGTTCCAGATCCAGCGCCGGGTGTATGTCAGTAGCGTCCGGTTCGCCGGCGTGGATAGCGAACGGGACCCCACGCTCCTCGGTGGCGGTCCGCCGGGCGGTGAAATCGTCGTCGTTTGCACCGCTGGCACCGAACCCGTCGGCCACGTCCAGCACCGCAGCGTCATCGCTCCCGAAAATGAAGTCCTCGATATCGAGTTCCGCAGCGGCCTCGCGTAGCGCACGTGCCCCGTCGACGCCGAACTCCCGGAAGTCGAGAAACGCCCCGGAGCCGGTTCGCTGCATGAATCGAAGTGTGCGGTGCATCGCGGCAATCAGCGTCTCGTCGTCGGCCGCTGCGATCTGCTGGTGTTTCAGGCTATCGGGTGGTACCACCGCCTCCTCCAGGCCGAGACCGACAGCCGCCTCCTTGGCGACTGAGTCACCAACGTGAGTGTGTGCGTTCACGAACGCCGGTAGGACAATGCGGTTGTGACCGCTTTCGCGCTCAGACGTCTCCTCGATGGCCGTTATGTAGCCGTCCTCGACGACAACTCTGCCGTGGACCGGCTCAAACGACCGCCCGGCAAGGACAGTCCCCTCGATGGCCTCCATGTGGGAGCGAGGGAGCGGAGCTATATGTGTCTCTTGGAGGCGCAATCTTATCACATAGCACCGGCCCGCGGTATACTGATACGCCCGGGGCCGGACAGTCCGCGTATGAGCACCGGTACCACAGTCCCCGAGGACCGCGCGCTGTCGCCCGACGACTGGTCTCATCCGGCCGAGCGACGCTACGCGGACGCCCAGGCCCGCCTCGCCGACCACTACGACCTCGGCGTCGAGTCCAGAGTAACCGAGACGGACGCCGTGGGTCGCGTTCACTATCTGGTCGGGGGCGACCCGGACGGTGATCCCGTGCTGCTCCTTCACGGGGTCGGGACGCCGGCGGCGACGTGGCTATCCCTGTTTCCGGCGCTCACCGACGAGTACCGCGTGTACGCCCCCGACCGGCCCGGTCTCGCCCTCTCTGCCGCTCCGAGCTACCGGGACCGTGATCTGCGGTCGTTTCTGGTCGCGTACATCGTCGACTTCCTCGACGACCTCGCTATCGACCGACCCCACGTGGTCGGCAACTCCCACGGCGGCCTCCAGTCGTTCCTGCTCGCGCTCGACCACGACCGCGTGGACCGACTGCAACTGGTCGGTGCGCCGGGCGGCGTCTCGCGGGATCTCCCGCTCTTGTTTCGCCTGCTGACCGTTCGCGGCCTCAACCGCGTGTTGCTGTGGCTGCTCAACCGTGGCGATCCAGTCGAGAACGCGAGACAGTCGATGCAGCGGGTCAACGTCGTCGACGCCTCGGCCATCCCCGACGTGTTCTACGAACTGCTCGCCGCCGGGCAGGACCTACCCGGGCGAGGGGAAAGCCAGCGGTCGCTGGCGACCGCCCAGGGCTCGTTCGGCCGCGCCCACCCGCTGTTCGATATCAGGAACGAAATCGCGCGAATCGACTGTCCGACGCAGTTCGTCTGGGGGACGGAGGACGCCTTCTATGCGCCAGATGTCGGTCGTCCCGTTGCCGAGAAGATGCCCGACGCCGAGTTCCACGAACTCCCAGGGCACGGGCACACGCCGTGGCTGGAGCCTGGTGATGAAGCCGCTGAACTGGTCCAGGGGTTCCTCGACTAAACTGTATGCGACTGAATACAAGGTATACAGGCACGGTGAGAGATGGCGCCGAACTTTGACCCACGGTGAACAACAAACACGTGCTCAGCTATCCGACCCGTCGACGCCGACGGCCCGCTCAGCGACGAGTACCCAGCCCAGCATATCTAACCGGACTTCGCCGCCATCTAGCGTCACCAGGTCGTTCTCAATCAGCTCTTCGAGGAAGGTCGCCGGATCTGCCGATTCCTGTGCCAGTACGCTTCTGGACTCTGTACGTCCCCCGTGCGTGTAGAGCCGTGTCAGCGTCCGGACGACCGGGGCCGGGGGGTCAAGTTCCCGCAGTTCCCGCCGCAGACGACCGTATCTGCGCCGGAGGTACCGCCCGAGTAGATTGAGCTTCCGTGGCGGGTTCAGCGACAGGTCGACCCCCACAACGACGCCCTGTCTGACGTACCGGAGGTGGACACTCGGTTCCTGACGGCCCAGCAGTTCCTTTTCAGCGCGGCTGACGCCCACTACGGCTTCGAGTTCGACGTTAAGCGGTTGCCTGATACCGGTACACCCAATTCTCCCGGGGGTGACCCGGAGTTCACCGATATCAAAACGCCGCTCTGTCACACGCCCTCCGATTGTCGCGGGGTGGCACGCGGCCGCCTCTGTTCCGTCGAGCAATCGGCGGAACAACAACCCACTGACTCGATCTAACGTCGATTCCGTCCCGTCTATGAACAGGACGACGCGTTGTCCACCGCGCTCGAACCCGATTGTGAGTACCGTCCCCGACAGCGCGCCCGTCGCGGCCTGTGGTGGCCGCCCCAGCCGGACATCGAAGATCTCGTCCAGTCCGGCCTCCTCCGCTAGTTGGCCGCCCTCGACAGCGACGCCTGCGCCGTCGAGCCGAAACTGCGCCTGGCTCGGTTCCGCGGAAACGGATGGACAAAGCACAGTCGTTGAGAGTTCGATTGCCCGTGTCACGGTCTAATACCTCTCAGAACGCAATTCGCGGCTGCACGGATGGCAAGCGGCCTGACTTTGGAGTATCGAGCCCTCCTATCCATCGCACATAGTGACGGTACGCCCGACGGGATGGCCACGGTCGGTGTAGCAGCTATAACGGCATAAGCATTTTATTGACATCCTCCCCGCGATAGAGCGCGAGGCTTTCTCCTCGCTTTTTAGTAAGCAGCGTCTCCACTTAGCGAGCATGGACCGACTCTCGTCGTGTTACTTCTGCGGTGGCGCGCTCGATGTCTCGCTCTCCGAGTATCCGATCATCCCGAAATCGCTGGATCCGGAAGCCGAGAAGCAGGGGACCGTCGTCCTCTGTTCGACCTGCCGGGAGAAGCTCGCAACCATCGTCGAACCGGCCGTCGAGGCGGCGAAGGCGGACGCCCGCGACACGGTGGAGACGGCTGCCGATGACGGGACCGCGGAGCCGCCGGGACCGCTTGACGATTCCGAGACACCGGCGGACGTCGAACCGGTGACCACCGATAGCGTGGTCGAACCGGCCGATGACGGCTCGCTTCTGGGCGACGATAGCGCGAGTGCGGTGGACCCGGAACCGTCGGACCAGTCGGCGGCGACGGTGGATTCGACACCAGAAGCGGATGCGACGGAAACGGCCGATGCGGATATCACCGCGGACGCCTCGGACGAACGGGCAGCGGAGCCCACCGGGGAAAGCGACACCGAGACAGCGGCCGAGACGGGGCGCGAGGACACCGAGAGCAGCGAGAACAGCGACGGCAGCGCTGGCGGCCCCTCGCTGACGAAACTGGAGTACAACAAGGTGATGCGCCTGCTCCAGAACCGCAAAATGCCGGTCGACCGCGCGGAGATCCGTGAGGTCGCGGTCAACGCCTACGACATCGACGGGGAGCAGTTCGACGCCATCATCGACGCCGCTGTGGACCGGGACCTCATCGGGCAGGCGAACGGACAACTGGTCGAATCGGACGGGTAGAGAAAAGCATACCACCGGTCATCTCGAAGTCCGCGCTATGAACGCAGGAGACATCGCGACGCGTCTCGACGACCGACTCGACACCGAGGCCTACGCCGACATCGACGCCAGTCCGAACGGCCTGCAGGTCGGGCCGGCGAACCAGCCGGTCGAGCACGTGGCCTTCGCGGTGGATGCGGCCGTCGAGACCATCGACCGCGCATCCGAGGCGGGCGCTGACCTGCTCGTGACCCACCACGGCATCGTCTGGGGCGGGATGGAGCGCGTGACCGGAACCAACTACCGCCGGGTCGCGCCGCTGATCGATGACGACCTCGCGCTATACGTCGCCCACCTCCCGCTGGATGGCCATCAGTCACTGGGCAACGCCGCCGGCGTCGCGGACCTGCTGGACCTCGCCAACCGCGCGCCGTTCGGGTCGATGGGCGGCGAGTACATCGGCCAGCGCGGAACCCTCCCAGAGCCCCGGACAGTCTCGGATCTCACTAATACCCTTGAAGGAAACTTAGATACTGGGGGGCAGCCAGTTCAGGTTCTGGACTTCGGCCCGTCGACCATCGAGGACGTCGCCATCGTCACCGGCAGCGGCGTCGACTGGCTTCAGGAGGCAGTCGAGACGGATGCCGACGTGCTTATCACCGGCGAGGGGAAACAGCAGGCCTTCCACGAGGCGCGCGAGCAGGGGATTCACGTCGTCCTCGCCGGTCACTACGCGACGGAGACGTTCGGCGTCCAGTCGCTCCAGACCGTCGTTGAGGACTGGGGACTGGAGACGACCTATATCGACTGCCCGACCGCCCTCTGAGGCGATGGCCGGCGTAGTTTCTTACGAAGGTATTAGCTCGGATTCGGACCTCGTCGACTGGTCACGGCAGTACTGTCGGGGTGTCCGCCGCGAGTGGGGCGTCTCGGTCCGGTTCGACCTCGTCGAGTGGGCGGTGTCCCACCGCGCTAAGCGCCGCGCCGCCGCGGTCACGCGACCGAAACTGGCCGACGCCACCGTCGGCGAGCGGTACGACTGGGACAGCGTCGACGGGAGCGACGGCCGTCCGCTTCCGTGTACGGTCTCGCTGACCTGGGACGCGTTTTCGACCTTCGACCGGGACGCCTGGGAAGCGACGCTGCGCCACGAACTCATCCACGTCGAGCAGTATCAACGCGACGGGACGACCGACCACGGCCGGGCCTTCCGGAAGCGGGCCGACCAGCTTGACACCGATGTCCACTGTCCGGCCTTCACCGACCCGAAGCACGTCCTCACCTGCGAGGCGTGTGGCGACCTCGTCGCCCGCCGTTATCAGGACTGCAAGCTCGTCAAGCAACGCGAGCAGTACCGGTCGGACTGCTGTGGAGCGTCGCTGAAACTGAGTTGATTCCAGGCAGTGCCGACCGCTGCGGTCCGATGTTTGGATATCGGTGGTACGTCGGCGCGTGCTTCCCGATCCCAGCCACATTATGTTAAAGACTAACACGGCCCGCGACGAACACTGATGTGGGGCCGCGGGCATGACCTGGAGCCCGGCCCCGGTATCCGAATCGCCACGCGTGAGGTGGGATAATGTCAACAACAGAACACACGAACGCGGACATCGTCAGGCGGTACCTGCACGCATTTAACGAGCGAGACTTGGAGACGTTGGCCGACATTCTGGCGGACGACGTTGTCGAGCACAGCATCCACGAGGACCTCCACGGCCCCGACGAGGTCATCGAGTTCCTCGAATCGCACTTCGAGCGGTTCCCCGATTACAGCGGCACGACCGACGCGATGGTCACAGAAGGCGACACCGTTGCCGTTCGATACTCCGCCAGCGGGACCCACAAGGGCGAGTACCTCGATGTCGAGCCGACCGGTCACGAAGTCGAGTGGACAGGGATGGCGATGTACCGGCTCGCGGACGACGAGATCGCGGAGGTGTGGGTCGAAGAGAACCGTCTCGGGCTGTTGGAACAACTCGAAGCCGTCGATCCACCGGCACACCTTCGAATCTGAACCGTATTTCGGGGCGGGAGGAGCGTCTTCCGTCCCACATTCCCGGCGGCGGCTTCGACCGGACTACACAGAATCGGGGACCGATTCGGTCTGCTCCAAGCAGGAGCATCCGATCGCACCGACGCGAGGTCGTCAACCCGAGTCCCGTAGCGTGGGGTAGCTTCCATTGGGTACCTGGTCGCCCAGCGGTCGGCCATCTCAGTCGCCGACGCTGCGCCGGAACGTAGCAGTATTCGCGGCTCTCATTCAGCGCAGCGACGTCTAAGCCCTCCGTTTCCACTGGGGCGTGGGGTGATGAAACGACACACGCCCCGTGACTGTCGCGGCGAACCACGAGGTTGAAACCCGCCGCCACTTGACTGGATAGCAATGAGCGACCACACCGACGAGCGGGAGACGTTCCATCACGACCCCATCGGCCACGCGGAGGCCCGGGCCGGAATGACGGTCGGCGAACTGGCTGACAGCTACGGCGAGGCCGGCATCGGCGCGAGCGACATCCACGAGGCCGTCGACATCTACAGCGAAATGCTCGACGACGACGTGACGACCTTCTTCGGTCTCGCCGGTGCGATGGTTCCGACGGGGATGCGAGCCATCGTCAGCGAACTCATCCGCGACGGCCACATCGACGTACTCGTGACGACGGGCGCGAACTGCACCCACGACAGCATCGAGGCCATCGGCGGGAAGCACCACCACGGCGAAGTCACACCCGAGGGCCGGACCGAGCGCCAACACGACGAGACGCTCCGGGACGAGGGCGTCGACCGCATCTACAACGTCTATCTCCCCCAGGAGCATTTCGCCCTGTTCGAGAACCACCTCCGGGACGAGGTGTTCTCGACGCTGGAAGACGAGGACGCGGTCTCGATCCAGCGCATGACCGAGGCACTCGGCCGGGCCAACAGCGAGGTCAACGAGCGCGAGGACGTGCCAGAGGACGCCGGCGTGCTGGCAGCCGCCTACGAGAACGACGTGCCGGTGTACTGCCCGGCTTTCCAAGACTCGGTACTCGGCCTGCAGGCGTGGATGTACTCCCAGACCAGCGAGTTCACCGTCGACGCGCTGGCGGACATGACACAGATCACGGACATCGCCTACGAAGCCGACAGCGCCGGCGCGATGGTCGTCGGCGGCGGTGTCCCGAAGAACTACGTCCTCCAGACGATGCTGGTCTCGCCCGACGCCTACGACTACGCCGTCCAGCTGACGATGGACCCCTCGAACACCGGTGGGCTCTCCGGGGCGACGCTGGAGGAAGCGCGCTCGTGGGGCAAGCTCGAAAAGGACGCCCGCAACGTCTCGGTGTACGCCGACGCGACGATCACGCTTCCGCTGGTCGTGGCAGCGGCCCGCGAACGGATCGGCGAGTAAGCCTGAACGCTCCGGTATGTACGGCTACAGACCTGAACGCTGTCGACTACGGCTATCGAGTGAACTATATCACTCATATAAACGGTCTTTCGCGACCGCCCGGCAGCCGTACCTGCCATGTCTCAGTACATCGGTCGACGGACGTTCGTCGAGGGAACAGCGGCGACACTGGCAGGCGCGGGACTCGTGGGCGGCGCAACGGCCCAGGAATCAGACGGCGGTGAATCGAATGCCAGCGAAGCCGACGATACCGGGGACGGGGAGATGCCCGACGACACGACGCTGATCGCCCACCGCGGGTTCGCGGGCGTTTACCCGGAGAACACGGAACTGGCCGTCGAGGCCTCGTCGTTTGGCGGCCCAGGAACAGATACGGCCCACCGGCGCGCCGACATGATCGAGGTCGATGTCGTGCCGACGGCCGACGGCACGCTCGTCACCTTCCACGACAACGGGCTGGCCGAGCGCGACGGCGGCGAGCGCGGCCTGACCGACACCGAGGGCCTCGTCTTCGAGACCGACACCGACACTGTGACCAGCGCGAAGGTTCTGGGCACCGAGGAGACGGTTCCGACGCTTGAGACGGTCATGGACTCGATTCCGCCCAGCGTCGCCGTCAATCTGGAGTTCAAGAACCCCGGCAGCGAGGACCTCTACTTCGCCGAGTCGCTGTCAGACCAGACGTTGTCGGCACAGCGAGAGGTGTGGCAGTCCTACACCGAGCGCGCGCTTGACCTTGCCAGCGAGTACGACAACGACATCCTCGTTTCTTCGTTCTACGAGGCCGCGCTCGCGACCGTCCGGGACTACGACGACTCGGTCCCTATCGCCTTCCTCTTCTGGGACAGCATCGAGGAGGGCCTGGAAGTCACCCGCCGATACGACTGCGAAGCGATGAACGTTCCCTGGAACATGATTCGGGGAACGCCCCTCTTTGACGACGACGGCTACATCGAATCGGACCTGAGCGACATCGACCTCGTCGAAATCGCCGACGACGAGGATCGTACGCTGAACACCTGGACGGTCAGCACGTGGTATCAGGCCCAAGAACTGGTCCAGGCCGGCGTCGACGGGCTCATCTCCGACTACCCCGGCGTGCTCTGGTTCCAGGACTGACGGCGGAACTCGGTTTCGTTGTTCTTTCTTCAAAGAACCAGAAAGCGCGTTGGACAATCCAGGCTGGGTGGGGCTGAAAGGGGCGAGGGGCTGGGCGTACGAGGCGACGCAAGCACTGGAGCGAAGGGCGCAGCGAGTCGCAGTAGCCCAGCGCCTCGGGGCATTCTGGCTGTTCGAAATCGCTGCCCAGTCTGTGTATACAGTCAATCCAAGGCCGAATGTTGAAGGGGCGACCGGCCGACGACGCTAGCATGGAAGCACCGACCGGGGACGCAGGAATCTACGCCCGCGAGTCGTCGTATCTCGACCGGTACGTCCAGCTCGGCGAGGCCGGCGACCGGATCATTTCGCTGTCGTTCCCGTCCCAGCCAGAGGACGATGTCAGCGAGGACCACGCCCTGCTCGACCGCATCGACGAGTATCTCCAGGGGGTCGAGGACGACTTTACCGACGTTACCGTCGGCCTCACGGTCCCGACGGACCAGCGCACAGTGCTGGAAGCCGTCCGGGAGATTCCCTACGGCGAGGACGCCTCCGTCGCACAGGTCGCGCGGATGACGCCGGACCTGGACGATGACGACGAAGACGACCTGGCCCAGGTCCGGGAGTCGCTGGCGGCGAACCCCGTGCCGCTGTTGATTCCGGACCATCGAGTCCGTGATGGACCGAGCGCCGCGCCGCCGCCCGTCGAGCAGAAGCTCCGGGCTATCGAGGGCCTCTAGACCCAGATCCGGTCGACGCCCAGCCCCTCGTGGACGATCAGTTCGAGCGCGTTGACGAGGTAGTGGGCCACGACGACGGCGAGCAGGCTGTTTGTCGCGATGAACAGGCCGGCGAGCGCCAGTCCGAGCGTTCCGGTGACGACGATACCAGCCCGGCCCTGCGCGCCATGGCCCAGCGCAAAGGCGACCGAAGCGACGATAGCCATCGCCCACGCCGGTGCGCCCAGTCCCGCCACGGGGACGCCGATAGCCGCCGCTCGAAAGAGGAGTTCCTCGACGATGGCGATGACCGGCAGGACGCCGCACAGCAGGATGATCCAGCCGCCCACCGAGTCTGGGGCGAGCAACTCCCGCAGCGACTCGTCGAAGGCGACCCCGAAGCCGTCGGCAAGCGCGGCGGCGAGTTCGTTGCCCAGCCAGAAGCCGACTCCTGCGCCAGCGCCGATTACCAGTGCCGGCAGTCCCGTCGAGAGTGCGTCGACGGTAACACCGAACGCGCTGGCCGGGATTTCGAAGTAGAACGCACCGGCGACCAGCAACACGCCGAACAGCCCCTGCGTGAATGCGACGTTGGCAAGCAACGCCCCTGTCGAGACGTCACTCGGGGCCAGCGTGTCGCGCATTTGCTGTCGCTGGGCCGCTGCCCGTTGCGTCTCGAAGCGTGGGATGGTCGGGTCCCCGTCGGGTATCGAGACGCGATCGACTGTGGATGAGACGCCGCCGTCGGGCCGGACGGCTCCCTGTGAGAGCCGTGCGAGACCGAGAAGCGCGGTTAAAAGAAACCCCGTCAGGCCGACGAATGCGGCCCAGTCGGGCATTTATTGAGGACTCGGACTGCCGCCGCTCTGCCGGCCGACCTCGTGTTCGAGCGCCTTGCCCGTGATGGACTTGAGGCGGTCGACCAGCGAGTCCTTCTCCGCTTCGCCAGTCAGTGCGACCTCCAGGACTTCGGAGATGTGCGAGACGGGGATGATTTCGATCATGTCCTCGTACTCGTCTTCGATCATCACGTCCTGGGTGTTCGCCTCGGGGATGATGACCGTATCGAGGCCGGACTTGGCGGCCGCCTCGATCTTGTGCGTGACACCGCCGACCGGGAGCACGTCGCCCCGGACCGACAGTGAGCCGGTCATGGCGAGGTTCTGCTTGACGGGGACGTTCTCCAGCGCGGAGATGACTGCAGTGGCGACCGTGATAGACGCGGAGTCGCCGTCGACGCCGCCCTCACCGGCCTGGACGAACTGGATGTGGACGTCCTTCTCGGAGATGTCCTCGTCGGAGAACTTCTTGATAATCGCCGAGACGTTCTGGACGGCTTCCTCGGCCATCTCCTTGAGCTGCCCGGTGGCGATGACCTGGCCGGGGCCCTGTGACGGGCTGACCTCGGCCATCACGGGGAGGACGATACCGCTGTCCTCGCCCATGACGGCGAGCCCGTTGACGCGGCCGATGACGTCGCCCTGATTGACGGTGAGCTCGTAGTCCTTG
Source organism: Haloarcula amylolytica (assembly GCF_049705545.1). GTDB lineage: Archaea > Halobacteriota > Halobacteria > Halobacteriales > Haloarculaceae > Haloarcula > Haloarcula amylolytica_B. Next base: position 1,027,021 of record NZ_JBNAMU010000001.1, read on the forward strand.
CGGCGCTCGATGTAGTTGTCCGCGAGCTGTTGCTCGATGGACCGAGAGCGCCGTTTCGCCTGCAGGACATCTGCGCGCTCGGTGCGGTCACGGTCCTCGGCGCGGGCGATGTCGCCAGCGACGCGGACCAGTCCGCCGAGGTCGCGGAACTTCAGGCTGAGGTGGCCTTTGCGGCCGGCGCGACGCCGGGCCTCCAGGATGAGTTCCTGGACGGCCTCCTCGGTGAAGTGCGGGAGCCGACCGTCGTTTTCGACCTCTTGGGCGATGAACCGGGCGTACTTCCGGCGCATCTCGGGGTCGTCCTCGATAGTATCGTCCATGTACACCTCGTACCCGTACCCCTTGATACGGGAGCGCAGCGCGGGGTGCATGTTCTCCATGGCGTCGAGGTTCCCCGCGGCGATCATGATGAAGTCACAGGGGACGGGCTCGGTCTGGACCATCGCGCCCGAGGAGCGCTCGGACTGGCCCGTGATCGAGAACTCGCCCTCCTGGATGGCCGTCATCAGCTTCTGCTGGCTGCGGATGTCGAGCGTGTTGATCTCGTCGACGAACAGCACGCCCTTGTTGGCCTGGTGGATCGCGCCGGGCTCGACGCGGTCGTGGCTCGGCGTCTCCATCCCGCCGGACTGGAACGGGTCGTGGCGGACGTCGCCCAGCAGCGCGCCGGCGTGAGCGCCCGTGGCGTCCTCGAACGGCGCGGTCTTCTGGTTGGCGTTGTTGACCAGCAGGTTCGGAATCATCGCGTCGCTGCCACGCGACCCGTAGCGGAAGGCGAGGTAGATGACACCGGCCGCGAGGATCCCCAGCAGGACTTGCTGGACGAGGATCAGGGCGTAGCCGATGACGATGGCGATGATAATCCACATGAGGAACGTCCGCATCTGGTTGCGCTTGCGGGCCTCCTCCTTGTGGGCCTCGACGATCTGTTCCCCTTTGCCGCCGGGGACGGTGCGGACTTTCGGCTCGTTGCCGTCGTCGGGATTGTGATAGACGAGAACGTCCTGCAGTTCCTCCCGCGGAAGCAGTTGGGACATCGCTTTCGCCAGCATCGACTTCCCCGTCCCGGGGGAGCCGATCATCATCACGTGGCGGCGCTGTTTGGCCGCCTTCTTGATCACGTCACGGGCGTGGTCCTGCCCGATGACCTGGTCGACGAGTCGGTCTGGAACTTCGATGTCGGCGGTCGATTCGATTTCGAGACCGCCGAGGAGATCCTCCTCATCTCCTTCCAGCTCGGACTCGCCGTCAACTTGGACATCGCTTCCGAGTGTCGTTTCGGACGTTTCTCCCTCGCCGCCCCATCGCTCCTCGGACGGGTCGGATGGCTCGTCAGCCGAGGGTTCAGAGGCAGGGTCGTCGGGGTCTTGCTGGGCCCCGCCGTTCGACGCCTCCTCCCCGGCGTCGCTTGCCTCCCGGTCAGGGTCGGGAGTCGCGTCGGTGTCGGTGTTGTCGCTCATACAAACGTTGCTAACATACTCACGGAAGGCCTGTCGACTGATATACTTTCTCCCCGTGTCGGTTGTTGCAACACCCCAGAAACCGCAGGACTGCGTCCGAATTGGGTGGGGTCGTATTCTGGCAGTACCGCGTCGTCGGGTTTATCAAACCACCACACCCACTGGGGAATATGCGTGGGTTCTACATCGGTCGCTTCCAGCCCTACCACAACGGCCATCACTCGATGGTCGAGCGGATCTCGGAGGAGGTCGACGAGCTCGTTCTGGGCATCGGAAGCGCCGACGATTCACACACCACACACGACCCCTTTACCGCCGGTGAGCGGATCATGATGATCACGAAGGCCGTCGCGGAGTACGACCTGACGACCTACGTCGTGCCCCTCGAAGACATCAACCGCAACGCCGTCTGGGTGAGCCACGTCGAAAGCATGTGTCCAGACTTCGACGTGGCGTACTCGAACAACCCGCTGGTCGTCCGGTTGTTCGAGGAGGCCGGCATCGAGGTCCGCCAGTCGCCGATGTTCGACCGCGACCGGCTGGAGGGAAGTGAGATCCGCCAGCGGATGATCGACGACGAGTCCTGGCGCGACCGGGTCCCGCCGTCCGTCGTGCAGGTCATCGAGGAGATCCACGGCATCAAGCGGCTCCAGCACGTTTCGGACAGCGACTCGCTCGAAAGGTACACCGCAAGCGACGAGTCGGTCACCGAATCGCTCGACGACTTAGACGACTGATGATTACGCTGAGTTCCGATTTCGGTTCGCCGTACCCCGCAGCGATGAAAGGCGTCATCTGTCAGGCGACGGACGCGCGTATCGAGGATATCGCCCACGACTTTCCACGGCAAGATGTCAGGGCGGCGGCGTTCTGGCTCACGCAGACGCTCCCGTACTTCCCGCCGGCAGTCCACTGTGTCGTCGTCGACCCGGGCGTCGGGACCGACAGAGACGCCCTCGTAGTTCGCGCAGGCGAGCACGCGCTCGTAGGCCCGGACAACGGCGTCCTCCTGCCGGTCGCCCGCGAACTGGCCGACGACGAGACCGACGGGGCGGACGCGTTCGACGTGTTCACCTGGGCCTACGACGACCCCGCAAGCACGACCTTCCACGGGCGGGACGTGTTCGCGCCCGCCGCAGCGGCCGTCCACGACACCGGCGTCGATACCATCGAAATGCGGCCCGAAATCGAGCCGACCGACGAATACGTCGACCGCCGGTTTCCGGAGGCCGCAGTCGAGGGTGACGGAGCGACCGGCGAGGTGCTCGTCGTCGATGACTTCGGGAACGCCGTGACGAACATTCCCGGTGAGGTACTCGCGGATCGGTTCGGCGGGGCGGTCGCGGTCGACGGCGTCGAGGCCCCAGTCCGCCGAGCTTACGCCGCCGTCGACCAGGGCCAGCGACTCGTCACCGTCGGCAGCCACGGGAACGTCGAACTCGCGGTCAACCGCGGCCGCGGCGACGAAGCGTTCGGTGTCAGTACCGGCGACACAGTTTCCGTATCACTGTGACGACGTGTAACCACGCAACGGTTTAGGCTCGCCGAAAAATCGGTGCTGTTAAGTCTTTTAGGCTTGCCTAATCGACTGCATGCCACAGAGACGCGACTTGCTGAAGACGGTGGGGATAGCTGCGACGGGACTGCTTGCTGGATGTCCAAGCCAGGGGTCGTCCGAACCGAACACGGCGTCAGCGGACACCGAAGCGGCGACAGAACAGGGAACGGCTACAGAAACCGACGATGGGGGCGAAAGCGAGGTTTCGGTCGGGCCGATGACCGCTGTCGCGACCGAGTGGAACGTCTACCGGGCGCGGCTGTACGACGCCGTCGCGCTGGGCCGGGCTGGTGCGCCCGGTGCAGGGGCGACTGTCGCGCAGAACGTTTTCGCTCGCTTCGAAGGCGCGTCGGGTGAGTACGGGGCCCACGAACAGCTTGAATCTACGTCTGAGTCAGCGTACGAGGGGTTCGAGGACGCGCTTGGGACGGTCCAGTCGTCGCTGTCCGAGGGCGACGTGTCCGGAGCTGCCTCGGCCGCGGACGAGGCGTCGGGCCATCTCCAGACGGCTCAGCAGGCCGCTGCCGGACAGCAGGCAACCAGAGTGCTTGACCTGCTCGTGCTGGGTAGTCGGGCGAGCAATGCCGCCATGGTCGCGGCGCTGGGCGCTTTCGAAGCGGCCGCTACCATCGCGGCGGAGACGATGACCGCGTTCGAAGACGCGCTGGTTTACAGCCAGATCGAGGAGGCGGATGCGGAGTCCTACGAAGCCTTCGAGAACGCACTGGCCGGAATCGGTTCCGCCGCGGGCAATGAAGACGCAAGCGGCGTCACTGAACAGGCCCGCGCCGCGCTCGATGCGACCGTTACGGGCGCGTACGCGCTGGTCCAACCGGAGTCGGTCGCCGGCGCGGGCCACCTCTCGACGATGCAGGCCCGCGGCTGGGACGCCGCCGCGCTCGCGTCCGCCGGCGGTCCCGGGCAGGCGTACGCGCATACGGTCACGCTGAACAGCTACCGTGCCCGCGTCGCTGATTCGGACTGGCTCGCCGCCAACGACGCGGCCGATGCAGCGTCGACGGCCGTCGAGAACGTGTTCGCTCACTTCGAGGGAGCGAACGCGCACGACGCGCTGGAGGAGGCCGACGGCGAGGCCTACGAAGCCTTCGAGGGCGGGCTGGAGGACCTTTCCAGCGCCATCGAGAACGGTAGCGGAGACGGCATCGACAGTGCCATCGAAACGGTCGACACGAACCTCGTGACCGGTATCGAAGCGCTGGTCGGCGGCGAGGACGCCCGGGCGGCGCTGGAGTCAGCCTTCTTCCGTGCGCGCATCGCGGACGCCCGCGAACTGTATCGCCTCGGCGACGCCGACAGCGCCGCGACTATCGTCTCGGACGTGTTCACCCGCTTCGAGGAGAACGAACTCGGCTTCCACGAGACGATGGAACACGAGAGCGAGGACCTCTACCACCGCTTCGAGGAGGAACACCTCACGTCGCTCCAGTCGGCCTACGAGAACGACGACAGCGAGGCCGTGGCGACCCATCACGACGGGGTCCAGCAGGCCCTGCTTGACTTCGAAGCGGCTCTGTCGACGGCCGTCGCCAGCGGGGCGGAGGCCGACTACATGATCGGTCGGGCCTTCGACGCGGCCGGGCTCGCGGCGCTGTCCGAGACTGATCGCGCGGCGACGGTCATTCAGGACACCTTCGCCCACTTCGAGAGCGGCGCGGCGGGCTTCCACGAGGCACTGGAAGAAGCCGACGAGGAAACCTACGAGAGCTTCGAATCGACACTGACGGACGTTCGCTCCGCTGCTGAGGACGGCGGGGACGTCACCGCTGCGGCGACGGCGTTCAACGACGAGGCCATCGCGGCGGCGTACGCCATCGCCGGGAGCGCCGGTGGCAACGGTGAGGCCGCGACGGCCATCGTGCAGGACGTCTTCGCGACGTTCGAGGAAGCACGGGTTCACGAGATGCTGGAGGAAGCGGACCACGACGCCTACGAGAACTTCGAGGCTGCGTTGAGCGACTATTCGAAGGGGCTGACGAACGGCGACGGCAACCCGACACGGATGGCGGATGCCACACGAACCGGGCAGTTCGCTGTCGTCGGCGCTGTCGATAGCGCCCCGAGCGGGTCCGGCGGCCACGGCGGCGAGGAGTCAGAGGAAACCGAATCGTCGCTGTCCGGCGGCCCGAACGTCGTTGAGGGCGTTCCCGAGGACGCCGACCACGTCGTCGACATGGAAGCAGTGGCGTATGCGCCAGAAGAACTCACTGTCAGCGTCGGCGATAAAGTCGCCTGGGAACACGTCGGCGGCGAACCGCACTCGGTCACCGCTGTCGAGGACGACCTCCCAGAAGACGCGACCTACTGGGCCTCTGGTGGGTTCGAGAGCGAATCGGCCGCACGCGAGGGATGGGAGAGCGGAGAGGGAGCAGTTCAGTCCGGCCAGAGCTACGTTCACACGTTCGAAACGGCCGGCGAACACGGCTACGTCTGTATTCCGCACGAAGCCGCGGGGATGGTTGGCACCGTCATCGTCGAGGAGTAACCCACCCAGACTTTTGGCCCGCCTAGAAACCGATGGCTTTTTGTGTTTTAGGGTGGCCTAAACAATTGTATGCCGGGCGACCAGGCCACATCGAGGCGGGACATCTGTCGCCGTAGCGAGTCGGGTGCTGCCGTCCCTGTCGTCCGCGCAACCGCCGCCCTACAGGGGGTGAGAGCCAGGACGTGAGCGTGTTCTGACCTGTCAGCTTCGACCATATTCAGCGGCGACGACCACCGTGGGCATAGCCCGTCGCCGCGCGCCACGAGTTTTATCGTGTCTGTCCCGTGGGCGTCTCGCCCCAAGGACGCCCCATTTCAGGTCCTTTGCCGTGGACCACACTGGAACACCGATTCTTGTTAGCCACCGGTGTCTGGCGAATCGACACTGCCACCGGTATTTCGGGGCAGGCGTTTTGGGTCCACCAGCCTTGGCATCGACCATGAGCGACGAGGAACCAGCGGAGAACATCAGCGGTGGGGCTGCCGGCGGCGGCCAGTCGACAACGTTCGACCCGGAAACGGCGGGGACGCGGGCCGAAGCCACCGTGGATCACCTCGGCGAAATGTACTGGACGAAGACCTACGGCGGCCGGGACGCCTTCGAGTGCCTCGTCCGGACTATCCTCAGTCAGAACACCTCGGACAAGGCGAGCCAGCCCGCTCACGACGAACTGATGGCGCGGTACGGGAGCGACGGCGGGGCCGCAAGCGGTGGCGGCACCGATGCTGACCTCGCCCGTGCGCTGGCCGACGCCGACCAACCCGAACTCGCCGAGACCATTTCCTCGGCCGGGCTCTACAACCAGAAATCCGAGCGCATCATCGCCCTCGCTCAGCGTATCTGTGAGGAGTACGGTGGCGAAGCGGGCTTCGACGAGTTCGTCCGAGACGGCGATCCCGACGCAGTGCGGTCGACGCTGCTCGACATGAACGGTGTCGGCCCGAAGACCGCCGACTGCGTCCTGCTGTTCGCGGGCGGCCGCGGTGGCGTGTTTCCGGTGGACACGCACGTCCACCGCATCGCCCGTCGGATGGGGCTGGCCCCGGCCGACGCCGATCACGAGACCGTCCGCGAGTATCTGGAGCGCGACGTGCCGGCGGAGAAATGCGGGTTCGGGCATACCGCGATGATTCAGTTCGGCCGCGAGTACTGTAGCGCCCGGAAGCCGGCCTGTCTGGACGACCCCGACGCGTGCCCGCTGGCGGGCCACTGCGACCAGGTCGGCGTGTATCCGGCGACCGGTGAGGTCGTCGACCCCGCCGAAGCGGATTGACGGAATCGATACCGCGCTTTCAGTAGCGGTCTGGGTGACTGCGACCCCAAAGAACCAGAAAGCCCCGAGGCGCTGGGCTACTGCGACTCGCTGTGTCCTTCGCTCACTCTGTTCGCTCCAGTGCTTGCCTCGTCTCGAACGTCCAGCGCCTCGCCCCTTTCAGTCCCACCTGCAGTCGGTTGGTCAAACTGGGCTGGGTTGGACTGGAAGGGACCGCGCTATCGGGGAACCCCGGCGCAGTAAGCACGCGAAGCACGCGCAGCAAGCCGCGGGTCACGAGGGACCCCGGTCGTCTTGGCGAGCGGCGGAGCCGCGAGCCAAAGCCAGGGGGCTTTCTAGCTGTTAGAAGCGGCGCTGGGGCGTATTCCGGCCGAGAATACACAACCTGGCAGTCATTCCCGGTGGCCCCAGCGCTCGCCGTCCTCGGCGTACCGCGCACTCACGATCCGGTTGAACTGGTCGTCGGACAGCGAGATGTCCGCCGCGCCGACGTTCTCGTCGAGCTGGTCGACGGTGCGGGCCCCGACGATGGGAACGCAGGTGATGTCCGGCTGTTCGATGAGCCAGCGGAGCGCGACCTGCGCGGGCGTGGCGTCGAGTTCGTCCGCGACGGCGCGGAGTTCGTCAAGGACGTGCCAGCCGCGCTCCGAGAGGTAGAAGTCCTCGAAGCGGTCGGACAGCGAGCCGCGGGCGCCTTCCGGCCCTTCGAAGGCCGTCGGGTCGTCGTCGTCCGTGCGCTCGTACTTGCCCGTGAGGAAGCCACCGGCCAGCGGCGAGTACGGACAGACGGCCATGTCCTGGTCGGCACACACGTCGAGGTAGTCCTTCACGTCGTCGCGGTACCCGGCGTGGAACAGCGGCTGTGTCACCTCGAAGCGCTCGTAGTCCTCTACGTCGCTCTTCCAGAGCGCTTTGGTCAGCTGCCAGGCGGCCATCGTCGACGCGCCGAGGTGGTGGATCTTGCCCGCGCGGACGAGGTCGTCGAGCGTCGACAGCGTCTCCTCGATGTCGCTGTGCTCGTCCCAGCGGTGGATGTAGTAGAGGTCGAGGTAGTCCGTGTCGAGGCGGTCTAGCGTCCCCTCAATTTGGGCGCGGATGTGCTTGCGGCCCAGGCCCGAATCGTTCGGCCCGGGCTCGCCGCGGCCGTCGAAGGGGAAGTACACCTTCGAGGCGATGACGAAGTCCTCGCGGTCGTAGTCGTCGAGCCACTCGCCGATGTACGCCTCGCTGGTTCCGTTGGGGTTGCCGTAGACGTTGGCGGTGTCGATGAAGTTGATGCCCCGCTCCCACGCCGCGTCGAGCAGGTCGTGGGCCTCATCGCGGTCGGTCTCGACGACGCCGCCGGTCTCTCGGCCGAACCGCCACGTGCCGAAACACAGCTGAGAGACCGTCGTCCCGGTCGAACCGAGTCGTGTGTACTCCATACCGGGGCCACGTCGGGCGATCCGAAAAAGGGGCGCGGTCCCGGCGAAGGCTGACCGGTACTCTACGACCGCTTCACGGACGCCGCGACGACCAGCCCGGTCACCAGGAGAAACGCCGTCAGCGAGAGGTTCGGCACGGTCAGGCCGAACACCCGGTACTGTATCTGGGCACAGCTAACCGCCCCGAGACCGCAGGTGGTCTGGCTCACCTGCAGCCAGGAGTGGTAGGCCGCGATGGCGACACCCGGCACCGCCAGCGGCAGCGCCGTCCGAACGACGCCGGGGCGGTTCTCGACGGCTGCGACGCCGAGGACGACCACCAGCGGATACATCAGGATTCGCTGGTACCAGCAGAGCCGACAGGGAGTCAGCCCGAGGCCCAGCGAGAGATAGAGGCTGCCGGCCGTCGCAACGGCGGCGACGGCTGTCGCGGCAGCCAACAGGAGCCGAGACTTGTCAGAGACGAATCGGGAGTCGACCACAGCAAAGCCGGCGGCGGCCGGTGAAAAAAGCGTTCCGAGAACCGACCCGTCTCACGGCTGCCCCCGCGCTGACTCGTCAGCATTCGCTTTTTCAGTCTCCCCGCCGACAGCCAGCGTATGCCCGACGATTCGGACCCCGAGGCGAACCTCGAACAGTGGAAGTCCGCGATGCAGGAAGAGCACGCCGAGGCCATCGCGAACCCGGACCCCGACGAGTCCCACCAGATCGAGGGCGTGGCACAGGTCACGTATCGCGTGACCTTCGACTACGACGCCGCGGACGACGCGCTCGAACGGGCCAGCGCCGAGGAGGTCGACGACCTGACCGACCCCGAACTGCTCTCCTGTGCGTGTGGCGTTCGGGGGATGACGGCCGAGGAAGCCCGAGAGCACATGGCCGCCGCTGTCGAGCAGGCGTAAACAGGGACAGCAGTCCTTCTCAGTCGTGGATGGTGACGCCGTTCTGATCGACCGAGATATCGAGCAGGCTGGTCACTTCGTAGTCGGTGTCGTCAAGCGCTGACTCGCCCTGTTTCCGGAAGACGACGACGATGTCCGAGATATCCGCCCCGATATCGTCGAGCGCCTCGCAGATGGAGGCCATCGTGCCGCCGGTCGAGAGCAGGTCGTCGACGATGAGCAGGTCGTCGCCCGCCTCGATGTCGTTGATGAACATCTCCGACTCGGAGTAGCCGGTGGTCTTGTGCAGCGGGACCTCGTCGTCGAGGCCGTAGGAACGCTTGCGGATGACCACGAGCGGAATGTCCGTCTGGAGCGAGAGCGCGGTCGCGATGTGGATACCCATCGCCTCCGGCGCGACGATCTTGTCCACGTCGAGGTCGGCCGCCCGCGTCACGCCGACGACGACCTCGCGGAGGAGTTCCGGCTCCAGCATCGGGACGCCGTTGCTGAGCGGGTGGACCAGGTAGGAGTATCCGTCCTTGTCGATGATCGGGGCCTCGTGCAGCGACTCGCGGAGCTTCTCCATGCCCTCGTTACCTGAAGGGGGACAATAAACCGTTCGAGGCTGGGTTGCGGTCCGTGGGTCGCGGCGTCATGCCGCGACGCAGACGGATCCCGAGAACTGCCTATCGGGAGGTCGGCGTCAGTCCGCCGTCGAGACCGAGCGGTCCGGTTCCGTCTCGAACGGGCTGTCCTCGATGATATCGCGGGCGGTGTGTTCGCCGCTGATGAGACACATCGGCATCCCGATACCGGGCGTCGTGTAGGCCCCGGTGTAGTAGAGCCCCTCGAGGCCGGCGCGGTGGCCGGGGCGGAGCGGCCCGGTCTGGAACAGCGTGTGGGCCAGTCCGAGGGCCGTTCCCTGCGGGTCGCCGAAGCGCTCGGCGAACTCGCTCACGCAGGCCGACTCCTCGACGACGATGCGGTCACGGAGGTCCACGCCGGTCTGTTCCGCGAGGTCGTCCAGCACGAACTCCCGGTACTCCTGTCGAATCTTGGGGCCGTCGTCGAGCCCCGGTGCGATGGGGACGAGGACGACGACGGCGTGGTGGCCGTCGGGGGCGACCGTCTCGTCTGTCTTCGACGTAACCGAGAGGTAGTAGGCGGGGTCGTCGGGCCACGCCGGACGGTCGAATATCTGCTCGAAGTGGCCGTCCCAGTCCGTCGGCAGCACCAGCGAGTGGTGGGCCAGTGGACCCACGTCGCCCTCGACGCCGAGATACAGCATGAACGCCGACGGCGCGTAGGTCTGGTCGTCCCAGTAGCCCGGGTCGTGGTCGCGCGCGTCGGGGTCGAGGAGACTCTGCTCGGTGTAGGCGGGGTTGGCGTTGCTGACCACGATGTCCGAGGTGCGGACGCCGTCCTCGGTAGTCAGTTCGAACGCCCCCGCCTCGCCGGCGATGTGCTGGACCTCGGTCCCGGTCTGGATGTCGACGCCGAGTTCCCGGGCCAGCGACCCGAGGCCGTCGACGACGCCGGCGATACCGCCCTCCGGGTAGAACACGTTCATGTTCAGGTCGACGTGGCTCATGATGCTGTACAGCGCCGGGGTGTTGTGTGGCGCGCCGCCGAGAAACACCAGCGTGTATTCGAGCAGCTGCCGGAGCTTCGGGTGGTCGATGTAGCGGCCCACGTAGTCGTCCATCGAGCCGAACAGCCGCGCCCGCGGCGCGAGCGGGAGGAGGTCGGTGTCGACGTAGTCCCGTAACCGCTCGCGGCCCTCGTAGACGACCCGGTCCATCGCGAGGTCGTAGTTCCGCTCGGCCGTGTCGAGATAGTCGGCCAGTGCGTCGCCGGCCCCGTCCTCGTAGGACTCGAACACCTCGCGGGCGTTCTCGCGGTTCGGCCGCATCGTCACGCGGTCGCCGTCCTTCCAGAACACCCGGTACTGGGGGTCCAGTCGCTCCAGTTCGTAGTAGTCCGCGGGCTCGCGGTCGAAATGGCCGAAGAAGCGCTCGAACACGTCGGGCATCAGATACCACGACGGACCGGTGTCGAACCGGAAGCCGTCGCGTTCGAGGACGCCCGCGTGGCCGCCGAGGCGGTCGTGGCGTTCGAGCAGTCGCACGTCGGCCCCGGCGTCGGCCAGGTAGCACGCGGCCGAGAGGCCGCCGAAGCCGCCGCCGACGACGGTGACCGTCAGGTCGCGAGGGAGGCCATCACGCATATCCACCGCTAGCGACTACGCTTGAAAAAGGGTTCCTCGGATTCCCAGGACCTCACAACGGATATCTCTCCAGTCAATCCATCGGTCTGTTCCCAGTTCGCTGGAATCCCTTGTATCGTTTATTGTAAGCATTTCCCTAGGCCCACGACATGCCCACGACCGGCCTGGGGTCCGTCTGGCAGCGGCATCGGGACACCGACCGTCACCCGTCGCTCTGGCTCTCGCGGGCGAGCCTGCTGGTACTCGCCGTCACCTTCGGTCTCCTCGGAACCATCGGCGTCAGGGTCCCGCTCCGGGCCCAGATGGTGGTGTACCTCGTCGGGATGGTCGCGCTCAATCTCCCCCACGGCGGGTACGAACACTTCGAGAACCTTCGCCGCCGTCGCCCCTCCTTTCGCTGGCGATATGTCGCGGTGTACCTGGCGGCTATCAGCGGATTCGTCGGCCTGTTCCTCGTGGCTCCAGTCGCCGGCCTCGCGCTGGCGCTGACCGTCGCGATGGCGAAAGGCGGGCTCGGCGGCCTGCAGGTGCTGGAAGCCACGAGCGGCACCGAGCACCTCCGGACACGGTTCCAGCGCGGGCTCGCAGCGGCCGTCCGCGGCGGCGCGGTGATGCTCGTCCCCATCGTGTTCTGGCCGGAGACGTTCCACGCGTTCAGTTCGCTGATGGTCGGGCTCGTCGAACCCGGGGCGCTCTCGCCGTACGCAGGCTCGTTCGACACGACCCGAATCGTCATCGGATCGGGCTACGGCCTCGCCCTGACGACGCACGTCCTGCTGGGCTACGTGCGTGGCGGCGGCCGCTCCTGGCTCGTCGACGCGGGGGAGTCGCTGCTGCTGGCGACGTACTTCGCGTTCGTTCCGGTCCTCGTCGCCGTCGGCCTGTACTTCCCGTTCTGGTACTCCGCCAGACAGGTGGCGCGGACGGCGGCCGTCGAGAGCGAACCGGTCGGCGACGAGCGCTGGGACCTGCTCGGCGGCGCGGACCCCTCGACTGTCGCACTCCGGGCCTGGGTCGTCCTCGTCGTCGGAGCGCTGGCCACCTTCGGCGTCCTCGTCGCCGTCTACTGGGCGTTCCCGAACCCGCTGGGAACGAGTGACCTGCTCCCCGGCGCAGTGGCGTTCTGGAGCGTGTTCATCAGTATCGTCGCGCTCCCGCACATCGTCGTCGGGTCGCTCCTCGACCAAGACCGGGGCATCTGGTACGTGCCGTGAGCGGACACCGCTGTACTACCACGACGGTGGACACCGCTGTACTGCCGCACCGGGGGCGTCCGCTCACTCGTGGCCCGAAACCGGGACCGGCTCGTAGGGTTCTTCCAGGTATTCGATGTCCGATTCGCTAAGGTCTATCTCCAGCGCCTCGACGGCCGCTTCGAGGTGCTCGACGCTGGAGGTGCCCAGAATCGGCGTCGTCACCCACTCCTTGTGGAACTGCCAGGCGAGGGCGAGCTGGGCCATCGACACGCCCTTTTCAGCGGCGAGTTCCTGCACGCGCTCGTTGATTTCTCTGCCGCCACCCGCCGCGTACGGGCGACCGATTTCAGCCTCGTGCTCCCCGCGGGTCGTCGCGTCGAACTCCTCGTGGGGCCGGGTGAGAAAGCCCGCGCCGAGCGGGCTCCACGGCATCACCGCGATGTCTTCCCTGTCACAGAGCGGGAGCATCTCGCGTTCCTCCTCCCGATACACGAGGTTGTAGAGGTTCTGCATCGAGACGAAGCGGTCGAGATTGCGGCGGTCCGACGTGTGCAGTGCCTCGGCGAACTGATAGGCCCACATCGACGACACCCCGAGATGGCGGACCCGGCCGCGCCGCACCGCGTCGTCGAGCGCCCGGAGCGTTTGCTCGATTGGGGTGTCGTAGTCCCAGCGATGGATCTGGTAGAGGTCGACGGTGTCCATCCCGAGCCGGGAAAGCGAGTTCGACAGCTCCTGCTCGATGGCCTTCCGCGAGAGCCCCCCGGAGTTGGGGTCGTCCTCGCGCATCTGTCCGTACCCCTTCGTCGCGATGACGAACTCGTCGCGGTCGTACTCCGAGATCACTTCGCCGAGGATTTCCTCCGATTCGCCGTCGGAGTAGACGTTGGCCGTGTCGAAGAAGTTGATTCCCAGGTCGATCGCGCGCTCGATGACTTCGCGGCTCTCCGCGCGGTTGAGCGTCCACTCGTCGCCTTTGGTTCCGAAGCTCATGCAACCCAGACAGATGTCCGAGACGGTGATGCCGGTCGAACTGAACGTCGAGTACTCCATACTGCCCGGTCGACCACGATGATGTAAAGTCCTCTGTCGGCCCCGTGGTAGCCGGCAGGTCCGGAAGCTCTCGGTCAACGCAAGGTCACGCTGACGGCCCGCAGATGCCTAGGTTTCTGTAGCTGGCGACCACCTGCAACGGTATGTCCGAGTTCCGCCCTGTCCCGGCGACCGACCGCGAAGCCTGCCAGCGGATTCTCCAGTACGCCTTCGCTTCCGAACGAGGCCCCGCAACCCCGGACCCGGACGGCGACTGGCCACCGTCGCTGTTCGACCAGCGCGGCCTCTACGACGGCGACAGCCTCCGGGCTGTCTGCAAGCTGTACTTCCTCGATACGACCGTTCGCGGTGCGGCGACGACGGTCGGCGGTCTCGGCGCAGTCGCGACGCCGCCCGAACACCGCGGGCAGGGGTACGCTGCCGACCTCTGTCGGCACGCACTGCGCGAGTACCGCGAGGCAGACGTCGGGTTCGTCACCCTCTGGCCGTTTTCGACGCCGTTCTACCGCCGCCTGGGCTGGGGAACGGCGAACACATACCGCCGCTTCGATCTGCCGCCGTCGGCGCTCCCGGACCACTCCATCGCCGGACAGCTGGTCCGCCTCGACGCCGACAACTGGGAGCGGCTCCGTCGGGTCGAGACCGCTGCAGCCGCCGGAACGGCGCTCTCGCTCCGCCGCTCGGAAGCGTGGTGGCGCGAGCGGACGCTCGCCGACTGGGACGACGACGGCCTCCCGTACTGCTACGGCTACGAACGCGACGGGGACCTCCGTGGGTACGTCGTGTACACTATCGCGGACGATGCCGACAACACGCTCTCGGTTTCGAACTTTGCGGCCGCCGACGAGGAGGCCCGCCGCGCCCTGCTGGCATTTCTCGGGAACCACGGCGCACAGATCGAGCGCATCACGCTCCAGTTACCGCTTGACGCTGCCCTGCTCCATCGCGTCGACGACCCCGCAGCCGTCGACTGTACCGTCGAGGCCGGGCCGATGGTTCGCCTCACCGACGTCGGCCACCTCGAACGCCTCGACTGGCCCGCCGAGAACCTGGACTGCACGCTCTCAGTCAGCGACCCGCTGCTCGACCGGAACGACGGTCTGTTCCGACTGTCAGTGAGCGGCGGCACCGCGACGGTCGATCCGCTTCCAGCCAGCGACTCGGCAGCCGACGCGACCGTCGACATCGCGACGCTCTCCCAGTTGGCCGTCGGGACCCACGGCGTCGACGCCGCCGACCGGCTGGCCGGGCTTGAGATACTCGACGAGTCGGTTCGCCAGCCGCTCGCGGACGTTTTTCGCTCCGAGCCCGTCTACCTGGACGAGTTCTTCTGACCGGCCGCTCACTCGGCCGACGGCGAGTCGTCGATATCGCCCTCACTGATTCGGATCGTCGAGATTCGGGTGCCGTCGACGCCTGTCACCTCGAACACGTGTCCGGCCGCCTCGGCGGTGTCGCCGACTTCCGGCGCGCGGTCGAGCTGGCTCAGCACCAGGCCGCCGATGGTTTCGACTGCGTCGCTGTCGAGGTCGACACCGAGGGCCTCACTGACTGTCGACAGCGGGACGCCGCCGTCGGCGTCGTAGCTCCCGTCGCTTTGCTTGCGTATCGCGTGTTCGCGGCCGTCGACGTCGAACTCGTCGCGTAAGTCGCCGACGACGGCCTCGACCACGTCCTCTATCGTCGCGAT
The DNA here is from genome assembly GCF_049705545.1 of Haloarcula amylolytica. Taxonomy (GTDB): domain Archaea; phylum Halobacteriota; class Halobacteria; order Halobacteriales; family Haloarculaceae; genus Haloarcula; species Haloarcula amylolytica_B. The sequence goes on from NZ_JBNAMU010000001.1 coordinate 1,042,289, forward strand.
TCCCTCGAGCGACCCCCATTCGTCGATGACCGCGGCCATCTGCCGGCGGTCTTGCCTGAACTGCAAGAGGAGGTCGTTGATAGCCGTCGTCTCCGGGACGACCGGTATCTCGCGGGCGATGTCGCCGGCAGTCGCGTTCTCGTTACCTTCCTCGCCGGCCCGCAGCACGTCCTTGACGTCGATGAACCCGACGATCTGGTCGCTGTCGTCGGCTTCGACCACCGGATAGCGGGTGTGTCCTTCGTCGAGAACGACTGCCCGGATATCCGACAGCGTGGCGTCGGCCGGCACGCTCACAACGTCGGGTCGCGGGACCATGACCTCCCGGACGACCGTATCGTCGAGGTCGAACACGCTCTCTATCATGGCGACCTCGGACGCGTCGATGTTCCCCTCTTCGCCGGACCGGGCCAGCACCCGCCGTATCTCGCGCTCGCCGAGCGTCTCGTCTGTTTCCGAGGCCGGCGGGACACCAAGCAACTGCGTAAAGGCGTTTGCCGAGCCGTTGAACACGACGATACCAGGATAGAACAGGTAGTAAAACAGCTTCATCGGCGGCGCGAGCAGCAGTGAGAGCCGCTCAGTCTGGGCAATCGCGAACGTCTTCGGCGCGAGTTCGCCGAAGACGACGTGGAGGAACGTGATGATCGTAAATCCGATCGCGAACGCCACGAGGTGGAGGAGGGTCTCCGGCAGTATCGGTGCCAGAACGGGTTCCAGCAGCGCCGCCACGGCGGGCTCACCGACCCACCCCAGACCCAGTGAGGCGAGCGTGATACCGAGCTGGGTCACCGCGAGGTAGTTGTCCAAGTCCGCCATCACTGCCTGGAGCGAGCCCGCACCGGCTTTCCCCTCGTCAGCGAGCTGTTCGACAGAGGTGCCGCGAACGCGAACGAAGGCGAACTCCGCGGCGACGAAAAAGCCGTTCAGTCCCACGAGTACCAGCGCCAAGACGAGCTGTGCCGCCGAGAGCGCGAGGTTTACCATCGCAGCCTCCGGACGGCGAGCGGCGGTGTGTTCATACACACCCATCTCCGTCACCGTACTAAAGTGCTGGAATCTCCGCGCCCGTACCGCCGTCGCCTCCCTCAGCGGTACGCGGCGCGGACAGTGTCCGCGATGACACCGGGCTTCCGGTAGTGTTTGGTCACCGGGGGGACTTCCCGGTCAAGGTCGAGCATCTCGTAGACGGCGGTCATCGCCGACCGAACCGAGTACTCGACGGTGAACACGACGTCCCGCGGCTGTTCGGCGTACTGTCCGAGGAACGCCAGATTGTTCGATCCGTCCGGAACGACCTTGGGCCGGTCACCGGGTTCCCGGGGCTGGAAGTGCGCCGTGATGAACGGCATCATCGCCGGGATGCAGGTCACGTCGTCGAGTAGCTCCGGGAGCCGGTCCTCGCACTGCAGGTGGTAACACAGTTCCCGGAGGATCTCGCGGCCGGTGCACTCGGACATCGGCTTCTCCACGTAGTTCCCCTCGCGGTCCGGGAACAGCGCGTAGCCCCAGAACACCTTCACGTCGTCCGGCTGGTTCGCGAAGTGGGGCTGTGCGGCAACGACCGTCGACAACAGCCAGTTCGACCCGAGGTAGGTGACGAGCCCGTTGCCCGGTTCCTCGTTCGTGAAATCGACGATGTGGTCGAACAGCTCGGTGTTGTGCAGGGTGACGGTGAACGACTCCCATTTCGTCTCCGTGACGTTGTCCGCGAACACCGACGGGTTGCCGAACTGTGGATTGTCCTCGGCGATGGACTTCCACAGCTCCCACGACGCCCCGGTCTCGTTCAGTTCTGGGGCCTCGTCCATTCCGCCGATGGACGAGCCGTCGGTCATCGACCCGTTCGTCACGAACACGAGGTCGGACGGCTCAACTGGGACCGACTCGGTGCCGCTGTCGGTTTCACAGTAGAGCCGCTCGACGGTGCGCCCTGTCCGCGACGGGACGATATCCATATCCGTCACCTCGTGGCCGTACTCGAAGGAGACGCCTCTGTCTTCGAGCCAGCGCCGGAGCGGGAGAATCATCGAGTCGTACTGGTTGTACTTCGTCCGGTCGATGCCCTCCATGGTGTGCAGGCGCGGGAACTCGTGCAGGAACCGGTACATGTACCGCCGGACTTCGGCGACGCTGTGCCACGGCTGGAACGCGAAGATCGTCGCCCAGACGTACCAGAAGTTCGTCTCCAGGAACGACTCGTCGAACCACTCCTCGATGCGCGCGTCACCGAGTCGCGGTTCGGGCGTGAGGAGCAACCGAGCTATCGACTGTCGATGCTGGCGCGTCAGTCCGTACTCGCCCGCGTCGATCCGTTCGCCCTCGTGCATCAGCCGTGTTTTCGCATACGAGGGGTGCGCTTCGTTGAACTCGTCCATCACGTCTTTGACCGACCGCGAGTCGTCTTCGAGCGACGGAATCGTCTCGAAGAGGTCCCACGTGCATTCGTACGTCGGGTAGTTGAACATCCTGCCGCCCCGGATCAGGTAGCCCTCGTCCGGGTCGCCAGCGCCGTCCATCGCGCCACCGACGACGTCCAGCTTTTCGTAGACATGGATGTTTTCGCCGGGCATGTTGCCGTCTCGGACGAGGAACGCCGCGCCAGCGAGGGAGGCAATGCCGCCCCCGACGAAGTGTGCGTCGCGGTCAGTGACGTGTGGGTGCTGGTGGATGGTCATATTGGGTCACCGTCATGTAATGGTACGCAAGTCCCAGCCCTAACCGTTGCCAACATATGTACAGCAATTTATAAGAGAAGGTAGCTCGCCGAAATAGCCGCGCTCCGGCCAGCCTGCTGTCACTGTTCGGAGCTGGCAATCGTGTGGTCGATCAACTGGTCCGTTCCGCGACGGAGGCGCTCCGAAATCGCAGACGTGGTGGCATCGAGTTCCGCCGCGAGTTCCGACAGGTCTGCCTCGCGAGGGACGGCGAAGTATCCCTGTCGGTGGGCTGCCAGTAGCGCCTCTCGCTGCGGGGCGGTGAGTCCGTAGTTGTCGCCGCCGTGCTCCGTCTCGCAGAGCCGATGCGGGCGAAACGTGACACTGCTGGACTGACAGGCGTCCCGGAACGCTTCGAGGTCCGCTCTGTCGGCGAACTGCGTGCTCACTTTCCACCCGGGCTCGGTCACGAGCGCACCCATCGGATACGTCTGCCGGTCGACGAGCCGGGTGTACATCTCGACGTAATCCGTATCGAGAACGACCCGATACCGGGACTCGACGATAGCCGAGTCCATGGCAACAAACTCCACGACCGATTCGTCGCCGAGCAATGCCGATTCGAGGGCATCCGGTTCGACGCCCGTCGCGGAGAACACCAGCGCCGGCTCGTCGGTTGTGCCGGAGACGACGTTGTCGACGATCAGTCGGGTGTTCAGTTCGGCAGCAACCGTACACAGCGGCATATCTGCGGACTGCAACTCGAATTCACAGATGACACTCATGTGTGTTGCTCAGCCGAACAAAATAAAGGCATACTGGGAATTCTCACGCGTCGGAACTGACCGGCGGAGGCGGAGTCGCTTGACGAACGTGGACGATATCTCGACACCGGGTGCGAACTGCATCACTGATCGTACCGGGCCGCGTTGCGGTCGCCACTCAGCACGGGGTGGTCGGTTTGTCGCCGGAGGTATGCCACCGCTATCGAATCGCCGCTACTCGTAAGTCTAACAGGCTTCGGATTGGGCCGTTCTATTGCGCTATGGCTTACTGAGTTGCATCGTCTATACCGGACTGGCCTCGGCACTCATAGGGCTCGTCATCAACGGGGAGTCACCCCGATTCGGCCCTGTGAGTCGTCGTCATCGGCCGGCAGATGCTACCGCCGCCGTCGACAAGACGGTTACTCATCGGAGCCACACAGTAGAACAAACGCTAAACCCGCGCGGGCCGACCGGGCGTATATGAACAGACGCCGCTTTCTGACACTCTCCGGGGCGGGTGTCGTCGGCGCGGTCGCGGGCTGTAGCAGCGATGCGGACACCGGCGAGTCTATCGACGACCACCCGGCGGCCGCAGACCTCGAAGCCCAGCCCCGCCGCGGTGAACTCGGCGGCCACGTCGTTCTGGCGTTCGAAGACCCCTCTTGCCCCACGTGTCGCCGCTTCCACGAGAACACGCTGCCAGACATTCGAGAGAACATCGTGGACACGGGCAAAGGAGCGTATGTCGTCCGGACATACCCAGTCATCTACCCCTGGGGTGAACCGGCGACGCAGGCGCTGGAGTCGACGTTCGCCCGCGACAGCGAGGCGTACTGGTCGCTGTTCGATCACTATTTCGCCGAGCAGTCGTCGTTCGATCCGGACAACGTCCTGGAGCGAACGGCGACGTTTCTCACCGACGAGACCGAGGTAGACGGCGAGGCGGTCGCAAGCGACGCCCGGAACAGGGCACACGACGACGCTGTCCAGGCCGACATCCGGGCGGCCGAGGACGCCGGGTTGGGTGAGACGACGCCGATTATTCTGCTGTTCGAGGACGGCGAGTTCGTGACGAAGGTCAACGGGAGCGTCAGCTACGAACTCATCGCGGAGGCGCTGGGAGAGCGCGACGGATGAGCACCGCAGAAGGGCTCCGCCTGCCGACGACGCGCGGGGACTGGCGGCTCATGGGCCGGACGGTCAGGCTCGTGCTCACGCTGCCGGTCTATGCGGCGGTCGCCGCGATTGCTGCAGTCGTCTCGCTGACGCTGTTCGTCGTCTCGCTGAACGTCCCGTTGGTGCTGGACCTCGTGGTCGGCGGGTCGCTCCCGCTCGCCAGCCGACTGCGCGTGCTCGGGGAACTGTACCCGTTTATCGGCACGTCGTTCAACCCCGCACAGGGGGTCCTGCTGGTCGTCGTCGCCGTCCTCACCGGCGTCGATATCGGCCTGGCGACCTACCACTTCCGCGAGCACGGCCTCGACCTCCAGCAGGGCGGCGCGGGCGTCGCGGGGGTCGTCCTCGGAACGCTCGGCGCGGGCTGTGCGGCCTGCGGATCGGCGGTCCTGCTGGGACTGCTGTCGCTGCTCGGCGTCTCGACCTCGCTGCTGTTTCTGCCCCTCGATGGCCTGGAGTTCGCGCTGTTGGCGCTCGCTGTGTTGACTCTCTCTATCTACTGGCTCGCCGAGGGGATGCGCGGCGGCGAGATCAACGGCTGTCCGGTCGACCTCTGAACGTGTCGCTGGCAGTCGCCTTTCCGACTCCCTCAGGATAGCAGCCGTTCCAGTGGGAGAAAACGTATAGTGTCGTCAGACGAACACCCGTATCGAGAAGGCATGCCCGAGACGGAGTCCCAGGTGACGGCTTCGACGGAGTCCCCCGCCGAGTACGAGCAACTCCACCGGAAGCGGAAAGAGACGGCCGGCACGGTCGAACTGGCCGAGGTCGTCGACGTGTGGGTCGGCGAGAGCGAACTCGTCTGTCGGTTCCAGTTCGACTGGGCGACCGACACGATACAGCGGCGCTACGACCTGGACAGCGACCGCGACATCGCCAAGGTCGAGCGGCTCTGTGAAGCGAACGGCCTGCAGTTCGAGCAGGCCAGTCATTTAGAGGGGTCGCTGGTCGAACTCGAATACACGGGGTCGCAGTGGCTGCCACGGCCGGAAGCCGCATACACCGACGGTGAGGGGTCGGCGGTCGAGACGTTCCGCGCGGAGTGGCGGTTACTGGTGGCTGAACTCGCCCAGTCGCCCGCGTTCCTCCGGCGGGGCATCGAGCGCGTCCGTGGACTATCGACGACGCAACTGATTATCGGCGTCATCCTCGTCAAGAAAGTTGCCATCATCGTGTTGCTGGCGCACCTCCTGCTGTAGTCCGACTGTCGCTGAGTACGAAAACAGCGCCGACAGAGCGCCTGATAGCGACCCGCTCATACTGTCGGCTGTAACTATTTCAAGATATTCGCCACCCCGAGATGGCGAAATCATTCACAGACTTACAGCCGACAGTATCAGTTCGTCGTCGTGATTTCGACCACGTCGCGGTGGTCCAGTTCGGTGTCAGCGCCGATCTGTCGCTCGGTGCGCACGTCGTGAGCGTGGAGGAACCCCTCGCCGATGTCGGTATGCAGGAAGTACGCGAAGTCCTCGGCGGTCGATCCGTCGGGGAGGACGAAACAGTCCTGCAGGAAGGTGCCGTCTTCCTGGGGCTTGCGAGCGCCGGGGAACACGGCGATAGCCCCCAGTTCCTCGAACAGCGCGGTCTCCAGCGCCTGCTGGACGCCGGTGCCGCCGAACTCCGTAACGAAGTCCCGGATCTGTTCCAGCCCCGCGGCCTTCTCCTCGGGGAGGTCCGCCGTTACGGTGAAGTCTTCGTCGCCCGGCCGGTAGTCAAGCACGCCCTGTTCGTTGCCGTTTTTCAGCGCCTTCTCCGCGTGGGCCGAGACGGGGACGAACGTGAGGTGCTCGTACGCCGGGTCCTCGGTGACGGTCTCCCAGTTCGCCTGGGCTTCCGGGGTGTCCATCTTGTTCGCCGCGATGAGCATCGGTTTGGTTCGGATGCGAATCTCCCGGGCCAGGGCCTGTTTGTCCTCGTCGTCCCAGGTGTCGGGGTCGAGTTCCAGGTCCAGGGCGAGCACGACCTGTTTGATCTCGTCGGCGTTGATCTTGAACGCCGACATCTGCTCGGCGAGGTCGTCCTCGATGGCCTTGTCCTCGCCGTGGTAGCCCGAGCGGTAGCGTTCGATGCCTTTCTCCAGAATATCGAGGTACCACATGTCCAGTTCGTCTTCGAGGAAATCGATATCTTCGCGCGGGTCGTGGTCCTCGGTGGGTTCCCCTTCCAGGTCCGTCTCGCCGGTGAAGTCGACGACGTGGACGAGCACGTCGGCCTCGTTGAGGTCCGTGAGGAACTGGTTCCCCAGCCCCTTCCCCTCGTGTGCGCCGGGGACGAGGCCGGCCACGTCCACGAGTTTCGTCGGGACGAACCGGACGCCCTCGGTACAGTAGCCGTGATTCGGGGTGCAGGTGTGATCGAATTCCGGGGCCGCGCAGTCGACGCGGACGTACGCCTCGCCCATCGAGGGGTCGATTGTCGTGAACGGGTACGCGCCCTCGGGCACGTCGTTCATCGTCGCCGCATTGAAAAACGTGGACTTGCCGACAGAGGGCTTGCCGACGAGTCCGATCTTGTAGCTCATTGCACCGATGAAGCGGTTTCAGCGGCTTAAACGCTGTTACACGAGCTACGAGAGCGTGTGAGTCACACACGTACTGTTGGATCGAATCAGGTCGGCGTTTACAATCGCCGCTCGTACACGTTGACCGGGTGTTCCTCTCCGCCGACATCGGTCGTCCGCTCGCCGACCTTCTCGAAGTGGCTCCGGTAGAACGCGTTCCCGACCTCGTTCTCGGCCAGTACCTCGTCGCGGATTTTCCGTACGGAGAGCTCGTGTAAGTGCTGTTCGCCGCGGTGCAGCAGCTCCGTCCCGATACCTTCCCCCCAGTAATCCGGGTGGACGTATATGTCGAGGTCGCCGAAGCCGGTCGCGTCCGTCATCCCACAGCTCATGTACGCCACCACGTCGTCGTCGGCCGTCGAGACGAACAGGCCGACCTCTTCGAGCTCGATCATCTGCTCCAGTAGCGGCGGCGCATACCCCTCTTGGAGGTGCTCCTCCACTGTCTCTGCCCCAAGGATGTCGTCGTACACGGTATGCCACGTGGTCCTGGCGACCCGGCGGATGTCCGCGATATCCACTGATTCAGCCGGTCGGATGGACGTCTGGAACGACATATGTGAACATGTAACGCGATACACCATAGAGCTATTGTCCGCTTGACACCGAGCCGACCGGCCCAGGCACGCTTTCGCCGGGACGAGAGGGGAACTCTTATGTACACTTCTGTACGTTAGTGTTCAGTAATGGACGACAGTGAGGAGATAGACCCAGCGGTTCAGTCGATTCTCGACGCGGCGCGGGAGCGCGGTGGCGGCGACGACCGGGTGTCGGTGTCGCCCCGGTCGCTGTCGGACGCCTTCGACGCGGCGGCGGCCGACGGGCGAACGCCGGTCATCGCCGAAATCAAGCCCACGAGCCCGACCGCGGACGGCGAGCGGTCCGACGACCCGGTCGACCTCGCAACCCGGATGGTCGAGGGCGGCGCGGCGGCGCTGTCGGTGCTGACCGAACCGGACCACTTCGGCGGATCGGCGACGACGCTCGAACGGGTACGAGATGCCGTCGACGTGCCCGTCCTGCGGAAGGACTTCATCCTCCACGAGGAGCAACTGGACGTCGTCGAAGCGGACGTCGTCCTGCTCATCGTCCGCTTTCTCGAGGCCGAGGGGACCGACGACCTGGCGGACCTGCTCGCGGCGGCGCGCGACCGTGGCTTCCAGGTCCTCGTCGAGGCCCACACCGCGGCGGAGGTCGAGACGGCGCTGGAGGCGGGCGCGGACATCGTCGGCGTCAACAACCGCGACCTCGCCGAACTCGACGTCGACCTCGGCACGTTCGAGTCCGTCGCCCCCGAGGTCCCCGAGAGCGTCACGCTCATTGCGGAAAGCGGCATACAGACACCAGACGACGTCACGCGGATGCGCGACGCCGGCGCGGACGCCCTGCTGATCGGCTCGGCGATCATGGACCACGACGCGGCGACGGACGTGGAAGCGAACACGCGGCGACTAACAGATGCAGACACTGATGCGGTTGAAACGACGACTACAGACACATGAGTACTGACGACGCACACGACCCCAAGTTCGGCGAGTACGGTGGACAGTACGTGCCCGAGGCGCTGATGCCAGCTATCGAGGAGCTGACAGACGCCTACCAGCGGTACGTGCTCGAAAACGAGGACGGCTTCATGGACGAGTTCCGGGAGCGGCTGGCCGACTTCGGCGGCCGACCGACGCCCCTACAGTACGCGGACCAGCTCTCGGCCCGGTACGACACGGACGTGTATCTCAAGCGCGAGGACCTGCTCCACGGCGGCGCGCACAAGCTCAACAACGCGCTGGGCCAGGTGTTGCTGGCGAAGTACATGGGCAAGGAGCGCATCATCGCCGAGACCGGGGCCGGCCAGCACGGCACGGCGACGGCGATGGCGGCGGCCCACCTCGACATGCCCTGCGAGATCTACATGGGCGAGACCGACATCGCGCGCCAGCGCCCCAACGTGTTCCGGATGCGCATCAACGGCTCCGAAGTGAATCCGGTGACGGTCGGCCGCGGCACGCTGAAGGAGGCCATCTCCGAGACGATGCGGGACTGGGCGACCACCGTCGAGAACACCCACTACGTCATCGGGAGCATCGTCGGGCCGCACCCGTTCCCGAAGATGGTTCGGGACTTCCAGGCGGTCATCTCCGAGGAGGCCCGCGAGCAGGCCATCGAGAAGACCGGCGGGCTGCCCGATTCGGTCCTCGCCTGCGCCGGCGGCGGGTCGAACACGATGGGCACGTTTGCCCATTTCGTCGACGATGACGGGGAGCCACGCTCCCCGGAACAGTCGAGCGGCGACGAGCCGCGAGACCGTGTCGACCTCTACGCCGTCGAGGCCGGCGGCTCCTCGCTGCAGGTCGACGAGGAGGAGGGCGTCGCGCCCAACTCCGCCACCCTCTCGACCGGCGACGAGGGCGTGCTCCATGGCGCGCGCACGAAGCTCCTGCAGGACTCGGACGGCCAGATCATGGAATCCCACTCCGTGTCCGCGGGGCTGGACTACGCCGGCGTCGGGCCGGAACTGGCCCACCTGGTCGACGAGGACCGCGTCACGCCGGTCAACGTCGACGACGACGCCGCGCTGGAGGCGTTCCACCGACTCTCCCAGGACGAGGGTATCATCCCGGCCCTGGAGACGGCCCACGCCTTCGGCTATCTCGAAGAGCACCACGACGAGGTCGGTGACACCGTCATCGTCAACGTCTCCGGCCGCGGCGACAAGGACCTCGAAACGGTCATCGAGGAGACCAGCAAGCGCGACCTCGACATCGCGCCGGACATGTCCATCTTCGAGCGGGTTGGCGGAGGTGGCCTCTGATGGGCCTCGAACGCGCCTTCGCCGACGAGCCCGCCTTCGTCCCCTACCTCGCGGCCGGCGACCCGAGCTACGAGGCGTCGCTTTCATACGTCGAGGCGCTGGCCCGCGGCGGGGCAGATGTCATCGAACTCGGCCTGCCGTTCTCCGAGCCCATCGCCGAGGGCAAGACCATCCAGAACGCCATCGTCCGCTCGCTCGAAGCCGGGATGACGCCCGACCGCTTCTTCGAGTTCGTCGAGGACCTCGACGTCGACGTGCCGCTGGTGTGTATGACCTACTACAACCTCATCTACCAGTACGGTGAGGGTGATAGCGAGTCGCGAAGCGACTCGGAAAACGCGAGCGGTGAAACCGCGAGACAGGGACCCCGGCCGTTCGTCGAGAAGGCCGCCGCGGTCGGCATCGAGGGCCTCGTCGTTCCGGACCTCCCCGCCGAGGAGGCTGCCCCGCTCCGCCGGGCTTGCGACGAGTTCGGTCTCGACCTGGTGTTCATCGTCGCGCCGACGACGAAAGGCGACCGACTCGAACGGATGCTCGAACAGGTGTCGGGCTACGTGTACGTCCAGGCGCGCCTGGGCGTCACCGGCGCGCGCGAGGACGTGGACGACGCCACCGAGGAATCGTTGGCCCGGCTGTCCGACTGGGACGTGCCCAAGGCCGTCGGGTTCGGCATCAAGACGGGCGACCACGCCGAACGCATCGTCAACGCCGGAGCCGACGGTGTTATCGTCGGCTCCGCGCTGGTCGATATCGTGGCCGAGGGTCACGAGAACGGCGACCCAGTCGACGAAGTGGCTGACCGGCTCGAAGCGAAGGCTCGCGAGCTCAAAGACGGCGCGCTCCGGGGGGCGTCAGAACGACCGCAACCGGAACGCACATAATCGTACTTGCCACACTGTCTCATATCATGACTGCAGGAAAACGCGCACGACTCGAACGCATCGGGACAGACGACACATACGTCATCGTCCCGATGGACCACGGCATCACAATGGGGGCCGTAAAGGGCCTCAAAGACATCGAATCAACTATCGACGCGGTCACCAGCGGCGGCGCGGACGCCGTCCTCACCCAGCGAGGCATCGCCGGGCGCGTCCATCCGAACAAGAACGACGCGGGCTACATCACGCATCTCAACGGTTCTACCACCATCGGCCCGGACGAGCAGGACAAGCGGACCACGGGGACGGTCAAGGACGCCATCCGCGCCGGGGCCGACGCCGTCTCGTTCCACATCAACGTCGGCAGCCAGTACGAACCCGAACAGATCGAGGAGCTCTCGGAACTGACGACCGAGGCCAGCCAGTACGGCCTGCCGGTACTGGCGATGGCCTACGCCCGCGGCCCCGACATCGACTCCGAGAACGAGGACTACAACAAGTCCGTCGGCCACGCCGTCCGACTGGCCGAGGAACTGGGCGCGGATATCGTCAAGACCGGCTACACCGGCTCCGCCGAAACCTTCCAGCACGTCGTCGAGTCCACGTCGCTGCCGGTGGTTATCGCCGGCGGCTCGAAGGGCACCGACGAAGAGACCGTCCGAATGGTCCGGGGGACGATGGACGCCGGGGCCTCCGGCGTCTCGATGGGACGCTCTATCTTCCAGCACGACGAACCGGAGAAGATTGCCCGTGCCGTCTCAGCCGTCGTCCACGACGACGCCACCACCGAGGAGGCGCTCCGAGAGGCTGGACTGGCTGTCGAGGCCTAGAGGCCAAACAGCGACCGCACTCGCGCGCCGAGACCGTCAGGATCGCCGCCGTCACTGGTGGTCTCGGAATCGCTTTCGCTTGGAGAGTCTGACGGCGAGTCGGTTGCCGAGTCAGTGTCGTGCATCGGTGGGTCGGCATCTTGGGCTGAGCTTCCGGTTTCGGACTGCGGTGTATCTGCATCTCGGGCCTGACCGTCAGTATCGGACTGCGGCGTGTCACCGGTCGGCTCCGGCGTATCATCCCGTTCCGGCCTGCTGGACAGTGCTGACTGGGATTCGACCAGCTCAGTGCCGTCAATTATCGAGGCGGTTCCGGCTTCATCCTCGGAGTCCGATAGCTGGGACTCTGCGGCGGGGGAGTCGTCGGCATCGGCCGATTCAGCCGCGTCATCCACCGGTCGGTCGACACCGTCTTTCTGACCGGCCGGCGACGGGCCGATCAGGTCGCCGTCGTCAGTGACTGCGTCCGGGGAGTGGATTTTCCGGCCCCCGTCAGTTGTTCCGACAGACTCGGCTGGCCGCTCCTGTGCTCGCTGCTCCGTTCGCCGAGGCGTCGGCACCGTGTCTTCCGAGGTGGGTGGGTCCGCCGGAGTGTTCACACTCGCTGTAGAATCAGTCGACGCCTTTTCGGTATCGACGAGCTGCTCCGAGATCCGCTCGTAGGCGATCGCAGCGCCGCTGCTGGGCGCGTTCTGAACGACCGGCGTGCCGCCGTCCTGTGAATGCGGAACGGCGTCGTCTTCCGGGACGTGTCCGAGCAGTTCGACGTCGAGGAACTCCGCGATCTCGTCGGCACCCGGCGACGCTCCCGTCCCGGATTTCGTGAGGATGAGGCCCCGAACCGGCGCGTCGACTCGCTCGGCGAGCTCTTTCGTGTTCGAAACGTTCCGGATCGACGCCACCCGCGGTGTCGAAATGAGCAACACGTCGTCGGCGAGCTGGAGCGGCCGAATCGTCTCCTCGCTCAATCCCGCCGGCGTATCCAACAGGACGACGTCGTGGTGCCACCGGAGGGTTTCGACGATGTCGGGAAGCCGGTCGAGGTCAGTGTCCGCGTAGCCTTCGAGCGTGGTCCCGCTCGGAACAATTGATAGGTCTACGTCGGTTTCGTACATCGCGTCTGTTACTGACGCGTCGCCAGCGAGCACGTCGTGAAACGTGGTGTCCTCGTCGGTGTCAACGTCCACATCGAGAAAATCGACGAGGTTCGCCATCGCGAGGTCCATCTCCACGACGACGGTCGAGTAGCCAGCCTCCGCCAGCAGCGTGCCGAGGTTGATGCTAGACGTCGTTTTTCCGACCCCCCCTTTCGCCCCGGCGATTGTATAAACGTGGTTGGTAACCATCTGTAATTGGAAAGTATTATGCAGTCTAACAGTTTGTAATATTCATTGATAAGTCTGCTGGCCAACATTTAATTACGATAATTGGGCACAGATAAATAACAATCGTCGTAGTACGCGGTCACTACATTCAGGAAATCCAATGGATATCGCCCCTGCGATACGCATATGGCGTCTCGCCCCGGATTGTCTGGCAGCCGACAGACCGACCCGGGTTCCGCCACGTTCAAGCCCCGCCGTTGCGGACGTGGGCGTATGACTCGAAGCGTCTGGCTCAAAGCCGACAGCGAGGTCGGCGATTGGGAGACACGGAAACGCCGGATAACCGCCGGTATCGAGGCCGGCGTCGACTGGGTACTGGTCGACGAGGAAGACGTCGACCGCGTCTCGGAACTCGGCGAGATAAATATCGCCGCGTTCACCAACGGCGACGTCCACGTGATGGAGGCCGAGGCCGAGGAGTCACAGGCCGACGCCACCATCGTCGGAAAAGACGGCGAAGGCGACGGCACGGTCGACCTCCCGTCCGACTTCTCCGGTTCCGCGGACCTCTCGACGCTCCGGCAGAACGGGGCCGCCCCCGACGGCGGCTACGTCCGAATCTTCGACGAGGACTACGAGGCGTTCGCCGAAGCGGTCGCCGCCGAAGCCGACTTCACTATCGTCATCGGCGAGAATTGGCAGATCATTCCGCTCGAAAACCTCATCGCCCGCGTCGGCGAGGAGACGGATCTCATCGCCGGCGTCAGAACCGCCGAGGACGCCCGGACGGCCTACGAGACGCTGGAACTCGGCGCCGACGGCGTCCTGCTGGACACCGACGACGTAGACGAGATACGCAAGACGGTCGAGGTCCGCGACGAGATGGGGCGAGAATCGCTCGACCTCGAGTACGCCGAGGTCACCGCCGTCGAGCAGACCGGCTCCGCCGACCGCGTCTGCATCGACACGGGCAGTCTGATGGAACACGACGAGGGGATGCTCGTCGGCTCGATGGCCCGCGGACTCTTCTTCGTCCACGCTGAGACGGCGGAGTCACCCTACGTCGCCTCCCGGCCGTTCCGGGTCAACGCCGGCGCGGTCCACGCCTACGTCCGAACACCTGACGGCGGCACGAAGTACCTCTCGGAACTCCAGTCCGGCGACGAGGTCCAGATCGTCGATGCGAACGGCCGGACCCGCGAGGCCATCGTCGGCCGTGCGAAGATCGAGAAGCGCCCGATGTTCCGCGTGCAGGCCGAAACCGAGGACGGCGACCGCATCGAGACGCTGCTCCAGAACGCCGAGACGATCAAGGTCCACACCCAGGACGGGCGAACCGCCGTCACGGACCTCGAGCCCGGCGACGAGATCCTGATCTACCACGAGGACACGGCGACGCACTTCGGCGAGCGGATCGAAGAAAGTATCATCGAAAAGTAAGCCGATTCGGTTCGGGGTCGACCGCAGCCTGAAGATTACTGCTGGTCCGCCTCGACCGGTTCCAGTTGCGTCGTACACCAGTGACAGAAGTCGATGTCCTGGTCGAGTTCCTTGCCGCAGTTCGGACACGTCGTGCCGGATTCGACTTCCCGTGTCTGGTTCTCGTTGACGGCGACCCAGTAGGCGTCGACGACGTTGAGCGTCGTAATCACGACCGAACCGATTGTCACCTCGGTGGGTCTGGACTGATACGACGACGAGATAGCCTCTATGCTTAGCTGGGTCACGGGGTCGATAGCGCCAGTGACGACGAACAACACTGACAGCGCGAACAACAGCCCGAGCCACAGCAGTCCCCGCACCCACTTACGGAGGTAGAAGTGTCCCAACCCAGGGAAGATGAACGCAAGCACCACGGCCAGTAACGGCCGCTTGCGTCCTGTGTCAGTCATACTCCGCGAATGCGTCTCGCATACCCCTATATCTTCCGAAGGATCACTGTCCGGAGGAAAACCCCGCGACGGGCGCACGCCGGCAATCAGGCGTCGCTCTGTAGCTGTCCGACCAGCCTCCGGAGCGTCGCGAGGTCGTACTGGCCCGGCGCAGTCGCGTCAGCGGGGTCGACCGGTGCATAGCCGATACAGGAGCCGTATAGCGGGGCGACGGCCCTGGAGTGGCGACCGGCTGAGCCCATACACATCGTGGCGACCTGCTCGCCTCCGGCAGTCAGTTCGCGGGTCGCTCCGAGCATCGCCAGCACGTCGTCCGGCGACTGGGCCGTGCTTGCCATCTTCCCTACGTCGCCGTGACCGCAGGCCCGTTCGAGGCGATCCACGATCGCCTCGCGGTCGGGTGTCGACTCGAAGTTGTGCGTCGAGACGACCACCGATGCGTCGTGGTCGCGGGCAACGTCGGCAACACGGCTGGCGTCGTGGTCGCCGGCCCCCTCCAGCGCCGCGAGTTCGAGGTCGACGGCTGTCACGGCGTCGTGTTCGAGCGCGGTTTCCAGCACATCGAGGCGGCGTGCGGTGTCGGCGGCCTCGCCGCCCTCCCACGTCGGCCGGTTGGTGACGAGTATCGGGAGGTCGCCGCTGTATGTGTCCAGTTGTGCCAGCGGTTCGTCGGCGAAGTCCATCCGGAGTTCCAGCCCGTCGGCATCGGCGCGGGCGGCCGGCTCCACCCCGAGGCCGTCGGTGGCCGCCAGCAGGGTGAACGACTCGAAGTCCATACGCCGGCTTCGGCGAAGCCGCACAAAAACCCGTGCTTACTCGACCGGCTCGTGGACGGCCCGAAAGCCGTCATCAGTCGATGTCACGGCTTCGACCGCGTAGAACTGAATCCGTTGCTCCTGTTTCGTGTTGACGGCGAAGTCGTACTGCTCGGCCTCGTAACCCGGTTCCTTGCCCTCGGCCCGTCGCTGCTCGACCCACGAGCGGTGGTCGGCGAGGCGGTCACGGGCGATGGTCCGGGAGCGTTCCGGGGCGGTGGCGACCCGGTCTTCCAGCGCCGACAGCAGGTCCGGGTCGCGGTCCACCCCGACCGAGTTCCGGCCCGCGACCATCGACGCCAGCGTCGTCGTCCCGGTGCCGAGAAACGGGTCGAGCACGGTGTCGCCGTACACCGAGAACATCGAGATGAGTCGGTACGGCACGGTCAGCGGGAAGGCACCCGAACGGTCTCGGAGCCCGTCGTCGAGGTCCTGTGTCTCGCCGGGAAGTTCCCAGAGGTCGGAGAACCACTCATTGCGCTCCTCCCAGAAGTACGCGCTCTCGTAGCGGCGGTCAGCACCGGGTTCGAGACGGCGGCGCTCCCCGTTGCGGAACACGAGGATGTGTTCGTGTTCCAGCGTCGGGTAGGCGTTGGGTGGGACCATCCCCGAACCCATGAACTTCGCGCCGCTGTTGGTCGGTTTGCGCCACAGGATATCGGGCAGCGCACGCAACCCGTGGTCGGTCAGCCGGTCGGTTATCTCGGCGTGGTTGGGATAGGAGCGGAACCCGTCCGAAAGCGACCGCGTCGCGTCCCCGACGTTGATACAGGCGATGCCGCCAGGGACGAGCACGCGCTCTATCTCCGCCCACACCGAATCGAGGACGTCGTGCATCAGCGTGAACGCCCGGTCGCCGTCGCCGCGGTCCAGGGCCTCACCGATGTCGGGGTCCAGTTCGGTGAAGATGTCGTCCCACATCTCGATCATCGGATACGGGGGGGACGTGACCACCAGTTCGACGCTGTCGTCGGGACAGTCGAGCGTGCGGGCGTCACCGGTTCGAACCCGGTGTGTCGTCTCCATACCGGTCCCAGCGGATGAGACGACTCTAGTCTTGCGGTTGTCGGTCGGGAGACATCCCACTGGGCGGCTGATACGTGAAAAAATCTCTTCTCGTCGCCCCCTATTCACGCCTGGGCGGGCTTATGCGACTGGAAGGTCCTGTTCGGCTTCCAGCAGTTCGTGGTAGCGGTTGCGGATGGTGACCTCGGAGATGTCGGCCACCTCGGACACCGCGGCCTGCGTCGTTTTCTCGTTGGTCAGCAGGGCAGCGGCGTACACCGCGGCGGCAGCGAGGCCGACTGGCGACTTCCCGGAGTGGACACCCTGCTCTTTGGCGTTCTGGAGGAGCTGGCGGGCGCGGTGCTCGGCCTCGTCGGACAGTTCCAGCGAGGAGGCAAAGCGCGGGACGTAGCTCTCGGGGTCGGCGGGGCGAACCTCGAGCGAGAGTTCGCGGACGACGTAGCGGTAGGTGCGGGCGATCTCGCTCTTCTCGACGCGGGAGACCTCGGTGATTTCGTCGAGGCTCCGCGGGACGCCGGCCTGCCGCGCGGCGGCGTAAACGGAGGCCGTCGAGACACCCTCGATGGAGCGCCCGGGCAGCAGATCCTCGTCCAGTGCGCGGCGGTAGATGACGCTGGCCGTCTCGCGGACGTTTTCAGGCAGGCCAAGCGCGGACGCCATCCGGTCGATCTCACCGAGGGCCTGCTTGAGGTTGCGTTCCTTGGAGTCCCGAGTTCTAAAGCGCTCGTTCCACTTGCGCAGGCGTTGCATCTTCTGGCGCTGTTTGCCCGACAGGGAGTTGCCGTAGGCGTCCTTGTCGCGCCAGTCGATGTTGGTCGAGAGCCCCTTGTCGTGCATCATGTTCGTCGTCGGCGCGCCAACGCGGGACTTCTCGTCTTTCTCGCTGGAGTCGAAGGCACGCCACTCGGGGCCGCGGTCGATTTCGTCGGATTCGACGACCAGGCCACAGTCCTCACAGACCGTTTCGCCGTGTTCGTCGTCGATAACGAGCGAGCCACTGCACTCCGGGCACGCTGTGCTCTCCGATTCCGTCGACTCCGTCGTCTGTTCCTCACGCTGCTGTCGCGTCCGTGTGTGTTCACTCATTGGTTGCGAAGGCGGGTGCTCACCGGGCGAGAGACATCACAGAACCCGGAGGCAGTCGGTAACACTGTATTCGAACGAAAGTTATTAAAATATTCCGGTATTGTGATAGAGACCGCCGATACACGTCACGAAACCCACGTTTGTGCATTAGTCGCATGACCATTCATATAACCGAAATCGGATATTTCTCCGGTGGCAACCTGGGTATCGAATAAAACGGGTCGTTCGGTGGCCGTTACTATCGGAATTCTGACGGCTGCAAAACGGGTGACAGCACGGATTGTTGCCGGTAACTTTCCGATAGTGTCGGCCCCCGGGTCGGCCATACCGGTAAACCGCGACAACAGTCCGAATCAGTCGTTCGTCTCAGGCTCGATGGCCTCGGCGGACTGGGACTCCTCGACGGCGGTCGTCAGCGAGACGTTGAGCCAGGCCATCGACGCGACGCCGCCGATGATGGTCACGACGTTCTTGACCGCGTGATCGACGATGGCGACGCCGATTGCAGCGGCGACGCCGACCGGCGTCAGCGACGCGACGATGACGGTGAACGCGCCCTCGTAGAGACCGACCCCGCCGGGCGTCAGGGGCAGAACTTTGGCGAGGTTCCCCACGCTGACCGCGAAGAAGCCGACGCCTACCAGCGACGGGGTCAGGCCGTAGCCGAAGGCTTCGAAGACGATTAGGGCCGTTATCACGTCGAACGTCCAGATGAGGAGGCTTCCCACGCCGACGCGGGCGAAGGCCGGCCCGTCGGCGGCGACGGTTTGCACGTCCCCGACGAATCGCTCGATGACGCCGGCGACGTAGTCGGCGTAGGAGTCGCTGCTCAGTCGGCCGATGACCGCCCGGACGAAGTTCCGGTCAGTGCGGGCGCTGGCGACAATCGCCACCACGGCACCGATAGCGGCGAGGCCGACACCGGCTGCCACGGCGACAGCCGTTCGTCCGCTGCTGGCCGCGTCACCACCGATGGTATCGCCCGTCAGTGCGGTCAGCAACTGCTCGGCCGATCCTGTCACGGCCAGCCCCATCATGACGACGCCGGCGAGCAGTGTGATCGTTAGCAGGTCGAACACCCGCTCGACGGCCAGCGAGGCGAACCCGGAGGGGTACGGAATCGAGCGGCGGGCCTTGATGACGTACGCACGGACGGCGTCGCCGGCCCGGGCCGGGAACACGAGGTTCCCGGTCTGGCTGATGAATATCGCCCCCGTCAGGAAGCCCCACCGCTCCCGATACCCCATCGAGACGAGGATGTCCCGGTAGCGAATACCGCGAAGCGGCCACGAGACGGCATAGACGACGGCGCTCAGCGCGACGATTTCCGGTGCTGCGCCCGCCATCTCCGCGAGGACGCGGTCAGGGTCGAGATACTGTGTCATCAACAGGAGTGCAACGACGACCAGCATCGTCCCCGCGCCGAGCGATACCTCGCGGGTAATCCGGGGGCTAACCGACAGCTCCCAGAAGGTCCGGAGTATCTGACTGCCCATGCCAAACACGTCCCGGACGATGTCGACCTTCGAATCGCCCTTCGGCGTCCAGTCGACGGCGAACTCCTTGACCCGGTAGCCGTTGCGCTGGGCCTTCACCAGCAGTTCCGTGTCCCAGAACCAGTGCTCGTCCTGGACGAGGGGCAACAGTGCCTCCAGTGCCTGCCGGTCGAAGGCTTTGAATCCGCACTGATGGTCCTTGAGGTCGGACCGGAGGACCGTTCGGACGAGCGTGTTGTAGCCGAAGCTCGGAATCCCGCGCTTCGCGGGTCTGTCGGCGCGGTTCTCGGGCATCCAGCGCGACCCTGTCGCCACGTCGTAGCCGTCGACGCGGACGGCGTTGACGAGTTCTTCCAGATGTGACATATCCGTCGCCAGGTCCGTATCGAAATACACCAGCGTCTCGCCGTCGGCCTGATCGAAGGCGTACTCTAACGCGCCGCCCCGGCCGAGACGGTCGTCGCTGTGGACGTGTCGGATCCGGCTGTCCTCGTCCGCGAGTCGCGTCGCGATTTCTGGCGTGCGGTCCGAGCAGCCGTCCTCCGCGACGATCACTTCATACGCGTCTTCGGGAAGAAACGAGGCGAGCGTCTCCAGCGTTATCGAGACCGTCTGCTCGATGGTGTCTGCCTCGTTGTAGGCAGGGAGAACGACGCTCACCTCGACCGCAGTCATACGCTCTTGGTCGTCCCCGGAGTGAAAAGTACTTTCCGTTCGATACGCTGACGGGACCGAGCCGACCGTTAGTCAGCGCCTTCCTGTGACTTGGCGGTCGCGAACCGTTCGATGGATGCAACGTCGATGTCCCCGACCGACTCGTAGGGTCTGTTTACCACCACGTCGCCGGCGGTGCTCCGGCCGATGCCGGGAATCGCGGTGAGCTCGTTCATCGATGCGCTGTTGAGGTCGAGCGGATAGGGGACGCCGGTGACCGACCGGTAGCCGTGGTCGGTGACCGCGATGTCGACGACGCTGCCGAGTTCGCGCTCGCCCGGGATACCCACGAGGAGCGGGTAGGTCCCCAGTTGGCGACCGAATGTCTTGCCGTCCTGGTGGTACTCCAGATGCACGTCGGGCAGTATCGTCCCCGGCGGCGCGACCCGCTGGAGCATCGGGTTGTCGATGGTCTCCCGGACCTCCTGTTTGTACTGTTTGAACAGTTGCTTGTGGTCCTTGGCGATCTCCGCACCGGTGTCGGCCATGTCGGTCCCCTCGAAGGCCATCACCTGCCGGATGTTCACCCGCCGGAGCATCAGTCCCTCGTCGTAGACCCGCTGGAGGAACCGCTTGTTGTGCTCGAAGGTCTCTCGGGTCTCGCCTTTCAGACCGTGGACGAGGTTGATTCCGGGCAGAAGTTTGGGGAGCCGACGGGCGGCGTCGTCGCCGAAGTTGGGGGCGGTATCCTTGTCTCCCCCCGGACGCCACCCACCCACCTCGTTGACGATTTTCACCGCCTCGAAACACTGGTCGGCGGTGACGTTGAGGTTGTTGTCGCTCATCACGTCGGGGTCGGCCGACTCCAGGCCAAAGGCGGCCGTGTCGCCTGGCGTGTTGTGCTCGGCGATGATGCGGATCCCCTCACGGGCCTTTTCGGGCCACTTCACGACCGTGATGGGGTTCATATTGTCGAGATGCAGCGTCTCCAGATTCGGCGCGACCTCGCGGATGCCGCCGTAGAGCCGCCGCAGGGCGTCGGGGTTCGGTGCTTCGCCGTCGCCGCCGTAGGCCAGGATGTCGGCCTGCCGGCCCAAGCGGAAGTGCTTCACGCCGCGGTCAGAGAGGGCGTCGACCTCGTCGACGACGCTCTCTGGGGGCCGGAAGTCCGGGTTGCCGTACATCGGCTCCGTGCAGAAGGAACACCGGTACGGACAGCCCCGGGAGGTCTCCATCTCGCAGATGAGGTAGTCGGGATGGTTCGGGTGCTGTTCGACGATGAAGGCACCGGAACGAGCCCAGCGCGTCTCCTCCTCGATGTCCCGGTAGCGGTCGTTGAACCCCTCCAGGCCGGACTCCACGAGGTCGAACACCGCCGCCTCGACGTCCGCCATCGCCAGGAAGTCGAAGTCCAGGTCGTCACGCGCTGTCTCGCTCGCGCCCTCGTTTGCCTCGCCGACGCCGAAGCGGACGGGGCCGCCCATAATGGACGTGCCGTTGGCCGTCCAGGCGAGTTCGCGCACCTCGTCGGGTTCGGCCGGCGTCCCGCCGACGTACTTGCCGGGGACGGTCATGCCGCCGACGTACACCATGAGGTCGGCGGCCTCGATGTCCCGCCAGACAGCGTTGTCCTCTCGGAGTTCGTCGATAGTGTGATACGTTATCTGCTCGCGGGGGACGCCGGCATCGACGAGCGCGCCGGCGGCGTACCGCGGGTACGTCGAGATGTACGGCGGCACCCCGAAGTGTGCGGGCTCGTCGACGTAGCCGTCGACGATGGTCACGTCGAGCGTCTCGGGGTCAGTCATACCCGTCGCTTGACGTTCGATGCCTAAAACCGTGTCTGGTTATCCATGGCCTGTCTGTGCAGAGACCGAAGAACGCGGCGTGGATGGAGCCGCTCAGTCTCAACACGTTCTGTGGCGCCCGCCCGCTGTATCGTTCTGATTCAATCAGGCAGACGTGATTCGGTCCAGAGCGACGTCGGCCCCGGCCGCCGCGGGGTACACGACGCTGTCGACGAAGTGTCGGTGTGCGAGGTCTTGCTCGCCGTCCTGTGCGATACGAAGAATCGTTTTGATATCTGCGTTTTTCTCCGACGTCATTTCACAGATGTCGAGGTTCACGTCGGTGTTATCGGTGAGCGCCGCGACAACGTCGACTGCGGACAGGTCGATCTGCCCGAAGATCTCGGGGTCCGAGCCGTCTCCCTCGATAACACGATTCACCGTTGCAGCCACCTGTTCGCAGTTTGTCGGGTCCTGTTCGATGACGGTAACCACGTTTCGCTCCGCCGTGAGTTGCTCCGCGACGTGCCTGCCAACGCGACCGGCGCCGACAATAACGATGTTTCGTGTCATCAGTATCCATACTAATTAATGATATGTTACGGTTTAAGTATTAGCATGGCGACAGGCGCGACAGCTATCCGGGCGGCCATGGAAGCGCGATAGGGTGCGCAGATCTGACGAGTAGAGTACACGAGCGCCCATCGACTGATTCACGAAATCGAACACGCCCCGGACTCTCGCGGTTCGGGACCGAGATGCATTAGCCCAGGAACTGCCGCTCGCGTGCGCCCCGTCTGATTGCCGTCCGGAGCGCCTCCTCGTCGCCCCGCTCGAACGCGTCGATTGCTGCGTCGGTCGCTGCACGGTGTTCCTCGTTGTGCGCCACGTCGACCATCGCCGTCGCGGTTTCGAGTGCGTCCGCCGACAGCGGAAGGACGTCCGTACACCGCGGATTGTAGTAGCGAGCGGCGTCGCGAAGGTTGTCGAAGAAGGCCGGAAAGGCGTCCTCGACGAATGCCCTGTCAGCATCGTCGAGCGCGTGCACGCCGAGCAACGTCGGGGGACAGCCGACGCTGTACAGGGACGCCGTGTAGCCGATTGCCCGGGGAAGCGCGTTCTCGCCGACCTCTCGTGAGTAGCCGAACAGACCGACGTGGAGTTTCCGTGCCCGCCGGTCCGGAACCGCAGTAGCCAACCGATTGACCGTTTTCGCTATGGCGTCGACCTGAGCGGTGTACGCGTCAGCAGTCCGGTCGATAATCGACAGCGCACGCTCCTCGTCGATGGCGGACGGCGGCGCCCCGAGGTCCGCTGTTTTCAGCGTCTCGAGCCCGTCACGGACGGTCTCGACCGGGTAGTCGTATTTGAACGCCGACTGGATGGTGAACGTCTCCACCTCGGCGTACGCGTCGGCGACTGCCGCTGCGCGGTCCGGCGTCAGATTCCCACGAAACGGCGCCGACCCGCTGCCGAGCATTGGATGGATGTCGATGTCTATCTTTTCGGCGGTCTGATACAACCGCTGAAGCGCGATTTTGTTGATGAGGTCGGCAGCCAACGACCCGTAGTTCAGCGCGGGGTCCGAGCGAGCGAGAAAGACCCGGACGCTGTCGAGGTCCTGCGCCGTCGCGTACTCGCGGACGATCTCGTCGGCCCGGAGCATGGCGTCGCGCTGTTCAATGAGGGGGATAACGTTGATACTGTCGGGCTGGAACTCACCGACCCAGTCGCTGACCGTCCGGTTGCCCCACACGAGTTCATCCGCCTTGCCTGTGACGTACGACGTGTAGTACTCGTGGACAGCGTTGATCTGGTCGGCGTCTGTTACCATCGGGATGATGACCTCGTAAATCGGCGGCGTGACCTCGATACCGTGGTCCGCTGCAAACAGACGAGCGGCGTCGAACGACCGCGGGATACTCTCGAGAATTTCGAGCAGCACCTTCGCCTCAGACGCCTCGACGTCCGGATTTGGTCCGCGAACGGTCAACCGGAAGTCCTCGCCCAGCCGCGTGTCGGCGAAGAAGTTGTCGTACCGCGACAGGAGCTTCTTGACGGCGTACTCGTCGCCTTCTTTCCCCTCGAAATCCCACATCTGCTCGTCACAGCCGAGATGTGACGCGACGTAGTACGCCTCCTGAATCTCGTCCTCGCCCTCGATGACGTCGCCGGCGGTGAAGAAGGGAAGCGTGGCGTTGTCCGGGTGCTGCGTGCTCAGAAGCCGTGGCACGTCTGCCATGCGCTCACAAAGGCTCCGACGAACAAAAATCCCAGTGAACTGACGGCTTGCGGGCAGTCGCGGCGACGCAAACACCGGTCACCGGCCCATCTGCCCCACCCGTCGCAGTCGTCCCTGGGACGTGCGATAGCGCGGGTGGCGACCGGTCCGTGCCCCGTCCGTCGATGTCCACACCGGCCCGGAGCCGAGTCGGGTGCCGTGTTAGAGGACACGCCAGCGCAGTCCCGCGGTGATCGAACGCCCGTGAAAATGACCGTCCAACTGAATACGGCCGCCGTGGACGACTATCTATCCGAAACCGCGGTGGCGATCAGTTCGGCGTTCTTGACGTTTGCTTTCCAGTAGGCGTCGAAGAGGTCGCCGACCATCGGAACGCTCCCGAGTGCGGCGTCCACCGCAATGTTCGCGAGCAGCCTGACCACGGTGCGTTTTGGGATGCCCAGTCGCACGGCTTCAGCGACGATGTACAGCGAACACACCGCAGTCGCGAGGTCGCCTGCGATCGGGAGCAGGCCGACTATCGGGTCGATGCCGACCCGGAACGAGGTCCCGGGCACGCGGATGCTCTCGTCTAATAGGTGGGCGACGGCTCGGATGCGGCCCAGCGCCGCCGGTTCCGTGTCCATAGCTGACACACGAATGGGGGCCTAATGGGCGTGTTGGGTGGGTGATAAGTCGTCACCGAACCACACACGCTCAGTCGTCGGCGCTGACCGCCCGGTCGTCGGCCTGGGCGTGCCAGAGGTCGGCGTAGTCGCCATCGGCCGCGAGCAGGTCGGTGTGGCTGCCGCGTTCGACGATTTCCCCGTCGTCCATCACGACGATGCGGTCCGCGTCCCGGATCGTGGAGAGGCGATGGGCGATGACGAAGGCAGTGCGGTCGGCGACCAGTTGCTCGATGCTCTCTTGGATGCGGTCCTCCGTCTCGGTGTCAACGTCGCTGGTCGCCTCGTCGAAGATGATGATTTCGGGGTCGTTCAGCAGGGCACGGGCGATGGCGACCCGCTGGCGCTGGCCGCCCGAGAGCTTGATGCCGCGCTCGCCGATCTGGGTGTCGTACCCCTCCGGCAGGTCCTGAATGAACTCGTGGGCCTGTGCGGCTTCCGCCGCTTCGCGGACGCGGTCGCGGGCTGTCTCCCAGCCAGTCTCTCGCGCCTCGCTGTCCGCCTGCTCGGCATCAAGCACCTCGCGGTCGCCGTAAGCGATGTTCTCGGCCACCGTCCCCGAGAACAGGTACGGCTGCTGCTCCACGATGGCGATTTCGCTTCTGAGACTCTGGAGGCCGTACTCGCGCACGTCGACGCCGTCGACTTGGACCGTGCCCTCGTCCACGTCGTGGAATCGCGGCACCAGTTTCAGCAGGGTGGACTTGCCGGCTCCGGTCGCCCCAGCGAGGCCGACTGTCGCCCCGTCGGGCACGTCCAGCGATACGTCCCGAACCACCGGCGGTTCGTCGCCGTAGCCGAAGGTCACGCCGTCGAATTCGACTGACCCGTCGATGCGCTCGGGTTCGTACGGGTCTTCGGGGTCGGTGACTTCCGGTTCCTGGCCCAGCAGGCCGAACACGCGCTCGGCGCTTGACTTGGCGAGCTGATACTTGTTGGCCGACTTCCCGACCCGGCGCATCGGCGAGTACAGCCGGCGGATGTAGAGGAAGAAGGCGGTGAAGGCCCCCGCCGACAGCGCCGCCTCGCCCTGCGGGTTCGTGATGAAATCCATCCCGGCGACGTACAGAATCAGGACGAATACGATACCGGTCAGCAGCCGAAGGCCGGCGAAGAAGGCCCGGCGGATGCGCAGGGCGGCGACCTTCTCGTCGTGGTACTCCTGACTCTGATCTGTCACCCGCTCACGCTCGAAGTCGTACCGGTCGAAGGCCTTGATGACCGGCGCGCCGCTGAGATTGTTCTCCAGCCGCGTGTTGAGGCGCGACACCGTCTGGCGGATAGAGCGATACCGTGGCTCGATCCACGTGAGGAAGAAGCCGCTGGCGACGCCGATGACCGGGACCGGCGCGAGCGCGATGAGCGCCAGTTTCGGCGAGTAGGTGTAGAGGATGACCGCGATCCCGCCGACGGTGGCCACCACCCGAATCATCTGGCGGAACTCCGTGTTGAGGAACGACTCCAGGCGGTTGATGTCGCTGTTGAGTATCGACATCATCCCGCCGGTCTGGTGGTTCGCAAAGAAGGACAGCGAAAGGTGCTGGAGGTGGTCGTAGGTATCGTTCCGGAGGTCCCGCTGTATCTTCTGGGCGCTCGACTGCAGGAGATATCTGGAGGCGAAACGCGCCGCCGACCGGAGCAGGTAGGCGATGGCTGCGATGACGACGAGCCGCTGGAGGAACGCGATACGGGCGGCCTCACCAACGATTTCGCCAGGCGGCAACAGGCCGGCGTCGGTCAGCAGCCCCGGTTCGCCGCTGCTGAGGACGACCCGGTCGATGGCTGCGGCGACGATTATCGGCGGCACGAGGCGGGCGAACCGGGTGCAGAACGCCGCCAGAATGCCGACAAGCAGCCGGAGCCAGTAGGGCGTGGCGTAGCCGACGAGGTTGACCATCGGGTGGCCGTCGACGTTCTCGCGGACGCCCTCGAAGCCGCCCTGGTCGTCAGGCATAGACGGTAGTTGGTCCGGAAACTGATATATGCCGGGCTTCGGCCCGGAGACAGTGACGCCACTGCGCCGTCAGACGTAGATACAGCCTTCGCTCTCGGGGCCGGTTGCGGGCGGTCTGGTTCCGTCGGCTAATCGGCCCGCCGAAACCACGGCAGCAAGCGAGTCCAGCGCGTCGTGGTTCCCGAGGTAGGTGTCGCGGTGCTCGTCGACGGTGACGCTGCAGGCTTCGACCGCCGCGACGTTTTCCGCCCGGCGCTGTCGGGGGTCGTCGACGTTCTTGTACCCCTCGCGGTAGCAGCCCAGCCAGCCGAACGTCGCGGCGGGGTAGACCTCGGCGACGAGCGTGTCGGCGTCCCAGCCCTGCATCGGCACGACGGCCGTGCCGTCGTCGTCCCGCAGTGTCCCGAGTACGTCACGGACGCCGTAGAAGGTCATGCTGCGCGTCCGATTCGTGTAGGGACACAGCGCCCCGCGGCGGAAGTCCGTCTCCCGGCGCAGGTCCCGGCTGCCGGTCGCCATCTCCGCGGTGTGCCGGCAGGCTTCGGAGAGCGACCCCGGGTCGGTCGGGCCGCTGCCGCTTGCCAGCCAGTCCACGAAGCCCGACCAGGTACCCCCACACTGTGCATCAAGGAGTTCCTGGGGGAGGCTAAACGGGAAATCCAGTCCGACCGTTCTGATATCGCCGTCCGTGATCCGGTCGACGAGGCCGGCGTGGACTGTCTCGCGGTCCCGGCCCCACTCCTCGGTCCCGCGGTAGCACCGCTGAATCTTCAGTCCGTCTCCTGTCGGTATCGCTTCGGTGACCCAGAGCGCGTCGCCAGCGGTCGCTGCGCCGCTGAAATCCACCCCGAGGACGCGTTCACTCATACACCCGAGTACGGCGGCGGCGGCATCAATGTTAGGACTGGCAGGCAGTGGGTGACCCCTTCCCCGTCCGTAAGGGGTTTGTCCCCGACGGACCAACGGAATAGTATGCCAGCCACTATGGAGGTCGTCTGCACGGACGACAGCTGCGAACTCGACATGTTCGAGATGCACTACACGTACGATATGCCGGACGATGTCGAACTCGCGGCGTTCTCCTGCCCGTACTGTGGCGGGACGGACTGCCTCGACGAAGTGGAACTATGATGCGGGACATCGGCTCCTCTATCAGCGACGCGATCTTCGAGAACATCGGTCGAGCCGCCGGCCGGGTCCAGGAGAACAAGCCACTGGCGTCCGACCTGCTGGAGTCGGATGACGCCTACCTCATCGTCTTCGACGCGCCGGGTACGACGGCGTCGGACATTCAGGTCCGGTACGTCGACGACCGCGTGGAGGTCCGCATCGACCGCTTCCGCGACTTCTATGAGGGCTTCGAGATGCGCTATCCCGGTCGCGGGCTCGCACTCGACGGGAGCGTCACCCTTCCGAGCGATGCCGCTGTCGACCCGGAGACGGCCCAGGCCACGCTCAAGAGCAACGGCACGCTCCACGTCCGCGTCCCGAAAGCCGAGACGGGCCACGAAGAGGACGAAACGACGAATGTGAGCGTTGAAACCGACGACAGCGAGACTGACGAAGAGAGCGAAGCGGACGCGGAGGGCGAAACGGCCGATGTCGAAGACGTGGCCGAATCAGCCGACGAGGGCGAAGACGACGACGCCTGACCGGCGTGTATACATCTTCTTACAGCGAATTCACACGTCCCAGCCACGCGTCGGGTCGTCCAGTGCGGCGAATTCTTCAGAGCCGTCGAACCGCGTCGGGTCGACGCGATCAGGCAGGTGTTCCGAGTGTGGGTTCGGGTGGCCGAGCACGTCCGCCGCGAGAAAGTCGCCCATCGCCGGCGCGCGCATGAGCCCGTGGCCCTGCCAGCCGGTCGCCACCCAGAGTCCGTCGGCGACCTGCCCGGCCAGCGGCGCGCCGTCCGGCGTCGCGGTACACAGGCCGGCCCAGGCCCGGGCACACGTCGGACTGAGCGCCACCGTTTGCTCGACGCGGTCGAGGCTCCGCGTGACGAACTCGGCGTCCGCCTCCGGGTTCCAGTTCGCCGGGTCGACCTCGTGTGCGCCATTGCCGACCAGTATCGCGTCGTCCTTCGGCCGCCAGTAGAACTCCCGCGTCGCGTCGTAGAACGATGGCAACGCGGCGTCGACCGGCTCGGTCACGAGCGCCTGCGCCCGGTAGGCCTTCAGCGCGAGCGAAACGTCGACGTCGGCGACGAGCGGCTTCGTCTGCGGGCCGGCTGCGACGACCACCGCGTCGAACGTCCGCGCTCCATCCGGCGTTTCGACGGTCGTCGGCGAGGCGAGCGACGCCGGCGCGTGCGTCTCGACGGTTGCGCCCGCGTCGCGGGCCCGCTCGGCGAGCGTGGCCACCACGGCATCCGGGTCGAGCACGCCGGCGTCGCGGGCGAGGCCGGCCACCTCGATGCCGCTATTGCCCAGCGCCGGGTAGCGGTCGCCGAGTTCCGCCGGCGTGAGCGCCTCGACCGCGACGCCGTTTCGCTGCATCCCCGCGATTTGCTCGCGGACGGCCGCGGCGTCGCTCTCGTCGCGCGCGACCCAGACGTAGGGCTGGGGCTCGAACAGGTCCAGGTCGCGGTAGCGAGTGATCGCGTTCGCGGCGACGGCCGCGTCCACGTCGTCGGCGAAGGCGTCGTAGCAGAGGCCGGCGGCGCGGCCGCTCGCGCCGCTCCCGAGGGCGTCGCGTTCGAATACTGTCACCGACGCGCCGCGGCGGGCCAGTGCTGTTGCGGTCGACAGACCGACGGCCCCGCCGCCGACGACGGCGACGTTCATTTACGAAAGGAAGGGGTCGAGCCCACGCGCCGGATAGCCGACGATAGTGTCGACGCCGATGTCGTGGAGCCGCTCGGTTCGCTCCGCGACCGTCTCGACGGAGCCGACGAGCGCGTAGTCGCGGATGGCCTGTTTGAGTACGTCCCTGGCCCGACCCGTCGCACGGCTGTCCGTCGGCGCGCCCTCGGGCAGTGCGTTCCGGACCGGGCCACGTCGGGCCGCGTAGTCGCCGACAGCGTCGAGCATCGCGTCCTCGCTGTTCGAGAGCACGAGCGGGGCGTAGACGGCGATCGAACCCTCGAAGCCGGCCGTTCGGAGCGTCTGCACGTCGCGAGCCGTCGTCCGTGAGAGGAGTTCGTACTGCGTGCCGCCGACCGCCAGCGCGAGGCGCTCGATGCCCTCGGTACCGACCCAGGGGTCGCTGGTGTCGTCGACGGCCGCCCGCAACCGCGGTGCGACGGCCCGCGCGGCCTCGTTCTCTGAGAGATACGCGCTGTGGCCGGCGACCAGTACGTGTCCCGCACCGGCCGGCAACGCGTCGAATCTGCTGTCGTCGCCCAGCGGGTCGAAGCCGTCGGCTCGAACTGGCGTGGTGACGCGCACGTCGGCGGTCGACGCCAGTCGCTCGATAATGTCCGTCGCCGGGACGTGGGTCGCCCCCTCGTAGTCGATTGCGAGCGTCCCGATGTCGAGGTCCGCCGCTCGCGACAAGTCCATTTCTGTCGGCTTGAGCGCCACCGCGTCGATGCCGGCGGCCGCCAGTGTCGCACCGGTAAGCGTGGTCATCCAGTACGCGACCAAGGTCTCGGGGTCGCAAAATCCTGTCGCTCTCGACCTGTAAGGGGCTCTGGCTTACTCAACCTCGTCGCGCACGCTCGGCGGCAGGTCGTCGTCCGGCCCCATATACCGGTCCGGCTCGGGCGGCATCCGCCAGTCCGTCGAGAGTTCGAGCAACTGGACGAGCATCCGCGCCGTCGCGCCCCAGACGGTGTAGCCGTCGACGTAGAAGAAGTGGAGCCGTATCTCGCCGTAGTGGGGGTGATCGCGGTGCTCGGACTCGTAGTTGTCCAGGTTCGTCAGTTCCGAAACGGGCAGGGTGACGATCTCCGCGACTTCCTCGTCCGAGGGCAGATAGTCGCGGTCCGGAATCCGCCCGACGAACGGGCGTACGGAGTAGCGCGTGATGGTTCTGATGTCGTCCAGCCGCCCGACAACGTTGGCCGCCATCGGATCGAGCCCGATCTCCTCGTTAGCCTCACGGAGCGCCGTCCGCAGCAGGTCCTCGTCCTCGGGTTCGCGGCCGCCGCCGGGAAACGACATCTGCCCGGGGTGGTCCGACAGGTGGTCAGCTCGTTTCGTGAACAGTATCGCCTCGCCCTCGGGCTGTGTGACGACCGGGGCGATGACGGCAGCCTCCTGTGGCTCGTCGTCCACGACGACTGGCTCGTGAGCCGCGACCCGGTCGAACTGCATAGCTCATGGTAGGTGACGGGCCGTCTTAATTCGGGTGGCTCACTCCCGCGAACTATCTGCTTTAATAGTGTAGAATACGGGAACCGGGCTCACATGTCGTCCAGACGGTCGCGGAGGCCGTCCATCTCCACGCTCTCCCAGGCTTCGATGTCGTAGCTCACGTCAAGCAGTGTCTCGACGCGGTCCTCGTCGCTGTTCTTCACTGCCATTACCGCGTCTTCTCGGAAGCGGGACTTGACGGCCTCGATGACGGCGTCGCGCGCAAGGTCGCGGGACGGTACGTCCATGATGTGCGGGAGATCGGCCGCGCCGTCGGGCAGAGCCGGGAACGCGACGGGGCCGACCACCAGCAGCGTCTCGTCGGTGTCTGCGGCGTGGCCGTCGACGGCGACGAGGTGGTACGAGTCGATAGCGTCGTCAATGGCTGCGACGACCGCGTCCGGGTCGGCGTCGATGCCCTGCTT
Organism: Haloarcula amylolytica; assembly: GCF_049705545.1. Taxonomy (GTDB): domain Archaea; phylum Halobacteriota; class Halobacteria; order Halobacteriales; family Haloarculaceae; genus Haloarcula; species Haloarcula amylolytica_B. Next base: position 1,073,637 of record NZ_JBNAMU010000001.1, read on the forward strand.
GAAGGCGAGTTCGCCACAAGCGTCGACGAGTTCGGCTCTGGTGAGCGAACCGAAGAGGTCGACGACGCCGGCCAGCTCGTCCGGTGGCAGGTCCATACAGGGGACGCGGCACGGAGCGGCTTCAGCCTTTAGGCTCGGGCGGCGCTCGGGAGCCGGCCGTCGAGGTGCAGCGACACCATCGCGACGAGGACGACGAGCAACGCCAGCCCCATGCCGCGAAGCAGCGTCGGAAACGTGACGCCGGCGTCCAGTAGGCTCCCGACGAGCGCGCTCCCGGGGGCCTGCATTAGCATCATCCCCGCGCCGTAGGTGGCGTAGGCGCTCGCGCGGTGGCGATCTGGGAGCGAGCCCAGCAGGTACGCATCTACCGCCGGGAAGATGCTGTGGATGACGTAGCCGACGACGACGCTGAACGCGGCCAGCGACCAGAAGCCGGTCAGCGACGGGAGTACCAGCACACAGCCGGTAAAGGTCGCCAGGATCGTCAGGAGGTACGGAATCGACGGGAGGCGGTCGGCCAGTCGACCGCTGACGTAGAAGGCCGGCACGCCGGCTCCGAACGCGAGCAAGAGCAGCGTCCGACCAGATCCCGCGGACAGGCCGACGCTCGTGGCGTAGGTGACATAGAAGTTGAACAGCCCGTTCCAGACCAGTCCCGCGACGCCGATGGTGGCGACGCTGGTGACGATGATATGCCACTGGGCGCGCGCCGCGCCGAGCAGGTCGCTGTCTTCGCTCCCGGCGTCGGGTAGTGTTGAGCGTCTCGCGATGAGCGTGAAAGCGACAGTTACCAGTCCCGCAGCGACCGCTATCCCCTGCAGTGCGGTCCGCCACGTTCCGACGATGAGCACGAACGAGATGAGCGCGGGCGCGCCGACGGCGGCGAGCTGGGCGGCGACGCCGTGTTGCCCGAGCGCGCGGCCGGGCCGGTCGGGAAACAGCTCGCTGACCAGCGTATTCGCCGCGGTCAGGTAGACGCCGCTCGCCAGCCCCATGGCGAACGCGCCGACGAGCAACAGCGTCGGGTCGAACGCGAGCGCGGTGAACGTCGTCCCGACCGTCAGCACGACGCCGGAGCCGAAGATGACCTTGGCCCGCGATATCCGGGTCAACAGGACGCCGGTGGGTAGCCGCGGGAGGGCGCTCCCGGCCCAGACCATCGTTGCGAGCAGTCCGAGCGTCGCATCAGACGCACCCGTCGTCGCCCGGATCGGCTCGATAAGGGGTGCAAAGACGACTCTGGCGAGGTTGATGCAGAACACCATTCCCAGTAGCGATCCAAAGAGGCGGCGACGGGACACGACCGGCGATAGGTCGGAAAACCTGAACAACGTTCCGGAACGCCGCCACGGGGTTTTTACACGCGGGTAGCACACTGGCAGGTATGGACTCAGTGAGGAAGGCCCTCCGAGCCGGCGACGTCGAGAAGGACAACTACGGACGGCTCTCCTGTACCAGTTGTGACGAGCCGCTCGCGACGGAGAACGACCCGGACGAGGTCGGGAAAGTACGCGTCTGCCCCGAGTGTGGCAGCGAGTGGAAAGAGCTCAGCTAGCTACTCGAAGACGGCGTCGAACGCGTCAGCACCGAGCGGTTCGTATCGACCCGCATCGACGTTTTCTTGGGCGTGCTCAACCGACCCAGTCCCGACCAGCGAGCAGGTCACCCCCGGCGCGCTGCGTGCGAAGTTGATGGCGCGCTGTGCGCTCGTCTCACCCGAGAGCTTCGCGGCTACGTCTTCCGGGACCGCTGCAGCTAGCTGTCCTTGCATGATGGACGCGCTGGTGAACACGTCCAGCCCGGCCTCGTGAGCGAACCACAGCGCCGACTGCGGCCCCTCCGCGCCGTCGTGGGACTTGACCGTGAACGCGTCGGCCATCGCGACGTTGAACGGCAGTTGAATCGCGCGGAGATGTGTCGCCGCGTTGCCGACCGTCTCTGCCGCGGCGCGTGCGCGCTCGACGACCTCGGGAAGCGAGAGGTAGCTGTCGTGGTCGGCGGCCACGCGGAATGCCTCCCACGTCGCGACGCCGTAGTGCTTGATGTCGCCGGCTGCAGCGCGCTCTTCCAGTTGCTCGAAGGTCGCCTCTAGCTGGTCGTACACCTCCTCACGGGAGTTCGTTTTCAGTTGCGTTTCCGGATTGTGGACGTAGTAGAGATCGATGGTGTCCAGCTCCAGATTCGTAAGCGAGCGGTCGAGCTGGTCGTCGATGTAGTCGGGCGCGATGCAGTGCTGGCCGGCAACGAGGTCGTCGCGGTCGACGATGCCGGTGTCGAGGTACTCCGAACGGACGAACGCGCCGGGGTCCGCCGGACGCTCCCCGTCGAACGGGATGAAGCCGCCCTTCGTCGCAACGGCGATAGCCTCGCGGTCCACCTCGGCGTCCGCGACGGCGTCGCCGACGACCCGCTCGGAGCGCTGGTGACGGTAGTTTATCGCCGTGTCGACGACGTTGATGCCGGATTCCAGCGCCGTGACGATTGCGTCGTGGTAGCTCGCGTCCCGCTCGTCCGTCGGGTCGCCGAGATACGTGCCGATACCGATGCTGGAGACGACGCCGTCGCCGAACCGTCGGTAGAACGTGCGCGCGAACTCGTCGTGGTCGTCCCGGTACGCCCAGGTCGCCTCCCGTGTGGCCATACCGACTGTTGGTCGGGGAGTGACAAAAGGCCAGAGATTCACCGCGTGCGGCGATTGTGTTCCAGCCCTGTTACAGTTCGCCGCTCATGGCATCGAACACCCGTTCACGGAAGTCTTCGCGCGAGACGCCGTCGCTGGGGCCGAGGCCGGCCATGTGTTCGACCGGGACCTTGCCGCCGCCCATCCGAGCGTGGCCGCCGCCCTCAGCCATCGGGATATCGTCGACGACGGCCTCTATCGCCCGGCCGATGTGGACGCGGTCGTCCCGCGAGCGCCCGGCGATGCGCATAGTCCCTTCCTTCTCGCCGACGACGACGACCGCCGAGACGCCTTCCAGCGTCTCCAGTTCGTCCGCGGCCTGCGGAATCGCGTCCGTGTTCGACACCTCACCCACGTCGCTGAACGCGTAGGGCGCTCGCACCTCTCGTTTCCCGATGGCCCGGGATTTCACGTCGAGCACTTCGGCGTCGACCTGGGGGTTCGCGATGCGGTTGAGCAGGTCGCTGTCCATCCCGTCGTAGAGGAACGCGGCGGCCGCGAAGTCCTCGGACTTACAGCCGTTTGTCAGCGAGCGGGTATCCGACTGGATACCGTACATCAGCCCCGTCGCGAGCGCACAGGGGATGGTTTCTGCCGGTGCCGCGTCGACGTCGAGACTCGCGGTTCCCTGCGTGTCGCTGAACTCGAACTCCAACTGATTGAAGTAGCTCGCGAAGATGGTCGCACAGGCCCCGTAATCGGACCGCACGTCGGTGAACGCCTCGCCGGTGCCGTCGCCGGGGTGGTGGTCGATGACTGCGACCGGCTCGATATCCCCGGCACCGGGGAAACCACGTGCAGTATTGTGGTCGACGAGAACGACCGCCTCCGCGTCGATGTCCTCGGCAGTCTCGACGTGACCGAAATCCAGGTCCAAGACCGTCTGAAAGGCCCGGTTCTCGGGGCGGCGTATCTCGCCGGAGTACAGCAGCGACGCCGACGTGTCGGTGCCGGCGACGAGCTGGTTGACGGCCAGCGCGGAGGCCATCGCGTCCGGGTCCGGGTTCGGGTGCATCAACACCGCGATCCGGTCGTAGTCGGTCAGCGTCCGACGCAACCGCTCTGCGGGCGTCCGGCTGAGATACCGACGTAACCAGATGCCGGCACCGAGGAGGGCGAGAAGCGCCACAGCGACACCAGCGACCAACAGGGGGTTCTCGCTAGCGTACGCCGCGGCGGCGTTGACCTGCAGCCCGCCGGCGGCAACGCGTGTCATACCTCGCTGTTCGCCAGCCTATCAGTAATAAAGTTCGCCCCGAAAGCGTCAGTTTTGCCGGTATTCCCGGACGGCGTCGCGGTACCCGTCCCGGAACGTCGGGTACTCGAATTCATAGCCCAGTTCCCGGAGACGGTCGTTCGAACATCGCTTGCTCGTCTGGATGCGGCGCTTCGCCGTCTCCGAGAGGCTATCGTCGGCCAGCCGTTCCTCTGTCGTCTGTTTTGGCGGGAACGAGACGTCGCACTGTTCGGCCAGCCAGTCGGCGAACGCCCACTTCTCGACCGGCTCGTCGTCGACGACCAGGACGATCTCCTCGCGATTATTCTCGGTCAGCAGGTGTCGCACCGCGCCAGCCGCGTCAGCCCGATGGACCATGTTCAGGTAGCCGGCCGTCACCGGTCCCTCCAGATACCGCTCCAGTCGGTAGCGGTCCGGACCGTACAGGCCGGCGAAGCGAGCGACTGCGCCGTGGCCGCCATGTTCAACGGGGCGCTCCCGGGCCACGCGCTCCGCCTCGGCCAGCACTTCGGTCTTCTCTGTCTGTGGGTCCAGCGGCGTTTCCTCGTCAACCCACGCGCCGTCGTGGTCGCCGTAGACGCCGGTGCTGGAGGTGTACACCAGTCGCTCGGGCGGGTCCGCCCGCGACCAGAAGTGGTCGATTGCCGTCCGGAGTCCCTCAACGTACACTTCGCGGGCGGCCTCAGCTCCCCTGCCGCCGGAACTCGCGGCGAAGACGAGCCAGTCGACATCCGGCACCGCCGACAGCGACTCGGGGTCGGTCACGTCGGCCCGGACCGCTTCGAAGCCGGCGTTCTCGATAGCTGCGATGCCGTCGTCGGACCGGCGAACGCCCACGACCTCGTGGCTGCTCCGCAACTGCCGTCCGAGTTCCAAGCCGACGTAGCCACAGCCTAGGATGGCGACGCGTTCCGTCACCGCTTCTCCCCCTCGATGTAGCTGTGCAGGAGGGCGTACTCGGCCAGTGTCACCGGGTATCTGCCCTCGATCTTCTGCTGGATCTCCTTCGGCTCCAGTTCGTCATCGATGCCGGAGGCCAGCGATTCCACGTCCATCACGGCTGTCGTCATCCCCATCAGGAGGATGTCCTGCGCCTCGGCCTGCAACGCGTCGCCATCCGGTCGGTTCGGGTCGGTCGCCAGCACGGCAACCGCCTCCGAAAGCGTCCGGTCGGCGATATCGCCGTCCGCGAACGCTGCTACAGTCGCCTGGTCGAGATCGGTCTCGGCGGCGATTTCCTCGACGCTGACTGTCTCGACTGTCTCGGCCAGCACGGTGCCGTAGGCCGCCAGTAACTCCTCGGGGGACTGCTCGCCCGCGTCCGGAAACTCGCCTCGAAGCATGGGCATCGGTACGGCCCCGGGGTATTTTACTTCGGTTATGCGGTCCGAGTTCAGGTGCCTGCGTCCGGCCACCCGCTCGATTCCTCCACAGCGTTGCCACCCTTGTCACCGACTCCGCGCGGTTTGGGCGGCACCACGACGGCAACGCCAGTATCGGCTCTGAACGAGACCCGGTCCGCGGTACCCAATCGTTCAGCCGTTCCGTCGTCGTCCACGTCGAGCGTGACGTTGTGGCCGTCGCGTGCGTAAGTGGTCCGCGCGCCGGGCTCGCTCGGCGGGCCGTGGCTCGCAGAGACGGCGAACCTGGCGTACTCGCCCTCGACGGTCACCCACCAGATGTTCACCGTCGCGTACCAGGGGGTAGCCGGCGGTGCCAGCGGTAGTCCCGCCGGGAGCCTGTCCGTCCCGAGGCGATTCTTCGCGATCTGTTGGGCCTTCTTTTTGCCGCTGTCGGCCAGCGCGCTGCTCAGCTCGTCCCTCGCGACGGTCCGGACTGCCGAGGCTGTCCCGTTCGTCGAGTGCAGTGTCGGTCTGGTCGCTGGCGTGTCGACCGAGAGCAGCGTCAGGCGGAGCCGGTCGCGTTCGATTCGCGTGAGGTTCAGCCGGTTCCCGGCGACGCGGGCGACTCGTCCTTGGGCAGAACCGTTCGTCAGCGCCTGCGCCCTGGCTTCCGGTGTCTCCCACGCCGATATCCCCTCGGTTACGATGACCTTGCTCGCTTCCGCTTCGGCGTCGGTCTGACGGTGGATTGACTGCCGGAGTTGGGTCGTCATCTCCCCGTTTGCCGCCCGTACCTCTCGCTGGAGAGCGTCGCGTTCCGCGGCGAGCGTCGAGCTTGACTCGGTTTCGAGGGTCTCGTTCGCGGCCGCGAGTGTGTTCGCCGCCGTTGCGAGGCGTACTCTGTCGCCGCCTTCGAACGCACCGTCAACGACGGCATCGGCGGCGTCACCGTATGGGGCCGTAAACACGTTCGTGTTCCGCGCCACCAGCGGGTGTTCGCGCCCGTCGAGAGCGCGATATCGGCTCTCATCTAGTTCGGCGAGCGTCAGATACGGGGTCTGCGTATCGATCCGCGTTCTGACGGGGCCGGCCGGACTGACTGGCACCGGGCGTGACCGCGGGACGGCCGTCTCGCGGGCGGTTAACCCTTTGCGGAGGTCACGCAGTGACCCTTCGGTGCGCTCCGTTAGCTGCGCGTCGATTCGCTCCCGGTTGCCGTCCCGTGCCGAGGCCTGCTCCTCCAACTCCGCCGACACTGCATTCAGATAGGTCAGCCGGGCCGCCACGCGTGCCTTCTGGGCCGTGCTGTCGTAGGTGTCCGGCACGGCTGCGAGGCGGGCACGGCGCTGTGCGACCCGCTCTCGGAGTACCCGCGGTGGATTCGTCTCGAAGGTTCCGACGCGTCCGCGCTCGACGGTGACCGTCGTGTTGCGGACCGCCGTTCGAAGGCCCATCAGGTCCCGATACGCCCAGTCGTGCAGTTCTGGCGGTTGGTCGGCCGTTACTGTCGCCTCCGTCCGGCCCAGGCTGTCGTCGACGACCCGCTCGGCGGTTTCGTCTCGCCCCCCAGCGTGGTCGACAAGCGTGTCCATCGCTTTCGGCTTCACGTCGGCGAGGTTCGACCCGTTCAGCGGACTTGCGCTGGCGTCGTGTGCGGTCCGGATTGTGCGGTTCGGTGCCGGCGAACGGCCGTGGTGACGGCCGACGACGGCGACGGTTACGCGATAGCGCGCGGTGCTCGACGCGGTGGTGCGTCGGCGGTCCGCACCGTTCTGCCAGACGGCGGTCCGCGTGTACTGGCGCTCGACGGTCCGGCTGAACGTCTCGACCGCGTGCCAGCCGTCCGGCGTCGCAACACTTCCGCTGGCGTTCCCGACCGTCTCCACAGAGGTGGGCATCCGGTCGGCGACCAGCGTCCACTCGGGGCCCGGTGAGGGCGGCTTGCCCGGCGGTCCCCCGCCCAGCCGGTGCTCGTCGGCTTCCAGGGCTACCTCGACGGTGTACGCGTGTTCAAGAGTCTCGTTGAGCGTCGACGGTTCGGTGACGGACCGGAACGCGGTGTCGGCCGTCCCGTTGACACCGACGGTCATCGAGTCCTCCGGGCTCGGACTGGCTGTGGATTTCAGACGTGGCGGCGTCTCGCTGACCGGTTTGTACTGGGCTTGATCGAGCACTGCACTCGAGTACGCTGTCCCCTGGCTACCCCGCACTAGGTCCTCGATCCCCGTCATCGCTGTCGCCTCTGTCAGGGCACGGCGACCGGCCGGGTCGCTCCGGCCGAAGGTCGACCGCTGGACGCCGAGCAGTGCACCGTTCGTCGCCAGCGAGACGTGCCGATTCGCGACGACGTTCTCGATGCCTGCACCGCCGTATTGTGCGTATCCCCTCGTCCACGCCATCGGGTACAGCCGGGCCGTCATCCGCCGGCTCAGCCCCGGCCTGTCCAGGCCGTTATTCAGCCGCGTCTGGTAGGTCGACACCTGATCGTGAAGCATGAGCGCCTGCGCCGGGACGACGACGGTCGGCGAAACCTGCCGCGTCGAGACCACCACACCGTTGCGCCGAACCGTCAGCACGATATTCTCGACCGTCGCTCGCAGTGCAGTCTCGTTCGGTCCGGCGCGTTCCACCGAGACGCGGTGTTTCGCCGCCCGGAGATCACTCGCGTTCGTGACCGCTGGCAGCCTCGCGGTCACCGTCACGTCACCGCTCCGGGTAGATACCGCCTCTAGACGATCCGCGATCCGGAGGTAGGCACGGATTCTGAGCGAGTCGCGGAACGCCGTCGAGTCGTTCAGGACCTGACCGGGGGGTGTGTCGGCCGGCGTGACGACCGGATTCGCCGCTGCCTGCCGACCGGCTGTCGAAACCCCGTCCCGCATGGCGACCTGTGTCTCCGCTGTCGCCTGATTCAGCGCCTGCTCGACCGCCGTCTCGCTCGGGGCCGGCTCGCTGACGAACGTCGGGGCCAGCGTGAGGCTGCTCACCAGCAAGAGGACGCCGAGCAACGCGAACGGAACCCGGCCGCGGGTATCGTCTCTCACGGCGACCACGTCCGGACCGTCACGCGAACACGGCTCGTTCGGACGGCGCGAGCGGCGTCTGCTGGCGAGTTGTACTGCGACCGCATGTCGGTCCGAAGCCGGGCGGCGAGCGCCGCGGTCAGGTCGCGGTTCATTTCTGTCGTCGATTGCCGCTCAACGGCAACGCTCGCCCCCGTCAAGTCGGCCGTGCGCTCGTACCGTGCCGTCATCAGCACGTCCGAGGGGTAGTCGCCGCGGAGGGCGTACCGCGACTGCGCCGGCGGGAACAGCCCGTCGATGACGCTCCGGGCCACGACCGTCGCCGTGCCGTCGTAGCCGTTTATTCTCGCCGCTTCACGGGCTGGCTCCGAGACGTTCTCCATCCCGCTCGGGACCGTCACCGTTGCCGCCCGAACGTCAACGGTATCGGGCGGCCGGTCGCCGACGCGGTACTCGCCTTTGACTGGCGCACCGGGATACGGCGACCAGGTGACACGGACAGACGTTTTGTGTCCCCGGCTGTGGAGCCTGTCACGCGTCGTCGACCTGACTTTCGATTCGAAGTCCGTGCCGGCGGCCGACAGCCGCTTTCCGTCGACGATGACGCCACTCATCGCCGCTTCGCCGAGCAGTTCCGCGACGGTCCCGTGACTCGTTCGCTGTCGCCGCGTGGCGTGGTCCGGTGGCTTGCGGCGATCTGACGCTGGGACGACCAGGTCGTACTCGACGCTCGCGGTACTCGTCGCTAGCGTCGACGCTTGCTCGGCTGCAGGATTTGTCATCGCCGCCGGCTTATCGACACCGATGCCGCCCACGATTGTTCCCGCGGCCACTCCAACGAGTAGGAGGAAAACCGTCACGTCGGCGACGGTGCTCATTGCTCGGGTCATCGCCACACCCGCGTGGTGAGCGTTCCACGCCGGACCGTCCCTGGTCTGACTCGCACGCTCACGGTTCTGGTTTCGGTGTCGGCGCTGTTCGGTGGCTTCCGGCCGCGACTCCATCGCTCGCCGGTCGTCGCCGTGATAGTCGCGTTCCCGTGATAGTTCGCCGGAACCGTATCGAGCGCGTTGTGGAGTCTTTCGGGCTGAACGACGCCCGCTGACGAGAGCCGCTGTTCCACAGCATCGGCGGTCGGCGTGGCGATGTTGCGGTCGTCGTCCAGCGTGCCGAACGCATCGTTCAGCACGCCGGCATACAGCGCCAGGCCGAGCGTGACGGCGAAGACAGCGACGAGCGCGGCAAGCGGCTCCGTCGTCGCCTTATCCGACAATGGTGACATCGAGCCCTCCCCAGGCGACGTGCCTGACTGTCAGTCGGTCGGGGGCCGGTCGCCACCTGTTGTCCGCGGCCCGAGCCTGACGGGTATCTCGACGGAACGCGCCTGCTGAGTCGTACACCGCCTTTGGCCGCTCCCCATTCACTACAGCCTGTAGCCGGTCAGTCTGTGCGGGAACAGCCGCTCGAACCAACCGCGCGGTGGCTGTCCCACCATCGTTGCGAAGGCGGATTGCGCGGCCGTCGAGCGCCCACTCTTCGGCGATGAGTCGTCGGTGTGCAATAGACCCGGACGGGCTGGTGGTGACCTCATCGATAGTCGCCGCTGCCTCCGTCGCGTCCGGCGGTGCGGTCGTCGGCAGGCCGACGACGACTCCCAGGACGGCCACGCTCACTGTTCCCAGACCGACCCAGAGGTACAGCGTGTCGACGTGCGTCTCGAACATGTACTGGTCTGGCTGCGTTCTCCGATTTAAACACTAGACCAGCAACTCGGTAGCGACCACGGCGACGAGGAAGGTGGCCGTGGCTGACAGGAGCGCCAGGCCGGCGCGGTAACCCACGAGTGCGCGGTCGAGTCCGCGGTGAAGCCCTGTCGACAGCGCCGTCAACAGGACAGCCAGGACGAGGACGTACCAGCCGACGACCGGCCCCAGCAGCGCGTCGGAAACAGTGCTGAACTGCTCACCGCCGCCCATCGACCCGGCCAGCGCGACGGTCGCGCCGCCGACCAGCGGGCCGAACAGCGCGGCGGTGTTCGACAGTGTCTCGGTTATCTGCGAAAGGTCGCGGCGCGTCTCGCGCTCGATGGCCCGGAGCGCGTCCAGATGCTCACCCATCGTCGTCACCGGCTCGCCCGCCGGTGGCCCGATCGTCGCGGCCGTGTCCAGTAGCATTGCGACCCGACGGGTACGGTGGCTCGGAACGTCAGCGAGCGCGCCGCCGGGACCCAGAAACGCCCCCTCGACGCTGGTCCCGAGGCGTTCCTGGCGCTCGACGGCGGCTTCGATGACGCCGCTGGTGGGTTCGGGAGCCTCGTCGACAGCCTCGACAAGCGCTGCTTCGACCGACTGGCCGCGGTCCAGACGCCGACCGGCGGCAGACAGCGCGTCGGGGAGGCCCGATTCGATGTCGGTGACGTGGTCGCGGACCTCGGCGACGGGTCGGTAGTTGATGGCGAGCGCGCTCCCGACGCCCGCTCCGAGCGCACCGACAGGGGAGGCCCATTCAGCGACGATGACACCAGCGAGCAGCCACCCCCCGATTCCGGCGACAACACCGATCAGGACCGAGTACAGCGGTGTATCCGGGACGTTCGGGTGGCTCCGAGGGACCGTCGCCGGCGGGAACGCGACTGGTCGGCGGCCCAGCAGCCAGCAACAGGCGATCAACAACGCGGCGGGCAAGACGACGCCGTAAGTTCCGATCAACACGGACGCTGTCACTGGCACGCCTGCGGCAGCGGCGGCAGGCAACAGCGACGCCATCGCCAACGGCAGGAGGACGCCGAACGCGTACACCCCGGTCACCGGGCCGCGGAGCGAGGCCGCAAAGGCCGCCATCTCGTCACGCGTCCCGTCGAGGATGCATCGCCGTGCGCGTTCCAGGACTTCGGGCCGCTCCTCGGCCGGAGCAGCCGTCGCGTTTTCGACCAGTCCGACTGCGCGTTCAAGCGCCGGGAACCGGCCGTTCCAGGCAACTGCGAACGTTTCCAGGCCGCTCCGCGGTGTACCCGCGGCTCGCCGGCGTTGCTGGTCCAGGCGTGCGGCGAGCAACCCGTTCCCGGCCCGTCCGGCGAACGCGGCCGCTCGCTCGGCGCTGGGCCACAGCGTCGCACCGAGCACCAGCGTCGTGACGAGTGACGGCGCCGCTCCCAACGTTCGGATGCGTTTCGCCTCTGCGGCGAAGGGGATGCCGTATCGTCCCAGCGCCGCGACGCTCAGGGACAGGACGACGAATCCGAGGCCGACGGTCGTCGCCAGCTGTCCGCGCACCACCAAGACGGCGACCGTCGCGAGCAGGGAGCCATACAGCGCGATGCCGTAACTGGCTGTCAGTACTGTCTCTGCCGGGGCCAGGATCGAGAGTAGTCGGCACGCCCGGCGGTAGTCGTCGGGCACCTCGACAGTGCCTGGGTAGGCTGTTGCGAGCACGGTTGCGAAAGTCGTGGCTGGTGCCGCGCTGGCGTCAGCAGGGTCGTCGTCTGAACCGCTGGCGTGGCTCACGGCTGGACCTCGTCTGTGGGCGCCTCGCTCCCTCGCGTCTGGACAGCTAACGATTCTTCGAACTGTTCGGCTCGCGCCTCGATAGTCTCGAGTACCTCGGCGTAGGACTCGCCCGGTGCGGCAAGCGACTCCACTAGACGGCTGCTGCCCCGCTCCAGGCGACCGGTAGCCGCCGCTGTCGACCCGTCTCGCTCGTAGAGCAACTCGAAGGAAACGTCGTCGCCGTGGGAGACGATTTCTGCGATGGAGGCGATGCCACGGCCATGCTCTGACGTGGGCGAGGCCAGCGTCACCACGAGGTCCGTCGTGGCGAACGACTGGACGGTGATTTCGAGGTCCGACACCAGCCGTTCCCGAACCGCTTCGGGGCCGTTGCCGTGAATCGTGCCGAGCACGGCACCGTCGCCGCCACCGACGCGCATCGCCTCGTAGAGGACGCCGGCCTCCTCGCCGCGGACCTCTCCGACGGCGAGCGCGCCTTCGCCGAGTCGGAGTGCTGTTCGAAGGGCCTCGGTAGCGTCGACCGACGGTCCCTCTCCGCGGGCGGTCCGAAGCGCCTGCACGTCCCGGCTGTCGTCCCGGAGCGACGACGCGGGGAGTTCCGGCGTGTCCTCGATGAGGACAGTTCGAACCTCGCGGGGGATCTCCCAGAGCAGCGCACCCAGTGTCGTCGTCTTGCCCGCGCCGCGGGGGCCAGCAATGAGGCAGGCCCCGCCCCGCTCCGTGGCGACGGAGAGCAGTCCGGCGACGGCGGCTGGCATCGTCCCGTTGTCGACGAAGTCTGTCAGCCGCCACACATCGCTGTCGTGGGCGCGGAACGCGAAGGCGAGGCCATCACTGACTGGCTCGTTCACCCCAGCGACGCGTATCTGCCGGTCGGCTACCGTCGCCGTCGCATCCAGCGTCGGGTTTGCTCGCGAGAAGGCGCGGCCACTCGACCGTCTGAACGTCGATGCCAGCGCGTTCGCCCCCGATGGTGTCATGCGAACGTTGGTCCGCATGGTCTCGCCGTCGCAGTGAACCCGGAGCCGCGTGTCACTGACAGGGGCTGTCGCGAACACGTCGGACACTCGCTCGTCGGCGAAGACGTCTTCGAGAACGCCGAGGCCGCCAGTGTGTTTCTCCAGCACGGCCCCGACGGCTGTTGCGGTCGTGCTGTCGTCGGCCGCCGCATCGGCCGCGTCATAGGCGTGACAGCCACCGTCGACGGCGGCGTTCGCCATCCGCTCGTACGCCGCGACGAGCGACTCCATCATTGCCGCGTCGAACCGCTGTTCGCGGGGCTCGATGTGGTACACCGGCAGGTGGTCGCCGGGCCTGTCGTATCGTCGAACGAGGGCCTCTGTCCGGAGCGTTCGCTGGTCCCGAAGCGCTGCGTCCGCTGGTGGCGCTACTCCGACGCGGGCATCACTGATCGTCGGCCCGGTGTAGGCGGTCACCGCCTGCTCGCTAGTGTCGAATCCTTCGGTAGCGACTGCGAGCCCGGTCTCCGCCGCCAGGTCGGCGACCGGCCCCGCCCGCCCGACTGCCTCCGTCGCAGCGGCGACGGGGTCACGGCGGGCACATTCAGCGAGTCGCTCGTCAAGCGAGGCGACCCTGGTCGCGAATCGGCCGGCAGCAATGAGTACCGCCGCGGCCCTACCGACGTACACCCGTTCCTGTCCTGCCTGTTCTGTAACGATAGTCTCGACACCGGTCGAGGAGAGCGAATCGACGACTGTTGCCCGGCAGTCAGCCGACGCGGCGAGGTCGCCCCCGCCCGGGCAGTCCTCTGCGGTCACCACCAGCCGCTCACCCTCGATGGCCGTCTCACAGCGACAGTCCGCCGCTGTCGATGACCCGAAGAGCCACTCACGCATGGCCACCCCTCGCCACGGCATCGGACTTAAATCGATGGACCGTCAGCACTCGCCGGCCGTCCGACCGCGTCAGCACGAACACGAGTCGATGTGTGCCGGGTTCATTGAGCCGGTCGGTCGACGCTGTCGTTCGGAGCGGAATATCGACCAGTTGCTCGGTCTGCTTTTGAGATGCGACTTGCCACGTTGCGAGGCCGACACCGGCCTGCGCGCTGAACCCGAGGTGGTCCACACCGGCGCTTGTGTACGTCTGCGCGGGCAGCCGTATCTCTACCACGCGCTGTGCGTCGCCGTCCAGCGTGGCCGCATTAGTCTCGACCAGCGTCGCCAGTTCGGCCGCCAGTTCGCCCATCTGGCGCTCCATCGCACTGTTAGCCGCGTCCGCCCGAGCCGTCGACAATGCCGGGGCCGTCGCGCCAAACAGTGCGGTCATAATCGCGACGGCGATGACCAGCCGGTATATCACAGTAGCGCACGGATGCGCCCGAACACGCCTGTGTCTGTGGTCTCGCTCTCGTCGTTGTCCGGGCCACCGCCGTCGGTGATGGCGGAGAAATCGGTCTGCGCCTCGGCCGCGAGGCTGGTCGTGGCGCTGGGGTCTGTGTGGTTGCCGCCATCCGGCGGGCCTGGACGTCCCTGTGCCGTCTCCGTCCGCCGCTGGTCGGCTCCCCCTGCTGGTGGGTCAGATGCCGACGGCGACGACAACTCCTCGTTGAGGCGCACCTCAAGTCGGTCGGTCGCTGCCAGCGCCGCGTCGGCACGCTGTTCGACCTCGTCGTTGACCGAGCGGACGTTCCCAACGTACCCGCGGAGGGCCTGCGTGGCCGCTTCGAGTTCTGCCGTCCGCTCGTCGATATCGTCGACGCGCTGTTCGACAGTTTCCACGCGCTTTTCCAACCCCGCGAGTTCGGTCACCTCCGGGAACTCCATCGTTCCGTCCGTGACCGCGCGTTCGACCGTGCGTAGCCGTTCAGCCAGCGTCTCGATATCCGTCATGCCCGGCTCTGGTCCCGTGCTGGTATTTGAACGCTCGGACCGGGGCCGGGGCTACATCCGGTCACCGTTCGTTACGGCTCGCCCGCCTCAGCCACCCATGCCGAGGATGAACATCGCGAGGACAATGGAAATAAGTAGAGTTGCCAGAATCAGCAGTGCGACGACTGTAGCCGACGAAATCGAACGGTCGTCCGCGAGGAATTTGTTGCGAAGCACGGTGTGAGGGACGTCCAGTGATGGGTTCTTGTCTGATGGCATCGACGCTGGGCCGTTAGTTCTACCAACCGTGTCATATCACTAAACTGTGCTCTTTTCTATCCCATCTGGAGGGACTATCTCGTAGTGCTACCGGTCGAAGTAGAGCCACTGAACGTTTATACCGGATGCCGGGACCACCTCATTCTATGCCCAATAGCGACCAAGTGAAGGCGGCACTCACGGCGCTCGCTGACGGTGAGGACGACAGCGACGAGGGCGGATCGACCCAACTGGCCGACCGGGACGATACCGTCGCGGGCCGGATGCCCACCGACGGGATGGATGACGACGCCGGCTACTGGACAGTCATCGAACGAGCAGTTCGGGCGACCAACGACTTGGGCGAAGCAGTCGCCTTCGTCGAGGCGTTTGGCGTCGGGCGACTCGAAGCGGCTGTCGACCAGGCCGAACACGAAGTGAGTGGGCTGGCCGACGAGGGGCGGGCGGCTTTGCGAGCGTTCCAGCAGTATCGGGATGCCGCGGCGGGGACTGACGCTGAAGCGTAGCCACCGGGCCGACCGCACTGCCGTCGACCACTTTCACTCCGGTCACGATACCTCTTTAGGTGGCGCTGGCTTACGGGTGGGCAAATGACACGGGTGATACACACCGGCGATACCCATGTCGGGTATCAGCAGTACAACGTCCCCGACCGACGGGACGACTTCCTCGATGCGTTCCGACAGGTGGTCCGGGACGCCATCGCGGACGACGCCGACGCCGTCGTTCACGCCGGTGACCTCTTTCACGACCGCCGCCCGGCGCTTGCGGACATCATGGGTACGCTCAGCGTTCTGGAAGAACTCTCTGAGGCCGGCATCCCGTTTCTTGCCATCGTGGGAAACCACGAAGCAAAGCGGGACGCCCAGTGGCTCGACCTGTACGAATCGCTGGGCCTGGCGACGCGGCTCGACGACGAGCCGACCGTCATCGGTGACACCGCTTTCTACGGCCTCGATTTCGTGCCCCGGTCACAGCGCGACGACCTCGACTACGACTTCGCCCCGCACGACGCCGACAGCGCCGCGCTGGTCACCCACGGTCTGTTCCAGCCCTTCGATTACGGTGACTGGGACGCCGCGGAGATACTCACCGAGTCGTCTGTCGCGTTCGACGCAATGTTGCTCGGCGACAACCACGACCCCGGCAAACAGCAGGTCGAGGACGCCTGGGTCACCTACTGCGGGTCGACCGAGCGGGCGAGTGCGAGCGAACGCGAGGACCGCGGCTACAACATCGTCACCTTCGACGACGAGGTCCGTATCACCCGCCGCGGTCTCGACACCCGCGAGTTCGTCTTCGTCGACGTGGACCTCGGGCCCGAGGAGGGCGTCGAGCGCGTCCGGAGCCGCGTCGGCCAGCACGACCTGGAGGACGCCGTCGTCATCGTCTCCATCAGCGGCGACGGCGACCCGGTCACGCCGGCCAGCGTCGAGTCCTTCGCACTGGACCGGGGAGCGCTCGTCGCTCGGGTCACCGACCACCGTGAAATCACGGCTGAAGAGCAAGAAACGGAGATCAGCTTCGCCGACCCCGACGACGCCGTCACCGAGCGCGTTCGAGACCTCGGGCTGAGCGAGGCCGCTCACGACATCGACGAGACGATTCGTGCCTCGAAGGTCGCCGACGCGAACGTCAAAGACGAGGTCGAACGGCACGTGCGCGAGCTGCTGTCCGAGGATGCGCTCGCGGCCGACGCTGATGGCCCTCCGAGCGCAGACGACACGGAAGCGACTGCGAACATAGATACGGACGAAACTGACAGCGGAGCAGCGGTGAACGAGGCCGACGGCACAGACGACGACGGCCAGGCGAGCGTCGAGGAGTTCCTGTAATGGAGGGCCAACGATGAAATTTCAACGCGTCAAACTATCTAATTTCAAGTGCTACGACGATGCCGACCTGCGACTGGACAGCGGCGTGACTGTCATCCACGGGCTCAACGGAAGCGGGAAGTCATCCCTGTTAGAGGCCTGCTTCTTCGCTCTGTACGGCTCGAAAGCGCTGGATGAGAATCTCGGCGACGTGGTCACCATCGGGGCCGACGACTGCACCGTCGAACTGTGGTTCTCTCACGCCGGCGGCGACTACCACCTCACGCGCCGGGTCCGCGCGACCGGGGCGCAACCGACGACGGCGAAGTGCGTCCTGGAGACACCTGAAGGAAACTACGAAGGGGCCCGCGACGTACGCCGGCGCATTACCGAACTCCTGCGGATGGACAGCGAGGCGTTCGTCAACTGCGCCTACGTCCGCCAGGGCGAGGTGAACAAGCTCATCAACGCCTCCCCCGGCGATCGCCAGGACATGCTCGACGACCTCCTGCAACTGGGGAAACTGGAGGAGTACCGCGAGCGGGCCAGCGACGCCCGCGTCGGCGTGGGTCGCGTTCGCGACGACAAACAGGGAGCGCTCTCACAACTCGACGAGCAGATTCAGGAGAAAGAGGCGAAGGACCTCCACGAGCGCCTGAACGGCCTCGAAACGAAGGAGTCCAATCTGCAGGAGGAAATCGAGCATATCGAGGACCAGAAGGCTACCGCCGAGGAGACGCTCACGCAGGCCGAGTCCGTCCTCGAAGAGTACGAGGAGAAACGCGAGGAACTGTCGGCGCTGGAAGCCGACATCGAGGAACTGGAGACGACGATTACCGAGACGGAGACGGAACGAACCGAGCTCAAAGAGCAGATCAGCGACCTGCAGGACCGCCGGGAGTCGCTGCGGGAAGACCTCTCGGAGACGGCCGCCGAAACCGACCTCGACAGTTCAGAGCCGGACCCGGACACCGTCGACGCACGGCTGGAGGAACTACAGTCCCGCGACGACGACCTCCAGAGCCGAATCGAGGACCAGCGCGTGGACGCGAAAGAACACAGCAGCACCGCCGACGCGCTAGCTGACAGCGCCGAAGACCTCGAATCCCGAGCCGAGGACAAGCGCGAGGAGGCCGACGAACTGGAAGCCAACCTCGAAGCGGCGCGGGAGACCATCGCCCAGCGTCGGGAGCAGATCAGCGACATCGACGACCAGATCGCCGACCTCGAAGCCAGATTCGAGGACGCGCCGACCGACCGCGAGGGGGCACAGTCGTACAAGGAATCCGTCGCCAGTGACCTCGAAGAGGCCCGGAAGCGGGTGACCGAACTGGAGACGAAACTGGAGACCGAGCGCGAGTCGCTCGCGGAGGCCGAGGCGCTGCTGGAGGAAGGCAAATGTCCCGAGTGCGGCCAGGACGTGAGCGAGTCGCCACACGTCGACTCCATCGAGGACGACCGCGAGCGGATCGCCGAGCTGGAGGAGACACTCGCGGACGCCCGCGAGAACGTTTCGGAACTCGAATCGAAACACGAAACCGCGACGGAACTGGTCGGGGTCGCCGACGAGTTATCGACGTTAGAGAACAACCGTTCGAACATCGTCCAGCTCGTCGAAGAGAAGGCGGACGGGCTGGACGCGGACCAGGAGCGCATCGAAACGCTCCGTGAGGAAGCAACAGAACACGAGTCCGAGGCCGAGACGAAACGCGAGAAGGCGGCCGAGGCCCGCGAACAGGCCGAGGACTGCCGTTCGGTCGTCGCCGAATGCAACCAGGAGCGCCAGCAGGTCAAGCAGTCAATTGAGCGCCTAGAGCGGGTCGAAGACCTGCTTGCGAAGATCGACGACTGCGACGACGACATCGAGCGTCTGCGGGAGAAGCGCAGTCAGCAGGCCGAACTGAACGACCAGCGCCGCGAACAGCTAGCGGAGAAGCGCGAGCGCAAGCAGAACCTCGCGGAGTCGTTCGACGAGGAGCGAATCGACGAAGCCCGCAATGAGAAGCAGCGCGCGAAAAAGTACATCGACCAGGCCAAGGAGGCGCTGGCGGAGAAACGCGAAAAGCGCGACGAACTGCAAAACGCCATTGGCGGCGTCACGAACGAGATCGAGGAACTGGAGTCGCTGCGGGACCGGCGCGAGGACCTGGAAGCGACCCTCGAACAGCTCGATACGCTGTACGACGAGACCGAGGAGCTACAGGAGATGTACGGCACGCTCCGGGCGGAACTGCGCCAGCGCAACGTCGAGACGCTCGAACGGATGCTCAACCAGACGTTCGATCTGGTGTACCAGAACGACTCGTACTCCCACATCGAACTCGACGGGCAGTACCAGCTCACGGTGTATCAGAAAGACGGCGAGCCGCTGGAGCCCGAACAGCTATCCGGCGGCGAGCGGGCGCTGTTCAACCTCAGCCTGCGGTGTGCCATCTACCGGTTGCTCGCGGAGGGTATCGAAGGCGCAGCGCCGATGCCCCCGCTCATCCTCGACGAGCCGACGGTGTTCCTGGATTCGGGCCACGTCACGCAACTGCTCGACCTCGTCGAGTACATGCGCGACGAGGTCGGCGTCGAGCAGATTCTGGTGGTCAGCCACGACGAAGAACTGGTCGGCGCGGCCGACGACCTCGTCCGTGTGGAAAAGGACGCCACGACCAACCGCTCGCGGGTCGAGCAGGTCGAAGCGACGGTCGCAGAACTGGCCTGAAACAGTCGCAGCGTTGACCCGGCCTCAGTCGCGGAGGTGAGCCAGTCCATCACGGGCTGTTTCCGTCGTGTCGTAGCCCCGCTGGCCGTGGATCTGTGCCTCGGTAAGCAGGCCGGCGGCGCGGAACTCGGCCAGCAGGCCATGCAGGTCGCTCTCACAGAGGTCGTACGCAGAGAGCAGTTCCGCCACAGAGAGCGGCCCGCGCTCGTCGAGTTCGACGAGGAGACCCAGCGCGCGGTCGTCGTGGGTCGCTGTAATGACTTGG
The DNA here is from genome assembly GCF_049705545.1 of Haloarcula amylolytica. GTDB lineage: Archaea > Halobacteriota > Halobacteria > Halobacteriales > Haloarculaceae > Haloarcula > Haloarcula amylolytica_B. Next base: position 1,093,325 of record NZ_JBNAMU010000001.1, read on the forward strand.
CGGGCGGCGTCGGGAACGGCCTCGGCGGCCGTGGCTAAGGGCGATTCGCCATCGACGGGTTCGAGATCAGCGTTCGGGACGTGGCGCTGCTCGCCGGTTTCGGGGTCCCGGACCAGACTCGACTCGGTGGACTCCTTTAGCAGTAAGTACCGCGTGCCGTCGTCGTCCCGCACAGTACGCATATGGCCGTTCGTAGCCGACCGGGCCGGTTAGCCGTTGTGGTCGCCTGACTCCGCGCCGTCAGGCTGGGTATCTGTTGTCTCGGCTGTTTCGCCCCCGTCGTCGTCCGATTTGCGCTCCCGCTCGAACTTCACGTACCGAAACGTTCCGTAGCCGAAGGCGATGACACCGACGAGGAAGATCCGTATCCCGAGGTCGACCTGCCCCTCGAAGTAGGCCAGCATCGGTCCGAGTGAGAGGGCCAGCAGCGCGACGTTGAACACGATGACGAGCCTGACGAACAGCCCCGTGGCCTCGCCGTTGTAATCGCCGTCCGACGGCGAGGGTACGTCCGGGCCGAGGCTCTCCGGATCGAACTCTGAGGGCTCGTGCTCGCTCTTTTCGGAGAGAACCCCCGGGCTCTGGTTGGGGTCGTCCTCGCCGGGGATATCCATCACAGGCGCATTACGTCGTCCGGCAAATAAAAGGACTCTGTGTCAGGCGATCTCCTGTAAGGTGAGTGCCGTATCGGTCTGCAGCCACGCGAGGGGGTTCTCCGCGTCGTAGAACACTGTCCCCTCCTCGGTCTCGTAGGTCTCGGTCGTCTGGATGGCGTCCGGGAGCGCCGGCTCCGACCGCAGTTCTTCGGACCTATCCGCCTCGCCGTGGGGGGATGCGTGGTGCGACATTAGCCGTCAAACTTGGGTATGGTACTCGATGGCATATACTTTCTGCCTGTGGCAATACCCCGTCGACCGTCGGTGTTTTTATGCGGCATCTCGAAGCATGGCCAAGAATGAGTGACGGGACCCAGGGCACGCTGGGGGACTTCGAGCAAGGCGCGGACGAGGACCGCCCGGTGGCCGACGAAGCGGCAGCCATCGCGGGCAACGGTGGGAGCGATACCGACGGGACGAGCGTCGTCGACCTCGACGAGCGCCAGTTCCCACCGGTCGAGGAGACCGTTGAGTTCGTTGTCACGCAGGTCGACTACACCATCGAAGGCCAGGGTGACGACGAGTCTCCGGTCGTCCACGTCTTCGGCCGCACCGACGACAACGAGCCGGTCCACGCTCGCGTCTTTGATTTCAAGCCCTACTTTTACGCACCGACCGACAGCGTCACTGAGGACGAACTCCGCCAGTACGACAGCATCACCGGGTGGGAGGAAGCCGGCGATGACGGTGAGCCCTACGAGTCCATCCGAGGCGAGCGTCTGACGAAGATATTCGGTCAGACGCCCCGCGACGTGGGCCAGATACGTGACGACTTCGACCACTACGAGGCGGACATCCTCTTCCCCAACCGCCTGCTCATCGACAAAGACATCACGAGCGGCGTGCGCGTCCCCGCCCGAGAGCTTGACGACGACAGCCTGAAGGTCCATCACGAGGAGATCCAGCCGGTCGAAGCCCACGCCGACCCGCGCGTCAACACCTTCGACATCGAGGTCGACGACCGCCACGGCTTCCCCGAGGACGGCGAGGAGCCGATCATCTGTCTCACTTCTCACGACTCCTACCGCGACGAGTATGTCGTCTGGCTGTACGAGTCCCCCGACGGCATCGACGGCCCCGAGGCACTGGCCGGCTACGACCCGATTCGGGAGGACTTCGAAGCCGACGTGCGCGTCTTCGACGAGGAGGAGGCCATGCTGGAGGCGTTCGTCGACTACATCGTCGACACCGACCCGGACGTGCTGACGGGCTGGAACTTTGACGACTTCGACGCGCCGTACTTCCTCGACCGACTGGAAGAACTCCAGAGCTACACCCACGACTACGACCTGCAGATCGACCGCCTCTCGCGGGTCGACGAGGTCTGGCGCTCGGGCTGGGGCGGCCCGGACATCAAGGGCCGGGTCGTCTTCGACCTTCTCTATGCCTACAAGCGCACCCAGTTCACCGAACTCGAATCCTACCGGCTCGACGCCGTCGGCGAACAGGAACTCGGCGTCGGCAAGGAGCGCTACACCGGCGACATCGGCGACCTCTGGGAACAGGATCCCGAGCAGTTGCTGGAGTACAACCTTCGGGACGTGGAGCTCTGTGTCGAACTCGACCGCGAACAGGATATCATCGACTTCTGGGACGAGGTCCGCACCTTCGTCGGCTGCAAACTGGAGGACGCAACGACGCCCGGCGACGCCGTGGACATGTACGTCCTCCACAAGCTCCACGGGGAGTTCGCACTGCCGTCGAAGGGTCAACAGGAGAGCGAGGACTACGAAGGCGGAGCCGTTTTCGACCCTATCACCGGCGTCCGCGAGAACGTCACCGTGCTGGACCTGAAGTCGCTGTACCCGATGTGCATGGTGACGACCAACGCCAGTCCGGAGACGAAGGTCGACCCGGATACCTACGACGGCGACACCTACCGCGCGCCCAACGGCACCCACTTCCGGAAGGAACCGGACGGCGTCATCCGGGAGATGGTCGACGAACTCCTGTCAGAACGAGAAGAGAAGAAGGCCGAGCGGAACAGCTACGACCCCGATAACCCGGAGTACGAGCGCTTTGACAGGCAGCAGGCCGCCGTCAAGGTTATCATGAATTCGCTGTACGGCGTACTGGGATGGGACCGTTTCCGGCTCTACGACAAGGAGATGGGCGCGGCGGTCACCGCCACCGGCCGCGAGGTCATCGACTACACTGACGAAGTCGTCGCCGACGAGGGGTACGAGGTCGTCTACGGCGACACTGACTCCGTGATGCTGCAGTTGGGCGATATAACCGCCGCGGACGTCGAGGGTGACGTGGAAATTACGGACGAGATTCGGGCGAAGCATCCCGAGATGGACGACGGCGAACTGGAGACACTCGCGGCGACCATCCAGAAAGGATTCGAACTGGAGGAGACGATCAACGAATCCTACGACGAGTTCGCGATGGAGCGACTCAACGCCAGCGACCACCGGTTCCAGATCGAGTTCGAGAAGCTCTACCGCCGGTTCTTCCAGGCGGGCAAGAAAAAACGGTACGCGGGTCACATCGTCTGGAAGGAGGGCAAGCACGTCGACGACATCGACATCACCGGCTTCGAGTACCAGCGGTCCGACATCGCCCCCATCACGAAACGGGTCCAGAAGGAGGTCATCGACCGCATCGTTCACGGGGAGGACGCTGAGTCCATCAAGCAATACGTCAGCGACGTCATCGAAGACTACCAGGACGGGAACGTCAACTACGACGACGTGGGCATTCCCGGCGGCATCGGGAAGAAACTCGACAACTACGACACTGACACCGCGCAGGTGCGGGGCGCGAAGTACGCCAACCTCTTGCTGGGGACGAACTTCCAGAGCGGGTCCAAGCCCAAGCGACTGTACCTCGACCGGGTCCACTCCGATTTCTTCCAGCGCATCGAGGACGAAGAAGGACTGGACCCCCAGCGGGACCCGCTGTACGGCGAGTTCCGCCGGGACCCCGACGTGATCTGCTTCGAGTACGCCGATCAGATACCCGAGGAGTTCGAGATCGACTGGGACAAGATGCTCGATAAGACGCTGAAAGGCCCGATTGCCCGCATTCTGGAGGCCATGGACATCTCCTGGGAAGAGGTCAAGTCCGGCCAGGAACAGACGGGACTCGGGAGTTTCATGTAACTCACAGAAGGCAGCCGCTTACCGCTGCAAGAAATATTGTTTCTATATGCAGAAGTTGAGTTCACGGCAATGCGAAAGCTTCATGGGTGAAACGTACCTTCTTTCGGTTGACCTAAGAGATACCTATGGCTACACTCGAAATCAACAATCTCCACGCAGCAGTCGCAGAAGAGGACGGTGAGACGATTCTCCGCGGTGTCGACCTCGAAGTCGAGTCCGGTGAGATCCACGCGCTGATGGGTCCCAACGGCTCGGGGAAGTCGACGACGGCGAAGATCATCGCCGGCCACCCCGCCTACGAGGTAACCGACGGCGAAGTGCTCATCCACCTCGACGAGAACGAGTTCGGTGACGAGGAGATCCCGGAGGAACTCCGCACCTGGGACCTGCTCGACCTCGAACCGAACGAGCGCGCCGCGCTCGGCATCTTCCTCGGCTTCCAGTACCCGGCCGAGATCGAGGGCGTCACGATGGTGAACTTCCTCCGCACCGCGCTCAACGCCAAGCTCGAGGAGCGCGAGGAACTCTTCGAGGACGACGACGAGGAAGAAGAAGCCGACGCAGAGGGCGGCGACACCAACGAGGACGCCGCCGGCTACGACACCTCCCCGATGGAAGGCAACGTCGAAGAGGGCGAAATCGGCGTCGCCGAGTTCCAGGAGATCCTCCAGGAGAAGATGGAGCAGCTAGACATGGACGAGAAGTTCGCGTCCCGGTATCTCAACGCTGGCTTCTCGGGCGGCGAGAAGAAGCAGAACGAAGTCCTCCAGGCCGCGATCCTCGAGCCCTCGATCGCCGTGCTCGACGAGATCGACTCCGGGCTGGACATCGACCGACTGCAGGACGTCTCCAACGGCATCAACGCGCTCCGTGACGAGCAGGGCGCAGGCATCCTCCAGATCACCCACTACCAGCGCATCCTCGACTACGTCGAACCCGACCACGTCCACGTGATGCTCGACGGCCAGATCGCCACCTCCGGTGGCGCTGAACTCGCCGAAAAGCTCGAAGACGAAGGGTACGACTGGGTCCGAGAGGAAGCCTACGAGGCCGCGTAACGCCCTTCCGTACACAGCGATAACACTACACACACTATGAGTTCAGATCAAGACCACCTCAAAGAGACCGACACCGAGAAGCGCTTCGAGTTCAAGAAAGAGGAGAAGTCCGCCTTCGAAGCCGAGAAGGGCCTCACGGAGGAGACCATCCGGGTCATCTCCGAAGACAAGGACGAGCCCGAGTGGATGCTCGAACGCCGCCTGCGCGCGCTCGAGCAGTACCAGGAAATGCCGATGCCGACCGGCTGGCCGGGCGCACCCGACCTCTCCGAGGTCGACGTGGACGAAATCGTCCCGTACATCCGCCCCGACATCGAGACACGCGGCGGCGTCGACGACTGGAACGATCTCCCCGAGGAGATTCAGGACACCTTCGACAAACTGGGCATCCCGGAAGCCGAGAAGAACGCGCTTTCGGGCGTCGGCGCGCAGTACGAGTCCGAGATCGTCTACCAGAACATGCAGGAGCGCTGGGAGGAGAAGGGCGTCATCTTCTGTGACATGGACAAGGCCGTCCAGGAGCACGAAGACATCCTCAAAGAGTACTTCATGACCAAGGCCGTGCCGCCGAGCGACAACAAGTTCGCGGCGCTGCACGGTGCCATCTGGTCCGGCGGGTCGTTCGTCTACGTCCCCGAGGACACCACGGTCGACATGCCGGTCCAGGCGTACTTCCGCATGAACTCCGACGGCATGGGCCAGTTCGAGCACACGCTCATCATCGCCGAGGAGAACTCGGAAGTCCACTACATCGAGGGCTGTTCCGCCCCGAAGTACTCCGAGTTCAACCTCCACTCCGGCGGCGTCGAAGTGTTCGTCAAGGAGAACGCACACGTCCAGTACTCGACCGTGCAGAACTGGTCGAAGAACACGTACAACCTCAACACCAAGCGCGCCATCTGCGAGGCCGACGGTACGATGGAGTGGGTCTCGGGCAGCATGGGCTCGAAGGCCACGATGCTGTACCCCTCCACCGTTCTCAAGGGTCCCGGCGCGACGGACAACCACATCACCATCGCCTTCGCCGGCGAGGGCCAGGACATCGACACGGGCGCGAAGGTCTACCACAACGCGCCTGATACGAAATCCACCATCGAGTCCAAGTCCATCAGCAAGGACGGCGGCCGCACGAACTACCGTGGCCTCGTCCACATCGCCGACGGTGCCGAGGACTCCTCGACCTCCGTCGAGTGTGACGCCCTGATGTTCGACAACGAGTCCACGTCGGACACGATGCCGTACATGGAAATCAAGGAGTCCAAAGTCGACGTCGCCCACGAGGCGACCGTCGGCAAGATCGGCGACGAGGACGTCTTCTACCTCCAGTCCCGCGGACTGGACGACGACGACGCGAAGCAGATGATCGTCGCCGGCTTCATCGAGCCGATCACGGAAGAACTGCCGATTGAGTACGCCGTTGAGCTGAACCGCCTCATTGAGCTTGAGATGGAGGGGTCGCTCGGATAACCATGAGTACGCAGGTACACGCCAATCTCACAGAGACCCAGGTGGAACAGATTTCGGACGACCTCGGCGAGCCCGAGTGGCTGCTCGAGACGCGAAAGGACGCGCTCGCAGCGCTCGAAGAGCTCGACATGCCGGACGTCATCCGGACGCCGGGTCGCACCTGGACGAACCTGGATGCGCTCGAATACGAGTCGCTGGTCGACCCCCTCGACTACGCCCAGGACAAGGACCGCGTCGACGCAGAGGGCGTCGAGGTGCTGTCCTGGAGCGAGGCGCTCGACGAGCACGCGGACCTCGTCGAGGAACACTTCGGCAGCGTCGTCGATCCGCAGCGGGACTACCTCACTGCGCTGTCCACGGCCCTGTTCTCGGCCGGGACAGTCGTCTACGTCCCCGAGGGCGTCGACGCCGAGGACGTGAAGATCCGGACGACGATGAACAGCCAGTCGCTGTTCAACTACACGCTCGTCCTCGCCGAGGAGTCCTCGTCGGTGACGATTCTCGAACGCCAGCAGACCGGCGAGACGACTGACGACGACCAGTACTACTCCGGCGTCGTCGAAGTCGTCGCCGAGGAGAACGCCTACGTCCAGTACGGCGCGCTCCAGAACCTCTCGGAAGAGACCTACAACTTCCAGGTCAAGCGCGGCCACGCCGACACCTACGCCACGGTCAACTGGATCGACGGCAACATCGGCTCCCGCCTGACCAAGTCCAGCGTCGAGACCCGACTGCTGGGTGACTCCTCCGAGTCGCAGATTCTGGGTGCGTTCTTCGGCCACGAGGACCAGCACTTCGACATCGCGTCGCGTGTCTGGCACGAGGCCGAACACACCATCGCCGACCTCGTCACCCGCGGCGTCCTCGACGACGACGCCCGCTCGGTGTACGAAGGCGTCCAGGACGTCGGCCGCGAGGCCTGGGACACGTCGTCGTATCAGCGTGAGAACACGCTCATGCTCTCTGACGACTCCGAGGCCGACGCGTCGCCGAAGCTCATCATCAACAACCACGACACCGAGGCCTCCCACTCCGCGACGGTCGGGCAGGTCGACGAAGAGGACATGTTCTACATGACCTCCCGTGGCGTCGACCCGGAACGAGCGAAGAACATGCTCGTCGAAGGGTTCTACGTCCCCGTGCTCGAAGAGGTGCAGGTCGACGAACTCCGCGAGGATCTCGACCAGCTGATCTACGAGCGGTTGCGTGAATAGCCTGTAGGGCTATGAACGCAGGCTCGCGGGAGTTTGCTCCCGCGGCGTCTTCGTGAGTGAGCAACTGCTCACGAAACCCGACAATCCGTTTTCAGCCCCACACTCCCGTCGTCACTGATAATTCGGTAATCCCCGGTAACGTTGCGGTCCGCCTGACACGAGCAAGCAGCAGGCGGTGATTGAGCGAGTCCCCCGACCGGAGGGCATCGCGGGCTCGACGACAGGGAACCGCTTAAGTCCGGCCCTCCCCGAACTACGTGTATGACTGCAGCACAGCGCCGAGCGGGGGTGTTGCCGTGAGTCTCACACAGCCGGTCGCGTCCGACCATCAGCTCGCCCGGCTGCTACAGATCGGTATCGTCCTCGAAGAGGTCGTCGAGGCACGGTCCGCGAAACACGCCGAGGAAACGAGCGGTGAGCACGAGCAGGCGGTACTCGACCTCCTCGAACACGCCGAGACGGAGTCGGCCGAGCACCGCCGGCAACTGGAGGCGCTCATCGACGACCTCGAAGCGGACACCGTCCCGTTCGAGGAAATCGAGACGCTGGTGGAGGCCCAGTACGAAGCCGACAAGGACTTCGACGGCGTGCTGTACGACCAGCTCTGTAACGAAGAGACGGCGTACAAGTTCTACGACGACCTCATCGACGCAATCGAGGCGTCCGACGTGACATTTACCATCGACCGTGAACGGTTGCTTGCCGTGCTGTCGGATATCCGTGAGGACGAGGCGGAGGGCGTCGAAGACGTGACCGACCTGATGGAGGACTACCAATGAACACGCAGGCCCAGTATCTGAAAGCGATCTATCTCACGCAACAGCAAGAAGACGGTCCGGCATCCACCGGTGATGTGGCCGACATGCTCGATGTCAGTCCGGCTAGCGCAAACGAGATGATCGGCAAACTCGAAAATCGAGGGCTGCTGAACCACGAGAAGTACAAGGGCGTCGATCTCACGGACGACGGCATCGCACAGGCTCGCGAGGCGCTCCAGAACTACTGCATTATCGAGCGGTTCCTCATCGAAGTGCTAGAGGTCGAGGAGTTCCGGGCCGAGGCAAAGCAACTGGAAGGTGTCATCGACGAAACGGTCGCTGATCGCCTCGATACGATCATCGACCGCGAACCGCAGTGTCCGGACTGTTTCGACCCCGAGGGCGATGTCTGTGGCCTGCTCGAAGTCGAGGCCGAAGTCACCAGCGACTGACCGCCCGCTCTCGAAGCGTTCAAGTGCGTTCCGTCGATTACACCGAATACGGTTAGCTTGCTCACAGTGAGCGCAGTCCCGTGGTGGTGAGCAAATCCTGTGGATTTGCGAGGTACGCGGGACGAACGAACAAAGCGAGTGAAGTCCCGTGGTGTAGTGGCCAATCATAAGGGCCTTTGGAGCCCTTGACGGCGGTTCGAATCCGCCCGGGACTATTCTGTCCGAACGAAGTGAGGACGAATAGCGCACGGTGGATTCGCGGCCCAGAAGGCGAGAGGATTCGAGCCTTCGCGGTTCGAATCCGCCCGGACTGTACTACGGCGTGAAGGCGAACAGCGTCCGCATTCCTGTACGACGCGGCAGCGAGTGGACAGGGGTCGGCCACAATCCGGTCGAGGCCACAATTCGCAGTGTCCCCGTATGAATAGCCTAACGAGTGTCCCAAATTCTGACATCGAACTGTAGATTTATGATGTTCCGTGCCAACTAGTGCCATATGCAAATCAGGGAGGCAGTACCGTCGGACCGACCGGCTATCCGTGACGTGGCGCGTCGCTCATTAGAGGCGTCGTATTCGCTGGGGCCGAAGGCGATTACGAGCGCTATCGAGGAGTGGTACGACGAAGAGCGCATCGAGGAAGTGCTCGACGATGAGAGTAATCGGTTGATTCTCGTCGGCGAGCAGGACGGGCAGGTGGTCGGCCTCTCGGAGAGTGTTCTATCAGGAGATAGTATCGGGACGATCCTCTGGCTGCACGTCGACCCAGCATACCGCGGCGAGGGGATTGGGTCGGCATTGTTCGACGAGACCCACCGGGAACTCCATGACCGCGGTGCCGAGACGCTTCAGGGGCGCGTCCTCGCCGACAACGTTGAGGGCAACAGCTTCTACGAGGACCGCGGCTTCGAACGCGCCGGCACGGGTGAAGTCGACATCGCCGGACGGACCTACGTCGAGAACCTCTACACCGACGCCGACGAACTCGGTCGCGAGCCCATCACTGATGACGGTCGGACAGTGTACGTCGATCACAACAACCACGAGTCCGGGTCGATGGCGCCGTTCCACGTGGTCCACGTTTCAGAGGAGGGGAGTGACCGCTACGGCTACTACTGCAGTAACTGCGAGACGCTGGCAAACGCGATGGACTCGATGGGTCGTATTGAATGTGACAACTGCGGGAACGTTCGCAAGCCGATGCGCTGGGACGCCGCCTACCTGTAATTACGGCGGCGACTGGCCCCCCGTGCGTTGTGACGATTCCCGCCTATTCGCGGGGAGCAGTATCAGCTTGTAGTACAGTCCGAACAGACACAGGGCGATACCGACGCCGACGAGCACGTCAGTCACCGCGTGTTCGTTGATCGCGTGGGTAACGATCGACACATCGCCGACGGGCGTGTGAAGTGGCTGGAGAGGCATATGTACCGATTTATTTATTAGATGTAAAAAGCCGGACTAATGTTCCCAGCCGCTGGGAACCAGTAATCGGCTGCCGGCCGACACAGAAATCGCCTGACACAGAGTCGGGATAGCGATGGGAGTTGTCCAGTGTCTGAACAGTTTGTTCCGAAAACCGGTTTCGCGACGCTGTTTACGGCTGGAAATGCCGGGTGTGGCAGTCGTTCTCCCTGTCGTAACGCTAAAGAGTCGAACGTACGTCTATATGTGTAAGATGAATATCGAAATCCGTCTCTGGAGGTGGTGCTGTGGGCGTCGAGATTAGGGAGTCACCTGTCTCAGCCGACGCGTTCGAGGAGATGAAGGAGTTCGTCCACGACTATCTCGCGGCGAGCGTCGAAAACGAAGAAGAGGGCGGCCGCATGCGCTGGTACCCGTGGCACTCCGCGGAGTACCGCTTCAACCACATCCTCAACGTCGTCGACATCGCGACAAAAATTGCCCGCAAAGAAGGGGCGAACGTGGACGTGACCCGCGTGGCAGCGTTGTTTCACGACATCGCGAAACTGGAAGCTGAACAGGACCTCCATGCGGAAGCCGGCGCTCGGATCGCGCGCGAGTATCTGACGGCACACGGTGACTACCCCGAATCGTTTATCGAACAGGTCTGCTCCGCCGTTGAGGCCCACTCGTACCAGGGGCCACTGGACGACCTGCCTCTGGAGGTCCAGTGCCTCATTGAGGCGGATATCCTGGATAAGGTCGGTGCAAACGGGACTGCCCTGATGCTGTTGCGCATGGGCTACGAATCCCGGACCCACATGGACGCGGCCGAGATGGTCGACCGTGTCATCGAGCGCGGCGAGGACGCGCGCGAGCGCGTCGAGAGCGACACGGCCGAGTCCATCGTCCACCAGCGACTCAAGCGGACTCGCTGGTTCCAGGAGTGGCTGACGATGGAAGTTGCCGAAATGGCGGTCGAAGACGATCTCGACGACGTGGCGACCGGGATGGGCGACTCATAGCGCCCGCAACACGAACAGGATACCGGTCCCGGCGAGAACGGCGGCGCTGACCCACGCGATGAGCGGTGCGAGCCGCTCGATACGCGCTCTCGCGGCGACGATTGCCGCCGGGAACCCCGTAATCCAGAGGCCGATACCGCCGAAGAATCCACCCAGCAGCACCGGATGCCCGGTCTGTACGGTTAGCGCGTCAGTCCCGACCACGGGCACGTACGACGCTACGTCGACCACGCCCGGTTCGAGGAGGCCAATGCCGACGGTGAGCCAGAAGGCGACCTGATAGGGGTTCGTCAGTGCCAGCACGAGCGCCTTGCGAAAGCCGCGACTGTCTCCGGACGTGACCGACGGCTCCGTCCCGGCGACGGTGTGTGCGTCCTGGACTGCGCCGTAAGCGAACCAGAGCATCAGGAGCCCGCCGGCACCGACCATTACGCGTCGGAGGCCAGGGGTCTCGGTGATGACCGTGGCGACGCCGAGCACTGCGAGCACGAGAAAACAGGCGTCAGCGGTCATCGCGCCGAGGCCGGCGAAGAAGCCGGCCCGCCAGCCCCGCAAGGCGCTCTCCTCAGCGATAACGGCGTTCATTGGGCCCGGCGGTGCGGCCAGCGCGAGGCCGAATAGGACCCCACCGAGAGCTGTCGGGATGAGCGAGAGCGCACCGAGCTGGAGCAGGCCGAATGGGTGATGCATCTATTGTCAGTGAAAACAGAGAGAAAATCCCGCAGACTTACAGCTTGCCGGCCTTCTGGAGCTTCATCAGGTCCTCGGTGTCGAGGGTCTCGCCTTCCTTGAACTTCTGATAAATCTCCTCGGCTTCCTCGCGAGCGGCTTCCTGCTTCTCCTCGCGTTGGGAGCGCTCCTGTTCCTCTTCCTTCTTGTCGAGTTCGCGCAGGCGCTTCTGGACGCGGACGAAGTCTTCGTGGTGCTGGTCGGCCGCTTCCTGCGCTTCGACGAACTCCTCGTGCTTCTCGTCGGCCTCGTCACGGATCTCGTCGGCCTCGCGGTAGGCCTCGATCATCTCGTTGTGGTGCTTCTGGGCCTCGTCGGCCAGTTCCGTGACCTTCTGGTGGTGTTTTGAGGCTTCCGAACGGACCTCTTCTGCTTCCTCTTTGAGCTCTTCGAGGTCGCCGCCCTGATCGAGCTTCTCCTGTTTCTCCTGGAGCTTCTCGCGCTTGGTCTCAATCTTCTCGATGAGCTCCTTCTCGTCTTCCGAGGAGAGCACTTCGGTCTGTTGCTTGAACTCGAGGTCTTCGATCTCCTCTTTGAGTTGTTCGACCGACGTGCCCTCGTCGAGTTCGAGGTCGTTTTTCAGGTTGTCGACCTTGTCGAACAGCTCGTTTGCTTCCGCATTGAGCTCGTTGCGCTGGTCCTTGTGCTCTTGAACCTGCTCGTTGAGCTCGTCGCGCTTCTCGCGGTGTTCCTGCGCTTCGTCGACCTTCTCGCGAGTCTTCGCGTTCAGGTCGTCGCGGGCGGAGGCCCGCTCGGACGCCATCTGGTTCAGCTCGTTCCGTCGGTCACGGAGCTGGCCGGCGAGTTTGATAAGCTCGCCTTTCGATTTGTTTTCGAGATCCTCTTCTGTTACTGTAACGTTCTTTGATTCGTCTATCGAGTCTGCCATTGTTGAATCCTCTATGCCATCACCGCTTCAGCACAGACAGTCGGCCCACTACTGAGGGGCTGACACCAATAACAAGGGTTCCCTCTCATGTTGGGCTGAAAGCGATACTGCCTGAACGCGGAAGCGTTCTGGTGTCTACAGATAGAGGTGGATATTGTTTAAACATTCCGGTGCACCGAATACCGCGTCAACGTCTCACACGCCCTATTACGGGGGTGAGAGGGTCAATGTCGCACCGAGTTACCCTGGCATATCACGCCCGTGTATTACTCGCTAATACTATATTCGTTTTTCACGACAGTCTGGCCATCGGTGGCGGCGAGCGTCACGTCGTCACCGGCCGAAAGGGTGAGCGTGTCGACGGTGACGCGGGCGAACGGCCCGACAGTGTGCTCGGCCTGTTCGCGGTCACCGTTGCGGTCCCACTCCACGGTGAGGTCCGCTTTCTTCGGTCGGTCGTGGAGCACGACGATATCTTGCTCGCCGGGCGTCGCGCCCGAGAGAACTATTTGTGTGGGCTCGTAGCTGTCGGCGAGGACACCGAACGCCGTCTTCTCGGTCCCGTCAGCGGCGAGCAGCCCCATGCCGGCGTCCCCGACATCCCGGAGACTGTCCACGACGATGAGCGGCGCGTTGCGCTGCCGGAGCGTCTCAGCGACCGCACGGACGACGCCGGCCTGATACGCCTGTGACGCATCGAGGCCGCCGTCGACGTGGCGGTCGTGGCAGGCGCTATCGAATCCAGGGCTGCCGTCGGGCTCCGTCGTTCCCAGCGCACCGGCGCCGAAGCCGGCGACGACATCGCCGACGCCGAACTGGGAACAGAGCCACGGGAGGTCGGCCGTGTCGCCGTACCGCCACCCCGGGTACAGCGTGGCCGCGTCGGGGTCGATTCCGGGTGGCCCGACGACCGGGAACGTCGGCACGGAGTCTACGGCCCCAGCCACCGACTCGGCCTCGGCGCTGTCGTAGCCAGCTCGCCAGGCCCGCCATCGGAACCGCAGTCGGTCGAGAAAGCCGGACCCAAGGCCATCGGCGTACGACGACACCGGTTCGTCGTGGACGCCGACGGCCGCGAAACTGGGGTGCTGTGCGTAGGTCGCATCAAGCCGCGCCGCGAGGTCGGTCCCCCGGTCGCTGTCGAACGAACCAGGGCCGGACAGCGGGAGGTCCTGCCAGAGCAGGACGCCGTGGTCGTCACAGGCGCGAACTACTTCGGGCGGTGTTCCCTGGGCACGCATCCGGACCAGGTTCGCGTTGGCGTCGACGGCTCGCGTGATATCCTCTATAGTTGGGTCCAGCAGTGTCACGCCGCGAACCGGCACGTCCTCGCCGTTGATCCGCAGACCGTCGTCGTACGAAACGGTGCGTAGTCCCGTCGTCACCGAGTGCTCGTCGTCGCCGAGTTTTGCCCTGAGGACGTAGCGGGACTGCTCGCCGCGGTCGTGGGGCCACCACAGCGACGGGTCGCGAACGTCCATCGTGTACGTCACCGTCGCCGTCTCCTCGTCGGTCGAGACGCGGGCTCGGTCCATCATCCCGCCGCCGCGCACGTCGCCCTCCGGCCGGAGCGAGAGCGTTATCCGGTCGTCGAGTGGCTCTTCTGTCAGGACGGTCGCCGAGACCTCCACCGTCGCGTCGGTTACGTCTTCTTCCGATACCTGTGGCTGGACGGAAAGCTCGCTCACACAGGGGTCCGGTCTGGTTTCGAGTGTCGCGTCCCACCAGATGCCCGGGACACAGCGCTCCGGCGGGAGTTGGTCGGTCGCATGCAGGCCGCCGAAGCGGTCCGCCGGTGCCCGACACTCCACGATGACCCGGTATTCCTCACTCTCGGGGAGCCGAATCCGGAGCGGTTCGAAGTAGGCGTCGTGAGTGGTGAGCAGATCACCGTTGCACCAGACGCGTGTGTGCGCGTACATCCCGTTCAGTACAAGCAGGATGTGTGCGTCGCTCTCGTCCCGCGGGTCCGAGAACGTCGTTTCGTAGGCCACGGCCTCGGCGCCGGCGAACTGCTCGGGCCGGCCGGGCACTGACACCGGTTCCCACGACTCCGGGGACGGCATCTCGTCGTCCGGCGCAACCGCCGCGCCGCGCCACTCCAGCGACATACCTTGTGGCCCGTTCCGCGGGGGCATATCCTTTGCCCCACGGCTTCACTTTCACTTTCACTCCGGGGATGGCTCGCTTTGACATAGGTAGCCATCTACTATCCAGCTATGCTCACCGAACTACACGAGGCGGCGACACCGACCTGCGAGGCCCAGCACTGCGAGCGCCCGCTCGGCGAGCCAGCCCTGGTGTTCGAGACCGACGCCGGCCGCCGCGAGGCCCACGAGTGCGCCTGCGGTGCGGTGACGGTTACCGTCGTCCGGTCGGAGTCGTCCCGCTGAAGTACGCCCGGCAGTGACCGGGAGGTATGACACTCGAGGAAGTGGTCCAGGCACAGGGCCACGAGAACGTGACCGGCGAGCACGCGAGCACGCTGGAAGTGACGAGCGACGACTTTCTGACGCCCGCGGGCGACTGCATCCTCGCCATCGAAGCCGACCGCGTCCCCGCCGACTTCGACGACGAGTTCGTGGCGGCCTGCCAGGACACCGACGCGACGATTACGGCGACCATCGAGGCCGGCGACCACACCGTTACTGTGACCGGGACCGGCCATCCCGACCTGTCCTTCGAGAACGACCGGAGCCACGTCCTGCGGACCAGTGACTACGTCGACGACCGCACGGTGATGGTGAACGCCGACGCGGCGGCCGGTGACGTGGACCGGAACCTCGTTGCGACGCTCGCCGACGGCAGTGATGCGACGCTGACGCTGTCCGTCGAGCCCAGTAGCGACTGAGCGACGTCTTCTCCGTCGGCGGTCGCGGGGCTATTCAGCGGAGTCAAAAGAAAACAGGTCAGAGCGCCAGTACCGCTATCTCGCTTAGCTCGACGAGATGACGTCGTCGATCCGGACGATCATCGTCGCCGCCTCGGTGGCGGAGTCGACCGCTTCGCGCTTGACAGCGGCGGGGTCGAGGATGCCGTAGTCGACGGGGTCACCGACGATGCCGGTCTGGCCCTCGCTGATGATGCCGGCGATGCCCTCGCTCTCGTGTTCGGCACGGAGGTCGACGAGCGCGTCGATTGCGTCGAGGCCCGTGTTCTCCGCGAGCGTGCGGGGCAGCACGTCGACGGCGTCGGCGAACGCTTCGACGGCGAGTTGCTTGCGGCCCTCGATGGACGCCGCTTCGGAGCGGATGTGGTCGGCGATGGCGATCTCGGTTGCGCCTGCGCCGGGGACCACACCGCCGGCGTCGAGCGCGGCGATGACGGTGTCGAGCGCGTCGTTGAGCGCGCGTTCGAGCTCGTCGACGACGTGTTCGGTGGAGCCGCGGGCGATGACCGTGACGGACTCGGCGGTCGCGCCGCCGGTGATGAACGTCACGTCGTCGTCGCCCTGCTTCTCGACGTCGACGCTGTCGGCGTGGCCGAGCGCGTCCTCGTCAAGGGCTTCGAGCGAGCCGACGCGCTTCGCGCCGGTAGCCTCGACGATATCCTTGGCGGTCGAGGAGCTGATGCTGTCAGCGACGAAGACGCCTTCCTTGGCGAGCTGGGAGGCGACGCGGTCGGCGACGTCCTCGGTGACGAACGCGACGTCAGCGCCGCTTTCGAGGACTTCCTCGGCGTAGCCCTGCAGTTCGCTCTCTTCGGCGTCGAGCGCGGCGTTGAGCTGGTCGACGCTGGAGACGTTGTATTCGGCGTCGATGTTGCTCTCGCGGACGTCGAGCTCGGTGTCGATGACCGCGATTGACGCGTCCTCGACGGACGTCGGCATGTTGTCGTGGACGGCCGTCTCGTCGACGATGACGCCCTCGACGAGCTTGGTCGCGGAGGAAGCCGCACCCGTCTGGGTGTGGACCTCGATGTTGTCCCGGCGGACGCCGTTGTCGCTCTTGGCGTGGCGGACAGCGTCGACAACGACTTCGGCGAGTCGCCCGGCCTCGACGTCACCGGTGCCCTTGCCGGTCATCGAGGATTCGGCGACTTCGACGAGCGTCTCGTCGTCGAGGTCGACGTCGAGGACGATCTCGTCGATGGCCTCGCGTGCGAGTTCGGCGGCGGCGGAGTACCCCTCGACGATTGTCGTCGGGTGGACGTCGTCTTCGAGCAGGTCCTCGCCTTTCGTCAGCAGTTCCCCGGCCAGCACGGACGCTGTCGTCGTTCCGTCGCCCACTTCGTCCTCCTGGGTCTGGGCGACTTCGACGATCATCTGGGCCGCGGGGTGTTCGATGTCCATCTCGGAGAGGATGGTCGCCCCGTCGTTGGTGATGACCACATCACCGTCGTCGGAGACGAGCATCTTGTCCATGCCGCGGGGACCGAGCGTGGTCCGTACGGACTCGCTTACGGCCTTTCCGGCGGAGATGTTCGATGACTGTGCGTCCTTCCCGTGTGTGCGCTGGGCGTCCTCATCAAGGATGAAAAGAGGCTGGCCGCCCATGCGTCGCTGGCCAGATGACATATGTGTTGAACCTCACTTAAGACAAGGCAAGCGGTTCTATATAAAACTTTCTAACACCGCGGACCGCTCGTTGGGCGACAGCGCCGTGCTGTCCCCGTAATATCGGCCGGACCTGCACATGTTTTAATATAGGGGTATACACACCGTATAGTAGATGCTGGAGCTGGAGCACGGGTTTCGCGTCGTCGATGTGCACGCGCGGCTGGAACCCGACGAGCAGCGCCGACCCCGAGACGGCATGGGTGACCCGGAGCAACTGGAACGGGAGATGCACCAGGCCGGCGTCGTCCGCTCCGTCGTCTTCCCCGGCGAGCGAGACGGCTCGTATCTGAAAGCGAACAACGCCGTCGCCCGGATGACCGTCGAGCGACCGATGGTGGCCTTCGCCAGAGTCAACGGCGCTCGGGACCCGGGGAGCGGTCCCGGGTCGACCCTCCGCAACCTCGCGAGCAGCCGCACAGAGGACCACACCTCGCCGGAAGACATCGAGCAGTACGCCTACGACGACCGGTTCTACGGTTTCAAACTCCATCCACCGACGGACGGACTGCCCGACGAGGAAGTCCTCGCAGAACTGGAGTCCGTATCGTTGCCCGTCATCGTCCACGGCGGCGAAGGGTTTCCGCCCGAAACTGTCGCCGAATCGCTGTTAGCGTACGATTTCCCGGTCATTCTCTCGCACTTCGGCGCGCACCCACTCCGGCAGGATCTGATGGACCAGGCTATCGATCTGCTGGAGACGCACGATCAACTGTATCTCGACACCAGCGCGGTCCGCTATCGACGGCCGATGGAGCGCGCCATCTTGGAACATCCTGACCGAGTTCTCTTCGGGAGCGGCGTCCCCAGCGTCCACCCGAACGTGGCCGTGATGGAGATTCTGACACTGGATGTTCCCGAAGACGCGATGCGAAAGGTGTTCTCGAACAATCCCAACCGCGTCATCGAGGCGCTGGCGCCCTGACCGCCGACAACTCCTGTTCCGGTCGAACGGTTGCGGCCAGTACCGGTTACCGCTACTACCGCCAGTCGTACACAGTCACCGCGCGGTCCGCGCGCGCGGAGCGTCCGTTCGGGTTCCGACAGGGTGTCCGGTCGGTCACGCGTGCGCGGAGGCCGTCGACGATTCCGGACCCGACGCCGCCGAACACGTCCTGCCCGTTGCCGAGCCACTGCGACGGCGTCGTCTCCCCGCGCACGACATCGATCAGCGCGTCCTTCGCGTCACCCGCCGCGTGGCTGAGGATTCGCCGCACCACGGTCGGTCGGACGTTGTAGTTTTTCACCAACCGATAGGCGAGCGAGCGGTACTTCCAGTTCCAGTCGGTCTCCGCGATCCCGCCGTCGGCCTCGAACTCGCGGCTGACGCACATCTCCGTGCTCCAGGCGACACCGTAGTCACCGGCGGCCATCCGGTGTGCGAAGTCCCGGGCGCTGCCGACGTTCAGGTACTCGTCGAACCCGTCGAGTGCTTCCAGTACCTCCGCGTCGAACGCGACGTTTCCGGGGTTGAAATACGTCACGTCGCGGCCGGCTATCGTCCGTGTCTCCTCCGTTTCGGTCGTCATCCCGGCCCACAGTTGCTGGTGTGTCGGCCCGGTGATGGCCTGGGCTGCTCCCGAGAGCCCGCTCTTGACGGCGTCGGCCCAGCCGGACTCGACCGAGAGCGACTGGTGGACGAGCGCGATCACGTCCCCCGTCGCTCGGTCGATCCCGGCGTTTCGAGCGACCGTGACCGAACGGTCGGCGATTTCGACGAGGATAGACACGTCGTCCCGGTCGCGGACCATTCCCGTCGTGCCGTCAGCCGACGGGCCGTTGACGACGATCACTTCCGCATCGGGAACCTGCTCGGTGAGTGCGTCCAGACAGCCGGTCAGCTCCTCCCGGCCGTTCAACGTCGGGACCACTACCGAGATATCCATACCTCTGGGTACGACGGCGAAGGCGCTTAAAAGTCGCGGGAGACGGCTGTCGACCTTCCCATTCAGGGGAAAACGGGTCTTTCGAGTGCCGGTGCGCTACACGTGGGTGTTCCAGTACGACACCGAGGCCAGTTTCTCGCCGAGGGGCGTGCCGCCAAGCGCCGTATCGAGCGAGCGAAACGAGGCGGCCAGTTCGTTCGGGATCTTCCGGTAGAACCCGTAGGGCAGCAGCCAGTCGTGGTTCGCGTCGGTCAGTTCCAGTCCAGCCCCGTCTAACAGCCGGTCGATTTCCCAGCGGGAGTAGAGCCGCGACCCCATCGGGAGCGCCCAGTTGTATATCGACCGGGTCGAAAACCGGTTGAACGTGTCGAAGAAGACTTGCTCCTTCGAGACGCGGCGCATCTCCGCGAGAAACGCCGCCGGCGTGTCCGCCAGATGGAAAAAGCGCATCGCAAACACGGTGTCGAAATGGTCGTCCGGGAACGGGAGTCGGGCTGCGTCGCCCCGCATGAACTCGACGTGGTCGTCAACGCCAGTCGCCTGTGCTTTCTCACGGCCCTGCTGGAGCATCGGTCCTGAGATGTCCAGCCCGGTGATGTTCGCGCCGCGCTCGGCCAGCATCACAGTGAACCGTCCGGTCCCGCAGGCTACCTCTAACACGTCCTTATCAGCCACGGGGCCGATTGCGTCGAGGACGGCCTGCTTTTCACGTCGGTCGATCAGCCGACCGCCACGGGAGAACCGCTTGGCCTCGTACTCTTCGGCCACGGTGTCGGCCTGATACCACTCCTGCCCTTTCACGGTGTATTGCTCACCCCGCGGGGGATAAAACGATACTGGAATCCCCTTTCATCAGTCGGGCTGTTTTCCAGTCAGACCAGGTCCGGTCGCGCTCTTGAGCTTGATAGTTCTGGGCGTGTTTTCGGGATAGCGACCGGAACCGCACGATGACGGTTCTGTATAAGGATACATTAAACACTTCATAGAATCTGTATTGTTTGGTCATGCATATAGCCAAGTTTTACCAGTACGCCTTGAATATCCACCACTATGAGCGCATTAACTGAAAACGCTGCACCAGCACCTTTCACCGACGAGGAGTTCCGCGACACCCTGCGTGAACTCCCGCCGAGCGCGAAGCTCGTCGCGAAGGTGCTGGAGGACGACGCCCCGCTGTCACAGGGCGAACTAGCCGAGAACTCGCTGCTCCCGGACCGGACTGTCAGGTACGCCCTGAACCGACTGGAGGAGTCAGAACTGGTCGACTCGCGGTACAGTTTCACCGACGCACGCAAACAGGTTTATTTCCTCACGGTCTGACCGGCCGGCATGGACTGGCAGCGGGCCGACGTGTCCGTCCCGACACGGGCACCGACCGGCAGCACGGCAGCATACGTTTGCGGCGACGAGGCGGCCCTTCTCGTGGATCCCGCGGATACAGATGATGCGCTCGATTCGCTTCTCAGTGACCGCACTCTCGCCCACATCGCGCTCACACACTACCACCCTGACCACGCCGGTGCCGTCGCAGACTACGCCAGAGAGACGAATGCGACGGTCTGGGCGCGCCGTGGCCGAGCGGCCGCATTCGAGGCTGCGACCGGCATTACCCCTGACAAACTGTTCAGCGACGGGACGACGATTCCGACCGACGCCGGCCCGGTGACCGTCCTCGACACGCCGGGACACGCGCCGGAGCACGTCGCCTTCGCAGCCGACGGCACCGTCGTCTCCGGTGACCTCGCCGTCGCCGAGGGCAGCGTCGTCGTCGGTGCACCAGAGGGCGACGTTCGGGCCTATCTCGCGTCGCTACGTCGTCTCCACGCCAGAAACCCCGATGCACTGTTGCCGAGCCACGGGCCGCGTATCGAAGCCCCACGGGAGACCTGTGCGCGCCTCATCGGCCACCGACTGGAGCGCGAGCGATGTGTTCGGGCGGCTGTCAACGACGGGGCCGACACCCTCGACGAAGTCCTCGACGCCGCCTACGAGAAAGATCTGACCGGCGTTCGCGACCTGGCCCGCGGGACAGTGCTGGCCCATCTCGAAAAGCTCGCCGTCGAGGGTTCCGTTTCGTGGGACGGCGAGCGGGCCGCACTGAACCCAGTGGAGTGACGCGCCCTTTTTGCCCGTCGGACCGCTACCACGGCTGTGGACTCCCTGGAAACCGAACTCGAACGGGCCCGTGCGCTCGACGAGTCGGAACTGGCCGACGCTATCGAGACCATCGGGTTCGAATGCACCCGCTGTGGGGCCTGCTGCAAGGCCGAGTCGGCATGTGGTGAGGGTGGCGAAAGCGCCGACGAGACCGCCGACGGTGCCAGCGAGAGCGCTGGCTCCGAAAGGAGCGACGGTTCCGCCGAGACCGACGCCGAACCCCACACGGCGACGGTGTTTCCCGACGAAATCCGGCAGCTACAGGCGGCCGGGGAGTACGACTTCCGCGACGTGGCCCGGCCGATGCCGTACGGATTAGCTGACGGTCCGGACGGTCCCGAAGGCGAGACGTTCGAGTGGGCGCTCCAGACCGACGACTGCGGCGACTGTACCTTCTACGCCGAAGACGACGACGGCACAGGTGCCTGTACGGTCCACGGCGACCGCCCGCTCATCTGCCGGACCTACCCCTTCAGCGTCGCGCTCGGCGGGACGAGCCAGCCGATGGGCGAGGCCGTCGGCGAGGAAGGGATGGTTCGAGCCCACGAATGCGAGGGGCTCGGTCGGGATATCTCCAGAGTCGATGCCGAGGAACTAGCCGCAGCGCTCAAGGAACGCGCCATTCGAGAACTGACGGAAGCCATCGGCGTCCGCGACAACTATCGGCCCGTCGACCCGTCAGCCGGACAGGTCGTCGTCCACGACTCCGAAGGGGCAAAGCGCCCCGACGGAAGTCCCTACGAGTAAGTTCAAACGTCGTCGATGATTTCGCCGACCGCGAAGTTCGACTTGACCTCGGTGATTTCGATCTTGACTCGTTCATCGATTTCGGCCCCGGGAACGATGATGACGTAGCCGCGTTCGACGCGAGCGATGCCGTCGCCCTGCTTCCCGATGTCCTCGATCTCGACGTAGCGCGTCTCACCCGGTTCGACCGGCGGCTGTGGCTGGTCCGGTGGCGTGTCTGACACCGTCTCCTCGTCCGCTTCTGTCCCCTCGTCTGCGGAGATGAGCGCAACACGGTAGGTACTGCCCGAGTCGACTGCGCCCGTCTCGACCTCTCGACGCGGTACCTCCACGACGTACCGGTCCCCCTCGTCGCGGATATCGGCACTGAACAGACACAGCAGCTGATCCGAGATTTCCAATGTGATAGACCTCCGTTCGGCCACAAAACGGGCCATTACTAAAGAACTGCCGGAGCGAACGGCTGGTACCGTTCCAACTGCGGGGCGATGACGGGCACCCGCGGTGTTTCCCGGCTGTACCAACTACTTGCTGCGTGGCCCAACTCGCGGCCGTATCCCTGCTTCGAGCAGGGGAAAACCGCAAGACAGCGAGCCGTTAACCGTCTGTACCAAATCCCATAAGGGTGTCTCGGTACTGTTCGTAACTGTACTAATGAGCGCCACCGCGCAAACCCCCGACAGTCCGCTCTCGGACAAGCAGCGACGTATTCTGGAGTATCTCCGTTCCAATGCTGACGACCAGACGTATTTCAAATCGCGGCTTATCGGCGACGAACTCGGTCTCTCGGCCAAGGAGGTCGGGACGAACATGACAGCCATCGCCGACGGTGACCACGACTTGGCCGTGGAGAAGTGGGGGTACTCCTCCTCGACGACGTGGATGGTTGAGACCTGAACCGGCCGCCCGCTTGGACGCGGATACGGCGGAATCCCGACCCGGTCTTTCGAACGGGTCCACATTGTAGCCCTGCGTAGCGAAATTTCGGTGGGATCGCTCACTCCTTGCTTCAGCCACGTTCTCCCTGATTTGTACAGTCCTATTGCCAGCGCGGAATGTTTATATTGATAACAGTTGGTGCCATAATCGAACACACCAATGGGCGAGGCTGGTTCCGCCATCCGGGTGCTTCACGTCGACGACGACCTGCCGTACGCAGAGACGGCAGCGGCGTTCCTCGAGCGAGAGCGAGCCGAGTTCGACATCGAGACCGCGACGAGTGCATCAGAGGGCTTGCGGCTGCTCGAGACAGAATCTGTCGACTGTATCGTTTCCGACTACGAAATGCCCGGCGAGAACGGCATCGAATTCCTCGAATCGGTCCGCGAAGACTATCCGGACCTTCCGTTTATTTTGTACACCGGCCGTGGAAGCGAGGCAGTCGCCGGTGACGCGATCTCCGCAGGTGTCACTGACTATCTACAGAAAACGTCCGATACCAGCCACTACGCCCTCCTCGCGAACCGAATCGTCAACGCCGTCGAACAGTCCCGGTCACAGCGCGCCCTCGAAGCGAGTAAAGACCGGCTCTCGCTGTTTATCGACCAGTCGCCGCTCGGGTTCGTCGAGTATAATCAGGACTTCGAAATCGTCCGCGTCAACGACACTCTCACAGAGATGTTCGGCTACACCGAGGACGAGCTGGTCGGGGAAACGTGGGAAGTGTTCGTCAGCCCCGAGAGTTACAACAACGTCGACGCAGTCACGTCCGCTCTCAGCGAGGCCAGTGGCGGCTACCATAGCGTCAACGAGAACGTCCGGAAGGACGGCGACCGCATCGTGGTTGAGTGGCACAATCGCATCGTCACTGACGACTCGGGCGACGTTGTCACCATCTTCTCGCACTGCCAGGACGTCACGGAGCGTATCGAGCACGAACAGAACCTCGCCCAGTTACGGGACTTCTTCGCCGAGGCGGAGGAGCTCGGTGACCTCGGTGCCTGGGAGTTCGACGAAAGCGGGATGTCGACCTGGACAGCGGGCACCCGTCGCATCCACGAGGTCGACGACGACTTCGACCCGACAGTCGAAGACGGGCTCTCGTTCTACCACCCCGACGACAGGGAGACCGTTGCGGACGCCGTCGACGCGGCCCTCGAAGACGGAGAACCGTACGACCTCGAGGTCAGGCTCATCACCGCGACAGGCGACTGTCGGTGGGTCCGGACCCACGGCAAACGAGTCGAGGACGGGGAGAAGCGAACGGTTCGGGGATTCATCCAGGACATCACCGAACAGAAGGAGCGCGAACGCAGACTCCGCGTTCAGAACGAGCGATTGGAGTCCTTTGCCAGCGTCGTCAGCCACGACCTCCAGGGGCCACTGACAGTCGCACAGGGCCACCTGGAGTTGGCTCAACAGGACGTGACCAGCGACCACCTCGACAGTATCGACAGCGCCCACGAGCGGATGCAGACGCTCATTGACGACATCCTGACGCTGGCACGGGACGGACGCGAGGCGACGACCACCGAGCCCGTCAGTTTACAGACCGCCGCAAGCGCGTGCTGGGAGACTATCGGGACAGAGAACGGGACTCTGGTGACCGATACGGACAGTGTCGTCGTTGCCGATCCCCGCCGATTACAGCGTCTACTGGAAAACCTGTTCCGGAATAGCGTGACACACGCGTCGACCCCCTCGCTCTCACGGATGCAAGAAAACAGCGTTGAGCAGGGCTCTGCGGGCAGTTCGATGCAGTCAGACAGCGCCGATGATGACGGGGTGACGGTTACCGTCGGCGACATCGACGACGCCAACGGCTTCTACGTCGCTGACGACGGCCCGGGGATTCCCGAAGACGAGCGAGACACGGTGTTCGAAGCGGGCTACTCGACCGCGTCCGAAGGCACCGGCTTCGGCCTCGCAATTGTCACCGATATCGCCGCTGTCCACGGCTGGGACGTCAGTGTGACCGACAGCGAGTCGGGCGGAGCCAGATTCGAAATCACCGGCGTCGACAAAGAGACCTAAGGGAAGCACAGACGCAACCGGACTGACAGCGGGCGGTTTCTGCCGCCGGCATCACGGATCGTATCGCAGCAGCGAGTCGGCTTCGCCGGCCAGCGCGGCGACATCGTCGCCGAACGAGTCGGCATACCGGATCAGCAGGGTCAGCACGGTTTCGGGTTCAGTAACCGCGTATCCGTCTTCTCGGGACAGCAGTCCGGCGGACTCCAGATCGGCAGCGTAGTTGCTCACTGTCGGTCGCGACACGTCAAGTTCGCTGGCCAGTTCTGACGCCGTCACGTCCGGGCGGCGGAGGAGCGTGACGAGCATCCCGCGGGCGGTCGACCGGCGCAGGTAGCCAAGCGCCGCCTGTTCGAACTCGGAGAACTGGCCGGCCGGGAAGTAGCGCCGGTAGTCACCGTCCTTCTGTGAGACGACGATATTCTCGTTTTCCAGCCGGTGGAGGTGGTGCTGGGCCTCGCCGGTCCCGAGTTTGAGATCGTCGCGAAGCTTCGAGAAGTGGGTCCCGGGATGTGCCGAGACGTACCCGGCGATGGCGTCGGGCGCGTCGCTCTCGCTCCCGCTGTCGCCGAAGCGGGCAAACGGGCTCGCTGCACCGAGGGCGGCAAAGCGGCGGAGCGTCGCTCGCTTGTCCTCGTCCACGTCGCCCTCACGTGTCATTGCTACCGAAAAGGTGGGTCGGTAATAAAACGTCTTCGCCTGGTTATCAGGACTAGTTGTCCTTGTCGACTTCTGACGTTCGCGTCGTGTCGTCGGGGCCGCCGGCCACGTCCGTCGTGCCCGGGTCGTCGTCGATTTCGGCGTCCATCTCCTCGATCATCTCGTCAGCGCTGTCGAGGCCAGTGTCCTGTCCTTCCTTGATCTTCTGGGCTTCTTCTTCCATGGCTTCGACGTCGACCTGCGCTTCCTCGTCGATCTGGCCGAGGATCTCCTCGATGTCGTCGAGGCCGAGCATCTCGCGGGTTTCGTCGTCGAAGTCAAGCGCTTCCAGCGCGTGCCCGTTCTCCTTCACGTCGGAGCCCTGGAGGTGCTTGCCGTAGCGGCCCACCAGCGAGGTGAGCTCCTGCGGGAGGATGAACTTCGTCGATTCGCCCTGGCCGATCTCGGCCAACGTTTCCATCCCCTTGTCGATGACAGCCCGCTCGCCCATCGATTCGGCGGATTTCGCACGCAGGACGGTCGAGATCGCGTCACCCTGGGCTTCCAGAATCTGGCTCTGCTTCTCACCCTGTGCGCGGATGATGTTGGACTGCTTGTCACCTTCCGCCGTCTCGATGGCGGAGCGCCGTTCACCCTGGGCCTCCAGGATCATGGCACGGCGTTTCCGCTCGGCGGAGGTCTGTTGCTCCATGGCCTGCTGGACGTCCTTGGACGGGTTGACCTCGCGGACTTCGACACTCTCGACGCGGACTCCCCACTCGTCGGTTGGTTCGTCGAGTTCCTTTCGAATACGGGCGTTGATCTCGCCCCGCTTGTTCAGCGTGTCGTCGAGTTCCATGTCACCCAGCACGGCACGGAGGGTCGTCTGGGCGAGGTTGGAGACGGCACGCTCGTAGTTGTCGACTTCGAGGAACGCCTTCTTCGGGTCCATCACCTTGATGTAGACGACGGCGTCGGCGGTCACCGGCGAGTTGTCGCGGGTGATAGCCTCCTGCCGTGGCACGTCGAGCGTCTGGGTCCGCATGTCGAACCGCGTCACGTCGGAGACGAAGGGGTAGATGAAGTGAATCCCCTGGTCAAGGACGCCGCGATAGGTGCCGAGGACCGTGTAGGCACCTTTCTGGTACGGGCGGATGATCACGACGCTGGAGTACACCAGCGCGATGGCGATCAGGAGGAAGATTACGGTGACGAAACCGATGAGTCCTCCAGGCTGTAGCGGTGCTGTCGCGGGGAACATGACAGTCAAACCTCCGGAGCGCTCAAGGAAAAGGCTTCCGTGTCCCTGTCACAAACTACCGAATTACACACCTACGCCCGCTCCGACTCTCGCTCCGGTTCGGCATCCTTGTCGCTCCGGTTCCGGTCGCGCTCCGGTTCGGCATCCCCGTCGCCCCGGCTCCGGTCGCGTTCGAGCGCGCGGTCGATTTCGTCAGTCGCCGACTCCACCGCCTCGACTTCCAGGACGTTCCCGCCGCCGGGGTCGATGACGATGACCTCCGCCCCCTCCTCGATGGGGTCGCCGGAGCAACGGGCCTGGTAGTAGGGGTTGAAACCGCCGTCCTCCAGTTTAACCTCGCCGTCGCTCTTGGTCACGCGCTCGGTAACAGTCCCGAACTGTCCCGTAAGCGAGTCGGAACTGAGCGTCTGGCCGCGGCCCGGCGCGGCGAAATCGAGCTTTCGATACCCCCAGAGCGTGACCGCCGTCGTCGCCAGGACGACGACGGTGAGGATGAGCGGCGCGAGGATGCCCAGGCTCGCCGGGATGAACAGCCCGACCAGCCCCGCTGTCAGCAGGGCCACGCCGAGGACGAAGAAGTGGGTCCCGGGGGCGAGCGCTTCGCCCACGATGAGGCCCGCGCCGGCCAGAAACAGCAGAATGGAGAGCGACATACCTAACAGTGGTTCGGCCTGCAGTGGGGCAACTGCCGCCAGCGGGTTCACCATGCCCTCACTTAGTGTCGGAGCAGGATTAAGTGTCGGGGTCGGGCACCCTCCACAGTCACCGGTGCAGTCTTACGCGTCGCTCGTCCGGACGAAGAACCCATACAGTACTGCGGTTCCGAGTGCAACGGACAGGACCACGCCGCCGAGTATGGACGGCGCGTACATCTCCGCCCCGAGGAACATCCGCCCGAGCGCGAGAATCGCGATGCAGACCCCTAGAGCGACGAAGACAACGTTCTCAGGCTTCGGCGCGTCGGGTGTCACCTCCAGGTCCGGGGCGAACGAGCCAGCGACTGCCCCCTCATCGTCGTCAGCCGCCTCGTCGTCGGGGTCATCCTCGACCTGGATTACGTCGGCTTCGGTCGCCAGTTCGTACTCCTCGGTGAAGGTGTCACCCGCAACGGCCGCGTCGTCTTGTGCGGCCCCGTCGTCATCCATGCTCCGCGATACGTGCCGTGACTACAAAAGCGCTGGCGACTGGGATTACTTGATGCGGGTTCCAAGCGGCGCGTCCTCGTGGGTGGTCAGCAGGTCCGCCTCGTCGCCGGCGGCCAGCACCATCCCGTTGGATTCGATCCCGAACAGCTCGGCTTTCTCCATGTTCGCAAGGAGGATGACCCGCGTTCCGGGGAGATCCTCGGCGTCATGGAGCTGTCGGAGGCCGGCGACGACCTGCCGGACTTCGTGGCCGATGTCGACCTCCAGGCGGAGGAGCTTGTCCGCGCCCTCGACCGGCTCGGCGCTGCGAATCTCGCCGACGCGCATGTCGACGCCTTCGAAGTCCTCGAAGCTGATGCGGTCCTCGACGAGCGGCTGGAGGTCGGCGGTCTCCGCATCGCCGTCGTCCCCTTCGTCTCCGGCGGCTTCGCCGCCTCCGTTCGAGGCTTCTGTCGAAGCCTCGCTCTCGACCCGCTCCTGCAGTTCCTCATTCAGCGCCTCGATGTGGTCGTCCTCGACCTGCTCGAACAGCTCCGCGGGCTCGCCGAACTCGGCCGGCGGCGCTTCGAGCGCGCTGTCGAGGGTCACATCCGCGACGGAGCCCTGCTCGCCGAGCTGGCCCCAGAGGCGCTCGGCTTTGCCCGGCAGAACGGGCTGCATGAGCACCGCGACGGCCTTGGTCAACTGGACGCAGTCACGGATGACCTGCTCGGCTTCCTCGGGGTCGTCGTCGACGAGGTTCCAGGGCTCGTTGCGCTGGATGTACTCGTTGCCGTAGTTCGAGAGTTCGATGGCGATTTCGGCGAGTTCGCGAACGTCGTACTCGCGCACGGCGGCCTCGAAGTCATCGGTGGCCGCCTCGATCCGGTCGCGCACGTCGTCGCTGACGGCGGCGTCAGGCGTGCCGTCGTAGTTGCGCTCGGCGAACAGCAGCGAGCGGTAGATGAAGTTGCCGACGTTGCCGACGAGTTCGCCGTTGACCCGCTCCTGGAAGCGGTCCCAGGAGAAGTCCACGTCCGTATCGATCTGAGCGCCGGTCGCGATGTAGTACCGGAACAGATCGGGATGGAAGCCGGCGTCGAGGTACTCGTCGGCCCAGACGGCGCGGTTTCGCGAGGTCGAGAGCGCCTTGCCGTCGATGCCGACGAACCCGGTCGCCAGAATCGACCGGGGCTCGTTGTAGCCCGCGCCGCGGAGCATTGCCGGCCAGAAGACGGCGTGGTGCTGGATGATGTCACGCCCGATGACGTGGATGATCTCGGCGTTGTCGTCGGACCACTCCTCGTCCCACTCGGTGGCGTGGCGCTCCTCGCCGTCGATCTTCCAGACCTCTTCCCAGTCGTACTCGTCGTCGCCGACCCGCTCGGAGTACTGCTTCGTCGAGGCCACGTATTCGATTGGCGCGTCGACCCAGACGTACAGCACCAGTTCGTCGCCACCGTCGACATCTGCCGGGTAATCGACGCCCCAGTCCATGTCTCGCGTGATACAGAGGTCCTGCAGTTCGCCCTCGATCCACTCGCGGGGCTGATTCTGGGCGTTGTCGGTGCCTTCCAGGCGGTCGAGGAAGCCCTGCAGGTACTCCTGGAAGTCGGCGAGCCGGAGGAACTTGTGTTCACGGGTGCGGTACTCGGCGGGGTTCCCGGTCAGCGTCGACACCGGGTCCTCGATCTCGCCGGGTTCGAGGTGGCGCTGGCACCCCTCGTCGCACTCGTCGCCGCGGGCCTGCTCCCCGCAGTAGGGACAGGTCCCTTCGACGTAGCGGTCGGGGAGGGGCTGGTCCTCCTCGGTGTCCCAGGCGACCTCGATCTCCTTCTCGTGGACGTGATCGTTTTCGACCCACGAACGAACGAACTCCTGAGTGAGTTCGACGTTGGTCTCGTCGTCGGTGTGCCCGTAGTTGTCGAACTCGATGTTGAACTGCGGGAACGTCTCGGCGTACGTCTCGTGGAAGTCCAGCGCGAACTCCCGCGGCTCGACGCCCTCTTCGGCGGCGTTGACTGCTACCGGTGTACCGTGCATGTCCGACCCCGAAACGAACGCCGTCTGCTGGCCGATCCGTCGGAGGGAGCGCGACAGCGCGTCCCCGTCAACGTACGTCCGGAGGTGGCCGACGTGCAAGTCGCCGTTCGCGTATGGCAACCCACAGGTCACGACCGCCGGCTGGTCCGTCGGAAACTCGTCGTTGCTCATACCTGTTCGTGTGCCACCGACGGGTCAAAAGGGGGTTGGTTTCGGCGTGCCGGCCACGCTCCGGGTCTGCCCGGTCACAGCAGCGCGAGCGTGCCGCCTGCGAGTGCGAGTGTCACCACAAGCCGCCCGGCGCTGCCGAAGAACGTTGCCGCGCCGAACCGATAGTAGTCGCGTTCGAGGACAGTAAACGCGTAGATCGAGATCGTATCGGGGAAGAAGGGAACACAGAGCGCAAGCGCCAGGCCAACGTAGCCGTACTTCTGTGCGAGCTGTACCGTCTTCTTTTCCGACCATTCGATGATGTTGAACCGTGATCGCTTGATCCAGCGAACGAGTGGGCCGTACTCCTTTGCCTCCTGGCCGATGTGGAAGGCGACGAGACTCCCGAAGGCCTTCCCGAGGCCGCTGACGAGGATGATCGCAACCAGATTCCCGTTCGTAGAGAGCCCGAGCCGAAGGGTTTCGGCCGGAACGAGTACGACTTCGCTCGGGAGCGGGAGAATGAACGCGATCAGAAACGAGTACACCGCGATGATACCCAGTCCGGTCGGACCGGTGGCCGTACAGACGGTCTCTTCCAGCGGAGACAGAGGAGTACCGGCGGTCGCGCAGTCGCCGATGAAGGAAATGAGCACCGGGGTCGTTACTACCAGGTCCACACCCCCCTGTAGCAAACCGGCACTTCTAAACCTTCGTATGTTTCCTCACGAGGACTCAATAGCCGTGTATTCGTCGCGCGGTCACGGTCGATGTCCGCGATTCAGTACCAGTCGAGGTCAGCGACGAACGACCGCAGCATTGACCGCGTGACGTGGGGCATACACACGACGCGCATCTCGCCGGCCCCGGTCTTCGACACCCGCCAGCCGCGGTCCCGGAGTTCGTCGGTCATCGGCATCGAGAGGTCGGCCGCGACCAGCGGGAGTTCCGGGCCGACCACGTCGTGGCCACGCGCCGACAACTGGTCGGCCAGCCAGTTGGCGTTGGCCATCGACGTTTCGTACTGCTGCTCGTAGCCCGTCGGCCACAGTGACTCCATCGCCGCGACGGCGGAGGCCACGCCGGCACCTGACCGCGTGCCGGTCAGCGTGAGTTGGTCCGTCGACTCCAGATACGGCGTTTCGACGGCGAGTTCGTCCAACAACGTCCGGTCGCGGGCCAGCAGGCCGCCCGCGGGGACCGCCGCCTGCCCGACCTTGTGGGGGTCGATGGTCATCGTGTCCACGTCCGCGTGGCCGAAATGCCAGTCGTGGTCGGTAAACGGGAGATAGAAGCCGCCCCACGCTGCGTCGACGTGACAGAGGGCGTCGACTGTCTCGGCGAGGTCGGCGACGGCCGGAATCGGGTCGACGTAGCCGTACTCCGTCGAGCCGGCGACGCCGACGACACACACCGTGTCCTCGTCGACGAGTTCGGCCATCGCCTCCATGTTGGCGCGGTAGTCCGTCGCCGGCGCGGTCCGCAGTTCCACGCCGAGGACGTCAGCGGCCTTGGTAAAGGAGAAGTGCGCGTGGACGGGCGCGACCACGTTCGGATCGTCCGTGTCGGCGCGGTTACGGGCGATACGTATCGCCTGGAGGTTCGCTTCTGTTCCGCCCGAGGCAACGTAGCCCGCGGGGTCGGAAAGCCCGGTGATCTCGCCGAGATAGCCGACGGCCTCGCGTTCCAGGTCGGCGACGGTCTCGTACGTGCCCGGGTCCCCGGGGTTCGTCGCGAGGAAGCGTTCCGCCGCTTCGCGTGCCGACGGATGTGGCACGGTGCACATCGACGAGAGGACGCGTTCGAAATCCTGTGGCTCTGCCCGCTGGAGCATCTATCGCGAGTATAGAGGGGGAGCGGTTTAGCCGTTGTGCTCGGGTTACCAGTTCGACGGCCCGATCTTCTTCGTCGCTTTCGCGCGAAAGCCCGTGGGGCCGATCAGCGACTCGAAGACGGTCTGGCGTTCGGTGTCGAGCGCGCCGCCGAAGGAGCCGACACGCATCGTCCGATACGTCTCGAACCCCTTGTCGTTGGAGTAGAAGTAGACGCTGCCGTGCAGCAGGCCGTGGATGAGTTCGTCTGACCGCACGTCGCCCGCGGGCCGGTCGAGTTTGACGAAGGCCACGTTCCCCCAGTTGACGACCGCCTCCCGGAGCCCCATCAGGAACGCGATCTCGTGGTTCTTGGGCAAGCCGAACTCCGTCGCCCGTTCGAGGTCAGTCAACGAGTCGATGACGATGAGCGTCTCCGCGGCGTCGTTCACCCGTGCGCTGATGTCGGCTAAGAGTTTCTCGAACGTCCCCTCGGAGGGCTCTCGTTCCGGCGGCTCCGCGTCGGGCTGTTCGATTTCGTCGTCGCTCCGTCGAGCATCGAACAGCGGCTCCGGAACCGGCAACAGCTCCATGAATCGCTGGGAGAAATCGGCGACGGTCATGTTGTCCGTGAGCGTGTCGAACTGGTAGCCGTCGAGCACGGCGTCGAGTTCGCTGTAGACGTGTTCGCGGTCGTGCGAGAGCGTGATGTAGGTCACCGACTCCGGGATCGCCTCGCTGCGGCGGGCGATGCCGTTCGGGACCATCTCCGGGCGGTGTTTCGCGAGCATCAGCGTCGCGAGACTCGTATAGGTGAACGCATCGCCGCCCGCGTCCGACGCCCCGGCCAGCAGGACCGTGCTCCCGGTCGGAATCCCGCGGACCTGTCCGTCCAGTCCAGGGATACCGAAGGGGATGTACGACACACCGGAACTGATACTCTTGGCTTCCGGTGTCGATTCGGGTGCCATACCGCAACGAAGCGAACGGAGCAAAAAAGCCTGCTGGCTACGTCAGGCGGCCGCGCCTCAGCGGACCGATTCCAGTAGCAGGCGCTGTTCGACGCGCTTGACCTCGTGTTGGACGTCACGGACGGCGTCGATGTTCGGGGAGATGGACGTGACCCCCTCGTCGACGAGGAAGTCGACCATCTGGGGCTTCGAGGCAGCCTGGCCGCAGATGCTCGTGGCGACGTCGTACTCGCGGCAGGTCCCGATGACCTGGCTCATGAGTTCGAGGACGGCCGGGTGGAGTTCGTCGAAGCGGTCGGCGACGTTGCCGTTGTTGCGGTCGAGGGCGAGCGTGTACTGCGTGAGGTCGTTCGTCCCGAAGGAGACGAAGTCGATCCCCGTTTCACAGATCTCCTCGATGGAGAGTGCGCTCGCCGGCGTTTCGACCATAACGCCCCAGTCGCGCTTCTCGGGGTCGATGCCGACCTCCTGCATCAGCGCCTTCGCCCGCAGGATGTCCTCGGCGTCGGTCACAAGCGGGAGCATCAGCTCGACGTTGTCATAGCCCAGATCGTACAGGCGCTCGAACGCGCGGAGTTCGAGCTTGAACTCGCCGGGTCGGTCGAGCGACCGCCGGATGCCCCGATAGCCGAGCATCGGGTTGTGCTCGCTTGGCTCGTCCTCGCCGCCCTGGAGCTGCCGGAACTCGTCGGAGGGGGCATCGAGGGTCCGGACGCGGACCGGGCGCGGGTAGAACGCCTCGGCGACCGAGCGGACGCCCTCGACGATTTCGTCGACGTACGCGCGCTCGCCGTGGTCCTCGACGTAGCGCGAGGGCGTCTTGTCCGTCGAGAGGATCATGTGCTCTATGCGCAGGAGGCCGACGCCATCGGCTCCGGTCGCGGCGGCTCGTTCGGCGGCCTCCGGAATGGAGACGTTGACCTTGACTTCGGTCCCGGTCATCGGCTTGACGGCCGAATGTGCCTCCACCGGCCCGGCGTCTCTTTCCTCGTCGCTCGTTTCTGGGACCTGGGCCCCTTTCTCGACTGTCCCCTTATCGCCGTCCAGGGTGACCGTCTCGCCGTCTCGGAGCTTCTGCGTCGCGTCCTCGGCACCGACGACGGCCGGGACGCCGAGTTCACGGGAGACGATAGCGGCGTGGCTGGTCATCCCGCCCTCGTCGGTGATGATGCCGTTGGCGCGTTTCATCGCCGGGACCATGTCCGGCGTGGTCATCTCGGCGACGATGATATCGCCGTCCTCGACCTTGTCGAGGTTGTCGAGTTTGTCGACGATGCGGACGACGCCAGTGACCCGGCCCGGCGCGGAGCCGATTCCGGAGAGTCGGACCGACTCCGACTGGCTCTCCATCGCTCCGCCGTCGGCGACGCCCGATTTGGCACCCGGCGGCTGACTCTCGACCTCGTTGGCCGAGCCGGCACTCCCTTCAGGGTCGTCAATCGTGGTGATCGGGCGGGACTGCAGCAGGTACACCTCGCCCTCGTAGACCGCCCACTCGACGTCCTGTGGAGTATCGTAGTGGTCCTCGACGCGCTCACCGATTTCGATGAGCCGATGAATCTCGTCCTCCGAGAGGACGCGCTCGTTTCGCTTCTCCTCGGGGACGGAGCGTTCGATTGTTTCCCCGTCCTCACCCCGAACGCACATCACCTTCTTGTCGGCGACGGTCACCTCGTCGATAGCGCCGCTCTCGCGGTCGACGATGTAGTTGTCGGGCGACACCGCACCGGAGACGACCGCTTCGCCCAGTCCCCACGCGGCCTCGATGATGGCCGTCGGGCCGCCGGTCGAGGGGTGACTGGTGAACATGACGCCGGACTTCTCCGCGTCGACCATCTGCTGGACGACGACGGCGATGTCAACGGCGTCGTGCGCGAAGTCGTTCTCGTTGCGGTAGTAGATAGCTCGTTGTGTGAACAGCGACGCCCAGCATTCCTTGACTCGCTGCAGGAGGTCCGCACGCGAGACGTTCAGGTACGTGTCCTGCTGGCCGGCGAAGGAGGCGTCCGGGAGGTCCTCTGCGGTCGCCGAGGACCGCACCGCAACGTCCTCGTCGCCCATCTCGTCGTATGCGGCTAGCAGGTCCTCGCGGACCGACGGCGGGGTGTCGGTTTCCAGGATCAACTCCTGGGCGCGTTCGGCCGCCTCGGCCAGCGCCTGCGAGTCGTCGCTGTCGACATCGACGGCCTCGAAGAGCGGCTCGTCGATTCCAGTTGCTTCGATGAACGACCGATACGTGTCGGCGGTAACGACGAACGCCGACGGAACGGGCAGGCCCGCTCCGGTCAGTTCTCCGAGAGACGCCGCCTTGCCGCCGACCCGCGCCAGGTCGTCGGCACCGATTTCGTCGAGCCACAGTGTTGGCATGGACTCATTCGTACCATCTTCAACGACAAGTAAGGATGTTCCGGTTGCAGCCAGTGAGCAATCGCTCTTCACTCGATTTCGAGTGAATTAGGGGTTCAGCCTGCCGGTGCGGTGTGGACTGTCACGCTTCGATAATATCATCGTCGTCAACAGCGGGGACAGTCACTGTACCGTCCAGCGCAGTCACGCCGCGTCCGCCGACCCACACCTCGGTCCCGTCGGTATCGACTGACACCGTCCCGGGTCGGTCGCGGAAGTGACCACCCTCGACGGTTATCTGTTCGATGGTCTCATCGAGCGCCCCGTAGCGGCGAACGAACGCCGCGCAGGCCCCCGACGCCGCGGCGCTTACCGGTTCCTCCGTCCGGCTCCCGACCCGGAAGGCTCGCCCGTGCAGCGTCGACCGCCGGGTCGCGTCGCCGCCGACCGTGTCGAACGTGAACGGGTACACGCCGGCCGCGTCCGCGCGGTCACAGAGCGAGGCGACGGCAGCCCCGTCCACGGTGAGGTTGCTCAGATGCTCGAAGTAGTTGACCGGGACCACGAGCCACGACTCGCCGGCGTCGGCCGTCACGAGCGGGAGGTCCGCGCCCACGTCCTTGAGCGTCGCCTCGTCGAGTCCGAGCGCGTCCGCGACATCGCTGTATGGGATCTCTACCTCGGTGATGTCAACCCGGCCCTGTTCGACCCAGACCATCCCGTTCGGTTTGGTTTCGACAGCGACCTCGCCGCCAGCGGTGGCGACCGCCCATTCGGCGGCGTCGACCGAACCACGTTCGTACAGCGCCGCGTGCGCGGCGACTGTCGCCGTCTCCGCCTGCTCCAGTTCCTCGGTCGGCGAGAAGCAGCGAAGCCGGCGGTCGGCATCCGCCGAAGGCAGGACGAACGCCGTCTCGGTGGCCCCCAGTTCGCTGGCGATGGCCTGCATCTGGTCGGCGGTCAGTCCGTCGGCTTCGGGCACGACGCCGGTCGGCGTGCCCGCCGTCGGTTCCGCGGCGAACGCGTCGACAAGCAACGCCTGTCGGGTATCCATGGCACGGAGTTGTGTTGACCCGCAGATAACCTTTTCCGGAGCTAGCTGGAGTCGGCCGGTGATCGGTTCCGGTGAGACACGCGACGACGACCGAGCCGCGCCCCTGACGGACGACTTTAGTACAGGGAGCTATCACTGGAACGTATGAGCGAGGACGTCGACCTCCCTGAAAGCCACCCCCGCTACGAGTCGCTCTTGACCCGCCACCGGATCGAGGCGGGCGTCGACCGCGGTATCACCTCCCGACAGGGCCTCATCGCACAGGGCCGCGGCGAAGCCTTCGACTACCTGCTGGGCGAGCGCACCATCGACAGCGCCGACGCCGCCGAGCGCGCCGCCGCGGCGCACCTCCTGTCCGCCGAGCAGGCCGTCGTCTCGGTCAACGGCAACGCCGCCGCCCTCGTGCCCGGCGAACTCGTCGAACTGGCCGAGGTGACCGGCGCTGACCTCGAAGTGAACCTGTTCAACCGGACCGAGGAGCGAATCGAGGCCATAGCCGAGTACCTCCGCGAGCACGGGGCGACAGACGTGAAGGGGCTCACCGCTGACGGACGCATCCCCGGCCTCGACCACGAGCGCGCCAAGGTCGACGCCGACGGCATCGGCGCGGCGGACGTGGTGCTCGTCCCGCTGGAGGACGGTGACCGCGCCGAGGCGCTGGGCGAGATGGGCAAGACGGAACTGGTCATCGACCTCAACCCACAGAGCCGCTCGGCTGAGGTATCGACGGTGCCTATCATCGACAACATCATCCGCGCGATACCGAACATCACCGAGCATGCCCGAAACCTCCGGGGCGATCCCGACGCTCAACGGGACGCCATCGACGCGTTCGACGCCGACAGCGCCCTGACTGCCGCCGAGCGGACGATTCGGGAGGGGGACCTCGAATGAGCCTGCCGCCGTACATCTACGCCGACCGGCGGGTACCCGACGAGGAGACCGTCAGAGAAACCCTCGACCAGCGGACGATGACGGCCTTCGGCGATGCCGAGCGACTCGAACGGCTCCACCGGGTGTTCTATCCGGTGTTCAAGGTCGACTACGAGTACGAGACCGGCGAGGGGAAGCTGTTCGGCACGACGACGAAATCCGAGACGGCGTTTCTCGACGGGCTCTGGGCGGACAACGACCGGGCCGTCGCGCAGTACGTCGACGACACCGACGCGGTGGTCCGCCGGGCGACGGGCGACTACGACTTCGGCCGCGACGACCCCGCGCTTGGCCGCTCCGTCCTGTTGCAGTTTCAGGTCACCGACGACGACGCCCGGTCGCTGCTGCCACAGCGGGTCGCTGAGTACCGCGAGCAGCGCCACGACTCCGCCTCGGGCGCGGCGAACGTGTTCCTCCGGAAGCTGCGCGAGTCCTACGGGCTCCCCGGCGACTTCGATCCCGACGGGTTCGACAGCGTGACCGCCGTCGAGCGCCTGTACCTCCCGTTCTGGCTCGCCGAGTACCACTCGCCGGACAGCTCGGACGTCAAGCTCGTCACGTTCCGGGACCCGGACGCCCCGACTGAGGAGCTAAAACTCCACGGCTGGCTCGCGGAGTTCCTCAGCGCCGAGCCCCGACGGCTGGCCGAGTACGGCTACGAGGTCAACCCCGACCGGCTCGAACGGAACATCCGCGAGCGAATCGACCAGTCCGACGACTCCGGATCGGCCGGGACGGGCGGTGATTCCGGCTCCGACAGCAACGACGGCGCGCCCTCGATAAACCGCGAGCGACCGTCAGACGACGGATCGGTTGTCCAGCCCGACGGCGTCGACATGCAGGCCGACGGGCTGGTCGACCCGAACCCGTCCCGGAGCTTCGCCGACGTGGGCGGGATGTCGGAGCTACTGGAGACGCTCAATCACAAGGTCGTCCGGCCGCTGCAGGACCCCAGCGCCTTCGAGGAGTACGGTATCGGCGTCGTCAACGGCGTCCTGCTGCACGGCCCGCCCGGCTGTGGAAAGACGCACGTCGCGGGCGCGCTCGCGGGCGAGGTCGACCACGCCTTCATCGAGGTCACGCCCGCCGACGTGACCAGCAAGTACATGGGCGAACCCGCACAGAAAGTCGAGGAACTGTTCCAGATCGCCCGCGCGAACGCGCCCTGTATCCTCTTCATCGACGAGATCGACGGCATCGCCGGCGCACGCGACGGCGACAGCAACATGAACAGCAGCGAGCAGCAACTGGTGAATCAACTGCTCACCGAACTCGAAGGGATCGCCGACGAGGACGTGGTGGTACTGGGCGCGACGAACCTCGTCGAAGACGTGGACGACGCCATCCGCCGCTCGGGCCGGTTCGACGAGCGTGTGGAGGTCCCCCCGCCGGACCCCGCGGCGCGAACGCAGATTCTGGAGATTCACCTCGCCGGCCGGCCGACAGCGGCCGACATCGACCTCGGCCCCGTCGTCGAGGAGACGGCCGGCTTCGCGGCCAGCGACATCGAACTAATCGCCGAGGACGCCGCCCGAAAGGCGTTGCGAGCCGACGCCCCAATCGGGACGGAGCATCTCATGCAGGCCGCCGCGGAAACCGATACCAGCATCCCGGACTGGGTCGACCCCGAGATGGTCGCCGAGAACGGCGTCGTCCAGCCCGACGGCGTCGACCTGCAGGCCAGTTCGCTCGTCGAGACTGACGCCGGACGCGACTTCGCCGACGTGGGCGGGATGGGTGAACTGAAGGACCGACTCGAAGACACGGTCCTCGACCCGCTTGAGAACGCTGAGGAGTACGAAGCGTACGGCATCGACGTGCTGTCGGGCCTACTGCTGTACGGCCCGCCCGGCTGTGGGAAGACCCACCTCGCCGGTGCACTTGCGGGCGAACTCGGCCACAGCTTCGTCGAAATCAGCCCCGCGGACGTAACCAGTAAGTGGATGGGCGAGCCGGCCCGCAACGTCGCCGAGGTGTTCGAGGTGGCCCGCGCGAACGCCCCCTGCGTGCTGTTCATCGACGAGATCGACGGCATCGCGGGCTCGCGGCGTGGCTCGATGAACACGAGCGAGCAGCAACTGGTCAACCAACTGCTCACCGAACTCGAAGGCGCAGCGGCCGACGACATCGTCGTGGTCGCCGCGACGAACTTCGTCGAGGACATCGACGCGGCGCTCCGGCGCTCCGGTCGGTTCGACGAGCGCGTGGAGGTCCCGCCACCGGACGCCGAGGCTCGCAAGCAGATCCTGGAGATCCACCTGCAGGACCGGCCCATCGCGGGTGACATCGACTGGGACGCCATCGTCGAGCCGACCGAGGGGTACGCCGCAAGCGACCTCGCACTCGTCGCCGAGGACGCAGCGCGCCACGCCCTGCGGGACGGGTCGGAGATAACGCGGGAGCATCTCGAAACCGCGGTCTGGGAGACCCATTCGAGCATCGCCGACTGGGACGACCGGGACCGCTATCAGGGGGCAGAGGGGACGGCGGACCTGGGACTCGGGTCGTAGCCGGCGATACCCTGGCGTTCTCGTCGCCTCAGCACATCCTCCCCGACTGTGAGGGTTCAAGCGTAGAGAGCCCCTACTGCAGACGAATGCTTCTTTACCCATCGGTCCGGGACCACGGCGTCACGCTGTGTGAGCGGGCCGGCTACGACGTGACAGTGCGCGACGACAGCCGCGGGCCGCCGGCCCTTGCGACACCTACCGACGATGCGATCGGTCTCGTCGACAGGGAGTCCCCGAAGCCAATCGCCATCGAGCCGTTAACCGAAGCCGACGTTGGCCCGTCGGGACTCGTGCCCAGGTTCGTCGACGCAGTGCGGGAGGGCCGCGATTGCCTGTTCGTCGTCCCGTCCACGGAGGAGATGGGCACGACGCTGACCCAGGTGGTCGCGACGGTGCTTGGAGATCCCGCCTGTCTCGCCGCGGACGGCCCTGACGGGCGACAGTTCTACAACGGCCCCGACCGCGTTCCGCTCTCGGACGGGACGTACGCCTGCGCGCGAGCCCCCGCAGACGACCTGCAATGGCGTGAAGTGAAGATCGACCAGAGCCGCTCCCGGCTCGAACTGGGCGTCGGGACCGAGGTGGTCGCCGTCCTCGAACACGTCGATTCGCTGGCCGACGTCGGCCGCCACGCCTTCCAGCACGCCTACCGCCGAGCCGACGACGGCCAGTTCGAAGTGACCGACGGCGACGGGATTGTCGCGCGGTTCCCGGGCCCCACGGCGATGCGCCGGGGTGGCTACCCGCCCGTGCCGATGCCGCTCGTCCCCGAACACCTGTTTCCCGAAGACAGCAACCGTACCCGGTGGGCAGTTTGTCAGCCGGACGGCGGGTCTGACGTGCTGACCAACGCGGGTCTCCAGGCCTGGAACTGACCGCTATCGCTGGTCCGAGCCACTCTTCCCGCGAGTCGTAGTACCAGAACGACTTTGTACCACCAAGAGATATTACTAGGTGGTATGAGCGATTCCGATTCATTCGAACAGTTCAGCGATGTCGGCGAGGCGGAAGTCACACGCGCGATCGGTCAGGAGTGGACCGAGGAATTCATGGACTTCTCGGACTCCGATGTCATCATCGTCGGCGGCGGTCCGTCGGGGCTGATGGCCGCGAAAGAACTCGCCGAGCGCGGCGTGCAGGTGATGGTCGTCGAGAAGAACAACTACCTCGGCGGCGGCTTCTGGCTCGGCGGTTTCCTGATGAACAAGGTCACCGTCCGCGATCCGGCCCAGCAGGTGCTAGACGAACTCGATGTCGACCACAAGCAGTCCAAGGACAGCGAGGGCCTCTACGTCGCCAACGGGCCGGAGGCCTGTTCCGGCCTCATCAAGGCCGCCTGCGATGCCGGCGCGAAGATGCAGAACATGACGGAGTTCACCGATATCGTCATCCGCGAAGACCATCGCGTCGGCGGCATCGTGA
This sequence comes from Haloarcula amylolytica, assembly GCF_049705545.1. Classification (GTDB taxonomy): domain Archaea; phylum Halobacteriota; class Halobacteria; order Halobacteriales; family Haloarculaceae; genus Haloarcula; species Haloarcula amylolytica_B. The sequence continues at coordinate 1,134,661 of NZ_JBNAMU010000001.1, forward strand.
TGAACTGGACGCCGGTCCACGCACTGCCCCGCGAAATCACTTGCGTCGACCCCATCGCCGTCGAGGCCGACCTCGTTATCGACGCGACCGGCCACGACGCGATGGCCGTCAAGAAACTCGACGAGCGCGGTGTCCTCAACGCACCGGGCCTCGAAGACGAAGCCAGCGGCATGGACCAGACCGACGACGACACTTACGGCGCACCCGGTCACGACTCGCCCGGCCACGACTCGATGTGGGTCGGGGAAAGCGAGGACGCTGTCGTCGAACACACCGGTCTTGCCCACGATGGCCTCGTCGTCACCGGCATGGCGACGGCGACCACCTACGGCCTCCCGCGCATGGGCCCGACGTTCGGTGCCATGCTCGTCTCCGGCAAGCGCGCCGCACAGGTCGCGCTAGACGAACTGGAGGTCGATGCGGACCCCGTCGACGTCACGAGCCGCGACGCCGCATCCCCTGCCGACGACTGAAATCCACCCACGCCCCTCTGGTTTTTAACCGGCTAGTTTTCCACTACTTAGTTGCCCATTCAGGCCGTAATATCGCGCTGAAACCAACAATTAAACAAGAGTAGTGTGAAGATGTTAGTGATTGACAACCAATGTCAGAAGAGATGCAGCGGAGCGACAAACACAGGTCTGACGAGTCAGTCGGCGGCGAGATCGCGGTCCAGCTCTGGAGTCGGCGGCCGGTCTGTGGCCCTCGAACGACAGCTATCGACCAGTTCACGGAACTCGCCACAACGGGGGCTATCGACGATTTCGATGTCCAGACATGGCCCGAGGAAATTCCAGTGTCTCAGGAGGGCGAGCACGGTGAGGTGCTGGCGACCGTCGACCGGTACGAACAGTGGGCGAGCGAACGGGGACTCAGTCTCCGACCGCCGTTCGAGACGCGAACGTCGTCGCTACTGGTCGGCGGAAGCACGGAGGTGCTGCGGCTCCCGATGATAGCTGTCGCGGTGTACGCGGACGATGAGCTGGTTGGCGTGTATCCGTGTACCGATGGAGAGACGACATGGTCCGTCACCGATTGCATCGACGCGCTTACTTCGGACCCGACGACGCTCCCCCACGAACCGGAGCAGTGACTCCCCACTGGAGCGGCTCAGTCTGTCCGGTGGCGGCGTCCTGTCTGGTACTGCAGTGGGATGTCTGTCTCTCGCCCGAGAGCGCGCCACGCTAACCCGTCTGTTCTCCTTCTTCACTCCGACGACCCATCTCTCAATCCGCGATAGTTCCCGAGACACAAATAGTATTACCGACCGATACCACTCACAAATACTATGAAGTCCGTCACGCTGTACCGTGCCCCGACGACAGTCGCCGACGCCGAGGCCATCGCCGACTGGCTCGATTCGCGGGTTGACGCCGAGATCGCCGTCCGGGACCGGTTCCTCTCACTGCACGGCGACTCGGAGCTAGCGGAGTCGTTCGCACGGGCGCGGGTGTTCTCGCCGTACGACCGCGAGACCGGGAACACGATGCTGGGGATCGTTCGCTACGAAGAGCGAGCACTGGAATCGCCCGAGCGGGCCGGTGGCGTCATCTACGACGGACTGGCCGTCCAGCGGGCGCTCCACGAGCGAATCTCCGAGTCCGAGCGGTCGCTGGACCACCTTCACGTCCCGCTGCTGGACCGCGTCGTCGGGACCTGGGGCGACCACGACGGCCGCTGGCACAAGCGCGTGAACGTCCTCGGGCAGCCCGCGGTCGTCTCCGTGCCGGGGCTCTACGAGGCCCCCGCAAAACCGGAGCAGTACTACAAGGAACAGCAGAAACACGCTCTCCTCTCCGGTGGAACGCCGCCCCGGGAGGTGCTCGAAAACGAGGTCGAGGGCGAGTTCCTCGTCGAGGACGACCCGCGGACGACCGCCGCTATCAAGGGGTACGTCCTGCAGGCGTACCACTACCTCGACACGGGCGAGGCGTTCTGTGACGAGGAGAGCTGTCGGCTCCACAACGCGCACCGCCAGCCCGGCGTCGTCACTGCGCAGCTACGAGAGCCCGAGTTCTGTCCGGAGCACGCCGAACGGTATCGCCCATAGCGGTTCGACCCATCGCTCCCGTTACGGCACAGTCCCACTCAGCAGACCGAGGAATCCCCCGGCGAGAGCCTCGTACCGTCTGTCTACCGTCCGTTCGGTGAGTCGCTCGCGGGCCGCCCGCACTCGCCGCTCGAACGCGCTGGCGTGTGACTGTCTGGATAGCCGCGCTCCCGGCGCGGAAAGGCGGACGAACCCCTCGAACGCGAGGTTCAGCGGCGCGGCGAGGGCGCTGGGGCTCCGCTGGAAGTTCAGCAGGGCGACACGGCCGCCGGGGGTGACGCTGTCACACCACGCGTCGACGGCCGCCGCGGGGTCCTCGAAGATGCCAGCGACGAACGTCGCCAGGACGGCGTCCGCCTCTCGGACTGGCGGACGGGCAGCGTCGGCTTGCACGTAGTGTACGCCTTCGGCGGTTCTCGCGGGCCGTTCGCGTGCCCGATCAAGCATCTCACGTGTCACATCGATGCCGACGACCCGGCCCGACGGGGCGACCCGCTCCCGGAGGTGGGGCACGTTCGCGCCCGTACCACAGCCCATCTCGACGACGGTGTCGCCGGGCGCGAGCGCCAGCGAGTCCGCTGTCCGGTCGCGCCAGGACGCCACGCCGGGCGCACTCGCTACCCAGTCGTACACTCGCGCCCACCGGCCGTAAAACGACTGCGCGTCGGTCACAGGATCTCGCGTGCCGTTTCGGTGACCGATACAGCGTCGTCCCCGAGCAGGTACACCACCGGCTCGATACCCATCGCGCCGGTGTGATAGAGCACGTCGGCCCCCGGGTCGTCGGCCAGCGCGGCCGCGACGGCCGGCTCGACGCTCTCTTCGGCGTCGAACTCGACGACGGTCCGACCGGCATCTCGTAGCGCGGTCACGACGCCGTCGTCGTACCGGACGTTCAACACCGCGCGGGCGTCGCTCCCGGCAGCCCGCGCCGCCAGCAACAGCGATGCGACGTGCTCGCTGACGCCGAACTCCGGGTCCGCCGGAATCGTCGCCCGTCCCTTCACGTCGAGAATCCGCCCCGGGACGGCGGCCACGTCCTCGATGCTGTCGGCGTCGGGGAGACACTGGACGAGGTTCGACCCGACCGCCGGGATGAGCGTCGCGAACCCGCTGGTGTTTTCCAGCACGCTGAGTCCGCGCCGCACCGACGCGAGCGTCCGCTCGGCCGACCGCAACTGTGAGTCCGGGTCGTGGACGGCGAACTCGTCGTCGTAGTCGCCAAGCTCCGGAACCGCGTCCTCGTGTAACTGCGCGAGCACGCCGCCCTGTTCGAGTTCGCGGATGAACACTTCCGTCTCGACCAGCGCCTGGACGGAACTCATATCCCCATCGGCCAGCCCGTCAGCCAGTCGCTCGACCAGTTCCTCCAGCCCGCGATGGGCCAGCAGATCGTCGTGGCGCGCCACGTCGCCGTGGACGTATTTCGACACCGCGCTCTGGCTGATTCCCAGCAGGTCGGCGACTTCGGACTGTGTCAGCCCGCGCTCCCTGAGAGCGTCGGCCAGCAGCGAGCGAAACGTCGGCAAAAAGTCGTCGACGACGATCTCCTCGATGAACCGCATCTATTGGTCGCCTCCGAATTCTCTATCTCCCTGTATCTTGCTCGCCTGCGGCCCGGACTGGCCCTGGTACTTCGAGCCGCGCTCGGCCCCGTACGGGCGGTCTGCAGCGGTCTTGAGTTCCGTGAAGGTGAGCTGCGAGATCCGCATCCCGGGCGTGAGCGCGACGGGCGCGGTGCCGAGGTTCGACAGTTCGAGCGTGATCTGGCCCTCGTACCCGGGATCACACAGGCCGGCCGTCGCGTGCACCACAATCGCAAGCCGGCCAAGCGACGAGCGGCCTTCGACGTGGGCGATGAGGTCGTCGGGGATGGCGACGCGTTCGTGGGTCGTCCCCAGCACGAAATCGCCGGGGTGGAGAATGAACTCCCCGCCTTCCTCGATGACCGTCTCCTCGACGTAGTCGGCGACTTCGTCCTCGGAGTTCGGGTGGATACAGGGGATGTTGGCGTGCTGGAACTCCAGGAATTCCCGGCCGAGACGGAGGTCGACGCTGGCCGGCTGAATCTGGATGTCCGGGTCGTCGAGCGGTTCGACGACGAGGTCACCCTGTTCCAGCCGTCGGAGGATGTCCGCATCAGAGAGTATCATGAGAGTGGCGTGTGCGGCCGGAAGCCTAAACTCCCCGATTCTCATACTGTCGGCTGTAACTATTGTAAGATATTCGCGGTGGCGTAATTCTTGACAGACTTACAGCTGACAGTGTCAGGAGGCTATCACGGGGAGCGTCGCGGCGATGACGGCGATGGCGACCGCCGCGTACCTGCTAATCTCGTGGACGACTCGGAGCCCGCCAGCCCAGATGTACGCCTGCCAGGCTGCAGTACCGACCTGTATTGCGAGGAATACGAGCCCAGAGAGCCCGTTCTGTAGACGCCGAACCTGTTCGAGCAGCAGCTCCGGAGCGGACGCGGAGAGATCGGTGGTGGCAGCGAAGAAGACGAGTGCAGCACCGCCGGCGGCAACGCCGACAACGGACGGGAGCAGGCCCCAGGCGGTTATTTCTGCCGTCTCGCCGAACTGACCGGAGCCACCGGCTAGCTTTGCCCCGACGTACAGACCGATCATCAATCCGATCCAGACGATGACGAAGCCGACAAACAGCCCCGGAAGGACCTCGGTCGCATAGTCCCAGATGAGTGACCCGATTTCGACAGTTCTCGTCGCCGGTTCGTCACAGCCAGCGACGGTCATCCCGCCGACACCGCCGTCTTCGCACATCTGGTCCGGCGGCCGTGCGGGGTTGTCTCGCTCTACAGTGCCGGTGAACTGCGCGGCGAACAGCCGGAGTGCGATTCCGAGAACGACTGTGACGGCGACGGCGATGCCGAGAGCGAGGCCGCCGCCACGGAGTCCGTTCAGCTGGTCACGTCGCTGTTCGAAGAACGTACCCGGTCGCAGGAGGAACGTTCGGATGGTGGAGGGCATCTCCGGGGTGTGCTCGGCCACGGCGTATGTACTCTGTGGTATGTGCAACCGTGGAGGGAGTCCGACGGGAGTTTAAGTACGGGTGGCCATGTAATCGTATGAAGCAGGCTATCGTCGCGCGGGCCGACATCGGCATGGGCGAGGGCAAGCTCGCCGCCCAGGTTGCCCACGCCTCGCTGTCGGCCTACGAAGACGCCGGCCCGAAACCCCGCAAAGCCTGGAAGGGCGCGGGGCAGAAGAAAGTCGTCCTGAAGGCCACCAGCGAGTCCGAGCTGTTCGAGCTCGCGGACGTGGCCGAGCGCGAAGGCCTGCCGCATGCGGTCGTCCGAGACGCCGGCCACACACAGCTCGATCCGGGGACCGTGACGGCGCTCGCCGTCGGCCCCGCCGAGGACGAGATTGTGGACCGCGTCACCGGCGACCTGCCGCTGTTCTGAGGGCAGCGGCCCGCGATACGGTTATATAAGAGCAACCCTAACCTCAGGTGAACAACAACACGATACATCATGCAAGGAAACGAACAACAGGCCTACGACCGCGGGATCACTATCTTCTCCCCGGACGGACGCCTCTATCAGGTCGAGTACGCACGAGAAGCCGTCAAGCGCGGAACCGCGAGCGTCGGGGTCCGCACCGAGGACGGCGTGGTCATCGCCGCGGACCGCCACGCCCGGTCGCCGCTCATCGAGCGTGACAGCATCGAGAAGATCCACGAGATCGACTCCCACGTCGGCGTCGCCAGCGCGGGCCACGTGGCCGACGCGCGCCAGCTCATCGACGTGGCGCGCCGCCAGGCCCAGGTCAATCGTCTGCGCTACGACGAGCCCGCCTCCGTCGAGTCGCTGACGAAGGAGATCACGGACTACATCCAGCAGTACACCCAGACAGGCGGCGCGCGCCCGTTCGGTGTGGCGTTGCTGGTCGCCGGTATCGAGGACGGCGAACCGCGCCTCTTCGAGACGGACCCCTCGGGGACGCCCTACGAGTGGCAGGCAGTCGCCATCGGCGGCTCCCGCGAGGACATCCAGACGTTCCTCGAGGACGAGTACGCCGAGGAGATGGACCTCGAAGCCGGCATCGAACTCGCGCTCCGGGCGCTGGCCTCGGTCAACGAGGACGGCCTCGACGCGACCGGCGTCGACATCGCCACCATCGACGTGGAAAGCGAGCAGTTCGAAAAGCTCGCCGAGGACGACATCGCCGAGCGCCTGGAAGAGTTCGAACTCGGGGGTGAGAACTGATGTACGACCCCGAGAACCGACTGACCGACGCCTACGAACCCGAGGTCGGGAATCTTCCGAACGAGGACGGCGGCCGTGACGAGGAGAACGTCGTCAAGACCGGGACGACGACCGTCGGCATCTCGACGGAAAACGGCGTCATCATCGCGACGGACCGCCGCGCCTCCCTCGGTGGCCGTTTCGTCTCGAACAAGCAGGTCCAGAAGGTCGAGCAGATCCACCCGACGGCCGCGATGACGCTGGTCGGCAGCGTCGGCGGGGCCCAGTCGTTCATCCGCTCGCTGCGCGCCGAGGCCGACCTCTACGAGGTCCGCCGCGACGAACCGCTCTCGATTCACGCGCTGGCGACGCTCGCGGGCAACTTCGCCCGCGGCGGCCCGTACTTCGCCATCAACCCGATCGTCGGCGGCGTCGACGAAGAGGGCAGCCACGTCTACAGCGTCGACCCCGCTGGCGGCGTGCTCGAAGACGACTACACTGTCACCGGCTCCGGGACGATGGTCGCGACGGGGACCATCGAAGGGCAGTACGACCCCGAGATGAGCCTCGGCGAGGCTCGCGACCTGGCGATCCGGGCGGTCAACGCCGCAGCCGAGCGTGACACCGGGTCCGGCAACGGTGTCGTGCTCGCAGAAATCACCGACGAGGGCGTCGAAATCGACGCCTTCGACGACTACGAGACGGCCGAATAACCCGGCCACACCGGTGGCTGGGGCGTTTTGCGTTTTTGTACCCAAGTAGCCGCGGTGCCGTTCCGTCAGTCACCGCCTATTCTCGTGGAACGACCCGCATCGGGTAGTCAGACTGCCGCATGATGTCCTGCGCGACGCTGCCGAAGATGAGCCGGTCGGTCTGGCTCCGCTTGCGGACGCCGATGACGAGCTCGTCGGCGTCGACCTCTTCGGCAATGTCGAACACGTCCTCAGCGGGGCTGTTCCCCCGGATTATCTGGTACGTCTCGACGGACACCTGGTCGCCCAGACGGTCCGAGACGACTTCGAGCGCAGCCTTCCCGTCGGCGACCGCGTCAGATGGCGTACTGTCCCCGCCCGGCTGAGAATTGACCGCGTACACGCTGTCTTCCGGGTCGAGGACTCCTTCGAGGTACGAACACAGTATCTGGCTGACAGTCTCGGAGTTCGTCGCAAGCACGAAGGTCTGCATGTGCGATGCTCCGCACCCCATCATGATAAGTATGTGTCTTGTTACCATGAAAATCTCATCTTCAGGCTTTCACCGTGGTCGGGCTACTCGGTCAGAACAAGCCAGCCGACGGCGAGGAAGACGGCGAGCACGAGCAGAATCGACCCCCAGGCCAGCGCCGCGAACGCGGTTGACCCGAGCGCGGCGAGGGGGAGGACGGCTGGTAGAGTCATTGCTCGGACCCCCCGTCAGCCACCGGATCGTCGAGCGCGCGGACCTCCCGCCCGAGGCTTTCGAGGTCGGCGTCGGCCCCGCCGAGAAGCGTCGCAACCACGGTGAGGGCGGCCGAGACGAGCGTCGCGCCGGCGAAAGCAATGAGGAACGACGGCGCTGGCAGCATACTCCCGACGCCTGGCACGGCGGCGACGAGGCCACGGAGCGACGGGAAGTAGGCGAACCCGACAAGTAGCCCCGCAATGCCGGAGACTAACGCACCCGGCCCGGTGAGCCGCTCGGTGTAGAGACCGGCGAGGAAGGGCACGAAGACACCGGCGGCCAGCAGGTCGGCGGTCAGGAACAACTGGAGGACGCTGTACCCCTGTGCGCCGATGAAAATCGCGGCGAGCGCGACAGCGACGGTCAGCCCGCGGCCGCCGAGCCACAGGGTCCGCTGGTCGGGGTCGTCGAGCAGTCGGGCGAGGTCGGCGGTGACGACGCTGGCAATAGCGTTGAACATCGTGTCGGCCGAACTCATCACCAAGAGCACCGCGAGGACGACGATGGCGAGGGTCACCCACGTCGGGAACGCCTCCGCCAGCACGAGGAAGAAGGCGATGCTCGCCGAGCCGGATTCTGTGAGGCCCAGCCCCGCGGCGGCGATGCCGAACAGGCCGGCGAGCAGGAGCATCGGCACGACGACGACGGCGGCGATACCCATTCCACGCCGCAAGGCGCGCTCGCCGTCGGCGGCGTACACCCGCTGCCAGACGCCCTGGTTTAGCATGTTCGCGCCGAGGAGAGCGAAGGCGACGTACAGTCCGAACTCCAGACCGGGACCGAACCCCGGGTCGAGCAGCGTCGGGTCGGCAGACACCACCGTCGCGTGGAGCTCGCTCGCGCCGCCCAGCGAGAGAAGCGCGCCGCCGAAACCGACGGCTAAGAGCGGGAGGATGATCAGCGTCTGGACAGTGTCGGTGACGATGCTGGCGAGCAGGCCGCCGTAGGTCGTGTAGACGAGGACGAAGCCGCCGATGAGTAGCGAGGTCTGCCAGAGCGGCACGTCTGCGACGAGCGCGAGCGCGCCGGCGATGCCGGTCATCTCCGCGGCGAGGAAGATGAACATGTAGAACACCGAGACGAGGAGGACGAGCAGATACATCCCGGAGCCAAAGCGGGCGTAGGCGAACTCCGTCAGCGAGTGGCCCGCGGGCATCACCTCGCGGATGCGAGCGCCGACCGGGACAAAGAGGATGAGCGGAATCGCGCTGCCGATGGCGTAGCCCAGCACGGCAGGCAGCCCGCCGAAGGCGGCCCCGGCCTCGGCGGGGCTCAGCAGAATCCAGACGCCCATCATCGACGCGATGACCGTCGCGGCGAGAGTCCCGCTGCCGGCCGAGTCGCGGGCCGAGATGTACGTCTCCACCGAGTCGATGCGGCCGCGAGCGGCGAGCAGGCCGACGCCGGTGAACACCAGGACGGTCGCCGCGGTCAGGGCGAGAACGACAGCGGAGGAGACCATCTACGGGCTCACCTCGCTGTCGACTGTCGCTTGGGGGTTCTCGCAGGCCGTCTCGAAGAACCGCTGTTCGAGTGTGACCGTGCGGTCGAACAACGACGCGACGCGGGCCTCCCGGCGGGGCGAAAGCGTCGGCCCGACGGCGTCGAGTTCGCCCCGGAGCCAGTCGACGAACGCGACGAAGGAGTCGACGGCGTGGAGGTCCACCCACTCGGCGAAGTAGAACGGCAGCCCCATCCCCGCGCTGGGGAGGCCGTCGCTGTTCGGGTCGCCGTGTGTTTCCGCGGCCGCCGTCGCCCACGATTCGTATATCCACTCAGCGGGGACGAGCACGGCCAGCGTCTCGGCGTAGCCGCCCTCCCGGGCGGCGCGACCGAGCAGGTCGATGAACGCTGCCGTCGCCGGCGTCGGCTCGGGGTCCTGCCAGCGCTCGTCTGCGACACCCAGCGCGTCGAACGAGCGCTCGAAGTAGTCGTCTTCCTCGTCGGTCACGGTATCGAGAAACTCCACAAGCCGCCGTTTGGCGGCCATGTCTGGGGCCTGCCCGACCGCGTGGCCGAACGCCCCGACGAGTTCGTCGACGAAGGCGTAGTCCTGCACCAGATACGCCGCGAATACGTCCTCGTCAAGCGTGCCGGCTCCGAGTTCCTCGACAAAGCGGTGCTCGACGGCGGCGTCCCAGGTCGGCTGGCTCCGCTCGCGAAGCCACTCGGTGAATCGGGGGTCCGTGACGCGGTCGGCGTACGCCGAGTACGTTTCGGCCGTCGTCATAGCTCCCACCCCTCCTGCGTGTAGGCCATCTCCCAGAACCGGTGTTCGAGCTTCGCGCTCGTCAGAAATGCGTTCTCCATGGCGTCGCGTTGCCCGGAATAGCGCTCGCCACAGCGGTCGACGTACGCCCGACACCAGCCCGTCGCCTCGCGGAAATCGTCGCTGGTGTACATCTCGATAAAGGGCGTGTACCGGTGCTCGCCGTCGGCCAGGTCGGCCATGTGTTCGGCCACGTCGAGGTAACCCTGCATGCAAGGGTATAGCGCGGCAGCGATCTCCGCCTCGTGGCCCTCGTAGGCTGTCCGGACGAGGAAGTTCGTGTACGCCAGGCAGGTCGGGGCTTTTGCCGTCGACTCCAGTTCCCGCTCCGAGATACCGTACTCCGCCGCGAACTCCCGGTGGAGGTCCATCTCGGTGTCGAGCACCTGATGGGCGACCCCGAGCAGGTGCGTCATCGTCGACTCGTCGTTTGCCGTCGCGCCGGCGAGCGCGAACAGCCGCGCGTAGTCCTGCAGGTACCGGTAGTCCTGTTTCACCCAGTGTTCGAACGCTGCCTCGTCGAGCGTCCCGTCGGCCAACTCGCGGACGAACGGGTGGTCCTTCTGTGCGTCCCAGATGTCCTCACCGATGTCGAGCAGGTGGTCGCTGAACGCCATTGGTAGTCGATACAACACGCCCCGGCGTATTATATTCTGCTAATACAACCAGGTTGTATTCGGGCGATGAGTGACGCGCAAAGCGAGCCGCGGGATCTGACCGTCTCGGAGCTTTTTGCCTGTCTGCACCCGTCTATGCAGTCGACCGCATCTTTCGTAGTCCCAACTGCTAAACGAACCACGCCCCTCATGTCTGGCAATGACACTGCAGTTGCCGAGCGAAATCGTGGTCGAGCGATTTCTCCCGACGGCCCGGGCGATGCTTGCCACGGAACTCGACCAGAAGGGGTGGACTCAGCAGGATATCGCAGACCAGCTCGGGGTGACACAGGCCGCAGTGAGCAAGTACGCCAGCGGGTCGGTCACCATCGAGGAGCGGTTCCGTGAGGACGCCCGGATGCAACAGACTATCGAGCGAATCGCCGACGGGCTGGCCGCGGGCGAGATGGACGAGTACGCGGTGCTGGGCGAACTGCTCGCCCTGGTCCGTGAGTTCGAGGATCGGGGGCCGATCTGTGCGGTCCACGAAGAGGAGATGCCGGCACTGCAGGGGATGGGCTGTGACCTCTGCGTTCGGGGGACAGACACCGCGGTGCTGGAGGAACGGGCCGTGCTGTCGTCGGTCCGGCGAGCCACGCGACTGCTGGCGGACAGCGCCGTCGTCGTCGACGCCATCCCGAACGTGGGGATGAACGTCGGCATGGCGCTGCCGGACGCCGAGGACGCGCTCGACGTGGCGGCGGTCCCCGGCCGGATTCACGATCTGCGGGGGCGGGTCAACGTTCCGTCGAACCCCGAGTTCGGCGCGTCGGAACACGTAGCACGGACGATACTGGCCGCGATGGCGGTCGACTCCTCGCGCCGAGCGGCGCTCAATCTGACGACCGACGAGGCGCTCCTCGATGCCGCCCGCGAACGGGGCATCGACCCGCTGGAGTTCGACGCCGGCTACGAGGATCGGGACGAACGGCTCGAAGCGGCCTTCCGCGAACGCTGCGACGTCCCCCGCGTTATCTACCACAGCGGCGCGTTCGGCATCGAACCGATAACCTACGTGTTCGGCGAGTCGGCGGTCGAGGCCGCCGAACTCGCGGTCGAACTCCTCGACGGAGCCGACACGTAAACTGTCTCGGCCGCTGAGACCGTCAGAACCAGCCGGTTTCGGGGTCGATAGGATTCTCTGGCTCCTCGCCCCGCAGTACCCGGACGACGTCTTCGGCGACGGTCTGTGTCAGCTCGACCCGGGACTCCTCGGAGTACCACGCGACGTGGGGGCTACAGACGACGCTGTCGAGGTCGTGTAGCGCCGACTCCCCGGGTGGTTCCGACTCGCGCACGTCCAGCCCGGCCCCGCCGAGGCTCCCGCTGACGAGCGCGTCGTACAGCGCCGTCTCGTCGACGAGCCCACCCCTGGCCGTGTTCACGAGCAGTGCGTCCTCGCGCATTCGGTCGAGCGCGTCCGCATCAACCATCCCTCGCGTCTCGTCGGTCAGCGGCGCGTGCAGCGAGACGATGTCGGAATCGGCCAGCAGCGTCTCGAACGTGACCGACTCGACGCCGAGGTCGCCCATCCGGTACTCGGGAACGTACGGGTCGTAGGCGACGACATCGACGTCGAAACCCCGGAGCTTCGCGGCGAACCGGCTGGCGAGCTTGCCGAAGGCGACGAGGCCGACGGTGTTGCCGGCGAGGCGATGCATCGGCTGTCCGGCTGCCCACTCCCACTCGCCACGCTTGACCGACCGGTCGAACGTCGGTATCTTCCGCAGGCAGGCGAGCATGAGCGCGAACGCGTGGGTCGACACCTCCTCGACGGAGTACTCGGGGACGTTGACGACTGTCACGCCGGCCGCGACCGCCGCCCGCACGTCGATGTTGTCCACGCCGATGCCGGCCCGGCCCACCACTTTGAGCGAATCGGCGGCGGCGATGACCTCTGCCGTGACCTGCGTCCCGGCGTCGACGATCAGCGCATCCGCGCCTTCCACTGCGCGTGCGACGGCCGCTGGCTCTTTCGCCCCTGTCGTTTCGACGGTCGCGTCGACCGCGTTCAGCACCGCCGCCCGTGTCTCCCTGTTCATCACTTTGGTGTCCGAGACGACGATTCGATATGTCATACTCTAGCTTGCTGTGCACTCGGAATAAAATCATCCGTCAGAGCTGGTTCGGACATTAAGTCGCGGTGCCGCCGCGGCGCGACGGTGATCAGCACAGAACTGTCATAATAGTAGCAAACTTTTATGATATATTCGCGAGGAGGTGGTAACAGTATGTCGGCTGGTAACACAGGTGAGACTACCCTCGAACGTATCGGCTATCGACTCTCCGCGTGGGTAGAACGGTGGATGCCCAGCCCGTTCCTGTTCGCGCTCATCCTCAGCTACGTCGTGTTCCTGGCCGGCGTCGGCCTCACCGGCTCCGGCCCCGTCGAGATGGTCGGGTTCTGGTACGACGGCTTCTGGGCCTTCCTGACGTTCTCGATGCAGATGGTCCTCATTCTGATGACGGGCTTCGTCGTAGCGTACCATCCGCGTATCAACGCCGGCATCCGCCGACTGACGGAGATTCCCAACACCGGGAAACAGGCGGTCGTTCTCGTCGGCCTGCTGACGATGCTGCTTGGCTGGATTCACTGGGGATTGAGCCTCATCCTCGGTGCGATCTTCGCCAGGGAGATGGGCAAGACAGCCCACGAAAACGGCATCGCCGTCCACTATCCGGTCCTCTGTGTGGCCGGCTATCTCGGTCTCGGCCTCACCTGGCACTGGGGGCTGTCCGGGTCCGCGCCGCTCCTCCTCGCAACCGAGGGCAACGAGTTCATCCAGCAGGGCGTCATCGACGTCGTCGTCTCCGCCTCGGAGACCATCTTCCACCCCTACGGCCTCATTCTGACCGGCCTCTCGATAGCCTACGCCCTCGTCGTCCTCTACGTCATCACGCCGACCGGCGACCAGGCACGGGGCATCACGCACTACATCCCCGAAGACGACCTGTTCGAGTCCGCGAGCGACGGTGGCGTGGAAGCGACTGCGACCTCCCAACAGGTCCCGGCCGAGCGCATCAACCACAGCCGCGTTCTCGGGGGAATTATCGGCCTGACCGGCATCGCGCTGGTCGCCTCACAGTTCGTCCAGTCCGGCATCGACGCGCTCGGACTGAACATCGTCAACTTCGGCTTCCTGACGATTGGCATCTTCATCTACATGGACCCACAGACCTACCGGGAGAAGTTCGGCGAGGCGGCGACCGCTGCGTCGGGCATCGTGTTGCTCTTTCCGTTCTTCGCCGGCATCCAGGGGATGATGGCCACCTCCGGGCTGGCGCAGTTGATGGCGGGCGGGCTCATCTCGCTGTCCACGCCCCAGACGTTCCCGGTCATCGCCTGGCTCGCCGGTGCGACAGTCAACATCTTCGCCCCCTCCGGCGGCGGCGAGTGGATCATCCTCGGCCCGCCGATTCTCGAAGCCGCTCAGAATCTTGGGGTCCCGGCCGGCCAGGCGACGATGGCATACGCCGTCGGCGACGCCCACACGAACCTCTTGAACCCCTTCTGGGCGCTGCCGTTGCTCGCTATCACCCGCATCAAGGCCCGGGAGATGTTCGGCTACGCCATCGCGATGATGCTCGCTCTCACACCATTCCTGGCGGTCGTCCTGTTCGTGCTCCCGTACTGAGCAGGGGCCCGGCGGGACAGCTATGGCTCATTGCCCCTTCTTCGAGCGTTAAGTTGTTGGGGAAACTGCACTCGGATAATGGCAACCGAGACGGGAGCCGAGGAGGACGTGGACCTGCTCGACTCCTTCCGGCAGTTCTTCGCGCTGGAGCGGGACGTGCTCGTGCTGTCGCTGTCCATGCTAGCGTTCAGCCTCGCGTTCCAGATGACCAGCCGCTATATCCCCGAGTACATGCGTATTTTGGGGGCCAGCGCCGGCGTCATCGGCCTGTACGGGAGCGTCGGGAACCTCATCAGCGCGGTGTACCCCTACCCCGGGGGCGCGGTGTCGGACCGCATCGGTTCGCGGCTGGCGCTGACCGCTTTCGCGACGCTTGCGACGGTCGGTTTCGGCATCTGGTATCTCGCCTCGGTCGTCGGCGACATCACGCTCGGCGCGACGACGCTGCCGGCCTGGACGCTCGTGTTCGTCGGCCTCTTTCTCGCACAGGCCTGGAAGTCCTTCGGGCTGGGTGCGACCTTCGCCATCGTCAAGCAGAGCGTCCCGCCGGGGCGGCTGGCGATGGGGTTTGCCAGTACGGAGATGTTCCGCCGCCTCGGCTTCCTACTCGGGCCGCTCGCCGCCGCGGCGCTGCTCGCGACGACCGCAACCTTCGTCGATGGGTTCCAGCGGGTGCTCCTGGTCGCGCTGGCCTGTGGCCTCGTCGCCACCGTCGCCCAGCACTTCCTCTACGACGCGAGCGAGGACACGCTCGGGAAGTCCTTCGAAGGTATCGACCAGATACTCGCTGATCTGCGGACGATGCCGCCGACGCTCCGACCGCTTCTGGTCGCCGATACGTTCGTCCGCTTCGCCAACGGTATGGTGTACGTGTTTTTTGTCATCGTGGTCACGGAATTTCTCTCGGTGGGGTTCACCGGCTTTGGCGTGGAGCTACGGCCCGACGCCTTCTTCGGCGTCCTGCTCGGCGTCGAGATGGTCGTCGCCATCCTCTCGATGGCTCCCGTCGCAAAGCTCACCGAGTGGGCCGGCCTCAAGCCCGCCGTCGCGCTCGGCTTTCTGGTCTACGCCGTCTTCCCGCTCCTGCTCATCTTCGCCCCGGGGAACCAGTGGGTGCTGGTGTTGCTGTTCGCGTTCTCCGGCCTGCGCTTTGCCGGCCTGCCCGCCCACAAGGCGCTCATCGTCGGCCCGGCGGAACAGGACACCGGCGGCCGCGTCACCGGGACGTACTACCTGCTTCGGAACACGCTGGTCATCCCGAGCGCCGCGCTCGGCGGCTGGCTCTACGGGAGCGAGTGGGCAGTGCCCGTCGGCGATGTCGTCATACAGGCCGGTCCGGAACTGGCCTTCGGCGTCGCTACGGTCGTCGGCCTCGTCGGTGTGGCCTACTTCATCGCCTTCGGCAGGGAGTTCGAGGCCTACAAATAAACCGCCGTGCTGTGCCTACCACTCGTCGCGGGGCGGGAACTCGTCGCCACAGCGTGGACAGTACCGCATCGGTGCGCGGGACTCCTGGCCGTCCCTGTCGAACGTTATCTCCCGTCCACAGCTCTTACATGCTAGCTTTGGCATCGTGGTGCTCTCCGGTCGCCCGCATAGCCACGACCTACTCACAGGTAGTATGTGTGCCGTGATAACACTAGGTATCGGCAGTGGTGCGGGAGGGTGCCGAGCCCGCAAGCGCCAACCCTAAGCGCCGACCCGCAAACATTCAGTCAATGCGAGAGGCCCACCCAATCGAGCGGGCGGTCGGTATGGAGTACTACGTCAGCGACGCCGACGGGGTGGGCGGCCGCCTCCGCTCGTCGCCCGCGGATTTCCGCGTGCGGGAACTGGAGGCGTTCGACACCGAGCCGGTCGACGCCGACACCGGGGCGTATCCGCATCTCGTCTTCCGGGCGGAGCTTCGCAACTGGGAGACCAACGACTTCGCCAGCAAACTCTCCGACAGGCTGGGCATCTCCCGCGAGCGGGTGTCGTGGGCGGGGACGAAGGACAAGCGTGCGGTCACGACCCAACTGTTCTCAGTGAAGGGTGTCGCGGCCGAGGACCTGCCGGAGATCGGCGGCACGGACATCGAGGTTATCGGCCGCGCCGGCCGCCCCATCCTCTTCGGCGACCTGGCGGGCAACGCCTTCGAGATCGTCGTCCGGGACACCGAGAACACCGATAACGCCGCCAGCGTGGTGGCTGACCTGCGTGCGTTCGCCAGCGGGGACGACCCGCTATCGGGCGAAGACCGCTCTAGCGATCCCACACTGCCGGACGGCGAAACGACGGTCGGTGTGCCCAACTACTTCGGCCAGCAGCGGTTCGGATCGCGCCGGCCGGTCACCCACGAGGTCGGGCTGGCAATCGCCCGCGGCGAGTGGGAAGAGGCGGTCCTCGCCTACGTCGGGAACCCGAACAAGCGCGAACCGGAGTCGACGCAGGAGGCCCGCGCGTACGTCGACGAAACCCACGACTGGGCCGGCGCGCTGGACAAGCTACCCGGCGCGCTGGGCTACGAACGCTCCATCTGTCACCGGCTGGTCGAGAACGGAGGCGACGAGCCGGCGGACTTCCGCGAGGCGCTGGAGGCGCTGCCGTCGAACCTCCAGTCGCTGTTCGTCAACGCCGCCCAGTCCTACGTGTTCAATCGGATCCTCTCGGAACGGCTGGACCGTGGGCTCCCCTTCGACCGACCCGTCGAGGGCGACGTGGTCTGTTTCCGGGACAGCGACGCGCCCGAGGACTTCCCGATTCCGGACGCCGACCGCACCCAGCAGGTCACTGCCGAGCGGCTGTCGACCGTCGAGCGCCACTGCGAGCGCGGCCGAGCGTTCGTCACCGCGCCGCTGGTCGGGACCGACACCGAACTCGGCAGCGGCGAGCCGGGCGACATCGCCCGTGAAGTCCTCGACGACGTCGGCCTCGAGCAGGGCGATTTCGACCTCCCCGGCGCGTTCGACAGCGACGGGACGCGGCGGGCCATTCTGCTCCGGACGGATCTCGGTGTTGAGCGAGAAAACGCCGACCTCACGTTCTCGTTCTCCTTCCCGAAGGGGAGCTACGCGACGGTCCTCCTGCGGGAGTTCCGGAAGGGCGACCCCGACACGTAGCGGGCCGTTCTGGGCTCGGCAACTGATGCGGAATATGCAACGGTTAAGTCCGGCCACACACGCCATCTCGTATGGGCGAGCTACCGGACGAGTTCTCGTGTACCATCACCGACTGGGAGTACATCTACGGCCTCTGTCGAGACGTGGCCGACGACGTGAAAGCCGCGGAGTTCGAGCCCGACGTGGTCGTCGCACTGGCACGGGGCGGCTGGTTCGGCGGGCGCTGTCTCTGTGACTTCCTCGGCTTGGACGACCTGGCGAGTCTGAAAGTCGAGCACTACGTCGGCACGGCGGCGAAAGGTGAGGAGGCCCAGATCAAATACCCGCTGGCCGACGGCGCGGTCGAGGGGAAGGACGTACTGGTCGTCGACGACATCGCTGACACCGGCCAGTCCATCGAGACGGCCGCCGAGTGCGTCCGCGACCGAAACCCGAGCAGCGTCCGGACGGCGACGCTCCAGTTGCTCCAGACCAGCGACCACGAGCCGGAGTTCGTCGGCGAACGCCTCGACGAGTGGACCTGGGTCGTCTACCCCTGGAACTTCGTGGAAGACATGATCGAACTCACCGCGGGCGTGATGGCGAAGAGCGACCAGCAGACCCATACCGAAGACGACATCCGCCAGCTACTGCGGGAGTACCACGGCGTCAGCCGCACGAATTTAGAAATCGCACAGCCGAACCGACTGGGCGAGGTAACCAGCGAAATGGAACGACGCGGCGTCGTCGAATCGGCCGGTGACGGCTGGCAACTCACCGACGACTGACCCGCTCCACCGAGTGGCCCGACAGGTGCCGCTTGAATCGCTAGTCCCGCCGCTCGCTATCCCCGTGCTCCTCCGCTAGCCACAATAAAAATACAGTTAACGACGGGAACGGCCGTCGTCCCGGACGTACTCTAGCGCGCTGACGAACAGCTCCTTGTCGACCCGACCCTCTGACTCTTCGAGTCGTTCACGAATTTTCGTTGGAGTCATGTGTATTGATAACATGGAACTACGTCGATATAACTCTTTCTCACCCGCTAACAGATCCGGCGTGGGACACAGGGTTAAAATGGAAAGTGGTCTGTCCAGTAACCCGTCCAAACCACTGTACCGGGACGAGGACCCCATCGAGGGAATATATTTAATACCCTGCTTACCCAACGGAAACTATGGCCGCTTACGGCCGGCCGTCACTTCGAGACCTGTTCGATGAATCACCGACGCCGCACATCGCGCACCCGCCGCGGAGTCACCATCGAGACTTCTACATTGCCACAGACGGGTCGTTCAGGCCCCACAACGGCACGGCATCACCCGACAGCGGGTCGGACAGCCCGACGGGCGGGCTGGGTGTCGTCGTCGAGACTCTCGACGGTGAGCGCGTCGTCAGGCTGTCAGTCCCAGACACCTGCCCCGACAATAACGTCGCGGAGTACCGGGCGCTCCATCTCGGACTCGACGTGCTTGCGAGACGGGCGCCGCCCAACGCCCGCGTCGGACTGCTCATCGACCACGACCAGCTCGCCGAGAACGTGAACGCGGAGGTGCTGGCCTCTCATGGCTCCGCCTACGACCCGCCACACTCCGTGTCGGTCCCGCCGGCGACAGGGCTGCACTGGCGCGGAATCCAGGCTCGTATCAACGGGTTCGGCGAGGTCCGTGCCGCACGGATCTCCGGCGACCGTAACCCCGCCCATCCGCTGGCGAACGCACCCGACCAGTACGCACACGTCAACGGCGAGCCGGACCGGTGTGTCCTCCCTGACGCGCCGACCGTAAACGAACGCGTCCCGCCGCCGTCACGCGCGGAGCGTGGCGGCGCATCTGACTGACGGAACGTAGCCGGCAGCCGCGCCGACTGCGGTATCGCATTTTTCCCAGCGTCGCCGATAGCACCGCGTAGACGCATCGACTCCTCGTTCAGTACACGCCTACAGCAGTTTGCATTGTCACATGTGGCTGTGGATATGTATGAAACAACAACCACGGGTAGAAACCATCGGAGCGAGTGGCTTCGACGTTTTGTTTCAGTCGCGTTTCACAGCAGATAATCGCTATAAGTTATGAAGATAATGAGCCCCGTCACCACGTACGTTCAGGGAACGTCACACAGACCAAATTTTATGTATTAGAAATAGGATAGTATACGGTGGGAGGTGAGCTACGTTGAGTACCAGAACTAACGGACCGGACGGTTTCAGCGGACAGTACGCCGAGCAACTGTTGCCGCGTCAGTCGCCGACGCGGCACGACCTCGTCCTCGCCGTCATCCCCGCGGTGTTCGCCCTCACGCTCGTCGCCGCGGTCGTTCTGGGCCTCTCAATCCAGGCGGCAATCGCTGGCGCATCGCTCGTCGGCGCAGTGGCCGTCATCGATGCGCTCTTCATTCACCCACCCACCCGCGGTCGACGGCGAGGCGATACGTGACATCGCGTTCCGGCGACAGGCCTGAACGCTGAGTTTTTAACCGATTTCGGAACGAACCGCGCTCTGCGCGTTCCGTAGTCGATGCCCGAAAAAGGCGGTCGCGTCGATTACTCCTGTTGAGCGTCGACGACAGCGACGCCCGCGAAGTTCACCATGTCGCTCTCACCTTTTTCAGCGTCGGGTGTGCTCGCAGCACTCGCACACCACTCCTCGAAAAACGTGGTTCTCGTGAGCGGAGCGAAAGAGGGCTCGAAAGACGAGGGCAGCGAGTCTTTCGGCGGCGAAAAACGCTCGCTACGCTCGCGTCGGTTACTCCTGCTGTGCGTCGACGACGGCGACGCCCGCGAGGTTCACGATATCTTTGACCTCGTCGCCGCGCTGGAGGACGTGGACCGGCTTGTCCATGCCGACGAGCATCGGTCCGATGGCCTCAGCGCCGCCCAGTCGCTGGAGGAGTTTGTAGCCGATGTTCCCGGCTTCGAGGTTGGGGAACACGAGGACGTTCGCGGGGTCGTCGAGTTCGGAGAACTCGTAGGTGTCTTGCAGGATGTCCTCGACGACGGCGGTGTCGGCCTGCATCTCGCCGTCGACCGGGAAGTCGACGCGGTCGTCGTCCTGCAGGCGAGAGACCGCCCGGCGGATCTTCTTCGTTCCGGGGTTGTCGACGCTGCCGAAGTTCGAGTACGACAGCATCGCCGCTCGCGGTTCGACGTTGAACCGACGGGCCAGTTCCCCGGTGTGACGGGTGACCTCCTCCAGCACGTCCGTGTCGGGGTCCTGATTGACCGTGGTGTCCGCACAGAAGATGACACGGTTCTTGAACGTCAGCATGTACACGCCAGCCGCGTAGTCGGCGTCGTCGGCCGTCCCGATGACCTGCAGCGGCGGCCGCAGGGCCGAAGGGTAGTGGTGGGTGAGCCCGGTCAGCATCGCGTCGGCGTCGCCCATCTCGACCATCACGCTGCCGAGGTAGTTCCCGTCCCGGATGAGTTCGTCGGCCTCGCGGCGGGTGATGCCTTTCCGCTGCCGGATTTCGTACAGGCGGTCGGCGTAGTCGGCCACGTCGGCTGTCTCGGGGTCGACGACCGCGGGGTCGAACTCCAGGCCGAACTTCCGGCGCGTGGACTCGATGCGGTCGGCGTCACCGATGAGGACCGGTTCGGCGATGCCCTGTTCGACCAGTTGGTAGGCCGCGCGGATCATCTTCTCGTCGTGGCCCTCGGCGAGTACGACCCGCTGGGGGTCGCTCTTGGCCTTGTTGAGCACGACGCGCATCATCTCGCGGGACTTGCCCAGCCGCGCTTCGAGCTCCTCGACGTAGGCCTCCGTATCGATTTCCGTCCGTGCCGCGCCGCTCTCGATGGCGGCCTCGGCGACTGCGGGGGTCACCTCGAACAGGACCCGCGGGTCCAGCGGTTTCGGGATGATGTAGTCAGGGCCGAACTGCAGCGGCTGATCGCCGTAGGCCTTGACGACCTCGTCGGGCACGTCCTGTTTGGCGAGGTTGGCCAGTGCCCGTGCCGCTGCCACCTTCATCTCCTCGTTGATTTCGGTCGCTCGCACGTCGAGCGCGCCGCGGAAGATGAACGGGAATCCGAGGACGTTGTTGACCTGATTCGGGTAGTCCGACCGACCGGTCGCCATGATGACCGTGTCGTCGCGGGCGGATTTGGCGTCCTCGTAGGCGATCTCGGGGTCCGGGTTCGCCATCGCGAAGATGATCGGGTCGCTGGCCATCGACCGCACCATCTCCTGATCGACGATGCCGCCGACGGAGAGCCCGACGAACACGTCGGCACCCTCCATCGCGTCGGCGAGGTCCCCCTCCGGAATATCGCGGGCGAACTCCTGTTTGAACCGGTTGAGGTCCTCGTGAGTCGCTCGTTCCTCGGTGATAACCCCCGAGGAGTCACACATCGTGATGTTGTCCTTCGAGACGCCCAGGGAGACGTAGAACTTCGCCGAGGCGATAGCGGAGGCCCCTGCGCCGGAGAAGACGACATCCAGTTCGTCCAGTTCCTTGTCGGCGATGTCGGCCGCGTTGACCATCGCCGCGCCGGAGATGATCGCGGTCCCGTGTTGGTCATCGTGGAACACCGGGATGTCGAGTTCCTCGCTGAGTCGGCGCTCGACCTCGAAACACTCCGGGGCGGCGATGTCTTCGAGGTTGATGCCACCGAAGGTCGGTTCCATCGCCTGTACCGTCTGTATCATCGCCTCGGCGTCGTCCGTGTCCAGTTCCACGTCGAACACGTCGATGTCGGCGAAGCGCTTGAACAGTACGCCTTTCCCTTCCATGACCGGCTTCCCGGCTTCCGGGCCGATGTCGCCGAGGCCGAGCACGGCGGACCCGTCGGAGACGACGCCGACGAGGTTCCCCTTCGCGGTGTACTCGAAGGCCCGCTCGGGGTCTTCGTCGATCTCCTTACACGGTGCGGCCACGCCGGGCGAGTACGCCAGCGAGAGGTCTCGCTGGGTGTTCGTCGGTTTCGTCGTCGCGATCTCGATCTTCCCCGGCGGCTCACTCCGGTGGTACTCCAGTGCGTCCTCGTCAAGTCCCATACCCCGAAGTCGAACCCAACTGTAAAAAAGACAAGTTTACCGTCAACGGACGAGCGGTACAACGACATTTGTCGAACATCGGCGGCTTGCGGCGGTTTTTCGCCCGCGCGTGTCCCGTCAATTGGAAAACATCCGTCGCCGGGACACCGCCGTGATGGGCCGACTTCGGGTCTCAGTTCGTGTTGGTGAGTTCGCCGACTCGGTCGGTCAACTCGGTCACAGCGTCCTCCTGCCGGTCGGTGGCTTCGACGATCTCCTTGGTCGCCGTTTCGGCCTCCTGGGCGTGGTTCTGCGCGTCTTCGACCATCGAAGTCACGTCCTCGATAGCGCTCGCCTGATCGTCGTTGGCGTCGGCGACTTCCTGAATGCCCCTCGTCGCTTCCTCGACGGCGTCGGATATCTCGTCCAGCGCATCCAGCGCATCCGCGATCTCGGACTCCGCGTGCTCGACCTGCTCGTGTGACGTCTCAACCATCTCGGCCGTCTGGGTCGCCTGGTCCTGAATGGTGTTGATACTCGTCGATATCTCGGAGGCGTACTCGCTCGTCTCGTTGGCGAGCGTCTTCACCTCGTCGGCCACGACGGCGAACCCGCTCCCGCTTTCGCCGGCCCGGGCCGCCTCGATGTTGGCGTTCAGCGCGAGCATATTCGTCTGCTCTGCCACGTCGGCGATGATCTCGACGATCTCGCTGACTTCGTCCATCTGGTCGTCGAGGTCGGTGACGGTGTCGACGAGGTCTTCGCTCGTCTCGGTGAGGCCGTCGGTGACCTCCATGACTGTCTCGCCGGCGTCTGATCCGTCTTCGGCGGCGTCCTTCGCCCGTTTCGCCGCCGACGCTACTTCGCTCGATGTCGCAGCGACTTCCTCCATCCCGGCCCCGATGTTCTGGATGTTGTCGGCCGCCTTCGTGAGTGACTCAGTCTGTTCGGTCACCCGGCTTTCGACGGTCTCGGCGGACGAATTCGCCTGCTGAATGGTCACCGCGAGTTGCTGTGCCTGTTCGTCCACCTGGTCTGCCAACTGCTCGACCTGCTCGGCCATGTCGTTGAGCGAGTCGACGACTTCGTACAGCTGGTCGTCGACGTACTCGCCGCCGTCGGTCCGGTCGAACGACGCCCGGGCGTCGAGCCGGCCGTTCTTGAGCGCAGCCATGGTCGATTTGACCTCTTCGACCAGGCTCGTCACGGCCTCGTGGCGATTGGCCTCGTCGGTCCGGTCCTGGACCATCTCGACGACTGCGATGAGTTCGCCGTCGTCGTCGTAGATCGGTGCGGCGCTGAACGAGATATTGCGTTCGTTCCCGTGCTGGTCGGCCATCACGCTCGTATCGCGGTACAGCGTGAACTCCTCGTCTTCGACCTTCGGCACGTCGTACTCCGTGTGGGTGGTCTCCGGTGCATCGAGGACCTTGTCGGCGAGCGTCTTTCCGCGTCGACCGTCCGGATAGAACGCCATGCTCGCCATCTCCATCTCCTGGGCCTCGGATTCGGAGACCCCGGTGAGCTCCTCCAGCGAACTGTTCCAGGTGAGGATGTCGCCGTTCGTATCTAGAATAAAGAGCGGCGTCCCGATGTGATGTAACACGCTGTGGTAGTCGAGTGCCGCGCCGGAGCCGCTGTCCGTCGTGGACCCGGTGAACGCGTCGACACCGGTCTGGGAGACGTACTGGGTCGTTTCCAGTCCCTCCTGGAGTTCGGCTTCGACAGAATCGATAGCGGTCTGTGCCTCCGGCCCGAGTTCGTCCCGAAGCTGATCGAACGCACCTTCGACGAGCGATTCGGTGACGAACCCCTGGGTTGCGACGAACTCGCTCTGGCTGATTCCGGCGGCTTCGTACTCGTCGATCAGCGCCCGTAGCTCGTCGGGATCGAGTTCGAACTGCCGTTCGACGTGTTGAGACCCGATTGCGGCGCTCTCGGGGTCGTCGAAGCACTCGCTGAGTCGCGGCGAGTCCGGGTCAATAGCGTCGGTCAGAAAGCGAATCTGCCCGTCGCTCGCGACGAGTCCTCCGTCCGCCCGTTGGGCCGTAGCGTCCGAGGAACGGGACCCCTGGCCGTAGATGTAGGTGCGGATCTGTTCGAACATAAGGTAGCTATGTTCCATTCCATGACACCTGTAGATAAAGATGACTCCGAGAGTATCAGTAAAGATAATTGTACTCGTCGGCAAGTCGCGAAAAGAGAGCATAAGTACGTGCAACCGAAGCTCTAGGTATGACCACCCGTTTCCGCCGACTGGTGGCGACGACGACGGTGCTGACGTTCGCCCTCATCCTGCTTGGCGTGTACACCGGGGCTATCGGCGCCGGGCTGACCTGTGAGGCACGCTGGCCGTTCTGTGACGGCTGGATGGGGCTGTTCCCCGCGAACTGGGCGAGCTTCGTCGAGTGGTTCCACCGTTTAGTCGCAATGATTACCGGCTTCGGAATCCTCGGTTCGACAATCGCCGCGTGGCGCGGTGAGTACAGCCGGCGGATCAAGCTCGCGACAGGCGTCGCCACGGTCGTGCTCCCGGTGCAGGTCCTCCTCGGCGCGAACACCATCTTCAATTTCGGTGCCACGGCGCAGGTGCTCCACCACGGGGCCGCACAGCTCATCTTCGGTGCGATGGTTGCGGCGACGGCATGGGCATACACCGACACGGCGGAGTCCCCGTCAGTACAATCGGCCGACAGCCAGCACACGGCACGCGCTGACGATTGAACACGTGTACCACCCCTGTGGTTAACACGTAAGATATATTCCGGTCTGCCGTGTGGTGGGGATTATGTCAGACGACGGCCTTTCACGACGCCAGTATCTCTCCACGGTCGGTGGAACTGCAGTAACTGTCTCGCTCGCAGGCTGTTTCGGTGGTGGCGGTGGCAGTGGCGGTGATGACGGCACTACCGAGATCACTGCCGGAACTGCACCGGGTTTCCCCCCGTTCGAAATGAAGCAGGACGGCGAACTCGTCGGGTTTGATATCGACCTACTTGAGGCGGTCGTCGACGAGACCGACTACACCCTGGCCGGCTGGGAGGAGTTCGAGTTCAAGTCGCTGATTCCGGCGCTGACAAACGAGAACATCGACGTGGTCGCCGCGGGGATGACTATCAACGACGAGCGCGACGAGACCATCGACTTCACCGATCCGTACTACAGTTCGAACCAGGCGATTGTCGTCCGTGAAGACGGCGACTTCTCGCCGTCGTCGCTGTCGGACCTCTCAGGACGCCCCATCGGTGCACAGAAGGGGACCACCGGCGAGAGCACGATTCAGTCGGAGCTCATCGAACCCGGCAACCTCGACGAGTCAAACTACAACTCCTACGGCAACTACGTGTTAGCGGTCGAGGACCTCCAGAACGGCAACATCGACGCGGTCGTCATCGACGAGCCGGTCGCTCAGACCTTCGCCGCCCAGCGCCCGGTCACCATCGCCTTCAGGTACGAGACGGGCGAGAACTTCGGGTTCGGCGTCCGCGAGGGCGACGACGAGTTCACGCAGGCACTCAACGACGGCCTGGCCACGGTACAGGACGGGAGCACCTACCAGGACCTGACGAACAAGTGGTTCGGCCAGCAGTAACCGATGCCACCCCTTCCGTTGCAGAGTGACTGGGCGTTCGTCGTCGGGAACCTCGACCTGCTACTCGTCGGCACGGGTGTCACGGTCGCCCTGACAGCGGCGAGCATCCTGCTGGGCTTTCTGCTCGGGTTCCCGGCGGGAGCCGTCGAGGTGTACGGCCGCGGCCCGCTCAAACGCGCCGTCGAGACGGCCGGCGTCGTCCTCCGCGGAACGCCGCTGCTCGTCATCATCATCCTGCTGTTCTTCGGGCTCTCGGTGTCGAGCAGCGCCTTCGTGACGGCGACCATCGCGCTTGGTCTCCGGAGCGCCGCCTATCAGTCACAGATCTTCCGGGGCGCGCTCCAGAGCGTCGACGAGGGGCAACTGGAAGCCGCTCGCGCCGTCGGCATGGGTCGGCTACAGGCGATCCGCAGCGTGGTCGTCCCACAGGCGCTTCGCCGGAGCGTCCCCGGCTTCCAAAACGAGTTCACCATCGTCCTGAAAGACACGAGTATCGCCATCGTCATCGGCCTCGGCGAACTGCTGACCGTCGGACAGAACCTCTATCAGGGCGGTCGAAGCACGGCTGCACTGGAGATTTTCCTGACTGTGAGCCTCATCTACTTCGTTCTCACGTTCGTGACGAACCGCTCGCTCGACTACGTCGACGACCACTTCAGCATTCCCGGAGGTGAGCGCGCGTGACCGACCCGCTGTTGGAACTCGACGACGTGTACAAGTCCTACGGTGAGGAACAGGTGCTCTCCGGCATCAGCTTCGAAATGGACGCCGGCGACGTCGACGTGGTCATCGGCCCCAGCGGGAGCGGGAAGTCGACGATGCTGCGCTGTGTCAACCGCCTCACCGAGATCAACGACGGCGACATCTACCTCGACGGCGACTGCGTCACCGACCCCGACACCGACGTGAACGAACTCCGAAAGCAAGTGGGGATGGTGTTCCAGGACTTCAACCTCTTCGCCCATCTGACGGCACTCGGAAACGTCACGCTCGGCCTGCGGAAGGTCCGTGGTATGGACAAAGAGGCGGCCCGAGAGCGGGGCTATGAACACCTCGAACAGGTCGGACTGTTAGACCAGGCTGACTCCTATCCCGCCGAACTCTCGGGCGGCCAGAAACAGCGGGTCGGCATCGCCCGTGCGCTCGCGATGGACCCGAAGCTCCTGCTGTTCGACGAGCCGACCAGCGCGCTCGACCCGGAACTCGTCGGCGAAGTGGTCGAGGTGATGCGCGACCTCGCCGCCGAGGGCATCACGATGCTCGTCGTCAGCCACGAGATGGGGTTCGCGCGGTCGGCGGCGTCGGACATCATCTTCCTCGACGACGGGCGTATCGTCGAACACGGCCCGCCGAAACAGCTGTTCGAGAACCCGCAGGCGGCCCGAACCGGCGAGTTCCTCAGTCGCCTGGAGACGACCCACGAGGGGGAGTGACCGATGGGAACATCGGAGTCCACGACCGCCGGCCGGACGATTCGGGCCCGTGCCGCCGGCCTGACCGACCAGCCGCTGACACTGTTTACCGTCGCGGTCTTCTGGATGTGGCTCGTCGTGCGGTGGACGAACGACTTCCTGCTGGACGGCGCGCTCATCGAGCGCAACACGTCGTTCTTCCCGACTGCACCGTTTGAGGCGGCTGCAGCGGCGCTCGGCGGTCTCGCGGCGAGTCTCGGTCCGGTCGGGTTCCCCGTCGGCTGGGTCGCCGGCTTCTTCGAGTTCCTGGCGGCGTCGATTCCCTACCTGCCACCGCTGGCGACCGGCGTGTGGGCGACGATACTGCTGACGGTGCTGGGTATCGCGCTCGGGTTCGTCATCGCCGTCCCGCTCAGCGTCGCCCGCGTGTACGGCGGGAGCGCCACTCGCTCGGTTGCGCTGGGCTACACCGAACTATTCCGCGGGACGCCGCTGCTCGCCCAGCTGTTCGTCCTCTACTTCGCGACGCCGCTGACGACGGTCATCCGCGAACTCCCCACGGTCGGGACCGGATTCATCCCCGCCCAGGCGTTCTGGGTGGCTGTCATCGCGTTCATGCTCAACAGCGCGGCCTACCAGTCCGAGTACATCCGTTCGGCGCTGAACTCCGTCCCGGAGGGCCAGCTCACTGCCGCTCGTTCAATCGGCCTCTCGAAGGTCGATGGAATCCGGCACGTCGTCCTGCCCCAGGGTCTGCGCTACGCGATTCCGGGCTGGTCGAACGAACTCGTCTACCTCATCAAGTACTCGTCGCTGGCGAGTTTCATCACCGTCCGCGAACTGTTCGAGCGGACCGACGCCATCGCCAGCGAAACTTACCGGTACACGGAGCTGTTCGTCCTCGCCGGCCTGCTGTACCTGGCGCTGGTCATCTCGGCGTCGCTCCTGATGGAGTATGTCGAACAGCGGGTCGCGATTCCCGGCCTCGGCACGACCGGCCGGTGACTACATGAAGTCAGAGAGGCCGGACTGCTGGTCGTCGTCTTCGGCTGCCTCGCTCGCGGACTCTGTCTCGTCGCCGGTAGTGGTGCCGTCCCCGGCGGCGTCGGATTCAGCGCCATCGTCCGCCGCAAGCGTTACCTGCTGGTCGCCGCTCTCTTCGCCAGCGTCGGCATCGACAGAATCGTCAACTGCATCGCTTTCTCCGTCACCGCCTTCCGCACTCGCACCCTCGAAAACCCCGCCGGAGTGTTCGACGGCGGCTTCCTCCTTGAGTGCCTCGGCGTCGGCGACGATGTCCTGCACCTTGTTCGTGTCCTTGCCCGACCCGGTGACGAACGAGACGTGCTCGGCGTCAAGGTCGTAGGTGGCCGCCATCGCCACCGTCAGGTCGCGGTTCCGGCAGTGGTGGGTCATCGTCGAGAGGAAGGGCATGATCTCCCGGCGGGCGGTCCGCATCGAGACGCCGTCGATGGCGGCTATCTGCTGGGCGATGTAGTCCCGCGTGTTCCGGGTTCCCTTCGACCGACCGAGCTTCGACCAGTAGCTTGGCGGGCCGTAGCGGGTCCAACCGCCCTTGGTCCCGTCCCGCGCTGCGGCGACGCCGGCGGTCATGTTGTCGCCGGCGTACCGCCAGAAAGAGTAGTTCTGTGTCTCGCGGACGCGGCCGAGCCACTGGTCGGCGTTCGAGAGGAACTCGTAGGCCCGCGCCAGTTCGGCCCCCTCGTAGTCCTTGGGCATGTTGTCCTCGATCCAGTTGATGAGGTCGTCCGGCGTCTCGTCCACGTCGTAACTGGCCTCCAGGGCTTCCTGCGCGCCGGCCTCCTTGAGTACCACATCGAGGTACTCGAAGATACCCTCGGTCGTGTCGCGCTCGCCGGTCACCACGTCGTCGGCGGTCAACCGCTCTGTCGTCTCGGCGATGGCCTGGAGGTCCTTGACCGCGCCCCGCAGGTCGCCGCTGTTCTGCTCGGCGAGTTCCTGCAGCGCGTCGGACTCGTACTCGACGCCCTCCTGGCGACAGAGATCGCGGAGGACGGGGACGATAGAACGGGGCGACACGTCGCGAAACTCGATGTCCTGGCAGTTATTCCGGAGGCCGTTCGACATCTCGTAGTACTCGTTGGCGATGAGGATCATCGGCTGGCTGGCCTCCTTGACCAGCGACGTAATGGCCCGCGCGCCGCCGCGGTCGGCGTTGCCGTGGATGTTGTCCGCCTCGTCCATGATGACGAGTCGGCGGCCGCCACCGCCGGCGGTCAGTGTCCCGGACTTGGCCGCCTCGCCGGCCACCCGATTGATGACGTCCTTCGTCCGGGAGTCGCTGGCGTTGAGTTCGATTGTCGGCCACCCCATATCGTTTGCCAGCGCGTGGGCGGCCGAGGTCTTCCCGATGCCCGGGGACCCGTGGAGGATGACCGCCTCGCGGTGGTCGTCCCACGTCTCCGCCCACTTCTTGAGTGCGTCGCGGGCCTTGTCGTTGCCCCGCACCTCCGATAGCGTCGTCGGGCGGTACTTCTCCGTCCAGTCCATTGAATCGTGATTGGCGCGACCGGCGTTTAGTGGTTGCGGAGCGTTACTCGCCGTCCGCCGTCTTGAGGTCGAGATGCGGCGCGACAGATTCGTCCGTCTCGTCGCTGGAGACAATTGTATCGCCGTCGGATTCGACGAGATGTAGCGCATCAAAGGGCGTGAATCCGTGGTCCTCGACGTACGTCGCTGCTGCGACCACTGTGTCCACGTCACCGCGCACCTCTACAAGCGCCGCAGCGTTCGTGACGACTCGCTCGGTGTCTCGCTCCTCCCGATAGGCGACCATGAGGAGTTCGATAAGTGTGAACTGTGAGGTCCACAGTTCGTCCCGGTGGTCCCGGTAGACTGCTTCGGCAGCATCACCCAACCAATCTTCGTCCTTGATGAGGGCGAGCAAAAAATCAGTCTCGACGTACATTCAACGTCCGGCCTCATTTAGCGCCGCGTCACGTGCTCCTTGACGGAGTTCATCCGCTGTCTTTTCGACATCTGCGAACTCGTCTCGGAGTGCATCAAGCGGCTCCTCTGCAACGGGAACCAGTTTGATTCCGTCGTGGAGTTCGACGATATGGTAGCGGTCACCGTAGCGCTCGCGCAACTCTTTGGGGAGCGTCAGGCGGCCGCGGTCGTCGAGCGTCGCCTCAGACATATTTAGTTAGATGATGGTATACTAAAGAAAGTTCCCCTGAAATAGGCCTGAACCCACAATTGTCGCTGTTGTCCCTACTACTACAGTCGTCGACATTGAGTTATGCACTTCCCTTACCAGCCAGAAGACATATTCCCGTCACTGGCCGCGGGCTAACCGTCATGCGTGACACAGCACGTCGGAGCTACGCGGTCGGTGCCCTCGCCGGTGCCGCGGCGTTCGTTCTGACGTACATCCTCGTCTACGCCCTGAGTATCTCCACCGTTCAGGACGCCCTGTTGACGAACATCGCCGAGTCGTTCGGCGACGACCGGGCGGCCTGGAAAATCGTCGGCTGGGTGTTCTTCAACGCCCAGTTCGTGACGACGACGATCACGGTCAACATTCCGTTCCTCGGCGGCACGTCGGCGGTCAACTTCATCGCCGAGAACGAGTCGCTGTCGGCGGTCCTGTACCTGCTCCCGCCGGCAGTGCTGACGGCCGCGGGAATCGCGACGGCTCGGATCGACGGGACGACTGACATCGGCCGCGCGGTTCGCGTCGGCCCCGCTGTCGTGCTTGGATATCTTCCGCTGGCGGTCCTCGGGGCGGTGCTGTTCACCGTCAGCGCCGGCGAACCGGGACAGGGCGCACCGACGCTGCTGACGGCGGTCGTCCTCGCCGGCGTCGTCTACCCGGCCGTCTTCGGGACCGTCGGAGCCGCAATCGCCACCGCGCTCGACGAATCGTAGCAGGGACTCGCTGCTGAGGTTTTTGACGGAAGGCGCGGCATAGAGAGCGACAGGCGTGGACCTCCCCATCACCAGTCACGGCCGTCGCGGCGTCAGCCCCGTCATCGGCGTCGTTCTGATGCTCGCGGTCACCGTCCTCCTGGCCGCGACAGTCGGCGGGTATGCGCTGAATACGACTGCCGGACTGGACCAGCGGACGCCTACCGTCGCCCGGTCGACGGGCAGTTTCGTCACCGGTCCTTCTGGCGGCTGCGGTGAGAACGCGGTGGTGATTCGACACGCCGGCGGCGACTCGGTCCCGGCGGACGAGATCGAGGTCGCTGTCCGCCTTCCGGACGCCGGCACCCGCGCCCGCCTCGTCGACCTGCCGGTCTCCGGGACGGCGCTTTCAGCGAGTAACGCCGATGACCCAGACAACGTCGTCTACGACTACTGCGTCGGCGGCGTCATCGCCGCGGGCGGCCAGCGATGGTCGGCCGGCCGTACGATCACCTTTCAGCTGAACGCTGGCGGCGGCACCGTCGAACCGGGCGACAGCATCGAGGTGCGCGTCGTTCACACCCCCTCGAACGGCGTCCTTACTGCAGTCGAACTGACCGCTCGCCGGTAAGCGCCTGTGGTTCCGATACCCTTTTATTCGCGACCCTCCAGCGTGTGAACTAATGGCAGGGGGCGCACGCGAGGATCTCGCGGAGAAGATGGCGGGTGAGGTGGCACTGAGCGACGAACCGGGGGCGACCCTGCGGAAGTGGCGCACTGACTTCGACGTGGCACAGACCGAACTCGCCGACGAACTCGACGTATCCCCGTCCGTGGTCTCGGACTACGAAAGCGGCCGGCGTGACAACCCCGGCATCGGCGTCGTCAGGCGGCTCGTCGTCGCGCTGCTCGATATCGACGAGGACCGCGGCGGCGACCACATCCGCCAGCACGCCCGCGTGCTCTCGGCCGGGTTCGACAGCGACGTGGTCCACGACCTGCGGGAGTACTCGGCCAACGTCGGCGTCGAGCGCGTCTACGACGCCATCGACGCGACAGAGCTGTTCCGCGGCAGCCAGGACACCGTGGCGGGCCACACCGTGATCAACTCCATCGCCGCCATCACGCGGCTCTCCTCCGACGAGTTCTACCAGCTGTACGGCCAGTCGACCAACCGCGCGCTCGTGTTCACGAACGTGACCCGCGGCGAGTCGCCGCTGGTCGCGCTCCGGGTCGTCTCGCCGACGCCCAACGCCGTCATCCTGCACGGGCTTGACGACGAGGCCGTCTGGGAGCACGCCCAGGACCTCGCTCGCATCGACGACTTCTCGCTGGCGATCACCGACACCGACCTGGAAGACCTGCTTGGCGGCCTGCGAGAGCTCCCCTGAGCGCGTCGTTTTGGAACAGGCTGCTGCCCCGATACGTCCCCTTTATTCGCCAGGCGGAGTGAAACAGCCGCTCCGTGGGACTGCTAAGCTCGGGCGAAGAGAGAGATTCGTGGTCAAACTGACGAGAGCCGAAGCGGACACCTGTCGTCAGTCGAGCACTCTCATCTCACAGGTCAATGCGCTCGCCGTCTTCAGGAACGTGGACGTCCTCTGTCGCCGACCGAAGCTCCTCGCGAGTGAGCAAGCAGTGGTTAATCGCTTCCATATGCACCACGACGACCGTGGCATCGGTGGCGTCACGGACGGCGGAGACGTCCTCGATGCCCATCGTGATGGGATCGCCCTGCTCGAACTGTGCTTCGCCGCCATTGAGGACGACCAGATCCGGATCGAACCGGTCAAGCGTTTCTTCGACCGGCTCGTACCAGATCGTGTCGCCCGCAACGTACACCGTCTCATCGGCTTCGAAGACGAACCCGGAAACCGGCCCCATCTCCTCGGCTAACTCCCCATGCCCGTGCCGACCGGGTGTCCGGTGGACGGTGACGCCCGCAAACGAGACCTCGTCATCAACTGGGCGCACATCAGCAACGCCCTCTTCAGCGAAGGCGTCTGCCTCCGAGGGCTGACAGAACAGCGGTACCTCGTCGTCAAGTTCCGCTTTTGCCGCCTCATCCCAGTGGTCGGGGTGGCGGTGCGTGACGACCACGGCGTCGTAGGACAGGTCGACGTCCGGCATCGGGACGAGCGGGTTTCGACGGTCGTTTGGCGAATTCGATACGGGCGGGTTCTCACCGGCCGGTGAGAATATCGGATCGATGAGGAACGTCGCGTCACCAACGTTCACGAGAACAGTGGCGTTGCGAATCAACTGAACGCTGGCTCCAGTCTTCGTTGACATACGGGGCCGTCTACGGGTGCCCTCGGCATGGGGTTTCCCTCTCGTATTCGATGGCGACGATTTCGCGCAAGCTACCGTCTGTTCTCGCTCCGCTGTTCGCTTCGACCCTCGCTGCTCACGGGTCACTACGTTGTCCATTCACATCGCGAGACCACTCACTTCGCTCAGGCTCTCGAAATTCTCTACGGCTCCTTGCGGTCGCCGCTCTAGTTTGAGGCTTCACCCCGGTCGAGCCCTCGTTACTCCACGTACCGGTATTTCCGCTCACCCATCCGGCCCCAGCCGTCGAAGGCGAACTCGTCTTCGGGCGCGGTGAACTCCTCGACATCGGTCTCGGTCTCGTGATTGTGGACGTCGTGGACCTGTTCGTACTCCGCAAAGGTGAGTTCGTGGCGGTTCCGGATCTGCTCGTCGATGCTGAGTGCGCCGATCTCCTCCTCCCAGCCGGGCACGACAGTCTCGGCGTGGACCTCCGCCTGTGCACCGGAGCCGTAGGAGGCGACCAGCAGCCGTGCCTCGTCCAGATCCAGTCCGTTCTCGCGGGCGTGTTTCAGGCCGGCGGCGCGAGCGATGTGGACGGAACCAGTGTACCAGTTGCCGACTTCGCGGGAGATTTCGAGCGTCGGTTCGATGGTGTTTGCGTACCAGTCCTGGTAGCGCTCGGTTTCCGTAAGTGCGTCGGTGTACTCCTTGATCGCCGCGTGGAACTCGTCGTCGGTCTCGAAATCCGCACGCACGGGCTGGTGGCCGATTTCTTCGGCGACCAGGTCGCCCACGTCCGTGCCGCGGATGATGTGTCGGTAGCCCAGCGCTGCGGCCTTCCGGACCATCCCCGGGAACGGCGTGTGGAACGGAATCATCTCGTAGTCGCCCGGGTGGATGTCGCCGGCCACCTCGGCGAAGTCTTCCAGCGCCTCGCGCATGCGGGCGAGGTAGACGTTCACCGAGCGCTTCCCGTCGACGGACGGGAACTGCTGATTGGGCTTGAGGAAGTCAGTCTCGTCGGCGCTGCCGTACCCCTGCTCGGTCGAGAGTTCGACCAGATTGGGGTCCTCGTCGATGAGCATCGCCACCGCGCCGGCCCCCTGCGTGGCCTCACCGGGATCGTCGCGGGCGTACAGGGCGGTGTCCGTTGCGATGACGAGCGCGGCCCGACCGCGGTTCCGCCCGGCGCGGATCCAGTTGTAGGCGTCGTCGACGCTCTGTGTCCCCGAGATGCACGCGAACTTCCGCTCGCCCTTGTTAGCGTGGTGGAAGTTCTCGTCGTACACCTGTTCGAGACAGCCCGCGATGTACGTCGAGACGGGCTTGGAGTTATCGAAGGCGCTCTCGGTGGCCACGTCGATGCGGCCGATGTCTTCGGGTGTCAGCCCCTTGCGATCCATCAGCCGATAGGCCGCGTTCGCACCCATCGTGACGATGTCTTCGTACACGTCCGGGAACGACGAGGCGCGCAGGCCGAGCCCCTTGGTGTACTTCCCCGGGTCGTCCCCCTGGGCCGGCGCGAACGTCTCCGCGAGGTCGAGTTTGAGCTTCCCGGTCCATATCTCCATGGCGTCGATACCGACTGCAGTCATGGGTCTAACGTCAGCACGGACGTATATGGGCTTGTCGACTGGCCTTTCGACGATTGTCTAGTATTGTGGCGGCGGGATGCGAGCTACTTGTGAGACAGCTACTCGCTGGTCGCCGGTTCCGCGCTAAAAGAGAAATCGACCATGCATTCGCCTTCGAGAACATCGTACGGCTCATCAGGTGACGGAACGGCCCGCGACCAGTCGGTGTTGTTGACCACGAGTCGATACGTCCCCGGCGCGATGGTGATCCGATTGTCGCGGATGTTCGTCTGGTGAAACCGCGACACCTCACCGGCGTGCCGGGCCCGGTAACGGCTCTGGAACGCCCGATACTCTTCTTCGGTAAACAGAAGCACATCCACGGCCGGGCCGCGCCGAACAATGAGGTCGTAGGTAAGCGTCGTCTGGCCGGTCGCCTCGACCGTGTAATCCTGGTACTCGTTTTCCTCCAGCCGGAACGTCGTATCGACCGATCGGCGGTTCGGTTCAGGCGTCGGTGTCGGGGTCTCGGTTTCGACCTGGAGACGTGCTGACGTCTCCGTCGTGCTGTTCGTCCGAGACGCAGCGGAGCGCTGTGCCGTCGGAGTGTTCGCTGGAGCCGCAGCACTGTCCGCCGCTGGCGTCGAGGCAGCCCCGGCGCGATCAGTTGTGGCTGCCCGCTGTGACGCTGTCGGTTCCGGGACCGGCGTGGTCTCGGATTCCTCTTCAGGTCGATTCCCGAGACAGCCGGCGGAGAGCGCGGCAAGCACTGCGGCCCCGAAGCCGCGCCGCGACAGGTCACCCATACCTCAGGACACTCATGCATAGTAAAGATGTTTACGGGCGGGTTTTCGTCGCTGGTAATCGGGGCCCGAACCCGTCCAAACATATTTGTGGAGAGAAAGCCGAGTCTACGCCGTTCGAGCCAGTTCCGAGATAACTGTTACCCAAGTATCATTTCTCGGAACGGGACAGGAACGCTTCACATGAACAGGTCGGTCATCACGTTCGGGCTAGTGGTTCTGGCGGCGGTCAGTGTCTCGGTACTCGCGGGAGTGGCGGTCGAGGGGTCACCCGGAGCCCCCCCGACCGAGCCAGCGCCGGCGGTGACCACGGCGGCGCCACCGGCAGCGACCCCCAGCGCGGACAGTACGTCGCCGGCGACGCCGAGTAGTTCGGAGACCACCGACGCTGTGACGCAGTCCGCGGAACCCACCCCGACACCGGACGCGGCACGGAGTACGCCCACAGACTCGGGGGTGGCTATCGACACGGCCCGCGTCGAAGACCGGCTTGTGGCGGCAATCAACGACCGACGCGGGAACCCGGTTGCCAACGACGCCTTCGATGGCTCACTTTCCGATAAGACAAAAACTGGGCAGAAGTTGTCGGCCATGGCTAGCAACCACAGCGAGCGGATGGCTGCACAAGGGTCGGCCTCCCCGATTGCGAACGGGACAGACACGACAGACCGGTACGCGACTGCCGGACTGTCCGAGCAGTGTCGCCTCCGTCACGAGGGGAACGCGTACTTCCGCCCGGTGACCGACCTCGAACTGGTCACGAGCGTCGACCCGAACGGCGCGAACGCGACCCGGGTGGCCGACGCCGTCGCCGACCACTGGTTCGACCTCTCCGGTCCCCGCGATACTCTTTATGTAGCGAACGCGAACCACATCGGCGTCGGTGCGGCGGCTGCTGACGATGTTGTCTATATTACCGTGAATCTCTGCTGAACTATAACGGGGCTGGCTCACCCAGAACTGTTCATCAGGGGGTGCGACAGCGAAGCCCCCTCGCATCTATCAGGTCTGTGTCATCGTTCCTAATCGTTCCTTCACAAATGTGTGTATTCCCGCTGTTGTCCACCAGGGTGATTGCCACGTTGACTTCTTTGTTGTTGCCGCTGAGAACATTCTTGCTTCCGAGGTCCAGCGAGTAATCGACCAGTGAGCCGCTCGATGGGTTTCTCGTTGCCGAATTCAACTCGGTTCCGTCCTCGTCCGTTGCAGTCAACTCCACGCTGTCAATTCCAGACTTATCTGCGACGCGAAACGTGAACTGGACATCGTCGTTGTTGGACCCAGCATTCGTGTTATGCTTCACCGTGCCGAAGTCAGCTATCGGTGGCCTGATATCCGGGTCTGACTCGCTGTTGTCTCCGGTTACGGTGAATGCGGTGGCTCGTGTCTCACCATTCGGGAAGGTGTATGTAATTGTCTGTGTAACGCTCTTGCCGCTCATATCGACCGCATCATTGGAGCCGTCCGGTCGGAACTCATAGAGATACACTACTCCATCGGACTGTCCGGATACCTCTGGGTTGCCGTTGTTGGCGAACCCATCAGTGTCGATATCTATGTCCGCCGGAAGATCAGTGCCACCGTCGATATCGGTGTACCCGTCACGGATATCGCCGTCAATGTACAGTTCGGTACGTTCCCGCTGATTGTTGGGTGTCACCTGATCCGAAAGACGGTCAACGTTCGTGCTCTGACTCGTCAAACTGATATCTGTGATCTCGACTTGCTGGTCGTGTGTATTCGTGAAGCTGTACTGAATGCCACCGGGAATCGTATCAGGGTCGTCGTTGTCCAGTGCCAAGGCATCGTTGTTGTACGCCAGCCCGATTCGCTCGTTATTGCCGCTATTCCCACCGCTCCCGGACCCAGCAGTCACCTTCACGCTGACGCTTACGTTCTCCGGCGTCTCCCCGCGGAACGAGGAATCCAGCTGCTGTAGGCTGAAGTTCACCTGATTCGTAGCGACCGGCGTGTTCGAATCGGCTTGATACTCAAACGTCACCCGACCATCGCTGTCGGAAGACTCCGTCCCCGTCGTGAGCGATCCCGCACTGGCCGAGCCGTTGACCGTGACACCGCTTTCGGGGTTGTTGTACGCGTCCCGGACCTCTAGGACGATTTCCTCGCTGGTGCCCCTCGCAACGGTGATTGCATCCCCGTCGACAGTCGTGAGGTACGCCTCGCGCTCTTCTGTGACGCGCGTCCCGACGCCCGCCTTCGCCATCTTCAGGCGGTAGGTCGCCCCTCGCTCGAAGACGATTGTAACCCTGTTGAGCGAGCCAGGTCCCTCGACACCGGTAACGTCCGCGACGTACCGGTCGTTGCTCATGTTGCCAGGATTCGGGTCGAGTTCCTCGTCGAGCGTCTCGTTCCACTTCGACGCCGGGAGCCGGGAGAGAAACGAGACTGAGACGTTCGAGGTTTCCGTCGCGTTCCGTACGCGGACCGTTCGGGACGACTGGGATTTCGGCCGCACGTCGACCGTGACTGAGTCGCTCGCCGAGCGGCTCAGCGACCCGTTGAGCGCGACCAGCGTGATGTCGCGGCCGTCGACCATCGCCTGTTTCGAGAGCGTGATGTTCCCCTCGCGGAACTGGTTGTAGACGAGCGAGTGCTCGTAGACGGTCTCCGGGGCTCCGCCGTAGACGTTGTACTCCGGCTTGTAGGCGATGGCTCCCGTGTTGTAGTGCCTCGATGCGGTTCCGTTCCAGTAATCTGCCGTCTCAGGGTTAATCGCCTCGGCATTGCGGACCGTGAGGTTCTGCGATTCGTTGGTCGTCCCGTCGGTGTACAGCAGGCCCGACGGCGGCCCGGGATTCGTCGCCACCAGCCGGCTCGGGTATCGCGTCCCCAACTGGACCGAGACGGCTTGCTGGCTCGGCTGCCCCGGAACGGAGACGATGGCGTTCCGCAGGTCCTGGAGCTGCGTCTGCACCTGCTGATTGTGGTTGAACTCCACCTCCCGGTTTTGCTCCGGCACGGCAAACGCCTGGTACGAGGAGAAGGCGATGATCAGCACGCCGAACAACAGTACAGCCCCGACCTGTACTGACTGCGCGCGCTCATCGCCCGTGAAAGTCATGGCGATGAGTTGCGGAGACGGCGGTAAAAACCTGACTGCCGAATTATCAACTCTCGTCTTCTTCGACGACTTCCGGGTCGCTCATCGCGGTCTGTAGGCTGTCGAGTCCGTTGACCCACTCGGAGACGAGCCCGTATTCGAGGTCTTCAGCGACCTCCATCGGGAGCTCCGACCCGTCGATGATCAGCGTGCCGGCCTGCACACAGTAGCCCAGCGCCGCATCGAGGTCTTCCTCCGCTTCCGCGTCCGCGGCGGCCTCGATGTAATCAGTGATCGTCGCGTCGTCCGCGGCCCCTTCCGCGACGTACTCTTCGGCCGCGTAGAACACGCACAGCAGCGAGGTCTGGACGCCGTCGATCAGCATCACGGTCTCCTCATCGTCGATGTCGATATCGTCGAGAACGATCTCTCGGACGCCAGTGAGTTCGTCGATGGTCGCCGCTTCGTCGAGCGGTCCGTCCTCGTAGTCCGTGAGGATCTTCGCGACCGCGATCGCGGCGTCGTCCTGGAGGTTCAACAGGAGCCGCGCCGAATCCTCGTCTTCAGGGTCGACTTCTTCTTCCTCGATACGGTCTAGCCAGTTCTGCCAGCGTTCTTCGGTGTAATACTCCCCCGGCGGAGTGCTCATATCACTCCGTTCGTCCCGTTGGGGATAGTAGTTTCGACCGGCGGCCGCTCCGCCGTGGAGTCCCTACCACCCAGAGCGAACAGCAAACCTGATCTTAGCGCTTGAAACAACTGTTCTGTGGGGTCCTCGGATCGACTGCGTACTCCGAACACGGATCACGGTCTTCATCGAGGAGCGTACTTTTATGTCAGACGAACATGTTATGAAATAGCATGGCACAGCGACAGCCGGCCACGACCTACAGCGGACCGCTCGACCCGGCTGCAGTCGCCGCGCTGGCCGAACGTGTCGGTCTGGCGCTGGTCGCCGTGACGTTGCCGGTCGCCGTCGGCGCATTCGCCGGTATGGTTCTCACCACCGGGTCGCTCCCGGCCGCGACCGATGCCGCAACCGCCGCGATGAGCGGGCGGCTGACAACGGGACGGGGACTGTCCTGGCTGTTCTACGTCGGCACGCTCGGGACCGCACTGGGCTGCTGGGTTCTCGGGCTGGGGCTCCTTCTCGACGGCCTCGACCTGTAAGTCAGCCGTCGCCGTCCGGACGCATCTCCACGCCGCGTTCCGGCGACTCCTCGTCCGCTGCGTCCACACGATTCGAGAGGGTCCGCTGGGGGAACGGGATCGAGATGTCTTCCTCGTCGAAGGTGGCTTTCACACCCCGGACGACCGCCGAGATGGCGCGCCACTTCCGCGGTGGCGTCGGGTGGTCGATCCAGAACCGGAGTTCCATCACCACAGCGGAGTCCCCGAAATCCTTCGGGACGACGTCCGGCGTCGGCGAATCGACGACGTGTTCGATGTCGGCCATCGCCTCGCGGGCGAGGTCCATCGCCCGGTCAACGTCGGTGTCGTAGTCCACACCGATGTCCACCGTGAGGCGCAACAGCCCCTTTCGGCTGCGGTTCGTCACCGCGCGGTCGCTCACGCGGTCGTTCGGAATGATGACGAACTCGCCATCGAAGTTCTCCAGCCGCGTGTTGAAGATGGTGATATCAGTCACGATACCTTCTTGATCGCCGACGAGCACCCAGTCGCCGATAGTGAACGGGCGGGAGAACATCAGGACGAAGCCGGCGATGAGCGACCCGAGCGTCTGTCTCGCAGCTAGACCGACGACGATACCAAGGAACCCTGCCCCGACCAGCAGGCCGCTGAGGTCGATACCCCAGACTGCGAAGATCGTCGCGCCGATGGTGACGAAGACGGTGACCTGCCCGAGTCGGAGGAGAATCTCTTCCTGGTGCTCGGTGAAGCCGGTGACGGCCTGGCTGAACCGGCCGATCCACCGCTGCATCTGGTCGGACAGGACGAACGCCAGCATGACGAGGACGACCGTCTGTATCGTCGCCAGCACCGACTGATCACTTCCGTTGAGGTACGGTCCAACCGTCTGGACGATATCGAGAACGCCCCAGACGATGAGAAATGAGAGGACGACAAGGACGATCATCGAGAACTGGGCGATCCGGAGAAACACGCCCCGGATAGTCGTCGGCGTGTAGTCGGCCATGACCTGCAGCCAGTCGCCGGTTCGGTCCGACGTGGCAGACCGAAGCCGGGAGAGTGCTGCGGGAACGACGACGACACTGACAAGCAGGACGACCAGGAGGATGAGCGTCGCGACGAGTCGCCCCTGTGTCGCGACCAACTGTTCCAGCGACCGCTGTAA
Organism: Haloarcula amylolytica; assembly: GCF_049705545.1. Taxonomy (GTDB): domain Archaea; phylum Halobacteriota; class Halobacteria; order Halobacteriales; family Haloarculaceae; genus Haloarcula; species Haloarcula amylolytica_B. The sequence goes on from NZ_JBNAMU010000001.1 coordinate 1,175,901, forward strand.
CACGGTAAAGAGTTCCAAAAGCCCTTCACCGGTTTCGTTGGCCGCTGGCGTCGGCGTGGCCGTCCCCTGCACAGCCACCTATCGCCGCCGTAGGAACTTGTGTCTTCGTCTTTGAGCGACCGTCTGTAATGAACCTGACACCGGAGAAAATACGGCTGGTCGCGGCTCCAGTTAGACGCCGCGGCCCTGCAGCTGCTCTTCCTCGTCCAGATCCGCGTTTGCCTGGCCCTTCATTCCCTTGCCGGGGTTCTTCGCGATCTCCTTGAGCTGTTCGGGGTCGTCGTAGTTGTTGACCGCCGCGACGATGGATTCGCCCATCGCCTGGGGGTTCTCCGCGCCGAAGATGCCCGAGCCGACGAAGATGCCGTCACAGCCGTGTTGCATCATCAGGGCGGCGTCGGCGGGCGTCGCGATGCCGCCGGCCGCGAAGTTGACGACCGGCAGCCGGCCGCGGTCCGCTGTCTCGTGGACGAGCCGCCGGGGGGCACCGTGTTCGCGGGCCCACTCGTCGCGCTCTTCGTACGCCATCCCTTCGAGCATCCCGATGGAGCGCTGGATGTTACGCTGGTGGGTGACGGCCTGATTCACGTCACCGGTGCCTGCCTCGCCCTTGGTGCGAATCATCGCCGCGCCCTCGTCGATACGGCGCAGCGCCTCGGCGAGGTTCCGCGCTCCGCAGACGAACGGTGCGGTGAACTCGCGCTTGTCGATGTGGTAGCGGTCGTCGGCCTGCGTCAGCACTTCCGACTCGTCGACCATGTCCGCGCCCGCGGCCTCCAGAATCTGGGCCTCGGCAGTGTGGCCGATCCGGGCCTTGCCCATCACCGGAATCGACACTTCCTCGATTATCTCTTCGAGCTTGCTGGGGTCGGCCATCCGGGCGACACCGCCGCGCTTGCGGATGTCGGCCGGCACCGACTCCAGGTGCATCACGGCGACCGCGCCAGCGTCCTCGGCGATTCGGGCTTGCTCACGGTTGACGACGTCCATGATGACGCCGCCTTTCTGCATCTTCGCGAAGCCGCGCTTGACGAGGTCAGTCCCGCGACGGAGGTCCTCGATATCAGTTTCTTCAGTCATTGCTCCGACTTAGAACTGGATTTACTTAACGCGTGTCCTTCCGAGGGACAGAACGTCGTTTGACCGCTCACAGGGGATTCAACATCGGGCCGGTGGCAGCGATGGTTGCCGAGCGATGGGTCTGAGACCACTACCGTTTTCATCGCGTCTCCCCACTGCACCGACATGGCTACGGACGAGGGTGTCGGCGGGCGCATCGACGCTGCTGTCGCGCGGGTGTTCAGCCGGCGGCTCCCCGACGCCGAAGGGCTCCCGCGGTACGTCGCGCCGCTACCGGCGTGGCTGGAGAACGTCGGCCTCCGGCTCGCCTGGCCCATCGCGCTCGTCAATCTGGTCGGCACGCTGTTCGGCTTCTGGTACTACGCGGGCCGGCCGCTGAACACTGCCCCGCCGCTCGTGGAGGGCCAGCTCGGCGCGGCCCCGCTTGCCGCCTATCCGCTGATCCCGGACTCGCCCGTGGCGACGATGTTCATCGGGCTCTCGCTGGCGGCCTGGCGGCTCGACTGGAACGCCGAGTGGCTCCACATGCTCGGATTCTTCGGCTGCATCAAACTCGGCCTGTGGACGCCGTACGTCCAGCTCGTCCTCAACGGCCCCGGCGGGATTCCGCTCTGGCTCTACTGGTTCCTGGTCCTGAGCCACCTCGCGATGGCGCTGGAGGCGTTTCTCATCCACCGCTACGCGAGCTTTTCGGTCGCGTCCGTCGCTGTCGCCGTCGGCTGGTACGGCTTCAACGACGTGGTAGACTACTTCGTCCCGGTTCTCGACGGGCCACACCACACCTGGCTGCGCGCTGAACCGATTGTCGCCGGCGGGTTCGACCACACGGTGCTGGCCCACGACCTCGCGGCGGGCTGGGCGGTCGTGCTGACGCTCATGGCGACGTTTCTCGCGCTGGCGACCCGCATAGAGAAAGTGAAACGGCAGGCGTGACCGCCGGTGTCTCGCGCCCGTGGTTCCTTCGGCGCCTCAGGTCGTGAATCCGTCCTCGGCCTCGCGCTCGTCAAGGACCCACTCCAGTTCCTCGATAGCGCGCAAGATGGCGACCTCGGCCTCGTCTTCCAGTTCGGTCGACGGCGGGTCGTGCTTGTCGTACTCGTCCTGCAGCGCCTCGATCCGATCCCGGATCGTCTCCTCTGTTCGCATGATTCGAATGACGGGACCCGCAGGTCTTGATGCTACTGGTCGCGGCGATAGGCGCAGGCCGGCCGTAACAGCCGTCCCGAGTCCGTTCGCTCAGCTATCGGACCAGACCTGCGCGGACAGCGAGACCCCGATAGCCCCGACGAACGCCGCCGTTGCGACGAGCCCGAGTCCCAGTGCGACACCGGTCCAGGGTAGAGCCCGCCCAATTCCTCCGATGAGGGTCGGACTCCCGGCGGTGTCTGCCCCGCTGAGAATAATAAGGTCGGCCATCATGCCAGCATACCGAAACCCCAGAGCGGCGATAGCTCCGCCAGCCGCAGCAAACGCGACTCCACTGAGATACGCAACTCGCTCCACCTCGGCATCGATGGGCCGGGCGCGGGGCCACGCTGCGACCACGACACCTACCAGCGCACTGATGCCACCGCCTCCCAGCAGCAAGAGAAACGGGACCGCAAACCTCGGCTCTGCGAGTGACTGAAGCACTATCGACTGGAGATTGCCAGACATAATCAGTGTATCCCCGGTATCCAGAACTGTGTCGCGTGCCTACAGACGGTCAGAGAGCCCGCCTCAGTCTGGATTCGCCAACCGGTTTCAGTGATGACGTCCGGGCGTTCGGATCTCGCTTCTGTGATCGCTCCCCAGAGTTACCGAACGACGACGACGGCGCTCTCGGTTTCGGTCATCTCGCCCTCGCCGGAGTAGGTCCGGGACTCCTCGACGGCGAACATCTCGTCGTCGAGTTCGACGCCGGCGACCCGCAGCGTGTCGCCGTCGATCTCGTAGTCGCCGTCCTCGATAGCGGCGTCGATAGCGCCGACTTCGCTGCCGAACTCGGGACCGACGAGCGAGTAATCGAGGTCGATGCCGCTGACCTCGGTCGTGATGTCCGGGGTCTCATCGTAGGTGTCCAGTTGGGCGACGTGCATCGCCTCGGCGACGGCGTCCTCGAAGCCGGCGATGTGGCCGAACACCTCGACGTGGTCGAGGTCGGCGTTCAGCGGCAGCCCGTTCTCGGTCTTGTACCGCCGGAGCGCGGAGACGACCTCCATCGCCGTCTCGCCCGCTTCGAGGTCGGCGTCGTAGCCGCCCGCTGTCGGCCAGTCCGTCGTGTGGATCGAGCTATCTTCGTCATAGCACCGCTCCCACAGTTCCTCCGTGATGTGCGGGAGGAACGGCGCGAACAGTTGCAGGAAGGTCCGGTGGGCCTGCAGCAGCGTGAACTCCGTGGAGGTGTCCCCACCATCGGACAACCGCTGCTTGGCGATTTCGAGGTAGTCGTCACAGAACGTGTTCCAGAAAAAGGACCGGAGCTCGTTCCGGGCCTTCGAGAACTCGTAGTCCTCGAACTTCGCCGTGACCGACTCGACAGTCGCGTCCAGTTCGGCCAGCAGCCACTCGTCGACCGCCGCCAGGTCATCGGGCTCATCGGGCTGGGCGGCCGGCGTAAGCTGATCGACCAGCCGCGAGGCGTTCCAGAGCTTCTGGAGGAGCCGCTCGCCGGCCTCCAGGTCGCCCTCTTTATACGGGAAGTCGTCGCCGATTGAGGTGCCGGCGGCCCAGTAGCGCGTGGCGTCGACCGGGAACTTCTCGAGCACTTCGCTGGGCGGGATGACGTTGCCCTTGGATTTGGACATCGCCTCCCGGTTCTCGTCCAGCACCATCCCGTTTATCATCACGTTCTCGAAGGGCACCTCGCCGGTGTGCTCGTAGCACTTGACGACGGTGTGGAACAGCCAGAAGGAGATGATGTCGTGGCCCTGCGGGCGCAGGTCGAAGGGGTACAGTTCCGGCAGTTCCATCGTGAACGACTCGCTGTCGGCGTCCCAGTCCCAGCCGGCGTTCACGAGCGGCGTCAGCGACGAGGTCGCCCACGTGTCGAACACGTCCTCCTCGGGCGTCAGCGAGTCGTGGCCGCAGTGGGGACAGGCCTCGACCGGGGGGTCGTCCGACAGTGGGTCGACCGGCAGTTGCTCGCGCTCGGCCATCACGGGCTCGCCGCAGTCGTCGCAGTACCACACCGGGATCGGAATACCGGAGTCGCGCTGGCGGGAGATACACCAGTCCCATTCGAGGCCCTCGATCCAGTGCTCGTAGCGGGTGGCCATCTTCTCGGGGTACCACTCCATCTCGCGGCCGGCCGCGATGTACTCCTCTTTCTTGTCTAGCAGCTCGATGTACCACTGCTCGGTGACGAGGTACTCGACCTCCTCCTCACAGCGTTCGTGGACCTGCACGGTGTGGTCGTGGTCGCGGCTTTCCAGCAGCGAGCCCTCTTCGTCGAGGTCCTCGATGATGGCCTCACGTGCCTCGGTGGTGTGCATCCCCTCGTAGTCGCCGGCGAGGTCGGTCATCGTCGCGGACTCGTCGATGGCGAGTCGCAGCGGCAGGTCGTGGGCCTGGTACCACTCGATGTCGTTCTGGTCGCCGAACGTACAGCACATCACGATGCCGCTGCCGGTCTCCATGTCGACGCGCTCGTCGGCGATGATGGGCACCTCCTGCTCGAAGATCGGGACCCGCGCGGAGCCACCGACGAGGTGCTGGTTCTCGTCGTCGTCGGGGTGGACGAAGACGGCGACACACGCCGGCAGCAGTTCCGGACGGGTCGTCGAGATGGTGAAGGTTGCATTTTCGTCTGCTGGCCCCTCGCCGGTCTCGACCAGATCGAAGGCGATGTCGTTGAACTTCGTGTGCTTGTCCTTGTCCTCCTGTTCGACCTGCGAGATCGCGGTCTCGCAGTCCGGACACCAGATGGTCGGCGCGCGCTGGCGGTACTCCCGACCCTGTTCGTAGAGGTCGAGGAAGGAGAGCTGGGAGACCCGCTGGACGTCCGGCGCGATGGTCTTGTAGGTGTTGTCCCAGTCGATGGAGATCGCCAGCGACTGCACGTCCTCGGTGAACTCGTCCTCGAACTGTGTACACACGTCGCGACACTTCTCCTGGAACTCTCGGCGCGGGTAATCCTGATGTCGAATGTCGAGTTCGCGCTCGGTGAGCCGCTCCGAGGCGATGCCGTTGTCATCGTAGCCGAAGGGGAAGTAGACCGTGTCGTCGCGCATCCGGTGGAAGCGGGCGACAAAGTCCTGCAGGGTGAACTGGTAGAGATGGCCCATGTGGAGGTTCCCCGACACCGTCGGCGGCGGCGTATCGATAGTGAAGCGGGTGTCAGCGTCCTCGTCGTAGGCGTAAGTCTCGTCGGCGACCCAGCGGTCCTGCCACTCCGGCTCTACCTCGCGGGGATCGTACTCCCCGTCGAGCGCGTCTTCTGATTTGTCTGCGGTCGATTCGTCCTGCGGTGGGTCCTGTGTATCACTCATATTCAAACTGTGGGCGTAACACCCGGGTAGCATCGGACTGCGGCGCGGTTGTCAGCGGTGCGTGCGTCGATTTGGAGCGGTGGTGTGGGGCGTGGGGGCCCCTACACCGACGGGCGCGAGAACCAGCGTTCGGGAGAGTCGACGCACCATCTGTACAATACTCGACCAACGGCAGAATTAATGACTTCGGTTTTCGGCGGCGTCCCAGCGGCTTCACAACACCACATCCCACTCACGGCAGGTCGGGCTCGCGGTGCTCGCGATCCTCGGCGGAGTGGGCACGGACCCACAGCTGCCCGATGCGCGAGAGCGTCGTCCGGTAGGACTTCCCGTGTTCCTCCTGCTCGATGTACCCCTTCCCGCCGGGGCCGAGCCGGTCGACGTTGTAGATGACCTTCGAGCGGAAGGAATCGGTGTACTCCTCGCCCATGTCCCGGGCCAGTTGCTGGGCCAGCTCGGAGACGGACTCGAACTCGCCGTGTTCGCCGAGCGTGAAGAGGATGACCTCCTCGAAGGGTTTGACGTTCGAGAAGGAGGCGACCGGCAGTTCGACGATGTGGGAGCCGTCGATCTCCTTCGCCCCGATGGTCGTCCCGCGCTCGTCGAACTCCGACAGCAGATCCCGTGCGGTTTCGAGCCGTTCATCGACACGTTCGTCGACGTCCTCCCCAGTGCGCATGTCCTCCAGCATGTCGATCTGCTTGCGCAGTTCCTCCGCAAGCTCGGTCTCCAGATATTTCTCGGGGACCGTGTAGTAGGTGTGGATGCGGTCCCGGTCGCCCTCGCGCTCGACCATAATCGAATGGGCCGCGGTCGCAAAGGCAAAGGAGACAGTCCGAGGCATCGCGGAGACGTTGACCCACACCTCGCTGCCCGCGTCGAGCTCGGCGTTGATGAGTTCGAAGGCCTGCTCGAAGGCCTCGTCGTAGTCGTACACGTCGGCGACGACGAACCGCTCGGTTTCCGCCCCGAGCAGGTTCTGGTAGTCCTTTTCGAGTTTTTCGGCGAGGTTGCGCGAGTACTCGACGTTGGCCTCGCTACCGACCGCGCCCTCGAGCAGAATGACGCGGTCCACGTCGAGTTGCTCGCGCACGAGCGGCGCGATGAGCCGGTCGTAGTCGAACCCGACCGGGACGATGTGGGTCTGCATGTGTGAGGCGTAACGCTGCCGCTTATAAAAAGCACCAGTCTCGCGAGCGCTGCTACGCACACCCCTGACTTTTCTCCGCCGAGATTTCGTGTGGGCGACGGGTGGCTACCCGTCGATAGCCCTGTTTTAACAGAAACCGTCTCGACAGCACAGACCGGTCAGCGCTAAACGACACTGCTCTGATGAGCGCTAGCCATGGACCCGGACTTGCTGGTCGTCACTGGATACGCCTGTTTCCCAACTGAATCCGCCCCAGTCGGCGGGTACACCGGCCGTTCGGAGTCCTACGGTACCGTCTGTGCTAGCCACGCTGGACCGAACAGCGACGATCGAACACGGCACTACTGATTTCAGTAACCGGCCGGCCAGCGGCGAGCGACCCAGCGCTGGCAATCCCAGCGTGGCTATCAGTATCGGGGGCGGTGACACTCGAACGAGAAGTGAACAGATGTGGTTTACAAAACAGGATAGTGGCTACGATTGTTCACCCTGTACGGTAGTATTCGATATAGTGTTAACTATAGAAACGGGTGTTCCGTTGAAACTCTCCTATATGCGTGTTTCAGTCCCTCTCAAATATGTTTCTATCAGTGATAACTGGGACAAAGCCTATATCTCGGATTGTCGGTGAAGTGGCCAGCATGCCACTGGGATGGATGAGTGCATGCGAACAGATATCATTCCGGGATGGAACCCCGACATTGCGGGGGGACCGGAATGAGTAACGAGTTCCGCGCGGTGGTGCTCGCGTGGTTACTGATCGCCTCGTACGCGTTCGCACCGGTCGCGTTGCATGGCGGCAGTTCGGCCATCGGGACCGCGCAGGCTGGGAGTAACACCAGTCCGAACTTCGAGGTCATTGACGTGCAAGCCGCTGGGAACACGGGCGGCGTTAAAGTCGTCGTGGAGGCACAAACGAGTTCCAAGCTCGATAATTTCGGATTCTACTACAACGCCTCCGGTGACGGGACCGACCGAACGAACAAACTGACGAACAGCAATGGTGGTGTCACTGCCCGGTCCTATCCGCTTTCGGAGCAGAGTACCTGGGACGGGATCTCGACGTCTGACTCGCAACCGACCCGGGCGACGTTCACGCTCGACAGCGCAGAGGCACCAAAGACCGACGACCCCATTGAGATCAACGTGACGGCTGGCGGCACGTCATACAGCAACGCTGCTCCCGCAAACCGGGACGTCGTCACGGCGAACTACCGGCACATAACCCCGCAGGACTCCGCCGGGAACGCGATCTCCGGTGTGATGCCGTTTGTGGTTCTCGACGCACAAACCAACCAGTCAGTGGGTAGCGTGTTCTTTGACGGCCAGTCCCAGTCGAAACTTGTCTACGCCTGTCGCGGAGCGATGTCGAACGGCACATGTACGGAACCCAAAGACGGGGCGTCCGTGACCGTCGCCAAACAGGACTGGTCAGCCGGCGGCACGATCAGTAATCCCAGTTCTCCATCGTTCAGTTCCTCTATCGCGCTCAGAGGCTACAATCTGCCGGAGTCGAACGCGACGACGCGGCTCGACTCGACGGGCGCGACCACAGCAAAGAGCACAGAACCGTACGCACCCGCGTTCTTCGAGATATCGAATGCGTCCCAGGGGACACATACGGTTAGCGTCGACTCCGTCACGGTGACCAACACCAACACCGGCAACGTCGTATTCAAGAAAAACGGGAAGCCACAGGCGCCAGTCTTCCTCAAGCCGGCGACGCCGTACAAGATCGAGATAACCAACAGCGGGAGTTACGGCACCGAGACCCGTTATCTCACCGTCCCGACAGCGGGGATGACCCAGACCGGACTAAAAGTCGGCGCAACAGCTTCGAAGTCGACGGTGACGGGGCAGATCGTCAACGCCAGCGGCGAGCCGGTTGAGGATGTTGTAGTCGTCGCAGAGGACAGGTACTCGGGGGGCAACGGGTTCCGGATGATCAACTCGACGTCGACGGACTCGAACGGGCTGTTCTCGATGCGACTGCCCCAGACTGAGGCCACCGCGCCTGAACCGGGGCAGGGAACGCGGTACAAGCTCACCCTCGTGAGTGACAAGACCGACGGGTCGACGCTGCAGTACTACCCGACGGTCCACGACAACAACGGCGAGGGCTACAAGATCAGATCCACCAAGACCGTCATCCCCAAGATGCAGATCAAGGACGGGGGCGAGCTTTCTATCGATGTCACGCAGGGTGGTGGATACAGTACACTCCAGACCGGTGTCATGCAGACGACGCTCGGCAAGTACACCAGTCGAACGGGGGCACGGACGCGCTCGGCGGCCAGCGAGTCGTTCAATCAGGTGACGTTCGGTAAGTCCAAGCCAAGCAGCGCGAAAGTGTCACTGGTCTCGCCAACGACCGACGCGAGCACTCGCGTCAACTACAACGTCTGGGGAGTAGGCACCCCGACGAAGTGGCTCTGTACGAACGACGTCTCCGTCAGCCAGGGGTCGACGACGAGTTCCAGTTGTTCGCTCGAAGAGGCCGGCTACATCGAAGTTTCGGTCGACGAGTACAAGAGTATCGTCGACCAGGCCAACTCGCCGCGCAGTGCCGATACCGGGAGCTTCGGGTTCTTCTTCGAGAACGAAGTGGTGATCCGGGACAGTTCAACCGGCAACGTCGTTACCTACCTCGGACCCGGTAGCAGTCAGGCATTCAACCTCGACGGTACCGATACGGCGAAGATACCGGTTCCGGCTGGCAGTTACGAACTCGAAGTCCGACCTGCGACCGAATGGACCCGACAGACGACGGTCAAGGACTCGACGTCGGTGTCCGTCTCTTCGGGGTCCACGGCGACCGTGACACTCGACCGCGGGAAGGAGTTCGACATCGCGCCGATCCGGAGCCGTGCACCGGCGTCCCTGACACGGAGTGCGAACAACGAGTACGCGGTGAACATCACCGACCCGGTCGACGAACGTGGATACACCGCCGCCGAAATCAGCTCGGCGACGGTCCACTTCGCCGCCCCGAACGGCACGAAAGTCAGCGACCGCGCGTCACTGAGTTACAACAGCACGGCCGGGAAGGGCGTGTTCGAAACGAAGACCCTGAAGCCGTCGGATCTGGGTGCTGACGCCGGGACGTACGACCTGATCGTGACCGCGACCCACGAAGACGGGACGCGTACGTACAACACGACCTGGGAGACACGGGTGACGGTCAGTGGGTTCCAGACCGGCATCGACCTGAGTTCGAGTTCGGTCGGCCCCGGTGACCAGATCCTTGGGAGAATCAGCGCCTACGATACGACCCAGGACCCGCCGAGTGCGATCAGCGCGAACAAAAACGATGTCAAGATCAAGGTGATCGACGAGAACGGCAACGTCGTGACCAACAAGAACCCGAGTTCGGACGTGTCGAACGGCGAGGGTACGTTCAAACTCTCCATGCCCGATAGCGTTGGCGACTACCGCGTGCTCGCGTTCGTCGACAGCGGCTCCAGTCAGGGGATCGCGGAAAGGTGGGTCAGTGTCAGCAAGTATCAGGTCTCAGTCGAGACAGACAAGCGGACGTACAGGCCCGACGAGTCAGTGGAGGTGACCGTCGCGGCGCGCGACTCCGGCGACGGCTCAGCGGTCACGGACGCAAGCGTCGAGGTGGCGGTCGGCAACAACCGGATCGGTGGCACCACCGACGCGAGTGGTGAGTTCACGACGACTCTCGATCCGGCGAACTTCTCGGAGGACGGCCAGAGCTGGTCCGGTGACAACTTCGTCGAGGTCGAGGTGCTCAAAGACACCGACACGGGCATCATCCGGAAGTTCTCGGGTACCGGCTTCCGCGTGCAATCGTTCGACCTGCGGGCCGAACCGGTGAGTCGGACGTACACGTCCTCCGAAAATGTCCTCGTCGACGTCGAGAGCAATCCCGCGGGCGCTGCTGATGCGGTCGCAGTACGCAGGATCGATGGCGAAGAACTCGAATCGCCCGTGATCGCAAACACGCAGGAACCCGGTGGCTTCTATCAGCTCGATCTGGGCACACAGCCAGTCGGCGAGCACAGAGCCACCATCGCCGCGATCAACGACTCGAACGGCAACGTTGTCGAGACGACCGTTGCGTTTGCTGTCCGGGACGCCTCGATCGCGGCCGACACGGACAAGTTCAGTTACAGCCCCAGCGAGGACATCACGACGAACGTGACTGTCCGTGACACGTCCGGGAACGCAGTCAGTAACAAGGACGTCACCGCACGCCTCTACGCGGCAGAGTCGCCGCCCCGACAGGTCGGTTCGTCGGCTTCAGGTACGACAGGCAGCGACGGGACGGTTTCTATCACCGGGCTGTCAGCGAGCAGTCCCGGCCCGCACTTCGTAGAAGTCGAGGTCGACGGACAGACGGCACGGACGTACCTCGGTGTCAGCGATCTCTCAGTCGCGTTCGAGGACGGCAACGGTAATGCTGTCGACGAGTACGAGGTCGAGCCCGGCGACAGCAAGACTGTGAACGTCTCGGCGACTGCAGGCGGCAGCGATGTCGCTGACGGCGCGGCGGTTGACGTCGGTGTCTTCGCCTACGGTGAAATCGTCGACGAGGCAAACGGTGAGGTTTCCGGCGGCGACGGCACTGCCACGCTGGATATCAACGTTCCCTCCGACGTCCCGAAAGGGAGCTACACGCTTGCGACCCGTGTCCGAACGACTGACGGCAACGCCGGCACGACCGATGCGGTGCTGAACGTCACCGGTGGTAACGCGCTATCGATCGAAGCCGACCCGGGCCAGCGACAGTACGAACCCGGTGAGACGGGCACGTTCACCGCGTCGGTCACCGATGCCAGCGGCGCACCGGTTTCGGGCGAGACGGTCGTCTTCACAATCGACACTGAAGGAGCCGCAGAGACGAAACTCGGCGAGGCCACGACTGGTGCTGACGGGACCGCATCGGTCGATCACACCCTCGCCAGTGACGCCACGAGCGGTGAATACGTGCTCAAGACACACATCACGGACAAACGACGCACGCAGGATTACAACGGCTTCCTCGTCACCTCGCTAGAGACGACGATCAGTGCCGACGCGAGCAGTTACGCGCCGGGTGATACGATTTCGTTGACCGTCGACGCGGTCGACACGGCCGGCAACAACGTCGACGCCGACCGCGGCGAACTCCGGGTCGTGATGCCATCGGGCAACGAGATCACGCAGTCGTTCAGCACGAGCGGGACGGCGCCGTACACCCCCACATTCACGATTCCCGACGATAGCAGTAGCGTCGGGTCTGTGACGATCTCCGCGGGACTCAAAAATGACGCTGCGGTTGCCGTCGACTCGACGTTGACAGAAGTGGTCAGCGAGCAGGAGTCTGCCAATATTACCGTGCCAGAAACTGTCACCGCTGGAGAGTCGACTGATGTCACCCTCTCCTCTTCGACTGACGCAAAGGGGACGCTGACGGTGTTCTCGCCGGGGGCGTCCTCACCGGCAGTCGAACGGAGCGTCAGCCTCTCGGCCGGCACCAACAGCACGGAATCCGTGACGCTGCCATCGGCGGGGACCTACGTCTTCAAGCTCTCGGTGCCGGACGTCGGGACCGTCACGAGGTCGCGGAACGTCGCCCCGGTTGCGAGCGGCTCGCCGGCGCTGACGGTGGGCACGGGCATCGGGCAGGGCAACGAGACGTTCAACACGACCGAGGACCTCGTCATCCAGACTGACCGGCCGGGCGCGACCGCGACCGTCGTCAGTGGAAACGAAAGCTACACCGTCCGGCTGAATCAGCAACGTGGTAGTACCTACTACGGCGTCCTCTCAGAGAAGCGGTCGGACGGCGTGTATCTCGTCCGGCTTGACACGCCACAGGCTACTGCGGTCAATGAGACCCTCATTGAGGTGGGTCCATGACACGGATGCCTACGGCGGTCACTCTGCTGATCACGCTGGCAGTCGCACTGTCCGTCGCCGTGACGCCTGTCGCCGCTGCCTCACTGACGATCACGGGCGTCGCGATCCCCGACAGTGTCGCACAGGGGGACTCCTTCGACATCGAGGTGTCCGTCTCGGGGCAGGACGTGCAAAACGTCGCGGCATCGCTGACGCTACCGGACGGCATCTCCTGCTCGCCTGCGGGCACCCAGTCCGTTTCGATCAGTGGTGGGAGCGGCAGCGCGGTCTTCGACTGCAGCGCGGACGCGACTGGCGACTACAGCGGTGAGATTACCGCCTCTGTCACCGCGGACGAGACCAGTTCCTCGAGCACGCGCTCGGACGCCACCCAGACCGGTCTGCAGGTGTTGAGCCCCGCCAGCCTGACCGTCTCGCACAGCATTTCCTCGGACACCGTCGACGCTGGCCAGACCACCGAACTCGACGTTGTCATCCACAACACCGGTGACGTCTCAACGAGCTACAACGCCTCGCTCGGCGATGCCGATGGCTACGCGTCCACCCTCACTTCCGGGACCGACGACAGCGACATCGCGGGCGGCGAAACTCGGACACTGACCTACGAAGTGACCGGCAACTCCGGTGGCTCGTACACGTTGACGTCGACGGCCACCGGTGGCAACGGGCAGACGGTGACCGAAGTCACGACTCTCAGTGTTTCGGGCGACGACAGCGGCGGTGGTGGCGGTGACGACTCGAGCTCGCCGGCAGTTACGTCCACGCCGGAGTCCGAGGCGACTGAGACTGGGACAGAAACCCAAACTTCTGTGATGACTGACACCGCACCCGAATCGCAAACGGATGTGCGCACCGCGACGCCGGGTGGCGATGAACCGACACCAGCCGATGGCGTCGCCTCCGACCAAGACGCCGCCAGCGCCGACGGGAGTGACAGCGCGGACACGGGCGCGACGTCAGCCAGGAACGGACCCGGGTTCGGCGTCGTTTCGGCAGTTCTCGCGCTGTCGCTTGCGGTATTCCTCGCACGGCGACGGCCATAGGACGTTGCCAGCTTCCTACACTTTCGGCAGAGAAGCCGACCAGCACGAGTGTCTACCGGCCTGATACGGCGGAGCGACGCCTGTGAAAAGAACCAGGATGGGGCCGGTGCGGGCCCGCGGCAAGCAAGCCGTTACTCGCAGCTTTCGTGTACGATAGCGCCTTCGTCGTTCGGTCCGCGGCGCTCCCCGGGCACGATGGGGTCCTCACAGACGGCGCAGGTCAGCGTGCCGTTGGCGTGGACGTTCGAGGCCTCGGTGTCGTCAGACGAAGTGAAATCCACGCTCACGTCTGTCGACTCGTCGGCTGCCGGTTCGTCGCCCGCGTCGCTCGGTGCGAACACGTCGTCGTCATCGGCCGTCGTGTCGATGTCGAGCGTGTCGTTGAGGCCACAGTAGCCCGTCGAAGCGTTGAATCCGAGGCCGAGCGCGCCGATGCCGGCGAGCAGGCCGCGCTTGCGCTTCCCGCTGCGAAGCCAGCGCAGGGAGACGATTGTCAGGACGACTGCCAGCACCGCTCGGATCAGGCGGTCGCGACCGCCGACGTTTTTGTCGGAGTCCATACCGGGACATTAGTCTGGACGCTTTTGTAGGTTTACATGTCCGCCGGCGGCTGCCGTCCGGTGGTTGCTGCGCCGAACGGCCAGGACACAGACCGAACCGTCTCAGTCGCTTTCGATGCCGGAGACGGCGTAGGCAGTGCGATTCTCGGTCGCGGCGGGAGCGGTTACCAGCGAGACGGCGACCGTCAGCACGAGACCGACCAAGATGCCGACGATGCCGGGCGTCCAGCCCAGGTAGGCCGTCGGCAGGGCGACATCGAGACCGACCAGTCCCCCAATCGTCGCAAGCACTGGGAAGACGTGCAGGCCGTAGAACACCTGGCTCCCGACCACGCCGGCGTACATCCCCGAGCGGGTCGTCCCTTGCCAGTACAGCGCCAGCGCGACAGGGACAGTTAGCTGGGCGAAGCCGCTGAAGGCGGTGTCGCCGATCTGGACCAGCGTCCCCGGCGTGTAGAGGCTCGCGACGAACGAGAGGGTGGCGAAGGCGACCACGCCGACGCGGGCGATGAGCGCCTCGCGGCGGTCGGTCTCCCGGTCGCTGGCGTCATCGCGGCCGGTCAGCGGCCGGTAGAGGTCACGGGTGAGGTACGACGAGCCCGACAGCAGCATCGAGTCGCTTGAGGACATCATCGCGGCCATCGCGCCGGCGATGACCAGCGCGGTGAACCACGTGGGCGTGTACTCGCCCAGCAGCGCCGGGATGACGTTGCCGCCCTCCGGCACCGTGATACCGAGGCCCGCCGCCCACGCGCCCAGCATGAACGCCGGGACGAACAGGAGCAGGACCAGCACCGGCCAGAGCGCGAACGTGCGCTTGAGAACCTTCTTCGAGCCGGCGGCGAAGAAGCGCTGATTGATCTGCGGGAACATCGTCACGCCGAAGGCGATGCTGACCGCGGTCGAGATGATGAACTGCGGCGTGTAGAGGCCGCCGCCGAGACCGACGAAGGCGGGTTCCTCGGACGCCAGCAGGGCCGTCGCCTCGCCCGCGCCGCCGACGGCCGACAGGACCCAGGCGACGGCGACCCAGATCAGCGAGAGCATAAACAGCCCCTGGAGCGTGTCCGTCCAGGCGACGCCGCGCATCCCCGAGAGCGTGACGTAGAGAATCATGAACAGCGTGATCCCGCCCGCGCCGACCCAGAACGGGACCGCGCCGTTCGTGAGGCCGACGATGGCCTGGCCCGCGCCTTTCTGCTGGAGCATCACGTACGGGAACAGCCAGAACAGGCTCACAGCGGCAACGACGACGCGGAGCGCCGTCGACCCGAACCGGTCGCCCAGCATCTCACCGAGCGTGACGTACCCGTGGCGCTTGCCGACCAGCCACTGCTTGTACCCCAGTACGTACCAGAGGACAGCGAAGATGATGCCGTCCATCAGCCCCATCACGAGAATCCACTCGGGGCCGGCGCTGAACGCGAGGTTCGGGCCGCCGAAGAAAGTAAAGGCCGACAGTAGCGTCGCAAAAGTGGTAAACAGCAGGACGACCGTGCCGAGCGTCCGACTCGCGAGGTAGTAGTCCTCGGCGGTCCGGTCGGTCAGGCGATACGCGACCACGCCGACCGCGAGCGCGACGACCATGTACGCGCCGACGATGCCCAGTTGGAGCGCGGTGTCGGCCACGCTACTGCACCTCCTCGACGCCGAGACCCCAGTCGGTGCGCGCGAACACGGCGAAGACGACGCTCGCGAGCGCCATCCACCCGATGTGCCACCACAGCCACACCGGCAGCCCCGCGGCAATCGCGCTGGTGTCCCAGAGGAACCACGGCACTGCCAGCGCCATCAACACGAGCGCGACGACTGTCCACCCAGCGGCCCTGACCGTACTCATATTACGACAGGCTAGCCGCTGCCGGTACTAATGGGTAACGAATCTTCACCAACTCCCGTTGAAGAACTATCTTCTTCAATACACCCACGTCACAGAATTCGCCTTCAATACACCCGCGTCCCGGGCTCGACGTTCCGCTCGGGCGTCAGGTGGACGACGCCCTCTTCGCTGTCGACGCCGGTGACCAGACACTCGCTCTCGAAACCGGCGATAGAGACCGTCCCGAGGTTGACGACGGCGACGACCTGCGAGCCGAGCAGCTCCTCCGGATCGTACACGTCGGTCAGTCCCGCGGCGGACTGACGGGTCTCGTCGCCGAAATCCACGTCGAGCTTGTACACGTCCTTGCGGGCTTCGGGGAACGGCTCGACGTCGACGATTTCGCCGATACGCATCTCTACGTCTTCGAGGAACCGTGCGGGGTCGATCTCCGTTTCAGTGAATCCCATGCCCCCCGGTAGTCCGTCCAGTTATTTTACGACAGCGTTCGCAGCAATGGTATGGAAACAGCGATCCAGCTCTGGACGCTCCGAGAGCTCCGGGAGCCGCTATCGGACGTACTCGACCGTATCGCGGCTGCCGGCTACGACGGCGTGGAGTTCGCCGGCATCGGCGACCCGGACGCGTCCCGGCGCGCGCTCGACGAAACGGGGCTCGGTATCGCCGGCGTCCACATCCAACTGGAAGAGCTGCAGTCCGACCCCCGAACCGTTCGCAATCAGGTTCGGACGCTCGACGCGCCGTCAGTCGTTCTCCCGCACCTCGACGACGACCATTTCGCCAGCGAGAGCGCTATCCAGTCGACTGCGACTCTACTCACAAAGCTCGACGAGGACTTCGACCAACCGCTGCTGTACCACAACCACGACCACGAGTTCGTCCCGCTCGGCGAGGGCACCGCCTTCGACGCGCTCGTCGATCAGACGACGATTGGCTTCGAGTTCGACGCCGGGTGGGCGCACGCGGCGGGCCAGGACCCCGTCGCACTGATTCGGCGACTCGACGGGCGCGTTCCAGTTGTCCACCTCAAAGACATGACCGAGGACGGGGAGCCAACCGCCCTCGGTGACGGCGTCGTCCCGCTCCAGGCGGTGGTGGATGCGGCCCGCGAGGCCGGGACTGAATGGCTCGTTTTCGAACACGACAACCCCGTGGAGCCGGTCGACGCCATCCAGGCGGGTATCGACGGCATGCGTCCGCTACTGGAGTGAGTGGCCGACCTGTCGGGGGATAGAACGTTCCACAGAGGCAGTGTCGGCTCGCCGCTCAACTCAGGCGATGTCGGCTCGCAGTTCCACCGAGCTATGGTTTGTTCATTATCGACTCGCGTGCGCAAGGTTATTCCGCTGTACTACCCAACATCAGTATAGTGACAGCAGTCCGTCGGAACATCGTTCGACGGGCTGGAAAACAGGACAATCATGCAAGATACGGCGAAATATCTGATACATGCCGACATCACGGCGGCGGGAGTCGTCGAGCGGAGCGACGTCGTCGGCGCGGTGTTCGGCCAGACGGAAGGGCTACTCGGCGACGAACTGGACCTGCGGGACCTGCAGGACTCGAAGAAGGTCGGCCGCATCGACGTGGAAATACGCTCTGAGGGAGGACAGTCCTTCGGTGAGATCACCGTCGCGAGCGGCCTCGACAGAGTTGAGACGGCGATTCTCGCCGCAGCACTGGAGACCATCGAACAGGTGGGGCCGTGTCGCGCCGAAATCGAGGTCTCAGAAATAGAAGACGTACGCAGCGCCAAGCGGCGCGAAGTCGTCGAGCGCGCGACAGAACTCCTGAATGACTTCGAGGAGAAATCGATCCAGACCGAAGACATCGTCGAGACGGTCAGACAGCAGGTCCGGGTCGCCGATGTGACCGACTACGAGGGACTCCCGGCCGGCCCGCGGGTGGCCGACTCCGACGCGATTGTCGTCGTCGAGGGTCGCTCGGACGTGATGCAACTGCTCAAATACGGCATCAAAAACGCCGTCGCGGTCGAGGGAACGGACGTCCCTGACGCTATCGCGGACCTGACGGCCGGCCGGACAGTGACTTCGTTCCTCGACGGCGACCGCGGCGGGGACCTCATTCTGAAGGAGCTCGCGCAGGTCGGCGACGTGGACTACGTCGCTGTCACTCCCACCGGCAAGTCCGTCGAGGACCTCTCACGCAGCGAGGTGATGTCGGCGCTCCGGGACAAGGTGCCGTACGAGACGGTCGCAAGCGCCAAGAGCCTCGACAGCATCCGCGAGGAGATGTCCCATCCCGGGGAGTCGACGACCGCTGACGGCGGTGCCGTGGCGGCCGCGATGTCGGAGGACACCGCTGACAGCCAGCCCGCACCCGGTCCGCAGGCCGGGTCGGCGCAGGCCGAAACAACCGATGAGGCGACGAGCGTAACGGACCACTCGAACGCAACCGCTGTGGCTGACGACGCGACAGACGAGGGCGCGACCGAAGGCGGCGAGGAACAGATCATCCCCTCGCTTTCGGACCACATCGAAGCCGTTATTCAGAACCATAGCGGGGCGGCCAGGCTGGTCGACGAGGACGCGACGCTGCTCGCTGAGGGCGACGCCGACGACGTCGTCTCGCTGCTGGAAGCGGCCGAAGAAGTCCCCAGAACCGTCGTCATCGACAGCGACTGTACGCAGAAGCTCCTTGACGTCGCTGCCCAGCGCGGCGTCGGGGTCGTCGTCGCCGCTGGCCACGGCGAGTACGTCAAACAGCCGACGGCCGTGCAGGTTCGCGTCGAGGGCTAGAGGTCCCGGACGAGCAACACGCCGTCGCCGTCGTTGTAGTGGTCGGGTAGCTCGTCGGCGACCGAGAACTCGAACCCGTCGTAGAAGGAGCGCGCTCGCTCGTCGTCCGCGCGGGCGGTGAGTCTGATCGTCTCGAACCCACCAGTCCGGAGTCTGTCGAGCAGCCCGTCCATCAGTACCGTCCCAAGTCCCTGCCCCTGCTTTCCGGGCGCGATAGCGAACTCCGCCAGGTACGCGACCGGGCGGTCCGGCACCACCAGTGCGTAGCCGACCGGCTCGCCGATGTCGAGGACCAGCACGAGCGGCGGACCGTCGATTCCGACGCCGAGGAGTTCCGGCCACGGCTCGTCGAGCGCGTTCGCCTGGATGGCCCGGAGACGAACCTCGTCTTCGGGGCGGGCCTCGCGGATCATAGGAGTCCGACGGCCAGCACGGCGCCGGCCCCGGTCAGCGCGGCCGCCAGGGTCGCGAGCATGTTGACGCCCTGGTTGCCGACGACCGAGCCCTCGACGGTCGCGCCCAGCAGGCTGTCGACAGTCATACCGACCAGCCCACACAGGAGGATGACGCCGCCGCCGACCGTGCCGATGTCCTGGGTGAGCGCGGCGATGCCGGCGATGATGCCCGCGCCGACGGCTCCAGCGGCAACGCCCTGCCAGGTCACGCCGCCGTCAGTGCCCGGCTCGACGGGCTTGAGCGTCGTAATGAGCCGCGGGTTGTCGTAGAGCCCGCCGAACTCACTGGAGAACGTGTCGGTCATCGCGGCGGCGACGGCCCCGGCGAACGCATAGAAGAACAGCAGCGGGTTGACGGCGATGTGGCTCGGGCTCGCTGCCGCAGCGACGACAGCGAACAGCGCGATGATGGAGTTCGCGAGCACGTTCCCGCTCCCGCGTGCGCCCTCGTTCTCCTCGGCGATGCCACGATCCAGTTTCTCCTCGTAACGATACTTAGTCGAGAGGCCACCGAGTCCGAAGAAGGAAATCAGCATCGCGAACCAGCCGAAGCCGCCGAGCACGATAGTCAAAAATGAGAGGAGGACGCCAGTGAGCATCCCGGGAAGGGATGCGGTGTCGAGCGCGTAGGAGAGATAGCCGAGCAGTACTGTCACGGCGAGCGCGATGACGACGCGCTGTGCCGTCACCGACGGGTCGAGTTCGAAAAACAGCCACAGCAGCAGTCCCACCGTGAGCATCACGAGCGGGTCGTCCCGCTCGAACAGCACCGAACGAAGCAGTGCGGCGACGAACGCACCGCTGGCGGCAAGAAACAGCACGAGCGGAAGGTCGACAGCGGCCGCTCCCTCGCCGACGGCGGCCAGGACTTGCGTTCCGAGCACCTGCCCCGCGACGCCGGCGACGAAGCCGACGAGCACGAAGCCGGCGGTCGCGACGACATCATCAGATCGGACGGTGTACGCGAGCCGCTGACCGAGGTTCCCGTAGGCGACGATGACGACGACGCCGACGAACACCGGGACCGGTAAGCTGAACCGGACGGCCAGGAGTGCGAGTCCGGCGGCGGCAAGCGAGAAGGCCGCCAGGCCGTACAGTTTCCCGTCCTCGTAGTCACCGGGACGCGCGAACAGGTCGAACAGCGGCGAGTCCTGCCCGATGACCGTCACGCCGAGCGCGGCGACGAGGACGAAGGGCGCGATAGCGGCGACAGTCGCGAGTTCGAGCGAGCGAAAGCCCGTTGCGGCCGGGACGACGACCGCGAGGGTCCCCACGGCGGCGAACGCGCCTGCCCGACGGACTGTGCCAGTCACGTCCCACCGGTATCCCCGAGAGGCACTTACCCTTTCCGAACTTCAGGGGACGGTACCGTGGGATTTACCGGGGCTGTCAGCATACCGGCGGGCGTGGGACTATACGACCGATATCTCGCAGCGCGCGTTCGGCGCAGCGACGCCGACCTGCCCGAGACGGTCGCGCTGGTAATCACGGAGCGGGATCTGCTGGGAGACGGTGCGTACCGGACGCTAGAGCGTTTCTTCGACTGGGCCGTCCAGTACGGTGCCGATACCGTCGTCGTCTACGTAAGCGTTCTCGACGAGGAGGCGATCCCGACGCTCCAGCGCGAACTCGAAAACGTCACCGCGCCACGGGAGATAGCGGTCAGAGTACCGGACGACGAAACGACGGCCGACGCACCGATTCAGATTTCCATCGGTCTCGGCGGGCAGTCGGAGTTCGCGACGGCCGTCCAGAAACTCGCGGAAAACGTCGACGCGGGTACGCTCGACCCGGACGACATCGACGAGGCCGCGGTCGAAGAGCACCTCGTCTTCCCGACCGACCCGGATCTCGTCATCAAGACCGGGGCCGAGCGGCTCTCCGATTTCATGATCTGGCAGTCCGTCTATTCGGAGCTGTATTTCACCGACGTGAACTGGCAGAACTTCAGGCTTCGAGATTACTTGCGGGCGTTGCGGGATTACCAGGAGCGCCAGCGGCGGTTCGGTCGGTAAGAGGTCAGTCTGCGATTTCGTACTCGTCCTCAAGTTGCTCACGCTCGGCGCTCGGGAGCGCGTCCCGGAACCGTCCGAGCATCCGTTTGGCCGTCGGGAGTTCCGACTGCTCGATGGCACGAACCAGTGCCAGCGAGCGGCGGGCACGGGTCGTCCGCCAGGACTGCTCGCGGTTCTGGTACGTCCGGATCGCTCGCAGGAAGTCGACTTTTCGGAACTCGGGCCAGTAGGGGGTACAGAAGAACGTGGCAGCCTCGTTGCCGTTGGCGTGCCACGGCAGGAAGTTCGAGGTGCGTTCGTCGCCGCCCGTCCGGACAATGAGGTCGACATCGCGGGTCGGTCCTTCGTAGAGCCGCTCCTCGATAGTCTCCGCGGAGACATCCGTCGGATTGAGGGTCCCGCTCTCGACGGCAGCGGCGACGTCGCGGGCCGCACCGAGCAGTTCCGCCCGGCCGCCGTATGCCAGCGCGACGTTGAGGTTGAGCTGGTCGTACTGGGCGGTTCGCCCCTCAGCGTAGTCGATGGCGTCCTGGACTCGCTCGGGAAGCATCTCCGTCTCGCCGATGGCGCGGATACACACACCGGCCTCGTGGACCCGGTCAGCGTCGGCAAACGTCCGGAGCTTCTGTTCGACGAGATCGAAGATGTGCTCCCGTTCCTCGGGGTCGCGGTCGAAGTTCTCCGTCGAGAACGCGTACAGGGTCACCTCACGAATGTCGAGTTCGTCACACCAGTTCAGGAGCGCCTCCGTCGTTTCGGCCCCTTCTGTGTGGCCCTCCTGCTTCTCGGCCCCTTGTTTCTCGGCGTAGCGCCGGTTCCCGTCCTGAATGACGGCGACGTGGTCCGGCGTTCCTGACAGTTCCCACTGGAGCAATCGCTCGTAGGCCGCATAACCCAATCGCTTCCCCCTCGATAGCATCGTTGTATACATTTCAACCACTCAATAAGGGCTTTGTGGAAGGGACCGGGTACAGTTATTTCCCGCCTAATCTGTCGAAATATATCCGCATAGTTTTAATACACCCCGGCTTAACGTTCGAATTGCAATGGCGACCGGTACGGTAGACTTCTTCAACGACACAGGCGGTTACGGTTTCATCGATACCGAAGACTCCGACGAGGACGTCTTCTTCCACATGGAGGACATCGAAGGTCCTGACCTCGAGGAGGGGCAAGAAGTGGAATTCGAGATTGAGCAGGCCGACAAAGGCCCGCGCGCGAAAAACCTCACGCGGCTGTAACCATGGCGACAGGCACTGTAGACTTCTTCAACGATACGGGTGGCTACGGTTTCATCGAAACCGACGATGCCGACGAAGACGTGTTCTTCCACATGGAAGACGTCGGCGGCCCGGACTTAGAAGAAGGGCAAGAAGTCGAATTCGACATCGAACAGGCAGACAAAGGCCCGCGAGCGAAGAACCTCACGCGACTGTAAGCGAGGACGGCTCGCTTTTCGACGGGTTTGGTGCTCGACTGAGCGGCGCTACTCGACAGCGCAGCGGCGCTGTCGCCACGCCGCCTCTCGAACCGAATATCTTCGGGTAGACCGATCAGCGCTCCGAATCCGAAGTGTCTTAGGGACAGCGATGCCGACCGCATGGTATGAGCGAGGCCGACGCACTCGACGAGGAGCTCTACCGCCGGACCAAACAACTGCTTGAGCCCGGCGAGATTCAACTCAACGGCGCTGTCGTCCACACGGAGTACGACGGCAGCGACGAGATCGAGATGATGCAGGCCACCATCGAGGTCGGCGAACTCATCGCCGAAGGCGCGGGCCTGGACCCGAAGGACACGTACGTCTACTCCGGCAGCGACGACCCCGAGTTCGCGTCGAACCAGCACCAGGGCCTCACGCTGGACGGCGAGGAGTTCGTCTGGGAGTGCCAGCAGCTCCTGCGCAACGGCTCCTTCGATCTGGTGTTCTACTACGAGGCCAGCGCTGACCACGACGGCATTCTCGCCGCCATCGAGGACGCTGGCTACGCGGTCACCGGTGTCGAAGGCGAGTAACCGCGTCGTACTGTCGGATGGAAGCCTTTCAAGAATGTCGCCACTCCCAGGGTGGCGAATAGCTGTACGAAGTTACGTCCAACAGTATCAGTCGCCAGTCGCCAGCCGTTCCTGGCAGTTGTGACAGTAGGTGTAGTCGGGGCCGTTCGCTGCGCCACAGATACGACAGGTCGTGGCCTCGACGGCGGCCTGTTCGAAGTAGGCGTTGAGCTGGCCGGTGTCGCGACCGTTACGTCGACCACTGAACTGCTCGACGAGCGTGTCGTGTGCGGCGTAGTCCATGAGCCGAAACATGAGGACAAACCACAGCGGCACCCCTATCAGGACGAACAGGTAGACCAGCAGCCGGACCGCCAGTTCGGCTGTCGAGATTGCCACGCGTGAGTTAGGGGCGGAAGGGGGTAAAACGCTCCGGCGATCCGGACACTGGTACCGGCTGTCCCGGACTGTTTTTATTCGCAGGCCCCCCAGATTCCAGCATGAGCGAAGACCTCGGGACAGTTGACCGGGCGGTGTTGAACGCCTTCCAGGGCGGCTTCCCGGTCGTCGAACG
Source organism: Haloarcula amylolytica (assembly GCF_049705545.1). GTDB lineage: Archaea > Halobacteriota > Halobacteria > Halobacteriales > Haloarculaceae > Haloarcula > Haloarcula amylolytica_B. The sequence continues at coordinate 1,199,706 of NZ_JBNAMU010000001.1, forward strand.
GCCGTTCGGACCGGCCGCGGCGGCCCTCGCCGACCACGGCGTCGATATCGACGCGGACGAGCTGTTAGCGCGCGTACAGGAACTCGACGATGCGGGCGTGCTCACGCGGTTCGGGGCACTCATCAACGCCGAGGCTATCGGCGGTACCGCCACGCTCGTCGCAACTCACGCCCCCGAGGACAGCTACGACGAACACGCCGAGATGATAAACGCACACCCGGAGGTCGCGCACAACTACGAACGCGAGCACCCGCATCTGAACATGTGGTTCGTCCTCTCGGTGGCAGAGGAAGGCCGGGTCGAGGAGGTCCTGGCAGAAATCGAGGCCGAAACCGGCGAGGAGACGTACAACCTCCCGAAACAGCAGGAGTTCCACGTCGGCGCGAAGTTCCCCGTCGAGGGGCCACAGACCCAGGGCATCGACTGTTCGGACCTGGGACCGGACGTGACGCCGACTGACAGTCAGTCCCTTACCGCCGACGAACTGGACCTCGTGTTGGAAATCCAGGACGGCCTGCCGATTACCGCCACGCCGTATGCCGACGTGGCCGACGAAATCGACGCCGACGTCGACTGGGTGCTGGAGACGATACAGCGGTTCAACATGGAAGGGAAGGTCCGCCGCGTCGGCGTCATCCCGAACCACTACGCGCTGGGCTACAGCGAGAACGGGATGACCGTCTGGGACGTGCCCGACGAGGTCATCGACGAGGTGGGGCCGGCCATCGCCGAGTTCGACTTCGTGACCCACTGCTACGAGCGGCCGCGCCACGACGGCGTCTGGCCGTACAACTTCTTCGCGATGACCCACGGGCGAAGCGAAGCGGAGAGCCAGGAGCGCATCCAGCAGGTCCGCGACCGGATGGCCGACCACTGGGACGTGTCCGAGGACGACTGGGACACGCTGTTCTCGACGCGCATCCTGAAGAAGACGGGAATCAGGCTGGACGAACGAGCGCGGCAGAACACAGAGACGGCGTGACCGTGTCCGCTTGGTGTAGCAGCGCCAGATCAGGAGGGGAGCACCGATGATTCCGCTCATGCACGACTTCGAGGGCGAGACAGTGCTCGTCGTCGGTGGCGGTCCGGTCGGTGCGCGCAAGGCCCGAACGTTCGCCACGGAGGCGAGCGTCGTCGTCCTCAGTCCCGAGTTCGCCGACCGGGCGTTCGCGGACGCCGAAAAGGTCCGGGCAGCCCCGGACCCCGAGGATGCCGAAGACTGGGTCGAGCGGATCGACCCGGCGCTGGTCGTCGCCGCGACGGACGACTCGGCCCTGAACGACGCCTTCACCGCGGCTGCCAAGGACCACGGTGCACTCGTCAATCGAGCCGACGACCACGGGGACCAGTCGTTCGGCAGCGTCGTCGTTCCGGCGACGGTGCGGGACGACCCCGTGACGCTGGCGGTTGCGACCGGCGGGCGCGCGCCGGCGCTGTCGAAGCACCTCCGTGAGCGCGTCGAAGACGAGTTCGACAACGCCGGTTTGATGGCGGAGCTCGTTGGCGACCTCCGCGAGGACCTCCGTGACCGGGGCGTCCCGCCGGCCGAACGGCGTGACGCCGTTAGACTCGTTGTCAGGTCACGGGAAGTTTGGAAGGCTTTAGATAGTGGCAGGTACAAAGGGCACCAAGTAGCTAGAGACGTGATCGGAGAGTTACCTGGTGATCAAACGTGAGAGGGGACACTGGTGCAATCGTTGGGGTCTGTATCTCCCATGAGCGCGCAAGCGTCGACCAACTAGAGACCGCTGCGGCGGACAGCGAGCGCCACGCCGTCGAATCCCTGCTCGCGAACCCCGAGGTCGAGGAAGCGATTGCCCTGCAGACGTGTAACCGCACCGAGGGGTACGTCGTCGTCTCTGATCACGAGGACGGGCTCGACGCGCTCGAACTGTTTACCCGCGCTGTGCCCGATGATGTCGTCGTCGAGATGGGTCACGAGGAGAGTCTCCGCCACTTGCTCCGGGTGGCCGCCGGGCTCGAATCGATTGTGCTGGGCGAGGACCAGATCCTCGGCCAGCTTCGGACCGCCTACGAGACCGCCCGCGGTGTCGGCGGCATCGGACCGATGCTGGAAGACGGTGTCACGAAAGCGATCCACGTCGGCGAGCGCGCTCGCACAGAGACGAAAATCAACGAGGGCGTCGTCTCGATTGCCTCCGCCGCGGTTCGCCTGCTCAAACAGGAGTGTTCGCTGACGGACGGGACAGCGCTCGTCGTCGGTGCCGGCGAGATGGGCCAACTCGCCGCGAAGGCGCTCAGCGAGGAAGTAGACCGGCTGCTCGTGGCTAATCGGACAGTGCCACACGCCGAGCACGTCGCCGAATCGGTCGATATCGACGCCAGTGCGGTTGCGCTCGACGGGATCGAAGCGGCCGTTTCCGAGGCCAGTGCCGTCATCTCGGCGACGGGGAGCGGCGACCAGGTGTTCGATATCGGGACCTTCAGCGATGCTGGTGACGTATCTATCGTCGATATTGCCCAGCCGCGTGACGTTCCGGCCGGCGCGGACCGACTCCCGTCGGTGACGGTGTACGACCTCGACGCGCTGGAGTCGGTGACCGCCGAAACGCGGAACAAGCGGCAGCGAGCCGCTGAAGCGGTCGAACGTATCGTCGACGAAGAGTTCGACCGGCTGCTCACGCAGTACAAGCGCAAGCGCGCTGACAGGGTCATCTCGACGATGTACGAGAGCGCCGAGCAGGTCAAGGCGGCAGAGATAAACAGCGCGCTCTCGGCGGCTGACTTCGACGATGACCAGGCGGAAGTCATCGAAGCGATGGCCGACGCCATCGTCTCGCAGATCCTCGCCGCGCCGACCAAGAGCCTGCGCGACGCCGCGGAGGAGGACGACTGGTCGACGATTCATACGGCGCTCCAGTTGTTCGACCCGGACTTCGGCGGCCCGGACCAGGCCACCCCGCCCGAGTTCACCCAGGGCATGTCGGTCGACGACATCCCCGACGGCATGCGCGACGAGATCCCGAACGCGATGCTCGACCGGCTCTCCGACGACTGACCACGCCCACCTTTTTGCCCACGCCGTCCGACGTATCCGATATGGCAGACCTGCTCTCTGATGAAGAGATTAGCGACCGGCTACCCGAGGAGTGGACCCGCGACGCCGACGAAATCGTGCGCGTCTTCGAGTTCGACGGCTATTTGGACGCGTCGGGCTTTCTGAGCGCCGCCGCTGGCCTCGCCGAGGACGCGTGGCATCACCCGGAGATGACCATCCGCTGGGGCGAGGTCGAAGTCCGACTCACGACCCACGACGCCGGTGGCATCACCGAGAACGACATCGATCTCGCCGAGCGGCTGAACGGCATCCACGACTGACGGTGTGACCGTGGACACCACCGATGGACTCGCGTCGCTCCGGCCGACCGACCCCGAGGGGGCGACCACACGGTACGTCTTTCGGGTCGAAATCCGGCTGGAGCCGGACGCGGATGGGCTGTGGACTGACCCCGACCGGTTCGAGACGACGCTGTATCGAGCGGCCGACACCCCGGGGACCGGTGGCTGGCTGTTCTTCCGGGACACGCTCTGGCGGGGCGAACTGGCCGACGAACCGCACTTCCGTCGGCTTGTCGAGGACGAACTCGGCTGCCCGGTCGTCTCGGCGTCGTTCCGTGAACTCCGGACCGAGGAGGCGTACTTCGACGCGCTAAAAGCCGAAATCGCCGACGACCTGGCTCTGTTCAACGCTGATTCGGTCAGCGAAGTGCTCAACAAGTACCTCGGCAGCTCGATCCGTGTGGCGTGAAAAGAAACGTCGCTGCGTAGTCAGTGTTTACAGCGGTGTTATACGCATCAAAACTGGTAGTAGGGTCGTGTTTAGTTAGCAGCATTGTGCCAGACGGCAAAGGTTCGTAACCATGTTTCAGCTGTTTCTGGTTCGACGTGGCTAAAACAGTTTGAAAAAGAAGACGTTCGTCGTTTTACCTCTCGAAACACACGTTCGATACTATTCCGATTTCCGTGGAGTTCGTATCTGAAATCGAGGCCGTGTCGTTGCAGTGCTGTTTTGAGCCAGTCCGCATCATCGACGAGAAACACGGCGTCGTCGACGCTGTGTTTCTCGCGGAGTTCTCCGAGAAAGATTTCGGTCAGCGCTGTAGTGTACGTGGTAAAGAGCCGGATATGGAGAAATCTGTTCGTGTCAGGATCGACGGCGGCGTACAGCCAGTACTGCTGATCGTTGATGCGAATCACGCTCTCGTCAAGCGCAACCTGATTCGGAGCTTCACCGCTATCTGGCTGTAAATCAGCTTTCTGTACCCAATCGTGGACGGCCTTTCGAGAGCGCTGGACACCCAACTTATCAAGAACAGATATTGTATTCGAAAGTGATAGTCCCGCAACGTGCATCTGAATACCGAGCTTCATCGCTCGCTCGGGTGTCCGCTCACGCTCCACAAAATCCAAATCAATCCACTCGCTACTACCGTTGAGGCGTGTGATTTCGGCCATGGACAGCAGAAATCACACTCGCCTCACTTTTCATCCTTAACTAAACACCGCCGGTAGTAGGGCCCGAAAGACTTTATTAGAAAATCCCCAATAAAATCACCCCTCATGACCACCGACTATGATTTCTGGCTGTTCGACCTCGACGGGACGCTCGTCGATATCGAGCAAGCCTACCCCCGGAAAGTGATGGGTGCCGTCGGCGACCGCCTCGGCGTCGAGTTCACGGACCGGGAGCGGGATGCGCTCTGGTACGGGTTCGGTGGGACACGGTCACAGACACTCGCGGAGCGCGATATCGACCAGCAGGAGTTCTGGCGGCTGTTCCACGAGGAGGAAGACCCCATTTCCCGGGCCGAGGCGACGTATCTCTACGACGACGCCGAGGCGTTCCTCGCCACCCTCGATACACCGGTCGGACTGGTCACGCACTGCCAGCAGTACCTCACCGAACCGGTGCTCGATCACCTCGACATCGCCGACTGGTTCGAGACGGTCGTCTGCTGTGACGACGACATCGGCTGGAAGCCCGACCCGAAGCCGGTGGAGTTGGCGATGCGGGAGATGGATGTCTGGTACAGCGGTCACCGCGGCGTGCTGGCCGGGGACAATCCGTCAGACATCGGTGCAGCGTGGAACGCGGGCCTCGACGGGGTCCACGTCGGTCGGCGGTCCCCGGCGGAGATGGGTCGGTGCGTGCGCGGCGACAGGCGCGTCGCCTCGCTGCTCGATCTGGCGTCGTCTCAGGGGAGGTAGTCCCAGTTTTCCACGGTAACAGTCGTTCCGGCATCGATACCAGTTTCGTCTGCAGGCACGGATATCCAACCGTCGGCTCGGGTCACCGTAGCGAGGTCAACGCCAGGAAGTGGCGACGCCGAGGTGTCGTTCACAGCGACCGGAGTAAACGTCCTGACCGCGCCCTGACTGTCGACCTGCTCCGTCAGCGTGGCTCGTGTCTCCGGATGCTCAGACAGCGGTGCATCGGCAAACGCCTTCAGTAGCGGACGAAGGAGTTGTACCGCACCGACACGGGCTGCACTCGGCGACTCCGGCAACAGCAGGACCGGACGGTCCTCGACGACGGCGACTCCCGTCCGCTGGCCGGGGTCGATATCGACGTAGTCGGTGAACACTTCGCCGAGGTCCGCAACTACCTCTCGAAGCGTGTCCCCCGGCTCGGTCCCGGTGATGACGAGCGCATCACGGGTGAGGTCGCGCTGGACGGCCATCCGGAGCGCCGGTGCGTCGTCGGCGACGGGGTCCCGGTAGGTCACCTTCCCGCCCCACCGGTCGACGTACTGCGCCAGCGTGAACCCCGCTGTCTCGACCTCGTGGGCTGCGCTGGCGTCCGCCCGGAGTTCGTCGCCAGTCGGTACGATTCCGACCTGCGGTCGCTGGCGGGCGAGTAGCTCGGAGACGCCGGTCGCACGCAGCAGTCCCACGTCACCGGGCCGTACCTGATGCCCCTGGTCGAAGACGGTGTCATCGACCGAGATACCTGCCTCCTCGACGGGTTTGTTCGCCGTCGCATCTGTCGCCAGGACTCGTCCGACAGCGACGGAGAGCGGAATCCTGTCTGTCCGGTCGACGGGAACGGCGAAGCTACCGAGCTGTCTGCGGGCAGTCTCCAGCGCGAGCGACTCGGCCTCCGACGGCGGGGAGCCAGCCATACCCTTGCTAGTGGGTACTGTGGCAAAAACGCCCCGAGTGGCCACGGCCCATCTGTCACTTGTCCACATGGACCGGGAACGCTTTTGTTCGGTCCGATTCGGAGTGGCCGTATGGTCCTCCCGCAACTGGTCGCCATCGTGTTCCTGTCCATCGGCGGTTTCCTCCTCGTCCGCGGCGGCCGGGAACTCCGAACGGTGTTCCACATCCTCCGGAACGATCCGGTCCCGGTGCGCTCGCTCGACGGGCACACGGGCCCCGTCGAAATCACCGGCACAGCTATCGCCGACGAGGACGCCCGGACAGTCACGGCCCCCTTCACCGGCAGCGAGTGTCTGGTCTACACCTACGAGGTCGAGGAGTACCGGTCGTCGGGGAAACACTCCAGTTGGGAGACGCTGGATGAGGGACAGGCCGGCGTCGATTTCATCGTTGACGACGGGAACGCTCGCGTCCGAGTAGATCCCGACGGAGCGGACGTGCGGTTCGAGTCCCAGTCGGTGACGGTGTCCCCTGGAACTGAACTCCCCGAGCGCCTGGCCGACTACGTCGAGCGGACGGAGGGCGTCGAGGCACAGGACGGCTCCGTGAATCTGCTCGTCACTGAGATCAGCCTGGGGAACAAGCAGCGCTTCACCGAGCGCCGGCTGGATGTCGGTGAAGACGTGTACGTGTACGGCCAGGCGATGGGCGGCCCCGCAACAGCGTGGGGGAGCAATCTGGTCGACGCCGTCGTCGGAGACGGTGACGGGACGCCGGTATTCGTCATCTCCGACACCAGCGAGCGTGGCACTGCCCGGCGGATTGTTCGCGGCGCTATCGCTGAAACTGTGTTCGGTCTTGTCGCCCTTATGATCGGCAGCGCCGCCCTCCTCTCCGTCATCCTGCAGTAGCAGAGACCGTCGGGTTTACCACTGCGTACCACTTAGACGGGCGTATGCCAGCCCTGCGTGAAGCGCTTCGGGACCTTCCCGAAGCCGTGTTCGCGGACGTGCTCGAATCCGAGGACGAATACCTGCTCGTGCTCGATCTGCCGGGTGTGACCGCGGACACAATCGACGTGACTGTTGAAGGGGGCCGTCTTCGTATCGACGGGCAACGGACCAAGGACGTGCCCGGGGAGTTCACGTTCGTCCGCGAGGACCGTTCCGTGTTCCTCGACGCCGAGCTCCCGCTCCCGCCGGACACGACCGGGCAGGGCGGGGAGGGGACCGTGGAAAACGGCGTCCTCGAGCTCCGCCTGCCGAAGGCGACAGCCGCACCGAGCACTACAATCCCGATCGACGGGGACTGACCCAGAGGTGGCAAGCCGGTGAATCTTCGCGCGTACTGGCGGTTCCTCGTCGTCGCTCGCCACTTCCTGCCCCTGTTGGTCGCGTACGCACGAGACCGGAAGCGGTTCTTCGTGGTCGGCTCATCGCGCCGCGTCACGCCTGAACAGCGCCGCAAGCGCGCCCAGCAACTGCTCGACTCGCTGCTGACGCTCGGGCCGACGTTCATCAAACTCGGACAGATCCTCTCGACCCGGCCGGACGTCCTGCCGCCGGAGTACATCGAGGAGTTCTCCAAGTTGCAGGACCGGGTGCCACCGGCGGACTGGGACGAGGCACGGCTCGTCATCGAGGACGAACTGGGCTCCGTCGACGACCGCTTCGACGAGTTCGAGACTGAGGCGATAAGCGGCGCGTCGCTCGGCCAGGTGTATCTGGCGGAGGTCGACGGCGAGAAGGTCGCCGTCAAGATCCGCCGGCCCGGTATCGAGACGCTCGTCGAGGCCGACCTGCGGGTCGTCCGCTGGTCGCTCCCGCTGTTGATGTATTTCATCGACGACTCCCGGTCATTCTCGCTGGAGACGCTGGCCGACGAGTTCTCGAAGACCATCCGCGAGGAGATGGACTACCAGCGGGAGGGCCGCATGCTCACCGAGATCCGGGAGAACTTCAGGGACAACGACCGTATCTGTATCCCCAAGGTCAAGGAGTCCCACTCCACACAGCGCGTCCTGACGATGGAGTACGTTCCGGGCACGAAGATCAACGACATCGACAGCCTCGATGCGGGCGGTATCGACCGGACGGAACTGGCCGAGACGCTCCAGCGGGCGTACCTCCAGATGATAATCGACGACGGCGTGTTCCACGCCGACCCTCACCCGGGTAACCTCGCAGTCCAGGACGACGGGACGCTCGTCTTCTACGATTTCGGGATGTCCGGCCGGGTCGACCCGTTCGTGCAGGACAAGATCATCGACTTCTACGCCGCCGTCGCCGACCAGGACATCGACGCCATCCTCGACGCCCTCATCGAGATGGGGACGCTCTCGCCGGAGGCCGACCGGCAGGTGATGGGCGACGTGATGGAACTGGCCATCGCCGACGCCCGTGGCGAGGACATCGAGCAGTACCGCGTCCAGCAGATCATCCAGCAGGTCGAGGATACCATCTACGAGTTCCCGCTTCGGCTCCCGGCGAACCTGGCGCTCGTTTTGCGCGTCGCCACTGTCGTCGAAGGCGTCTGTGTCACGCTCGACGAGGACTTCGACTTCATCGGCGTCGCCACCGACTATCTCCGCGAAGAGGGGTACCTCGCCGAGGGCGTCCGGAACTTCATCGAGGACCGGGCGACCGAAGTCTCCGATGCGACCCGGTCAGCCGTCCGAATCCCGCCGAAACTGGAGTCCGCCCTCGACAGGGTCGAGCGGGAGGACTTCCGCGTACAGGCCGATATCGAGGACTCCGACGGCCTGCTCGCGACGATGACGAAGCGACTCATCCTCGGGATGTTGCTCGCGAGCACGCTGTTCTCGACAGCGTTCCTGTACACGCAGGCGTCGCTGCCGGCCACCGGTGTCGGCATCGCCGGAACTGTCGGCCTGTCCCTGGCGCTGTGGTGGTCGTTCCGTACGAAGAAGGCCGTCCGCGCCAAGCCACAGTTCACGCGACAGAGCATGCGCGAGCAAGACCGGGAGAGTCCGGGCGGGCTCAACACCTCCTTCGGCGAGGACACCGACGACGCCTACAGCGGCGACTGAACGCCCTCCGGCTATACGGTCAGAGACGTTTTTCGAAGTGGACGAGTTCGTACGCCCCCTGCGTCGACCGGCTGACTTCCTGATACCCTTCGTCGCGGTAGAACGCGACCGCGGCGGGCTGGCTCTGCGATGTCGTCGCAAGCAGGACATCGTAGCCCCGCGCGGCCACTTGTTGTTCGAGCTTGTGGAGGAGGCTGCGACCGTAGCCGCGCCGTTGCCGGGACGGGGCGACCCGCATTCGGTGGAGTTCAGCCGCGCCGGGCACGGTTCGCTCGTCCGCGTGGCCGACTTCGTTCGGCAGGAAGCCACCCATTGCGGCCAGACTCCCGTCGAACGTCTCAGGAAGTTCGTCGTCAGCGGCGGAAACGACGCCGACGAGAAACGCGCCGCCGGTGTCGAAATACCGCGTCTCGACGTTTTGCAGGTCCGACGTTCCGGGGATGTCACTGGGGTCGTTTCCGGTCGCTCGCATGGCCCACTCGTGGAGACACCAGACGGCGTCGGCGTCCCGGTCGTCGTAGGACCGAAACTGAATCGGGTCGGTCATCGAATATGTTCTGGACGGCCATTGTCGAAGAGAGTCTTTAATTCTACCCTATCAGAGTATGGTTCTATTATAGCCGCCTGAATTTATCCGGAACGTTCAGTATTCAGTGTCTGGTATAGGGGGTATGAGAAAATTCGGTGGTACGTGCTGGGTGCAAACCCCGGTTCGCGGACGCGATACGTCGGTACCTTTACGATCAGGGTGGAGTGTGGGTCGACAATGACAGCCCCAGCAACGAACAACGTGGTGCTGGTCACGGTCGACTCGCTGCGGGCGGACGCACTGGGTGGCACTGACAGCGTCTCCCCCGTCATGGACTCGCTCGCCGAGTCGGGCGTCGTCTTCGAAAACGCTGTTGCACAGGGGAACTGGACGCCGTTCTCGTTCCCTAGCATTCACGGGTCACGCCCGGTGTTTGCGGAAAGCGAGGACATCGGCCTTGCATCGACGCCGACGCTGGCCGAGCAGGTGTCCGATGCCGGTATCGAGACGGCGGGGTTCAACGCCGCAAACGGCTTTCTCACCGACCACTGGGGGTACGACCGCGGGTTCGACGAGTTTGAGCCCTTCGTCGACAGCGGCGGCTACAGCAAGTACCTGGCGGCCCATCCGACCGTTCAGGCGTGGGTCCAGCTGGGAACCTCGCCGTTCCGGCGCGCCGCGACCGTTCTCAGCGGCGGGTCCGACGAGCGGCCCTTCGCCGACGTGTCCCGAATGGGTGACCTCGAAGACCACGCCACCGAGTTCATAGAGACGACCGACGGGCCGTTCTTCCTGTGGGTCCACTACATGGACACGCACACCCCGTACGTGCCGGCCCCGCGGCACATCCGAGAGGTGTCGGACAACCACTTCGGCGTCCTCCGGATGCTCAGCTCCCACCTCCGAACCGGGCTGGGCTGGGAAGTCGACAACCGGACGCTAGAGACGCTCCGGACGCTGTACGAGGCGACAGTCCGGCAGGTCGACGCCAGTGTCGGCCGGCTCCTCGACACGCTTGAAGCTGAGGGGTACCGGGACGATACGGCCGTCGTTGTCGCCGGCGACCACGGTGAGGAGTTCCTCGAACACGGCCATCTCGCTCACTACCCCAAGCTCTATCGGGAACTCATCGACGTTCCCTATATCGTCTCGACGCCGGAAAGCGAAGGCCAGTCGGTCGAGACCCCGGTCGGCCTCGACACAATCGCGCCGACAGTGTGCGATCTGCTGTCACTCACGTCGGCGGAGGAGTGGAACGGGGCTTCCGTCGCCCCAGCTATCCACGGCGCGGATATCGAGGACCGCGGTCCCATCGTCTCCGCAGCGGTCCGGGGTGAGAGCGTGACAAGCCAGCCGATTCCGCGGAGCCGTGCGGACGGGGAACTCCTCCTCAGCGCACGCGACGAGCGATACACGTACATCGAGTTCACGGAATCCGGCCGACAGGAGCTGTACGACCGGACGAACGACCCCGAGGAACAGGTCGATCTATGCTCGGAGTCGACGGACACCGCCCCGCCTTCGACCGTCCTCGACCGGCTCTCGGATGCTGTCGCCGAACACCTCGCCGAACTCGACAGCGACGGGACGGGGCCCGGAAACACCGAGGCGTCCGACGAGATAACAGCACGACTAAAGGCGCTCGGTTATCAGTAAGGCTGTATGGCGTCCGCTGTCGTCACACCGGCCCGGCGACAGCAACTCGTCCGTTTCTTCCTCGTCGGCGTCGTCGCGGCGTCGGTCCAGACGGCGCTGCTGTGGTCGTTCGTCGACGTCGGCGGCCTGAACTACCTGATTGGGGCGGCTATCGCCATCGAGATCACCATTCTGTTCCAGTACGTGCTCAACAACGCCTGGACGTTCCACCGCTCACAACACTCGACGCTCAGGGAGTACATGGTGGGGATGGGGAAGACGAACCTCGTCCGCGGGACGGCCATCCCGCTCCAGTTAGGCCTTCTCTACGCGTTTGTCACCTGGGGCGGCGTCGCATACCTCATCGGGAACGGCGGCGCTATCGTCATCACGGGCCTGTACCGGTACGCGCTGGACGCCCACTGGACGTGGGGTTAGACGGTCGGAACGGGGACCTCATCGAGCACGCTCTGGATGACGGTTGCCTTGTCGACCTGCTCGACGCGCGCATCAGGCGTCAACACGAGCCTGTGGGCCAGTACCGGCTGTGCGACCCGTTTGATGTCATCCGGAGCAACGTACTCCCTGCCGGCGATTGTCGCCATCGCCCGCGTCGCTTCGAACAGCCGCTGGGTCCCGCGGGGTGAGACCCCGACGTCCACGCGGTAGTCGTCCCTGGTTGCCCGGACGAGATCGGCCATGTACTGCAGCAGGTCGTCGTCGACGGTGACCGTCTCCGGGACCGCCTGGAGTTCTTCGACTGACGACGCGTCGAGTATCGGTTCCACGGTCGGGCTCTGTGTCGTCCGGCCGGCGCGGCGCCGGAGCAGTTCGACCTCCCCCTCGTCGTCAGGGTAGCCGAGCGATGTCTTGGCCAGGAACCGGTCGACCTGTGCTTCCGGCAACTCGAAGGTTCCCTCCATGTCGACGGGGTTCTGCGTCGCGATGACGAAAAACGGCGACGGCAGGTCGTACGTGTCGCCGTCGACGGTGACCTGCCCCTCTTCCATCGCTTCCAGCAGGGCGGACTGGGTCTTTGGCGGCGCGCGGTTGATTTCGTCGGCCAACACGACGTTGGCGAACACCGGCCCCTCAGTGAATTCGAAGCTCCGGGACTCCTCGTTGAAGATGTGTGTCCCGGTGATATCGGCCGGCAACAGGTCCGGCGTGAACTGGATGCGGGAGAAGGACAGTCCCAGCGCGGTCGCAACACTGCGGGCGGTCAGCGTCTTCCCCGTGCCGGGAACGTCCTCGAGCAGGACGTGGCCTTTCGCGACGACCCCCAGCAGCACCGTCTCGAAGAAGTCGCGGTCGGCGATGACGGCACTCCCGATCTCGTCGAGGATCTGATTCGACACCTCGCTTGCCTCGGTAGCGTCCATAGCCTGTCATGTTACCCATCCAATAAAGGGGTGTCGAGACCGAAATCGAAACCCCTAAAGAGCAAACAGCGGAACTATCGAGTGAGCCGAGGTAGCCTAGCCTGGCCAAGGCGGTTGCTTCGAGAGCAACTGTCCTCACGGACTCAGGAGTTCAAATCTCCTCCTCGGCGCTTCTAACAGAACGACTCGCCGAGCGACAGCGATGGGTCCGGACGGACTGTGTTCGGCCGCCCCTTCAGGTCAACAGGAAGATCAGCACGCTGACCGTCATTACGACGAGAATAAACGCCCCGGCCAGCGCGCCACCCATCGAAACCATCGCGTTGGCGGTCGATGCCAGCGTCTCGGTCCGGTCGTTGCCGAACACCGTTACGGTCGCCTGTTCGCTCGCTATCCCGGCCTCGACGGGTTCGAGGTCGGCGACGGCCCTGTCGACGAGGTCTCCGATGAGCGCAACGATCTCTTTCTCGGGGATCGCCTGTCCGACCTGGTTCTCGGCCTCGACGGTGTTGACGATGTGCGTGTCGCTGGTCATCACTTCCATCAGATCCACACCCTCAGCGGCGTCGATGATGCGTTGGCGGAGGCCCGGCTCCATGTTGTTGCCGTCGACGAGTACGTACGCCGTCCGCTGGCCGTTGACTTCGAAGACACAGACCCGGATTCCGAGCGGGCCGACGCCTTCTTCGGGTTCCCAGGGGGTTTCGTCCCAGGCGACCCCACAGCGGAGTTGCCCGGTTTCGGCGTCTGTGAGTAGGTGTCCGAGCTGTCCGGCCCCATGAAGCATATCGAAGGACCGCTGGCTTCCGGGAACGACGTGGCCGAGGTCATCACCTTCGAGCCCGTCGTTGCAGTTGTGCGCGTCGACCAGGAGTACGTCGTCCAGCCCGTCGACCCGCGCTTCCGACATGGCTGAGAGGCCAACGGCGTACTCCACGTCGTCGGCACAGCCCGGCGCGTACGTGTTCACGACGAGCGCGTCGGAGCCAAACGCCTGTCCCGTCAGCGTGGCCTCGCCCTCGGTGACGCGATGGCCGGTCGTCGCTTGGTCGTCGTATTCGAGGTTCTGATACGCTGTTTCGGCCGTCGACAGGATTTTGTCGACCTCCCGCTCGGTGACGAGGTTGAAGTCGTGGCCGGCGGTCGCGTGTGGCGGAAAGGCCAGGCCGTCGGCCGACTCGGCGACGCGTCGAGGGAGGTTGCCGCCACCGATTTCACCCATCGGCCCCGGGTGAATCATCGGCAGGACGAACCGGGCTTTCTCCTCGCCGCCTGGCCGGCGGACCGACAACACGGTGACCGGGACGACGGCTTCTTCGCCGATCTCCTCGAAGAACTCCTCCAGTTCGCGCGTGCCCTCGGCGATGTGCCCGATGAAGCCACGGAGGAAATCCAGCGCGGAAACGCCGAGCGAGGAGCGCCACGGCTGGTCGATGACGACCAGGAACAGCCAGACTGCCAGCGCGTAGATGATACAGATAACCGCGAGAATGATGAAATCCTGTGGAAGAAATCCCTGTACCTGCGGCGGGACCTCTTCCGGGCGGGAGAGGTACTCCCGGAGCATCGGGTCTTCGAGGATGAACGCGGTGGCCCCGCTGTAGATCGCCAGTAACACTGCAGCAGTGACTGTCTGGACGCTCGCCGGAATCGCCGCTTTCAGCAGCGAGTGCCGCGAGACGGCCATCAGTATCAGCAGCCGGAAGGCGAATATCGAGGCCAGCGCGACCAACAGCACGTCGAAGACGAAGTTCTGTCCGAGGCGAACGGTGAAGATGGCGATAAGGCCGGCGACGGTCAGCATCGCGATTGTGATGAGCTCACAGATGACCGCAAGCAGGGTAGCACGGTTCGGCGTTAGCTGCCCGCCCAGCTGCCGGTCGACCCACGGCGTCACGGCACTGGCGATTGAGGTCGGAAGGCCGATGAGAAACACGCCCTGCCAGGCGTCGTCGAGGATGAACCGTGAGTCGAAGGCAACGATGCCAGTCATCGCGGCGATGACCAGCGCGAACGCTAGGCTCGTGTACCAGGTTGGAGCCCGGAAAATAAACCGCGAAAGGCTGGCGAGATTGCCCTGTGTCGCCGTCATTTATGTATCACTCCCTACGGGCGGATATAAAACCAGTTACATTACCATTCACTGGCGGGCGACAGACTGCTGGTCACAGACCGACAGGAAGTTCTCGAACACTTCCTCGCCCTCTTCGGTGTGGGCGACCTCCGGATGCCACTGGACGCCGTATATCGCCTCATCCGTGTTGCTCATCGCCTCGACACCACACACGTCGGAGGTCGCGGTTCGCTCGAATCCGGGGGGGACCTCCTTCACTTCGTCGGCGTGGCTGGCCCACACGCGCGTTTCGGGATACAGCGAGCCCAGTAGCGGGTCGTCCTCGTCGAGGATGTCGACCGTCACGTCCGCATAGCCACCGTACTCGCCGCCGCCGACCCGGCCGCCGAGTTCGTCGGCGATGAGTTGCATCCCCAGACAGATGCCGAGCACGGGAACGTCGAGGTCGAGGTACGCGGGGCAGTTCCCGATATCGTCCATGTCCGGGCCGCCCGAGAGGACGATGCCGTCGGCGTCGATCTCCTCCGGCGGGGTCGTGTTGTCCCTGAGCGAGACGTCGACGCCCATGTCCCGGAGCGCGCGCTGCTCCAGATGTGTGAACTGTCCGTGATTGTCGATAACGTCGATTCGGGTCATTACTGACGCGAAGGCTACGAAGGCGTATATATCTCCTGATGCGGTCGACGGTTCCCCCCGCGTCCGGCTTCAGGGCCACTCTCGAAGGGTTTGGCGAATCTCGTCGAGAGCGGTCGGTCCGCACAGTTCCAGCGTCACGGTGTTGCCGTCGTCCGACGTCGTGAGGTGCACCGCCCCGCCGTAACTCTCGACGATCCACGTCGTCAGCCACAGCCCGACTCCCTTTGAATGGCGCAGTTGCGTCTCCGCGCCGCTGTCGAGGACATCTCGTTCGTGCTGTGGAATCGACGGACAGTTATCGCCGATATGAACGAACACGGTTCGGCCGTGCTCCTCGACGGAGATGTACAGTGTCGGGGTTGCCTCACAGTGGACGACCGCGTTCTCGATGACGTTCTGTAACACGATGTCGAGCATCCAGTCGGCGTACACCTTCGACTGGTTCGGGAGGTCGAGATCGACAGTCGTCTCCGGATGCGACTGCGTGATCTTTTTCGCCTGTTCCCTGATACACGGCACGAGGTCGATCGGCTGCTGTGCGCGCCGGTCCGCGTCGAAGGCGAACTCTATCTGTCTCGCCTTCTCCGTAGTGCCGATGATATCGTCGATGGTGTCGCTCAACTGCTCAACGTGTGCACGCGACTTGGGGCTTCCACGCTCTGCTGCTTCCCGCTGCAGTTCGCCGAGGTGTCCGAGCGCGACGTTGAGGTCGTTCCGGAGGTCGTGCCGGAGCACCCGAAACAACACCTCGTTGCTCTGGGCGAGTCGGCGTCGGGACCGCCGGAGTTCGAGCAACCACCCGAACAAAATGCCGCCAAACCCGCCGACGGCGACCCCGCTTGCGAGTATCGATGGGACCATCGAGGACTGCGGTACCGGGGCGAGCAACACGACGATTTTGACGAGCGTGAACAGCGCGATACCAAGCCCGCACCACTCCGCGGCGGTCCATATCTGATCGCCGGACAGCCCACTCACTGGGAGCCAGTAGTTCGCCGCTACCAGGGCTAGCGCCGGTGTCAACCCCACGCCGAGGATGACCAGGTCAATCAGGGACGGCTGGACGGTAGCCATGCCGTGGGCGAGCAATGCGCCGGTAATCACGACGCCGGTCGCGACGACATATCCCGTCCCCAGCGACTGTTTCGTGAGCGCTGGCGGGGTCACTATACTAGTCGGTTACTGTGTACCTACTTATCCGTCTGCCACCAATTATTAATTTTGATAGCAGGTCGCCTACGAATTGTCGTAGCGGTCGGCAGCCGATTCGAAATCCAGCTCCGATTCCTCCTTAGAGCGGCGCTGTTCGCGCTGTGCGATGGCCTCGGGGTCCGGGTTCGCGTCGTCGTCGATCCGCGCCCACGACTGGTGAATCTTCGCGTGACACCACCGACAGAGGAACACCGTTATCTCGTGTGATAGCTCGGAGCCACCCTCGCGGTACGAGAGGTGGTGTTCTTCCAGCAGCGGTCGGTCCTCGGAGTGGGCCATCCGCCGCTCTTCGAGTCCGCAACGGACGCACTCCCGGTCGTGGTTCCGGGAACGGAAATGCGGGCAGTCGGCCCAGTCCCATTCTTTCTCCGCATCCGCGTCCGCGACGTCGGGTGCGATTGCTGCCGGACAGCGAAAGTCGTCGGCACTTCGGGCGTTGGCGAACTCGGGGTCGTGGTGGCCGTGTTCGCGCGCCCAGCGGCACTTCCCCTCGCTTGTGACGAAGTCACACCGCTGGACGTGGTCGTACGGGTCGTCGACGCCGACGGACGTACCCCCGGGAGCCTTTTCCATACGACCTAGTGGATGCCCGTGCCCCCTCAAACCCTCCGTTCCGACAGAAGACTTTTTCCCTATCTGCGACTTCCGCGGTGGTATGCGGCTCGTCCACGACCCCGACGGCGCGGCTCGCCCCCTCGCGACTGAGGTGGAGCACGCCGAGTCGATGCTCGAACAGGGCCGGGGGCTGATGTTCCGGTCGTCGATTCCCGACGACTACGCGCTCGTCTTTCCCTTCGACCGCGCGAGCAGACAGTTCATTCACATGTTGTTCGTCCGGTTCCCGCTGGATGTGCTCTGGCTCGTCGACGAAGAGGTCCAGGCCGTCGAAACCCTCCAGCCCTGGCGCTCGGTCGGCTACGCGAACGCGGACACCGTCATCGAGCTGCCCGGTGGCGCGGCTTCGGGTGTTTCCGAAGGTGATACCGTCCGTCTTGAATCCTGAACGGGACACGTACGGGGCGTGGTAGTCGGTTCCGTCACCTTTTAGACCATGAAGGTTGGAGTAGACACCACTATGTCGGAACACCCGACGGAGGATAGAGGAAGTCGCCGCGAGGCGGCTGGCCGCGAAATTCGTGGCGCGTGATGGAGCATCTTCTGTGAGTCAGAACACATTATTCGGGGGGCACCCAGCTATGCGTGCCCTCTCAGACGTCGGTGAGGTACAGTTTCTCGACACGACGCTGCGTGATGGCGAGCAAGCCCCCGGCGTGTCGCTGACGCCGGATGACAAGGCCGATATCGCCCGTTCGCTCGATGCGGCGCGTATCGATGTCATCGAAGCCGGGAGCGCCTGTACCGGCCCCGGCGAGCGCGAGACGATTTCCCGCGTCGCGGGGCTCGACCTCGACAGCACTGTCACCAGCTTCTGTCGCGGTATCCAGAACGATATCGACCTCGCGCTCGAGTGTGGTGTCGATGGCATCAACCTCGTCGTCCCGGCGAGCGACAAGCACGTCGAGCAGAAGGTCGGCACCTCGAAGGCCGAGAACGTCGACAATACCGTCGAACTGGTGGAGTACGCCACCGATCACGGGCTCTGGGTCGAGGTAATCGGTGAGGACGGCTCGCGGGCCGACTTGGACTACCTCGAAGAACTGCTCGGGGCCGCAGTCGAGGCTGGGGCAGACCGCATCTGCTGGGCCGACACCGTCGGCCACGCCACGCCGGACCGTGCCCTCGAATGCGTCTCCCGGCTCTCGGATCTGGGTCCGGTCAGCACCCACACCCACGACGACCTGGGACTCGCGGTGACCAACGCTCTGGTCTCCATCGCAGCGGGTGCGGACCTCGTTCACGGGACGATAAACGGTATCGGCGAGCGCGCCGGCAACGTCGCCCTCGAAGAGGTCGCCATCGCGCTCGACCACGGCTACGGCGTCGAGTCGATGGACCTCACCGAGGTGTACGATCTCGCCCAGCTCATCGCCAACCGGACCGGCATCCCGCTGGCGCCCAACAAGGCAGTCGTCGGCGAGAACGCCTTCACCCACGAGTCCGGCATCCACACCGACGGCACGCTCAAGGACGATTCGATGTACGAGCCGTACCCGCCGGAGAAGGTGGGCCGCGAGCGCCGACTCGCGCTCGGCAAGCACGCGGGCCGAGCCGGCGTCGAAGCTGCCCTCGACGAGCACGACGTCGAGGTCACCGATGACCAGCTCTCGGACATCGTCAGCCGCGTCAAGGAGATCGGCGACCGCGGCAAGCGCGTCACCGACGCCGACCTGCTGACCATCGCCGACGAGGTAACCGGCGACGCGCGCGACCGCCGTGTCGAACTGCTCGGTTTGACTGCCGTTTCCGGCTCCGATACGCCGACGGCGAGCGTCCGGCTCGCGGTCGACGGCGAGGAACGCAAGGAAGCAGCAGTCGGCTCCGGCCCGGTCGATGCCGCGATGAACGCCGCCGAGGTGGCGCTGTCTCACACCGCCGACGCAACGCTCGAAGATTACCACGTCGACGCCATCACGGGCGGGACGGACGCGCTCGTGACCGTCGAAATAGAGATGTCACGCGGCGACGATCACGTCGTCGTCTCCGCCAGTGACTCAGACATCACCCGGGCGTCCGTGCGCGCGATGGTCGACGCGATGGACCGCCTCGTCGCCGACGACGAGGAACCGCTCGTCGCCGACGACTGACGGCACGGCAGCTACCTGTTTCAAGCACGCAGAATCAGTCTGGCCCTCTCCGCGGACCACGGAACGTCGTTTCGTTACTTGTGTCCGCGGCTGGCTTCGTGGTACTGGAACACGGTTTCCATGCCCTGCACCAGCGCGTCGAGATCGACGCTTTCCGTGTCGAACTCGCGGTTTCGCACGGATTGGTAGATGTCAGCCCACCGGTCTCGGAACCTGGCCTCGAACTGCTCGGCTTTGATTTTGTCGATGAGCTCGGCTTTTCCGTCGGGGTTTTCCAGTTCTTCGGGTGTGACAAACCCTTCCTGAAGTGCCAGCACGACGATTCCCGCAGTGTAGTCTCCTTCCTTGATTTCTCGTTCCCAGGTTGTGAGCCAGTTGCCGATGCGGGCCATCTCCTGCAGGTCCCAAATCAGATCCCGGACCGTGCCGTAATCAGCGAGTTCGAACTCCGGCGAGTACATGAGGTCAACGGCCGCGTAGGGGAACATTACCATGTTATGTGCCCCGTAGGTTTCGGCCCCGCTGAGGTTCGCAATCCGGGGATTCTCGTTGACGACCGCGCTGTAGTCCATCGCGTTCAGCGTCTGTCGCATATCGTAGGTGAACACGTCGTAGAACTCGTCGACACGCGGGGCGTCGGTCAGTCCTCCCTCGAACTCCCGCCACACACGCTGAATAAAGGAGAAGAAGTCATCGCTTACCGCCGCACGGCTCGGGTCCACGGCCGACGGGTCCTGGACGAGTCGTCGGGCCTCTTCGAAGGTGTCCCGGTCCCCGTCGTTCTCGACGATGTCGTCCAGAATCGTGACGTACATCGTGAGTATCGTCTTCTGTGTCCGGACGTGGTCGGCATGGTCCGGGTGGACAGAGGAGAGCGTGAACTCGGGGAACAGCGAGTAGATCCACTGCCAGAGGAACCGGTCACGCTCGCCACAGACCCGTTCGTACTCGTCTGCAAGTTCTACAACCCGGTCCGGGAGGCTGGTTGTCCGAACCTCTTCGAGGAGGTCCTGTGCATCAGCCGCAGGTGACTCAACACTCATCGGACTCACCTCCCGAATAATGTCCGATTAACTGGACTTTACCCATTGGTTTTGCCTCCGGTTGAACGATTACTGCCTCGTTGCCCGTGCCCTGCGAGCCGGTTTCGATCAGTTGTTGTCCGCGGTCCATACAATCGAGAGGCGAAGTTGCGCTTATAGTGGTACTGACGCGTAGGATGCTAGTAATATACTATTAACAAATTACTTGGATCTCTTTACTCCAGTTTACGTACCAGTTTTTCGTGTGCTACCGGAAAATAAACATCTACTTACTGAAATTTACGGCCGATACCTAAACGAGAGAGGAAAATAAGGTAACAATAACTCCTCCGCAAGCGGCAGTGACCCTTCTAAATAAGGTCAGACAGTGTTAGCAGAACAGCCGCACACAGAGCCGAATTACGCTTCGAGCCCAGTTGCCACCGAGACGTCACGGGACGGTGTCACCAGCACCGAACGGTTCCCCTCGACTTCGATACGACAGCCGGCCATACTGAACACGACTAGCCCGTCAGGATCCTTGCCGTCCGTATCGGGACGGAACAGTCGGTCCAGCGCATCAGGGTCGATACAATCACTGATTCGGTCGTCGAGGTCGACAGGGTCGATACCCAGCGTGTCGGCCACGGCGTGTACGATGGTTTCGCTCAGCGGTTCGTTGGGGGTTGGTCTGTAGACCAGTTTTGCCTGGGACATTGTTCGTCGCTGTTTGTCCCTTGACGGGTGATTGAAAAGGTGATTGTGGCTATACAGATACAGCCCGTCGGATGGGCCACTAACAGTATAGCGACGACTCATGCTGTTGGTTGTAACTATTGCAAGATATTCGCCACCGCCGGGTGGCGACACTCTCTGTAGAATTACAGCCGATCAGCTATCGCCGAACACGAGTTCGAGCAGCTTTCGCTCGCTGACGCGGAGGTGCCGGTTGACCGTTGGCTGTGACACGTCCAGACTGGACGCGATTTCCTGGCCAGTCGTCTCCCGGGGCCAGTCGAAAAAGCCACTCAGATACGCCGTCTGGAGTACTTCGAGCTGTCTATCGGTGAGTTGCTCCTCCAGTGCCGACCGGACTGTATTATCCCGCTGACCGTCGGAACGCGTACCGTCACGGCGCGCGATCAGCTTGACGTTCGCGTAGCGCTCGCCGAGTTGTTCGACGAACTGTCGGACATCAGTTTCACCCGAGACGACGACTGTCACGGTGAGTCCGCCTGTCGACGTTCGAATCGATTTCAACCGCCCGCCCCGTTCCAGTAGCGTCTCCGCGACGGTCTGGCCCGTCACGACAACCTCGTAGAGCCCGTCCAACTGGTCGGTCGAGATTGCCCGTGCGGTGTCGACACGAGCCATCGACAGCACCTGCTCCTCGACGACAGCCGGGTCACAGTCCGAGATAGCGAGGAAGAGACGGATCGTACCGTCGCTCCGCTGTACGGCCCCCTCACACACAACCGGGACACCGACTCGGTCCGAGAGGTGGGTCAGGAACGACTGTGGGGCTGACAGTGATAGTTCGAGTTCGACAGTGCCGTCGCCGGCCCGTCGCTGTCGGGATTCGACTTCCCGTATCGCGTTCGCGATGGTCTCACCGAGTTCGGCGAACACCTCCTGAAGCATCTCGTCGAACCCGTCTTCCTGCTCGGCGTACACCGTCAGGACGCCGTAGACGAAGTCGTCGTATTCGAGCGGGATGCTGAGCGCCGACTGGAACTCACGGGAGAGTGCTTCCGTCCGCCAGTGGTCGCCCCGGAGGTTATCAGCCACTGACGGGACGATAGTCATCGCTTCGGACTGTGCAGTCTGGACGGCCGGCGGTCCGCCCTCGCGTTCCAGCGACAGCGAGATGGCGTCGAGATAGCTGGCGGTGTCGCCCGCCCACGCTCTGGGGACGAGTTCCGTCGCATCTTGTCGACCGATCCAGGCGAAGGAGAACCACTGGGATTCGGCCAACTGGTCACACACCGCTTGCTCGATCTCTTCGGTGGTCTCCGCTTCGACGAGCACCTGATCGATACGACGGATGATCGCGTTGACTTGCTTGAGCCGCCGCAGTTCGCGGTTCTGTTCGCGGCGCTCGGCCTCGCGTTCGCGGAGCGTCGTTTCGCGGTCGACGCGCGCGAGCGCGGCTTCCGCGCTGGCGGCGAGCAGGTCCACCATCTCCCGGGTCCTGGCGTCGCTGTGCTGCTCGCCCAGTTCGATGTAGAACACGCCGTGGTCTTCGAGCGGGAGGCAGAGCCGCTTCGCGTCCGCCGTGACCGGTCCCGCTCCGAGGTCGATGCTCTCGCCGGGGGCGACCTCGACGGCGCTGTCCTGCACGAACACGTCCCACACTGTGCTCTGGCCCGGCCCGACCGACGCGCTTCGGTCCGCTTCGGCGTCGCCGACACTGCGGAGGGTGTTGTCGCTTCGGTCGAACAGGTAGATCTCCACGTCGGGGAGTTCCAGCACGTCGACGGCCGTCTCTAGTATCTGCTCGGCCACGGCTGTCTTGGTTTCCGTGTGAAGCAGTTTCCTGGTCGACTCGTGCAGCGCCGCGAGCGTCTCCTCGAACCGCTTCCGGTCCGAGATGTCCCGAACGACGCCGACCTGCCGGTAGCTCCCGTCTTTGCGGTCGTAGGTCGTGAACTTGGTCTCGATCGGGAGCGTGTCCCCGTCAGCCGTTCTGAGGTCCGTTGTCAACGTCCCTACGTCACGTTCGCCCTCGATGAACTGCCGCGACATCTCCGCGGCCTCCTCGATGACCGATTCGTCCGCCAGCAGCGTCGCGTTCGACCCGACCAACGTGTCCTTGTCGTAGCCGGTCATCGACTCGACGGCGCTGTTGACCGTCTGCATCGTGAACGACTCGTCGAGCGTGTAGATGCCGTCCTCGATGGTCTCGACGATGCGCTCGTACTGCTCGAGCATCTCCGTCCGCTCGTGGCGCTCCGTGATATCGTGGACGATACCGAGATACAACTCCTCGTCGTCCCACTGCTGGGGCTCGAAAGCGATTTCCACCCACCGCTCCGTGTCGCCGACGGAACACGACGACGTTACCGGGACTCCGGCTGACTGACTGCAGTGGGCTCTGAGGTCAACATCACTCAATCCCGGGAAGAACTCAGCTATCGAGCTCCCAAACACGTCCGCTGGGTCCGAGTCGAGGAGATCACAGAGGTGATCGTTCCCGGTCCGTATCTCCCCGTCAGCGGCGGTAACGACCACTGGCTCGGGCATTCGCGCGGCGAGAGTCTCCAACAGCACAGGGGGAGACTGCTGTGCCGGTGTGTCACGTGCCGCTTGTTCGTTCTCGTCCGTTCCACCGACCGGCTTCTCCATACCGTTTCACGGCACTTGCCATGGGAAAGGTTGCTTTCAGTATACGTACCAGAACGCGATGACTGCGTATCCGTTGGGTTCGGATACGGCTCAGTCGCTCCCGCTGCGCCGACCGGCGATTCGAACTACGTCTTCGAGGCCAGACACATCGTAGTCCGGGGTCACGTCGAGCTGAGTGTCGACCCGGTGTGGTCGCCGGATGAACGCCGAATCGATTCCGGCCCGGTGTGCCGCCTTGATATCAGACTCGTTGTCGCCGACAAACAGGGCGTCACTGACGCCGAGATCTCTCATCGCCCGTTCGATGTAGTACGGCCGTGGTTTCTTCCGGCGGAGGCTCACCACGGTTGGTTCACGAGCCCAGACGCTGTCGAAGTAGTGGCCGATGTCGAAGTGCTCGAACGCGAACGCCACGGTGTCCCGTTGATTCGATGAGACCACGCCCAGCGGACAGTCCAGTCGACCGAGCATGGATACGTCGCCGTATGGCCGTTTCTCGCCGGCCCGGATAAGCGACCGCTGGACCGCGGTCAGCGCCTCGTCACGAGCCCGGAAGAACCGCTCGGGATCGATGTCGTACTGGGTACAGATGTCGGTGAGTTCGGGCACAGTCACGCCGATACTCATGGCCTCGACGTGGGCTGTCGACGGCGAAACTACGCCGAGTTCCTCGAAGGCACGGCGCGCGCCGACGTAGTGTGCGTCCATGTCAGTCAGCGTCAGCAACACGCCGTCGTTGTCGAAGATGACCGATTCGTAGCCCATCAACGGCACTAAGGGCGGACAGACGCAGAAAGGTTTCGCGTTCTCACAGCCCGAGGTCTTCGCTTCCGCTCCCGCCTTGGTCGAACTGTTCCGGCGGTCGCCCGGCCTCGTCGATGACGTCGTCGGTTACGACGACCGGACAATCCACCCGAAGGGCAATCGCAATGGCATCCGAGGGGCGGGCGTCGAACACCATGTCCTTGCGCCGGTCGTCGGTGTACTGCTCCGCGTCAATTTTTCCGTAGAAGGTCCCGTCGGCCAGGTCGTCGATACGGACCCGGTCGATGGCCCCCCCGAACTCCGTCACCATCTCGACCAGCAGGTCGTGAGTGAGCGGGCGCTCGAAGGGCTCGCCGGCCATCGCCAGTTGCATCGACTGGGCCTGGTCCTTGCTGACGAAGATGGGGACGATCTCCTCGCGTGCACGGAGCAGGACGACCGGCGTGCCGCCCCCCTCCTCGTTGACGCCGACGCCGACCCCTTCGACCGTGGCATCGTGTTCCATGGACCAGTGTTGGGTTCGCGGGTATGAAAAGCTACCCCGGGGCGGTTTCAGGGGTCTATCCCGTCCGCTATCGTCTGGCCGACTCCGGCTCCGTCCTCGTCAATCTAACCGACTGCGCGACGCGCACGCCAGCCATCCTGCCCAGCAGTCCAGACTTGATGCGGTGGGGCGTCGAGTCCACCCTGAATCGGGATTAAACCGAATTAAAACGGACGATAGAACGTTCAATTCGAGTGAATTCGGCTTAATTCGTCTTTTCGGCTTGCCCCCTTCATATGCCACTGGGACAGAGAGACGAGCGGAGGCAACGATCACAATGAAACTCACTACGATTGCCGGCGGCCTGCTTGCCGTGCTCGTCATCACGGGCTCGGCGGCGGCACTCCCCGGCGCAGCAGGCGCACAGGCTGATGACCACGCGGACAACGCACAGGCGAACGACGCGGCCGAGCAGGCAGCGAACGAAACAGCGAGCGGAGACGAAAACGAATCTGGCGGCGCTGCCGAGGCAGCTGACCGCCGCGGCCCGCCGGCTGACGCCGGTCAGGCAGGCGACCAGCGCGGCCCGCCGTCGGACCTCCCCGGACAGGTCCCTGACTTCGTCAGCGAGATCCACACGCTCATCGGGCAGAAACAGGCTGGCGAACTCACGGGTGACCTGGGCGCACAGATCAGCGACCTGACTCCCGGTGACGGGAGCGATGCGGCCGAGAACGAAACCGAATCGGCGTCCGAGGACGCTGACGCGGACGACGCCGACGAGGAGTCCACTGACGACGCGGATGCGAACGAGGATTCCACTGACGAGACCGATGCGGACGACGAACAGTCCACTGAAGACGAAGGCGACGGTAGCGACGCGTAATCCCCTCTGACCTGACGGCTCTCCCCCGACCGACTGACCAAGCGCGGTTTTTTTGCTTGCTGAACTCCGAGTGATGGGTATGGATGACACCGCCGAGTCCAACGTCCACGCTGACGATGGAACCCGTGACCGCACGACTGCGGACCTACTTGCAGGTGACGAGGACTCGTCGGCGTCGGAATCGTCGGGCGGGATGAACCGGAAGCGAGCTCTCCTGTTCGTCTCGCCGTTTCTCGCTATCGGGCTGTTCGACCTGGCCCTGCTACTTGGCTGGGGACTGGACCCGCTATGGGGGTTCATGATTCTCCCGCCGATACTGTTCGTCTCAGTGCTCGGCTGGATTGCGTTCCGAACCGGGTTCGCGAGCGACCGGACCGGGGACCCAGCCGTTGACAGCCACGACTGACGGGTCGCGGCGTCGGTAGAACACCGAGTGACTGCCCGCTCCGTTGCGGGTCCCTATTCTTCGAACAGGTCGTCGACGGCGGCCCGTGCGGCAAGGGCAGCGTCGTCCGCGACCTGTGCCTCGTCTTGACGACTGTCGGGCGCGTTGACGTACACGTCGACGTCTAGTACGCCGTCTTCGAAGGTGACAGTCACGTCGAGGTCCTCGACCGCGCTGACATCGTATCGCGAGAAGACAACGTCTTCGGCTGCGGTCGAGGCTGTCTCGACGACCTCATCGTCTGTCGGCATCGCCTTATGCGCCGCCAGCGCCGGGACCGCCGGCCGGACCCGCGCCGCCCGCGCCGCCGAGCATCTGCTGGAGCTCGCTCTGGAGCTCTTCGAACTGCTCCTGCACGCGCTCTTCCTGCTTTTCGAGCGTCTCGACGCGGACTTCGAGGCTGTTGACCTTCTCTTCGAGGTCATCCTGCGCCTCGTCGAACTCGGTCTTCACGAGGAGTTCGCCGACCTCGCGGTACATGGTCGAGTCCTCGTCGATGTCGTCGAGCTCGTCCAGAGCCGTCTGGGACTCCTGGAGCTCTGTCTCGGCCTGCTGTTTCTGTGCGGCGACCTGCTGTGCTGTCTGCTGAAGGTCCTGCAGTTCCTCGAGCTTCTCCTGTGCTTCAGGCGGAAGATTACCCTGCATACCTCCAGAGTTGGGGGCCGCACTGTTAAACCCACGCTTTCAAGTTCAGCAGCCGGACAGCTGAGGGCTGCTCCATGGGCCGCCATGTCCGAAACACGGCGCTGAAAGCCATTCCCGCACAATCCTCTCAGACCTACGCGACTTCTCCGACTGCCCGCTCCCGCAACTCCCCGGTCAGGTGCATCCCGTGTTGATCGATCCGCCTGACGATCCGCTTCGCCTGGGTCGGTTTGAGGTACTTGTCCTCGATAGCGGCCCGGACCACGACGCCGAAACTGCTCGTCACTTCCGCCCCCAGCCCCTGTGCCATCCGGCGGACAGTACGATCCTCGGAGACGACAGCCACGGCGGAGCGGTCGTCGCTGTCGCGGTGGGCTAACACGCCGGCGAGCACTGTCACAGCGGCCCCCAGGTCTTTTTCGCCCAGCAGTGACTCGGCCTGGTCGACGTGGGCCTCGTCGACGCCAGTGTCGATGCCGTTCTCGCGGTACTCCGTCAGGTTCGTCGCGGTCGGTTCGACCTGGACATCGTCGATGACGGGCTCGGGAATGACGATGTCGCCGTCGAACGCGTCCAGCAGCGACAGTTCCCCCACCTGGCCCAGCGAGTACAGCGACGTCGGCCCGACGTAGATGCGGGTCATAGCTCCGCGGCCGTGTCGGCGTCGAGCTCCAAGTCGGATAGCTCAAGCTGCGTCGTCAGGTTTCGCTCGCGGGCCACGTCGAGCCACTCGGCGATGGAGAGGTCCGCAAGCTGTGCGGCTTCGGCCGCCGACACGTCGCCGGACTGGTACTGCTCGACGGCGACCCGAAGCCGGAGCGTTTCCAGTCCCTCCCGCAGGGCTTTCCGAATCGTGGTCGACCGGTCCTCGGAGAGCAGTTCGGCTACGTCGTCCAGTTCGTCTTTCTCTTCGCTCGGGAGCCGCGCGCTGATTGTCGGCATGTTTTCACAGTCATCTCGTGTAAACACACATCAAACTACGGGTCGGAGAAGCGCCTGTCGGTTGACCTGAAGCTCCGAGCGGAGAGAACGCCCGCCAGCCAGTGAGGACGGACCGGCCGACCACCAATCCTTAACGCCACCGAGTCCCACGGGGAGGCAATGAGCGACGAAGCACACGCGTTCGTTCCCGGCCACATCACTGGCTTTTTTACCGTTGACCGGGGCGATGACCCGGTCGAGACCGGCTCTCGCGGGGGCGGGCTGGCCCTGTCTGACGGCGTTGCCGTCACCGTCAGCCGCGGCGCGGAGACCGAGGTGACGCTGAACGACGAGAAAATCGAGGTCGAGGCCGTCGAACGAGTGCTGGACGCGCTGCGAACCACTGCCACCGTCACCGCCGAGACGCCGCTCCCGCTGGGGTCCGGGTTCGGTGTCTCCGGCGGGCTGGCGCTCGGCACTGCGCTGGCGGCCAACGCCGTCTTCGGCCACGGGCTCTCGTACAACGAACTGGTGACCATCGCCCACGGCGCGGAGGTCCAGGCCGGCTCCGGGCTCGGCGACGTTGTCGCGCAGGCCCGCGGCGGTGTGCCGCTCCGACTCGAACCCGGCGGGCCGCAGTTCAACTACCTCGACGCCATCCCAGCCCGCAGCCGCGTCGAGTATGTCACGCTCGGCGAGCTATCGACGGCGGACGTGGTCGGCGGCGACACGGATACCCTGACGACCGCCGGCGAGCGCGCGCTCTCAACTGTCGTGAAGGAGCCGACGCTGTCGACGTTCGTGCAGGCCTCCCGGCAGTTCTCCCGCGAGGCGGACCTGCTGACGCCGGCGGTGAAAGGCGTCATCGACGACGTGGCCGAAGCCGGCGGGGACGCCGCGATGGCGATGCTCGGCGAGACCGTATTCGCGCTCGGGACCGGCCTCTCCGATGCGGGCTATGACGCCGACGTTTGCGCGATCTACCCACCCGGCGCGACCATTGAAGTCGAGGGCTGACGCCAACTGTCGCGAAACCGGCGAACCGGCTTCCTTATCAGCGCGGACCCGTAGCCACAGCTATGGACTGTCGGCAGTGTGCCACGCCGCTCGACCGACCGGGCGATTACTGCCTGGTCTGTCACACTGCCAATACGGACGCCGTCGTCCTCGAACTCGACCGCGAGCGGGCGACGGTGACCTCGCTGCTGGACGGCTCAGTCGTGGGCCAGCGTACGGTGACGACAACGCCGGAGGGCGATGGGAGCGATGAAACTGTCGTCGTCGAACTCCGCAACTTCGCCGGCCTCGTCGCCGACGAGGTGCGGCGCAAGCGGCCCGAGGAGGTGTACGTCACGGGCGACCGCGACGTCATCGCCGCCGTCCGCCCGCAACTGCACTACGAGTTCTTCCGCGTCGAGGGCGACGACCCGGTCCAGCGGGTTATCGACCGCCAGGGCGAGCCCGCCCTGGAAGTGGTCGACGCCGCGCCCGCGGAGAAACTCGGCGGGAGCCACTCGACGCTCATCGGCGGCCGGTCGGGCCAGCGGGTCATCCAGACCGTCGCCGGCCACCCACACGTCAAGAAGGTCATCCCCGGTCCAATCGACGCCGGCGGCGCGAGCTCGCCGACGGGTGTCCGGGCGAAGGCGACCCGCGCCGACGCCAACGGCAACGTCCGGGTACTCATCCGCGACGGCTCCAGCGTACAGGAGAATCGCGTCGTCACGACGGCCGGCGACCGCGAACTCGGCGAGCACGTTCGCGCCGACCTGAACGAGGCGCTCAGAGAAGCCGAACTGCAGGAGTAGCTGACCGGCGGCTCGACCGCTGTTTCCCGCGGAGGGATTGCGCAAATCCGGACGTACTGCCCTTCGACAGACTGGGTGGGGAGAGCAACACGGGAGCACCGAACGCGTAGTTTCTGCAATGTCTCTGTCCTAGCGGCTCAGACCTGCACCGGCTGGCCCCGCGTGTACCACCAGACGACGACGGCGACGACACCGTTCAACAACATCGAAGCGGCGAGCAGTAGCTGATTCGAGACGAGGAACCAGCCGCCACCGAACAACAGAAACACTGCCGCAAGCCCCCAGAACACGTCTTGGTGTGAGATGTCCATACCGGAACCTGATGATGGTGAATCAAGAGTCGGTCGGTCCCAGCGTTAGGCAGTTACCACGCCCGCAACGAGCACGGCGGTCACCGCGACGCCGACAGCACCAGTCCGGTGGATAGCTGGTAGCGCCGTCTGCACATCGAGTAGCATCGGACCCGCATGGAGCGCAGCGAGCGCGAGATATCCGGTTGCGGCGATCGGCGGAAACGCGACGGCCCCGACGGCTAGCAGACCGAGGCCGACAACGCCCGCACCAAGATAGCCACGTCCGCGCACGGGCTGACCAGCCCCTTCGAGGACGCCGCCGGTCCAGCAGTAGCCGATAGCTGTCGCGCCGACCCACGCGTGCCAGAACGCCAGTTGTTCGGGGACGACACCGAGGAGGCCGCCGACCGTCAGCGCCATCGCGGCGGTGTTGACGGTTCCCCAGGCGAACATCGCATCGGAAAAGCGGACCGAGTCGGGCGCGTGACGGACCGTCAGGCCGACGAAGCCGCCGAGTATGACGGCCCACAAGGCCGTCGCCAGCAGCGCGCCGTCGGCGTGGTCGAGCCAGGTTATCGCCTGCGTGCCGCCCCAGCCGACCAGCCCGGCCGCTGCACCCGACAGCAGGAACTCGAAGGCCGTGAGCCGCCCGCTCGTGGCCGGCGCGATCCGCTGGAGGTGATTGCGGAGTCCGTCGAACGCTGCCATCGAACGGCGGTTCGCCCGTCTCCCCCTTGGAGTTTCCTAGGCTATCTCGGCGGCCAGCAGGAGGATGTTGGGGGCGACGAGCAGGACGACGCCGACGAGTATCAGCACCGCCGGTACGACGAGCAGCCCCATGTCCGTGAACAGCCACAGACCGAGGCCGCCCAGTAGCGCGACGAGACCGACGAGTCGAACGAGCCACGTGACGATCCCCTCGAAGCCGGAGTCCGCGACGAGGTCGATGACGTCGAGTATCTCGTCCATGTCGGTCGGCCGTTGCCGACGGAGCCTGTTAATCCCTGTGCCCGTCGGTCGACCGGACCGCATCTCGAAGGCCTTATGTGGCCGCTCGGCGGACAACAGACCACTATGGCTAGCAAGAGCGGAAAGACCGGTAGCTCGGGCCGTTTCGGCGCTCGCTACGGTCGCGTGTCCCGACGCCGCGTCGCGGAGATCGAATCGGAGATGAACGAGGACCACGCCTGTCCGAACTGCGGCGAAGACCGTGTCGACCGCCAGGGGACGGGCATCTGGCAGTGCAGCTACTGTGACTACAAGTTCACCGGCGGCAGCTACAAGCCGGAGACGCCCGGCGGCAAGACTGTTCGACGCTCCATTCGGGCCGCACTGTCCGAAGACGAGGAGTAAAGGACCTCCACCCCTATCTCTCAGCTATGAGCTACAAGTGTTCACGCTGTAAGCGCGACGTGACGCTGGACGAGTACGGCGGCGTTCGCTGCCCGTACTGCGGACACCGCGTCCTGCTGAAGGAGCGGTCGCCCGACGTCAAAGAGATCAACGTCAACTGAGGCGGTCCGGTGACGCGGCCGATAGTCTCCTGTGCCACGGCAACGCGGCTTTTCTGGGGACTACTACGATGACGACTCATTTCGAACAGTATGACTCCGCCACACCAGACCCGCCTCACCGCCGAGTACGACAGCACCGGTCGGGCCCGCGCCATCGCTCGGAGCGTCCGCCCTGAAATCGACGACATCGAGGGCGACCGGACGACGGCGCGCCTCAGTCGGGACGGACAGCGGGTCGAACTCACTGTCGAGGCGTCTGACCTCGTTGCACTGCGGGCCGGCATCAACACGTGGCTGACGCTGCGTGGCGTTGCCGAGGACGCTCTGGCGGGGCGGAAGTGACGAAAGCGGCGTGTCAGTCGAGCGTTACTGCCGGTAGCGGTCCGGGACGTGGGCCGCAATCGACTCAGGGACGGTACCGAACACGACCGGCGCCAGAGTTGCCAGGCGACGACGGAGGAGGCTGTACGTCGCGCCGGTGACGAGGGCTGCGGCGACGACCCACCGGAAGGGTCCGTCTAAAACGACGAACAGCGGCGCACCCACGAGGACCATCAGCCCCACATCCGACGGGGCACCGTCGTACTGTATCCATCGCTTCGGCGGCCGCCACCGCCCGCGGACGTGGTCGTACACGGCGCGCTCGGAGGTAGCTTCCCACGGGCGGAGTTCGAGGCCGCCGCCGTACCGGTCCATCCGGCAGTGGAGGGCCGCGCCCATCAGTACGAACGTGAGCGCAATGAGCAGCGGTGTCTGGAGGATGGCGGCGAAGCCGGCAGCCGGGAGAACCGCGAGGGTGTACCCGCTGGGATAATGCAGCGTGCGCCGATGGCCCGAGTACAGGTCGAGGTCGGGGAGGACGCCACCGACGAGGCCGCCAGCGAGCGCTACGGCGGCGTGGTCTGGCGCAAGGACGAGCAGCGGTGTCGCGATGGCGAGTCCCGCTATCGCATGCGTCGGCAGCATCATATACCTGTACAAGGGGCTGTAGCCGGTATAAACACGTCGCTGGGTTTATTCTCCGTCGTCCCGCAGTTCACTGCAATGAGCGATGGGTCCGGCCGTTCCGACGGTAGTCTCGGGACTATCGACTTCGAGGACACGTTCAAGAAGCTCTTTCGTGACGGGCGAACCAACGCAATCATCGCGTGGGCGCTCGTCGCGGTTCTCACGGCCGTGTTCGTCGAAAGCGTCCTCGAAGCTGATTACCCGTGGATACTGTTCGTCAGTGTCGTCGGCTTCGTCGTCCTCGTGCCGCCGGTAGCGTTCCGCGAGTGGCGCGTGATGCTCCCCTGGGAGTTGCTCGTTCTCGCGTTGCTCCCGGTCTTGGCCCGCGGGCTCGTCGGCGGCACTGTCGGCACCTTCGCCAGCTACCTCTCACTCGCTGCGCTGGCCTTGCTCGTCATCGTTGAGCTTCACATGTTCACCGAGCTCACGCTCACGCACTGGTTCGCCATTGGGCTCGTCGTTTTGACGACGCTCGCCGCAGTGGCGGCCTGGACGGTGTTCCGGTGGAACGCCGACCAGTACCTCGGGACGACGTATCTCACGACTAACGAGGCGCTGATGACCGAGTGGCTGTACGTCACCCTCGCCGGACTCGCCGCGGGCGTCCTGTTCGATGGCTACTTCAGACGGCGGGACCGCCGTCTCTGGCGCGCTATCCGACGGACGGTGTGGCGATGAGGCTGCCACGGCCGTCAATGCGAAACCAGCGGCGGATCACCCGCGCGATGCAACTCGTCTTGCTCGGGCTGGTCGGCTACGGCATCGTCGCCGGCCAACCGAAGCCGATCACGAACGGCGGTATCGGCCTGCTCGTCACGTTCCTCCCCGCGGTGATGCGGCGGAACTACAATCTGGCCCTGGACCCGTGGCTCGCCCTCTGGATCACGACCGCGGTGTTCCTGCACACGCTCGGCTCGGCCGGGCTCTACGGACAGGTCGGCTGGTGGGACCACCTCACCCACGCGATGTCAGCCTCGCTCATCGCCGCGTTCGGGTACACGACGGCCCGGACCATCGATCTCCACAACGATTCGATTCACATCCCCAAGCGCGTCTTCTTCGTGTACATCTTCATCGTCGTGCTCTCCTTCGGCGTGATCTGGGAACTGTTCGAGTTCGCGCTCGATATCGTCGCCACCGAAACGGGAGTCACGATGCCGCTGGCGCAACACGGCCTCGACGACACGGTTCGGGACACGATGTTCAACTCGCTCGGGGCGCTGCTGGTCGCGGTGTTCGGACAGGCCCACCTCACCGATGTCGCTGAAACCCTCCGAGAGCGGCTGTTCGTTGTCGACTGATACCGGGTCACCGAACCCGAAAGCCGGGCTGCCAGCCAGCGAGGGCGTGGTAGCTGGACACAGTCCGTCATCGGTTGCCGGTGGTTCTGTCCCATAGGCCACGACAGGAGCGGTGTTCCTCACCCAATCATCCGGTCACCGTGGCCGCTGAATGCCCGGGTTCGCTGTCCGGCCGCCGTTGTCGCCGCCGAACAATTATTACGTCTCAGTAAAGTGATTGAACAGCATACCAGGGTGATGATTGGGAATGGCCTCGACGATGTCGCGTTTGCGGGAGCGAGACAGACCGACACTGCCAGTCGAGAAATCGAAGTCGTGTATCTCGATTCCGATGCGACGGAACGAGAGCGGACACACGAGGTTCTGGCTGACCACAGCGCCGAAATAACGGTGACGAGCGTGGCAACGACTGATGCTGCGTTAGAGGCTGCCGCGTCGACAGCGGTCTCCTGTCTCGTCCTCGACCCGGCCGGTCTGGACGATATCCCGGACCCACTGGTGTCGAACGACCGCTATCCGGTCGTCCTCTACACCGACGCCACTGCGACGGACAGCGCTGCGACTGTCTTCGACGATGCGGAGACGGTCGTCAAGAAACAGGGGAACGAACAGGTGACGTTTCTGGCGGAGAAGGTCGTCAGCGTCGTGTCGGCATCGGTCGATAGGACCGAGTCCGCACTCCGAGACGCGCTGTCCGGAATCGAATCGCGTGCTGAAGCGGACGAAATCGCTGTCCTGCTGGCGGACGACGGGACGGTACACTGGTCGAGCGAAGCGGTGTCAGCGTTCGTTGACGGCATCGACGATACCTGCCGGGTCGAGCGCTTCTACGACGCCATGGCCACGGCGCTTCCCGACACGCCTGGCGGCCGTCAGCAGCTACAGCGACTCCGGGGTTCCCCGACCGAACCGGTTGCCGTCCGGGTCCCCGGTGGCGAACACGACCAGTATCTCCTTCGAGACGGGTATCAGCTACCGGACGCCGCTGGGGGACTCACGCTCGTCCTGCTG
Source organism: Haloarcula amylolytica (assembly GCF_049705545.1). Lineage (GTDB taxonomy): Archaea > Halobacteriota > Halobacteria > Halobacteriales > Haloarculaceae > Haloarcula > Haloarcula amylolytica_B. Next base: position 1,234,499 of record NZ_JBNAMU010000001.1, read on the forward strand.
CGAGACGTCACCGAAACCGCCCGGCGTGATGCCCGCTCGGCGTTGCTGGATCTCCTCGTCGAGCAGGCACAGGACGGGCTCTACACGCTCGACGAACGTGGCGTCATCGACTTCTGTAACGAGTCGTTTGCGGCGAACCTCGGGTACGAGCCGGCCGAACTGTGTGGCGAACACGCCTCGACAGTCCTTGCACCCGGTGAACTCTCGAAGGGGCAGGCGACCGTCGAAGAGCTGCTCGACGCGCCCGAGGAGGCAAGTACGACTGTCGACCTGACGTTTTGTCGGAAAGACGGCACCGAACGGGAGGTATCGATCAACTACACGCTGATTCGAGACGAAGACGGCAACTACAACGGGCTGATCGGCGTCGCCCGGGATATCACGGAGCGCTGTGAGCGCGAGCGGGAGTACCAGGAGATGATGGAGCGATTGAACTTCGCGCTCGAAGGTGCGGAGCTCGGCGTCTGGGACTGGAACCCTAAAACCAACGACGTCACCTTCGATGAGCGCTGGACCGGGATGCTCGGCTACAGCAGAGACGAACTGGACCCACACTACGAGACGTGGGCCGACCTCGTCCATCCCGACGACCTTGCCCGAGCGGAACAGGCGCTCGGGGAACTGAAGTCCGGAGAGATCGATACGTATCAGTCCGAGTTCCGAATGCGGACAAAAGACGGGGATTGGCGGTGGATTCGGGACATCGGCAAGGTGTTCGAGTGGAACGACGACGGCGAGGCGATCCGAGCCGTCGGGATCCACCAGGATATCACGGAAGAACGGAAACGCCAGGACGCAATCGAGCGACAGCGCGACGAACTGGTGACGCTTGATCGAGTCAACGTTCTGGTTCAGGATCTCATCCGTGCGTTGGAAACGACGGCGACCCAGGACGAGATCGCCGAGACGGTATGCGACCGAATCGTCGACTCCGAACTCTGGGACCTGGCCTGGATCGGGGAACGGACCGGGACTAACGACAGCCTCATCCCGCAGACGGTTGCTGGCGACGATGGCGGATGTCTCGATGCCATTACCAGCGACGAGCGGACTGAATCCGGGCCGGCCGAAACAGCGCTCCGGACAGGGACGATCCAAACGACGACGGTCGAAAGTGGGTCCGAAGGGGCGTCGTGGGAAGCCGCTGTGGGTGAACGGGGATTCCGGTCTATTGCGGCGATCCCACTGGTTCACGGCGATGTCGTCCATGGCGTCCTGTGCGTATGCACCGACCAGCCGGATGCGTTCACTACACGTGCCGTAGAGAGCTTCGCTGTCCTCGGCGAGATGATCGGCTTCGCGTTCACGGCCGTCCAGAACCGACGGCTGCTCTCCCACGACAGCGTGCTCGAACTGACGTTCGAATCGCGAAATCCTGACACACCTCTCGTCTCGGTGGCGAACGCGTACGGCTGCCGAATCGAGGCCGTCGGGTCCGTCGACATCGGGCCGAACCATCTCCTGTATCTCTCTGTTGACGGGGGGCCGGCTGATTCGGTCTCGGAGCAACTCCGCTCTCACGCGGAGATCCTTGACTCGCGGGTCGTCCGTGCGGACGACGACGGTGGCATTCTCGAACTGCGAGTCGCGGATACCATCCAGTCGCTCCTGCTGGACGTCGGCGCTCGCTGCCGGACGCTGATCGTCGACGGCGGGACGCTCTCGATAACTGTCGAGGCGCCGCTGGATGCCGATTCTCGAACGATACAGGAGGCACTCACCACCTGTACGCCCGACTTCACGCTGACGGCGAAACAGGAGTGCGAGCAGGAGCGCAGTGCGGTCGCCGTCGAAACAGACCCACGCGAGCACCTGACGGACCGCCAACAGGAGGTCCTTCGCACAGCCTTCTTGACCGGCTACTACGCCTGGCCCCGTGATACAAACGCCGAGCAACTCGCTGAGACGCTCGGTATCGCCTCACCGACGCTCCATCAGCATCTCCGGCGAGCGCAGCGAAATCTCGTTGCTGCTGTATTTGACATGCAGTAAGGTAGCTAAATCGACATTGTTGGTAAATGTGCCTGGTGTTTTCTGCTGCCACCTAGCCCTCTAGGTACAGCGTTGACTATCTTGGGGAGTACTAATTTCATTCGCATAAATGGGCAACCAAAGGAATGGCGGGCCACGAAGTGACCAGTGGTGTGGGATGACGCCGTCAGACAGAACACTGTCTACGGCCGATGTAGACGACGTGTTCGAGGCTCTGGCCGATTGGCGACGGCGTGCTGTATGTCACTACTTTGCGAGGGATGACCTGACCGCCACCGACGTAAAGACGCTGGCAACAGCGATTTCGAATCAAAGGGACGCGAGCACGGCCGGTGTCGCAGACACGTCACCGTCGACTATCCAAACACAACTCGAAGAGGAGCACCTACCGGTGCTCCACCGGATTGGACTCATCGACTACGACGAGCGAAGCGGCGCGGTGAAGTACTGGGGGTCACCCACCGTCGAAAAGTGGGCTAACCACGCCCAGGCGGTCACGCAGCGTACCGACTTTTAACCGACTGACAGGCCGCATCTGGGGAAACGCGGGCTGTCGGAAGCATTACTGCTTTTTAACAGGGGTCCGAACTCAGGAGCATGGATCTCCCACCGGTCGGACTCGGCACGATGGGTATCGAGGACGAGGCTGTCGTTCGGACGGCCATCGACTGTGGCTACCGCCATCTCGACACCGCTCAGATATACGACAACGAGAGCGTCGTCGGTGCGGGCATCGCCACCGCCGACACCGACCGGGCAGATCTGACCGTCGCAACGAAACTCTGGATCGACGCGCTCGGGGCGACCGCCGTCCGTCCAAGCGCGGAAGCCAGCCTCGACCGACTCGGTCTGGGCGCCGTCGACCTCCTGTACGTCCACCGCCCACGTGGCGACTACGACCCCGAAACGACGCTGCCCGCTGTCGAGGCTGTCCGCGAGGCGGGGCTGACCGACCACGTCGGCCTCTCGAACTTCGAACCGGACCAGTTGGCTGTCGCGCGCGACTACCTCGACGGGATTGCCGCACACCAGGTCGAATTCCATCCGCTGTTCTGGCGCGAGTCGCTGCTCGCCGACGCCCAGAAACACGGCTACCCGCTGGTCGCTTACTCACCGCTGGCCGGCGGCCGCGTGTTCGAGGAGCCGACCATCGTGGACATCGCCGACCAGCACGATACGTCGCCGGCCGCCGTCAGCATCGCCTGGGTTACCAACTACGATAACGTCGTCACGATTCCGAAGGCATCTTCGCGGCCGCATCTCGAAACCAACCTCGCCGCCGCCGACCTGGAACTGACTGACGCCGAGATCGCACGTATCGAAGCTATCGAACGCAAGGAAGAACTGTTCCCGGAGTGAATGCCCGGCGTCCGACCTGAACGGTCAGGGTAACCCGGGACAGTCCGGCGTGGTGGTCCACCGCAACATCCGGGGCCGCCACTCCCTTCCGAAACCCGAATCTAACGGCCGATACCGATACCGTTTGGCTACGCGTCTTTAAGTATGCTCTTCGTAGTCAGTGTACATGACAGCTGCCAGTACCACCGCAACGACGGTACTCCAGGCGTCACAGTCAGACGTGCTCCAGGAGATACAGTCGAGTTTCCTCCTGAACTCGTCGCTGTGGGCAAACATTGCCCTCGCCGGGGTTGCGATACTGTTGTTCGTGTTCATGGGCCGGGATATCGAGTCGCCGCGCGCGAAACTCATCTGGGTCGCGACGATGCTGGTTCCGCTGGTTTCTATCTCCAGCTACGCCGGTCTGGCCTCCGGACTGACGGTCGGCTTCCTGCAGATGCCGCCGGGCCATGCCCTCGCCGGCCAGGAAGTCCTGTCGCCGTGGGGCCGCTACCTGACGTGGACGTTCTCGACGCCGATGATCCTCCTGGCGCTGGGCCTGTTGGCTGACACGGATATCGCGTCGCTGTTCACCGCCATCACCATGGACATTGGCATGTGTGTCACCGGCCTCGCCGCCGCGCTGATCACCTCCTCGCACCTGCTGCGCTGGGTGTTCTACGGGATCAGCTGCGCGTTCTTCGTCGCGGTGCTGTACGTCCTGCTCGTCCAGTGGCCGGCCGATGCGGAGGCCGCCGGGACGAGCGAGATATTCGGGACGCTCAAGCTCCTGACCGTCGTGCTGTGGCTCGGGTATCCGATTCTGTGGGCGCTGGGCTCCGAAGGTGTAGCCCTCCTGAGCGTCGGCGTCACCTCGTGGGGCTACTCCGGCCTTGACATCCTCGCGAAGTACGTCTTCGCGTTCCTGCTCCTGCGCTGGGTGGCCGCCAACGAAGGTACCGTCTCGGGGTCCGGGACGAGTATCAGCTCCGGCGGCGCGGCTCCTGCTGACGACTGAGTAGCGTATCGAGACGTGAGCAGTATTCGTCCTGTCTGCATCCCCGCAGCTATATTTTGACCGTTCTCCATCCCTGCCCGCACAGTAGCAGATGCAGAAAAGATAAGTTATGTCGGCCAAGCGACTAGTCTGTATGCCCTCCCCATTCGAAAACCCAGCCCTTCGCTACGGTATCCCACTGGTCAGCGCCACGGTCGTCGCGGCTGTCGCGTTCCTCTTCTTGGAAGGGACGATACGGTATGTCGCACTCGGGATCGCCGCGCTCGAAGTTGTGGTTGCGCCACAGATTCTGAAACAGGCGGCGGCGAACGCATAGCGGGAGAAACAATACGTTCTCTTTCTTGTGTCGGCCCGGAATGGTGCGCAGATCCACAGCTCTCCACTGTAGCAGTTGTTGGATGAAAGTGGTGTGAAACGCGCGCTCGCGTGTCGTTACGGCGGTTCGAGACCCTTCACTCCCTTCAGGCCCTCGCCTACGGAGGGAGTCGCTGTCTGTCTCAGGGAGACAGACGCTGACGATCTCGCGGGAACAGAACCGCCTCTCGGATGTTCTCCAACCCGAGCATCGTCATGATGAGGCGCTCGCCGCCGAGGCCCCAGCCGGCGTGTGGCGGCATGCCGTACTTGAACATCTTGGTGTAGTACTCGAAGGCTTCCGGGTCCAGGCCCTGCTGTTCGAACCCTTCGACGAGGTGGTCGAAGCGGTGCTCACGCTGGCCGCCGGAGACCAGTTCCATCGACGGGTGCATCATGTCGAAGCCCGTCGAGACCTCTTCGTCGTCGTCGTGGTCTTTGATGTAGAACGGCTTGATCTCGCTGGGCCAGTCGGTGATGAAGTAGTGCTCGCCGACTTCCTGCCCGAGGACGTGCTCGGCCTCCGTGGAGAGGTCGTCGCCCCACACCAGCGGCTCGTCGAGTTCGCCGGTGGCGTTGATGCGGTCCAGGGCTTCCTCGTAGGTGAGTCGCGGGAAGTCGCCCTCGGGGGCCGCGAACTCGTCTTCGAGGCCGAGTGCCTCCAGTTGGTCCCCGCAGTTCTCGGCGACGCCCTCGTAGGCGGACTGGACGACGTGCTCGCAGGCGTCCATCGCCTCGGTGTGGTCGTAGAACGCCGACTCGAAGTCGATGGAGGTCGCCTCGTTGAGGTGCCGCGGCGTGTTGTGCTCCTCAGCGCGGAAAATCGGGCCGATTTCGAAGACCCGCTCCAGCCCGGAGCCGACCATCAGCTGCTTGAACAGCTGCGGGCTCTGGTTCATGAACGCTTCCTGTCCGAAGTAGGTGATCGGGAACAGCTCGGTGCCGCCCTCGGTCCCCGTGGCGACGATCTTCGGCGTGTTGATCTCCGTGCAGTCGAGCTCGCGGAACGCCTCGCGGACCGAGCGGAGGACTTCCGCGCGGATCTCGAAGATGGCCTTCACTTCCTCTTTGCGGAGGTCGAGCGTCCGGTTGTCGAGGCGGGTCGGCAGTTCGGCGTCGACCTTGCCCGAGGGGTCAAGCGGCAGTTCGGGGTCGGCTTCCGAAATCACGTCGACGGACTCCGGCGTGACTTCGACGCCGGTCGGTGCGCGCGGCTCCTCCTCGACATCGCCCGTGACGGAGATGACCGACTCGCGCTGAACGTTCAACCCTGTTTCCACGAGGTCGTCGTCCATCTCGTCTTTCTCGAACTTGACCTGTATCTTTCCGGTGGTGTCTCGAAGAATGAGGAAGGCAATTCCACCGAGATCTCGGATCTCGTGGACCCAGCCGGCGACGGTGACCGTGTCACCCGGCGTTGCGTCCGCCGTGTAGGTTCGGTTTTCCATGGACGTTGGTTCTTGTGGGCGTAACTTAAGAACAGTCTTTCGGGGCGAGGGGCGTGAACGTAGTGAGCGGCCCTCGGTATGGCGAACGGTGACCGGCGGGAGCCGTGAGCAGCGAGGGCACGAACGACCCGCGAGGAGCGAGACGGTGAGGGACTTCGGAACTGCGAATGTGGCGGAGTAACCGGTAAGAAGCGGCCAAGAACGCGACGGATCGATGCGGGGGCCGAATCCTGAACCTTTGTACTGACTGCCGTCAAAACATCCGTTATGGCCGACCCGGAGTACCCTATCGACGATCTGGACCGGAACATCATCTACGCGCTCCAGCAGGACGCGAGACACACCGCAGCGAGTGAGATCGCTGAATCACTGGACGTCTCCGCACGAACTGTCCGGAACCGGATCACCAAACTCGAAGAGGCCGGCGTCATCGCCGGCTACGATGTCGATGTCGATTACGAGGCCGCGGGGTATCAACTCCATACGCTCATTGTCTGTACGGCACCAATCCACGAGCGCGAGGAGATCGCACAGCGGGCGCTTGACGTGTCCGGCGTCGTCGCCATCCGGGAGGTCATGACCGGGGCCGACAACGTCCACGTCGAGGTGGTCGGAACCGATGGAAACGACCTGAGCCGCATCGGCAGGGACCTCAACGATATCGGACTGGAAGTCGTCGACGAGGACCTCATCCGGAACGAGTACACCCGGCCGTTCCACCAGTTCGGGCACACTGATCCCGATGCAGAAACTAAGTAGTATAACCTTCCGGAAGGTGATTATATACGTATATAGATCCGGAATCGGAATTGTAGCCTAGATATTTATCGGGTTTCGGAACTAATGGGGTCGTGTCGGCCGGGTATATCCGGCTCGCACGAACTCCATGATATCTCTTGCAAGCCTCCGCGAACGAGTGGACGACGATGTCGACCCGCCGTCGGTACTGGTCATCAGTAACCGCCACGTCGGGTCCGAGGTAGTAACGACGTTAGATCGGGACGCCAATGCCTGTCTCGTCACCGACCACGACGGCGTTGCCGGGCAAACGCCCGACGACACCCGCGTGGTAGTCGGTGACGGGCGGGAACGTGCTGTTCTCCGAGACGGCGGGGCTGAAACGACCGACATCGCCCTGGTCTCGATGCAGACGGACCGCAGTGCCTTCCTTGTGACACAACTCCTTCGGACGCAGTTCGATGTCGAAACCGTGGTCGTCGTGCTCAACGACCCACAGCATCGATCGGCGTTCGAGTCAGTCGCCTCTGAAGTGGTCTGTAGCTCGCAGATCTTGGCGACGGAGCTAGAACGCGCTGTCGAAACGACACTCCAGACGCCCGAAACCGCGTAGCCATGGCCAAGGACCTGGAACGCGATCTCGGGCTGCTGTCAGTGGTAGCGATATCCATCGGGGCGATGGTCGGTAGCGGTATCTTCATCCTGCCGGCGTTGGCGGTGAAAGACGCCGGGGCCGGTATCATCGCCGCCTATCTTCTTGCGGGAGTGCTCGTGCTCCCTGCCGCACTCAGCAAGGCCGAGATGGCGACTGCCATGCCGGAGGCCGGCGGCACCTACGTTTACATCGAGCGGTCGATGGGGCCGCTACTCGGAACGGTCTCCGGACTCGGAACGTGGTTCTCCCTCTCGTTCAAAGGTGCGCTCGCGCTCGTCGGTGGCGTGCCGTATCTCGTCCTCCTCTTTGACCTGCCGATCCGCCCGGTCGCGATCACGCTCGCCGCCGTTCTCATTCTCGTCAACATCCTCGGTGCGGAACAGACCGGCCGGCTCCAGATCGGCATCGTCGCGGTGATGCTCGTGGCGATCGGCTGGTTTGTCGCCGGTGGCGGCCCGGCTGTCAACACCGCGAGTTACGGCGGGATGTGGGAGTACGGCGCGAGTGGTATCTTCGCCGCGACCGGCCTCGTATTCGTTTCCTTCGCCGGCGTGACAAAGATCGCCTCGATCGCCGAGGAAGTCGAAGATCCGGACCGCGTCATCCCGCTCGGGATGCTCGGCTCGCTCGCGTTCACCACGCTGCTGTACGTCCTTGTCGTCGCCGTCGTCGTCGGCGTCATCCCGCTCGACCAACTCGCCGGGAGCACGACGCCTATCGCGGACGCGGCCGAGGCGACGCTGGGTACCGCCGGCGTCGCGGCCGTCGTTCTCGCGGCGATTCTGGCGCTGGTCAGCACGGCCAACGCCGGTATCCTCTCCTCGTCGCGCTACCCGTTCGCGATGAGCCGTGACGGGCTCGCACCCGAGCTGCTCAGCACGGTCAGCGACCGGTTCGGCACGCCGGTGACCGCGATCACGCTGACCGGCGGCGTGATGTTGCTCCTCATCCTCTTCGTTCCGATTCTGGAGATCGCGAAGCTCGCGAGCGCCTTCAAGATACTCGTGTTCGCGCTCATCAACGTCGCGCTCATCGGCTTCCGCGAGAGCGACGCCCCCGACTACGACCCCTCCTTCGAGGTCCCGCTGTATCCGTGGACGCCGATATTCGGCACCCTGACTGGTTTCGCCTTGCTGACGCAGATGGGCCTGATCGCGATAGTGGGAGCCGTCGGTATCGTCGTCGGTAGCGTCATCTGGTATCTGGGGTACGTTCGACCGCGGGTCACCAGAGAAGGAGCGATCAAAGAGTCCGTCCGCCGGAGCATCGGCGACCGTGCCCTCGACCGGACCGAAGAGACACTCGACGAGACGGGGGAAACCGCCGTGCTTGTCGCGCTCCCCGAAGGCTCTTCGCGACAAAGCGAAGCGACACTGCTCGAAATCGGGGCCGCGCTCTCGCCAGACGGCAGCAGTCTTTCAGTCGTCCAGTTCGACGAAGTACCCGACCAGCAACCCCTCGATTACGCCTCGGGCGTCCAGTCCTCCGACGATCTCGACTTCGAATGCCGGACCGATACGCTGGCGGCCGACTTCGACGTTCCCGTCGAGTACGGCGAACTCGTGAGCCACCATCCCGAGCGGGCCGTCGCCAACGCCGTCGACGAGCGGGACGTCGACGTGCTCCTGGTGGAACGGGGCGCGTCGTTCGAGGACTCGCTGCTGGGCGACAGTATCGACCGCATCCGAAAACAGACCGACTGCGACACAATCGCTGTCGACGCACACCCCTTCGACGCGCTGGAGACGGTCACGCTTGTCACCACCCGCGGCCCGTACGACCCGCTGAAAGTCCGCGTCGGCAACGCTGTCGCGACAGCGACCGGGGCGGACCTCAAGTTCCTCTACCCGGTCAACGAGCGCCAGTCGGCCGAGGAACGCCAGCAGCTCGAAGCGTACCACGACGACCTGCTGGACCTCTGTGACGTACCGACGGAGCGGACCTTTGTCGACCGGCAGGACCTCTCAGCGGCGATAGACGCGGCTGACAGCGACAGAACCCTCCTCATACACGCAAACAACGGTGGGCTTTCAGCTCGCGCGTCAGATAGCGGTGTGACACCGTGGTCGGCAATCGAGGACAGCGACCACGCATCGATGGAAGTCGATACCAGAACGCATCCGGACGGCGTCGTCGGTCGACTGCTCGAACGGCTGGCGTTCTAGCTACTTGACCGTCGCCGTCGCGTCTTTCGCGCCTTTCACCGTCTCTCGTACCGCGTCGACGCCCTCGTCGTGGACGAGGTCGCCGACGACGATGGTATCCGCGTGTTGTGCCATCGTGCGGGCGGACTCGTAGTCGTGGATGCCACCGCCATAGAACAGCGTCGCGTCGTCGAGGATGTCCGCGGCGGCAGCGACGATGTCGGTGTCCCCGAGCATCCCCGAGTACTCGACGTAGACGATCTCCTGTCCGAGGAGGTGTTCGGCGGCCTCGGCGTAGGCGGCCACGTCGTCCGCGTCGAGGTCGCAGTTGGCCTGCGTGTAGGACGCCACCGACGCCTCCGGATTCATCACGATGTAGGCCTCGGTGAAGGTCCGCGACCAGTCGATATCGTCGTCCATGCGTATCCACTCCTTGTGCGCGCCGGTGATCCATGCCACGTCGCCGGCGTTCATCACGACCGGGATGAGATAGCCGTCGTGGCGGTCGCTGTGGACGACCGATGCGGGGTTGGACGGCTCGATATACACGGGAATGTCGTGTTTCCCGCAGGCGTCGACGACCCGCTTCATCTTCTCCTCTGTCATCCCGGTGGTCCCGCCGACTTCGATGGCGTCGGTCCCCGTCGCCGCGACGTCTTCGAACGTTTCTCCGTCGACCAGCGTCTTGTCGGGGTCTATCTTCACGATGTGGTCCCAGTCCGCCCAGTCGCTCATACCTGCCAGACTTGCGCGTGGCCGTATAACCGCTTCGGATACGCCGATCATAGCGGGTCGCGCCGGCGGTCCCGCCCGGCGTCGGCTCCCGATATATACATCTCCGAAGATTTATGATGGCTATGTTACAATCGTCAGACAATGACAGCGGACAAGCGCCGGTACGTCGTCACCGCCATTCGGGCCGTGCTCGTCCTCACGGGCGCTGTCGTGACGGTGGCAGTGCTGTACTCCTTTTCGGCGATGCCGACAGCGTCGTCGTCCGGCGACGACTTCGTCCGCGGGCTCTCGTATCTGTTCGGCAGCGTCTTCTTTGTCCTTGCGCTGGGCGGTGCCGGACTCGGCATCGCCTTGCCATCGCTGCTGGGAGCCGACGACGCGCTGGCGTTCGACCGCTGGCAACGCCGCTGTCTCCAGGGCGCTGGCGGCCTCTTCGTCGGCGGGTTCGTCGTCGGACTGGCGACAGGACTGCTCACCGAGTTGCAGTTCGGCCTCCTTCTCTGGCTCGTCGCCATCGTCACTGCCGTGCTTGTCGTCAGTTGTGTGCTGATTTGGCGACTATTCGAAGTATTCGTTACCGCACTGGTGCGCCTCATCGCCGCGGAGACTGGCGAGTGACGCGCACAGCTCTAGCCACTACGGTAACGCTGATACCGGCAGCAACCTAACGCGCCAGTCGTGCAGCGACTTACCACAGTCGAGACGGTCCACGAGGACGGATCGTGGCTGTTCACCGCCAAAGACGCCTACGGCGACCTGGAGGAGGTCGTTCTCGTCCCCTGTGACGACGGCGTCGAGGCGTGGGTGAACCGATGTACGCACGAAGCACAGCGGTTCGACACCGGACGGGGCGTCCCGATGCGGGGAGACCAGCTCATCTGTCCCCGACACGGTTCGCTGTTCGACGCCTGTGACGGCGGCTGCGACAACGGCGACGCCGCTGGGACAACACTCCCTGGCGTCGCGATCTCTGAGACTCACGGCGACGTGTTCCTCACGGACGACGACTATACGTTCGCCCACGAGGGCGGTATCGATGACGACGACGGCCCGAGTTCCACGTCTCACCTCCAGCTGTGACCGCCGGCAACAGCATCGACCGTGACCGACTCCGTGCCGGCGTCGTCGAGTGCCCGCTCTGTGAGCGCCAGATACCCGAGCCGGTCACACACGCGGTCGTCTACGGTGCCGTCGACACAGTCACAGCCGACAACGCGGACGCCGTCGAGTGTCCGGTCTGTGGCGGCGTGACGTTCGTCGCCGACTGACCGAGGCACGTCGGCCCGGATCTCAGGCTTCCAGTTCGTCCTGCCACTCCCGGACCTGCGTGGCGCTGACACCCTGCACCTCGGTGGCGACGATGTCGGGGTCGGCCTCCCGGAGCGCCGCCAGCGAGTCCACCCCGGCGTCGGCGAGCTTCTCCGCGGTCGCCGAGCCGATGCCGTTCAGGTCCTCTAGGTCTTCGACGGCGGTGCGGGCCTGATACTCCTCGTAGTTGCAGATGGGACAGCCAAGTTCCCAGGGGTCGTCGCTGTCGGCGTCGATGACCAGTTCGGGCAGGTCGTGCTCCTCGCAGAACGCCTCGGTCACCGAGATATCGCCGTTGCGGGGCAGCGGCAGCGAGTAGTCGCAGTCGGGGTAGCGCGTACAGCCGACCAGCCGGGAGCCCGAACGGAGGTGTTTGATGGCGAGTTCGCCACCCTCCGCTTCGGCGGCTTCGCCGCCTTCGCCTCGTTGCTCCGCCGGAGCAACGCCACACTCGGGACACGGCCCGATGACCTCGTCCTCGCTCTCGTCGGCCTTCTCGGCCTCACAGCGGGGACAGCCGTGGACGAAGGTGTCCCGGCCGGCGAGCATCTTGACGTGGTGCATGTCGTGTTCCTCGCAGTGCTCTTCGAGCACCTGCGGCTCGCCCGTCGACGGCAGCGGAAGCGTGTTGCGACACTCGGGGAAGCCGTCACAGCCGACGAAGTACGATCCCTGGCGCGAGCGCCGGACCAGCATGTCTTCACCGCACTTGGGACAGGGGCCGAGCGTCTTGTCGGCCTTCAGCGACTCCTGGAGGTGCTCGCCGATCTCCTCGCGGGAGTCCCGCAGCTCCTCGAAGACGCGCTTGAGCATCTCGCGGGACTCGTCGGCCACGTCGTCGAGCGTCGCCTCGCCGTTGGCGATGGCGGTCATGTCCGCCTCTAACTGGGCGGTCATCTCGTCGCTGACGACGTGGTCGGCGAACTCCTCGGCGGCCTCGACGACGGCCATCGCCAGCGTCGTCGGGCGGGGCGGGTCACCCTCTATGTACCCGCGGTCGTACAGTTTCTCGATGGAGTTGTGACGGGTCGACTTCGTCCCCAACCCCTTGTCCTCCATCGTCTGGATGAGCCGCGACTGGCCGTAGCGGCGGGGCGGCTGGGTCTGCTTGGCTTCCATCCGCACCTCGGAGATGGCCAGTTCCTCGCCTTCCTCCACGTCGGGGACGTGGTTCTCGCTGGCGCTGGAGTAGGGATACACCTCGTGGTAGCCCGGTTCGACCAGACGCTTGCCGTTGGCCTTCAGCGAGCGGCCGCCGGCCTCGGCGACGACGCGGAGGTGCTCCCACGTGGCGGCCTCGGCGACCGTCGCGAAGAACCGCCGGACGACCAGTTCGTAGATCTCCCACTCGTCGTCCGAGAGGTCGACCTTCGGCGGAATCTCGCCGGTCGGGTGAATGGGCGGGTGGTCGGTGGTCTCCTCGTCGCCTTCGGTCGCGGTGATGTCGTCTTGCTCCAGCAGCTTCTCGGCGTCCTCGCCGAAGTGGCCGGCACCGACGAACTCGTCGAGCAGGGCGTCCTCTTCGAGGTCGTCCGGGTAGACCGTGTTGTCGGTCCGGGGGTAGGTGATGTAGCCGGTGGTGTACAGCTCCTCGGCGATGGACATCGCCTGCTGGGCGGAGTAGCCCAGCGAACTCGCGGCGGAGATGAAGGCGGTGGTGTTGAACGGCGTCGGCGGGCTGTCGGTGCGGGTCCGGCGGCGGACGCTCGTCACCGTCGCCGCGTCGACGCTCGTCAGGTCGGCGTAGGCGTCGTCGGCGTCGTCCTCAACCCAGACCCGCTCGGCCTCTTTCCCGTCGTCGTCGTAAAAGTACTGGGCCTCGAAGCCCGAGCCGTTCTTCTGGAGGTCGGCGAAGATCTCCCAGTAGTCCTCGGGGTCGAAGGCCTGGATCTCGCGCTCGCGGTCGACGATGAGCTTCAGCGTCGGCGACTGGACCCGCCCCACGGAGATGAAATCGTCGCCCAACTGCCGGGCCGACAGCGAGAGAAAGCGAGTGAGCGCCGCGCCCCACACGAGGTCGATAATCTGGCGGGCCTCACCCGCGGCCGCCAGGTCGAAGTCGATGTCGTCGGGGTTGGCGAAGGCGTCCCGGACCTCCCGCTCGGTGATCGAGGAGAAGCGCACGCGGTCGACGGGCGCGTCGGTCTCCTCGCGGATGAGCTCGTAGGCCTCCTTGCCGATGAGCTCCCCCTCGCGGTCGTAGTCTGTCGCGATGGTGGCCTCGTCGGCCTCGCGGGCCAGTTCTTTGAGCGTCGTGACGATGTTCTCCTGCGTCGGTTCCTTGGTCACGTCTGCGTCGATGAGTTCGACCGGCTCAACGTCGCGCCAGTCGTTGTACTCCTCGGGGAAGTCGACCCCGACGACGTGCCCGGAGAGGCCGACCACGCGGGTGTTCCCCCACCGATAGACGTTGACGCCGTTCCGCCGGCTCGCGGACGCCCCCCCTTCCGAGAGGATCTCCGCGATGCGGCGAGCGGCGTTGTCCTTCTCGGTGATAATCAGCCGCATCGGACACCACCTGTCTCTGTCATTACCCGTCGCTACGGAGTCAGGTGTTCTAAAGGCTTTCGGGAAAATCGGCCGACAGCGCGGGTGTGCGGGCGCTTGCGGGGCCGCTCGCGCTCGCGCGAAGGTAGCCCTTACTACTCCGGCCGGGTCGGGACCGGCTCCGGCGGAACCCACCCTTTCGACGCACTCTTGCCACTGCCGCCCCGACCGTCGGTATGAACCGTCGGACGACCAAACTCCTCCGCGGAACCGCCGCTGCACTCGTCTTCGCGACGGCGGCGTTTCACCTCTGGTGGGGACTCCCGCGAAGCATCATCTACGCGCAGGCGATTGAGGGACTCTTCGGACGGGGGCTCCCGCCGGACCCTCGCCCGTTCCTGTTCGTCGCCTTCGCCGCGGTGTTGCTCGCCGGCCCGTATCTCATCACTCGTGGCGTCATCGGCCTGCGCAACGCCTACATTGCCGGGACAGTCCTCATGGTCGCATCCATCGCCGGCTGGGTGTTCTGGCACGCCACTGGGCACGGTGCCTTCCTCGTCGAGGGGTTCTCCGCGCCGTCGTCCGGCGGCAACGGACACCACCACGGCGGGAGCACCGCCCTGCTGATCCTGGACCATTTCAACACGGAACCGACCGAATCCGCTATCAAAACGCTCGAAACGCTCGCTGCTGCGATCTTCGTGACGCTACTGTGGAAAGACCCCGCTATCATTCCGGACGACCGACGTGAGACCGCTGGATCGAACGCATCGAGCGAGTCGTAGCACAGCGGCTATCGGGACGGGTCCCAGCTTAAACACACCTGTGACATTCAGGACCAACTCGGCAAGGGAGCGGCGGTATCGTGACATTTATTATCAGTAGTGTGTCTCTTGTTACAGGATGGAAACCTCTATCCCGGACGCGATATGGGACACAGGGATGGACCGGGTGTTTGAGGCGTTGTTTACCCGTCGCCGTAGAATGATTCTATTCATGTTGAAACAAAGTAGTCCACGGCCGATCGTCGACTTTCTGCCCAGAAGCGCCGGGGCCAGGAGTACTGAAACCGAACTCCGCCACGACGACCTGCCACGTCTGGCCAGTTTAGCGTACATCAACTGGGATAGAGACGCCGACGAAGTGTCACGAGGCGAGCGGTTCGACGAAATCGAACCGATGCTCGAACTGCTTGAGAACCACGCCGACGAACTTCCGGACGACTGGCCGTAGCGCCGACGGCAGCGTGACAGAATCCCCGTCGGTCCAGGAGAAGAGAGGACCTATTTAGCTCTCCAGTTCCTCGCGCAACAACCCGTTCACGTCGCCGGGGTCGGCGCTCCCGCCGGTCTTTTGCATGACCTGCCCGACGAGGAAGTTGATTGCGCCGCCCTCGCCACTGTGGTAGTCCTCGACGGCGTCGGGGTTCTCGTCGATGGCTTCCGCGACAGCCTGCTGGACCTCGTCGCCGGAGGTCTTGCCCAGGCCTTCGCGGTCGACAATCGTATCGGGGCCGTCGTCGGTGTCGAGCATCTCCCGAAGCACTGTCTCGCGGGCGTTTTTCGCCGTGATCTCGTCCTCGGCGACGAGTTCCACGAGCCGGGTCACCTCGTCGAAGCGGTCGTCGATGTCGGTGATAGCCATGTCTCGGTAGTTCAGTTCGCCAAGCAGGTTGTCAGCGACCCACGTCGCGGCCAGGTCGGCGTCGAAGCGCTCGGCCACGTCCTCGAAGAAGTCCGCGACCTGCTTCGTGCTCGTGAGCTTCGACGCGGCCTCCTCGCTGAGACCGTACTCCTCGACGAACCGCTGGCGGCGGGCGTCGGGCAGTTCCGGAATCGGGACCTCGTCCTTCCAGTGGCTGACCCGAAGCGGCGGCAGGTCGGCCTCCCGGAAGTAGCGGTAGTCCTTCTCCTCTTCTTTCGAACGCATCGACACCGTGTTGCCGTGCGTTTCGTTGAAGTGGCGGGTCTCCTGCTCGACGGCGCGGCCCGACTGGATGAGCTTTCGCTGGCGGGAGGCTTCGAAGGAAAGCGCCTGCTCCGCGCCCTTGTGACTGGAGATGTTCTTGACCTCGGTGCGGTTGGCGTCTTCGAGCACGGACTCGTCGATGTCGCCGGCGTCGTCTACCTCGCTCGCCTCGACCATCGAGAGGTTCGCGTCGATGCGGAGGCTTCCGTCCCGCGTCGCGTCGAACACGCCCAGGTATTCGAGGACTTCTTCGAGTTTTTCGAGGAAGGACCGGACCTCGCCCGGCGCGCGGAAGTCCGGCTCGGTGACGATCTCCATCAGCGGCGTCCCGGCGCGGTTGTAGTCGATGAGCGTGTAGTCCGCGCGCTCGATGGAACAGGTCCTGGACTCCAGCGGGCCGGAGCCCTCACGGACGTGCTTGATGGAACCGGGGTCCTCTTCGAGGTGCGCCCGGCGGATGTCGACGCTGCGGCGCTCGCTCTCGACGGAGAACTCCAGTTCCCCGTCCTGGCAGATGGGCGAGTCGTACTGGGTGATCTGGAAGTTCTTCGGGAGGTCGGGGTAGTAGTAGTTCTTCCGGTGGAACGTGGTTTCCTCGGGGATATCGGCGTCGATGGCCTTGCCGACCTTCACAGCGGCCTCGACGGCTCCCTCGTTGACCACGGGGAGCGCGCCGGGCAGGCCCAGACACACCGGGCAGGTGTGGGTGTTGGGTTCGGCGTCGGCCACGTCGGTCGAACAGCCACAGAAGATCTTCGTCTCCGTCTCGAGCTGGACGTGGACCTCCAGCCCGATGACGGCCGCGAGCTCGCGGGATTCGGACGCTTGCGCAGTCATTGTCCGAGGTTCGGTGGCGCGTGGCTAAAGGCTAACGACCCCGCCCGCGGCTACTCGCCCAGCCAGTCCGATATTCACTGCCGATAACGGCCCCACCACTTTCAATATAGATAACCCTGTGTGAGACAGTGTGGCGCTCTCGACGTTCATTGAGACGGTTCCGGTGCGCCAGAAGACGCTCACAGTGTTCAACGACGACGAACCCGAACCGCTGGTGCGGATGCTCACACGGATGGTGGATTCGCCGGCGGTCGACGTTCAGACCGGCGAGATATCGGCAGAAGCTCCCGACAACGCCGTCGTTGTCGAGGACGAAGACGGTACGGAGCTGGCTGTTTCGTCGATCAGCGAGATCGGTGCGTCCGTGTTGCTCGTCAATTCTGACCTGTACGTCACTGGAACCCGGTCTATCGACGAGGTGGACACGCCGGCGGTGTTGCGGCATCTCGACGAGGTCCCGTTTACCGTCACGGGCAAGCAGAAGATGCTGCTCATCGAACTTTCCCGACACGTCGAGTCGCTCGGGTGGCAGGCGGAACGTAACACGCTGCATGCCGGATTTCAGTACCTCTCCCGTATCAACGACGAGCGCGGGACCCGGCGCGTGTACGACCGACTGGCCGACAGTGACACCGACGTTCACCTGTACGGCATCTCGGACCGGGACTCCGAATTGCCCGAGGCTACCGTCCATACCGAACCGAGTGACGAACTGCGGGAGTCCTGGTTCGTCGTCAACACGGACTGTGAGGCCGATATGAAGGGGGCACTCCTCGCGGAGCGGACAGGCCCCAGCCAGTGGCGCGGCTCCTGGACCTTCGACGCCGACCGCGTCGAGGAGATCTCGACGTACCTCCAGAACCGCTACTCAACGTGACTCTCTCGTGCGGTCCGTGCTTTGTTCCCCCCGGTAATCTAACACGATGTATCAGTCGGACTGCCAATGTCTGACGTAGGTATAAGTGTCCAGAATGGATGGGTAACGGGTATGTGCGGCAACCGAGTCGAGGAACTCGAAACGCGCGTCAGAGAACTGGAAGCGTCGGTCGAGGGACTGACCGACGAACTCGTCGAATGCAAGGTCCGTATCCGGGAACTCGAAGCCAGTGTCGATGAGGACAACGGATTCAGCGCCGAGGACCCCGACTCGGAGGAACCGGCCACCCCAGCGGAGGCCGACACACCTAACACCGAGGATACCGACGAGGTTGATAACAGGGAGGAAACCGAGGCCGCGTCGGAGACCGAGACCGAAGAGGACTCGGAGTCCGACATCATCGTCGCGTAGGGCTGTCGGCCACACCACCGCATGCATATCAAAGAGCTCGTCCTCGACAACTTCAAGAGCTTCGGGCGTAAGACCCGAATCCCGTTTTACGAAGATTTCACTACCATCAGCGGCCCGAACGGCTCGGGCAAGTCCAACATCATCGACGCAATTTTGTTCGCGCTCGGACTCGCTCGCACCTCGGGTATCCGCGCCGAGAAACTCACTGACCTCATCTACAACCCCGGCCACGCCGACGAAGACGCCGAGTACGACGGCGAACGCCAGGCCAGCGTCGAGGTAATTCTGGCCAACGACGACCGGACGCTGTCACGTTCACAGGTCGTCAACGCCGCCGGCACGGAGGACGTGGGCGACGTGGACGAAATCGCCATCAAGCGCCGGGTCAAAGAGACCGAGGACAACTACTACTCGTACTACTACATCAACGGGCGCTCGGTCAACCTCTCGGACATTCAGGACCTGCTCGCCCAGGCCGGCGTGACCCCGGAGGGGTACAACGTGGTCATGCAGGGCGACGTGACCGAGATCATCAACATGACCGCCGGCTCCCGCCGGGAGATCATCGACGAGATCGCCGGCGTCGCCCAGTTCGACGCGAAGAAGGCCGACGCCTTCGACGAGCTGGAGGTCGTGCAAGAGCGCATCGACGAGGCTGAACTCCGCATCGAAGAGAAACAGGACCGCCTCGACCAGCTCGAAGACGAGCGCGAGACGGCGCTCAAGTATCAGGACCTCCGCGACGAGAAAGAGGAGTACGAGGGCTACCGCAAGGCCGCGGAACTGGAAGACAAGCGCGAGGAACTGGCGGCCGTCGAGGAAACCATCGACGAGCTCGAAACCGAACTCACGGAGCTCCAGACGGAGCTCGACGAGCGTCAGGGCGCAGTCATCCGGCTGGAAGACGAACTCCACGAACTCAATCAGGAGATCGAGCGCAAGGGCGAGGACGAACAGCTCGCCATCAAGCGCGAGATCGAGGAAATCAAAGGCGACATCTCCCGGCTGGAGGACAAGATCGAGTCAGCCGAGGAGACCGTCGAGGCCGCCGAGAACGAGCGCCGGCAGGCGTTCGTCCAGATCGACCGCAAGCAGGAGACCATCGACGACCTCGAAAGTGACATCCGCGAGACGAAGGTCGCCAAGTCCAACGTCAAAGCCGACATCGCCGAGAAGGAGTCCGAACTCGCCGAGGTCCAGCAGCGCATCGACGAGGTCGGCGAGGAGTTCCAGGAGGTCAAGGACGAACTGGAGGAGAAGCGCTCGCGGCTGGAGACGCTCAAAAGCGAGAAGAACGACCTCCAGCGCGAACAGGACCGCCTGCTCGACGAGGCCCGGCGGCGCTCGAACGCCGAGGACGAGAAGCGCGAAGCCATCGAAGACGCGGAAGCCGAGATTCCCGACCTCGAAGCCGACATCGAGGACTTGCAGACGGAACTGGAGAAAGCAAAGCAGAACAAGGCGACCATCGGCGAGGTCGTCGACGACCTGCGGTCCGAGAAGCGCGAACTCCAGTCTGACCTCGACGAACTCGAAGACGAAATCAGCGCGAAACAGCAGGAGTACGCTCAGCTAGAGGCGAAGGCCGGCGAGGACGGGGACTCCTCGTACGGGCGTGCCGTGACAGCGATTCTCAACGCCGGTCAGGACGGCGTTCACGGTACCGTCGGCCAACTGGGTGGCGTTGACCCCGAGTACGCCACGGCCTGTGAGACGGCGGCTGGCGGGCGGCTCGCACACGTCGTCGTCGACGACGACAGCGTCGGTCAGCGCTGTATCGAGTACCTCAAATCACGCAGCGCCGGCCGAGCGACGTTCCTGCCGATCACGCAGATGCAGAACCGGTCGCTGGGGTCGCTGCCCAGTGCCGACGGCGTCATCGACTTCGCGTACAACCTCGTGGACTTCGACCGCGAGTACGCGGGCATCTTCTCGTATGTGCTCGGTGATACCGTCGTCGTCGACAGCATGGACACCGCCCGCGACCTGATGGGCGACTACCGGATGGTCACGCTCGACGGCGACCTCGTCGAGAAGTCCGGGGCGATGACCGGGGGTTCGTCCTCGGGTACGCGCTACTCCTTTTCGGGCGGCGCTGGCAAGCTCGAACGGGTCGCCACGCGCATCAACGAACTCGAAGACGAGCGTGCGGACGTGCGTGAGGACCTCCGGGACGTGGAGGAGCGCCTCGACGACGCCCGCGACCGCGAGTCCGACGCGACCGAGCAGCTCCGCGACATCGAGACGAGCATCGAGCGCAAGCAGACTGCCCTCGAAGACACGCGTGACCGCATCGAGCAACTGGAAGCCGACCTCGAAGAGATCTCCGCGGAGCGCGAGGAGGTCGCCGACCAGATGGACGAACTGGAGGCCGATATCGAATCGAAGACCGAGGAGATCGACGCGCTCCAGAGCGACATCGACGATCTCGAAGCCGAGGTCGAGGACTCCGAACTTCCCGACCTGACCGACCAGCGCGAATCGATCAAGGACGACATCGACGCGCTCGAAGACCGACAGGACGAACTCGACGCCGAACTCAACGAGTACGAACTCGAGAAGCAGTACGCCGAGGAGGCCATCGAGGACCTCCACGACGACATCGAGGCGGCCCAGAACCGCAAGGCGGAACACGAGGAGCGTATCGACGACTTCGAAGCGAAGGTCGCCGAGAAACAGGAGCTGAAAGCCGAGAAGGAGCAGGCCGTCGCCGACCTCGAAGAAGAGCTGGCCGAACTCAAGTCCGAGCGGGAGGACCTGAAAGCCGACCTGCAGGAGGCTAAGGAGGCCCGGGACGAGCAACAGGCCGCGGTCTCCGAGATCGAGCGGGATCTCGAATCCGAGCAGGAGACCAAGGAGCGCCTGGAGTGGGAGATCGACGAACTCGAAGCGCAGGTCGGCGACTACGACCCCGAGGACGTGCCCGATCACGACACGGTCGAGCAGGAGATCGACCGACTGGAGACGGAGATGGAGAAACTAGAGCCGGTCAACATGCGCGCCATCGAAGAGTACGACCGGGTCAACGACGACCTGCAGGAACTCGAAGACAAGAAGGCGACGCTGGTCGAGGAGGCCGACGGCATCCGGGAGCGCATCGACACCTACGAGGCGCGCAAGAAGGAGACGTTCATGGCGTCGTTCACGGAGATCAACGACCAGTTCCAGAACATCTTCGAGCGGCTCTCGAACGGTACCGGCCACCTTCACCTCGAAGACGAGGACGACCCCTTCGAGGGCGGGCTGACGATGAAGGCCCAGCCGGGCGACAAGCCGATTCAGCGGCTGAACGCGATGTCCGGCGGCGAGAAGTCGCTGACGGCGCTGGCCTTTATTTTCGCCATCCAGCGGCACAACCCCGCGCCGTTCTACGCGCTCGACGAGGTCGATGCCTTCCTCGACGCGGCCAACGCCGACCTCGTCGGCGAACTGGTCGACGAACTCGCCGGCGACGCCCAGTTCGTCGTCGTCTCGCACCGCTCGGCCATGCTGGAGCGGTCCGAGCGGGCCATCGGCGTGATGATGCAGGGCGACAACGTGAGCGCCGTGACCGGCATCGACCTCAGCGGTGAGGGCGCAGACGACGGTGACGAGGAGGTGCCAGCCGATGACTAACGAGGAGCCGACGGAGCAGCGCGACGGAGGCTCCTCGGCACAGTCGAGCGGGGAGGGCGAGGCGCGCCCGGAGGAAGCGCCTCGGGGTAGCGAGCGGGGAGCGAATGTGACCCGCGAGCGCAGTGACCCGCGAGACGATGCAGATGACATCCCGCTGAACATCACTGGCCATGAGGACCGTGACCCGCCCGGCGAGTCGGGTGACGCGGCGGCGCTGCTGGGTGAGTCCGACGGTGCGGACGATGACAGCCCGGAGCAAGCCGAACCTACAGGTGCGGACGCTACCGACGACGACAGCGACGACGAGGACGTCGAACCGGTCGAGGTACTAGTCCAGCTTGCCGACGACGGCGAAATCGACCCGTGGGACATCGACGTGGTGCGGGTCACCGACAAGTTCCTCCAGCGCATCGACGACGCGGACCTGCGCACGTCGGGCCGGGCGCTGTTCTACGCGAGCGTCCTCATCCGGATGAAAAGCGACGCGATGCTCGGCGAGGGCAACGACGAGGAGGACCCGGTCGAGCCGTGGGAGCAGGCGATGAGCGAGGATGCCCCCATCGAGGAACCGGACCCCTTCGCCGCGCTGGAGTCGGAGATGGACCGTCGGCTCGAACGCCGGCGTGCCCGTGGGATGCCACAAACGCTCGACGAACTCGTTCGGGACCTCCGCGACGCCGAGCGGGAATCGTGGTGGAAGGAGTCCCGGGAATACGACACCAGCGACTCCCCGAGCGGGTACGACCGCGGGACGCAGGAACTGGATTACCGCGGGGCCGACGACATGCGACTGGACGAGGAGCCGTCGGCTGCCGACGTGACCGGGACGGCCCACGCCGAGAACATCGACGACATCATCGCCGACGTACACGACGCCGTCCGCGAGCAGTACGACCAGGGCCGCGAGGAGGTGCTGTACCGCGAGGTCGACACCGCCGGCGGGACCCGCGTCGAGACGTTCCTCGGACTGCTCTTTCTTGCCCATCGCGGCCAGGTCCGCCTCCAGCAGGACGACCTTTTCGGCGACCTCTGGATTCAGGACCCCGGCGCCGCGACCGGATCGGACGAGGCCGTCGCGGACTGACTGGTTCAGCTGTGGTCACGGCTCTCCGTGCGCGCAGTGGGCCAGCAAACAGGTTCAAACGGGTCGAACCCTAAACGTGAGTAATGGCGACCCAGTCCTCGCCGCCGGAGTTACCGGATCCGGAAGCGCTCGCAGACACGTTCCATGTGTACGAGATCGATAGGACCGCCGAAGACGGCGTCCGGTATTACGGCGAGCCGGTGACCGAGTCCGAACAGGTCATCCACAGCATTGCGCCGGCGTTCCGTCAGCGCGGGTACCGCGTCGCGCTCAAACGGGAGATGGGTGAGTGGGTGCTGATCGCACGGGAGCGGTCGCTCGGCGTCGACGGAATCCCGTGGCTGAACGTCGGGCTCGCCGTCCTGACGCTGTTATCGACGCTGTACGCCGGGACCCGCTGGTATGGGCTGTCTGTTCTCGAAGATCCGACAGCGCTGCTCAAGGCGTGGCCCTTCGCCGCCGCCGCACTGGGGATCCTTGCGATTCACGAGTTCGGCCACTACATCATGAGCCGCTACCACGAGGTTGAGGCGAGCCTGCCGTACTTCCTGCCGTTCCCAAACGTGCTCGGGACGCTGGGTGCGGTCATCAGCATGAACGACCACATCCCCGACCGGAAGGCGCTGTTCGACATCGGCGTCGCCGGCCCGCTGGCGGGCCTCGTCGCGACGGTGGTCGTGACCGCAATCGGCGTGACGCTCCCGCCGGTGGAGGTGACACGCGGCATCGTCACGAACATCGAACTCGGCTATCCGCTCCTGTTGCAGGGTATCGCCGCAGTCATGGGTGAACAGCTGGAGTACGCGAACCCGCAGCTCCTCCCGAACCCGGTCGTCATCGGCGGCTGGGTAGGGGCGTTCGTGACCTTCCTGAACCTCCTGCCGGTCGGCCAACTCGACGGCGCGCACGTCGCCCGGTCGCTGTTCGGCGACCGACTGTCGCTGGTCCAGCTAGCCGTCCCCGTCGCCCTGTTCGGGCTCGCGGGCTACCTCGTCGTCTTCGAGGGGGGCCGAGCGGCCGGACTGTGGGCGTTCTGGGGGGTCCTCGCGCTGGTGTTCGGTCGGCTCGGGTCGGCGACGCCGCTGGATGAGACACCGCTGGGGCCGGGCCGCTGGGCTATCGGCCTGGTCACGTTCGTTCTGGGCATGCTCTGTTTCGTTCCGGTGCCGCTCGTCATCACGATGTAGTGGCTTCCGGTGGACCGCCCTTCCGACCCCTCACAGCCCGTACGGATCGTACTCGGGTCTGTTGTCGGCGTCGGCAGGGAGATCGTATCGCTCCCGGAACTCAGTGAGTAGGTCCTCAGCGCCAGCGGTGAACAGCACGGCGACGCCGTAGGGTCGGGAGTACGAGTCGGCATCGGGCGCATCGGGGTCGAGAAAGAGCGCATCTGTCGGCGGTTCACCGATACCGGGGAGTTCGGTCAGCAGCGACTCCATCGGCACGAGGCCAGTGAGCACGCTCGGGACGAACGCGCCGCCGGGCAGCGGTGCGCGCGGCTGCACGAAACACTCTGCGACCGGTTCGCCGTCCTCTTCGAGCACGGCGCTTGCCGGCCGTTCGAGACCCGGTTCCCAGAGGTCGGCCGCCACTTCGGGGACTTCGGCATCCACTGCAAAGTCCATCGCGACACGGTCGCGGCGCTCGAACGAAAGCAGCGACCAGGCTTCCTCCGAGTCGTCGGGATCCCCGCCGAGTGTCGCCTCGACGAGGTCACCCGTTCTGAGGTCGTCGACTGCCGGCTGTCGCTCGCCGTAGCCGGACTGGTACACGGTGTAGAGCCGCGTCGCGTCGGTGTCGAATAGGTTGATGTGTGGGACCGCTTCGACGACGCGGTAGACCCTGAACACGCCCGTACGCTCGTCCATATCTTCCCGACGGGTTCCACCGTCAAGACTCCGCGGACTCACCGCCGCTCAGGCAGCTGTCATGAGCTTGAGCCACTCGGTCAGGCAGTCGTCGCTACAGTGGTGGTGGCGCTGTCGACCGCCGTCTGTATCCAGGATCCCGACGACGAGATGCCAGTCGTCGGCGTACACGTGGCCGCCACAGACAACGCAATCGCGCACCGTCTCGTCGTCCGTCCGCTTTCCCACGGACACCGTCTCGACGTAGTAGGTCCCCCCGAGGGCGTACGGCGTTTCCAGCTCCATCGAAACCGTCTGAGGCCCACACACCCGTAAATAGCGGGGTCAAACCGACCGGTTCGACGCAACACGGAGGTAGCCTCGGTTCCAAGCCACAGGTATGAGTCAATCCACGGACCTTCCAGACCCGGACCCGGAACAGCTCCGCCTGGCCGTTGAACGGTTGCTCGACGAGACGGTCGACCGCGACGAGGCGCTCCACGTCACGGCCGATGACCTGTCGGTCTCCGTTCCAATGCGGTTCGGTTCGGACTCCCCGCAAGCGACGTGGCGGTTCGACGGCGACGTGACGATCTCAGTCGACGGTATTCGGGGGCCGCTCAGAGAGTGGGTCGATCTCCTCGAAGAATAGCCGGCATCGGAGCCGAGGCGCTCAGAACGTCTCGACGTGGGGACGGAGATCGAGTTCCAGCGTCCACGCCGAGCGGTCCTGTTCGACGAGATGCCAGTACGACTGGGCGATCTCGTCCGGATCGAGATACGATTCCGCGTCGCGGTCGACTGCGTCCGCGGCGCTCGACGGGAGAATCTGGCCGTCGATGACGACGTGGGCGACGTGGATGCCCTCGGGTCCGAGTTCTCGGGCCATCGATTCGGCCAGCCCGCGCACGGCGAACTTGGCGGCGCTGAATCCGACCGCGCCGTCGCGGCCGCGGATGGCAGACGTCGCACCGGTGAAGATGATTGTCCCGCCGTCGCCGGCCAGCATGTCGTCGACGGCTTCCTGCGAACAGGCCAGCCCGCCTGCTGGACCGACGGCAAGTGCGTGCTGGAACTCGTCGTAGGTAATTTCCTGCGTGCCTTTCCACGCGCCGCCGCTGGCGTGGTTCACGAGCACGTCGACGGGACCAAACTCGTCCCGAACCTGCTCGAAGCCTGCCGCTACTTGCTCCGGACTGGTGATATCGGTCTGTACCGCGAGCGCGTCGTCGCCGAGTTCCGCCGACAGTGACTCCAGATATGACGCCGACCGGGCGAACAGGCCGACCTGACAGCCTTCGTCGACGAACGTTTTGGCCAGTGACTCCCCGAGGCCCGGACCGACACCTGCGATAACTGCTGTCCGTGACATACGCACACGAACGGCTACCGGGTGGATGAAAGTATGGTCACAGCGGCAATGCGGAGTGGAGGGCCGCAATATCCACGGTGGTGACCGGCACTGCAGGGTTCCGTTTCAGTCGTTTCCTCTGTGTGCGTGGCCGATAAACAGTGTCACGGCGTTGAAGACGACGAGCGCGACGAACGCGACCCGCGTCGCCCCGGAGTTCAGACCGGTAATCAGCAGCGGGAGATACAGAAACGGGAGCGCGATTGCTGTCCAGAACGCGATACCTCGAACGGCGGGGACGAGTGACTCGTCGAACTCAGGCAGGAACTCATCAAACTGGGCGAGTAATTCGTATGCGGACGAACTTGACATGTGGGGGACCTATCCCCGGCTTCTACTGGAGATATCTTATAACCTCTAGAGGTTTCCGCCCGTTTCGCATCGTTTCACGCATAGCAGTTTTCTACTAGTTCGTTTCACTATCGGCTGAGCGTCGCTTAGACGTTTTATTGGCGGCGTAGCTCTTGTGTGAGTGGATGTACCAATTCAATTCTAGCTGACATCTCTGTTCGGTGCGCACGCATGATTACGGACCGAGTAGTGACACGGTTACGTCGTGTTCTGTATCGCTTAGTGTCGTGCTATCGACGACGTGGTCCGGAAGCGACTCCCGCCACTCGGCGAGTCGTTGCTCGTGGTAGGGCCGATGGCGCTCCACCGAGTACGTCTCGTCGTCCGAGTCCCGGAGTTCGTCGGCGGTGTCATCGGGCGTCGGATACGGCGGTGCGTCCGCGGTCAGCAGCGAGTCGGGCTCGATGTGAATCGTTCCATCGTCGTCGTCGGGCTGGACGACGTGGAGGCGCGCTCGCATCCGGCCGCTGAACGGCGGTGTGACACGTAACACGGTCTCTGATCCGTCCGCAGTCGCTTCGACGGCTGAGACGAGGTCGGTCGCGCTTATCGCGATTGATTTGATGTCTGTCGGGTCGGTGTCCATGGCTGAGTCTGTGGGTCCCATTATCTAGGCTGTTACATCCGGTTGCTGTAGTCCCAGGTGTGGAGACGGTCGGGCGTGATCGTAATCTGTATCTCGCGGCGGTCGGGTGCGAGCAGTCGTTCGGCTAGCGGCGAGTCGGTTCCGCCGAGATAGCGGTGCAACAACTCAGTGAGCACTGTCTTGTCGTCGTCCGCTGTCATCGTTGCTGTTCCGTTGCCCCTGACGCCGCAGTACGGCGGCTCGTTCGTCGAGACTTCGAACGACACGGCGTCGTCATAGTCGAGGTAGTCGACAACGGCCGCGTCCGCTCCAGTCGCACACTCGAAGGCACCGTCTACGAACCGATACCAGAGCGAGAGCATCCAGGGCTTGTCTGCGGGCGTTCGGCACCCGAGACGGAGTGGCACAGTTTCGGCATCGAGAAACTGTTCCATCTCCTCGCGCGTCCACGGTCCGGAGACGGTCACCATACACACAGCGTACGGTCGCCGCTATGTTAACAGCTCTGGGATGAGTCACTGGGCAGTGACAGAACAGACACACAGCAGAACGGTCAACCATCCAACCATAGTATTCTCAGAGTCGATAATCCGCTGGCTAGGTTTATTTTACTGTTCGGGAAAATCACAGTGAGAGCAGTACGTGGGCCGACAGGAGGGTCAACAAATGAAAGAGAGTGTCGAGACAGAAGGGGCAACGGTTCTCGTAGTCGACGACGAGCAAGACATCGCGGATCTGTATTCGACGTGGCTGCTGACCGCACACGACGTTCGGACCGCACACAGCGGTACGGAAGCGCTCCAGTTAGTCGACGCGTCCGTCGACGTCGTCTTTCTGGACCGCCAGATGCCCGACATGAGTGGTGACGAGGTCCTCGATACCATCGCGGAACAGGGTATCGACCCAGCAGTGGTGATGGTGACGGCCGTCGACCCTGACTTCGACATCGTCGAGATGCCATTCGACGAGTACCTGACGAAGCCGGTCAGCCGCGAGGACCTCCTCGACACTGTCTCGGAGATGCTCGTCCGGACCACGTACGACGACCAGGTTCAGGAGTACTTCGCGGTGGCCTCGAAGAAGGCGACCCTGGAAACCCAGAAGAACACATCGCAACTCGAAGCGAGCACCGAATACCAGACCGTTAACGAGCGGTTCGAAGAACTCCGTAAAAAAGCCGACTCCACGGCCGCAGAGATTGACGACTTCGAAGCCGTGTTTCAGCAGTTCCCCGGCGGCGGCCTCTCATCGGGCTGATCCTGACAATTCTGCTCCTTCGAAACTACCGTGTGAGCCTCCGAACAGTCGTAACAAACGCGACATCGTTCAGGCGTGACTCGGCGAGGATGCAGTCCGCTCGCTCGGTGCAGCACTGCTCGGTTAGTCACGTACTGTTTGTCCGGGTGCGGACCGGTGATACTGCTGGCTGGTGCGATGTGATTCGGAAAATGCCCGGGGAGGGCTCCGAACCCTCGATCTCCGCATGGCCCAGGTCTGGGGCGTGACGAGCGCCCCGGGGTCATGACGGGTGCACTGCCGCATGAGTCGAGAGACCCTATGAGTGCGGCGCTATGTCCAGCTAAGCCACCCGGGCGCGGGTGCATTCAGCCGTTGGCCGTTAGCCGTCTTGAAGGTTCTCATCTCCACCGGGACTGTGGTGCAGTCCCACGCTGTGCGCTTCTAGTCGGCGCTGATAATCGACCCGCGGATTTAAGCCACCACGCAGGTATGCAGGCAGTATGGAGATACCAGACCTCGTCCAGCAGGAACTCGGGGACGAGGAGATCCGGGGCGGTGTCAACCTCGGCGACGAAGACGCGGCCTGTTTCACACCCACCCGGACGCTCGTCTACCGCGGCGAGGGCCTTCTCAGCGACGAGAAGGTCGCCAGCTATCCGCACGACTTCGAACGGCTCACCGTTTCGGAAGGCCGACGCAAGACCAAGTTCTCGCTCATATACACCAGCGAGAAGCTCGAACTGTCTGTCCCTGGCAGCCGCGGCGACGCCGTCCTCGAACGGCTGCTCGAAGGGAAGCTAACCGTCTCGGGGGGGATCGCCGCCGACGAGACCATCGCCGGCGTGTTCCGATTCAGCGAACTCACGCTGGTCGTTACCGACCGCCAGCTGCTCAAGCACATCGGCAACGTCACCTGGGACGCCGACTACGAGGCGTTCTCCTTCGACGACGTGACCGGTCTGGAGTTCGAGGAAGGCAGCGTCGCTACGGCTGTCGTGCTCTCGTTCAATGACCGCCCAGAACGCATCAAAGCACCGTCCGAGCAGGCACCGATGGTCCGAAAAACCCTCGAAGAATCCCTCTTCGCGTACCACGAGGTCAGTTCGCTCGCTGAGCTCAACGCCAAGGTCGGGGCAGACCCCGAGGAGAGCACGGACGACGCCGGCAACGGCCTCGGTCTCGAATCCGGTATCGACCCGCTTGTGAGCAACGACGAGGAGGGCGGTGACGATTCTGAAGCTGAATCCGCGAGCACCAGCACGCCGGCTGCGACCGCAGCGACCAGTGAGCAGGGGACTACCGTCGAAGCCACAACGGAGACACAATCCAGTGACACATCCGGCATAGACACCGACTCGGCCGAGCCGGACACCTCGGCAGACCCGGACATCGCTGAACTCGAAGCGCAGGTCGCCGAACTGACCGCCGCTGTCGAGGCACAGAACGAACAGCTCCAGAAACAGGAGCGCACGATCAAACAGCTTATCAAAGAACTCCGCCAGGGCCGCTGACCCGTCTGTTTTTGACTGAAGACGTACTTTTCGGACCGCTCGGCTAACGAGTCGTGACCGCAGCCACGATCTCGCTGCCACCGGGGCCGCTCCCTGCTATCGCGCTGCCCACGGCTCCTTCCGTCGCCGTTCGCAGCAACGAGGGCCGCCCACTCCGTTCGCGCCCCTCGCGGCTGCGCCGCTCAGCTCAACGAGGTCGTGGTCGCGGCCACGACCTCGCTACTCTCTCCCCAACACTTTCCGAATACACGTCGACCCGAACGGCCCCAGTTCGCCGCCGTCGAACTGGACGAAGTGGCCCGTACTGATAGCTGCGCCACAGCGCTGACACGAGAACTCCCCCTCACGGACGACCACGTCGCTGTCGAAATTCACGTACGACCCCTGTGACCGTGGGCGGACGACGCCGTTCTCGCGTTCGATGAGACCGCGCATCACTGCGGTGTCGAGTATCTCGCGCTGGACCTGTGGGTTGGTCGTCACCGTCTCGATACGGTCGAGCGCGTCGGCGACGGATAGCTCCCCGTGTTCCAGATGGGCGAGCAGCTCGACGCCGAGTTCGACCGGGTCTCGCGTCTCGGACACAATCGCCGCTTCAACCCCGAACAACCTAAAAGATACCACAAAGCGTTTGTCGATTGCTACCGCTGGATTGGGTAGATGGACCGCCTCGCGAAGCGACAGCTGGTCGGAACCGCCGGGCTGGTGGCAGTCGTCGCTATCGCGACGACGCTACTCACACCCGAGCGGGTGGTGGCCCAGACGATGCATCTCGCCGACCACCCTGTCTACCTCGCGGGCGTCATCGTCGGGCTGTACCTGGTTCGCCCGTTCTTCGCGTGGCCGACGATGCCGCTGTCGGCTTTCGTCGGGTTCGTCCTCGGCATCAAATACGGCTTCCCGGTCGCGCTGATGGGCGCGCTCGTCACCTGCCTCATCCCCTACCGGTTCGCGCTCCGTGCCGGCGAACAGGGCGGGATGTTCGGCTGGCTGGGTGATTCGGGCCGCCGGATTATCGAGGTGACCGGCGAGACGCGGGGCGTCCTCGCGGCGCGGCTCTCACCCGTGCCCGCGGACCCTGTCTCCTACGGGGCCGGGTTCGCCCGCGTCTCGCCGCGCTCCTTTGCTGTCGGGACGTTCATCGGCGAGATTCCGTGGGTCGCGGTCGAAGTCACTGCGGGCGCGTCGCTGCGGTCGCTGACGCTCACTGGCCTCACCATCGACGCGCTCCCACACGTCCTGCTGTTCTCCGCGGCGCTGGCCGTGCTGGTGCTTGCGGGGCCGGCCTATCGCCACGTCAGCGCTCCGAACTCGTCGTGAACTCGAACCGCGCGCCGCCGCTCTCGCTCTCTGTCACCGACACCGACCACCCGTGGGCCTGTGCGACCTCAGCGACGATTGCCAGACCGAACCCGGTCCCCGCGTCGCTCGTGGTGTAGCCGCGCTCGAACACGTCATCTCGCTCTTCAGGTGGGATTCCGACGCCGTCGTCGGCGACATAAAACCCGGTGTCCGTTGTGCCGACGGAGACGGTGATCGGGGCGCCGTCCGCGCGACGCCCGTGTTTCACAGCGTTGCAGAACAGGTTCTCGAACACCGCGCGGAGCCGTGCCGCGTCAGCTTCAATCGTCGCTGTCCCGATCTTTTCGAGCGTGGCTTCGCCGGTTTCGACATCGATCCAGGCCTGACCTGCGAGGGCAGCGAGATCCACCATCGCCGTCTCGCCGACCGTCTCGCCCTGCCTGGCGAGCGTCAACAGGTCGTTGATGAGTTCGTCCATCCGGTCGGCCGCGGACTCCGCCGCCTCGAGGTGTGATACGTCGCCCGATGTCCGGGCGACCGATATCCGCCCTTTGACCACGTTCAGCGGGTTTCGGAGGTCGTGGCTAACGACAGAGGCGAACTCCGCGAGCTGTCGCTCCCTGTCTTTCCGGTCGCTGATATCGCGGATGACGCCCGCTGTGCCGTTGAACTCCCCGTCCGTGGCTGGAAGCAACGCGATATGGATCTCGATAGGCGTGTGGTTCCCGGTCTGGTCGACAATATCCGTTTCGAAGGTCACGTTCTGTCGGGTCGGGTCAGACAGGATGGTCCGGATGAGCTCGCTTCCGCGGTTGATGTCCTCGCCGGTCATGATGGTCGAGATGTGCTCGCCGATCAGTTCGTCCGGTTCGAACCCCGTCAGTTGCTCTATCGCCTCGTTCACGTAGGTGAACACACCCTCGTCGTCGAGCGTGTACACCGGGTCGCCGACGGCCTCGATAATCGTCTCGTAGCGTTCGAGTTCCCGCTCGCGTTGCTTGCGCTCCGTCGTCTCGCGCATCACACCGACCGAGCCGTCGAAGTTCCCCTCCTCGTCGAACAGCGGCGCGATCCTGTCCTCGTTGATCCGGACCGTCCCGTCCGCGGATATCGTCCGCATCTCGTAAGCAGCCCACGTTCGCTCGTCGTCGCCAAGCAGGTCACGGATGAGTGCTGTCCCTCTTTCGACGTCCGCTTCGGGCATGAACCGGGCTGGCTCCGAGCCGACGATCTCCGCGCGGTCGTACCCGAGATGGGCGGCCATCGCCTCGTTTGCCATTTCGATGCGACCGTCGGTGTCGAGGATATACATCGGGTCCCCGACGTTCTCGACCAGCGTGCGGTACTCCCTGAGCTCCCGCTCTCGACGTTTCCGTTCGGTGATATCCCGGCCGATACCGGCAATCCCGAACAGGTCGCCACGCCCGTCTTCGATAAGCGATCCCTTAAATTCGTACTGGAGCCTCTCGCCGTCAGCTGTCTCGATTCCTGCCTCAATGGTTCCGTATCCAGTTTCAAGCGTCTCCTCGAATACCTCCCATAATTTCTCGTGGTCGGAATCTGCGACGATGTCCCCAATGTCCATCGACGCCAACTTCTCGTTGGTGTAGCCGGTCACCGACGAGACGGTGTCGTTCCACCTGACCAGGCTGCCGTCGGTACCGACGACGTAGAACATATCGTCGATGGAGTCGATGAGCTTCTCGGTAAACGCCCGTTGATTCGCGAGTTCCCGCTCGCGCTCCTCGCGGGCGGTTACGTCGGTGATGAATCCTTCCAAGATTTCGACGCCATCGTCGTCAGTGCCGACGACGCGCCCGCGCTCCCACATCCAGCGGGTCTCACCGTCGGCCGTCTCGATCTGGTAGGAGACTTCGAACGGTTCGTCGGCGGCGATACAGGCCTGGACTGTTTCCCAGAGACGCTCTATCTCGGAATCCTTAATGAGCGACCCCCAGGACACGTCGCCGCTCTCGAACGCCGCCGAACTGTAGCCCACTAGCTCCGCTGCACCGTTGCTGACGAACTGCATCGGCCAATCGGGTTCGTTCCGTGCGCGGTACACCATCCCCGGCAGGTTCGAGATGAGCGTCGACAGCATCCGCTCGGACTCTTCGAGTGCTGTTTTAGCCCGTCGCTCTCCCACAGCCCGTTCGATACGATTGGCGAGCACCGCGTACTGGTCCGTCCCGACGCCCTTCTGAAGGTATTCCGTGACGCCGGCAGAGATCGCATCACTTGCGATTTCCTCGTTTCCTTTGCCGGTAAAGAGAATAAACGGTAGCTCCTCGTACTCTTCGCGGACGACCTTCAGAAATTCGAGTCCGTCCATACCCGGCATGTCGTGATCGCTGACGACACAGTCGAACGCGCGCTCGGACAACCGGTCTAACCCATCGGCCGCGCTTCGCTCGGTACAGACAGAGATATCACCGTGAGTTTGCTCCAGATGGACCGCAACGAGATCGCCAAGGTCGGGGTCATCGTCGACGTGCAGCACCGAAATCTCGTCCCCGTGGCCACTCATATCACCTATCTAGTTGTTCCCGGATATTAAACCAGCGAGCGTATCGTCAGTAGAACGTGTCAGCGCAGTCATACACGACGCCGTGCTCCGGACAGACGTACTTGCAGTGGCGGTGGTACATTGCCCGTTCGCAGAGCGGGCAGGGCCGACCACCGGGCTGCTCGTCCATGTTGCCATAGAAAACCGCCGCTCGCTTGTGTCTTCCGGAGTTTCGGAACGGAATCCGGACGAAATTGGAACAATCCCTTTTGCCGGGTAGGCCGTCGGTTCAGCCATGACTGACGACCTCCTCGACTCGCCCGGCGGCCGGCTGCTGGTTAGCGTTGCCGCCGCCGTCGCAGGCCTGGCGGGCTCCTACGCTGTGACCGGCTACGCACCCACATTCATCGCCTCGCCAATCGAACGGACGCTCGCGCGGTCGATGCCCGGCGTCGTCGTCTCGACTGCCATCTCGACGCTCGGTAGCCTCGGTCAGCAACTCAATCTCCTGCTCGCGATTGGCCTCGCGGGGCTGTTCATCGCGCTGGCGGCCAGAGCGGCCATCCTCACCGGCCAGTTGGCGAACAATCGCGCCCTCCCGGTCGTCGGAACGGCCGTCGTAACTTGGGCCGTGAGTGTCGTTCTCACCGGCGAGGTCGTCCTCGCGGCCGGTCCGGCGGTTCCCGCCGCTGCCGTGGTCGGCCTCGCGCAGGCGCTGGACGGACTCGGCGGTCCGATGACGCCCATCTCCTCGAAACGCCGTCGGGCCCTCTCGACCGTTGGCGCGGCCGTCGGTGCGGCAACAGTCGGCTACGCGGCCGGCAACCAACGATCGGTCGTCGCGACGGGTGACGATGCGCCCGCACTCAATGCGCCGGGGGCCGATCTCAACGATGTCGACGAAAAGCTCGCTGTCGCAGCGGACTACTCCCTAGGCCTCGACGACATAGATCCGCTAGTCAGCGAGAGCTTCTACGAGGTCGACATCAACTCCATCGATCCGGAACTCTCGGCCGCGGACTGGTCGCTCTCCATCACCGGCGCTGTCGAAGAGGAGGTCACGCTCACCTACGAGGACATCCTGGAGATGGACGCCGAAAACCGGTTTGTCACCCTCCGCTGTGTCGGTGAAAGTCTCAACGGCTACAAGACGGACACGGCACTGTGGACCGGCGTTCCCGTCGATAGTCTCCTCGACGAGGCTGGCATTCAGAGCGGTTGTGAGTGCGTCATGCTCCGGGCCGAGGACGACTACTACGAGGAGTTCCCAATCGACGCGCTCCGGGGCGGGATGCTCGCCTACGGCATGAACGGGAAGGTCCTCCCGCGCGGCCACGGCTACCCCGTCCGAGCACTGGTTCCCGGCCACTGGGGCGAGGTAAACGTCAAGTGGCTCTCGGAAATCGAGGTGCTGGACGAGGAGGCCGACGGCTACTGGGAGAAACGCGGTTGGCAGGGGACCGGCCCCGTGAATCCGGTCGCCAAACTCCATCACGAATCGACGCTTCCCGACGGCCGCCGGCGCATCGGCGGCCACGCCTACGCCGGCCTGCGCGGCGTCCAGCGCGTCGAAGTCTCCACCGACGGCGGCGAGACGTGGGCGGACGCAACGCTCTCGGACCAACTGCCGGCGGCCGACGGCGACGGCCCTGCCGAGGACGCGTGGCGGCAGTGGGAACACACCTACGACCCGCCGTCGGGCGGCCACACCGTCGTCGTCCGGATGGTCGACCAGCGCGGCGAGGTCCAGCCCGAGGAGGAGACCGACTCCTACCCCAGTGGTGCCTCGGGTTGGGTGTCGAAGCAGTACTCGTAGCCAGAGTAATCACCACGTCGTAGTCGCGCTACTGGTCGACTCGCGTCCTGAGCGACTCGTAGCCGCCCCTGTAGCTGAGGTAGTACGCGACCGGCAGCGTCACCACCAGTAGCGCTCCCAGAGAGAGTAGCTGCGTGTACGGATCGGGCGGCGTGAGGACGGTTGCGAGTGGCACGCCGATGAGTACCGCCGCCACGACCGTCACTGCGAACTGCACTGCTGCCGACCTGCTCATACCACCGGGAGATGGAGATGGCATAAATAGGTTCTTGTGCTGATATTTCTGTGGCGTATGGTCGAAGCGAGCGGCACATACCGCTGTAGTCGCTATCGTGGGTATGGACGAGACGATTGCGGGCGAGGTCATCCATGTCGTCCCGCCGGCCGACCACGAGGACTACGACTTCGAGCCCGAGATGGCGTCACTGGCGGACTCACGCTACGTCATCGTCTGCCGCAAGGGCGGCAAGCCGTCGTGGCTCGAACGGATCGCGGCCTTTCTGCGCCGCCAGCCTATCGAGCCGGTGACGCTCGTCGCGGACTCGGCGGCTGAGGAAGGCGCGGAAATCACGGCGGCTGTCGAGGAAACGACGATTACCGGCGTGTACAACGTCACGGAATTCCGGTAGCGGAACGCGGCGATACAGCACGAACGGAAAAGAAACGGTCTCAGGCGCGTCGAAACCCGAATCCGCGTATCAGGCGGTAGCGTTCAGCACTCGGACCAGCCACAGGACTCGCAGGTCTTGCAGCCCTCCGAGTAGTACAGCGACAGCGAGCCACAGTCAGGACACTCCGGGCTCTCGCCGGCGTCGATGATGTCCTGCTGGTCGCCACTCGTGTCGGATGCGGCGGCCGCGCCGCCGTCGGTCTGGGTCTTCGTGCTGGCCTCGGTCTCCCGGTCGGCCTTCTCCGCGGTCTCCTCCAGCGTGGTCTGGTCGGGGTAGGCCTTGTCGACGTCGCCGTCGAGGTAGCGACGCAGGGCCGTGCCGATGGCGTCCGGGATGGACTGGATCTGCTCGCCCTTGTCCCAGGCGACCTTCGGCGACCGGATGCCCTGCAGTTCGTCGGCGATCTCTTCGGGGTCGACGCCGGAGCGCAGTGCCGTCGAGATGGTCTTGGCCAGCGCCTCGGTGAACGAGGCGGTGAAGCCGCCGGAGTTGCCGATGTTGGCGAACAGCTCGAACGGCCGGTCGGCCTCGGGGTCCTCGTTGATGTTGACGTAGAGCTTCCCGTAGCCGGTGTCGATCCGCTGGGTCACGCCGTGGAGCACGTCCGGGCGGGTCTGCTTCTCGGCGTACTCGGCGTCCCCGTCGGCGACACCCAGCACCTGTTCGATGGAGTCGTCGATGGCAGCCTGGACGGCCTCGTCCTCGAGGAAGCCCTCGATGCCGCCGAAGACCTCCTCGATCTGGGCGACGATCTCGTCGGCGTCCATGTCCGAGAACTCGGTGTTCTGGGCACGCGTGGTCAGCACCTGTTTGCTGCGGGTGCCGTCGCGGTAGTAGGTGACGCCCTTGCCGCCGTGGTCGTAGATGTACTCGAACACTTCGGCGGCGTCTTCGGTGGTGGAGTCGTTCGGGGCGTTGACCGTCTTCGAGATAGCGGAGTCGACGCCTTCCTGACAGGCCACCTGGATACCCGCGTGCTGCTTCGCCGAGAGGTCGCCAGTGGTGACGAACAGTTCGCCGATAGCGTCGGGCACGGTCGTCAGCCCGTCGACGCCGTCGAACTCGTTGTTGGCCATCTGCTCCTGGGCCTCCTGTTTGACGGCCTCGACGTCGATGTCGTTGTCCTCCAGCGCGCGGAGGAAGTAGTCGTCGAACTCCACGAGCATCTCGTCGCCCTGCACGTCGTCGGAGACGTTCTTGTAGTAGGCGACGTTGTAGATCGGTTCACACCCGCCGGTGGTGTTGCCGATCATCGAGGTCGTCCCAGTCGGGGCGATGGTCGTGGTGTTGTGGTTGCGGATCGGGTAGCCGTCCGCCCAGTCCTCGGCGTCCTCGCCGGTCTGCTTCTCGAACCACTCGGGGTACTCCGTCGGGTCCGCGTACTTGGAGTTCTCCCACTCGGAGAAGACACCGCGTTCCTCGGCGAGTTCGTGGCTCGTGGCCTTGGACCCGTGGTTGATGTGCCGCATCGTCTGGCGGGCGATCTCGTTGGCCTCCTCGGTCCCGTAGGCGACGCCGAGCTGGATGTACAGCTGGGCGAGGCCCATGATACCGAGGCCGATCTTGCGCATCTCCCTGACTTTCTCCTCGATCTTCTCGACCGGGAAGTCGGACATCGTGACGACGTTTTCGAGGAAGCGGGTGCCGAGCTCGATGCGTCGGTCGAACTCGTCCCAGTCGATGGCGTCCTCGAGGAACGCGTCGATGGCTGCCTCCATCGAATCGTACTCGTCGGCGTGGGCCTCCGACCAGACGCGCCAGTCTGGGGCGTCCGTGGCGGCCAGCGTCGAGAGGTTGATGTGCCCGAGGTTGCAGGCCTCGTACTCTTCGAGAGGCTGTTCGCCACACGGGTTCGTGGCGAGAATCTCGTGGTCGGGGTGCTCCTCCACGTCGAAGGAGTGCTGCTTGTTCACCCGTTCGAGGTAGATAACGCCGGGTTCGCCGTTCTCGTGGGCACCCTCGACGATGTCGTCCCAGAGTTCCTCGGCCGGAATCGAGAGCTCCTCGCCGACCTCGACGTGCTCGCCGAGGCCGAACATGTCGTACAGCTCCTTCGTCTCCTCGGTGACGATGTGGGCCTCGCCCGTTCGCGGGTTCGTGAAGGTGAACTCCTCACCGGCCTTCAGCGCCTCCATGAAGTCGTCGGTGACGCCGACGGAGATGTTGAAGTTCGAAAGGTGGCCCTCGACGGCGTTGCGGAGGTGCTTGGGGACCTTCCCGTCGTCGTCGATGAGGTCGCGGGCCTCCTCCAGGGCCTCGGCGAAGGAGTTGTGCGTGAAGTCGTCCGGGTCGTTCAGGCGCAGTGTCTCGGCCAGCGAGACGTCCTTGTTCTTGGCGTGGATGAACTGGATGACGTCCGGGTGGGAGACGCGCATGACGCCCATCTGTGCGCCACGGCGGGCGCCACCCTGGGCGATGGTCTCGCACATCTGATCGTAGGTCCGCATGAACGTGATGGGACCGGAGGCGATACCGCCAGTCGAGCCGACGGGGTCGCCGTACGGGCGGAGCTTCCAGAACGCATAGCCCATGCCACCGCCGGACTGGAAGACCTGTGCGGCCTCCTTGGCGGTCTGGTGGATGTCGTCGATGTCGTCACCCGGTGAGTCGACGAAACAGGCGGAAAGCTGCTGGAGTTCGTCGCCGGCGTTCATCAGCGTCGGCGAGTTCGGCATGAAGGAGAGCTGCTCCATCTGCTCCTGGAAGGCGTCGGCGGTCGATTCGACGTGGTCGCGGACGCCCTCGGGCAGTTCCGGCACGACCGTCTCGTAGGCGAACTTGTTGACGTTGTAGACAGAGAGTTCGGTCTCGACGTCGTCGTCGACCGACGTTCCTTTACCGAACACCTCGTCGGCGAGCTCGTCGCGGCGTGGGTGGTCGGGTTTTAGCTGGTCGGGTGAGACGTGTACATCGACGCCTTGCTTGTTGGCCTCGAACACGGCCTCGGCGAGCGCGATGTTCTTCGCGACGCGGTCGAAGAGGTCTTCGGGCTCCTCGATGAGGTCGCCGTTGGCATCCTTCCGGAGGTAGCGAGCCGGGAGAATGTTGTGGTAGGCGTTGCCTGTGAGTCGCTCTTCGATAGTATCACCCTCGGTACGTTTGATCGGGAGCGTGATCTCGTCGGCAGAAAGGTCGCTGTTACTCATCGCCCGCTCCTCCTCCCGACAGCGGCCGTCTGTCGGTCGATACCCCTCGTCGTAGCTACCCGTGATCCTGTCATTTCTGGCGGCGAATACGTATTCATCGATAGCGTTTAATCCTTCTTGTCTGCGATTCGGCGGCGGCCGTAGCGGTTTCCGGAGTCGCGGCTACGGTGCTCGACGAACTGTGCTGGTGACGCGTGAAACGATAGTCGCGTACAACGGAATAGATGCCGTCGATTCTCCTTAATACTGTCCAGACCGAGGTGAAAGTGAAAACCCGATCACGTGAACCGCCAGACGTGAGCGAGATATCCAGTAGAAACTGGCGGGGGTTTTGCGGGTAGCGATATACGCTTACTAACAATTCGTAGGGAGGGAGTAAGGGTGTGTCAGACACGCCGCCGTAGTGCGGTTTTGATAGAACCAGTCTATCAGTCCGTGCGGTGCCAGTCTCGTGTACTTGTGCTCTGTTCCGCCCTCGTCCCATCCGGGAGGATACCCGCTATCGAGTCCGCGGGCGGACTGGATGGGGTGCGAGAGGCGGGACGCTTACAGGCCTGTGGACCGAAGAAGCGTGCGTGCAGTACGACGGGCTCACCAAGGGAATCGCAGTGGTGTTCGGAGGCCTGACAGTCGTCCTGACAGCGGTGGGCCTCTTGATCAATCCCGCGGTGCTCTTTCTGGCGCTCATGTTCGGCGCGTCGACGTATTTCATGTACTACCACCTCAGCGGGAAGATGGCCGCGAGCCTCTACGAGCGGGTCGAGCGACAGGCGGCACAGAACACGGGGAACGCCCGTCGCGGTGGGTTCGGGGCCGGCCCACGGGAGGAGTGGGAACCGCCGCGGGACGGCCGCCGAGCGCGCCGCTCCCGAGCGACGCAGGGCGGCCAACGCCGCCGTCAGGGGCGACAGCGTCGCCAGGCAGCGGGCGGCCGGCAGCGCCGACAGCGCGTCCAGTCGTCGGGACCGAATCCGGCGGAGGCCTACAAGCGACTGGGCCTCGACCCGGGCGCCGACCAGAGCACAATCAAGCGGGCCTACCGGGAGAAAGTCAAAGAGGTCCATCCCGACACCGACAGCGGGAGCGAGACGGAGTTCAAGCAGGTGCAGGCGGCCTACGAGACGCTGACCGACGACTGACCGCAATTCCCATATACGCCGCTCCGAACCCGGAGGTATGGATAGCGATACGCCGCCGCTTATCGTTGATATCGACGGGACGCTAACCGACGAGAGCCGGGCGCTTGACCCTCGAGTTGTCCCGGTCCTCCGCGAGTGGCCCGAACGCGTCGTCATCGCCACCGGCAAGGCGATGCCGTTCCCGATTGCGCTCTGTGAGTTCCTCGGCATCGAGCGGACAGTCGTCGCCGAGAACGGCGGCGTAGTGTTCGTCGAGACCACCGACGAACTCAGGCTGGAGGGCGACCACGAGGCGGCGCTCGCGGTCGGTGAGGCCTATCGCGACCTGGGCCACGACATCGGCTTCGGACAGGTCGACTTGGCGAACCGGTGGCGCGAGACGGAACTCGTCGTGTCGCTCGACCAGCCGCTCGAACCCCTAGAGGAACTGGCTGCGGCGCGCGGGCTCGTCGTCCTCGACACCGGCTTCGCCTACCACGTGACGGACCCGGTCGTCGACAAGGGAACGGGCCTCGAAGCGGTGTGTTCTGAACTGGACCTCGCTCCGGAGTCGTTCCTCGCGGTCGGCGACTCGGCGAACGACGCCCAGATGTTCGACCTGGCCGGTGAGGCCGTGGCTGTCGCCAATGCTGACGAGACGGCACTCGAACGGGCCGACCGGGTGACGGACGCGAGCTATGGTGACGGATTTCTCGAAGCGGTCGCGCCGTACCGGGACTGACATCCCGTCACGCACGGCCACTAGCCGAGCCCTGATGTCGGTCGCCCTTCGACAACGGACTGATGCACTGGTTTCGGAAGGCGCGGTACGCGGTCGCCCTCTCGGTAATACTCCTCACCGGAGGCGGGTTCGCCACACAGGTTGGTGCCCACTCCACGCGGTACGTTGTAACGGTATACCTCCTCCTGGCTGGGATGTTTGTACTGACCGTGAGCATCGCGTATGCGGAGCAGTCGATGAGCGAGTGGCTCTCGTGAGGCGTGATTGTCGCCGGACACGCTGCACGGTCGCTACCCGATTGGCGAACAGGTGACGCCGTCGAGAGCACCAGTCACGCGGGGCGGCGTCACGCGACCGCGAACCCCGCGTGGCGGCTCAGTCCACGGACCGTGCTGGCCGCGTCCTCGCGTATAAATATCCGCCCGAGGTCTCCTGTGAGAGACACACTCAGCCACTGGATTCAGGAGGGCTCTGGAGCCGTAAATCCGGGGAAGGCTTATGTCTGCCCCACGGTAACGAGGGGATATGAGCCCCGACCGGGCTGTCCTCCGGCGCGCGCTTGACCGCGGCGAGCGGGAGGGCGGCAGCGTCGAGTTCAAAGAACGGCTCACCGAAGAGCTCCACCTCTCCGAGGGGCGACTCGAATCCCTCGCAGCGCAGCTCCGCCATCGCGTTCTCTCCGGGGACGGGGAGGCGACGTACGTCGTCGGCGTCACCGACGACGGCGGTCTGGCCGGCATCTCACCGGCGGAGTTCTCCGAGTCGATGGACGTACTCAGCCTGCTGGCAGAGGAAGCCGGTGCACACATTGAAGAGGTGAAAACGTGGGGCGTCGACGGCGTCTCGGAGAACGAGTCGACAGCCTCCGATGGCATCGTCGGTGTCGCGACCGTCTCGGAGGGATCGGTCCTCGCGGACGACGACCACATCGTCGTCGGAACCGCCGGCCACGTCGACCACGGCAAATCCACGCTCGTGGGGTCGCTGGTCACCGGCGACGCCGACGACGGCGAAGGCGGGACACGCGGCTTTCTGGATGTCCAGCCACACGAGGTCGAGCGAGGCCTCTCGGCGGACCTCTCCTACGGCGTCTACGGCTTCGATGAGGACGGCGAGCCGATCCGCATGGACAATCCGCACCGGAAGGACGACCGAGCGCGGGTCGTCGAAGCATCAGACCGGCTCGTTTCCTTCGTCGATACTGTGGGCCACGAGCCGTGGCTCCGGACGACGATCCGCGGCCTCGTCGGGCAGAAACTCGACTACGGCCTCCTGACCGTCGCGGCCGACGACGGGGTGACCGAGACGACGCGGGAACACCTCGGGATCCTGCTGGCGACGGACCTCCCGACGATTGTCGCCATCACCAAGACCGATCTGGTGGACGAGGAACGGGTCGCAGAAGTCGAACGCGACGTCGAACAGGCACTGCGAGAGGTCGACAAGACGCCACTTCGGGTCGAGCGCCACGGCGTCGACACGGCCATCGACGAAATCTCCGAGACCGTCGTTCCCGTCGTCACCACAAGCGCCGTCACGAAGGAGGGGCTGGACGACTTAGACGAGATGTTCGAGGCGCTGCCAAAGACCGCCGGGGAGGTGGGCGACTTCCGGATGTACGTCGACCGGACGTACAACGTCCAGGGGGTCGGTGCGGTCGCGTCGGGCACCATCAAGTCCGGCGAGGTCGAAGCCGGCGACGAACTGCTACTCGGCCCGATGCAGGACGGGAGCTTCCGCGAGGTCGAGGTCCGGTCCATCGAGATGCACTACCACCGGGTCGACGAGGCAAAGGCCGGTCGCATCGTCGGTATCGCGCTGAAGGGCGTCCGCGAGCAGGACATCGAGCGCGGGATGGTCCTGCTCCCGGCCGACGCTGACCCGTCGCCGGTCCGCGAGTTCGAGGCCGAGGTGATGGTGTTGAACCATCCGACCCGCATCGGTGACGGCTACGAACCCGTGGTCCACCTCGAGACAGTCAGCGAGGCCGCGGCCTTCTATCCGGAGGGCGGGCAGTTGCTTCCAGGCGACGCCGGCAAGGCCCGGGTTCGGTTCAAGTTCCGTTCCTACCTCGTCGAGGAAGGCCAGAAGTTCGTCTTCCGCGAGGGGAGTTCGAAGGGCGTCGGGACCGTCACCGACACCGACCCGGCAGAGTAGCGGCCCGTCGTTTCACTGCTGTTCGCTGTTTCCGGTTGATCGTCGGTAGCCGTCGTCCGTCTTCTCGGCAAGTCCGAACAGCACGGCCCACTCCAACAGATTCACGACGCGCTCCCGCCAGACGGCTTCCCAGTCAGCGTGACGCTCTCGCTCCCAGCGGGGAATCTCAGCCCGAAGGGCATCGAACGCATCATCAGTATCTACCGGCTCCGAATTGAGAGCGGCGAGGAGCACATCGACGCCGAAGACTGATTCTTCGAAGGCCGTCACGAGGTCCGCCCGGTCGGGGTCGGTCCTCGTCCTGTAGTAGCCCCGGTCGCTCTCGGCGACCAATCCCAGCGCCTGCAGGAACACCAGGTACTTCTGGGCCGTTTCGCGGTTGGACACGTCGGTTGCCGTCTGTATCGCCCGGCAACAGTCGGCCTCGCTGTCGGGGACGAGCGGAATCGCGTCTCTGGCAGTCTCCAGAAACGAGCGCGAGCGGGGCGGCGGCGCGACCTTGTAGCGCATACCCGATTACAGGCCGAAGCTCTCGGCTAACACGCCTTCGCTCGTCTCGCCGACGACATGCGTGTCGCCACCGACGACATCGATGGTGACCGCGGCGGGGCCGAACAGTTCGACGGGGAGCTCCGCGAAGTCCCAGTCCACGCCCTCGAAGACGCCCTCCAGTGGCTCGCCGTACTCTTCGGCTGCGACGGACGGGACCTCGTCGAAGCGGTCGAAGGACTCGTCGACAGTGAGGTGGACCTCGCTGCCGTAGGCGAGCGCGTCCGTGGTCCGGGCCATCGCAGTCGCTTCGTCGCCGGCGACCGGCGCGACCGGCGCGCGGCCGCTGGCCGACAGCACCGACACCGGGTCGAAGCCGAGTTCGGCAAGCCTGAAGACGGCCAGCTCGGCGGCCCGTGCTGCGGCGACGACACTCCCGGTGACACTCGCGGTTGCGAACGACGGCAGGAACACGCCGGTTTCGGGGACGCCGGTTCGCTCGGCAACCTGGCTCGCAACGTCCTCGTCCGGCAGTTCGTCGGTCTCCAGGGCCAGCACGGCGAAGTCGGCGTCCTCGCGGTAGCCGATACGCTGGAAGGCCTCCTCCTCGGCGACCAGCGCGCGTGCGGGACCGCTCCCGAGCGCCTGGAAGTCGTCGACGGCCAGTTCCCAGCCGCCCTTTTGTGAGCACAGCAGGGCCAGCGCCGGGTGGTCCGTCGACAGTTCGACGTGGTTCAGCGGTGCACCGTCGACGGTGGCCATCGTGGACTGCACCGTCGCCAGCCCGGCCGTCTGGATTTCCGCGAGCAGCATGCCGGCCTCGATAGCACCGGGAAC
Source organism: Haloarcula amylolytica (assembly GCF_049705545.1). GTDB lineage: Archaea > Halobacteriota > Halobacteria > Halobacteriales > Haloarculaceae > Haloarcula > Haloarcula amylolytica_B. The sequence goes on from NZ_JBNAMU010000001.1 coordinate 1,279,237, forward strand.
CTCGACGCCGAAGTCCAGCACCGCGGCGTCGCCTTCCAGTGCGTGTACGTCTATCGTGAGCTCATCGGCGAAGTCGATGGCCTCGTCGACGAGTTCCGTGGCCATCCGATTGAGACTGTCCATACGCCGTCTTTGGTACCCTTCCCTTTAGTCTCCGCCTTCGGCCGCGTCGCTTCTGGCCGCCCGACCCAGGTGCTCCTCGACGGCGTCGACCTTGTCCCGCGCCTGCTGGTCGACGGTCCGCTTGTCGTCGATCTTCAGGAACGTGCTCACGCGGTCGGTCTGCTCGCCGACGGCCTCGTGTGCGGCGTGGGTGGCCGCGAACAGTTCCTCGCTGTCCTCCGCTTCGATGATGGTCCCCATCGGCGTCGTCTCGTAGTCGACGTCGAACGCCTCCAGCGCCGCGACGGCGTCGGCGACGTACGAGGACATGCTGCCTTCGATGACCGGTGCGACCGAGAGAAACCCTATGCAGGTCATATCGGTCTCCACGCGCGCCCGCGACCTAACCGCTGTGGTGCTCGCGTGCTGCTATCGCTGTCGGACTGGAGTAACGAAGCCGCCGCTGTTCGGAACGGTTACTCGCCTTCTTCGACTGGTGCCCCGCGAGCGTTCGTCTTCACGCTCTGGAGGCCCTGTTTGGCCTTCTGCTTGGAGGCGTAGCCCTGCCCGCAGTCGGCGATTATCTCCCCGTTGTCGTGGCGGAGCCGCCAGCGCGCCTTGTCCTCGCTGTCTTTGAACAGTTCGAACGTCGCTTTGCTGCCGCCCTCGTCGTCTGGCGCTTCATCGTCCGTGGACTCGTCGACGACGTACGCGCCGGGCGCGTTGTTTTTGACGCTCTGGAGGCCCTGTTTGGCCTTCTGCTTAGATGCGTACCCCTCGCCGCTGTCGGCGATGATGTTCCCGTTGTCGTGGACGAGTCGCCAGCGGTACTGCTCGGCGCTGTCTTCGTACACCTCGAAGGTCGCCTTGCTCGCGACGACATCGGTCTCGACCTCGCCCTCGGCTTCCTCCCACTGCATGTCGATTTCGAGGCTCACCGTTCCGTCCTCGCGTTCCACTTCGACCTCGAAGTCGGATTCGGCCGGCGGGTCGACTGTCACAGTCTGTTCCTCGTCAGCCGGCGCGGGCTCGCCGCGGCTGAGCCTGTTCGCCAATCGCCGGAAATACGACGCGATCCCTCTTCGACTCCGCGTTTCCTGTGACTCGTGGACCGTCTCGTCTGTCATGCAATCGCACTGACGATGGGACAACAAATAATGGTACTCCATACTCAGAGCGGCCCGGGTCTCGCTCAGAACAGCTGACCGAAATAACAGGGTCTCGGCTGGCACGATGCACCCTCTGGTGGACAGATATCCCGCGACGGCACGTAGTAGGTCGTCGAACCGGAACGACGACTGACGGTGTGTACGAAGGGCTACGCGACCCCATGCGACAGGTCCCTTCCAATTCGGGGCAGAGAAGTGCGCTGTGTGAATTCGCTGCTACTCGTCGGGCACTGACACTGTCGATTTCGATAGCATAACAACGAGTGGCACCTGTGGGACGAATCCGTCACGTGGGGCATCGCAGAATCAGAGAGAAATGTCGAAGCGTGCCCCGCCGTCGCGGCCCTCACCGATGGTGATTTCCCAGCCGTGGGCGGCGACGATGTCCGTGACAATAGAGAGTCCGAATCCGGACCCGCCGTTACTCGTCGTGTACCCGTGCTCAAGAACAGTCGTCCGGTCCTCTGGGGGGATGCCGCGGCCGTCATCTTCGATATAGAAGCCCGACAGCCCAGTTCCGTCCGCATCGTCGAGTGTGCCAACTCGAATAGTCAGCGGCGTGTCGTTGTGGTCGAACGCGTTCCGAAAGAGATTCTCGAAAACCTGTAGCAGGCGGTCACGGTCTGTCTCAATCACGACGTCTCTTGTAAGGTTCAGTTCGAGCGTCCCGCCGTCTGTCTGGGTGTGTTCCCACGCGTCCTCAGCGACGGCAGCGAGTGCGACCCGAGACAAGTCGGTGATGCTCTCGCCCACACGAGCGAGTGTCAGCAATTCGTCTATCATCGTTTCCATCCGGTCGAGGTTCCTCTCCATCGTCTCGACGTGCTCCGTGGGCGCATCATCTCGGACGAAATCGACTCTGGCCTTCGTAACCATCAACGGGTTCCGGAGGTCATGCGAGACGACGCTCGCGAACTGGTCCAGTTTCTCGTTGGACTGTTCGAGCTCTCGCTTCGTCTTTTTGAGTTTCTGCTCGTCGTGTTTCTGCTGTGTAATCTCTCTGGAGATGAACTGGACAGTGTTTGTGTCCCCAGTCTCGCTGAGCGGCGTGACAATGTTGTGAAAGTGACGTACCCCAATGGAATCCTGAAACGTCACCGCGCTCCCGGCGGTAATGGCGCGTTGGCCGTATTCGAGGCGGTCGGACGCTATTTCGGCCGGTAGTGCGTCCGACAACTGCGAGTCGATGAGTTCCGGACGCGTGGTATCGTGTGCCCGCGCCATCGACTTGTTCGCTGCACGGATTTGCCCATCGGTGGAGACCTCCACGATTTCGTCCGGTGTATTGTCGACCAGTTGCTCGTACTTCTGTTGTGCACGGTGTTGCCCGACAACGTTGCGTATCCGCGTGGCGAGCAACTGGAGTCGTTCCCCGTCTATGATTTTCTGCTTCTGAAGGTAATCATCGACACCGGTCCCGATTGCGTCACTGGCCACGTCCTCCCCACCTTGCCCGGTTAGTAGAATAAACGGTATGGCGAACTCCTCACTAACTTCCGTACACAGCTCCAGCCCGTCCATGCCTGGCATCTTGTAATCGCTGACGACACAGTCGACGCGCTGCTCCCGTAGCGATGCAAGCGCTTCCTGCCCTGTACTTGCCGTTTTGGTGGTGAAGCCGTGTGCGTCACTGAGCTTTTCGGACGCTATCTCGACAAAGAAATCACTGTCATCAACGACGAGTACACTGATATCCCCAGCAGAATCCATCTTACCCTCTAACTGGCTTGCAGACTGTTAACTGCCGGGTTTTGTTGCGGATAGATGATAGCTCTACACAGTGAAGACTCGGACGCACAGACGGTGAGGCCCACGAAACGGTGGTGGTCAAAATTGGTTGTGACAGACATTCGTTGAGGGCGTTGGGCGGAAAAACAGACCCTTATCCCCACTCGTTCGCGGCCGCGGCTCTTGCTCCGCTCAGGTTTCCGTAATTCAGATCCAAGGACGATCTCGGCTCAAAACGCGACTCGCTCCGCTCATCGGTTTGCGTCGGCAGAAATGCGCTGGCTGGGAGCGAGCAGTCGCGACGCGATTGCGAGTCACGACGGACGAAGTCCGTCGGTGTTTGAACCGGAGCCAGACGGTCGCCCTCACTCGCTACGCTCGTTGTGGGCGCTGCGACTGACAGGCTTCAAATCCAGTTCGACCTTACGACTCACAGTATACGAGCACACGTATGCGGTGCTCGGTGGAATTGTTCGTCGTAGAAATGCGCTGGCTGGGATTTGAACCGGAGCCAGACGTTCCCGCTCGCTCCCAGTGGTCGCTCGCGGGCTGCGACTGGCAGGGCTCAAATCCAGTGCGATTACACAGCATCCAGTACGCGGCGCGATAAAACGCGCCGCTCGGGAGTTTGGATGAAGAGAAATGCGCTGGCTGGGATTTGAACCCAGGTTGTGACCATGGCAAGGTCACGTGATACCAACTACACTACCAGCGCGCACTTCGTTTGCCCTGACCCTCGCGGCCGTCGGCCGCTCGGTACCAGCGCGCAACGCCTCGTTGCAATCAAATCTGGCGGGGGTGAGAGTAAAAAGCCTTCCGTTTTCCGGGGAAAACCGTGGGAAGTGAGGGCAATCGACGGCCCGTCTGAGAGGTGGATCATGTGATGGCGTCACGAGACATGGGCTTTCGGAAGCGGCAATCCAGCGAATGGGTGCATCGGTTCCGAACCGGCATGACGGACCATGTGAACGCGCCGCATCGCGATCACGAAACGGGGTCTTTTTAAGGCCGGGAAGGGGAGATATCGGCACAGTCTAGTGGCGCGACGTGGAAGCGTCACGGCATGACGACCAGCGTACTCGTGCCGTCTTCCCTCGCACGGGAAGCCGAAGACAGACGCGAGGCAACTCGCAAGCTCGGTTACGTGGCCCGCGCGGCCGCGGTCTACCGGGTTGATCGGCTGACAGTGTACCCCGACCCTGACGGGGCGGGCAAGTGGGAAGACGGGTTCGTCGAAACCGTGCTGCGGTACGCCGCGACGCCCCCGCACCTCCGAAAGGAGATGTGGGGTAAGCGGGACGAACTGGAGTACGTCGGCGTCCTGCCGCCGCTCCGCGTGCGTTCACAGACCGGCTCCGGATCTGAGGGTTCGGGGTCGTTAAGACAGGGAATCGTGACCGAGGTCGGAGCTGATGGGCGCGTCCGGGTCAATTGCGGCATGCAACACCCGATCTCCCTTCCCGTCCCAGCGGATATGGACGTGCAACAGGGGGAGCGCGTGACCGTCAGGGTCTCTTCGCGACGGCCGGTCCGGGCGAAACTCGTCGACGCCCCCACAACGGGGTTCGACGTTGTCGCCGCGGACCTCGATGCGGCACTCTCGCGCGACGATGCCGGGCTCACTATCGCGTCCTCGCGATACGGCGAGCCGGTAACGTCGACCCGTCTCGGCCAGTTGGCCGAGCGGCGCGACGCCGAGGGCGGCATGACCGTCGCCTTCGGGGCACCCGAGCGCGGGTTACCGTCGATACTCGACGTAGCCCCGGACGCCGTCGGGGGAGACCAGACGAGCGACGAACCAGAAGGGTTCGACCTCTGGCTGAATACGGTTCCGAACCAGGGCAGTGAGGTCGTGCGAACGGAAGAAGCTCTGTTCGCCTCCCTCACCTGTCTAACCCTCACGGAGTAAACGAATGCCACAACCAAGCAGACCACGCAAAGGCTCGCTGGGCTTCGGCCCGCGCAAGCGCTCGACGAGCGAGACGCCTCGCTTCAACAGCTGGCCGTCTGACGACGGGCAGCCGGGCGTCCAAGGGTTCGCCGGCTACAAGGCAGGCATGACACACGTCGTGCTCGTCAACGACGAACCCAACTCCCCCCGCGAGGGGATGGAGGAGACTGTCCCGGTGACAGTCATCGAGACGCCGCCGATGCGCGCCGTCGCCCTGCGAGCGTACGAAGACACGCCGTACGGTCAGCGTCCGCTGACGGAAGTCTGGACCGACGAGTTCCACTCGGAACTCGACCGGACCCTGGACGTTCCGGAGGACCACGACCCGGACGCTGCTGAGGAACAGGTACGCGACGCACTCGAGGCCGGTGACCTCGGGGACGTGCGACTCATTACGCACACCGTCCCCGACGCCGTCCCGAGCGTCCCGAAGAAAAAGCCCGACGTGATGGAGACTCGCGTCGGCGGTGGGTCCGTTTCGGACCGCCTCGACCACGCCCTCGACCTCGTCGAGGACGGTGGCGAGCACGCCATGAACGACATCTTCCGCGCCGGCGAGTACGCCGACGTGGCCGGTGTCACGAAAGGCAAAGGGACGCAGGGTCCCGTCAAGCGATGGGGCGTCCAGAAGCGGAAAGGCAAGCACGCCCGCCAGGGATGGCGTCGACGGATCGGCAACCTCGGTCCGTGGAACCCGTCCCGTGTGCGCTCGACGGTCCCCCAGCAGGGGCAGACCGGCTACCACCAGCGCACCGAGCTCAACAAGCGCCTCATCGACATCGGCGACGGCGACGAACCGACCGTCGACGGTGGCTTCGTCAACTACGGCGAAGTCGATGGGCCGTACACGCTCGTGAAGGGCTCCGTGCCCGGTCCGGACAAGCGCCTGGTGCGCTTCCGGCCCGCGGTGCGTCCGAACGACCAGCCGCGCCTCGACCCCGAGGTGCGCTACGTCTCCAACGAATCGAACCAGGGATAACCTATGCAGGCAACAATCTACGACCTGGACGGCAACACAGACGGCGAGGTCGACCTGCCGGACGTCTTCGAGACGCCGGTTCGGTCCGACCTCATCGGCAAAGCTGTACGTGCCGCACAGGCCAACCGAAAACAGGACTACGGATCCGACGAGTACGCCGGCCTCCGAACGCCGGCGGAGTCCTTCGGTAGCGGCCGCGGCCAGGCACACGTCCCGAAGCAGGACGGCCGTGCCCGCCGCGTCCCGCAGGCGGTCAAGGGGCGAAGCGCCCACCCGCCGAAAGCCGAGAAGGACCGCTCGCTCGACCTCAACGACAAGGAACGGCAGCTGGCCGTTCGCTCGGCGCTGGCCGCGACGGCCGACGCCGACCTCGTCGCCGACCGCGGCCACGAGTTCGACCGTGACGAAGTGCCCGTCGTCGTCTCCGACGACTTCGAGGACCTCGTCAAGACGCAGGAAGTCGTCTCGCTGCTGGAGGCGCTCGACGTCCACGCTGACATCGACCGCGCCGACGAGACGAAGATCAAGGCTGGGCAGGGCTCGGCCCGCGGACGGAAGTACCGTCGTCCCGCCTCGATCCTCTTCGTGACCAGCGACGAGCCGTCGAAGGCCGCCCGCAACCTCGCGGGAGCCGACGTGGCGACCGCAAGCGAGGTCAACACGGAAGACCTCGCGCCCGGCGGCGCGCCCGGTCGACTCACCGTCTTCACGGAATCCGCACTCGCGGAGGTGGCCGAGCGATGAGCTGGGATGTCATCAAACACCCACACGTCACCGAGAAGGCCATGAACGACATGGACTTCCAGAACAAGCTCCAGTTCGCCGTCGACGACCGCGCCTCCAAGGGCGACGTCGCCGACGCCGTCGAGGAGCAGTACGACGTGACAGTCGAACAGGTCAACACACAGAACACGATGGACGGCGAGAAGAAGGCCGTCGTTCGCCTCTCAGAGGACGACGACGCCCAAGAAGTCGCCTCCAGAATTGGGGTGTTCTAACGATGGGACGACGAATCCAAGGACAACGGCGCGGCCGCGGGACCTCCACGTTCCGTGCTCCGTCGCACCGTTACAAGGCTGATCTGGAGCACCGCAAGGTCGAGGACGGCGACGTCGTCGCCGGCACGGTCGTCGATATCGAGCACGACCCTGCCCGCTCGGCTCCGGTCGCCGCCGTCGAGTTCGAAGACGGCGACCGACGACTCATCCTCGCGCCGGAAGGCGTCGGGGTGGGTGACGAGCTACAGGTCGGCGTCAGCGCCGAGATCGCACCCGGGAACACGCTCCCGCTGGCGGAGATCCCAGAGGGGGTCCCGGTGTGCAACGTCGAATCCAGCCCCGGTGACGGTGGGAAGTTCGCCCGCGCGTCGGGTGTCAACGCCCAGCTGCTCACCCACGACCGCAACGTCGCGGTCGTCAAGCTCCCCTCCGGAGAGATGAAGCGGCTTGACCCGCAGTGTCGTGCCACCATCGGCGTCGTCGCCGGTGGCGGCCGAACTGACAAGCCGTTCGTGAAGGCTGGCAACAAGCATCACAAAATGAAGGCGCGAGGGACGAAGTGGCCCAACGTCCGCGGTGTGGCGATGAACGCCGTCGACCACCCGTTCGGTGGCGGCGGCCGCCAGCACCCCGGCAAGCCCAAGTCCATCTCGCGGAACGCCCCGCCAGGACGTAAGGTCGGGGACATCGCCTCGAAGCGAACTGGTCGAGGTGGCAACGAATGAGCTCAGAATATCAAATCGGCCACGAAGGAGAGTTCTCCTTCCGCGGCCACACGCTCGACGAGCTGCAGGAGATGGAGCTCGAGGAAGTCGCGGAACTGCTCCCCGCTCGACAGCGGCGAAGTATCGTACGCGGCCTGACCGAGGAGAAACACAAGCTCCTCGAAAAGGCCCGCGAGGCCGGCGAAGAGGAGACAGCCAACGACCCGATCCGGACGCACCTGCGCGACATGCCGGTGCTGCCGGAGATGGTCGGGCTGACCTTCGCCGTCCACGACGGCCAGAACTTCGAGCGTGTCAAAGTCGAGCCCGAGATGCTCGGCCACTACCTCGGTGAGTTCCAGCTCACCCGGAGTAGTGTCGAACACGGTCAGGCCGGTATCGGAGCGACACGCTCCTCGAAGTTCGTACCGCTCAAATAATCATGGGAATCAGTTACTCAGTCGAAGCCGACCCGGACACGACGGCCAAAGCGATGCTCCGGGAGCGGCAGATGAGCTTCAAGCACAGCAAGGCCATCGCCCGCGAGATCAAGGGCAAAACGGCCGGCGAGGCTGTCGACTACCTCGAGGCGGTTATCGAGGGCGACCAGCCCGTTCCGTTCAAACAGCACAACTCGGGCGTCGGCCACAAAAGCAAGGTCGACGGCTGGGACGCCGGACGCTACCCGGAGAAGGCCAGCAAGGCCTTCCTCGACCTGCTCGAGAACGCGGTCGGCAACGCCGACCACCAGGGCTTCGACGGTGAGGCCATGACCATCAAGCACGTCGCCGCCCACAAGGTCGGCGAGCAGCAGGGTCGCAAGCCCCGCGCGATGGGGCGTGCCTCGGCGTGGAACAGCCCGCAGGTCGACGTCGAACTCATCCTCGAAGAGCCGGAGGTCGAAGAATAATGGCCGACGAACAACAGTTCATCGAGGACGGACTCCAGCGGACCCAGATCGACGAGTTCTTCGCAGAGGAACTCGGTCGAGCCGGCTACGGCGGCATGGACGTCGCCAAGACGCCGATGGGGACCCAGATCGTGCTCAAAGCCGAGAAGCCAGGGATGGTCATCGGCAAGGGCGGGAAGAACATCCGGAAGATCACGACGGAACTCGAGGACCGATTCAACCTCGACGACCCGCAGGTCGACGTGCAGGAAGTCGACGAGCCGGACCTCAACGCCCGCATCGTCGCGGACCGACTGGCCAACGCACTCGAGCGTGGCTGGTACTTCCGCAAAGCGGGCCACACCACCATCGACCGTATCATGGAGTCGGGCGCGCTCGGCGCAGAGATCGTCCTCTCCGGCAAGGTCACGGGTGCACGCTCACGCGTGGAGAAGTTCAACCGCGGCTACGTCAAGCACAACGGCGAACCCGCAGAGGAGATCGTCGACAGCGGTGTCGGCGTCGCCGTGATGAAGCTCGGTACCATCGGGGTCCGAGTCAAGATCATCCCGCCGGACGCGGAGCTCCCCGACGACTTCGAGATCTACGAGGATGTCGACGTCGAGGACTACGTGGCCGACACCGACGGCGAGTCCGTCGAGGAACTCCTCGAAGGCGAGCCCGAAGACAGCGAGACGGCCGAGGAACTCGACGAAGACGTGGCCGCCGGGGCCGACGACGACTCCGAGGCTGACGAGGAGTTCGTCGACGAGGAGATCGTCGAGGAAGACGTCGAAGTCCCGACCGACGACGATGTCGAGGACGTCGACGTCGACGAACTCGAAGAGGCTGTCGACGAGGAACTCGACGAGGACGTCGAAGCCGAAGCCGAAGAGCTGATGGACGAAATGGACGACGAGGAGGCTGACGACGAATGACCGTCCTGCACGTCCAGGAGATTCGGGACATGACGCCCGCCGAGCGCGAGGCGGAACTCGACGACCTGAAGACCGAACTGCTGAACGCCCGGGCCGTGCAGGCCGCGGGTGGTGCACCGGAAAACCCCGGTCGCATCAAGGAGCTGCGGAAGGCCATCGCCCGCATCAAGACGATTCAGGGCGAAGAAGGCGACCTGCAGGAGAACGAATAATGCCACTGACACCCGAGACGCTCCCACGACACGAACTCGTCGGCCTCGACTGTGAGGTCGTCGCAGCGTCCAATCCGGACGCTGTCGGTATCAGCGGCACTGTCGTCATGGAGACGACACAGATGCTGACAATCGAGGGGGCCGACCGGGTGTGGCACGTGCCGAAGGACAGCGCGACCTTTTCGTTCGCCGTTGACGGACAGCGAGTCCGGGTCGACGGCGACCGACTCGTCGCGCGTCCCGCTCGTCGCACAGAGAACACAGGAGATTCACTATGGCGCTAGGACTGAACGTACAGGAACCGGAGGAAACCTGTGCCGATCAGAACTGCCCGTTCCACGGAGAGCTCTCCGTGCGCGGACAGACACTGAACGGCGAGGTAGCCTCCACTGACATGGAGAAGACCGTTGTCGTCGAGCGCGAGTACGACGTGAAGGTGCCGAAATACGACCGCTTCATGAAGCGGCGGAGCCGCGTTCCGGCTCACGCACCCGATTGTCTCGACCTCGCGGTCGGTGACACGGTCACGATAGCAGAGTGTCGACCGCTCTCGAAAACGAAAAGCCACGTCGTCGTCGGCGTGGTCGCCGACGAACAGGACGGTGATGCCTGATGGAAGCACTCGGTGCTGACGTCACGCAAGGCCTGGAGAAGGGCTCGCTCATCACGTGTGCGGACAACACGGGAGCGCGCGAACTCAAGGTCATTTCCGTCCACGGCTACTCGGGAACGAAGAACCGCCACCCCAAAGCTGGGCTGGGCGACAAGATCACGGTCTCGGTCACCAAGGGGACGCCCGAAATGCGTCGCCAGGTGCTCGAAGCCGTCGTCGTCCGCCAGCGAAAGCCGATCCGTCGACCCGACGGCACCCGCGTCAAGTTCGAAGACAACGCGGCCGTCATCGTCGACGAGAACGAGGACCCGCGCGGGACCGAGCTGAAAGGTCCCATCGCACGGGAAGTCGCACAGCGATTCGGCAGTGTGGCATCAGCAGCGACGATGATCGTATAGAACCATGAGCAAGCAACCAGACAAACAACGCAAGAGTCAACGACGTGCCCCGCTTCACGAGCGGCACAAGCAGGTCCGGGCGACGCTTTCGGCCGACCTCCGCGAGGAGTACGGCCAGCGCAACGTCCGCGTCAACGCTGGTGACACCGTCGAGGTGCTCCGCGGCGACTTCGCCGGCGAGGAAGGCGAAGTCCTCGAGGTCAATCTCGACAAGGCCGTCATCCACGTCGAAGACGTCACGCTCGAAAAGACGGACGGCGAGGAAGTCCCGCGACCGCTTGACACCTCGAACGTCCGCGTGACGGACCTGGACCTCGAAGACGAGAAGCGCGAGGCGCGTCTCGAATCGGAGGATGATTCCGCATGAGTAACCACCAGAAGCGACTCTCGGTGCCCAACAGTTGGCCCGTAGAGCGCAAGACCGCGACGTTTACGGTGAAAGCCGGCGCCGGCCCGCACGGTGAGGACGGGGTTCCCCTACTCATCGTTCTTCGGGACGTGCTCGGCTACGCCGACAACCGCAAAGAAGCCCGCTACGCCCTCAACGAGGACAACGTCCTCATCAACGGGAAGGCCATCTCCGACGAGGAACGCCCCGTCGGGATGTTCGACATCCTGGCCTTCACCGAGCGCGAGGAGTACTACCGCGTGTTCCCCGGCGAGGGTGGTCGGCTGGCGCTGACCGCAATCGACCCGGACGCGGCCCAGTCCAAGCTCGGCAAGATCGTCACTAAGACCCACGTCTCCGGTGGCGATGTTCAGCTTGGCCTCCACGACGGTGAGACGCTCATCGTCGAGGACGACCAGACCTACGACGCCGGTGACTCCATCGTCGTCGGCAACGAGGACGGCGAAATCGTGGCCCACTTCGAGTACGAAGAGGGCGCGCTCGTCACCGCCGTCGACGGCGCCCACGCGGGCGAAGTCGGCGAGATCGAGGAGATTCAGGTGACGCCGGGTTCGGCCCAGAACAACGTGATCGTCTCGCAGGACGAGGGCAGCGAGGCTTCGGACGAAGCCTCGGAAGGCGGCGAAGCCGCCGGTGGCTTCGAGACGGTCGAAGAGTACGTCGTCGTCATCGACGAGAACTTCACGGGTGATGACGAATGAGCTCCGAGAGTGAGTCCGGCGGCGACTTCCACGAGATGCGCGAACCGCGTATCGAGAAGGTCGTCGTTCACATGGGTATCGGCCACGGTGGCCGCGACCTCGCCAACGCGGAGGACATACTCGGGGAGATCACCGGGCAGACGCCGGTCCGAACGAAGGCCAAGCGGACTGTCGGCGAGTTCGACATCCGCGAGGGCGACCCTATCGGTGCGAAGGTCACCCTCCGCGACGAGATGGCCGAAGAGTTCCTCCAGACAGCGCTGCCGCTCGCCGAGCTGGCGACGAGCCAGTTCGACGACACCGGTAACTTCAGCTTCGGCGTCGAGGAACACACCGAGTTCCCGAGCCAGGAGTACGACCCGAGCATCGGAATCTACGGGCTGGACGTGACGGTCAACCTCGTCCGCCCCGGCTACCGCGTCGCCAAGCGCGACAAGGCGTCGCGTTCGATTCCGACGAAGCATCGACTCAACCCGGCGGACGCCGTCGCCTTCATCGAGTCGACCTACGACGTGGAGGTGAGCGAATGAGCGAAAGTGAAACCACAGAAGAGCCCGATTCCGAGACGGCATCCAGTGAGCGGACTGGCCAGCTCGAGTCCTGTCAGCGCTGCGGTCGCGAACAGGGACTCGTCGGCAAGTACGACATCTGGCTGTGCCGCCAGTGCTTCCGCGAGATTTCGCGGGGTATGGGCTTCAAGAAGTACAGCTAACAATGACAGGGAACGACCCATTTGCCAACGCACTGTCGGCGCTTAACAACGCCGAAAGCGTCGGGCACTTAGAGCAGACAGTATCGCCCGCTTCGAACGAGATCGGCAGCGTCCTCGAGGTCTTCTACGACCGCGGGTACATCGACGGATTCAGTTTCGTCGACGACGGCAAAGCCGGCGAGTTCGAAGTCGAACTGAAAGGAGCCATCAACGAGTGTGGCCCGGTCAAGCCCCGCTACTCCGCGGGCGCAGACGAGTTCGAGAAGTGGGAGAAGCGGTTCCTCCCCGCCCGTGACTACGGGACCCTCGTCGTCACGACCAGCCACGGCATCATGAGCCACTACGAGGCTCGTGAGCAGGGCGTCGGTGGCCAAGTCATCGCGTACGTATACTAACAATGCCACGAGTAGAACTGGAGATTCCGGAGGACGTGGACGCCGAGCAGGACCACCTTGACATCACCGTCGAGGGGGACAACGGCAGCGTCACGCGTCGGCTCTGGTACCCTGACATCGACGTGTCCGTCGACGGCGACACAGTCGTCATCGAATCCGATGAGGACAACGCCAAGACGATGTCGACGATCGGTACCTTCCAGAGCCACATCGAGAACATGTTCCACGGCGTGACCGAGGGCTGGGAGTACGAGATGGAAGTCTTCTACTCTCACTTCCCGATGCAGGTCAACGTCGAGGGTGACGAAGTCGTCATCGAGAACTTCCTCGGCGAGAAGGCCCCCCGCCGCACGACGATCCACGGCGACACGGACGTCGAGATCGACGGCGAGGAGCTGACCATCAGCGGCCCCGACATCGAGGCCGTCGGCCAGACCGCCGCGGACATCGAACAGCTCACGCGCATCAACGACAAGGACGTGCGCGTGTTCCAGGACGGGGTGTACATCACCCGAAAACCGAACCGAGGTGACGCCTGATGGCGGACAATCCCGACAACACGAGCAGTGACGCCGACGCCAACGAGGAAGGGCTTCCGCAGGGCGACGCGCCCGAGGCGGACATCGAGTCCGAGCAGCCACACGGCGGCGAGCCCGCCGAGGACCCCGACCAGGTGGCCGAGGAAGCCGAAGACGAGCACGCCGAACTGACAGACATCAGCGGTGTCGGCCCATCCAAGGCGGAGTCGCTCCGCGAGGCCGGCTTCGAGGACGTCGACGCCGTCCGCGGCGCCGACCAGTCCGAGCTCGCCGATGTCAGCGGTATCGGGAACGCGCTGGCGGCCCGCATCAAGGCCGACGTCGGCGGACTCGAAGTCGAGTCCGAGACCGAAGCCGAAGTCGAAGAGGAAGGCGGCGAGGAAGCGCCCGCCGAGGACGTGGAGACGGAACTCCAGGCCCGCGGGCTCTCCGACAAGACGCCGGACCTTTCCGACGAAGAGGCGCGGCTGCTGACCCAGCGACACCGGGTCGGCAAGCCGCAGTTCAACCGCCAGGACCACCACAAGAAAAAGCGCGTCTCGACCTCGTGGCGCAAGCCCCGCGGCCAGCTCTCGAAGCAGCGCCGCGGCATCAAGGGCAAGGGCGACACAGTCGAGGCGGGCTTCCGCTCGCCGACCGCGGTTCGCGGCAAGCACCCGTCCGGCTTCGAGGAGGTCCGCGTGCACAACGTGGACGACCTCGAAGGCGTCGACGGCGACATCGAGGCCGTCCGTATCGCCTCGAAGGTCGGCGCTCGCAAGCGCGAGCGAATCGAAGAGGCAGCCGAGGACGCGGGCATCCGCGTGCTCAACCCCACCTACGTCGAAGTCGAGGTGAGTGAGTGATGACTGATCTCTCCGCACAGAAGCGACTCGCGGCTGACGTCCTCGACGTCGGGAAGAACCGCGTCTGGTTCGACCCCGAGAGACAGGGCGATATCGCCGACGCGATCACCCGCGAGGACGTTCGCGAACTGGTCGATGAGGGCGCCGTTCAGGCGAAAGACAAGAAAGGCAACTCCCGCGGACGCGCCCGGGAGCGCCAGAAGAAGCGTGCGTACGGCCACCAGAAGGGAGCCGGTTCCCGGAAGGGCAAGGCAGGCGCACGACAGAACTCCAAGGAGGACTGGGAGTCACGCATCCGCGCACAGCGGACGAAGCTGCGCGAACTGCGTGACGAGGGAACGCTTTCGAGTTCGCAGTACCGCGACCTGTACGACAAGGCCGGCGGTGGCGAGTTCGACAGCGTTGCCGATCTCGAACGTTACATCGACGCAAACCACGGTGACGCATAATGGCGACAGGACCACGATACAAAGTACCGATGCGGCGACGCCGCGAGGCCAGAACCGATTACCATCAGCGGTTGCGCCTGTTGAAATCCGGTAAGCCACGTCTCGTTGCTCGAAAGAGCAATAAACACGTCAGGGCGCAGCTGGTGACGCTTGGCCCCAACGGCGACGACACCCTCGCGTCCGCTCACTCGAGCGACCTCGCCGAGTACGGCTGGGAGGCCCCGACGGGCAACATGCCCTCGGCCTACCTCACCGGCCTGCTCGCCGGGCTTCGCGCGAAGGAAGCGGGCATCGAGGAGGCAGTGCTCGACATCGGACTCAACAGCCCGACCCCCGGAAGCAAAGTATTCGCAATACAGGAAGGCGCAATCGACGCCGGCCTGGACATTCCGCACAACGACGACGTACTCGCCGAATGGCAGCGCACGCGCGGTGCCCACATCGCCGAGTACGACGAGCAGCTCGAGGAGCCGCTGTACAGCGGCGACTTCGACGCTGCAGACCTCCCGGAGCACTTCGACGAGCTCCGAGAGACCCTACTGGACGGTGACATCGAACTATGAGTGCTAACAACGGATGGGAGCCACGGACACGCCTCGGCAAGCAGGTCGTCGAGGGCGAAATCGACTCCATGCAGGAGGCGCTGAACTCCGGGCTCCCGCTGAAAGAATCGGAAGTCGTCGACCAGCTCGTTCCTGACCTGGAAGACGAAGTGCTGGACATCAACATGGTCCAGCGGATGACAGACTCCGGCCGCCGCGTGAAGTTCCGCTGCGTGGTCGCCGTTGGCAACCGCGACGGCCTCATCGGCTACGCCGAGGGGCGTGACGACCAGGTCGGCGGTGCCATCCAGAAAGCTATCGACATCGCGAAGCTGAACATCATCGATATCTCCCGTGGCTGTGGGTCCTGGGAGTGTGGCTGTGGCCGTCCGCACACGGTCGCGCTGCGCACCAAGGGCAAGGCCGGGAGCGTCGAGGTCGAGCTCCAGCCGGCCCCGCGCGGGCTGGGCCTCGCGGGCGGGGAGACCGTCCGCAAGGTGCTCGAACTCGCCGGTATCGAAGACATCTGGACACGCAGTAGCGGGAACACGCGCACCACGGTCAACTTCGCGAAGGCGACGTTCAACGCCCTGCAGAACACGGCCGAGGCGCGCGTCCCCGAACGGACCTTCGAGAAACGAGAGGTGATCGAGTGATGCACGCACTCGTCCAGCTCCGTGGCGAAGTCAACATGCACACCGACATTCAGGACACGCTGGAGATGCTCAACATCCACCACGTGAACCACTGCACGCTCGTCCCCGAGACGGACGCCTACCGCGGCATGGTGACGAAGGTCAACGACTTCGTCGCCTTCGGTGAGCCGAGCCAGGAGACGCTGGAGACAGTCCTGGCGACGCGCGCCGAGCCGCTCGAGGGCGACGCTGACGTGGACGACGAATGGGTCGCCGAGCACACGGACTACGACGACATCTCCGGGCTCGCGTTCGCGCTCCTCTCCGAGGAGACGACGCTGCGCGAGCAGGGACTGTCCCCGACGCTCCGTCTGCACCCGCCCCGCGGCGGTCACGACGGCGTCAAACACCCCGTCAAGGAGGGCGGGCAGCTCGGGAAACACGACACCGAGGGTATCGACGAACTCCTGGAGGCGATGCGATAATGACGAGTAAAAAGAAACGACAGCGCGGCTCGCGCACGCACGGCGGCGGCTCACACAAGAACCGACGTGGTGCCGGCCACCGCGGTGGTCGCGGTGCCGCAGGCCGTGACAAACACGAGTTCCACAACCACGAACCGCTCGGCAAGAGCGGCTTCAAGCGCCCGCAGAAGGTGCAGGAAGAGGCCGCGACTATCGACGTCCGCGAGATCGACGAGGACGTCACACTGCTGGCCGCCGAGGACGTCGCCGAAGTCGAAGACGGCGGCTTCCGCGTCGACGTGCGTGATGTCGTTGACGGGGCCGACGACGCCGACTACGTGAAGGTACTCGGTGCCGGCCAGGTCCGCCACGAACTCACGCTCATCGCCGACGACTTCTCCGAGGGCGCTCGCGAGAAGGTCGAAGCCGCAGGCGGGAGCGTCGAACTGACCGACCTCGGCCAGGAGCGCCAGGCCGAGGCCGAGACAGACGAAGACGCGGACGCGGACGAGGAATAACGAACGATGAGCTGGAAGGACACCGCCGAACCACTGCTTGTCCGGATGCCCGCAGTCCAGCGGCCGGAAGGACACGTCCCGTTCAAGCGCAAGCTCACCTGGACAGGGGGCGTGCTCTTGCTGTATTTCTTCCTGACGAACGTGAAGCTGTTCGGGCTGGACATCGACGCCAGCCAACAGGTGTTCGGGCGCTTCTCCTCGATTCTGGCCTCCGGCCAGGGGAGCATCATGCAGCTGGGTATCGGTCCGATCGTCACGGCGTCCATCGTGTTACAGCTCCTCGGTGGGGCGGACCTGCTCGGGCTGAACACCCAAGACGACCCGCGGGACCAGATCCTCTATCAGGGGCTCCAGAAGCTGCTGGTGCTCGTGATGATCTGCCTCACCGGGCTCCCGATGGTGTTTGCCGGCGGCTTCCTCCCGGCTGACACGGCGGTCGCGAACTCACTGGGTATCGGCACGGCCGGTGTCCAGTGGCTCATCTTCGCCCAGATGTTCGTCGGCGGTGTCCTCATCCTGTTCATGGACGAGGTCATCTCCAAATGGGGCGTCGGCTCCGGTATCGGCCTGTTCATTGTCGCCGGCGTGAGCCAGCGACTCGTCGGGGGCGTCCTGACGACGCCGTTTATCGGCAACAGCGAAGGGATCATTTACACCTGGTACCTGTTCATCACCGGCCAGCGCGGTACCGGACCGGTGCTGGCTGCTGATGGGCTCCAGACTGTATTGCTCCAGGGCGAGCTGCTGGGGCTGTTCACGACGGTCCTTATCTTCTCGGTGGTCGTCTACGCCGAGTCGGTCCGCGTCGAGATCCCGCTGTCGAACGCCCGCGTCAAAGGGGCCCGTGGCCGGTTCCCGGTCAAGCTCATCTACGCGAGCGTCCTGCCGATGATCCTCGTCCGGGCGCTCCAGGCGAACATCCAGTTCCTGGGCCGGATCCTGAACGCCCAGCTGGGCTCGATGCCGGCGTTCCTCGGCACGTACGCCAACGGCCAGCCAACGGGCGGCCTGTTCTACTTCCTCGCCCCCATCCAGAGCCGTGGCGACTGGATGTGGTGGCTTGAAGGGACCGCCCAACCCGTGTGGCAGATCCTGACCCGCGTCGGGATCGACCTGTTCGTCATGCTGGTCGGCGGCGCGATCTTCGCCGTCTTCTGGGTCGAGACCACCGACATGGGTCCGGAAGCGACGGCCAAGCAGATCCACAACTCCGGGATGCAGATCCCCGGCTTCCGTCAGAACGTCGGTGTCATCGAGAAGGTCCTTGAGCGGTATATCCCGCAAGTGACTGTCATCGGTGGTGCCCTGGTTGGGCTGCTCGCCGTGATGGCCAACATGCTGGGTACCATCGGCGGCGTCTCCGGCACCGGGCTGCTGCTGACGGTCTCCATTACGTACAAACTGTACGAGGAGATCGCCGAAGAGCAGCTCATGGAGATGCATCCGATGATGCGCCAGATGTTTGGGTAGCTGTAATAGCAAAATTATCACAGCCATCGGGGTAATTTTCCTAGTTTTTTCGCCCGTTGCACGTTGGGCCGCTATGACCTCGTCGAGGAAGACTATGCGCCATACGTACCCATACTTGTCTTCCAGAACAGAGGTGTCGGTGACGCGAATACGCTGAAGAATACCACTACGGTGCCATCAACTGTCTCATACGCGAGGCTGCTGAGACACCACTATCGACAGCGAGTGAGTTCTATAGAGTGATAGCTTTGTCAGTGACAAGCAGGGTGGCCTCGGTATCGACAAAATCAAGAACGAGAATCTCACCGTATTCGTCCTATGATAGACGTACTCCGATTCGGTGTCCTCCACTTCGTGTTCGGGGGAGAGGCCAGTGAGTCGTGACTGCTCTCTTTGGAACGAATCACGTGAGGGTGTTCGATGTCCACGAGTGATTGTATTATAGTGAGATATGGCGGTGTTACGATCAAGTCCTGTGCTAACGGGGTGGCTCGGTTCGAATCTTTAGGAAAATCTTTGAACCACCTGAATCCGGGCCGTTCCGCGTGATTTCAGAGCATCGTGTGTCTCTGCTCCACAGCGCACTGGTGTTTCTGTGCGTGACGACTGCGATCGACCGACGAGTATAAAATCCGGGAGAGGAATCCATTTACCAATGAGTGACACCGAGGACATCGGTCGGCGCAAGCAACTCCGGGCGCTGCTCAGGACTGCCCGGTACCGACCGCGCCTCACTGCGCTGATCATTGTTGGTGGGATCTTCGCCGCGCTACTCGAGGGTGTTGGCCTCGGGTTCATCCTGCCGATTGTCGAGGTCGTGCAATCGCCTGGCGATCCGGCCCAGCAGGCCGACGGAGTCATGCTGGCGTTCGTTCGTGCTTACGAGTTTCTGGGGATCCCCTTCTCGCTAGGCTCGGTCATCGTCGGCGTGAGCGCCGTGCTGACCGTTCGGTGGACGCTGACGTTCTTTGTTCGGTGGCTCCGGAGCGCGCTCGTCGCTGATTATACGCGACACATACAGATACGGTCGTTCAACAGTGCACTGGATGCGCGCATCGAGTACTTCGACAGAGAGGGATCCGATCATATCCTGAACGCGATCGTCACACAGGCCGAGTACGCTGGCCAGACGATCAGGATAGCGATAAACCTGTTCGAGCAGGGGTTCATCGCGCTTATGTATCTCGTCGTCGCGCTCGTCATCTCGCCGTCTCTCACCGCGTTTGCTCTTCTCTTTCTTGGTGGGTTCGCAGTGTTGTTCCGATACGTCATCGAACCGGGGTACGAACTCGGGGACCGGGTCGCTGACGCGAACGAACAAATTCAGCAAGCAGCACAGGCTGGGACGCAGGGCATCCGGGACACGAAACTGTTCGGTCTGAAAAATGAACTCATCGACGACTTCGTTGACGCCGCCGATCGGTGGGCCGACTCAAGTATCGTTCTTCAACGCAACGAACAGGCGATTAACAACTTCTACAACCTCCTCACCGCGATCTCAGTCTTCGTGTTGATATATCTCGCACTCACGTTCGCAAACCTATCGCTCGGCGCACTGGGCGTGTTCCTGTTCGCGATGTTCCGCCTCGGTCCAAAAGCGAGCATGTTGAACACTCATTTTTATCGGATGGAAAACAACCTCCCCCATCTCGTTCGAACACAGGAGTTTCTCGACGAACTCGACCACAATACCGAACCGATGAGAGAGACGAAACCTGTCCCGGAGGAAATACAGGCAGTCGAATTCGACGACGTACATTTCTCGTACCAGGGCCAAGACGAGCAGGCGCTCTCTGGAATCTCGTTCGAGTTCGAGAAAGGGGAATTTGTCGGGTTCGTTGGCCAATCCGGGGCCGGGAAATCGACAATCGTCTCTTTGCTAGTTCGGATGTACGAACCCGACTCGGGAAGGATTCGGGCAAACGGTCGCCGGATTCACGAAATGGATATTGACGAGTGGCGCTCGAAGATCGCCGTCGTGCGACAGGACCCGCACATATTTAATGACACGCTACGGTACAATCTCACAATCGGCAACCGAGACGTCTCTGAAACGGAGCTTGACCGAGTAGTTCGGATCGCTAAGGTAGACGAGTTCTTCAACGACCTGCCAGATGGGTACGAGACGCAACTCGGCGACGACGGCGTTCGGCTGTCAGGTGGCCAGCGACAGCGAGTGGCGCTTGCTCGGGCACTGTTGAAAGACGCCGACGTGCTGGTGCTTGACGAGGCGACGAGTGACCTCGACTCGCACCTCGAAGGGGAGGTGCAAGCCGCTATCGAGGACATGGATCGTGACTACGCGATGATCGGAATTGCGCATCGGCTCTCGACAGTAAAAAATGCTGATCGGATCTATTCAGTTGACGATGGGGAGATCGTCGAAAAGGGTGAGCACGCTAAACTGGTCGACAATGGCGGGCCCTATGCGGAACTGTATGCTATCCAATCGAAGGAATAAATATTCTCTACGGTAGGTGTAACGTATACAACGGAGATAGAATATGTGCAATATTACAAATGGTTGTCTTATTATGGTGCTTGTTAATTCAAAATCGTAGAATATGACTAAAATAGCATTAATAAAAGGCCAGAATCTTCGTGATGATGGGAACGTGCTGGTCTGGGAAGAACTCAACCGCAACTCTAAGTACGATGTGGTCGCGTTTGGGAGTGATCCGTCACGATATGACACATCTGGTATTGACCTTCCTATTCGAAAGTTTCCCTGGGTTGATGGGAAATACGACCTTTTTGATTATGATCACTTCGGATTTGCCGCCCTAAGGAAGGCACGACTACCTGCAGGATACCTCTATGGGATTTCATCTCTTGTAGAGGAATTCGATGTTTTGCACGCTAATGAGAATTTTAACGCTTTTTCCATCCAAGCAGCGCTAGCAGCCCGGAACGAGGATGTGAAGTTCACATTCACTGCTGGCGAAAACATCCCATATCCACGATTTCAGCATAATCCCATATTATGGTGGCTAAAGAAATTCGTTAACAGTACAGCAGACGGCATCACAACAACCACCAAGGCTGGAAAGCGGGCACTTATCCATGAAGGGGTTACGTTCGAAAAGATTGATGTCATACCAAATACGATACCAATAGATAAATTTCAGCCAAATATCAAAAATACTCCAACAGAATATAACCTGCCAACCGCAACGACAAACGAGACGACTATACTATTCGTTCACAGGCCATCTGAACAGAAGGGTACCCCGTATCTCCTTGAGGCGTTTTTCAATATACAAGACAAATATAATAAAACTCGTCTTATACTCGTTGGAGAAAATATGATGGGCGAAAATCTCACAGAACGGATAAAACAGAACGATCAGATTAATTGGCTTGAGCGAATTCCTCACGAACAGATGCCCGGCTTGTATGCAATCTCAGACATTTTTATTCTCCCGAGTGTCACAATGACGAATAACGAAGAACAATTCGGGATGGGACTTTTGGAAGCGATGGCCTGCGGTCTGCCAGCAGTTGTAACAGATGTAGGAGGAATCCCACATGTCACCGAACCTGGTGAAACAGCACTTGTCATTGATGAACGCTCAAGCGACGACTTGGCTGATGCGCTTGAACGGCTGATTACTAATCCCGAATTGCGAACTGACCTTGGCCAAGCAGGTCGCCAGCGGGTTGAGGCTACGTTCGCTCCTTCGAAGGTGGCTTCGGAACTAGAATCCTTCTACGACGAGGTGCTCTACCAAGATGGCTAAAATTGGAATATACCATCCAGACGTTGAACGTGGAGGGGGAGCCGAAGCAGTATGTCTCCATATGATAGATGCCTTGTGTTCGGTACATGATGTGACACTCCTCACTGCTAGTCGGCCAGACTTCACTACCCTAGATGATCACTATATGACGAACACACGTGGAACGGATGTCCAACTTCTCGGTACCATAGCAGAGAAGTTAGCTGACGGGATGAGTATGTATAAAATTCGGCATGCAGTCTTCGCTAGAGCCGTCAGAAAACGGTCCGAGAACTATGATGGGATAATCAGCGCATTTAATGAGTTGACTGTTCCGGGTGGGGCTCTACAGTATGTTCACCATCCATTGTATCGGTGTTTATCGTCTCCTGAAGAAGAAAAAGAACTATTCGGATGCACTCGAGATATAGTCGCAAAAAAAATTGCAGGACTTGAACTAGGTTGCGGTCCTATGTTAACTAATTCAGAGTGGATGGCCTCCATTCTAGAGTCTTGCTGGGGAATCAAACCCAGTGTCGTCTATCCGCCTGTAAAGGCTGGGGAATCAGCGGGAAAAAAATGGACAGAGCGCGAGAATGGCTTTGTGGCCGTAGGAAGAATAGCACCAGACAAGCGGACCGGGTTGGCAATTGATATTGTAAAACAGCTAAATCAGAAAGGCAACGATTTGACTCTCCACTTAATCGGACAACCTGATGGTAGCGAATACGCATTAGAAGTTCAAAACCGTGCTAAAGAGTTAAACTTTGTAGAATTTCATGGCGAAGTTTCCCGTGATAGATTAATTTCTCTACTGAATTCGGTTCGATATGGCCTACATACGAAAAAGCACGAACACTTTGGCATGGCTGTGGCAGAAATGGTCGCTAGTGGGATGATCCCATTCGTTCCTAACTCAGGGGGACAGGTCGAAATAGTGGGTAGAGAAACTGCTTTGACGTATTCGTCTCCGAAGGAGGCAATCAATATAATCGAAGAGGTTATTCGATCCCAAGCTCGACAGGAAGAGTTACTAAGATCGCTTCCAGATCCTAAATCACGTTATGGGCCCGAGCGCTTCACCACGGAAATCCAATCTCAAGTTGACACATGGCTAAATACAAAAACACGATGATACATGAATTTGAAACCAGAGATGGCGTGATCCCAAGTTCGCCGCGTCAAGATCGGAATGAGACATTTTACAATGGAATTATACCGGCAACCACTCGTTGGCAAATGGAGCCATTCCAAGGTATGAGCAATTTCGATCAGAGAGTGTACCAATTATGACGAAGACCATCATCGACGAGGTCTTGGATCGTCCCATCAGGTCTATCAAACGGTTACCATCGCTTGTGAGCGATAATGCGCTCAGACATAGCGTCGGACGGCGTCTCAACCAAGCTTGGTATACGAGAAACGGAAGGTGGGACTATAATAAAAAGGGAGTCCACATCTTTGAGGAAGACTGGGATAACCTCGTGATCCTTGACTCGTGTCGCTTCGACTTTTTCAAAGAGGCAATGAAAAGGCATGAATTACCAGGCGAGTTAGAATACAAAATCTCTAGAGGGTCTCAGACTCCGGAGTGGCTCAACTCGAATTTCGCTGGTGAAAAACTTCACGATACAGTCTACGTTTCGGCGAGTGTCGTGCCATATCACGTGGGTGTGGAAGACTTCGACAAAGGCACAACATTTCAAAAGAAATATTCGTTTAATTTAGATGTTCATCACTTGGAGAACCTCTGGGAAAGTCCACCGGATGATGCAATCGAAGTTCATAATACCACTCGCGTTGCGGATTATGTTATTCCTGCGGACACGACAGCAGAGAAAGCCATCGAAATTGCAGCGAGGTACCCAAATAAAAGATTGATTGTTCATATTGTCCCTCCACATCTCCCATATCTTGGCCCAACTGGCCAGGAAATCCATCAGAAGTCGGCTACACCATGGCAGGATACTTTCACTGGTGACTGTTCGTTCGCTACCGAAACGTTGGTTGAAGCGTACCGAGAGAACGTTGATCACGCTGTCTCGGCCGCTGGCTATCTTATAGAGCAACTACGCGGTAAGACAGTAATCACAGCAGACCATGGAGAATTCCTATTCGATAGATCATCGCCTATTCCGGTTGTGGAACACTTACATCCGGCGAAGACATACACTGAAGAATTGGTCAAGGTACCGTGGCTGGTCGCCGATTCAGACCATCGGAAAGTAATTGAAGCAGAAGAGCCCAGAGAGAGTTCTCAATTATCATCGGAAGGGTCACAAAGTCAGTTGGAGGCTTTGGGGTATATATAAAATAATTGGAATGATTTGGATTCGTTAGTGTTCTCCCAAACGGGTTTCCGTGAGGACCGCTAACTATTCGAATATCCCACATTATATGATGTCGCACCATTTTAAGAATCTCCTTGTGTAAAAGATTGTTGACACTCTGAGAACGAGCTGTGGAGTCGAAGGAAGGAATAGCACCTTGGCAGCGGCTGGATTATTCCGCTTGATGAGCCTGTCGTTGCACCGTTGTACGGGTGCAGAGGGATGGTAACTTGTCGTTGACTGCCCTTGTTGATCAGATGTTAGTAGTAGATTCGGTCGTGGCCGCCAGTCGTCCGACGACACTCAAAGCCGCCGACATTTATTAGCGGCTTGATAACCGTCTTTGCCGGAAGATGCACCCTGCGCTATTTGTTGCATCAAGCCGGAAAGTTCGGTATCCCGGTCGTGTTGTCATCGGGGTCGATCCCACAAGTCTCTGAGTTGCTCGTCCGTGGGCTCGCGGCCGCTTTCACTCTTACACCACGACCATATCGTCGAGCATTTTCACAGCCTTCTGACGAGTCTTGCTCTGTGTGGTGACGCCAGTTTTGATATCCTTGATAACCTACAGTCCCCTCGCGCCGAATTCGGATCCCGTCCTTGTGGGTACCTCCGTCACGCGTCGAATTGATCTTACCTCTATTTGCTGTATTGTGGGATAAGCGTTAGGCTGGCGATTCACATGGAAGTGAAAACAGGTACCGGTCGGTATAGGGAATGGGGAGTAATTGTGACGACCGAGAGACAACTCTTAAATCGTCTAAACCGATATTCTTGTTGTCGACGAGGGTGACGAAGAGTTGATACACGGGATAGTGCCAGGGATCGACTACGGGACAAGTCTTATCGAGGAAAGGACAGTGTAGTATTGACAGTCTGTCAAACTGACCAGCTAACCAGCATTAGAGTGCTATTATGATTAATTGTTGGTTGGGACGCGTAGATTCCGGACATTCAGGATCATTCTAGACCGGTTATCGGGGAAATGAGTTATTCATTCGCAGGGAAAGCTAAAACATCTTCTCAGTACGAATGTATAATTGGACGATAACTCCACACAATATTATAAGAATATTAAACATTCTCACACGTGGCCTGACAGTGACTGGTTAATGTCTTCAATATTGATGACCATATCAGAGTGAATATTATCCGGGTTTTTACTTTCAGCAGAAATTGGAACATATTCATGTCCGAGATTGTTCGCCAGTACATAATAGTGGTCTACAATAACCTCGTTGTGCATTTCGAAAATAGTTGCATCGTCGGCCCATAACATATTCGTTAATCCAGCACCATGCTGCCCTATTATTACATCTGCGTTAGAAAATAATCGAATTTGATCTTTGACAGATAACTCTTCTGCGAGCACGCGTTCAAATCCGTATTTGGATAGGAGGCTTACAAGCTCAGATTCATTTTCAATCCGTCTTTTTGGAGCTTTTTTTCTAGATATATAGATTCGAGACGGAAGGTTAGTAGATGACCCATCATATGTCCTAAGATTTTCTCGCAACCAGTGTAGGTTCATCGGATTTGCTTCGGGGAAGCCGGGCAAAATGAGTCTCTCTATATCCATTGCTGGGGAATCCCATTGAATACAGTCTTCTGGATCAAATCCAAGCATTTCTAGAGTCTCCGTAATAAATGATGGAGGATTATCTGGGATGATAAGTGTAGGCATAGTGCCAGTTCTTTTCTTATAAAATTTAACTGCTCGTAGCTTTGGAAGGTGTTCAAGAATCCAGTGGTAATAGTTATTCCAGGAATTAAATAGGGAGCACGCACAATCTAATGTCTGTGAAGATCTCCAAGATGACCGCCAGGTTGTATGGAGAGTTTCAGCAGTCAGTAATGGATTGTGAATATATCCCCGCTGGATCGCACCCTGTATTCGACTAGGTTGGTTAGGCATTGTAATAGAATCAGAGAGGATTTTTTTATTTTTAGTTACGCCCATTCCGCTGGGTCCTAGAAGCCGAACATCACTCACTTCACATACAAAATCAGGGCGATAAGAGTACTGGCGTGTTTGGACGAACTCCATCTGTTCTTGCGTGCTATCAAAAGGATTTTTACTCTCAGATTCACGAAGAGGCTCAAGTCCATCTTTCACTGGTAACTCCCAGTAATTTTCAACTTCATCCGTGCTATTTGAAATTTTGTCCCTGTACAAAAACTGACGACCATCGATCGATATATTCCCTCTAGGTCCGATAGCCGTTTCTATACCTAAACGGCAGGCTCCATGGAATACTTCTTTTAATCCCCCTCGATAATATGCATTTTTGATTTTGTGTGCGAGCATATTAGAGGCGTTCAGTCGCCAATCTGATGGCTAATCTTGTAATAGTCAATCGTTTGCTTTAGACCGTCATGAAGTGGCACCCTAGGATTCCAGTTCAGTTCTGCTTTGGCTCGAGTGACATCAGGCCGGCGTTGGTTAGGATCATCCTCAGGGAGGGGTTTATATATGATGTTAGAATCGGTATCGGTCAGCTGGAGCACTTCCTCTGCAAGTTCGTTTATTGTGAGTTCATTTTCTTTCCCTATGTTATATACGTCATACTCGGGATCCTCAGCACGCATGACAGAAACTAGTCCCTCAATAAGATCATCTACATAACAAAAGCTACGGGTCTGTTCACCATCACCGTAGATAGTGAGATCTTCACCTCGAAGGGCTTGAGTAACAAAGGTTGGAACCACTCGACCATCATTAGGTCGCATCCGTGGTCCGTATGTGTTGAAAATTCGGATTGTCCGAACATCCATATCGTAGTTTCGCTGGTATGCAACAGTTAATGTCTCCCCAAAGCGTTTGGATTCGTCATAACATCCCCGAATTCCGCGAATATCCACGTTCCCAGTGTAAGTTTCGGGTTGAGGATGGACTTTTGGATTGCCATAAACCTCGCTCGTACTGGCAAAAACCATCCTCGCATCGCATGCTCGAGCGTGATCTAATAATCGTCTTGTTCCTTGTGTGTTTGTTAACGCAATATCAACCGGGAAATCCGTGAAATCAGCTGGCGATGCTCTAGACGCAAGGTGATATATCCGATCTACCGGAGGTAACGAACCCGAAAGTCGAATATCTCGGTCATTAATGGTGAATTTGGGATGATCCTTGTAACCACTAATATTATCCAATTGCCCGCTCCCAAAGTTATCAAAACAGATGACCTCATGATCTTCATTTAGCAACCGTTCACAGAGGTGACTGCCAAGAAACCCCGCTCCGCCTGAAACTAATATCCGATTAGTCACACCTTCCGGTTTGCATCTTCCCACCCTAATTGTTTCGAAACGTCCATTCTAATCCTCTTGATTATTGAGTGAAAATTGCATATTTAAATACAGCGTGAAAAATGGGAGTAAAAAATTAATAAAATATTACGCTCCTGTGTAGGAGATTACTGATACTGGTTAACGGTGGTTGTGGAGTCGAATGGGACAAGCGAACCGCGTCAACGGTGCCTGATACGGCTGATTTTGCCCGATGTATTTGTCCCTGAATGAGCCGCAGCGTATCTCTTGGATCGGATTCGCCGGCGTGACGGTTTTTCCTGTTCTAGTTGACGTTCTGACCGTCTGATCAGAGTCTCGGACATAGAGAATTTCGGCGGTAGTCCCATGTGAATTGTGATCGCACAAGCAAACGACAAGATGGCACTATTTTCGTTCATTCGGAGATTACACTCCGGTGGTAGCTATTCTCAATTTAATTATTTATTAGTGCTATCATTAATTTTCGCCAGCTGCATTGTGAAAACGAGTTTACACCCAAAACAACGTACCGGCGTATCGAGCGCTCTGAAGCGCTCAATGCAACTCTCTCGATTTGTCGGACCGGTTGAAATCAACCGAGTGTACGTCCCTGCAGGGAAGATTGTGGGCGCGACTTCTGTGCGTATTCGGGTGGCCTGTCTACGGTAGGGTGTAGCTCGTACTACAGTAGCGACAAGCCACCTGTAATGATCACTCCGAATGCAGTACGGACAGCAGTGCTGGTTCTGATGAAAGCCGCAAATAAATCGATGATTCGACTCCCACCGTTCGACCGGTATCAGGAGTCGTTTGCCTTCTATATTGACGTTTCGAGCGTACCAACGTCCGAAGGGGCGACTCATTCAACCGAAGATATGTCGTCCACGTCGACGACGAAGTCCATCTCAATACCTGCGGTAGCCAAGCGATGTTGACATGACGGCGCCTCTCGCCCTACCGAGGCGTCACTAAGAGCAAGTTGACATAGTATCCCATAGAGTTCCAACTACGGTGGGTGCTGTATCGACAACCGGGTAGTGAAACGCTCAGACACACTTTTCGATCAATAGTCTGAAATCAACAATGTGCCATACATGAAACGTATATAATACTGCAGCGATCATCATCTTCAGATTATAGAAGAATTGCAGTGGTCATTTTGTATCCTTTCCATTTAATCTTGATAATATGTCAGCTCAGAACTCAGAAATAACTTATTTGGTAGCAATTATTGACGCACTGTGATTTGTTAGGAGCACAAAGCCACATTATAAATATTCTGATATTATTTTTGTTACCCGTTCTATCTTATAGTTCTTCGCGTTTTGCTTCAACTTTTTTGCATCGGCCCTTCTTTTATCATCATTGTCAATATAAGTGCGTAATTTCTCGGCTATATCATCACTATCCCTTTTATTTATAAACAAACCTGCACCGTCCAACAGTTCGGGAGCAACCCCCACCTCTGTTGATATGATTGCGGTTTCTGCACCTGCTGCCTCAACTAGAACATTCCCGAAGCTTTCGTGGAGAGATGGTAGGCAGAATATCTCCGCTTTGGCGTAGAGATCGATCAATTCCTGTGTTTCAACGTGACCATGGAATTGTACGTTTTCTTTATTCATATCGTCATATATTTTTCCATCACCAGCGATTTCCAACGTCCAGTTGCTATATTCATCTTTTATTTTATTGAAACCACATATAAGATCCCTAACACCCTTGTCACTTACCAAACGCCCTGCATATAATATGGACTTATTAGACTCCTTTCTCTCTACAAAGTACTCGTCATTATATCCAGATGGTAGTGACTGAACCCTATGATCTAACTTTGGGTATATTGAAACCAACTCGTCGGCGGCGTTTTGAGTCGGTACAAACAGTCCCCGACAAAATTCCGATAGAATTTGTAACTTTACCCGATGCTTTATACGGATACTGGGTGTGAGTGGTGGTATTCCGGGTGTATAATCGATCTTCATAAGAAAATCTATACCTTGTGCCCACGCGAGGGCAACCCAAATTAAATATCTCTTCTCCAGTACGTTTTGGCTTATTATCACATCTGTATCGCATGATAATATGTATGAAGTCGTTCTTATTAGCTTAGATTCGTCACGTATCGAAATACGGTCTATCTCAACATTCGGAATATCGAGATTCTCGTCTTCGTTCTTTTTTGTTTCATAAATCACCAGTGTTACATCATGTCCCATTTCGCTCAGTGATTTAGCATACTGGCTCACTCCCTTCTTGAGGTTCGTTTGTGAGTAGTTCGGGATCAAATGTAATATTGTTATATCTGTCATTATTATTGGTTGAATATTTATATTCCAGATAGCGCTACCACTCCACTCATTGAACATTCCAGGTCGTATATCACATCAATAACTTCACTCAGACAATAACCGGTTCCGGGGATATGTCTGCATAAACCCGGCTTGTCCGTGTGGGGGTGTATCCTCATATTTTTTATTATATTCAAATCATCCATCTATCCTAATTTCCAGATCATGTGCTCATCACAATTTAGGAATTGGTTCAGGGTCTGTATCGGACGGCCTGAAACCGTTTCAATTGATCCATGCTGTTCTAAGTTTCTGAATATAAACTGCCCACTCTCTTCATTTACGATATTGTTATGATATTCTAGAACAATTGCGTTGAATTTCTCTATAACGTCGTGTATATCTTCAAATAATTCTCCTTCGCCTCCTTCAATATCAACTTTCATAAGGTCGACTGTCTCTATCTCTTTATTATCCATAAAGGCAGATAGCTTTATCTTATCGATTTCTATCTTTTCAGTCCCATTTTCCGAGAAGTTATCTATAGATCGAAATGTGCTCGAATCATTGGCCACCATGGCCTCGGAAGAGTTATCATTGCCTACTGCTCGATTGACCAATTCAACTTGCCTCAATGAGTTTGTATCAATGGTCCGCTGTAGGTATTTTCCCGCTTGTGGATAGGGTTCAAATGCTATAACATACCCTCCTGGGCCAACGTAGTTTGCCATTGAAAGGGTGTGACTGCCGTAGTGTGCTCCAAGGTCAATGGCGGTATCTCCTGGCGATAAGTTCTGAGAAATAGCATCTCTAACACTCTTCTCGTGTGCACCGTCTTCCGAAATCCGCTGTGCCACGGTTTCATAAGAAGGAATGTGTAGGGTATACCCCTCATATTGAATGTATTCTGGATCTAAGCGTTTTTTTGCCGATCTGTATCCTTGTTCTATAAGTGGCACTTTAGCCAACCGAGAGTCACTCACGCTTTGACCTAGTTTTGAGAGGGCCTGGTATGCTTTCCGTTTCACATCAGCTTCAGACTCCGTTCGTATAAATAGTCTATGTCGAAAACAGTTTACACCATGATTACAAGGATGCTCGGACCAAGGATTCTGTTTACTGTACGTTGGAAACGTCTATGATTGCTCACCGATGATTACTAGGTTAGGAAATTGACACATAAGTCTTTGCAGTTTCTTTTCCGATACGCCTCCAATCGAATCGTGACGACCGTTCAGTTTCGAGTCCCGTCTCGGCGAGCGCGCGCATCAGTTCAGGTGACGAGACGAGCACGTCGAGCGTATCTGCGAGCGCGGTCGACGAGTTCTCCGACAGCACATAGCCGTCTACACGGTGATCGATGACATCAGTTAAACATGTAAGGGGAGACGTGACGACAGCGGTCTCGAACGCACGGGCGAGGTGTACGGCACCACTAGTGGTCCCCGACCGATACGGCAAGACCACCACATCCGCGTGATGGAAGTAGTCTGGGATCGCTTCGTCGGGAATGTACCCGCTATCGACGTGCGTCCGCGGCAGCGACTCGATTCGCTGAACGTATTCGTCGGCATCATCCGCGATGGCCCCCGCGATCCAGATAGTAAATGACGTGTCGACCTGCGTCAACGCGTCCGCGAAGAGGTCGATTCCTTTGTGATGTTTCGGCCCGAAAAACATGACTACGGGTCCAGTCTCGATTGGAAGTGGCGGGTCAGCATCTGGGTTTAGATGCTCTCTAAAAAAGAGGTAGTTGCCATGCGGCAGCACTGTGGTTGGTGTTTCGACGCCGCTGGACTGCAGATCTCTTCTGACGTCTTCAGAGTGGACAATCAGATGATCACATGCTCGGAGATGGCGATAAGCGGTCCGTCTCTCAACGCGGGACACGTCCCGTAATCGTTCAGCCGTCACTTCGTGCACCGTCCGAACGACATGAGTTCCACTGAGTTTTCCCAAGAGAGCCAATCCGTACGTGTGGTACTGATTCCGGAAAACCGTATTGAAATGGACGACGTCAGGCCGACAGGTGAGCAGGTAGATGAGAAATTGCACATGATAAAAAAGCGTGGCAAGAATATTCAACAGACGTGTGCGTTTGGTTGTCGTGGCCAGGGCTCGTATCGAATCTGCGCCAGGGAACTCCGCTGCTTCGTCCTCATTCAGGTAGAACGCATCGATAGTGAAGTCATCGATGTCGGTGAGGCCGTCAAGCAGGTTTTGCGCGTAGTGGTAGTGCCCCATTTTTAATCCATTAGTGATGTAACAGACCCGCATCGTGCGTAAACCCCTTGCTCACGACGCGTCTAAAACTTGCCTAATAGAAAGCTGTATTGATTACCGATTGTGATCAGGCGTATCCGAGGTCTCGAAGTCGGTTCGCAACGACGTCTGAATCGACAGATCTGTTGTCCGTCTCTCCACTTGGCCGTTCAGAAACGATACGCCTCCGTGATCCTCGTTCGTGAACTAGCCACGGTACGTTGATGAGTTTCGGATGGTCAGTGTGTGCGGGATGACCGAAACGACGGATCGGGATCGGGGAATCTCGTTCTCCGAGTAACTCTCCGTGATCCGCGGTCACGACCGTTTTCCCGTTGAGTTCAGATAGCAATCGCGCCACGTGTGGACGTAACAACTCGACGTTTTCGCGGTAAGCCACTTTGGCTGTCTCTAGTT
Source organism: Haloarcula amylolytica (assembly GCF_049705545.1). Lineage (GTDB taxonomy): Archaea > Halobacteriota > Halobacteria > Halobacteriales > Haloarculaceae > Haloarcula > Haloarcula amylolytica_B. The sequence continues at coordinate 1,311,886 of NZ_JBNAMU010000001.1, forward strand.
CCACGTCGACCTCGCCCTTGCGGAAAGCACCCCAGAGGCTTGTGTATTCCGTAGGGAGCTTCCCGATACCTGTCTCCCCGACGTACGGAGTGTGAGGTTGCAAATAATGGACAATCAGACGCTTGTGCGGATACTGTTCGGCGGCACGAAGAGCCGCTTCGGTAACTTCCTCGGGCATGACTGTCCCGTGTTCTTCATGCCAGTTGTCCTGCCAGACCTCGATCTGATCGTGGAAATCGACGTTTATCGGCGCAGCACCGTCTGTCCCGTCCTGGACCCGGTACAGTTGTGGATTCGCGGTAACGTACACCGTGTCGTGGAGTTCTCGGTCGGAGAAGTTCGCACGCAAGAACTGACCTGTCGCCGACGCTTTCGACTCGACTCTCGTCAGTTCTCCCGGAAGATCAGAGAGTAACTCATCGAAGGCATTAAATCGGCATGCGTCGAGGAGAATCAGCGTATCCCAGTCTTCGCGTACGATATCGATGCCGTCATCAGGGTTGGCCGGACGGGACCTGAAGCCCAGTCCCTGGTGGTATATGCGATTTAGTTCCGCTATTGCTAATCGTGGCTGTTCGATCGCGTTCTTTACACTCTGGAGTGTATACATGGGTTTGGTTAGAGAACGATGTCACATACCAGTGTCTGAAATGCTTTCTTCAACCACGTCCAGAAACTCCTCGACCAATCGCTCCCGAGAGTAGTGTTCTGCAACGCGCTCGCGCCCGGCAGTCCCAAATATAGCCCGAAGCTCGTGGTCGCCACTCAATTCGAGGATGTCGTCCGCGAAGGCGTCCGTCGACGACGGGTCTCCGAGCCGCCCGGTTTCGCCTGGCACGACGGTTTCGGTAATCCCGCCGACTGCGCTCCCTACGACCGGTAATCCAGCAGCCATCGCCTCGATGACCGTGACACAGAGCCCTTCGCGAACAGAGGGCTGAAAGTAGACATCAAGACCACCCAGAAAGTGCGGGACACTGTCGACGAACCCTTCGAGCGTGACGTTGTCTATCGACTCGGCACGTATCCGGTTCTCAAGTTCGTCCCGCTGGGGGCCCTTGCCGGCGATCCGAAACTCGATGGACTCGTTCTGCAACGACGCAGCCACGTCAAGGGCGGCATGTATGTTTTTTTGCGGTGCCAGCCGCCCGACAGTCCCGACCGTGACGGTGTCCCGGGGCCCGTGTGAGACCGAATCGTATTCATCAAGATCGATCCCCGCGATCGGTACGCGATGAACCTTCTCGGGGGGGACTCCCGATTCAACAGCACCTGTCACGGCCGCCTTCGAGTCCGCCAGCACAGCCGTGTCAAGAGCGGACAGCAGGCCGAACAGTCGCTGCCGAAGCGAGCTCTCAAGGCGTTCGTTGTGTTGCCAACTCAAGATGACGGGAACCCGGCGGAGTGTCCCGAGCACGCGGCCGACCTGGGTCGCGTGATAGAGCGACGTGACGAGCACATCTGTCTCGGAGAGTTCACGCCAGACAGTCCACAGACGAGTTGCCTCACGTGGGGAGTCCATTCCGAGATCGATTACCGTGACATGATCGGGGAGCAGGTCGACGATGCCCCCGCCGCGAGTCGCAATCCCGATAACCCTGATGTCGAACCGGTCGGGCGACAGACTCGAAAACAGGCGGGCCATACCACGCTCCGCACCGCCGACACCGAGCGTATTGATCAAATACGTGACCCGGATTTGCTCCTCAGAGGTCATCGAATATGTATCTGAGGCCGCCTACGAAAAAACACACCGCTTGAAGACGCGTTTTCGGACCGCTCGTGTCGAACAGTAAACGAAATGGATCCTTCTCACGGGTGGACCGGCACCTATTTTGGACCGCTCACGCTACGACTGCGTATCCCTCCTATCACGATGACAGACAACACTGTTCTCTGTATAGGTCTCGACGCCGGCTGCTTCAAGCAGATCACGCCGTTGGTGGAACAGGGCGATATGCCGAACCTCGAAATGCTACTCGACCGAGGCGTCTCGGGTCCGCTCGTGACAACGACCCCGCCCTGGACGCCGTCGGCTTGGCCGTCCATCACCACAGGGACGAGCCCTTGGACCCACGGCATCTACGATTTCTACGACTACACGGGTGAGCAACCGCAGCTGGTCAACGCCAGAGATATTCATGTACCGTATCTCTGGGACTACCTTGACGAAGGGGGAGCGACGCCGGTCGTGATTAACGTTCCCGTGACCCACCCGGCCTATCGGAGTTCAGGCAGTATCGTCCCGGGATATCTCGCACCGGAGAATAGCGATATCTTGCTCGATGGCGAGGCGGCTCCACAGTCGACACTCGGTGAGGATTACCGGATTTATGCTCGAAAGACCGACACTCGCGAGGAAACGATCGCGGAGAACGAACGGCTGGTCGAGTCACGGGTGACAGCAGCTGAGACCCTCTCCGACCGCCACGACTGGTCGTTCATGATGGTCCAGTTCCAACGGACCGACGCGATATTCCACACGATGGGACATGACAGGGACGCCGTCCGACGTGTGTACCGGGCTGTCGATCGGGCGATCGGCAGATTGCTTGCACTCGCTGACGACGACACGACAGTCATCGTCGTCTCCGACCACGGGATCCACGAGTACGAGCGGACGTTCCGGTGTAATACCTGGCTCCGAGACCGGGGACAGCTACAGACCGCTACTGAATCGGAACGGCATTCGTGGGGCGAAACGACGAAGCCGATAGCTGACGAGGGAGATGGAGACTCCTCAACCGTCGACCGGCTCCTCGGGGCCTCACTGACGGCGTTTCGTCGCTTCGGTCTCACGCCCCAGCGTGCCGAGAAGGCGCTGTCAGTCGTCGGGCTGGCGAAGCCGGTCCGGCGAATGTTTCCCGACGAACTGATACTCGAGGCCGCAGACCACGTCGACTGGTCGGCGTCGGAGGCGTACTGCCGGTCTGTCTCGTCGCTCGGGATCCGCTGTAACGTCGACGGGCGCGACCCGGACGGGGTGATCCCACCCGAAGAGTTCGAAGACGTGCGAAGGGAACTCGTCGACGCGCTCCGGGAGGTCAGCACACCCGACGGCGAGCCGGTGTTCGAAACAGTCTACGACAGACACGGTCGCCACGGAAGCGACGTTCCGAACGAGCGCTCCGCCCCAGATATCTTGTTTCGGCCGAACCGCATGGCATGGAAGGTGACGGACGTCATTCGTGAACCGATTTTCGAGGGGACAGACGAGTTCAGTCACACCTACGAGGGACTGTTCGTCGCGGCAGGGCCGTCGATCGATCCGGCCGATGACGTCGAAATGGACGCGACCGCGGTCGCTCCGCTCGTGCTGCAACTGTTCGGATACCGGCCCGCCCCGGTGATGGACGGAACCATTCCGCCAGAGCTACGTGATGCGAAGGCGCTAACCCGAGCCCCGGAACCCGGAGAGCGATCTTATCTGTCTGGAATGGTCGGCGATAGCGCAGGGACAGTAACAGATCGACTGGAGCAACTAGGATACCTCGATTAGTCTGCTCGGGACGCCCGATATCGAGTGATCACGCCGGCAGGTCATTATAGTACCCCGCAGAGATCAAAACAGTACTTATGTGCGTCGAGGGGAAACCTGAGGATAGTCGAAGTGAAGGCCTCAGGGTTGTCGGACAACAGGAACAGGCAAGTGTTTCGAGAGATGGCCACGAGACAGAGACAAGGGCTTGTCGTCTTCATCGCCGCGTTGTTCGTTCGGGCTGTTGCAGCAGTCATCACGACCTTCACGACGCTCAACCCGGATTCGACAGCGGACGCGCGTGGATTCGTCAGGGTCGCAAGCATTATTGCAGGAAATATCATGCAGGGACAGCTGACGACGCCGGGCGCGGGATACATTTACGACCTCTGGGGGTCCTTCCTCGCCCCGTTCTGGTTGTTACCGGGTCCGAGTGGATTATATGCACGCCTCGGGAACGCGCTACTAGCCGCGTTTGCCATCTATAACGTCTATCTCATCGCCCGGACGTACCACTCCCATCAGGCGGGTGTGCTCGCCGCCTTGCCGATGATCTTCTATCCGAGCTTCGTCGCCGTCCATAGCACGGTGTTGCGCGAGGCGATCGTCCTGTTCGGCATCACGACGGCGACCCGCCTGCTGGTCGTTTCGTCTCGATACTATTCGCGCCGACTCACGTATCCGCTCGCCGGCGTTACGCTGTACATCGCATACATCATGCGAGCGGATAACGTTGTTATATGTGTTGCGGCAATCGCGGCAGCGCTCGCTGCCCACGCGATCGAGCGAACATCGAATCCCAGCCGATCAGTTTCGATCGGGACCGCACTTTCCGTGGCGGGGTTCGTACTCGCGTTGCCACTCGTACGGGACGGAATCAAACGGCTCGCTCGAATCCGGGATATGAGGGCGTTTGGTCGGACCGTGTACTTGCCAGACGTAGTGCCCAGGACTGTTCTCGAATTGCTGGCGTTTAGCTGGATCGGGGCTGCGTATTTCCTGTATGCACCGTTCCCGTGGATGATCGAGACCGTTCCAGATCTTTTGGTCAGTGTCGAGGGACTCGTCAACATCGGGTTCACCATCGCGGCCGTGTGGGGTGTCCACTGGCTGGCACAGCGAGAGTTCCCGATAACTGTCGGTCTCTTGATCGGGTTGATCGTCGCGGTAACGCTATACGGAGTCGGGACGGCCAACTACGGGACCGGCATGCGACACCGCCAGATGTTCCTCTGGGTCATATTCCTCTTTGGTGCGATCGGCCTGTCCGAGCGGATCGTGTTCCGGACACCGGCGATGCAGCACCGTGAGAACACACGACCGTCAGAGTCTGACTGATCAGACCCGACCAAGACGGTTGAACCAGCGATCAGCGTCCGGTGTCTCTCCGGGATTCCGACAGCAACGATTCGTACAGATCAGTCGTTGTGTCGACCATCGCCTTGACGGACAACTGGCTCGCCCGTTCGGAACCGCGCTGGCCGAAGCGCTCACGCAGCCGTGGGTCGGCCAGCAATTCGTTCAGTCGATCAGCAAGTGCAGCAGCGTCACCTGGGGGAATCAGGTAGCCGGATTCGCCGTGCTCAACTTGCTCAGGGATTCCGGCGATGTCCGTCGCGACGACCGGAAGCCCGGCGGCCATTGCTTCGGTAATCACGCGGGGAGTTCCTTCACGGAATGATGGCAACACTAGGACATCGCTGGCCGCGAGCACACGTGGCACGTCCTCACGGTAGCCCGTGAGAGAGACGCGATCAGCGAGACCACGCGTTTCGATTTCGTTTTTGAGCTTGTCGGATAGCGGCCCGTCACCGACGATACAGATCGACGCTTCCTGGCGAATATCGGCTACAGCATCGAGCAGGACATCGAATCCCTTCCCGTCGGCGAGTCGGCCGATCATGGCGACACGCGGGCGCTCCCCTGGGAGGTCCGCTGCCGGGGACGCTTCCCGAAACGGCTCGAGGTCGATCCCACTGGGGATCGTCGTGTACTGATCGCGCGTGCCGATCCCTCGATCGAGGTACTCTTCGGCCATGACGTCCGCGTTCGTAATGATCCGGTCAGTGTGGCGTGCAGCGAGACGCTCACCCGCGAGCACGAACCGGTTCAGCAGGACGTTACGGTCATCGGAAAACGGAACACCATGTACTGTGTGGACGACGACCGGAACGTCGGCGATGGCGGCAGCGAACCGTCCGATGATACCTGCCTCTGTGCTGTTGGTATGGACGATATCGAAGTCATTTCGACGGAGATATCGGGCGACAGAGAGGACGGCAAAGGGTGCAGTCACGGGATTGTAGTGGCGGACGAGCGGAAATGTCTTCGTTGTAATACCCTCACGTTCGAGACACTTAACCTGAGAATCGTGGTAGAATGCTCCGTGGCCGACGGTGACATCGTACTCGTCCAAGCGACGAACGGTCTCGATGAGGTGTGCCTCGGCACCGCCGTTAAGCAGCCGCGTGATGAACTGAAACACGCAAGGGCTGGTGTGTGAGGTCATCGATCGATCGGTGGACGACAATCAGTTTGACCCACGTTACGGACCATGCTACGGTGGTTCTTCTTTCCAATCTGAAGGTATTTAACCTGACCGACGTGTAGTTACATTAGAGCGGTCGTGCTCCGTTTTAGAGGAGATCTAATACCGATCGACAGGATTTTTATTATCGATCATAGCACTCACTTATGAAAATTTTGCGGCGTTATCGACGATTGGCCCCGCTGTTCGTTTTCATCGTTGCTCTTCTGGCACGCACCGCGTACTGGATCTACGGAGGGACAGCCGTCGGAGCCGACACGAACGGCTATCTCCGCGCCTGCGAGGTACTGGCAACAGAGGGGCCTGTAGCGTTCGTATTCGGTCACAAGGGGATACTATACAGTGGATTCACCGTACCCTTATGTAGCGTTCTCTCGATTCCGGGAGCGACATTCGATCTGTGGGTCATAGTCCAGATATTGCTTGCATCACTCGGAAGCGTCCTAATCTATAAAATCGGAACTGAGCTCGTAGACCGTCCGGCAGGAGTATTGTCCGGACTCGCAATGGCAGTCCTCTGGGACACGTTCCAGTGGGACGTGTACGTTCTGAGTGACTCGCTGTTCACTTTCGGGATGGTTCTTGTTCTGGGTGCACTTGCCTGGCACCACCGCGAGGAGACGACGGCGTCACGAGTAGCAGTGTTCGCTACGATGGGCTATCTCCTCGTCTCCCGGCCACATGGTTTCCCGATAGTCATGGGGTGGGTCCTGTACGACCTCTTCCCCAAAGGCGACAAGCGACGACTCGGGCTGTTTTCGACCCGGTGGATTCCGTTGCTCGGTGGAGCGAGCCTCGTCGCAGCCATTCCCTACGCCGTTCAGCGGTACTATCTCTTAGATGTCTGGGAGTCGGGGGAACTCATCATCTACGAGTCTGGTTATGCTTATCCGTACGTCTCTGAAGCAACCGGTGGGATTGTCGGGTTCGTGCTGTCAAACCTGCATCACCTCCTCGTCATGGGTATTCTCAAGACGGGGCTCTTTTTTATCCCTGCCTTGCCCCGGCATTCAGCCGTGCATATCGCTGTCAACCTCGTTACGTATCTGCCGATAACGGCGGTCGGATTCGTCGGGCTCGCACAAGCCTGGAAGAACGATTTCCGGCTATTTCGTATGTGGGCATCCCCTGTCATCGTGCTAGCAGGAGTTACAGCGGTCACGTTCGTTTCGTGGGACCTCCGGTATCGGGCACCCCTTGGGCCCGTATTTGCGCTGGCATTCGGCTACGCAGTGACGACGACTCTTCCGCTAGGCGACACGGACGACTAGATAGTCACGTCACATCGACCGTCAGAGTGCGGCCGCTCGTACCGGGGAGATCAGTAGAGTACCCACGATCAGGTCGGAACTACATCACAACGCACTGGTGTTTCTCTCTCTCTACAAACTCTTGTTCGCGTTCTACGCGTTCTTTTTTCAACCCGAGTATCCACCAATTGGACGCTGAACTCACCGTTTCGTACCGATCACTTCGGCGGCGCGTCAAGCAGTTCGTCAGCACGCTCGACGTGCCAGCCATCAACCTCGTTGGCCCGGTTAAAATCAACGAGGTTTAGATGACTGCGGGCCTGATAGGCCGCGAGCGCGGCTCCCAGTCGCGCTCGCGTGATCTCTTGAAACGTGGTCATAGAAGTCATGCCGAGGACAAGTCACCGGTGTTCCCACCCGTCAACCGTGGCAGCGGTCAGCGATCCGTCGTGACAGCGAAATCCGCTGACGAAACGCCGTGCGACTCCTCTTCGCTGACAGCGAGGAGAGGTCTCTGACCGTCTACACTGGCGGATTTTTAGCGCCTGATACACTCGAGAACAACGGGACCTAGCAGCGAGAAGCGGTCATTCACGATGAGGGCGAATACGTCGGTGGTGATGCGTGTGTCAACACCTGCGAGAGCTACGCGCCGCCGGTGTGACGATGGCTCTCGCTGTACCGAGGCGTCTCAAAAGACAACCTCACACCGTATTTTAGAACATTCAAGCTTCACCACCGAATCTTACGTAAACTTGATCGAGAAATTCTCAAAGAAATCGTCCAAATCTTTATTTGAGTGATATACTGTGCGCGTTCGGATTAGTCCCGGGTCTTGCTCTCCGGTCGACCATGCTGTACTTGCTCCTGTGCAGCCTCGATGTGATCGTCCGTGACCGGCCACTGGCCGTTCTGTTCGGCTAACTCCCCTCCGACACAGAGCAGGTCATTGTGAGTTGGTGTTCCATTTCTCGCCTCGCTTTTGTTTCCGTTTAATAGTCAGAGAGACGACTTCGATATCGGCCACAAATCGCTGATTGCGCAGGCAATCACATGGTCGGAAAATACCGACGATAGGCAGGCAGACTACCCTTGTGCTCGCTCCAGAATCGCATCACGAGCCTTTTTTGCACATTCCCGGCCACTGCGGTCAAAGTGCAGCGTGTTTGGGTTGACCGGATCGCTCAGCAGGCCGCCGCTTTCGACCGGGATGTCGACCTGCTCGATCTGGATGTAACCTATGGTGATGCCACCGTCATAGTCGACGCCAGTAATCTCCTCGACTGGAATCTCTCGGTCGTCGAAATTCGAGCGATCGACGCGCGTAATCGCGACATAATCGTCGTAGACCGCGAGGGTGCCGTCCTGGAACTCACAGACGACGTCTGCATCCGGATGCTCGTCCGAGGGTTCGGTACCTGTGTCGGTGTCGCTGTCACGGCCCCACGGGAGGTCAATCATGACACTCATGTACTATTAGCCGTCGCAAAAGCGTTTGGCACAGCACAATTGAAAATACGAGAGCACCGGGGGCCACGACAACAGTCATTCGTATGACTCATCGAGAAACGCTCGCGTCAGCGCCGCGACTTCGGAGCGAAACGCCTGCATATCGACTGGGTTCGAGCCGTGGTAGAGCCGTTTGTGCTCTTCCCGGACAATGTCCTCAATCGTTCGCTCGTAGAGCGTCTCCACGGTGACTGCCTGCTCGTCGTCTTCGAGTTTGGCAGTGATCTTTCGAAACCGCTGCTGGGTCGCGTACCGGCGGGCCAGTATTGAAGCCTCGCCGTCGACCGGGACCTCCCCCGCAACCTCCTGGAAATCGGAATGAAGCAGTTTTGCCCAGCCGCCGCGCTTGTTCCGGACCACGACGCCCTCGGCTGGCCCGTCGTACCACGCTGACTGCGGTATCTCGTAGCTGGCCGGATCGAACTCCTGAGCCCGTCGTTCGAGTTCGACGGCGTTGATGGGCTGAAGACCGAGGCGGTCGAAAATCCCCTCGACAACGTCCGGCGAGAGGAACCGGCCGTCCGCCGTTGACCAGACCTCGAAGCCGAGAAACGACGGCGTGCGCTCCCAGTCGTAGTCGATTGTATGGTGGTGCATCGCTTCGCCGAAGAAAACGTACGCCTCGATGTCGTCGACGGCCCGCCGGAGCGCGTCTCGGTCGAGGTTGTCGCGGATGTGTCGGACAGCATGGCGGTACGGCTCTGGAATCAGATCGGGGTCGTCGTAGACGCGGCTCCGGTCGCCAAAGCGAAGGAGGCCTGACTGCTGCAACTGAAAGCGCATGTTCGCCCCGTCGACCTTCTCCAGAATCCACAGGTGGCCCTCTTCAAAGATATCCTCAGGAGCATCATCGGCGCGTGGAATCGACGGGAACTGTTTCATTGCTATGTTGTTTCTGTATCAACCGCTGCCTACTGACTATTGATAACGTCAATCCGCGTTTCAATAGTCTCTATGACTCGTGAGATTCTAGTCTCGTGCCACAGTCTGGACACTCACCGTCGGTGATGGTAAGCACTGCATCACAGGCCGGGCAGTAGTCGCGATAACACGCTGGGTCGCCCATATTACAGATATATTCCGGAGGTGTGAGAGCGTTTCCCCGATTGTGCTCACCCTCCGATGAAAGACTTACGCAGGGGTGAAGCATAACCGACCCGTACTGTGGCTATCAGTATAGCCTCTCGATTTTCAGACACTATCCGTATAGTGGTAATGGCCTTGTGCGCAATTCGTCTAGAATCCGTATGAGCAACACCGGCGACCAGGGGTCGACGGCCGAGGCGGACCAGCCAGTCGATGGCGCCGGGTACGGTCCGGCCAGCCCATCGGAGACAGATGGGACGGCACGCGAGAAAAGCCTCGGCGTCGACCTGTGTCTGAGTCATCCGGAGCTGATTCTGACGGATGCGATCCAGAGCAGTCCGGACGTGACCGTCCGTCCGGAGCAAATGGTCGACGATGGGGCGTCGAGCTTCCTAGTCATAGCGGTTGCGGGAGAGACGCTCGATCAGTTCGAGACAGAACTGGAGAGAGATAGCACGGTGTGTGACCCGGTCGTATTAGACTGGACGGAGACGAGCCGCGTCTACCGGATCGAGGTGGCAGACAGCGCAGTTCGAGTCACGCCGTCGCTCGTCCGCGCTGGCGGTCGGGTGTTCGACATGGAAGGCACGGGAGGGCAGTGGCTGGTACACGCACAGTTTCGGTCGCGGTCGGCGCTGTCGCAGTTCCGCTCCGAGTGCTCGGAACGGGACATTACGTTTAGACTCGACCGGCTGTACTGGACGACCGGCGAAGCAAATGCCGGCGCGTGCGGGCTGACCGCAGACCAGCAAGTCGCGCTTGAGACGGCCCACAAGGAGGGGTATTTTGACGTGCCTCGCGGGATCTCGCAGGCTGAACTGGCGGACCAGCTCGATATCTCCCCATCGGCGATGTCACAGCGGATTCGGCGCGGGATGGACCAGGTCATCGGGTCGGAGCTCGGACTGTCCGAGGAGTGAGTGGTGGACCTGCGGGCGTGTCATTGTATTTTCAAGTGTGCCACGAAGTGACAATGTATTTATGGGCCAAAAAGGATATTGCTCCGCTGTGACACCCGTACTGTATGAGACACCGAATCGTGAGCGGGATCTGCGCTTTGCTGCTTTTGTTGACAGTCGCGTCTGTCTCCGTAGGTGTCGCTGCCGCAACGGACGGCGGGCAGTACGCTGAGTACACGGCGACAGTCAACGAAACTGAGCCAGTGATCGAGTCGGCCGAACCCACCCAGGCAGTCGGGAACGGGCCGAACGGGACCGCCTACGTCTGGGAACAAATAGACGGCGAGCGTGCCAGTACCTATCGACTGTCCGTGGCCGTTAGTTCGCCGCAAGAAGATCTCTCGGTCTGTGCGCTCGCGAACGGTTCGACGACGTGTACACCAGTCAGCCCGAACGGGACTGCAACCCTCACGACCCCCGGAGCTGCGGGACTCGATGATCTCTCTGTCTCTCTCTACAACACGAGCTCAGACGCCACGCTGGATACGCGTTCGGTGTCTCTGCAGCCGATTCAGCGCGCTGGTGATGTTGACGGCGACGGGCTCAACAACAGCAACGAGGTGTCTCAGGGGATAAACCTCACTGAAGCCGACACTGACGGCGACGGCCTGTCGGACGGTGCGGAGGTCCACCAGCAGGGGACGGACCCGACGGCCGTGGACACTGACGCAGACGGTGTCGCCGACAGGACCGAGATTCAACAGGGCACCGACCCGCGACAGGTCGACACGGACGGCGACGGGCTCTCGGACGAACGTGAACTGGCTCTCGGGACGAACCCGACTGTCGCTGATACCGACGGCGACGGGCTGTCTGACCAGCGAGAGGCGTCCGGGGAGACCGACCCGACCGACGCGGATACGGACAACGATGGGGTCGTCGACGGTCGAGAGCTGGAGATCGGCACGAACCCCGTTCAGGCGGATACTGACGAGGACGGAGTCGCAGACGGGCGGGAGCTGTCCCTCGGCACGGACCCGACGGTCGCAGACACTGACGGAGATGGGGTAGCAGATGGGGCAGAGCTCGAGGCAGGGACCGAACCTACAGAGAGCGATACGGACGGTGACGGCCTCGGTGACGGCACGGAACTGGCGGCTGGCACGTCTCCAACCACCGCTGATACGGACGCCGACGGTCTCAGCGACGGGCGAGAGGTTTCGGACCTCGGAACGGACCCGCTCGCGGCCGATTCGGACGGTGACTTCTTGACCGACCGGCAGGAAATCGCCTGGGGAACGAACCCGAACAGTGCGCTGACGCCCGCGTGGGTCACGAGTTCGCTTCTCGGGTTCCTCGTCGGGATCGGACTGACAGTTGTGGGGATCAGGCGTGGCTGGATCACGGGGCTCTCCGCGGCGGCCAGACTGTTCATCTATCGCCGCCTCGAACTGGATCGGGAGATCATCGAGGTCAACCGTGAAATCGAAGCCACGGACGGGACGAAGTCCGATAGCGCGAGTATCGGCGCGGACACCGCGGCTGAAGCCTTCGGGCAAGCCGACCGGGAGTTCATGCCCGACGAGCGGCTCGTGAAGCTGATGCTGCAAACCGAGAGCGGCCGCATGCACCAGACCGACATCGTCGAGGCGACGGACTGGTCGAAAGCGAAGGTCAGCCGCCTCCTCTCGAAGATGGTCGACGACGACGAAGTCGTGAAGATCCGTCTCGGCCGTGAAAACCTCATCTGTCTGGAGCGGGCGAAACCCGCAGCCGCGAACTCGCCCCACGCGGACGACATCAAGCCGCCGACACCCGGCGGATAAGCCGGCTCACGGCCCAGATAGCGGGGTCGGTAGTGACATCACTGTTCACTCCCGGCGTTTCTGGGGTGCGTTTCCGTCGAGTGCAACTGTTCGTCACCGTCACAGCAGTCGCGGCTGAAGCCACAGCTATAGTCGGCAGACACAGAGAAACGATATTTTCCGCCTTCTGAGCGTTCTACCTCCAACAAACGGCAGAAGCAGCCCGATATACAACGCCTGCCGCAGCTGCGGATATGTATTTCTGCAGACATTATTCGGCGTCGTAGTGATGAAACAATTCGGTATGCTGTGTGAAACAGTGATGGAACAAGTTTCCTGCCCCGGAATCCCGATAAATCGGTGTAAAAGCCCTTCAGAACACCGTTTTATCGTGCACTGTCCTGAAGTAAGTCGGCCATTATCGACCCGTTAAATCGGTGAAACAGTCGCAATCGGCGGAACAGTCGACCCGGTATATGTCGGATGCTGGAAAAGGGAGAAGCGAACATGTCGATAGCTGAAACGACTTCCGAACCCACGACAACGGAGACCGAGGAGTCCGCGACAGAGGAGTCGTCGTCTGCGGAGTCCACGTCGGATGACGAACTCACCCGCGACGACCTCTTCCACGTCCTCCAGTGTCGTCGCCGCCGCCTGGTCCTCAAGTACCTCCACGAGCACCCCGGCGATGAGCCGGCCGATATGAGCGATATCGCCGAACACATCGCGGCACTGGAACACGACACGACGGTCGACTCGCTCCGCTCGAAACAGCGCCAGCGCGTCTACATCGCGCTGTATCAGTCCCACCTCCCGAAAATGGACGATGCGGGCGTCATCAACTACAATCAGGACCGCGGACTCGTCGAAGCGACCGCACTCGCGGACTCCTTCGACGGGTATCTCGACGAGGAACCATCGCTCCTGTCGACGCCTGCTTCGGAGTCGAGGCCGTCGACCGAGGCTGTCACTGACTCCGACCAACCAGGGGCTCACACGTCTGTCGATGAACGGTGGTCCAGACGGTATCTCGGGACCGCGTGCGCCACGTTGGTAGCAGTTGGTGGCCTCGCACTCAGCGGGGCCGCAGTGCCAGGCGTCGCAGTCGCGCTCGTCGTGAGCGTGGTGTTTGTAGCGCTGGCGCTGAGCCATCGGCTCGCATTGACCCCGCAATCGCTCGCTGACCGTCTACGGACCGCTCTCACCCAAGAGTCGTAAGCTCGCACTGGACAGATGCGTGCACACAGCGGTACATCCGGAGGGCGATAACGCATGCTACCGACAGTCGGACTCGACGCAACTCTCGACGACGGGGAGACGACTGTGTCCCCAGACAAGGACGGCCTCAACGACGCGACGGTCTTCGATATCCTCGGGAATGAGCGCCGCCGCGCATGCCTGCACTGTCTCGCCGAACACGAGACGGAGTTGTCTGTCAGTGCGCTGGGCCGGCAGGTGGCGCGTGTGGTCGCTGATGTAGAGACCGATAGTGACGAACTCTACGACAGCGTGTACATTTCACTCTGCCAGACACACCTGCCCAAGCTCGACGCTGTCGGGCTGGTCAAGTACGACCAAGACCGAAAGCGGGTCGGGCAGGGACCCAGATTCGACGCTATCAGAGACCAGTTCGAAGCGTCCCGCACAATCGAGGAACAGTCGAGCGATAGGATTCGAGCCGGTACCGTCGCAAGTATCCTGACGGTGGCGATAGGTGCGGTCGCAGTTGTGAGTCCACCGGCGGTCAGGACGGCACTGCTTTTCGGACTCGTTGCGGTTCACCTTCTCGTACTCGTGCTTGCGTCCACATCCACCTCTACAATTAGCTACTAAGCCTGCCCGTGTAGCGGGAAGCGACAGTTACATCCAACAGCGACGGGTTAGTAGTCACCTGCTACCACAGCGAGCGTTCCGCCAAGCGCCCGTTGCGTGCTGGAGAGGGCCGCAGACGAGAGATCGGAGTAGCTGTTGGGGCACAGTCGCCGAGGTGGGGTCGACGAATAGACCGGCACGAGCGGCCGACAGAAGTGCGCGTCTACCGGACAGATAGCGGGCGTAAAGAACCACATAATCAAACGGTGGGGAGACAGACGAAGTGTGTATGACCGACTATGCCAGTATGCGAAAGGCAATCGAAGAGACGAAAGAATCGTTCGATGCGGTTGAACGGTTCCAACGTCGGTCAGCCCTCTGTCCCTGGTTAGACGTGCCGCTCCGAGACGAGACCTGAGAGGCTCGACGGCTACATCTCGACTTGGCCCGTTAGTACGTATCCACGACCGGGTTCAGGCGCTTGTCTGCCGCGACGTGGCGGGCCCGCCGTTCGCTGCCCGGATGAAAATACACTTGACCCATCGGTGGAAAGCAGATGCACATGTACCAGGCGGAGGCGCAGCCGTGTATATCGTAATCGTCGGCGCGGGCGAGGTCGGTTCGAACATCGCCGAGAGCCTCGCAGAAAGCCACGAAGTCGCCGTCGTGGATATCGACCCTGACCGTGTTGAAGCGCTGATGTACGAGGCCGACGTACTCGGTGTCGAGGGGGATGGCGCGGAACTCGACACGCTCTCGGAGGCCGGTATCGAGAAAGCCGACGTACTCATCGCCAGTACCGACGACGACGAGACGAACATCGTCACCTGCGGAACGGCGGTAACGGCCGCCGACCCGTTCACGATTTCCCGCGTCAAGAGCGCGAAGTTCCTCCGGACCTGGGAGAAATCCAGGGGGGCCTTCGGTGTGGACCACATGGTCGCGACGAACCTGCTCACCGCGGAGAACATCGCCCGTGTCATCGGGCTTCCCGGCGCTCGTGACGTGGAAACGTTCGTCGACGGGCAGGTCCAGATGGGGGAGTTCGAAGTGCGTGAATCCAGTCCCATCACGAACCTGACCGTCGCAGAGGCCGACCGCTACGAGTCCCTGACCTTCGCCGCCGTATTGCGCGACGACGAGGTCATCATCCCGCGCGGGGAGACGGTCATCAAGGCAGGCGACGATATCGTCGTCATCGGCAGCCGCGAGAGTGTCCGCCTGTTCGCGACCGAAATCGCGCCGGAGTCGAATGCGACCCAAAACGTCCTCATCATTGGCGGGAGCGATGTCGGCTACCACACCGCTCGACTGCTCCAGGATCGCGGAATCAAACCGCGGCTCGTCGAGCAGGACCACGACAGGGCACGCGAACTCGCGGAGGACCTGCAGGGAACCACCGTGCTGGAGAGCGACGCGACCGACAGAGAGTTCCTCGAACGGGAACACGTCGCCGACGCCGACGCCGTGGTTGCGACGCTCGACAGCGACGAAAAGAACCTCCTGGTGACGCTGCTGGCCAAGCGACTCGGGGCAGAGCGAACCGTCGCTGTCGTTAACTCAGGCGAGTACGTCGACCTGTTCGAGGCCGTCGGCGTAGATGTGGCCGTCAATCCCCGCGAGACGACCGCCGAGGAGATTACGCGGTTCACCCGGGAGTACGACGCGACGAAAGTGGCCATCATCGAATCCGACCGCGCCGAGGTGCTGGAAATCGAGGTATCCACCGACAGCATTCTCGCGGGCCGGCCGATCCAGGAATCGGTGCAGGAACTGCCGACCGGCGTGGTCATCGGGGCCATCAGCCGCGGCGGCGAACTGGTCATCCCTCGTGGTGACACGGTCATCGAACCCGGCGATCACGTCGTGGTGTTCGTCGAGGCCGACTGCCTGGAAGCGGTCAACAATAAACTGTAGCAAGACAGCACAGTTGCGCCCAAGGGACTAAGGCTGGCTCCCGCCTCAGCTAGTTATGGCTTCTGTTGCGGACCGTATCGTGCTCTCGTTTGCCCCCAGCGTCGCCGATGGGGACCCGTGGTCCGGCGTCGATACCGAGTGGATAGTCGACGAACTGCGCGGGGACACCTATCAACAGTACCTCCGACGCGCGCACGGCGGACCGGTGGCCGTCGGCGAGGAGTGGGCCGAGTTCGTAAGCTGTGGCTGCGCAACGCCACAGGACGTGGTGTTGCGCGTCGAGCGCGTCGCGGGCGGAACGGCCCTCGGGGACGCGACAACTCTGGAAATCCGTCCCCGTGACGACGCCGAGGCAGTGTCACAGTAGCGTTTCTCGCCGTCGAGTTCGCTATTCCCTGAATAGCACTCGTTTCCCCACCGTCACGCCGGTCAGTATCGGGAGATATTGGGAGAAGGGAAAGGCTGATGCATGCCACCAGCACATTCCGGACTATGCCACGCGATTCCTATCAGGAGGGGCTGAACTCGCTTCGCGAGGACGTCCTCTATATGTCAGAGATCGTCCTCGAGCGGCTCCGGCTTGGCCTGGACGCGCTCGAACAGAAAGACGAGGAGATGGCCCGGGAGGTCATCGAGGGCGACCACGAGATCAATCAGTTGTATCTCGACCTCGAGCAGGACTGTATCGACCTGCTGGCGCTGCAACAACCGGTCGCGTCCGACCTCCGCTTTATCGCCGCGTCGTTCAAAATCATCACCGACCTCGAACGTATCGGTGACCTCGCCACGAACCTCGGCGAGTACTCGCTCACTGCTGAACGCGATGTGTACCCCGAGGTCGACATTCAGGACGTCGCCGATGTGACGATTGAGATGGTCGAAAACGCCATGGAAGCCTACGGCGACGAGAACGCCGACCAGTGCTACGCTATCGCCGACATCGACGACGAGGTGGACGAACGCTGTGAGGCCGCCTCCGAGACGGTCGTGCGTGACCTCATCGAGCGCGAGATCGACGCCGAATCCAGCGAGGCCGAGATCGAGCAACTGATGGCCGACGTGTCCCGCCTCCTGCTGACCATTCGGGACATCGAGCGGGTCGGCGACCACGCCGTTAACATCGCCGCGCGGACGCTGTACATGGTCGAGAACGACGACGACCTCATTTACTAGTACCTTTTTACTGCAGGGGGTTTCCTCGCGCCTGCGGCGCTGCGGGAACCCCCTTTGCAAAAATCTACGCTAAAAACGACCTCCGAGTCGCGGCCACGGCCGCGCTCGGAGCGAAACCGCGCTCGCTCCGCTCGCGCGGTATGCATGAATCACAACAGCCACAAAACCGCGACAACCACACGCCTCCCCAGCCGACTGCGTTGCTCGGCTCGCTCCGCTCGCCTGCGCGACTCGTCCCTCGCACTTGCGACGCGGCCGTCGCCGCGACGGCGCGCGCCTGACAGCAGTGCCCCTCGATGAAAAGCCTACTGCGGTTTTTCGGGCGTATCGTCGCCTACAAGTCCCGAGTCGGTGATGCGGAACTGGGCCGTGTCGCCGGCCGGTTTGGCGCGGTGTTTCTCCAGCGTGGCGCGGCGGTTGCCGCCGCGGAACCGGTCCAGGCGGACGATTGCGCCCGACCAGTGATTGAGGGTGTGGCCGCCGAGCGCCGTCGAGCGGTCGCTGTCCGGGTCGGTGAACACCTGGTTCGTGTACAGGACGGCAATGTCGTGTTTGCGGGCCAGCGAGAGCAGGTGAGTGATCTGGCGGGCCACGTCCCGCAGCGTCTCGCCGCCGTCCTCGTCGTCCCGGCGGAGCCGATAGAACCCGGTCGCGCTGTCCAGCACGATGAGTTCGACCTCGGCGGCGAACTCGGCGGCGTCCTGGACGGCCTCGGCCTGCTCGTCGTAGTCCAGCGCCTCCGTGATGATGAGTCGGCCGGCGAGGTCGTCCACGGTCTGGGCCGTCCCGCGTGCGCGGCCCTTGGCGACCTGCTCCATGCGGTCGGCCGAGAGGCCCTCGGTGTCGATGTACAGCGCGGCGTCGCCCGCGGCGGCGACTTCCATCACCGCCGACAGCGCGAGGTTGGTCTTGCCGGCCGCCGGCGGGCCGTACACCTGCGTGACCGCGCCGCGTTCCAGCCCACCACCCAGGAGGTCGTCGATGGCGTCACACCCAGTCGGGACGTACTCGCTCACGGACAGGGGTTGGTCAGGTTCGGATAAAAACGCTCGCACCTACGCCGCCGAGAGATAGCGGGCCAGAGCGGCCGCAACCGCATCGGGGTCGTCCAAGTCCTCAAGCGCGAACCGGCTGTCGAACCACCATGACCGGTGGACGACCAGCGCGTCCGCAGTGCGGGTGTAGCCCGTGTACTGCGTCCACGGGAGCAGGCGTCTAGCGACGGGGAGTCGCTGTTCCAGCCCCTCGGCGGTGACGGCGTACTCTCTGGGCTCGCTCTGCATGAAGATAGCTATCCCCACCGGAATCAGAATCTGTGCGACCGTCAGCGGCCAGAGCTCCGGTGCGACGTACACCGAGGCGACCCCGGCGACACCGACCGCCCACAGCGGCACCACCAGTGCCAAGAGTCGGTTCCGTGCCGCCTTGGGCCAGCCAGCGGTGAACACACAGTGGCGCTCGCTGTCCGCCAGGAGGGCGTCAGTGTATCGCGTGCGGGCCATCACACCTAACGCGCTCCCGAGGGCCATCGCGCCAATCCCCGAGAACATGGCGAGTACGCCGACAACACCGGCCCGGTCGAGCGAGAGCAGGCCCGCGAAGGCATACCCCAGACCGAGGAGTCCGGGGACCCAGCGCGCCCGCGTCGCTCCGAGACGATGGGAGAGGCTCCCGAACCGCTCAGTCGCCCACCAGCCGAGGCCAGTCCCGACAGTGGCCGTCGCTATCACCGTTCCGTACAGCACGGCCGCGTCCCCGGAGACGAGACGGGCGACGCCGAAGACAGTCGGAGCTATCGCCAGCAACGCGACGTAGAGACCGACGACGAGAGCGAAGAGCGGGTCGCCTGACGGCTCCGCAGCGGTCTCGACGGTGGAGGGCGGCATATCGCCACAATCCGCACGCTCGTACAAAGCCCTCCGGGGCCGGAGGCCACAACGGTAAGTAGACGCCCGACCAAGCGCCGGCTAGTGATAGTCGTCGCCACCGAGGACTTCGAAGTGTACCACGGCGTCGTCAACGAGCTCCGCGACCGCGGCGTGGCCTTTACGACTATCGAACCGGGCGACGAGTGGCCCGAGGGGGCGGATGTCGCGGTCATCGCGGTCGGGGAGTCGGTCGAAATCCCCGACGGCGTCGACGTCGTGCAGGCGGACCCGGACGCGCCGCGGCGGGCCGTCGAAGCCGTTATCTCGGCGCTTCGCGGTGGCGACGGTCGCACCATCATCGGCATCGACCCCGGCGAACGTCCGGGTGTCGCCATCCTTCACGGCGACATGGTCGTGGCAGCGTTTCAGGTGCCAGCGGCGGAGGTCGGCGAAATCGTCCGCGAGGAGGTCGAGGACGCCGTCGACCCGGTCGTTCGCATCGGCGATGGTGCGCGGCTCGTCGGCGCGCGCCTCATCGACGACATCCAGTCCGTGCCGGTGGAGCTGGTCGACGAAACGGGGACGACGCCGTATCTCGGCTCCGGCGCGCGCGGCATGGGCGACGTGCTGGCCGCGGTCAACATCGCCCGCCTCGACGGCGAGGAGATCGAGAGCCGGACTATCGAGCCCACGGCTGGCGAACTCCAGAAGATAAAGGATCGCTCGCGGGAGGAAAGCGACACGAACCGGGCGATCAGCGAGAGACTGGCTCGGCAGGTCGCGACTGGTGCGCTCACCGTCGAAGAGGCCCTGGCGGAACACGACAGCGATACTGCGACCGACGAAAGCACGGGCGACGTCGACGACCCGGACCACGAAGAACACGAAACGGCCGACGGGAGCGGTTAACTCGAAACCATCCGCTCGGCCCGCTGCATCACTTCGCGGACGGGAAGTCCGGTCGCGTCCGCGACGGCTGCGGCGTCGTCGTACTCCGCGCTCATGTCGAACACCGTGCCGTCGCTGTCGCTGGCGATCTTGACCGTCACCTCGAACTGCTCGCCGTCGACGGAGAGCGCGACCGTCTCGTATTCGCGGTCGGCGACCCAGCGGTGGCCGGCCCCGGACTCGCGGACGCCGAGCGTCCCGGTCGCCTCGGCGAGGCGGCGCGCGACCCGCTCGGCGTCTTCCGGTCTGCAGATGACCTTCACGATGTGGCCGGGCCGGGACTTCTTCATCGTCGTCGGCACTATCGACACGTCGCGTGCGCCGACCTCCGAAAGCGAGCGCTGGAGGTCGCCCAGCACCTCGGGCGGGACGTCGTCGACGTTCGTTTCGAGCACCGTGATTTCGTCGCGGCGGAGCCGCCCCGCGCCGTCGCCGACCATCGCCCGCAGGACGTTTGGACGGTCGTCGAGGTCCCACCCGCCAGCGCCGTAGCCCGACGCGTCGATGTCGAGCGACGGCAGCGACTCGGTGCCGTCCGCGACGTGGGCGAGAATCGCCGCGCCGGTCGGCGTCAGGAGTTCCCTGTCGATAGGGCCGCCTTGCAGCGACCAGTCGGCCCGCTCGGCGATCTCGACTACCGCGGGAGTCGGGACCGGGTAGGTGCCGTGGCTCATCTCCACGCTCCCGCCGCCCGTCGCCAGCGGCGTCGTCACGACCCGCTCGGCGTCGAGGTCATCGAGCAGGAGGCAAGCCCCGACGATGTCGGCGATGGCGTCGTCGGCCCCGACCTCGTGGAAGTGCGTCCCGTCGAGGTCCGTCCCGTGGACCGACGCCTCGGCCTCGCCAAGTATCTCGAAAATCTCCAGTGCGTCCGCTCTGACGGCCGTCGGCAGGTCCATCTCTTCGACGAGTTCGACCACCTCGGCGTACGTTCGGCTCGGGCCGTGGCCCTCGGCGTGGGTGTGGTCGTGCTCATCGTCGCCGTGATCGTGGGAATGTGAGTGGGCGTCTTCAGCGTGGCTGCGCTCCTCGTCATGGTCGTGGGAGTGAGAATGTGAGTGGTCGTCGTGAGCGTGGTCGTGGCCCCCAGCGCCGTCGCTATCAGCGCCGGTCAGCAGTACCTCGACACGCGTCGCAGCAATTCCGCAGCGGTCCACATCGGAGACGGCATACTCGATAGAGGGTGCGTCCTCGACCGGGGACAGGGCCTCGCGGTCGGCCCCGGCAGCTAGCAGCGCCCCCAGAAGCATGTCGCCGGCGGCACCCATCCGGCCGTCGAAAGCGAGTGTTCGCATACACGGGGCGTCGCGCCCCGCGAGTAAAAGCCCTCATACTGCGATTCCACCGAGTGGGTCGCGCCACTAGGTGGGATCAGGCCTGTCGGACGATGTGGACATCGTAGGCCTCGCCGTCGGTGACTTCGCCGATGGGGACGACGATGTCTTCGGTGTCGTCGCTGCCGAGGAACACGACGCTGGCATCGACGTCCCGGGCGCTCTGTCTGATCGTCGTCGACAGTTCGCTGGTGGAGTGGGCGCTCACGTCGTCGTAGCGGAGTTCGGAGTCGTCGGTCGCCTCCTCGATTTTGCGCCGGAGGTCGTCTGCGGCGGTTTCCGCGGCGAAGTCCTCAGTGGGGTCGACACGGCGGCGGCGCTCGGCGTAGTCGGCCCCGGTCGGGATGAACGCGACAGCGACGACGTCCTCGCCGAGCGCTTCAGCGTAGGCGACGGCACGGTCGAGCGCGGCGTCTGCGAGCGGTGATCCGTCGAAGGGAACGAGAAATACCATATCGGCGCTATCGCGTCCAGCCTTATGAAACGCGGCGATGGCGGCAGCCTGTGTCACTGCCACCCAGGCCGGGGGCTATTACTCCCTGCTGTGCGGTGTGTTATTAGGTAACATATAAACCCGTCGCCGTGCGTCTTGCCCGCCGGTAGCATAAAGCATATCTCCGGGGCTACCCGAGTTCGTTGTAAGCAGGCTCTACTATGAACGAAGTCCAATTGGAAGTGGCGAAGGCGTACCCGAACGACTCGGGCCGCGGTATCGCCAGACTCGACCCCGATACGTTGTTGCACCTCAAGCTCTCCCCCGGCGACATCATCGAGATCGAAGGGAGCGATACGACCGCGGCCAAGGTGTGGCGGGCCGACCGGCAGGACTGGAACACCGACACCGTCCGCATCGACGGCTTCACGCGCCAGAACGCCGACGTGGGGATCGGCGAGCGCGTCACCATCCGAAAGGCGGAGGCCGAGAAGGCCGACAAACTCGTCCTCGCACCGCCCGAGGAGGCGTCGGTCCAGTTCGGTTCCGACGCCGCCGGGATGGTTAAACGGCAGATACTGAAACGGCCGGTCGTCGAGCGCGACATCGTCCCGGTGATGTCCTCGACGAACCACCCGTTCATGCGCTCGCCCGGACAGGCCATCCCGCTCATCGCCGTCGAGACCGAGCCCGAGGGCGTCTGTCTCATCACCGAAGACACCGAAGTGGAACTCCGCGAGGAACCCATCTCCGGCTTCGAGAAGACCGGCGGCGGCATCACCTACGAGGACATCGGCGGGCTGCAGAACGAAATCCAGCGCGTGCGAGAGATGGTCGAACTGCCGATGAAACACCCCCAGATCTTCAAGAAGCTCGGCATCGAGCCGCCACAAGGGGTGTTGCTCCACGGGCCGCCCGGCACCGGGAAGACGCTGCTCGCGAAGGCCGTCGCCAACGAGACCTCCGCTAGCTTCTTCTCTATTGCCGGCCCCGAGATCATCTCGAAGTACTACGGCGAGTCCGAACAGCAGTTACGCGAGATCTTCGAGGACGCGAGCGAGGAGTCGCCCTCGATCATCTTCATCGACGAGCTGGACTCCATCGCGCCCAAGCGCGAGGACGTGACCGGCGAGGTCGAGCGCCGCGTCGTCGCCCAGTTGCTGACGATGATGGACGGCCTCGAATCGCGGGGCCAGGTCATCGTCATCGCCGCGACGAACCGCGTCGACAGCGTGGACCCGGCGCTTCGTCGCCCGGGCCGCTTCGACCGCGAGATCGAGATCGGCGTGCCGGACGAAGTGGGTCGCGAGGAGATCCTCCAGATCCACACCCGCGGCATGCCACTGTCCGACGATGTGAACCTGGCGAAGCTGGCGACGGACACGCACGGCTTCGTCGGGGCCGATATCGAGAGCCTCACGAAGGAGGCCGCGATGAAGGCGCTCCGGCGCTACCTCCCCGAAATCGACCTTGACGAGGAGGACATCCCGCCGAGCCTCATCGACCGGATGATTATCAAACGGGACGACTTCAAGGGCGCACTCAACGAGGTGAGTCCATCGGCGATGCGGGAAGTGCTGGTCGAACTCCCGAAGATGTCCTGGGACAACGTCGGCGGCCTCAGCGGCCCCAAAGAGCAGGTCCAGGAGGCCGTCGAGTGGCCGATGAACTCCCCGGAGAAGTTCGAACGCATGGGCGTGACGCCGCCGTCGGGCGTGTTGCTGTACGGCCCGCCCGGCACCGGAAAGACGCTCATGGCGAAAGCCGTCGCCAACGAGACCGACGCGAACTTCATCTCGGTCCGTGGCCCGCAACTGCTCAGCAAGTGGGTCGGCGAGAGCGAGAAGGCCATCCGGCAGACGTTCCGGAAGGCCCGCCAGGTCGCCCCGACCATCATCTTCTTCGACGAACTCGACTCGCTGGCACCGGGTCGGGGCGGCGAGATGGGGTCGAACGTCTCCGAGCGCGTCGTCAATCAGCTCCTGACCGAACTCGACGGGCTGGAGGAGATGGAGGACGTGATGGTCATCGGCGCGACCAACCGGCCGGACATGATCGACCCGGCGCTGATCCGCTCGGGCCGGTTCGACCGCCTGGTGATGATCGGCGAGCCCGACATCGAGGGCCGCGAGCAGATCCTGAAGATCCACACGGACGACACGCCGCTGTCGCCCGACGTGAGCCTGCGCGAACTGGCCGAAGTCAGCGACGGGTTCGTCGGCTCTGATCTGGAATCCATCGCCCGGGAAGCCGCCATCGAGGCGCTCCGTGAGGACGACGATGCGGAGGAAGTCGAGATGCGCCACTTCCGGCAGGCGATGGACAGCGTGCGGCCAACCATCACCGACGACATCCGGGAGTACTACGAGCAGATGGAAGAGGAGTTCAGAGGCGGCTCCAGCCCGCAGCGTCAGGCCGGGACCGGCGGCCGGATCGGCTTCCAGTAACTCCGGCGCGCTCAATTCCTGTTCCTCGCTGCGATTCGAACGTGTTTTTCCACTACGCCGTGTGATTCGGGCGCTCCCGACCAGCGATGCATCGCCCGCTGGTCACGCAATACCTGTGTATAATTATTAGATAAATTATAAAACCGGTGTTTGTTTCTCCTTTCGAAGCCCCCTTTCGGATTCCCAGTGTACGGAGAGTGATGTCGACCACTAACCGCGTTTACAGGCTAGCGAAGCGCCCCGAAGGGACCCCTGACCACGATACGTTCGAGCTTTCCGAGGAAGCGGTCCCCGAACCGGGGCCTGGCGAGGTGCTCATCAAGACACTGTACCTCTCTGTCGACCCGTACATGCGGGACCGGATGCGGGCGGGCGAATCGTACGCGGACCCGTGGGACGTGGGCGACGCGCTCCGGGGTGCAGTCGTCGGTGAAGTCGTTGAGTCCAGCGGCGCGCGTTTCGACGAGGGCGACATCGTCACCGGCGAGCTAGAGTGGGCGGAGTACGCCACAGCACCGGGACCGACCCTCACACAGGTCAATCCCGAACTCGCACCGATTTCGACGGCTCTGGGCGTTCTGGGGATGCCGGGCCTGACAGCGTACTTCGGCACCCGGGAAGTGGCACAGCCTGCGGCCGGCGACACGTTCGTCGTCACCGGCGCTGCGGGGGCCGTCGGCTCCGTGGCGGGTCAGCTCGCCAAGCTCCAGGGCGCGCGCGTCGTCGGCTTCGCCGGCTCCGACGAGAAGGTCTCCTTCCTCGAAGACGACCTCGGTTTCGACGTGGGGATCAACTACAAGACGACCGACGACTACCAGGCCGCGCTGGACGAGGCCGCGCCGGACGGCGTCGACGCCTACTTCGACAACGTCGGCGGACCGATCACCGACGCGGTGTTCACGCGGCTCAACACTGACGCACGCGTCGCTGTCTGCGGACAGATATCACTGTACAACAGCGAGGACGTTCCGATGGGGCCGCGCAAGCTGACTCAGGTCATCCAGTCCCGGGCGACCGTCCAGGGACTCCTCGTCTCCGACTTCGAGCCGCGGTTCGAGGAAGCGACGAAGCAGCTCGGCCAGTGGGTCGCCTCGGGCGAAATCTCTTACCGAGAAACCGTCACCGACGGCATCGAGAACGCGCCCGACGCGTTCCTCGGGCTGTTCGAGGGCGAGAACATCGGCAAGCAGCTCGTGCAGGTCGCCGAGCGGTAGATAAAAACCGATTATCCGGTTATAGTTCGCCGAGTTTACGGAGGAGCTGGCCGCGGTACTCCTCGTCGGCCTGGACGCCTTTCAGTTCGAGAACGTTGCGCTCTAGCTTATCGAGCGCGACGTTGAAGGCGGTTTCAGCGCCGTAGCCCTCGCCGGAGCCGGCCGCCTGGCCCTTGTTAGTTCGCAGGCGGATCTGGCACTGGATGAGCGGCGTGCCACGGAGCTTCTCCTTGTGCTCGTGGAACCGGACGTGGGCGTGCTGGACCTGCATCGCCCCGTACTTGTCCGCGACTTGCTCGATGTCAGAGCGGATGTCCGCGCGGGAGATGGTGTCCAGCAGTTTGATGTTCGTGATCTGGACGTCCATGTGTTCCTCCTCGGTGTAGGTCAGTGCGCGGAGCACGTCGGTTTTCGTGAGGATACCGGCGACGTGGGTGTTCTCGTCTTCCGGCGTGACGACGAGCCCGGCGAAGTCGTTTTCGAGCATCCGCGCGACGGCGTCCTCGACAGAATCGCCGAGTTTCGCCGTCTCCACCGGGCTGCTCATCACGTCGTAGACGGGCATGTCGAGCACGCGCTCGATCTCGCCGGAGCGGTCGCCCCGCGTCGTCTTGTTCATGTCCCGGACGACGACATCGACGATGTCGTGGCGCGTGACCATCCCGGTCAGGCCAT
This sequence comes from Haloarcula amylolytica, assembly GCF_049705545.1. GTDB lineage: Archaea > Halobacteriota > Halobacteria > Halobacteriales > Haloarculaceae > Haloarcula > Haloarcula amylolytica_B. Next base: position 1,338,282 of record NZ_JBNAMU010000001.1, read on the forward strand.
CGTCGTCGCCGAGCACCGGAAGCCGGGAGATACCGTGCTTCCGGAGGAGATTGACGACTTGCCCGACGTTGGTATCCTCGGACACCGTGATGACATCCCGCGTGTAGATGTCCTCGACGCTCAGCGCGTCGAGGTTGTCGAGAACCGCGTCGAGGATATCGTCCTCGGTGACGATACCCCAGAGCTCGCCCGCCTCGAACACCGGCGCGAGCTTGACTCCACCCTCGACCAAGACGCGCGCGACTTCGCGCACGTCGTCGGTGCGCTCGACTTTCGGCGCCGAGCGCGTCATCGCCCCCGCTTTCGCGTTGTCCTCGACATGGGACTGGACCAGCTGTTTCTGCGTGATAACGCCAGCGTAGTCACCGTCTTCCGTGACGATGATACCCTTAGGGTTCTCGCGTTCGAAGATAGACCGGACTTTCCCCAGGCGCTTGTTGGCGTCAACCTCGACAAACTCTCTGGTGGCGATATCAGCAATATCCATCGTTCTTCACAGTTCGTAGATTCGACGTGTGGGGTTATCAAGGTTGGTTTAGTCCCCGGGAACCGGGAGACGAACTAAGCTTTAGGCCCTTGGGTCTAAGGTCGGTGTATGCTGCCCGACATTGGTGTCTTTGGCCCCTACACCTATCTGGTCACAGAGGTGGTCTGGGGGACTGTTGCCCTCGTGTTACTCTGGCGTGCGAATGCCCTCCGGATGGCAGCCAAGACGATTGTGGTGCTCTATCCGATTGCCTACGTCTGGGACTGGTACACGCTCACCGTCGGTGTCTTCGCGATCAAACTCCGAACCGGTGTCGACTTGCTCGGGATTCCCATCGAGGAGCATATTTTCATGATTGTCGTTCCCGCGCTCATTCTCGGCATCCACGAGAACCTCCACGGTCTTTCGTCCGAGTCAAACGCCGAATAGTCAGTAACCGTATACTGGTTTCAGTTGTTAACTGCTTCTGTTTCAGTCTTACAACTGGAAGTACTCTCGCCCACAAGAACTGCTGATTTCACGCGCTTTCAGCCTTGATGCCCGCATCTGTACTATGCAGACATTTCTCACAGTATCTATATGTGTCAGCCGGGAGTGCTGTCCGATAGCTATGAGTGATACTGTCCCGACACCTCACATCGAGCTGTACGTCCGGTCGATGCTTCCCACCGGTGCACACGAACGCCAGGAAGAGGTCATTGACCGTCTCCAAACACTCGACGAGAACGACCGGATCGACGGGTTCAACGTCATCGTCTGGGGCAAGCAGATCGCACCGCAGTCGGCCGCCGCACGGACGGAGGAAGGGAAGTACATCCTGAACCGCGTCGCCGAGTTCAAGCAGTGGGCGCTGACCAACAACGTCTCGCTGGAATCGTTCTACCAGGACACGACCGTTGATTCAGAAGTGGCGGAGTCGGCGTACGACGCCATGGCACTGCCCGTCATGGGGCTGGCTGAGTACGACGGCAGTGAACTCGTCCACGTCGCGCCCTGTACGAAGGACGAGGTCGTCCACACGATCATGGACCGGATCGAGCGTCTCGAAGCGGGCCAACCACCCGCGCTCGATCAGGAGCGCGGCGGCGTGAGCGTCGTCTAACGAGGGGAACCGGTTACGAGGACCAGACCGCTTCGACGTACGGTTCGAACTCGTCGGTCTCTGACAGCACTTCGAGCACTTCTTCGGGATCCCCAGCCAGTTCGTACCCAGGCCGCCCTTTCCCCGTCGGTGAGTCCGTCTTCTCGTTGAGCAGCAGCCCCTTGTCGGCGAGCTGGCCCAGCGCCGAAATGACCTTCTGGCGCTCGACGCCGCCGAACGGCTGTCGGTCGATATCTGCGAGATGCGCCTTCGCCGTCTGCGTCACGTGATAGGAGTGTGCCGGTGTTTCGCCGGCTGTTTCGAGTTCCGCGACTGCCAGCAGCACGAATTGTTCGAACGCGTCAGCCGACTGGACCTGATCTCTCATATAGATGACTCTAACGCGGTTGGGGCAAGAAAGTACTGGACTGTCTGTTGGCTTGCTGACTTTTCTTCGACCGTGTCGAGATGTACACCGGCGTCGGAAACACTGTCTTGACGGAAGTAGCAGCGGGTCCAACCGGGTTGTGACCTGAAGGAAGGCGTGCTCCTTCGTTGTGCGCGTCTTCCTGGGCCCAAGTCACCCTCTCGGACGGTTCAGTCGCTCCCGAACTGGTCGCAACAGAAGTAGTGGGTTCGGGCGGAAAGCGCTTCTTTCATTCGCCGTCACCCCCCTCATCGTCGAAATCAAGACTTTCGAGGTGGTCCTGGCGGCGTTCTCGCATCTCTTCGAGCTTCGTCGGTTGGTCGTAGTGGCGCTTGATGACGCGGACGCTCGTGTTCACGCGGTCGGCCACCACCTGTGGCGGGACGCCACGGTTTAGCTGCCAGGTAATGGATCCCGTCCGTACCTGGTGTGGGCTCCGTGACGACGGGCACTTGCTGGCCTCGCTGTAGTCGACGAAGTCACACGTTGGGCGCTCGTTGCCGTGCGGGCAGTCGGTGTGGAGGCAGGGCACCGTCGCGAGGTACATCCACGCTCTGAGTCCGTTCTTCGAGACGCGACCGAGCTGACTGGCGAGCAGCGGTTCGCGGCCGTAGTCGTCGTACACCTCGTGGCGCTCGTTCGCGATGTAGCCATTGAGAATCTCACAGACGTGACCCGGCAGGCCGACGATCCGCTCGCCATCGCGACCGTTCTTCAGCGGCGTGTCCTGGTCGGGGTTGTGCGTGAACTGGACGTACTCCTCATCCCGGTTGTAGTCCTCAACGTCGAGACTCCGCAGGCCGCCGAGACGCGCGCCGGTGTACCAGGCAAGCGCGAGGAGTGCGTGGTCGCGTGAGTACCGGACGCGGTCGTCGGCGTTGTTGCGATAGTACTCCAACAGCGCCTCGGCGTCATCGGCGTGCAGCCGCGTCTCGTCGACGTGGTCGTCCCGGGGGACGTCCGGCGGGTCGACCTTCTCGGGCAGGTTCTCGTCGACGAGCTCGACGCGTGCACAGTACTCGAGGAAGTTCTGGAGCGTCCCGAGTTCCTTGTTCAGCGACAGCGGCGAGAGCCCCTGCTCCCGGCGGTGGGTCTCGAAGCTCTCGATGTCCCAGCCGGTGAGTTCGTCGATCGTCTCGATGCCCTGGGCCTCGCACCACTCGACAAAGTGCTTCTGTCGGTAGTGGTACGACGACACCGTCGACTCTGCCTTCGAGACGCGGAGTTTGTTCAGCCAGCGCTCGCTGGCCTCACGGGGCGACAGGTCGGGGACGCGGTCGCCGCCGTCAGCTGTTCCGGCGATCTGGACTTCGTACTGGTCGGGTTGGCTCATCTATGAACTCACTCCATGGCGGTGTTTGCGGCGGTAGCGCTCCGTGCGATCCTCGCGGTTCATCGCCGCGAGGCGATCGGGATCCATCTGTGGCGGTGCGTTGAGAATTTCGTACGTTTCAGCCCACCCAGTGCTGGGACTGGCTTCGAGTAGGTCGCGGTCGATGCGGTTCGATTGGTCAGTATGCTCCGAACTCATGTTGGGGGTCGCAGTTGCCCCGAACATGACGACGAAAAGACTTTGCCGCCGGAGACCGAATTTCCGGACGAGCACGCGTCGCTGTCGTCGTCGGTGCTCGGGTTCGACGTCGCTGACTGACCTTTGGGCGGGTGTCAGCGTCGTCGCTCTGTTCCTGATTCGTGAGAGTCATTGCTGGTTTTCTTCGTAGACATCGGCCATCTCGGCGAGGAACTCTTCGTAGGTCAGCGACTCAAACGGCTTGAGCGAATCCAGCCGGTTCTGTTTAAAATCCCGACTGACTCGGATTGTGGTTGCCTCGCTTTGTGCCATGGTGTGTATCACCCTATGCGCCGATACATATTTAGTCTGGCGGGACAGATACTGTCTCATGGCAGACGAAGGGAAAGAATCGTCGTCGCTATTGACTCCACAACAACGCGAATTTCTGAACGGTGAGCAAGTATCTGACTCGTACAAGCGGAAGCTCCAGGTCCGGATCCGCGACCGTGTCCGCGAGGGGATTCTTGATGCGCCGTTGGTTTTTGCATCAGACCAGCTTCGTGACAAAGATGTTCGTGAGATATTCAGCGTTGATCCGTCCCATATTTTCGGAAGGCCAGAGATTGCAGAAGGCATCGTCGGCCTTATTGCATTGGTGTACCGGGGTCTTCGATTGAATAGCGACGGGGATGAGCCCACCGAGGGGTTCGCTAACCAAATCGAAGCGGGCATCGTCAAGGCCCTGAACCGCGAAGGGGTCGATCCAAAACGGGTGGAGGTCAAAATCGATGTTGACATCGGTGGGGAAATCGACGACCTCACCCCCGAGGAATTAGCGTCAAAATACTCCCGAGACCAAATGATCGATATGCTCTCATCCAGCGTCATTTCCGACGAAGATTTCGCTGAGTTCGTTCGGATACAACAGGAACGTGTAGAGTCAACTGAAGACGAAGACTGATCCACGCTGGCCACTGCTTTCACCATGCCCGCTCACCGCCCTGGCGGTGTAGCTTTTCGTAGCTCCCGATTCTTGTCACTGTATGGGACAAACTTGCCCAGCCTGCCATTCCGAACTTCAGGCACTCGGTAAGCAGCGCTACTGTAGCTCGTGCGCTGAACCGATCGATGTCGAAGTCGATCGGGAAGAAATCCGCCGTGAGACAACTGGCTTTCTTGCTGAAACCGAACGGAGCCGGATCATTGACTCGATCAACGACAGTAGCGCTACCCATCACGAATACACCCATGTGCGCGTCCAAGAAGAGGTCAGACACGCGTTGCGTGACTTCTTGTTGCTCGCCAATTGGGACAATCTCGACAACCGAGAAGCCCTTCTCGGTGATCTTGTACGAGACACTCCCTCTGAACCTGGGGGGACCGACGATCTTCTTGACACGAGGGGCCTGGCCGCTCTATTTCGGCTCCTATGTACATCAATGCGTTTAGAAGCCATTGAACATCTGTTTGAGTTGGCTCTTCGGACTGAAATCGCCGAGCAAGAAAATGTCGGATATGGCGATATTTCTGAAGTAAATGTTGAGCTGCGAATCAATGACACAGCCGTAGAAGAATTGGAACGCGAATTCTGGGAAGTGGACCAGGGTTCAGATGAGGATTGATTCGTACTGACCCTTTCTGGCATGAGTCAGTCCCCCAGCAGCTCGTGTCCGCAGTGCCGGCAGAACTGATCCCCGACGTCGACGCCGTCGCCGCACTGTGGGCAGTATTGAATTTCATCGCCCGCAGCTGGTGGCTGTACGTCCAACTCAACATCATCGCTTCCGTATTTCTCCAGGGCATCACGACACCGCTGCGATATCGGTAAGTCAGCGGCCGCGATTTTCTCGAGGAGGTCGCGGTTCTCCTCGATTATCTGCTCAGGGTCTTTCCGGTTGGGATAGTCGGTATCCTTTGGGGGGTTGCTCATGCTTGGTTACCTATCACTCCCGCTCCGTTCACAGACGACGTCGCGGATGTCGTCCAATTTCTGATCTTCGAAGGACCATTCATAGATACCGTCTTCATTTCTGTTCCGACGAATCCATCCCTTCTGAGCGATTTCTTTCAGAATAACTTCGACATCATCAACGTTTGCCATCTCTAACTCGGCTTGCTCCACGACATCGGCAGCTGTGAAGCTGTCACCGATCATAGATAGGGCAGCATTCCAGACTTCGCTTCTGTCGGTGAGGCGCCAAATCACATCCTCGTAGCTGTCGCCACGGCTCTTCCGGTCGTGCAACTCGTCGGCTAACTCGTCGCTGACCTGGATCGTAGTCCGGCCCATAGCGGTTTCGGTGTCCGGTATGGTCATAAATTCCACGTAGTTCTATGGCCGCCATTGACATAAATCTATGGCAACCATAGTTTTATGTTGGTGACGAACGTACATGTAGGTAAGCACGGGAGTTCGGCCACGTAGAACTGGCCGACGGGCGCTGGTACGCCCTCGACCGTGCTTGCCGACTACAGCAAGCATGTCAGCCTACGATTCCGGGGCACTTCAGACTGCCCCATCGACCGACAGCATAGCCGACCGAACGCGCCGCGCCCTCGAGCAGTACCTCACCGTCACGCCAGACGTCGGCCAGGCCCGCGGTGCGGAGGGCCTCGCCCTGGTGACGAGCGAATCCGGTAACGAGTACGTCGTGGACGTTCAAGAAGGCCGGTGTGAGTGCCGGGATGCGGAGTTTCGTGACGTCGAGTGCAAGCACATCCGTCGCGCACGCTTTGCGATGGGTGTCGACGCGATCCCCGCCGACGCCGCAGCTGCCTGTGACGTCGACCCCGATCTTGGGCAGCACTGTGACGCCGAGCTGCGCTTCGCTGCCGCTGACGGTGGGATCATCGTGGCCGACGATGACGGCGAGATTCTCGACGCGGACAGTGACGACCGCCCTGACGACTGCCAGTGCTCCCCCGCGCTCGCCCGGGGCGGCCTGCCATGCTTCCCGTGCTACCGCGAAGGGTTCGAGACGCCGTCCGAGACGGAGGACGAAGACTGATGCACGGGAGCGAAGTCGACACCGTCGACGACATCGACGCGACGGCCAGCATCACGGACGGTCGAGTCGAAATGTCGGCGCAAGTGACGACTGCGCTGCGTCTCGATGTTCCAGACACCCAGCCACTCAGCGTTCACGAGCCGCACTTGACGCTGCGCGCTGCTGCTGACGATGTCCGAGTGACCATCGACCTCGACGGCGAAGCCCTGGACGCGCTCGCCGAGGCACTCGCCCAGATTCAGCGGGGTGACGCATGACTGGCGATTGGCCCCCGGCGCCGATGCGTCCGCCATACGAGGACTTCGGCGAGTCCGTCGTCACCATCGACGTCAGCGAGGCGACCGCGAGAGACGCGTACGCCGCCTACCAAGCTGTCTGTGAACGCGGCTATACCGACGGCTTCGAGACGTTCCTCTACAACCATACGTCAGCCGCGAACCGTGTCACTGTCGACGGGGTGCCGCTCGTCGACGCCCTCGATGAGGTGACGCGGGCGGACGGACGCATGCCGTGGGAGGGTGCGGATGCCTGACCGCCGCGCGTTCCTCGAAGGTGTCGCGCTCGCCGCCACGCCGCTGCCCGGCGCCGTCGCAGCGCCCGCCGACGGTGACGAGGGTACCCAGCACTGCGACGTCTGTGGCGCCCGCCGACGGTGACGAGGGTACCCAGCACTGCGACGTCTGTGGCGCCGACAAACCGGCGAGCATGGTCACCCAGACGACGGTCGCGCCCATCGCGCCGCTCGAAGCGTCTATTTGTGCGGTTTGCGAGTTCGTCCAGGACCACGCGCTGCCCGACGGCGTCTGCGACCAGTGCGGCGACGCCGTCGACCCCGGGTTTGCGTTCGAACTGGAGTATCCGCTCGGAGTGGCGGGCCTGCCAGCGCTGAAGACCGGGCAGTTGTGTGGCGACTGTGCGGCCTGGATCGCGTCGGATATCGCGTACCGGAGCGTCGATGCCGACCCCGAGTCAAAGCAGACCTTCCGCGACCTGATCGAGGCTGAAAACGAGCGACTGGCAGAACTGGAGGGATCGGCGTGAGCCTCCCTGACAGGCCCGGGCCGACGGTCGACGCCGAGGAGTGGTCGTTCCACCACCGGGTGTTCTATCGGCTGGTCATCGGCGCGCCAGGCGCCCGCACCGCCGACCTGCAACTGCTGTACGACGCCGTCGCGCCCGTCGTCTACCGTGGGACGACGGCCTCGAAGTGTGATTCCCGGCGCTGGCGACGCAAGCTCCTGAACGACCTCAAGGACGCCGGCGTTGTCACGAATGCCGAGACGCCGCGGGGCTGGATCTGGCGCCCGACTGCCGACGCGCTCGACGAGGACGTGCCCGCAATAGCTCCGGACACGGCGGAGGGGGTGACCCGATGACGCTGCCCGACGAGTTCGACACGATTGCGCCGCGTGACGGCCAGGCCTTCGAGCCCGCGGATGTGCTGCGGGAGATGTTCGTGAATGCCCACACGCCGGATACCGTCTTGACGTACTACGACCTCCAGCTCCAGCGTCAGTTCGTCGACGGTCCCGGGCGCGTGTGGGACGTCTACACCACCGATGACACCTACATCGAGACGCTGAATCTCGATGCCTGCCGCACGGTGAGCGAGCTGGAGGACACGCTCAAGGAACTGGCCGCGTGTGACCCCGACGACCGTGCGGACTGGGTGGCGTGGTCGCGATGAGTTCCACGCCCAGGCCGTCCAGCAGTCGTGTCTCGGCGACTGGCTACACGCCGATCGGCGTCGACGTCGGTGAGAAGCGCCTCGTCGCTGCGGCGCCGGCCGACGCCGACCCCGACGAGGCGTTCGTGATCGACGGCGAGCCGTTGCGAGAGCGCTACGATATCCTCGTCGAGGCGACCCGAGCGCTGCAGGGCGCGTGGTTCGACACGACGAGAGGGGAGGCCCAGCTCTTCGCAGCGATGTACCACCAGCTCCGGCCGCAGGTGTTCAACGCCGCGCATCGGCTGGTTCGCTACGCCGACGAGTTCGCGACGCCGCTGCTGGTGCTCGAAGACTTGGGACACGACGTCCGCCCCCTCTGGGACTGGCGGACGGCCACCGAGCTGGGGGCGTGGGTGCTGCCGGCGCTCCAGACGGCCATCGCCGAGGTCGCGCTCGAGGTCGGCCTGCCGGTGACCTACGTGAATCCGAAGTACACGACCCAGCAGTGCCACGAGTGTTTGGAACTCGGGCGCCTCGAGGGCGGCGACGTCGTGTGTACGACCGACGACTGCCCGGTCGAGGCGGTCTGTCGCGATCGGAGCGCGGCGGTGACGATCGCCGGGCGTGCGCGCCCATCCTGACCAGACGGGGATTTCCCAGATCCACCGCCTTGCAGCCTGCAAGCCTTGCAGAGCGGAGAATTACCATACTCGACTTCGATAGAAAAACCTGTACCATGCGTGTCACTTGTGACCGATGCGAGAGCGAGTTCGATACCGACCGAGACGCAGTTGCCGTCGGGCAGGATACAACCCGTTGCCCGAAATGTGGAACCCAGGCCGATGTCGGAGCTGGCGTTGAGAGCGACGGCGGCGATGGTGTCGTCGTGGCGTCGGATGGCGAGGAAATCCATATCCACATTCACGTCCACAAAGACGGCGGCTGACGAACCGAAACACCCTTTTCCTCGTGCGGTTTCGTCGGTAACGCGGACACTCCTGAATCCCATCCGTGGTGTCCGCCATCACCCCCCAACCCCCATCGCAGTTTTCGAGTGCCACGTCACCCCCGCAAAGCTCTCGGAGTGTTCGGCGACGCTCCTCCTGGCAACTGCTCGCTACTTCTGTTGGCTACGGTGTGTTCATTTTCTAGCCGCTTTTACCGAGTTTGAGCGAGGGGGGTTTCGGGGAGGCTTCGGCCGTCGTGCTGATGACGTGGACGGTGATGGTTTCCTTCTCTTCAGTGCCCACCCGACCAGCACAAGTAGAGCAATAAGTCCAACGAGCAGGATTGGGGTGGTCACGTACGACTTCACCGATCGGAGTTGAGGGCTTGTCATTCGTCCAAACCCTGATTTTATATGCTGGATCTTTGTTAGTCAATGACTGATTGAAAAATTAGCGCCACTACGTCACGTTATCCACCGTCTGACCGTCCTTCGCGAACACACCACCGTTTCCGCTATTTCCAGTCGTTCGCCGGTGATGGATCAGCCTAACCGTCACTGCGGCGTCGGTGAGCGACAGCTTTCTGACGGCCGTGGCCCCACGGATAGAGGCGGTGTCTCAGCGAGTTTCGAGTCGCTTGAGTTCGCGTGTGAGATCCTGCTTGATGGCGCGGATGAGGTCCTGTTCGGACATGTCGCTGTCCGCGTCGACGTTGATCTCCTCGATGACGATACTGTCACCACCGCCACCGCCGCTCATCGCTTTCTCGGCGACATCACGGAGTTCCCGGAGCATCGTCGAGCGCGGCGCGACGAACTCGTCCTCACCGCCTTCGCCAATGAGCGCGTTCGTCGGGCCCGTGACGATCCCGCCCTGAGCAAGGCCGGGGGCGTCGTCGCCGCCATAGAGGTCGCTGCCACTACTGTCGCCGCCGGTGTCGGCGTCGTCGGTGTAGCCAGCGAAGGCGTTGTTCGATCCGCCGCCGCCCGACCCAGACGTGCCGCTGGTGCCGCCGCCGCTGTCCGTTCGACCGGCACCGGGGTTACTGCCACCACCGCTGCTGCCATCGTCGTCATCGTCATCATCCGGCCCATTGACCGTCTCGTTGATCGTCCGCGTGATGGTCGTGGTGACGTTGTTCGGGATGGATTTGACGGTATCAATCGCTTCCGACGCCTTGTCGATGATGTTCTGGATGGCGTCCTGGATACTCGACAGGTCGATGTTGCCCAGTGCTGATTCGATGCCGCCGACAATCGCGTCGAACGCGCCGCTGACGAGCGATTCGCCCGTCGATTCGAGCCAGTCAGCAACGGCGTTGATGAGGTCGGGGAAGAAGGAGTTGCCAATCAGCCAGTCCCAGAACGAATTGAAGACACCTTTCGCCGCGTCGATGATGACACCTAACGCGCCAGACAAGAGCTTCTTCCCATCCTCCTTGGCCCAGTCGACGATGCGGTTCCAAGTGCGCTGGAAGAAGTCCTTGATATTGTTCCAGGCCCCTTCCCAGTCGCCGCTGATGAGATCGAGGACGACGTTGATGCCCGTCAACAGCGCATCCATCCCCGTCTGGGCGATAACCTGTATCGTACCGATAACCCCGTCGAAGATGCGGATCAGGTCGTCGCCGAACAGATCCCAACCGGACTGAATGAGGTCAAGCGTCGGTTTGATGATATTGTTCCAGAGGCTGTTGAACGCCGTCCGGGCGTTGGCGAGGATGCCATCCGAGCCCGAGAGGTTGGCTTTCCAGATTCGCTTGACTGACCGCAGGTTTTCGCGAACGTTCGTCAGAAACGTCGACATGACGCGGCCGACGATATCGCGAATGGTGTTGAACGTCTGGCGGCCCTCCGTCAGCATCTGATTGATGTTGGTTCGGAACTCCGACTCAGTGTTACGTGCCGGCGTGAGTATCTGCGTTTTGAACGACTGCATCGTCGTTCGGGCGATGTCTTCGATGGAGTTCAGCGCTGTCCGGACCGTTCGCTTAACCTCATTCCAGTTGTCCTTGAACGCCTGCACGATCGTTCCGAGCGGGCCGGGGACGATGACGGTCGCCAGCGTCGTGAGCGTCTTCTTCGGGTGGGATTTGGCGAAGTCGAACGCGTCGCGGACGGCGTCTTTCACCTTGCCGCCGTGCTTGTCCCAAGTCGTCTCCATCTTCCCCGTGATGCGCCCGACCGTGGTTTGTACTTTCCCAAGGGCGTCCGAGACGACCGGTTGAAGGCTCCCGAACGCCTTGTCGGCCTGCTGTTTGAAGCCCCTTGCCGTGGCTGCTGCGTTCTCGACCGCCGTCTGGAACGCGGTCTTGAGCGTGCCGGCGAACGCCCGGATTTTCGTGGCGGTTTTGTCCGTCGCATCGCCGACACCCAGCAGCGCGGCGATGGTATCATTGACCGCCGTCAGCACGTTGCCCAGTCCCTTGACGAGTGGCGTGAACACCGGCAACAACCGCCCGCCAACCTTTGCGCCCGCGATGACAGCGAGCTTGCCGAAGCGCTGGATCTGGTCAACGACCGGCGCAACCGCCGCGCGCAGGTCATCCGTCCGTTTCCAGAACTGCTCCAGCGGGCCGCTGACGTCGGCAAACCCGGACCGCAGGTCAGACAGCTCCCCACTCAGGAACCGGATCGCCGGGGCCAGGCCGTTAAGAATTGCCTTCGTTACACCCGTGAAGATTGGCAGCGTCTGGCGGCCGAAATCGACGAACGCGGCCGTTGCTTCGGGGATGGCAGTCATCGCTGTCTGCCCGATCTCCTGCAGGGCGTCACGGAACGGGCGCAAGTCGCCCGTCGTCGCGACGATCCGCTTCGCGAGCGTGGGCAGCGCCTCGACGCCCTGGAGCAACACCGGGCCGAACAATTCGCCGATCGGCTTGATCGCGGTCTTCACCTCCGTTTTTGCCGTCTTGACAGCCGTCTTCAACTCCTCCATGTGCGTGACCGCGCCGGCGAGCAGGCCGCCACCGAGAACGCCTGCGACGGAGGCGAATCCGCCGGCGACGCCAGCGAGACCGGTGACGACTGGCGCGCTGGCCGTCCCGATAGCAGCGAAGGCCCCCGCGAGCCCCGTTGCCGCCGGGAGGACAGTCGTGAGGCTGCCAGATAGGCCGAACATCGACGCGCGAAGGCCGGTCACGCCGGCGCTGGCAGTGGCTGCTTTCGCGCCCGCCTCGGTCATCTCGTCGCCGACAGCGTCGAGGCGGTTCGCAGCGAGTGCGGCTCCAGTCGCCGTATCGGTCAACTCTTCGCCGAGGTTGTCGAGACTCGACCCTGCTGTCATTGCCTCACCGGCGGACTGTACCGCTTCGTCGCCGACATCGCTCAGCCCACTCGCAGCGCTGGAAGTCGACGCCGAGAGCGTCGCCATCGCGTTCTTGAGACCCGATGATGCCGCCTCCATTCGGTCGATGCCGGAGGTGAAACCTTTGCTGCTGATCTCTGCGCCAACTTCGAGTTCATCGAATACCATAGTCAGGGGACTCCGTGTTTCCGTGCGTTGTCGACGACGTCGGCGAACAGCGGTGACGTGTCGGCGACGCGCTCGAGTAGTTCGACGTCGTCCAGCTCGCCAGCCTGTTGTGCACTGGCCCACTCACGCCGGAGCAGCCACACGAGCGGGGGCGGTGCCTCTGGGAGGTGACAGACCCCGCGGAGGACCTCAGGCGCAGTGCCCTTCGAATCCAGGGCGGCCAGCGCATGCGCAGCGGTGCCGAGACACTCCGCGTGAACAGTGCCGACCATCGGCCGGGAGACCTCGTAGACCACCGTGACGATGTCGCTGTCGCCGTACACCGACTCGACCGTTGTGGGTGCGCCGCTCCAGCGCCTGGCAAGCGCCCGCCGGACGGCCGCCGATTCCCGGGATCCAGGGCGCGACATCGTTACCCGCTGGCCTCTTCCTCAGACGGGCTATCGTCTTCGGCCGGCTCAAACCGTCCCGTCATCGGCTCGATCTCGGCGTCGACGGCTGGGACGATCTCGGACATCACGAACCGTCTCGCTCTCTTCACAGAGGAGATGCTGCGCAGTTCCTCAGCGAGTTCGTCATGACCCAATTCGAGGAGGATATCGTAGGTGTTCTTGATTGCGACCTTTGCCGAGTTGTCGGTGTCTTCGTCGTACTTTGGATCGAATGAGTCGACATCGTTGAGGTAACGGACCTGTGCTGCCGTCGAGTCTTGGTCCCGTAGTTCCTCAGCGGCCTCCTCATTGCCACGGTTGACCAGCTTTTTGTACATCTTCTTGATCTTTGAGCGCCGCCGGCTACTTGCGGGCTCATGTTTGGGGTCGAACGTCATCGGCTCACCTCGATTCGAGCGGCGAGAGCTTCGGGGGTATTCTTACGGTAGCTGCTGTGGGCGTCGATGGCGTCCGATAGTGCCTCTATTTGAGCTTTGACCTCTTCTCGCCGGTTGCTCGGGAGAGCAGTACCGAGCCGATCAAGCTTGGTGTTGAGCTGCTCGATCGTCTCTTGCATCGCCTCGACGTCGTCTAGCGTGGAACGGTCGAACGCTCGGAGCGCTTCCACAGCCCCGGCATCGCTTGTGGCCAGGGCGTCAGCCTCCGCGCTGCCGTTCGGATTGGCCGTGTCGGTCTTGATGCTATTGAGGTATTCGTCGGAAACGCGGCCCTCAAGAAAGTCGATTCGCTGTTGGTGATGATTAGTGTCAGATTGACTCATCTGTTGGTGCGTCGGGGTGTGGTTGGTGTGCGATACGAGAACGCCCGCTTGCCGGCGGGCAGTATGGAAAATTTTCGAGGGTAGGGGATCAACCCGGCCTGACGACTCCGCTTTCGCTCGCCGCAGGGCGCGACTCCTGGGGTCATCGCAACGGGGGCTCATTGATCCTCCTTACCGGGCACAACTGTCTGGAACTGCGCCTCGGGCCCGACACCGTCGACGTCAGCCTCGTAGGTGACAAACTCCGCAGTGACGCCGAGGTCGGCATCGGTGATCTCCCCACCACATGACGGGGTGTCGGTAAGATCCTCGATAGCGCGCTCGATCTCGCGACGGCTGCGGCGCGTCATCGGCAATCACCGTTCCTGGACGAACGGAGTCGTGCGAGACGGCGTTGCGCCTGCTCCGAGAGGTGCTGTTCTGGCTCCTCGAGGAGGCGCTGCTCGTACGCCGACAGCTCGGCCCCGCCGCCTCGCTTCAGACTCGCGATCCACAACTGCTGGAGTGTCGACTCCCCGGGCGGCGGGCCCAGGTCATCGAGCGCTCGGTCGATCTCTCGTTTCGAGCGCCGGGTCATCGACTCCCCTCCGGGTCGGCCGGGGCGTTGATGTCGTCGACGTCCAGGTCTCGCGACGCGCCGGTTTCGATGTGGTACTCAGTCGCCCGGTAGCACTCAACGGGTTCGCCCGTGTCGGGATCGGAGCGCCACTCGCGGATAGTGACGGTGTCGATACCGTCAGCCGACGAACCCCCGAGATCTTCGAGCGCGCGCTCCAGTTCGCGCTTCGAACGCCGGGTCATGCGTCACCACCCTCCATATGTTCGAACTCCAGTGCCTCAGCGTGGGCTTTCGCGGGTGCCGAGAGCTGTTTTTCCGGGTTGTCGAGAAGTCGCTGTTCGCCGGGTGTGAGCGGACCGTCGTAGTAGTCCTTCAGACTCGCCCAGAACAGATCCTGTAATCCGAACGAGCCGTCCTCGCCGTCCAAGTCATCAACCGCTCGCTCCAGTTCGCGTTTTGAGCGTCGGGTCATGATCGCACCCCGGCGGGGGCGACGACGTCACCGTCGGCGCGTTCTTCGAGTTGCTCGATGCGCTCGGTCAGCTCCTCGAGGTCACGGTCGGCCATCACCTTCCGCTTCTCCGCGATGACGTCCTTCGTGATGCGGATCCACTTGATGCGCACCCGCTCATTCTCGGCGTCGTACACGCGGCCGTTCTCAACCTTCCGCAGGGCCTCCTGTTCCAGCATGTCGAGCGTCGCGAGCAGGTCATCGTAGCTGCCGGAGTCGTCCTCTTCGCGTGCGTGGGCGCTCGCGTCCTCGGTCACAGGCGGTCACCTCGGGTTTTTCGCGGGATATTCGGCCGGAACCGGGGCGTGCGGCCGCTCTGCATGTGGACCGGGCGCTCTTGGCTACGCCGTGCGCTCGGCTTCCCACGGGCGTCGTGACGGGTAGTCATTGCCCCGTGGCGGCGTACAGTCGCCGCCGGTGATCGGCCGGATGCTCCCGCGCTTCGACGAGTCCGAGGTCGCGGAGTTCGGCGAGTGCGCTGTTGACGGTGCGCCGGGCGATGCCCGTCTCGTCGATCAGGGCCTCCTTCTCCAGAGGGCCGTTGACGTCGAGGGCGGTGTAGACCAGCCGGGCGCTGGCAGGGGTTTCCTTGACCCGCTTCGGGACGAGTGTGCTCATAGTTCTCTCCGGCAGGAAATACAGGCTACACCTGCATAGTTCGGTGAGCGTTTTCGTCAGGTTGTCTTAGAGGGGCGCTACGCTATTCTCCGGGCGTGAATAGGTCGTCAACCAGTTCGATGTGGTCGGCGCAGTACCTGATGCCCGATAGTGCGTCGTGCTGACACTGCTGGCTTGTCGAGACGGCGATGGCCTGGCACTGGGCGACGGCGGTCTCAGTCGGCGACTGTCGGCCGCTGGTCTCGCGCGCTCGCGCGATACGGTCCGAAAAGTCCGAAAAGTCTCTCTTTCTACCGTGGGTGGTGCCCGAGTCCTGCGGCTCATCGTCGGGGGCCGAATGCCCCCGTGAGCCAGGGTCAGTCTGACTCATTCGGCGGTGGGCCACCTCCTGCTGCGGCGTTGTCGTCGCTCGTCGCCGTTGTCTCCTCCTTGTTAGACGTTACCAACCCCTCCGTTTCAACTGGAGTGCGGAACTGCCACGTATAGGTACTACTACGCGCGAGTTCCGCACTTTCCTCGTCGCTGAGGTCGTCGAGGTCGATGGGCGTGAGCTCGACCTCGCCGTGGTCCCCGAGGCGGTGGAGACCGTCGTCGCGCCAGACGAACCCACAGCCGTCGGTTTCGCGGGCGACGACGTCGTGGTTCTCAGCGAGTGTCGTGAGGTGGGCCCGGACCTGTCGCTCGCCGATATCGACGTCGGGATGGGCAGCGATCTCGGCAGTCGTCCACTCCTGGAGGTCTGCCGCTGCGGCGACGACCTGGCGCATCCCGTCACTCCAAGTGGTGAGCACGCGCCCCTCGTCGGCGATCGGCACCCAGTCGGGCAGCGTGTCCGTATGGACGTAGACGACGGCGCCGTTCCCGTCCCGGCCGAAGCGCATCGCCGCCTGGAGCGTGTCGTGCTCACGCATGTGCGTCAGCACGCGGTCGCCGAACCCGGTGTAGGAGAGCCCCGCGCCTTTCTCGGCGTTGCGCTCGACGGCCTCGCCGGCGTAGGCACCCCACTTCTTGATGAACCGGTCGCCGTAGTGGTTCGACCCGATCACCGCGCCTAGTCGCGTCTCCTTGAACTCGTTGGATCCGAGGACGTTCCCGTAGTGTTTCGTCTCGTCGACGAGGTCGGTCACTCCGGCGGTGTCGTACTCACCTTCGGCCGTCGAGGACGTGATGAGCGACGGCCGCTCGTCGTGGGCCTCGGCGATGCCCTCCAGCAGCGCGGCGTCCTGCTCGGTGGTGACGTGGTCGGCGCTGTTGTAGGGCTTGACCGCATCGGTCGTCCGGACGAGATTCAGATTCAGGACCTCAGAGATGTACTCGCGCCGCTCGGCGTCCCTGAGGACAGGCCGGAGATGCAACCGCACCCCCAGCGAGAGTTCCCACATCTGCTTCGTCGGCGTCCCGTCGAGAGCGACGATGCCACTCGTGTAGTCGAGACTCGGCGGTTGGAGCAGCGACACCTGCCCCGTCTCGCGGTCGAACGTGGCGGCGCCGACGTCCTGCAGGTCGGCGGCCTCGAAGCCGTTGCCGAGGTCGTCGCCGGCGAGGATCGCGAACGCGGCCAGTGGGGCCGCGGCGTGGGCGCTGTCGTCGTCGAACACCAGCGACTCGGCGGTGTCGAGGGCCTCCTCACCATCGTCGAGGAACCATGCCAGCGCGTCGGCACGCCGCTCCTCGTCATCGCGGTGCTCGATGAGGTCCGTGTAGTCATCGAACGGGACGGCGTCGACCGTAGACAGCCAGTAACTCACCGCGCCCTGGAGCCAGTCGCCGGCGAGCGTCGTCTCGTAGGCCCCATCGGGGAACTCGTCGAAGACGACCGTGCGCCCGGTCGTGACTTTCTCCTTGTAGGCGTGGGTGTAGTGGCCGATGAGCACGTCGATCGGGACATCCTCGTCGGGATCGGCGCTGCCGTCGGTCTCGGGGTCGAAGTTCCACAGGTGTGCGTACTGACAGCCGACGTGATTGCCCTCGTCATCGACCTGGCAGGGTAGCGGCTTCCCGAGGACATCCTCGGCGAACTTGTGAATAGCCTTCGGCGTGGCGCCGCGACGATACCAGTCCATCACCGTCTCGCGCCACTCCTCGCCGTGGTCGCCGGCGGCCGTCGGGCAGTCGTGGGTGAACGACGGGAGTTCCTTGTACGTCAGTCCGTGTGTCTCGCACCACTCCTTGAACTGGGCGTACTGCTCTTTCCGGCCACGCCCGGTGAGGACCGTCACGGGCTCGCCGGTCTCAGCCGCGGCGGCGATTGACCCGTAGGACTTGCCCATCGTCGGCAGCGCCTCGACGAGGACCTGGTCGTTGCGCTGGTAGGCGCCGGCGATTTTCTCCGTCGTCCGGGCGCGGGCGTCGCCGATCGAGAGACTGTCGTCGTGGCCGGGGTTCTGCCAGTCCCACGTCGGCGGTGCCGTATCGATCGACAGCGAACCGGGCAGCACGGCCGTGTGGTCGATGTCGCCCTCGCTGGGTTCGAACTCGGGGATGTGCGCGCCCCGGCCGCGAAGCGCTTCGACGGCCTGCCAGAAGGCCTCACCACTGGGATACTCCGTCTCGGTGGTGATGATGCGCTCTTCGAGGGCGACGATCTGCAGGGCGTCGAGGCCGACCATACCCTTGCGGTAGACCCAGCCGTCGCCGACTTGGGCGAGTCGCGTTCCACTTTCACTCTGGGCCCAGGACGGATCCATCGACGTCGTCCCATCGGAGCGCTCCTGTGTGACCGTCGAGCGCAGGCGGATGTCCCGCGGGCCCGTGTGCTGGATCGCGTCGAGCACGTCCTGCATGTCGCTGGTCGTCTCGACGTCGGCGATTTCGGCGGCGGTCTTCTCGGGTTCTTCGATGAGTTCGTCGGGCGTGCCCTCGGCGACAGTCGTGTACTCGTCGGCGAGGTCGTCGATGAACTGCTGGCACCGCGTCGTCTTCGCCGGCGTCGACGCGATGTGCGTGCCGGTCATCGCGATGAACCGGGCAGAGTCGTACACCTCAATCTCCGCGTCGGGGAAGTCTGGATCCTCGGGGAGGTGCGCCTCGATGGATTTGACACCGTCGGGCAGCTCCCCGCGACAGAGAATGTGCACACCAGTCCCGCTCGTCGAGACGTCAGCGTAGCTGTCGGCACGGTCGATGTGCTCGCGAACAGTGGTGTGGATGTCGCCGGTTTCCGGGTCCCGTGCGTCGTCGTAGTCGATGAGCACGAGGTCCGTCTCGTGGTCGTCTCTGTCGGGAATGTTGTACGCGAGGTCGAACCCGGAGAGTTTGTCGAGCCACGCCTCGGCGGTTCCGAGGTCGACCCAGACAGCGGGATCCTGGGCGCTGACGAACGCATCGCCGCCGGTTTCCCACGGGGCTCGGGGGACCTTTCGCCCGTCGTCGGTTTCCTTCCAGGCGATCCAGCGCTCACGGTCTTCGAGGTCCTCGGGGAGAACACCCGTCTCGACAGTGGAAGCGTCAGCGTCGTCGACGTCGGCCTCGGCCGTCTCGTCCGATGTACGGCTCTCCAGTCGGACGAGACAGTCGTCACAGAGGTAGCTGTTCCCGTCGACGTTGTCGGGGGGACCGCCGCAGAGGTGGCACTCGGCGGTCATGGATAACACCGCCTCCCCTCCTCACGAGCCGGACACTGCTGGTCTCGGTCGTGGATGAAACACCCGCAGTAGTCGCAAATCGGCGGCCGGAGTTCGACAGTCCGGCTCACACCCCCTCACCTCCCAGCGACGTGACACGACGGTGTCGAAGTGACCTGTCGCTCCGGGATGAAAATGCCTTAAGAGGATGGGTTCGGGCGGATTTGAACCGCCGGCCTCCTCCATGTCAAGGAGGTGTCATAACCGACCTAGACCACGAACCCTCACTGCGAGGTACACCACATTGTTTCCGGTGGGTGTAATTGAAGGTTTCGGATTCCGTATCGCCACGTTGTCTGTTGATTGCCCACACATGTTCGTCGGTGGATAGGGCTCCCGATAGGCTTAAGTCAATGTACGGATTTGTACATCACAACACGAAAGAGTCCATTGGTGAATACAATGAAAGAGTATATCGAACGCGTCACTGACGGTGAAGACTTGACACAGGACGAGGCTCGGGCCGTTGCGACGACTGTCTTCGAGGATGCGACCGAGGCACAGATCGGTGCGCTCCTGACGGCACTCCGGGCGAAAGGGGAAACGGAGGCCGAAATCGCCGGCTTCGCCGAGGGGATGCGCGACGCCGCACGGACCATTCGGCCCGAGCGAGAGGGGCTGGTCGACACCTGTGGGACCGGTGGCGACGACTACAACACGATCAACGTCTCGACGACGAGCGCCATCGTCGCGGCCGGGGCTGGCGTTCCAATCGCCAAACACGGCAACTACTCTGTCTCTTCATCTTCGGGGAGCGCCGACGTGCTCGAAGAGGTCGGCGTCGATATCGAGGCCGAACCGCCGGAGGTCGAGGAGACCATCGAGCGCGAGGGCATTGGTTTCATGCTCGCACCCGTGTTCCACCCGGCGATGAAGGCCGTCATCGGCCCGCGCCAGGAACTCGGAATGCGGACCGTCTTCAACATCCTCGGACCGCTGACGAACCCCGCCGACGCGGACGCGCAGGTACTGGGCGTCTACGACCCGGACCTCGTTCCTGTGATGGCCGAGGCGCTGGCCCGACTGGACGTCGAGCGGGCGCTGGTCGTCCACGGCGACGGCCTCGACGAGATCGCCATCCACGGCGAGACGGCCGTCGCGGAGGTCACCGGTGACCGGATCGCGGAGTACACCATCTCGCCGGAGGACATGGGGCTGGAGACCCACGACATCGAGGCCATCTCCGGGGGGTCGCCGGAAGAGAACGCGGCCGACCTTCGCGGAATCGTCTCGGGCGAAGTCACCGGCGCGAAGCGGGACATCATCCTCGCCAACGCCGGCGCGGCCATCTACGTCGCCGGCGTCGCCGACACGCACGAAGAGGGGGTCGAACACGCCCGGCAGGCCATCGAGTCGGGCGCGGCGGCCGACAAACTCGACGACCTGATCGGGGCATGACGCGCGTGAAGATCTGTGGCGTGACCGACGGTGCGGACCGCGACGCCGTCGTTGCGGCCGGCGCTGACGCGGTCGGTATCATCCACGGTGTCCCGGTCGATACACCGCGCGAGGTCGACGAGGAAACGGCCGAGACGCTCGCCGGGGGCGTCCCGCCGTTCGTGACGAGCGTGCTGGTGACGATGCCGACGACGGTCCAGGAGGCCGTCAGGCGCACCGACAGGATCGAACCCGACGCGGTGCAGGTCCACGACGGCCTCTCGCCGGCGGAACTCGGGGCCCTCGACAGCCGAATTACACAGGACATCGTCGCTGTGGTTGAGGGTGACGCGCCGGCCATCGAAGACTACGCCAGCCACGCCGACGCCCTGCTCGTCGATTCGGTCGACGCCGACGGCGGCGGCGGCACTGGCGAGACACACGACTGGGAGCGCACGCGTGACCTCGTCGACTCGCTGGACGTGCCCGTCGTGCTGGCCGGCGGGCTGACCCCCGAGAACGTGGCCGAAGCCGTCGAGACGGTCGAACCGTTCGCCGTCGACGTGGCGAGCGGCGTGGAGTCTGCCGGCGGAAAGAAGGACCGCGACGCCGTCGACCGGTTCGTCCGGAACGCCACGCGAGCGTCGGAGGGCGGGGTATGACCCTCGACATCTCCCGCGAGGAGTTCGTCGAACACGCCAAGGCGGACCGTCCAGTCGTCGTCCGCACCGCCGCGGAACTGGACGTCGACGTGGAGCCGCTGACCGCGTACGCGGCCCTGACCGGCCGCACGAGCGACGTGGCGGCAAGCGACTACACGTTCCTGCTGGAGAGCGCCGAGAAGGTCGCCTCCAGCGACCCCGACGGCGCGTTCGCGCCGGAGACGGACGACCGCCACGCCCGCTTCTCCTTCGTCGGCTACGACCCGCGCGCCGTGGTCACCGTGACCGGCGACGAGAGCGAGGTCGAGGCGTTCGACGACCGCTACGCCGACCTGGTGACGACCGACGGCGGCGACGTGGTCGACGATCTCCGGGCGGCGATGCCCGACGTGGCGCTGCGGAACTTCCCGGAGATGGACCGCCAGCACCTCGAAGGCGGCCTCGTCGGCTTCCTCTCGTACGACGCCGTCTACGACCTCTGGCTCGACGAGGTCGGCCTCGACCGCCCGGACTCGCGGTTCCCGGACGCCCAGTTCGTCCTCACCACGTCGACGGTCCGCTTCGACCACGTCGAGGACACCGTCTCGCTCGTGTTCACGCCGGTCGTCCGCCAGAACGAGGACGCCGGCGAGCGGTACGACGAACTGGTCGCCGAGGCCGAACGGGTCGAAGATATCCTCTCGGACCTCGCCCCGCTTTCGACTGGCGGCTTCCGCCGCGAAGACGAGGTCGCCGGCCGGCAGGGCGAGTACGAAGACGCCGTCGAGCGCGCCAAGGAGTACGTCCTCTCCGGAGACATCTACCAGGGCGTCATCTCCCGAACGCGGGAGCTGTACGGCGAGGTCGACCCGCTGGGCTTCTACGAGGCGCTCCGTGCGGTGAACCCGTCGCCGTATATGTACCTGCTCGGTTACGACGACCTGACCATCGTCGGCGCGAGCCCGGAGACGCTCGTCTCCGTCGCTGGCGACCACGTCGTCTCGAACCCCATCGCGGGGACGTGCCCGCGCGGGAACTCCCCCGTCGAGGACCGGCGACTCGCCGGCGAGATGCTCGCCGACGGGAAAGAGCGGGCCGAACACACCATGCTCGTCGACTTGGCACGCAACGACGTGCGCCGCGTCGCCGAGGCCGGCAGCGTCCGGGTCCCGGAGTTCATGAACGTCCTCAAGTACAGCCACGTCCAGCACATCGAGTCGACGGTGACAGGACGGCTCGCCGAAGACAAGGATGCCTTCGACGCCGCCCGCGCGACGTTCCCGGCCGGCACCCTCTCGGGCGCGCCGAAGATCCGCGCGATGGAGATCATCGACGAACTCGAACGCTCGCCGCGTGGCCCCTACGGCGGCGGCGTCGGCTACTTCGACTGGGACGGCGACACCGACTTCGCCATCGTCATCCGCTCGGCGACGGTCGAAGACGAGGGCGACCGGGACCGCATCACCGTCCAGGCCGGGGCCGGCATCGTCGCCGATTCGGACCCCGAAAGCGAGTACATCGAGACCGAGCAGAAGATGGACGGCGTGCTGACGGCGCTGGAAGAGATCGAGGACGGTGGCGATCAGTCGTCCGCCGACGCTGATGCCCCGGAGGAGGTGCCCCGATGAGCACGTCACAGCCGGCTGGTGAGGACGCCGTCAGGGACGACCTCCGGGTGCTGTTCGTCGACAACTTTGACTCGTTCACGTACAACCTCGTCGAGTACGTGTCCGAACACGCTGAGACTGAAGTCGTCCGGAACACGGCGTCGCTCGAAGACGTCGAGGCGTTCGACCCCGACGCGATCATCCTCTCGCCGGGTCCGGGCCACCCGAAGAACGAACGGGATGTCGGCATCACGCTGGACGTCCTCCGGGAGGTCAGCCCCGACGTGCCGACGCTGGGGGTCTGTCTGGGCCTCGAATCGGCGGTGTACGCCTACGGCGGTAGCATCGGCCGCGCGCCGGAGCCGATTCACGGCAAAGCGTTCCCCATCGACCACGACGGGAAGGGAGTTTTTGCGGGACTGGAACAGGGGTTCCAGGGCGGGCGCTATCACTCGCTCATCGCCGAGGACGTTCCCGACGAGTTTGTCGTCAGCGCGACAACTGAGGCCGAGGACGGCACGGAACTGGTGATGGGTGTCCGCCACCGCGAGTACCCCATCGAAGCCGTCCAGTTCCATCCGGAGTCGGTCCTGACCGCGGTCGGTCACGACGTGATCCGGAACTTCCTCTCCGGACTCTAGAGTACCTGAAAGCCGAGGATTCCGAGTATCCAGAGGACGGCGACGGCGATGATCGCGATGATGACGAGCCGCCACGCCACTTTCATCACGAACCGGCCGACGAGTAGTACGACGGCGATAGCCAGCAAGCCGACGAGTATCGCCGGCGGTGAGGGAAGCGCTCCGAGTTGGAGGAGTGGCAACATAATACAGATAGGAGTGTCCACGGGGAAATACTTCGTGGCTGTCTCGGGGGCCTCTGGCCATCTGCGTCCGTCCTTGCTGGACTAACTACTGCAGTCACGCCGCCAAAGATTCAAACAGTCAGGTATGCTATACTATATCATGAGTGTAGCCGGACTGTGTGAAATCTGCGAGCGCCCTGACGTGGACCACACCTGCGACAGATGCGGGCGACTCGTCTGTGACCGCCACTGGGACGCGGATATTGGCATGTGTGTCGAGTGCGGTGCGGAGGTCGGCCAGCCGAGCGACCGGACGTCGCCGGAGGACATGCCCGACGGCGTGGACACGTACCGCTTTTGATCAGCGGAACTGGTTCAGTCGCTGTTTGAGTTGTTTGGCGGACTGTCCGGCAGCCTTGAAGAACGCATCGCTGGAGTCCTCGCGCCGCGTGTCGGCGTCCTCGCCGGCGAAGATGATACCCCGCGAAGAGTTGACGAGACCGACGCCGTCGGCGAGGCCGTGCTCGACGGCGGCCTCGGCGTCGCCTCCCTGTGCGCCGACGCCGGGGACGAGAAACGGGATGTCCGGGACCAGTTCGCGGATTTCTTCGAGTTCGTCGGGGTTGGTCGCGCCGACGACGAGGCCGACGTTCCCGTTTCCGTTCCAGAGGTCCGCGAGGTGGACCACCCGCTCGTACAGTTTCTCGCCGGAGGCCAGTTCGAGGTCCTGGAGGTCCTCACCGCCGGGGTTGGACGTGCGCCCGAGGACGAACACGCCCTTGTCCGCGCGCTGGAGGAACGGCTCCAGCGAGTCGCGGCCGAGGAAGGGGTTGACTGTGATGGCGTCGGCCGCCGGACCCTCCTCATCGTCCAGAACCCGGGCGTACTGCCGCGCCGTGTTGCCGATGTCGCCCCGCTTGGCGTCCAGCAGCACGGGGACATCCTTCCCGTGTGCGTAGGCGATGGTCTCCTGCAGCGAGCGCCAGCCGTCGGGGTCCTCGTAGAAGGCGGCGTTTGGCTTGTAGCAAGCGGCGTGCTCGTGGGTCGCATCGATAATCCGGCGGTTGAACTGCCAGCGCGGCAGGTCGGCGTCCAGCACGCTGTCGGGGAGGCGGTCAGGGTCCGGGTCGAGGCCGACCGACACCACGCTGTCGGCGGCTGCGATGCGGTCCGCGAGGCGGTCGAAGAAGTGCATAGATACCGCGGCGGTTGGCAGCGACACAAGCGTTTCCTTCTCGCGTCGTGGGTCACTCCGTCGGAATCAGATTTGATATTTTCTCCCCTGTCTATTTCACACCGCAGGTTGAAGCCCGCTCATGGACCGTCTCATGGATGTCGGCCATGTGGCCGAGACCCTTCCGGACCTGAGCGAAGCCCTGGAAGACCCACGGCTACGACAGTTCGGACTCGTCGGTGGTGTCGGACTCGTTGCCGTCGGTGCGCTGCTGTCGCTCGCGCCCGCGTCCGGGCAGTGGCTGTTCTGGTCGTACGCCGTCGCTGCGACGCTGGTGTTTATCGGCGTCCCGCTGCTGTGTCTCGGCCTCGCCGCCCCGGACCCGGAGCCCGGGTCGCTGTTCCATCTCGGTATCGAACTGACGGCGACACAGCGCCGGGCCGTCGCGCTGGGCTCGCTCTGTATCACCGTGACGCCGATTGTCATCGCCGTCGGGACGCCGCTCGGCCTCCCGACGCTGGTCCTTGCTATCGCTGCCGCGACGGCGGTCGTCGGTTCCGTCCTCGTCCTCACCGGCTTCGTCGCGTGGATGTCCGCAGCGATTGCCGAGCCGAGCCGCCACTGATATCGGGTGTTTGAGGCCGAAGCCGCAGTCCAATCGTTTCCTTCGTTCGAAAAAGCGGTCTTACCCCGAGAGGGACTGCTCCAGCACGTCGACCGCGGCTTTCACCGCCGCGCCGCTGTGAACGACGACAGTAGTCCCGTCGATGGTGATATCGTCACGTTCCGGTACGGTTGCGGGCTCCTGCTCCAGGACCAGTCGGGCCGTCTCCGGCGTCACCTCGACGACTGCGACCTCGGTACTGTCGGCTGTCACGCGGTAGGCGAACGCGCCCGCCGGTGTCGGTTCTACGTCCCTGTTCGCATCGACGACGGACACGTCGGCGAGCGGCCCGCGCTGGAGGCCGGTCAGCTCTGAGGCGAGCAACTGGCCGATCCGCCGGCCGTCGGAAATCCTGTCTTTGACCATTAGAGCTCCTCCCGAACGTCCGCAGCGATGTCTCCGACGTCGACACCCTCGCTACGCGCGTACACCACGGCAGCAGCCTCCAGCGTGACGCCGATGTCGGACTGGAGGGCGTTGATACCGGCGACGGCGGTCTGCTTCTCGATGCCGGCCTCGACGACCGCGTCGAGCACCCGCTCGAACGTCGACCGTGACTGCAGGATTTCCTCGCCCGGCGCGAACCCGTCCGGTACCTCGGTGTGCGTGGCGTCGAAGCCGACGACCAGATCGTCGTCGTCTCGCTCGACCAGTCCCTCGCTCGCGGCCACGTCGACCAGCGACTTGGCCTGGTCGGGGGAGAACCAGTTCCGGTCCAGCGAGAGCGCGACGACGAACTCGCTCTCCGCCATTCGGTCGGTTCCACGCTGGCGGAACGGCGCGGCGACGGCCGTCTTCAGACTCATCGTCAGAGTAACCAGCCGGCGCGGGGGTAACGATTACGATGGCGAGTCGGCATCGAACGGTTCAAGTAGCCGCTGGGTCTTCCTTCCCGTATGAAAGACCAGGGACGCTCCCCTCGCAAGCGGACAGGCGGACGCCGACGACCGAACCACAAGAAGAAGAAGCACGAACTCGGTAAGGACACCGTCGAGACCCAGGTCGGCGAGCAGCGACTGAAGACCGTCGACGCCCGCGGGAACACCCAGAAAGTCCGAGCCGTCCAGACCAACGTCGCGAGCATCGCCGACGGCGCGGAAACCGTCGAAGCGACCATCGATAACGTGGTCGAGAACCCGTCGAACCCGAACTACGCCCGACGGAACATCATCACGAAAGGCGCAATCATCGACACGTCCGAGGGCCAGGCCCGCGTGACCTCCCGCCCCGGACAACACGGGCAAGTCAGCGCCGTGCTGATCGAGTAATCCGGCGAGCGATCAGTTCTTCAACTGGTTACCGACGCGGAGCGACAGCGCCGATCAGGGCCGCGGTGCGGCTTTCTGGAGCGCGCTCTCGGCGATGTTGCCGCCGTAGTCGGCAGTCCGTGACAGGGAGTCGACGACGCGGCCAAGCAGTTGTGCGCTCTGTGGGTCCAACTCCCTGACCTTCCCGTCGACCCCGCGGGCCGTTTCGTCCACGTCGGGAATCCGAGCGCGGGCTTCGTTCGCTAATTCGACGGCCTCGTCGCTGTCGTCAGCTAACAGCGCATCCATGGCGGTTTCGGGGACCGCGGTGGCCTCGGCTTCCAGTTGGTCGAGGAGGTCGGCGGTTTCGCCGGTGATCTCGCCGATTTCCTGCGAGAGGCCGGCGATCTTGGTGGCGTGGTCGGCAATGCGTTCGAGCTGGCGGGCGCTGGACTGATAATCGAACACCGTCTCGCGTGGGAACCCGATCTCGTCGGCGGCCGTCGGATTCCGGAGCACAGTACGGAACACGCGCGAGACCATGTACCAGAGGCGGTCCACGTCGTCGTCGCGCTGCATCACGTCTTCTGCGAGGTCGTCGTCGTCCTCGATGAGCGCTTCGACGGCGTCGGAAAGCATCGTCAACGAGACCAGCCGCATACGCGTAATGGCGTTGAGAACAGATAGTTCCGAAGAGTCAAGCAGGTCCTGCAGGACGACCCGGTCGGCTGTCTCTTCGATCATCTCCAGGCCGACCAGGCCCTGTGTCGCATCCCGGATGATGCGGCGCTGCTCGGCCGTGATCCGCGAGGCTTCCAGTCGAATGATGTCGAAGCCGCTGACGTACATCGTCATCACGGCCCGCGTGAGTTCGTGCCTGTTTTCGAGGCCGGTCACGTCCAGCGTCCCCTCGACGTGGTCGTCGCCGCGCTGTGGCGAGACTAGTAGTAGGTCGTCTTCGGCGTAGAACTCGACGATACTGCCGCTGTCGACGCCGTTCTCCGTCGCCCATTCCTTCGGTAGTGAGACGGTGTACGTGGACCCACCAGTCAGCTGTACTTTGCGTGTCTCCATAGTACTACTAATGAACGCTGATAGTTTATAAATAGTGTCGTAACTATATACCTCGGCCAGAGTTCTGACCGACCCCCGCCATGGCATTTCGGTACACGGTCGAAAAGCTCGATGGGTGTGAACTAATGTCACAATTATAGTTGTTGGTCTGCCAGTCAAATCGGAGGTCTATCGCTTTCAGACACGCGCTGTGCCGGCGTAGCCGTGTGAGATGGTGGCCGCTCGAAGTAATATATAGTAGTATATAGTATTTATATCCACATATAGGGCTAATAGTAGGGTACTTATCCGCGCTTCATCTTCCATCAGATGATGACAGATTCACCGACCGGTGGTCTCTCGCGTCGTCGTTTTCTGACAAGTTCCGGTGCGATCGGCGCACTGGCGCTGGCGGGCTGTACCGAGCAGTCGTCCGGTGGCGATGGTGGCAGTGGCGGAGGCACTGACAACAGCGGCGGCAGTACCGATGGCAGCGGTAGCAGCCAGCTGTCGGGTGAAATCACGATTACGGGGAGCAGCACGGTGTTCCCCCTGGCGACGGCCGTCGCAAACGAGTTCCAGAAGCAACACGATCAGGTCGATATCAGTCTCTCCTCGACCGGGTCCGGTGGCGGCTTCAGCAACCACTTCTGTGTCGGCAACGCCGAGTTCAACAACGCCTCCCGGCCAATTACCAGCGAGGAGGAGCAGCTCTGTGCCGACAACGGCATCGAGTTCCACGAGATCAACGTCGCGACGGACGCAGTGACCGTCATCGTCAACCCCGAGAACGACTGGGTCGACTGCGTGACGCCGGACCAGCTCAGACAGATGTGGCGCGCGGACGGCGCGTCGACCTGGGCCGACGTGAACAGCGACTGGCCCGACGAGCCGATCAACCGGTTCGGTGCTGCCGACACGTCCGGGACGTTCGATTACTTCAACGAGGCGATTCTGGGCGAGGAGGCAGACCACACCAGTAACTACGAGGCCACCGAGCAGGACAACCTCATCCTCCAGGGCGTCCAGCAGGACCAGTACGGCATCGGCTACTTCGGCTTCGCCTACTACCAGAGCAACACGGACGCGGTCAAGGCACTCAGCATCGACAACGGCGACGGCTGCGTCGAACCCTCGCTGGAGACGGCCAAAGCCGGCGACTATCAGCCCCTCTCGCGTCCCCTCTTTACGTATCCGCAAAAGAGTGCGCTCGCGGAGGACCACGTCGCCGAGTTCGCTCGGTACTTCGTCGAGCAGAGCGCCAACACCGAACTCGTCTCCGAGGAGATCGGCTACGTCCCTCGAACCGAGGAGGCGATGCAGGAGGAACTCGATGCCCTCAACAGCGTCATCGACGAAGTCCAGTAACGAGTCGGATATATAGACAATAGAGAACTACGGATACAATCCGGGTACTTTTTCCCGAGATACACAGAATGAGCGAACAACACCGATGAGCAACGAAGGACAGGCCCCGGACCTGGCGGGCGACCGGGGATTCAGGTCAGTCCGTGAGTCGGCATATAAATACGCGCTGGCGGGCTGTGCCGTCCTGTCCGTGCTGACGACGGTGAGTATCATCGGGGTGCTCGTCTTGGACGCCGCCCAGTTCTTCGCTGAAGTGCCGGTCCTGGAGTTCCTGACCGGCACGACGTTCAGCCCGAACCTCGAACCGGTCTCGTTCGGCGTGTTACCGCTCGTCCTCGGGACGATTCTCATCACCATCGGCGCGGGCGCGCTCGCGCTCCCGACCGGTGTGCTGACCGCGATATATCTCAGTGAGTACGCGAGCGACCGAACGCGGTCGATACTCAAACCGATGCTCGAAGTGCTCGCCGGCGTCCCGACCGTCGTCTACGGCTACTTCGCTATCGTCTACGTCACACCCGCGTTGAACACCGTGATTACCGGGCTCAACGGCTTTTTGGGGACCGAGTTCGGAACGCTGGGGCTGTTTAACGGCCTCTCGGCCTCCATCGTCGTCGGCATCATGATCATCCCGATGGTCTCCTCGATCAGCGAGGACGCGATGAGTTCGGTTCCCGACTCGCTGCGCGAGGCCGGCTACGGTCTCGGGGCGACGAAGTTCAACGTCTCGCTGACCATCGTCGTTCCCGCGGCGGTCTCGGGTATCGCCTCGTCGTTCATCCTCGCAATCTCGCGGGCCATCGGCGAGACGATGGCCGTCGTCCTGGCCGCGGGGTCCCAGCCGCCGGACATCCCACCCGTCCAGCAGGCCTTCGGCATCCCGTACGTGGCCCCGGCGGACGTGATCGGCCTCTTTACCGAGAGTTCCGCGACCATGACGGTTGCGATGGTCAACATCGCCCAGGGGGACATCTCCGGTGGCTCGACCGCCTACCAGTCGCTTTTCGCTATCGGACTCACGCTGTTCGTCATCACGCTGGCGATGAACGTCGTCAGCGACCTCGTGGCGAGTCGCTACCGGGAGGTTTACGAGTAAATGGCCACGACATCACCAACCGAAACGGAGTTCGGCGAAGTCAGCCGGATCAAAGGCATCGTTTTCAAATACGTCTCGTTCGTGGCGTCCATCGTCGGTATCCTCGCGCTCGGCGCGTTGCTTGCCTACGTGTTCTGGGACGCGCTCGGCCTGGAAAGCGCCGGAACCGGGTGGTATCTGGCGTACACGGGCACGCTCCTCGTCCCGCTGCTCGCGTTTTTCGCCTACGCCCGGACTCGTCCCGCGGTGGTCGCGGGGGCGTTCGAACTGTTCAGTATGACGCTTGCCGGTGTGCTGTTGACCGGTGCGGGCGTCATCATCCTCTCGATCATCGCCAGTCCTGAGGTGTGGTTCGCGTACTTCCTCACCGTCGTCGGTCCGATTGTCGGCCTGTATGTGTACGGCCAGTACGACCGCAAGGCGACCTGGGTCGGCTTGGCGATGCTCGGGGTGTTGCTACTGGGCCCGGTCGTCGGGACGCTCGGACTCGGAGTGTTGACCACTATCGGCGCACTGTTGGGTTCACCCGGTGTCTACTTCCTGTCGCTCGTGGTCCCTGCGGCCGCGGTCGCCGCGTATCTGTCGACTGAACGGCTGGATTTCTCCCGGCGTCGGAGCCTGGGGATCGGCGTCGGTCTCCCCGTGCTGGCGATCGCCGCCGTCCCGCTCGTCGACACCGTCCCGGCTATCTCGCGGTCGGTCTGGCTCATCGGTCTCGTGCTGTTCGGCCTCCCGGTCGGATTCACGGTTGCAAACACGGCCCGGACCCGCGACCGCTGGCCGGCCTTTGCGTTCCCCGCGATCCTCGTTCTCGGCTTCCTCGCGGGCGAGGCCGTCGTTACTACAATCGGCGCGACGGCCCCGACGCCGTGGCTCGACTGGCAGTACGTCACCAGCGGTCCGTCCCAGACCGCGGCGGAGGCGGGACTGTACCCCGCTATCATCGGCTCGATATTCCTCATCGTGCTGGTGAGCGTGTTCACCTTCGTCTTCGGCGTCGGCGCGGCCATCTATCTCGAAGAATACGCGCCGGGGAGCGGGCCGCTGGCAGCTATCACGCGGATTATCAAGGTGAACATCTCGAACCTCGCCGGCGTCCCGTCGGTGGTGTACGGCCTGCTCGGCCTGGGCATCTTCGTCAATATCGAGTCGCAGCTCGGCCCGTTCACCTACGCCGGATTCGGTGTCGGGACAGTGCTCACCGCCGCGATGACGCTTTCCCTGCTCATCCTGCCCATCGTTATTATCTCCGCACAGGAGGCGATCAGGTCCGTGCCGGACTCGCTGCGGCAGGCCTCATACGGCATGGGCGCGACCCGGTGGCAGACCATCCGGAACGTCGTCCTCCCGCGCTCGCTGCCGGGTATCCTGACCGGGACGATTCTCGCGCTCGGCCGGGCCATCGGGGAGACCGCACCGCTCATCATGATCGGCGCGGCGACGACGAAGTTCTCCCCGCCCAGCGGGCTGTTCGGGAAGCTCACGGCGATGCCGATGCAGATATTCGCCTGGGCGTTCGAACCGAGCGACGAGTTCAGGTACGGCGTCGTCGCGGCCGGCGTCGTCACGCTGCTCATCGTCATGCTGACGATGAACTCCGTCGCGATTCTCGTGCGCAACAAATATCAACAGGAGGCAAACTAATGACTTCACAGGACATGGCCAGTGACACCGACGTTGAGACTGACGACGACTCCCTCGTGACGACCGACCCCGGCAAGGGCGGGCTCGACGAGAACGGCGAGCGCGGGTCGGTCGGCCAGACCAGCGCGGGGACCGTCATCGAGTCCCGCGACCTCGACGTGTTCTACGGCGAGACGCAGGCGCTCCAGAACATCGACCTGGCCATTCCGGAAAACCAGGTGACGGCCATGATCGGGCCGTCGGGCTGTGGCAAGTCGACGTTCCTGCGGTGTATCAACCGCATGAACGACCTCATCGACATCGCCCGCGTGGAGGGCGAACTCACGTTCAAGGGCAAGAACGTCTACGACACCGATGTCGACCCGGTCGCCCTGCGACGCCGAATCGGCATGGTGTTCCAGCACCCGAACCCCTTCCCCAAGAGCATCTACGACAACGTCGCCTACGGCCTCCGCATTCAGGACAAGACGGACAACATCGACGAAGTCGTCGAGCAGTCCCTGAAGAAGGCGGCGCTGTGGGACGAGGTCAAAGACCGCCTGGACGAGTCCGCGCTGGACCTCTCGGGGGGCCAGCAACAGCGGCTCTGTATCGCCCGGGCCATCGCCGTCGACCCCGAGGTCGTCCTGATGGACGAGCCGGCATCCGCCCTCGACCCGATTGCCACGTCACAAATCGAGGACCTCATCGAGGACCTGGCCACGGAGTACACCGTGGTCATCGTCACACACAACATGCAGCAGGCGGCCCGCATCTCGGATAAGACGGCCGTCTTCCTCACCGGTGGCGAACTCGTCGAGTTCGACGACACCGACAAGATCTTCGAGAACCCGGACAGCCAGCGCGTCGAGGACTACATCACCGGTAAGTTCGGGTAACCGTCTCCACCCGCGTGGCCATCGCCGCTCACCGCTCCAGCGTCGCTTCCGTGTCGATACCGTACACCGCCTTCGGCGTCTCGACGTGTGCCGTTCTGACTGCGTCCTCGTGGCCGTTTTCGAGCAGCCACCGGACGCGCCGTGGCACCGTTTTTGGCCCCAGCACCGCTCCCGGGCGGTCCGGGTCGTCGATATAATCGGTCTCCATCAGGAACGGCCCGTCGGACTCGACCGCGACCTCCAGTTCGTCCTTGTCTGCAAGTACTGATTTGACCGGGCCGCGGAGTCGGCCGCCGGAGTAGTGTTTGACGACCTGCGTGCGGTCGAGCCCGCGCTGTTCGGCCCAGCGAGCGACTTCTTCGAAATCTTCGCCGCCCTCGGTGTGGAGCTGTATCGCACAGCCCACGTCGGCGGCGCGTTCGAACCCGTGACACATCACTTCGTTCGAGGCCTCCCAGACGGCGTCGTCCACGTCGTAGTGTGGACGGCCGGATTTCATCGCCAGCGCCGCGCCGTCGGCGACGTACTCTGCGGCCACGTCGAGGCCGGTCTGCATGATGTCGCGCGCTTCCGGCGGCGTGTAGCCGTCGCCGACGAGCTTCGAAATCAGCGCCGGGTGGACCCCGAGGACGGGCCAGGTGCGGCCGTCCAGCACGTCGGCGGCTGCGAGGGCGGCCTCGACGGTGAGGTCGAACACCTCACGGAAGATTGCCTCGTCGGTGGCCTTCTCGACGAGGTGCCAGGACGGCTTGTTGAGCACCAGCAGGTGTGTTCCGCCCTGGGACGCGAACTCCTCGGCTGCCGCGACGTTCCGGCCGTTGACCGGGTCGAGATGGAGGTGGTTGTCCAGTACCGGCGTGTCGTTGATGTCCATATATGGCCAATGGCACTGGCGGAAAAAACAGTTGGCGTCCCGCAATACATATCTGGTAGTACCAACTGGCGTATCGTATCGATGCGTTTTGCTTACGTTGTAGTTGCCTGGCTGCTTCTCGCTGGGGCCTCAATGGGAGTCGCGGCCAGTGTCCCGGCGGACCAGCCAGCTATCCCGTCCCAGTCTGGCGGGCCAGAGTACGGGATGGAGGTAACGCGGACGTACTATCTGACGCCTGATGAGCCCGGTCAGATTCGAATAGCGATAGCATACGATGCCGGACTCGATTCGCGGGCCGTCGGGGTGTACCTGCCGGAGAACGTCACTGTTGAGAAAAACGACGGGTTCGAGCGAGACGACAACGGCAACCTCATCGCCAGGAACGACCAGCACCCCAGACTCACGCTGTCGGTTCCGGCCAACGAAACGAACGCTCGGTTCGGCGGCTCCGACTTCGTCGACGCCGGGGACTGGGCATTCGTCAGTGCCTACACCTACAGCGGGTACTGGAGTGAGGTAACCAGCCAGTGGGAGAATGAGGGGGAAAGCTCCCGCGTCGACGTAACTAACACCGTCGCCGGCGAGGGGTACGCCGGCAGCCGATACGCATACTTCGGCCCGTACGAGCAGGAGACGACGCTCGTCAACGGTCAGACGTTCAATGTCATCGTTCCGGACCAGTCAGAAGTGGCCGTGTCCGACCGCGGCCCGATGGATGTTCTCGGACCCACGGCACGGAACTACTCGGTCGGGTCCCGGCCTTCACAGATCAACGTGTTCGTCGCGCCAGATCCAGTACGCCGTGGTGGGCGGGCCACCCCTGTCCGACTCGCCGGTCAGCAGGATCTCTGGGTCGCCGCGGCGAACCCTACCCCCCGGACGCTCATTCACGAGTACATCCACACTCGTCAGGATTTCAGGACGACGAACGAGACTCAGTGGCTCCTCGAAGGTGGGGCACAGTACTACGACACGGTGTATGGGGTTCGAACAGGCGTTATCGAGTACGACACGCTCGAACGGGAGTTCGCATCGACACGGTACGAGGACGCCGTCCTCGCTGACTCCGAATCATGGGGGGAAACGAGCCGTACGGTTGATTACGACAAGGGCGGTCGTGTCCTCGCGGCGCTGGATCACCGAATTCGGACCGAAACTGACGGTAAACGGACGTTAATGGCTGTATTCGCCCGCCTGAACGACGAGAGTAAGCCCGTCACGCTGGCAAGGTTCAAAAGCATCGTCGCCGACGTGGCGGGCACGAATCTCGACGACTGGCTAGACCGGTACGTGACGACCGCGGCATCGCCGAGCTACCCCGACGATCCGAACCCGTCATACTACCTCGACGATACTGATCTCCCGGTCGAGAAGGTGGCAGCACCGACCGAACCAACACCGACACAGTCGGACCCGACTCCGGTCCGGACGGAGGCGGCTACAAGCAACGCGGCGGGACCCGGTTTTTCGGTTCTGGTGACCCTCATAGCCACTGCAGGACTGTTAATCGCACTCGCTCGCTCTCGAGGTTAATCCAGCGTCACTGCGTCTTCCGCCGCGTTTCGCAACGCGTCGGAGCGGCCGTACTCACCTGGCGCGATGGCGACCGTTCTGACTCCTTCCCGGGCGGCCACTTCCAGTGCCGGCTTGAAATCCGTGTCCCGCGAGGCGACGACAAGTACGTCGATCTGTCCCGAAGCGACGGCATCCGTCGCGTCAACGGCGAGCCGCACGTCCACATCGCCGCTGGTCGTTCGGACCTCGAACCCGCGAGCCTCGGCAGCCTGAATGAGTCCTGGCGAGGCGTTCTGGTCGACATAGAGACGAGTCAACGCCAGCGGGCCGTATTCGGCTGCAATGTCGCGGACCTCGTTGAGGTCGACATCGAACTCCGATCTGAGTACATTCGGCCCGTCAACGAACAGTCCGACTCGCTGCCGCGAGTCTATCTCTCCGAATATCCGACGAAACAGCTCCATGCGCCCCTTTCCCCGCCCGCCCCGCTTATGCGTGCCGTTTCACGTCGTAAATCAGTGATCGCTATATCAAACGCGACTACACAACACTTAGGAGGGTACCTTCCTCACGTTCCGGATAGTAATTCCAGGCAGAGTCGACCGGCAACAACTGCTCGACATTCGTCACCATGAGTAAGGAATCTCTTCCCGATCAAGACGTCCTAAACGGGCTTTGTGAGATCATTTCCGACCCAGCAGTCGTATTAGATGCTGACGGCGTCTTCGTCGACGTTATCCACAACGCTCACAACGGCGCACTATTCTTCAAGCGGCCGGAAACGCTGCTGGGAACGGATCTCTGGGAGGTCTTCTCGACAGCACAGGCAGACCGGTTTTACACAGTCATCGAGGACGCGTTGAAGATAGGTGAGCAACAGCGTATCGAGTACCAGCTATCGCTTGACCACGGGGACAGGTACTTCGAGGCTCGTGTCACGCCAGTTGGCGGCGATGACACGGAGCGCGTGTTGTGGCTGGCCGAAGATATCACGCAGCGCAAGCGGCGTGAGGAGAAGCAGGCCCTCATCGAACGAGTGTTCGAAATCAGTCCGGTCGGGCTCGTTGTCGTCGAGCCGTCCGGCGAAATCTTGCTGGCCAATGACCGCGCCGAAGACCTGCTTGGCCTCGAACGCGACGAAATTACGGGGAGACGGTACGACCAACCGGAATGGAATATCTTCTACGAAGACGGAACCCCGATCCCTGAGTCGGACCATCCGGTTACGCGGGTGCTCGAATCCGGCGACCCAGTGTTTGGGTTCGAGCACTGGATAGAGCTCGCTGACGGGACCGAGCGGTGGCTTTCGAGTAATGCTGCGCCAATACTGGGTGATGACGGGACCGTCGAGCGTGTCGTCGTTGGCCTGGACGACGCAACGAGATTGAAACAGCGGGAGGAGGAACTGGAGTGGCTCGTCGGGACGGAGATGCTGGCCGACGTCGGCGGATGGGAGCTTGATCTGGAGACGGGCCTGATTGAGGGGACGGCGGGGATGAAGCGTCTTTACGGAACACCGGAGTATAACCCGACGCTTGAGGAAGCGCTTGAGAAGTACCATCCTAACGATAGAGCGGCCCTTCGCGATGCAATCGACGCTTGCTGTGAGACCGGCGAACCAATGGAGCTAGAGGCACGCCGCCAGACTGCGGACGAAACCGAGCGCTGGTTCCGTCTCCGGGCTGAAAAAACCGTCCGGGACGGGACACCGAAACTGCGAGGTATCGTTCGCGACATCACCCAGGACAAGGAGCGAGAGCAGCGGATAATGGTCATGAGTCGGATTCTCCGACATAATATCCGGAACAAGTTGACCGTGATACGGGGTAATTCGAGACTCCTCAAGGAAGAGCTCAGCTCGTCCGATTTCTCCGTTGACGCTGCCAGAGGGCACATCGATAGAATCGAGAAGGCGTCGAAAGAACTCGATTCGTTAGCCGAGCGAGTACGGACGTTCGACCGGGTCATCGAGCACGACCTTCGAAGCGGGACAGTCCACCTCCGGCAGGTACTCACCGATGTCCGGGATGACCTCGCAGAACAGCATTCCGGGGTCACCATTGACGTCGCTCCCACCGACGCGGAGATATCGGGTGACAGGGTGGCTATCGACCTGATACTGGAGATTCTTGTCGAAAACGCGCTGGAATACAGCGATCTGTCCGACCCAAGTATCGAACTTACGGCCGAAGAGACACCGACAGGTCAAGTGACGGTCCGGGTCGATACCGACGGGGCCGGTATCCCCGACATGGAGCGCAAGGTCTTGGCTTCGGAGACGGAGGGACCAGTAGCACACAGTCGCGGCCTCGGGTTGTGGGCGGTTACGTGGCTTGTCCGACGCCTCGGTGGATCCGTGACGCTGGCCGAAGACCCCGACGACGGAACGCGAGTCGAACTGACGTTCCCGCTGGCGCGAGGCGAGTGACGGAGGGCGAGGGCTCGTTTTCAGTCCCGATCTCGTCGCCCTATCTATTCCCTCGCCGATTTGATATCGCTGTATGTGATTTATCAACGGTCCGCGGACGGTGAAGGGCCAAACGGTAAGACCGCGCGGTACGAGAGGTCCGCGTATGTCACTGCGGTCACCACCGCTCTCTGCGGTTCACCAACGAGCCGACGCTTCGTTCACCGATTTCGGCGGGTGGGAGATGCCGGTCGAGTTCGAGTCGATTCGCACAGAACACGAGGCAGTCCGGAACGAGGTCGGGAAGTTCGACGTTTCGCACATGGGACAGATAACCGTGGCCGGCCCGGACGCGGCGACGCTGACACAGCGGCTGACCACCAACGACGTGACGGTGCTGGACCCGGGAGAAGCCCAGTACGGGGCCATCACAGACGAGGACGGGATCATGCTCGACGACACGGTCGTCTACCGGTTGCCGGAAGGCGCGGCCGACGAGTTCCTGTTCATTCCGAACGCCGGGCACGACGGGGAGATGACCGAACGGTGGCTCTCTGAGCGGGACGAACGTGGGCTGGACGCGACTGTGACGAACCGGACCGAAGAGTACGCGATGATCGCCGTCCAGGGGCCTGACGCGCCGGACCTGCTGGCGGCCGAAACGGAGGATGTCACACTCTCTGCCCTGTCCCGCTTCGAGGTGGCTGACGGGGCTGTCGCCGGCATCGACTCGCTGATCGCTCGGACGGGATACACGGGCGAACCCGGCTTCGAAATCCTCTGCCCGTGGGACGACGCGAAAGCGGTCTGGGGCGCGCTGGAGTGCCAGCCCTGCGGGCTCGGCGCGCGCGACACGCTCCGCCTGGAGATGGGCTTTCTGCTCTCCGGACAGGAGTTCCACCCGGTCGACGAGCCCAGGACGCCCTACGAGGCCGGTATCGGCTGGACTGTCAAGCTCGATACGGAGTTCGTCGGTCGGGATACACTGGAAGGCGTCGCCGCGGACGGTCCCGAAGAGAAGCTCATCGGTATCGAACTCGTCGACCGCGGCGTCCCGCGCCACGGGTACGACGTGACAACGCCGGATGGGGAGCCGATCGGCCACATCACCAGCGGGACGATGAGTCCGACGCTGGGTGCGCCGATTGCCCTCGCCTACGTCCCGGCGGCGTACGCCGAGCCGGACGAGTCCGTCCGCGTCGTCGTCCGCGGCGAACCGAAGAAAGCACGTACCAGGAGCACGCCATTCCTCGATAGATGAGCTTCGACGTTCCCGACGACCTGCGATATCTGGAGTCACACGAGTGGGTGCGCGTCTCCGGCGACACTGCCGAGGTCGGCATCACGGCGTTCGCACAGGACGAACTCGGCGACGTGGTGTTCGTCGAGCTACCCGAGGAAGGGGCGGAGCTGACCGCCGGCGAGGACTTCGGCGTGGTGGAGTCGATCAAGGCTGTGTCCGACGTGTACGCACCCATCTCCGGCACCGTCACGGAAGTCAACGACCGGCTCCGCGATGAGCCGGAACTGCTGAACGAGGACCCGTTCGGTGACGGCTGGATGCTCGAGGTCGAGGTCGCCGACGAGAGCGAAGTCGACGACCTGCTCTCACCCGCCGCGTACCGCGACCAGATCGAGTAACCCTCGGTGGCAGTGGTCCCTTGCGGGGGGTGAAAGGAGTAACCTAATGTGGACACGGTCGCTAGCTGCCGATATCATGTCACCCCGGCGCTACTGGGTGGTTCTCCAATGAGTGATAGTGACTCACACGCGACAGGCAGCCCGTACGCACCACAGACGCCCGCAGAGACCGCGGCGATGCTCGATGCAGTCGGGGCCGACGACCTCGAATCGCTGTTCGACGTTCCCGAGTCCGTCGCCTTCGACGGCGAGTTCGGTATCGACGCCCGGAGTGAGCGTGCGACGCGCCGGGAAGTCGCCGGTCTCCTGGGCCGCAACGCCGACCTCACGGAGTTCCTCGGCCGCGGCCACTACGACCACTACGTCCCGAGCGTGGTCGACGACCTCGCCGGCCGCTCGGAGTTCCTGACCTCCTATACGCAGTACCAACCCGAGGTCGCACAGGGCTTTCTCCAGGCCCTCTTCGAGTTCCAGTCGATGCTGGTCGAACTCACGGGACTGGACGTCGCCAACTGCTCGATGTACGACGACGCGACGGCGCTGGGCGAGGCGGCGACGCTCTCCCAGCGAGTCCGGTCGGTGTCCGGCGACCGGATTCTGGTTCCCGAACATCTCCGGGAGGGCAAGCGCGCCGTTCTGTCGAACTACGCCGAGGGACCGGATCTCACGGTTGCTTCCTACCCGATGACCGACGGCGTCGCCGACGTGGCGGCGCTGTCCGACCAGATAGGCGACGACACCGCGATGGTGTACGCCGAGTCGCCAACGGTCCGGGGCGTCATCGAGGAGCGGCTCGGCGCTGTCGGCGATCTGGCACACGATCACGAGGCGCTGTTCTGTCTCGGCTCGGACCCCATCGCGCTGTCCCTGCTGGAACGCCCGGTCGATGTCGGGGCCGACGTGGTCGTCGGCGACGCCGCGTCGCTGGGAACCGGCACCGCCTACGGATTCGGCCTCGGAATGTTCGTCACCCGCGAGGAGTACCTGCGGCAGGTCCCCGGTCGGCTGGTCGGGGCCAGCGAAGACGCCGCCGACCGCCGCGCGTACACGCTGACGCTCCAGACGCGAGAGCAGCACATCCGCAAGGAGCGGGCCACCTCCAACATCTGTACGAACCAGGCGTGGGTCGCGCTCCGGACCGCGATGCACGCCGCGTGGCTCGGCCCGGACGGGCTGGTCGACCTCGCCGAGGACTGTGTCACCCGCGCCCGGGATCTCGCCGGCTGCCTCGACGACATCGTCGGGGTGAAAGCCCCGATTCACGGCCGCCACCACTTCCGGGAGTTCCTCGCCCGCACGGACCAGCCGGCCAGCGCAATCGTGGCCGACCTCGCGAGCGAGGGCTTCGCGGTCCACGCGGTCGACGATCACCTGGTGCAGGTGTGTGCGACCGAGACGACCGCCGAAACCGAAGACGAGTTCGTCGCGGCGTTCCGGGAGGTGGCGAAGTGACTCTCGCCTCACTGTGTTCGGCGACCCGCCGTGGGACACCCCGCGTCCCACGAGCTTCACGCTCGACACGGGGGTGTCTCTTCGCCTCGCGCTACTCGGCGAACCACCGTGGGACAAATCGCGTCCCACGAGCTTCACGCTCGACACGGGGGTGTCTCGCGTGAACTACGACCAGGCCCGCTGGACCGACGACAGCGACGACCTGTACGAACCGCTACTCTCCGAAAAGGCGAGCAAAACGGTCGACATCGAGGACTCCCCCCTGCCCGACGACCTGACGCGGGACTCCCTCTCGCTACCGGACCCGGCCGAGCCCGAACTGGCCCGGCACTACACGCGCCTCTCCCAGATGAACTACGGCGTCGAGAGCGGGCCGTTCCCGCTCGGGTCGTGTACGATGAAGTACAACCCCTCCTTCACCGAAGACGTGGCCGCACGGGCCGACGCCGCCATCCACCCGGACCGGCCCGATTCGACGGTCCAGGGGACGCTGGCGCTGTGTCACCGCCTGCAGGACTCCCTCGGCCGCATCGGCGGGATGGACGCCGTGACACTGCAGCCGCCGGCCGGCGCGGCCGGTGAGTTCACCGGGATCCAGATCGCGAAGGCCTACCACGAACACAACGACGACGAGCGCTCGGAGGTCGTCATCCCGGACTCGGCCCACGGCACGAACTTCGCGACGGCGGCGATGGCCGGCTACGAGGTCGTCGAGCTCCCGAGCGGCGACGACGGTCGCGTCGACATAGAGGCGCTGGAGGCGGCCGTCGGCGACGATACCGCAGCGCTCATGCTCACGAACCCCAACACGCTGGGGCTGTTCGAGCGCGACATCGAGCACATCGCCGACATCGTCCACGACGCCGGCGGCCTGCTGTACTACGACGGCGCGAACCTCAACGCCCTGCTCGGGCGCGCTCGCCCCGGCGACATGGGCTTCGACGTGATGCACTACAACGTCCACAAGACGTTCGCCACACCCCACGGCGGGGGCGGGCCCGGGGCCGGCCCGGTCGGCGTCCGCGAGGAACTGGCCCAGTTCCTCCCGAACCCACACGTCAGAGAGACTGACGGCAACTACGAACACTACGAGCCGGCGAACTCAATCGGGAAAGTCCATGGCTTCTACGGCAACTGGCCGGTACTAGTCAAGACCTTCGCGTACATCGCAAGGCTTGGCGACGAGGGCCTGCGGGACGCCAGCGCGAAGGCCGTCCTGAACGCCAACTACCTCGCCGAGCAGATCGAGTACGAGGTGCCCTTCGGCCCGTTCCACCACGAGTTCGTGGCCAGCGCGGGCGACCAGGACGCCGCCGACGCGGCCAAGCGGATGCTCGATTACGGCGTCCACCCGCCGACGACGAAGTGGCCCGAAATCGTCGACGAGGCGCTGATGACCGAGCCC
The DNA here is from genome assembly GCF_049705545.1 of Haloarcula amylolytica. GTDB lineage: Archaea > Halobacteriota > Halobacteria > Halobacteriales > Haloarculaceae > Haloarcula > Haloarcula amylolytica_B. The sequence goes on from NZ_JBNAMU010000001.1 coordinate 1,380,259, forward strand.
ACAGAGGGCGAGACCAAACGCTCGCTGGATCAGCTGGCGGACGCGTTCAACGCCGTTGCCAGTGATTCGGACGCCGAACTGGCCGACGCGCCGTCGCGACCGGCGGCGAAACGCATCGACCAGGTGACTGCGGCCCGGAACCCGCGGCTCTCCTGGCAGGCGCTTGACGACACGTAGCCGCTCGTTTCGACATTTGATACTCCCGCCCGAGCGTATATGCCACCCCGTTGTATAGCAGTTACAACGGAACGCTATGTCCGATACGCCGCACTTGTTGTACGTAGGTCCTGCCGACGAGGACGCGGACACAGCCCCACCTGATGCATCGGTCTCGGTCACAACAGTCACCACCGTGACGGGCGCGCTGTCGGAACTGGCCGACCACGCCTACGAGGCCGTCGTCTGTGAACAGCACCTGCCGGGAGCGGACACCGGCCTGGACGTGCTGGCGGCGATACGCGAGGAGGAAGACGCGCTCCCGGTCGTCCTCACCACGACCGAACCCGACGGCGTCGTCGCCGCGCGGGCAACACAACTAGACGCCACTGAGTACGTCCCCCGGAGCGACGTGGACCTGGGCGACCGCGTGTCTGCTATCCTGGCCGCGGCCGACACGCGTGACGAGGACTCGCAGTCACAGCCGACAGCTGAATCCGGGGATTCGACAACGACGGTCCCGCCGGCGCAGACTGACTCCCGCGCTGCGAGTACCGGCAGTACTGCTGATCGCACGGAGCGCGAACTACAGACGAACAACGCACTGCGGGAGCTAACGCAGCTCGCGACCGAAGAGGGGCTCACCGAGACCGAAACGATCGAACGGGTCCTCGAAATCGGATGCCAGCGGCTCGGCGTGTCGCTTGGCTTTCTGAACCGGATCGCGGACGGGACCCATGAGATCGCGGTGATGGCCGGCGAGCACTCTCTCTTCGAGCCCGGGACCACGACCCCGGTCGAGGACACCTACTGTAACCGGGTCATTGAGACCGACGATATGTACGATGTCCCCGACGCTACCGACGTGGAGAGCGGTCCGACCCTGGCACAGGAAGCCGGGGTTTCCTGCTACATCGGGAGCGAGATCAGCGTCAACGGGACGACATACGGAACGCTGTGTTTCGCCGACAGCGACCCGCGTTCGGAGCCGTTCTCGGACTCTGAGCGGGCGTTTCTCGAACTGCTGGTCGAGTGGGTGAACCGCGAACTCGAACGCCGCCGTCGGGAGGACGAACTCGAACGGTACGAGAACATCATCGAAGCGGTCGACGACGGCGTGTACGCGCTCGACTCCGAGGGCCATTTCGAGTTCGTCAACCAGGCGATGACTGACCTCACGGGCTACTCCGAGGCGGAGCTGCTCGGTTCGTACACCGGCTTCATCAAGAACGACGCCGTCGTCGAGCGCGCCGAATCCATCGTCCAGGAGATGATATTCGAGGACCGCGACGACGAGGAATCGTTCGAACTGGAGATCCAGCAGGCATCGGGGAACTCGTTCCCCGCCCAGGACCACATGACGCTGCTGTACGACGATGACGAGCGATTCGCCGGGACCGCAGGCGTCATCCGGGATATCACGGAACAGAAACGCCGTGACGAGGCGCTGTCCGGGCTCCTGGATACGACCCGGTCGCTCATGCAGGCCCAGACACCCCAGGAGGTCGCCGAGACAGTCATCGAAGCGACCGAGTCGGATCTCGGATTCGACCACTCGCTCGTCAGGCTGTACGACGAGGAGACGGACACGCTCCGACCGGCCGCCGCCAGCGACAAAGTCCCGGAACGTCCGGTGTACGACGCCGACGAGGGGTTCCCCGGCGACGCGTTCCAGCGCGACGACCCGCTGGTCGTTGACGAGTTCGAACGGGTCGACAACTACGACTCCGACGTTCTGACGGCGGTGATGTACCTCCCGATGGGTGGCCACGGGGTCGTGAGCATCGGCGCGCCACAGGGCCACGAGTTCACCGACTCGGACGTCTCTGTCGGGGAGATTCTCGCGTCCAATGCGGCCGCGGCGTTCGACCGCGTCGAGCGTGAACGGAGCCTGCTGCGGTACGAGTCGGTGGTCGAGAACGTCCGTGATATGATGTACGTCCTCGACGACGAGGGGCGATTCCAGCTGGTCACCGAGCCCCTCGCAGAGTGGCTCGGTTACGAGCAGGAGTCGCTTCTGGGCCAGCATCCGCGAATTGTTCTGGACCAGGACGCTATCGACGAGTTCGCCTGTCGTATCGGCGACCTCTGCCGGCAGGGCGGAACCGGCGCGGTCCAGCTCGAAACCACGCTAGAAACCGCCGCCGGGGAGCAGCGGCCGGCCGAAATAGAGGTTTCGCTGCTTGATGCGGACCAGTTCCGCGGCACCGTCGGCGTCGTCCGGGACCTGACCGACCTCAAGCAGGCGCGGGCAGAACTGGAAGACGAGCGTGATCGGTTCTCGTACCTGTTCAACACGCTTCCCGACGCCGTCATCGAAACCGAGACGGTCGCGGACGAGTCGGTCGTCAGATCCGTCAATCCCGCGTTCTCCGACGTGTTCGGGTACGGTCAGGACACGGCCGTCGACAGCCAACTCTCCGACCTTCTCCGGCCGCCGGACACCACGCACGACGAACTGCCCCGGTTCGACGACAAGCGGACGAACGGCGACCCCTTCCAGACCGAACTTCGACTGATGACCGAGACGGGGTTCCGTGACTTCCTCTTCCGGGGCGTGCCGTACAGCCGGGACGGCGACAGCGTCCGCGGGTTCGGTATCTACACCGATATCACCGACCAGCGGGAGCGCGAGCGCCGGTTGAAGCTGCTCAACCGCGTCCTTCGGCACAATCTCCGGAACGATCTGACTGTCGTCCTCGGGATGGCTGACGCGCTAGAGGAGCGAATCGACGACGAGGACCGCCGCTCTATTCTCCAGAGGCTCCAGCGGAAGGCAGAGGAGATGGCGTCGCTGAGCGAGCGCGCACGTGACATGGAGCGCTCCGTTCGTCGCGACCAGTACGGCACGGACCCAGTCGACGTGCACACCGCCATCTCGGATATCGTGTCCTCGTATCGCGACGGCTACGCTGGCCAAATCGAGACAGACCTCCCGGATGCGTCGGTTAGGGCAGGTGACGGGCGGCTCCATCGAATCCTCGGTGAACTCCTCGAAAACAGCCTCGAACACGCCGGCGACGACCCGTCCGTCCGCATCGACGTCCAGGCGGACCCGCGAACCGTCTCGATCACTGTCGCCGACGACGGTCCGGGGATTCCACAACACGAACTCGACGTTGTGACCGGCGACGAACCGATCACGCAACTGCACCACGGGACCGGGCTCGGCCTGTGGCTGGTCGTCTGGGTGACCGAAACCTACGGCGGTACCGTCGACTTCGCTAGCGGTCGGGACGGCGGGACAGTCGTCACGCTAGAACTGCCTCGGATGGATACCTAGATGGCGTCGCGGATTCGGTCGGCGAGCACGCCGTACTGCTCCGTGCCGGTCCCTTTCTGGACCACGGCAGTGACGCCGTGTTCCGCAGCAGCATCTGCGACGTCGTCGTGCTCGCGGGCCGTAAACAGCAGGAACGGGATGTCGACGTCGTTATCTCGGAGCGCAGCACACAGCTCCATTCCGTCGAGCCGAGGCATCTTGTAGTCACTGACGACGGCGTCGAAATCACCCTCAGTTGCTAGGTCCAGCGCCGCCTCTGGGTCGGCCTCCGTCGTGATCTCGAACCCGTCTTCCTGTCCCAGAAACGTACCGACGATTTCTAGAACGTCTACGTCCTCGTCTACGAGTAGGACCTCGATACTCATCAGTTCTAGGTCCGTGGTTCCCCGATAAAAACTCTCGGTCACCGCATCGTATCCAGGTCCACAACAACCGCCCTGTTCACGGTAATCCACGTTGACAGTTTGGCAACGCCGGAGAGCCCTCGCGGCGACACGGTACAGCGGTCCGGTTCGCCGGTGTACTCAACCACGGTCATCGACAGGTCGCGCGGGGCTTGCGTTCGCTCGGTGGTCGCGTTCCCTGCACCGTCCGGGTCGAGGCTCATCGGTAGCAGATGCCTCTCAGGGGCGGTGTAAAACGGCTGCTAAGAGGTCTCTATACCGCTCCGGAGAGCTATGCCGCCTGGCCGGTGTCGACTTCGCCGTCGATGCGGACGAACCCGTAGTCACACTCGGGGCAGTGCCACTTGACCTTGGTCCCCAGGTGCATCGTCGTGCTCGCGACCTTCCAGAAATCGCGGTACTCTTCGCATTCAGGGCAGTAGTGTTCGAGTTCGAGGCCCATATCCAGTTGTTTCCGCGGGGGTACAGTTGAATTTCCCGGTTCCACTCGGGGCGTCGAAGCAGGCAAACCGCTAGGCCCCCTGTAGTCCAGTATGACTCCGAGCGCGTACGAGCCGACCCATCCGACCGAACTGGCCGTCGACGCTGAATCGCCGCCGCCGTCGGCGACCGAGACAGCGACGTTTGGCATGGGCTGTTTCTGGGGGCCGGACGCGCGGTTCGGCGCGACGCCGGGCGTAGTCCGGACCCGCGTCGGCTACGCCGGCGGGACCGAACCGGACCCCAGCTACTACTCGCTGGGCGACCACACCGAGGTCGTCCAGATCGAGTACGACCCCGATGCAGTGAGCTACGAGGACCTGCTGGACGTGTTCTGGGCGAACCATACGCCGTTTTCCGCCGCACGGAAACGCCAGTACCGCGGCGTGGTGCTGACACACGACGACCAGCAGCGCGAGGCCGCCCGGCGGACACGAGACGACCTCGAATCGCGGACGGGGAAGTCCGTCGAGACGGCAATCGAAGCCCTCGACCGGTTCTACCTGGCGGAGGGGTATCACCAGAAGTACGAGCTCCGGTCGACGCCCGTGGTCGCCGACGAACTCGAAGGAAGCTACGGCGACGCGTTCGTCGATTCGACGGTCGCCGCCCGCCTCAACGGCTTCGTCGCCGGTCACGGGGACAGCGACGAACGCGAGGCACTGTTTGCCGAACTGGATATCTCTCCGGCTGCGCTCTCGGAAGTGCGCCGCCGGCTCTGAGAGGGCTGCGAGCCCGGGGCCGCTCTCCCCAACGATTCGCCCACGGGTATAAGACGCTGGCAGTTCCAGATTCAGCTATGACAATCTACACCGGTCGCGGCGACCAGGGCCAGACGGATCTCCGGAACATGGAGCGGGTGTCGAAGGACAGCCGTCGCATCGAGGCGTACGGCACCGTCGACGAGGTGAACGCGCTGGTCGGCGTCGTCAGGCCGACCGGCCACGACGATATCGACGAAAAGCTCCGCGTCATCCAGAACCACCTCCACATCGTTCAGGCCGACTTCGCCAACCCCAGCCCAGAGGAGGACGACCCGCGGATACAGGAGTCCCACGTCGAGACGCTCGAAGATCTCATCGACGAGGCCGATTCGGAGCTGGACCCGCTCGAATCGTTCATCCTCCCATCGGGGTCGGAACCCGGGGCGAAGCTCCACCACGCCCGCGCGGTCTGTCGGCGCGCAGAGCGCCGCTGTGTCTCTTTCGCCGCCGAGGAGGCCGGCGTCAACGAGACGGCTATCATCTACCTGAATCGGCTCTCTGACGCCCTGTTCACGCTCGCCCGCCTCGTCAACAAGCGGGAGGGCATCCGCGAGGAGAACCCAGAGTACTGACGCTGTAAGATTCCTGCTCAGCAGGGGCCGTCTGAAACTCGACGCCACGCCGGCGCCGGCGGTTCGCAATAGCAAAGTGACCGGCCCGGAAGGGTGAGGTATGAAAGCGACCGCGAAGGCACATCCGATTCAGGGGCTGGTCAAGTACCACGGGATGCGCGACGAGGAACTGCGACTGCCGTATCACGACAGCATCTCCGTCTGTACCGCGCCGAGCCACTCGAAGACGACGGCCGCCTTCGACCCGGACCGCGAGGAAGACGTGTACGTCATCGACGGCGAGGAGGTCACCGGCCGTGGAGCCGAACGTATCGACGCCGTCGTAGAGCATGTCCGCGACCTCGCAGGGATCGACCACGGCGTGCGATTCGAGTCGGCGAACAACTTCCCGACGAACATCGGCTTTGGCTCCTCCTCATCGGGCTTTGCCGCCGCGGCGATGGCCCTCGTTGAGGCAGCGGGGCTCGACATGACGCGACCCGAAATCTCGACTGTCGCCCGCCGTGGCTCTTCCTCGGCCGCCCGCGCGGTGACCGGGGCGTTCTCCCACCTGCGGACCGGCATGAACGACAAGGACTGTCGGAGCGAGCGCATCGAGACGGACCTCGAAGACGACCTGCGAGTCGTCGCCGGCATGGTCCCCTCATACAAGGAAACCGAGGAAGCCCACAAGGAGGCCGCCGAGAGCCACATGTTCGAGTCCCGGATGGCCCACATCCACGGCCAGATCTCGGACATGCGCGACGCGCTGTACGAGGCCGACTTCGACGCCGTCTTCGACCTCGCTGAAAAGGATTCCCTGTCGCTGGCCGCCGCAACGATGACCGGTCCCGCCGGCTGGGTGTACTGGCAACCGCGGACCATCGAGATATTCAACGCCGTCCGGGAGCTCCGGAACACCGAGGACGTGCCGGTGTACTTCTCCGTCGACACCGGCGCGAGCGTCTACATCAATACGACTGAGGAGTACGTCGGCCGCGTCAAAGAGACGGTCGCCGACTGCGGCGTCGACACCCGCGTCTGGGATGTTGGCGGCCCCGCACAGATTCTCGACGAGGACAAGGCGCTGTTCTGAACTAGTCGACTGGCCGCCGGAGGTAGATCTCGACCTCAGTTCCGCCAAACCGGCTCTCAGCCACCGAAACCGACCCGTCTGACTCGCGGACGATCCACTGAGTGAGCCACAGTCCCGTGCCCGTGCTGTGAGCGAGTGGCGTCTCCGTTCCAGTTGTCAGCACCGACTGCTCCGTCTCAGGGAGTCCCGGGCCGTTATCGGCCACCCGAAGGACGACCCAGTTGCTTCGGTCCGCTGGCTCGGCTACCACATCGATGCGAGGCGTTGGAGCGTCGTTGTGCTCCACTGCGTTGTCGAGGACGTTATCGAGCGCGTACGGGAAGAGTTCGTGACCAACGACGCGGCCCTCGACTTGTATGTCCTGTCGGAGTTCGATGGCCGCGTGCTCCGCTCGTAGGCGGCCGACTCGATCACGGAGCACTGCACGCGGGTCGAAGGTGGTCTGTTCTGTCTCGTCGCTGTGCTGTAGTTGCTCGATCTGCTGTGCCGCCTCACTCAAACGACGGATGTCCTCGATACGGTCCGCAATGATGTCGATATGCTCACTTTGTCGTTCGTCGCTGAGCATGTCCAGATGGCCGCGGATGACGGTCACGTCGTTGCGGATGTTATGCCGGAACAGGCGGTTGAGGACTGTAAGCCGCTGCTCGCGTTGTTTCTGCTCCGAGATGTCGTGGACGAACAGCGATGCACCGTCCGTGCTGTCGCCGGTGAGTGGCGCACCCCACAGCCGTACGTCGAGCGATGACCCATTGGCGTGACGGTGACAGGACTCAACGCCGGTGAGCGATTCACCGTCGACAAGTGACGACAGCAGCCTGTCGAGCGGCTCCGGCGATTCGCCCAGCGTGTCGGCGTACGAGCGGCCGGTTACCTGGCTCTCGTCCCAGCCAAACAGCCGCTCGGCACCGTCGTTCCAGAACTGAATCGACCGGTCAGCGTCCAGTACGACCACCGCGGCAGGTATCGACTGGACCATGGCCGAGAAGCGCTCCGTTAGCGACCCGACCGAATCCGCCAGTATCTCGACCTCCGTTTCGCGGTCGAGTCGAGCATCTAGCAGGGCCAACAGCTCGGACAACAACGTTCGGGAGAGTGCCTCTCGCTCACGGACGGCGCTGTTCTGATACACGTCCAACAGCGCTTCGCGCGTCTCCGTACGTCCCTCTTCAGCTAACGACTGGAACAGCTCTCCAACGAGTAACTCGGCGCCGTCGTCCATTTTAGGCTAGCCTAATCGAGGGGGATGCATGATCATAAATTGTGCGATGGTCGCCTACTCGCGTCTCTCCGGAGACAGGTCTATCAGCGTCTAGTCCCAACCGAGCGGTATGCGCGTCGCCGTTCTCGGAGCCGGATACGCCGGGCTCACGCTCGCCAGAAAGCTCGAACAGACCCTCCCCGATAGCGTCTCGCTGGTCGTCGTCAACGAGGGGGCCGACCACCTCGTTCAGCACGAACTCCATCGGGTCGTCCGGCGGCCGTCGCTGGCCGAGGAGATCACCGTCGACCTCGACGCCGTCCTCGACTGCGAAGTCAGACAGGCGAGGGTCACGGATGTCGACCCTGACGAAGGGACTGCGACGCTGGACGGCTCCGAGACCCTGTCCTACGACGTGGGTGCAGTGTGTCTCGGCGCGCAAACGGCCTTCTACGACCTCCCGGGCGTGCGCGAGCACGCGACGCCGCTGAAGCGCCTCGACGACGCCCGCGAGATCCGCGAGCGGTTCCTCGACCTCGGGGACGGCGACCGCGTGGTCGTCGGCGGCGCGGGCCTGTCTGGCGTCCAGGTGGCCGGCGAACTGGCCGAGATGCGCGAGGACAGCGATATCGAGGTGCTGTTGCTCGAACAGGAGGACGCCGTCGCGCCGTCGTTCCCGGCGTCGTTCCAGTCGGCCGTCCACGACGCGCTGGTGGACGTCGGCGTGACAATCAGGACTGGAACGGGCGTGGCTGGAGCGGATGCCGACATCATTACGCTCGAGGACGGCTCGGACATAGCGACGGACCAGTTCGTCTGGACCGGCGGTATCGAGGGGTCGCCGGCGCTCGACGCCGACCGCCCCGTCGTTCGGGCGGACCTCCGACTCGGCAAGTCGACGTTCGCCGTCGGCGACGCTGCCCGGGTCGTCGACAGCGACGGCGAGGCCGTGCCCGCGAGCGCGTCGGCGGCTATCCGCGAGGCCCGTGTCGCCGCCGACAACATCGCGACGCTCGTCGACAACAGGGAGGGCGGCTCCGGCGAGTTCCAGCCTCGGCTCACCCAGTACCAGTTCGACGTGCCGGGGTGGCTCGTCTCGGTCGGCGACGACGCCGTGGCGAAGGTCGGCCCCTCTATCCTCACCGGGCGGGCCGCGCTGGCGCTCAAGACGACTGTCGGCGCGGGCTATCTGGGGACAGTGGGGGCCGTCGAAAACGCGGTCGACCTCGTCAGCGAGGAACTGGACCTCGGCGACGGGGCGGCGAGAAAAGAGTAGGAAAACAGTACAACGGCGCGTCAGTCCTCGCCGTCTGCAGTTGCGTTGTCGAGCACGTCGTCGGGCTCGATCCAGATGACGAACTCGTCTTCGCCGTCGCGGTCGACGACGCCGTTGATGTACTCGCCGTCGACCGGCGCGGTGTTCACTTCGGATTCGGCGACGGGAACGACCTGCCGGACCTCGTCGACGATCCAGCCCATCGCGCCCTGTTCTTCGAACACGTCCGCGTCGAAGACGACGATGAGGTTCTCTGTGCCGTCGCTGTCGATGTCCATCATCACCTTGGGGCTGAGAATCGTCGTGATCTGGCCCCGGAGGTCGACGACGCCCTCGACGTAGTCGTCGGTGTTGGGAACGCGGGTGACCGTCTCGCGTTTGACAATCTCCTCGACGTAGTCGATGTCGAGACAGTAGTACTCGTCGCCGAGAGCGAACTCAAGCACCCGGACCATCTCTTCAGCCTGGGTGGACTCGTCGTCGACCGCCGCGGCGCGAGCGCCGCCTTCGGTCCTGGCTGTGTTGTTCGCCTCCATCGCCTCCTCGATGAGTTCTTGGTCCGGCAGTTCGACGCCGGTCGGCCCCTGCATCGGGTTGGCCGACGCCGAAAGGTCGTCCGTCGGCTGGTCGACAGCACCCGTGTCGGTGTCGTTGGTCGTCACCTGTGCGGAGGCCTCGGCCGCTCGCTGTGCGGCGGCCATCGCGTCAGTGTCGCCCTGGTCAGCGGCTGCGTCGCCGGTGTCGGCGTCACTGTCGCCGTCGTTGGCAGCCTGTCCATCGGCAGCAGCCGCGTCGCCAGTCGCGTCCTCGTTGGCGGTGGCTGACTCCGTGGCAGTCGCCTCGGTTGCTGTCTCCCCGCTCTCGCCCTCGTTGTCGGGTTGCTCACCGGACGCGTCCGGCGAGGCTTCGTCCGTCTCCTCGGTGTCGTCGGTAGTTTCTGCCTTGTTCCCCTCGCGCATCTGTCGGATGCGCTCCGCCCTGTCCATGCGTTCGTCGTCACTCATGCTGGTACCTCTGTGTCGGTAAAGCCGAACTGCTCGTCGAGTTCCGTGGCGATGTCCTCGAAGACAGCCGCCATGTCACACGATTCCTCGGTCGCGAAAATCGACTGGCCGGCGCTGAACGCGCGCTGGAGCGCGACTCGCTTGCGGACCTCCCAGACAGGGCTGTCCGGGAACGCCATGTTGAACCATTCGAGCATCGTCTCGTCCTCGGACGTGGTCTCGACGCGGTTGGCGACGACGCCGAGCGTATTGATCGATGCGTCGGTCTGGCGCTCCATCGCGGCCATCTGGTCCATCAGCAGTTCGATGGCCCGCTCGGAAGTGGCTTCAGTCAGTGCCGGGATGAGGACGTTCTGTGCGGCGTACATGCCGGTGTCGGTCAGCTTCCCGTAGAACGGCGGGCAGTCGATGATGACGTAGTCGTAATCGGCATCGAGCGTCGACAGCGCCCGGTCGAGCGTGTCGAGCGCGTGTGACCCCGTGACCATCTCCGGCGTGATGTTGATAGCGAACGAGGCCAGCGCGGCCTGGTCGATATCCCCGCCCTGGGTGTTGACCCGGGCGATGAGATCGGCGATGGTCAGTTCGTGCTCGGCCTGGAGCATATCGATGCTCGACGGAATCACGTCCATCTCCTCGCCCTCACAGATAAGGTCACCCAGCGCCGATGGGTCGCCGGTCAGTGCGTCGAACAGCGTCGGCGGGTCGGCGTCGTATGCCTCGACCAGACCGACGCCTTCCGTGGCGTTGCCCTGGGGGTCGAGGTCGATAAAGAGGACGTCCCGGCCGCGGTCATTCAGTGCACCGGCTACGTTGATAGCAACTGTCGTCTTTCCGGTCCCGCCTTTCGCGTTGGTCACGCAAAAGCGGGCTGGACCGGTTTCTGATTGCCGGTTCATCGTCGAAGTATCCACAGGTCGACCCCGAGCCACTATAAAAATGTGGTCCCGATTATCAACGTCGCAACTCGGGTACGGAACGCGGACGAGTCGGAAACACCCGTGAAAGCGTGCATGACGGCCGTCTGACGGTGTGCAAGATTTATGATTGTGTAGATTGAAGGGTCAGTATCATGACCATCAACCCGCGCGACTACGACCTCGACGAGCTACGGAAGATGGCTCGTCAGCGGGGGAACGGGATGAGCGACGAGGACGTCCCGGACCCGACGGACCTCGACATGGGGCTGGACGACTCCGACGACGAGGTGCTTGCGGGGAGTTCGTTCCGCTCCGGACTCTACCGTGAACTGCTGCCGTTCCTCGGTGGCGACGCCCAGGAGAAGCCCTACCTCGAGACACTGCCCGAGACATACGCCGCGGAGTTCGTGGTCTTCGAGTGGCTCGAGTTCCTGCTGATGCACTCCGGGTATCAGGGGGCCGACGAAGCGCTCGATTACTACCGCTCCATCGACTGGATAACCGAGGACGTACAGGACGACCTCTCGGATTACCTGCTCGGCATCGACGAGTCCGCGACAAACGACGACAACGACCTGAGCGTCGACGACCACATGCTGAGTCTCGTCTACGTCGCGAAGCTCACCCAGATGACGTAATCTTCGTTTTCAGTAACAATTCTTCGCCTCGAACCCCCTGATAACGACGGGTTTCAGTGGCAGCTACCCGAGGGGGTAGCTATCAGTCCTGAATACTAGGGAGAGGATATATATCGGGCGGTCGACAAGGACGACCGTATATGAGTGACGAGGATGCGGACGACGGCACCGGGTCCGAATCGGACGCCGGTGTGTCGTCAGGCGGCGCTGCCGCTGTTCCGGTCGGGGTCAAACTCGGGAGCACCCGGACCGTCATTGCCCTGCCGGGCGAACACGGCACGGAGAACCGAATTATCAAGACACTGACGTGCATGGCGACGTACGAGGACGCCCTGACCGGCGAGGAGAAGATCCTCTACGGCGAGGAAGCGGCCCGCGAGTATCCGGACCGCGTCGAGTACATGCTTCGGTCGGGACTCCCCGAGGACGCCGACCGAGCCGAGATGACCAAGACGTTCTTCGAGGCGATCATCGAGGAGCACGACATCCCGGCAAACAGCGGTGTCGTGTACGCTATCCCGACTATCGACAATCCGACCGGGCTGGAGAACCTGCAGAATGTCATCGAGAACTCCTCGATCGGGCTGGAACTCGTCGAGAGCTATCCGGAGTCACTGTGTGGCTCTATCCCGGCGTTCGGTGACGACCTGGAAGCCATCGACGAGATCTTCGTCGCCGTCAACATGGGGTCGACGAACCTCGAAGCCTCCGCGTATCGACGCGGCGAGCAGCTCGCTCCCTTCACCACGGGAGCCGTGACCGGGAACGAAGTCGACCGGATGATCGCCAACTACGTCGAGGAGGAGACCCAGGGCCGGGTCAACATCGACAATCAGACTGCCCGCGAATACAAGGAGGAACACGCCGACTTCGTGGATTTCGAGCCGTTCACCGACATCATCCAGCAGCCCGGCGGCGGCTCACACGAGTTCACCATCGAGCGTTCGGTGATGGATGCGCTCGACGAGTACCTCGACGACGCCGTCGACGAACTGGCGAACACGTTCCTGCCGGAACTGGCAAACGACTACATGAAGGTGTACCAGCTAGCACTGGACCGGCCGATCGCCCTCACCGGCGGCATGGCCTGCATCCCCGGCATCGTCGACGAGTTCGAGGAGCGACTCAGCGCGGAGCTGAACCGCGACATCGAAGTCATCGCCGCCGACGAACCGGACGTCGCGCCGACCATCGGCGCACAGCGGATCGCGGCGCGTCTCGTCGAGACTAACTAGGGATTCCGCCAGCAGTTCAGCCACTGTTCGATTCTGGGCTCGGGCTGTGCCATTTTGTGAACGTGATCGGTCGAAAGCAGTTCGAACACGTCGGTATCGATTCCGAGGCGGGTCGCGTCGGTTGAGAGTTCACCGCCCTGTCGGTCCTGGGACGACCCCCCGCCGAGACGGGTACGTGGCATGTGGCCGACTACGGAGACATGATACCTAAAGCCAAGTCAGACAACCGTCTGCCGGCTGACGGACGGACCTACGCGACACACGGTGGAATCGACGGATGTGGCCGCGACCGCGAATCACAGTATGATATAATCGCTAATCATATTAATTTACTACTCCGGTATCAGAATAGATAAGTGAATCTCAAGTCCACAGGCATATTCTACCCGATAATGGGAAAAATTATCAACTTAGATAATTTCGAGGGTGATCCGCCTGACGTTCTCACCGGCACCGGCCCGGGCGGACTCCTCTCGGCCGGGTATCTCCACGACGGGCCGGCACTGGGAGCCGTCGACGACGACGAGACGGCGCAGTTCGTCCTCACCAGTCGCAAGCACGGCATCGAAATCGGCACGTCGGAGTCCGGCGAGACGGTGCGACCAGGAAGTAACTACCGGATGATCGGGATCGTGACTGACAAGCGGTTCCTGTTGCTGGTGGGCGACGACGACGGCGACACGCGGTTCGCCATCCCACACGTCGATATCGATCAGATTGCGGGCGACCGATCGCTGGGACACGGCCGGATCACGTTTCGGCGATGTGGCGACACGGAGTGGCAGGTCCACTGTGGGAAGCAGGGACTCGTGGACCTGACGGCGTATCTCTCGCACGCGTCACAGGCGTGGGTCCGCGTCGAGAACATCCTGGACGAGGTCAAGCGGATCCTCGTGACGGCGACCGAACAGCGCGACCGAGGGGACCACGAGCAGGCACTGGAGTCGGTGCTGGAAGCCGGGGACCGACTCGACGCGGCCGGCGAGACGGCCACCGAATTCGGGCCGCCCGGAGACGCGAATGCGCTCGAAAGGCGTGTCGCGACGGTACGGGAGCGTCACGTCGCGACACTCGCGGAAGTCCGCCGCAGCCGTGCCCGAAGGGCGGTCGACACCGGTGAAAAGCACTGGCGGGGGAACGATTTCGAGGCGGCGTACGACGCCTACGAGGCGGCGCGGGCGGAGTACGACGAGATCTTTTCGCTCCCGACGGCGGTCGTCCCCGAACTCGCCGACATCCGTGCCGAGCGGGATCGACTCGACACCGTCATCGAAGACCTCGAACAGTCGCCGCTGCGCACTGCGGTTGCAGCCGACAACGAGGCTGTCGCGGCAGAGGACCCCGATGTCGCCGCCGATCACTGGGCCGAGGCGCTCGAAGCCTACCGAGACGTCCTCGAACTCGACTGGGGCGCGGAGGAGCGGCGGTTCGCCGGCGACCCCGAGAAGGTCCGGGACCGACTGGGAACAGTCGCGGAGAACCTCGTCGCCGCGCGGCGGACGGTCGCGACGGACGCGATGGAGGCAGGGGACTGGTACGCCGACGCCAGCCAGCCCGACGCCGCGTTAGAGGAGTACAAGACGGCCCGGGCGGCGTTCGAAACCGCGCTGGCGGACGCCAGGGATTGTTATCCGGACGCCACCGACCACCTTGAAGCGGAACTGGATGCCGTGGAACAGCGACTCTCGCGGACGGAGGCCAGACTCGATGGCGAACCCGTCGACGTGGACGACCGCTTCGACGAGACTGGGACAACGCCGGACCTGGACATCACGACCGCCGACGAACCCTCGCCGTCACCGACTGACACGACTGACCTCTCGGATATCGAGAGCGGTATCGACGGCACCGACCCGAAAATCGATCCGACGGGACACGGTGGGTCGTAGTCCTCGCTAGCCATCCGTTCTCGGCCCGCCGTCCGTTGTCTGCGACCGTCCGCACCCTGGAGAAACTGTGTAGCGGTGGCGCTATTGCCACAGACTGGGGGTTTCTGATCAACACCATGTAATGACATAGCATAATTCAGCCGTGTCAGGCCGTCTCCCGCCCGAGCCGACTATGGTCAGGAGAAAATTTATATCCTTCAGTAGAATATATACAATTATAATGGATTGTACCAACTGTGGCACGCGGATGTCATACAACGATCAGACGACAAAGCTCACCGAGTTCGTCTGTCCCAGTTGTCACGAAACCGTCATCGACTGGAAGGCCGAGGCCCGCAACGCCCGCGTTCACTGACCGGTTCCGACGCTTTCTCACCGATAGTCCGCTTTCAGCCACTGCTCTGGCTATTGCCCCTTCCCAGTACTGCTCGGAATCTTCGACGGCCCATGCTGATGCGACGTCGATAGGTTGCCGGACGCTCCGCTGACCGCATCGACGACATAATCCACAAGAGCGTGCATATTCGTTCAGAAACGATTGCCGAATGTTTTTATATTTCAGGAAGGGATACCGAGGCAATGGGAAATTCGCCACGCATCGGCTGTCTCTACGCCGACACCTGTACGGACGAGCAGGCGGCGGCGTACGACTGGTGTCAGGGGGCAGTCGACGATGCCGAGCGATGCGCGCTCTCGTCGGTCGATCCAACCGAGTACGATATCCTCTGGTGGCATCGGGACGAACTGTTCGACGAGCGAATCCTTGACGACGCCCCGGCGCTGGCCGCATACGTCCGCGACGGCAGCTCGCTCCTGCTGACACTGAGCGCGCTGTCCGCCGTCGAACCGCTCGGGTTCGACGACGTCGCGCCCGACGCCGTCGGCTGGGAGGAGATTCCGGAGCCGACCGGACACCTCTGGCAGGCCCTGTACGCCGACCACCCAATCCACGCGGACTACGACACCCTTCGCGTCCACACCCGCGGGGCCGGCGTGACGATCCCCTACGCCAGATACGAGTCCATCGCACCCCAGTCCGGGGACGTGCTCGCGAGCACGGTCCGTGGCGATACCGACGTGGTCAAGCAGATGTCGATTCTCTCCTGGGAGCCCGGGGACGGGCAGGTGCTCGGCGTCGGATCGTCCGTGGCGTTCGCCCAGCCGACCCACGACGTGTGTCGGGGCAACCGCGAGACGCTCATCGAGAACGCGCTGGGATTCCTGGCGACGGACGAACGACATCCGCTGACCGGCCGTCCGAAGGACGTCGACACGTTCGGCCAGTTGCGCGAGCGACTCGGCGACGACCCGCACTGCCCGTCCTATCACGTGACGCCCCCGGCGAACTGGCTCAACGACCCGAACGGGCTCATCCACTGGAACGGTCGCTACCACCTGTTTTACCAGTACAACCCGGCCGGGCCGTTCCACAACACGATCCACTGGGGCCACGCCGTCAGCGACGACCTCGTCCACTGGGAGGACCGCCCGGTCGCGCTCACGCCTTCGCCCGACGGCCCCGACCGGGACGGCTGCTGGTCCGGTTGTGCGGTCGACGACGGCGGCGTCCCAACCGTGCTGTACACGGGCGGTCGCGACAAGCGCCAGCTCCCCTGCATCGCCACCGCCGCGGACGACGACCTCGCGGCCTGGGACAAGGACCCGGACAACCCCATCATCGAGGAGTTGCCGGCGGAACCGGAAGTGCTCCGGACCGAGGACTGGGAAGGAGAGTTCCGGGACCACTGCGTCTGGCGCGAGGACGGGACCTGGTACCAGCTCATCGGGGCCGGCATCGAGGGCGGCGGCGGGGCGGCGCTGCTGTACGAGTCCGCTGATCTCCGGGACTGGGAGTATCAGGGCCCGATCCTCGCCGGCGACCGCGACACCGCCGGGACCGTCTGGGAATGCCCGGAGCTGCTCGACTTCGGCGACCGACAGCTCCTCCACATCTCGAACTACGAGGACGTGGTGTACTTCCTCGGGACGTACGAGGACGGCGATTTCGACGCCGACCGCCGCGACAAGCTCGACCACGGCGACTTCTACGCCCCGCAGTCGATGTGGACCGACGACGGCCGCATCCTGACCTGGGGGTGGCTCCCCGAAGCCCGCGACGTGAGCGGGCAGTGGGACGCCGGCTGGTCCGGCGCGATGTCGCTGCCCCGGGAGCTGTCCCTGGCCGACGACGGCGGCCTGTGCCAGCGGCCGGCCCCCGAACTCACCGAGCTACGGGGCGACAACACCAGTTACGACGTGGTGCGCCTCGACGCGGGCGACACCGAGCAGTTGCCGGTCGAGAGCCGGTCGTTCGAGCTCCGCGCCACGGTTCGACTTGAGGACGCCGAAGCCGTCGAACTGTCCGTCCTCGAATCGCCGGACGGCGAGGAGCGGACGCCCATCCGGTACTCCTACGAGAGCGAAATCGCTGTGGACCGGTCGGCGTCGAGCACCGACCCCCAGGCGACTGGCGACACCCAGACGATGCGGGTCCGACCGTACGACGCGCCGCTGTCGCTTCGCGTCTTCGTCGACGGGAGCGTCGTCGAGGTGTTCGCCAACGAACGGCACTGCCTGACCAGCCGCGTATATCCGACCCGCGATGATGCGACCGGCATCTCGCTGTCGGCCGACGGCGGTCGCGCCACTATCGCGTCGCTGGATATCTGGGAACTGGACTCTGTCTGGTAAACAGCCCCAGCCGGATTCCTGCGAAAAGACCGTTTCGGTACTCGTTAGTTCGACTCAGGCCCGGTTCGGGCGTCGTAGCCCCCGGAAACGGTATCGTCGCGTTTCCCGCGCCGAATCAGTTCGCGGTCCGTCGGCGGGAGTATCTCGCCCGCCAGCGGGATGTGCCAGTGCCCGAGGGCGCCGATGATGCGCGTCCGGCTTCCCTCGACGTCGAGCCGGAGCGTCGGGCCGAGCGAGCCGCCGAACCGGCGCATCTGCTCGGATTCGGGCAGGTGGGCGATCTCGTCCAGCGTCTCGCCGTCAAAATCGTAGTAGTTGAAGAAGCTCTGGACCAGGACCTCGCCGTCGTGGGGAAACGCCATCCACGAGTAGGACTGGAACGGCGCGTTTTCGGGGTTTGTGGCGACGAGCCCCGACTCGTTCATCGGGACGTAGTCACCGCGGAGATCCTCTGCGACGAAGCCGTACAGCGCGTCGAATCCCTCAAGCCCCGGCGCGAACGTGTGGAGGTGGCTGGAGATGAACAGGTAGTACAGGCCGTCCCGATACACGATATGGGGCCGTTCGAGTTCCTGATTGACGCCGACAGCGTCCAGCAGCGGGTCTTCGAGGTCCCATTCCAGCGGGTCGCCCGTCGGCGAGCGAGCGACGCCCACGCTCCCGTTGAACTCCTGTAACGCGGCGTCGCCACCGCAGACGTCGCTCCCCTCCGGAACCGGCGTGTTCGCCTCGAACAGGAGCCACGTCTCGGCCGTCTCGGGGTCCTCGAAGAACCACGGGTCGCGGAAGGTGTATATCATCCCGCGGGACTGGTCCTCCCGCTCGTAGCGGTCGCCGTCGGGGTGGAGCAGTTCGTGGTGGGTCCACGGACCGGAGAGCTCGAACCCGCCGGTCGTGTCGATGCTGCCGCCGCCTGCGCCGACGATACGCTGTGCGTACGTCAGGTCTTCAGCCCCTTCCTCGCCGGCTGCAGTATAAAATAGATAGACGCTGCCGTCGTCGTCGTACAGCGCGGACCCGGCCCACTGGCGCTGGCCCAGCGCGTCCTCGAACACCGGGCCGGCGTTGTGCCAGTTGCGGCCGTCGTCGGAGTAGAAGCAGCGGATGGTCGCCACGTCGTGGCGCTTGCCTGGCAACAGGTCGGACGGAGCCGTCAGCGAGAAACAGACCCGATAGCCGTCGACCGTCGCCAGCGTGCCGTCGCGCTCCCGGAGGAACCAGGTATCCCAGATGTGGACCTCCGGAATCTGTTCGGTCGCGGGCGGGTAGACGATTGGGGCAACCGTGTCGTCGGTCCGCTCGATCCGACTCGCCTGCTCGCGTGTCCAC
This sequence comes from Haloarcula amylolytica, assembly GCF_049705545.1. GTDB lineage: Archaea > Halobacteriota > Halobacteria > Halobacteriales > Haloarculaceae > Haloarcula > Haloarcula amylolytica_B. The sequence continues at coordinate 1,399,176 of NZ_JBNAMU010000001.1, forward strand.
CCGGCGCGTCCCTTCGTTCCGGGACGACCCTCGCCGAGCGCCTCGTTTGTCATATCTCACGTTGGGCCGACCACGGGTATAAATGTTGCCAGGCGGGTACTACGGGTGTTGTATGAAATATATGCAATACGACAGTGCCGGGACGGCGCTAGCAGAGAAAACTGATAGTGGGTAGTCAAGGGGGTCAAGCAGCGCGTTATTCGCCTGAGTCCTCGCTACCGCTGACACCCTCTGGACCGGTGATATCGAGTGGCCGGACCCACTCGTACCAGATGAAAACGACGCCGAGGCCGTACCCCAGCGCCCAGACGGCGCTCCCGATCCACGGGTAGCCGAGCGTGCTGAATCCCCAGTTCGCGAGTCCGGGGAGAATGATCGCAGCGAGAACCGTCAGCACTAGGACTGCTGTGTCCCGATTGTTCACGGTCGCAGCCCCCACGTTGCTGTGCCGTTCATACCGCAAATTAGGCTCGGACACTCCTGAGTCTGTCGGAACACCGACCCGTGACCGGGACGAGACTGACGCCGTAGCCGTCCCATTTTTATCATCGTATGCCCTACCCCGGATGTCGGGAATGTCTCAGAACCACACAGACCGGTCGTCTTCGGAAGACATCGAGTGGTGCTACGATGCCGTCCATCGTGTGTCGCGGACGTTTAGTCTCACAATTTCGGAACTCAACGAACCGATGGCCCGGGACATCTGTCTGGGCTATCTTCTCTGCCGCGTGGCTGACACGATCGAGGACGCCGGTCACCTCCCTCCAGCGGTACAGACCGAACTCCTGCAGACGTACAGCCGCTCGCTCGAACCGTCGAGCGGGACGACCGTGTCGTCGTTCCACGACGCTGTCGAGGAGTGGATTCCCACAACGACGAACGCAGACTGGGAGGTCGTCGAGAACGCGGGCCGCATCGTCGATGTGTTTCACACCCTCGATGACCACTCCACACAGACGATTCGCGGGCCGGTCCGGGAACTCGTCGACGGGATGGCGATGTTCGTCGACCGCTACGCCGACGCCGGCGGGCTTCGAATCAAGACGCTGGACGAACTCGAAGAGTACTGCTGGTACGCCGCCGGCACCGTCGGAACGCTGGTGACCGGGCTGGTCTCCCACGAAGCCACCGACGAGCAGGTGGCCCAGATGGAGGAAAACGCCCGCTCGTTTGCCCTCCTGCTCCAGCTCGTCAACGTCGCCAAGGACGCCGCGACGGACATGGAAGAGGAGAACAACGTCTACCTCCCGCTGGAACTGCTCCACGAGCAGGGGCTCGATCACAGCGACGTGAGCAACACTGACAACGTCGAGTCGCTCGTCCCCGTCATCGAGCAGGTCACCGAGCGGGCCGAGGGGTACCTTGACGACGCGCAGGCGTGGCTCGAAGCCATGCCGGAGACCCGCGGCAACACGCTCTCTGCGTGGGCGATTCCGTTCCTGCTTGCCGTCGGGACGATCCGCGAACTCCGCGAACGGCCCGCCGACGTCATCGAGCAGGGGAACGTCAAGATCTCCCGCGAGGAGGTCCACTCCGTGACACAGCAGTTCGGCGGCGACGGCGACCCTTCAATCGGGGAGTTGCGGGCGAAAATCCGCCAACAGCCGCTCCACCAGTACTGACGACCAACAGAGACATTCCTCTTTTCGACGCCCTGTCGCTTTCGCAAACGCCGGTCACTCCGGGCCGCGTTTGTCGTACTGCTGTACGATCTCGCGGAGCCACCAGAGCTTTAGCCCGCTCATCGCCAGCGTGGCGGCCGCGGCGCTGACCGGTCGGCGACGCCAGGCGGCGTACAGAGCGATGGCCGACGCCAGCGCGCCGCCGGTGTTACAGACGTTCGGATAATCGAGGCCCATCGTTCCGTTGTCCTGCTCCCTGAGCCACCACCGCTCTGCCAGCACGGCGCGGGTCATCCAGGCGTCCTCGGTGTCCGGCGGTGCGAACAGGATCGGATTGATAACGGTCCACAGCAGCGCCGCGGCCAGGAGCCGCCAGCGGCGCTTATACACCGCGTACACGATGACAGTGCCGGTCGGTACCCGCGACCACCCACTCTTGGGGTTCGAATGCCGGGCCCAGAACCAGTTACGTACGCTGTTCGGTAGTGGTGCTGTCATATGCCCTGCTCCTCATGTTAGATAATAACACTACCGCAGACCGAGGTGTCTCTCGAAGCTTGCCAATCTGCTTATCCGGGGACAGAACACTCATGTCCGCCCTGTGTGAACGCCGCCTATGGCCACAGCGGCGTCGGGGCTCTCCGAGCCACAGGTACTCGCCCGGACGAAAGACCGGTTGTTCGCGGACCGCGAGGACGCCTACGTCGTCGCGGACACGCAGTTCGCACAGCGGCGCTGGCTGGACGACACGCCCATCGAAGCGTCCGTGCAGGCGACGCTCGCGCCGTTCAACCACGTTCGAGTCGGAACGGGCTATCCCGACCTCGTCGGCGTACAGACGCTCTCGACGGACCTGCTGTCCGTCGACCGGCTCGGCGACCGGCCGCCGCTGATCGCCGTCGAGGCGAAGGGGTACACCGGTAACGGTGGCGTCGATGCCGAGCGCGGGGTCGTCCAGGCCCACGACCGCCTCAACGAGGCGAACGTCGCCTTCCTGACCGCCCCGCGGAGCGGCATCTCCACCGCCGCGCGGACGATGGCCCGCGAGCTGAACGTCGGCGTGCTGGGCGTCGAATCCGACGGCACGGTCTCAGTGCTGGAACGGCCCCGCGTGGTCGGTCACGGGTCGATGGACGCCGCCTCGGCGATCCGGTTCCAGGCCAGTGCCCAGGGCGTCGCCGACCAGAACTTCGGGCTCAACCATCCGAAGAACTACGTCGCAGTCCCGCTGGCCGTCTACCACGACGGCGACGCGCGGGACCTGCTTGCCAGCCACGTCGTCGGGGCCGTCGACGGCGCTATCGCTGGCGCAGCGTTCCTGAATCTGGTCGACGCCGGCCAGGGGTCGCTCACGCTGACGCCGCTGGGTCGGGAAGTCGTCCGCTTCGCGCTCCGGACGGTTGGCGACCTCGACGCCGCCCTCCGGCGGTTCGAGGACTGGCAGCGCTCCCGGAAGCGGTTCATCGACATCGCGCCCCAGTGGGGTCAGCTCGTCCGGCGCGTCGTTTCTGACTACCCGGCCACGGAGCTGCTCGTCGACGGGCTCTACGCCTGCCACCGGGACGGCTACGCCGCCCCGTCGCTCGTCGAGTTCGTCGAGTACCTCCACGCGCTCCACCCCGAGTTCACCGTCGAACTGTTCCTCCGCGGCGACGAGACCGTCCGCCAGCGGGTGCTGACCGGCGACGGCGAACTCCGCCCCTCGGAACTCACCGACGGCAGCGTCTATCACTCACCGACTGTGTTCCAACTGAAGGCGATCTACTACCACGCCGGCATCGTGACCGACCGCGGCGCGGAGCCCTCGAACCTCGATCCCGAGACGGACGAGTGGGCGCTGTGTGACCCGCTCGTGTAGCGGCGCGTATCCGGCTGCTCCCGTATTTCTACCGACGCATAACTCTGAAACGTGGGTAGCCCCTACAGCAACGCAATGTCCCGGACCCTGGAGCTCCCCAACGGCGATGTCGTCTCGCCGGACGACGTGTTCTGTTACAACGACTACCCCTACCGGCTCGTCTGGCTGGAGGACGATACCCACGAGTTCGCGCTCTCCCCGCTGTACTGGGGCGACAGCGGCATGGACATCCCGTTCCGCGACCGGGAGGCGCTCGTCGACCAGTGGGAAGTCGATTCGCAGGGCCGGATGACGGCCGAGGAGTGGGCGGACTGGCTCGACGACGCGACGGAGGACCCCCGCTACAGCGACGACGAGGTCACGTCGCTCGCGGCCGAGCTACCGACGGAGTGGGACTCCGGGAGCGGGGATTCTGATTCCGGCGGCGGTATTCGGGACCGTCTCGGATTGTAAGCGCCGTCGCGGGACTTTGAAAGGTACTAATCCGTTCGCCCTGCAACCACAGGCATGGAACCGATCTGGCTCGCCGCCGGCGGGGCCGCCCTCGCCGTGGGCCTCGCGCTGGCGTTTGCGATCACCCGCCGCTCGTCCAGCAGTGCATCGAAACGAGCCCACGAGGCCGCACAGGAGCGAGAACCGCCGGTCGAACTCGGCGAGACCTACGAGTTCGGGGTCGCCGAGTTCACCGACCACCACTCCGGCGACCGCGTCGCCGTCGGGAAGGTTGAGGGGTTCGTCCTGTTCACCGAGGACGTGCCGTCGTCGGTGTCGGCCGGCGACGTGATCCGGGCGAAGGTACTGTCGTTCAACCGAGATCACACCTCCGCCGACGCTCGGTTCGTCGAACGCGCGTGAGCGAGGGTGGAGCGGTTACAGGGTTGAGGCGAGCGCACCTCGGACGATGGCGACACGCTAACCCCGCCGGATGGAGAAACGGATATGTGTCCACCACGATAAGATAGGCCATGAGCGAATCGGACGGGCAGACCACGCCACAGGACACCCGCGAGGTCATCATGGAGGCCACCTTTCGGGCGCTGAGCAAGCACGGCTACAAGGACTTGCGGGTCCGGGACATCGGCGAGGAGATGGACATGTCCCGGCAGGTGATTCACTATCATTTCGACGGCAAGTACGACCTCATCTCTTCGTTTCTGGAGTACATCATCGATCAGTACGAGGGCAGCGTCGAAGTCGACGACGAGACCGATCCCCGCGCAGAGCTCGATGTGCGCATCGACCGGTGCCTGTTCGGCCCGGAGTTCCACGACTTCTCGCACTGGGACCGGATGAAGGTGTACCACGAACTGTACGCCTACGCCCAAAACGACGACGAGCACCGGGCGCTGTTCAACGAGCACTACGACCGGCTTCGCGAAAGCATCGCCACGGTCATCGAGGACGGGATCGAGCAGGGCGCGTTTCGCGATGTCGACGCCGAACTGATGGGGCAGCTTATCACGGACGTGATTCACGCGGCCCGGGGGCGACGGATCGCCCTCGGCCACGAGGACGCACCCGACGAGGCCAAGCGCGCCATCAACGACTTCATTCTGGACTCGCTGTACCCCCCGCAGTAGACGGGGGCTGGAAAAGACAGCGTTAGACGGGGCTGATACCGACGCTGAGCGCCCACGTTCCGGTTGCGGACGCCGCGACGACGAGTGCCCCACCAGCGAGCGTCACGTTCTTCAGGAAGCTGTTCAGTTCGTCCTGTCGGTCCTCGTCCGGCACGGCCCAGAAGTCGTGCATCGCAACCGCCGAGACGATGAGGAACGCTGCGAGGGCGACTGCCGCGACGACCGGGAAGACGCCCACGGTCACACCGAGTCCACCGAGGATGAGGAGCCCACCGGACGCGAGGACGGAGAATTTGGGGGCCGGGAGGCCCTTGTACTCGGCGTAGCCGGCCATCTGTTCTGTCTGTGTGAAGTGGCTCAGGCCGGTGAAGGCGAGCACGCCACCGAAGAGGACGCGGCCGACGACGAGCAACACGACGTTGAGTTCGGGTGCCATCACAAACTCACCACCGGGACTGTACGGACAGCTTCAACAGTTCGGATCGAAGTAGTAGCGGGATTCATTGTTGTAGTAGATTCTGGCTGCATCGCTAGAGTTCCGGCACGTCCGACGGCATGTCGAAGTCGTGGTAGTACTCGCCTTTTTCCTTCGAGAGAATGTCGAGAACAGCGGCAGCGCCGTCACCGGCTGCGATGACCGCCTGCCACTTCTCCGCCCGACCCATTGCACCGGTCGCGTACACGTTCTCGACCGACGTTTCCATGTCAACAGTCACGTCGACGACGTCCTCATCGGTGAACGCACAGCCGAGGTCCTCAGCGAGGCTCCGGTCGCCACCGGTTGCGAGGACGACGTACGCCGCGGTGTACTCGTCGTCGTCCGTCGTCAGGACGAACCCGTCGTCGGTCTGTTCGATAGCCGTGACTTCCGTCTCGTACAGCGTCGCGCCCCGGTCGCGGGCCTGCCCGCGAGCGATGGTGAGGAACTCCTCGCCGCTGATGCTTCGCACGGCGGGGTAGTTGAACAGGTGTGCCTTGTGCATCCACGACTCGTCCGTGTCGAAGGCGATCGTTTCGAGGTCGTTCTTCGCAGCGTACTGTGCCGCACTCAGTCCGGCGGGGCCGCCGCCGACAACTGCTACATCTGCCATGTCTCAAGCCAGGGGCCGCCAATAAAAGAGTCTTACCATCTGGTAAAATTCGGCCGGAAGCCCACGTGTGGCTCTCAACCAGGTAACGACGCCCACTTACAGAACGTACGGCCCGCGCTGTCGGATCGGCTCGCCGTGCGGGCGGCCCGAGACGGCGACGACACGGAGTGATTCATCGCTGCGAAGTGCCACTGACCGCGCGTCAGTGACCGGCAGGACATCACCGTCAGTGAACGAATGTCCCTCGACCGTCCCGCTACCGGCGACACCGTAGAGGAACCCGGACCACTCCGTCGGAACCGACCACGTCCACGCGTCGGTTACGGAAACATCCAGATACTCCATCGGCGTGTAGAGGCTGATCGGTGAACCGTCGCCGATAACCGTCGTGACCGTCGCGCTGTCCCGTTCCTCCGTCGGAAGCGCGTCGGCCGTCGCGTCGACGTAGTCCGGGTCAGCGTCCTTCTCCGCCTGCGGGAGATTCACCCAGAGTTGTAGTCCGGTACAGGCCTGCCCATCCGCGGGGAATTCGGAGTGACGTATCCCGCTTCCGGTCGTGATTCGCATCGCATCGTTCTCGTATGCGGTGTTTGCGACGCCGAGCGAGTCCTCGTGTTCCATGCCGCCTTCGATCATGTACGAGACAATCTCGAACCCCCGGTGGGGGTGCATCGGGAACCCCTTATCGGGGTCGATATAGAACCGCTCGAACAGGACGAACGGGTCCAGATTGTGCGGATAGCTGTCCGTTGGAAACGCACGGTTCGAATTCACACCCGTCCCATGGCGGACCATCTCTCCGGACATCGGCCTGTCAGCCGACGCCCGCGACTCGCTCTCGGTCATACTCCCCCTTGTTTACCGAGCGGTAAAAACTGTCGGATACAATCGAACTCTATCCATAGTTCAGCCTCGCTGACGGCGGCTGCTGGTGGATTTATCATACTCGAAGCCAGAACAGGGTCTGCATAGACACACTGACGACTGACCCGTGCGACTACTTTCACTGCGGGAAGTGTCCCAGACAGTGGTCCGCTGTCGTTCAAAAGCGTCGAGCGAGCGGATGGGTTGGGGGCCGGCTTCTCACCGAAGAAAGACTCGTTTCGCTCGTCTTTCAGGGTTCAGAATCCGCCAGACCATTCTGCTCCTCAGGTCTGTTCGTCGCAAGAATGGGTTGGGGCGGATTCGAACCGCCGACTTCCTCCGTGTGAAGGAGGTATCATAACCGAACTAGATCACCAACCCGACGCACTCGACTCTATTCGAGCGCATCCCTTAAGAATTGCTTTCCGACTACGCTTCTGTCTCTTCCTTGCCGCGGTACTCGCTGATTTTTCCACGGGCGTCGGCAATCGCTTCCTCGGCTTCACCTTCCGCTTTCCCCTGCAGTTCTTTCAGGTCTGCTTTGATGGCCTCCAGTCGGCTGGGTTCTGGCTCTGCTTCCTTCCCGGTGAGTTCGCGGAACCGCTCTTCAACCGGTTCGAGTTCCTCTTTGACGCCCCTGGTGGCGGTCTTGCCGGCGCGTTTCAGATAGTAGCGTGCGTCTTCGAAGTGTTTGTTCATATATGACCTTACGCGAAGGACGAATATATCTCTTGTGCCCGGAAAACAGCACACCCCCACGGCTGACCGATGGACGGCGGGCGTCCACAGCAGTAAACGTGCACCGCGGGTACGAACTGTTTTGCGCCCCCACCTGCAATGGGGAGGCATGTTCACACGGGTGTCGATTCCGACGCCGTTTCAGGTCGGGGCAGTTAACGCATATATCGCGAGACGAACCCTCGTCGATCCGGGGCCTGACAGCGAAGAGGCGTGGTCGCGTCTGGTCGAGGCGCTCGAGGCTCGTGAACTCTCGCCGGCCGACATCGAACAAGTCCTGGTCACACACCCGCACCCGGACCATTTCGGCATGGCGAACCGGTTCGCCGAGCGGGGGGCTCGTGTCCTCGCCAGCGAGCCGGCAGCGGAGATCATGCGCGATTTCGCGGCGCAACTGCACACCGAGCAGTCGTACTTCGCGGATTTCTTCGAGCGTTGTGGGGTCTCACGCGAGACTGCCGAGACGGTCACACAGCTACCGGAAGCGTTCCTGCCCTACGCCCAGAGCGTCGACACCGACCGCGTGCTCGGGGCCGGTGATACCGTCACCGTCGACGATACCGAGCTCACCGTCGACACCGTACAGGGCCACTCCGCCGGCGAAATAATCTTCTCGTACGACTTTCAGGGCCGCCGTGAAGCGATCGTCGGCGACAACGTGCTGGGCGACATCACGCCCAATCCGTTCCTCCAGGTGCCCGACGAGAGCGGGACGCGCCCGCGGGTGCTGCCGGCGTTTAACGACTCCCTCCGGTGGCTCCGCGAGCAGGGCCACGACCGCTTTCTCACCGGCCACCGCGAGCCCGTCGACTCCCCACAGGAACGCATTGACGACATCCTCGCGGAACACGACCAGCGCACCGCAGAGGTCGCCGACATCGTCTCCGGCGGGGCGACGACGCCGAGCGACGTGATGACGGCGCTGTTCGGCGACCTGCCGGCCACGGAGTATTTCGCCGGGATGAGCGAGGCCGTCGGCCACCTGGACGTGCTCGAAGTCACCGACAGAGTCGAGAAGCGTGAGAGCGGCGGCGTGTTCGTCTACGAGGCAGCGTAATCACTGCCCGGTCATTCGGGGAAGACAGAAAACAGCCAGCGCGTTACAGCAACTGCGCGGCCTGGAACGCGATCTCGGAGACGCGGTTGAAGCCGGGGACGAGCAGCACCGTCACGATGGCGGCGCCCACCACGGCGGTGTACAGCCCCATCGGATACGACTCGATAGTCCGGCTGCCGGTCGGTTCCTCGATCCACATCGCCTTGACGACGCGGGAGTAGTAGAACAGGCTGAGCGCGCTGTTGATGATGAGCGCGGCGGCCAGCGACCACGCCCCGACGTTGAGTGTCGCCGAGAACAGGTAGAACTTCGAGAAGAACCCGCCGCCGATCGGCAGGCCGGCGAGGCTGAACAGGAACACCGTCATCGCCGCGCAGGCGACCGGTGCTTCCTTTCCGAGGCCGTTGTAGTCCTCGAAGCGGCGGCCGACGCCCCAGTACTCGGCCAGCGCGATGAACAGGAACGCGCCCGTGTTCATGAAGCCGTAGACGAGCAGGTGGGACATGCCGGCGCTCAGGCTGAGACTCAGCCCCTCGCCGGAGCCGGAGACGGCGGCGAGTCCGATGAGGACGTAGCCGGCGTGGCCGACGCTGGAGTAGGCTAGCATCCGCTTGACCGTCTCCTGGGTCGCGGCAGCGAAGTTCCCGATGAACATCGTCGCGATGGCGAGGATCTGGAACGCCATCACCCAGTTGATCGCGCCGCCGGCGGCGAGCAGGTCACCGATCGGGAAGGCGACGGCGAAGACGCGGAACGCCAGCACGAAGCCGGCGGCCTTCGATGCCGATGAGAGGAACGCCGAGATCGGAGCCGGCGCGCCCTCGTACGCCTCGGGTGCCCAGAAGTGGAACGGCACGGAGGCCGTCTTGAACGCGACGCCGCCGATAATCATCAGGATACCGACGCCGAGGATAGCCATCGGGACGGCGGGCTCACCGGACTGGGCCTGAACCGACCCGTCGACGATGGTCTGGATCGTGCCACTGGAAATGGCCGTCGCGACGCCGTCGAACCGGAGGACGCCCGTCGCGGCGTACACCAGCGAGATGCCGTAGGCCAGCACCGCCGAGGACACCGCGCCGATGAGGAAGTACTTCAGTCCCGCCTCGACGCTGCCCTTGTTCTCCTTGAGGAAGGCAACGAGCGCGTAAGACGGCAGGGACACCAGTTCGAGTGCGACGAAGGCCGACGCCAAGCCGTTGGCCGCGCTCAGGAGGCTCATCCCGGTCGCCGACAGCAAGACCAGCGCGAAGAACTCGGCCTGGTAGCTGTGTTCGGCGACGTAGTCGTAGCTCGCCAGCACGACCAGCGTCGTGACGCTGCCGACGATGGCCATGAAGAACAGGGCCATCTGGTCGACGACGAGCTGATTGTTGAACAGCGCGACGCCGGTGTCGTTGACCATCCCGGTCCCGGCGGTGATGAACCAGCCGGCGAACCCGAAGGAAACCAGGGAGCCGATCACCGAGATGCCGGCCAGCAGCCCCGTGTTCGTCGTATCCGGGTTAATCGAGTCCGACAGCAGCAATACTAGGGAGGCGAGGCCCAGCGAGAGTGCCGGGGCGAGCGCCATCCAGTCGGGGAGTGCGACCATCTATGCACCACCTCCGATTTCGAGAACCGGTGAAATCGAGTCCTGTATCATGGCAAAGGAGAGGTCCGGCGCGACACCGAGTGCGATGACCAGCAGGAGCAACACGGCCAGCGGCGCGACGTCGTGGAACGCGGCCGGGCTGACCTCGTAGTCCGTCTCCAGGCTGAAGGCACCGAACAGCGTGCGCTGCATGGCCCACAGCAGGTAGCCGGCGACGATGACGATGCCGAACATCGCCAGCGAGGTCAGCACCGGGGCGGCCCCGCCGAGCGTCGGCGCGTTGAACGAGCCCTGGAAGATGAAGTACTCCCCGGCGAAGCCGGCCATCAGCGGTAGGCCCATGTAGCCGAAGGCGGCGGCGACGAAGATGCCGACCGTCCAGGGCATGCGGTCCGCGAGGCCGGACATGTCGCCGACCATCCGTGTGTGCGTCGTGTTGTAGATGACGCCGACACACATGAACATCAGCCCCGAGATGAGGCCGTGGGCGATCATCTGGAAGGTCGCCCCGCCCATGCCGTATGGCGTGAACGCGACCAGCCCCAGGATGACGTAGCCCATCGACGAGATGGAGGAGTAGGCGACGATGCGCTTGAGGTCGCGCTGTGCCAGCGCGAGCATCGCCCCGTAGATGACGCTGACGACGCCGACGATGGCGAGCGGCACCGCGAGCGCCCGCGCCGTGTCCGCGAGCATCGTGAAGTTGAACCGCAGCAGCGCGTAGGTCCCCATCTTCAGGAGGACGCCGGCCAGCATGACCGACACCGGCGTCGGGGCCTCGACGTGGGCGTCGGGCAGCCACGTGTGCAGCGGGAAGACGGGAACCTTCACCGCGAACCCGAAGAACATCAGGATAAAGGAGATGGTCATCAGGTTCACGCCGGCGATGGTCGGCAGCCCGCTCGCGGTGCGGAACGCCTCGGCCATCGCAGGCAGGGACAGCGACGTGAGGTCGGTGCTGAACACGAGCGCGAACAGGCCCGCGAACATGATCAGCGACGCCACGTTCGTGTAGACGAAGAACTTGATGGCAGCGTATTTCCGGCGCGGTCCGCCCCAGACACCGATCAGCAGGTACATCGGGATGAGGACGCCCTCCCAGAAGACGAACCAGAGGAAGAAATCGAGTGCGGAGAACACACCGATGAGGCTCACTTCCATGAACAGCATCAGTCCGTAGAACTGGGACTGGCGCTCGTCGATGGGCGTCCACGCGGACACGATTGCGAGCGTCGTCAGCACCGTCGTCAGCGCGAGCAGCGGCATGCTGATGCCGTCGAGGCCGACGTAGTACGACACTTCCAGTTCACCCAGCGTGATCCAGGGGATCTGCTGGCCGAACGCGATGTCGGCGGGCGACAGCAGCGCGTTGCCCGTGCCGCCGTACTGCGTGAGGTACACCCAGTACATGTAGATGCTGCCAAGCGCCGGAACCGCACTGACAGCCGCGGCGAGCTTTCCGGCGTACCGGTCCGGCGAGAGGAACACGAGACCGGTTCCCAGCAGGGTCACGAGCAGGAGCGCGGCGACCCACATCTAGAACCACCCTCCCATGATGCCGAAGGCAGCAAGCAAGAGCACGAGTCCAAGCGTCAGCAGCGTCGCGTAGTTGCTGACGACGCCGGACTGGATGCGTCGGATGCGGCTGCCGCCGAACAGGCTCACGCTGGAGACGCCGTTGACGACACCGTCGACGACACCCTGGTCGAACTTGTTCATCACACGGGCGAGCGGGTAGGTGACGCCCGTCGCGAGCCACACCTGATATTCGTCCTGGTAGTAGTTGTGCATGAGTAGCGTCTTCAGACCGCCAAGCTTGTCGGTATGCTCGACCGGGTCGGCACCGCTGTAGAGGCTCCGCGCGACGAGCACGCCGGCGAGTGCCAGCCCGAGCGAGACGCCCGCCGAGACCAGCAGTGTGCCGGTTTCACCGCCCAGCGGGTAGGCCGGGTCAACGTGTGGGACCTCGTGCAGCAGTTCCTCGTAGTGATGGAGGTCCGTCGAGAGGAGTGCGGGCCAGCCGCCCTCCTCCGGCCCGTTCAGCCACTTGTGGAGGAAGTCGATCGGTGCACCGGTGAGCTTCGCGACCGGGGCCATGTTGATGAACCCGATAGTTGTGGCGAGGATGCCGAGCACCGTCAGCGGGCCTTTGACGTTCCAGTGGACGGGCTCGGGGTCGCGTGCAACGTCGGTCCGAGCGTCGCCGTGGAAGGTCAGGTACACCATCCGGAAGGTGTAGAAGCCGGTGAAGAACACGGCCAGCAGCCCCATCGCGTACGCGGCGAGGTAGGCGGTTCCGAGGCCGCCCTCAGTGCCGAAGCCGTGGATGAGCGCCTCGTACAGCACCTCGTCCTTGGACCAGAAGCCGGCGAACGGGACGATACCGGCCAGTGCGAGCGACCCGGCGAGGAACGTCCAGTAGGTCACCGGCATCCGGTCTTTCAGACCGCCCATGTCCCACATGTTCTCGTTGTGGTGCATGGCGATGATGACCGACCCCGCGCCGAGGAACAGCAGCGCCTTGAACACGGCGTGGGTCGTCAGGTGGAAGACGGCGGCGATGTAGCCGCCCGACCCCAGCGCGAGCATCATGTACCCGTACTGGGAGATGGTGGAGTACGCGAGCACCTGTTTGAGTTCCTGTTTGACTAGGCCCATCGTCGCAGCGAACAGCGCCGTAAAGCCACCGACGAGCGCGATGACGGCGAGTGCCGTCGGCGAGATGGCGTAGAAGCCGTACATGCGCGCGACGAGGTACACACCGGCTGCGACCATCGTCGCCGCGTGAATCAGTGCAGAGACGGGCGTCGGGCCTTCCATCGCGTCGGGCAGCCACGTGTGCAACGGGAACTGCGCGGACTTCCCGATGACGCCACCCAGCACAAGGAGGCCGAGAACGGTGAACCAGGCCTGGGGGCCCATGCCGACCGTCTCCAGCATCGCGATGCCCGCAGTTTCGCCGTCGATGACAGCGTGTTCGGCCAGCATCGGGAAGCTCTCGGCGACCACTTCGCCGCCCTCCGTAATCGGGGCGAAGAGGCCGGTCCCGAAGGTGGCGAAGATGCCGACGACGCCGATGAGGAAGAAGTAGTCACCGAAGCGGGTGACCAGGAACGCCTTCTTCGCGGCGCTCGGCGGGCCGTCGTCGCGGAACCAGAAGCCGATGAGCAGGTACGAACACAGGCCCACCAGCTCGAAGAACATGAACGCCATCAGGAGGTTGTTGGCGACGACGAACCCGAGCATACTCGCCGTGAACAGGCCGAGCCCGGCGTAATAGCGAGGGAGTCCGGTCTCGCCCTCGTCGTTCATGTAGCCGAGCGAGAAGATGTGAACGAGGAACGAGATCAGACAGACGATAAGCAGCATGAGCGCCGACAGCGGGTCAAGCAGCAGCCCGAAGCGCAACTGCAGCGCCTCGACGCTTGCCGTCCAGGTGTAGACGAACTCGTTGAACGTCTCACCACCGGCCACCGTCAGCGCGACCCAGATCGATAGCAGAAGTGATCCGCCCGTCGCGGCGATGCCGGCCAGCGCGCCGCCTTTCGGCATGCGGTCGCCGGCGAACAGCGCGACGAGGAACGATACGAACGGCAGCAGGACAATCGCCGGAGCGTATGTGAATGCAGCCATCTGTTACCACCTCATCGTCGTCGCCTTCGTCACGTCCACGTCTGAGAAGTTGCGGTACAGAACCAGGATGATACCGATCCCGATGGCGACCTCTGCGGCGGCGAGTGCCATCGTGAACAGGCTGAACACCTGACCGGTGAGGTTCCCGTGTTGCAGCGAGAACGCGACGAGGTTGATGTTCGCAGCGTTCAACATCAGCTCGACGGACATCAGGAAGATAAGTGCGTTCCGTCGCGTGAGGATGCCGAACAGGCCGATACAGAACACGGCCGCCGAAAGCAGGAGGTACGTCTCGGCCGGAATCATGAGTCGTCACCTCCCGGGCCGCCGTCAGCGGCAACGGCCATCTCTTCGTCTTCTTTGGTTTCGACACCGAGCGTGACTGACTGGCCGGCAACCTCGCGTCGAGCGAGCATGACGGCCCCGACGAGTGCGGCCACCAGGACGATGTCGATGATCTCGAAGACGACGAGGAACCCTTCACCGGGAACGGCCGTCTCGCCCTCGTCCATGATCGCGCTCGGGGCGATATCGAACAGTGCCGCGCCGAGGCTCTTGGTTATCGCCGCTCCCTCACCGAAGCCCGCTGGTGTTGGAAACGAGACGCCGATAAACACAGCCCCGAGGACGACAAACAGGGCAACAGCGGCTAGTCCCGCAACGAAACTCCCCTCGGTCTGTAGTTCGGGTTTTGTAGTCATGGTGTCACCTCGATCACCGACTCGTCCTCACGAGTCAACATCACCGCGAAGGTGATGAGGACGAGGACGCCGCCGACGTACACCAGGATCTGCATCGTTGCGACGAACGCCGCCTGGTTCATTACGTAGAACACTGCGACGCTGACGAGTGACACGCCCAGTAACAGCGCCGAGTGCCAGACGTCCCGGACTAACACGACGCCCGCAGCGCTGCCCACCGTTACCATAGCGAACAGCGCGAACGCAATTGACTCTGCCAGTGCCATCTTACTTGGAGACTCTTTGCGGCGTCCCTTTGAAGATTCCTCTTTCGTCTCGCCAGTAGAGCCACTGTTTGCCGGTATGACCCCCCAGATTTCGGGGCACTTCCGTCCTGCTGGCGAGAGCCCATCAATTACCTGGTAGGTTGCAGCGGTGGAGTCCGTAGCTCTACCCAGGGAGTGATACTGGAAAGGCGACCTCGCTGAGCGGACGGTCATTTCGGCGAGTCACGTACGGATGACAGTTCAGCAACATCGCTTGACCCGACAGAGAACCGCTGAAAGCCGTCGCAAAAGGAGTTACTGGTAGTCGACTTCGCCGTCGCCCTCGCCGATCCACGCGCCCCGGTCGGGTTCGCGTGACTCAAGCGGGTCGATATCCTTGTACCACGGTACGTTTTTGAGTTGCTCCTTGTCGTAAGCGAACTCGTCTTTCGTGTCCGCGGTGAACTCGAAGTTCTGGGTCAGCAGGATGGCGTCAGTCGGACAGACTTCCTCGCACAACCGGCAGTAGATGCACTGGCCGATGTGGAGGTTGTACTGCTCGCCGTTGCGCTGCTCGTCCATCACGATCTGGATCGTGTTGTTCGGGCAGACGTTCTCGCACTGCCGACACCAGATACACCGCTCCTGGCTCCACTTGTGGACGCCGCGGAAGCGGGGGCTCACCTCGGGGGCGACGTCCGGGTACTCCACCGTGAACGTCTCCCCGTCGAGGGCGTGTTTCATCGTCGTCGCCATTGATTTCAGGATTCCAATCATGACAGGTCACCTCCGGTCGCTCGTGAGTCGGTTCGTGTGGCCGTCATCAGACGGTCACCCCGACGATAACCGCGGTCAGCAGCAGGTTCGCCAGTGAGAGCACCAGCATTCCCTTCCAGCCGATCTCGATAAGCTGGTCGATCCGGACGCGCGGGACCGCCGAGCGGGCCCACTGCGTGAACAGGAAGACGCCCCAGATCTTGATGAGGAACCAGACGATACCCGGCAGGACCGGACCGGCCGGCCCACCGAGGAAGATCGTGGCGATGATCGCCCCGCCGAGGAAGATGTGGATGAACTCCCCGAGGTAGACGAGGACGAAGTACACTGAGGAGTACTCGGTCTGGTACCCGGCGACAATCTCGGTCGGCGCTTCCGGAATGTCGAACGGATTGCGGCCGACCTCCGCGAGGTTCGCGATCATAAAGAGGACGAACGCGAACGGGTTCACGAACGCGTACCACGACGGCAGCGGGCCGATCAGCGACTGCTGCTGGGCCGCGACGATCTCGCTCATCTGAAGCGAGCCGGCGAAGATGACAACCGACGCGCCCGTCAGGATGAGCGGGATCTCGTAGGCGAGGTTCTGCGCCACCGCGCGCAGACCGCCGAGGAACGAGTACTTGTTGTTCGACGCGTAGCCAGCCATCACGAGGCCGACGGAGGCCATCGAGGCCGTCGCGAACACGTACGCCAGGCCGACCTCGGGGTCGGCGAGCTGGATGCCGTTCCCCATCGGGATCACGGCGAAGCCAAGCAGTGCAGTGCTGGCAATAACAAGCGGCGCGAGGTCCCACGCAGGCCGGTCAACGCCCTCAGGAACGATGAGTTCCTTCGACAGCAGGCGAACGGCGTCGGCCACGATAATGAACAGGCCGTACGGACCGATACGATCGACGGCGATGCGGTCGGTGAACGCGGCGGTGATCTTTCGCTTGGCCCACGGTCCGGCAAGCGCCGTGTTCGTCATCATGAGCGCCCCGATGAGCGCGGCCCCGATGAGACTCATCACAATCATCACAACCGTGTTGTTGGGATCAAGTCCCAGCAGGTTCGCGAGCGTCTCGGGCAACGGCGCCGACTGCATTACCGGTCCACCTCCCCGAGGACGATGTCGAGGCTCCCGAGCGAGGCGATCATGTCAGGGATGTACTCGCCCTGGGACATCTCCGGCAGCGTCTGCAGGTTCGAGAAGCACGGGCTGCGGATCTTGAACCGGGCCGGCTTGTCCGTTCCGTCCGAGCGGATGTAAATGCCGAGTTCGCCCTTCGCGCCCTCGACGGAGCGGTAGATCTCCTGGTCAGGCTCCGGTCGGAGCGTCCGCGGGACGTTGGCCTGAATCTCGCGGTCGTCTTCCGGCCACTGCTCCAGCAGGTCGACACACTGTTCGATGATGCGGGCCGACTCTTCGACTTCGCGGAGGCGAACGAGGACGCGGCTGAAGTTGTCGCCGCCCTGCTCGGTGACGACGTTCCAGTCGAGTTCGTCGTAGTAGCCGTACGGGTCGTCACGCCGGAGGTCGTAGTCGACGCCCGAGCCGCGTGCCACGGGACCGGTCGCGCCGTACTGCTTGACCTGCTCCGGGGAGAGGACGCCGGTGTCGACACACCGCATCTGGAAGATCTCGTTGCCGGTGACGAGGTCGTGAATCTCTTCGAGCTTGTGCGGGAGGTCGTCGAGGAAGTCGCGGATCTTCTCGAAGTACTCCTCGCGGGGCTCGGGCAGGTCCCAGGCGACCCCGCCCAGTCGGAGGTAGTTGAACATCAGCCGCTGGCCGGTCAGGTCTTCCAGCAGGTTCTGGACGATCTCGCGGTCGCGGATGCCGTACTGGAACACGGCGGTGAAGTCGCCGAACACGTCCAGCGCGAACGTCGCCAGCGCGAGCTCGTGGGAGGCGATCCGGCACATCTCCGCCGACATTGTCCGGATGACCTGTGCGTACTCGGGGACCTCGATGTCAGCGAGGTCCTCGGCTGCGCGCGCGTACGCCCACTCGTTCAGGATACCGGCGGAAATGTAGTCCCAGCGGTCCGGGTAGGGCATGATCTGGTGGCGGTAGGTGCCCTGCTGGCACATCTGCTCCTCACAGCGGTGGAGGTAGCCGATGTCCGGCTCGATGTCGGCGATCTGCTCGCCGTCGAGCACCGTTTCGACGTGGAGCACGCCGTGGGTCGCCGGGTGGTGCGGACCGATGTTGACGAACATCGTGTCCGGATCGTCTTCGCTGCGCTTGTCGTCCTGCAGCGGGTTCGCGTGCTCGCGCAGGGAGACGATCTGTGGCTGGTCCTGGTTGTAGTCCTGGCTCAGGGGGTGGCCCTGCCAGGTCTCGGGCAGGAGGATGCGACGCAGGTCCGGGTGGTCGTCGTAGTCGATACCGACCAGGTCGTAGGCCTCCCGCTCGTGCCAGTCCGCGGTGTCGTAGACGCGAGCGGCCGACTCGTTGTGCGGGTCATCCTTCGGCGACGGGACGATGACCGACAGCTCCTGTGTCGGGTCGTTGTACTTCCGGAGGTGGTAGATGGATTCGTACCGGTCGTCGTACTCCTGTGCCGTGACACAGGCACAGTGGTCGAAGCCGGCCTCCTCTTTCAGCGTCGAGAGGACTTCCTGCACCTCGTCGGGACGGATGACGAACCCCTCCGCGTTGACGTGCTGTTCGCGGTCGAGGACGTGGCCCCCGAGCAGGTCCGCGAGCGCGTCGTAATCGAGGCCGTCCTCCGTGACGCCGACGTCGAGCGCCGTATCGCGTGATGGTTTCTCTAAACTCATGGCTTAAGGAGAGTCGTTCCAGTTGTACCGCATGACGAGGTCCTCCTCGTCGATTTCGCTGGCGAGTTTGTCCACGAGCTCGTCCTGTTCGAGGTCGCCGAACTGCTCCAGTTCGTATGGCTTGACCGTTACCGGCGAGGACTCGCCCTCGGCGATGCGCTCCTGTAGCTTGGCGACGCCGTAGATGAGTGCCTCGGGGCGGGGCGGACAGCCCGGGACGTGGATGTCGACCGGGATGACCTCCTCCGCGCCCTTGATGACGTTGTACCCTTCCTGGAACGGGCCGCCGGAGATGGTACACGATCCCATCGAAACGACGAACTTCGGCTCGGGCATCTGGTCGTAAACGCGCTTCATCCGCGGAGCGAACTTCGAGACGATGGTCCCCGGAACGATGATGACATCCGCCTGGCGCGGGGACGCGCGTGGCACCCCTGAACCGAAGCGGTCGAGGTCGTGCTTGATCGCGTAGGTATGGATCATCTCGATGCTGCAGCAGGCGATCCCGAACTGCAGCATGAACATCGAGGAGCCCCGGACCCAGTTCATGAACTTGTCGAACTTGGTCAGGATGAACGGCGTCGACCCGAACGCCTCGCGGAGCGTCGAGTTGAAGCGGTCGTCGGCCCCGTCACCCATGCGGGCCTCCTGTGTCGATACGTCTTCGACGGCCGGTGGTGTCTGGTCACTACTCATATGTGTCTGCCCCCTTCGTGGCGCGCGGACTGCGCACCCACTGAACTGCGCCGTTACGCCAGGCCCAACCGAGTCCGACAACGAGCACGCCGATGAATACGACCATCGGCAAGAGCACTTTCGTCATCCCCACCGCGGGCGTAGACACGGCGTCGCGGTAGATGACCGTCCACGGGAAGATGAGGACGGTTTCGATGTCGAAGATGACGAACAGCAGCGCGACCATGTAGTACTGGATATTGAACTTGATCTGCTGGCTGCTGCCAGTGGGCACTTCACCGGACTCGTAGGTGGTGCGTTTGCCTTGTTCCGGCACGCTGGGCCGCAAGAGGCTCGAAACTGCCATCATGCTGACTGGGATGGCAACTGCCACGACCGCGAGCGCGCCGATGGCGATCCATGGATTACTCATTCCGGTATCTCCTATCGTCTGCCGGTTAGAAGTACTCGCATATAAGGGTTCATTGTTCGGTTTTTCGGCCCTGTGGGTCGTTTAAGAGCCGACGCTCTCTCGGATGAAAAGTGACCTGCATCCGCCGCATCTCCTAACGCGTGACGCCCCTCGGTGATCACTCGTCCCAGTACTCGCGCTTGAATCCGGGCGTCCCGAGTTCGTGGAGGTCACGCGACGCCTCGCCAACGTCGGTCTGGAGGCCCTCGTGATACGAGACGAGGCGGTCACGGAGCTCGTCGTACTGCCGTGCGAGAATCTGCGCCGCGGAGAGCGCGGCGTTGAACGACTTGCCGGCGTCGACCGCGGTCAGCGGCGCGCCCTGTGGCATCCCGATGACCGAGTCGACTGATTTCTCCTGCACGGGAACGCCGATGACCGGCAGCGGATAGGCGATGCTAGCGGTCATGTTCGGCAGGTCCGCGGATTTGCCGCCAGCGCCGGCGATAATGACGTCGATGCCGCGGTCGGCGGCCGTCTCCGCGTACGCGTACATCAGGTCCGGCGTCCGATGGGCCGAGCAGACGAACGTCTCGAACGTGAAGCGGCTCTCGGGCGCGTTGGTGTAGTCCGTCTGCTCCTCGAAGCCGAGTTCGTCGGCGAGCGCCGCGTAGGCCCCGGGCCGCTTGCCCTGCCCGCCGGCCATCGTCGGCAGGTCCGAGTCCGACCCCATGACGATGCCGACATCGGGCGTCAGGTCGTTCGGCCGGTCCATTTCGGCTTCTTCGCGTAACTGGTCGATGAGCGACTGGACGCTGTCTGCGGGCATACGACCGACTGGAACCGGGACCGGCGTAAGTGTAGGCGGTTTCCGCTCAGTCGGCTAGGGCCGCTTCCAGTTCGGCAAGCAGCGTCTGTGGGTCCGCAGGGAAGCACCTGAGTGGGTCGGTACGACCGGTGACCTGTATCCTGAGCGCGTACCGCTTGCGGTAGGTGAGCGCGAGGCTGGCGGCACCGGCGACAGCGAAGGCCCCGCCGAGGAGGACTGACCGGTCAAGTGACAGCAGACCGAACCCGACCAGCGCGGCGCTCATCACCGCGAGAAACCAGTCGACGTCCTGAAGACTTACCTCGACGATGTCGTCGAGGTCGACAACCACCGGATTGTCGCCACGGTCGACCACAAGGCGATCAGCACCGAGGACGACTGTCCCGCCGGTCCGGAGCGTGCCGGCGTACCGCTGGTCGCTGACAGGCGATGCGGTGTCTGCGGTCGCGCCGTCGTTGTCGTCGTCCACGGTCAGTCGTCGCTCACGGCTGGCGGGCGGTCGCCGCCGCGGCCGCGGATGCGGTCCATCGCTGAGACGTATTCGCTGTCGTCCTCGGTGAGCGCGGCCCAGGCCGCGAGGCCGCGCTCTTCGCGGGTCCCCGGCACGGTGTTGTCGAGGACGAAGGCGACGATGCCGCCGACGACCATCCCGGTGCCGCCCATGACAAACAGCGTGGTCGCAACGACATCGGTTCCAAGGACGCCGCCCAGCACCGGGACAGCCGCCAGGCCCTGCTGGAGCGCCGTCGCACCGCCGACGTCCATCCCCTGCCCGACCTGGCTCATGTACTCGGGCACTGCGAGGCCGGCAAAGAGCGCGAAGCCGACGATGAAGACGTTTCGGTTGGCATCGAGGTCGACGTACTTGAGCTGTGAGAGCCCGACGGCGGCGATCTGCCCGAACATGACGATGTAGAGACCGCCGATGATCGGCGACGGGATGGTCGCGAACAGCTGGCCCGCCGGACCGAAGTAGCCGACCAGAATCATCACCGCGGCACCGATCTGCACGACGTAGCGGGAGGCGACGCCGGTGATAGCGATTGCCCCGACGTTCTCGGTGTAGGAGGTGCAGCCGTTGCCGGTGCCCATGATGCCGGCGAAGACGTTACCGACACCCTCCATCCCGATGCCGTCGTTGATTCGGCGACTGCTCGGTGCACCGCGACCGGCAATGCGGGCAACGGAGTGGTAATCGCCGAAGCTCTCGACGACGGAGGCGAGCATCCCGGCGAACATCCCGACGATGAAGCCCGGCGTGAACTGCGGGAGCCCCCACTGGAACGGGTAGACGGGCTGGACCAACGGTGCGCTCGTGACCGAACCGAGCGAGACGTAGCTGACCGAGCCAGCGGCGAAGACGCCGGTGACCGAGAGGACGGCCGCGACGCTCCACGCGAACAGGATGCCCAAGAGTACGGGAAAGAGCTTGAACGCGCGGTGGCGTCGGTCGAGGTACTGCGAACACGCGACAATCGAGAGCATCGTCAGCCCGAGCAGCCACCAGTTCTGGCCGGTCCCGGGGTCGCCGAAGTTCGGGTTCGCTATCTGTGGGACATTAAACAGCGCCAGTCCGATGAGCGCGATGACCGGCGCGATGACGACCGGCCCGACGTACCGCTTCAGTTTTCCCATGAGGCCGCTGTAGCCGATCACCACCTCGACGACGCCGGCGACAATGACGGCCCCCTGTAGCTCGACGAGCATGGTCTGCCAGTCCGCGCCCTGCTGGGCGAGCACGCCGATGATGGCCAGGCCGGGCGCGAGCATGGAGAACGTCCCGCCCTGGACGATCGGGTATCTGTTTCCGAGCGTCGTCTGGGCGAGCGTCGCGATGCCGGAGACGACGAAGAACGTCCCGATGAGACGCCCGACCTGGTCCGGCGCGGCCTCGAACATCCCCATCGCGCCCGCGAGTCCGAGCGGGATCGCCACGGACGCGCCGATCATCGTCAGGTAGTGCTGGACGCCGAGCAGTATCGCTTGCTTTCGCGGCGGCTTGTCGTCGATGCCGTACTCGACGAAGCCGGCGGTTTCCGGTTCCTCCGGTGCAGTCGGGTTTTGTCCGTCGTCCGGCGGTGTCTCGTCAGTCATGCTCGCTACCCATGGCACTGCAACTCCCGATACATATTCTTTGCTCGTTGGCCCAGCGGACGACAGCACTGCGACAGTTCGGGGCCCGCCTCGAAAGGAAAACGCTCTTGGCCCGCTCCGACACAGTCTTCGACATGAGCAACGGGGACGACGATGCCGACGCGTCGGACGACGCCGAGGCAGCAGACGAGATCGACGTGACCGCCGAAGAACTGGAATCGCGTCTCAACGAGTCCGGCGACGCGTTAGAGGCCGCAGAGACGGAGGCCGACCTCGACGACGTGGAGTCGTCCCTCGACGACATCGAGAGCGACCTCGAAGCCGCCGACCTGCCCGAACCCGACGAGGACGACGACGAAGCCGAGGACCCCCGCGAGGAACTGGAGTCTCAGCTCTCGGACCTGCGCGACGACCTCGAAGCACAGCGCGGCCCCTACGCCGAGGACGTAGTCACCATCGTTTCCGACGCAGCGGACACCGTCACCGACAGCGAGTGGACCGACGACGGCGAGGCGGAGGCCCAGGAGGCCGTCGAGACGTTCCTCGATGAGAGCGCCGAGTTCGTCGACCACGACGCCGATACTGGCGGCGATTTCGTCGCCGCCGGGGACGCGCTGGACACGGTCGCCGACGCCATCGAGGCCGAGAACCTCGACCCCGACGAAGACACGGAGACCATCGAGGGGCTCCTCGAAGCGGCGGAGGCGCTGGAGACTGGGCTCGACGAGGCCGAAGTCTGGGACGACCTGACGGTACAGGAGCAACTCGACGCCCGCGGCTTCTACGACGTCCTGACCAACGAGAACCGGAAGGACTTCCCGCCGGAGTGGAACGCCGCGAAGCTCCACGCCGAGGAAGGGAACTTCGAGCAGGTCCTGTTCGCCTACGACAAACTCGGATCAGAGTTCTTCGACGGGTACATCGTCGACCTCCTGTACAACCTCGGGAGCGATGCCAAACCGGCCTTCGACGCGATGCACCAGCGCGCCCAGAAGCGCGACAAAGGGCCAATCGAGGTACTGGGAAAGATCGGTGACGAGCGCGCAACCGAGACGCTGCACGACTACATCGACGGCGACGGCGACCCCGCACTCCAGAAAGTAACGCTGCGCGCGCTCGGCGCTATCGGCAGCGCGGAATCGGTCCAGCCGGTCGCCAACCGACTCGACGCCGACAGCGAGGAAGTCCGCTCGGTCGCGGCCCGAGCCCTCGGCCTGCTCGGTGACACCCGTGCTATCGAGCCGCTTGGCGACGTTCTCAAATCCGACGACAGCGACTCCGTGCGCGCCTCCGCCGCGTGGGCGCTCCGACAGATCGGGACCGAGGCGGCACTCGACGAGGCCGCCCGCTACACGGACGACCGCGCGTATCTCGTCCAGGCCGAAGCCGAGAAGGCAGCGAGCGCCTGATACGGACTGCTGTACCTGTTTCCGGTCGGCATCGGCGTCTCGACGGTGGCTGCGGAAATGACGTACAGTAGTCCGTATGAGTGTGGGAACCTTTTTAAACGAACGGGCGGCCAGACGCCCCGATGCGGTCGCTCGCCCCACTCGTCTGCTGCTTGCTCGTCCTCGTGGCTACAACACCGTACGTCGCCACTGGACAGGCGACTTCAGCCGCAACAACAGCCAGCGGCCACGCAGAACCGTCGATTCACGCAGTGTATCCGGACCCCGTCACCGGCGGCGAC
The DNA here is from genome assembly GCF_049705545.1 of Haloarcula amylolytica. Taxonomy (GTDB): domain Archaea; phylum Halobacteriota; class Halobacteria; order Halobacteriales; family Haloarculaceae; genus Haloarcula; species Haloarcula amylolytica_B. The sequence goes on from NZ_JBNAMU010000001.1 coordinate 1,423,405, forward strand.
GAGGGGGAGTTCGTCGTCCTTGACATCCCCGACGGGACCGAAATCGGGCAGTACGCGATTACTGACGGCGACGGGACTGCAGGTATCCCGAACACCACCGCACGCGGGCGCGTCGCTCTCTCGACGGCACCGAACCAGACACGGGGGCTCACCGACTGGCCGGTCGTCGGCCTCGACGGTCATCTCGCCCTGGCAAACGGCGGCGAGCGGGTTCGCCTTCAGCGCGGCAATCAGACTGTCGACGCCGTCCGGTATACGGACGCTGTCGAGGGAGAACTCGGCGAGGTAAACGGATCAGTCATACACTGGCGGCCACTAGGTGCAACGGACCGCCCGGTCGTCAGGGCCGCCGGCGACGAAGTCCGCGCGTTCGCGCTGCCGGACGCACCTGCCGCTCCGGTTCGACCGATACGGAACGCCACCGAGCGGGTGTACCTGGCCGGCTACACGCTCTCCTCGGCCAGGGTCGCAGACGCCCTTATCGCCGCCCAGCGCCGCGGCGCGACGGTCCGCGTCCTGCTTGAAGGCGATCCGGTCGGTAGCCGCACTGCCGCGGAAGCCCGCACCCTCGACCGACTGTCCGACGCCGGCGTCTCCGTCCGAGTGATGACAGGCCCGCGCGCCAGATACCGCTACCACCACGCGAAGTACGCCGTCGCCGACGGGCGGGCCGTCGTGCTGACGGAGAACTGGAAGCCCGCCGGCACCGGCGGCAACAGCAGCCGAGGCTGGGGCGTCGTCACGGCACAGTCGCGGGTCGTCGATGGGTTGAACCGGACGTTCCAATCTGATGCCGGCTGGGCGGACAGCGAACCATGGCAGGAGTACCGGCAGGGTCGACAGTTCGAACGAGGGGAGCCAGCGACGGGCTCGTACCCGAGCGAGTTCCAGACGGAGCCGGTTGCCGTCCAGCGGACAGACTTGCTCGTCACCCCGGAGAACGCCCAGGGCGAACTTGTGGAGACAATAGACGACGCCAATGACTCAATCGATGTCATCCAGCCGACGGTCGGAAACTGGGAAAGCCCGCTGCTTCGAGCGCTCCGTCGAGCGGCAGCCCGCGGCGTCGAGGTCCGTCTCCTGCTGAGTGACGCGTGGTACGTCCGTGAGGAGAACGAGCAGACAGCACAGCGGTTTCGGGAGTGGGCCGACCGCAACGACGCACCACTGACGGCGAAAGTTGCGGACCCCGACGGCCGCTACGAGAAGATCCACGCGAAGGGCGCAGTCGTCGACGACGAACGGGTCGTCGTCGGCAGCCTCAACTGGAACGAACAGGCGGCGAGCGAGAATCGGGAGGTCGTGCTGGTGCTGCACGGCAGCGACGCGGCCGACTATTTTGCCGCTGTCTTCGCTACCGACTGGGACGCCGGCGGGTTCGACACGCCGGTCGGGGTCCTCGTCGCCCTGCTCGGACTCATCGTAGTCGCAGGGCTCGCCGCTCGTCGGGTTTCGTTCGAGGCGTAAAAACGGGTGTCGCGTGTCGAGCGGCGTTACACTTCTTCCGGCAGCGCCGTCGAACTGCCGAGTTCCTCGTCGATCTCTGCTTCGGCCATCTTCTCGACGAGCGAGTCGATGACCGACTCGCGGCGGCCCTTGACGAACTTGATGGAGCCGACGACCAGGTGGCCGCCGCCGGAGACGCCGCCGCCGTCGACCTCCTCGCTGAGTTCGGTGACCATCCGCGGGATGTCCAGGCGGACGCCGTCCGAGCGCAGGACGGCGAAGTCCGGGCCGTAGCCGATGGTGATGACGGGGTCGCCGGTCTCGGCGACCTTCCGGTCGTGGATTTCACCGGTCGTCTTGCCCGGCGCGGGGTAAGTAAAGCGGTGGGCGTGGTTCTCCACGTCGATGCGGTAGAGGTGCGCGCCGTTGTCGAGGCGCTCGTGCTCGACGTGGCTCATGGCGGCGTCGAGCTGGTCCTCGACATCGCGTTCGGCGCGCTCGGAGAGGAATTCGACGACTTCTCCGTGGCGCTCCCGGTCGTCGCAGTCGACGTTCAGCACGTCTGTAATCAGCTGTTCGCCGGAGTTGTAGCGCAGCCAGTGGGTCGCGTAGTCCAGTGCCTCGCCGATATCGCGCAGGTCGCTCTCGTCGTAGTCTTTCTCGGCGGCGAGGTCGATGTAATCGCGCATCGCCTCTGCCTCGGAACGATCCGAGAGGCCCGCGACCGCGGGAACGTGTTTGAGGTCGTCCGAGAGATCGGGATCGATCATCCGGGCGAGTTCGACACACAGCATTCCCGTGGTGATGCGGTAGTCTTCGTCGTGGAGATACGGGTTGACGTGTTGCTCGATGAGCGGCTCGACAGCCTCGGGGTCCGGGTGGTGGTGATCGACGACGACCACCGGGATGTCGTAGTGCCGGAGGTTGCGATAGGCCGGCGTGTCTTCTTCGGTCGAACCGTTGTCGAGCATCAGCAGCATCGGGAGCTTCTGGCCGTGGCGGGTGCGGTCCTCCAGCGCGAAGTTGAGGTCCCGGGTCACGTCCTCCATCTCGTAGTAGGGGGCCTTGCTCGGCAGGCGCTTGAGGAGGTGCTGGGGGGCGCTTGCGTCCTCGTACTGGGAGGCGATGAACGATTCCAGCGCGACCTGCAGCGGCACGCTCGCACAGAGCCCGTCGCCGTCAGCGTGGTGTCGCATGCGAATCGGGCGCCCCGAAAGCACCGTCTTCCGGAGTTCGGTCGCGACTTCGCGGAGGTCGTCCCACAGCTTCTCGAAGGCGGGCCACTCGACCAGTGGCTCGACATCGGCCGGTTCGGCGGCCTCAGCCAGTGCAGTGTCGAGGTCGCTCTGGATATCGTCGGCTGCCTCGCCGTCGAGGACGGTCAGCGATTCGGCCTCGACCTGTAGACCGTCGTCGCGCTCCTCTGCGCGCCCGGAGACGCGGACGATGTCGTCGATTTCAACGTCGGGGTGCGCTCGGACACCGGCCTCCTCGAAGGCGGCACACGGGACGATACCGGTCTCGTCGCGGACTTGGAAAACGGTTGGGCCACCGGTCTGTTTGATCTGGACGACCTGGCCCTCGATGATGACTGTGTCACCGGTGGCGTCGGCGAGGTCGTCGACAGTGGTCGCGTTGCCGTGGGCAACGCGCTGTTCCTCGTAGTCGGCGACCCGTACTTCCTCGAAGCTCAGATCGCCGTCGGGGCGGATCTCACCGAGTTCGACGATGAGGTCATCGCCCACGTCGTACTGGCCAAGGAGATTAGAGTCGTGAACAAGTCCGGAGACAGCGTCGGAGAGATCGACGAACACGCCGTATTCGACAGTGCCGTTGACGGTTGCGTGGTACAGTGCGCCTTCCTCGAGATCATCGGTCGTGCATTGATCCGCGAGATCGTAGACGATGGTCCCGCCGTCGGGGACCGTGGCACCGTCACCGGTGCCAGTTGGCGAAGACATTTGTCAATCCTTCGGTGCTCCCCCGTTTGTACTCTTCGGAATCCGCGGAGGGACGAACACAACGCGTAAAAAGCGTCCGGCCCGACCCCGTGGTATGGGGTTGTTCCGAACGAGCGGGATACTCGGGATCGCGGAGTCCGCACTCGAGTTCGCGCTCGCAGCCTCCGAAGAGGCCCATCCCAACGAGTATATGGGCTTTCTCCGGGGCGATGACGCCAGCAAGCTCGGGCTCGACGACGACGGCACGGTGCTGACCGACGTACTGGTCATTCCGGGGACGGAATCGAACCCGGTCAGCGCAACCGTCAAGACGAGCATGGTTCCAAACGACATGCGAGCAGCGGGGTCAATTCATTCGCATCCGAACGGCGTTCTCAAGCCCAGCGACGCCGACCTTGCCACGTTCGGTCGCGGCGACGTCCATATCATCGTCGGCTACCCGTACGGCCGCGACGACTGGAAGGCCTTTGACAGCGACGGCTCGGTCGTCGACCTCCCGGTGCTCGATGTGGAGCCGCCGGAGGAGTCCTTTTTCGATTTCGACCAGGCCGACATCGACGCGGAGCTCCGCGAGGAGGAGTTCGATCAGTGACCCGCGTCGTCGCACAGGGAACGTTCGACATTCTGCATCCGGGCCACGTCCACTACCTGCAAGACGCCGCCGATATGGGCGATGAACTGCACGTCATCGTCGCCCGCTCGGTCAACGTCACCCACAAGGAGCCGCCGGTCGTCCCGGACGAGCAACGCCGGGAGATGGTCGGCGCGCTCAAACCGGTCGACAAAGCGCACCTCGGCCATCCCGAGGACATCTTCGTTCCCATCGAGCGCATCGAACCGGACATCATCGCGCTGGGCTACGATCAGCATCACGACGACGAGCAACTCGAAGCGGCGCTGTCAGCCCGCGGCATCGACTGCGACATCCGCCGGGCCAGCCCGCTGGAGGCTCGGGCGTCCGAGCGACTGCTCTCGACGGGGGACATCATCGACCGTATTATCGACGAGCGCTGCTGAGAAGCCAATATTTTCGTGGTTTCAGCCCAACTAGAGGCTATGTCGACTGTCACGACAGGCCGGACGCTGGACGCACGTGGCAACCCCGTACCGGGAACCGGGTTCGAGCTGGACTCCGACGGCTGGCTCGCCGACCGGGTCCGGGAGCGAACCGGCCCCGTCACGTCACACCCGACGCGGCCCGTGTGGGGCATCCCGCTGGAGTCCTCGGACGACACCATCCGGACGCTCAGCGTCTTCGGACCCGGCTACGGCGGGCCGCCCGAACACTACCACGAACAGAGTCCCGAACGCTTCGAGGTCGAACGCGGCTCGCTGACGATGACGCTCGACGGCACGGACCGGGAGGTGACGGCGGGCGAGACGGCCACCGTCGAGACGGGCGTGACCCACACCTTCGAGAACCACACCGACGAACGCACCGTCGTCACGACACATATTCGCTCGCCGGGCCGGCTCCGTCAGGTGCTGCCGACCCTTGGTGGCCTGGCTCACGACGCCGACGGCGCCCCCGAGAACCCGCTCCAGCAGGCCCTCATCGCGGACCGCCTCGACGGCAACACCGTCTTCACGAGACAGGAACGGCTCGAACCGCTGTCGAACCTGCTCACGCCAGTCGCGGAACTCGCCGGCTATCAGGGAGCATACGCGAAGTACACGCAGCCGTCCTTCTGGGAGCGCCACGTGGAGCAGCCCGACCTGTAGCCGGGCGGCTGTGTCGCCCGACAGTCACGCGGCCGGAACCGCTCTCGACCTCGCTCTTTCAGCCCTCGACGGTGACCGTCGCCTCGGAGACGACGCGTTCGTCCGAGGCGTCCGTCCCGGCCTCGACCGCCAGCACGTACTCGCCAGGCGACGCGTCGTCCTGGACGGCGATAGCCAGACTGCCGGTCACCGAATCGGCGACGGGGTCCCAGACCAGTTCGGGGGGATAGGACTCCCGGACGGCGGTCGGCTCCGGCTCGAAGCTCTCGTGTGTCACCTGCCAGCTCTCGGGGATCTCGGCCAGTTGCCAGGTCATGACGCCCACCGACGAGGCCTGCACCTCGACTCTCGCTGTCTCGCCGGGGGCGACAGTCGCGTCCGACGTTTCGATGGCGAGACTGCCGTCCGAGCCGCCACCGGGGGACTCACAGCCGGCCAGACAGAGCGTTCCGGCCGACAGGGCGAGCATCGCTCTTCGGGTTCGCATACCGGCTGTTCCAGCGGCCGGGGGAAAACGGTTCGCAAAACGACAGTTCCCGCTTCAGATAAGGTCCGCCTCGGCGAGGCGGTCGACGGCCTCCTGCAGTCGCTCCTTGCTGTTGGCATAGGAGATGCGGGCGTAGCCGGGCGTTCCGAACGCGGTCCCGGGGACGGTGGCGACCTGGGCCTCCGAGATGGCCTGGTCGCACCACTCCGTGTCATCCCCGTCGGGGGCGATTTCGGGCATCATGTAGAACGCGCCCTGTGGCTCGGGAACGTGGACGCCGTGGTCCTCGAACAGGCCCATGAGGAACTCGCGGCGCTCGGCGAAGGCCTGGCGCATCTCCTCGACGGCGTCGTCGGTGTTCGTGATGGCCTCGACGCCGGCGTGCTGGACGAAGTTCACGGCACACGAGACCGAGTGGGAGTGGACCTTGCCGGCCTGGGAGATGAGGTCCTCCGGCCCGGCGAAGTAGCCAAGCCGCCAGCCGGTCATCGAGTAGGCCTTCGAGAAGCCGTTCAGCGTGATGGTTCGGTCCTCCATCCCATCGAGCGTGCCCAGCGAGATGGCTTCGACGCCGTCGTAGGTGATCTCCTTGTAAATCTCGTCGGAGATCACCGTGATGTCGTGCTCGACAGCGAGGTCGCGGACGCCCTCCATCGCCTCGCGGGAGTACACCGCGCCGTGGGGGTTACCCGGCGAGTTGACGACGAGCAGTTCCGTCTCGTCGGAGACGGCGTCGGCGAGGTCGTCCAGCGCGCCTTCGAGCTGGAAGTCGTGGGCGGCGGTGTCGACGCGGGTCAGCGTCCCGCCGGCGAGTTTCGCCATCGCCTCGTAGGATACCCAGGCCGGATCCAGCAGGGCGACTTCGTCGCCGTCGTCGATGACGGTCTGGAATATCTCGTACAGCGCCTGCTTGCCGCCGGGCGTGACGATGAGGTTGTCCGGGCCGTACTGAGTGAGCCCATCGTCGTGGAGCTTGTCGGCGATGGCCTCTTTCAGTTCCGGGATGCCGTTGGAGGACGTGTAGCCGGTGTGGCCGGCGTCGAGTGCGTCCTTGGCGGCGTCTTTGATGTTCTCCGGCGTGTCGAAGTCGGGTTCGCCGACGCTCAGGTCGACGACGTCTTTCCCCTCGGCCTCAAGCTCTGCGGCCTTGTTGCTGATCGCGAGGGTCGCGCTCGGTTCTACACGTTCGACGCGGGAAGCGAAGTCCATAGTCATTGTTCGAGTTCGGTGGCGAGTTCGATCGCGCTCTGGACGGCCGAGGCCCCCTTGTCGGTTCGGGCCTCGGCTTCGTCCTGGCTCATGCCCGGGCCGATGATGCCCAGCGTGACGGGGGTGTCGCGGTCGAGGGACACGTCGGTCAGCCCCTGTGCGGCGGCGTTGCCGATAACCTGATCGTGGTCGGTGTCGCCGCTGATGATCGCACCGAGGACGGCTACGGCGTCGACATCCGACCGGCGCGCGAGCCGGTCGGCAGCCAGCGGCGTGTCGTAGGACCCCGGGACGTCGATCGACGCGACAATCTCGGCGTCATGGTCGGCAGCGGTCTCGTGGGCCCCGTGCTCCATCTCCTCGATAACTGCCCCGTGTTTGTCGTACTGGGCGACAACCAGTCCGAGCTGCACCATACCTGACACCCGGGGAGGGGCGACTAAAGAACTACCGTTCCGTCCTGCTCCCCCCGGTGTCAACCACAGTCTGTCAGCCGTACAACATCTGTTGGAAACCAGAAGGATTCTAATGCCCCATGTGCTTGAGCCAGGTATGGCTGAGTCGTCCCTGCTGTCTGCCCTCCACGATATCCGGGACCGGGGCCGGTCCTGGTTCGCGGACGACCCCCGCGCCACCGTGAAGCTCGTCGTCGCCGTGACGCTTCTCGGACTCGTCCTCAGAGTCGCAGCGCTCGGCAGCCGCGTCGCCCACTTCGACGAGGGCCGCGTAGCCTACTGGGCGCTACATCTCCGCGACTCCGGCTCGTTCGCCTACCGCTACATCATCCACGGACCGTTCATCCAGCACTTCGATAGCTGGGTGTTCACCGTAGCCGCGCCGACCGATTTCACGATGCGGCTCCCGGTCGCAATTATCGGCGGCCTGCTCCCGCTGACGGCGCTGCTTTTTCGCGAGCACCTCCGGTCCGACGAGACTGTCCTCATGGCCGCGTTTCTCGCGCTCAATCCGGTCCTGCTGTACTTCTCGCGGTTCATGCGCAGCGACGTGCTGGTCGCGGCGTTCATGTTCGCCGCCTTCGGCCTGCTCGTCCGGTTCGTCGACACCCGCAAGGCGCGCTATCTCTACGGCGTCGGGGCGTTCATGGCGCTTGGCTTCGCTTCGAAGGAGAACGCCATCGTCTACGTGCTGACGTGGCTCGGCGCGACCGGCCTCATGCTGGCGAAGGTGCTCGTCCTCCCCAACGGCTACCGCGACGCGTTCGGCTTCCTCCGGCGCGTCCCGAGCGCCGGCGCAATCTGGGGCCGGATGTCGGGCCGCGTCCGGGCGGACGTGGGGCTTGTCGTCAACACTGTTCGCTCGTTCCGCGACCGCCACGACAGCGCCGGGTCCGTCCTCGCGGCGTACGCGAGCCACATCGTCCTCGCCGCGCTGGTGTTTGGCTTCGTCTCACTGTTCTTCTACGCGCCCCGCGGGGCCGGTGTCGCAGGCATCGAATACCCGCCGGCGCCGGCCTCAAGTGGCGACGTGAACTTCTGGTCCGGCGTAACGAACCCGTCGCTGTTCCCGGAACTCGTCCAGACCACCTGGGAGCGGGTCGTCGACCAGTACAGCGAGTGGTTCTCGCCGGCCTCGGAGAAGGCCACGACGACTGAAACGGGCCTCGTCGAGTCTATCGAGACGTTCTACGAGAGCGTCGACGGCCACTACGAGATACTGTTGAAAGCGCTGGCCTACACCGCGGCGCCGCTGCTCCTGTTCTCGGCGTTCGGTTACGCACTCGACCGGCTTGGGGCGGTCGAGCCGCGCCACCTCGTCCCGTTCGCGGCCTACGGCGGCTACGTCTCGATCCTGGGCTACCCCATCGGGACCGACATCGGCGCGCCGTGGCTCGCCGTCCACGTCGTCGTCCCGCTGTCGATTCCGGCCGCCGTCGGACTCGCCGCCGTGATTCGGTGGGGGAGCGAATCGCTGTCGGCCGATGACGTGACCGGCGCTGCCATCGCCGCCGCTATCGTCCTGCTCGTTACTGTACTCGTCGTCAATACCGCCGCAACGCGGGTGTACACGAACGAGCACCTGGAGGGGAATCCGCTGGTTCAGTACGCCCAGCCACAGGAGTCGCTCCGTGCCGACTTAGCGGAGATGGACCGCATCGCGACGGCCAACGGAAACGGCACCGATGTGGTAATGTACCACGGGGAGCGCGGCGACGCCTACGACGGCGACGACGCCTACGTCAAGGAGAACCGCGGCCAGTGGAACGACTCCTGGTGGAACACCAGACCGACCTGTCTGCAGTGGTACAACTCGCTGCCGCTGCCGTGGTACTACGCGGCCGACGACGTGAACGTCTCCTGTGAGAACCGACCCGGTGCGCTCGCCGAGCGGGCACAGGACGGACAGCCGCCGATAATTCTCACCCAGCAGATAGACAGCACGGTCCCCGTCGAGCGGCTTGAGGCCGCCGGCTACGAGCCCCGAACCCACCGAATGCGGACGAAGTACAGCTCGAACGATATGACGGTGTGGGTTCACGAGTCCTACGGCCGAGAAACGAACGCTTAACCCCGACGCTGTGGAAGCGCGCGGTATGACGCTCACGTCACCAGGACCGACTGTCGGTGTTGTCGGCGGTGGCCAACTCGGCCGTATGCTGGGCGAGGCGGCCGCGCCGCTCGGCCTCGAACTGCTCGTGACCGACCCGACGCCGGACTGCCCGGCCGCGCCGGTCGTCCGCGACCAGCTCGTCGGCGACTTCGACGAGGAGGCGACCCTGCGGGAGCTCGCCGAGCGCGCCGACTACCTCACGTTCGAGATCGAACTGGCCGACCCGGACGTTCTCGAACGGGTCGCCGAGGAGACAGGGACGCCGGTTCACCCCGCCCCCGAAACGCTCCGGACGATTCAGGACAAGCTCGTCCAGAAGCGCCGGCTGGCCGAGGCCGGCGTCCCGGTGCCGGCGTTCCGCGCCGTCGACACCGCCGACGACCTCCGCGAGGCCTGCGAGGAACTGGGCTACCCCGCGATGCTCAAGGCCCGGACCGGCGGCTACGACGGCCGCGGAAACATCCGCGTCGAAGGCCCGGAAGACGTCGAGGACGCTATCGACGCCATCGCCGGCCCCGCGATGGTCGAGGAGATGGTCGACTTCGAGCGCGAACTCGCGGTCATGGGCTGTCGCGGTGCGGACGAACGGGACACGTTCCCGGTCACCGAGACGATTCACCGGGAGGAGATCCTCCGCGAGTCCGTCGCGCCGGCCAGAGCGTCAGAAGCCGTCCGCGAGCGCGCACGAAATGTCGCGCACGACGTGCTCGACGTGATGGACGGCCGCGGCGTGTTCGGCATCGAACTGTTCGAGACGACCGACGGCGAGATTCTGCTCAACGAGATCGCACCGCGACCGCACAACTCCGGCCACTGGACTATCGAAGGGTGTCACACCTCGCAGTTCGAGCAACACCTGCGGGCCGTCACCGGCCGGCCGCTGGGGTCGACCGACCAGCGGTTCCCCACCGTCTCAACCAACATTCTCGGGGACGTTTCGGAGCGCCAGTCGGCAGAATTGCGGGGCGAAGACGGGGTACTGGAGACGCCGCGGGCACACCTGCACTGGTACGGCAAGCGCGAGGTGTACGAACTCCGGAAGATGGGGCACGTGACGCTGACGGCTGACGACCGCGACAGGCTGCTCGCCGGCGCGCGCGAACTCCGTGACGGACTGACCTTCGAGTGAGCGACACGGACTGACCGCGGGGTCTTCTGCAGTCCGGAACCGAGCGGCCTTTGAATATGCGGTCCTGAGTCACGGTATGGACCGACGGGATTTCCTCCGCGCGGCCGGCCCGGCGGCGGTCGCAGGGCTCGCCGGCTGCCTCGGCGGTGGGAGCGCTGACACCGACTACGACGTGGGGATGTCCGCGAAGGCGTTTCGCCCGGTTCGCATCGCCGTCGAACCGGGGACGACCGTCCGCTGGCTCAACACGAGCAAGCAGGGCCACTCGGTCACGGCCTACGAGGACGACATCCCCGAGGAGGCCGACTACTTCGCCTCCGGCGGCTTCGACACCGAGCAGGCGGCCCGCGACAACTGGGGGAGTTCCTCCGGCGGGACGATGTTCGAGGGTGACGATTTCACGCACACCTTCGAGGTGCTCGGCGAATATCCCTACTTCTGTATCCCACACGAGCGAGCCGGGATGGTCGGGACCGTCGTCGTGACCGAGAACCCGGAAACGGCGACGAGCAGCGAGTAGCGGCGCTCTCTCTGTCGGTTTCTCCGTCAGCGCTGCGTACTTTTTCGGTGCGGTACTGTCCGTTATCGGTCACAGACTCGAAAATACAGTCTCCCATCATACGTCGCAGAATCGGCTCCGTTTGCCGCGTGCTAGAGCTCGTTCTCTCACTGCGGCGAAAAAATCGAACGTCGGTGTTGTAACGTGTTAGGCTTCGACGTCGACGTCTTCCTCGTCCACGTCGACCGCCGTCTCCTCTTCGGCGGCGACTTCTTCCGGCCGCGCTTCGAGCGTGGTCTTCTTGATCTCGACGCGTCGGAGCGGGTAGATGTCCTTGGCCTCGCCGTAGATGGCCGAGGAGAGGCGCCCTTCGACGACGCTGTCGACGAGCTGTTCGAAGGTACGGTCCTTGGCCGTCTCCCGAACGAGGTCGATCATCGTCCGGCGGATGGCCTTCTCCTGGGAGGCGTCGGCCTTCTTCGTCGTCACGGCGACCGGCTGGATCTGGACGCGGTAGTCGTCCGTGGTCAGCACGGTGATGTAGGCCTCGACCTTCGAGGAGCCCCGTCGGACGAGCGAGCGGAGGTAGTCCCGCGTGAGTTCGTGGCGGATGAACTCCGTGTACGCCGTGTCCGAGGCGACCTCGTTGATCTTGAAGGTCAGCTTCGTGTTGTTCTCGCTGGCGTCGTTGGTCAGTTCGCCGAGCGTTGTTTCGATGGTGCGTCCGAGCACCTTGTCCGGTTCGTCTGCCGGTGTCTTACCGAGAACCTCCCGGTCGAACTGCTCGGGAGCCTGCACGGTGTACCACCGTTTCTGTTCTGTGCGCTTGGAAACGCTTCGTTCACTCATGGTTGGATTGTGTGTGTTGGTCTGCGAGCTGTGCTGCAACCCGGATGTTGACGACGTAGTCGTCGACGGTCGCCTGCAGGCCGCTGGTCGAGTCGCGCTCGACGGTCGTGACCACGGCGTTGCCCTCGACGCGCGTGGTCATCTCGTCGGTGTTGTCCGGCCGCACCGCGCGTGCGACGCGTTCGGGCGAGTCGTGCGTCGTGCGAATCTCCGCCCGTCTCATACTGCCTCCCGGAACGCTTCGATGAAGTCGGCCGTCGAGGCGTCGAACCGAGCGCGCGCCCGGTTGCCGGTCCCGACAGCGTCGCCGCCGACCGTCTCGGTGGCGGCGTGCATCGTCTCGGAGATATCCCGGCCGTCCGTGGCCCGGGCCGCGGCCTCCGTGTCGGTGACGACGAGCGTCACCGGTTCCGGTGCGCGGTAGTCCGCGAACAGTCTGGCGACGGTGCCGGTCGGCATCGCGTCGCCGCGGGCGACGAACAGACCGTCGTACCGGCCCGTGGTCGCCGCTGACACCGCTTCGTGGGCGCGCGTGGCGTGACTGCGCCAGGCGGCCAGGGCGTCCTCGCGGACGGCCTCGTGGCCGAGTGCGAGCGCGACGGCAGTGCCGGGCTCTTCCCGAGCGACGGCGTCGAGCACGTCGGCGTACCCGCCGACCGTCTCGAAGGGGCCGCCCACCGTTGGTCGGAGCGCGCGGTGGACCGCGTCGGCGGCCCGTGGCGGTGCGTCCGCGGTGACGGCCAGCGCGACCAGCGACGCGAGGCGGCGGTGGTCGTCGGCCGAGAGGTCCGCAGACTGAATCCGGTCCGCGTCGAGGCCCAGGTCGGCGAGCGTGGCCCGCGCCGTGTCGGCGTCGCTCGAGAAGGGCGCGACGAACAGCGTCGAGTGGGCCAGCCCGTCCGCGAGGTCTGCCGTCGGCACGGCGACCCCGGGCCGGTGTTCGAGCCCCGCCTGCTCGGCGGCTTCAGCGACGGTCCCGTCGACCGCCCCGGCGGCAATCGTGCCGGCCAGGGCGAGCGCGGGATCGGTCGTCGCGCCAAGCTCGCGGGCGGTCTCGAAGGCAGTCGCGGCGGCGCGGTCGGTCAGCGTCACGTCGGCGGTCGGCTGCGTGCGACCGATGGCGACAGTGATATCCGTCTCCGTGGTCCGGTCGGGATCCTCGAACGGGCGGACGACGCTCGCCTGGAACGGCGTGTCATCGAGCGCCCGTGCCAGCAGGCCAGTCGCAGCCAGCGCCTCACCGGTCGCGTCGCTGACGAGGCGCACGAAGGCGGCCTCGCGAAGCGACCCGGCGAGGTCGCTGGGGGACGTGGCTGGTGTCGGTTCCCGACCGGTCGCCGACATCTATTCGAGACCCAGCGCTTCGACAGCGTTGTCGTAGCTGTAGGTGAAGTCCTCGTCGACTTCGTCGCCGCGGTAGTAGTCGATGAGGCGTCGGATCTTCGCCTGCGTGTTCTGGAGCGCGCGCTTGTTCTGGTAGTCACCGGGGTTCTCGTCCATGTGGTCGCGAAGGCGGACGGCCCGCTCGAGCAGGTTCCGAAGGTCCTCCGGCAGGTCCGGCTCGGCCTCGTTCTCCTCGAGAATCTCGGTGACTTTCTTGCCGGTCGCGAGTGAGACGTCAGGGATCGGCGTACCCTGAACGCCCTCGTCGCGCAGCTTCAGGCCGATCTCGCTGGGCGAGTGGCCCTGTTCGGCCAGTTCGACGACGCGCTCTTCGATGGCGTCCTCGTCGACGTCACTCCACTCCGGGGGTTCGTCTGCCGCCGGTTTGTCCGAGTCGGACGAACCGCGGCGGCGTGTATGCATTCGTGCCATTGTAATCTGGTTGGAACCGCACGAACCGCTCTCGTTACGAGGCGTATTGGCACTGTACAGTGCCGAACACGGCCGCAATCCCGAGCTGTGAAAGTCCACAGCGAGTCAGATTTGCGGTCGTGCTGTTCCCATCTCCCTGTCTGAGAGGGCGCGACTAAACCGTTCCGCTTCCCGGTCGCGTCTGGAAGTGCCGACATCGTCGTCGACGCCGCTCCACAGCCGAAACTCTTCGCAGTATTACAATTGATAACTTGCCCATCTATTTTAAGTAATTTGTCGGGTTAGATGTGAGTAGTATGGGTAGCGCTGAGCGGGGACTCGGAAGTCGTGGGCAAAGTGCTCCGCTCGGGTTAGCGCTGGTTTTTGCGGTAATGATTGTATCGACGACGGCGGTGGTCGCACTGGGTGCCGACGCAATTACGAGCACGCAAACGCAACTTGACGTGGAACGAACTGAGAAGTCGCTGACGGAACTCAATTCCAAAACCGCGCTCGTAGCGCTGGGACAGACGGACGTGCAGCAGGTCTCTCTTCCCGCGAGCAGTTCGAGCACCTATCGTATCGACGAGGACGCCGGGTGGATGAACGTCTCCTACCAGAATACAACGTCCGGGAACCGGATGACTGTGTTCAATGAATCGATGGGCGAGGTGGCCTATCACGGCAGTGACGAGACGCGACTCGCGTATCAGGGGGGCGGCGTCTGGCGGGCCAACGGCGACGGAACGTCGGTGATGGTTTCTCCACCCGAGTTCCACTACCGGGACGCGACGCTAACGCTTCCCCTCGTGACAGTGAGCGGGTCCGGGGCAATCAGAGACGGCGCGTCGATCTCTCACAACCGGACGAGGTCGTACTTTCCGAACAGCACGCGCAACGAGAACTTCACGAACCCGCTGGAAAACGGGAAAGTCAACGTTACCGTCCAGAGCGAGTACTACCGCGCGTGGGGAGGATACTTCGAGGAGCGAACGGACGGTGACGTGACGTACCATCCGGATAGCAATCGTGTTTCGATCATTCTCAAGGTCCCTGCGGGGCCGCGAAAGGTCCAGAACGCCGTCGCCGCGACAAGCGACTCCGGTTCGATCAAACTGAGCGGGAACGATGCCTTTACCGACAGCTATACTTCGGCAGACGGGGACGGATATGACGCCTCCGAGGCCGGTGATGGCGGCAATCTCACGACGGCAGGTGATGTCATCGTCACCGGGAGTGCGGAACTGAATGGAAACATCACCTCGGGCGGTCGCGTCGAATTCAGTAGTAATTCGATGACATTCAACGGTGACCGGGTAGAATGGGCGGACGCGTTCGACGATAAACACGGAGCGTGTTCCGGCTCTTGTTCCGACGAGCAGATCAGCTCGTTCGGAGATACCACCAATATCAACTCCCATGTCAACACACAGGTCGACGACCTATCGTCGTCGAACGACAACGGGGGAACGATAGCCGACGACGGCGTTATCGACGGTACAGAGGGAACGACGACACTGTCTGCGGGCAGCTATCACGTCGACAGGATCGACTTGAGCAACGACGTCGAGTTCGACACGACTGGTGGAAACGTAATCATTGGCGTCGAGAACTACGTGAGCCTCAACACCGGGAACGACATCACGGTGTCCGGCCCGAACCAGGTGAAGATATATATCAAAGGCGAATCGCCCGCGTCGGGTGGGAGCGCAGACGGTTATCATTTCTTCACACGGGCGAGCGAAATCAGGACAACCGGTGCGGTTAGTGAGCGGTCGACGCAAGTGTGGATCTACGGAAAAGACGACCTCCAAGCCCGGATGGAGAAGAAAGGGTCAGATAAGTCGAAAGTCACCGGCGTCATCTACGCGCCGGGGGGAAAGACCGGAACGAGCAGGTTCGAGATATGGAAAAGCGAACTCTACGGCGGTGTGGTCACGAGCGAAGTCGAACTCGAAAAAGGCGGAAGGGTCCATTTCGACCAGGCCCTCAAACAGGAGCGGACGATTCCCAAGGACACGAGCGTTGTCGCCATCACCTACCTCCACATCTCGACGAACGACGTCAACATCACGTCCAACTGAGAGCCGACACGCCCACTGCATCAATATCAAAATTAGTAGCACCTGACGCCGGTCAGTTTTCGCTGTAGCCGCCATAGAAGGCCGTTGGTAGCGACTGTTGGTCGGTCGGCCGGCAACCTTATCAGCTGTGATAACCACTGTCGGATAATGCAAGTCCCCTGGGGTCAGCAACGGGCACAATCAGCCCCGCTCGGGCTGATACTGGTCCTCAGTCTCGTCATCGTCGGTTCCAGCGTCGTTGTCAGCCTGGGAGCGACGGCGCTGGTCGATACCGAGTCCGGGCTCGACGTCTCCCGGGCGGAGACGGGGATGACCCAACTGGACTCCCAGGCGGCCCTGGTGGCGCTTGGGAACTCTGACAGCCAGCGGGTGTCTCTCGTCGGGACGGACAGGTCCTCGTACCGAATCGACGACAGTGCCGGTCGGATGACCGTCAATATCACCAACCACTCGGCTTCGCCGCCGACGACAGTCACGCTGATGGACGAGCGGCTCGGGGCGGTCATCTACGAAAACGGGAACCAGAAAGTCGCCTATCAGGGCGGCGGGGTGTGGCGGCGTTCCGACAGTGGCAGTGTCATGGTTTCACCGCCGGAGTTCTACTACCGCGACGCGACGCTGACGCTCCCACTCATCACCGTCCGTGGCGACCGGTCGCTTGGCTCACGGGCGAGCATCTCGAAGGACGGCACGACGCAGGTGTATCCTGACCAGGCGGCTGGGAACATCAATCCGCTGGATACGGGGACGGTCAACATCACTGTCCAGAGTGAGTACTACCGGTCCTGGGGGCGCTACTTCGAAGAGCGGACTGACGGCGACGCGTACTACGACCACGAAAACGACAGCGTGACGACGACGCTGGTCGTGCCGACGGGGCCGCGAGAAGTGACGAGCGCCGTCGCGGCCACGTCTGCCGGCGGAAAGATTACGCTCTCCGGCAGCGGCACTGACCCCGCTCGAACCGACAGCTACAACTCGTCTGTTGGCGACTACTCGGCCTCACGGGGTTCGTTCGGAACGATCACCACAGCCGGTGACGTGTACGTGAAAGGGAACAGCGAGGTGGACGGCTCCGTTCGATCCGGTGATCGGGTCGAAGTCAAGGGGAGCGGCGTCGTCACCCGCGACGTGGAATACTCGACCACGAAGCACATCAAAGGCACTGTCAACGGCGACGTCAGACAGATTTCGGGCGTCGAGGGAGCCGGCGCTATCGACGGCCTGGTGAACCGGCGAGTCGCCAACGCGAGCAGTACCAACAACAATAGCGCGACCGGGAGTATTTCGGGGAATCAGCTCGACAGCGGCGACCAGACGCTCGACGCGGGCACGTACTATCTGGAGGATCTGACACTAAGCGGCGAGACGCTGACGGTTAACACGGGTGGTGACGACGTGACCATCGCCGTCCGGGACTACGTCTACATCGAGAACAACGGGCAGATCAAAGTCAACGGCGACGGGAAAGTCCGCCTCTACGTCAAAGGCGAAGCCACGTCCGCCAGCGGCCACCACTTCCACATCTATCGCACCGGGAATGTCGACATTGACAACGCCAACAACTCCAAGCAGTTCTGGATGTACGGTCAGTCGGACTTCGACGCCTTCATCGAAGGGGATACCGATACCCCGCAGTTCGAGGGCGTGATTTACGCACCCGCCGGCGGTGTCGGTGCCAGCACTGTTCAGATCAAGAAGGCGGAGCTGTACGGCGGCCTCGTCGCTGGGTCAGTCACGGTAGATAACGGCGGGTTGGTCCACTACGACCGGGCGCTCAGAAACGAACGAGCCGTCCCGAAGAACACGAACATCATCCGGCTGACGTACCTCCACGTCTCGAAGAACCGGATCAACGTGACCAGCGGGTAGTCGACCGGTTACTGGTCAATCTCGACTGCAATGTCGTGGTAAACGACGTATGTCCGTTGGATTCCGCCGGAGGGGGACGTGAAGTTACACCAGCCGTCGGCCCCACAGGCGAACCCTTTCCGCTCGAAGTACGACTGCCAGAGCGCCTCGCGCTGTGGGTCCGAGTCGACACTGACGTTGACGTGTTCGATGTTGCCGCTGGTGTCAGCGAACGAGACGTTGCTGTTTCGGTGGTTCGTCCGGACGAGCACCGTCGACCCGCCCAGGCTCTGCTGGCTACTGGCGGTAGTCCCGACCACGGTGATGAGCACGCGGTCGTCTGAGACGAGTATCGGCGGTGTCCGTTTCTGCACCCCACCGTCCCGGTTCGTTCGATACACTGCTCCTGCCTCGTATACGAGTTCTCGCTCCTGATTGCCGGCGTAGATGATCGGTCGTATCTCCCAGGTCCCGACATCTTTGGGGGCAGTCCCGTCGTGGACTTGCACCGATATCGTCGTGTTTTCGCCCGTCCTGAGCGAGGCTTCGCCGAGACTAACCTCCGTTGCGCGGCTCGGTGCCCCCTGTTTGTGGAGATCCGCGATATTATCCGAGAGAACGTCGAACGCCCGTTCGGCGTTCTCCATCTGCTCCGCGTCCCGTGCGTTCTGTAACGCCCCCAGACCGCTCACTGAGACGAGTATGATCGACGCGACGATGAGACTGAACACCAGGGCGAAGCTCAACACCTCACTTACGGCGCGGTCAGCCATCTCGCACCTCCAGTTGCCCGCTCGATTCGTCGTAGAACACGGTTATCACACCGCCGCCAGCGGTGGAATCCCCCAGGTCCGTCCGGCTCTTGAGCGAAACAGTCACCGACACGTCAGGGGATGTCGATTCGAGGGCGAGTTCATCGGCGGCGGCGTCAATCGAGACCCGGTAGGTGCTGCCACTCACCCGTTCTGGGAACGTGTGGTTCAGCCGCGCAGTCGGGTCGTTGTCAGCGGCGACCACCAGCCGGTCGATACGGGCGATGTCGGCGGCGACCTGCTGGCCGATGACTTCGAGTTCGTCCCTGATGACCTGTTCCTGCCGGCTCTCGACGAAGTTGCCGCCGGCAATGAGGAGTCCGGAGACCAGAATCGAGGCGATGGCCAGGCTCAGCGTGTAGCTCAGCGTCGTCGAGACGGCGCGGTTACGACGCATCTGGCTCACCCGGGGCCACCCGTATCTTTGCCTCGTATCGTAAGTTCGACGTGTCATAGCGGTACTGAACGGTCGCGTTGTATATCGCGGTCGTACTGAACGGCGACGCGGGCGCTGTATCGAGCGTGTTGGCCGGCGTGCTATCGCGGACGACCATCGAGTAGTTCCCTTTGATCTGATTGCCCGACTCGAACGTGATGTTGTACTCGTCGCCGACGCCGTGGGCGAACCGCCCGTCGAAGCTCCCGCCCTGGAGCGCGAGACACGGTTCGCCCTGGACTGTTCCGCCGGTCACGTCGATATGAGCGTACGGTTCCTCGATAGGGACGGCACACGTCTGTGTGCCGCTCGGTGTGTCGATTTCCACGTTGACCGTCCCGCTGGGTCCGACGTCACCCCAGACCCGCATCGTCCATTTCGGGTTGCCGCCGGTGCCGTTCGCTATGACGACGAACTCGCTCCCCGAACTGGGGAGCTGTGTCGCGTTGATGACGAACCGTCTGGTCGCGTTCGTTCCATCGCCCGGGCGCGTGACCCGCTCTCTGACCATCCAATTGGCGCTCGGTGTCGCCTCGCCGGATTCGAACAGCGACGTGTTGGTCTGGGCGATCCGTGTGCCGTAGGTCGGCGCGCCGGCGAGTGTGACGTTCACCAGCGTCCCGCTCGTGACCCGCTGGCGTTCCGTCTGTGTACTGACGGACCGGATGCTCTCACGCACACCGGTTTCGAGTGTTGTTTGGGTCGAGTGGTTGTACCTGTTAGCTGCGATGACACCTTGTCCGACATTCGTCTCAACCATCGCCCGCATCTCCAGCGCGTCGTTGCTCCCGGCGATCTCGCCCCGACTGGCGAGGTTCTGCGTGTAGATCGCGGAGTTGACGACCAGCGCGAGCCCGATGAACGTCACCGCCAGGGCTAACGCGGCGATGAGGATTATCTGTCCGCGTTCGTCGCCGTTCAGATGCGCCACGCGACCACCTCCACGCTGACCGTGTTGTAGACGTTCTTCCCGGTGTCGGAAACCGTGTAATCGGTCGTCGGGTCGCCGAGCCGTGTGCTGTTTCGTGTGCCGTCCTCGTCGCGCAGGTGGTCGTCGTCCATGAGCGTGATTGTATGGCTCGCACGGACCGCGTTGTCGCTCGGCTCGCCGCTGTAGATGTATCGTGTCGTAACGGTTCTCTCCTGCGTGTTCTGGAACCTGAGATACACGTTGTACGCGATCCCGCGACGGTCGAACGCGCGTTCTAACAACTCCCCGAATCGATTGTCCGGCGGCCCGTTCGTGTAGTACTCCCGACCACCGGCCGTGTTGTGGAACTGCGCCGTGCTGTTGTCCCAGTAGAGCACAGCCGGTTTCAGTGCGTCTTCTGCCGCCGCGGAGGCGAGGACGCCGTGGCCGATTGCCTGCTGCTGGTTCTCGATGTGCTGACTCGACGTGCTCGCGGACAGCGGCGTCACCGCCGTCATCTGCAGCGCGAACACCAGGCTTGCGAGTAACAGCATTCCGCTGACGATTGCTTCGAGCGTGTGTGCCTGCGCGCGCATACTACCACATCACCACGCGTACTGTGACATCCTGCCCGTTCAGCGAGACCACGCGCAGCGCAGTGACCGAGGCGTCGTTGTTTGTCGGTGGGTTCCCACCAGTAGTGAGTACCGTCCCACAACTACCACTGGCTGCAACGAGTTCCTCAGTTGCTCCGTCCCAGCACAGAATTTCGTCGGCGGCTGGTGTCCCCGTCGCGTTCCCCCGGATTGTGACGTTAACGTTCTCCCGAACCGGGTCGAGCCCGACCCGTTCCTCCGTACTCCCACCGGAGTCGTAGCCACATCCTGACGGTGGTGCGTTCCCAGCGAAGAACTCCCGAGTACAGTGTTCGTCTAGAACGTACGGCTGCTGTGGCGAGCCGAGCATCCCCATTGTGAGCCCATCAGCCACTCTGTCGGTCGTGACTGTCTCCTCCTGAACCCCCGCAGAAAACGGCGACAACAGCCCAGGAATGAACAGGAAAATGAAAATTACAACGCTCAAAAAAAGGCTCATACCGATTGCGAAATCCAGTGTCGTCTGCCCGCGCCGGCACTCTTTGCTCCGGAGTGACGCGCCGACAAGCCGGTTATTAGACTGCGTCTCGTTTCTCCTACGGTTCATAAGCCTGATTCACTAAACTGAGATTACTGTAGGGATGGTATCAGGCGTTATAACCATTGTGGCCGTACTGTAACTCCGATTACCGGATTTGTGCACTCTCTGGTAGGCGGACACATTACCGGTTTGAATCGAGACCGTGGGGCCGGTTCTCTATGTCCCCGTGCTTCGATGGGTTTAAGCAATCCCATCGGAAAGCAGTCATTGCACGCGAGGGCTCGTAGATCAGGGGTAGATCACTCCCTTGGCATGGGAGAGGCCCCGGGTTCAAATCCCGGCGAGTCCATCCTAATTTTACCGTCGTAAGCAGGGAACTGCTATCTGAATAGCAGCCTTGTCCGTCTGGAGCTGATACCCGGGATTGTGTCGGCTCTAGTTCGACCATCGCAGCCACGGTTTAGTTTTAGCGCCGAATCGATAGTGTATTACAAATATAATATAATGTGAAGAGTCAGCTACCTCCGCCGGAGGCAACGCTGCTTCCGGATTGAGAACCTATAGATCAAGACTGGTAGCCTATGGTAGATGTTTCATTAAAATAATGTGGAACAGTACATTTATGTGTAATAGTTGGTATGTAATTGAGTATGTTCGAGTGGGGCAGCCGGGGGGCTGGAGACCGGGGTGTATCGCACGTTCTTGGTGTGGTGTTGTTGGCAAGCGTAGTTATCGTCGGTGCCGTGCTGATCGTGCAAGTGGGCCAGCAGACTATCGGGGATGTCAACGACGACGCGAACGTCGAGCTTGCTGAGGAAGTGATGCTGTCGGTTGACCAGAGCTTCCAGCGGTCGAACACCGACGAATCAGTCGAGATCCCCGACCGAGTGCGGTCAGACGTTGGCGTGTCGAACAAGGCGACGTACAATCTGACGCTGAACGGACGCCCGGCCTGTTCGACGGGGAACCGCTCGTTGCAGACGATGCGGTATCAGAAAAACGGACAGCAGGTCGGTTACCAAGGCGGGGGCGTGTGGCGGATGACCGACTCGGGTGCGACGATGTCGTCGCCGCCAGCGGTGAACTACGACGAAGGGGCGCTGTCGGTATCCTTTGCGAACATCTCGGGACAGCAGATCGAGGGGGGGTCGGTTTCGATCCAGTCGAACGCGACGGCCAAGCGGTCACACCAGGCGGCACTGCAGATGGCCCTGTTCACCGACGTGTCTTACGAGGACGCGCGAAGCGGTTCGATTTCGTCACCCAGTTATGAGTGCATTCCGTCGCAGGTCGCCAACGCGACGTTGATTATCGAGAACAGCAGCTACGCTCGCGCATGGGCGGACTGGGCACGGAGCTCCTACGATGACAAGTATGTCAACGTGACGCCAGACACAGTTGATCGCGGCGAAACCGTCCGTATCCGCTTTGCACTCGGTGATGTGTCGAACTCGAAGTTCGCCGTCGAGAATATAACTGTGAAGCCGGACCCATCGGATCCCAGCAACGCAACCGTTTCGGCGACTGTTACCAACACTGGCGGACTGAAGGACACACAACGCATCACGTTGAAGCACAACCGTTCGGGGAGTCCGAGCGCGGTGACACAGACGGTGACGCTTGGCGGTGGCGAAGCTACCACTGTGACCGACACGGTCGATGTCTCTGCAGCGAAACCACACAACTTCACTGTTGAGTCAGATCACGATACGGCCGCCGAGACCATCGAGTATACGAGCGTTCCCGGTACCCCATCGTTGGATATCACCGGCAACTCGATTCCGGCCAGAGCCAGATTGAATCAGGTCCCCACGGCGACAGTCACGGTCACGAATAGCGGAGAGATGACCGCGGATCAGGCGGTCGTATTCCTCGTCAACGGGTCCGTAAATGCGACGCGTAATGTGATGGTCGATCCGGGCCAGAGTCGGACCATCGACTTCGGCCCGTCGATGCCGACCCACGAGAACGGAACGTACGAACTGGGAGTCGAGACGAACGACGACACGTACTCGCAATACAGCGACGACGGGCACTACTTCGTTGTCGGCGACGCAGGTGTCTTCGAAATAGCGTCCGTTTCGCCGCCGGGCGGGCTGGAGAGTGGTGATACGGCGACCGTTGAGGCGACAATCGAAAACACCGGCGACATTCGGAAATCTGCCCCTGTTGAGGTACGTATCGAGAACGCCTCGACGGGGAGTGTCATCACGTCACAGACGACGAGCCTTACTCTCGATGGGACACGACGGGGGGTTGAGTCGGGGACCGCATCGGTCACCAGTAGCCCGATAACGGTCGCTTCGCCACAGCACTACACCTACGTTGTGGATACCCCGGACGCCACCCAATCGGGGTCCTTCGTCGTCGGTGCATCGCCGCCGCCGCTGTTCGAAATCACTACCGCGGACGTGCGAAACCCAGTCGCACCGGGCAACCAGACGAGCGTCGAGTTCACCGTCACGAACACCGGTGGAACCGAAGGGAAGCAGACGCTGCGCGTGAAGCGCAACGGCACGGCCATGGTGACAGAGACCGAACAGCTCGACCCCGGCGAGAGTGTGACGCTCAATCGGACGGTTACCGCGCCTTCCGAACCCGGGAAATACCCGGTGACGTTCTCGACGGCGAACCGTTCGCGGTGGTTGACACTGAACGTCCAACCGGACTCACTGGTCGAGGGCAACGGCTCGACGATCACCATCAAGCAGTCTGTCAACGCCTCGGTCTCGCTAAAGGGGGCGGATCTAGAAGGGATGTGGGAGTCACACATAATTCACGCGCCAGTGCAGATGTCGCTGTACGTTAGGAACGAGTCCGGAACACAATCGATTGGGCTCTGGCGGGAGTACAACAACGGCGATGTCAACGGTCCGCACGCGGAGCAGCGCCTTGTCTCCGACGAGCACGGGAACCCGTACCAGTACTCCAACTCGTTCGAACCCGGAACGGAAATTTCAGTCTTCGCAAAGTCCTATGGCTGCGACAGGTATGCCTATACTTCTCCTTCTATTGAGTTGGCTGGCTATGACACGATGTACTGTAATGACTGGGACCGCTACGACACTACCACCGTCAGTCAGACAGAGAACCCGCAGAACCTCGTCATCCTGAATGACGGGGACGAACTCCCGGCGTTCGAACAGGCACAGTGGTACCAGCGAGACATCCGGGACACGCTCGGAAGCCGCGTGAACGACACGGGGTACCTCCAACTGGGCGACGGCGAGCGTGCGTTCCTCTACGAACTCTCGAAACAGAACGCGGACCCGGCGAACGCTGGGGACGAAGGCGACCCGGACTACAACGACGCCGTCGTGCTGTTCACGGTCAACGCAATCGAGAAGGACGTCCAAACCGGCCCGAAATACCGGATCATCGACGTCGAAGCGCCGGCACGGGTCGACGAGACGAGCGACGCGGATGTGACGGCCGAAGTACGGAACGTGGGCGACAGCCCCGGAACGACAACCCTCGAAACCACGTTCGACGGGTCGGTGGTCGATAGCAAGTCAGCGCGGATCGAACCGGGCGAGACGACGACGGTCTCGTTCGAACTGGATACCGATAGCAAAGCGGCGGAGCAGTCCTACCAGTACGACGTGGCTCTCACCGACACTGACGAGCGCTGGCGCGGGAACATCTACGTCGGAGAACTGGACGCGCAGTTCATGCAAGTCGACTCGGCCCGAGCGCCGAGAGTCATCGACAGCGACGACACCGCGACGGCAACCGTCAACGTCACCAACGTCGGTGGGAAGGGTGGAACGGACACGGTTGTCCTCCGAGCGAAAAACACGGACGATCCCAGCCCGTCGTTCACCACCGTCGACTCGGAGACCATGTCGACGATACTCACCCCTGGCGACACGCGGCAGTTTACGCTCGATATGCCCACCAGCCGCGGCAACTACACCTACTACGTCGAAACGTCGAACTCCACGTCCCCGGAACAGTCGTTCTTCGTGGGGCAATCGAACTTCGTCGTCAACGACACGCAGTCAGTCAACATCGGCGCGGAGACCTACAACACCTCGGGGCTTATCGAACGCCGCGGCGGCGCGCAACGGATGACCGTCGAGGTGCAAAACAACGGAACTGTCGGCGACGAGCGGGAAGTGAGCCTCACCATCAAAAACAAAAGCGACGGGTCGACCGTTTTCGCCGGCTCCAAGATGGTCACTGCCGGGAGCGGAGATTTGACCAATACCGATCCGTACCCGGCGTGGGCGGGCTACGATGTCGATCTCGACCCCGGCTACTACACCTACGAGGTGACTGTGTACGACGAGACAGCTAGCGGCACCGAGGCCGATACCGCAACAGGCGAAATATACCTCAAGAACGTCGACGAAACCGGTGCAACTGGCAACGACTCGCCAATTACGGTTGACTCTGACACGGTGACACTCGGCGGCTAAGCGGTCGTAGCGGCACTGTTTTTTGCAGTCGCTTTTCGTCGCCGACGTTTCACAGGGAGGGCAGCACGACGACTTCCGAGGGAGTCGACCGTTAGCGATGTCTCTCACCGGGTGTGCGGAAAGAAAAACTGAGCTGTGTGGTGACCGAATTAGCCGAAGAGTTCGCCGAGGCCTTCGCCGCTTGCCTCGTCGTCCTCGTCGTCATCGTCGTCGCCGCCGTCGTCGGCAGCCTCTTCTTCGGCTTCTTCCTCGGCCTCGTCGGACTCGTCAGCGTCACCCTCTGCGGGTGCGGCCGCGCCGCCGCTTGCCGGCACCGGTGCCGCAGCGGCCTGGTCGACGGCCTCCTCGATGTCGACGTCCTCGAGGGCGGCGACGAGGGCCTTGACGCGGGACTCCTCGACGTCGACGCCAGCGGCGTCGAGCACGTCTGTGAGGTTGTCTTCGTTGATTTCTTCGCCCGATTCGTTCAGGATGAGTGCAGCGTATACGTATTCCATTGTTGTCGTGTGAGTTGTTAGAACATCTCTCCGAGTGCGTCGCCGGCGTCGCCGTCATCGTCGTCCTCGTCGGCCTCTTCGGCCGCGTCGGAATCGGCGTCCGCCTCGTCCTCGGATGCGGTGTCCTCGTCTTGGTCGTCAGTCGGTTCTTCGGTGGTCGCGTTGGCCTCGACGCCCTGGAGTTCCTCCGGGAGCGCCTCTTCGTCGTCGATCTGCGAGGCGAGCGCACGGACCTGTGCGTCAGCCTTGCTCACGAGGTCAGGCACGACTTCGGGGTCCTCGATGGCCGCCTGGAGCGCGAGGCTCTTGGCGTTGCCACGAGCGGACTGGAGCATCGTCGGGGCCGTCGTCGCGGTCGGGTAATCGGCGTTGACCGAGAGATTGAACGCTCGGCCGGCAGCCGCCTGGATGTCGCTCCGGTACTCGTCGACGTCGAGTTCCAGTTCCTCGGGTTCGAACAGCACGCCGTCGGCGAAGACGGCGCGAAGGTCGAGACCGACCTCCTTCGGTTCGATACCGAGTTCGTTCAGCACGTTCGCGAGTTCCTGGGAGACTTCCTCGCCGGTGTCAAGCACCGTCGAGTCAGACAGGACCTGAATGGAGCCTTCCTGGATGCGTGCGTCGGCACCCACGCTCTGGAGTTCGCCGACGAACGGACCGGGGTCGACGCCCGTGTCGCCTTCCGGAATCACGATGTCGTTCGGGGCCACCTCGCCGGCACCGATGGGTGCGGGCGTCTTGGAGGCCTCGAGTTCCTGAAACAGCGAGAACGGGTTATCGTCGGTCCCGATGAGCCCGACCTGCCCGGTGATGTAGCTGTTGAGGTCTTCGAGTCCGTCGTCGACTTCGTCGAGCGCACGCTCGAGCAGCGTGTTCCGGGAGACGCGAAGTTCGGCGGTCCCGTGCAGGTCACGTCGCATGTCCTGCAGCTGTCGTGACGGAATCCCGGCGATGTTGACGACGCCGACGCTCTCGTAGGACTCGATCATCTCTACGATGGCGTCGACCTCTTCCTGCTTCCACTCGGGAATGGTCTCGGTCTTGCGTTCGGATTCGGCGCTCATATCAGGCCACCTCCATCGCAGGCCCCATCGTCGTCTTCACGTAGACGCTGTCGATGTTGAGCGGGCCCTTCTCGAGGTCCGCGTGCAGACGGCGGAGGATAACGTCGATGTTGTCCGAGATATCTTCGGCGGACATGTCCTCCGCGCCGACCCGCGTGTGGAACGTTCGCCGTTCCCCGCTGCGGAGCTGCACGGTGTTTTTCATGCGTTCGATGACCTCGACGACGTCGTCGTCGGGGTCGAGCGGTTCCGGCATCTTCCCACGCGGACCGAGGACGGTCCCGAGGTAGCGACCGATGTCCTGCATCAGATCCTTCTCCGCGATGAAGAAGTCAGTGTCATCGGCGAGGTCCTTGGCGGCGTCGTCGTCGCCACCCAGTTCCTCGAGTTCGTCCTCGTCGAGTACGTCGTCTGCGACTTCCTCGGCACGGAGGGCGGTTTCGCCCTCGGCGAAGACCACGATAGTGGTCTCCTGGCCGGTGCCAGCAGGAAGCACGACGGACTCGTCGACGCGGTTCGACGGGTCGTTAAGATCTAAGTCGCGCAGGTTCACAGCGAGGTCGACCGTTTCGCGGAAGTTCCGCTCAGGTGCGTCCTCGAGTGCGCGCGAGACTGCGTTCTCTATTTCCTGATCTGCCATTGTTCACCTCCGTAGTACGCCAATCGGCTTCTACGGGTCAGTGAAACAGGCGGATGCCTGTCTCGTGCGGGTAGACGCCAATGCGACACTTAAACCCGTCGAACCAGCCCAAGGACCGCTGACGGGCGTGTTTCCGGTTCTCAGGGTCCGGCCGTCAATCGGGGTCCCGCCGACAGTGCAGTGGCTCAACAGCGTCGAAAGCAAGGGAAAACACACGCCAGTCGCACAGCAGTCCGACTTACGCTTGTGCTTCGGCCGCGAACACGTCGTCGTACTCGCCCGCGTCGATGCGTTCCTTGAACTCGCGTGGGTTTTCGCCTTCGATGGTGACACCGAGGGAGGTGCACGTCCCGACGACCTCCTTCGCGGCGTTCTTCAGGTCGTAGGAGAGCAGGTCGGGATGCTTCTGCTCGGCGATCTGTTTGACCTGGTCGACGGAGAGGTCAGCGACGAAGTCCTCTTGCGGTTCGCCGCTGCCGGTCTCGAAGCCGGCCTCGTCCTTGATGAGTTCGGCCGTCGGCGGGACACCGACCTCGATCTCGAAGGAGCCGTCGTCGTCGTACTCGACGGTCACGGGGACTTCGGTGCCGTCGAACGCTGCCGTCTGGTCGTTGATCTCCTGTACGACTGCCTGCACGTCCACCGGTGTCGGGCCGAGTTCCGGACCGAGTGGCGGGCCAGGGTTGGCCTCTCCACCGGGAACGAGGACTTCGATAGTTCCAGCCATACATAGTGGAATCCTCGCGGCGGTTTAAAGGATTGCGTTTCACGGATCGCCCCGTGAGGGCTCCACACGCACGAACGCTCACCGTTTGGAACCTATCGACAGAACGGCCAGCGCGACAAAGAATAAAATCGCCGCCAACTCAGGCGAACGTCACGCCGTGCCGCGCGAGGAAATCGCTCGCATCTTTGATTTCGACCGGGGAGCCGAGTATCCGGACCTGTTCACCTTCGTGGTGAACGCTCACGGTGAACCGCTGTTCTAACTCCTCGCGGATGCCGTCGAGCGCACCGACTGGCAGCAGTATCTGCGTGCTGTCGCGGAACCGACTCGCCGCTCCCATTATCGACACATGACGGAGGGTAGCCTATAGGTGTGTCGAATTACATGAGTGTCGTTTGTCCATTCTGAACGGCAGGACGACAACGTTCACACGGACCGAGGGGGGAGCGTCGGCAAGGGAGGAAAGCCTTATTCGGTGCGAGGGGCCGACATACACCTAATGGGGCTCGAAGAGGAGATTCAGGAACTCGAAGACGAAATCGCCAGCACTCCCTACAACAAGTCTACAGAGGCCCATATCGGTCGGCTGAAGTCCAAGCTCGCGGAAAAAAAGGAGAAGCTCGAACAGCAGGCCTCTTCTGGCGGCGGCGGTGGCTACGGCGTCGAGAAGCACGGCGACGCGACCGTCGCGCTCGTCGGGTTCCCCAGCGTCGGGAAGTCGACGCTACTGAACGCCCTCACCAACGCCGAGTCCGAGACCGGAGCCTACGAGTTCACGACGCTCGATGTGTATCCCGGGATGCTCAAGTACAAGGGGGCGAACATCCAGATACTCGACGTTCCCGGACTCATCGAGGGCGCTGCCGGCGGCCGCGGTGGCGGCAAGGAAGTGCTATCCGTCGTGCGGACCGCGGACCTCATCGTCTTTCTCATCTCCGTCTTCGAGATCGACCAGTACGACCGACTCAGCGAAGAGCTGTACAAGAACAAGATCCGACTCGACCAGGATCCGCCGTGGGTCAACGTCCGGAAAAAGGGCAAGGACGGGATTTCAGTCAACACGGCCTCCGGCGTCGAACTCGACGACGAGACGGTCAAAGCCGTCCTGCGCGAGCACGGCTACGTCAACGCCGACGTGACCATCGGCGAACAGATCGACATCGACCAGCTCATCGACGGCGTGATGGACAATCGCGTCTACCTGCCCTCCCTCGTCGCCGTCAACAAGGCCGACCTCATCGAGCCCGACTACCTGCCCAAAGTCGAAGACGAACTCCGGGAGCGGGACATCGATCCCGACGAGGCAATCTTCATCAGCGCCGAGGAGGAGAAAGGGCTCGACAGCCTCAAAGAGCGCATCTGGGAGGAACTCGGCCTTATCCGGATCTACATGGACAAGCCGGGCCGGGGTGTCGACCGCGAGGAACCGCTGATACTCCGCGAGGGCGACACCGTCGACGACGCTTGCGAGAAACTCGGCGGGAGCTTCGACGAGCGGTTCCGCTTCGCCCGCGTGACCGGCCCGAGTGCCAAGCACGACGAACAGCAGGTCGGGCGCGACCACGAACTCGCGGACGAGGACATCTTACGCATTGTCGCCAACCGCTAGTGATCGTCGCGCGCCGGCCTCCGCGTGCACGCGAGTAATAATCCGCCGTCGGCAGCTCACTCGGCCGCCGGAATTACGCATGGGGAAAGTAGATGCGTTCATGCGTGTGGAACCCCGCAACCAGATATGGACCGCGGTCCCCGACGCCGTCTTATCGCCGTCGTCGTTGCCGGCCTCGTCCCCTGGACAGTGGTGCTGATCGGGGCGGAACTGACGCTCGTTTTCTCGTTTGGGCTGTTCAACACGAACCCGCCAGAGCTGCTCTCGGTCTACAGCTACTTCGTCCGGTTTACCGGCGTACTCCCGCAGTTTATCGAATCGTGGGGTTCGGGCGTCCTGCTGTATGCCTTTGCCCTGGCCAGCGCCGTTGCCGGTGTTGTCTGGCGCGAGGACGTTCGGCTCACCGCCCTCGCCCTCGCAGGTGCGGGCCTGTCCCAGATTCCCGTGGTTCTGGGATTCAACAGGCGACTCAACTACGTGGCTGTCCCGGTCGGTTCCATCGTCCTGCTCGCCGTCGCCTGGTGGTACTACCTGCCGGCCATCCGGGCCGACACAGCGACGAAGTGACCCGCGGTATCGAATCCGGACGGAACCACCTGTGGCGGTAGCCTTTTCGCTCGCTCGCACCATGTGCCGTGTATGTGGTCACTCGATCATACGATGATGCGCGTCGAAGACTTGGACGCGTCGCTGGACTGGTACACGACACACCTTGACTACGAAGAGAAGGGCCGCTGGGAGGCCGACACCTTCACAAACGTCTTCCTCGGTCCGGAGGGCGTGCACGAGGAGGGTGCGCTGCTCGAACTGACGTATAACCACGACGGACGCTCGTACACGATGGGCGACGCGTGGGGACACATCGCCGTCCGCTGTGATGACGTGTACGAGGCCTACGACGAACTGATGGACGCCGGCGTCGAGGACTACCGCGACCCGGACTCCTGTGGCGGCTCCTATGCTTTCGTCACAGATCCAGACGGCCACGAGATCGAGATCGTCGAGCGAGACCACGGCGCGAAGTGGTCGCTCGACCACACCATGATCCGCGTCGAGGACGCCGAGCAGGCTATCGGCTGGTATACCCGAAAGCTCGACTACGACCTGTTCCGCCGCGAGGAGTTCGACGACTTCGCGCTGTACTTCCTCAAGCCCGAGGACGCCCCCGACGAGGCGATGTCGGTCGAGCTCACCTACAACTACGACGGCCGGTCCTACGAACTCGGCGACGCTTGGGGACACCTCGCGGTCCGCACCGACGACCTTCATCGCGCGTGGGAGACGCTGATGGACCGTCACGCCGAGGACTACCGCGACCCCGAGAGCTGCGACGACCGCTATGCGTTCACCAAAGACCCAGACGGCCGCGAAATCGAAGTTGTGACGAACTGAGGGCACTTATCCGTAGTAACCGCCGAACTCGCTATCTCTTTACACAGGTAGCGATACTTCTGGGAAGTGGCTCCTGAGCCAACAGTCCTACCTTCGGGAAGTCTAGCGTCTCAAGCCAGCGACAGCATCCTCGTTATGTAAATCCCTGGCGTCAGACGGACGAATGACAATCGCATGTTATGAGGCGCAGGCTACTTTTATCGCTCTCTCGTCGCCGTTGACGGCAGTTTTGGATTATAGATGTTCATGACATCTGCATGTCCTAACCACAAAACATTTATAATAGACAGCTAACGTTACGACTGTACCCCTACCCATGGCGCCAGAAGTGAGTACACCGGTCCGGTCTACATGTGGTCACGGTGACCGCGTTCCGACCACGTGGAAAACTGCTGGGGTCGCCCGATAGCAAACACAAACTATGACAGGAAACTCAGACAAGATCCGCAGCCTGGTCCTCACGGCGCTGATGGTCTTCTCGGTATTCGCCGGGACCATCGCGTTCTCCGGTGGCGCAGCAGCCGCCGCGAACGTCAGCGTCGAACAGGCAGTGGAGTATAATGATGGAACAGTCGAATTGGCACTGAACGGTTCAACTGGTAGTTCAGTCGTTAGAGGAAATATCGATGTCTATGTTGACGGGAACGAGAACCCGGGCAATTACAATGTCACATCAGTTGACGGGACTGACGACGGGACTACTGGACGCCTCGAATTTAGTCTTGATCAGGACGTCCAGCCGAACCGGAACCTGACTATCAAAGTCACAGATCTCAGCGGCGGTGACGGTACAGTCATCGCTGAAGACATCGATGTGACGTCACAAACCTACACCACATCTGGTGGCTACAGCGGCGACAACAATGTCTTCCGTGGTGAGGTCATCGCCGTCGAAGACCCTAACGCTGACGACACCGACGACGATCCGAATATCGAGGTCGAAGAAGACGATGGCGGCGTTGTCACGTCTGACACGTACACCGACAACAGCCAAGTGTACACCGTCGATACAAGCGACCTCGACACTGGTCAGTCGTACAACATCTCGGTTGGCGGTGTGAAAGAAGAGTCCTTCACGCTGAGTAGCCTCGACCTAGAAGTGAACATCGACGATGATGTCGGCGACGGTGCCAACATCGACGAGGATGACACTCTCGCGGTCAACGTCTCGACGAACCGTGGTGGCGAGCCGGCTAACGCGACGCTGTTCAACGACGACGATGATAAGGTTGCCACGCAGATAAAGAACCTGCAGGGTAACAACAACGTCGTGTTCGACTTCGGCAACCAGAGCGCCGACGACAGCCCGTACTACGTCCGCGTGACGGACAACCAGACCGGCGTCACCGCCGAATCCGACCAGATCAACGTCTCCGAGTCTGATGAAGGCGAAGCAAGCTTCGAGAGCTCGACCGTTCAAGACGAAATCGGTGACGTGGTCAACATCACGGTCCAGGTCGACAACACCGAAGACGCCGTCATCAACGTTGGCGACGAGGAAGACGACAACTACTACATCCAGGGCCAGCTTGAGGACGACGACGGTGACGGCGAGGTCACTGTCCAGTTCAACAGCTACACCGCTGGCGACCACAGTAACAGTACCGTCCTCAGCGTTCCTGGTGATGACGATATTGACGTTCTCGAAGAGGGCGGCGATTACACGAGAAGCGGTCTGAGCGACGGCACACTCGAAACCGGCTCGTACTCGATGAACGTGACTGCGGGGACCTCCCCGGACGTCACCAGTCCTGACTCGGTCGGGACGCTCCGCCTCAACGAGAATTCCGTTGAGAGTATCCAGACGTGGACTGCACCGAGCGACGCCGATATCGACGACGAAGATATCGATATCTACGACCGCATCGGTGAGAACCTCACGCAGTCGGACAACATCGCAGTTGAAGACGTTGTCGTCCACCAGATTCAGGCGTCCGGTATCGAAGGTGCCCTCGAATACGAAGAGGAAGACAACGGCGCCGGTAGTACGACAGCAGCGTTCAGCCAGGCTGTTGACACTGACGGTAGCACCAGTAACGGCACCGGTACCGCTGGTCTGACCCTCTACCTCAACCGGACTGACGTCGGTGCAAACGCGGATGCCGACCCCGTTAACTTCGGCGTGGGTGATCCACTCACTGTTGTTGAGGACGCAGACAACAACACCTACTTCGTCGCTGTCGATACAAGCGACGTCGAGTTCACCGACTCCGGTGACCAGCTCACCGATGAAGAGGACACCCAACTCAACGCCACCTTCGCGGTCAAGGAAGGCGGCCCGATTACCGACGACGGTTCAAGTACCACCGCACTCTACAGCACGTCCGAGCGCGACGCAACCCTGAATCTCGATGAGGACGGGTTCGTCACGGTCTCAGCCGCTGCAGGACAAGAAGTGAGCGGTACGACGAACGTCGCGCCTGGCTCCGAGTTCGAAGTCGAGATGGAGTCTGAGAGCGACGCGAACCCGTTCGTCCTCCGTCCAGAAGCCACCGTCGGTCCCAACGGCACGTACACTGCCACGGCCGACTTCAGCGACTACTCCGCTGGAACGAACTTCACCGTCCAGACGCTGGACGTTGACGGTGATGAGGACTTCAGTGACGAGGAAGACGGCCGGATCGTCGAAGCCGAGACGGCCACTGTGAGCATCAGTGATCAGGAATCCGACGGTAGCGAAGTCGTCGTCGACAGCGCGCAGCTGTCCGACGGTGGCTTCATCGTCATCCACGACGGCTCCCTTCTCGAGGGTGAAGTCGCGGGTAGCGTCGTCGGGAACTCCGAGTACCTCGAGGCAGGCAGCCACGAGGACGTCACGATCACGCTCGACGAGCCGATGGACGAGAACTTCACGGCCATCGCGATGCCGCACCTCGACACCAACGGCAACGAAGCGTACGACTTCCCGGACGCTGACGGTCCGTACACCGAGAACGGTTCTGCCGTGACGGCCAGTGCGAACGTGACCGTCTCCGCCGAGCCGCCGGAAACCGAAACGGAACCGCCGGAAACCGAAACGGAACCGCCGGAAACCGAAACGGAACCGCCGGAAACCGAAACGGAACCGATGGACACCGAGACTGAAGCCACGAC
This sequence comes from Haloarcula amylolytica, assembly GCF_049705545.1. Taxonomy (GTDB): domain Archaea; phylum Halobacteriota; class Halobacteria; order Halobacteriales; family Haloarculaceae; genus Haloarcula; species Haloarcula amylolytica_B. Next base: position 1,457,742 of record NZ_JBNAMU010000001.1, read on the forward strand.
CACGGCAGCGGAAGGTCCCGGCTTCACGGCAGCCATCGCGCTCATCGCGCTCATCGCTGCTGCGCTCCTCGCCGTCCGACGCGACAACTAACCGGATAACTCCGGTCCCTGAACATCGTTCTTTCTTTCGCGCGCACGTCAGCAGTGCCAACAGTTCGCAGAAAGAGCACCACACCAACTCGGTGCTCGTTGCCGGAGTACTACTCCGTTCGTTTCTGAACAGCTAGTTGCTGGTCGTCAGTCGTGACTGGGTCACAGTCAAACGCTGGAGCGACGCGGTAGTAATCCAGCACCTGCCGGACATCCCCCTCAATTTCCGTCGGTGTGAGGTCGGCTTCGGCAATCGTCTCCTTCTGCTGTTCGTAGATCGCTCGTGCCGACGACGTCGGTGGGATACGAGCAGTGCCTGTTTCGCTCGTCGTGTATCGTCGATCCACCTGCGTTTCGTAGCGGTTCCGGTTGATAACCCACTGTGCCCCATCGGCGTGTGTTTCCACGACGACGGTCGGGAACTTCGTGATGTCCCGGTCGCCTGCAGCGTCGAGGATCAGATCGTACAGTTCCCGAGAGAGGCTCGTTTGGAGAACGTTCCGAGCGTCAAAGTCGACTTGGTCCAAGAGTTCGGCGTTCACATCCGCGAACGTCTCTGCGGCCGCCCTCTCTTCTCCTTCGAGATAGAACACGTCGGTGAACTTCCCTGGATTGTTGGTCTGGGTTAACCCCGCTGTCCCCGTGACCTGAATCGCCCGTACCTTGGCCCGTTCTTCGAAGTTCAACTCTGCACGAGAGACGCCGGTCTGTGGCGACTCCTGAAGCTTATCGTACAACTGCGTCATCTCTTATGTCCCTCGTTCAGAATTCAGTTGTATATTACTTACTTACCAATTATCGATGGCTGGGCTTGGTTCCCGTTCGCGAAACAGAGGAGGTGGCCCGCTGGCCACGCCGGAATCACAGAACAGTTCGCTCTTCGGCGGCGACCGGAAGAACTGGATTCCGCTGGAATCGGTGGGTAGAGAGTCTCCGTATCCGAACTATTCAGTCCTCTATCTCCAAACAAGTCAAATAGGTTTCCAATCTAATAGTACATGTCTACTGTAAAGCATTACTAGCTGACTATTACTTGTAATCTACTTACCAGATCTTTTCCACAAAGCATTTACCACACTTCGGGTAATGTACCGATACCCCTACCCATGACGCCAGAAGTGAGTACGCCGGTTCGGTCTATGCGTGGTCGCGGTGACCGCGTTCCGACCACGCGGAAAACTGCTGGGGTCGCCCGATAGCAAACACAAACTATGACAGATACAAACGAAAAAATCCGCAGCCTGTTCCTCACGGCGCTGATGGTCTTCTCGGTATTCGCCGGGACCATCGCGTTCTCCGGTGGCGCAGCCGCCGCCGCGAACGTGGGCATTACACAGGCCGTAGAGTATAGCGCGAATGATGGTGGGACAACCTCCCAAGTGGAGATTGCCCTTGATAATCAGCTGACCGATGCCAGCATTGATGAAAGCACCACTGGTGCTGACTACACTCTCTACCTCGATGGGGAAGCAGACCCTGGCATCGACGCTGGGATCCAAACAGAGTCCGGTACAGCTCAGGACGGCACAAACGGTCGTGTTGTGATTGGCCTGTCGGACGATATCAGCCCGAGCCAGAATCTAACAGTCAAACTCGAGGGTGTCGAAGCGACCTCTTCGAGTTCTGGGACGGAAGACCTCGTCGCTGAGGACATCGACGTAACCACCCAGACGTTCACCACGTCTGGTTCCTACAGTGGTGACGAGAACGTCTTCCGCGGTGAAGTCATCGCCGTCGAAGACATTGACGCGGATGACAATGTCAACTCCCCGGACATCGAGGTTGAAGAAGACGATGCCGGTATCGTCTCATCCGACACGTACACGGACAACAGCGAAGTGTACGTCGTTGAGACATCCGACCTCGACACTGGGCAGTCGTACAACGTTACCGTTGACGACCAGAAGGAAGAGTCCTTCACCGTCAGCGACCTCGACATGCAGGTGAACATCGACGACGATGTCGGCGACGGCGCCAACATCGACGACACGGACACCCTCGCAGTCAACGTGTCCATCAACCGCGGTGGCGAAACAGCCAACGCGACGCTGTTCAACAGTGACGATGAGAAGGTCGCTACGAGCAGTCTCAATAGCGGCGTTAACAACCCGCAGTTCGATACACTGGCGAGCAACAAAAACGTCGTGTTCGACTTCGGTAACGTGAGTGCCGACGATAGTCCGTACTACGTTAAAGTAACGGACCAGCCGACTGGCATCACGGCCGAATCCGACCAGATCAACGTCTCCGAGTCTGACGACGGTGAGGCAAGCTTTGAAACCTCGACCGTGCAGGACGAAGTTGGTGACGTCACCAACATCACGGTCCAGGTCGACAACACCGAAGATGCAATTATCAGCGTCGGTAGCACGAACGACGACAACTACGCCATCATCGGCCAAGTTACGGACGACGACGGTGACGGCGAAGTCACTGTTCAGTTCAACAGCTACACCGCTGGAACGTCCAGCGCTAACAGCGATGTCAGTAGTAACAGTAACACCGTCCTCAGCGTGCCCGGTGACGACGATATCGATGTCCTCCGGGAAGAGGGCAGCTTCGACCGAGCTGACGGAAGCGGTAAGGCACTCCTGACTCAAGATACACTTGAGCCTGGTTCCTACTCGATCAACGTGACGGCTGGAACCGACATCAACAATATTGACAGTCCTGACTCTGTTGGAACGCTCCGACTCAATGAGAACTCTGTCGAGAGCATCCAGACGTGGGCCGCACCGAGCGACGCCGACATCACCAATGACGATGTCGACGTCTACGACCGCATCGGTGTGAACCTCACGCAGTCCGACGACGTCGCAGCAGAGGACGTTGTCGTCCACCAGATCCAGGCATCCGGTGTCGAAGGTGCTGTTGAGTACGAGGAAGACAACGGCGCCAGTGATACGACGAACGCGTTCCTGAATGCTGTTGACGCCGATGGAGACACCTCTGACGGTGTCGGTACCGCTGGTCTGACGCTCTATGTCAACCGGACTGACGTCGGTGCAAACGCTGACGCCGACACGCTACAGCTCAACAGCACCAACGTAGATGTTGTCGAAGACCCGGACAACAACACCTACTTCGTCGCTGTCGATACGACCGGCGTCACATTCACCGACTCTGGTAAAGACCTCGTCGATGAGGAAGATACGAGCATTAACGCTACCTTCGCTATCAAGGACTCCAGCCCGGTGTCCGACGATAGTGCGAGTGCCAGCGCACTCTACACCACTGCCGAGCGCGACGCAACGCTGAACCTTGACGACAGCGGTGTTGTCACGGTCTCAGCCGCGACCGGACAGGAAGTGAGCGGTACGACGAACGTCGCACCTGGCTCCGAGCTCGAAGTCGAGATGGAGTCCGAAAACGATGCGAACCCGTTCGTCCTCCGCCCGGAAACTGATGTCGCCGCTGACGGTACCTACACCGCCACGGCTGACTTCAGCGACTACTCCGCTGGAACGAACTTCACCGTCCAGACGCTGGACGTTGACGGTAGCTCCGACTTCAGCGACGAAGAAGACGGACGAATCGTTCAGGCCGACACGGCCACTGTGAGCATCAGTGACCAGGAATCCGACGGTAGCGAAGTCGTCGTCGACAGCGCGCAGCTGTCCGAGGGTGGCTTCATCGCTGTCCACGCCGGTAACGCATCCGGCGACGTCGTCGGCAACTCCGACTACCTCGAGGCAGGCAGCCACGAGGACGTCACGATCACGCTCGACGAGCCGATGGACGAGGACTTCACCGCGGTCGCGATGCCGCACCTCGACACCAACGGTAACGAAGCGTACGACTTCCCGGACGCTGATGGTCCGTACACCTCGAACGGCACGGCTGTCACGGACAGCGCGAACGTGACCATCGTCGAGGAAACGCAGACCGAAGCTCCGGACACGGAAACCGAGACCGAAGCTCCGGACACGGAAACCGAAGCTCCGGACACGGAAACCGAAGCAATGGACACCGAGACTGAAGAAGCTGAGACCACCGCCGCAGAAGGTCCCGGCTTCACGGCAGCCATCGCGCTCATCGCGCTGGTCGCCGCTGCGCTCCTCGCTGTCCGACGCGACAACTAACCGGACTACTTCCGGTCCCTGAACACCGTTCTTTCTTTCGCGCGCTACGTTGGTAGCGGCGGCGCTGCCGGTAGGTCGGTCTGACGACGCCGCCGCACAGTAGCGCAACGACAAAACATATACGCCGGTTTGGCTAACGTACGAGCAATGAGAGAGACAGTCCTGCAAGCGGGCGTCGACATCGCTGGACTGTCGTTCGACCCGGTCACGGTCTCGGAGCCACTGATGTGGCTCGTTCTCGCGGCGTTTCTGGGGAGCGTGGCTGTTGCCCAGTACGACGAGCGGCTGGCCCGTCCCGTCGGGACGGTCGGCTGGGTTCTGTTCGCAGCGTACTGGCTCGTTCTGGCCCCGCATTTCGTTCTAATACAGAAGAGCGTCGTCGAGGGCCTGGGAAGCGTCGTCGCCGTCCCCCTGTCGCTGTACACCGGCTATCTGCTCTGGAACGGCCGGGAGTCCCTGTTGGTGTTGACCCGGGCCATCGGCCTCATGGGCGTCATCTACGTGCCGTTCCTCACCATCGGGCCGCTCCGCCAGACCATCATTGAGATTGTCACCGAGCAGGTCGCCTTCCTCATGACCGTACTGGGCTACGACCCGGTGGTGGTCGACGGGCTCTCGCACAACGGTATCGAGATCGCCTCGAAGCAGTATCCCTACGAGAACACGTTCTGGTTCGACAGCAACGAGCGGCCGATAACGTACACCATCATTCTGGCCTGTACGGGTATCGGAAGCATCTCCATCTTCGCTGGCGGGATACTCGCCGTCGACGCACCGTGGCGGCGGAAGCTCCGCGTGCTGGTCGCGGCCGTCAGCATCATCTACGTGCTGAATCTGATCCGGAACCTCGGAATTGCTCTGGCCTTTGGGCTGCAGAAGGCGCAGTTCTTCCCGGAAACGGTCATGACGGTGTTCGGTCTCAGCGACGCACAGCTCGTGTCCTACTACATCGTCGACCGAATGCTGGCGCAGTTCGGCTCCGTCATCGTTCTCGTCGGGCTTACGTGGGTGCTGATGCGGGAGCTACCGGAACTCACCGTGATCGTCGAGGACCTCCTCTTTCTGGTGACGGGCACGGAGTACGACCTCGGAACGGCGTTCGAAAAGAACCAGTCGGAGTCGAGTCCCGCGACGCCCGGTGACGACTGAACTGAGCTGCGGGAGGAACGGGCGCTATTCTAACGCTGCTCCAGCAATCGCCTCCAGCGCATCCGCTTCGAGCGGGTGGAGCGAACCGGGAATGACGAGCAGATGTAGCGGTTCGCCGAACGTCTGCGTGGCGAGGTCGTCGAGCGTATCAGCCGCTATCAGCGGGTCCGGACTGCCGGCTCTGGCCACGACAACGCCGAGTGTGTCCGGGAGCGGCTCGGACAGCATGGCGGCGGCCTGGCTGGCAGTCATGTACGTGTCATCGCTCTCATCCCAGTGAGGGTCGTCGACTTTGATGTCGAGGTAGACCAGCGTGTGCAGGTCCCGGTCCCGGTTGTCCTCGATGGTGGCGACGACGCTGTCCGGAACGCCGTCACCGCCGTGGGCGTCCTCGAACGGGAGCGTCGTCGCCTTCCCGAAGCGGTAGTTCTGTAGGCCGGTCAGCGAGCCAGCGGCCGTCTGGGCGGTCGTTCCGTGGATGATCCGGGTTTCGATACCGCGGTCCGCGGCCCGAAGCCGGAGGTCAGTGTGTGTCGTCGAGACCATCGTATCCCCGGCGGTGCAGAAAACGACGTTTTCGCTCTCGGCGGCTGCGAGAATCGGCTCGGGGTCCTGCTCGATGCCGGCCCGGTCCCTGAGTTCGATAGTCGTCTCCAGCGCGTCCTCCAGGCTCTCGAGATCAGTACCGACCAGCCGACTCGTGTAGAACTCCGCGAACACCCGGTCGGCGTCCCGGATGGCGTCGCGGCCGGCGACCGTGACCGAGCGCTCGTCGTAGAGGCCCAGTCCGACGAATGTGAGCATATCCGGAGTGGGTCGCCATCGGGGATAAAGGGCGCGAAGCGTCAGGCTTACCGCCTGCGGTCGGAGAGTGAGAGTATGGGCGTTCCCTGCGTTCGCGTTTCCCGCGAGGCCGGCGAAGAGACGCGCCAGCGCCTCGCCGAGGCAAACCTCGTCGACGACGGCTACGACATCACGGTCGTCGACGGACAACTGTACGTCCCCGTCACTGACCCCACAGCGGTGCCGTCGGACCTCACCGTCGTGGAGGCGGACCCGCCGGTCCGCGAAGGCCAGACGATGCCGGCGGACGGACTCGACTTCGACCCGAGCTACGAGCGCATCGGCGACGTCGCGATTGTCGACGAGGACGACGACGAGCGAGCCCGGTTGATCGCCGATGCGATCATGGACTCGGACCTGCCCGTACGAGCGGTGTTGAACCGCGCGTCGAAGATCAAGGGCGAACAGCGGGTCCGAGACTGGGACGTACTCGCTGGCGACGGGACAGAAGTCACCCACCGGGAGTACGGCTGTACGTTCGACCTCGACCTCGCCGAGGTGTACTTCTCGCCGCGGCTGGCGACAGAGCGCCATCGGGTCGTCGAACAAGTCAGCGAGGGCGAGCGAGCTTTCGACATGTTTGCCGGCGTCGGCCCGTTCGTGGTTCCGTTCGCCAAGCGCGGGGCGACCTGCGTCGGAACGGACATCAACGAGACGGCAATCGAATACCTCCGGGCGAACGCACGGCGTAACGGCGTCGCCGACCGCGTGACGGGCATCTGCGGCGACGTACGTGAGGTTGCTGGAGAGTACGAGGGCTGGGCCGATCGCGTCGTGATGAACCTGCCCCACAGCGCCGATGAGTTTCTGGAGACCGCCGTCCGCCTGGCGGCCGACGAGTGCGTTCTTCATTACTACGACATCCAGCACGAGGACGACCTGTTTGGCCCCGGCGAGCGAGCGATTCGGGCGGCTGCGGAGCCGACCTACGACGTGACGGTCGAAACGCGCCACACCGTCCGGTCGTATGCCCCGAAGGAACACAACGTCGTTCTCGACGTTCGACTGACACGCTGAAACGAACAGTTATGTTCATTCGTCTGATGGTGGGGAATAGTAGCAGATGGAGGTGAGCGAGGATGACGACATCGACATCCACAACATCTCGCCGACAGCGTGGCGACTCCTCCGCGTCGCGGCGGGGTTCGGCCAGCGGGAGGTCGAGGTGGAAATCGACGACATCATGCAGGCACACATATCGATGCTGGAGAACAACAACCGGAGTCTCTCGGAGCAACGACTCGAAGTGTTGTTCGAACTGTACCGGTCGGAGCTGACCAACGAGCAGGTGCGCGTGCTGGTTTCGAACTTCTAACCATGACCGAACGGACATTCAATGGACGCCGAGACGGGGCGACCGACCAGCGGGGTCGGCCATGAGCTGGTCGGGCCGAACACGACCGCGGCGAACGGCAGCGGCGATCGTCGTCGCGCTCGCCTCGACGGTCGCGATAGCCGCAGCCCCGACGCCACCCGGACTCGACACCGCCGCCCAGTACGCGCTCGCGACGATGGCCTTTGCGGCGATACTCTGGGTGGCAGACGCGCTGCCGCTCCCAGTGACGGCGCTGTTGATACCGGTGTTGCTGACGGTGTTCGGGATCTACACTGAGATGGAGGCCGCGCTCTCGGGCTTTGCCGACCCGCTCATCTACCTCTTTGTGGCGGGGTTCATGCTCGCGAAGGCGCTCCAGACCCACAACATCGACCGCCGGATCGCCCTGCACCTCATTAGCTGGATGGGGCGCTCACCCCGACTGCTCATTCTGGCGATCATGGTCGCAACGGCGTTTCTCTCGATGTGGGTGTCGAACACGGCGACGACGGCGATGATGACGCCCGTCGCACTGGGTGTGCTTGCCGAGGTCGTCGGCCGAGATGTCCCTGACGGCGAGGCATCGAACATGCGAATCGCGACCTTGCTCGGAACGGCCTACGCGGCGAGCGTCGGTGGGGTTGGAACCCTCATCGGGACACCGCCTAACGTCGTCGCCGTGGCGTTTCTCGACAGGCTCATCGGCGTCGAGATATCGTTCGTGCAGTGGCTGGTCATCGGGCTTCCGATCGTCGTGTTGACCCTGCCGCTGACGTGGTACGTCCTGACGTTCTGGCTGTATCCCCCGGAGGTCGAGGACGTGAGCGGGGCAAAAGCGCAGGCGAACGCGTACCTCGAAGAGGAGGGGCCGCTCTCTCCGAGCGGTCGGCGCGCGGCGTACATCTTCGCGGCCACGGCGGGCCTGTGGATTCTCGGCGGACTCGGGTTCCTGTTCGAGGGACTTCTCCCCGGGCCGGTGTTCGTGACGCTGTTCGGCGGCGCGGGCGAAACCGTGTTCGGCCTGACGGGCCATCGCGGCGTCCTGTACCTCGTGGTGGTCGGACTGCTCGCTATCCCGGCACTCGTCCTCTCCGGCGCCGACGATTGGGAGAACCTAGTCGACATCGACTGGGGGACCATCATCCTGTTCGGCGGTGGCATCTCGCTGGCGGACGCGCTCGCCGAAACTGAGGCGACGACGTGGCTCGCACGCACTGTCTTCGACACGCTGGTCGGCGCGCCGCTGGTCCTCGTCGTGCTCGCCGTCATCGTCTTCACCGTGCTGGTGACGGAGCTGTCCTCGAACACGGCGACGACGACGATACTCGCCCCGGTCCTCATCGGCCTCGGAAGCGTGCTCGCCGGAACACTCGGCGTCGAACCGGTACAGGCAGCCGTCACGCTGACCGTTACCGGGGCTATCGCGGCGAGTTTCGCGTTCGCGCTCCCCGTCGCCACCCCGCCGAACGCTATCGTCTTCGGCAGCGGCCACCTGGAGCAACGGGACATGATTCGGGCCGGTGTCGTGCTGAACGTCCTGATGACGCTCGTATTGACGGGACTCGTCCTCGTTTCCTTTGCAGTCCTGTGGCCGCGCGTCCTCTGGTAGGCCTCTTTTTTGATGTGGCTCGTTCGCAAGAGAGTACTTATAACCATTCGCACGATCTCGGCAGCACATCCTTAACATTTAATAGGGTATGTGACAACGGACCGTACAGGCCGTGTATCATTGATACACGGGCGCAAAACGACCTATGACTGGAAAACAAGACCGACGCGCGTTTCTGAAGGCGGCAGGTAGCACAGGTGTCCTCGGACTGACTGGCCTCGCTGGCTGTTCGGGTGATGGTGGCGACGGCAGTAGTGACGGGGGCGACGGAAGTGGTGGCAGTGACGGCGGCAGCGACGGCGGCTCCACCGGCGAAAGCGGCAGTGGAACGAACGTCATCACCCTTGGCGGTTCGATGAGTCTCACCGGGGACAACGCCGACCTCGGGCAGCTGTACAAGGACGCCTACGAACTGACCATCCAGCGCATCAACGAGTCCGGCGGCGTCGAGGCCGGCGACGGCAACACCTACGAACTGGAGATGGTTCTCCGGGACGACGGGACCGATGCCTCCCAGTCGAAATCCATCTATCAGGAACTCATCGACCGCGAGGGCATCGACTACCTGCTCGGACCGTACTCCAGTACGGTGACCCTGCCCGCGAGCGCCGTGGCCGCACAGAACCAGAAACCGATGGTCGAAGGTGGCGGCGCGAGCCCGGAGATTTTCGCACAGGGCAACGAGTGGATCTTCGGCCTCCTGCCGACGGCGAACAAGTACGCCAAGAGCTACATCGATATGTGCCTCGCGCAGGACTCGGCACCGGAGTCTATCGCGATTCTTGCCGAAGACGGCACGTTCAGCCAGTCGACCGCGGAGGGCGCACGTAACAAAATCAGCAACACAGATCTGGAACTGGTCGTCGACCAGACGTTCCCGTCGGACACGTCTGACCTCTCGACGAATCTCGGTAGGGTTCGGGACAGCGGCGCTGACATTCTACTACTGTGTGCCCACCAGAAGCACAACATCATCCTGGCCAACCAGATGGAGAGCCAGAACGTCAACGTCGACGCGGCGATGGGAACCGTCGGCAGCCTCAACGACTCCTTCAAGGACGAGGCCGGTGCGAACGGTGACTACATGTATGGGCCGTCCTCGTGGGCAGTCAACGCGAACTTCGACGATCCGGTGTACGGCAAGACCGGTGACTTCGTTTCGGCTATCGAGGAGAACTACGACTACACGCCGGACTACCACAGCGCGGCCGGCGAGGCGGTCATCCTCACCTATATGAACGCCTTCCAGAACGTCGACGAACTCGGCCCGACTGCGGTTCGGGACCAGATACGGCAGGCCGAGTTCTCGACGGTGTACGGCACTGTCGCCTTCGACGATAGCGGCGTCATCGACAAGAACATGCTAGTCTACCAGTGGCAGCCCGACCCTGGCCTCCAGATAACGTACCCGGAGAACGTGGCACAGTCGGAACCGATCTACCCGATGCCTGACTGGAGCGAGCGCTGAGAGCGATGGCTGCCACCCAATTCGTCGTCAACGGCCTGCTGGTCGGTGCGCTGTTCGCAGGCGTGGCGGTCGGATTCGCGCTCATCTGGGGCGTCGTCGATATCATCAACCTCGCCCACGGCGAGATGGTGATGCTCGGTGGATACACCTCCTACTGGGTGCTGACGCTGGTCACCGGGAACGCGGAGGGGTCACCACTCCTGTTTCTGGCGACCATCCCGGTCGCCATCGCTGTGCTGTTCGGCATCGGGTACGCGCTCCAGCGGACGCTGGTTTCACGGGTCATCGGAACCGACATCTTCCTCACCCTGCTGGTGACCTTCGGCGCGAGCATCGCCATCCAGCAACTGGCGATACAGGCGTGGTCGGCGAACCCGCGGTCGATTCAGGTCAGCTTCGCGGACCCGTCGATGAACCTCGCTGGCATCGTCGTCCCGAAGATGAAACTCGTCGCCTTCGCCGGCGCGCTCGTCCTCACCGCGCTCATGTACGTGTTCCTCCAGAAAACACGGACCGGACGAGCGATACGGGCTGTCTCGCAGAACCCCGAAGCCGCGGCGCTGGTCGGCATCGACGTCGAACACACACGCGCGGTGACCTTCGGCGTCTCCTCGGCCATCGCCGGTGGTATCGGCGCGTTCATCGCCGTCATCCTGAACATCCAGCCACAGATGGGGCTCATCTACACGCTCAAGAGCTTCATCATCGTGGTCTTTGGCGGCGTCGGGAGCATCCCCGGCGCGCTCATCGGCGGCCTGTTGCTCGGGTCGGTCGAGGAACTGGTCGCCGGCTTCGCCTCCTCGCAGTGGACGCTCGCGGTGAGCTTCTCGCTGCTCATCGTCCTGCTCATCCTCAAACCGAAGGGCCTGTTCGGCCAGGGGGCTGAGCAATGAGCACGACCGACGAGGAGTCCGGTGGCGTCCTCCGGTCGATTCTCCCACCGGAACAGGTCGACCGGTTCCTCGGGACCTGTGACGACTACGGCTGGCCGCTGCTCGGTCTCGGGGCGCTGATTGCAGCTTCGTTCCCCGTTCTCGGACTGGAGGGCGGCTACTACATGACCGTCCTCACTGAGATGTTCCTGTTCGCCATCCTGGCGCTGTCCTGGGACATCGTCGGCGGACAGACCGGCTATCCCAGTTTCGGGAACATGGCCTTCTTCGGTATCGGCGCGTACGCGACGGCCATCCTGACGAAGGATTTCGCCCTCGCGTTCCCGGTCGCGTTCCTGCTGGCCGGCTTGCTCGCCGTCACCTTCGCAGGCGTCATCGGCATCGTCGTGCTCCGACTCCGCGGCCACTACTTCGCCATCGCGACGCTGGGCGTCCTGCTGGTCGCCCAGCAGGTCTCCCGCATCCTCGACATCACCGGTGGCGCCAGCGGGAAGATACTGCTTGAGACGCCGTCCGCCGAGACCTTCTACTACCTGTTCCTCGGCGTTCTCGTCGTCGAGATGGGGCTCGTCTACTACCTCTCCGGGACGCGATTCGGCTTCGTTCTGAACGCCATCCGCGACGACGAGGAGAAGGCCACGGCGATGGGGTTCAACACCACCTACTACAAGACGGCCGCGTGGATGCTGGCCGGCCTGTTCACGGGCTTTGCCGGTGCGGCGTACAGTCTGTTCAACACGTTCATCGACCCCCAGACGGCCTACAACGGCGCGTGGAACGTGGAACTCATCGCGATGGCGCTGCTTGGCGGATCCGGCACCGTCGCCGGCCCGGTCATCGGCGCGTTCGGGCTCCACACCATCATCGAACTCGTTGAGACCTTCGCAGTCGGGTGGCAACTCGTCCTGCTTGGTGGAGCCGTCATCATCACGGTCATCGGCTTCCCCAAGGGCGTCGTCGGAACGCTCAGCGAATACGCCAGCCAGATGGACTACTACAAACACGGCGGCATGGCCGCCACGGACACTGACGACGGATCGGAGGTGAGTGCCGATGAGTAAGGCAACGAGCGGCCCGGCGACCGACACGGACAGCGACCGTGCGGTGCTGCGGACCGACGGTGTCACGAAGCGCTTCGGCGGCCTGACCGCCGTCGACGACGTGGACATCGAGATCCACAGTGGCGAAATCGTCGGCCTCATCGGGCCAAACGGTGCGGGCAAGTCCACGCTGTTCAACTGCATCACCGGGACGCTGACGCCCGACGAGGGCCGAGTCTACCTCCAGGGCGAGGACGTGACGGACTGGCCTGAGCACAAAATCGCGCGGGCCGGCCTGGGGCGAATGTTCCAGGAGACTCGCATCTTCGGGGACATGACCGTCCGCGAGAACCTGCTGCTTGCGGCCCAGGAGGGGGGCGCCGACGTCTCCAGTCTCATGCGCCGCCCCGATAGTTCGCTGCTCGCTCGAACGGACGAACTACTGGACTACGTCGATCTCGGTGGACTCGCAGAGACCCGCGCCGGGCGGATGAGTTTCGGCCAACAGAAGCTGCTCGAGTTCGCGATGGAGCTGATGTCGGAACCCGAAATCCTGCTGATGGACGAGCCCGCCGGCGGTATCAACCCCTCGATGCTCGAGAACCTCATCGACTACATCCGTAACGCCAACGAGGAACAGGAGTCGACAATCTTCCTCATCGAACACAACATGGACTTCGTCATGGACATCGCCGACCGCATCTACGTCCTGGCCCACGGCGAGCGCATCGCCAACGGGACGCCCGAAGAGATACAGAACGACCAGCGCGTGCTCGACGCGTACCTCGGGAGGGAGTGAGTATGGCATCCACACCAGACGCCACGAGCGAACCGACCGGGGACACGGTGCTTCGGATGGAGAACGTCACGGCCGGCTACGGCAACACCACCGTGTTGCACGACGTGAGCATCGCCGTCGAGGACGAACAGGTCGCCTGTCTCATCGGCCCGAACGGCTCCGGGAAGTCCACCCTGATGAAGAGCATCTACGGGTTCGCGGACGTCCAGTCCGGGACGGTGTCGTTCCGCGGCCAGGAGATCACTGGCCGGTCGCCCCAGCAGAACCTCGCCAACGGGATGAGCTACGTGCTGCAGGACGCCAGCGTCTTCCCCGGGATGAGCGTCCACGAGAACATGCTGATGGGCGGCTACGTGTTCAACGACGACGACCGCGCCGCTGCCCGCGCGGAGGAACTGTACGAGGAGTTCCCGGTGCTCAACGACCTCCGGAGCCAGTCAGCCGGTACTCTCTCGGGCGGCCAGCGTCGCCTGCTGGAACTGGCCCGCGCGCTGATGGTCGAACCGGATGTGATGATGCTCGACGAGCCGTCTATCGGGCTCGAACCGCGGTTCATCGACGACGTGTTCGAGCGTATCGAGCAACTCAACGACCTCGGAACCACCATCCTGCTCGTCGAACAGAACGCCGAAAAGGGGCTCTCTATCGCCGACCGCGGCTTCGTGCTCGCGAGCGGTGAAATCAAGTTCACCGGCACGGGGACCGAACTGCTTAACGACGAGGAAGTCGGACGCCTGTATCTAGGAGGCTAACACATGTACACGATACTTGTTCCCGTCGACGCCGACGAAGACCGCGCCCGCGGCCAAGCTGCCTTCGTCGCGGAGCTACCGTCCGCCGACACCGAGATCAAGGCCGTCATCACCCACGCACTGACCAAGGAAGAGGCGGAAGCGCCCGAGGAGCTACGCAACGTTGAGCGGATTTCGACGGTTCGCCTCGTGCGTGATTACCTCGAAGACCACGAGGTCGATGTCGAACTGGCCGAGGGGACGCAACCGCCCGCGGACGGCATCATCGATCTGGCCGACGAGTTCGATGCCGACCAGATCGTTATGGGGTCCAGAAAGCGGTCGCCGACCGGCAAAGCAGTGTTCGGCAGCGTCTCCCAGCAAGTCCTGCTCGAGGCGGACGACCCGGTCACCGTCGTCGGCTCCCGAGCGGAGTGAGAACGTCCCTCTCGGTGGCCCCGATTCGCAATCCTTATTGCGGTTATGCGTCCAACAACTGATGTACGCGAGCGACGCGCCGGTGTAGCTCAGACTGGCAGAGCGAATCCTTCGTAAGGATTAGGCCGAGGGTTCAAATCCCTCCACCGGCTTTTTGCGAGGAACGAGCGTAACGAGCGAAAGCCAATGAGGGATTTGAATCAGGGAGGAGCGTTGCTCCGACCGTGGTTCATAATCCCTCCACCGGCTTCCCTTTTCGAATGCCGTTCTACGAGTTAGCCGCGTTCTCTACCGAAGACGACTTGTCGGCAGCCGTAGGTGCTGCGTCGCTGTCCCGGCGGTGCTCCGCGAGCCGGTATAAAAATCACCCTCATCAGTGATGCGATACGGCAACGTGCTGCCGGGCGGAACTTCTAGCCGTAAACGATGGTCACACAGCACGGATTACCGGCGGGGACTGCGGTGTGCCCGCGAGAGCGGCACGACGGACACACTTGCGGGCGGTCAGATGGAGTGTGGTTCTGATGGATTTCAGAAACGCCTGGCATCGCGCCACCGATGAAGACGTCTGTTGCATCGCCTGCGGTGAAACGGTCGCCCGGTCGGACGCCCGAGAATACGATAAGTACGGGGACCGCTGGAACCGCGACGGTAAGTCCTTCGAGTATCTGTGCAAGCCCTGCTACCGGGAGTACTGCCACTTCGACCGGACCGGGCTAGAAGATCGGCTTGAATCGGCCGGTGCCGGGACCGTGAGCCGGGACGCGTTCCTCGGACGCTATCACGACCTGGCCGATGAAACGGAACAGACCCGCGCCGACGGTCGCTGAGCCGGACGGTGGGTACCCCGTCAGGCGATGGAATACCGTCTCGGGAACGGTTCAGGGCGTGATGACCGCTCGGCCGTCGATCTCCCGGTCTTCCAGTTTCTGTGCGACGGTGTTCACGTCGTTGAGGCCGTACTGGGTCGTGTGGAGGTCGACCGCACCCCGCTCGACGAGCGCGACCAGTTCCTGGAGCTCGGTGTACTGGCCGACGATGTTGCCCTGATAGGCGAACTCGCCGTTGACGAGTGCCTGCGCGGGTTCGTGGATGTGACCCCCGTAGCCGATGATGTGATGGTCGCCGCCGGCGGCACAGATATCGGGCGCGAGCGCCGTCGTCTCGTCGGCCCCGACGAAATCGAGCACCTGCGCCGCGCCGACGCCGTCGCTGATGGCTTCGACCTCGCTGGCTACGTCTTCGCTTTCGGGGTCGATGGTGTAGTGTGCGCCGAGGTCGTCGGCGAGGTCGCGGGCGGACTGCTTGATGTCGACGGCGACGAGGTCGGCGGCACACATCGCGTCGAGACACTGGAGACCGATGTGGCCGAGCCCACCGATGCCGATAACGACCGCAGTGTCGCCCGGGTTGAGTCCGTCGACGGCCTTCTTCGCCGCGTGGTAGGCCGTGATACCGGCGTCAGCGTGCGGTGCGATGTCGGCTAGATCGACGCCCTCCGGCAGCGGGATGACCGACCGGTCGCTAGTCAGTAGCTGGTCGGCGAAGCCGCCGTCGGTCGTCAGGCCGTTGAACGCGTCGTTCTCGCAGTACATCGTCTCGCCCTGTCGGCACGGTCGGCAGGTGCCACAGGTCTGGACCGGATGACAGATGACCTGGTCGCCCTCGGAGACGATGTCGACGTCGTCACCCGTCTCGACGACTGTCCCGGCGTTCTCGTGACCCAGTGTCATCGGGAGGTCCTGCGGGACGTACTGCTCCCACATACCCTCGATGATGTGATTGTCAGTCTGGCACCAGCCGGCCCCTTCGACCTCGACGACGACATCGTCCCCCGACGCGACCTGTGGTGCGTCCACCTCGTCTATCGAGAGCCCGTTCGACATGTCATGCGTGTACTCGTGGAGTCTGGCTGCGCGCATCGTTCTGTGTCCGCGCGAAACAGCAATAAACACACATTATAAAATATCGAATATATTTCCGACGACGCGCTTTCCGCTATCGCACAAAGTGTCAGCCACCCGGCCGGGGTCTGTCGTCTCTGAGTCCGGGTGCAAGAAGTTATAGGTGCGGGGGCGATCCCAGTTGCTCAGTCTCGGCTGGCCAGCAGTGCGGCCCCGAGCAGTGCCACGACTGCGACGGGAATCCCCATGCCCGGGCCGAAGGCCGACGACGGCGCGGGGCTGGTCGCGCGGATCGGTTCGTCGACCGGTTCGTCGGCCGCGTACTCCCAGACTGCGGTTTCGTTCTGCACGATGTCAGCGTTCGAGGACGTGATGTCGGCGGGCATCGTCAACTGGTACTCGACCGCGACGCCGTCGCCGAAGGCCACGTCGGTGTCCTCGTTCGCAGTGACGAACGTCCGGTCCTCGTACGTGACGTTGCCCCCGCTGACGTTGGTCGACACGTCACTTTCGGGGCCGGGGTTCCAGTTCGTGAACGTCATCGAAAGGGTGACGTTCTCACCCTCTAGCTCCTGTTCGTACGTGTGGTTCTCCATCCGACTGGTGTTCACGTCGGCCAGGAGATACCCCTCGACCGATTCATAGCCCTCCTGCTGGGCCTGGCTCTGGAGGCCGTCATACACTGAGGGGGACATCTCGAGTGTCAGGTCGTACTCCGAAACTGTGCCGTCGGCGGCCACTGTCGAGTCGACCGTCGCTGTCACACAGCCGGACAGGACGACGAGGGCGGCGAGACCGACTGCGGGGAGGATCCGATCCATACCTCACCGAATCGTATCAGGTGGGATAAGCCTTGTTACCGGCACCGTGACGGCTCAATGTGTCAGGACCAGCAGCTGGTCGTCAGTCCGGACCAGACAGAAGGGCGAACCGGGGTTTCCGAAGGTGTTCGTCCGCTTCTCGCTGATGAAGAGCGTCTCGAACTCGTCGCCACAGGCCGGACAGGCGAACCCCTTCCGGTTCGACAGCGTCATCGTCCCGCGGTCGTCTTTCAGCAGCTTGAGCCCGTGGCGGTACTCGTGTACGTCGAAGCTCCCGCTGACGTCTAGCTGGTCCATGCGTGTGAAACGAGTGTCGGCCGTCTAAAACTCGTCGGCGGCTTACACCAGGTTCGCGCCCATGTAGAGCACGACGACGAGGAAGATCCAGACGATGTCGACGAAGTGCCAGTACATCGACGCCGTGGAGACGGAAGTGTGCCGTTCAGCCGAGTACTGACCGTAGTACGCGCGGACGAAGACGATGCCCAGGAGCACGGCGCCCATCGTGACGTGGAGTCCGTGGAGCCCTGTGAGGCCGTAGAATGCGGAGCCGTAGATGCCGCCACCGACGGTAAAGCCCTCGTGGACGATGAACTCGTAGTACTCGTACACCTGCCCGCCGATGAAGACGATACCAAGCAACAGCGTCGCGCCAAGGAGCTTCAGGAACCGACCCCGGTTTCCGTTCCGGAGCGCGAGGTGACTGAAGTGAAGCGTCACCGAACTGGCGACTAGGATCAGCGTGTTGATGATCACTAGCGAGCCGAACACCTCGGGCACTGCCGCCTGTGTCCAGACCTCGCCGCCGCGAACGATGAAGTAGTAGACGAAGCCAGCGCCGAAGGTGGCGATTTCGGTCCCCAGGAACAACAGCATCGCGAACTTCAGCGTCTTATCGGAGTGGTAGTCCGTGCCGCGCTCCCAGAAGTCCGAAACGAAGGCGTGGTACAGCCAACCGTAGAGGCCGACGAGGAAGATGCCGACGCTCCCGGCCATCGCGCCCGCCCCGACCGTCTGGCTGACAAGTGCGTTCTCGCCCATCGAGAGCACGAGCAGGGCCGCGCTGATGTAGATGCCCGAACCACCGATCGCCGTCACGAAGGGCCACCAGCTGGCCTCGCCGAACCCGTGGGGCCAGTCCTCCGTCGCCGGGAGGTGATGCTCCCCGTGCCCGTCGTCCGCGTGTTCATCGGAGACACTCATACTAGGGCCCTTGCGAACGGAATACTAAAAGCCCATCCAATTCCCTGCGGCGTGTTCCGCATCCAACCCGGTACCCGAGCGCGTGACGCGGCGGCGTCCCGGAAGCTACACGGGGGCGAAGGCCCAACTGCCGACGATGACATCTGGGAGGCGTCGCACGGCCGCGCTGGTGATGTGTGGGCTGGGATTGCTGGCCGCGACGGGGACGGCGAGCGCACACGGCGGCAGTCTCGCCGGCGGCGGTCGCGAATCGCTGACGATACCGACGTGGCTCTTCCTGAGTACCGGCGGTGCGGCCGTCGGCGCGTCGTTCCTGCTGGCCTCGTTCGTCACCGACCGGGCGTTCATCGAGCGCATCCACGACTGGGGGCGGCCGCTGTCGGGCGGCTTCGAGCGCGTCCTGGGGCTTGCCGGCCAACTCATCGGGCTCGCCGGACTCGCCGCGGTGTTCGTCGTCGGCTTCCTCGGCCCGACGAACGCCCGGACGAACCTCGCGATACTGCTCGTCTGGGTCGGCTGGTGGGCCGGGCTGGCGATGACGACGTATCTCGTGGGCAACGCCTGGGCGACGCTCAATCCGTTCAAGACGCTCGCCGGACTCCTCCCGACGCTCGACCGCCCCTACCCCGCCCGCGTCGGGTCGTGGCCCGCCGTCGGCGGCCTGCTCGTGCTGGTGTGGCTGGAGGTCGTCAGCCCGCTCGCCGACCAGCCGCGACTGCTCGCGTCGGTCGTCGCCGGGTACGCCGTGCTGACGCTTACGGGCGCGCTCGTGTTCGGACCTGACGACTGGTTCGCACACGCCGATCCGGTGGAGCGGGTGTTCCGCTACTACGGTCGCTTTGCGCCCATCGGTCGCGACGAGGACGGACTCCGACTTCGGCTTCCCGGCATGGACCTCTCGACGCCGCGGCTGGTCGACGGCCCCGACGAGGTAGCGTTCGTGGTCGCCCTGCTGTGGGTCACGACCTACGACGGGCTGGTCACGACGCCGGCCTGGCGGGACCTGACGACGCCACTCGTCGACGCCGGCGTCCCGCCGCACCTCCTGTATCCGGTCGCGCTCGGGATCGGCTTCGCCGGCTTCCTCGGCGTGTACCGGCTCGCGGTCCGGTTCTCCCGCGACATGTCGGACACGTATCTGTCTCCGGCGGTTCTCGCACAGCGGTTCGCGCCGCCGCTCGTCGCCATCGCCGTCGGCTACCACTTCGCGCACTACCTCGGGTACTTCCTCGTGCTCGCGCCCTCGCTGGCCGTCGCGCTTGCGTCGCCGTTCGCGGATCCGGCGACGGTGCCGACCGTCGAACTGCCGGAGTGGTTCGGCGCAGTCGCGCTCACGTCGGTTATCGCCGGCCACCTGGTCGCAATCTGGGTGGCCCACGCCGCCGCATACGACCTGTTCCCCGCGCGGCTGCAGGCGATTCGGTCGCAGTACCCCTTCATCGCGGTTATGGTGTTCTACACCATGACGAGTCTCTGGGTCGTCTCCCAACCGGAGGTGGCACTCCCCCATCTATGACTGACACAGCAACCCAGACGGCGGCTGATACGGCAGCGACAAGCACCGATGACGGAGCAGCCTACGACGTCCCGGCCGACGCCACGGCCTACACCTGTGCGTACTGCGGCCGGCCGTTCGCCCGCGAGTCATGGCTCGCGCTCCACCGCGGTCTGGCCCATCCCAACGAACTCGACGACGCGGAGATCGAGGCCTTCCGGGCGGCTCACGACGACGAGGAGGAGTCGCTTTCGACGTTCCGACTCCAGGCGCTGGGCGCGCTTGTGCTCATCTACTTCGGTCTCCTGATGATCTACGCGCTCGTGTGAGCGCCACTCGGCCTGGTGACCGCACCGACAACGGGCGGGAAGCGAAGCGTTGATGGGTCGGAGGCGACCAAACAGTGGGTATGGACCTTCGCGTTATCGACAAATCCGACACGGAACTCTCTATCGAAATCGCCGGTGAGGACCACACGTTCATGAACGTCATCAAGGGGGCGCTACTGGAGACAGAAGGCGTCACGGCGGCGACCTACGACGTGAACCCGGAACAGTCCGGGGGCCAGACGGACCCGGTACTGACCATCAAAACCGAGGAGGGCGTCGACGCGCTAGCGGCCCTCGAAGACGGGACCGACGCCGTCATCGAGAAGACCGACAGTTTCACTGACGCGTTCGAAGCCGCCGCGTAACTTCTAGCAGAGCACGTACGTGACGAACACGCGTTCGTCCGGGCCGACGTGGATATCGAGACCGATCAGCCCGGCTTCCGCCCTCCGAATCCTGTCGCCCCGCTCGAGGTAGCTGTCGACGAGCGCGGTCGCCAGCGCCGTCTCGTTCTGGAACTGGTCGAGTGACTGTGGCGTTCGGTCGTAGGCCACTTCGTAGCTGACCACTGTCGGACGGTCACAGGGGAGGGGGAACCGAGAGACACCCTCCCGCGTGGGCGGCTCCGCGTTGGCGTATCGCGCGTCGACGCGGCCCTTGTTGTAGTAGGCCGCGGCGTCGTCCATGCTCGCGTTCCGAGAGACCGTCCCGCCGCCGACGCCCGACCGCCGGACGTTGTACACGTCGAGGTAGGTGTCCTCAACCCCGGCGAGCGAGAGCGAGTTGACAGTGTCACCGCTCCCAGCCGGGGACGCAACCTGCGGCGGGCCAGTAGGGGTATCGGAGGCAAAGCCCGGCAGCGCGATACTGCCCACAGCAGCGAGCACGATAAGGCCCAGCAACACCGCCACGGCGGCGTAGCCGATCACGTACTTCGTCTCTACTACGTCCAGCCAGCCGGTCTTGATCTCATCGAGCGGGTCGTCCTCCGGCGGTCCCGTCCGTCGCTCGAAGTTACTCCCGCCACAGCGCTTGCACGGCGGGGAGTTCTTCTGGTGCTGGCGACCGCAGTCCAGACAGACCCATCTGGGTCCGCCCTCGACGACCTCTTCGTTGACCTGCGTCACGGCCTCCTCGAAGGAGCCGTGGCCGCAGTTGTCACACGGCGGCTCGTCTTCCTCGTGGGGTTTGCCACACCATTCGCACCGCCATTTCATTGCTGATTCTCCGTGTCGGGCGGATAAAACCTGCCCGGTGCCGAGCCGCAGTGCTGCGGTTCCGGGGAGACGTTCCCCCATGGTCGCTCAGTCACAGGCTGATTCATCGGGCCGTTCGACCCCGTTGACACCTGCTGCCAGGGGCTGGGATGGGCGTGACTGCTGACAGCAAGAACGGATATCGAACGTCGAGACGCGGGGAAAACCGAGACATCCGAGGCTACGAACGAACTTCTACATGAAGGTATACTGACAAGTATGTGTGTTTAATATTGCTACCCTAAGTCGGAGACGGCGTTACAGTCGGACCGGGATCCCCTTGCTATCGAGATACTCCTTGGTCTCGGCGATGGAGTACTCGCCGAAGTGGAAGATGGAGGCGGCGAGGCCGGCGTCGGCACCGGCATCGACGAACACCTCTTCCATGTCCCCCGGGCCGCCACAGCCCGAAGAAGCGATGACCGGCGTCGAGACGGTGTCACAGACGGCCGTCATCAGCGGGATGTCGTAGCCGTCTTTCGTCCCGTCGGCGTCGATGGAGTTGACGAACAGTTCACCGGCGCCGCGCTCCTCCGCCTCGGTGGCCCACTCGATGACATCCAGTCCGGTTCCCTCACGGCCACCCTTGACGGTGCATTCGAACCAGCAGGACTCGCCGTCGACCTCGGTGTAGTACTCGCCCTCCTCGTCGAAGCGCCGGCGGGCGTCGACGGAGATGACGATACACTGACTACCAAAGGCTGCCGCGCCCTCATTGATCAGATCGGGTTCGGCGATAGCGCCGGAGTTGATCGACACCTTGTCCGCGCCGGCTCGCAGCGTCTCCTTGATATCGGCGCGGGTTCGGATACCGCCGCCGACAGTCAGCGGGATGAACACCTCGTCAGCGACCGCCGAAACCGTATCGAGCATCGTCTCGCGCCCCTCGGCGGAGGCGGTGATGTCCAGAAAGACGAACTCGTCGGCTCCGGACTCGTTGTAGGCCTTGGCCATCTCCACCGGGTCACCGGTGTACTCCAGGTCCTCGAAGTTGACTCCCGTGTACACCGCCGCGTCCCCGTTCTCGTCCACGTCCACGTCGATACAGGGGATGATTCGCTTCGTGAGCGTCATTTCTTGGTCGGGGCTTCGCAACAGCGCCGTTTGACCGTTTCGACTGGTGCAAGCGTGAGGGCAATTGGTCAGTGGTAATCCGACAGCTACACGTACAACGCTCCAGAACCATCGCCCATGGCAGACGACCACCACGAGGAGGACCGGCCGGACTACGACCCCGAACACGTCGAACTCCCCGCACGAGAACCGCCGCTTCGGTCGACGGCCCCACAGAGCCCGTTCACCATGTCCCAGGTCGGCACAGGGCTCGGCGTACTGCTGGTCGGACTGGTGCTTACGTTCGGTATCGCGCTGGCGCTGGCCTGAGACTGCCGCAGTCGGCTCGAACTCTGTAGCGCCGGTTCGTTCGAAATGGTTAACTGGCGATTACCGAGGAGTATACGGACCGGAGTCGCCGTTTCGTGGACCAGTTTTGGTGGAGTCTATAAGTTACTCGGTGAATAACAGGGCATAATATGTCGCCAGGATCGGACGCCGGCACGGCGATTGCGACGGGCACGTCGACCGCCACGGCAGGACGCCGCGCCGGCCGTGCGGCGGCAACGACCGCCCGCGAACGCCTGGACGCCGAGCGGGTGGATTTCTGTCAGGTGTTCGCCGACTCTGAGTTGGACCCTGAGGCCGTTCTCGCAGCCGTCACCGACGCTGTCGACGACGAGACAGCCGTCATCGGCTGTACGGCCTCTGGCACGTTCACCGAAGAGCGGACGATGGACAGCGGCGTCGCCGTTGTGCTCGTGACGAGCGACGCGTTCCGGTTCGATACGGCTATGGCAACCGGTCTCGGCGACAACATCCAGGGGACCGTCAGAGACGCGGTCCGAGCGCTACCGGACGGTACCGAGTACCCGTACCAGTCGGCGCTTGTGCTCCATGACGGGCTTTCCGGCGTCGGCGAACGCCTGTCGCTTGCGATCCAGCGCCGGCTGGGTCCACACGTCGGGTTCGCGGGCGGGGCGGCCTCGGACAACTACCAGATGGAGTCGACACCGGTGTTCTGTGGTGAGACGGTTGCCGAAGACGCGCTGGTACTTACACAGGTGTCGGGAACGAAACGGGCAGTCATCTCCGTTTCCCATGGTCACGAACCGATTTCGGACCCATGGGAGGTGACAGAGGCATCCGGGAACGTGGTCCACGAACTCGGCGGTGAGCCGGCCTTCGAGGTGTGGAAAGACGCCGTTCGAGACTCCGTCGCAGAGACCTTCGACACGTCGGTCGACGACCTGTCGACCGACTCCGAGGAACTGACCATGCTGATGGCGGCATACGAGTTCGGTATCGATCAGGGCGACGGCTACAAGATACGCTGGCCACGCGCTGCAAACGAGTCCACGGGGTCGTTGCAGTTCGCCGTCGATATCCCCGAAGGCACCGTGCTCCGCGTGATGTACGGGAGCCGTGCGGAACAGATAACCTCCGCCAGGCGGGCCGCTGACGACACGCTGGCGATGAGTGCGGGCGACATCGCCGGCGCGTTCGTCTACGACTGTGCCTGTCGGCGAGTCTCCCTGCAAGACGCGTTCCCAGACGCCGTCGACGAGTTGACAGAAGGACTCGCCGCCCCCTTCGCCGGGTTCGAGACGTACGGGGAGCTGTGCATGCAGACCGGACAGCTCAGTGGCTTTCACAACACGACCACCGTCGTTTTCGCACTACCGGAGTAACAGATGGACCGGGCTACCCTCGTTTCAAAGTTCGCGGAGACGGTCGGGGTCGAGAAAGCATCGACCATGGTCGACGAGGCGATGGGCGACCTCGGGCTCGCGGACGACCGAGCGATGACGAACATGGACGCCCGTGATGTTTGCGAGGTCATCCAGCATGACTACGACGGGTACATCGCCCTCGTCGCAAGCGAACTCCGCGTACAGCTCGCGGCCCAGGACCGATTCGACGCCCTGCTTGAGAATATCCCGAACCCGGCCGTCGTCGTCGAGTTCGACCAACGGGAGCCTCGCGTTAAGTCGGTCAACGAGGCCTTCGAGTCGGCGTTCGGCTACGACTGGGCTGACGTGGTCGGGACGGAGCTTCAAGCGCTGCTTGCGCCACCCAAGGCCGACCCGACAGCCATCGCGACGGACTGGTGGGAACACACCGGCCAGTCCGAGCAGGAGGTCAAGCGGGCGACCGCATCCGGCGAGGTGCGGACGTACCTGTTTCGGAGCGTTATCGTCACTCGGGAGAGTGGCGAGGTGGAAGGGTACGGTATATACACCGACATCACCGAGCGAAAGCGTCGTGAGCAGCAGTTGAAACACCAGAACGAACGGCTCGATGAGTTCGTTAGCATCGTCAGTCACGACCTGCGGAATCCACTGAGCGTCGCAGTGGGCCAGACCGATCACTTGCTCGACACTGTCGACGACGAGAGAATCCGCGAGCGCCTGGATGCCATCTCCAGGGCCCAAGACCGGATGGAACGGCTGCTCAATGACACGCTGGAGCTGGCCCGCCAGGGACAGGTCGTCGGTGAGACGGCTCCGGTCGACGTGGCGACGATTGCAACCGATGCGTGGGACCAGGTCGAGACAGCCGATGCGACGCTGACGGTCGACGCCGGCGCGACGGTCGAGGCAGATTCGGAACGGCTCCAGGAGTTGTTCGAGAACCTGTTTCGAAACAGTGTCGAACATGGTTCCACAAGCAGTCGGACGGGGTCCGACGACAGCGTGGAACACGCCGAACCGGATACTGCCGTTGTCGTCGCCGACCTGGGTCCGACCGGACAGAACGGTGTCTTCGTCGCCGATGACGGCCCTGGCATTCCGGAGGACGACCGAGCACAGGTGTTCGAACACGGCTATACGACAAACGCCTCCGGCACGGGATTCGGGCTCTCTATCGTCCAGAGTATCGCCGAAGCCCACGGCTGGACGGTGACGGTGACAGAAAGCGAGTCGGGCGGTGCGCGGTTCGAGATCCGCTGGTAATCAGGCCAGTTCGTCCTCGATAACGGAGCGCAGGTCGCCGATCTCTGCGGCGTCGTACTGCAGCGTCTCGTCGTTGACGGTGATGTCGAGCCGGTCGGAGCCGTTTGCCTCACCTAGTTCCGTCACCGGGGCGACGCCGTCGAAGGCCTCCCGGACCGCCGCCGGATCGGTCGTCTCGAACACGACGCGGCCGGGCCGCTCGTTGAACAGGAGCCGCTTCCGGGTGCCGCGCTCGGCCGTCTCGATCTCGACCGACGCGCCGGCGTCCTCGTGAACCATCTCCGCCAGTGCCACCGCTAGCCCGCCGTGGCTCACGTCGTGGCTCGCCAGCACGTGGTCGGCGTCGGCGACCGCGGCGATGGTCTCGATGAGCCCCGTCGCGTCCGCCGGGAGGTCGGGGAAGCGGTCGGTGCCGCCGAACTGCGCGGTGTACTCGGAGCCGCCGAGTCGCGGGTCGGCCTCGCCTTCCAGTGCGGTGTCGCCGACGACGACGAGCGTTCCCTCGCCGGACAGCGATAGCGGCGGGGCGTCGTAGCCGTCCTTGACCCCGACCAGCGCGAGCGTCGGCGTGGGCGGAATAGGGCCGCTCTGTGAGTCGTTGTACAGCGAGACGTTGCCGCCGACGACCGGCACGTCGAGGTCGCTGCACATGTCCGCCAGCCCGTCGACGATGCCCTTGAAGCCGCCGTACACGTCGGGCTTCTCGGGGTTACCGCCGTTCAGGCAGTCGACGGCCGCGTGGGGCGTCGCGCCCTTCGCGGCGACGTTGGTGGCGTTTTCCAGCGCCACGGCGCGCGCGCCCTCGTACGGTGCGGCGTCGGTCCAGTTGGGGTCCGCGCCGGCGGAGAACGCCAGCCCCGTCCCGGCCTCGCGGACGGCAAGCAGTGCGGCGTCGTCGCCGGGCAGGACGCTCGTGCGGACCTGCACCTCGTGGTCGTACTGGCGGTACACCCACCGCTTCGAGGCGCAGTTCGGGCTGCCGACGATCTGCTCGAAGGCCGCGTCCAGCGACACTGTCGGCAGGTCCCGTTCCTGTTCCGGCGGCGCGTCGCTTGGCAGGTCGTTCATCGGCGCGCCCTCGCCGAGGAACTCCGCGTCCACGTCGACGACCGTCTCGCTGTCTCGCGGGCGCTGCCCGCTCGACTTGTCCGAGACAGCTGTCTCGCTCCCCTCGAACGTACAGACGTAGTTCGTGCCCGGCTCGGTGAGTTCGCCGATGACCGAACAGCCGAGGTCGTATCGCTCGGCGAGTTCGGCCACGCGGTCGACGTTCTCCGGCGCGACCTCGTACACCATCCGCTCCTGGCTCTCTGCGAGGAGAATCTCCATGGCGTTCATGTTCGGTTCGCGCTGGTGGACGCGGTCGAGTTCGATGCGCGCGCCGAGGCCGCCCTTGGCGACCAGTTCGGACGACGCGCCACCGAGGCCGGCGGCCCCGAGATCGCGGGCCGACTCGACGAGCTCCTCGTCCAACAGCGCCTCGTTACACTCGATGAGGAGCTTCTCAGAGTACGGGTCGCCGACCTGCACGGCCGGCCGGTCCTCCGTTTCGGCGTCCTCCGCGAGGTCCTCGCTGGCGAAGGACGCGCCGCCGAGGCCGTCCCGGCCCGTCGCGTTGCCGACGAGGACGAGCTTGTTGCCGGGCTCCTGTGCTTCAGCGGTGATGGTCCGCTCGGGCTCCAACAGGCCGATACAGGAGACGTTCACGAGCGGGTTCCCCTCGTAGTCGTCGTGGAAAGCGACGCTGCCGGCGACCGTCGGGACACCGATGCAGTTCCCGTAGTGGGAGATGCCCTCGACGACGCCCTCGAAGAGATAGCGGGAGTGCTCACGGTCGAAATCGCCGAAGTACAGACAGTCGGCCAGCGCGATGGGGTAGGCCCCCATCGACAGCGTGTCGCGGACGATCCCGCCCACGCCCGTCGCCGCCCCGTCGAACGGGTCGACGTAGGACGGGTGGTTGTGGGACTCGACGCCCATCGTGATGTACATCTCTTCGCCATCGTCGTGGGTCGGCAGGGAGACGACGGCCGCGTCGTCGCCGGGGCCGATGACGACCTGGTCGCCCTCGGAGTCGAACGCCGACAGCAGGGGGCGAGAGGAGCGATACGCGCAGTGTTCGCTCCAGAGGTTCTCGAAGAGAGCGGCCTCCGCCCGTGTCGGCTCCCGACCGATCTCCTCGACCACGAGTTCGTGGTCCGCGTCGGACAGGCTCATTACCTCTCCGTGGCCGCCCGCCGGATAAGTCCCTTTCCATGCACCCGCGTCGGCAGTACACGAACGGCGACTTCGGAGCGAGTCTCTGCTGCGGGACTCACCACTCAATTTCATGGGATAGAATCACAGATGAATACGAGCGGTTACTGATAGCGGCTGTGGGTTTTCAAGGGCTGCAATATAGCTCTTTGAGGCGGCTAAATCGAGGGATCGGCTCAATGACCCGTGGCGCACCACACCGCAACCGTCCTTTTCAAATCAGATAACCGGCCCTCGGAGTATATATAGCCGCTGCCCATACCCCAACGCAGTATGGGTGCTGCCGATGATGACTGGCTGACGCTGGAAGGGAGTTCCTTCTCCGGCCGGTCCTTCTCCAGCGTGTGGGCGGTGGCGCTGGCGACGTACGGTGTCGGCGACGTGGTTACCACTATCGCCATCGTCTATTTCGTCCCGACGTTCACCGAGGCGAACCCGGCGATCAGGTGGGCGATTCAGTCGTTCGGCGGCGGCGGCTTCCTCGGACTCAAACTCCTCGTTATCTACTGCTGTCTCGGCGTGAGCATCTGGGGCGGCGTGCTTGAGGAGGACCCGCTGCTCTACTACGGCCCGCCGGCGCTCCTGACAGTGATGGGGATCGGCGTGACCGGGTTCAATCTCAATCTGCTGTTTTCCTGAGGAGCCGACGTCACGCTGTTGGACTATCCATCCGTCGCGTTGCTGGTAGTACGCCCGTCGGACTGGGTGCTAGACGGAGTTTCAGTCAGGAGCGCACTCGGCGGCGGTGAGGCACTGCCGCCGCTCTCGGTCTGAGCGGAGTCAGTTCCGTCCGGTGTCTCTATTGGCGTCGGCTCTGTCGGGCTCGGCGTCATCTCGGTAGCGGACTGGTCGGGTTCCGGATCGCTGTTGTCGGTGAGACCGAGGGTCCCAACGCCGGCCCCGATGACGGCGAATAGAACGAGAAGTAACAGTCCCAGAAGCCGCTTGTTGTAGGTGCCGTCCGCATCCCGGAAGATGCCGGTGCCCATCTCAGAGTCCCCTCCGGCCAGCCGCGACGCCACGCTGGAAGTAACCTGATATCATCGTTTTTTGATACCTTGTTGCTTTTTGTAGTGGAGGAACCCTCCACTATCCCACCAAGCCACCGATGTCCCACCCAGTAGGCTCAGTCTACGATATGTCGCCCAGCAAACCGTATAACGTTTTCCATGTCTTCAGTTCGTCAAAACAAGCGGTTCATCGCCACGGTATTGCGGCAGTGTGATGGCCCGGACCGACCACTTATGCCAGCGATTGTATCTTCGTGAGTTCACGGAGACCGCTCCTGTGATGACTGTATTCTGTCAGAACGGGACGCTCTCGTCGGACGACTCGTCTTCGTCGTCCGTCCGGAGTTCGCCGGTTTGCCGGTACCGCGTTTCGAGTTGCTGGAGTTTGTCGTTGATACTCGTGCTCTGGTGGTGACCCGGGCTCACCCGGACGCGGACGAGGTCGTACTCGTGGCGGTCCGACAGCCCGTTCCAGGCTCGGAACGCGCCGACAGTCAGCGTATCGCTCTGTGGGCAGAACTCAGTCGTCGGCGTGAACTCGGCTCGCAACACGCTACTGTCGTCCGTCTCACGACCGTAGCGGAAGCCCGCATCTGGGTGCCGGTGGTCGAGGTTTAGCCGTGCGAGGTTGTACCCGAAAGTCATGTCGTACACGCCGCGCTCGTCGAACAGATCCATCGTGAGTCGGTGGAACGCGGCGTGGTCGGTGCCGGTCAGTACTGCTGTCTCTGACAGGAACGGGCCGGGGTCCGGGTTGTGTTCGGGAACGAACGTCCCGTAGCTATCGAACCCGACGTCTGAGCCGCCACGGAGGCCGGAGAGAAGGCTCATACTGAACCGAACGGGCGGCAGCCATCAGGACCTACTCCCGAACGTGTTCGGGGGAACCCCCTCCACGACGCCCGACGAACGCTCAGGTGATGCCAGCAACCACACTCGACCTGCGCGAGACGCCGCCGCCGGAGCGACACTCGAAGATACACGACTCCTTCGAGGCGCTGTCCTCAGGGGAGACGCTTCGGATTATCAACGATCACGAGCCAAAGCCGCTGTTCTACGAGATGCAAGCCGAGGTCGAGGCGTTCGACGCGGCGAATTACCAGTGCGAGCAGGACGGCCCACAGAAGTACGTCGCCGACCTTCCGAAACAATGAGCGAATCTACCGCCACAGAAACCGAGCGAGCAACCCTCGACGGCGACGGGGACGGCCGGACGAGATTGTTCGACGGGGAGCCAAAGACCATCCGGTTGACGCTCGATGCGGGCGAGTCGATTCCGGCTCACAAGCATCCCGGTCGGGACATCGTGTTCCTCCTCCGTTCGGGCGCCGTGGACCTGACGCTCGGCGACGAGACGCTGTCGCTCTCACCCGGAGAGATCGTCCGGTTCGACGGTGACCAAGACATCTCCCCCGCCGCAACGGCGGACAGCGAGGCACTGCTCGTTCTGGCGGCGACGTCGGAATAGACTCGTACTGGTGGCTGTACCTTCGTGACGATTTTCGCTATCCCGTGGTAGCAACATTTGTCACGGGAGTACAACCGATAGTATCACTCGAACAGGGAGATCGCCGTTTCGATCCGCTCGTCGTCCGCACTCCTTGCCGCGTCCTGTAGACTCGCCCGGGGGACAGCGAGCAGTCGCTCGACGAGCCGTTCGCTCAGCTTCTCGACTGCCAGCCGCTGGTCAGCCGTTAGTTCGCTGTCCTGCTGTAGCTGTGACAGCGTCTGCTCGAGTTGCTCCCGCCGAATCTTCGCACCTCGGCTGTCGATACGAGCTATCGCTTCTTCGACGTCAGCGGGTGACTCCGTGTTCCGACTCATCTGCGCCAGATGACAGTCACTGTGGCATCATCGGTTTCAACACTTTCGAAGTCGTAGCCTCTGTCCTCGAGTTTCGGGTAGAGGTGCTGTGGGGTGCGGTCGTTGAACTGGACGAGGACGGTATCGTCGTCCAGCTCTGTGAGTCGCTCCAGCGTCTGCTTGAGCGGCTTCGGTGGCCCGAGCGACTGCACATCGAGGCGCTCCGTAGGCGCGTCAGTGGGTGCATCCGTCTCCGAAATCAGGGCCGCGATTTGCTCTGGGTGGTTCGACGCCATATGTTCGGGTTCGGTTGTGAGCGGGCCGACCCTTTTCCCGAACATATTCGGCCCCATTGCCAGCAGGGCCTGGCTCGTACTAAACGGTAATGAGCGGGATACCTGCCGACGTGGACGCGAACGCCGCACCGCCGATGACGATTCCGCTGCGTCATTTTATCGTCGCACTGGCGTTTCTGGTCGCCGGTGTCACCGTCGGCATCGTCGAGGGGCGGGCCGGCCATCTCGCACAGGTCCACCTTTTGCTCGCGGGATGGGTCTGTCTCACTATCATGGGGGCGCTGACGCAGTTCGTCCCGGTCTGGTGTGGCATCGAACTCCATTCTCGTCGCCTCGCTGCTGCGCAGCTACCACTCGCCGCGGTCGGGTTCGCGGGTCTGGCGGCCGGCTTCCTGACAGCGACTCCTGCCCTGTTGCCAGTCGCTGGAGCGTTCGCGGTGGTCGGGATCTGGACACTCTGTTATAATATCGGACGGACGCTTCTCGCTGCGGAGCCCGACGTAACGGCGATTCATTTCGGCTGGGCACTGGTGTTTTTCGCCCTCGTGACTGCCGCCGGGTTCGTGCTGGCGATGGACCACGCCGCCGGCGTCCTCCCGCTTCTGGGAATCGGCCGGCAGGGACTCCTGCTGGCCCACGCGACACTCGCCGTGTTCGGTGCGGTCCTGACGACCGTCGCGGGTGCACTGGCGCAGCTCGCCCCGATGTTCACCCAAGCCGACACCGGCAACATCGACGCGGCGGTCCAGCGGGCGGAGACGGCCGTCTATCCATTCGGCGTTCTTGCGCTCGCTAGCGGTCGGCTGATCGGGTCACCCGTTCTGGCCCGGTTCGGCGCGGTTCTCGTCGCTGCTGGCGTTGGCGTGGTGGCGGCACTTCTGGCACGACAGCTTCTCGGCGCGCGTGTCGAGTGGTCACCGATGCTGACCCGATACAGCGTCGCAGCGCTATCGCTGTTTCTCTGGGCGGGACTGACGGTGTTCGCATGGTGGAACGACCCGCTGGCGTACGCCGGGCTGCTCGGTCAGCCGTCGACAGTGGTGCTCGTCGGCGGCATCGGCTTCGTCGTCCTCGGGACGCTGTATCACGTTGTCCCGTTCATCGTCTGGGTCCACCGGTACAGCGACCGCCTCGGCTTCGAGGACGTGCCCATGGTCGATGACCTGTACGATCACCGAATCGCCGCTGTGGACGGCGCTGCGCTGACTGTCGCGTACGCCCTCATCGTGAGCAATCAGTGGTCTGAGACACCGGACGGCACGGCGCTGGTCGCCGGGGCGCTCGCGTTTTTCGGGACCGTGCTGTTCGCGGGCAACCTCGCCGCCGTTCTCGTCGAACACAGCCCAGAGTCACTGCCCACACTGCTGACCGGTCGTGAGCGCACGTCCGCTGAGGATTCGTGACTTAGTTCGTCGCGGTCGGCTGGTCCGTGTACACCGAGTAGGTCAGAATAAAGAACCCAGCAGCGGTGAACAGTTCTTCGACGGTGACGCTCTGTGCCACTGGCATGCCGACGAGTTGGTGGAGGGTGCCGCCGAGTATTGCGCCCAACGTGACGAACCCGATACCGAGACAGAGTGCCCGCATCGCCGGTGCTTCAGTACGGCGGTACGCGCGGTAGGTCAGCGTCGTCAGTATTGCTCCACAGACCAGTGTGACCGTCTTCATCCCGATTAACAAAACTGCGTTCGTTCCTAACATAGCTCTGATTGACACATGCTGGTAAATATACCGTCCGTAGCGTTTCCAGCCGGTGAGAATACCACTGCCACGGCGCAGTTGCCCGCCTTGACCGAAACCGATACTCAAGAGGCGAAGATGGTGTCACGCGGGGGCGCTACGTGGCCGCTACCGAACGTACAGCGAGTACAGGATGATGCCCAGCCCGATGGCGGTCAGTGAACTCGACGTGAAGACGCTCACAGCGAGCAGTTGCTGACCGAGATACCTGCCGACGGCGATGTCGAGGACACCGCCGGCAAACGCACCGAGGGTCACCACCCCGAACCCGTAGGTGAGCCACTTGTGCTGGGGGCTTTTCGTCCGGCTGTACGCCTGATACGAGTAGTACGTTATCAGTCCACCAAGAATGAGGATCAGTGTCTTCGAGACGACGATGCCGACCTGTGAACTTGGGATGTGTACCATGATTATGTCTCCTTTCGCACCTCGGACCAGAGGTTTTCGAGCCGTTGGTCCGGCGTCCGAGCCCTGTGTGAGATATCGACGGTGAGCGACAGTTCCTCGTCGAGACTGATGACGACTTCCTCGAAGTCGATAGCGTATCGGCTCGCGTGTTGACCGTCTGACCGGACCTCGACACCCTCGTACAGCAACGAGGACTCCGTCAGCAGTTCGAGCTTTCGGTAGGTCGTCGATAGCGGTACACCGCTCCGGTCGGATATCTCACTCGCCGTCAACGGTTCCTCCAGTACGCTGACGATAGCACGACAATCCTCGTCGTCGAGTGCGTCGAGGACCGCCTGTAACTCCGGCGTCTCCTCGTCAGCGAAGGGGTCCCGGACCATCCTTGCCCGACACTGCCCGCCCAAGACGTTTAATGTAACCGACTTAGGAGCGCTTACCGCCCGACATAGCCGACGTTTCCGCCACACAGCACGCAATATATGGGGCACTTATCTGTAACCGTTCCATCGTTCCCAGTAACTGAGAACGCTTCTGTCGGTCTGAGAACTCCCTTCGGGGGTTTATACTGTGGGATATTACGATCAGTTGCTTATGGAAGACCAGATCGGCGCACCCGGATCGGGCATCTCCCGTCGTGACTTCGTGAAAGCGTCCGGCCTCGGTGGCACGGTCGCGCTTGCGGGCTGTACCGCCCCGGGTGAGGTTCCAACCGAAGAGTCAGTCGACACCAGCACAACCCCAGCACAATCCGACAGCGACCTCCCGACCACCTCGCCGCCGGAGATCGTCAACGTCGACGAGCAGGGCGGCGAAGTGACGCTCTCCTCTGTCCCGGCCAAACACGAAGCCCATCCCGGCGAGTCGATGGGCGGCCCCGTCGAACTCCCGAAGGTGTGGGCGTTCAAAGCCGACGACGGCGAGCCGAGCGTCCCGGGGCCGATTCTCCGGACGACCGAGGGCGAGGACATGGAGGTCACCTTCGACAACACGGACGGTATGCGCCCGCACACGGTCCACTTCCACGCCGTCCAGAAGCAGTGGGAAGACGACGGCGTCCCGACGACGACGGGCATCCGCATCGACCCCGGCCAGAAACACACCTACACCATCCCCGCGAACGTGACGGGCACGCATCTCTATCACTGTCACTACCAGACCCATCGCCACATCGACATGGGGATGTACGGTATCTTCCGAGTCGACCCGAAGGGGTACGAACCGGCCGACAAGGAGTACTTCATGACGCTGAAGGAGTGGGACTCCCGGCTCAACCGTCAGATGGCCGGCATGGATGCCAGCTACGACGCCCGCAACCGCCGTCCCGACACGTTCACCATCAACGGCAAGGCGGCACCCCGGACGCTCCACCCGGAGGACGGCTCGCCGATCATCGTCGAGCAGGGCGACACGGTGCGCATCCACATGTGTAACAACGGGTACATGGACCACCCGATGCACATCCACAACCATCGCTTCCAGGTGACCCACAAGGACGGCGGGAAGATTCCGGAAGCCGCCCGCCACGACCAGGATATCACCAGCATCCCGCCCGCTGGGCGACATACGATTGAGTTCGAGGCCGACGCCGACCCCGGTATCTACCTCGCGCACTGTCACAAGGTCAGCCACGCGATGAACGGGAACTCCTACCCCGGCGGGATGGTCACCGGCGTCGTCTACAAGGAGGCGATGGACACCGACATCTTCAAGCAATTGATGGATTACGCCGGCTACGAAGCGTAAGACGGCGCTTTGGTGCGCCGATGTGAGGCGACTCGTTTTTCAGCACATCTCGGCCGAATTCGAGGAACGGCGTTCCTTCCGAAGAACGGGGGTTCGTCCCGACAATAAATCCGATATTGCTATATTGAATTCGTAATCTTGTAGCCGCTCCCAGCGGTCGCAGGACGCTCCGCTGTGGCTACCGTGTTCTCCGGACAGGAGCGACAGTGCTCTGTATTTGAGATCCGTGGCCGAGAAGAAGTACGAGAGCGGTTTCTGCCTCAGTCCGACGACCGGTGTGATGCTACCGCACGATTACGCTGCCTTTCATTCCGAGTGCCTTGTGAGGCGTGCAGTAGTAGTTATACACTCCGGTTTCCTCGAAGGTGTATTCGAACTTGACGCCCGTCCCACTGGCCGACGACCCGGAATTGAACGTTTCGTCTTCCGCCACGACGTTGTGCGCGGCTCCCTTTCCTGTCCACTCCCACTGCACCGTCGTCCCGGTCGAGATCTCGATTGCGGCCGGGGCGTACGCGAAGTTCCCGTTGTTCCCCGATGCGCCGACGTCCACCGTGACAGTGTCCTGGTCGGTCGCGTCGGTCGCACTGCCGTCGAAGTTAGTCGTCTCGCTGAGGTATGACGACACCGACGAGGGGACGTCCCCACTCCCGGATGCGGTAGCGGTCGCCTCCTCTTCCGCAGCTGTCGCCGTCTCCGTGGGCGCTGCTGTTTCCTCGCCAGCGTCCGCTTCGGTTTCGGCGCTTGGCGACTGCTCGCCCGTGCCCGAACTCGTACCGGGCGCAGTACACCCCGCGATAGATGTCCCTGCGACTACTGTGCCGATACTCGCGATAAACCGACGTCTGTCAAGATCGTCTGTATCAGTCATAGGTATCGAATTGCGTTCCGCTCGACGCGTCACGCGACCATGTTGGTCACGAGGAAGTGAATATGTTCGGGAGCATAATAGCCGCGTGCGTTCCCAGGAGCTGATAACGGACTGAGTTACTGAAAGCAATCGTGTACCTACTCTTGAACAAGGATGCGTACGCGTTCGGTAGTTACAAACTCCTGTAGCCATCACGTCTCCATACGAGTCCACGAACTGCGCTGTGACCGAACGGTCTGGCCGTGACGCCACACTATCGCACGATCATCTATGCAAACGAAGACACGACTCCTCGTCGGCGGTGTGTTAATCCCGGTACTGTTCGGGGCGATGGCCGTCACCACGATGGGTGGTGCTGCCGAGTTTACGACGCCAACGAAGATAACGGACACCAACGAATACAACGGGGACAGAGTAAACCTCGAAGGCATTGCCATCGATATCGAACAGACGAACGAGCGCTTGTCGTTCGACGTCACTGACGGGAACGCATCGGTCCCTGTCGTCTATGACGGTCCGATGCCGGAAACGATGTCCGTCGGGCGGACGGTCGTCGCAAAGGGGTACTACAACGGAAGCGTGGTCGAAGCGGAATCGCTATCGATCCGCGCACACGAGGGCGAGCATCCCCCAGGCCACAACAACTCCACGAAATACGAGTCGATGAACGGTACCCACGCGAACGTCACGGGCCACGAGAACGTGACGGCATACGGCAACGTGTCAAGCGACGACGGGACAGACAGTGAACAAGCGGTCGCGGCGCGGCCGGTACAATAACCACGTTTCGATCCATGAACGAGACGTCTGGGATTTTTCAGGGCCGGTCTCGCCGTGCGATCACTGTCTTCACTAGCGGGGTCTCGGTTGTGGGGACCTCGTTCGCACTGTATGGGACGTCTCGGGAGTTCGTCATCATCGCGGCGAGCCGAACCGCGCTGGACGTCCTCCCGAGTTCACTAGTCGCCTCGATCATCTGGAACTTCGGCGACCTGTCGTTTTCGCTTGCCCTCCTCGTGTTCGGAATCGCGCTGGCCGGGGTAACTGGTGCGGTCAGCTACGCCGGATTTCGCGCGGGTGAGCGGCTCGTCGAGGGGGCCCCGAACGTCGGTGGCATGGTGCTATCGCTGCTCGTCGTCTGGGTGTTCGTCGCCGCTACTGTCTGGTCACCGCTGCCCGCCATCGTACCTGCCGCCGCCGGGACAATCGGGACCGGGCTGGTGATTGCGCGCTCGACCGACGACAGCAGCGAGCAGCCGGCGACCCCTGATGACAGGCGTGCGTTCGTAAAGACCCTCGCCGGACTCGGGGCCTACAACGTCGTCGCGCACGCCGTCGGATTCGTGCAGGGCAGCGGCTCCCAGACAGAGGACCTCTCGACGTCGTCGTCAGAACGTGAAGACGAGTCCAACCCGGTCGATCAGCGCCTCGCCACGGCGGCCGACCGGTCGCTCGATGTCGAGGGGATGACCGGCCTGGTCGACACGACGGACTCGTTTTTCACCGTCGATATCAATCCCCGTCCGCCGACTGTCGAGGCGGATAGCTGGGCGCTCTCCGTCACCGGCAACGTCGAGACTGAGAGGGAGTTTACCTACGAGGAACTGCGACAGCGAGAGACGATGTATCGGTTCAAAACACTCCGCTGTCTGGGCGACCCGGTCGACGGCGAGCAGATCGGTACCGCCCTCTGGACGGGCTGTTCGCTCATGGACGTTCTCTCTGAAGCCGGCGCGAACGGGAGCCACGTCGTCTTCCGCGCGGCCGACGACTACTATTACTCGATGCCGATGTCGATGCTCTCGGACGCGATGCTGGCCTACGGAATGAACGAAAGCCAACTCCCGCGCCAACACGGCTTCCCGGTCCGCGCGCTGCTCCCCAACCGGTGGGGCAAGCTCAACGTGAAGTGGCTCGACGAGATCGAGGTCGTCGACCAGTCGGAGAGCGGCTACTGGGAAGAGCGGGGCTGGAACGGCATGGGTACGGTCAATACGGTCGTCAAAATCAGCACGAGTAACCGCCTTTCCGACGGACGGGTCCAGCTCGGTGGACACGCCTACGCCGGAACAGATGGGATACGAGCGGTGCTTGTCTCGCTTGACGGTGGCGAAACGTGGGACGCGGCAACGCTGTCAGACCAACTGCCGGACCCGGACACCTGGCGGCAGTGGAAGTACGAATGGCAGCCGGAGCGCTCCGATTACACTGTCGTAGCGAAAGCAATCGACGGAACCGGAGCGGAGCAGACGCGTGTGCGTTCAAGTCCGTTTCCGGACGGCGCGACCGGCTGGAGTCGGCTTGATCTGAGCGTCCAGTTGTAAAAGCTGGCCTGGCCCGGGCGACTCAAACGGGCGCTGCGTTACTGATCGACGAGTTCCGAAATCTGTTCTTCGAGTGCCGTGACCCGGTTACGGAGGTAGCCGACATACATGATGAGCGCCAGAAAGACCGCGCTGTAGCCGACCAGAAGGAGGGGTTCCATCTTTAATCACCCCCCTGGCTCGGCCCCATCGCGTGGTCGTCGAGCGCCCGGTCGCGACGGGCGTAGTTGACCCGACGTTTGAGTTCGCGTAGCTGTACCCGGGACCCGACGAGATAGAGATAGACGAGCAGGAGTGCCGCGATGGAAAGGAGTAAAGCCGGGACTGTAATCGTCGCGTCCGCGTCCGGATTCCCAGTCGTCGGTCGATGGAACGTGGGCGTCCAGAGCCGCGTGGACAGATACGAGAGCGGCACGGTCACGAACCCGACGATACCGTATACCGACGTGATGCGTTTGAGCGAGGCGGAGTCCCCGCCGGCGGAGTAGATGAGCAGGTAGCCCGCGTAGATGAACCAGATGACGAGGAACGTGACAAGGCGGATGTCAGTCCACTCCCACCAGCTGTTCCAGATGACTTTCCCCCACACGCTCCCAGTCGCCAGCGTCAGCGTGACCATCAGGAACCCGACTTCGCCCGACGAGTGGGCGAGAAACTCCCAGAACGGCGTCTCGGTCGTCAGATAGAGGGCACATCCGAGGAACGTCACCGTGAGCGCGACCGCCGCGGCCGTCGCTAGGCCGATGTGCCAATACGCGATCAGGTTGATCTGATTGCTCACGCCGTACATCGAATCTGATGCCATGCCGAAGACGCTCCCCAGCGACGCTAGCCCGGCAAGGAGGGTCAGGTACTTGATACTGCTAGACCGAAACAGCGCGCGGAGATACGGAATCCCGCGGGTTTCGAGCCGTGACAATACGTTCATACGCTCAGTTCTTGAGGCCAAACAAAAAACTGTTGTGCGGATTCTCAACGAACCGAAGGCCGGTAATCAATAGACGGCGGTCGACTGAGCTGGCGCGACACCCCCTGCATATTTACCGTCCGATTTTAATAGGAATCAGGAACATGTACGAATATGTCGCGACAGCCGTTGGCTCGCGCCGTCTTCGTCGTCGGTATGTCGCTACTGTTGATTGGCGGACCTATCGTAAGCACCGTCGGTGCTGTGGATGGGGGGCCGTCAGGTCCAGCAGTGAGCGACACGCTTGACGAGACAGCGCAACAGACCGCACAGACGAGTAATCAGAGTAGCAACGAGACGTCCGATTTACCCGTCGAACCTCCGACCAGTCAGCCGCTGCCGTCCTATGAGGAGGTTCGGAAGCCCAACGACACGGAGGCGAAGATCGAACTCGGAAAGCGGCTGTTCTTCGACCCCCGCCTCTCGGACACCGGCTCTATCTCCTGTAACACCTGCCACAACGTGAT
Source organism: Haloarcula amylolytica (assembly GCF_049705545.1). GTDB lineage: Archaea > Halobacteriota > Halobacteria > Halobacteriales > Haloarculaceae > Haloarcula > Haloarcula amylolytica_B. Next base: position 1,497,102 of record NZ_JBNAMU010000001.1, read on the forward strand.
GGAGGGCGGTGACGGGAGCCGAACTGTCGGTCGCGGTGTCCACGGCCAGACCGGGCCGCGGAACTCGCCGACAGTGTGGAACGCCGTGTTCATGAGCACCCAGTTCTGGGACGGCCGCGCCGACTCGCTTGAAGAGCAGGCAAAAGGTCCCATCACCGCAGGCGTCGAGATGGGGATGCCGACCTCCGAGGCGGCGATGGAGAAGATACGTAACAACGAGGGCTACGTCGAAATGTACGAGGAGGTCTACGGCGGTGAGGACCCGGTCACGCTCAACAACACCGTCGACGCAATCGCCGCCTACGAGCGGACGCTCATCACCCCCAACAGCTCGTACGACCGGTACGTCAGAGGTGATGAGGACGCCCTGACCGAACGGCAGCTCAACGGGATGGAGACGTTCAAGGAACTGGGCTGTCAGGGCTGTCACTCCGGTCCCGCCTTCAACGGCCCGCAGTGGCAGCAGGAGAACGGGAACGGATACTACCAGAAGCTGGGCGTCTACCAGGGTTCGAACCCGCAGTGCGACCAGTACATCGAACAGTACAACCTGTATGCCGACGCTGGGCGCGCTGACGTGACGGGCGACAGCAGTGACGAACACATGTTCAAAGTTCCGACGCTCCGGAACGTCGAGCACACAGCGCCGTACTTCCATAACGGTCAGGTCCGGACGCTAGAGAACGCGACGAGGGTGATGGCGTCCTGCCAGGTCGGCCAGAACATCTCCGACCAGCAGGCCGAGAACGTCACCGCGTTCATGACCAGTCTCACCGGACAGTACCCCGAGCAACAAATGCCGCGTCTGCCCTCTCGAAGCGGCGGCGAACCCATGCTCCCCGCAGATGCGGGCGAGGCGTCTGCGCCGGACAGCGGCGATGACACGGCTTCGGTCGGAACGCCCGCAGAAACGGCCGCATCACAGCAGACAGCGGAACCACAGCAGGCCGGGGTTAGCGGCGGTAGCAGCGACGGGAGTTCCCCGACCAGTGCCGCCGCGTTCATGATGGCCGCGGCGCTAATCATCGCGCTCCTTGCTGTGGCGTACGCCCAGCGCAAGCGGTAACAGGAACCGACAGCCTTTCTGGCATCACATATTTTGACACAGTCACCAAATGAACGCTCGTAAAACGATCACCATCGCGTTCTTTCTGGTGGTCCTTGGGGTAGGCTACTATTCGATGAACGCTGCACCGGTGGTCCGAGACGACGCACACACGTATCAGGGCGGTTTAGAGTGGGAAACCGACCCCAGTACCGCGTTCGATGCGGCCCAGTCACAGGACAAGCCGGTTCTAGTCTACTACTGGGCGACGTGGTGTACGTACTGCGAGCGATATGACAAAAACCACTATCGGAACGAAACCGTTCGTGCCGCGCTGGACGACTACGTATTGCTCGCGGTAAACATCGACGACCCGGGGAACGGGACAGCGCTAGTTCGCCAGCATCAGGCGACGTATCCGCCACAACACCGGATCATGACGCCGGAAGGTGAGACCGTCGAGAGCGTCGAGGGGTACATCGGGCGGGACGAACTGCTCGCGACGCTCGAACGGGGTTCCGAGGAGGCAACATGACGACGGTCGTGCTCGGCCTCGCTGTCGGGACCTGGCTGCTGGCAATCGGCCTGTTCGGGAGCGTGCTCGCCACGGCGTTGCTCGGCTACGAGTACGCGACCGGCGACCAGTCGTTCCTTCGCGTCAGTCAGGCTGCCGCGGGCGTCGCGACGGGGTCGTTCGTCATCGCACTGCTATACTTGACTTCGCAGTTTCTCAGTGGGGATTACACCAACGCGTATGTCTGGGACAACACTGCAAACTACCTCCCGACGCTGTACAAAGTCACAGGAGTGTACGCGTCCAACGTGGGATCGATACTGCTGTGGGCGATGCTCACGGCTGTTGTCGTCACGACGACCTTGCTTCTGGGCCGGTACAGCACACGCGGCGCACGTCTCTCGCAATCCCTTGGGATGGGCGTTGTCACCGTGTTCGCCTGGATGCTAGTCAACGACAGCCCGTTTATTCCCCTGTCGGCGGAGTACCCGTCGGTCGCGGCTAACGGGATTCCACAGGACGGCAGCGGGCTGAACCCGCTACTGGTCGACCCGTTCATGGCAATCCACCCGCCGATAACGTTCTCGGCGTACGCGCTCATGGTGGTTCCCTTCACCGTTGGCGTGACCCACTTCGTCGCCAAACTCCGGGGGACGGAGAGCATGTTCGACGACTGGCTGGGCAGCATGACGCGCTGGCTCCGGGGGTCGTGGCTCCTGCTGACCGCCGCGATCACGCTTGGCGGCATCTGGGCGTATCGAGTCCTCGGCTGGGGTGGCTTCTGGTCGTGGGACCCAGTCGAAACGTCAGTGCTCATCCCGTGGCTCGGACTGACCGCCGTGTTGCATACGCTCAACCAGTACCGGCGCTCCGGCCGGTACGCAGTGCTCGCGCCAGCCGCCACGGCGGCGTTGCTCCCGCTCGTCATCTACGCGACGACCGTGGTCCGGAGCGGTGTCTTCCGGAGCGTCCACTCGTTCGCCGGCGGGGGCATCGGGAGCGGCGTCCTGTTCCTCCTCGGAACGACGAGCACGCTAGCGGTCGGTCCCGCGTTCGTCCACTGGTTCCGGACTGCGGAAAGCGACGCAGAGGAGGCGGGACTGCTCGACCGTGCAACTATCTACCACGGCGCTGTGCTCGGGTTCGTCCTGCTTGCGTTCGTCTCGCTCTGGGGCCTGACGTTCCCCGTGGTTCGCAGCCTCGCTTCAGGCGTCGAGGTCAGCGTGGACGCGCGATACTACAACCTCTGGAGCTTCCCGGTCGTCGTCGGGATGCTCCTGGCTGGTGGGATGTACGCACAGCAAGAGCGCTTCAGTACGCGAACGACAGTCGGGACCGCCGCCGCAGTGCTCGTCACCGCCCTCGTTGTCGGCGTCGCGCTGGCACGACCTGAGTGGCAGTTGGCGTCGACTGAGCCGTTCGACCCGGTGTATTACCGCGCCATCGGGAGCCTCAGTGTGGTCACCGTGCTTCCGCCGGCCGTGTACTTCGCAGGCGCGTGGGTCGTCCGCTACGCGGGCCGTCTCCGCCGACTGACCGGACGGCAGGCGAAACTAAACGAGACCGGCATCGCCCTCATTCACGTCGGCGCGGCGCTGCTCATCGTCTCCGTCTCCTTCGTCTATGTCTTCTCGACGACGGCGTCCGTTGGTATCGTGGGCGCGACAGAACTGGACGATACCGGCGAGCGAATCGTCCGCGACGTCGAGGGGTCGCCGTACACGGTCGAGGTAACCAACTACTCGCCGGAGAACACGCCGACGATGACCGAGGCGGCGATGACGCCGGCCGAAGCCGGCTCCGTTGACCCCTCGTCATCGGTAATTCTCGTAAAAGGAGAGGTGACCGCAGTGCAACGCTTCGAGGACACGACCATCGCACAGCTCAACGGGTCCCGTGTATGGGTCGGTGCCGACAGCGGGACGGTGCAGTTCGAAGAGGGGTCGGTGATCGTCGCCCGCGGGACACTCTCTGACCCTCGTTCCGAGAACATCGACGCGCTCGTCTACACCAACGGGGAAAACGTCGGACCGGCGTCGGCCCCGCCGACAGACGTGTACTCGCCGCGGGTCGTCGACCATCGGTTCGACGTTCAACTGTACCGGGGCGACACGCTTGTCGCCGATGGCACTGTCGCTGAACAGTCGTATCGCGGTCGCGATATGCAGACGAACGACCCGCTCATCGAACGTGGCATCACCGGCGACACGTACGTCGTGGGGACTCGCACCGCGGGCGGGCTCTCGATCGAAATCAGTCGCTACCCGCTTGCCAACCAGATCTGGTTCGGCGTCGCAGTGATGCTCGTCGGCATGGGGCTGGTCTTCCTGTTCGATCCAGCGTCGGGTGCCGCCGGTGGCCGTCGCTCCGGAAGTCGCGATTGAGTCGAAGCGCGGTCAGGCTTCGATGACGAACTCGAAGCTCACCCACCCGGTGACGATAACGGTCCCGTCGTACACGAGGAGGATTCGGAACCACTCCGACAGCCAGAATGGCCCACCGGCGAGGCTCGTGAGTTCGATCCCTGCGAGGATAACCGGGACGACGAGCGGGACGAGCAACACCGGCAGGAGTGATTCGTTGACCTGTGAGTTTAACGTTAGCGCGGTCAACAACACGCCGGCGGCGCTGAATCCGATTGCGGCGAGTGGGAACACGAGCGCCAGTTGGACGAGCAAGGCGGGTTCGAACGGCGTGCCGAGGAACACCGTTACAGCGACGAGTGTTACCCATCCAATCGCCGTCACGAACACTGCCGAGCTACAGACCTTCCCCAAGTAGATAGCGGACCGGTCGACAGGTGCGAGCATCAGCCCCTCGATTGCGGCGTTGTCGTCCTCGACGGCGATGCCGCGGGAGAGGGCGAGCGTCGTGGCGAAGACGAGTGCGATCCACAGGCCACCGCGGGCGATGACCGCTTGCTCGTCCACGCGGCGGACGAACACAAACGAGAAGATAACGACTATCAGCAGCGCCAGCACTGCCGCGCCGTTGGCCCGGCGCTTACCGCGTGCTTCGAGCAACAGGTCTTTCGCCGCGATAGCTCGGACGACGCGCAGATACTGCCGAATCATGATTGTCGAGGTGCGTTCACGTACTGTTGTTTGATCGCGTCCGGCCCGGGACACTCGGCCGTGTCGATATCCCGGACGAGCTGTCCGCCGTCGAGCACGAGCACCCGGTCGGCGTAGCGGAACCCGCGGTCCACGTCGTGTGTCGCGAAGACGACTGTCGTCTCCTCCAGTTCGCGTAGCTGATCCGTCACCCGCAGCAGTGACTCCTCGTCGAGCCCGGTGAACGGCTCGTCAAGTAACAACAGCGCGGGGTCGTGCAGCGTCGCCCGGGCGAGTGCGAGCCGCTTTGCCATCCCGTGGGAGAACTCGCTCACGGGGTCGTTCCCTCTGTCGGTGAGCCCGACAGCGTCCAGTTGGGCCTCACATCGGTTCGGGTCAACCCCGTGTAACCGGGCGTGCAGGCGAAGGTTCTCCAGGGCAGTCAGCTGTTCATACAGATACGTCTCGTGGGCGACGAACCCGAGTTCCCCGCGCTGTGTCGGCCGGTCGCGAGAGAACTCGGTGCCTTGCAGGGAAATCGTCCCCTCGCTCGGCCGGGTCAGCGTCGCCAGAAGTCTGAGTAACGTGGTCTTGCCTGACCCGTTGTGACCGAACAGAAGCACCGTCTCGCCGCGGCTCACGTCGATACTGATCCCCTCAACACCGACCTTTGGGCCGAAATACTTTGAGACTGTAGACAGCGAGAGGAAGGCCATCACCGGAGACACGGACAGCAGATGTTTTTACCTTTTGTAATGCAAGTACTGGTATGGCAGCGGTTTCGCTTCTCGCGTCGTTTGCCGCCGGTGCCGTGACTGTCTTTACGCCGTGCTGTCTCCCGGTGCTTCCGCCGCTCCTGTCGGGGAGCGTGGGCCATCGGCTGAAACCGCTCACCATTGTCGCCGGGAGCATCGTCTCGTTTACGCTCGTCGGCCTGCTCACGGGCTATCTGGGAACGCTCACGTCCGACTCGCTTCGGGCGCCCGCGTTCCTCGTCATCATCGCCTTCGGCGCGGTCATGGCCGATGACGACCTCCACGAAGCGTACGCGGCGACCGCGTCGAAAATCTCGGGACGGGTCGACGGTATCAGCGTCCTCTCGAGTGCGGCCCACCCGCTCGTCGCCGGGTTCACGCTCGGACTCGTTATCGGCATCCTCTGGTTGCCGTGCGTCGGCCCAGTCCTCGGCGCTGTGCTGGCGTACGCGGGAACGACTGGCGATGTCTCACAGAGTGGTCTCCTGCTGTTCAGTTACGGTGTCGGATTCGGGCTCCCGATGCTCGGTGTCGCCTACGGGAGCAAGGTCGCCGGCGGGCGGGTCAGAGACGCACTCCCGGGCGTCGAACAGACGGAAACGGTCCGTCGTCTCGCCGGGTATCTCTTGCTACTGAGTGGTGTCGCGCTGCTGTTCCAGTTAGACCGCGTGTTACTCTCGAACATATAACGTAGCGACAGCGTGGTGTCGCCGAAGCGTTACCCGGCCATCGCAGCAACACGGAGCATCAGGAACAGCATCATCACCTGCAATGCGCCCTGAACGGTGAGCAGTGTCGCGGTACGAGCGCCGAGGGAAACAACGCGCTCGGGGTCGGGGTTCGCGCTCCGGAGTTCGCGGTAGATGAGAACGTCTGTCGGCAGCACGCCGAGCAGTGCGATGCCCGCGATAGCGACTGCGACACCGAGTACGGTCCGGATCAGCGTGGTCATCGGCCACACGATCTCGTACGTCAGCGCCATCGTGACGCCGGCGGTAATCGTCACGACTGCCAATGTGGGCAACAGGACAATCGTCGCTGGCACAAGTCGGCCCACTATCGCGTACGCCCCGTCTGTATCACGCTCCCGCAGCAGCGGTGCAACGATGAATCCATACATGAGCACGAGCGCCGTCCACGCGGTCCCGACCCATACGTGGACTGTGCGTAACGTCGCGATTGTGCCAATCAGGGACGCGTACCCGAACCCGACAGCAACACAGGCTGCCAGTCCTGCACCGACGACCCCCGCGACGGTCGGCGTGCGCCGGTCGGCGACGGTATCGGGACAGTCCGGCATCGGTCTGTAGTACGTCCCGTCGATGAAAAACAAGTCGGTCGGCACGCGCGGTGGTTGGCTCACGCCGTCGTCCCGCCAGCGTCCAGCGGTGAGGATGCCGGGATTGCACAACGCTCATAGGCTCGGTGGAAAAACATCCGAGCAAGGCTCCTGAAACGTGAATCGAAACCAGACGCGCCGGAGAACGCTCGCACTGCTCGGGTCCGCACTTTCGATTCCAGTCGCCGGCTGTTCGTCCAGCGGCCTGTTCGGCGGCGAAGCGGCAACCCCGACTGACACCGCGACACCGACGCCCGAGCGGACAGTGCAACGAGTTCCGACGGAGTACCAGTTCCGGCGCTGGCTCCCACCGCTGTGGACGCTCCCGTATTCGAACCCTCAGAAGGTCGGCTACCAGACCGTGAGCGTCTCCGACCTGCGGTTCGCTCGGCTCGACGCGTCAGCCGGGAACGAACTCATCGCTGACGCGGCAAGCGATGCGCGGACGGAGAACAGCGTTCCGATGGCGATGACGTACCGGACCGAGGCGCTCGAAGTCGCTGTTATCGCCCGCGGGCCGACACCGTCCCTGCTCGAATCGTTCGAAGCCCAGGGCATGACGAAGGACTCGACCGTCGACGGCTACCAGGTGTATCACCAGACCGACGAGCAGGGCGAGCGCCAGCTCACATACATCGGCGGCAACGAATGGAGCGTCTACGTCCGGTTCAGCGGCGACCGGGCCGACGACCTCACGTCGGCGCTCCTCGACGCCAGAACGGGCACCGAGCCGTCGTGGGCAGGGGCCAGCCCCGAGACCCGGCCGCTGTTTTACGATGCCTACGTCGCCGCTGACGCACAGGGTGTGCTGTTTCCGTCGCCGAACCCAGGTAGTTTCGAGGGCGTTGCGGGCGACCTCTACGGTGCGCTCGCGAGTACCGTCTTTCCCAACAGCAGCGAGCAGTCGTACGATACCGCGCGGATGCAGGTCACGCTCTCGTTTGCCCCCGACGCGCCCGCGCAACCCTCTGCCGTCGAAGCCGTCTATCGAGGTGCCGCGGAATCCGCCGAACGGGAGACGTTCCGCCTGTCGTACTGGCCGGTCTTCGACGACCCGACCGTCGAGCGAGCGGGCGAGAGCACGATACGTGTCCGACAGGACGTGGATACCAAGACGCTCCGTGACGCACAGACCTCGGAGTGAATGTGGCCTGACCGCAACAATCCGGTACCACTCTGCGCTGGCGCGGCTTGCAGACTCCGTTCAGATGATGTCAGCAGCGTTTTCCAATCGATCTGAAACACCGGCGGTTGGGTAGTTCCCAGTAGCTGAGAACACGCTAGTCCCGTTTTTCTTGGGGAGTCTAACAGGGGGGTATGGAAGAGTTCGACCACGAGGTAGACGCCCCGCGCGGCGCAACGAGTCGCGAGTGGGAGGTGTTCGTCCGCGAGGACACGGCGGACCCGCTCACCCACGTCGGAAGTGTCAGCGCGCCGTCCGCCGACATCGCCAGGGAGCAGGCAGCGTCGCTGTTCGCGCGGACTGCCGTCACGCTGTGGTTGTGTCCCGCCGACGAGACGCACCGCTACCAGACGGACGCCGCGACACTCGGAACGGGAAAAGCGGGGGACGACGCCACCATGAGCGTCGACGAGATGGAGTCTGAGACGCTCCGGGGTGAGAACCGATGATATCGGTCTCGAAACTGCTCTGTGACCTGGACGCCGAAGGGGACGGCCTCCGGTACGACGCGGCCAACGAGTCGACCAAACGCCAGATCCGGGACGAGAAGCAGCGCCGGCCCGTCGTCGTCTGGAACGTCACCAAGCAGTGCAACCTCTACTGTGATCACTGCTATGCTGCCGCCGACACCGAAATCGCCGACGGGGAGCTCTCGACCGCGGAGGGGAAAGCGCTGCTCGATGACCTGTCCGACTACGGCGCGCCGGTGGTGCTGTTCTCCGGCGGCGAGCCGCTCGTCCGGCAGGACCTCGAAGAACTGGTCGCCTACGCGAACGAGGTCGGCGTCCGACCGGTGCTTTCGACCAACGGGACGCTCATCACCGAAGAGCGCGCCCGGTCGCTCAAGGACGCCGGGCTGAAATACGCTGGCGTCTCAGTCGACGGGCTGCCGGAGCGAAACGACGACTTCCGCGGGGTCGACGGCGCGTTCGAGGGCGCGGTCCAGGGGATCGAGAACTGTCTCGACGCGGGCCTGAAGACCGGACTCCGGTACACGATCACCGAGCGCAACGCCGCGGACCTGGAGGGTGTCGTCGACCTGCTGACCGACGTGGGCGTGGACCGCTTCTGCTTCTACCACCTGGACTACGGCGGCCGCGGGACCGAGATTGTCGACGCCGACCTCACGCCCGAGGACCGCCGGCAGGCAGTGAAGCGGGTCTGTGATATGACCCGCGAGTACCACGACCGCGGCGAGGAGATCGAGACGCTACTGGTCGGTAACTACGCCGACGCGGCCTATCTCGTCGAGTACGCCCGCGAACATATGAGCGAGGCACAGGCCCAGCGGGTGTACGAGTACCTGCGGGTCAACGGCGGGGACCCGACCGGCGAACGCGTCGCCGACGTGGACTACCAGGGCAACGTCCACCTCACGCAGTTCTGGCAGGGGTACTCGCTGGGGAACGTCCGCGACCGCTCGTTCGGCGCTATCTGGGAGGACGAGTCGAACCCGCTCCTGACGGCGCTTCGCAACCGCGAAGAGCACCTCACGGGGAAATGCGCCGATTGCCGCTACGCGGAGGTCTGTCGCGGCGGCTCCCGACTCCGGGCGCTCACCGTGGAAGACGACCTGTTCGCCCCGGACCCGCAGTGTTACCTGGAAGACGAGGAGATCCACGGGTCGCCGCCGTTTGACACCGGTGAGAGCTCGATGGCCGGCGAGAGCTCTGCCGACTGAGTCGCCAGCGACCCACCCCATTTTAATCCCCGCCAAGCTGAGGGGGACCACTCATTCCCGTGTACCGGTAACTGCCACATGCGACCGTCGACTGACGGTCGTGTCGTCGGGAAACACACGCTCAGTCTCGTGGGACAGATGGGCGTTCCTTCGGGCATTCGGCCGCCATGGACACGGCGGCCGGTTTGTTCTCTGTGAGCACCGGGGCGGACCGGGGCGTTTTTGCCCTGCCCCCCGTTATCGACACCTGTGCAGTCGGTTGAGCTACACGCGCATTCGTCGCTGTCGTACGACGGCCGGGACCCAGTCGAGCTCCTCTTAGAGCAAGCCAGCGCCGTCGGTCTGGACGCGCTGGCCGTGACTGACCACGACGAAATCGACGCCAGTCTCCGGGCGGCCGAACTCGCCCCGGAGTACGGTCTCGTCGGGATCACCGGGATGGAGGTCACATGTGCCGCCGGACACGTCCTCGCCCTGGGGATTCAGGAGGCCATCCCGCCACACCTCCCGTTCGACGAGACGCTCGACCGGATACGCGACCAGGGCGGGCTTGCGGTCGTCCCGCATCCGTTCCAAGAGTCCCGCCACGGCGTGCTGGAACACATCTCGAAGGCCGAACTCGCGACGGCCGATGCCATCGAAGTGTACAACTCGCGGCTGCTGACCGGACGGTCGAACCGGCAGGCCGAGCGGTTCGCCCGTCGAGAAGGGCTGCCGATGACCGCCGGGAGCGACGCCCACATCGCAGAGATGGTCGGGCAGGCAGTCACCAACGTCGGCACGGACGAGCGAACGGCCGACGCGATTCTCGACGCCATCCGCGAGGGCAAGACGACCGTCGAGGGCAAACGGACGCCGTGGCGGATCAGCTTCCGGCAGGCCGCCGGCGGGGCGAAGCGACGCGTCAAGAACGGCATCGCGGAGTTCCTCCAGTGATGCAGGGAGCCGACACGGACACCGTCGCCGCTGCCCTCGAACGCGGCGACCCGCTCCCGGGGACCGGCGGGTTTGCGGGGGAACTGGACGGGAGTCTCGTCCGCGACGTTCTCGGACGGTACCCGCTGTTCGTGGAGCGTGCTGTTTCTGACGAGCAGCGGCTCGACCCCGAGCAGTGGAGCCACGACCCAACGGCGCTGGCCGACCCACGTTCGTTCCCCGCCGGCCATATTCGGGACGATAGCGGGACCCGACAGCGGTGGTCGCTCCCGTCGCCAGAGCCGTTCGGAGACCGGGAGATAGCCATCGAACAGGTCCGCGAGGCTGTCGAGACGAGTATCGACGCCGTCGACGCCGATGCCCTCGCGATTGCGTTCTCCGGTGGCGTGGACTCGGCGCTGCTCGCGGCACGGCTCGACGCGCCGCTGTACGTCGCTGGGTTCCCGGACAGCCACGACGTCGAGGCGGCGCGGTCGGCCGCCGATCTGCTGGGAACCGAGGTCCGCGTCGTCGAACTCACCCATGACGCTATCGAGCGGGCCGTCCCCGAAATCGCCCGCGCAACCGGGCGAACGAACGCGATGGCGGTCCAGATCGCGCTCCCGTTATACCTTGTTGCTGAACAGGTCGCCGCCGACGGCTTCGACCGGCTGGCGCTCGGCCAGGGGGCCGACGAACTGTTCGGCGGCTACGCGAAAGTCGCCAAGGCCCCCGAGGACCCCCGGGTCGAGGCCGACACCGTCCGCGGGGCCCAGCAAGAAGTGATCACCTCGCTCCCCGACCAGTTGGAGCGGGACGTACTCGCGCTGCGGGCCGCCGGCGTCGAACCGGTGACGCCGCTGTTACACGACCGCGTCGTCGACGCCGCGCTCCGACTGGACGGCGACCTGCTCGTCGACGGCGAGACGCGAAAGGTCGCGCTCCGAGCCGCGGCCCGCGGATCGCTCCCCGAGGAAATCGCTTCACGGGACAAGAAGGCCGCACAGTACGGCTCGCTCGCCGCCCGGGAACTCGACCGCCTAGCCCGGCAGGCCGGCTACAAGCGCCGGATGGACGACCACGTCACGCAGTACGTCGAATCGCTCGTGCAGTGAGTCGCGTCTACGCCTCGCGTACCGCTTCGATTGCTCGTTGGCCGACCTCGACGACGTCTGTCGGGAGGTCCTCGCTACGGTCCCGCAAGTCGCTAACAGAGAACCATTCCCAGTCATCGGCCGGCTGCTCGCCCGGCCCCGGCTCGATGTTGCGGCTATCCGCCCGACCGTAGAAGATGAAGTCGATGTGCTGGTGGCCGACCTCGCCCTCGGCGTTGACGTTGATGTCCTCCAGCAAGAAGTGCTGTGGCTGGGGCATCGATTTGACCGTCTCGCTCTCGATGTCCTGCTGTGATGCGATGAGATCCACGTCGAGGCCTAGTTCCTCGCGCGTCTCGCGGAGCGCGGCCTCGTGGGGGAGTTCGTCGCGGTCGATGTGGCCGCCGGCGGGCAGCCACATGTCGAGCTTACTGTGTTCGTGGAGCGCAACGCATCCCTCGCTAACGACGTAGACAGTGGCGACAAAATGCCGAGTGGTCTCCATACCGACGGCACGGCACAGTCGGTGGTTTAGGTTACGATACCGGTCAGGGGTGGATCTTGTCTTCCGCTTCCAGCAGTTCGTGGTAGCGGTTGCGGATGGTGACCTCGGAGATGTTGGCGACTTCGCTGACCTGGCTCTGGGTCACCTTCTCGTTGGTGAGCAGCGAGGCGGCGTACACCGCGGCGGCGGCGAGGCCGACCGGCGACTTTCCGGAGTGGACGCCTTCCTCCTTCGCGTTCTGGAGGAGCTGGCGGGCGCGCCGTTCGACCTCCTCGGAGAGGTCCAGGTCCGACGCGAACCGCGGGACGTAGCTCTCGGGGTCGGCCGGCTGGATTTCCAGGCTGAGTTCGCGGACGACGTAGCGGTAGGTCCGTGCGATTTCGTCTTTCTCGACGCGGGAGACGCCCGCAATCTCATCGAGCGACCGCGGCGTCCCGGCCTGGCGCGCGGCGGCGTACAGCGACGCCGTCGAGACGCCTTCGATGGAGCGGCCGGGCAGCAGGTCCTCGTCGAGCGCACGGCGGTAGATGACGCTGGCCGTCTCGCGGACGTTCTCGGGAAGTCCCAGCGCGGAGGCCATCCGGTCGATTTCACCGAGGGCCTGCTTGAGGTTGCGCTCCTTGGAGTCCCGGGTGCGGAACCGCTCGTTCCAGGTGCGCAGTCGCTGCATCTTCTCGCGCTGGCGCGAGGACAGGGAGTTGCCGTAGGCGTCCTTGTCCTGCCAGCCGATGTTGGTCGAGAGACCCTTGTCGTGCATCATGTTCGTCGTCGGCGCGCCGACGCGGGATTTCTCGTCTTTCTCCTTCGAATCGAACGCGCGCCACTCGGGACCGGGGTCGATCTCGTCCTCCTCGACGACCAGCCCACAGTCTTCACACACCGTTTCACCGCGCTCGCTGTCGGAAAGCAACGACCCGTTACACTCCGGACAGACGAGCGACTCCGACTCCTCTTCCTCCGTCTGCTCTGTCTCCGTTTCGCGCTCGTTCGAGTATCGGCGGATGCTGGTATCGGTCATTTGTTGGGGTGGACAACCGGGTATCGTACCCGAAAAACGTGTTGTAACCTATTGTTGTATCTACGGCGACTTAAAACTTTTGTCTGTTTCTGAAGTCCAATTTTCCGAAGGGGAAACAAGAATTGGCAATTCTTGTGTATTCCCTTCGCTAACTGTTAATAGTTCTAGAGGTCTCCCCAGTGTTTCGAAACGCTTACCGCGCATCCAGCACTCCGGCCCGACATGAGCGACCCCGCCGTCGATCCCGAAGAGGTCCGGCACGTCGCCGACCTCGCCCGTGTCGACCTCGCAGACGACGAGATCGAGCGGTTCACCGAGCAGCTGGGCGACATCCTCGACGCGTTCGAAGCGCTCGATGACGTCCCAGAGACAGAACGGGAGGCCGAACTCTCGAACGTGATGCGCCCCGACGAGACACGCGAAAGCCTCTCACAGGAGGAAGCGCTCCGGAACGCCAGCGACACCGAGGAAGGGCAGTTCAAAGGGCCGAAGGTGTCGTAGATGACGGAGTACAACGGCTACGTCACCGACGAGACCATCGAGGGCGCTGATGACGGCCCGTTGGCGGGCAAGACCGTCGCGGTCAAGGACAACATCTCCACCGAGGGCGTCCGGACGACCTGCGGTTCGGCGATGCTCGAAGACTACGTCCCGCCGTACGACGCAACGGTCGTCGAGCGCCTGAAAGACGCCGGTGCGACTATCCCCGGCAAGACGAACATGGACGAGTTCGGGATGGGGACGACCACCGAGACGTCGGCGTTCGGGCCCGTCGAGAACCCCGTCGCCGAGGGTCGCGTCCCGGGCGGTTCCTCCGGTGGCTCGGCCGCTGTCGTCGCTGCCGGCGACGCCGACCTTGCGTTGGGGAGCGACACCGGCGGCTCCATCCGCTGTCCAGCGGCCTTCTGTGGCGTCGTCGGCATCAAACCCACCTACGGGCTGGTCTCCCGGTACGGCCTCGTCGCCTACGCCAACAGCCTCGAACAGATCGGCCCCATCGCACCCACCGTCGAGGACGCCGCAGCACTGCTTGACGTCATCGCCGGACCGGACGAACACGACGCGACGACGCAGGAAGCGCCCGAGGCCGACGGCTCCTACGCGGCGGCCGCCGACGGCGACGTCGACGGCCTCTCCATCGGCGTCCCGACGGAACTGCTGGACGGGGCCGACGATGAAGTCGTAGAGACGTTCTGGGATGCGATGGACGACCTCGAAGCACAGGGCGCGAGCTACCACGAGGTCGAGCTTCCGAGCGTCGAACACGCCGTCGAGGCGTACTACGTCATCGCCATGTCCGAGGCCTCCTCGAACCTCGCGCGGTTCGACGGCGTCCGCTACGGACAGTCGGGCGGCTACGACGGCAACTGGAACGAGTCCTTCGCAAACGCCCGCGAGGAAGGCTTCGGCGAGGAGGTCAAGCGCCGGATTCTCCTCGGCACGTACGCTCTCTCGGCGGGCTACCACGACAAGTACTACAAGAAGGCTCAGGACGCCCGCGCGTGGGTCAAACAGGACTTCGACGAGGCGCTCGAAGACGCGGACGTGCTCGCCTCGCCGACGATGCCCGTCCCGCCGATGAAACGCGGCGAGAGCCTGGACGACCCGCTCACGATGTATCTGGCCGACGCCAACACGACGCCGGTGAACCTGGCGAACCTCCCGGCCATCTCCGTGCCAGCGGGCGAGACCGACGACGGCTTGCCCGTGGGCCTGCAGCTGGTCGGGCCGGCGTTCGGTGAACGGGAAATCATCCGGGCCGGCAGCGCGCTGGCCTGAGTTCGTACGTCGAGACACCGGCAGAGAGCCGGCCGGTCCCGCGCACCTCGTCAGGCTTTTTATACAGCGTATCGAAATACGAACGATAGTGCCAGCCTCCCACTCCACCCTCCGCCTGCGGCTGGCTGCCCTCCTGCTCGGCCTGGTCGCTTTCGACGTGATCGCCGTCCTCACGGCGTACATCTTGGCCCACATCGCCTACGGCCTGCTTCCGATGTTTGGCCTCCCGACCGGTGCGTCCTTCTGGATCCGGGGATTCCATCTCGTCCCGCTCCGGCCCGTGGTGCTGGCCGGAACGCCGCTCGTGCTGGCCCTCCAGTTCCTGTTCGGGTATCGGGTCACACTGCGCGAGGCCACCGGCGGGCCGGACCTGCCGGAGGCGTCCGAGCCGGAGACCGCCAGAGAGCGGTTCACCGCCATCAAGCGCGAACGAACGGCGGCACAGCTCCGCGAGCGGGTCGGGCGGCTGGCCCAGACGGTGGACATGGCGACCCCCGACGTGACCGTCATCGACTCGGCGACGCCGAACAGCTACGCCGCGAGCCGGCCCGGCGAGCGGACGCTGTTCGTCACGACGGCGCTCGTCGATCAACTTGTCGACGCCGAACTGGACGCCGTCCTCGCCCACGAACTCGCCCATCTGAAAAACGGCGACTCGTTCGTGAT
The DNA here is from genome assembly GCF_049705545.1 of Haloarcula amylolytica. Taxonomy (GTDB): domain Archaea; phylum Halobacteriota; class Halobacteria; order Halobacteriales; family Haloarculaceae; genus Haloarcula; species Haloarcula amylolytica_B. The sequence continues at coordinate 1,512,649 of NZ_JBNAMU010000001.1, forward strand.
GACGGCGGCAGCGTTCCTGCCGATTGTGAGCGCACGCGCCACCCGAAGCCTCCGGACGACGCTCGAAACGTCGGTGTTCACCCATTGGTTCTTCGACGGCGAGACCAGCAGAAACGCCGTTAGCGCTGCCTATTTTCACCTCCCGCTGGTCGCGTTCGCGCTCGTCGCGATACCGTTCACGGCGGCGCTGTATCTCGCCAGCACGGCCTGCTACCGGCTGTTGTCCAGTGTCCGGGAGTACGCTGCCGACGCCGGCGGTGCCGCCATCTGTGGCTCCCCGGCGGCGCTCGCCAGTGCCCTCGAAACCCTGGCGGAGGACCGGCGTCCCGACACGGACATCCGGACCGCCGAGACGGGCGTCCGAGAACTCTGTGTGGTACCGTACGCGATTGCGGACGAGACGCCTGCCCCACCGGAAGGGCGTGCCGAGCGGATCGCTCACCGGTGGCACACCGTCACCGAGCGGCTGCTGCCCGGGTCACACCCGGACGTCGACGACCGCATCGCTGCACTGCAGGAGCGACAGTCCGCACTCGACCGGCGCAGTTAGTCGCCCGAAGCGGTTATCGGGCTGGTGTTTAGCCGGTTCGAGTCACTCCGATCCGACGTAGCTCCCCTGAAAAAACAGGCAGAAGCAGGCGTTACATACCGGTTTGCAGCGGTCTCCCGGTACGCTTTTTGTATCGTGTCACGAAACAGTAACTATGGCAGCCCTCCCCTCCGCCAAACTGCCGCTCCGTGCGCGATTGGTCGCCCTCATCGCGGTGCTCGTCGCCTTCGACGTGGTCGCCGTCGCGGCGGCGTACGTGCTGGCACACGTCGCCGCCGGCGTGGCACCGTTGGTCGTCTACCAGTACGAACACCTGTTCTGGTCGCTGGGGTTCGACATCGTGCCGCTCTGGCCGGTGTTGCTCGTCGGGACGCCGCTCGTGCTCGTCTGCCAGTCGGTGTTCGGCTATCGGATGACGCTCCGTGACGCCCGCGACGAGGACGCCATCCACCCGGAACCGGACAGCGTCCCCGAAATGCGTGGCAAGACCAGCCGCCACGAGACGGCCCAGCGCCTCCGGGACCGAGTCGAGCGGCTGGCGCAGATGGCGGACATGTCGCCGCCGGACGTGACAGTGCTAGATGCCGAGACGCCGAACAGTTTCGTCGCCAGCCGGCCCGGCGAGCGGACGCTGTTCGCGACGACAGCGCTTGTGGACCGACTCGACGACCGAGAACTGGACGCCGTCCTCGCCCACGAGCTCGCCCACCTGAAGAACGGCGACGCGTTCGTGATGACGGCAGCAGCCTTCCTGCCGACGGTGAGTGGCCGATTTATCCGGGCGCTCGGCGACGCGCTGCGCCACTCGGCCCTCCTGAGTTGGTTTCTCGGCGACAGCGACGAGGACGACAGTACCTGGTGCGGAAACGGCCAGTTCAGTCTCGCGGTGTTCCTGTTCGCGTTCGTCGCGGTACCGGTCACAGCGGCGCTGTATCTCGCCAGCACGGCCTGCTACCGACTCCTCTCCCGGATTCGGGAGTACGCCGCCGATGCCGGCGGCGTCGCGATCTGTGGCTCTCCGGCAGCGCTCGCCAGCGCGCTTGAGCTGCTGACCGAGAATCCACGTCCGACCGACGACATCAGGACGGCCGACACCGGCGTCCGGGAGCTCTGTGTGGTCCCACACGCCATCGAAAACGAATCTACCGACCCGCCGGGCGGACGCGGCGACCGGATCGCCAAGCGGTGGCACGCAGTCACCGAACGGGCGTTGCCCGGGTCGCATCCGGATGTCGAGGACCGCATCGCCGCCCTGCAAGAGCGACAGTCCGCGCTCGATCAACGCGGGCAGTCGTGACGAAGGGGTACAGTTTACCCGCCGGCGGCCCGAGAGAGCGTATGAGTGACGACGCAGACGGCCGATTGAGCTGGTTCCACTGGCCGACGGTCCTGAAGGGACTGGCACTGGGAATCGGGGCCGGCCTGATACTGGCCGTTTCACTGGGGGACTTCTATCTCGGGATACTGCTTGGAACGCTCAACGGGCTGGCCTTCGGTATCGGCTGGTCGCACTCGCGGGCCTGAGTTGCGCGAATCAAACGCTGCGTGGGTGACGGCTACAGCACGCTGTCGTACACGTCGGCCAGTTTGTCGATGGCGTGTTCGACGCTGATCACATCTCGCCGGGCAAGACAGCGCTCCCGAAGCCGCTCGCGCTCGTCGAGGACGCGCTCGATAGCCCGACGGAAGCCGTCGATATCGCCCTCATCGTATGAGTAGCCGGTTTCACCGTCCTCGATTGTGTCGCTGAGAGCGCCAGCGTTGACGCCGGCGACGGGCGTTCCACAGCAGTTGGCCTCAAGAGCGACCAGCCCCTGCGTCTCGACGGGGCTGGGGAACGCGAACACGTCTATGGTCGAGTACAGCTCGGGGAGTTCAGCGCGGTCGAGAAAGCCGAGAAACCGCACGTCGACGTCGCTGTGTTCGGCCGTGGTTTCGAGCGACTCACGGGCCGGTCCGTCGCCGCCGAGTACGACAGTCACGTCCAGCCCCTCGCAGGCGGTGATGATGTCTTCGAGGCACTTCTCGTAGCCGTGGCGGCCGGTGTAGCCGACGATAGGGCTATCGGGGAGGTCGTAGCGATCCCGGAAGTCGGCCGTATCGACCGGTTCGAACACGGTCGTGTCGACGCCGTTCGGGACGACCGTCACCGTCGTGTCGAGGCCGATAGACTCCCGGAGGTGGGTCGCTGCGCGTTCGCCCGGCGCGATGACGGTGTCGGCACGGCCCAGGAACCAGCGTTCGTAGCTCTCGGCGCTGGAGCGAACCGCTGATTCGACAGCGCCGTTGAAGGAGACGTACTCGGCGTACTCGCTCGTCGGCGTGTGATACGACGCGACGAACGGGATATCGAGTTTGCCCGCGAGTCGCTGGCCGGCCATCCCGAGGCTGAAGGGAGTGTGGGCGTGGACCAGTTCGGCGTCACGGACGCCTTTCGGTATCTGTGGCATCCCCAGGCGAAACCCCTCGTAGAAGGGAAACGGGAGGCTCCGGACCGGATACTCGTTCTCGGACGACTCGTAGTCGCTTTTCGGATAGACCACGTCCATGCGACCGCCGCGGTCGCGCCAGCGGTCCCGCCACGTCTGGACCGTGTAGGTCACCCCATTGACGGTCGGCAGGTACGTGTCGGTGAACGTCGCGACGTGCGGCAGTGCCATCGCCGCGGCGTAGCAGGACCAGGGCTTAAACCGTTGCCATTGGCAAGCCACCCGTCAGACGGCTGTCACTCGCCAGCGGGTGCCAGAGTCCTTTTCAGGGACCGTGGTAGATTTGAGGTAATGGATCGGGACGGCTGGCTGTACGCCTGGGCAATCGCATCGGTCGCGCTGGGCGCGGGCTCGCTGCTCGTTCCGCTGTATTTCGTCGCTATCGGGGGCGAGACGTTCATGCTAGGCGTCCTCGCCGGGGTGGCCGCCGCCGCGGGTGCGCCGGGGGCACTCATTTTCGGACGCGTCGCCGACAAAACGGGGAAGCGGCGGTCGCTCGTCCTCCTCGCACTGGGGCTGGCGACCCTCGCGCTGGTGCTCGTCTCGCTCACCGAACAGCCGTGGCTGGTCATCGTCGGTAACGGCCTGCTGTGGTTCGCGGCCGGCGCTGCCGCGCCGGTGCTGACGCTGCTCGTCACCGCCGGAACCGTCGAGCGGGACTGGCCGGCCCGGTTCGCCGTCCTGAACCGCTACCAGGGCTGGGGCTGGGCCGGCGGGTTAGTCCTCGGTCTCGTGTGGACGGCGCTGCTCTCCGGACCACTCGGAGAGATCGCCGCCCAGCAGTCGTTGCTGTGGCTATGTGCGGCCGCCGTCGGCCTGTCGGCGTTCCTCGGGGCGAAGTGGCTGCCGTCCGACCCCGACGAACTCGACCGGCCGCGGGCCAGTCGGATGGCGCGGGCCATCGCCCGGTCGCGTCGGCTCCCGGTCCGGAGCGCGACGTTCCCGGTCGGTCAGGGGCGGCTGTACTGGCTCACGCGGTCGATACACCCTCGCGAAGTCGCGGCCAGGTTCTCCCCCTCCTTGACCATCTACTTCGGGGCCGTCGTGGCCTTTTTCGTCGGCTTCGGCGTGTTCTGGGGACCGTTGCCGCTGTATCTCTCGCGGACGCTCGGCTACGAGTCCGGCGTCGTCTTCGCGCTGTATCTCGTCTCTAGCGTCGGCTCGGCGCTGTGGTACGACCGCGCTGGCGCACTCGCCGAACGCTACAGCCCGAGCGGGCTCCAGGTCGGGGGCCTGCTGGCCCGTGCCGCGCTTCATCCGGTTGTCGCCGTCGTGGGGCTCCTGCTGTCTGCGACGCTCGTGGGAACAATCCTCAACGGAATCGTGTTCGTCCTCATCGGCGTCGCCTGGGCCGTCATCGCCGTCACCGCGGCCAGCGTCGTCACCCAGCTCGCGCCGCCGGCGATTCGCGGCGAGGCGCTCGGGCTCTACACCGCTATCTCCGGGCTGGCAAGCGGCGTCGGGTCGATACTCGGCGGCTGGCTCGGCGGCTACGACTTCCTGCTGGCGTTCGGTGTCGCGGGCGGGCTGGTGCTGGTCGGCGCGGCACTGGTCGCGGTCGTCTGGCGGCGCTCGCCGGCGGTGTCGGTCGACAGCGAGCCGCTATCGGCATAACAATCGTCGGCTTCGAACGCCGCTCAGGCCAGTTCTTCGTACGTCTCGACCAGCCGCCGGCCGACCCGGTCGAGGCTGTGCTCGCTGGCCGTCTCCTTGGCGTTCTCGCCGAGTCGCTCCCGCAGGTCCGGGTTCTTGGCGAGTCGCTCCAGCGCCTCGCGGAACTCGGCCTCGTCCGCACAGATGAGACAGTCGTGGCCGTCCTCGTAGTACTCCCGAAACACCGGGATGTCCGAGAGGACGACCGCCTTCCCGCAGGCCATCGCCTCCAGCACGGCGATGCCCTGGTTCTCGGCCTTCGTCGGGAACAGGTACACGTCGCCGGCCCCGAACGCGCCGCGGATGTCCTCGATCCATCCGGTGAAGGTCACGTTCTCGGGCGGATCGTTCACCCACCGCGAGACGGTCTTGGACGCCTGTGGTCCGGCGTCGTAGGGGCCGAACCACGCGAACTCATACTCAGTTCGCTGGGCGAGTTCACAGAACGTCGTCAGCCCCTTGCGCTCGAAGACGTTGCCGACGGCGAAGACGACCATCCCGTCGAGGTCGTAGCGCTGCCGGTAATCCTGGCGCATATCCTCGTAGCCCGCCAGTGCGTCGATGTCGACCCCGTTTGTCATCGGCCGTATCGGCGCGTCGACGGGATAGGATTCGAGGATATTCTTCGTGTATTTGGAGGGACAGAGGACGAGGTCGGCCTGGGAGTAGAACCATCGGAGGTAGCGGCCCAGCGCCGGCGCGATCAGGTTCGACCCCCGGAAGCTGTCCCGGAAGTCCTCGCGGGTGACGTGAGCGTGCAGGACGAGTGGAATGTCCGCCTGCGCCGCGTGCTGTGCCACGGCGACGGAGCCGGGTCCGATCATGTTGCAGTGGGCGACGTCGAACTCGCGGAACACCGGGTCGTTGAAGACGAAGCTGCCACCCAGTGCCCACGCCGGATGGCCCTCCTGCCAGGGCGTCGTCTCCACCTCGATGTCGGTCTCGGATAGCGCCGCCCGCTGGTGGTCCACGGCGGTGCCGATGCCCGACCGGTCGAGGCGGTCGGCCAGTTCGAGATAGTTCAGGACGCGCACGTCTCGGGGAAACTCTGTCGGGGCCGAAAATCCTATCGACTTCACCCAAAAGAAACTGACCTGATACAGAGCGGCTCTCGACCCTTTTCGGCTGGTCGAACAACCACAGGGTGGGACTGAAAGGGGCGAGACGCTGGGCGTTCGAGACGATGTAAGCACTGGAGCGAACAGAGTGAGCGAAGCGCGCAGCGAGTGTGCGGCGCTCCGCGCCGCGACTACTCGAACGGCGAGCGAAGCGAGCCGTGAGAGTCGCAGTAGCCCAGCGTCTCGGGGCTTTCTGGCTGTTCACGAAGAACCCAAACCATGACAGCGCAGTTGCTAGCTCGTCCGGAAGGCATTTTCCCGCCGCCGACCCAGTACCGCCAATGACGGACGAGGCGACCATCGCCCGCGAGCGGATCGAGCGCCTCCAGTCGCTCGCTCGCGAGGCCGTCCAGGCCGGCAGCGAAGAACGAGCCCGGTCGTACGTCCGCCGCGCTCGGCGCATCGCCGAACGCCACCGACTGCGCCTGCCGCGGTCGTTCGAACGGTCGACGTGCGACGCCTGCGATACGTACCTGCTGCACGGACACAACGCCCGGTCCCGGACCCAGTCCGGGCACGTCGTCATCACGTGCGACTGTGGGGCACAGTCCCGCTATCCGTACGACTGAGGATTCTTTACGACTACTGGTTTTAAGGGGCTGTCCTCGCTAAACGGTGTACATGAGTGACTCTTCTCGACAGTCGCGGATACACGACCTCGACGCGACGCTCCGCGTCGGCAAACACGGCATCGAATCAGTAGCGGACGAACTCGACGACCAACTGGAAAACGCGGACCTCGTGAAGGTCAAGTTTCTCCGGTCGTCCCGGGGCGGCACGACAGCCGAGGAACTCGCTGACGACCTGGCCGAGATGGTCAACGCCGAGGTGATTCAGGTGCGGGGCCACACCGCGGTGTTCGAGAAATGATGCAGGTCCAGCCCCTCGCCGACCTGCTCGATGGCTTCGGCGTGCCAGCAGCCGGTTCCATCGCCTCGGCAGTCGTTTTCGTCGTCGCCTTCGTCCTCGTCTACATCATAGGGAAGGCGATTGTGCTGCCGATCGTCGACCGCTCGCTCAAGTCACGGGACCTCGATACCCACGCTCGGCGACCGCTGAAGAAGGTCGTCAGCATCGGTATCGTGTTCGTTGCCATCTCCGTCGCCTTCGGGATGGCCGAGTACGGGAACTTTTTGCAGTCGCTGGCGACCATCGCCGCGGCGGCGACGCTGGCCATCGGCTTCGCGATGCAGGACGTCATCAAGAACTTCGTCGCCGGCGTGTTCATTTACACCGACAAGCCGTTTCGGATCGGCGACTGGATCGAGTGGGACGGCAACTCCGGCGTCGTCGAGGACATTAGCCTGCGTGTCTCTCGCGTCCGGACCTTCGACAACGAGCTGCTGACCGTGCCGAACTCGAATCTGACCGACGGCGTCATCAAGAACCCCGTCGCTAAGGAGCAACTCCGACTGAAGTTCATGTTCGGCATCGGCTACGACGACGACATCGACAAGGCGACCGAGATAATTCTTGAGGAAGCGCGGAACCACCCAGAGATTATGGACGACCCCGAACCGTCCGTGCGGCTGGTCGAACTCGGTGACTCCTCGGTCGGGCTCCAGTCACGTATCTGGATAAAGGACCCGAACCGGGCCGACTTCGTCAAGACGCGCGCCGAATACGTCAAGACCGTCAAGGAACGGTTCGACGCGGAGGACATCAACATCCCGTACCCGAACCGCACTATCGGCGGCGGGCTGGAGATGACCGGCCTTGACGGCGTCGTGGAGCCGGCCGACGACTGAACCACCCAGTCGACGCATTTTCACTGTAAGTGGTTGCGAACGGGGCTGTTGTGCCGTATCTCGACTCCCGTTCCGTGGTCGTGATCTTCGTCACCTCGGGACAGTATGAACAATGAGTGGGCGCATCTCCGATACAAATTCATCGGTTACTACATCAGATGTCCGCCCCCGTTCGCGTAGAATCGCGTTGCGGGCCACTATCTGACCCTCCCCTTGTCGCAGAGAAGACGGGCGCTGAGGGGGTTTTCACCCGATTGCGAGACTCACTGTGTTCGTCTCGCGTGGTTCAAATCCTTCAGCCGGCGCTGTTTATTCGTCACGTCTGTTCCTCGCAAAATCACGGGCGCTGAGGGCGCTCGCTCGACTGGTGGACGGGTTTCCTTGTTGGGCTTGAGGCATCGTAATCCACGGTGTCGAATGCCCGTTATATGTGAGAAACCAGACTTTCTCGTGGGCTCGTGCTGAATACACAGCACATAGCCAGCAGCGACGCGTCCACTGTCGGACCAGTGAACAGTATCTGATAAACACTCTTGACGCTTCGGTCAGCAGGGACCGTATGGTACTGGTTCAGGCGCTGTCGTACACCGCGCTCGCGGTTGTGGCCGCCTTGGTGGGCGGCGTAATCGCCATCTACTATCCACCGAGGCCGCAGATGGAAAGCAACATTCAGCACTTCGCGGCCGGAGTTGTGATCGCCGCCGTTGCCGCTGAGTTGCTCCCGAACATTCACGACCGGGCACCCAGAGTCGTAGTGCTTGGGTTCGCCATCGGGGTTGCGACGATGTTGGGCATCCACCGGCTGAGTAAGACCATCGAGAAGCGCGATATTGGCGGCCAGTTTGCTGGCGCGGCGGGGTTGCTCATCACCGTGAGTATCGATATGCTCATTGACGGAGTCCTCATTGGGGTAACCTTCCTTGACAATCCCGACACCGGCGTCATCATCGCCGTGGCGCTGGCCATCGAGGTGCTCTTCCTCGGTGTTGCTGGCGTCATCGCACTCCCACGAGATATAGGGGTGGTCAAGAAACTCGCAGTCCCGACAGTCTTCGGACTGCTGCTCGCGTCAGGCGTAACTGGTGGCGTGCTTGCACTTGACGGAGTAACCGGCGCCCCCATCGCGATTATCCTCGCCTTCGGTTCCGCTGCCCTGCTGTACCTCGTCACCGAGGAACTGCTGGTGAAGGCCGGGAAAGTTCCCGAGACACCGGTGTCGACGACGCTCTTCTTCGTCGGCTTCCTCGCAATCTTCCTGCTTGATATGCTCCACTGAGACGGCGACCAAAGCGAGAAAGAGAGCCGTTATCCACTTGACCGAACCCGGGACAGCTCACACGCCACAGGCGCGTCGGGTAGTGGTCGTCGGACCTGACGTGACTGTTGAACTCCTTCTATATATTCAGCATGGAGCACTTGACAGCGTTCGAGGCGGTTCCTGAATGCCGTGAGTTTCCGATACAAGCGGTGGTGACCTCTCAATTGCCGATTGATTTTTTCAGAGACGAACGGTGCAGATGTAGGCGAATCACCAGACGATACCGCTCCAGTTCAGAACCGTTCGATTGTTGAACGAAAGGAACCGAGATTATAAATCCAGAATCTGGGATTAGAAGGATTCAAATTCGAAAATTCGCCGGATTTAACCGATACGGGCGCTGAGGGCGCTCGCTCACGCGGTGAACGAATTCCCTTGTTGGGCGTGGGATGGACGAATTCGAGGGTTTGAAATACGACTACATATCACCCTCTCAACTACTTATAGGTCCATGCTGAATATAAAGATCCTACACAACATAATAATGCTATTTGCTATGATTCGGTCCTTTTGAGGCGCAAATTACATTTGAATTGTTACATCGGAATCAAGCTGTAACTGCAGTTGTTCGTAGTCTGCATCATTCTCATTCAGTGGATCTCTGAACTCAATACCACAATTTTGCAAGGTTAATTTTGCCCCACTGCTGTCTAACTTATCAATCTGGCGACGTTGCTCATCGCTTGCATCATACATATTGAGACCAACTAAACCACCGCCATCCCAATCGACCACAGCAAAGTTATCCGTGAATTTGGCATTGATCGATCCAGAGACAACTTTCCGACATTCATTTTCGGTTTCGATTTCCGTAAGTTCATCCTCTGCAAGCGGCTGCAGATGGTTACACAACTGATCAGGTAACTCTTCAACAAAAACCGACTCTGCCCCTTGAACAGTAAGCACATCGAGTCTAGATTCTGCTCGCGTCAGCGCAACATAGAACAAGCGGCGTTCCTCTTCCAATTGGTAAGTCACATCCTCCTCCTCATATATCTCCGGCGGTTGCTTGATTGGTTCCAGCCATGGATCGGGTTTCATACTCGGATAACCACCCACCTTGGAAACTTTGGGGATGATGACGTGTTCAGCCTCGGAACCTTTCGAATCGTGGGCCGTTCTGATATCGACAGTATCGGGTACCACTTTTTTGAGGCCATAGTAGAACTCTGGGTCACCATCCTGCTGCCGGAGCAGGATCTGGATGTCTTCCGGTGGATACGCGGAGGTATGAATCAATTCTTCAATTTTGCGCTGCATTGAGATGTTCCGTCGGTACTCGTTGGTGTCACATCCGAGATGATGAACATTGATCGGATCACCGCCCTCCAATCCAGTCGGGTTCTTATCTGTCCGGATCTCGTTATTCCGGATGACGGCATTACTCGCGGCGACGACCGTATCCGGACATCGGAAGTTATCCTCAAGACGGGTGTCTACGAATCCATCGTAATCCGCCAGAATCGGATTGTCATCGGTAAAGACTGAAACTGGATCTGGAAGGTCCTCGCAATTACCAGCCCCGAGTACATCCCCGTAATTGATGAATAGATCTGGTCGTGCCCCTTGGAAGCCGAAAATCGACTGCCAGTCGTCACCCACGCCGAATATCCGCATATCGTCGAGTTGCTCTGCGAGGGCCTTGACGACGCCAAATTGGACTTGGTTGAGATCCTGCATCTCATCGATGAAGATATACTGATACAGGAACTGATCATCAACTTTACCAGCTTCCAAGAGATCTCGTGTCAGGACAATCGAGCCGTGGAAATCCGTTTTCGTCCGGTTATCGAATACCTCGGTGAACTCTGCATAGGCAGCTAAGCACAGTTCACAGAATTCCTCAACACCGTCATCGATCTCATCACTTGCCTTGATGTACTTTCTGACCTCTGTGCTGGCCTGTTCTGGCTCCCACTCCCGGACACGAGCTTGGGAGATGAATTCGGCAATATTGTCAACAATATCCCGGGTGAGAATTTTATGATCATAGACGTAGTCCACGAACTCTTCACCAGTGAGTTGAGACCCAAGATCGAATGGGGTGGCAGCGAACTCTTTTTTGAGCGTCTCTGTGACCGCCGTTTTAAATTGCTCTTGGGTGGCTGGATTGTCCCACGCAATTGTGTCACTTGATTCATCGAGGACTTCCTCACCATCAATGACGATCCCAGTTTTGTCGCTTGGATCTGTATCGAGATTCTCGTTCGGTTCGAAAATACGGTGAACCGTTTCCGGACGTTCACTGTTGCTATTTCTGTATGGCGGTCGTTCTTGACGAGTGGTTTCGGAGGTACAATACTCGATGTAGATTGTTTCGTCGTTTGCTGAATCAACAAGACGGAAGTCCAATACATAACCGCCGGAGGCGGAATGGGCCCATTCCAAATGCACCTGATAGTCGTACTCGATTTGATGCTCCATCAAGAAGCGAGCAATAGCTTCGTGTGCCAGCCCTTCTTCGGGGATCCGATCCATTTGTACCTCTTCGCCACCGACAGTGACACCTGATTTCTCGGTGAAGCCCTCGTAGACTCCTTTAACAACATCGTAATCGTTTGGGTCGTACTGGCTGTCTTTCCACGCCTTTATAAACGATTCAAACGTCCCTTTATACTCCTCGTCGTTTCTGATCTCCCGCCAGATAGCTGCGATCTCCGTGGTTTTTGCTTCCCCAACGACAAATTCAAGATCTGAATATTGGTCCTCAGCAACCGATTTGCTGTACGAATTGATTGTTGAGACCTCAACACCGGTTATATCGAAGGTCTCTCGAAGCTCCTGTTGCATCTCCGAAACACCATTGCGCGTAAAGGTGATTGCTAATAAATCCGACGCAGCTACATCATCGTATTCAGAGAGAATGAAATTCACCCGCCGTCCAAATGTGGTCGTCTTCCCAGTTCCAGCCGCTGCGTTCACCCTATTGAAGTTGTCATTCGAAAAGATGGCCCGAAACTGTTGGTCGGTGTGTGTCAGCGACTCGTCGTAAAAATAACTATTTAGTTCATCGCCGTGACTTGCTTTCATCACCTCAATCCACTCTGTATTGTAGCTTTCACGAGCCTCAATGAACTCACACACCTGTCTGATTTCGGTCCTGAGTGTTTCAGCTGCTTCAACACTGTCGGTACTGAATTGATCTGGATTTTCGAGGATTGGTGATAATCGTTTCAGGCCAGCTTGTGCCCGCTGGTATGTCTGCAGTGCTTCCTCAACGGTCAGAAAGTCCGCATAGTCCTCGGTGTAGGTCGATTGCCAGTTGCGTAGCTCTTCACTGAGTGTGGCCACACCCTGCTCAGCCTCTGCCCCATTGATGATTACTTCTGGATCAACTGTGTCTTGAGAGTCTGCTCTACTGTCCGTTTGTTCGGACGCCGTTGTGTCAGACGATGGAAATAAGTTCTTGATCAGCTCTATAATTCCAGCCATGCATGTCACTGCGTTACAGGTAGAAAGAAAGACTTTACTATTGAACAAAAGGCTATTATATACTTCTGTATAAAACGCAGAATCCGAGTGATCAGAGTCGTCAGTCGTCAATTAATCTGGTCCGACTGGATTTCTAGAGATGGACGCAAATCACCGGACGACACTACATTTATTCGGAATCGTTCACTGAGCGAACGAAAGGGAACTGAGGCTCTAAACCCAAATTCCCGTCTTAGAAGACTCCTATAGTAATAATTCCGCAGTATTAGCCGCCACGGGCGCTGAGGGATTTGAACCCCCGACGGTTTGGTCCGAAGCCAAGCACTCTGTCCAAGCTGAGCTAAGCGCCCTACGTACAATGGTATGATGACGTTATGGTTTAAACCAACCGGTTCCGCCGCGCGATGGTACCGCAGTCACGGGATTACTCCGAAACCGTTTCAGCTGTGTTGGAATCAGTGTCGGCGGCGACCCCAGCCACGACCGCCTCCGTGTCGACGCCTCGTTCTTCGGCGAGTGCTTCGATGAGTGCGCGCTGTTCGGCCAGTTCCTGCTCCATCCCGTCGACGCGGGTGTTCGTCTCGTCGACGGTGCTCCGCAAGTCCTCAAGCTGTGTCTTCAGCTCGTTGACCTTCTTGTAGAGGTCCTCGGCGATGTCGGCGACCTTCTGTATCTTTTTCGCGGTGGAACCCAGTCCCATGGCCACGGATACGGAGAGCCGACATTTCCTCGTTTCGCTCGAACGTCGCTGTTAAGACGCCGCCGGACGCAGCGACGATATGGACGACTTGCGGCTCGCTCCGACTGTCGGCATCGTCGGTTGCGTTCTGTATCTCCTTGCACTCGCGGTCCCGTACGGCCTCGTCGAGACGACGAGTGCTGTGGGGGCGTACTACAGTTCGGGGGCGCTCTCCCCGCTGCTGCCGGGCGTATTCGCGCTCGTCTGCATCATCGTGCTGGCGGCCGGCCGCGAGGGTCGGTCGGACCCGAGTGTCGCGGCGGGCGCGAGCATCGGGATGGGTGTGTTCATCGTCGCGCTCAGTATCCTCTGGGCGGTCACCGTCCCCGAGAGCCTCGTGCTGGGGCTGACTGAGTCAACGCTGATGGAATACCACCGCTGGGGCGTCGTCCTCGCGGGCATACTCATCCCGCTCGGAGGGACGTGGTTCGCGCGGGAGCTTGACCTGCTGTAGGCCGGTCTGCCTACCGGCGCGTCGTCCAGCGATCTGTGGGCGCATCCGAAAGGCCCTTATGGGGCGGCGGCGGACTCTTAGATGGACTAGGTCGGGGGGCTAGGCCCCCCTCCTCGCCCGCACTGTGGTCTTGAGCGGGGACCGAACACCGGGGGCGTCCGGTCTGACGGACGTGGACCCCGTGAGCCAACGTGGAAGCCTCGTCCCACGGGGACGGCGGTCCACGTGGTCGCACCTGCAGGGGTGCGCCTACGTGGTTAATCGATGGCACCTCGCCAGGCACGGAAGTGAGCAGCGGACCATCGAACACCCGTCGCTCGTGGGGTCGCGGGGTGGAGGAGGCAAACGGGATTACCCGCGTCCGAACGCCGGGCCATCCTGGCTGTCCGTTCCATTCATACCTGCGTTTACTTTCTCCCGAGTAGCCGTATTGCAGGCATTTTCCGGAGCGCTATCGACTCACTGTGCAAGCAGTTCGTTGATCGTTCAGCAAGGGGAGACGACTGAAAGCGCTTCTATCAACTGCTGGGCTACCACAGCAGCAAGTGCGTTTTGAGCCGAACCACCGAAGAGATATGCCCCAATAAAGAGATTTTTTAGACATCTCACCATCATTTAGACCCATAATTTCGATGTATAGAGAGAAATATTCGGCGTGTGAGATTCAGAGTGGGTCTATCTGCTGGCATCACCCTCATTTGCCTACATCCTCGGGTTTTGAGGCTTATTTTTCCACCTGATGTCATCAAAGTCCGAACAATCCGCTGTCTTCGAGCACACTATGATTATCGATGGCAACGCCGGAGACTACGGTTGCCCACCGGCAGCGCTGTCGTCGGCATCCCACTCCTGCAGTTCCTTCCGCTGGATCTTCCCGCTGGTCGTCTGTGGCAACGCATCGGCGAACTCGATCTCGCGGGGGTACTCGTACTCGGCGAGGTGCTCTCTGACGACGGACCGGATTTCTGTCCGGAGCGTGTCGTGGTCCGGTCCATCTACTGCCGCCTCAACGTAGGCCTTGATTATCTCTCCACGCGTGTCGTCGGGCACGCCGATGACGCCCGCCTGGACCACGTCGGGGTGCTCAAGGATTGCACTCTCGACTTCCATCGGTCCGACGCGGTAGCCGCTGGTGATGATGATGTCGTCCTTGCGCGATTTGAACCAGACGTAGCCGTCGTCGTCACGCCTGGCCAAGTCGCCGGTGAGGAACCACCCGTCGACTTCCTTCGCCGCCGTCTTCTCCGGCATGTTCCAGTACTCGTCGAAGAACACCGAGCGGTCGTGGGGTCGCACCGCTATCTCGCCGAGTTCGCCGCTTGGGAGGGGGTCGGCAACGCCGCTGTCGGCGGCTTCGGGATCCAGAATTGTCAGGTCATACCCCGGCAACGGCTTGCCCATGCTGCCGGGCTGAGTGTCGAACCAGTTCGAGTTGTTGGCGACGACGAGGTTCAACTCCGTCTGGCCGTAGAACTCGTTAATCGTGACCGAGTCGAACGTCTCCGCCACCCAGTCGACGATTTCCGGGGTCAGCGACTCGCCACCGACGGCGAACGTCTCGATGGCGAGGTCGTACGCCGCCGTCGGGTCTTCGACGTCCATCAGCATTCGGAGGGCGGTGGCCGGCATGAACGACCGGGTGACGCCGAACTCCGAAAGCAGGTCGAACGCCTCCTCGGCCTCGAATCCTGAGGCTGGGTAGCCAACGATAGTCCCGCCGTGGTGCCACGTCGCAAAGAGCGTCCCCCCGAGCGCCGCGCCCCAGGCCCAGTCCGCGGGCGTCCAGACCGTCGCGTCCGGTCCCAGCCCCTGATCGAAGAAGTTGTACGCGGCTGCGGCTCGTCCGAGCCAGAGCGCGTGTGAGTGACGGACGCCCTTTGGCGGGCCCGTCGACCCGCTCGTGTACAGTATCGCTGTATCGGTGTCCGGCGTGGACTCGTAGGGTTCGATGTCGGTGTTTTCCGGCGCGGCGAGCACGTCCTCGAAGGCGTGGACATAACCCGCCGGCGCGTCGGTTTCGATTTCGACGACGTGTTCCAGCGCCGGACAGGCATCCCGAACTGCGTCGATGTCGTCACGCACGGCCGGATCGATAATCGCGACGTTCGTGTCGGCGTCGTCCAGTCGGTACTGGAGCGCGTCCGTCCCGAACAGGACCGTCAGCGGAACCGAGACGGCCCCGAGCTTCCAGTTTGCCAAGTGTGCAATCGGGTTCTGTGGCTTCTGTGGCACGACGACGCCGACGCGGTCGCCGGCCTCAACTCCGAGACCGGCCAACCCCGCTGCGAGTCTGTCCGATAGCTGGTCCAGTTCGCGGAACGTGTACTGCTCGCGCCGCCCGTCGGGATACGCCTGTTCGAGCGCCACCCTGTCGGGGTCCTCGTGTTTCCGCAGAAAATCGACAGCCGGGTTGTACGACGACGGCAGGTCCCAGGTGAACTGGTCGCGTGCTTCGTCGTACTCCTCGAAGTCCGGCATTACTGTCCAGACCATGCCGGATCGCTCGCCTGGGTCAGTGTTGCGTTTTTCGGTCGAAGCACCGTCGCTGCGGCCGAGCCGGCAGAACTTTCCGTCCCCACCTCCGGAGTTGACCGTGGACTCTAACGACATTCGCGAGGAGTGGGCCGACCGGTCCGGCGAATACTCTCCCGCGTATTATGCGTACTATGGAGCGGACGAGACGAGTGAGCTGGTGCAGTCGATACTCGCAGAGCACGTCGAGCAGGACGCGGCTATTCTGGAGGTTGGTTGCAGCTCCGGGCGGCATCTCGCCGCATTGTCTGCGGCCGGCTACTCGGATTTGACCGGCGTCGACATCAACGCCGATGCGTTAGACGTCCTCGCCGAAACGTACCCCGATCTCGCGGCCAGCGGTTCGTTCCACGCGATGGCTATCGAAGAGTTCGTCACAGATGTCGCCGACGACGCGTACGACGTTGTCTTCTCTGTTGAAACACTGCAGCATCTCCATCCGGACGTTGACTGGGCGTTCGAGGAACTGGCACGGATTGTCGATGATCTGCTGATCTCCGTCGAGAACGAAGGCGGCGACGCAGGTGAGGTAAACTACGTCGATGACAACGTTCCGCTGTACTATCGGGACTGGAACGCGGTGTTCACCGCGTGCGGGCTCACTGAGATCGACTCGATGGACGGAAACCGAGATACTGTCCGCGTATTCCGGGCACCCGAGTAAAGAATGACGGCTAGCTAATCCTGTCTTTCGGCATCTGATACTGGAATTTAGAATAGCGGAAGTATGAATAAGAGGTTGAGTGTGAGTTTGAGGCGCGTAACGTTGTGAATATAGAATCGATATTTTAGCTGTCCAAACTCAGATTTGGACGTTATTGGTAGATAATTAGAGACAGATATCGGTATCTGGATGTAGGATGAGTAGTTAATCCATACCGGGCAAACACCTGTGTATCGGACGGGGACTGTACTACGGAACGGTTTTCCAACATGGAACAGGCAGATCGGATCGCGTGCGAGACCACAGTTGGTCTCGGACGCCGTGATATGTGACATTGGGCCGGTATATTGAAGTACGAAAAGGAAACTCCGGGCAGTAGATCAGTTCGATGCAGAGAATTTAGCTGGTTAGATGGTCTTTATATAGTTCTTTTTAGCGATACAGCTATTCCGTAGAATGGGGGACTTAGTCATGGATATCGAAAGACTGTTCAGTAATTTGGGACGATTTGTACCAGCAATCTCACTATGTTATCGTATCACGGTGATCACTCTCCCCCACAGAACCGGTTTCTGGGCACGATAGCGGTATGTTTTACCACACGATTACAGGGACGCCAGAATAACGTATGTACGCCTGTCATTCGAACTGTTCGGTATTACTGAACAGTGGTTCGACCGGAGGAACACGGGCTAACGACCGACAGCAGGCAATTCCCATCGCATGAGTATGAGAAAGATGCCGTCTTGGACCGAGGAGTCCATACAGACTGATGAAAGCTACCAGTCACCTGGAAACAGTTCGGTGTCCGCTGCTGCCAGCCGACACGTATAGCGTCGGCAGCACAAGATTCATATATTGTTGTAGTTTGCTACTCAGTATGAGGTACTACCAGCTACGCGACGGTAACTCACAGCGGTTAGCAGTCGCAACCGACGACGGAGCGTACGACTTGACCAGCGTCAAACCCCAGCTCCGGACGTTCCGCGACCTCCTCAAGGCGGCCTCGATTGCGGATACAGCACCGGACAAAATCAGCGCCCGCCATCTCGATGCCGCTGAGACGGTGTCCGGCCAGCGACTCAAAACAGACGCTACTGACCCCGTGAGCGCGGACGAGGTCTGGGCCGCTGGCGTTACGTACCAGATCAGCGAAGAAGCGCGGAAAGAGGAGAGCGACACGCCGGAGATGTATCTGTACGTGCACGACGCGGAGCGGCCGGAGATCTTCTTCAAATCGACGCCCAATCGAACTGTCGGCCCCGACGAAAAGGTCGGTATCCGTGCCGACTCGGACTGGGACGTGCCCGAGCCGGAGCTCGGAATCGTCCTCTACGAGGGGGAAGTCGTCGGCTACACCATCGGCAACGACATGAGCAGCCGGTCTATCGAAGGAGAGAACCCGCTGTATCTCCCCCAGGCCAAGGTGTACGACCGCTGTTGTGCGGTCGGACCGACCGTCGTCACGGACATCGAAGACCCGCACTCGCTGGCGCTTTCGATGTCGATCCATCGCGACGGTGAACGTGTCTATCGCGGGGAGACCAACACCAGCGAAATGAAACGCACCTGCGAGGACCTCGTCTCGTACTACACCGCGCACAACGCGGTCCCCGAACTGTCAGTGTTGCTTACGGGGACCTCGCTCGTTCCCGATGACGACTTCACGCTGCAGGAAGGGGACGAGATCACCATCGACATTGAATCCATCGGGACACTGAAAAACTCCGTCACTGTGGTCTGAGCGATAACGAATCAGGAGGTTTGGTTGCGGTATCACTGGCAGCTACTGCTCTCGGACCCGGATTTCGTGATAACACACCACAACCCGGAACTGTTTTTATCGTGGGCCTGAATGTCCGCTTGTCGCATGAGCTACGCAGATCTACGAGACCCGAATGCGGAGTACACTATGCGCGATCTCTCGGCGGAGACGATGGGACTCACCGACTCCCGCGGCGAGAGGCGTGACGTGGAAATTACCGATGTTCAGACCGTAATCGTCGACGGGAACTACCCGTGGACGCTCGTTCGAGTGTATACGGACGCCGGCGTCGCCGGCAACGGCGAGGCCTACTGGGGCGGTGCGATCCCGGAGATCATCGAGCGGCTAACGCCGTTCGTCGTCGGCGAGAACCCGCTGGACATCGACCGCCTCTACGAGCACATGGTGCAGAAGATGTCCGGCGAGGGCTCCATCGCCGGGAAGGACATCGCCGCCATCTCCGGTATCGAGTTGGCCCTACACGACGTGGCCGGGAAGATCCTCGACGTGCCGGCCTACCAACTGCTCGGCGGGAAATACCGCGACGAGGTCCGGACCTACTGTGACTGTCACACCGAGGAAGAGGCCGACCCCGAAGCTTGCGCCGACGAGGCCGAGCGGGTCGTCCACGAACTGGGCTACGACGCGCTGAAGTTCGACCTCGACGTGCCGTCGGGCCACGAGAAGGACCGCGCGAACCGCCACCTCCGCCAGCCGGAAATCGAGCACAAGGCCGAGATCGTCGAGCAGGTCACTGAACGGATCGGGGACGCCGCGGACGTGGCCTTCGACTGTCACTGGGCCTTCGCCAGTGGGAGCGCCAAGCGCCTCGCGCGCCGACTCGAACAGTACGACGTCTGGTGGCTCGAAGACCCCGTCCCGCCGGAGAACCACGACGTGCAGCGGGAGGTGACACAGTCGACCGGGACACCGATCGCGGTCGGCGAGAACGTCTACCGGACCCACGGTCAGCGCCAACTCATCACCGACCAGGCCGTCGACATCGTCGCGCCCGACTGCCCGAAAGTCGGCGGCATGCGCGAGACGGCGAAGATTGCCACGCTTGCGGACATGTTCTACGTGCCGGTGGCGATGCACAACGTCTCCTCGCCCATAGGAACGATGGCCTCCGCACAGGTCGGTGCGGCGATCCCGAACGCACTCGCCGTTGAGTACCACTCCTACGAACTCGGCTGGTGGGAGGACCTCGTTGAGGAGGAGAACCTCATCGAGGGTGGCTACATGAGTATCCCCGAGGAGCCCGGGCTTGGCTTGACACTCGACTTCGACGCTGTCGAGGCGCATCTCGCCGACGGACAGGAGCTCTTCGACGAGTAATGGACGTCGGCTCTGGGTGGCGTGCCACAGCAGGGCCTGACTGAACCGTCCCGGCGCTTGTGGGGTTTGTTTTTCCGCAGTCGTTCTCAGACCGACGATAGCACTGTGTGAGTCACGCTGAGCGCTGGTGAGGTGTTGTCTCGACCGAATCCTCGCGTGCGTCGCACGCGTCTGCGCCGTCGGAGACAGAGACTCGAACCTCGGCCCTGCTTCCCCCACTGATGTGGGTATTTCGCCCGCTGTTTTACAGGATTAACTATGATTGTCGTATAATGATCCGGTAGATTTATTTGTATTACCCGCACTGTAAGATAGTGTATGACTGATAATGACAGACTCGACGTGAGCACGGACAGACGGAAGTACATGGCGGCGCTCGGTGCTGGGATCGCCGCAGGCGTCGCGGGCTGTTCGGGCGACGGTGGCGACGGCAGTAGCGGTGACGGTGGGAGTACAGGCGGTGACGGCGGCGATGGCGGCGACGGTGGCAGCACAAGCGGCGACGGAAGCAGCGGCAGCCAGTGGTCGAACACGCTTGAGGTCCTCCACGGCTGGGCTGGTGGGGACGGTGAAGCCGCGATCAACGCCCTCATCGAGGTGTTCCAGGAGGAATACCCCGAGATGGACACGAACTTCCAGGCGGTCGGGGCGAGCGCGAACGTCAACCTCAACGCGACGATCCTCCGGCGCATGGTCAACGGGAACCCGATGAGTTCCTTCGCCAACTGGCCGGGCAACAACCTCGAGCGCTACCGGGACAACCTCAAGGACCTCGAAGCGGACGTCTGGGACGCCGAGGGGTACAAGGACGTCATGCAGAGCCGCGCAGTCGAGCTGTGTACGTTCAACGACAAGATGCCCGCGGTCCCGCTGGGCTCCCACCGGATGAACAATCTGTTCTACAACATCTCGGCGTTCGAGGATGCCGGTGTTGACCCGGAAAGCCTGGACGGGATGGACGCGCTGATCGATGCCCTCGACACGATCGACCAGGAAACCGACATCACGCCGATGGGACAGGCCATGGTCGCTCCATGGACCGTCCTGCAGCTGTGGGTGCAGGTGCTACAGAGCCAGGCCGGCGTGGACGCGTACTTGGACTTCATTGAAGGTAACGGCGACCGGCAGGCGATAGTCGACTCGCTGGAGCTCGTCGAGGAGATCCAGCAGAACTACATCACGAACGACGCGTCCACCTCCAGCTTCACGGACATGGGCGGAAAGATGATCGCCGGCGAGGTCGCCTGTATGCACCAGGGGAACTGGCTCGCCGGCCAGTTCCGCGTCGATGATTCGTTCAACTTCGAGGAGCACTGGGACTGGATTGCCTTCCCCGGTACCGAAGGCACCTACACGTACCACATCGACGCTATCGTCGCCCCGGCCAACAACCCGAGCGAGGAAGAAACCATCGCGTGGCAGAAGTACGTCGGCACGAAGGAAGCCCAGATCGCGTTCAACAACCTCAAGGGCTCCGTGCCGCTCCGGACCGATATCGACCCGAGCGAACTCGGTGACTTCATCGGACTGACCTACGAGGACCTCACCAGCTCCGAGTCGTACCCACCGACGCTCGCCCACGGGCTCGCCGTGACGCCCGAGCAGATGGGTAGCTGCAAGACGGCAATGAGCGAGAATATGATGGGGCCATACGACGTCGAAGCCGCCGCTGACGGGCTGCTCAACGCCGTCTCGGAGTGAGTGGCAGCGAACCGAGTGATTTACTTCGGTAACATGATTCATCCAATTTATGGGTACTACTGACACAACAGAATCAACGAAACCGCGAACGGAAGAGGTCGGGTGGGAAACGAAGGTCCGGTACTTTCTGAACAGCGACCTCGTCCGGTCGTCGCCGTACTGGGGGATCCCGTTCCTCCTGATGGGGATTGCCGTGTACGGAGGCATCGGCTTCAACACCGCCATTTCGTTGACAGACGCTCGCGGGTTGGGGGCACCGGATTACAGCCTCTCCAATCTTGATTTCGAGATGTACACGCAGGTGTTGGGGAGTAGCGCGTTCCTGAGTGCCGCCCAGAACAACCTCGTGTTGTTGGTCGTTTTCACGACGGTCTGTCTGCTACTGGGGCTGTTTCTCGCTATCCTCCTGGACCAGGGTATCAGGTACAACAACACGGTACAGACAATCTACCTGTTGCCGATGGCGCTATCGTTCGTCATCACGGCACAGGTGTGGCTCTGGATGTACAACTACGACTTCGGGGTGATGAACATCATCACCCGGGCAATCGGCATCGGTCCGGTGGACTGGATCGGGAACCCGTCCATCGCCCTCGGGTCGGTGATATTCGCGCTCATCTGGCAGTTCAGCGGCTACACCATGGTCGTCTATCTGGCCGGCCTCCGGTCCCTGCCAGACGATCAGTTCGAAGCGGCACACGTCGACGGCGCGAGTACGCTCAAGACGTACATCCGCATCATCATCCCACAGATGAAGGAGGCGTCAGTCAGCGCGGCCGTCGTGCTGATGGTGTTCGCTCTGAAGGCGTTCACCTTCCTGTACGCGCTTACCGGCCGCTACCGGCCGCCCAACGGGACTGACATCCTGGCGACGCTGATGGTGCGCCAGGCGTTCAAGCTCGGGAAGTGGGCGTACTCGGCCGCCATCGCCACGTACCTCCTGATCCTGGCGCTCGGTGTCATCGCGCCATACCTCTACTACCAGTACAGACAGGGGAGTCTCTAACAATGGCCAGTTCATCATCCGACCAGACGTTCGACGTGGCATCGCTCGTCGAGGATTACAGCCTCTACCGCATCAGCCAGTACGTCCTGGTCATCCTGTTCATCGGGTTCTTCCTCGCGCCGCTCGAGACGGGCATCATGACGGCGTTCAAGACGAACCGCGCCGTCGCGGAGACGATCCCGCTCATGCCGCCGCTGGCCGAGGGGTTCACCCTCGACAACATGATGTTCGCGTTCAACGCACTCTCCGGTGCGTTCTTCAACTCCCTGTTCATGGCGATCCCAGCGACGATCGGGAGCGTTCTCTTCGGGAGCATGGCTGCCTACGGTCTCACGATGGTCGACTGGCGCGGGCAGCTGGGCGTGCTCGTGTTGTTCCTCATCGGTATCTTCCTGCCGTACCAGGCAGTGCTGGTCCCGCTCGCGCGGTTCTGGAACAACATCTTCCCGCTCGCATCGATGGTGGAGCCGCTGTTTGTCGCGCTCCCGATCTTGCAGGGGTATCACGCCAACCTGGTGCCGCTTATGATCACGCACATCGCGTACGGGATCCCGATCTGTACGATCCTCTTCCGGTCGTACTACCAGGGACTCCCGACGTCGTACGTGGAGGCGGCGAAGATCGACGGCGCGTCGATCACGAAGATCTACCGCCGAATTATCCTGCCGATCTCGAAGCCGATGTTCGGCGTCGTGTTCATCTACCAGTTCACCCAGATCTACAACGAGTTCCTCTTCGCCTTTACGCTCATCACCGGGTCGGACACGCCCGAGGCCGTCGTGACGCTGATCCTCCCGGCCGTCGGGGCATCGACCTCCGGCGTCGACTTCGGTATCAGGATGTCGGCGGCGTTCCTCGCGGCGCTGCCGACGCTCATCATCTACGTCGCGTTCGCTGAACAGTTCGCTGAAGGACTGAAGACTGACGCATAACAATGGGACGAATAGAAATCTCACACATGACGAAGCGGTTCGGCGACACGACGGCAGTCGAGGACCTCTCCCTCGACATCCCCGACAGCGAGTTCCTCGTGCTGGTCGGGCCGTCGGGCTGTGGCAAATCGACGACGCTACGGTGTATCGCCGGCTTGGAATCCCCGACCGAGGGGAGCATCTACATCGGCGGCGAGCACATGAACTACCGGGTGCCACAGAACCGGGACATCGCGATGGTGTTCCAGGACTACGCGCTGTACCCGCATATGACCGTCCGGGAGAACATCCGGTTCGGCCTGGAGGAGGAATCGGGATACACGTCGGAGGAGCGCGACGCCCGCGTCGAGGAGATCGCGGACCTGCTCGGTATCTCGTCGATGCTCGACCGGAACCCGGGCGAACTCTCCGGCGGCCAGCAACAGCGGGTCGCCCTGGGCCGCGCTATCGTCCGGGACCCGGAAGTGTTCCTGATGGACGAACCGCTGTCGAACCTGGATGCGGAGCTCCGGGCGGAGATGCGGACCGAACTCCAGCAGTTGCAGAACCGGTTCGACGTGACGACGGTGTACGTCACGCACAACCAGACGGAGGCGATGACGATGAGCGACCGTATCGCCGTGTTGAACAAGGGGAAACTCCAGCAGGTCGGCGAACCGCTCGAACTGTACCACGCCCCGGAGAACCGGTTCGTCGCCGGCTTCATCGGCGAGCCGTCGATGAACTTCGTCGAAGGGCGCCACCAGAACGGGACGTTCACCAGCGAGTACTTCCAGTACCCCTTCGACACCGGGATTCGTGACGATGTCGGCGACACCAGCGACGTAGTGCTGGGTGTCAGGCCGGAAGACATCAATCTGAAACGGCTCCCCGAGGGCGGGTCGAGCGGGCTCGCAGATCACGAGTTCCGGATGACTGTCTCCGTCGTGGAACCCCACGGTGATCGGAACGTCGTCCACCTGCGACACCCCGAAGACGCGTCGGAGTCCGAAACGATACACGCGCTCACCGCCGGCACCACTGTCGTCGATGCTGGAACCGATGTGGTGGTATCGGTCGACCCGGACACTGTCCACATCTTCGATATGACCACCGGCGAGGCGTTACACAACCGTCGACTCGAATCCGAAGTGGAGGTGCGCAATGTCTGATCTGTCCCTCGACCGCGTGACGAAGGTGTACCAGGACGACGACGAGGAGATCGTCGCCGTCGACGACATTTCCGTCGACATCGAGGACGAGGAATTCCTGGTGCTCGTCGGGCCGTCGGGCTGTGGCAAGTCCACGACGCTGCGGATGATCGCCGGCCTCGAAACGATCACCGAGGGGGAAATCAGGCTCGGCGGGACCGTCATCAACGACGTGGACACCCAGGACCGCGACATCGCGATGGTGTTCCAGTCATACGCGCTGTACCCGCACCTGACGGCCCGGGGGAACATGTCCTTCGGGCTCGAAGAATCCACGGACCTGCCTGATTCCGACATTGAAGAGCGCGTCGAAGAGGTGGCGACGATGATGGGCATCGACGACTTGCTGGACCGCAAGCCGGGCGAACTCTCCGGCGGCCAGCAACAGCGCGTGGCGCTGGGCCGCGCCATCGTCCGGGACCCCGAGCTGTTCCTGATGGACGAGCCGCTGTCGAATCTAGACGCGAAGCTCCGGGCGGAGATGCGGACCGAGCTCCAGCAGCTCCAGCGCCAACTCGGCGTGACGACGATCTACGTCACCCACGACCAGACGGAGGCGATGACGATGAGCGACCGCATCGCCGTCATGGACCAGGGCGAACTCCAGCAGGTCGGCGAGCCGCTGGAACTGTATCACGACCCGAACAACATGTTCGTCGCCGGCTTCATCGGCGAGCCATCCATGAACTTCTTCCGCGGGGAGTACAGCGATGGGACGTTCGTCAGCGAGCTGTTCGAGTACCCGTTGAGTCGTGAGATCGAGGACGCCGTCGACGGGACCTCGGAACTGGTCCTCGGGATTCGGCCCGAGGAAATCGAGATCCTCGAGAACGCGGATATCGGAGAGGATCCGGCACACGAATTCGAGATGCACGTGACCGTCGTCGAGCCGATGGGCGACCAGAACGTCGTCCACCTCTCGCGTCCGGGGACGGACGACATGTCCGATAACCTCGTCGCCGTGACCGAGGGGCTCCGCGACGTGACCGAAGACAGCGACACGACGGTCCGGCTTCCGTCGGATGCGGTCCATTTCTTCGACGGGAACTCCGGCGCGTCGCTGCATAACCGACAGCTCGACCTCACCGAAGAGACGCTTCGGCTCTGAGGCTGCTTTTCGGTTCCGAGATTCAAACCGTACCGCGGCGTTACAGCGCGCTGTCAGCGAAGCCGCCGTCGACGGTCAGCACCTCGCCCGTCACGTACGACGAGGCGTCGCTGCCGAGATACACCGCAGCCCCGACGATCTCCTCGCGCTCGGCGACGCGGCCGGCGAGCGCTCGCTCGTCGATCTTGGCCCGCTTCTCCGTGCCTTCGGCATAGGTCTCCTTGTTCTGGGGTGTGATGACGAAACCCGGTGCGATGGCGTTGACGCGGATACCCGGTGCGAACTCCTTTGCGGACGCACGGGTGAACGCCTCGACGCCGCCCTTGGCCGCGGCGTAGGCCGGCAGATCGGCCATCGACAGGCGAGCGGCGAGCGAGGAGATGTTGATTATCGAGCCGTCATCGTCCATCGCGGGAGCCAGTTCCTGCGTGACGCGCCGGACGCCGTCGAGCGCCACGTCGGTGACGAAGTCCCAGTCGTCGTCGCCGATGTCGAGGATTCGCTCGCGGGAGATCGCGCCCTGCGAGGCGACCACTACGTCGATCCCACCGAACTTGTCGACGGCTGTTTCGCGGAGCCGTTCCAGTGAGTCGGCGTCCGTCACGTCACAGGTGACGCGTGCGGTGTTTCCACCCCGTTCTTCGATGGCGTCAGCGGTCTCGGCGACCGCGTCCTCGCTCCGACTCGTGGCGATAACGTCCGCGCCCTCAGTGGCGAAACCAAGTGCGATGGCCTGTCCGATCCCGCTCGTCCCGCCGACGACGACGGCCCGCTTGTCACTGACCGTTACTGGCGTGTGTTCGTAGGCAACCATACCCGTTCAGTGGACGCTAGCACACATTACGCTTTTGGGATTATGCGGCGAAATCCCATAGAATTATACGCACCGACGACCACCTCACGTCCATGCGGGGATTAGCTAAAGTTAGTCGTACCAGCGGCGCAATGGAGTTCGTCGACCGAAACCGACCGGAGCCGGCCGCCGACGAAGCGCTCGTCGAGATCGACTACGCCGGGCTGTGTGGCAGCGATGCGGGGATCTACGAGTTCGAGTCCGCGTTCGAGCGGATGGAGCTCCCGACGGTCATCGGCCACGAGTACGCGGGCCGTATCGTCGAGACCGGCGACAGCGTCACGAAGTTCGCCGTCGGCGACCGCGTCGTCGAGCGGCCGATCCGCGGCTGTGGCGACTGCTACCAGTGCGAGATCGGCTCGGCGAACGTCTGCCAGGACGCGGTCATCACCGGCGTCGACCACGACGGCGCGTACAAGCAGTTCATCACCGTTCCGGAACGGGCGCTGCACCCCGTCCCGGACTCCGTTCCACAGCAACACGCCGCCGTCGTGGAGCCGACGAGCATCGGCGCACGAGCGGTCATCGAGAATTCCCGCGTCTCTCCCGGCGACCGCGTGCTGGTCGAGGGGCCCGGACCGATCGGTCAGCTAACCGCACAGATCGCCGCCGCACAGGGCGGCACAGTGACCATTTCCGGCGTCGGACCGGACGCCAACTATCGGCTGCCACTGGCTGAGGAGTTTGGCTTCGAGACGATCAACGTCGCCGAAGACGACTTCGAGGCCCGCCGCGACGAACAGACCGACGGCATCGGCTACGATGTCGTGTTCGACACGACCGGCCATCCGTCAGGGCTGCCGTCGGCCGTCGATGCAGTCCGGAAGGGCGGGCAGATCGTCCTCGTCGGCCAGACCGGTGAAACGACGATGGAGTACTCGCCGCTGGTGCGCTCCGAAATCGACCTCCAGTGTTCCTACGCGTCGATGTACGAGGACTTCGAGCGCTCGCTCAGACTAATCGACAGCGGCGACGTTGACTGTGAGACGTTCATCGACGACCGGTTCTCCCTCGAAGACGCAGACGAAGCCTTCGAGTCGTTCATCGACGGCGAGACGTGCAAGCCGGTGTTCGACGTGTCTGAGGTGTGGGAGTAACTTGCGGAAAGTCGGACCACACGGCTGCGCTGCCGCGATAGTCCACTGATTGGATATTCCACATTACTGAACATGTGTTTTGACAGCAACTCCCGCACTCAGCACCCTATAATCGCACAGCAGGAGCGTAAGGACGGGGTTCAGTTCGATTGTTGCACTATCGATTGCTGTTTGTGAACAATTCTATGCTGGACGCCCGTCTACGCGTTCATTATTACTGAACAGATACAGCGTCCCGGCGTAACTCCGATTGACTACATACACCGGAGTAATATTGGTCCGTAGCAATCGGCCGACTGGTCAGCGTTTCGCTGAAACCATGACAGCATAATTGCGTACTGCTATATAGATATCTATGGAATTCGGGACACCGCTCCCCATTCTGTCCCAGATGCTTGAACAACTGTTTAATAGGAGGGCGTGCCATGGCTGTGTATGGCAAAGACCGCTCGAAATCCAGTCAAATCCGTTGAGACGACGTTCAAGGTCCTCGACGCGCTGAAAGAACTCGACGGAGCCGGTGTCACCGAACTGGCACAGCATCTCGACATTCCCAAGAGTACGGTTCACAACTACCTGAGCACGCTGGAACAGGAAGAGTACATTGTCAACAGGGACGGCGTGTACGAAGTCGGGCTCCGGTTCCTTGAACTGGGGGCATACGCCCGCCATCGGGAGAAACTGTTCAAAATCGCGAAGCCAGAGGTCGACCGACTGGCCTCGGAGACCGGCGAACTCGCGAATATCCTCGTCGAAGAGCACGGCCGCGGATCGTACCTGTACCGGGCCCGGGGTGACAAGGCTGTACAGGTCAAAGCCCACGTCGGAACGCGTGTTCCCCTTCACACGACAGCGCTGGGAAAGACGATTCTCGCGCATATGTCGGCTGAACAGATCGATACAATCGTCGACCGACACGGACTCGGCGGTGAGGCCAGCAAATCGATCAGCAACCGAGAGGAACTAGAGCAAGAGCTAGCGGACGTTCGGGAACGTGGTGTCGCCTTCGACGACGAGGAGCGCCTCGAAGGGCTCCGGTGTGTCGCTGCGCCGGTGCTCAACCACGATAACGAGGTAATCGGCGCGATCAGCGTGTCGGGGCCAACGAATCGGTTCCGCGGCGACCGATTCCGCGAGGAACTGCCACAGAAGGTACTAGAAGTCGCAAACGTCATCGAGCTCAATGTCACCTATTCGTGACGACGGCGTTCGAATAGAGTGAACAGCAGTACGGCCTTGTGGCAAAGACAACGCAACAGCCGATTTCCGCCAGTAACGTCCGTGAATCGGCTAGCGATACGAACGGTGATTGCAGGAGCGCACAGGCAAGTCCGTAGGTCCCTGTACTGAAATATCGATATCGTTTCCAGCCACGTACGAGCGACCTGAGACGCCGCCGAGCAGGCACGAGCCTGAGAACTGATCTTGTGTCTCTTTCCCACACAAATTGTTCATGATTGTGGAACGGTCTCCAACATGCCGTTGCCACATTCGGTGATTGCTGTAGCATGAGACCGACGCATTCTATCTACCAATAACGAATGTACTACTGTTACGCCAAACGAGACACATCGATCATGGTTTTCCTGTCACTGGATATCTTCTAAATAGTAGCTAAAGTCGCCGACTTTCGCAGTAGTATATCTAAATAGCGTGTTTGTATCTCTGTTTCCAAAATATAGTTCTACTTTGGGGCGTGAAAAATAGCTAAGGCAAAATCCATTCATAAGTTTGGGTATAGAAAATTATATTTGGCTAGTGCTGAGCTGGTGCCGGAGCTATCCGTCTGTGGATGTCGCTTGGTTAGAGATACAGCGTAGCTATCGCTCCGATATCATCCGATCAGTTCCCGACAAATTAGGGCAGTATGGTCACGCGAGGAACTGAACGCCCAGAGCCAGCAAGAACAGTACCACGACCCCGATTGATGACAGTTCGAGCCATCGGGTCCGCACGTCGGCGGTCCTGATACTTGCGACGAACAGTGTTCCGACGACGCCGACGACTACGACCAGTGCCAGATACACCGCGTTGAGCGCTGATGCCATATGATATCATTACACAGCGGTACAGTAAACGTTAGTGGTTGAGGGAGTCCCCCTCCACAACGGTAATGAGACCCTATCACATAGACAGGGGCATGCGTCTCGAACTGCGAATCTGTAAACACTGCTACGAGGGCGATCACGGCAACGATCAAAAGACGGCTGTGACACAGGACATGGTCGCCTGTGCCGAACAGGTCCGCGAGTACAAGGACCTCATTGGACTCGATGCGCTCTATATCACGAAGGTAACCGAGGGCGACCCCGGCGGCGCGGAGGCGCTGGATGTCATCGTCGCCAGCATCGAGGGCGATCAGGTCGCGCTGTCGGATACACAACTCGTCATGGAGGACGGCGACGGCAACATGCTCGTCTACCCGGAGCCAAAAGACATCCTCCAGGTCCTGACCCGGAACCTGAACCAGATCCAGGAGCAGACCCGGCAGGACGTCGATGTCGAGCTGTCGCCGGAAGGACAGGCACTGATCGCGTAGTTGTACAATAAAAGACGGCGCGCGGGCGATTTAGTTCTCGGACTCAGCGTCCTCAGCGCTCGGCTGGCCGCCGTCAGTCTGGGGTTCGCCCCCATCGGCCGCGGCCGGTGGTTCCCGCTCCTGTTCTAGCTGCTGTTCCCAGCGGATGCGCAGGACGTTCCCGTACATCGACAGCACGAGCCCGACACCGAGGACGACCATTCCGAGGTTGATGCCGACAGTCAGCAGGATGTTCGCCGGCCCGCCGCCGATTGCGATCTCGCGCGGCACCGGATAGCCCTCGTCGAAGATGCTCCCGATGAGCACGGAGACGATGCCGATGACGGTCATCGCGCCGAAGATGGTCGAGACGGTGCGCCAGGACGGGGACAGCGAGAGCCGCTCGATCCCCGTGGTGTCCGGTTCCTCGTCGTCGTCGCCGTGGTGTTCAGGCACCATACTCCGCGGGATGAACGCCTTCGTCTCGACGGGGTAGAAGGCGGGGTGCATCCCGTGCTCGAAGATGTGGAACATGACCCCCATCAGCATGATGACGCCCAGCAGGCCGTGGAACGTGACGAAAGCCATCGCGGCCGCCTTGGTCTGGAACATCGCGGCGAGTCCGGTCTTGCTCCAGATGAGCAGCCCCGAAATCGCAAGCAGGGTCAGCTCGATGGAGAAGATGAACACGACGCCCTTGCCGATGTAGGACAGCAGCGGGACCTCGTCGGCCTTGTAGCCGGCGAACTGCCGCGCACTGGGGTGGCGCTCGTCGGCTCGACCCAGCACGAACTTGATGTCCTGGATGAACGCGTCGACGTCACCCTTGCTGGGGAGAATCTTCGAGAAGTTGCTCCGCCCGGTCGGGGAGATAATCTGGAGCGTAATCCAGAACACGACGAGCGCAACCAGCCCGATACCGGTGATGCGATGAATCGCTGTTACACCGGACGCCCCGCCCATCAGCGTCAGCATCCACCACAGTTCGTCGTTGAACATGATGGCGTAGCCGGTGAAAAACAGCAGGAACACGTCCAGCCCCAAAAGCGAGTGGAACAGGGTCGTCACGCGCGTGAACTTCCCGTGGTCGAGATTGCTCACGCCCCGTCACCTCCCTGTCCGTCGCCGCGGGTCGGCGAGCCACCGTCGGCCGCGACGGCCTCGCTGGTGTCCTCACCAGGCTCGCGCATCTGGCCGGCGAGGCGCTGGAACGCCGCCCAGTGGATGAACACCATCACGAGAATGAACGCACCAAGGATGACGTCAGCCGCGTGGATGAGCGCGATGAGGAAATCGAGCGCGGGGATGGTGTTGCCGAACACCCAGTCCGCGCCGATACCGCCGCCTTCGACGCTGGGGTTGACCCGGTACAGCGATTCGTAGCCGATTCTGAACCCCTGTGCCCAGAACAGCGCCAGCCCCGCGACTGCGAGCCCGACGACCGCACTGATGAGAACCGAGACACGGCTGTAGCCGTTCACCTCCGGAAGGTCTTCTGTGTTCGTCATTGGAACTCACTGGCGTCCTCGCCAAAGATGATGTCCATGGCCACGTCGTTGAAGAACGTGCCGCTGTCCCTGTTGTCCAGTTCGTCCGAGATCTGTGCCGGCGTCCCGACCAGGATAGCGTCGGTGGCACACTCCTCGGCGCAAGCCGGTCCCTTGCCGACGTCCTGGCGCTCCTCGCACATGGTACACTTGTCCATGTTGCCACCGCTGCCGACGAGGTTGGCGACTCCTTCGTCCTCGTTGGGGAACTGCGGTGCGCCGAAGGGACACGCCGAGAGGCAGTACTGACAGCCGATACAGAGGTCGTCACGCACCCGAACGAAGCCGTTCTCCTTCGAGATGAGCGAGTCGGTCGGACACACCGACACACACGGTGCGTTCTCGCAGTGATAGCACTGCATCGGCACCGCCGTCTCGCCCGGCGACTCGCCCTGGTTCATCGCCTTGCCGCTGCTGGCGTTGAGCCCTGCCGCGCCCTCCTGGCCCTCGAGCATCGTTGCGATACTGATTCGCTGTTCGTCACGCGGAACGTCCCACGTTCGTTTACAGGAGACGACACAGCCGCCACAGTCAATGCACGCTTCGACGTCCGGGAAGATACGCGCGTCCTCGCCGGTACTCATTACGCCGTCGTGCATTACCTCATTTCCTGTTGACATTTTAGCTCACCTCATTGCACCGTCGAGTTGTCACGGACGTCGAAGTCTTTCTGCGTCCCGACGTTGTTGCGGTCCTGCGGGAACTCGATGTCCGGGTCGACGTCGATGTTGTATTCTTCGAGTACATCCGGCGTCGCCGGGTTGACCGCGACCATCGATACCTTCGTCTCCTGCATCTGCGTCTCGACGTCGTAGCCTCGGGAGGTGATGGCGTTCACCGAGTCGCCGATGGCGTAGGGGGCCGTTCCATCGGGGTACTTGTCCTCCTGGCTCTTACCCTTGAACACGCCGCCCCAGTGGAACGGGAGGAACACCTCCCTGTCGTTGGGTCGGTTGGTGACCCGCGCTTTAACCAGGATGGACCCCTTGTCCGTCGAAGAGATGACCACCAAGTCGCCGCCGTCGACGCCGATGTCTTCCGCCATGCTCGGCGTGATCTCGGCGTACATGTGCGGTTGCAGGTCGGCAGTGTGGATGTTGGACCGCGTCTCCGAGCCGCCACCCTGGTGTTCGACCTGACGACCGGTCGTCATGATGGTGTCCAGGTCCGGCCCGTCGTCCTGGTTGTGGATTATGTCCATCGCCCGCCGCTGTTCCTCCGCGTTGTTCTGGTCGAGGCGGTAGAAGTTCCGCTGCTGACCGTTGGCCGGCCATTCCTCGACCAGTTCCGGGAACGGGCTCTCGATGGGTTCCCGGTGGACCGGGACCTTGTCGAGGAAGTTCCAGACGACCGCACGCGCCCGGCCGCGACCGGTCGGGGCGTCGACTTGACGGTAGTCGTACTCCTCGTAGAACGAGGCGTCGATGTCCTGGGTATCCCGCAGGAACTCCGCGAACGTCTCGCTCTGGACACCGGTCCAGTCGAACTCGGGGTTGTCTATCTCCAGTGCCGGCTGGGCGTCCGGATCACCCCCGTTCTCGTCAGGCGGGCCGCCGCCCTGTGGTCGCCCGTAGCTCATCGGGTTGTTGAGTTCCTGTGCGGCGGTGTATACCGACCCGTTCTTCGCCAGGGCGTGCTGTTGTGGGATCGTCAGTTCGTCGGCCTGGGTCTGCTGGTTCGGGTCGAGGAGGCTCTCCGGGAACGTCGTCTTCCAGCCCGGATACTCCGGGACGCCGTGCAAGAGTCCGTCGGCGGCGGCGTCCGCGGGGTCGGCCCACTCGGGGTCGTACGGCGCACGGGTGAGGTCCAGCGCCTCCTCCTGGCTGTCGTACCGCTCCCCGACGGCATCAACGGTATTCGACATCGGATAGTCGTCACTGGTCGGCATCGACTCCCAGTCACCGGGCGTGGGCGCTTTGACACCCCATCTGGTTCGGAAGTCCTGGCCCCCGTTGTTGGGGTTCAAGTCGTCGTTCCAGATGATGGGTGTCCCGGGGTGGCCCTCGCCCCAGCAGGGCCACGGAAGCATCCAGTACTCGCCCTCGACCGGCGTCCCCTTTGCTCCCTGCAGGTCCTCGCTTGAGAACGCGTAGTCGTACTCCAGGTGTTGCTGGAGGCGCTCGGGGTCCTGCCGGTAACCGATGGTCATCGTCCCGAGGTTGAACTCCCTGATAACGGCCTCGTAGGTGGCCTTGCCGTTGTACAGCTCCTCGCCTTCGCCCCAGTCGAAGTGCTCGCCGAAGCCCAGTTCGTCGGCGAGTTCCTGCATGATCTGCAGATCCGGCTTGGAGTTGTGGGCCGGGCTCCGAACCGGTTCGGACCACTGGGTCGCGCGGTGCGTGTTGGTCAGAGAGCGGTAGTGCTCGTACTGGCTGGACGCCGGCAACAGAAGGATCGGCGGTCCCTCCTCGAAGTCAGGCAGGACGCTCGCCACCGAAGGGAACACGTCCACTACGACCAGCAGGTCGAGGTTCTCCATCCCCTCTTTCATCTGCTCCATCTCGCTGATGGAGTTCGCGGAGTGCCCCCAGAAGAACGCGATCTTCACTTCGTCCGGCTGGTAGATCGGGGTCTCTTGATAGCGGAGATCCTTCGGGAGCGCGGCCTCGAACCAGCGGGCCACCGTCAGCCCGTTCTGGAACATCATCGAGTTGTCTGCCGGGAACGAGGTGTCGATGTCCTCGCTGCCCTCGGCGACCGGGCTCTGCCGGACGTAGAGGTCCTCCGGCATCTGCTCGAACTTGTTGTAGAGGTCGCGGAACGACGTCGACCCGCTCGTGTAGGGGTTCTTGTCCCACACGTTGGCCCACCACGACCAGCCGCCGGGTGTCAGCCCGTAGTAGCCCGGCAGGATGTGGCTCGCGACCGCGAGGTCGGTTGCCCCCTGGACGTTGGCGTGGCCCCGCATCACCTGGAGGCCGCCGCCGCTCCGGGCCGCGCTGCCCGAGGCGAGACTCGCGGCCGCGTACGACCGGATGTTCTGGGTCCCGTTGTTGTGCTGGGTCCCGCCCATCGCCCACTCGATCTGGACGTTCGGGCGGTTCTCGTTGATCAAATCGCTAATGCGTTTGATGTCTTCGACGTCAACCCAGGTTATCTCAGAGACCGTCTCCAGGTCGTACTGATCGAGTTCGGCGTCGATGTCCTCCCAGCCCTGGACGCGGTCGGTGAGCATGTTCTGCCCGGTGTTGTCGGCATCGGGGTCCATCGCCAGGCCGTGGCGGTCCCGGAGGTCCTTGATGACCCCCATCATCAGCGCCACGTCCGTTCCCGGGCGGAACCGCATGAACTCGTCGGCGTGGGCCGACGTTTTCGTGAACCGTGGATCCAGGTTGAGGATGGTCCCGCCGCGTTTCTGCCCTTCCAGGATGTGCTGCATCGCGATCGGGTGTGCCTCAGCCGGGTTCTGGCCGATGATGATGTTCAGGTCGAAGTTCCGGTAGTCGTTGACCGTGTTGGTCATCGCACCGTAGCCCCACGTGTTCGCGAGGCCGGCCACCGTCGTCGAGTGGCAGATTCGAGCCTGGTGGTCGATGTTGTTCGTGCCCATAAACGCCGCCAGCTTCCGGATGGCGTAGGACTCCTCGTTGGAGTGGTGAGCGCTACCAAGAAGCATGACACTCTCGCGGCTGTGTTCCTCCTCGACGTCGACAGCCTCGCTCGGCGAGGTGTCGTCATTTGGCCACAGCGCTCGGATGTCGGTCGACAGGCGGTCGTAGGCCTCGTTCCAGCCGAGTTTGCGCCACTCCCCGTCCTCCTGTATCATCGGGTGCTTGAGGCGCTTCTCGGAGTGTTCGGTCTCGTAGATGCCGGCCCCTTTCGAACACAGCGACCCGGCATTTATTGGGTGTTCATGCCATGGTTCCATGCCTACGAAGGAGTTCCCCTCCCTCTCACCACGGAAGCCACAGCCCACTGAACAGTAATTACAGATCGTCTTTGTCAGTTCGGTGTCCGTGTCTGTACCGTCCGTTTCCTCGCCGTTTTCCTGAAGTGCCCGACCAGCGCCGCTGACGCCGAGGGCGACCCCGCCCGCAAGGGCGCTCGCCTTCATGAACGAGCGCCGGTCGAGATCCAGTGAGACTGGTTCCTGTTGTGTACTCATGGTGAATGGTGCCCACCCATTACCGGTGCTGTCCGCGCTTGCCACGCAGTTTGGTCTATCATTGTCTGTCTAGACGTACCACACATTCGATGTCATCCATGATAAAAGGTGTCATATTTTACCTTGAATAGTACTGGAATTTTTTGTCCGGCCAAAAATTTGGGGTTATATTCACGAATAGATGTGTGAACTCTCCGCAAGGTCTATTACTGGGACAGGGTTTTGCATGATTAATGAATACGGGTGCCTTTGTGTGTTCCTGCGGGGGATCGTGCGATATCGACCTCGAAGCGGTTCGGGACGGCGTCGACGACGTCGATGTCGTCGCCAGTTCCGAACTGCTCTGTCAGGACGGCCTGGCAGGGATGTCACAGGTCATCGAGGAGTACGATCTCGATCAGGTCATCGCGACGACGCCGGAGCCGTCGTGTCAGGATCGCATCCGCGGGCTTGCCGACGAACACGGCCTTCACCCCGAGGCGTCGGTGTTCGTCGACCACCGGGAAACCAACGCCTGGGTCCACGACGAGGCAGCGGCCACCGACAAGACGGCCCGCCTCATCAACGCGAAACAGGCCGGCCTGCGCGAGGAAGCACCGTCGCGGACGGTGTCGAAAGACGCCGGGAACCGCGTCGCTGTCGTCGGTGATCCCGGGGCCGCCCGGTCGCTGACCGACGACGCCGACGTGACGTTCGTCGCGGACGGGCGGGACTTCGCGGACGTCGAGGGACTGGGCGAGGTGACGATGGAGCGCGGCCGCGTCGTCGACATCGATGGCTCCTACGGCGAGTACGAACTCACGCTGGAGGCCCGCGTCACCGACGACTGCATCGACTGCATGGACTGCGTTCGAGAGGGGCCGGACGGTATGGTGACCGAGTTCCCCGTCGACATCCACCCAGAAGCGCCCGACGGCGAGTGGACGAACACCTGCCCCACCGACGCTATTGACTTGGACGGCGTCACCCGCACCGTCGAAGTCGACCAGGTCATCTATCCCGGTGGCCGCGACGACGCTCGGGGCGGTCGACTGGGCTTCTACACCGGGCCGGTCGACGCCGGAACCATCGCCGCCGTGGAATCGCAACTGGGCGGCATCGAGAAGCCGCAGTTCCTCGATCTCGATATGGACGTCTGTGCCGCCGGGGCATCTAGCCAAGAGGGGTGTACGGCCTGCGTAGACGCCTGTCCCCACGGCGCGGTCGACCGGCCCACTATCGATTCAGTCGAGTTCGACGAGGCAGCCTGCGAGAACTGCGGGGCCTGTACGAGTTCCTGTCCGACGGGCGCGACACAGCTCCGCGAGCCCTCGAACCGACGGCTCGCTCGCGAGGTCGAGGCGCTGCTGGAAGACGACGCGGACGAAGGTTTGCTCTCACGGGGCGACAGCGCAGGTATCGACACGCAGGTCATCGCGTTCGTCTGCTCGGAGTACGCCGCCGAACGGCTCCGGGCGCACGGACGCAAGGCCGTCCAGTCGGGCGACCTCGACTACCCGCCTATTCTCCCGGTCCAGGTCAACTGCACGGACACCGTCGGCGAGGCGCACGTCATGCACGCGCTCGCGGCCGGCGCGGACGGCGTCGCCATCGTCGGCTGTGGGGGCTCGTGCCTCCACTCCGGCCCGGACCCCAAGCAGGACCTCGTCGACCGGCTCAATCAGGCGACGACCGACCTCGGGCTCGGTGACCGGGTGGGCTTTTTCGCGCCCGAGGCCGGCAGCCCCGAAGCCTTCGTCGAATCGCTCTCGGGCTTCGTCGAGTTCGGGTTAGACGAGACGCCGATCCCGGCTGGCGGCTACGAGGCGACCGGCCGTAGCGACACGGACCGCGAAGAACCCCGCCCCAACCCCGACTTCGACTCCCACGGCTGGACCTTAGAGAGTGTCCGGACCATTCTGGAGCACGTCGAGCCCGAACGCGAGGTGATCCGCGGGCTGAAGGACTTCGGCGTCATGGACGTCAACGACGCGTGTACGCTGACGCCGACCTGTACGAACCTCTGTCCGACCGACGCCATCAAGCGGACCGGTGAGGGCGAACTGGCGTTCAACCACGCGGACTGCGTCAACTGCGGCCTCTGCGAGGAGGGCTGTCCGGAGACGGCGATCACGATGCACGACGGGCTCGACCTCTCCTTGCTCCCCGAGAACCGCGACGGCGAGGCCTGGACGACAGTTCACGAGGGCGACATGCTGGAATGTATCCGCTGTGGCAAACCCTTCACCAGCGTCGCCTCCGCCGACAAGATCGAAGCGGAGGTCGGCGACCAGGTCGAGGGGCTGGCGCCCGACACCGACCACAGCGTCTTCGAGTACTGTAGCGACTGTCGGAGTCGCCTGCTGTTCGACCAGGGGGAGAAACGATGAACGACGCGGCCGTCTACGAGGCCCGCCTCGAACTGGTGGATTTCGTCATCGACGTGTTCTGGGACGTGCCCGAGGAAGCGTTCGTCGAGCGGCTGTTGAGCGGCGACATCCAACTGCCGGAGGACTCCATCAACGACCAGCTCGACGAGGGCTTCGAGATGCTTGAGGCGTGGATCGACGAGAACGCCGACCGGTCGGTTTCGGCGGTGCAGGACGATCTCGAACGGGAGTACACGAACCTGCTCGTCGGCCCGCGGCCGCCGGTGTTGCCCCACGAGACGAACTACCGCGAGGACACGGAGTTCATCGGCGAGGGGCTCGCCGAGGTCGATGCTAGCTACGCCGCGGCGGGGTGGGCACCCCCCGAGGACTACCCCGAAGAGGACGACTTCGTCGCCGTCGAAATGGCGTTCCTCCGGTATCTCATCGAGCGCCAGCGCGAGGGCGACGAGGAGACCGTCGGCTACGAGCGGGTGTTCATCGAGCAACACCTCAGCGAGTGGGTCGTCGATTTCACCGACGAGATGCGCGAAGAGGCCGACGAGGGGCTGTTCCTCGCAGCGGCGCTTATCTGCGAGGGGCTAGTCCGCTTCGAGGACGAGATCGTCGCCCAGATCGGCTAGCAGGGCGGCTACCGAGTTCGGAGCACGAGTCCCATGCTGGCGACGAGCCCGACGACCATCAGGACCTTCACCGCGGGCAGGAGGAACGCCATCGCCTGTTCCATGAGAAAGAGCGACCGCCAGGTGTTGACCGACTGTGCGATGACCGCGACCGCTCCCGCACCCGCGACCAGCACGCAGAGGAGCGTGACCGACGCCGCCGCGACGACGCCGAAGGGGTTCGCACGCAGTCGCTCACGCATCGGGAACCACCCGCCGACCGACGACGAGGACCAGGAACAGCGGGATGAGAACGACCAGCAGCCGGCTGACGAACAGGCCGATGTAGCTGATAGTCGATTCGAGGTGAATCGCCCAGTGCCAACTCCCTTTGAGTTCGGCGATGAGGCCGATTGTCCCGACGACAAGCAGGGACAGCGCCAGGAGCGTGGCGAGGGTGTAGACCAGCATCCGGAGGTACCCGAGCACCGTCGCGGCCTCGATTCGCGATGTTGACTGTTCGGTCGCCATCAGCTTTCCTCCCCGGCCCAGTGCTGCTGGTAGATGTCGTACGTGATGACGACGAGGACGACCAGCCCGACACCGAGGACTGCTGCGCCCATGTCGGGTGGAAACGGGAGGTCCAGCCCCGAGTCTGTATGCATGAGGATATTTAGCATGGGCAGGGATACGGACTGACGAGTAAAAAACCGTTATGACCTGTTTTCCTGAGACAAAGTTTTTCTCCGCGTAGCCCTACCCTTGTGATAACGTAACATGACTTCGCGCCGTGGGCTGCTGCTTCGACTCTCCGCGTTGACCGGAACGGCCGGTCTCAGCGGCTGTTCATCCCTGCTGGCCAGGCAAGCGGAGTCACCGACGGGTGACCTCGACCCGAACCCGCGGGCCGACGAACTCCCGATACGACAACACGCATGGAACGAGCGCCTCCGGAACGACGCCGCCGGCAACGACCTGTTGCCGCGTCATTTCCGTCTGTTTATGCTCGACCTCGACACCTCTCCGTCGGATGCGGCCGCGGAGACTGTCGAGCTAGCGATGCGAACGCTGGAAGACGCCTACGAGTTCAACAGCGAGGGACTCCTGCACATGCTCGGCTGGGGGACGAGCTACTTCGAAACCTACGGGTCGCTCGATTCGTCCCCGATACGCAGCCCGCGGGTCCTCTCCCGGACGGACGATCCCGACCTGCAGGCCTTCGACGCGATGCTCGTCCTCGCAAGCGACGTTCCCTCGAACCTCGCGGCCGCCGAGTCGGCGATGTTCGACACGCGGCCCACGCTCGCGGACGCGGAGATTCAGGGTCGACTCGGCGACGTATTCTCCGTCGCAGACCGCCGCGGCGGCTTCATCGGCGAGGGGCTCCCGGCGGCCCACGCTGACGCGGAGGGCGTCCCCGCCGACATCCCCGAGGAGTCCTATATGTTCTCGGGCTTTTTCGCCGGTCGGTCCGGCACGCAGGCCAGCGAGGACCGCGTCACCATCGAAGACGGCCCGTACGCCGGCGGGACGACGATACACCTCTCGCGAATCAACGAGGCCTTCGACACGTGGTGGGAACTCGCCCAGTCCGACCGCGTCAAGCGACTGTTCTCGGCGGAGTTCTCACCGGAAGACATCGATAGGGGTGACCTCCCCTTCGCCGACATGGTTCGCGAACACGCGAGCACCGACGGGGAGGTCGGCCACTTCGAGAAGGTCGCCCGTGCCCGCAAGGACGGGGAGCCGATTATCCTCCGACGGGATTTCAACACGGTCGACGGCGGCCAGGCCGGGATCCACTTCCTCTCGCTACAGGAACGCCCGCGGGACTTCGAAGAAGTCCGGGACGCGATGAACGGCTGGTGGCTCCGGGAGGAACACGATGACCTCCGGGACCGGCAGAACAACGGCCTGCTGGAGTTCATCGAGGTCGCGTCGCGCTCGAACTTCTACGTCCCGCCGCGTGACAAGCGAGCCTTCCCGGCCCCGTAGCAGTCACTCGTCGGTTGACTGCGATGGTAAAAGCGGCGTGAGACCGGACGCCGGCAGCGGTTCACTCCTCGTCGTCTATTGTCGTGTCGTTCTGGTTCACGTCACCCGGCCAGACGCCGTGGTCCCAGACCTCGAAGCCGTTGAACGTCTCTGTCGCACCCTTCGGCTTCCACTCACTTTCTTCGTGTGCCATTGTATGTCACCTGTCGTAGTGGCCGGGCTTAAGTTTTGGTGCCGTCACTCCGACGGCGTCCCCGGCGGTTTCTGCTCGTCCGTGACTTCGTCGAGGAACGCGTTGGCGTAGAGGTCGACGTGCATCTTCAGGACCGCGCTCTCGTCGATTCCGCTCCCCTCGGCCTGCCGACTGAGCAACGCAGCCAGTTCCTCGGTCGGTTCGTAGCGGATTTCGCGGCCGTCGACCTCGAACTCCACGTCGTGGGACTGTGAGACGAGGTGTTCGATCTCCAGCAGCGCCTGCTCGACCTTGGTCTCCATCGCCTCGTCGATGTCCTCTAACCGCCGGTCAGCCCACTCCTGGGCGGCCTCGTACAGGCGGTCGCTCACCTCGAAGGCAAGTGTCAAAACGACACCCCCTCCCCATCGAACTCGGGCGTCCACAGCGTCGTCTCCTCACACACCGGACAGTCCTGTCGGCGCGGCTGCCCCTCGAATGCCGAGAGGTCTATCATCTGGCCGCACTCCTCGCAACTGTAGTACGTCATTCTTCAGACGGGGGCCACGAGCGTGGGGCCGGGTCAGCCTCGGTAATCTCGGAGTACAGGACCACGAGCGCCCCGAGAACGATGGTCAACACGAGCACTCCGGCAATGCCACCCAGCGCGTTCTGACCGACGAACGTGGCCGTTCCGGTCGTGAAGTCGATAGTCGACAGTACTTCGAACAGTGTCAGTAACAGCCAGACGAAGGCACCCAGTACCACGAACGTGAGTATCTTCGACTGTTGGACCGCGGTTCGGAGTGTCATTGTCGTTCGTGTATGACATTGGCCATCAAGTGTTATAAACATACGGCGTTGTGCATCGGTCACTGTGAAGTCTCGCGACCGTGGGCATAGAGGTATGCGATCCCGATGAGGGCGTACGCTCCGCCGAGACCAGCAAAGATCGTATCGCCCTGTCTGGTCCCGAGTATCACCTGAACGAGGCCGACGAGAACCATCGCACCGCCGATCAGTCGCGCCCGGGCGGATTCGT
Organism: Haloarcula amylolytica; assembly: GCF_049705545.1. Taxonomy (GTDB): domain Archaea; phylum Halobacteriota; class Halobacteria; order Halobacteriales; family Haloarculaceae; genus Haloarcula; species Haloarcula amylolytica_B. The sequence continues at coordinate 1,554,686 of NZ_JBNAMU010000001.1, forward strand.
TCATGCCTCCTGTTGCTCTGACGGGGCACATAACCATTGAGGGCGAGGGCACTCAGCGGCCTGTCGCACTCACTCCGTCGCGAGGTCCCACTCCGCCTTCTCGGCGGCGTCGGCGAGCGGGATGAACTCCCAGCCTGTCCGGTCGGCAATCGGCTCATCGTCTGGACGGCCCACGAGGACCATCCGCTCGGCGTAGAACATCGAATGTTCGTCGATGTCGGCGAGTCTCTCGGCCGGTTCCTGGCCCGCGCCGCTGAAGAAGTCGGCGTCGATGCCGTGGTCGCGCTGGAACTTGTTGATGACGAAGGCGTCGACGTCGCCGACGATACCGACCCAGTCGGCCCACGCCCGCGCCTCTCGGAACACCAGTTGCGGGTCGGCGAACTGCCGGGCCGCGTCGTAAGTCACGGCCATAGTCATGTCGTCGATGCCCCCGCCGTGGGGACCGCTCGCTTCGACGGACTCCGCGCCAGCGGCTGGGTCCTCGGCGACGTTCGAAGCCGGGTCAGTGTCGGTCGCGGCTGCGCCGCCCGCGCCGCCGCTGTCCGTCGGGATACCGACCGGCTTGTCCTTGTTCTCACGCGGGACGTGGGGGACCGCCTGGCTCCCGGGGCCCGCGCTGGCGGTATCCCCTCCGCTCCCCTCGACACCAGCGTCCGCATCAGTACTCGTACTCGTGGCCGCGTCGGGGCTCTCAGCCTCGGCGTCGCTGTCGGGCCGCACCGACACGGTCCCGGGGTCCGGTTCGTCTTCGGGGTCGCCCTCGCCGCTCCAGAACCAGTCGCCTCGGTTCGGCATTTCTTCGTCGTCCTGTACGTCGAGTTCGTCGAGGTCGATTTCGTCTGTCATTCTCCGAGTGTCGTGTCCGCTGGTAGCGTCGATCTGTCGACAGCATCAGCGAGGCCGAGTCGCTCGATTGTCTCGGGGGTGGGCCGGCCGTCAGCGTCCCAGCCGCGCTGGCTGTAGTACTCGTCGAGCATCGCGTCGAACGACTCGGTATCGATTGCCGCGCCCGCGTTCGGGCCCGAATCGAGCGGTTCCTGCAGCTTCGCCGGGAGTTCGTCGTCGGCCCGCGAGACGCCCTCGCGGACGTTGAACAGGCGCGTGAGCGTCCAGACCCGCTCGCCGACCGTCGCGAGGTCGCCGTCCGTGTCCAGACCGACGGCGTCGAGCCACTCCGCGCCGAGGTCTTCGAAGGCGTCGCCGACGAAGTCATCGACGACGAGACACCACAGCACCGACCGCTGGTCCTGTTCGCGGATGACGGCCGCGGCCGCCCGCTCGGGGCTCCAGTCGCCGTCGAAGGCTTCCCGCTCGATGGGGAGCGCCCGCCGGTGACAGGCCCCGCGGTCGCTGGTCGCGTACGCCAGCGCCATGCTCCGTGCGCCGCGGGGGTCGTACGCGGGCAGTTCCATGGCCTTGACCGTCGGCAGGAGGTCGTCCCCGCCCAGGCGGGCCGAGGCCGCGTCGACCCCGTCAGCCAGGGCGTCCCCGAGCGTCGTCTCCCGTTCAACGATTTCTTGTAGGAGCGCCCGCGCGTCGTCGGGACTCCCGTAATCGAGCGATTCGTCGAGCAGGTCGGAATCGCCGGCTTTGATCGCCCACGCGACGGCGCTCCCGGCGCTGATGAGGTCAAGCCCCAGCCGGTTGCACGTCTCGCCCAGTGCCGCCACGGCGTCGAAGTCGTCGATGCCGAGCCCGGCCCCGAGGCTCATCGCCGTCGCCCCGCGGGGCACGGTCTCGCCGTCCTCAGTCTCGACGCGGAAGCCGCCGGGACTGCCCTCATCGTCGTACTCCCGACCCGCGGCGAGTTCCTGCACGGCCTCGATGCCGACGCCGTCGGCCCCCTCGAACTGGCCGTCTTCCCAGCCGCGCGTCGAGAGCGCACCGACCTCGTTGGCGAAGTCGACCGTTTCAACGGTGCCGCTGGCGTGGAGCCACTGTCCGGTGTCGCCCTCGCGGTACCGCTTTGCGTACTGTTCCCGTAGCTCCGCGAGATCCGTCGGCGGGTCGCCGCGGACGACGACTGCTTTCAATCGTTTTGCACCCATCACGGCCCCGGCACCGCCCCGGCCGGCGTGGTGTTCGCCGCCGTCGGAAGCGATGGTCGCGAACGCGACGCCTTGCTCGCCCGCCGGCCCGATACACGCCACCGCAGCGTCGGGGAATGCCGCGTCAGTTTCGGCCGTATCCTCGCCCCACGTTTCGGCGGACTCGACCGCCGCACCGTCGTCCTCGACGACGAGTTTGACTGGCTCCGAGGCGCGCCCGGTGACCAGAATCCCGACGTGGTCCTGCAGCGCGCCGGCCAGCGTGTCCGGGAACGTCCCGCCCGCGTAGGAGTCGAGGAAGCCGCCGGTCAGCGGCGACTTCGTGACCGCCGCGTAGCGCGTCTCGCCGGGGAGCAGCCCGGAGACCGGGCCGAGCATGAACAGCAGGACGTTCTCGGGGCCTAACGGGTCGGTGCCGGCGTCGAGTTCGTCGTACAGGTACCGAGCGCCGAGCCCCTTGCCGCCCACGAACTGCCGACGCCACCGCTCCGGAACTGGATGACTCTCGACTGACGCCGACGACAGGTCGACGCGTAGTATCCGGTCCCGGTTGGCTACTGTCATCACCTCTCACTCTGCCGTCTGTCGACTAAAGGATTACCCACATCAATCATGCACGAAGCACCTTTCCCCCAGACGTGAGAAGTCGGGGTATGCGCGCAGGAGCCATCGTCGCGGGCGGCCGGTCGACGCGGTTCGGGGACAGCGACAAGGCCGTCGCCGACCTCGCGGGGACGCCGATGATTCGCCGCGTCGCCGACCGACTGGGACAGGTCGTCGACGAACTCGTCGTGAACTGCCGGGAAGACCAGGTCGAGGCCATCAGCGCGGCGCTGTCGGACCACACGCTCGATCCGAGGTTCGCGCTCGATGAAGACCCCGACCAGGGGCCGATGGCGGGGATCGCGACCGGGTTGGGAGCCGTCGAGAGCGAGTACGCCGCCGTGGTCGCGTGCGACATGCCCTTCGTCGACCCGACGTTCGTCGGCTACCTGTTCGAGCGGGCCGAGTCCCACGAGGCCGCGGTCCCGCGCCCGGACGAGTGGTTCCAGACGACACAGGCGGTGTATCACGCGGACGCGATGCGCGACGCCTGTCGGCGAGCGCTGGAGCGCGGCGAGCACAAAATCGTCGAGCCGCTGTTCGACCTCGATTACGTCGTCGTCGAGCGCGAGGAGATCCTCGAACACACCACGCCTGCGACTTTCGAGAACCTCAACACTCGGGAGGAGTTCGAGGCCGCTGTCGAGCGGCTCTGAGGGCGCGCGTTGCGGCCGGCCGTTCTCAGACGACTGCCACCAGCGGGTCGTCAGCTCGCATCTCGGCGAGGACGACGCGGGGGACATCGGCCCGGTCGTGAATCGCCTCGGCGACGGCCCGCGCGCTCGTTTCGAGCCCCGCGTCGTCGACCATGTTGAGCAGCGGAATCGCGGTCGCGTCGGCTGGCACGTCTTTCAGCCCGCCCCGGTCGCTGGCGAGAACCGCGGCGACATCTTGCGGGTGAATCACGTCGCCGGGGTCGAGCCCGGTAATCGCGGCCACTTCGTCGACTCGGTGAACGATGTCGTCGGTCAGGGGTTCGCCGATGACGTGCGCGCTGGCGATGGGAACGACCGTCGATGCCGTCGGGGGTAGCTGTGGTTCGCGGTCGCTCGGTGCTTTGAACTCCCGCATCCGCGCGCCGTCGGCTTTCACCAGAATCGGGTGATCGATATCGGCCAGGTCGGCGACGGTTGCCGGGTCGTAGCCGCGGTAGCGGTCCGGCCGCTCCTGTGCCGGCACGACGCCCAGCGGCCATGTGGTCGCACCGTCGATAGCTGTCCGCGGACTCTCCGTCACGACAACCTCCGCGACCCACCCGTCGAAAATCGGAATCCGGACCGTCGCCGTGACGACTGCGTGGTCCAGTCGCGCTGCGAGCGTTGCCATCGTCGTCTTCTTCCCCCCAGCGCCGACGAAACAGATGGTCCCGTGCTTCGCGTCTAACGCGTCGACGATGTCCATACCCACTGCACGGCGGTGATCGGATTAACCGTTACCCTGGTGTGTACGATGACAGAACCGGACCAGTCACGTCATTTAAGGGGTTGTGCTGTGAATAGTTAGCAAGGAAATGCTCGAAGACGACTTCGGTCGCGAGGTGTCCGGTGTCCGCGTCTCCCTGACCGACCGGTGTAACTTCGACTGCGTCTACTGTCACAACGAGGGGCTGGGAGACACACGGGGCCCGATGGAGGCACAGGACGACGAACTCACCGCCGATACCATCGTGGCCTTCCTCGAAGTCGCCGCCGAGTTCGGCGTCGACTCGGTGAAGTTCACGGGCGGGGAGCCGATGCTCCGAGAGGACCTCGAGGAGATCGTTCGGCGGGCTCCCGACGAGATGGAGGTGTCGATGACGACGAACGGCACCTTCCTCCCCGGCCGCGCCCCGGACCTCGTCGACGCTGGCCTTGAGCGGGTCAACGTCTCACAGGACGCTCTCGACAGCGAGGCCTTCGCCGAACTGACACAGAGCGGGGCCTACGACCGCGTCCTCGAAGGCGTCGAAGCGGCGCTGGACGCCGGCCTCGCGCCGGTGAAGCTCAACATGGTCGTGTTCGAGCCGACCGCGGGCTACGTCCCGAAGATGGTCGACCACGTCGCCGACAACCCCGGCCTCCAGCTCCAGCTCATCGAGTACATGCCGGAACTGGCCGGTCACCCGGAGTGGGCCATCGACATCGACCGGGTTCACGACTGGCTCGAGGACCGCGCCGACAAGGTCGAACACCGCGAGATGCACGACCGCAAGCGCTACTGGATACACAGCAACGAGGCGGCGGTCGAAGGGAGCGGCACCACCACCTCGCTGGCCGCGTCTGACGGCGGCATGCGGACGGAGCCGGTCAACAACCGCAACAGCGGCATGGTCGAGATCGTCGACCCCGTCGGCAACGAGAACTTCTGTGCGAACTGCCACCGCGTGCGCCTCACCCACGACGGCTATCTCAAGGGCTGTCTGAACCGCAACGACGACCTGCGGGACATCGGCACCACGAAGGAGTCGATGCGCGCCGCGTTCCGCGAGACGGTCGACACCCGCGTCCCCTACTACGGCGAGTACATGGTCGAAACCGAGGACGGCGAGTGGGAGATCAACGAGGAGTACATCGACACCGACGGGGACCGTGCGCCCTACGAGTACTCCGAGTAGCGGCCGCCCCGGGCAAACGCTCTTACTGTTCCATCGTGAAAACCGCCCAGGATGAGTTTCCCGTTCCGCGATCAGACGACGGTTTCGCTGTCGTGGAACGAACTGACCGGTGCGGTCGGGGACTCGGCGACGGTGCTCCCGGTCGTCGTGGCTGTCGCCGTGCTGACGGAGCTCTCGCTCCCGGTCATGCTCGTCTGGTTCGGGGTTTTTCAGGTCGTCTGGGGGCTGTACTACGGCGTTCCCATCTCCATCGAGCCGATGAAGGCTTTCGCCGCGCTGGTCATCGCCGGGACCATCTCCACCGGCGAGCTCGTCGTCGCAGGGCTCCTGTTGGCCGGCATCCTGCTCGCGCTCGGAACCACGCGGTCACTCGAAACGGTCAATCAGTACGTCGACGACACCGTCGTTCGTGGGGTACAACTCGGCGTCGCGCTGGTCCTGCTGGAGACGGGCGTTGACCTCGGGCTCAGCGATCCGAGACTCGTGGCCGTCGCCGTCGGCGTGGTGGCCGTCCTCGCATTTCTGGGCCACAGCGGCCAGAGCGCCTTCGCCGTCTTCGTCCTGGGTGCTGGTATTGCCCTCGCAGAGACCGGAGTTCCGACACCGACCGTCCCTGCTGTCGATGCCATGTTCATGCTCCCGACGATGACGCTATCGGTGCAGACCGCGGAGGCGGTTCTCGCCCAAGTCGCGGTCACGGTCGGTAACGCCGCCCTCGCCACGTCGGTCCTGCTCGCGGACTACTTCGACCGGGACGTGTCCGCGGACCAGCTCTCGAACAGCATGGGGCTGATGAACCTCGCCGCGGTCCCGTTCGGCGCGTTCCCGATGTGTCACGGGAGCGGCGGCGTCGCCGGGAAGTACGCCTTCGGGGCCAGAACGCCCGGCGCGAACCTGATACTCGGCGCGGGCTACGTGCTGACTGCGTTCCTCGCCGTCGGCGTCATCGCGGCCTATCCGACGGCGCTGCTCGGGGTCATTCTGGTACTGATCGCGCTCCAACTGGGCTGGACCGGCGTTTCCAAAACGGACGACCTGGCGGTCGTCGCGGCAATCGGTGTCCTCGGCGTGCTCGTCAACCTCGGCCTCGCGTTCGTCCTCGGCGTCCTCGTCCAGCAACTTCGCGCCCGGTTGTGACTCAGCGGCTGGCCCCCACACGCTTGTATCAGGAGCCCGAAGCGTCGACTGATAGATGCGCCCCGCAACGGAACTCGAAAACCTGCTCGGAGAGGCGGAGTCACTCACCATCGTCTGTCACAACAACCCCGACCCCGACTGTCTGGCCAGCGCGCTCGCGCTCGGTCGCATCGCGGCCGCCGTCGGCATCGACGAGCGACGAATCCTCTACAGCGGCGAGATCTCACATCAGCAGAACCGTTCGTTCGTCAATCTGCTCGAGATGGACATCCAGGAGTTTGACGCGGCCGACGTGACTGACCGAGAATCCTCGGAACTGCTCGCCTTCGTCGACCACTCGATTCCGGGGTCGAACAACCGGGTCCCCGAAGACGTCTCGGTCGACATCGTCATCGACCATCATCCCGCCGAGGATATCAGCGCTCGGTTCGTCGACCACCGGGTGGAGATCGGGGCGACGGCGACGATACTGACCGAGTACTTGCGGGACCTCGAAATCGAACTCGACGACCGGCTGGCGACCGCGCTGCTGTTCGCGATCCGTCGAGAGACGCTGGGCTTTCTGCGCGGCGTGACACCGGACGAGTACGAGGCTGCCGGCTTTCTGACGGAAACGGCCGATTCTGACCTGTTGCGACAGCTCTCTTCGCCGTCGATCAGCGGCGCAACTGTCGACGCTATCGCGGACGCAATCGAGAACCGGACTGTCCGCGGGTCGGTGTTGATCTCACACGTCGGCCGGACCCCGGAGCGGGACGCCCTGCCGCAGGCGGCTGACTACCTGGCGACCCTGGAGGGCGTCGAGACCGCCGTCGTCTTCGGCATCGTCGAGGACACCATCCAGCTCAGCGCCCGCTCGACGGACTCCCGGGTCAACATCGGTGACGTTCTGAGTGAGTCACTGGATGACGTGGGGAGCGCGGGCGGGCATCGGGAGATGGCCGGCGGCGAGGTGCCGCTCGGCATCTTCGCCGATTACACGAGCGACGACACTGTGCTCGTCGATATCGTCGAGCAGGTGATTTCAGCGCGGCTGTTCGCCGGGTTGAATCTCTCCGAAGAGAACTGATACTGTCGGCTGTAATCCCGTGGAGAATATTGCTACCCCGGGTGCCGACTATCTTCACGAAGGTACAGCTAACGGTATGAGCCGCCGTTCAGGACAGCCGGAACGTTTCCAGGTTCTTCGGGTTGTGCGTCCGCATGTTGAACTTCTGGTACAGCGCCGAGGAGAGCTGGTTCGTCGTGGACGCGTCGCCGTGGACACAGAGGATTTTCTCCGGTCGCGGGTGCATCGTCTCGACGAACGACTCCAGCCCCTGTCGGTCGGCGTGGCCGGAGAAGCCATCGACCGTCTCCACGTTGAGCCTGAGGCTCACCCGCTCGGCGCGTGGCCCGCTCGTATCGCCTAAGGTAATCTCGTCCTGGCCGCGCTGGATCTGGCGACCGAGCGTCCCCTCGGCCTGATAGCCGACAAAGGCCATCGTGCTGTCCGGGTCGCTGCCCAGCAGTCGGAGCCAGGACATCACGGGGCCGCCGGTGACCATCCCGGAGGTAGTCAGAATGATGGCCGGCTCGTCGTCGGCGATGTCCTGTCGCATCTCGTCGCCGCCGTCGACTTGCTCGAACTGCTCGGCGAGGAACGGGTTCTCGTCCTCGTACAGGATACGCTGGCGGAGGTCGTCCCGGAGGTACTCCGGATACGCGGTGTGGATGGCCGTTGCCTCTCGAATCATCCCGTCGAGATACACCGGCATCGTCGGGATATCGCCCTTTCGCATCGCTTCTTCGAGGACGAGCATGAGCTCCTGGGACCGACCCACGGCGAAAGCCGGAATCAGGATTTTGCCGTCGTTCTCGTAGGCCTCGTTGATGACATCTCTGAGGACCCGTTCGGAGTCGGACTGATCGGTCTGGTAGTCGTTCTTGCCGCCGTAGGTCGACTCCAGCACGAGCGTCTCCACCCGCGGGAAGTCGTTGACAGCGCCGTCGAGCAGCCGAGTGTCCTTGTAGTGAATGTCACCGGAGAAGGCGACGTTGTACCGTCCCTCACCGATATGGAAGTGACACACCGCCGAGCCCAGGATGTGACCGGCGTTGTGCATCGTGAGTTTGATATCGGGCGCGATGTCGGTGACGTTGCCGAACTCTAGAGGAATCGTGTGTTTCAGCGCGTCACGGACCTGCTGGCTCTCGTAGGGCGGGGTGCGGCCTTCCTTCGAAGCCACGTCGAGGTAGTCCAGCTGGAGCAGGCCCATCAGGTCCCGCGTCGGTGCGGTCGTGTAAATCGGGCCGTCGTAGCCGTATTTGAACAGGATCGGAATGAGCGCGGAGTGGTCCAGGTGGGCGTGTGTCAGGACGACGGCATCGATGGAGTTCGGCCCTGCGGCGAGCGCTTCTGGAGCCTGGAGATACGGGACCTCGCCCTCAGCGCCGGGCTTGTCGCCGCAGTCGATGAGGATTCGGGACTCGGGCGTCGAGAGGATGAACGCGGCGCGCCCGACCTCACGACAGCAGCCCAGCGTCGTGAGTCGGACCCAGTCCTCGTCACTCGTGGTCGGACGGTTGATCTGTCGACCGACGCGCTGGAGGATGTCCCGTCGTTCCTCACGTTCCTGCTTGAGGTAGTTCCGGACATTCGAGACCGTCGAGGACTCCATCGGCGGCGTCCGGACGACCTCGGGGGTCCAACCGACGGAAGCGGATATTTCGTCGAGGGTCGCCCCATGGCGGCCGATGACGCGGCCGGGCTTTTCGGCCTCGATGAACACTTCGCCGGTCTGGCGGTCGAAATCCAGGTTCTGGACGCCGGCGTCTTCGGGAATCGTCTGCGTGATTCGAGCCCGCGCTTCGTTCGGCGGCACGAGGGCTTCCTGCGTGGGGCGAACGTTGATTCGTTTACGTAGCGTCTGTGCGAGGTTTCTGACGATCCCGTCGCGGTTGGCGACCGTCTGCGCGTCCGGCGTGTAAATAACCAGCTCCGGCCCCTCGAAAGCGACGGAATCGATTTCGATGTCGTCCGGTGTCTCTTCTTCGACCTGTGCTTTGATTCGATCAAGTGTCTCGTCTGCGGAACTCATAAGTTTGGAGATGGAGGCCCGATAGCCGTCGGAAAACCACGGCTCTCGACTGCCGTTATCTAGCGGGAGTGCGAGCACGGTAAAGAACCTTTGCTTGTCTCGTTATGTCATCGTATCGTCGTGTCCCGCCAGGAACCGGCGAATTTTAGTGTGGGACTGCGAGATGTATTTGTATGGGCTTTGGTAGCTACGATGAATCCGAACAGAAGGACAACGACGTAGACGCAGACGACAGCGAAGGCGTTGCGGTCCACGAGAACGACCACGACGGGTCGGTCTCCTTCGAGACGGAGGCGACCACGAGCGACCTCGTCGACAAGCTCGGCGACATGAAAGACGAAGACGACGAGGAGTAACGGCCTCGAATCCCCCCTCAGAACGGCGATTCCTGCCCGACTTTTTCCGCGAGTTCGCCGCGTTCGTCCAACTGTTCGAGAATGTCGCTCCCGCCGATGAATTCCCCGTCGACAAATGTTTGGGGAATCGTCTCGCGCCCGCTGTGCCGTTCAAGCGCCTCGCGGTAGGCGTCAGTCGCCTTGAGTACGTCCACCGTCTCGATGTCCTCGCGGTACTGTTTCAGGAGTCCCAGCGCCTTCTTCGAGTAGCCACACTGCGGCATCAACTCGTTGCCTTTCATGAACAGCACGACCTCGTTGTCCTCGATGACAGTGTCTACCTGATCCGTGACCTCTTCCGGCGAGAGTTCTTCGGGCTCGAATGCCATACCGTCACTAACGGCGTCGGCAATAAAGGCGTACCGACGAGGCGAGCGAGGCCACAGCGTCGGGGCACTCGACTACTCGGCTTCCTCTGGCGTCAGCGTCGTCAGCTCGATGGCGTGAATGTCGCGGGTGAGATGCTCGCCGAGCGCGTCGTGGACGAGCTGGTGCTGGTCGACCAGCGATTCTCCTTCGAACGCTGGGGAAACCACGCGTACGGCGTAGTGTTTGTCGTCGTCGGGGTCCCGTGGTGTGGTGACCGTCGCCTGTGCCTCCGGAAGCGCTTCCTCGATGAGTTCGGCGACCGCATCTTCGTCCATACGCGCTCTGAAGAGAGCGGCGGGCAAAACAGTTGGCGTCACAGTCACGTCGTGGCCACCAACCGAGTGACAGCTCCCGACCGACACCGACCCCCCGGGGGCAGCCAGTCCCAGGAGTGCGAGCGCGCGTTCGCCGAACCAGATCCCCGAGCGCCGCCGTGAAACGGACTGTCCAGCGCCCGACCACCAAGGTAAGCCCGCCGGCCGCAACCAGTTTGACGAACCGCTCCACGTCCTACCCTGCGGTGATTGGCTGGAAATGCCTGCCGGCTGAACCACAGGTGTTTGTGCGTCGGGTACGTAAACCGTATATGAGCGACGCAACGCTCGTCTACGACGACGACTGCGGCTTCTGTACGTGGTGGGCGGACTTCATCGACGAGCGGTCCGACCTCGAAATCGTCGGATTCTCCGAGCTCGGCGATGATCTGCTGGAGCGCCTGCCGGATGACTACGAATCCTGTTCGCATCTGGTGACCGAGGAGGAGGTGTATTCTTGCGGGGAGTCCATCGAAACTGCGCTCACCTACACCGACATGGGCAAGCCGGCGCGGCCGCTGGTCTCCTTTTTCAGGCAGTTTGAGGACTACGAGCGGCTCCGCGAGCGGGCCTATCGGCAGGTCGCCGATAATCGGTCGAAGTGGGGAAAACTCATGTCGAAGACGCCGCCGGCACGCAGGGACGACTCGAACTGAGAGCCCTATCTGATCCTAGCATGTTGCAGGTCACCCTCGCTGACCGGGCTGACGTAGAGCAGCACCGACACCGGAACCGCGTGGCCGCGACGAGGAACGCCAGCAAATAAATAACCGCCAGCGCCCGGTGGAACAGAAGCCGGACGAGCCAGTACGCCTCTACTTCCCATGGCAGCATACTCTGGATAGGGCCCAGCCACAGACTAATCCGTATCGGGCGGCGGTTGTCAGCCGCAGCCAACAGTCACCTGCCAGTTCAGGCCATCAGTTGCTGATGGGTCGGCTTCATACAGCGGTCTTGAACGACGCGGCGGCCGGCCGCCTCGGCGCGTTCAACGGCCTCGTCGTCGTGGATGCCGAGTTGGAGCCAGATGACGGCGTCGTCGTCGCGTTCCAGCGCTGCGTCGACGATGTCGCTGACCTCGTCGCTGGGCCTGAACACGTCGATGATGTCTATTTCGCCGGGAATCTCTGACAGCGAGTTGTAGGCCTTCTGTCCGAATATCTCGTCGGCGTAGGGATTGACCGGAATCACCTCGTACCCCTGTTCGTTGAGGTACTTCGGAATCTCGTGAGCGTCCTTGCCGGGACTGGTCGAACATCCGACAACGGCGACGCGGTCCAGTTCGAGAATCTCTCGGAGTTCGTCATCTGAGCTAACAGGCATACGCGGAAGTTCGCCGGGCAGCGACAAAAGGTATTGCCTGCGGGAGCTACTCCGCGGGCTCGTCGGACTCGGACGGTTCCTGCAGGTAGGTCTGGCCCCACGCCGCCATTTCGGTGATTACAGACTCCAGTGACTCCCCGTGTTCGGTTAGCGAATAATTGACGCGAAACGGCTGTTCGTTGATTACTTCCCGGTCGACGAGCCCTTTCTCCTGCAGGTCTTCGAGGCTGTCAGAGAGCACTTTGGAAGAAATCCCGTCGACGTTCTCTTTGAGTTCGTTAAAGCCTGACGGCCCGTTCTCAAGTAATCGATGGATGATAACTGGGTGCCACTTCTTCCCGATGAGGGACGCCGTCGTGGTTATCGGACACCACTCTTCGCCAGCACACCAGACGGAGAGCTTCTCCGGTGATTCGCTCATATCTTGTCGATATTTCGGCCGCGGACGGCTAATAACTACCCCTGTACAGGTGACTGGAACCCAGTGGGCGGGACCCACGCCGGATAACTGCACGAGTACCGAGATCACCGCCACTTCCTAGGTTATCCACATGAACACATCATGGCGGGCTACCGTTCAAAACGTCCGTCTTTCAGCCAGTAGAGAGTAAGCATATTTTTATCCGGTTATGAAGTGCATTCTTGTATGGCGACGGTCACCGTGTGGAACGAAAATCAGCACGAACGGGCGACAGGCCCGGCGAACGCGATGTACCCCGACGGGATCCACACGACGCTGGCTGAGATGCTCGTCTCCTATGGCCACACCGTCCGAACAGCGACGCTGGAGGACCCGGACCACGGACTCACCGAGGAAGTGCTCGCCGAAACTGACGTGTTGCTGTGGTGGGGCGACATCGCACACGATGCTGTCAGCGACGCGGTCGCGAACCGCGTCGAGCAGGCGGTCCGCGACGGGATGGGGTTCATCCCGCTCCACTCCAGTCACGAGTCGAAGCCGTTCGAGTTGCTCATGGGAACGACTGGCGCCCTGCGCTGGCGCGAAGAGGGTGAACGCGAGCACGTCTGGATCGTCGAAGCGAGCCATCCCATTACCGACGGGCTTCCCGATGAGTTCGAACTCGAACGTGCCGAGATCTACGGAAAGGGGTTCGATCTGCCGATACCGGACTCCCTGGTAACAGTGAGTTGGTGTGACGACGGGACGGTGTTTCCCAGCGGGTGTTGTTACCACCGGGGTGCTGGGAGGATCTTCTACTTCCAACCCGGCCACGAGACGTTTCCAGTGTACCACCGACCGGTCGTTCAGAGGCTCTTACACAACGCCGTTGCGTGGGCCGCCCCGAGTGAGGCCGACCGTCCCAGCGTCGAGCAGCTCTAACGGTCAGGGCAACCGTTGTGCTGCTCGTCGGTCCCAGATGTGTCGGACCACCCTGTTCAATTGACCGGCGAGGATGGACAGACCGTGTGTATAAACAGGTAATTAGGAGACGTCTGTGGCAACGGTAGGCGCTGTTTTCCCCCAGTGGCGCGACCGAAGGCGACTGCAAACTTAGAGGACTGCGCCACGACCGTGAGTCAGCATGCGAGGACAACAGCGGGGCCGTGGACCGATTCCAAAGGGTTTGTATCGGATGACTCCGGAGAGTGGCCTATGACAGAGAACGTGGTCGTGCTCGGTGCGGGGTATGCCGGCGCGGGGGCAATCAAGAGTTTAGAGGACGAGCTAGACGGTGAGACGGACGTTGATGTCACCTGGATTTCTGAGACGGACTACCACCTGGTCTTGCACGAGTCCCACCGGTGTATTCGGGACCCGAGCGTGCAGGAGAACATCGCGATTCCGATCCACGAGATCAAGCAGCCCTCGACCTCGTTCATTCAGGACGAGGTCGTCGGTATCGACACCGACGCCCAGGAAGTGGACCTCGCTGACTCCGACACTGTCGAGTACGACTACCTGCTCGTGGGACTGGGCTCGCAGACGGCCTTCTTCGGGATCGAGGGGCTCGAAGAGCACGCCCTGACTCTCAAGAGCCTCGACGACGCGCTCGAAATCCACGACAACATTCAGCAAGCGGCCCGCGAAGCCTCCACCAACGACCCCGCGCAGGTCGTCATCGGCGGCGCTGGCCTCTCGGGTATCCAGACCGCCGGCGAAGTCGCCGAGTTCCGCGACGAACACAACGCGCCCATCGACATCCATCTCGTCGAAGGACTGGATAACGTTCTGCCCAACAGCGACCCCGAGCTCCAGGGTGCCCTGCGCAAGCGCCTGGAAGCCGCCGACGTGAACATCAAATGCGGTGAGTTCATCGGCGAGGTCGACGAGGAAACCGTCTACATCGGCGACGAGGACGAACTGGACTACGACGTGTTAGTCTGGACCGGCGGCATCACCGGCCGCGATTGTATGCAAGATGTCGACCTCGACAAAGACGAGCGCAACCATCGGGTGCACGCTGAGGGGAACTTCCAGACCGACGACGAGCACGTCTTCGCCATCGGTGATTCAGCACTGATCGACCAGCCCGGCGACCAGCCCGCACCGCCGACGGCCCAGGCCGCCTGGCAAGCCGCCGAAGTCGCCGGGGAGAACCTCGCTCGCGCCGTTCGCGGCCAGCCGCTGAAGACCTGGACCCACAAGGACAAGGGGACGGTTGTTTCGGTCGGTGAGAAAGCCGTCGCCCACGACGTGGTGAACGTCCCTATCGAGACGTTTGGCGGCACGCCCGCGAAACTGCTGAAGAAAGCGATTGCCGCCCGCTGGATCAACGACGTCACCGGTGTCGGTCGGGCCGCCAAGGCCTGGCCCGACATGTAGTACCTTTTTACTTCGTCGCCCTTCCTCGCGGCGCTTCGCGCCGCTGTAGGAGGGCTCCTCGCAAAAATCTACGCTAAAAACGACCTCCGAGTCGCGCTCTACGAGCGCGCTCGGAGTGAAACCGCGCTCGCTCCGCTCGCGCGGTACGCTGTGTCGGTTTCCCTCTGCACAGCCACCGTTCAGTGAACTACCAAGCCGACTCTAATACGTCGACGATATCCGCTCGGGTTGGCTCCAGCCCCGACGGGGCATTCGCCATGAAAGCGTCTTCGAGGACGGCGTCGGCAACTTCGGGAAACTCCTCGCGGTCGGGGCCGGCTACGTCACGGAGTCGCGTTGGCAGTCCCAGCGTCGTCACCACCTCACTGACTCGATCGACGACCGCGGCAGCGGGGTCGGCAGCATCACCGACGCCGAGCGCGTCGGCCAAGAGCGACCGCCGACCGTCGACCTGCTCGAAGAGATATGAGAGCGCGTGCGGGGCAATGACCGCGTGGGCCGCGCCCTGTTGGACCTCGTAGGTCCGGGTCAGCCCGTGACCGAGGGCGTGGACCAGCGAGAGCGTCGTCCCGTCGGCCCGCGAGATGCCGTACTGGACGAGCATGATACCCTGAGTGAGCGACTGATACACCCAGGGGTCGTCGTCACCGTTGCCGAATGCGAGCAGTCCTTCCGTGAGAAGGCCGAGGCCGTGCGACGCCATGGCGTCGGTTATCGGCGTTACGTTGGCTGCGTACAGCGTCTCGATACCTTTGTCGAAGCCGTTCATCGCCGAAGCCGTGAGGACCGACCGGGGCGTCGTCGCAATCAGCTTTGGGTCGTAACAGACGGCTGCGGGCATCAGTTTCGGATCGCCGACACCGCCACTGGCAGGCTCGTTCACGGGGCACGTGTCTGGCGCGGCTGTGACCCCCGCCACGATAGAGAGGTCAGCGCCGGCCAGTGTCGTCGGGACGGCCACAATCGGCGGCAGCTCCGCTTCCGGGACAGCTATCGTTCCGGCGTCGACAAACGCCTGGCCGACAGCGGCCGGGTCGCGGTCAGTCGCCGCGAGGATACTGATGACTTTCGCCACGTCGAGGCTGCTCCCGCCGCCGACGGCCACGAGACAGTCAGCATCGACCTCGCGGAAGCGTTCGAGGCCGTCGTAGGCGGTGCCGAGCCGCTTGGCTGGCGTCGTTTCCGCGAAGACGCCGGCCAGTCGGTCACCGAGCCCCTCTCGAACGGGGTCCATCACAGCCGGCGTCTCACCGACGGTAGCGCCACAGACGACCAGCGCGCGGTCGTCGCCCTGTCCGTCCAACTCCGTGTCCAGTGCACGGGTGGCACCGGGCCCGTAGCGGAGCGTTGCGGGGTCGTACTCGAATCGGAAGGGGGCTGCGAGGTCGGCGGCGACCGGTGTGTCGGTCATGGCTGTGACTCATTCGGTTCTCGCAGTTTCGGGCCATCGACGGCGTTCTCTTTGTGGTCGCCCGCAACCGTGGTCACATGACGGCGACTGCCTCTACCGGGTGTCATTACCGACATATCGGGCATCACGATTGTGAAGGTTTCTCATACAGATGATACCGGGAGACATCAGTGTAACTACGTTGCCAGACACAAGTGAATCGTTAACAACAACCTTTCTGTAGTGTCAGCATGGCCTGTCCATATCTGGAGTATCGAAAGGCGGATGGGGCACGTTCGTTCGACCACGAGCGAGCCTACTGCGCTGCTGCGGAGACGTTCGTTCAGCCGATGCGGGCTGACATCTGCAACGACCGATACGACCTGGACCACGGGCAGCACTGCGAGATATTTCAGGCCCACTCGGAGGGCGAGTGACAGTGGGTTACGAGGCGTACCTCGATGCGGACCCGGTCATCATCACCGCGGCGCTGACTGGCGGCGTCCACGGCAAGGAAGCGAACCCGAATCTGCCGGAGACGCCGGAAGAGATCGGCCGAGCGGCGGGAGAGGTCGAGGCCGCCGGCGCGTCTGTCGTCCATCTTCACGCTCGGAAACCGAACGGTGAGCGCTCCTTCCAAACGGAGCGCTTTCAGGAGATCGACGACGCCGTTCGCCGCCACACCGACGACATCATCATCCAGCATTCAACGGGTGGGACGGGCGCGCCGGACGATGTACGCCACCAGCCGCTCCGAACGGACCCGCCGCCGGAGATGGCCTCGCTGGATATGGGGCCGCTGAACCGCTACGACCACCTGACCAGCGAGAACACGCGTGCTCTGGTCGACTCGCTGCACGCCGAAATGATCGACCGCGGTATCAAGCCGGAACTGGAGGTGTTCAACGACGGCCACATGAACGAAGTCGAGGGACTGCTCGACCGCCGTGACCTCGCCGATCCGGTGTACGCGACGCTCATCTTCGGCCCGGGAACGCTGACACCGCCGACGCCGGGGAACTTCCTGAACGCAATCGACAATCTCCCCGACGGCACACTGTTCAACACGCTCGGGTTCGGCCGACACCAGTTGCCCTTTGCGACCATGGGACTGCTGTTCGGCGGCCACGTCCGCGTCGGTCTCGAAGACAACGTCTACTACGAACGGGACGGACTCGCCGAGAGCAACGCCCGCCTCGTTGAGCGCGTGGTACGACTGGCTGACGAGTTGGGCCGGCCCGTCGCATCCACCGCGGAGGCCAGGGAGATACTGGGTCTGGAAGAACTGTGACGCCGCGATGGGCAACTGTTTCGGGAGAGTGAGAGAAAAGTATAAGATCAGAATTATACACTAGAATTTTATATTAAGTTGGAGCGGCCGTGCCGTTAGAGGACAAACAATGGTATCTGAGTGCCACCATATCTGGATAGAACCAGAGTGAGAAGCTAATTACGTTCGAACCGATAGGAGTAGTACCGCAGGTGAGCGAGAACGGCCTCTGCGGGGTTATCGGAACAGCTGAGGACTCGAATAGCGCCGATAGCGGCGGTATCCGACGCTATTCTATGACAATATCTGGTCTCACGCTGTATTATAATCTCTATTATACTTTAGAGATGCTCCCGATTAATCTATATATTCTATGCTCGGTATAGTCGTCCCCTACTGGGGCTCCATCCCGGCCATCCCGGCCATCCCATCGATTAGCGAGTCGATGTCGTCAATCGTCTCAGCGAACTCGGTAACGCTGTCTTTCTCACGTCGGTCCGGGTTCGCGAGGACGCGAACCGGTTGTGTTCCCAGCGAGACGAACCCGAGTCCGAGTTTCGCCGCCGTAGCCCGGAGTCCCAGGCCCGCATCTGCGTCGCCCGCCAGAACCTTCCGGGCGGGGCTTTCGTGTGCCTTCGTCGTGAGTTCGTAGCCGTCGATGGCATCGATGAGTTCTGCGCGGCCGACGCCCCGCTTCTCGCCGAAGGTGTCGAGTGCGTCGTCGAAACTCCGTCGCAGTCCGGATGCGGTGTCGCGGTTGACGAAGCGGTAGTCACCGTCGACGAGGTCGCCCAGGTCGGACACATCGGTATCAGGACTGACGACCAGTCCCCACTCGCGCTGCCACCCCCCGATATCGGTCGCTTCGTGGTCGCTGCTGGTCGGACCCGCGACGACGGCAATATCGGGCACGCCGTTGCCGAGGCGGCGGAGCCCTTCAGTAGACCCGAGCGGGAGATACCGTGGGCGGGAAACGGTGTCAAGCAAGCACGAGAGGAGGGGGTCGTCCTCGCCCATGCCGAGAAGCGTCGGCGGTCTGACCGCCGGGGAGAACAGCGTCACGTCGACTGCCTCCCCCTCCGCAAGGTAGTCTGTCCCCGGCGGCACGTCCACGAAGCCGTCGGCGTCGACGAGGCTCGTCGTCGCGCCGCTGCCCTTGTCGACGGGATAGACCAGCAGCGACCCCGTCTCGTCCTCGACCAGGCCGGCCGGCATGAGGCGTCTGCGCCCCTCGCCGTAGCGTTCCTGGACCGCCATCGTGCCGGAGACCGTCGCCGTCTGTGGCGGGTCCCGCCCGGCGGCGTCCCGGACCGCCGGCGCGACGAACGTCTGGAAGATGGTCAGCGCCGACACCGGGTACCCGGGCAAGCCGACGTACGCCGAGTCGCCGATAGTGCCGACGAGCATCGGCTTGCCGGGCTTGACGGCGACGCCGTGGAGCCTGAGTTCGCCGCGTTCCTCGATCACGCGGTAGATGACGTCGACCGCGCTGGCGCTGGTCGACCCCGACGAGAGAACGAGGTCGCACTCGTCGGCCGCCTCGTGGAGCAACCGCTCCATCTCCTCGTAGTCGTCGCCGGCGTGGGGGTACATCACCGGGTTCCCGCCGGCCTCCGCGACCGCGCCGGCGAGCGTGTAGCTGTTCACGTCGTAAATCTGGCCGGCGGCGCTATCGAGGGGATCTCCGGGCCGGACGAGTTCGTCGCCGGTCGAGAGAATGCCGACCTGCGGCCGGCCGCGCACCGGGACCTCGTCGACGCCCAGTGCGGACAGGAGTCCGATTTCGCGCGGCGTGATGCGCGTTCCGGGGCCGAGCGCGCGCGCCCCGGCCGCGATGTCCGCGCCGGCGAGCATCACGTTGTCACCGGGCGCGACGGACGTGCGTATCTCGACGCCGTCGTCATCAGTCTCGGTCGTTCGCTCGACCATCACGACGGCATCCGCGCCGGGCGGCATCACCGCGCCAGTGGATATTTCGGCGACAACGCCCGACTCGACGGTCACGTCGGGCTTCTCGCCGGCGTGGACCTCCCCGGCGACCGACAGCGTGACCGGGTCGGCCTCGTCAGCGCCGAAGGTGTCCCTGGCCCGGACCGCGTAGCCGTCCATGCTCGCGCGGTCGAACCCCGGCACGTCGATGTCGGCGTCGACCCGCTCGGCGAGGACGCGGTCCCGTGCATCTGCCAGCGGGACCGTCTCCGGGGCGGGGTCGATGTCGAGGCCCGCGACGACCTCGTGGGCCTCCTCGGGCGAGGCCAGGTCGCGGAATTCGCGGCGGTCGCTCACTGCGACCACTCCCAGTCCTCGACGGTCACGGTGTCGCCGGCGTCGTACCCCTCGACGGACTCCGGCACAACGACCCAGCCGTCGGCGAGCGCGACGCTTGAGAGGACGCCAGAGCCGCTGGCCCGTGTCGGCGTCGCGGTCGTTCCATCGCCGTCCCCGTCGTGGAGTTCCACCCGGGCGTAGGTTCTGGTTCCCGGCTCGCTGGCGATTTTTCGCGTGAGTTCGGCCTCGGTCGTCGGCGGGTCGGTCGGCGGGAGATGGCCGGCCCGCCGAAGCGCCGGTCGGAGGAACTGGACGGCGTTGACGATGCAGGCGACCGGATACCCCGGGAGCATGAGAATCGGTGTCTCTTCGACCACGCCCAGCGCGACCGGGTGGCCCGGTTTCAGCGCGACGCCGTGGACCAGCACTTCGCCGATTCCGTCAACTACCTCCGGCAGTAGGTCACGCTCGCCGACGGAGGAGCCACCGGTCGTCACTACGACGTCGTGGTCCAGGTCGTCGCTGATGGCCGCCCGTAGCGCGTCCACGTCGTCGGTGACGATGTCGCGGTAGGTCGCGTCGCCGCCCCAGCGCTCGACGTACTGAGCGACGGTCTGGCCGTTCGTCTCGATGACTTCCCCGGGTTCGGGGTCGTCCTGCACCAGCTCCTCGCCGGTCGGAATCACGCTGACGGAGGGCCGTTCGTACACCTCGACGGTATCGTTACCGACGGATTTCAACAGCCCCAGGTCCGACGGGCGGAGTCTGTGGCCGTCCCCGTACAGCGTCTGCCCTTCCGCCACGTCCTCGCCGACGGGTGCGACGTTCTCCCCGCCGGCGACCGCATCGAACACGGTGACCCTGTCGCCAGTCACCTCGGTCTCCTCGACCATCACGACGGCGTCGGCACCCTCGGGGAGTTCGCTCCCCGTGTGCACGCGGGCCGCTGTTTCTGTGGTCACTGTTTCGTCGACCCGGAGCGATGCGGGCGACCGCTGGCTCGCGCCGAACGTGTCCTCGGCCCTGACGGCGAAGCCGTCCATCGCCGCGCGCCGGTAGTGGGGCACCGCTCGCTCGGCAGTGATTTCGCCCGCGACGACGCGCTCGTCGGCGTCGCGCAGCGGGACGTCCTCCGTCCGCTCGTGTGGGGACACTGCGTCCAGTAGCGTCTCCCTGGCTGCCGTCACCGGCGTTCGGTCCTTGAACCCGGCCGACTTTCGGGACTCATTGCTCATGTGGGTACGAATGGCCGGCACACCAAAAAGCTCGCCAGGTTCAGGAGGGTACGGACGGGAGGACATGTATGAGTGAACCGACCCTCCACTGTCGCCTCTGCGGGAGCGAACTCTCGATGGGGCTAGTCGCGACCAACAGCCGGCACTGCTGTCTCAACGCCACACCTATCGCCGGGACCTGCCCCGAACACGGTCCGGTCGGCCCGCACCACGCTGTCGAAGAATATAGTAGCCATTGAAAATCAATGCACACCCGACCGCACGACTGCAGTGCGGTCGGTGTGTAAATCGTTTCAATTGTTACTATAGCCAGGCCGACCGTCGCGGAGGTTCAAGTACGGGAACGGGGCCATGCCCCGGTATGCTCCCGGGGACTCCCGCCGTCGACCCGACAGCGACGCTCGCGTTACTCGCTGCGGTCGGGGCGGGAATCGGCCTCGGAACGCTCAGCGGCCTCGTCCCGGGGTTGCACGCCAACACGTTCGCGCTCTTGCTCGCCGCCGCGGCGAGCAGTCTGCCGGGGCCGCGGCTCTACGTCGGCGTCGCGATGCTTTCTGCCGGGGTAACACACACTTTTCTCGACGTGATTCCGGCGCTGGCACTCGGTGTCCCGGACCCGGCGATGGCGGCCAGCGCGCTGCCGAGCCACCAGCTGGTCATTGAAGGACGTGGTCGGGAGGCGCTTCGCCTGTCAGCGCTGGGGAGCGGGCTGGCGGTGGTGTTTGCCGTCCCGCTCGCGGTTCCGCTCACTCTGGTAATGGCGCATGCGTATCCGCTGCTCCGGCCGCGGCTCCCGGTGCTCCTCGCGGGGGTCGCCGTCCTGCTCGTGGTCACGGAGCAGGGCCGCCGCCAGCAGGTTGGTGCGGCGTGTTCCCTGGCCGCCAGTGGACTGCTCGGAATCGCCCTGCTCGACGCGCCGGTAACCGGAGCATTGCCTGTGTCGGACGTGCTGGTCCCGCTGTTTTCGGGGCTGTTCGGCGCGCCGGTGCTCCTGGCCGCTATCGAGGGGGACGGCGTCCCGCCACAGGCCGACGCGACGGTGACGACGCCGCGACGAACGGTCGGCGTTCTCGCCGGCATCGGGACGCTCTGTGGTGGCGCTGTCGGCTACATCCCTGGCATCTCCAGCGCTATCGCAGCAACGCTGGCGCTGGGTCTGATCTCCGATCAGGGGCCGCGGGCGTTCATCGTGACGACGAGCGGCGTCAACACGGCGACGGCGGTGTTTGCGCTGTTCGCGCTCATCTCGTTGGGAACGCCCCGAACCGGCGTCCTCGTTGCGCTCGACCGGGCCGAGGTGCCGCTCGTGCTCCCGGCGCTGCTGGCCGCGGTCGCCATGGCTGCCGTCGCCGGCGCGATACTCGTCCCGACCGTCGGCGACCGCTACCTCAAGGTCGTCGGCCGACTGGACCCGACGTACCTCTCGCTGTCGGTGATAGCGGTCCTGATCTGCCTCTCCGCGCTCTTCGCCGGTCTTGTCGGCGTCGGTGCATTCGGGGCCGCTACCGCCGTCGGCCACCTTCCACCGAATTTCGGGGCTCGGCGGGCGACTCTGATGGGGGTGTTGCTCGTCCCGCTGGCGCTATAGGTAGCCCCGCTGGCGGAAATGGGCGAGCAAGACGGCGACGACGATCACCATCCCGATCATCACCGCGGGGTAGCTGAACGCCCAGCCCAGTTCCGGCATGTTGTACGGGCTGTCGGCAAAGTTCATCCCGTACACGCCGACGACGAACGTCAGCGGGATGAAGATGGTCGCGACGACGGTGAGCACCTTCATCACTTCGTTGGTGGACTGTGACACCGTGTTCAGGTAGATGTCCCGCGCGCCTGCCACCAGATCGCGGTAGGTCTCGGTCAGGTCGACGATCTGGACCAGGTGGTCGTACACGTCCCGGAAGTACTTCTCCGTCTGTGGCTGGATCTGCTTGGGGTCGCCGCGGGCGAGCACGCCGATCGCTTCCCGCGCCGGCCAGACCTGTTTGCGGAAGGACAGCAGGTCGCGCCGAACGTCGTTGATCCGTTCGAGCGTTTCGATATCGGTGGAGGTGGTCACTTCCTCCTCGATCTGTTCGATATCGGTCTCGATCTCGTCCAGCAGGTCGAAATACGCGTCGACGATGACATCGATGACCCGGTAGGCCGTGAAATCCGGGCCCCGGTGGAGAAGTCGCTCGTCCCCGCGGCCGACAGCGTCCATCACGCGCTGGACGGACGGGACGGCTCCCGTCGACAGCGTGACGACCCAGTCGGGGCCGATGAACAGGCCAAGCGGCGTCGTTTTCACCTCTTTGTCGAACGTCGTATCGCCGGGCGTGAGAGACGCGGATTTGACGAGCACGAAAGTGTAGGCGTTGAACTCCTGGACGTTGGCCCGGACGTCGTTCTTGATGTCCTCGATAGTCAGTGAGTGGAGGTCGAAGGCGGAGCTGACGGCCTCGACCTCATCGGGTGTTGCGTCGGTGACGTGAACCCACGTCGTCCCGACAGCGGTTCGGGCGGCCGTCAGGTCCTCGTACTCCATCGCCTGTCCGTCGGCGTACACCACTGCGGAGATCACGGTGTGTCCTCCGTCGGCGTGGCGTGGCCGACGGCCGCCACCGTCAGCCCGACCATAACCGCCGTCACTGACGCGGAGCGGCCGGGGTAGACGACGCTCGTCCCGATGACGTAGCCGGCGATGCCGACGAGCGTGAGCACCACACCTGCGACGAACAGCCGATTCATGCCTCCGTCATCACTGGCCCGAAAGAAAACAGTGTCCCCGCAGTCAGTTGCCCGAGTGCGAGAGGCCGCCGAGCAGCGTATCGATGCGCGGGCTCTCTTGATCGTCGATCTGTTCCGGGTAAACGGCGACGGCGACGACCACGTCGCCCTCGTGCTCAAAGCTCGTGAGATGAATCAGGACATCGACTTCCTGACCCTGGATAGTCGTCGTGCCGGAGAACACGGCCACCTCGCGGGACTCGCCCAGCGCCTCCACCGAGCGGTTGCGTTCGAACTGGACATCGTTGATCTGGTCGTTTCGACTGGCGACTTCCTCGACAAGGCGTTCGTTGGACCAGCTTGCCGCGGGGTTCAGCGACTGCCCCGCGACGCTGGCGCTGGGCGTCGAGAAGACGATGAACCGGCCGGCGTTGACCTCACCGACCGGCCCGAGGTCGATACCGCGCTCGTACTGTCGGATGTGGTTCGTGACGCGGATCGTCCGTTCCTGGCCCGCGACGGTGACCGTCCGCTCGAGAGTCTGTTCGTCAGCCATCGACTGTTCGTAGCCGGTTTCTTCGAGCGCACTGTCGCTGACTGTCGCCGGTGCGGAGTCGAACTCGACTGTCTCCCCGGTTATCAGGCCGACACAGCCCGACGAGACGACGAGTAGTCCGACAAGAAGTGTGAGTATCCCCTTTCGCATTGTTGTTCCTACACTGTGTCCAGTATATAAAGTACTTGGCCGTTCAAGCTGTTACCTGAGGTACAAAAGGCCGCCGATAAACGTCCCAGAGCCGGTCTGTCGTCTCTTTTCAGAGCCGGTAGGTCGGCCCGTCGTCGGTGTCCTGTACCTCGACGCCGAGCGCTTCGAGTTCGTCCCGGAGTTCGTCGGCGCGTTCGTAGTTGCCCGCGTCTCGCTCCTGCTCGCGGATGTCCAGAACCAGATCGACCACGTCGCCGGCAAGCGACACGTCACCGCTGTCGTCGTCGCCGAACGCCAGCCCGAGGATGCCGCCGCCGAGTTCCTCGAACGTTTCGACGGCACGGCGGAGTCCCTGGTAGTCACGCTGCTCGTGGGCGTCGAGGTGGGAGTTCACTGCGGCCGTCAGGTCGAGCAGCGCGGTCATCGCTTCCCGCGTGTTGAAGTCGTCGTTCATTGCCTCTTCGAACGCCGAGCGGGCGTCGTCGACGGCGTCGCGAAGCGTCTCATCGGTCACCTTCGCGTAGGCATCCACGTCGTCGCAGGCCTCGACCGCCCGTTCGTAGCCCCGGGAGAGGCGGTCCCAGCGCTCCTCGGCCTCCGCGATGGTCTCGTCGCTGTAGGTCGCCCGCGAAGTGTAGGCCGTCGACAGCAGGAAGGTTCGGAGCACGTCGGGACCGAACTCCTCGACGGCGTCGGCGACGGTGAAGTAGTTGCCAAGCGAGGAGGACATCTTCTCCTCCTCGGTCTCCAGCAGGCGGACGTGGAGCCAGTACTTCGCGAACTGCTGACCGGTCGCAGCCTCGCTCTGGGCCACCTCGTTCTCGTGGTGCGGGAAGACGAGGTCCTGGCCGCCGACGTGGATGTCGATGGACTCGTCGAGGTGAGTCATCGACATCGCCGAGCACTCGATGTGCCAGCCGGGCCGACCTTCGCCCCACGGGGAGTCCCAGGTCTGGGCAGTCTGGCAAGCCTCCTCGGCAGGTGCGGCCTCGGAGTGCTGATGTTCGGCGATGTCCTCGGGGTCGACGCCGCCGGCTTTCCAGAGCGCGAAGTCGGCCGGGTGGCGCTTCTCCCCTTCGGTGTCCTCGCCCTGGGACTCGATATCGTCGACGGACTGGTTCGAGAGCTTGCCGTAGTCCTCGAAGCTTGTCACGTCGAAGTAGACGGAGCCGTTTTGCTCGTAGGCGTGGCCCTGCTCGACGAGTCGCTCGACGAGGTCGATGATCTCCGGGACGTGCTCGGAGACGCGGGGATACACCTCCGCGCGGCCGAGGTTGAGCGAGCGCATGTCGTCGATGACCTGCTGGACGTAGTGGCGAGCCACGCTCTCCTCGCTGTCGCCGTCCTCGCCGACGCGGGCGACGATCTTCTCGTTGACGTCGGTGAAGTTTTCGACGTGGTGGACGTCGTAGCCCAGATAGTCGAGCCAGCGGGCCATCACGTCGACGTGGACCCACCCTCGCGCGTGCCCGAGGTGGGGCGGGTCGGAGGTCGTCAGCCCACAGTAGTACAGCAACACGGAGTCGGGGTCGCGCGGCTCGAAGGGCTCTTTCTCACCGGTCAACGTGTTCGTCACGCGAAGCGTCATTACCGGGGAGAACTGGGGCCGCCCGCTTTAAGCCGTCGGAAGGCGACTCACCCCTGTACAGTCGCTTCGACCACCCGGAGCGCGTCCGGTCCCGCGCGGCGACTCACGACCACGACGAGCGCGTCCTCGGTGACGCCGGCGGCGTCGACGGAGACGTCCGCCGCTCGCAGGCGTCCCAGCACCTCGGCCAGCGCCGGCGGCGAGAGGTCGCCGGTGGCGACGATGCCCGTCAGCGAGCCAGCGCCCTCGGCGAAGGCGGCGTCCCCCACCTGGAGGACGGCGTCGGGCGACTCGGCCCGCCCCAGGCCACTCTGCATCGAGACGCGGGCGTCGCTGTCGTGGGCCGGGACGTCGTCCAGTTCCTCGGCGAACCGACGGAGCGCAGTCGCGATGGCCTCCTCCTCGCCGTCGATGCCGAGTGTGCGCGCAGCGGCGGTGTAGTTGACGACGCCGGCCCGGAGCGCGTCGTAGAGGAACGGGCGTTCGCGGACGGCGTCCCTGGTCGCGGCGGCGAGTGACATTGGCGTCGGCCACGCCCGGCGCGGGCAAAAGTCGTTCCATCGGGAGCGAGCGACCGCGGGTGGCGGAGCCGGCGGCGTCGGGCCATAATCGCCACACCGGCGCGCCACTCCCTCAGAACTGCGGGCCCACTCCCAGCGAGTGAGAACAGGGGTAGGGGTTTGTCCCCCTCGGCGTCCACTCTCTACACGAGGGAAGACCAATGGCGATTGCACAACGAGAGCGGAAGGCGTTCGGACAGCCCCTAGGAGCAGCGGAACGAGTCATCGGCGGCATCGTCGTCGCTGCCGGCGCGCTGGGACACGCCGCACTGCTTGCGGCCGCCGGACTGTTGTTCTACGTCCTCCTGTTCGGGCTGTGACCGGACGGAATCGATCGGTAACCACTCACTTTCCGAGTTCGACACCGAGCAGCCTGCCGGCTACCCGGACAGGCCAACGAAGGCCCTAAGGACGGCTCGCACCAACCGGTGGGTATGGACGAAGCACTCGTTATCGCGGCCCACGGCTCCCACCTGAACGCCGAGTCGAGTACGCCCACCTACGATCACGCGGACACGATTCGGGCGACCGGCGCGTTCGCCGAAGTCCGTGAGTCGTTCTGGAAGGAGGAACCGTCGTTCCGGGAGGCGCTGCGGACCGTCGACGCTGATGAGGTGTATCTGGTTCCGCTATTCATCTCTGAGGGCTACTTCACCGAGCAGGTCATCCCCCGGGAGTTCCGCCTGGAGGACTGGGACCCCGAGCTGTGGGACTCCGACGGGACGAGCGCGACCAACGCGACGCTGGCCGCCGAGGACACGGACCAGACGGTCCACTACTGCGGCCCGGTCGGGACACACGACTCGATGAGCGACGTCATCGTCCAACGGGCCGAGTCCGTCACCGGCGACCCCGATGTCGGCGAAGGGTTCGGACTCGCAGTCGTCGGCCACGGCACGGAGCGCAACGAGAACTCCGCGAAGGCCATCCAGTACCACGCCGACCGTATCCGCGAGCGGGACCGCTTCGACGAGGTACAGTCGCTGTTCATGGACGAGGACCCCGAGGTCGACGATGTCGCGGACTACTTCGAGAGCGACGACATCGTCGTCGTGCCGCTGTTCATCGCCGACGGCTTCCACACCCAGGAGGATATCCCCGAGGACATGGGCCTGACCGACGACTATCGGACGGGCTACGACGTGCCGACCACTGTCGAGGGCCACGATATCTGGTACGCCGGAGCGGTCGGAACGGAGCCGCTGATGGCTGACGTGGTGCTCGAACGGGCCGCTGACGCGGGGGCCGACGTGAGCAGCGCAATCGAACAGGTGCGCGAGGAGACCGGCGGCGCAAAGCCCGCGACCGGCGACTGACGGCTCACCGACTGCTGCCGTTGGGTCACAATAACGGGATTCCGCCACTGGCTGGCCGGAACCAGCCGACTTTTGCCGACTGAGTCCCGTTTTCCGGTATGGACGGCGAGTACGTGGACGCGCTGGTGGCAACCGCCCCCGATGGCATCGCCTTCGACGACCTCCACGTGGCCCACGAGACAGACGGGTACACGTTCCAGACGCCGGACGTGGACCACAGTGGCATCGACGAGGAGACGCTCCGGACGGTGGCGGCAGAGTCACCGCACGTCCGAAACTGGTACTTCTGGCACGCCACCGCGCCTCAGAAGGCGGACCGCTGGGCGTTCCTCCGCTGGCTCGAAGGGGCGGAGCAGCGGGACGTGGCCGAGCGCTACGACGCGCTTGCTGACGGGGTGTCCGCGACCTGGGGGGAACTCCACCTGACCGTCACGCTCTCTGACGGAGCGCGCACCTACAGCGTCCGGCACCGCGCCGACGCGGATGTCGGAACCAGCGCGCTCGAAACCCACGACGACCCGCTCGACGCGCGCGAGATCGCGAAGCACGACGACGACGGTGGCTACCGTCCGCTCAAGACCGCGCCGTCGCTCCAGACCGGCTGGGCGTTCCCCGAGCTATCGGCGGGCGAGTTCGTCACGACGGTCGACGCGTTCTACCCGGCGACCATCGCGAACTGGCACCGCGAGCGAGAGGGCGAACTCGACGTGAGCCACTGGCGGGACACCGTCGACCGGCAGACCGGGATTTACGGCGTCGTCAAGACCTGGGACCGCGGCGACGGCTACGAACACGTCAACTGGGTCGCCGAGGCCTGCTGTGACGACTCCCAGTGTCTCAAACGCCGGGAGTGGCAGTACGACGACGAAACGGACCTCGACGTCGACGGCGGATCGGGGACGTTCCCCTGCCGCGAACCCTGCTCGCTCGTCATCGCTGGCGCACGCAAGTGGACGAAACTCGAGGGCGAGGAGACCCAGACCTACGAGTTCGAACTGACGCCCAGCGAGAAAGAACAGATCGAGGACATCATCGACGCTGTCGCCGACGGCGAGGCCGAGGACATCCGCGAGGCCGACATCTACGAGGGAGCCAACCGGTACCGCACGCGGTTCCTGCGATCGAAGCTGTTCGACGACGAGGGGAACCTCGGCGGCGTCGAGACGGAGCAGTAAACCCTGACAATTCAGGGCAAGCGAACTGCGACGGACAGGAGGCCCACCAGGATTGTGACCGCGAGGACTGCGCCGACGGTCAACAGCACGTTCCCGGTGAGTACCAGCGTGATGAGTCCCGCAATCAGGACCGTGAAGCCGCCAGCCGCCAGCACCGGCCCTAAAGGGAGATCTTGGAGGCCGGGTTCAGACTCCGTCGCCGGTTTCGGCTGTGGTTTCGACAGGTCGTCGTCGACGATGACCGGTTCGTTCTCGGTCCCGCCTTCCGGGATGAAAATATCGATGTATCGGGTTTCCGCCCCGTACCCCGTCACGACCTTTAGCTTGCCACGGACTGGCCCGTCACCGTCGACAGTCACCCTGACCAACCGGTCGGTTTCGGCCCGTACGTGATGGTTCGTGGCGTCAAGCGACGCGACGGAAGAGAGCGAGTCGTCGAGATGGAGATGGACGTGCAGCGCCTCGCCGTGGTTGTGTAACTGCACGTCGAAACTCCCTGTCGCGTCGAACTCCTTTGGAACTTCCAGGCTGTGGATGTCCGTCCGGTTGAGGTGCACGGGCAGGGAGTCAGGCACGGGCGTGACTCCGCGGGGCGAGGAAAAAAAGGTTCAGGCCGGTGCCTCGTCGCGCATGTCCGGCGGGAGCAGGTTCGGAATGCCGTCCTCAATGGGGAACGTCTCGCCACACTCGGTGCAGACGAGTTCGCCCGACATGATCTCGCCGTCGTCGCGCTCCGTCACTTCGAGGTCGAGGTCGTGCTTGTCCAGAGGGCAGCAAATAATTTCCATCAGGTCCTCTTTCATACGTTCAGCCAAGACCGGCGGTCGCAAAAGTCTGCCGCTCTCCCAGTGGCCGTGTCCCCGTCGCCGGGAAGTGGTTGATGGGACTCGAACGGCGAACTCAACAGAAACCCGTTAGAACGGCTGTTCGCGGACGATGGTTTCGCCGCGGCCGGGACCGACGCCGATGGCGTAGGCCGGCGTGTCGAGTTCGGCTTCGATGTATTCGACGTAGGCCTTCGCGTTCTCGGGGAGTGCGTCGTACCCCTTGTCGGCAGCGTTCTGCCAGTCGATTTCGGGCCAGCCGTCGAACGACCGGAAGTTCGCCTCACATTTCGCCCACTGCTCGGTGGTCGCGGGCATCGACGCCAGCTCCTCGCCGTCGAGCGTGTACGTGTGGCCGACCTTCACTTTGTCGAGGCCGGCGAGCACGTCGAGGTGGTTGATGGCGATGCCGGTAAACCCGGACACGCGTGTGGAGTGGCGCAACATTGGCAGGTCGAGCCAGCCGACCCGTCGCGGACGGCCGGTAACCGTGCCGTACTCGCCGCCTTCCTCGCGGATGTAGTTCGCCAGCTCCTCGTCCTCGCCTTCGCCCTGCTCGTCGTAGCCGGGCGTGTCGCCGACGACGCCGCCAAGTTCGGTCGGCAGCGGGCCACTTCCGACGCGAGTGAGGTACGCCTTCACGATCCCGATGACTTCGCCGTCGCCGACGACGCCGGGGCTGAGTCCGGTCCCCGTCGCCGCGCCGCCGGCCGTCGGGTTCGAGGAGGTGACGTAGGGGTAGTTCCCGTGGTCGATGTCGATTATCGTCCCCTGTGCGCCCTCCAGCATGACGTTCTGGCCTTCGTCGATGGTCGCGCTGAGGAAGGCCCCGGCGTTGACGGTCATGTCCTCGGCCTCGAAGCGGCGGCCGAACTCGCGGAACTCCTCGAAGATGGCGTCCACGTCGAAGGCGTTGGGATCTTCAAGTTCGCCGATGTCGAGGCCGTACACGTCCTCGACGACGGCCCGCTTCTGCGGGACGACGTATTCGAGGCGCTCCCGGAGCACGTCCGGGTCGAGCAGGTCGCCGACGCGGACGCCGCGCCGGCCGGCTTTGTCCTCGTAGGTCGGGCCGATACCCCGGCCCGTCGTGCCGACTTCCTGATCCGTTTCGCTTTTTACTTTCTCCTCGATACCGTCGAGCACGCGGTGGAACGGGAGAATGACGTGTGCTCGTTCGGCGATGCGGACGTCCGGGTCGAGGCCGCGTTCCTGGAGCGTGTCTATCTCGTCGAACAGCGTTCGCGGATTGACGACGCACCCGTTGCCGAGTACGCCGACCTTGCCGCGGATGGCTCCGCTCGGAACCAGCGAGAGCTTGTACTCCTCGCCCTCGTGGACGACGGTGTGGCCGGCGTTGTCGCCGCCCTGATAGCGCGCGACGACGTCCACGTCGTCGCCGTACAGGTCGACGATGCCGCCCTTCCCTTCGTCGCCGAGCTGTGAGCCGACGATGGTTACGGTCATCGCACGCACCTTCCATCCACCGTGATAAACAGATTACGGTCCCGATATTACGCTCGTGAGCAGTACCCATGTGAATCGTTACGACGGTTTTAAGACACCCCTGTTCGAACATATCAACGTTATAGCGGTTGTCCGAGGGAGAACCTTTAAATACCACAAACACAAGTTAACAATTGCCATGATAGACAGGCTTGAAAAGGAAGTTGACATGCTGGAGCGCCATTTGCAGGTGCTTCGCATGGTTATAGAGAACGAGCCTATCGGTATCGTGAAGATGTCCAACGAAACCGGCTACCCGCACCACAAGGTGCGCTACTCGCTGCGCGTTCTCGAAGAGGAGAACCTCATCGAGCCCTCCAGCCAGGGTGCGATCACGACCGAACAGACCGGTGAGTTCGTCGACGACCTCGACGAGAAGGTCGACGAAATCATCGACAAGCTCGAAGGTATGAAGATCGAAGACGCGGCCGAAATCGAAGGCTAAGCTTCTCTCTCAGAGTTCCGGGACCGCCAGGTGGAACTCCTGGTTTCTCGCTTCTAACAGACAGAGGTGAAAGCCCTCTTTGCGCGAGAGGTTCACGAAGCTCTTCCGCTTATCGCGACTGAACAGCCCGCTTGAAGTGGCGTCTTCGGCCGTTTCGAGCGCCCCTGGCTCGAAGAAACTGCTCGTGACGAGAAACGCTGACGCAAGCGATCCGGAGGCGTTACCGACCCGTTCAGCGTTCCGGATGAGGTCCGACATCTGGCCCTCGGAGGCCGGTTCTCGCGAGTCGTTGATGTTTGCGACGACGAGCGGGTTCCCCATCCGGTCACGGACGACGACGTCGAACCGCTCCTGCGAGCGGTTCTCCTGGCCGTCCTCCGTGTAGGTCACCGTGACGTTGCCGTTCAGTTCGGCGCGGTCGATAGCTGGAAGGCCCTCGTAGAGGTTCTTCATCGCTCCAGCGTGACCGGTGTCCCGAATCTCATAGAGGAGGTTCCGGATGAGCCAGTTGACGAAGCGGTACTGGATGCTGTCTTCGAGGAACTCCTCGAACGGCGTCCCATTGACCGTGGCCCCCTCGGCTTCGAACTGTGTGTGGTACTCCAGTCTGAGGTTCGATTCGACTTCCTCGCGGCTCGCCTCGCCGTCCTTGGCCTCCTCCAGCGTCGCCTTGCCCTTCGAGTCGTATCTGACGAAGAGGTTCGTCCCGTTTATCGCCTCGCCGGTACTGAGTCGGGTTCCGCCCGCAGCGGTGTCGCTCTGCTCGTCGAGTTGCTCCTCCAGCCGATCGATTTCGGCGCGTGCGTCAGCTAGCTCCGACTCCAGGCGGTCGCGCTCGTCCCGAAGTTCCTGGTTTGTGGCCTCCAGATCGGTGAGTTCGGATTCGAGTTCCGACACGGTCTCGGCTCGCTGTTCCAGTTCGGATTCCAGTTCCGCGACGCGCTCCCCCTCGCGCGGCGAGGGCTCTTCGTCGGCAGGCGACCGTTGCTGGTCTGCTGTCGACGGTTGGTCCTGCGGTGTGTCGGCCGACTGTACGTCCTGTCCGGTTGTGCCCCGGCTCTCCTGGGCCGGCGCTGGCCCCTGCACACTGGATTCGGTCGCCGGTGGTGGGTCGTCCTGTGCCGGCTGGTCACGTCGCGGCGTGGATGCCTGCTGTCCCCCGGTTGGCGGGGTTTGGGTCGGTGACACGCTAGTGGTCGTGCTCTCCTGAGCACCCCCGGACTTGTTCGGGTCCAGCGACGGGACCGAGCGCGTCTCCAGGTCCGTACTGGACCCGCCAGATCCGGATTCCGGCGTCGGGGGCGCCGCCGATCCGGACTGTGCCTGGGACGGCCGTGACTCTGGGCTCTGGCCCGGCTGCGAGTCGGTCGGTTCGGTGCGACGGTCGGTCGAAGCAGCCTGGTCGCTCTGTGTCTGAGAGCTTCGGGCACTGGCGTGCCGGGCTTCCTGTGTTTGTGACGATTCCGTTGCCGAGCGCTTCGATTCGGTCTCCGTAGCGGCGTCACGCTCCGTGGCTCTCCGGTCGGTGGTACTGTGGTCGGGGTCCGGCTGTGTCTCGGTGTCGGTGCCTGTCGCCGCCCGGTCGGCCGCGTCGCCGTCTGGCTGGCTGTCCGCACTCGACTGGTCGTCCGGTTCGGAGCTACGGCGGGACCGGCCCGGAGCCGCACCGGCGGCTTTCGACCCCGGCGGGCCGCCGCTCGCCGGGCCGCGGTCCGGCGGTGATTCCGCTGTTGGCTGGGTCTGTCCAGCATCGTCGGTTCCATCGGCTTCGGTATCTCCGACTGCGTCCGGCGGCGTCTCCGCCGGTTCGTCGCTGGCCTCGTCTCGCGGCGTCGGTTCGGCAGGCTCCGTCGCCTCTGCTGGCGTGCTGTCCACCGCACCAGCGTCGGCCGGTTGGTCGTCGACAGCCGTTTCGTCGCCAGCGTCGAGCGGATCGACGCCGGCGGCCGCCGGGTCCGCTGACTGCTCGTCCGCGTCGTCCTCCGGCGGGTCCGGAATCTCTATCGGCTCGATGTCGACCGGCATGACCTCGTAGATGCCGACCTCGTCGTTGGCCGTCTCGAACGCCTCGTCGTCGGTGAGGAGGTTGTCGGAGTTGCCGACCCACGCGACGCTCATCGAGCGGCCCTGGTGATAGACGGTGTAGTAGTCGCCCGAGAGGACGTTCTCGGAGAGTTCGATAAAGCCGGTAAAGTTGCCGCTCGACAGTGTCTGGTCGACTTCCGCAAGCGCCGTGTCTTCGGTGTAGTACTGTGCTTTCACCTCGTCGGCGCGCTCCTGCATCACTGCAAGCAGGGGCAAGGCCTCGTGCGGTGACCGCTTGGCTGTTCCCGACGCGTCCTCGAAATCCTCGATGGTGCCGTCGAGGACGCCGACGACGGTCCCGTTCAACATGAACAGGCGCGTCGGACCCGCGATGACCGCGCCGGAGAACTCCTGTCCGGCGAGGTCCTGCAGGCCCGCGAACCCGCCGTCGAACGGAACCGACTCCCAGCCGTCGACCCGTTCGACCGTGCGTGTACTCATTACCCTCACCAAGCCGGATGGTGGACAAATAGTTTGTGCCCACAGCATCAGTGGTGTTTACGATAGGGACAGGGGCCGACGGAGCGCTTTTTATCACCCCCGGTGAAGGTCAGTCGGCTCCCTCCAATGATGGTCGATATCGTTCGCGTCGTCGGGTTCGGTGTCTGTGGCGTGTTTACCGTCGTACTGGGCCTCGTCCACTTCGCGATGCCCCGCCTGCTGGATTTCGACGGCGCGATACCGACTGACGGGGAACCACTGCGACCGCTCTCGCTCCTGGTTGTCACCTACCAGACGAAACAATCGGACGTGCGCGGAATCGCCCAGATAATGAATCACGCCGTGAGCTACGTGCTGGTGACCATCGGCGTGCTCGACCTCCTCGCAGGCGAGTGGCTCGGAGAGTGGTTCGCCCCGTATCTGCTCGTGTGGCTCGCAATATGGTGGTTTCTCAGGGCAGCGACCCAGCGACACATGGGTTCCCGGCCCGGCGATTGGCTCGTCGCGGTCGGCTTTACCGCCATCGGGGTGTTCCACCTCGTGTTCGGCGTCGTCGTCTGGCCGTAACACCACCGGTCCGATGGACATATCACCCCGCGGCCGCAAATACGGGTATGGTAGAGGAGCCGGGACTAAGCGACCAGTATCCGACCGCGAGTCCGTGGCCGCTGTTCGTCGCACTGGGATTGGCACTGTCAGAGATCGGCGTGTTCGTCGGGCTCTTTCCAGTGGCTGTCTTCGGACTGATACTGTTCGGCGGCAGTATCGCCGGCATCCTGACCGAGTCCGGCTACGTCGAGCGGCCGTGGCCGACCCTGCTTGGCGTCGGCGTGGCCCTCATCGTCATCGCTGCCGCGTTTGCGCTCTGGCAGGTCCCGTTCGCCGATATCGCGATCTCGAACGTCGGCACCGGGCCGCTGCTCACTCGACTGGTGGCCGTCGGCGTGGCGGGCGCTGTGATGATCGCGATGGGCGGCGTCGCCTCGATAATGGAACAGACCGCGGCGTAAGACGGACACCCGCCCGATACGGAAACCAACACTCTATTTACTGGCCTGTGCTAACGGGCAGGCATGGCACTGTTCGGGTTCGAAAAAGACACCCTGCTCGACCTCACCGTGAACGTCATCCCACTCGGGATTCTCCTCTTCTTCATCGTCGCGTTCGCCGCGTTCCCGGCGTTCGGGACGGATCCCGTCTTCTCAGGGTTGCAGTTCGCACTGATTATCTCGATGTTCCTGCTGCTCGCCGTCCTGACCTACTACGCGGGGAAGGCCGTCGAGAACGCCGAGAAAGAGAGCGGCGAACTGGGCCACGAAGACTGAGCGGACAGTTTCAGGTAAACCGTTTCGAAGACCGACCGCGCTCGCCACCGGGTGACAGTGTGAGGTGGCCCCTTCATTCTGCGGTTTCAATGCCGGATGGGAGCCGTATTTTATCGTCGTTGCTGTAGGAATCGACCCTTTGATAATGTCCCAGTCCTGAAGGACGACTATGGTAGCAGGAGATATTGTGCTGACGGGGCTGATGGCCGTCCTCCTCGTCGGCGTCGCCGCGCTTCTCACCCGTGTCGAGAACTGGCGTTCGTATACGCCGCTCGCGGGTGG
Source organism: Haloarcula amylolytica (assembly GCF_049705545.1). Classification (GTDB taxonomy): domain Archaea; phylum Halobacteriota; class Halobacteria; order Halobacteriales; family Haloarculaceae; genus Haloarcula; species Haloarcula amylolytica_B. Next base: position 1,590,458 of record NZ_JBNAMU010000001.1, read on the forward strand.
CGGGGCCGTCACGGGTGACGAGACAGCGGTCATCAACCGTGAGAAACCCGCAGGTATCATTCGCTGGCTAACAACTGTCGACCACAAGGACATCGGTCTGTTGTACGGGGTGTACGCGGTCATCGCCCTGGCAGTCGGTGGGATCATGGCGATGCTCATCCGCGTCCAGCTCGTCGTTCCGGGCGGTGCAATCCTCGGCAACAACGCCTACAACTCCATTCTGACGAGTCACGGCATCACGATGCTATTCCTGTTCGGGACGCCGATCATCGCGGCGTTCGCGAACTACTTCATTCCCCTGCTCATCGGGGCTGACGACATGGCGTTCCCGCGTATCAACGCCATCGCGTTCTGGATACTCCCGCCCGCGGCGCTGCTCATCTGGGCCGGGTTCTTCCTCGCACCGGTCACCGAGAACATGATCGAACCGGCTCGCACGGCCTGGACGATGTACACGCCGCTGTCGGTCGAGCAGGCAAACCCCGGCGTCGACCTGATGCTGCTGGGGCTGCACCTCTCCGGTATCGGGGCGACGATGGGTGCGATCAACTTCATCGCGACCATCTTCACCGAGCGTGACGGGGAGGTCAACTGGGCGAACCTCGACATCTTCTCGTGGACGATCCTCACCCAGTCCGCGCTGATCCTGTTCGCCTTCCCGCTGCTGGGGAGCGCCATCGTGATGCTGCTGCTGGATCGGAACCTCCAGACGACGTTCTTCGCCGTCGAGGGCGGTGGCCCGCTACTGTGGCAGCACCTGTTCTGGTTCTTCGGCCACCCCGAGGTGTACATCCTCGTTCTGCCGCCGATGGGTCTCGTGAGTCTGATCCTGCCGAAGTTCTCCGGGCGGAAGCTGTTCGGCTTCAAGTTCGTCGTCTACTCGACGCTTGCCATCGGCGTCCTCTCCTTCGGCGTCTGGGCCCACCACATGTTCTCGACGGGCATGGACCCGCGGCTCCGGGCCTCGTTCATGGCTGTCTCGCTAGCTATCGCGATACCGAGCGCAGTCAAGACGTTCAACTGGATCACGACGATGTGGAACGGCCGCCTGCGCCTGACGACGCCGATGCTGTTCTGTATCGGCTTCGTCTCGAACTTCATCATCGGCGGCGTCACCGGCGTGTTCCTCGCTTCCATCCCCGTCGACCTGATCCTGCACGACACCTACTACGTCGTCGGGCACTTCCACTACATCGTGATGGGTGCCATCGGCTTCGCGGCCTTCGCCGGCATCTACTACTGGTTCCCGATATTCACCGGCCGGATGTACCAGCGCACCCTCGGGAAGGCGCACTTCTGGTTCTCGATGGTCGGAACCAACCTCACGTTCTTCGCGATGCTCGCGCTTGGCTACCTGGGGATGCCGCGCCGCTACGCCACCTATGAATTCGACGGCGCTATCGCGCCGCTGACGCAGGTGGCGACGTTCCACCAGCTAGCGACGGTCGGCGCGTTCATCCTGTTCATCGGGCAGCTGTTCTTCGTCTGGAACATCGTCCAGTCCTGGCTCGAAGGCCCGAAAGTCGAGGACGGCGACCCGTGGAACCTCGAACGCGACGGCATGCTGGACCGTGAGTTCCAGTGGTTCGACGAGCAGCTCGAAGCCGAGGAGCCGGAGAAGGACCCGTCCCTGCTGGCTGACGGCGGACAGGAAGAACAAGACGACTCGTAACCGTCCCGAATTCTCTTTAGTCTACGTCTTTTCGTTCGTAGCCACGGCCGAACTGGTAGTGGCTGTTAGCTTGCGCCGGAGACAAGCACCATAGCCGTCACGAACATCATGAGCGCGATTCCGGTCAGGACGAGAAACAGTAGCTCCTTCTGTGACATAGGATAGCTACGGCGCGGAAGTGAAAAAGGCTAATCGTCTCCGAGCCGTTGTTTCCGCATGAGCGACCAAGCCGAGGCCAGGTCCGGACAGAAAATCGTCCTTCGCCTGTATGTCTCTATTGTCATTCTCGCTGGCGTGATGGGGTTCGTGCTTGGCAGCATCCGACCGGAGGACCTCGAACCGGAACTGTTCGGTGTGATTGCACTGCCGCCGACGCCGTTCGGCGTCGCCATCTACGGATTCGTCACCATCGGTATCGTACTTGGCGTGTTGCTCGGTCTCGTCGTGTACGTCTCCGAGCGGATCGACGACGCGGCAAGTTCCTGAGGGGTTTGGTTCCGGATCATCCCTGCCGTATGACCCACTCACCCGTACCGTCTTTTGCCCCCTGTTTCCTGCATTCCGTTAGTTTAATTTAACCCGGCTGACAGTCACCTACGTGACACCAAGTCGGTGTCTCGTCGCCCTCCCCACAGATGCGCCCCGAGTTTGCCCTCCGTCAGTGGCTGGTCCCCCGAATCGCTATCGACCGACGTGCGCTCGCAGCGTTCCGAGTGTCGCTCGGGCTGTGTCTCCTCGTCGACATCGCTCTGCGGTGTTCGGACATCACCGCGTTTTACACCGACAGTGGCGCGCTCCCGCGCTCGACACTGACTGAACTGTATCCGGTCCTGGGAGACATGTCGCCGCTCGCTGTCTCGGGGGGCGTCTGGCTGCCGCTAGTGGCCTTCGGACTGACGGCGCTCGCCGGACTGGCGCTGGTGGTCGGCTACCGACCCCGCCTGAGTGCGGGCGTCGCGTTCGTCCTGCTCGTATCGATACAGCTCCGGAACCCTGTCGTCCTCAACGCCGGCGATACGCTGTTTCGCCGGCTGCTGTTCTGGAGTCTCCTGCTCCCGCTCGGATGTGGCTGGGGAAAAGGGTCGCCGGAGTCCGCCTCGACACGGGTCGCCACCCCCGGTACTGCAGGCGTCGTTCTGCAGGTGCTGGCCGTGTACGTGACGAACGGCCTGATGAAGCTTCGCGGTGCGTACTGGCACCGAGGGACTGCGGTGCAGTATGTATTCCAGCTCGATCACCTCACCGTCCGCGTTGGTGACGTTGTTGCGGGCTGGGGTCCGGTGCTGGTACTGGGAAACTGGCTCTGGCTCGCCTTGCTCGTGGGGTCCCCGTTGTTGGTCATCTGGAGCGGACGGTATCGGACTGGACTGGTCGCGGCGTTCGTCACCGCTCACGTCTGTATGGCGCTCTCGTTCCGCCTGGGCGTGTTCCCGCTCGTCTCGATTCTCGGACTGGTCCTGTTTTTCCCGCCGTCATTCTGGGACGCGGTCGCGGACCGCCGGCCCGCTGCCGTCGAAGCGTTGCGGCCGCGGTGGCCGGAGTCAGCGACAGGTGCCCCGCAGATCTGGTTCCCTACGATGACGTATTCGCTAGCGACGCTGGGTATCGCCGCGATTATCGTTCTCAACGCTGTCGCGGTCGGTTTCGTCGCCGCACCGACAGGAACGCCGGACAGAATCGAGGACCGGAGCTGGAACATGTTCGCGCCGGACCCCGCACTGGAAACATGGTGGTACGCGGCCCCGGCAACCCTGGAGTCCGGGAACCGGGTCGACGCGCTTACCCAGGAGCCGGTCAATCTCTCTCGGCCGTCGGAGGTGGCCGACCGGTTCCCGAACCAACGCTGGAAGAAGTTCCTCGGGACAGCCCGCCACGAACCCAGTATTCGACGGTCACTCGCAACGTATCTGTGTTCGCAGTGGAATCAAAGCCACGACGATGCTATCGAGCGCGTGGATTTGATTATCCTGACAGAGTCGACGAACCTGAACGGGTCCGAATCCGTCGACCGGGAACGGCTCGGGTCGTATCAATGTGCATGAGAGACTGATACCGGAGAGACGGTTAGACCGTCAGTAGAGTGATGATAGAGCGTACGCTTGCCAGTCAGGCGACGCTCGCCGTTTCCTGATAGCTCCCGTACTCTGCCTCGAAGACGGCCATGATCTCGCCCATCGTCGCGTAGGCTTTCACCGCGTCGATGATGACGGGCATGACGTTCCCGCCGTCGGTGATCACTTGCTGCAGTTCGTCGAGCGCTGCTTCCACGGCCGCGTCGTCGCGGTCTGCCTTGACCGTCGCGAGCTTGTCCCGCTGGCGTTCCTGTACGTCCTCGTCGACGGTGAGAATCTCGGGTTCGGTGTCTTCCTCGACGGTGTACTTGTTGACACCGACCATGACCTCTTCGTCGCTCTCGACGCGCTGCTGGTACTCGTAGGCGGCGTCCTGAATCTCACGCTGGAAGTAGCCGTCCTGAATCCCCTGAATGACGCCGTCGCGGACCGAGCCGTCGCCGAGTTCGTCCCTGATGTGGTTGATGTAGGCCATCGTCTTCTCCTCGACTTCGTCGGTCAGCGACTCGATGGCGAAACTGCCGCCCATCGGGTCGACGATATCGGCGGCACCCGACTCCTCCGCGATGATCTGTTGTGTCCGGAGGGCGACCCGCACCGCTTGTTCGGACGGGAGCGCCAGCGCTTCGTCGAAGCTGTTGGTGTGTAGGCTCTGGGTTCCGCCCAGCACACCTGCGAGGGCCTGAATCGTCACGCGGACGATGTTGTTCAGCGGTTGCTGGGCTGTCAGTGACTGGCCGGCGGTCTGGGTGTGGAACTTCAGTTGCTTGCTCGCGTCGGCCTCCGCGTCGTACCAGTCGTCCATCACGCGGGCGTAGATGCGCCGGGCCGCACGGAACTTCGCGATCTCCTCGAACATGGAGTTATGCGAATTGAAAAAAAAGGAGAGTTGTGGGGCGAACTCGTCTACGTCCAGCCCGCGGTTCAGACAGTCTTCGACGTAGGCGAAACCGTCCGCGAGCGTGAACGCGAGCTCCTGCACGGCTGTCGAGCCGGCCTCCCGGATGTGGTATCCCGACACCGATATGGGCTTGAACTTCGGGGTCTCCTGACTGGCGAACTCGATGGTGTCGGTGACGAGTTTCAGCGACGGCTCCGGCGGGATGACCCACTCCTTCTGTGCGATGAACTCCTTGAACATGTCGTTCTGGAGGGTTCCGCGGATCTCCTCGCGCGGGACACCCTGCTGGTCGGCCAGCGCGATGTACATCGCGTAGATGACCGGCGCGCTGGGGTTGATCGTGAAGGAAGTGGACACCTCGCCGAGGTTGATGCCGTCGAACAACCGCTCCATGTCCGCCAGCGTGTCGACAGCGACGCCCTCCTTGCCGACTTCGCCGTCTGCCATCACGTCGTCGGAGTCGATGCCCATCAGCGTCGGCATGTCGAAGGCCGTCGACAGCCCGGTCTGGCCCTCGTCGATGAGATAGTGGAACCGCTCGTTGGTCTCGTCGGCGGTGCCAAAGCCCGCGAACTGCCGCATAGTCCACTGCCGGCCGCGGTACATCGTGGGATAGACGCCGCGTGTGAACGGCTCCTCGCCGGGGAAGCCGATGTCCTCCTCGTAGTCGATGTTATCCACGTCGAGTGGCGTGTACAGCCGGTCCACGTCGAGGTTTGAGACGGTCGCGAACCGCTCTTTGCGTTCGCCGTAGGCGTCCAGTACGGGGTCGAGTGTCTCGGCTTCCCACTCGTCTTTCTGCTCGCGGATGCGCTGGAGGTCCGACTCGTCGAACATGCCTCCGTGTATGTCATGATTTAGTAAGAAGGTTCGGGCGGCGTGGCGTGCTACCGACAGCCACACAGCCGGGAGCTAATCCTGGAGCCGTTCGGTCGTCTGAACGAGCGGGTGGTGTGCGTAGTCGACGACCTCGATATCGTCGATCGACCCCAGGTCGGAATCCGCCGCCGTCTCGGCCATCCCGAGTTCGACCGTCTCATCGAGGACAATCACGTAGGCGTCCATCTCGTCGATGTCGAGCCGTGCGGCGGCTTTCACGCGGTGGTGGCCATCAGCCAGCAGGAGGTCCCCGCCGTTGTCGATGACGACGAGCGGTTCTGCCAGCCCCCGTTCGAGTTCGTACACCCGGCCTTCGAGTTCGTCGGCGTACACCGTCGTCTGTGTCGGTGTCAGCTTGTCGAGGTCTACCTCACGGCGGCCTTCGTGCGTCGTGATGCCGTGGATGTTCTCGAGCGTCCGGCTGAGCTTGTCCACCTTACCCGGTGTCGCCCGCTCGATCTGCGAGCGGATCACGTCGGCGTTTGAGATTATACCGACGAGGTGGCCGGCGTCGTCGACGACCGGGAGTTTCTGGATGCCCGACCGCAAGATGACGCGCGCGGCGTCTTGAACGGCCATGTCCGGGTGCGCGACGAGGATATCGTCGGTCATCACGCGAAACATCGGCTCGTGGTCTTCCGCGAGCAGCAGGTCGCGTGCGCTGACGAACCCTTCGACGCGGCGGCCGTCAGTCACCGGAAACCCGCTGAAGTGGTCGTTGTCGGCGATCCGTCGGGCGACCTCCCCGACGGTGTCGTCGAGTTCGACGGTGGCAACCTCGCGTGTCATGTAGTCTCCGACCGTCGGTCGACTCGATTCCTCCATCGGCGCGATGTTCTCGACCGACGGCAAAAAAGGCTCGCCTACGGCGGCTCGCTGTCGTCGGGTTCGACGAGCGTCTCCGGGCTGTCGTCCGCCTGTTCTGACTCGTCGTCCGCCTGTTCTGACTCGTCGTCCGCCTGTTCTGACTCGTCGTCCGCCTGTTCTGACTCGTCGTCCGCCTGTTCTGGTTCGTCGCTACCGTCCTCGTCGCCGTTTTCCAGAAACGTCACATCGGTGTTCCAGTCCTCTGGGATGTCGTCACCCGATGCCTCAGATGTCCTTCCAGCCGTCGTGATGGTGTCTTCGCCGTCCCGTCTGAGCGCCGTCGACTCCGTGAACGCGGCCACGTCGTAGTCAGCGCGTGCGTAGACGCGCCCGAGCAGCCGGTGGGACCGCGACTGGATGGCGTCGAGAAACCGGTCCGTGACGATAGAGCGGACGATCTCTTCCAGCGACTCCTCGCGCTCGTCGACGGTGATCATCCCCAGTTCGATCTGTGCGCCCGCCATATCGGCGTGACCGCCCGCGGACCCGATCTGTCCGAAGGCGTCCCGCAGGGCCTCGCCGAGGTCGATGTCCGCCCCGCGAGCCCGTGCAGAGGCGTAGATCGTCCCGTCGACGACGCCGTACACCATCGTCGCCTGCACACCTTCGAGATCGAGCAGCCTGTCAGCCGCCTGTGCGAGCGCGTCCCGGTCGGTTATCTCGCCAACGCCAGTCAGGAGCACCGACCCCTCCTGTTCGCGGTTCGCAATCGCTCGGCCGATGACCGACAGCGTCTCCGGGCTCACGCTCGGGTCTTCGATGCGCTGGAGCGTCGCCATGTCGGCGTTCGTCACGAGATGCGCGGCGGCCTCGAAGTCCGCGGCGGCGACCTCCCGACGGAAGTCCTTCGTGTCGACCTGAATGCCGAACAGCAGGCCCGTCGCGATTGGGGTCGGAATATCGATGTTGAACCGCCGGAGATAATCGACCAGCAGCGTGCTCGTCGCCCCGACGCCGCTCCGGAGATCGACGAAGCGGGCTTCGATCGGAACGCGTGGCGGATGGTGGTCGATGACGATGTCGATGGGGGTCTCCGGCGGGAGCTGGTCGTTGACGCCGGCCCTGGAGTGGTCGACAAGCGCGAACGCGTCGAACGCGTCCAGTTCGTCCGGGGAGTCAGCATCCAGGTTCCGGAGGTCGAAATCGAGGAGGTTGACGAACGCCCGGTTCTCTTGATGGGAAATCTCCCCGTAGTAACAGATCGTCACCTCGCAGTCGGCCCGTTCAGCGAGCGCTCCGAGGGCGACAGCGCTGGCAATCGCGTCCGGGTCGGGGTTGTCGTGCGTGACGACGGCGAGGTGGTCGTCGATGTCCCGCAGTACCTGATGGAGCTGTCTAGTTCGCGTTCCTTCGTCGCCGACCGACTGCGTGACGTAGTCGGTGACGACGGCCTCCGGCGTGACCAGCCGGTCCGCCACGCTATCGAGCCGCTCGCGCTGGTCGGCCGTCGCGCCGCGGCCAGCGTAGGCGAGCAGGAACACGTCGGGAAAGCAGTCACGAGCGGCCGTCGCCGCGTCGGCGTTCCGCTCGGGGTCCTCGCTGGCGACGATGACGCTCTCGGGGTGAAAGTCGATATCGGCGAGAACAGATGGATCAGTCTGGTCGGCTTCGAATACGTTGATACCGTCCGCCCGAAGCGTTTCAGCACGGTGCTCGTCCTGGGTCACGACTGCCAGGTCGCCGCGGTCGTCGCTAATCGCGTCGAGAAGGTCCGCGGCCGTCGGCCCGAGTCCGAGCACCAGCCGAGAAAGCATACCGTGCAGTCAGCGCTGGAGCGTCTAAAAACCCGTTACTTCAGCCGTTCCTGGAGAAACGACGGATGCGCGGCGGTAACGCCGTCGAGCGCGAGAATCTTGTCTTCGATCACGTCCGCCAGCGAGTCCCCGTCCATCGCTCGGACCTCCGCCATCAGCATGTGGTCGCCGCTGGACGTGTACAGTTCCTCCATCTCCGGGATCTCTTTGAGGTTCCGCGTGGCCTCGACGTAGCAATCGCTCGCGATATCGATGCCGACCAGGGCAATCGACTGGCCTGCCAGCTTCTTCGGGTCGACATCGGCGGAGTAGCCGACGATGACGCCCTCCTCTTCGAGTTTCTGAATATATTTCCGGACTGTCGGCTTCGATACGTCGGCTCGCTCCGCGATTTCTGCGTACGAAGCCTGTGCGTCCTCTTCAAGGACCGACAGGATTCGACGCTCCGTGGACTCGGCACTCATGGACTAATCTTTTCGGTGCATGAAAAAATATCTTCCGAACCAGAAACCCACGTTCGAGGGGGGTGTCTGCAGTCCGGCAGCGGGCCTTACTTGTGGTGTTCGAGGAGGTTGTCGTAGGTCCGCTCCCACTCCGCGTCCTCGTCGAAGTACCGCTCTGCGAGCGGTTCGTCCGGCATCTCACCGATCTGGCGCTTCTCCTCGCCGTAGGAGGGGCGCGCGTCCTCGACGTACATCCGACCGGTCAGCACTTCGCCCTCGTACAGTCGCTCCTCGGTCTTTCGCATCATCTCGGCGGCTTCAGCGCGGTCCGAGACGTCGAAGTCGAACTCGTCGGACTGCTGGACGTCCGTGTACGGGACGTAGTGTTTCGCGTCCTTGTTCCAGGTCGGACACTGGGTAAGGAAGTCGATGTGCGCGAAGCCGTCGTGTTCGATGGCTTCGGCGATGATTTCCTTCGCCTGGTTCGGGTTGACAGCCGCGGTCCGGGCGATGTATGTCGCGCCGGCGTTGAGCTGCTGGGACAGCGGCCGGATCGGCGACTTCGCCGAGCCGTGGGGCTGTGTCTTGGACTTGTGGCCCTTCGGCGACGTCGGCGACGTCTGGCCCTTGGTCAGCCCGAAGATCTCGTTGTTGAACACGATGTACGTGATGTCGTGGTTCTCACGGGCCGTGTGGATGGTGTGGTTCCCACCGATACCGTAGCCGTCGCCGTCCCCGCCGGCCGCGATGACTTCGAGGTTGGGGTTGGCGAGCTTCGCGGCCCGGGCGACGGGCAGCGAGCGGCCGTGGATGGTGTGGAAACCGTAGCTGTTGAAGTAGCTGTTGAGCTTCCCCGAACAGCCGATTCCGGTGAACAGCGCGACTTCGTCGGGGTTCTTGCCGACTTCCGGCATGGCCTGCTTGAGCGCCTTGAGGACGCCGAAGTCGCCACAGCCCGGACACCAGGTCGCCTGGGGTTCGATGCCGGGTGTGAACTCGTCGCGCTCGATCTCGCGTTCTTCGTTGATTGCTGAGAATGCACTCATAGGTTAGTCACCTGCCGCGGGTACGTACTTCATGTTGCTCGCGGCGAGTTCCTCGCCGTCGATGCTGGACTCGAACCCGTCGACGATCTCGGCGGGCTCGAATGGGTTGCCGTTGTACTTCAGGAGGCTCGACATCTTGTCGCCGTACTTGCCGAGTTCCTTCTGGGTCAGACCGCGGAACTGGGCCGTGGCGTTCATCTCGACGACGAGCGCCTCGTCGACGGATTCGAGCCACTCGGAGACCTCGTCTTCCGGGTACGGGGCCATGTCGGAGACGCCCAGTGCCTTCACGGAGTGGCCGTTCTCGTTGAGCCGGTCGACGGCCTCGAAGACGGTCCCCTGCTGGCTGCCCCACACGAGGATGCCGTAATCGGCCTCGTCGGGTCCGTGGTAGGTCTGGTGGGACGTGTTTTCGTCCAGATCAGCACGGATGTTGTCGAGCTTGTTGAGCCGACGGTTCATCTGGGCGATGCGGTTCTCGGGGTCCTCGCTGATGTGGCCCGACGGGTTGTGCTCGTTGCCCGTCGCGAGGAAGCGGCCGTCCTTCTGGCCCGGCACGGAGCGCGGGCTGACGTTCGAGCCGTCCTCGGGCTCGTGGAGGAACCGCTGGAACTTCCCGGAGGAGTGGTGTGCCGCGTCCTGAATCTCCTCTTCGGTGAGGACCGAACCGGGGTCGGCGTTCGGTTCCTCGTCGAAGTGGCTGGCCGGGAGGTTCCGGAGCTCGCCCTGGATCTTCTGGTCGTAGATGACGATAGCCGGGATCTGGTACTCGTAGGCGATGCGGAACGCCGAGCGGGTCTGCGTGTAACACTCGCGGATGTTCGCGGGCGCGAACACGACGCGGGCGGAGTCGCCCTGTGACGTGTACAGGACGTGTTCGAGGTCCGCCTGCTCGGGCTTGGTCGGCATCCCCGTCGAGGGGCCGGCCCGCATCGCTTCGACCAGCACGATCGGCGTCTCGGTCATCTCGGCGAGCCCGAGCGGTTCGGACATCAGCGCGAAGCCACCGCCGGAAGATCCGGACATGGCTTTCACGCCGGCGTGAGACGCACCGAGTGCCAGCGCGGCTGCGGCGATCTCGTCCTCGACCTGTTCAGAGATCCCGCCGAACTCGGGCAGGTGCTGTGACATGATCGTGAACACGTCGGTCCACGGGGTCATGGGGTAGCCCGAGATGAAGCGACAGCCCTCGTCGATTGCGCCGTAGGAAATCGCGTTCGAGCCCGAGAGGATGACCTGCTCCTCGTCGTGGGAGCCCTCGGGGACCTCGATATCATGGTCGATATCGAGTTCGCTGGCGGCTTCGTAGGCGTCCTCGAGAACGTTGAGGTTCGCCTCCTGCATGTCGCCGCTCATGTTCTGTTTGATGAGCTTCTCGAACTCGTCGGTGCTGATGTCGAGAATGGCCGCGGTCGCGCCGATACCGGCCGTGTTCCGCATGATCTCGCGGCCGTGCTCCTTGGCGATGCCGCGGAGGTCCATCGGGACGACGTGCCAGTTGTTCTCCTCGGCGGCCTCTTCGAGACCGATCTCGTCGACATCCTCCTCGTCGAGCAGCCCCTCGTCGTAGAGGAGGACGCCGCCCTCGCGGAGGTCGTCGAAGTTCTCGTACAGCGGTTTCAGCTCCTCTTTACCGTAGTAGGCCTCTTCCTGTGGGTTCCGGGCGAAGGAGTCACCCAGGGCCAGCAGGAAGTTGTAGCCGTCCCCGCGGGACTGTACTGGCTCGTCTTTCGCACGTACTTCCACGTACGTGTGGCCGCCGCGGATACGCGACGGGTAGTGACGATGTGTGAACACGTTCAGCCCCGACCACATCAAGGCCTTCGCGAAGTTCTGGCTTGTCGAGTCGATTCCGTCACCGGAACCACCGGCGATTCGCCAGATTAGTTCGTTGTCTGTCATGGTGAAATCCTCGGCCCCAGCTCTGGTGCCGTATCGTTCCGTTGGGGGGCCATGACTAAAGATTTTCCACTACATCACCACTCATTAATCGTTATCTTTCGGCTCAGGCACCTCAGATTGCCGTTTTCGAAATGACGCTTCGTCACTGTTGGTATGTGTTTACACGACCGATATTTCCGTCCGAGACATACTTGTCAGCCACTAATAGTAAGGCGCGTAACTCCCTCCCGCAACGACTAACACAGTGAATGCCGATGTATAGTCGAGGATGTCGTTAACGGAACTCATCGCTGGCGTCGAGGACCATCAGAAGACGCTGACTATCTTCAACGCCGGGCCGACAGCGGCCGAAGACCTTCGCGAGCGCTTCGCGGACCGTAACGTCCACGTTCAGACCGAGCAGACTGAGAGCGGGCGGCCGGGCGAGTTTATCACTCTCAGCGAGGACGAAGAGGTCATCGCGGCCGCGAGTCTCAATTCGTTTACCGACTCGCTCGACGAAGGCCGACAGTACATCACGCGGGACAACAGCCCGTACGCGTCGATTCTTGACCACCTCGACGAGACGATGTTCACCTCGTGGTCGATCCAGCGGATGACCGCCGCGTCCCGCGAAATTGAGGACCGCGCGTGGCGAGTGGGACAGGGGACGCTGCATGCCGGCTTCCAGACGCTGTCTACGCTTCAGGGCGAACTCGACCTGTACGAACGGCTGGGTGAGACTGACGTGGACGTCCACGCCTACGCCGTCCCTGACGTCGAACCGCCCGAGTACAGCACGTTCTCGCTGCATCTGGAACGGTCGGACGAGATCGCCGACTCGTGGTTTGTCGTCTTCGACGGCGGCGGTGACCCGACCCAGAAATGCGCCCTGCTGGCCGAGGAGCGCGAACCACGCGAGTTCTACGGCTTCTGGACCTACGACGAGTCCACAGTCGACTGGATCATCGACTATCTGGAGGAGACGTACGGCTATCTCGAACAGTGAGAGCCGCGTTCGACCCGGCCAACGCGGCCATTACCACGGCTCGCCGTTCGCTGCCATCTTGTCCGTGACATGACGAACGCTGCTGAGTCCCGAGAGTTCCGTATCGAAGAGACCGGAGAGCGCGTCAACGGTCTCGAACTGGAGTTGCACCTGTTTTTCGGCGTGTGGGCCGTCGTCGAGCGCCACGAAGGCCGGTGGGTCGTGGCGACCGACGACGGCGAGCACCGAACGCTTGTCGCTGTGTCGGACTAATCTCACGCAGATATCGAATCAGTCCGCAGCCCCGGACACGTCTTCGAACACCGCGAGGTCGTGGCCGAGCAGCACTTCAGCCCCCGTCGCTCGTTGTCGGTCGCGGCACCGCTCTAGGCTCTCCTTCCACGAGCCGTTGTTCCAGAGGAGGCTCGTCGCCATCGGCTGGCCCGCGTAGTTCGCTTCGACGTACGCTTCGTCGCCGACGACGAGGAGCGGCTGCCCCGGGCGGTCGATGAACGCGCCCATGAGTCCGGGCGTGTGGCCGGGAAGGTGCAGCAGTTCAACCCCGTCAGTGAGATGATAGCTGTCGCCGTGGACGATCTCCCAGTTCAATTCGCGGTCGAAATCACTGGCCAGATACGCGATAGATCCCTCGTCCGTGTTCGCGCTGTAGTACGCGAACGGGAGCTCCTCGCGGTGGACGTAGATCGGGACATCCGTGCCCGCGAAATTGTGCAGGCCGCCGGCGTGGTCTAGGTGGAGGTGACTCATCACGACGGCATCGATATCCTCGATGCCATAGCCCTCCTCTTCGAGGTCCGCTGGCAGGGCGTGTTCGGCGGCATCGACGTGTGCGAACGCCTCGTACAGCGGCACCGGCCAGTACCCGTTGCCGGCCTCCGGGTGGGAGCCCGTGTCCCAGAGGATAGTCATTTCCGACGTTTCGATGACGAGGTTCCAGACGACGTACGTTTCATACTCGTGTTCCGGATCGCGGTCCGAGGCCGTCGCGACGCTGTGGCCGTCGACGACGAAGTTCCGGTCAGCCTGTACGCGGCCCCGGTCGACGAACGTTACCGTGATCTCGTTCATGTGGTGTCTACGGGCTGTCAGAAGGTAAAGTGCGGTGCCGAGGCCCCGGGTCATCCGTACCTCGACGTGTTCGCTGCAACAGCCGCGTTCCAACGTGAAATCGATTTCGTCCCGCTCGAACGTCGGGATCCTTTTATAACGAATCGCGGTCGTCAGAGCGGGACCCACACACACCACCCTGCAAGTGTTCTCGGTGTTGGCAGGGGTGGGGGTGGGGAGGGGTGGTGGCCTTAGCACATATTTAAACACGTGGGAGATAGTTCAGCCTTATCAGTATTCTGTGATAGACGAAACCATCTATAAGTACAAATAAAGGCATCAGTGGGGCCTTATAGTCTCGATTCGATAAAACAGGCTTCGCTTGAATTAACAGGAATATGATACTGGTACCACAAAATATAAAAAGTAGATAATAGGCCTATCTCTAGTCTAGACGAGAGATACCAGAATCGCAGGACTCAAGTGAGATAACTCAAGGATCGTCGCAGCAGACTGCTTGTGGCTGTTTTCGAGAGCGATTGGAGAAACACTTGCAGGGTGGTGTGTGACTGAACGGCGTGAAAACACTTGAAACACTTGAATGGTGGTCACTGGTTTTATATAGAGTCACTCAAAACGTGGTGTACGATGGTCGACGTGAACGAGAACCCGTTCGATGGGACCGACGCGATCTTCGAACGAAAGCAACCGCTGAAAAAAGACACGTTCACGCCCGATACGATCTTCCACCGCGACGAGGAGATCGAGTTCTACATCAACGCTCTACAGGATGTCATCGTCGGCCACGACCCGAACAACGTCTTCGTGTACGGGCCGACCGGCGTCGGAAAGACTGCCGTTACGAAATGGGTCCGGGACAAACTCGAAGAGAAGGCCGAGGCCGAGGACATCCCGCTCACCGTTATCGGTCCGATAAACTGCCGGAACTACCGGTCAGCCTACGCGCTGGTCAACACGCTCGTCAACGAGTTCCGGGACCCGGAGAACCAACTCCCCGAAAGCGGCTACAGCACTGACAGCGTCTTCGAATTCCTCTACGAGGAGATCGAAGCCGTTGGCGGGAACGTGCTCATCATTCTAGACGAGATCGACAACATTCCAGCGGACGCACGGAACGACTTCCTCTACGAACTACCGCGGGCCGAAGCGAACGAGAACACACCGATCACCGATGCGAAGGTCGGACTCATCGGTATCTCGAACGATCTCAAGTTCGTCGACGTGCTGGAACCCAAAGTGAAATCGACGCTCGGAGAACGGGAAATCAAGTTCGGCCCGTACGATGCGACCGAACTCCGGGACATTCTGGGTTACTACGCCGACATCGCGTTCCGGGAGGACGTGCTCGGCGAAGACGTGGTCCCGCTGGCGGCGGCCTTCTCGGCACAGGAACGCGGCGACGTTCGGCAAGGGCTCCGGATCCTCGAAAAGGCCGGAGAGTACGCGCGGATGGAAGGTGCCGAAGGTGTGACGGAGGCGCACACGCGACGGGCGACAGACACCATCGAAACCGACGAACTCCTCGATTACTTCGAGCACGATCTGAGTTCACAGCAGGCGCTGACGTATCTCGCGACGACGCTTGCGCTCATCGAACCGAAACACGAGGCGTCGACGAAGCGGATCTACAATCTCTACTCTTCGATTGCAGAGTCGAGCGGCCGCCGAGTGAAATCCGAGCGGAAAATCTACGAGTTCCTCGACCAGCTTTCGATGCAAGGGCTGGTCCGCTCTGCCGAACGCAACCTCGGCCGCAAGGGCGGACGGAAGTACATCTACGAGGTCACCGACGACCCGACCGACATCATCAACGCTGCGCTCCAGTCCTCCTACAGCGACGCTGTGCCGAGTAACGTCAACGGGATTCTCGAGCACTACCTGGAAGACGAGGCGACCGAGTTTGAGGCACCGGACACGACCGACGACGAGCAACAGAACCTCTGGCAGTTCACGTAACCAGCCTATTTGCACACCCCCGTCGGCTCACACGGCAGAACACTTGCACGGTGGTGTGTGTGTGTTCAACGGCGGTCTCTCTATTGCGCAGTCCAGAACAGTTGCAGGGTGGTGTGTGTGCCCACAATAGCCCGTGAGCTCGAAGTTCCAACAGGCGGTTATGTGGTATTTGCTCCCCACTGCAGTGTGTAGAACACTTGCAGACCGGTGTGTCGGGTGGGTTCCGCCACAGCCTCACGGTATTCCCTTTCGAAAACACTTGCAGGGTGGTGTCAACGCCGATTCGCCGGGAAAACCGCCCAAAACGGGCTCTCCGGAACACTTGAAGGGTGGTGTACCTGCGAGCTCTTGCTCAGTATGCGAAACACTTGCAGGATGGTGTGAGAGTGGCGAATCGTGACTCGGAACAACGGCACGAAAACACTTGCAGCGTGGTGTCTTTCGGGCATTTTGGACGCTCGCATACCTCTGTATGAACACTTGCAGGGTGGTGTGTGAACACGTGTTCACTATCCTGGTCCGGTTGTAGCCGAACTGGAAACACTCGCAGGGTGGTGATGGAACACTTGTATGGTGGTGTCGGGACGGTTGTCCGGTGCTGTCAGAACACTTGTAGGGTGGTGTACTGCCCCGATATCACTCGTATGCACTTCGTACAGTAGCGTAATGACCTGTCTGGTCGGTGTGTCCAGGCAGTGCAGACTGTCCGGTAGTGAACCGCCGTCGTAGTGATAGCTGGCCAGCCAAGTTCCATCAAAGAACACTCGAAGGGTGGTGTCCCCCGTCAAAAACACGCCGTTTTCGCCGTAATCGACCAATCGACATCGCTCGAACGATGCCGATCCGTTACATCGGGGCCTGGTTGTAGATGAGGTTCCGCTGGATGTCGTTGGCTCCCTCGTAGATGACCGGAATCCGCACGTCGCGGTATACACGGGAAATGCGGTTCTCAGTCAGTACGGACCGGCCCCCGTGGAGTTGCATCCCCTTCTCCGCGCAGTCCATCGCGGCTTCGGTCGCTTTCGTCTTTGCTAGCGCGGCCCAGTAACCGGCGTTCTCTTGGTTGGCGACGCGCTCCGCCGCATGCCAGGTGAGCGTTCGGGCGGACTGGAGGCCGAGTTGCATGTCTGCCAGTTTGTGCTGGACCGCCTGAAACTCGTCGACGGTTTTGCCGAACGCCTCGCGGTCGTGGACGAACTCCCAGGCTTCTTCGATGGCCGCGGCGGCGAGGCCGATGCCGTGCCCGCCGACGACGACGCGCCCATGATTGAAGAACTCGGCGAGCATGTAGAAGCCGGCCCCTTCGACGCCGACCAGATTCTCCTCCGGGATGCGGCAGTCGTCGAGCACGATGTGGGCCTGCTTGGACGCCCGGAAGCCCATCTTCTCGGGGATGTGCTCGGCGTGGTAGCCGTCGGCGTCCGTCGGGACGATGAACATCGAGTAGTTCCCGTAGCGGTCGTTCGGGTCGTCGCCGGTCTTAGCGTACAGCGTCACCCAGTCAGCCTCGACGCCGTTGCCGATCCAGTACTTCTCGCCGTTGAGCACCCACTCGTCGCCGTCCTTCTCGGCGGCCGTCGTCATCCCGGCGAGGTCGCTCCCCGTCTCCGGCTCGGAGACGGCGAGGCCGGTAAGCTGGTCGCCGGCGGCGACGGGCGCAAGGAACTCCTCTTTCTGCCAGTCCGCGCCGTGGTCCTCGACGATCTCGGCGCCGAAACTGGCGAGTTGGAGCGTCAGCGCGATCCCTGCGTCGGCCTTGTACAGCTCCTCCGCCATCGCAAGCATCTGCTGGAGGTCGTAGCCGCTACCGCCCCACTCCTCGCCGATATCCTGTGCGACGAGGCCGGCCTCCGTGGCTGCTTCGAGCACCTCCCAGGGGTACTCCCCGGACGCGTAGTACTCTCCCGCGACTGGTTCGATGTGTTCCGCGGCGAACTCCCGAGCCTCCTCTTTGACCCCGTGTGCGTGCTCCGGAACGAGTTTCTCGGATAGCAGATCCATGTGAATTATCATGGTTTGTGTACTCATATACTCCGTGGAACTCTGCCAAACACCGGTGTAGTTGTTTCTCGGAAATCACTGATAATCGGCCAGCACGCTTTTCCATGGCTGTGGCCTTCCTCGGACATGAACCGTCGAGACTACCTGCTTGCCGGAGCCAGCCTCGGAACCGCCGGGCTTGCGGGGTGTTCGTTTCTGGCCGCAGCCGAGGCACCGCCCCCGGAAGTTCCGACACAGCAACTCGAAGAGGGTGGCTGGACGCGAACGGACCAGTCCTCGGAAACGGTGTTCGACCGGAGTTATGGCCCCGTATCCGTCGAGGCTGTCTCCAGTACGGTCCAGTACGTCGACGAACAGCTACAGAAGCGCGTCGCCAGCCGCACTCTCGACCAAGTGCAGACTGCCCTCTCCGTGTTTTTCGCCACCCGCGTCGACTTCAGTCCGAATCTGGACAACCTCCCGGGCGGTGTGGGCCGCGAGGAACTGCTGACGAAAGTCAGAACGAACGCCCGCGATAGCTTCGAACAGCAGATGGAAGCCCAGGGGTTGACCGACATCGAGAAAACGGGCGAGGGAACCATCGATATCGACACCGGCGAGACAGCCGAGACAGTCGAACTGTCTGCCGTGTACCCATTCGAGGGGATTTCGTTCGACGTGACCGAGGACGAGGCCGTCGAGATACCGGCCAGCGACATCGACATCTCGGCGATGTTCGCCGTCTGGCACCACGGCGACTTCGTCGTCATCTCCGGGGGCGCGTACCCGGCACAGAACTTCGATCAGGTCGTCGAAAACGCTCTGAGCGACGGCATCACGGTCACCGTCGATGTCGATCTCGGACTCCAGCCCGACGCCTATCGGACCGAAGTCCGGAATCTCGTCACTGGCGTTCAGTAACCGCAACTGCTCGCTGGAGGCGCTCTCATTCCAGCGGCTTTCTCTTATTCCGGTGCGGCATCGTCGGGGACGCGGCCCTCGACGAGTGATTCGTCGGCGTACTCGTCACGGAGCGACTTCTTGTCGAACTTCCCGGTCGCCGTCTTCGGGACCTCGTCGATGGTGATGAAGTTGTCCGGAACCCACCACTTGGGGTAGGAGTCGAGAATGTGTTCCCGAAGCTCCTCGCCAAGCGCGTCCTCGTCGGCGTCGGCCGCCGGGACGATCATGGCGAGGGGTCGCTCCTGCCAGCGCTCGTGTGGGACACCGATCACCGCCGCTTCGTTCACGTCGTCGTGGGCTATCAGCTCGTTTTCCAGTTCGAGCGAGGAGATCCACTCCCCGCCGCTCTTGATGACGTCTTTCGCCCGGTCGACGATCTTGATGTAGCCGTCTTCGTCGACGGACACTACGTCGCCGGTCTTCAGGTAACCGTCCTCGAACTCCTGTTCGTTCGCTTCCGGCCGCTTGAAGTACTCCGTCGTCACCCACGGCCCACGGATGTGGAGTTCGCCGAAGTCCTCGCCGTTGTGGGGGACCTCGTTGCCGTTGTCGTCGATGACACGGAACTCAAGCCCGGGCGAGATGAGCCCCTGCTTCGCACGCTTGTCCAGTTGCGTCTGGTAGTCGGCATCCTCCAGGTCGCTCCGCAGGGACGCCACCGCACCCACCGGCGCTGTCTCGGTCATCCCCCAGGCGTGGACGAGTTCCACGTCGCGGTCGTCGAAGAACCGGATCATCGCCTCCGGGGCGGCGCTTCCGCCGACGATGAGGCGCTCAAGCGAGGAGAGGTCCACGTCGTTTTCTTTGATGTACTCCATCAGCCCCAGCCAGACGGTCGGGACGCCGGCGGTGACGGTCACGTCCTCTTCTTCGATGAGCTTCGCGAGGTCTTCGGGCTCTGGCTGCGGGCCGGGGTAGACGTGCTTGGCCCCGCCTGCAGTTGCCGAAAACGGGAGGCCCCAGGCGTTGACGTGGAACATCGGGACGACGGGCATCATAACGTCGTCGTCGTCGAGCGGAATCCCCTGTGGCGACTGGATCGCCATCGTGTGGCTCCACAGCATCTGCTGAGTGTACTCGACGCCTTTCGGTCGTCCGGTCGTGCCGGAGGTGTAACAGAGGCCAGCAGGACGGCCCTCTTCCAGTTCAGGCCAATCGTACTCCGTCGGCTGATCGGCGATGAACGACTCGTAGGCGACGGCATCGAGGTCCGTGTCGGGGACGGACTCGCTCATCACGATGAACTGCTCGACCGACTCAAAGGACTCGGGGTCATCGGCGGCGGTACCCTCGAGTTTCGGCAGGAGCGATTCGTCGACGAAGATGATCTGGTCCTGTGCGTCGCTGACGATGTACTGAATGTGTTCGTCTGGCAGGAGCGGGTTGATAGTGTGTAACTGCGCACCGGTTCCCGGCACTCCGAAGTATGTCTCGAAGTGACGGCTGTGGTTCCAGCAGAACGTCCCCAGCCGTTCGCCGTCACCGTAGCCGGCTTCCTCGAGCGCGTTCGCTAACTGCGCCGTCCGCTCGGCGTACTCGGCGTAGTCGTGACGGACGATACCCTCGTGGGTACGAGAGACGACTTCTGTGTCGGGATACAGTGTTTCTGCGCGCCACAGGAACGGTCGTAGCGTTTGCGGGCTTCCTCCTGGCATATCACGATGCAAGGGCCCACGGTACAAGAAACACTGCTAAATTTTTTATGAAGGACAAGGAGTTCATCCGCAGTGCCCGTCTACCCCTCTCCTTGGCCTGCTCACACTTCGATTTCCTGCATCAGGTCGACCAGTTCTTCGAGTTCCGGGAACGTGTACACCTTCACGTTGATGTCGGACTCCAGTGCGTGGACGCGGGAGTCGAACATCAGTGCCATCTCGTTGTCACGGTCGCCGACGAGCTGGTCCACCATCCCGCTCCCGGGTCCGAACGTGAAACTCGGCGTCGAGATGTCGATAGTCGTATCGAGGACGTTCGCCCAGCCGTCGATGAAGCCGCTGGTCATGATGTTGCCGATCTCCTGAATCGCCGAGCGCTCCATGTCGGTGAAGCCGTTCGCGTTGGGGTCTGTCTCACCCATATCGCCGATCATCCCTGTGGCGAGGTCCTTCGCGCTGGCGGCGTTGAACAGGAACAGGATGTGTCCGTGGGGCTTTTCCACCATTTCGATACTGATACCGATCTGCTTCTCGTCGCCGACGTGTGTTTTGATATCCGGGATATCGATGAAGTTGATCTTCGTGATCTCCATCTCCGTCTCCATCCCCGTCATCTGGCTGAGGTGGTTCGCAACGGTGTTACCGCCCTCTTTTGCCATCTGATTGAACAACCCGAGCTTCCGAATATCTATCATCAGACTCATTCGTTAGGACCAGCGTTGCCGCTCAGTTGTGTGCCCTCCTACATAAGCTATGCACCCGCATTTTCGTCGGCGAGAATCGGAGAGGCACTCAGAACTGTTCGGCCGTGTCGATACCGATAACGATGCCACACTCGTCGGCGTCGAAGTTGTCGTCCCCGCAGACGGATTTGGCGAACAGGAGCTTCGCCTGCTCAGTGTGTGCGAGCCTGACGCCGGCCGCGATGTCTCCTTCGAACCCGAACTCCGAGAGGAGTTCATCACAAACCTCGTCCGAGATGCGGTAGGCGCGGGTCCCGTCGACGGTGACGTAGTCGAACGCCCGTTCGAACTGACTGTGCCGTCCGATGAGGTCCGCGTGAAGGATGACCAGCGCGTCACACAGGTCCTGCTCGGCGATACCCGCCCGCTCGGCCGCTCGCTCGATGACTGCGGTGTCGAGTCCCGATTCTGTCGAGGCCGTGCCGGTATCTGCTTTCGCCATCGTTCATGTTAGTTATCAACACACATGATAATAGCGTTTGGGTGCAGTCGCCGTTCCGCTGGCCGCGGCGTCACCCCCGGATGTCACTCCCTGGATTTGTCACTCCACGCGGACGCTCACGGCAACGCCCTCACCGAGTGGCAGCAACCCGGTCTCGAACGCCGAGTCGTCGCCGACGCGTTCGAGATACGCGGCGATGCCCCGACTCGTCTCGTTGGCGTCGATGTCGTCGCCGTCCAGCAACGCCTGTACCTCCTCGAACTCCAGCGGCCCGGCCTCGATCATGTTGTCGGCGACTACGGCACCACCGACCGGTACCTTCCCCCGGACAGCCTCGAAGGCCTTCCCGTAGCGGTGCTTCTCGTTGTCGATGAGTACCACGTCGAACGGGCCGTCGTAGCGCTTGACGGTTTCGATTGCGTCCCCGTGCTCGAAGGCGGCCCGGTCGGCGAACCCGCCGCGGTCGAGGAACCCACGGGCCTCGTCCAGTTCGTCGGCGTCAATCTCCGTCAGGACGATCTGCCCGTCGTCCGATACCGCGGGTGCCATCCAGTACGCCGAGTAACCAAAGCCCGATCCGAACTCGAAGACGCGATCAGCGTCGACCATCCGGGCGACGAGGCGGAGCCACCCGCCGACTGCGGGGCCGACCGTCGGGAACCCCTCCCGGTCGGCTTTAGCATCCATCTCCTCGATGACCGGGTCGCTGGCTGGCGCTAGTGTACGGGCGAATTGCTCTGTGACATCGGGGAGCGGGGTTTCGTCCATACCGGGCTATGCCGGCAGCGGTCACATAAATGAGTGGGTCGGCACCGGGGCTAGCCGAGTTCGAGGCGCTCGACGTACTGAATGACTGACTCCAGCGCGGGATTGGGGTAGTACTCGACGGTGTTGGCTGCTGTCTCGTATGAGAGAATCCCGAGGTCGTCCAGCCGCGGAAGGTGATTGTGTGCCAGCGACACGCCTACTTCATCGCGTGACTTCGGCGTCGCCCTGGCCGGGATGGCCTTCTCGCGTTCGTGGACGCGGTCGACAAGTTCGTCCAGCGGGATCTCGTTTTCCGACCGGTCCTTCAGGTGATAGAGGAGACTGCGTCGCCGCGGGGCGGAAATCAGCTCCAGAACCTGATCAAACGAGTAGGGTATCGGGATCGTCTCGGGTTCCTCCGGGTCGCCCCTCCTGACACCGCCGGGCGGGGTGACGGTGTCCCGGAACGTCGGCGTCTCCTCTGCGTCGTTCGATCCCGTGACGGTCCAGCCGTGATCCGGGAGGTACTCGTACACGACGTCATACAGCGGCCGGAACATCTCCACCGTCTCCTCCGCATGGGCCTCCGGGTCCATGTGGTGATGGCTCGATACGCCCATCTCGGCACATTGTCGGTTCAACGCGGTCACTAGCGCGATGACGCGGTCACGTTCCCAGGACTCAAGCAGTCCAGTCAGCGAATGCAGGCATAGAAGCAGCGGCGCATCTGCCGGTTCTAGTCGGCCGAGATGGCGGGCGACGGTTACTCCGATATCTATCGGCTCCACTGTCGCTGGAAGGGTGTCGAGCGTCAGGGAGGGAAACGCGCCCGACGCTGCCGCCTGCGAGTTAGCCGGTAACTCGCTGCCGGCATCGACGATGATCGCTTCTTCGGGCATCTCGTCGTCGAGGTGCTGCTGCCACAGCGAGAGGCGGGAATCGGGCGACTCCGACACTGTGACACAGATTGCCTTCGAGTCACTGACCCCCTGTTCAGTCAGGAACCCGGCACATCCCTCTCGTTCGGCGTCGCTCGAACCGCGTGCCAGCACCAATACGGACTCAGCCTCGTCAAGCGGCTGGTCCACTGTCCCACTCCCGGAGTTCATTACGTACTGTATCGTATCAGGAACCATAAAGCCATCAACAAATAAGAGTTACCTTGGTAACTAGTACAATTCGCTCAGGTCCATCCGAATGTCTGACACTATCCGGATGATCTTCCTCTGTGCGACCGGTCCCGGCGCATACGCCGGACCGCCTCGATTCCGAGGATTTTTGCAACGCTACGCCGTATTCCGGAGTATGCCTATCATGTCGAGCGGCGACTTTTCTATCCACATTGAGGAGTGTGATGAGTTCGACGACGGGATGCCGATAAGTTCGCTTCCGGACGAAGTCACGTCTATCGACGACCTCGACTGCGAGTGCTGGAGCGGGTTCGAGTCGCTGGACGAAATCTAACGCTGGACTCTGCAGCCTGGTTGCCAGAACGCGGCTTCGGTCGACCGGTCGTCGATGACTGCCCCTCTTTGTGCTTTTCCTAGGCGAACACGAATTCCCGTTCAGAGTTTGTCGACATCCCGGGCTGCTTCGGCCTGGTCCCGAACTGAACTGAGCGTGGCGTCCGGGCTGGTTGCGGCCACCGCAGCGTTGACAGCCCCTTCCAGCACGGGTGCATCAGCTATCACGGCCTCGACGTCGCTCAGATCGATGGCGACGTCCGCGTTCATGACGGCGCTGCCGAGGTCCACGAGGACGACGACACCGTCGCCGTCGTCCGCGGCGGCGAGGCCCGCTTCGATGTCGTCGGGGACCGTCCCGATTCCGCCGTCACCGTCGCCACCGACCGGTTCGATGTTCGTCTCTCCAGCCATCTCCGCGGCTATCTCGGTGATTCCCTGGGCAGCAGTGTGACTGTGGGAAACGACGACGAGCCCCACCATTACTCCTCGGCCGCCTCCGCGTCGGGAATCGTCGGGGAACTGGCGTCGGCCGATGGGACCTCTCTGTCGAGGTGGTCCGCGGCTGTCGCCAGCAGTTCTTCCATGATGTACAGCGTGCTCGTCGCACCCGGGTCCTGATGACCGACCGACCGCCAGCCGAGATACGACGCCCGCCCCTTCGCGGCCCGGATGGGGACTGTGAATTCCACTCCCCGCTCCGCCGCCGCGACGGCTTTCGCGAGGGCTTCAAGCGGCGGCAGGTCGTCCGTCTCGACTGATTTCTTGAACGTGTGGACCGCCGGCACGAGCGCGTCGACCATCGTCTTGTCCCCGACGCTGGCGTCACCGCGGTCCTGGACCTTCTCGACGTACGTTTCCGCGAAGGCGACGGCCGATTCGGCGGTGAGCCCCTCCTGCAGTTCTGCGCTGGCGAACACGAGCGAGCCGCCGTACAGCGGACCCGACGCCCCGCCGACCTCCGACAGCAGGGTCTTGCCGGCGGTCTTGACGACCGTCTCGACGGCCGGGTCGTCGAGGTCCGCAACCGCCTCGGCCGCCGCCTGCCACCCGCGGGCCATGTTGCCGCCGTGGTCGGCGTCGCCGATTGCGGAGTCGAGGTCGGTGAGGCGCTCCCGCTCGGACTCGATCCTGGCTGCGACGTTCTCGACGGCCGCGACGGCAGCGGCTCCCTGGTCGCTCGACTGGCTCATCGGACTGTCAGGGCCGGCGTCTCGGCCGGTGCACCCAGCAGTTCTTTCAGCTCCTCGTCGACCGCACAGACCGTGATCGAACAGCCCGCCATGTCCAGCGAGGTCATGTAGTCCCCCACCCACGCGTCCCACGTCTCGATGTCCCGTTCGCCGAGGAGTTCCTGCAGGCGGCGGTTGACGACGAACAGTTCCATCTGCGGCGTTCCGCCCATCCCGTTGACGATGGTGACGACTTCCTGTCCGCCGTCCAGTTCCAGGTCGTCGAGGACCGTCTCCGTGAGTTCGTCGGTAACCTCGTCAGCGGACATCGTTTCCGTCCGCTCGACGCCCGGTTCGCCGTGGATGCCGATGCCGAGTTCGATCTCGTCCTCGCCCAGATCGAAGGTCGGCTCGCCCTTTTCGGGGGTGACACAGGAGGTGAGCGCCATGCCCATCGTCCCGACGTTATCGACGACCTTCTGGGCGACGCGCTGGACCTCATCGAGGCTCGCGCCCTCGGCGGCCTTCGCGCCGGCGGCCTTGTGAACGAGAATCGTTCCGCAGACGCCGCGGCGACCGCTCGTGTACAGTGAATCTTCGACGGCGACGTCGTCGTTGACCACGACTTCGGCTACTTCCGTCCCCTCCATTTCGACCATCTCCCCGGCCGTCTCGAAGTTCATCACGTCGCCCTCGTAGTTTTTGATGCCCAGCAGGACGCCCGCACCGCTGTCGCAGGCGTCGATCATCGCTTCGAGTTCGTCGGCTGTCGGGGAAGTGAACACTTCTCCGGCCGCTGCCCCGTCGAGCATACCCTCGCCGAGATAGCCGGCGTGTGTCGGTTCGTGGCCGCTGCCGCCGCCGCTAACGACAGCGACTTTGTCGTCGACCGGCGCGTCGTCCCTGACCAGTACTTGTGTGTCGGGCAATCGACGAACGCTGTCTGGGTACGCCGCGACCATTCCGTCGAGCATCTCGTCGACGACCGTCTCCGCGTCGTTGATGAGCTTTTTCATGGTACATGCTGACGGATGTCTCACCACCGCATAAAAGTACTCGTGGCTAGGAATGTATTGCTGGAGAACATGTCTCTCTAGGTCAACGATTCACTCCGGGCAACGTACCCGGCCGGAAGCCCTACTCACTTCGCGTCTCAATCAGGCGTCCCAGTACGCCGGTTCGTTGTTGGGCTTCCACTTTATCGAACAGCCTCTGGACGGTTTTTCAGCGGCTGTAATCTGGTCGCCATTGAGTAACGTCTCGACGTGCGTGGCCATCTCCCGCTCGCTTGGTTCGTCGTCCGGGTTCGGCGCGTCGTCAAGGCGACCGTGATATGCCAGTTTGAACGTCCCGCCGTCGTTCCGGAACAGGAACGGATCGGGGGTACAGCGTGCGCCGTACGCGGCTGCGACGTCCTGAGACTCGTCGAACAGATACGCGTCGTACTGTATCTCGCCGCGCTCGACGAGTTCCTGCATCCGCTCGAAGGAGTCGTCAGGATATTCCTCGGGGTCGTTGGCATTGATGCCGACGACAGCGAGGTCGTCGTACTCCGTCGCGAGGCGGTTCAGCTCATCAATCTTCGCTTTCGCGTATGGACAGTGGTTGCACGTAAATACGACCAGTAGCGCGTCCCTGTCCGCGAAATCCGACAGTGAGTACGTCGCCCCGTCCGCTCCCGGGAGTTCGAACGACGGTGCCTCGTCCCCACGCCCGAGCACGTCGGACTCCGAATCGATTGAAACCATCGTCGCTCACTACGACTGTCGCCGCTAAAAGTCCACGGACGCGCTATAGTAACGATTGGAACGATTTACACACTGATCGCACTGATGTCGTGCGATCAGGTATGCGTTGGTTTTTACTGGCTACTATAGACTGACTTCTGTGACGGCCGCTTTTTGCTCAACTGTCCACTTCGCTGGACGTCGCTGCCGCAGTATCGAAGGCTTTCGCTGCCTCGAACGCGCTGCTCCCGTCGTCAACGGAGAACAGCGTCTCCTCCCCCTCTGCTTCGTGTTTTTCCAGCAATCCGACCGTCACTAGCTCTTCGAGCGTTCCGTCAAGATACAGCGTCTTCAGCGGCACGCCGGCCGCCTCGCTCAGGGCAGTTTTCGTATACGTCTCGTCCGCATCGAGGCGGAGTATCGTGTCAATAACTGTCGCCGCCTTGTCGTGGTTCGCGATATGTGCCCATCCCGTGTTAGAATCAGCCCGCTGGCCACCCTCTTCGAACATTAGTCATTTCCTAACCCGCAGAGATATTAAAGCTGTCTGGTGTATTTCGGCCCGATGGTGAGACGCTCTCCCACTATTGAGCAAGGCTTTTGTCCGCGTCACTCTCCTGGCACTGTATGAGCAGTCGCCGCGAGATACTCGACCTGCTACGGGAGAACGCTCGCTACACGACCGAGGACATCGCTCGGTTGACCGATTACTCCAAGAGCGAAGTAGCCGAAATCGTCGACGAGTTCGAGGAGGCAGGCATCATCCGCGGCTATCAGGCAGTCGTCGACTGGAACGCGGTCGAAAGCGACGAGGAACGGGTCCGCGCCACCGTCGAACTCAACGTCACGCTGGACCGCGAGACCAGCTACGACGACATCTCTGACCGGATCGCGAAGTTCCCGGAAGTGACCTCCCTGCGCCTCGTCAGCGGTGACTACGACTTCGATCTGGAGGTCGAGGGCGATTCGATGCGCGAGGTTTCGCATTTCATCAGCGACAAGATCGCGCCGATACCCGAGATCACGCAGACGGTAACCCACTACATCATGGAGTCGTACAAGGAGCAGGGGATGGAGTTCGACGACCACGATGACGACGACCGGCTGTCCGTCTCACCATGACATTCGAAGCAGCGGACAGAGTCGCCAGCGTGCCGCCCTCGGGCATCCGTCGGTTCTTCGAACTGGCCGAAGAGATGGACGACATCATCTCGCTCGGGGTCGGCGAACCGGACTTCTCGGCCCCGTGGGCGGCCCGTGAAGCCGCTATCGCGTCGCTCGAACGAGGCCAGACCTCGTACACAGCCAACCGCGGGAAACGGGAACTCCGGGAACGCATCGCGGACTACGAGGCGGCGACGCACAATCTGCAGTACGACCCTGACGAGGAAATCCTCGTCACGGCGGGTGCGAGCGAGGGGCTCGACCTCGCCTTTCGGGCGCTGCTAAACCCCGGCGATTCCATCGCTATCGCCCAGCCCTGCTACGTCTCGTACGTCCCCGGCGCGACGTTTGCCGGCATCGACGTTATCGATGTTCCGACACGCGCGGAAGACGAGTTCAAACTCACCCGAGAAGTGCTAGAATCGTCCGGCGCGGCCGAGGCCGACGCGCTCGTGTACTGCTATCCGAACAACCCGACCGGGGCGACGATGACGGCCGAGGAGATGGCGTCTGTCGCGGCCTTTTGCCGCGAAAACGACCTGCTCGTGTTCGCCGACGAGATATACGCCGACCTCACGTACGAACACGACCACACGTCCATCGCCACCCTTCCCGGGATGCGCGAGCGGACCGTCGTGTTCAACGGCTTCTCGAAGGCGTTCGCGATGACGGGGTTCAGACTGGGATACGCTATGGCCCCGCCGGAGGCCATCGAGGCGATGAACCGCATCCATCAGTACTCGATGCTTTCGGCCCCGACGACGGCCCAGCACGCCGCTATCGAGGCCCTCGACAACTGCCGCGACGAGGTCACCGATATGGCCGCCCAGTACGACCGCCGACGGAAGTACGTCCTCACCCGCTTCGAAGAGATGGGCCTGGACTGCTTCCCGGCGGCCGGGGCGTTCTACGCGTTCCCGGAGTGTCCCTGGGACGATGCCGGCGAGTTCGCCGAGAGTCTCCTCCAGGAAAAGCGGGTCGCGGTCGTGCCCGGAACCGCCTTCGGGGAGGGCGGGTCGGGCCACCTGCGAGTGTCGTACGCGACCAGCCTCGACGATCTCAAAGAGGCGATGGCCCGGATCGAGTCATTCCTTGACTGATAATTAAGACCGGCGAAACATTCAGTATGGTCGACTTACTACGGTAAGGAGACCGTGATACGAACAGCCGGAATTTCTTTTTCAGCAACACTTGGTGGGGGTAAAGTTTTTTCCCACCTAACGGGAGATGAATAACAATGGCTATCGATGATACCGGGGGAGGTGAGTCAGATCAGGTCAACAGTGGGGGGCAACTGACTGACGAGCCTGTACGGGTCGGCGAGTACACGTGGGACGACCTCCGCCGGGAGGTACACGACGGGGGGCGGTTCGACCGGAGCGCATACCTCGGCTTCGAGCCGAGAGAACTCAGTCAGCGGCTCGAAGACGCGGCGAGTGCCGGGAAAACACTGCAAGCGCCGTTCGAGGAGTATCTCGACCCGACCACGACGCCAGTCGCGAAGGATATCTACACCTGGGAGCATTTCAAACAGGAGTATTATTACGAGGACGGCAGTCTCCCCCGGGACAGCGACGGCGAAGTTATCCCTTTTGATGAAAGCGAGTATCTGAAATTCGACCCCGAACACACGGAAAACAAACTGTCCGCCGCCGAAGACATCGCCAGTGAACTGCACGAGTACGCCGACGAAAACACCGTCGACGTGAACCCGGAGCTAGACGAAGACGAGTTCTTCTCGACACGAGACGGCCATACGACCGTCGTCAATCGCTACGACCTCGAAAAAGCCGTTCCCCAGTCGAAGAAATCCCACTTCAACGAACTAGAACGGTACTGGGTCAACAAGCCCTACGCCTGCGTCATCATCTTCCACTCCCGGAAGGAAAACGAGAAGAAGTACTACGTTATCGAGCCGTATCTCACCGATATCGAGATCGACCTTCGCGAGTTCCTCTCGGGCAAGCTCAAAACCGCGATCAAGTACTCCGAGGACGATGTCATCGTCCAGGGGACCGATGCCGACCGGGCGCAAGTGATCCAGCGTGAGGCCGAACAACTCCTCTCGCGGTACGACCTCTACAACGGATCGGTCTCCGGTGGCGGCGAGGAGAGCGTGCTCGGCCAGGTCAAGGAGCTGTTCGGGATGGACGATGAAGCGCAAAGCGAAACCACGGGACAGCTCTCCGGCATCTCGACGCGTCCGGAGCCGGCGATTCTCGAAGACGACGACCCGAAGCTGAACGAGTACCAGGTCGAGAAGCTGCTGTACATGCTCAAGCGGGACTTCGTCGGCTACGCCCGCATCGACGGCGTCAAACACGACATCAACGTCGAGGACATCTCCTGTGACGGGTACAACTCCCGGGTGTTCGTCTATCACACCGATTACGAGCAGATCATCTCGAACGTCGAACACGGCGAGGGCGAACTCGACGACTTCGTCGTGAAGCTCGCCCAGCGCTCGGGCAAGGGTATCTCGAAGCGCCAGCCACAGGTCGACGCGACGCTACCGGACGGGTCGCGTGCCCAGTTGACCCTGGGCCGGGAGGTGTCGGACCACGGGACGAACTACACCATCCGGCAGTTCAAGGACGTGCCGTTCACGCCGATCGACCTCATCAACTGGAACACCTTCTCGCTTGACGAGATGGCGTTCCTCTGGCTCTGTATCGAGAACAACAAGAGTCTCATCTTCGCCGGCGGTACTGCCTCCGGGAAGACGACGAGCCTGAACGCCGTCTCGCTGTTCATCCCGTCGAACTCCAAGATCGTCTCTATCGAGGATACGCGGGAGGTCGAATTGCCACAGCGGAACTGGGTCGCAAGCGTTACTCGTCCCTCCTTCGGTGAAGACGACAAGGGCGACGTCGACGAGTTCGACCTGCTTGAGGCCGCACTCCGTCAGCGCCCGGACTACATCGTCATGGGTGAGATCCGTGGTGAGGAAGGCCGGACGCTGTTCCAGGTCATGTCGACCGGCCACACCACCTACACCACGTTCCACGCCGACTCCGTCGGCGAGGTCATCAAGCGGTTCACCACCGAACCTATCAACGTCTCGAAGACGCTGTTTACAGCGCTGGACCTGGTATCGATTCAGACCCAGACCCGGGTCGACGGCAACAAGGTCCGCCGGAACAAGTCCCTGACGGAAATCAACGAGTACTCCGCCGAGAACGACGAGATCAACGTCCGGGACGTGTACGAGTGGCGCGCCGAGACGGACGAGTACATCCAGATGGGGAACTCGAACACGCTCGAAGAGATCAAGTTCGACCGCGGGTGGACTCAGGAGAAGCTCGACGAGGAACTGTTCAAGCGCAAGGTCGTCCTCGCGTACCTCATCGAGAAGGGGCTGAACACCTACACGCAGGTCGCGGCGACCATCCAGGCGTTCATCAACGACCCCGATACCATTCTCACGCTCATCGCCAACGACCAGCTCGAACTGTCACTCGAGGACCTCCGGGAGATGGAATCGGTCAAGATCGATATCGACCCGGAGAAAGAGGAGATGGTGCCCCGGCCGGACGCACCGCCGGAGATGGTCGAGGAGACCAAGCAGGTGCTGGACAACGCCCAGCCGCTGTTCAACACGTACAAGAGCCGCGAAACGCCGGATATCGTCTCGGCGTTGATGAACGACGCCGAGGAGGACGCTGACGAAGACAGCATCGACTTCGGCCAGTTCGTTCCGAAGGCCGGAGCGGAGGCAGATAGCGAATGAGCCTCGACACACCGAGCCAGCAACAGGTGGGCAGCGGCGGTGCGCTCGGTGACACGTTCTACCCGGCGTACCAGATGGTGTTCGACGACGAGGGGGACTTTGTCAGCAGCGTCGAGAACAAACTTGCGGAGGCCCGGATGGCCGACAACGTGGAGATGTTCCTCGCACGCGCGCTCGCGGTCGGTGTCATCGCCGGCCTCGCGCTGTGGCTGGTCGGCACCTTCCTGGGCTATCTCCTCGTTCAATTGCTGTTTAGCGGCGGGCAAGCGCCGACGCTCATCGGGATTCCCGTGCCCGAGAACGTCTCGGCCATCTTGGACGTGCTGAAACTGCCCTTCCTCGTGCTCTTGACCGGTATCATCTTCGGTGCAATCGGCTTCGGTATCGGGTTCGGGTCGCTGGTGTCGATTCCGTACTTCCGTGCGAGCGCGCGCGAGCGAGAAATCAACGTCCTGTTGTCCGACTCTATCTCCTTCATGTACGCGCTGTCCGTGGGCGGGCTGAATCAGCTCGAAATCCTGCAGTCGATGGGGAAAGCCGAAGACACGTACGGTGAGGTCGCAAAGGAGTTCCAGTCAATCGTGCTGGAGACGGAGTATTTCGATACTGACTACCGGACCGCCGTCCGGAACCAGGCGCTCCAGACGCCCTCGGACGAACTGTCGCAGTTCCTGACGGACATGCTCTCTATCATCAACTCCGGCGGGGACATGACCTCGTTCCTCGAAGACCAGAAGGAAAAGCACATGCGAACCGCCAGGCAGGAACAGGAGAAGATGCTGGAGACGCTGGAGCTGTTCGGCGAGATGTACATGACGCTCTCGCTGTTCCCGCTGCTTCTCATCATCATTCTGGTCATCATGTCGATGATGGGAAACGCCCAGAAGTCGCTCATCTACGGCACCGTGTACGGGCTGATTCCCCTGACTGGCCTGGGATTTCTCGTCCTCGTCTCGACTGTCACGCAGGACTCAATCGGGGACGGCTACCTGCGTTCGAGCCCCGGCGAGAAGGAACTCGTCGTCGATGAGGGTGTCGGCGTGTTCAACCTCGGACTCATCGAGAGCTACACGGGAACTTACAGCGTCTTCGACCGGATCAAGAGCCGGGAGGGGACCCACGAACTCCTCGCCATCCTCAAACGCCCCGACCTATTCTTCCGCGACCACCCGCTGTTGGTGCTTTGGCTGACGGTTCCGCTGTCCATTCTCGCCATCGTCGCGGCTATCGTCATCGGCTGGGCCCCGTTATCGCTGGAGGGGATGATCGCTGTCCCGGTCCGCTCGACGTTCTTCTGGGTGTACGTCCCGATGTACATCAACTTCATCCCGCTGATGATCTTCTACGAGTGGAACCAGCGCTCGCGGAAGGCCATCATCGGAAAACTCTCGGAGAACCTCCGGAAGCTCGCGTCGGCCAACGACACCGGGATGACGCTGCTGGAGTCGGTCAAGGTGGTCTCCGAGACGTCCTCCGGGAAGCTCTCCGATGAATTCGAGACCATCCACGCGAAGGTCAACTACGGGACGAGCCTGAAAGACGCGCTCCGGGAATTTAACAACAAGTACAACGTCCCTCGGCTGGCGCGGACGGTCAAGCTCATCGCGGAGGCACAGGAGGCCTCCAGCCAGATCCAGGACGTGCTCTCGACGGCGGCCCAGGCCTCGGAGAATCAGGACGACATCGAACGGGAGCGGAAGTCCCGGACACGGATGCAGACGGTCATCATCCTGATGACGTACCTGACGCTGCTGGGGGTGATGGCGCTGTTGAAGACGCAGTTCCTCGACGTGATGGCCGGGCTGGCGACGCAGGCTTCCGGATCGAGCAGCTCGAGCGCCCCCGGCGGTGGGTTCGGTGGCAGTGTCGACACGGAACTGCTGTCGATGCTGTTCTTCCACGCGGTGACGCTGCAGGCGCTGCTGTCGTCGTTCATCGCCGGCTACATCCGGGAAGTGAAACTCGTCGCCGGCGTAAAGTTCGCAGTCGTCCTGTCGACGATTGCACTGGTGGTGTGGATCGCCGTGGGCTAGCGGACTACTCGCGGTTCGACGGCGTTCGTATCAAACGGAAAATAGGGTGTGTGGGACATGGATTCGAAAGCACAGACACCGCAGGACTTCGCCGTGGGGGTGAGCGTCCTGCTCGTGACGGTAATCGGGGTGTTAGCGTTCGTACAGGGCAGTGCGGTCGGCGTGTACGAATCCCCAGACGTACAGCGTAACCAACCAATTGCGGACAGAGCGGGGACGTACCTCGTCGAGAACTATTCCGTCGCGGGGACGCGGAACCACGTTCGCTACAACACGAGCGGTGGAATCAACGCGTCCCTCAACGCGGACACAGACGATCTCCGCGATCTCAAGGAGAAAGCCGGCCTCATCGTTGCCACGGAGCGCCGCGTGAATCCACGGGTGAACGTAACGGTGGTCAACGCGTCGACGCTCGAAGCGGGGGCACGGACTCCGGCAGTTGACGACCACGGTGAGCGACTCGCTTGGGGTCCGTCGACCGACGGTCGGACGAACGTCGCATCGACCTCCCGCGTTGTGAAGCTGACCAACGCAACCGGCCAGTGCGACCCGGTCTGCTGGCTCGTCGTGAGGGTGTGGTAACGATGCGGGGCCAGGCCTACACGCTGGAAGGCGTCCTCGCAGCTATCGTCGTTGTGACGGCGACCGTCTATGGCCTGTCGGCAGTCGATACCGGTCCGTTCCAGACGGGCACCCAACAGCGGATAGCGGCACTGGAAACTCGCGCGAGCGACACGCTGTCCCTGGCGGCTGAAACCGGTGCGCTACACAACGCGACAGCGTGTTACAGCGTTGGAACGCCGACGCTCAACGGTAATCAGACGGGTAGCTCCACCGAGTTCGAGATGATGTTGAATCGGACGTTCGACCGACAGGGCAACCAGTACAATCTCTATCTCAGCTACTGGAACTCGGATTCGAGCGCGCGACAGACTGCCCTCGTCTCGCAGGAAACAGGCGAGAACGTCGCTGACCGCCCGGCAGACGCGGCCGTGGCGACCGAAACGGTGACGCTGACCGACGACATGCCCGCCCGGATCGGCGATTGCAGCGGTACCGGGCCACCCCTCTCGGCCGTCGACGGGTATTTCGCTCCCGACGCCGAGCCCGACTCTGTCGTCTACAACGTGGTGGAGGTGCGTCTGGTCGTATGGTAGCCAGCGAGCGCGGCCAACTACTGTTGATCGGCGGTATTGCCGTCGCTATCGTCGTGTTCAGTACGATTCTGTTTGCTCACAGCCTGGCCGTCACCGACGGTATCACGACCACCGGGAGCGCAGACACTATCGAACGTTCGGCTGACCGCGAAGCCTCCGTCGAGCGCGATCTCGGCGTGCTCGCGGCCCGAACGCGGGGCGATGATCTCGACGGATTCGAGGAGCGATACGAGAACGCGCTCCGGAACTACACGAGGACGCACAACCGGGTCGTCGCGAGCAGTGGCGGGACCTATCTCAACGCGACGCTGAACGAGTCGTCGTCGCTCGGTACCGAGGTGAACCAAACGACCGCATCTCGGTTCGATCGACCCGGCGGTACGGGATCAAACGTTCACTGGGATATCGCTCGAAGCGTTGACCGCGTTGTCGTATTCAATCTGACCGTGACCCGCATCCCTGGTGTGGGGCGAGAATTTATCGTCAAAGTGGAAGGCGACAGTGGGGATACTTGGAAGATGGTCGTGACAGAACCCGGCAACAAGGAGGTGGCGGTTACCCCACCTTCCGGACCGACGACTACCTGTTCAGGGTCCGGTGACGCCGATGTCGACCTCCTCGCCGGGACCTGTGACATCGGCGGGACGCCCGGAACATTCCCGTCGTTTACTGAGACACTCGACGCGCCGTACACTGTTCGCATCGAGAAGGGAAACCGCGCACGTGGTACTTACCGCTTTGCGGCCATCGGTAACTTCCCAGGCACGAGCTACGATTCCGGAGACACTGCGCCGTACCCCGTCGTTCCCGCCGTCGACACGACCTATGACACACCGTCTGCGAGCTATAATCGAACGGTACGCGTGGGGGTGGACGACGGATGACCCTCGACCGCTTCGCGTCCGACACCCGCGGCGTCTCGCCCGCGGTCACGCAGGCGCTCACTATCGGGATCACGTCGCTGCTGGTGACCGGTCTCCTCATCGGCGGGAGCCAGATGGTCGACTCACAGCGTGAGCGAGTGACCGAAGAAGCCCTGGAGAACGTCGGCGATGGCGTCGCGCGCGATCTGGTTCGCCTCGACGCGTTCGATACTGAGACCCTCGACTCGACGATATCGTTCCGCGCGATGTACCCCGAGCGAATCGCCGATCAGTCGTACAACGTCGAGGTCTCGCCAGATACCTCCCGCACGCGCGTGTACGTGAACGCATCAGGACTGGATCGGTACGCCGTCGTTCAGTTCAGAAACGAAACCAGTGTCTGTCCCTCGGTCGTGTCCAGTGGTCCACTGGCGGTTTCGTACAACGCGACAGCCGATTGCATGGAGGTGACACGCGGATGAGAGCCACCCTGTTCGGTCGGCGCAGTCACGACCGTGGCGTGTCCGACCTGCTCGCGTTTACACTCACGTTCAGTATCATCATCACTGGCATTGCGCTGGTGTCGCTCGGTGGACTCGGCGCGTTCGATGCCATTCAGCAGGGAGCGACAACGGATGTCGCCGAAACGTCGATGGTCGGGTTCGCGGAGACCACGGACGATCATATCAAAGGCGACGCCCCCCGGCGGACCACGAGTATGAAGCTCCAGGGCCACGGGCTCTCTCTGCAGTCGTCAACGCTGAACGTAACTGTTGACGGCCGCTCAACGAATATCTCGACCGGAGCGCTCATCCGGGAGACCGATTCGGGGACCGGTATCGTCTACACCAGCGGTGTAGTGTACCGGGTCCAGCGGGAGGGACTGGTCGTCTCCCGGAAGCCTAGCCTTCGGTGTAGCTCTGACAGCGTATACCTCTCTGTCCTTTCCCTTGACGGACAGACGGACTTCTCGTCGTCGGGCCGTGTCACAATCGAGACCACTCTTCGGAACAAGACGCTCATTTCGCCGCAGGCTGGCCACTCACCATCTGCGACAACCGTCTCGATCAACGTGTCGGAGACTGCGTACCCGGATGCGTGGCACCGTCTGTTCGAGCAAGAACTGTCGAACTGGTCAAGCCACTCGGAACCGCACACCTACCAGTGTACCGGCATCAGCCGCGCTGTCGTCCACAATACGACAGTTGATGTACGCACTATCACATAGCGTGCCACGTCTGGAGTGACTAGCCCTGCCGCTATGGGTTCAGTATCGAACGGTGAGAAGGCCGTTATGCAGCAGTCATCAGCGCGGCGATGAACGACCATCGCGTGCCGCTGTTTGCTTCTTCTTGTTTCGCCATAGCCGCAGTCTCGTCTCGTGGGTGCTTCCAGTTCATTATGAACATAGGTATGTGCTCAACGGGTATGAAGTGTTCGAAAACTAATACATTGTCGTGGTCTTTCATGATTGAGAGCGATTCGCAGTCGGCAGGCCCCCGATTCCTTTCAGACGTTAGTGATTCAAACCTGTCACGATGGCTGTTCTCTGTTGTTGTTTAATATTAGGGAGTACTAACCAGAATATTACAAGCGGTATGCAAAATCTGGGACACAGACGCTCAAACGTCGATATCCAACTCTATACCTGTATCTGAGCTCGGCAAGACTTGCGACCGAACGATAGCTACGTGTGAGCCGTTGGCAAGGTAGTACTATTACCCTCCAATCCATAAGATTGGATACTAATGAAGAAGCAAGAACTCATTCACCTTCACAGTCTTCTCGCGCAGGTACAAAACCACTACGAGCACGAAGCGGACACAAGTGTCGAGCACGACCTGTACGCCGACCTGGGTGTCAAACCGACCTCGATCCACAAGTCGAAGACGGACCACAAGGAAGCGGTATTCGCGCTCGCTTCCGGACTGACGGATGCAATGGCAGAGGAAGCCGACGAGCCACAGGCGCTGACTGCCGACTGAGTCGACGTACTGGCGTCAGTCCGTTCTCATCGTTTCACCTTTCCGGTAGCTACTGTTCCGTCTTTTCCTGGTACGGCATTAGGCCGACCGCATGGTACACGCTATCCCGCCTCTCAAACGACTTATACGGGTGGCGATCCTATTTATATTGTGAGCAACGATTCAGGGCGGCGGAATCTCCGCATGCCTACAAACGACGAGATGTTTGCAGTGGTAACAGAGCACCTTGGCGGGAACCACGTCCGCATTCGCTGTGAGGACGGCGAAACCCGACTCGGCCGGATTCCAGGCCGGATGAAGTTCCGAACCTGGATTAACGAGGACGACATCGTTCTCGCCGAGCCGTGGGACTGGCAAGACGAGAAGGCCAACATCGAATGGCGCTACAAGGGGCAGGATGCCGACCAGCTTCGTTCGGAAGGCCACATCGACTCGCTGACCGCCTAATTTTACCACTGTACCCGCGTCCTGATTCACGACGACGGTGAGATAGTTCTCTGCCACGACCCATGCTGCCCCTGTTCTGACTGCCGGCTTGTCAAGTGGCTCGACTCTTGCTTCGTCATAGCTCCCGGTACACTACCGTTGTATACTGTCGGGTTCGTACCACTCCCGTTTGATATATAATGGCTGGCTGGTCTCCGGTCACTGAATCCCATGTCAGAATCCAAAAACAAAGACACGTTGGATCGTCGACACCCTGT
The DNA here is from genome assembly GCF_049705545.1 of Haloarcula amylolytica. GTDB lineage: Archaea > Halobacteriota > Halobacteria > Halobacteriales > Haloarculaceae > Haloarcula > Haloarcula amylolytica_B. The sequence goes on from NZ_JBNAMU010000001.1 coordinate 1,628,534, forward strand.
CGCAGTATGGCGGTTACGAGTGCCACGCCATCACGTTACGTATGCGTCGTGTGTGTTCTACACAGGGCGGATGCGAGACGATCCATTTATGTGTTCCCCCGTCTTCTGAACTAATGCGAAGGTCGCACCGGGCAGCGAGCCCGGGTCGACACGCTCGGTCGGCCACCTGGGTCGGTCCGAGATACGAGAGACTCTCGCTTTCCCCTCTGGGGTCGGCGAGATCTCATCCCATGAGGATTCCACCCCTGCGGTCCGCCGTCAAGATGGAATCTGATGTGAGCCCACGGACCCATGCAGTAGTCAACACTGGCGTAGGAACCAGTGTGTTAGCTTCCGACGGAGTGCAACCACTTCCGCCGCTGATGTATATCAGCACATTCCGGTTGATCCTGCCGGAGGCCATTGCTATCGGAGTCCGATTTAGCCATGCTAGTCGCACGAGTTCAGACTTGTGGCATATAGCTCAGTAACACGTGGCCAAACTACCCTACAGACCGCGATAACCTCGGGAAACTGAGGCCAATAGCGGATATAACTCTTAGACTGGAGTGTCGAGAGTTAGAAACGTTCCGGCGCTGTAGGATGTGGCTGCGGCCGATTAGGTAGATGGTGGGGTAACGGCCCACCATGCCGATAATCGGTACAGGTTGTGAGAGCAAGAGCCTGGAGACGGTATCTGAGACAAGATACCGGGCCCTACGGGGCGCAGCAGGCGCGAAACCTTTACACTGCACGACAGTGCGATAGGGGGACTCCGAGTGTGAGGGCATATAGCCCTCGCTTTTCTGTACCGTAAGGTGGTACAGGAACAAGGACTGGGCAAGACCGGTGCCAGCCGCCGCGGTAATACCGGCAGTCCAAGTGATGGCCGATATTATTGGGCCTAAAGCGTCCGTAGCTTGCTGTGTAAGTCCATTGGGAAATCGACCAGCTCAACTGGTCGGCGTCCGGTGGAAACTACACAGCTTGGGGCCGAGAGACTCAACGGGTACGTCCGGGGTAGGAGTGAAATCCTGTAATCCTGGACGGACCACCAATGGGGAAACCACGTTGAGAGACCGGACCCGACAGTGAGGGACGAAAGCCAGGGTCTCGAACCGGATTAGATACCCGGGTAGTCCTGGCTGTAAACAATGCTCGCTAGGTATGTCACGCGCCATGAGCACGTGATGTGCCGTAGTGAAGACGATAAGCGAGCCGCCTGGGAAGTACGTCCGCAAGGATGAAACTTAAAGGAATTGGCGGGGGAGCACCACAACCGGAGGAGCCTGCGGTTTAATTGGACTCAACGCCGGACATCTCACCGGTCCCGACAGTAGTAATGACAGTCAGGTTGACGACCTTACCCGACGCTACTGAGAGGAGGTGCATGGCCGCCGTCAGCTCGTACCGTGAGGCGTCCTGTTAAGTCAGGCAACGAGCGAGACCCACACTTCTAGTTGCCAGCAACACCCCTGCGGTGGTTGGGTACACTAGGAGGACTGCCATTGCTAAAATGGAGGAAGGAATGGGCAACGGTAGGTCAGTATGCCCCGAATGGACCGGGCAACACGCGGGCTACAATGGCTCTGACAGTGGGATGCAACGCCGAGAGGCGACGCTAATCTCCAAACGGAGTCGTAGTTCGGATTGCGGGCTGAAACCCGCCCGCATGAAGCTGGATTCGGTAGTAATCGCGTGTCAGAAGCGCGCGGTGAATACGTCCCTGCTCCTTGCACACACCGCCCGTCAAAGCACCCGAGTGGGGTCCGGATGAGGCCATCATGCGATGGTCGAATCTGGGCTCCGCAAGGGGGCTTAAGTCGTAACAAGGTAGCCGTAGAGGAATCTGCGGCTGGATCACCTCCTACTGACCGGGATCAGGCCTCTGGCCTGACCCACCTACATTTGGTTGTTGGTCACAACAACCAGACGGAACTGACTGGTGACCACAAGTCACCGCGAGTCGGCAAGCGCCGACTACTGCATGGGCCCGCTGGGCTCACAAGACCTATCCGAGGCGGATATCCCCTCACGGGGATGTCGGGTGCAACTCCCGACGGGTCCGTACTTCGTATCACCGACGAACCACTCCCCTTAAGTGTGGGACGGCGTTCGACTGTGATACGACGACAGATGCACCAGGTCGGGTGAAACCGCGCCTGGGAAGGGTCGATTCGCCCACCATCTACCACCTTGGGGGCGAGTATGAAACCGTGTGTACGTGCGATCCAGGCGTCCACTGGACTCGTTCAGTTGAACGAGTCACAACGACGTTGGCTACTATGCCAGCTGGTGGATTGCTCGGCTCAGGCGCTGATGAAGGACGTGCCAAGCTGCGATAAGCTGTGGGGAGCCGCACGGAGGCGAAGAACCACAGATTTCCGAATGAGAATCTCTCTAACAATTGCTTCGCGCAATGAGGAACCCCGAGAACTGAAACATCTCAGTATCGGGAGGAAAAGAAAACGCAATGTGATGTCGTCAGTAACCGCGAGTGAACGCGATACAGCCCAAACCGAAGCCCTCACGGGCAATGTGGTGTCAGGGCTACCTCTCATCAGCCGACCGTCTTCACGAAGTCTCTTGGAACAGAGCGTGATACAGGGTGACAACCCCGTAGTGAAGACCAGTACGCTGTGCGGTAGTGCCAGAGTAGCGGGGGTTGGATATCCCTCGCGAATAACGCAGGCATCGACTGCGAAGGCTAAACACAACCTGAGACCGATAGTGAACAAGTAGTGTGAACGAACGCTGCAAAGTACCCTCAGAAGGGAGGCGAAATAGAGCATGAAATCAGTTGGCGATCGAGCGACAGGGCATACAAGGTCCTGTAACGAATGACCGACGCGCGAGCGTCCAGTAAGACTTACAGGAAGCCGATGTTCTGTCGTACGTTTTGAAAAACGAGCCAGGGAGTGTGTCTGTATGGCAAGTCTAACCGGAGTATCCGGGGAGGCACAGGGAAACCGACATGGCCGCAGGGCTTTGCCCGAGGGCCGCCGTGTTCAAGCGCGGGGAGCCATACGAACACGACCCGAATCCGGACGATCTACGCATGGACAAGATGAAGCGTGCCGAAAGGCACGTGGAAGTCTGTTAGAGTTGGTGTCCTACAATACCCTCTCGTGATCTATGTGTAGGGGTGAAAGGCCCATCGAGTCCGGCAACAGCTGGTTCCAATCGAAACATGTCGAAGCATGACCTCCGCCGAGGTAGTCTGTGGGGTAGAGCGACCGATTGGTGTGTCCGCCTCCGAGAGGAGTCGGCACACCTGTCAAACTCCAAACCTACAGACGCTGTTTGACGCGGGGATTCCGGTGCGCGGGGTAAGCCTGTGTACCAGGAGGGGAACAACCCAGAGATAGGTTAAGGTCCCCAAGTGTGGATTAAGTGTAATCCTCTGAAGGTGGTCTCGAGCCCTAGACAGCCGGGAGGTGAGCTTAGAAGCAGCTACCCTCTAAGAAAAGCGTAACAGCTTACCGGCCGAGGTTTGAGGCGCCCAAAATGATCGGGACTCAAATCCACCACCGAGACCTGTCCGTACCACTCATACTGGTAATCGAGTAGATTGGCGCTCTATTTGGGTGGAAGCAGGGATGAGAATTCCTGTGGACCGAATAGTGACGAAAATCCTGGCCATAGTAGCAGCGATAGTCGGGTGAGAACCCCGACGGCCTAATGGATAAGGGTTCCTCAGCACTGCTGATCAGCTGAGGGTTAGCCGGTCCTAAGTCATACCGCAACTCGACTATGACGAAATGGGAAACAGGTTAATATTCCTGTGCCACTATGCAGTGAAAGTTGACGCCCTGGGGTCGATCACGCCGGGCATTCGCCCGGTCGAACCGTCCAACTCCGTGGAAGCCGTAATGGCACGAAGCGGACGAACGGCGGTATAGGGAAACGTGATTCAACCTGGGGCCCATGAAAAGACGAGCATAGTGTCCGTACCGAGAACCGACACAGGTGTCCATGGCGGCGAAAGCCAAGGCCTGTCGGGAGCAACCAACGTTAGGGAATTCGGCAAGTTAGTCCCGTACCTTCGGAAGAAGGGATGCCTGCTCCGGAACGGAGCAGGTCGCAGTGACTCGGAAGCTCGGACTGTCTAGTAACAACATAGGTGACCGCAAATCCGCAAGGACTCGTACGGTCACTGAATCCTGCCCAGTGCAGGTATCTGAACACCTCGTACAAGAGGACGAAGGACCTGTCAACGGCGGGGGTAACTATGACCCTCTTAAGGTAGCGTAGTACCTTGCCGCATCAGTAGCGGCTTGCATGAATGGATTAACCAGAGCTTCACTGTCCCAACGTTGGGCCCGGTGAACTGTACATTCCAGTGCGGAGTCTGGAGACACCCAGGGGGAAGCGAAGACCCTATGGAGCTTTACTGCAGGCTGTCGCTGAGACGTGGTCGCCGATGTGCAGCATAGGTAGGAGACGTTACACAGGTACCCGCGCTAGCGGGCCACCGAGTCAACAGTGAAATACTACCCGTCGGTGACTGCGACTCTCACTCCGGGAGGAGGACACCGATAGCCGGGCAGTTTGACTGGGGCGGTACGCGCTCGAAAAGATATCGAGCGCGCCCTATGGCTATCTCAGCCGGGACAGAGACCCGGCGAAGAGTGCAAGAGCAAAAGATAGCTTGACAGTGTTCTTCCCAACGAGGAACGCTGACGCGAAAGCGTGGTCTAGCGAACCAATTAGCCTGCTTGATGCGGGCAATTGATGACAGAAAAGCTACCCTAGGGATAACAGAGTCGTCACTCGCAAGAGCACATATCGACCGAGTGGCTTGCTACCTCGATGTCGGTTCCCTCCATCCTGCCCGTGCAGAAGCGGGCAAGGGTGAGGTTGTTCGCCTATTAAAGGAGGTCGTGAGCTGGGTTTAGACCGTCGTGAGACAGGTCGGCTGCTATCTACTGGGTGTGTAATGGTGTCTGACAAGAACGACCGTATAGTACGAGAGGAACTACGGTTGGTGGCCACTGGTGTACCGGTTGTTCGAGAGAGCACGTGCCGGGTAGCCACGCCGCACGGGGTAAGAGCTGAACGCATCTAAGCTCGAAACCCACTTGGAAAAGAGACACCGCCGAGGTCCCGCGTACAAGACGCGGTCGATAGACTTGGGGTGTGCGCGTCGAGGTAACGAGACGTTAAGCCCACGAGCACTAACAGACCAAAGCCATCATTCATACGCACTGTGACTCATTCACCGACGATTCGCTCGTCGCTGAACGAGTCCAGGCGCAAACTGGATCGCACGGACAGACGGTGGACCCGATCGAGACTGGTGTATCGCGGTTCGATTCCGCGACTCGACGTTAGGCGGCCACAGCGGTGGGGTTGCCTCCCGTACCCATCCCGAACACGGAAGATAAGCCCACCAGCGTTCCGGGGAGTACTGGAGTGCGCGAGCCTCTGGGAAACGCGGTTCGCCGCCACCATTCATATCTTATAGCCCACTCAGGAGAGACATCTCTCCCGAGTGGGCTTTCCGTATTTAGACAGAGCGACAGCCACGTCGGCACAGTATCCCTCCGAGTAGTCACACCGCCGCGCTCACCGTCGGATATGAATTCTTAATACTACAGTGGGTCTGATTTAATACATGGGCGTAGTCAGCATTTCGATGCCGGACGAACTGGAGGAGCGAATCGACACGTTCGCGGACGAACACGGGTACACGGGTCGCAGCGAGGTCGTTCGAGAGGCGGTTCGGAATCTGATGGGGGAGTTCGAGGACAAGCGGCTGGAAGACCGCGAACTGATGGCCATCGTCACAGTGTTGTTCGACTACGAGACGACAACCGTCGAGGAGAAAATGATGCATCTCCGTCACGACCACGAGTCTATCGTCGCGTCGAACTTCCACAGCCACGTCGGCGACCGGTACTGCATGGAGCTGTTCGTACTGGAGGGCCAGCTAGAGGACATCTCCGCGTTCGTCGGCAAAGTCCGGGCCACGAAGGACACGCTGTCGGTTGATTACTCGGTCCTGCCGGTCGACGACATCAACATGTTCTCGTGAGGTATCGTCGACGCCGGAAAACACTGCCGCGTGTCGGGAGTCCACGAACCGTTTGGGACCTTCAGTAGGCGTTTAAGTCGGGCGCGCGTAGCCGGCGGCGATGAAAGACTCTATTCTCGATACAATCGGGTCGCCGCTGGTCTCGGTTCGCGCGCCAGAGGGGGCGACGGTCGCAGCGAAGATCGAGTCGTTCAATCCCGGCGGGTCCGCCAAGGACCGGCCGGCGAAATACATGATCGACGACGCCGAGCGAAACGGGACGCTCAAACCGGGTGATACGCTCGTCGAACCGACGAGTGGCAACACCGGCATCGGGATGGCGATGGTCGGGGCGACGAAGGGGTACGACGTCGTGCTGGTGATGCCGTCCTCGAAGTCACCGGAGCGCCGCCAGATAATGAAGGCCTACGGCGCGGAGATAGAACTGGTCGAGGGCGATATCTCCGATGCGAAAGAGCGCGCGGACGAACTGTGTGAGCGCGACGACTACGTCCAGTTGCGGCAGTTCGAGAACCCGGCGAACCCGACGGCCCACTACGAGACGACAGGCAAGGAGATTATCGAGCAGGTGGGCGACCGAACTATCGACGCGCTGGTGGCGGGCGTCGGAACCGGCGGCACGATCACCGGCACCGGCCGTCGACTGCGCGAGGCGTTCCCTGAGATGGACATCGTCGCTGTCGAACCAGCCGACAACGCCGTCCTCTCCGGGATGGAGCCGGGCACCGGCGAGGACAGTTTCCAGGGGATGGGACCGGGCTTCATCAGCGACAATCTGGACACCGACCTGCTCGACGACGTGATGACGGTCGAACTCGGGGACGCGGAAGACGAATGTCGACGGCTCGCCCACGAGGAGGGTATCCTCGTCGGCCAGTCCTCGGGCGCGTCGAACCTCGCCGCGCGAGAGGTAGCCGAGCGACTCATCGCGGACGGTGTCGACGACCCGCTCGTGGTCACAGTCTACTGGGACAGCGGGGAGCGGTATATGTCGACCGGACTGTTCGACTGAGACCGGTCCGGTCTGTTCTGTATGCGGTGTGACCCGAGTCAGGCCCCGAACTCCGATTCGGTCACCCTGACGATGAGCGTGTCGTCCACGTCCCGAAGGTCGTACTCGGGAATCGTGTCTCCGGTCCGCGTCAGAAGCATCGGCTCGACAAGCTTGGGTGGACGCTCGGTCTCCATCGCCTGCGTGTCGGGCGTTGGTTCTGATGCTCCGTCCGCCGACTCTTCGTCGTCACTGTCGCCGTCTACATCCGACTCGACGATACCGTACACCTTGAGAAAGCGCCCGGTCTCCTCGGGCGCAACGTCGTCGTCCCGGATCGCCGCGGCGAGGTCCCGGGAGAGCCATTCCGTCTCACTAATTGATGGATCACGAACGAACGCGGCGTCGGCGAAGCGGACGAGATACCAGTTCAAGTCGTTGAGAAGCGCCACCGCCGCCCCGAGACTCACGGTGTCGACGGCGACGGTATTCGCGAACGGTTCCTGCAGGTCGTAGGTGGCGAGTGCGTTCCGTGCGGTCTCGCGAGAGAGGAGTTCGTACCGGAGATTCACGTCCTCGCTCCCGACGAGACAGACCTGCGTCATGGCTCAACCCTGGCCCGCCCCGGAAATTTAGCTTTCGATGGGGACGACGACGCGGTCCCGGGCACAGGCCTCGGCACGCTCGAACAGGTCGTCTGGTTCGGCTGTCCGAACTGCTTCGAGCGATGCATTGGTTTCCGGATGCGATGGGGCGACGCGGTTGCAACCGGTGTCGATTGTCGAGTCCTCGAAGGTCCCGATTGTCCGCGCGTGATTGGTTATCTCGGACTTGTCGACGGTGAGGTTCGGTCGGTGCACCGGGAGCGTAGTCGCGGCGTCCGTGACCGCGATGTTCGCGCTCGTCTGGCTGGATTTCTGCCCGATAGCCTCGCCGGTGACGATGCCGACGGCGTCGCGGTCGCGCGCGATAGCGTCGGCGACCGCGAGCATGAACCGGCGGAGAACGAGCATTCGAAGCGCCCCGAGGTCTCGAGACAGGTCGGTGACGATGTCACCAGCATCAATTACGGTAAGCGAAAGGTCATGCCCGGGCGCGTACGAGGCGAGCGTTTCGACAGTCGAAACGGCTCGCGCCCGGTGGTCGGGGCCGCCGTAGTCACCGAGGTCGACGTAAACGGGGATCACGGGCGCGCCGCGTTTCATCAGCTTCCAGGCGGCGACGGGCGAGTCGATGCCGCCGCTGACGAGGGCGACGACGGGCCGCTGAGTCCCGAGCGGGAGGCCGCCGGGTCCCGCACGTTTCTCACAGAAGACGTAGGCTTCGTCGGCGCGACACTCGACGAACAGTTCGAAATCGGGATTGTCGAGGTCGACAGCGGGCTCGTCACCCAATTCCTCGATTGCCTCCCAGACGGCGGTGCCACCGTCGGACTCGATGTCCGTACTCGAAAAGGAGTGTGCCTCTGCTGGTCCCGCCCGGCGGGCGTTGACGGCGAAAGCGCCGCCGTCGTACTGCTCTCGCGCGGTCGCGGCCAGTGCATCTTCTATTGCGGACAGCGTCGGGCCGACGGTCGTGACCGCCGAGGCGGAGGTGACGCCGAACGTGTCGGCCGCGGCCGCGGTCACGCCCTCGGGCTGGTCAGTGTGGACGAACAGCCGGTTCCGGCGCTGTTCGATGTTCCCCGACAGATCTCGGGCGTCGAGCATCGCACGGAGGTTGTCCGCCAGTTGACCCTCCATCTTCCGGCGGACCTGTTCGCTCTTGACGCCGAGTTCGCCGTGGCGGACGAGCACGCTGTCGGCGTCTGGCGGATGCATGCCCGCGAATTGACTACCGGCGAGTAAAGGGGTGTCGCCTCGCCCTCTCAGAACGTCGAGAGGTTGCCGTCGATGACCTGCCGCGTGATGTCGGTCACGTCGGCCAGTTCATCGTCGATCGTGGCCTGGATATCCGATTCGACGTCGCCGATCGCGACACCATCCTCGGTGATAACTGTCGCATCAGCGACGTGGGGCTCGTCAATCGGTGACCCGATCTGTGAGAGCAGGCGCATCTGGACCTGTCGGATGCCGTCGACCTCGCTCGCGACGGACTGTGCGATTTCCGTCGAGAGGAGGTTGTATATCTTCCCGATATGGTTGACGGGGTTCTTCCCCGATGTCGCTTCCATGCTCATCGGACGGTTCGGCGTGATGAGGCCGTTTGCGCGGTTTCCGCGCCCGACGGAGCCGTCATCGCCCTGCTCGGCGCTGGTGCCGGTCGTCGTGAGATAGATCGACTCGGCGTCGTAGTCGTCGGCCGTGTTGACGTGAACCGTTACGTCCCGGTCAGTGTACTCTTCGGCGAGGTCGGTGACGAACGCTTGAACGTCCGAGACGGCGGTTTTGTACGCATCGAGGTCCGGAACGTGTTCGTCAACCATTGCAACAGCGACGGTCACGTCGATGTGGTCGCCCTCGCGCTTGCCCATCACCTTCACGTCCTGGCCGACGACAGGGTTGGACTCGGCGTACTCGCCGGTCAATTTCTGCTCGGTGTTGAGGACGATCTGTTCGGTCTCGGTCAGGGGGGCGTGGCCGACGCCGTAGCTAGTGTCGTTTGCCATCGGTACTGTCGCCTCCTCGCCGAACACGGTCTGGAGATCGCCTGACCCTTCGCCGAATTGGACATCGACGATAACGTCGGAGCCGAGATCGAGGTGCGGGAACTGCTCGTCGAGGTAGTCGCGGGCGGCCCGGAGAGCGATGCTCTCGGCCGGGATGCGCTCGCCGTCGAACTTCTTCGTCGCTCGTCCGACGACCAGTATATAAATCGGTTCCAGCACTTCGCCGCCGCCGTACGCGGGCGCGGCGGTTCCGGCGACGAGCTGTGTCTCGTCGGTGTTGTAGTGCAGGACTGTCCCGAACCGGTCGATGTAGGTCTGGGCCAGCGCCCGCGACACCGTCTCCGCGATACCGTCACAGATAGAGTCCGGATGGCCGATGCCCTTGCGTTCTACGACTTCGATATCCTGATCTTCGACGGCGAGCCCGCTCGCCGGTTGGACGTGGATGTTCCGCTCGGTCATTACCCCGGCTTCGTCTGGCCGGCTTCTATAACTTACGGGAACAGATAGCGGAGAAATGATTACTCGCTCGCATCGCCGAGCAGCATGCCGAGGTATGAGGTCCGTTGCTGGTCGTGCGGGTCCAGGTCGAGGTCCCGAAGCACCTCGTAGGCACCTTCCCGTACCGGTTCGATATCGCCGTCAGTTTCGCGCTCGACTTCGACGAACTCGCCGACATCGTCGACAGCGTCGAGCGTGACATCGTACTCTCGGACCTCGTAGACCCGGCGGTTCTTCCGGACCGTCGCCGCGGGCTCGAAGCCGAGGTGCTGGACGATAGCGTCGATGTCGTCGCCGTCCTCGACGCCCGTTTCGAACTCCTCGCGGCTCTTCGATTCTGCTTCGAGCAGTGGCCCTTTGTAGGTGACTTTCGCGTTCGTCTCCCCCTTCCTGGTCTCGCGGCGGACCCGGAACGCCTCGTCTGTCTCGGCGAAATTCCGGTGGGGGGCGTCGTAGTACGTGTCCGTCTGTATCACCGTATCGACCTGCTCGGCCCCGAGTTCGTCGAGTCGCTGCGCGACAGCCTCGATATCCGCTGGCACTTTCACCTCGACTTCGTACATACTGTGGGGCTGGACCGGCCCGCTGAAAAACGCTCCCGTCGACCGCGCCATTTACTGTGTCCGCTCTCCCGGGTAGTAGTATGGCCGGTCGCTACGAACCGATCGACTCCCCGGACGAGACGACCCTCTTCCCGTATCACGACCTGACGCCGCCGACGGTGGCGGCGGTCGCACGCGCCCGGCAACGCATCCGACAGCATCTCCCAGAGACGCCACTGGTCCGCAGCGAAGCCCTCTCCGATGCCCTCGAGGCGGATGTCCTGCTCAAGAGAGAGGACACGCTCCCGACCGGCGCGTTCAAAGTCCGCGGCGGCGTGAATCTCGTTTCGTCTCTCGACGATGAGTTCCGCGACGGCGGACTGCTCGCCGCGAGCACGGGGAACCACGGCCAATCTATCGCCTGGGCCGGGCGTGAGTTCGACGTGCCCGTCACTATCGGCGTCCCGAAGGAAGCCAACGCCGGAAAGGTCGACGCGCTGGAGCAACTCGGTGCGGAGGTCATCCAGCACGGCGAGGACTACGACGAGGCCCGCGAACACATCGAGGACCTGGCGACCCAGCGTGAGGCGCGCTACGTCCACTCTGGCAACGAACCGAAACTGCTCGCTGGCGTCGGCACAGCTGGCCTCGAAATCCTCGACGAACGACCAGACGTTGACCGCGTGTTCTGTCCCGTCGGCGGCGGCACCGCCGCGGCCGGGTACTGCATCACGCTCGGGGCGATGACCGACACCGCTGTCGTCGGCGTGCAGGCCGCGGGCGCGCCCGCGGTGTACCGCGCCTGGCAGGAGGAGACGCTGGAGGCCCTCGACAGCGTCGACACTATCGCCGAGGGCGTCGCAACCCGGGTACCGTTCGCACTCCCGACGGAAATACTGCAGGCGGGACTCGCCGATTTCCGGCTCGTATCGGAAGATGCCATCGCGGACGCCGTGGCGCGCCTGTTCGAGACGGACCGCATCGTCATGGAAGGGGCCTGTGCGACGGCTGTCGCCGCAGCGCTCCAGGCTGGCGACGAAGTACGGGGCGAGACGGTCGTCCTTCCCGTCTCAGGGCGGAACATCGGCCGCGAGAAGTTCCACCGGCTGCTAGCTGAAAGCGAGTACTAGCCGGCCACTTCCGAAGCTGCTCGACCGCTACTGACCGGGAAACGTTGTCCTTAAGAGTGCCACGACTGACGAACAGGGTATGAGCAACGAGTCTGAGACCGAAGTCGACGAAGAAGCTGCAGACGAAGAAGAGCAAGCGGAAGGACTACAGAAAGGCGATGTCGTCAAGCTCGCCTACACCGCCCGCACCGTCGACGGCGGCCAGCTTGTCGATACGACTGACGAGGAAGTCGCCGAAGACGACGGCGTCGACACCGAACAGCAGGAGTTCGGCCCGCGCACCATCGTGCTGGGCGAGAACCACATATTCCCGGACGTCGAGCAGGACATCTACGGGAAGGAGGTCGGCGACGAGGGCAACGTGACCGTTGCGGCCGCCGACGCCTTCGGCGAGTACGACGAGGAAGAGGTCCGGACGGTCTCGAAGGACAAGATCCCCGAGGACGACCGCTACCCCGGCGCACACGTCGATATCGAAGGCGAGCACGGGCACGTCGAGACCATCATCGGCGGCCGCGCGCGCGTTGACTTCAACCACCCGCTGGCCGGCGAGGACGTCGAGTACGACTACGAAATCCTCGAAGAGGTCACCGACCGCGAGGAGAAGGCCCAGGGCATCATCCGGATGATGCTCGACATGGAGCTCGACGTGTGGTTCGAGACCGACACCGTCGAAGAGGAACAGCTCGTCGAGAGCGACGACGAAGACGAGGACGACGAGTCCGAACCCGAGTACGAGACCGTCGAGGTCGAGAAGGACACCCTGTACATCGAGGCGACGCCGCAGCTGACGATGAACCAGCAGTGGATGATGGGCAAACAGCAGATCGCCCAGCAGCTCACCCAGCTGCTCGACATCGACCGCATCATCGTGCAGGAGGAGATCGGTGGCGGTGGCATGGGCATGCCCGGCATGATGGGCGGCATGGGCGGTGCCGGCGGCGCTGACATCGAAGACGCGCTGGAAGACGCCGACGTGGACGCCGAGGAGATCGTCGAAGAGATCGAAGGCGCCGAAGAGTAACTGCCACGCGAGCGGTTCTGCAGTATTGAGCGCCAGCCACCTGTTTTACCGTTCCGAGCGATAGCGGCTGCGACTTTCTGACGGCTCACCCGGGAGAACGGTTATACGCACGACACGTCATCACTACCCATGCGAGTGTCGCTAGTGTACCCGTCACTCCTCGCGCTCCCGCCGGGAATCGCGTTCGGCGTCGGCACGGTCGTACTGACCGGACGCGCTGGGCTCGGACTGGCAGCGGGTGTCGGCGTCGGTCTCGGGCTGTTCCTGTTGATACTCGTGGGAACGGAGTTCGGCTCGACGGACAGAGAGCCACGGCCCGGCCGCGAATAGAATAACCCGTATCAGGCGATGTCGCGGCTGGTGTCGATGCTGACCTCTTCGACGAGGTTGAGCTTGATGATGTCGGTGGGGGCCCGTCCGCCGCGGAATTTCGGAATCGCGAGGCGGTTCTCCACCTCGTCACCGTTCGTCGTGGTGTCGAGCTGGAACACCACGTCGGCGAAGTGCTCGGTGGTATCCCGAAGCGGTGGCACGTCGCGGCCATCGAGACAGTGGACGATAGCGAGGCTCCCGGTGTTGACGATGTGGTTCTGCAGGTCGTTCATGAACGCGCGGAACCGCGAGTGTGGCTCCTGGGCTTCCAGCACGTCGAGGGGGTCGACGATGAGGTTCGAAGTCTCCGGGAGCGCCGAGACGAGTTTGCCGGCGTTGTCGAGCGGCGCTTCGCCGGAGATGTGTCGCACCGTCGGGTCGCCGGTGTTAGCCGGCGTCTGCTCGATGCTTGCGATGACCGACTCGGCGGTCCGGTCGAGCGACAGCCACAGGGTTCCGCGCGTGGCGGTGAGTTCGTAGAGGAACAGCTCCGCCTGGCTGGCCGGCTGGGCAGAGAGCACGACGATACTCCCGGCAGGGATGCCACCGTCGAGCTTTCTGTCGAGGACATCGATGCCCGTTCGCAACCGGTTGACCATACCACTGAGAGGTTATTTAGCCACGAGATTAAGTATTCCGCTTGGTGAGAACGTTCGCTATCTCGACGTATTTTGCCGCCGCTCGGTCCGATTCCAGCGGTTTCGACACCGATGGAATGTGGACCGTTCTCGGAGAGGCCAGCAGGTCCGATGGATCTACCGACCCGTCACTGCCGACGAGGACCGTGAGGGCGGGCGGCGCGTCGAGCGCCCTAGCCATCGCCGCAGTTTTGGCTGTGTCGGTGAGGCTCTGTCGGGTTGGTTCACTCACGAGCACTGTCCTGTCAGCCGCCCGCAGCGGGCGGGCGGCGTCCGGGCCGGCGCCGGCAGGACAGTCCAGTACCACGGGCCGGTCACACCGGGATAGCCTGTCGATGGCGTTGCCGACAGCGGCTTCGGAGGCGGCCTGACAGGGCAGCACGTCGACGTTCTCGACGGTCGTGGCACCCTGGGCGACCGTAGCCGGGTCAGCCGTGGCCGTGATGTCCGTGATTCCGAATGTCGGATCGACACCGGCGCGGCGATGGAGATTCGGCATATCACGGTCGGTGTCGACGACCAGCGACCGTCCGGTCGTCGTCCCCAGTGCCTGTCCGACCCCGAGGGCCACCGTCGTTTTCCCACAGCCACCCTTGCCGCCAGCGATTGCGAGCATACTGTGGGTGGTCCGCCTATCGGTTTTGAACCCTCGTGCTGGGAGCCGTGGGACAGTGACCACCGAACCCGGGCTAGGGCGACCGTCTCATCGTGGTTGGTTGTTGCCTACGTTTATACGATTGTTACGCGCTGCATTCCGCTGTCCGTAGCGGGACTACACTTCGAGTGGCAAACGTCCCGACGGCCGAACCGTTCGTTTAGACTCCACCTATGAAGAGATAGTATGTGTGTAACGATAATAGTCACAACACAACTATGGAGTATGGACAGTGGACCGAACAAGGCTCTCCAGTTATACAGTATCCGTACCCTATCCGAGTCACTCCCTGAAATCGTCCGGCGTGTCGGTGCTGCCGGCTACGACGGGGTCGAATTCGCCTACCGGTTCCACGAAGAACCGCCTGAAGATGTCGCGGCGGCCCTCGATGACGCCGACCTCGTACCAGTCGCCGTCCACGCAGACTTCCCTGAAATCGAGGCTGCTCTGGACGGCGAATCTGACCTGCTAGTCCGGTGCCGAACAGTGGGGTGTGACACAGTCGTCGTTCCACATCTCTCGACGTCCGAGCTTCGAACCCGGAGCGATATCCGCTCGCTCTCCCGCCGGTTCCGCGACGCAGCGGCCGCCCTCGCAGACTGGGACATGCAGCTCGGGTATCACACCGGCCGGCGGGCGTTCCGCCCCTTCCTCCCGGACGGGGTGGGCAAAATCACCGGAGAAACGCCGATACCCGCAGCAGTCGGGCGGTACACACACCGGTTGCTGACTGAACTTCGGCCGACCGAGCCGACGACGATACCGAGCGAGACCCCGATATGGAACCTCATTGCTCGGACTGCGCCGACGGAAGTCACGCTCGAGCCGGAGGTCGCGGAAATCCGCGAAGCCGGCTATGACCCGACCGCGCTCTTCTCACTCTGTGGCGACCGTATCGAGATGGTACATCTTCGGGACGTAGCCTCGGCCGGGCCGTTGCGGGGCTACGAGAACGTCCCCCACGGCGAGGGCCTCGTGGATATGGATGCGGTCGTCGACGCCGCGACCGACGCCGGCGTCGACTGGGTGATATACGAGAACGAACTCGACAGCGACCCGGCAGCGAAGGTCGACCACGGGGCGACCACGCTGGAGCATCTCCTCGATGGGAGTGACCAATCGCGGAGCCCCACACGGATTCCTGCCACGAGTTCGTGACCGCTGTCGGCGGTGTTAGCCCGGCTATAACAATACCGATGCACCCGAACGGCTGGGATATGAATCTCCACCACGAGCGCATCGAGGCCTCGCCGCCGGCGAGCACGATGAGCTTCTGTCTCACGACCGACCTCACGGGGAACGGTCGGCCAGACGTCATCGTCGGCGCGCTCGGCGACGAGCACGAGGTCAGGTTCCCGCTCGTCGACAAGTCGGTCGACCTGCTGTCCGTGTTCGGTATGGGGCCGGTTGCTCGCTGGCTCCAGACGAACGTGTTCTGGTACGAAAACCCCGGCTGGGAGCGCCACGACGTTGCCAGCGCACCGGAGCTCTCCGTCGGGGGCTCGCTCGGCGACATAACGGGGAACGGCCGCCCGGACCTGGTCGCCGGCCAGAACATCCACCAGCACAAGCTGTGGTGGTTCGAGATTCCGGACGACCCGCGGGAGCAGTGGACGCGTCGGCTCATCACCGACGACTTCGAGAAGTATCACGACACCGCCGTGGCGGACGTGGACGGCGACGGACAGAACGAGGTCGTCGGGCTGTCTCAGGAGTCCCGAACCGTGTTCTACTACGACATTCCCGACGACCCGACCCGGGAGCCGTGGCCGGTGGCCAACCGCCACATCGTCGCGGAGGACCTCGACGTCGAGGGCGTCGCTGTCGAGGACGTCGACGGCGACGGCGAGGTCGAAATCGTCGCCGGCCCCAACGTCTTCCACCGGACGGCCGACGGGTGGGACCGAGAGCTGATCGCCGAGGGCTGGCAGTGTACCCGCGTCGCCATCGCGGACGTGGACAGCGACGGTGACCTGGAGATAATCCTCGTCGAGGGCGACGAGCCGTACCTCGACGACCGCCCGGCCCGACTGGGCGTGTTCGACCCGCCCGAGTGGGACCTGACCCTGCTGCATGACGGCCTCTCGAACCCGCACAGCCTCGACGTGGCGGACTTCGACGACGACGGCAGCCCCGACATCTTCGTCGCGGAAATGGGGCTGGAGGACGGACACGAACCCCGACAGTTCGTGTTCCACAACGACGGGACGGGGAACTTCGAGCGGAAACAACTGAATACCGGCATTCCCACCCACGAGGCGAAAGTCGTCGATCTCGACGGTGACGGCATCCCCGACATCGTCGGCAAGGCGTACACTGAGCCACGCGTCGATGTCTGGCAGAGCAATCCCTGACGAATCGTCCTACTGCTACGTCCGCCGCTACGCTCTCAACGGCCTGTTTTCGACCTTCGTGTCGATGCTCCCTCAAACCGAACATGACGCTGGGGGCGAACGTCCTGTTCCCGTGTCGGGGGATTCAAGACCGTCCGGAGCGCGGTATCGAGTGAAATGCGGCACGACCACATCATCAGCGCGAAACAACTCTCGCGGGGCGACATCGAGACGGTGCTCGACCACGCGGCCGACATCGCGGCTGACCCGGGGGCGTTCGCGGACCGGCACAGCGACACGCTGCTTGGCCTCCTCTTTTTCGAGCCAAGTACCCGGACGAAGATGAGCTTCACTACGGCGATGAAACGCCTCGGTGGCGACATCGTCGATATGGGCTCTGTCGAGTCCTCCAGCGTGAAGAAAGGCGAGTCACTGGCCGACACCGTGCGCGTCGTCGAGGGGTACACCGACGCGCTCGTGCTCCGGCACCCAATGGAGGGTTCCGCGAAGATGGCGAGCGAGTTCGTCGACGTGCCGCTCGTCAACGCCGGCGACGGAGCCGGCCAGCACCCGACACAGACGCTGCTCGATCTCTACACGATCCGTGAGAACGCGGGCTTCGATGACCTGACTATCGGCATCATGGGCGACCTGAAGTACGGACGGACGGTCCACTCGCTGGCCCACGCCCTCACGACCGTCGACGCCAGACAGCACTTCATCAGCCCCGAATCGCTCCAGCTTCCGCGCTCGGTCCGCTACGATCTCCACGAGGCCGGTGCGGGCATCCGCGAGCACACCGAACTCGACGAGATACTTCCGGAACTGGACGTGCTCTACGTGACACGCATCCAGGCCGAGCGGTTCCCCGACGAGGGCGAGTACCGCGAAGTCGCCGGCCAGTACCAGATCGACGCTGCCACGCTGGATGCGGCCAAGGACGATCTGACCGTCATGCACCCGCTCCCGCGCGTCGACGAGATCGCCCACGACGTCGACGAGACCACCCACGCGCAGTACTTCCAGCAGGCCCACAACGGCGTCCCGGTGCGGATGGCCCTGCTCGACCTGATGCTCGGAGGCGACCAATGAGCGACAACGACCAGCAACTCCGCGTCTCGAAGATCCAGAACGGCACCGTCATCGACCATATCGCGGGCGGACAGGCGCTGAACGTCCTGGCGATTCTCGGCATCGACGGGACCAGCGGCGACTCCGTCTCCGTCGCGATGAACATGCCCTCGGACCGTCTGGGCCACAAGGACGTGGTCAAGGTCGAGGGTCGCGAACTCTCCCAAGACGAGGTCGACGTGCTCTCGCTCATCGCCCCTGCGGCGACGATTAACATTATCCGCGACTACGAGGTCGTTGAAAAAGGCCGCGTCGAGCGCCCGTCGGTCGTCGAGGGGGTCCTCGAGTGCCCGAACCACAACTGCATCACGACTGAGGACGAGCCCGTCGACTCGCGGTTTGCCGTCGGCGACGACGGGGTGCGCTGTGAGTACTGCGATACGATCATCCGCGACGACCTGCCGGCACACATTCTCGCAGAGTAAGTCGTCCCTGCTGCCGTCCGGCTACTGCAGCCAGATGCTCGCAAACGAGTCGAAGTAGTCTTCGCCGGTATCGACCAGTACGTGGTCCGCGCCAAGCGCAGTGACACGGTTCGACACCGAGTCGACGTGGGCATCGAGTCGTGACTGGTACGTTTCGGCCAGCGAGCCGCTGAAATACGACCGGCGTTTCTCGTCGCTCTCGGGGTCGGCGAACAGCACGTCACCGACGACGCCGGGGTCCCGTTCCCCCGGGGCGACCACGCGGACGAGCAACACGTCGGCGTCGTTGCGTGCGAGCGCGGCGATGCCCGATTCGAGTTCCTCAGGCTCGGTCAGACAGTCGCTGAACACCACGACGAGCGAGCGCGAGCGGATGCGTTCGGCGTACGCCTCCAGCGCGGATTCGAAATCGGCCGTCCCGTCGACCGTCATCTCGTTCAACTGGTCGATGAGCGAGAGGAGTTCCCCCCGGTTCGACTGACCCGTATCGATCCGGTCCACCCGGTTGCGGAACGTACAGAACCGGAAGTCGTTGTTCTCCTCTGCGGTGAGGTAGGCGAATCCGAGCCCGAGCTTGGCGGCGTATTCGAACTTGTGACTCGACGCTTCGCCGTAGTCCATCGACGCGCTCGTGTCGACGAGCAGGTGGACGGTCAGGCTCCGCTCTTCCTCGTACTGCTTGATGAAGTACTCCTCCGTCCGGGCGAACAGCTTCCAGTCGATCCGTCGCGTGTCGTCCCCCGGTGAGTAGCGACGGTAATCGCTAAACGTGAGCCCTTCGCCGACCCGCGGGGACTGCTGATCACCCTGTCGAATCGAGGTGGTCTGGCGGTTCAGCGCGGCGGTGAACCGGCCGAGTTCGTCCAGGAAGTCCGGTTCGATAGTCACGGCTGGCCCTCCCACTCTCGCTGAGCCGCCCGCCAAACTGCGGTCGTCGGGCGGGTCATTCCATCAGCGCCGCGATGAGGTCGTCCGCCGTCCGGCCCTCCCGCTCGGCCCGGAAGTCCACGATAATCCGGTGCCGGAGCACCGGGGCGGCCAGGGCTTCGATGTCCTCGCCCGTGACGTGCGAGCGGCCGCGGAGGAACGCCCGCGCCTTCGCCGTCTGGACGAGCGCCATGCTCGCTCGCGGGCTGGCACCGAACTCGATGTCGTCGGCCTCGCGGGTCCGGCGGACGAGCTGGACCGCCCGGTCGCGGAGGTCGTCGGCGATGGGCATCTCGCGGACCAGTTGCTGGATTTCCTGAATCTCCGGGCGGGTCAGCGAGCGCTCGACGGGGACCTGCTCCGCGCCGGCGGTGTACATGTCGACGATAGTCCGCTCCTCGTCGTAGTCGGGGTAGTCGACCAGCAGCTTCAGCATGAAGCGGTCGGTCTGGGCCTCCGGGAGCGCGTACGTCCCCGACTGGTCGATGGGGTTCTGTGTCGCCAGGATGAAGAAGGGGCGCGGCAGTTCGTAGGTCTCGCCTGCGGCGGTCACCTGTTTCTCCTGCATCGCTTCCAGCAGGGCCGCCTGTGTCTTCGGCGTCGCCCGGTTGATCTCGTCGGCCAGCACGACGTTGGCGAACACCGGCCCCTTCTCGAAGACGAACTCGCGGCCGCTGTCGGTCTCGCGGATGATTTCGGTCCCCGTGATGTCGGAGGGCATCAGGTCGGGGGTGTTCTGGATCCGGGAGAACTGAAGATCGGTCACCTCCGCGACTGTCCGGACCATCGTCGTCTTCCCCAGTCCCGGGTTAGATTCGAGCAGGGCGTTACCGTCGGCCAGGATACAGATGAGCAGTTGCTCTAGTACCTCCTCCTGACCGACGATCCGTGTGCTGATCTGTTCACGTGCGTTCGCGATTTTCCGCTGTAGTTCGTCGATGTCTTGCTCTGGGCTCATGGGTCGGTGTCCTCGTCGTCCGTGTCTTGCTCTCGGATCCTGAGATTGTACTCGCGGATGAGGTCCGCATCCTCGACGTCTTCCTGGCCGGCGAACCCGGCCTGTTGGCTATCGACCGTGCCGCTTCCACTCCCCGGTCCCCCGGTGTCCGGCGACGACGGGAACGACTGGCTCCGGTCGACCTCCTCGTCGCCGCCCGTCGAATCGATCTCGGCGGTGAGGTTCTCGTCGCCGGCCTGCACGTCCTCGCTATCGCCGAGTATCGCGTCGCCGTCTTCGAGTCCCTCGTAATTGCTGGGCCGGTCGTTCGGCGACTCCGTCTCGACTGGATCGCGGTCCAATAGACCGATGTCGACGACGGCCACCTGCACTGTCGCCAGACTCAGCAGGATAACGACGACGAGCGTCCCGAGCAGTCGCCGGCTGTCGACGAGCGCGACGCTCGAACTCTGTTTCAGCCCATCGAGGACATCCTCGTAGAGCCGGGCCGCCATCCGCGTCTCGGCCCCGTCCTCGACCGCGTCCCGCGCCGTTCGGAGCGCGTCGGTGACGTTCGCGTTCGCCGCCTCGAACTGTTCGACGAGCGGCTGGCGGACCCGGTACAGATACTCGCCGAGGAACCAGCACGCCCCGCCGACGATACCGACGACTGCGCCCGTGGGGAAGGATAGCCCCGACACCGAGCGACCGACGGCCGTGCCGACCGGGTCCGTCACCGCCGCGGGGACCGACAACTGCGTCGGGAGCTCGACCGGCGAGAGGACAGTCAGGAGGAGGTTCACCAGGAGAAAGATCAGCACTGCGTCGACGACGGCATAGACGAACGCCGCCTTCTTGCCTTCGCGTCTGACCTCGGCGATGGCTGCGGCCATGCGTTCGCGGGCTTGCGCCCGTCCGTCATCTGCGGGGCCCTCGCCGCCGGTTTCTCCGGTGTCTGTGTCTGGTTCGTCCATTAGTAGCCCTCACAGATGGCTTTGTCTTGGTTCTCGGGCTGGCTACAGAGCGTCTCGATATCGTCTCGCAGCTCCTGGTTTTGGCTTTCGAGTTCGTCGATGTCGCTTTCGAGCGTACTTATCCGTGATTCCAGGCTGTCGATCTCGTCTTGCAGGTCGGACACCTGGTCTTCGAGTTCGTCGCGCTCGTCCGCTAACTCCTCGTTTTCCGTCTCCAGATCGTCGATTGTCGACTCGAGGTCATCGACTTCGTCCTGGAGCGTGTCGCGCTCGTCTCGAAGGTCACCGACCGTCCCCTCCAGCTCCTCGACTCTGTTCCGGCTCTCGCGGAGTGACTGCCGAGTCTCTGCCAACTGGCTCTCCGTGGCGTTCAACTGCGACTCCGTCTGATTCAGATTGGTTGCGACCTGGTCGACGTCTTCCGACCGCGTCTCCAACTGCTCTTCGAGTTCGTCGACGCGGGTCTGTGTGGATTCCAGTTCACTCCTGGTGTCATCGAGATTCTCCCGGAGCTCGGCGTTTTCCTGTCGGAGCTCCTGGTTCTGCGACCGGAGCTCGCTCGCGGAGTCCTGGTACAGCACCGTCGTTCCGCCGGTGCCGACCATCGAGAGAACGATGAACACCACGAGCCCGAGGTTGATACGGCGGCCGATTGCGCTCACGGGAGACCACTCTCCAGGGAGGTGCGACCGCGGTATACTTGAACACGCCGGGCGACCACCTCGCCGGTGAACAGCAGGAGCGCGCCGAGCAGGGCGACCCAGTCCCAGGTGTCCCGAACGGTGCGGACCCGGGTGGACTTCTGGCGTGCCTGTCTGGCTATCTGTTCGCCCTGGTCCGGGCTGAAGGTCTGCCCGCCCGTCGTTTCGACGAGCGAATCGAGGCTCTCACTCGGGCCGAAGGCACCGTACTCGACCGGGTAGTTCGCCGCGTACTCGGTGTCGAGTGCCGTCTGATACCCTGCCTCCCGAGGCGTGAACTCGCCGCGATACCGGCCGTCACCGATCTGGCGGAAAGAGATGTCCGCTGCGTCCGGGCGGCTATCGCCCTGGTAGGTCAGCGTCGTCGGACGCCCCACGCGGGCATCGCCGACCGCTGTGACGCCGGTCTGCGTGCGCATTGGGTCACCCACCGCGTAGTTGACCGACTTCGTGACGACCAGCGAGTCCGGCCGGTCGAGCAGGCCGCCCATCGTGTTGTCCGAGTCGTA
The DNA here is from genome assembly GCF_049705545.1 of Haloarcula amylolytica. GTDB lineage: Archaea > Halobacteriota > Halobacteria > Halobacteriales > Haloarculaceae > Haloarcula > Haloarcula amylolytica_B. The sequence continues at coordinate 1,650,948 of NZ_JBNAMU010000001.1, forward strand.
GGCGGTGATAGAGACCACGCGGCCCAGCCCGAACCGCCAGGAGGCGATGGCCGGCTTGCCGTCCGCGGTGGCGACCTGGTAGTCGGCCCCGGGCTTGACCTGGACGTTGTTTGCCTGGCCGGGGTTCGCCGTCAGTTCCACGCCGGAGGTGATGAACGTGTCTTCCGTGACGATGGTGAGGTTCTCCCCCTGGTAGCGCCGCGAGGAGCCGCCAAAGAGGAGCCGCAGCCGCTCGGTCTCGTCGGCGGCGAAGTACGAGCCGCCGGACTCGCTGGCGATCTGGCGCATCGTCGCGACGCCGACGCGCTTGCCGACGCCGACCGAGACGATGCGCGTCCCCTCGCGGCCCAGTTGGTTGGCGACGGCCGCCGGCGGACCGAGCCGGTCCTGGCCGTCACTGAGGAGGATGATCGTTCCTTCGCGGTCGCCCAGTAGCTCGTCGGCGCCTTGGAGCCCGACGGCGATGTCCGTCGCGCCGCCGCTTTCCAGTCGGCGTATCCTGTCGGCAGTTTCCGCTCGGTTCTGGCCGAGGCGCTGCAGCTCCGAGACGCGATACGCGTCGTAGTTGAACGCGACGACCCCGACCTGGTTCTCGTCGCCGAGCTGGTCGAGCACGTCCAGCGCGACGGCTTTCTGTATCGAGAGGCCGCCCTCGGCGCTGCCCGAGACGTCGACGAGGATGACGATGTTCGACTCGCCGCCGGTCGCGTTCCCCACCCGGACCGGGAGCATCGAGGCCACCGACGACGTTTCGTAGCCGCCGTTCTCGTAGGCGTTGTCACCGCCCGCGACGACGAGCCCGCCGCCGTTGATGACGAAGTCCTGCAGCGCGGTGGCGTTCCCGATATTCTGTGACGGCGTGTCTTGCATGACGACGGCGGCGTAGTCATCGAGGTCCGCCGGGACTGACGAGGCCGTCGAAACGTTGTACAGCGAGTCGAGGTAGTTCCGCAGGGGGTACTCGCCCTGTGAGACGTACAGCACGTCGGGCTGTTCGACGACGCGGACGCTCTTGTAGAACACGTCGTTTCGCGCGTACTCGTCGTCGCCGGACAGCGTCGCAGTCACGCGGTGTGACCCGATTTCCTCGAACGTGTGGTCGACGGTGAGCGTGCCGTCCGGCCGGAGTTCTCCTTCAGTCACGCTCTCACCGTCGATTGTCACTTCGACGGGCACGGGTTCGAGGACGCTCACGCCCTGCATCGAGACGGTATACTGTGACTGGACGCCGCGGCTCACCGTCGACGGCCCCGCTATCGCCACGGCTCGCTCAGTGCGTGGCGACTGCGGGGTGACGCTGTGGACGGTCGCGTTGAGCCCGGCTGCGTCCTCGGCGGCTGTCGCCAGACTCCGGCCCTCCGTGACGCGTCCGTCGGAGACGACGACGACCGTCCCGTTCTCTTGGAGGTTTGCCGCCACGCCGTCGCCGATCCGCGAGTTCGACCCGCTGCCGATTGTCGCTCGCGTCACCGGAACCCCCTCGTTTTCGATGTCCCGTACCAGCTCGTCGGTCGTGTTCGGATAGATGCCCATGCTCGCGGACTCATCTGTCAGCAGTGTCACGCCCGGTTCGCCCGGCGTCTCGCGGGTCTGAACGGTGTACGGTTCCATCGCGCCGAGGACGAGCAGGCAGACGATGAGCACGCGGCTGGCAAGCAGAAGTCGGCGGCTCCGGTTCGAGGCCGACCGCGGTCCACCGTCGCCACGCCGGATGAGATACGCGAGGAGGCCGACGGCAACCGGCACAGCGAGCAGGGGCCACAGGTGCTCGACGCCGACAGTGAGTCCCTCTGTGAGGGTGTAGGAAACCGCCATCAGAGGTCACCCCGCCGGCGCAGATAGCCGATCTCGACCAGCGCGAGCACCAGCCCGCCCAGCGCGAAGTATTCGGTCAGCGGCTGTGGCACTGACCGCTGCTCGGTCCGGGTCAGGTTCCCGGCCGTTCCGGAGCGCTGGTCGAGCGCTCCGACGTTGGTGTTTGACTCGCCTTCGTCCAGCAGCGACGCGCTCACTTGCCGGCTCTCGCTTCGGTAGAGCCCGGCTCGCTGGAGCGGGACCGAGTTCCCGGAGACGGGGCCGGCCGGCCCCTCGACGGTGGTGTTACCGAACCGGACGGTCTCACCGGTCTCGTGGTTCAGCGCCGGGAGCTGTTCCCTGTCCGCGAGGTAGTACACCGCCCGCTTCCAGAACACGGGGTACTGATAGTTGAACTTGAAGCTGGATCGGTCCTCGATGTAGCCGTAGTACATGACCCGCCCGCCGTTCCGGTCCTCCGTCGCGATGAGCGGCGTCCCGTCACCCAGTTGCACCTGGGCCGACCCGGAACGTAGCGACCCGGAAATGTACTCGTCCGGGGGCTGGAAGTCGATGCCGCGGGTGAGCTGTGTCTGTGTCGTCTGGCCCACTGTCGCGCCCGCCCGGGTCTCGCCGGGCTCGATGAGGAGGAGGTCCCGGTACCGCTGTGGGAGGTTATCTTGAGCCAGTACCGCCACGCCGCCACCGTCTTCGACCAGTTCGCGCCCGCTTTCGACGTTGCCAGGCAGCAGTGAACTCGGGTCGACGTTGCTGTACAGGATGACGTCGTAGTCGCCCTGAATCGTCGTCGGCGGCTGCCTGACCGTCACGTTCACCCGGTCGACGACCGACAGCGCGGTGGTCAGGTACCGGTTCCGGTCGTTTGTCAGCACCAGTACGTCGACAGCCGCGTCCGCCGGTGCGGCGACGTAGACGCTGTCGTCAGTCGCGAAACTGTCGCCCGGGCTGAGCCGGGCCTCGCTCCCGCCGGCCGGGACCGGTAGCGTCACCGAACCCACGTCGTCGGGCCCGAGCTGCAGTTCTTGCTGGGCGTTGCCGAGCCGAACGGTCCGGGTGACGGACGAGTCGCCGTAGTTTTTCACCGACAGCGCCACCTCCGAGCCGGAGAACCGGCGGTCGATGAAACCGACGTTCGCATCGCCCCCGCGGTTAAATTGCTGGAGGTCGACGGAGAGCCCGCGCCCGCGTGCCGTCGTGACTGCAGTGGTCCACTCCTCGCCCGCAAAGTCACTCAGGACGACGACTCTGGCGTTCTCGCCGGCAATCGAAGCTGCCTGCGAGATAGCGCCGCTGAGCTCTCCCGGCGCGTCCGTCGGGCTGAGCCCGTCCAGTGTCCCCTGAGCCGCTGTCGGCGTGCCACGCTGGAGCACGACCTCGCCGCCGTTGGTCGTCGTGACGACGGAGGTCGTCCCTGTTACTTCTTCCCGGGCGGCCGCGACGGCCCGCTGGAAGCGTGTCTGGCCGTCCGCGTCGGTCTGCATGGACGCGCTGGTGTCGACGACGATGACCGTCTCTTCGACCGTCGCCCGCTCGGAGACGGTGACATACGGCGTCGCCAGTCCGACCGCGAGCACCAGTACGACCAGCACCTGCAACAGTAGCAGGAGGCTCCGTGAAATCCGTTCGAGAAACGGCGTCGCTGACTGCTGGCGTTCGCCGGCGACGAGAAACTGGAACGTCGGCAGCGTGAGCTCCTGCGGGTCCGGCCGGATGAGATACAGCACCACTATCGGCACTGCCAGGAGGAGGGCCGCCAGTCCCAGGGGGGCAAGCAAAACGTCCGAGAGGACCATTGTCTGTGTATCAGGCGGAGGTGGCATTTATCTTGTGACTCTGGTGACACCAATCTGTGTGCATCCGGCTCCGACGCCGTCTATTTGCGTCCCGGCGTCGAACGCCCCGTATGCGTTTCAGTCGCGCCCGCACGGAGGAGGTTCTGCGGGCTCTCGTTCACGAAATCAGGGCGGAACGGCTCACGTTCATGGCTGGCTCGATAGCCTACCACGCGTTCCTGTCGATTCTCCCGCTGCTGTTGCTGGTATTGACTTTTGTCCAGCGGACAGAGAACGCCCCGTTGCGGGCCTCAATCGTCGGTATCATGGAGGCCGTCCTGACCGCACAGGCCAGCGGCATCATCCAGCAGGGGCTGACCGAGGCCGACGCGTCCGTCTCGTTGCTTGGCGTGGGTTTTCTCCTCTGGGGCTCGCTGCGAATCTTCCGGGGGCTGGACACGGCCTTCTCGGACATATACGAGACGGGCGCGTCGAACACCTTCCTCGACCAACTCGGCGACGGACTGGTCCTCCTCGTGACTGTCGCCGTGGCGATACTCAGCGCCAGCGCGCTCGGCAGCGCCCTGCCCGAGGCCGGGAGCGGCCTGCTGTGGGCGGTCGCCAGCGGACTGGTCCGGGCCGTCGGCCTGTTCGTCGTCTTCTATCCGATGTACTACATCTTCCCGGACACCGACGTCTCACCGCTTGAGGTCGTCCCGGGTGTCGCCTTTGCCGCCGTCGGCATCACGATTGCGCAGGTTCTCTTTACAGCGTTCAAATCCGGCTCGACAGGCGGAAACATTATCGCCAGCATCCTCGTCCTGCTGAGCTGGCTGTACGTCATCGGCCTGGTTATCTTACTCGGGGCGGCGATCAACGCCGTCCTCTCGAACCGCTCTGAGGACGTGGATATCGACCCTGTCATCGGCGACCACCGCCAGCAGAACACCGCACGCGAGACGACGATGTCCCGCGAGGCGCTGCTGGCCGAACTCGATACGCTCGCCGATCGCTTCCAGCAGGGGCAGGGCATGATCTCCGTCGAAGTCGCCGACGAGCGCACTGAAATCGACTGTCCGGAGACCGCCGTTGTCGACCGCTCGTCGGACGTGTTCGGATTAGATCAGTCTGTCGCGCTCACGCTCAGGTGGTGGCCGGACGAGAAGTAGCGCCGTCCTACTGCGCGTCGCGCCGCTCCCACGCCTGTACCGTCGGGAGCGACCACCCGCGGCCGATGCCCAGCCCTCGGGCCAACAGCACTGCGAGCGCGCACCCGGCCGATGCCGCGCTGAGTGCCACGCCCATCTGTGCCAGCGCCCAGAAGGCGAGGCCGCCGATAACGGCACAGGACGCGTAGAAGTCCTGGCGGAGGATGAACGGCGTCCGCCCCAACAGTAGGTCCGATATCGCGCCGCCGCCGGCCGCGTTGACCGTCGCCAGCGCGACGACGGCGAACACTGGGAGGCCGGCCTGGTGACCCAGCAGCGCTCCCGTGGTAGTGAACGCCGCCAGCCCGATGGCGTCGGCCGTCAGGACGACCGGGTGCTGGTGGCCGTCGTCGAGGAAATGCACGAGTAAAACGGCGGCAGCGACACCGAGGAGCGACAGGGCGACTTCGCCGGGCGACTGCAGGGAGTTCGGAACCCTGTTCAACAGCAGGTCCCGGGTCGTCCCGCCACCCAGCGCCGTCATCACGCCGACGACCGTGACGCCGAACACGTCGTAGCGCTCCTCGATGGCTTTCGCCGCGCCGACGAACGCGAAGCCGACCAGTCCGATAGCGTTCATCACCGCAAACGGGTCGGTCACGCTGGCCCTCCGATCCGCCGGGACGCGGTACGTAAGCGACCGCGAGCGCGTCGACCCGCTGTCACGAGTATAGCGGTCATTATCGGACTACTACGGGTGCGGACAATTATGCCTTTAGTCCCGCCCGCGAGGCATGTGATTGGCTAACACCGTAGGCTGCCAGCGACCGTACTCACGGCTTGACCGTCTCCAGCACCCAGTCGGACGGTGTCGCCCGCCGGACCTCGAACGGGTCGAAAGCCTCCCGCGGGGCCTCCGCGAGCCGGCCCAGGAACTGCCCGACTGGGGTCGGGTCGCGGTCGCTGACGAGGACGAACGAGTCGCCGCTGTCCAGCGCGGTGAACTGCTCTCGAACCAGATCCTTGCGTTCCTGTGGCGGCAGGTCCCGGATATCGGCGGTCGGGTCGGCGTCCACCTCGCCGGCAGTGTCGAGTGCCGACCCGACGGCGTCGCCCAAATCGCTGACAGCGCCGGGGACCTCACCGGGTGCTGGCGTCCCCTGCAGGTCGTGCGAGAACGGGAGTTCGGCCAGCACCTCGGCATCGAGGTCTCCCAGCGCGTCGCCGGTGAACAGGTCGTTCGGCTCGCCACAGCAGTCACAGACGTATTCGGCCATGTTGACGACGGTTCCCAGCACCGGCACGTCGTTGTCGCGGAACAGTTCGACTGTCCGGCTGGTGTCGCTGACGCTCGCGTGAAACGGTGTTGTCACGACGACCACGCCGTCGACGGGGACCTCCTGCAACGTCGTCAGCACCACGTCGCCCGTCCCCGGCGGCAGGTCCAGCACCAGTACCTCGTCGTTGCGCCAGGCGGTGTTCTCGAACAGGTCCTCGAGCGCGTCGTGGGCCATCGCACCGCGCCAGGCCAGCGGCGCGCCGCTTTCCATCAGGCCGACGCTCATCACGTCCATGTCGCCCGCCCGGACGGGGAGCGGGTCGCCCTCCTCGCTGGAGTGGACTGGGCCGCTCACCTCCAGCAGTTCGGGCACGTTCGGCCCGTGGATGTCGGCGTCGAACAGCGCCACCTCGTTGTCGGCGGCCAGCGCACAGGCCAGGTGCGTGGCGACCGTGGACTTGCCGACGCCGCCTTTCGCACTGGCGACGGCCACGACGTGGTCGAAGGACTCGACACCGGCCTGCCCCTCGCTCGATGGCGTCGTCCGTTCGACGTGGACGCTGTCGACGCCGTCCACGTCGTCGACCGCGTGCAGCATCGCCTGGACGACCTGGGTGCTCGTCCCGCCGTCCAGTGCGGTCAGGTCGGCCTCGATTGTCACGTCGCCGTCGGCCGCGTCGATGTTCTCGACGAAGCCCGCGTCGAACACGGAGAGGTCGGCGTTCGGGTCGCGCACGTCTCGCAGTGCGGCTTCGATGCGGTCGGTCAGTGTGGTGGGCGTTCCGTCAGTCATCGTCAGAGGTCGGGCATCCGATTGAGTCTGTCTTCCCCGGGCAGCAGTCGGGCGTCGTTCTCCAGCGCACCACCGAACTGCCGCCGGAATCGTCCGGGGTCCACGTCGAGCGACCGCTCGGCGGTCTGGCGGACCACGGTGGCCGGGTCGTCGGTGAGTTCCTGCAGTCGCTCGCGAGCGCGGCCCTCGTCGACGCCGCCGAGCATGTGGGCGGCCCACTCGCGGACCCGCTCGCTGTCGTCGCGGCTCTGCTCCAGCAGCAGGTCGGCCATCGCCTCGCCGCGGAGTTTGAACAGCGAGATGGCCGCGTTGCGCCGGACAGCGTGGTGGTCGTCGTCGATTGCGGCCGCGATATCGTCCTCGTGAGCCTCGCGGTCGACGTTGTCGAGCGTGACGACGGCTTCCGCCCGGACCCACGGGTCCGGGTCGTCCAGCAGTTCCACCGCCACCGCTGCGGCCCGCTCGCCGCCGTGGGCCGTCAGCGCCTCGACGGCGAACTGGCGCACGTCGCTGTCGTCGTCGGTCGTCGCAGCGCGGGCGAGCGCCGCCACGATCTCGTCGGTGGTCGCGCGGTCCTTCAGTTCGAGGGCGGCACGGCGTCGGTCGGTCTTCGCGCCGTGCTCGATGTCGGACAGCAGCGACGCCACCGCGTCGTCCTCGACGGGTTCGGTGTCGCTGGCGGCCAGCTCTTCGGGTGTCGCCTCGCCGATGGTCACGTCCTCTCGGCTCACCTCTATGTCTTCCAGCGCTTCGATGTCGGTGTGCAGGCCCGGGCTGCGTTCGGGGTCCAGTTGCGGGTCCGGGTCCTCTTCGAGGTGCTTCTCGAACTCGTCGTCGTCGTGACAGCCCGTCATCGCTGGCCCTCCTGTGCGGCGAGGGCGGCGATGCCGAGCGCGAACGGGAGCGCACGCGGGAGCGACGCCGGGACGCCCGCGAACGCGACCAGCGCGACGCCGGCGAGCAGCGGCCAACGCCGCGTTCGGCTGGCCGCGCTGGCCGCCGTCACTGCGCCGGCAGCGGCAAGTGCGACGACCGGCAGGCTCGTGCCGACGACGCCGGTTCCCGTGAGCGTGACCGCGCCGGTGACGAACGGGACGGCGCGACCGACACCGAAGACGACGGCGAAGGCGGCGAGTCCGCCGATCACCGCGCCCCAGTCCGCCGTCGACAGCGAGCGCCAGTCCGTCGCGGCGAACGCCGGCGTCGACGCGATCCCGAGCAGCGCCACAGTCGAGGCCGCCGGTCTGAGGCCCGTCCAGCCGCCGACGCCGCTCGCCAGCCCGATGCTCAGCGCCGCGACGAGCAGGGCGACTGCGGCGGCCGAAACGAGGTCCAGCCGCCGGCCTGCGACGGCGGCGACGGTCGCCGTCCCGAGGACGATTGCGGCGGCCGCCGGCAGTGCCGCCGCGCTACTGAGCAGCGATAGCAGGCCGAACACGCCGACGAACAGCAGCCCGATGCCGGTGAGCGGGTCGGCGTCGGTGACGGCGACGGCGATAGCCGCGGCGGCGACGACGGCCGTGGACACGCCCGTCGCCAGGCCGGGCGAGACCGGAACGCCAGCGTATCCGGGCGCGTTGACGAACAGGACGGCGAGGTACCGAGCAGCGACCGCGACGGCCGCAGCGCCGACCGCCAGGTTCGCGAGCGAGTGGCTTCCGCCGTGGAGCAGCGGTCTGATTCGCTGCTGTAGCGCCGCCGTCATCGCCGGTCCTCCAGCCGTTCCGCGAGGTCGTTGCGGTCGGCCCGGACGAACGCCTCGAGCAGTTCGCCGAAGCCGCCGTAGATGTCGGTCCCGGGCTCGTCGGCCAGTCGGTCCGCGACGCCGGCCGCCGCGTGGCCGAGGTGGCGGTCGTGGAAGTCCAGCCGGGCAGTTGCGGCGTCGTCCCCGACGGCGGCTTCACGGCGGGCCAGGTAGCCCGCGAACTCCAGTTCGTAGGTCAGCGCGTCGTGGTTGTCCCGCTCGTCTTGGTCGATTTCCAGGCCGTAGTGGCTGTAGGCCCGCGAGAGGTCGAGGTTCACGTCGTTCCAGGAGTGGTCCGGCCGGTACTTGGACTCGTACAGCGGGACCGGCGGCCCCTCCGCCTCCAGCGAGCCGTCGGTCCGGTCCGTGTACTCGCTGTAGCCGAGTTCGAAGATGTCGTTGTAGCGGGCCGCGAGCGTCTCGTAGTCGTCGCCGGTGGTGAGCGACGGGATGGCCACGTCGAGGCCCGTCTGGTCGAGACACGCTCTTAAATCGGCTTCCAGCGTCCCGTCGGCCGCCGCGCTGTGGAACGACTCCTCGGGGTACTCGAACGCCTTGGCGAGCGTGGCGTACACCGCACCCCGGGCGGCGGCGTCCTCGTCGAGGTCGTCCATGGGGTCAGTGGGCGTCGTCGCCATCACTCGGCCCCCCGCGTGCGGTAGATGCCGAAGCTGGTGACGCCGACGACAGCGACGATGGCGATGCCGGCGACGGTCCACAGCAGCGTCTCGTAGGGCGGGCCCTGCGGGCCGCCGCTGAACGGGTAGTAGTGCCACTCGCTGACCGCTTTCTGGCCGGACCGCTCGCCGTTAGAGCCGTTCCAGACGGCGAAGGCCACGTCGAGATCACCGTCAGTCCGCAGGTCGGTCCGGTTCTCGCTTGGCGCGTCCAGTTGGCGTGAGTAGACCACTGTCCAGGTGGCGTTTCCGCCAGTGCCGCTGTGACTTGCGTTCGCCTGTACGGTCGGGTCCTGGAACGGCGTGGTCGAGCCAGCGCCGCCGGCCAGCAGTTCCTGGGTTCCGGTCGCTCCGCTCCAGTACCAGACGTTGACCTGGTTGTCCGGCCCGCCCATCGCTATCGGCGGCCGGGAGCTCGTGTTCGTCGGGAACTGGACCGCTACCGCGTCGGCGAACTCCCGCGTGGCGTTGGCGTTCATGTCCCGAGTCGCGTCGTGCCACTCCAGGCGGACGTACAGTCGCTCATCAGTGCGAGCCGCCTGCACGTCGACTGTCTCGACGGACGTGTCGTCGGCGTTCGGGACGCTACTCGGGGCGCTCGAAAGCGGCACGTCAGAGGCTGGGACCTCCTCCCAGCCGTCGGCGTTCGGTTCGGCGAGGTCGGCCGTCGATACCTCCGAAACCGGAATTTCGTGTGCTGGTCGGGCGCTCACCATCGGCGCGGCCACCGTCGAGACGACGATGAGCCCCGCCAGCACCGCCGTGAGTGTGAGCGTGCGTCGGTGGTCAGTCATCCTCAAAGACCTCCAGTCGGTACTGTTTGGCCGGGTTCTTGTCCTGGAGCAGTTCCATCAGTTCGCTGTCTTCCCCCTGTCGGGCCCGCTGGCGCTCGCGCTCGATGGTGTCGAGGGCCTGGTCGACGCCGTCGCCGAACAGGTCCCGGAGGTACTGACGGGGAATCCGGTCGATGTCGACCGTCTCCCCGTCCTCCGTGTGCTGCCCGGGGGCAAAGGGCGGGATGTAGTAGACGTTCGGCTGCGTGCGGAACTCCGGATGGAGCGGGAGGGCCACTTCGTACTCATTGACGAGCTTGTGGATCGGTCCCTCCTCGTCGTCGAGGAAGCCGACCAGCCGGAGCTGGGGCGGGCACTCCTCGGCACAGGCCGGGGCGAACGTCTCCCCGTCGGGGCCTTCCCCTTCGATGCGGGGGTAACAGAAGATGCACTTCTCGGATTTCTTCGAGACAGTGTTGTAGTACACCTTCTTGTACGGACACCCCTCGACGCAGTAGCGGTAGCCCCGACAGCGCTCCTGGTCGACGAGAACGATGCCGTCCTCCTGGCGCTTGTACAGCGCCGAGCGCGGGCAGGCCTCGACACAGGAGGGGTGGGTGCAGTGGTTGCAGATGCGCGGGAGGTAGAAGTAGTAGCTGTTGGGGTACTCGCCGGCCCCCTGGTCCTCGTCCCAGTTGGGCCCCCACTCCGCGCCCTCGCGGGGCCGTAGCGGCTCGTCGCTGCCCTCGTACATGATCTCGCTGTGGTTGAACTCCCAGGCGCGGCCGTAGTCCTCCTCGTCGGGGATCTCGCCGGGCGAGCGGTCCGAGTGCTCGCTCGACTCCCAGCCGCCGCCGGAGTCCTCCCAGCCCCGCGGGTACCCCTCGCCGGGCTTGGTCTCGACGTTGTTCCAGTACATGTACTCGCTGCCGCCGTCCTCCGTCCAGAGGTTCTTGCAGGCGATGGTACACGTCTGGCAGCCGATGCACTTGTTCAGGTCCATCACCATCGCGACCTGGTGGTCGACGCCGTCGGCGACGTTGACCAGCGTGTCCTCGTCTCCCTGGTCGTCCTGTTGGTCAGTACTCATTCGGTGTCACCTCCGCTCGGTCGGACGTCCACGCGCACGTCGCTGTTGACCCCGGTCGGCCCCCAGTAGTTCGGGAAGAAGTGCAGGTGTTCCCCGGTGTCTTCCGGGTACTGGACCAGCTGCGTCGGCTTCATGTACATCGGGACGAGCGTGTTGAAGTTGTCCCGGTCGGGGTACTGGAACTTCTCCCAGGAGAAGAAGTGCCGGACGGTCCCCGGTTCGCTGGAGGGGTAGATCTTCGCCTGCACCTCTACCGCGCCGAGGTCGTTGTACACCTCCACGGTGTCGCCATCCTCGATGCCGCGTTCTTCGGCGTCCTCAGGGTTCAGATACACCACGGGCTCGCCGCGCTGGAGCCTGAGCATCTTGGGGTCGTCGCGCCACGTCGAGTGGATGGACCAACGACCGTGAGGCGTGTTGTACGACAGCGGGTAGTCCCCGCCGGTGTTCTCCGGCCCCTCCTTGTGGGTCGGGAGTTCCTCGCCGAGTTCGAGATACCAGTCGTGGTCGATGTAGTACTGCTGGCGGCCGGTGAAGGTCGGCCAGGGGTTCTTGTCGTGGACGTAGTCCTGCCACGGGACGTAGGCCTCGCCGTCCTTGATGTCCGAACTCCAGTGGTCGCCAGCCTCGAGGAATCGCTGTGGCTGCTCGTCGATGTCGTCGAAGGTTATCTGCTCGTCGCTGTCCTCGGGGTTGGTCTCCTCGGAGTGTTCGAGGATGAACTCCGCCGCGGCTTTGTCTTCGACGAGCCCTTCTTCCTCGCCGGTCTCCCAGTCGCGGACGTAGTCGTCGTAGATGGTCGTGAGATCGATGGTTCGGTCGAACTTGCGGTCCTCGATCGGCTCGACATCGCGTTCCTGGGCCCGCTCCTGTATCTTCTCGGCGAGCAGGCGGAATATCTCCCAGTCGGTCTTGGCCTCGCCGAGCGGCTCGACGGCCGGCGTGAACGGGTGCACGTAGGTGTGCATGTCCGTCTCCGAGAGATCGTACTTCTCGTAGTGGCTGGCCGCCGGCAGGACGATGTCGGAGTACATCGCCGTCGAGTCCATCCGGAAGTTGATGTCGACGACGAGGTCGAGTTTGGGCCAGAGCTGTTCTTCGAGGGCGACGTTGCCCTTGGCCTGGTTGAAGTAGTTCCCGCGCCAGACGAACATCGTGGACGGGTCCGGTCGGCTCCCGTCGTCCCGTTCCTCGGGGTAGACCGGCATCCATCCCTTGTCGATGGACTCGCGTATCTTCTCGGCGGTGTCCGGATCAGTGTTGTCGAGAATGCCCGCGTGGAAGTAGGTCCACAGCGTCGTCGGCACGCCGCGGACGTTTCCGGTCGGGAACGACAGCACCTTCCAGCCGTGGAACGACCAGATCTTCTCCTGGCCGACGTAGTGGTCCAGTCCGGTGCCGGGGTCGCCGAGGTTGCCCGTCAGCGTCACGAGCAGCTGGATGGCGCGGTTACCCAGGTCGTTGTGGTACCAATCGTTGACGCCCTTGCCGTGGATGATTTTCGCGGCGTCGGCCTCGGCGAACTCGCGGGCGACCCGCTGGTAGGTGTTCGTACCAACGCCGGTCTCTTCGTGGACAACGTCCGGCGTATACTGGCTGAGTTCGTCAGTGAGGTTCTCCCACACCGACCGGACCGCGACGCTGCCCTCGTCGGTGTCGACGCTACGCTCGACCGAGAGCTGCGGGTCGAAGTCGAGTTCGATACTTAACGAGTAGTCCTTCTGCCCGTCCCGTTCGCCGAGCGAACCGGGCGCACGACGGAGGTTGCCGTCGGCGTCGACCATGACGAATACCTTGTCCGGGTCGTCGGCGTCCTCGGCGAGGCCGACCTCGCTCGCCCGGAGGAACTTCCCGGTGTCCTCCCGGACGAGCAGCGGCATGTCGGTCTGCTCTTTGAGGTGTTCCTCGTCGTGCAGCCCCTCGTCGACGATGGTCTGGGCCATGCCCAGCGCGAGCGCGGTGTCGCTGCCGCCGTGGGGAGAGAGCCACTCGTCGGTGTGGATGGCCGTCTGGGAGTAGTCGGTGAAGATGCCGACCCGCTTCGCGCCCTCGTAGCCGGCGTCGAGGAAGTACTTCGCGTCGGGGATGCGCGTGACGTTGATGTTCGACCCCCAGGCGATGATGTAGTCAGAGTTGTGCCAGTCGGCGGATTCGGCGTTGTCCGTCTGGGTGCCCCAGGTGATCGGCTGTCCCGGGGGGAGGTCCGAGTACCAGTCGTAGAAGCTGTGCGAGACGCCGCCCAGCAGATTGACGAGCCGGCTTCCGCTGGCGAAAGACACCGGGGACATCGCCGGAATGGGCGTGAACCCCGATATCGCGTCGTACCGGCCCGCCTGCACCTCGTCGATGACGTGGTCGGCGATCTCGGTCAGCGCCTCGTCCCAGCTAATCCGCTCCCACTGACCCTCGCCGCGCTCGCCCGTGCGACGGAGCGGGTGGAGCACGCGCTGGTCGGCGTTGACGTAGTCCGTGTAACAGGCCCCTTTCTGGCACCCGCGCGGGTTCGGGTCGGGGAGGCTCTCGTCGAACGTCGGGTAGTCGCCGGCCTGTTCCTCGCGCCAGACCTGGCCGTCCTTGACGTAGACGTTCCACGAGCACGAGCCGGTGCAGTTGACGCTGTGGGTCGAGCGGGCGACGGAGTCCCAGTCCCACTCGTCGCGGTAGAGGTCCTCCCAGTCCCGATACGGGTAGTTCCCGATGGGGTCGTCGACCGCTTCGAGGCCGTCCATGCCGTCGTCGGCGAACGACAGACCCGTCGCACCCAGTAGCGACGCGGCTCCGAGACCGCGCACGAAGTCGCGGCGACTGATTCCCGCACTGTCCGTTTCGTCGTCGGTCAGGTCGTTTCTACTCATTGGTGATGAACACTGTCGCAGTCGCGCAGGCAGTGCCGGCCACGGCTAAGGCGATGCCGGCGAGCGTGCTGCCGCCGACTTCGAGGCCGGCGGCGACCAGCACGAGGCCGACCAGCTTGCTCGTCGTATCCAGCAGGCGGTACTGTCGCTCAGTCAGTTCGACGCTCGCAGTCATCCGTCCTCCTCCGATTCGGTGCTAGCCGTTCCGTCGTCTACTGCACCGCCGTCCGCGGCTACGTCGCCCTCCTGTGACGGCGTGGGCTCGCCGTCGCGCAACAGCAGGTACGTAATGCCGCCGAAGACGGGTGGGACGACGAGCAGCGCCGCCGTCAGGATGGGGTTGACCACGTTCGTCGTCGTTCCGAGAACCTGGTCCGCGAGGATGTTGTTCATCCCCGCAATCGAGGCGATCATGATGAACGCGACGGCGGCCACGCCAACACCGGTCTGCCAGGCCCGGTCCAGCGGGTCCGCGGTGAAGTGGGTCGGCTCCGTCCGGTCGATGAACGGCCAGACGGCGACCGCGGCAAACACCAGCCCCGGGAGGACGATGCCGCCGATGAACTCCCCGTTGATGTGGGCCGGGCCGACGTTGAAGCTGATCTGTGGCAGGAGTTTCAGGAAGCCGTACACCCACATCAGGAACCAGTCCGGCATGATGAGCTCCGGCGTGGCCGCGGGGTCGTTCGGGCCGTACTCGGCGACGTTGTGGACCGGGAGCAGGCCCGCAAGTGCCGACAGCGTCGCCGCGGTGACGAAGAACACCACCGCGGAGACGGCGGCCTGGTTCGGGAACGCCGGCAGGCCGATGATGATGTCGTCGTCCTCCTCGTCGACGGACTGACGGCCGCCGGTCACGTCGCCGTCCCGCGGGGCTTCGGTGTGTTTCTGTCGGATGAGGATGGCCATGTGGACGGCTAAGCCCACGGCGATAGCCGCCGGTATCACGAGAACGTGCAGGAAGTACAGCCGCGGGATGGTGGCGCTGCTGGGGAACTCACCCCCGAACACCACTTGGCCGAGGAAATCACCTAACAGGGGTATGGATATCGTGAGGTTGTAACCGATACTCGTCGCTGTGGCGGCGAACTCGTCGAACGGCAGCGCGTAGCCGGTGTAGGCCGCGCCCATCGAAAGAGCCGCTAAACCGGTCCCGACGATCCAGTTTGGCTCCCGGGGGTTGCGGTACGCCCCGGTGAAGAACACCCGTAACATGTGCAACCCGATAGAGGCGACAAAGAGGTGGGCCGCCCAGTGGTGGAGCCGGCGGATGAACATCCCGAAAGGCACGTCGTAGGTGATGTGCAACACCGAGACGAACGCTTCGGGCATCTCCTCGCCCTGGAACTTCTGGACGCTGCCCTCGTACTCCACGTCGGAGGTCGAGGGCTCGAAGAAGAACCCGAGGAAAATCCCCGAAAGCACCAGGAGGAGGAAGCAGAACAGCGCCACCTCCCCCAGCAGGAACGAGTCCTCGGCCGGGAACGCCTTCCCGAGGAACTTCTGGCCGTTCTCCAGGTCGAGGCGGGTGTCGAACCAGTCGTAGACGGCTTTGGCGCGGGACATTATCCACCTCCTGGGCCGACTGGCCCCTCGAAGTCACCGGTGGCGACGAGGAATCCGTCGCTGGTCACCGTAATCGGAAGCTGTGGGAGCGGTCGTCCCGGCGGGCCGCCACTGACCGCTGCTCCTTCCAGGACGTTGAATTTCCCGAAGTGACAGGGACAGACGACAAGGTCCTCCTCCCTGTCCGAGACCATACAGCCGGCGTGGGTACACACTTTCGAGAAGGCAGCGTACCCGCTGACGGTGAACCCTTCTGCGATGTCGCTGCCGTAGTCGGACTCGGCGTAGCGCACAAGCAGCGTCGGTGCGTCCTCAATGCCGGGCCGGGGCTCCGGGAAGACGGTCATGTGCTCGCCTTCGGAGAGCCGTCCCTCCGTGATGCGCTCGCCTTCGCCGTCGACGAGGTGGATGCCGTCGGAGTACACCGGCCCCTCGTACCCCCGCTCGAACACCTGGGTGGTGCTGGCAAGCGGCGCTGTGAGGCTGGCGACGGCGGTCAGGCCGCCGACGGTCGCGAGGAACTTCGCGAAGTCACGCCGGCGGAGTTCCGCGCGCGCATCCCCGTACAGTGTCGGGGACGTACCAGTGGCCCCGTCACACGAGCAGTCGTCGCTCTGTTCCTCGTCGTCATCGGGTTTCGGATACTCTATCATTCGTGCCCCCTGAGTTCGGCGACTTCGACGTGTGGCATGAACCAGGCGTAGTACGCGACCGTCGAGAGCGCGAGCGAGAGGAACATCCCGGTCGCGTACAGCCCGAAGTACTGGGTGCGGGCGAGCGTGAGGTACTCGCCGGTGAACAGCGCCGCGAAGACGATAGACAGGACTGTCAGCCCGCTCATGGCGACGAGTCCCTCTATGGCGTCCGAGGCGTCGTGGTACTCGACGACCCAGCGATGTTCCGTATTGAGCCACGGCAGCGAGACGGTCCCGCCGTCAGTGACCGGCTCGGCCTCGTCGGGCGGCCGGACCGCCCTGTTCATGAACTGGTGGGCGGCCGTCAGCACGCCCACGAGGACGAACAGAGCGACCCAGACGACGACACCGACCTGGCTCGGTGATAGCTTGTTCGGTGTCTCTACCGGGCTCTCGAGCGGCCGGATGTCGCTGACGCTCTCGTCGATAGCGATCTCCTCCGACGGTGGCTCGCCGTGCAAGGCGACGTACCACATCGGCAGCAACACCGCTGTTATCAACAGACCGATGAGTATCGTGTTGCGTCTCATAATCTTGTGTTATCTCGGTTCGCCAGCGATTCGAACGGCTACGCTGTGTCGCTGTGTTCGGGGTTTGTCCCAGGACCCCGATGAACTGCCAGCCCGACATCTTAGGCCCATTATATGGCGGTTTTTTATACGAACATGTTCGCATGGACCTTCTTATGTGAGCCGCGTCACCTGTCAGACATGTCGGGCCGAATACTCGCCGAGGTCGAAGTGTTCGGTCCTCGGTCCTGTCAGGTACAGCCACACGCTGACGACGAGTGGTCGGTGTCGACAGTCTCCCGGAGCGCGACGAGTGGCGGTGCCGACCGGGTCGTCGAAGAGTTCACCCTCAAGGGTGGTGATGAGCCGCCATCAGCGCTACAGAGCGAGGGTTCGAACGTCGATCACGTGTTCGCCTACGACCGACGACACGTCTTCCAACTGTCCCGAGCGGCCGGTCAGGGTTGCGTCTGTGAACGCATCGAAGCGGCCGGGTGTGTCGTCCAGGAGTTCTCTGCGGACACCGAGTCCCTCGTCGTCACGTTCATAGTCGACGATGTCCCGACCCTGCGAGACATCGTCGACGACCTCAACTCGGAAGGTGAAACGGTCAAACTCCGGCGGCTACTCGAAGGCACGACCTCGGAGACGGACCGTCCGGTCGTGCTCGACCGCGCGAAACTGACAAGCCGCCAGCGCGAGGTTCTGAGCCACGCCCACGAGATGGGGTACTTCGAGCATCCGCGCGATGCGACCGCCGGCGACGTAGCCGACGCGCTGGATATCTCCACCTCGACGTTTACCGAGCACCTCGCCGCTGCCCAGCGGAAACTTCTCGACGATCTGCTTGACACACGCTGAGTCCCCCATTCCGGGTTCTCCCGGGGACATAGACGTATTTCCCAGCGGGTCTCCCGGCGAGCGACGTATCCTCGCTGTCACAGAACCCTTTACCCTCGCCCCGGCGACACTGCAGCCATGACCGAGTTCGACGCCGACAAGTTCGAAGAGAAATACGTCCACTACTTCGAGGAACTCGAAACGGCGTACTCGAACGCGTATCAGGAGCTCCACGGGCAGTACGACTCCGAGATTCTTCGCGGGATCGACCGGCAGATCCTCAGCGAGAGCGAGCCGGTGTACGAGGGCGACGGGACGTTCAGTATCCGGTTGCCCGACGACACTGCGGCGCGCGCACAGTCTTTGCCGGGCGACGAAGAGACGTTCGACGCAGTTATGTCGGCGTTCACTGACGCCATCGAGCGCGAACTCCGTCGGCTGTTCGAGTTCGAGTAGTCGACGCTGCTCGACAGCCCGCTCGATAGCGGAGGTGAACAGCCGGTCTGCCATCCGTTTCTCTCTGCGGTCGGACCGGCGGATCGAAAACACCAGAATCAATGCAGTTCCCGTACTAGCCGAACCAATTATGGCGACCGATTCAGATCTTCACTGTCTCTTTACTGCACCTGTCGAGGAGCAGAACGACTCGTACGTGATCGAGATTCCGAAACAAGAGGTCGAACTGGGAACCCTGGCCCCCGAGACGCTGTACCGGATCGCACTGTTCCAGTCGGCGGCCGAGGCACCCACGCCCCAGTCACAGTCTCAATCCAAGCCCGAGCCTCAGTCCAGTTCCCGATCCAAGCCCCAATCCAGTTCCCGTTCCGACGAGCCGACCGGAGAACGGGAGTTCGCACCGTCGTCCCCGCCCGTTGCTGAGGGTGAGACGCGCGTGGTCGAAATCGACAACATCGGCGACAAAGGCGACGGCGTCGCGCGTATCGACGGCGGGTACGTCGTTATCGTCTCCGACGCGGACGTCGGCGAGCGCCTCCGCGTCGAGATGGACCAGGTCCGCGAGAACGTCGCGTTCGCGGAGGTCGTCGAACGCCTTCCGTACTACGAGTAAGCCGCTGACCTCACGGAGCCAGACTGTCTTGGCGCGTGCCGGGGCTGCCGTCCGACCGCCTGTCACCGGCCGGACAGCCGAGGGTATATTTTTCCGCCGACTGTCATCCCCGGTATGGGACACGATCACGACGAAACGACCGGTCACGGCGAGTCGGATCACAGCCACGCAGAGCATGAACACGGAAAGCACGGCCGCGACCACGCGGATCATGAACACGACAGTGACCACGACCACAGTCGCGGGGAACACACCCACGACGGCCATCACGCCCACGATGCCGAGGGGGTTGATATAGGGGTCCTAACCGTCTCGACCTCGCGAACGCTGGACGACGATCCGGCCGGCGACATCATCGCCACGGCCTGCGAAGACGCGGGCCACGAAATCGCCGAGCGCCGCCTCGTCGCGGACGAGATGGACGCTATCGAGGACGCCGTCGCCGCCCTGCTGGATGACGGCGTCGACGTAGTTCTGACGACCGGCGGGACTGGCCTCACGCCCGACGACGTGACCGTCGACGCCATCGAACCGCTGTTCGACCGGCCGGTTCCCGGCTTCGGCGAACTGTTCCGCTGGCTCTCCTACGAGGAGGTGGGCCCGATGGCGATGGCTTCGCGGGCGACCGCCGGCGTCGTCGACGACCGCCTGGTGTTCTGTCTGCCCGGGAGCGAGAACGCCGCCAGGACGGGCGCGGAGAAACTCGTCGCGCCAGCCGTGGGTCACCTGCTCGGCCTCGTCCGTCGGTAACGCGGCCCCGCACGGTTCCGCCGGTACGCGGACCCGCACGGTTTTGGGCCGGCGTCGGCTACAGGGAGGCATGCCCGAGGAGTTCACGCACGTCGACGAGGACGGGGACGCACAGATGGTGGATGTGGGCGAGAAGGCCGAGAGCCAGCGCCGCGCGGTCGCGCGCGGACAGATCCGGCTCACCGAGTCCACGCTGGCGGCCATTGACGCCGACGAGGTGGAGAAAGGCGACGTCCTGACGACGGCCCGCATCGGCGCGATTCAGGCAGTCAAACACACCTGGGAGACGGTGCCGATGTGCCACCAGATTCCCATCACGAACGTCGAAGTCGAGTTCACCGTCGGCGACGAGGCCGTCGAAATCACCGTTGCCGTCGAGACGGTCGGCAAGACCGGCTGCGAGATGGAGGCCCTGGAGGGCGCGACGACCGGCCTCAACGTCGTCTGGGACATGGTGAAGGCAAACGAGAAAGACGAGAACGGCGACTACCCCGCGACGGCTATCGAGGATATCCGCGTGGTCGAGAAGACTGTCGACCGCTGAGGAGGGGTTTCCGGCGGTAGCTGCACCGCTAGTATGAAAAAGGTCTATCTACGTCGCCCTGTTACTGGTGTGCATGCAAGTCCTCGGTATCGTCGGCCACTCCGAGTCGGGGAAGACCACGCTGGTCGAGCGGTTGACACAGCGGCTTTCCGGGACCGGACGTGTCGCGACGGTCAAACACTGCACGCACGCGCCGGACGTTGACACGGATGGGAAAGACACGGCTCGCCACCGCGACGCCGGGGCGGCCGAGACGGTCGCGCTCACCGACGACGGCGAGTGGTACGCGACGGGGCAGTCGCGGACGCTTGAGGAGACGCTGGATGCGCTCGCGCCCGACTACGACTACGCGCTCGTGGAGGGATACTCGGACGCGAGCATCCCGAAGGTCGTCCTTGGCGACCGCGAGGTCGCCGACCCCGTCGTCCATCGCGCGCCCCACGGCTCGGACGCTGACCTCGACGAGATCATCGCGGCGATGGAGGAATGGGACCCCTACATCACGCTGGAGACGCTCGTAGCGGACGTAAAGCGGGACCCGGACGAAGTCTACTCCGGCGCGATTGCGACTTTCACCGGGCGCGTCCGCGCACAGGAGGGACCGGAAGACCCGCCGACGGAACTGCTGGAGTTCGAACGCTACGACGAGGTCGCCGCCGAGAAGATGGCCGCGCTCCGGCGGGACCTCGAAGCGCGGGACGGCGTCTACGCGGTCCGCCTGCACCACAAGACCGGCGTGGTCGACGCTGGCGAAGACATCGTCTTCGTGGTCATCTTGGCCGGCCACCGGGGCGAGGCGTTCCGCGCCGTCGAAGACGGCATCAACCGTCTCAAGGAGGAGGTACCGCTGTTCAAGAAGGAGGTCACCGTCGACGAGGAGTTCTGGGCACACGAGCGGTGAGTCAGCGGCGCGATTTTTACAACGCCGAGCGCTACCGCCACGGTGTCGCCCGCAGTGCGTGGACTATCAGCAGCGTCCCCAGCGCGACGCCCAGCAGGACCACCGCCACGGGGAGCGCCGCGTCCAGTCCGTCCGAAATAAACGAGGCCCAGATCTGGACCGGCAGTGTCCGCGGGTAGTACGCCAGCATCATCGTCGCGCCGAACTCGCCCATTGCGCGGGCGAAGGTCAGCACGAGGCCGGCGAGCAGGCCGGGCTTTGCGAGCGGAATCGTCACCGAGCGCATCGTCCCGACCCAGTCGCGCCCGAGCGACCGTGACGCTTCTTCGAGGTGGTCGTCGATGCCGTCGAAGGCGGCCTTGGCGGTGACGACGAAGAACGGCGACGCGACGAACGTCTGGGCGGCGACGACGCCTAGCAGCGACCGGGTCAGCGCCAGATCGGTAAGGCCGCCGAGTCCGTTCGGGCCGACGACGGTCAACAGTAACATCCCGCTGACGACCGGCGGGAGGACGAGCGGCAGGACGACGGCCCCCATCGCGGCGGTCGCCAGCGCGCCGGTGTTCCTGGACAGCCAGTAGGCCAGCGGCAGGCCGAAGGCGACGGCGACGGTGGTACTGCCGAGCGCGGCGACGAGGGACGTGACCGCGGCGTTGATGATGTACGTCTCAGTCAGACTCGTCAGCAGTGCTGTCGGGGAGTATGTGAGTACGAGCACCATCACGGGGACGACAAAATACAGGAGCAGCACCGCTCCCAGCACGGGCACGAGTTCGCGCACGCCGACCGTGTGGCCGGCCCTGGTCTCACCGCGTGACAGTACTCGGGACATCTCCCACTAGTCGAGGATACGTCTGGCGGACGGTAAATCCGTGTGGTGCGAGCCAGTCGCCGGACAGGACTGCCTCGAAGGCTGTACGTGTCGCGTCTTGATCGTCACGGCGGACGGCCCCGTACTCGATGGGGCTGCCGGTGATTGTCGTGCCGTTCGGCAGTTCGTAACTGGTGGTCCGATACTGTTCGGCGTGCGCGGGGGCACCCAGATGTATCTCCGGGGGGAACTCCCGGAAGGGGTAGTCCCGCTCGATAGCCATGCTCCGGTAGACGAACGCGGCGTCGACGGCCCCCGTCTCGAACTGCGCGAGCAACTGTGTCTCGGGGTAGGTCTGGTCCGGCGAGAGGACCGCGTCGGCCAGGCCGGGTTCGTCGTAGTAGTCGGCTGCGAGGGACAGCACGAACAGCGTCCGGTAGCCAAGCGGGTCGAGCGCCGGGTCGGTCCGGCCGAGCGAGACGCCGTCGCCTCGGAGCGGGTCGTACCACGGGTCCGCGTCCGCAACGCGCGTCCCGCCGTCCGTCTGTGGGTTGTACGCCAGCACCATCTCGTTGCTGGCGACCACAGCGTGCCAGGCGGTGTTCATGACCCGGTCGAACAGGGTCGGGTCCGCAAGGGCGACGATGGCAGGGTCGCGCTTCCCGTCGGCGACGAGGCGTGCGGCTTGCACCGACCCGCGGGCTTCGACGGCGATTTCGACGTCCGTCTGGGTCTGGAGCGTCTCACTGGCCGCTTTCTGCAAACTGCCCGCGACCAGCACGTCCACCCGTTCCTGACCGAACGCCCCACAGCCCGCCGTCGTGGCGATACCACTCCCCAGCGCCGTGAGTATCGTACGACGGGTCCGTCGGGCCATCGTTCGTTCATTGCTCGTTCGCGTACATCGGTGTTGGGGTCGGTCCCAGTATTGATGGGGCCTCTTTGACGCGACCGGCTACCGCAAGCTTATAACCTAGTAGTATAACCTAGTGATTATGACGCAGATCGCAGCGGCCCGGAACGGGACCGTCACCGAGGAGATGGCGCGAGTCGCCGAGCGCGAGGGCGTGGAACCGGCGTTCGTCCGTCAGCAAGTCGCCGACGGACAGGCGGTGATCCCCGCGAACGTCGGCCACGACGCGCTGGACCCGATGATCATCGGCCGGGAGTTTTCGACGAAAGTCAACGCAAACATCGGCAACAGCGAGGAGACCAGCGACATCGAGGGCGAACTGGAGAAGCTCCATACCGCCGTCCACTACGGCGCGGACACGGTGATGGACCTCTCGACGGGGAGCGACCTCGACGCGATCCGGTCGGCCAACGTCGAGCATTCTCCGGTTCCTGTCGGCACGGTCCCTATCTACGAGGCGGTCAAGCGCGCCGGCGACCCGGGCGAAATTACCCACGAGCTGCTGCTTGACGTCATCGAGAAGCAGGCGAAGCAGGGCGTCGACTACATGACCATCCACGCCGGCGTCCGGATGGCCCACCTGCCGCTGACCGACGGCCGCAAAACGGGTATCGTCTCCCGCGGCGGGTCCATCCTCGCCCAGTGGATCGAGGAGAACGGCATGGAGAACCCGTTGTACACGAAATTCGAGGACATCTGCGAGATATTCCGCGAGCACGACGTGACCTTCAGCCTCGGCGACGGCCTCCGGCCGGGCTGTCTCGCCGACGCCGGCGACGACGCGCAGTTCGCCGAACTGGACACGCTCGGGGAACTCACGCGGACCGCCTGGGAACATGACGTGCAGGTGATGGTCGAGGGACCGGGCCACGTCCCGATGGACCAGGTCGCCGAGCAAGTCGAACGCCAGCAAGCGGTCTGTGACGGCGCGCCGTTCTACGTGCTCGGGCCGCTCGTGACCGACGTTGCGCCGGGCTATGACCACATCACGAGCGCCATCGGCGCAACGGAGGCGGGCCGCGCCGGCGCGGCGATGCTCTGCTATGTGACTCCCAAGGAGCATCTTGGGCTTCCGGAGCAGTCCGACGTGCGGGACGGGCTTGCGGCCTACCGCATCGCTGCCCACGCGGCTGACGTGGCAAACGGCCGCGAGGGGGCGCGGGACTGGGACGACGCGCTCTCGGAAGCCCGGTACGCCTTCGACTGGCGCGAGCAGTTCGACCTGGCGCTGGACCCCGACCGTGCCCGCGAGTACCACGACCAGACGCTCCCCGGCGACAACTACAAAGAGGCGCGCTTCTGTTCGATGTGCGGCGCGGAGTTCTGTTCGATGCGCATCGATCAGGACGCGCGGTCCGACGGCGAAATGGCGGCAATCGAGGCCGACGCCGAGGACCGGACTGACCTCGATGCCTCCCCCGCAGCGGAGGTAAACCGGCCGCCGGTCGGCACCCACGACGAGGCCGATATCCCCGGCCCTGACGCTGATACGGCCTCCGATACAGAGGGGCGTGCCGACGATTAGCACGGCGATAGTTCTTTATAATCGGTGTTCGTTTATTGAAATGATGCAAAAGAAAGTCATCGCCCTGGTCGCGGTCATGGCGCTTGCCCTCGCGTACTACGTTAAGCGGTAAGGTCGACTCCCCGAGCTGCACCGTTCCCTGAACCGTGCTGTCGGCCGCCCTGCCCACTGGTCCTTAGCGGTATCGTATGGGGTGGGTCCCCCGCTGGCCGGCAGTATTCTCCCGATTTCTGTGCTGCCAGCGGCAGCGCCGTCTCTTTCCGAACTCTTACCCGGCGAACACCCATAGCAGCGTGTATGTACGGCGTCGTCACCCGTAACGAGGAGGAGACGGAGTGGTCCGAGTTCGACCGGGCGTTCTACGAGGTCAAGGACGTGACCGGCCGCGCTGTCGAACCGATTGCCGGCGCGGTGAACATGGTGTCCTGTTTCGGCGACAACGCGGTCGAGAGCGAGGAGGACCTGCTCGCGTTCGACGACGAGGGGACACCGGCGACCCGGAACCAGCCGTACTTCGACTGGACGTACGTCTGCCCGACCCACGACCGCTACCGCGAGGGGCTGCTTGACATCATTGAGGAGGCGGCAGCCGTCAACGAGGACATTCGGCTCGACGACGTGGGCTTCCCCCGGGACGAGTACTGCCACTGTGACCGCTGCGAGCAACGGTTCGCCGACAGCGAGTTCGAGGACTGGTCGGCCTGGCGCAGTAACGTCATCACGGAGTTCGTCGCCGAGGCCCGCGAGCGCGTGCCTGGTGACATGTACCTCACGCTGTATCCGGACCCCTACCCCGGCCATCTCGAAGCCCGCTCGGGCGTCGCCGTCGACGATATCACCGAGTACGTCGACGAGTTCGTCGTCCCCATCTACGATATGGCGTATTCGACGACCTACTGGCTGGAGATTCTGGCGAAAGGCTGGCAGGACCGCCTCTCGACCCCGTTCAGCATCGAACTGTACGCCGTCGACGTGGACGTCGACGACCTCTCGAAGGCTGTCGAAGTTGCCGAAGAGTACGCCGAAACCGTGCTGTTCGGGTACGACGCAAGCAACGCCCGCGCAACCGTCCGGCGGATGAACGCCGACGCTCGCGAGGGCCAGTCGTTCGGGCCGGAGTGACACACTCAATCTCGGCGGATCACGCCCCGCCGCCGAACCGCCGTCCACGCCACTTCAGAATCTCCTCGCGGTCGCGCGTATCGGCCGGCAGTTCGTCGAACCACCGGGCCTCACTGATTTCGTGGTCCGGGTCGTCGACGGCGATATCGGTCGTCTCCGCTCGGGCCTCGTACACCGGCAACACGCCCCATGCCATGTTCCCGTCGCAGTAGAACTCGACCCGTCCGAGCATCCCCAGTCCCTCGATGGCCGCTTGGATGCCGCTTTCCTCTCCAAGTTCCCGCAGTGCGGCCTCCTGGAAGGATTCGTCGCCGTCGAGTTCGCCGCCGGGCAAGACCCACATGTCGACGCCCTCGTGGCGGACGAGCAGGAGTTCGCCGGATGGTCTGTAGGCGAGCGTATGCGCGCCGTATGGCGCGCCGTGGTCCCGGGCGACGGTGGCCACGTCCCGGAACCGATTCCGCGGGACGTTGCGGTGGCGCGTGAACTCGACGTAGCCGCTGTACTGCTCCCGGAGCTGGTGATACGTCTGCTCGGCGGTCTGACACGCGCCGTCGGCGAGAAACCACAGGTCGTCGACGCTCGTCATCTGTTCGAACGCTGTGTGAGCGCCCGCCGTGAGGGCGACGAGTATCCGGGGACCCCTGCCGTGCTGCTCATGGCAAGCAGTTGGCGCGAGGTGCCTATAAGCCTTCGACACTGAATCAGTCCCTTTTTGACGAGCCACCGAGTACCGCCGGGTATGGCATTCGAAGAGGACGACAGCGTTATTCTCCACGACGAGCACAGCGACTACGACGGCGAGGAAGGCACTATCACGCAGGTCGTCGAGACGATGTTCGGCGACGCCAACTACACGGTTTCCTTCGAGGACGGACAGGAGCAGGGCGTCCCCGAGGACAACCTCGAAGCCGCTGAGGACGAGTAGGGCCTCGATGTCGTCGGTTCCGTTCCACTACGTCGACCTTCGGACATTCTGCTACGCGACAGAGGACGACAAGCGTGTCGAGCAAGCGCTCCGGACGTTTCTCCCGGAGGACTACCCTATCGAGCGAGCGAAGAGCGAAGGGCACTACGGCGACCGTATCATCGTTCTCTCGGCTCGCGTCGAGAACGCCGACGACATCCGCCACGTGCTCACGCAGGTCGCGTCAGCGCCGGATATCGACGCGGTGCGTGCGGAACTGGACGACCGGGTCGACGACAACTGCTCGTTTTTCCTCACCTTCGACAAACAGGCCGCGTTCGGGGGGAGCGTAGAACGCGGCGACGGCATCACGCTCCGGGCGAAAGTCGAGGCCTACCCAGCAAAGCGGGAGAAGGCCGTCGAAAACGCCCGCGAACTCCTCGAGGAGTTGTGATGTACGAGGCCGTCTACGCCCACCCCGACGGCGACAGCACCGTCGCCCGGCACGCGCTGACGGCCGCCGACTCGGGCTACGACGGCATCGTCGTCAGGAACCACGGCGACGAGCAGGCGGACTACGGCGCCGAGGCCATCAGCGACGCCTACGACATCGATGTCGCAGCCGGCGTCGAGGTCCGGGCAGACGACCCCTCGCGGGCGAGCGGCTTCGTCGGGAACTACCGGAGCGAGCGGACGGTCGTCGTCGTCCACGGCGGCGACCGCCGCATCAATCGGTTCGCTGTCGAACAACCGACCGTCGACGTGCTCGCCCACCCGATGCGCGAGGACGGCGATTTCAACCACGTTCTGGCGAACGCGGCGGCCGACAACGGCGTCCGCGTCGAGTTCGACTTCGGCCCGGTGCTTCGCGAGTCCGGCGGCAGTCGCGTCCGAGCCATCAAGGAGCTGCGGAAGCTCAGAGAACTGGTCGAGGACGCCGGCGCACCCTTCGTCGTCTCGGCGTCACCGAGCAACCATCTGCAGATTCGCGCGCCGCGGGATATCATCGCTGTCGGGGAGGCTATCGGCTTCGACGCTGATACCGTCCGGGAGGGCCTGGCAGAGTGGGGGCGGGTCGCGGAGCGCAACCGCGAGCGCCAGAGCGACGCCGTCATCGAACCGGGCGTTCGGCTGGAAAGCGATGCAGACGACACCGAGTAACCGGCGCTGATACCACTCAAAACGGTCGATACCGGTTGCGTACAGTATGTGCCGGGTGCAGACCGCGCTCCGTTTTTTGCCACGCCACGTCAGCCGACTGACCTGACCCGAACGCGTTTGCATCCGACCGAAGTACCGGGACGTATGAAGAAGCGACAAAAGCACAAACTCGCGGACACGGCCCAGCAGATCGTCGGCGGGTTCCTGCTGTCCGGCCCGTTCGTCGTGACCCAGGAGGTGTGGGCGCTCGCGCTGAACATGACCGTCTTCCACAACGTGTTCCTCGTCTGTATCGTCGCCGCCATCGGATACGGCGGGCTGTACGGCGCTGACAACGACCGTGACCCCAGACGCGAAGCCGCGGTCGCCGGCGTCCCGGTCCGGTTCATTTCTGTCCTCATCGTCGCGTTCGGCTCTGTCGGAACGCTCGCAATAGCAGTTACTGCTCCCGATCAGTTCATAGGTGGCCTCCCCCTGGCCGACCGGATGGTCGTCACGTTCCGCGCCATCAGTGTCGGGGCCGTGTTCAGCGTTGTCGGTGCGGTGACGACCGACAGCCTGTTCTAACGCGATACCGGGGTCGGCTCGTCTCCCGGGGAGACACTGTGCTGGGCGGACTGGCCGACTACCGCCAATTCCCACACCGCACCGCTCATTGTCCTCCGTCCCGACGCTGGCGTATGAAACACCTCCCGAAGCATCTCCGGCCCCGGTGGCGCTATCTCGCCGTCGGCATCGAGACGTGGCCGACGGCGTCGCTGGACCGCCGGGCGTTCCAGCGGGCGGTGTGGTACGCCGCGCAGAACCTGCTGGGCGACACCGGCAGCGCCGAGACGGATATGACCGTCCTCCAGTTCCACGACTACGACGGCACGGCCGAGGCTATCATCCGGACAAGACGCGGCCAGACAGACCCAGCACGGGCCGCGCTGACCTGTCTGGAGAGCGTCGACGGCGACGAGGTTCGGGTCCGAATCCGGGGGATTAGCGGCACCGTGCGTGCCTGTGAAGAAAAGTATATACGCGGGCCGCCGGAATCCACTGAACAGAGACACGTCGTGTTCGAGAACGCAGACCGGGGCGCTACTGTTCGGCCTCCGCGCTACGATGTCGAAGCGGCCTCCGGCGGTGCGTTCGTCGGCGCGACAGCACTCGATTTCCGATAACTATGCAGGGACAAAACCAACAGCAGGCCTACGACCGCGGGATCACTATCTTCTCGCCGGACGGACGCCTCTACCAGGTCGAGTACGCCCGCGAAGCAGTCAAACGCGGCACAGCAAGCATCGGCGTCAGAACGAGCGACGGCGTCGTTCTGGCCGTGGACAAGCGCATCCGGTCGCCGCTGATGGAGCGCTCCTCGGTCGAGAAGATCCACAAGGCCGACGACCACATCGGTATCGCCTCGGCCGGCCACGTCGCTGACGCCCGACAGCTCATCGACTTCGCCCGCCGACAGGCACAGGTGAACCAGCTGCGCTACGGCGAGCCGGTCGGCGTCGAGACCCTCACCAAGGAAATCACCGACTACATCCAGCAGTACACCCAGGTCGGCGGCGCGCGCCCCTTCGGCGTCGCGCTCATCATCGGCGGCATCGTCAACGGCGAGCCGCGCCTGTTCGAGACCGATCCCTCCGGGACGCCCTACGAGTGGAAGGCCCTCGCTGTCGGTGCCGACCGCGGCGACATCCGGGACTACCTCGAAGAGCACTACGACGAGGGGATGGACCTCGACGAGGGCGTCGACCTCGCGCTGGCCGCTCTCGCGTCGGTCAACGAGGACGGGCTCACGCCGGAAGGCATCGGCGTCGCCACGGTCGACGTCGAAACGGAGACGTTCGGCCAGCTGACCGACGAGGAGAAGGAGACCCATCTCGCGGAGGCCGACCTGCTTGATACCGGCGAAGACGAGGACGACGAAGACACCGAGGAAGAGTAACGCTTCCGACGTGCCTTCGCGGGCGACCGGACTTTTTCTGTCCGACCACGCAGTAAGGCCTTTAACTGGCCCACTGCTACCGACGGGTATGATATCGCTTGACGAGGCGGTGACGGCGCGCCTCGAATCCCACGGCCAACGGTTCGAGGTACTGGTGGATCCGGACGCGGCGCTAGCGATAAAACGTGATGACTTCGACGGCGACCTCGAGGACGTTATCGCGGCAGAGGACGTGTTCGAGGACGCCTCGCGGGGGGATCGACCGCCCGAGAACATGCTCGAAGAGGTGTTTGACACCACCGATCCGATGGCTATCATCCCCGAAGTCATCAAGCGGGGGGAGATTCAGATCACAGCCGACCAGCGCCGCGAGATGCAAGAAAAAAAGCATAAACAGCTCATCCAGCGGATCACGCGCAACGCGGTCAATCCCCAGATGGACGACGCGCCACATCCGCCGGAGCGAATCGAGTCAGCCCTCGAAGAGACGGACTTCAGGGTCGACCCGATGGAGCCCGTCGAGGCGCAGGTCGACGACGCCCTCGATGCGCTCCGGCCGGTCATCCCGATCCGGTTCGACGAGGTCACCGTCGCCGTACAGGTCCCCGCGGACTACGCCGGGAGCGCCCAGGCCCAGATCCGGCAGTTCGGCGACCTCGAACGCGAGGAGTGGCAGTCCGACGGCTCGTGGGTCGGCGTCATGACGTTCCCAGCCGGCCTACAGAACGACTTCTACGACGTGGTGAACGAACACACCAGCGGCGAGGCGGAAACCCAGATAATCAAAGACGAAGACGACATCAGTACGCGCGGCTGACGCCGCGGCGTCGCGTTACCCCTTCTTGAACCCGATCAGGAAGCCGGCCGTGAAACCAGCACTGACCGGCAGCGCCGAAAGCAGCGACATGACCCAAGACGGCGGTTGCGTCGCCGCCGCGTCCCCGGCAGTACCGGTCGCGTTCTGTGCTGCCCCGCCTATCGCGTTCCAGTTCACTTCGAGGATACCGCGCGTCTCAAGGAACTTGAACAGCGCCAACTCGATGCCGATGATGACGGCGATGAGCTTGGCGAC
The DNA here is from genome assembly GCF_049705545.1 of Haloarcula amylolytica. Taxonomy (GTDB): domain Archaea; phylum Halobacteriota; class Halobacteria; order Halobacteriales; family Haloarculaceae; genus Haloarcula; species Haloarcula amylolytica_B. The sequence continues at coordinate 1,681,218 of NZ_JBNAMU010000001.1, forward strand.
CTTCTTCGCGGCGAACCCGATGATCCCGCCGATAAGGCCGCCGCCACCGAATTCGAGACCCATCTGCTGGAGGCCCAACCCATCTAGTTGTAGGACGAACTCACCCATACCGCGTACCTGACTGTCTGTTTTTAAATCCTTTGTGCTCCCTCGGAGCTTTCCTTTTTATACCCAGTTACAGTCCCGGGAACAGGGCGTCGTTGCTACCCAGGCGTCCCGAAGAATTCAGGGGATTGTTTTTTCACACGATGCTATTTCTTTACTCATATCCAAAGATTTGTATGCTACCGACGAATCTTACTTACTGTTAAGATGGCAGAAACACCGAATTCCGATATGAGCGGCGCTGCAGGCGGACGTTCGAAGCGACCGAAATCCAACCAGGACTGGTGGCCAAATAAGCTGAACCTGGAGATTCTCGACCAGAACGCCCGGGATGTCGGTCCGATGGAGGATGACTTTGATTACGCGGAGGAGTTCCAGAAGCTCGACCTCGAAGCGGTGAAGTCGGATCTCGAAGAGCTGATGACCTCATCGCAGGACTGGTGGCCGGCCGACTACGGCCACTACGGCCCGCTGTTCATCCGGATGGCCTGGCACAGCGCCGGGACGTACCGGACTGCCGACGGTCGCGGCGGCGCGGCTGGCGGTCGACAGCGGTTTGCACCTATCAATAGCTGGCCGGATAACGCGAACCTCGACAAGGCGCGACGGCTGCTCCTGCCGATCAAGCAGAAATACGGCCAAAAGATCTCCTGGGCCGACCTGATGATCCTCGCAGGGAACGTCGCTATCGAGTCGATGGGGTTCAAAACGTTCGGCTACGCCGGCGGCCGCGAGGACGCCTTCGAGGAGGATAAGGCTGTCAACTGGGGGCCGGAAGACGAGATGGAAACCCAGGAGCGCTTCGACGAGCCAGGCGAAATCGAAGAAGGGCTCGGTGCCTCCGTGATGGGCCTCATCTACGTGAACCCGGAAGGACCGGACGGCAACCCTGACCCGGAGGCGTCGGCGAAGAACATCCGGCAGACGTTCGACCGCATGGCGATGAACGACAAGGAGACGGCCGCACTCATCGCCGGCGGACACACGTTCGGGAAAGTCCACGGTGCTGACGATCCCGAGGAGAACCTCGGTCCCGAACCGGAAGCAGCCCCTATCGAGCAGCAGGGCCTCGGGTGGCAGAACAAGAACGGGAACAGCAAGGGCGGCGAGATGATCACGAGCGGTATCGAAGGCCCGTGGACCCAGTCGCCGACCGAGTGGGACATGGGATACATCAACAACCTGCTCGACTACGAGTGGGAGCCGGAGAAGGGCCCCGGCGGCGCGTGGCAGTGGGCACCCAAGAGCGAGGAGCTGAAAAACAGCGTCCCGGACGCCCACGACCCGGACGAGAAGCAGACGCCGATGATGCTCACGACGGATATCGCCCTGAAGCGAGATCCGGATTACCGGGAGATCATGGAAACCTTCCAGGAGAACCCGATGGAGTTCGGGATGAACTTCGCGAAGGCCTGGTACAAGCTGACCCACCGTGACATGGGGCCGCCGGAGCGGTTCCTCGGTCCGGAAGTCCCTGACGAGGAGATGATCTGGCAGGACCCGCTCCCGGACGCCGACTACGACCTCATCGGTGACGAGGAAATCGCCGAGCTCAAGGCCGAAATCCTCGACTCGGACCTCTCTGTCTCCCAGCTCGTCAAGACCGCGTGGGCATCGGCATCGACCTACCGCGACAGCGACAAGCGCGGCGGCGCCAACGGCGCACGCCTCCGGCTCGAACCCCAGAAGAACTGGGAGGTCAACGAGCCCGAGCAGCTAGAGACGGTTCTGGGGACGCTCGAAAACATCCAGGCGGAGTTCAACGACTCGCGCTCTGACGGGACGCAGGTCTCGCTTGCCGACCTGATTGTCCTGGGCGGCAATGCGGCCGTCGAACAGGCGGCAGCGGACGCCGGCTACGACGTCGAGATTCCGTTCGAACCCGGGCGAGTGGATGCGGGGCCGGAGCACACCGATGCCGCCTCCTTCGAAGCGCTCAAGCCGAAGGTCGACGGGGTCCGAAACTACATTCAGGACGACATCACGCGACCGGCTGAGGAAGTGCTGGTCGACAACGCGGACCTCCTGAACCTGACGGCGTCGGAACTGACGGCCCTGATCGGCGGGATGCGCTCGATCGGTGCGAACTACGGGGACACCGACCTCGGCGTCTTCACCGACGAGCCGGGGACGCTGACCAACGACTTCTTCGTGAACCTGCTCGACATGGGCACGGAGTGGGAGCCGGCTTCGGACTCCGAACACGTTTACAAGGGTCTCGACCGCGACACCGGAGAGGTCAAGTGGGAAGCCACACGCATCGACCTCGTCTTCGGCTCGAACGACCGGCTACGGGCAATCTCTGAAGTCTACGGCTCGGCCGACGCAGAGGAGAAGCTCGTGCATGACTTCGTGGACACGTGGAGCAAGGTCATGAAGCTCGACCGCTTCGACCTCGAATAGGCCGGACTGAACGCTACCGCCTCGGTGGCTGTATTTCAGCCTTCGAGCGGGTATCGAAATCGTCGGTTTCGCCGACCGGCTGCAGTCACTCAACAGTAGCTGCCATTTTACGACCCCCGTTGACTCCCTGGACGAATGCGAGGTCCTCCCGGGGGGTTAAATAATCGGACACCGTAGTTTTCTAACGAGTGACGGCGACACACACCATGGAACGGGCGGTCATCGCGAAGCGTGTCGACAGTGGCACCGCCGACACGGAGGAAATCCGGGACCTCGCTCGGGCGGCCGGCTACGAGGTCGTCGACGAGATCACACAGACCAGAACGGAGGACCCGGCGTACCACCTCGGCGAGGGGAAGGTAACGCGACTGAGCAACGCGGTCGCTCGCGAAGGGGCCGCCGTCGTGATCTTCGACAACCAGCTCGGCCCGTACCAGACGTACAACATCGGGAACGAACTCCCGGAGCGAGTGCGCGTCATCGACCGCTTCCGGCTCATCCTCGAAATCTTCGGCCAGCGGGCCCAGACGCGGAAAGCCCAGCTCCAGGTCGAGCTTGCCGAACTTCGCTACGAACTCCCGCGTGCCGAGGCCAAGGCGAGCCTGGCCAAACGCGACGAACGGCCGGGATTCATGGGCCTTGGCGAGTACGACGAGTCCCGCGAAGAGGACATCAAAAAGCAGATCTCCAACATCCGTGACGAACTGGAATCCATCGAGGAGACCGAGCGCCACCGGCGGGAGCAGCGCCGGGAGTCCGGCTTCGACCTCGTCGCCCTCGCCGGCTACACTAACGCCGGGAAATCGACGCTCCTGCGCCGCCTCGCCGACGATCTCGACGTCGACGAGAACGACGATTTGCACCCCGACCTGGACACGACGGCCGAGAGCAAGGACCGTCTGTTCACAACGCTTGGCACGACCACGCGACGCGCGGAGGTCGGCAAGCGCGAGGTGCTGGTCACCGACACCGTCGGGTTCATTCAGGACCTCCCGCACTGGCTCGTCGAATCGTTCAAATCGACGCTCGGGTCGGTGTACCACGCCGACCTCGTCTTGCTTGTCGTCGACATCTCCGAGTCCGTCGAGGAAATCCGGGAGAAACTGGTGACGAGCCACGACACGCTGTACGAGCGCAACGAGGCCCCCATCGTCACGGTGCTCAACAAGACCGACATGGTCGATGACGAAGAGGTCCGTCGCAAGAAAGACGCGCTCTCGTCGCTGGCGCCGAACCCCGTCGCGGTCAGCGCCAAACAGGGACTCAACATCGACGACCTGACGGAGCGCATCGACCACGAACTGCCGGACTACGAGCGCGAGCGGCTCGTGCTCCCGATGACTGACGACACGATGAGTCTCGTCTCGTGGATTCACGACCACGCCAGCGTGGAGACGGTCGATTACGGCGATCAGGTGGTCATCGAGTTCGAGGCGCGGCCGGCCATCATCGAGCAGTCCCGTGCGAAAGCGGGGGACCTGGTCGGTGCGTCGGCCTGACCTTGCCTATTCTCGCTGCCACAGGACGCTCGGTATCTCCTCTAGCAGGTCCGTTGCGACCAGTCCGTAGCCGCGGTCGTCGACGACACGATCACCGACGCTGCCGACAGTGTAGGCGGCGATAGCGGCCGCATCGAGTGGGTCCTGAACGCAGGCGAGCGCCCCCGTCACGCCCGCGAGCACGTCGCCGGTTCCGCCGACCGTCATCCCCGGATTGCCCGTCCGGCCGACGCGAGTCCGCTCGCCGTCGGAGACGATGTCGTACGGGCCTTTGACCAGCAGCGTCTGGCCGATCTCCGATGCAAAGGACTCGACGAGGTCCGCTCGCTCTCGCCAGTCCTCGGACGTCTCGCCACCCATGCCGAGAAGTTCGCCCTGGTGGGGCGTGCAGACGAGGTCCGCGTCCGTTTCGATGTCCGGAACCACGGAAAGGGCGTCGGCGTCGACGACGGCCGTCCCCTCGAATCCTGACAGCAGGTCCCCGACCGCTTCCAGCGTCGCGTCGGCGTTCCCGAGCCCTGGCCCGACGATCAGCGTGTCGTGCTCTGCCGCCAGTTCGGCGAGGCGGTCGACGTGTGGTGGCGCGAGGTGATCACCGTCGAACGGTCGCAGTATGAGGTTCTCGCTGTAGGACTGGATTTCGCGCGCGACGACGGCCGGGCAGGCGACTCGGACGAGGTCGGCCCCGCCTCTGAGGGCAGCCTGGGCCGTGAGCGCCGGCGCACCGGTGTACGGGCCGCCACCGACGACCAGTACTTCGCCGTTATCACCCTTGTGGCTCGCAGGGTCCCGTTCGAGGCGGGTGAGGTCGCCCCGCTCGATGAACAACTCCGCAGCGTCGGGGATGCCGATGTCGGCGACGGTGACCGGGACGTCGAGGTCCGGCAGGCCGGGCTTGGTGTCGTGAAACGTGACCACGTGGTCGGCGTCGACGGCGTTCTCGGCCAGCCGCCCCGTTTCGGCGTCGAGGCCCGACGGGACGTCCACAGAGAGGACGGTCGCGTCGCTCTCGTTCATCGCCGTGGCGGCCGTTGCCTCCGGTTCCCGGAGGGCACCGGCGATCCCCGTTCCTAGCATCGCGTCGACGACGACGTCAGGGCTCCCAAGGTCGAAGGCCGAGGAATCTTTGACTGGTTCCGTCGGATACTCAGCGTGCTGGAGCGCATCCCAGTTCTCCCTGGCAATCGTCGTCGAGATGGCGTCCGGGCGGCCCAACAAAAGGACGCGGAGGTCGTACTCGTCGAGAAAGCGGGCGGTGACGAGCGCGTCTCCGCCGTTGTTCCCTCGACCAGCGACGATGGTGACTTGGTCGCCGGGGTCAGCGAGGGTACGGACCGCCCGTGCGACGGCGTGCCCGGACGACTCCATCAGCTGTTTGCGCGGGACGCCGAGCGCCGCGGCGTTCTCATCGATGACACCCATTTCGGAGCCGGTGAGCATACCCGCGGGTTCGCCCGCCAGTGAAGTAACTCTACGGGACGGCGGCTTACCAGCGGACCTCGAAACCGTTGATACCCTCCGGCTCCTCGAACTCGACTTCGACGTCGGTTACGTTCGCGCGTTCGCTCCCCTCGTGGCAGAACTCGACCATCGCTTCTACGTCGTCCTCGGGGCCCTCGAACACCGCTTCGACGCGTCCGTCGTCGAGGTTACGGACCCACCCGTCGACCCCCTGGTCCTGTGCGCGCTCCCGCGTGGTCGCTCTGTAATAGACGCCCTGAACACGACCGGAGACGAACACGTGTGCTCGCGTGCGAGCCATGTCCGAGGGTTTGCCGGCGGACCCCGTTATACTGTCGCCTCCCGCTACGCGTATCACTCCTCGTTACTGCCCGTTCGGAGGTAATGGAACAGATACGTCTGCGTGTAGCCGGCGTACTCGCCACCGAGTGCGGCCCGGATGGCCCGCGACGTGTCGGCGTAGTTCCCCCGCTCACACTCCGGGTAATACTCCTCGATGGTCGTCCGGATCCAGGTGTCCAGAGGGACTGCTTCGAGGTAGTCAAGCGAGAACAGCAACACGCAGTCCGCGACCTTGTCGCCGACGCCGACGAAGCGGGTGAGCGACTCCCTGGCGTCCTCGTAGTGGAGGCCAACGGCTTCCTCCGGGTCGGCATCGCCGGTCGCGACCATCTCCGCAGTGCGCTGGACGTACGGCGCACGATAGCCCAACCCGAGGTCCCGGAGCCGCGCTTCGGTCGTTTCGGCCAGTGCGTCGGGCGTCGGATAGGCGTTGTACGTCCGGCCGTCGAATTCGACTTTTTCGCCGAACGCGTCACGGAGCGCCTGCTGCATGCCGTGAATCCGCGCGACGCGCATCTGAGCCGAACAAATGAACGAAACGAGCGCGCCAAAGGGTGGGTCCTGAACCAGTCGCATCCCCCAGAACCTATCGTAGGCTGACTGGACCACGTCATCGTCTGGTGCTGTCTCCCGAATCGCGGAGAGATCGTCTTCAAGCCGGAGGAGCCGTTTGAGGTCCGCCTCGGCGTCGATTGTCGACTCCCATTCGAGGACACCGTCCCGCTGGCGGACGCGAATAACTGCTGGCGAGCCGTCTCGACGGACTGTGGTCCAGTACCACGCGTCGCTGCCAGTCGCTCCGTCACGCTGGTACATTTCGCCGTCGTCCCGGTTCCAGAGGTAGGACTGACCGCTCTCGACAGTTGCCTGCAAGTCGATCCCGCCGGCCAGCGACCCGACATCGATAACGCCCTGTTCCATTGTCTGTGTGGTACGGGCCTGGAGGTAATGACGTTACGAGTTCCGTTCACACCGCCTTGACACACATCTCGGCGGACTAGTAACTACAGTCTGTCTCACCTGTCACTGTTTTTCGTCGTCGTGATGTTTTGCGCCGCTCGCCGGAGTCACCCTCAATGGAGTTTTCCGTCCCGCTACACCCCGATATACGAGGTATGACATGAACGCTGTTCCAGGGCTAACCTTCATTATATTGGAAAACGAACATGCTAGTATGAATTGCCGAGTTGTTGTCGAGGCCGCAGTCCCAGTGTACGACGTGGCGTCTGCGGACGAGGCAGTTCGCATCGCCATCTCGAAGACGGGGGAGATGCTGAATCCCGACCTCAACTACGTCGAGATTAACATGGGGGATCGGCACTGCCCACACTGCGGTGAGACACTGGAACCCGCTTTTCTCGCGGCCGATGAGAGTCTCGTCGCACTCGAACTGGAGATGACCGTCTTCAACGTCGAACGGGACGAACACGCCGCCCGAATCGCCCGCAAGGAGATCGGACAACGGCTTGAGAACATCCCGCTTGACGTGCTCGAAATCGAGGAGATCCCGGAAGAATCCGACGAGACGACGGAAGACGAGTCCTCGACCACCGAGTCGACGGCCGAGGCCGACGACCAGTCGTCGGGCCAGTCCGAGGACGAATCGGACGACGTATTACCCGAGTTCGAGGAATTAATCGACGAGTAAGCCCGGTCGTCGAGCAGTCGGGGCGTATCTGTTTCACTCTTCGACGTATGGCGCTTCTGATACGAATTTGGCAGTCGTTATATAACCACTAATGGCACTGCTCGTCGGGAGCACTGCGTAGAAACTACGGAGAACTGTTAGTCCGCGGCGGCAGAAACAGGCTCTTTGGATTCGTCGGCCATCTCGGATGCAATACCGTCAGCAATCGCAAAGACAGCGGCCTTGTGGTCTGTTTTCGACTTGTGAATCGATGTCGGCTTGACGCCCAGTTCCGCGTATTCGTCGTGGTCCACTTCCGTCCCGGATTCGGCTTCGTAGTGGTTCTGTACCTGTGCAAGCAGGCCGTGAAGGTGGATGAGCTCCTGCTTTTTCATAGTCAACCCAAGGTAACAACTCGAAGGTTATAGTACTACTCTGATGAAGGTTAACACACGACCCTGCTAATACTACGTGATAGTTTATGACTGTTTCCCGCAACAAAGTATACTGTGTATATCTTACACTAAATTCTACGTTTCCGTGAAGGCGCTGCCATAGGCTAACTGGGCCTCAGCGACGATGCTTAGTCGGCTCAGGAGGCACCCTGCCGATACGACCCGGTCGTTGCGGTCGGCGGCTGGCACCCAGGATTATGGGTCGCCTCTGTCTACCATCGGTATGGACCAAGCGCCTCTCCCGTCGGGAACTGAAATCGGCCGGGTAGCCCTGACTGTTGCTGACCCGCTACCGGTCGTCGATTTCTACCGTGATGTTGTGGGATTGCACGTCCTGGACTCAGACGACGACCGGACGATACTCGGTGTGGGTGGACAGGAACTACTGATCCTGAACCATCGGCCAGACGCACCAGCGAGAGATTCTGCCGGGGCCGGGCTGTACCACGTCGCGTTTCGCGTTCCATCCCGAGCGGCGCTGGGTGACGCACTCCAGCGTATCGACTCGGAGTGGACACTCACCGGCGCATCGGATCACGGCGTCAGCGAGGCGCTGTATCTGTCGGACCCGGCCGGTAACGGTGTCGAAATCTATCGGGACTTCCCGCGGGCGTCGTGGGAGGAGACACCGTCGGGTCACGTCGAAATGGTCACGGAGCCCCTCGATACGCAGGCAGTCGCGGCTGCTGCCGCCGGCGAACAGTCGATGCCCGCCGGGTCCGACATTGGACACGTGCATCTGGAGGTCTCGTCGGTGGAGACGGCCCGGTCGTTCTACGCCGATGCACTCGGACTGCGAGTCAGGGCCACGTACGACGGGGCAGTGTTTCTGGCGGCCGGCGACTACCACCACCACATCGGGGCTAACGTCTGGCAGGGGCGGTCCAGGCCCCACCACGGACAGGGACTGGCGTGGTTCGAGATTCGACTGCCTGACGAAGCGACTCTCGATACGACACGCAAGCGCCTCCGTCGGTCCGACTACGCTGTCTCCGAAACTGACACTGGTTTCACAGTGCGTGACGGCGACGATATCGAACTCCGCTTGCGAACCTGAGCACGGACATTTCGATCTACTGATCGATGTGCCAAGTCAAGTATCTTCGCGCGCTATCTGGGGTATGCACACGACACGGTGGCTGGCTTCGGCAACCGGACGAGCGGGAAAAGAAACCGACTGCGCGGACTTGGCAGAACGCAGCCGACAACCGGGAGGAGAGCGGTGAGCGACCCCCATCAGGACCAGCAGCTCGTGACCGCGGGAACCACGCTCTCGGAGGCGAGCGCGGCGGCGGTGCTGGTTCACGGCCGGGGTGCGACTGCCCGGAGCATCGTCCAGATGGGGGCAGAGTTCCAGCAGGACGGGCTGGCGTTGCTCGCCCCACAGGCCGCGCGGAACACCTGGTACCCCAACTCCTTCCTCTCGCCGGTCGAGCAGAACGAACCCGGACGGACATCGGGGCTGCAGGCTATCGAGGACGCCATCACGGAAGCCGAGAATGCCGGGATTCCGACCGACCACGTGCTCGTCCTGGGCTTCTCCCAGGGGGCCTGTCTCGCGAGCGAGTTCGTCGCCCGCAACCCACAGCGCTACGGCGGCCTCGTGGCCCTCAGTGGCGGCCTCATCGGCGAGACCATCGATGAAAGCGAGTACGAGGGCGACACTGAGGAGACGCCGGTGTTCCTGGGCTGTAGCGACGTCGACCCGCACATCCCCGAGGAGCGCGTTCATGTCACCGCCTCGGTCTTCGAGCAACTGAACGGGGATGTGGAGGAACGCATCTACGAGGGGATGGGTCACGGCGTGAACGAAGACGAACTGGAGTACGTCTCGTCGTTGGTCGCTGATCTCGTCAGCTAAGTGGCCCGACCGCTGGCTCGCTCAACGAGATTGGTTCACTGAGTGGCCAAACAGGGAGTTACCGCCCCCTCACCGCGAGACTTAGTGGTTGGGAAACACACACATGATATGGAAATCTCCCGCCGACAGCTTCTCGCTACGGTTGGAGTCGGTGTGACACTCGGCGGTGCGGGCTGCGTAGGAGACGACGGTTCGACGACCGGCGGCGGCTCGGCATCCGGGACCGGTACTGGAACCGGCACGGCATCGACTGCAACCGACCGAAACGAGGGGCCAGAACCACCCACAGCTGACAGCCGACTATATCTGGACTACGACATCGGAACGCTCGAAGAGAACGTCGTCAGCGGCGGCGTTCCCAAAGACGGCATTCCGGCCATCGACGACCCGACGTTTGCCGACAGGGCCCCAGACCTACTGGCTCCGGACGACCCGGTGTTCGGCGTGACCCGTGACGGGGAAGCGAAAGCGTACCCGCAGTACATTCTCGTCCACCACGAAATCGTCAACGACACCATCGCTGCCGACCCCGTCGCGGTCACATACTGTCCGCTGACGGGCACCGCACAGGGGTTCGAGCGCGGCGCGGTGGAGTTCGGCGTCTCCGGTCGGCTGGTGAACTCGAACCTGACGATGTACGACCGGGGTACCGACAGCTGGTGGCCACAGATGCTCGCGACGGCAATTAAAGGCCCACTAACTGGCGAGTCGTTGCGGGAGTTCCGGGTCACCTGGACGACGTGGAAGCGCTGGTCTAGCGCCTATCCGGAGACAACCGTCCTGACCGAAGACACCGGCTTCTCGCGGCGCTACGGCGTCGATCCGTACGGCCAGTACAACGAGAAACGCGGCTATTATTCGAGTACTCGAACGCTGTTCGAGCCGCTGCAGGGTGACAGCCGCGCTCATCCGAAGGCCATCGTCATCGGAACCCGGACGGAAACGGGGGCGCTCGCTTTCGATAAAGAAACACTGCTGCGTCAGCGTGTGCTGACCGGTCACATCGACGACACGCCGTACGTCGCCGTCGCCGACACCGACCTCGCAACGGGCTACGTATACGCGAACCCGGAGTCAGCGACGGTCGAGGTGTCAGACGACGGCTACACGCTTGACGGGACCACACACGATGCCGATTCCCTTCCGCTGGACCGTTCGCTGGCCTTCGACGCGATGTGGTTCGCCTGGGCTGGATTCTATCCGAGGAGTTCGTATGTCGACTGACAGTTCGACGGGCGAGGCCGGCTTGGCTGCCAGAATCGAAGGCCTGCTCGGGAACACGGCTGTCGCAGTTCGTGGTGCACTCACCCGCCCCGACGGACGGATGACCCTGGGTCTGACGGGACTAGCGTACTTCCTGTTGTATCTCGTCGGGCTCAGACATCTGGGGCTCGGCCGGTCGGGGTTTTCGGTGTCAGTTGTCAGTGACCCGCTCACCCGCGCGCTCCGGCAGGTGGGGCCGTTTCAGTGGGAACCAATTGCGTTAGTGGTCGTCGGTCCCGTTGAACTGCTCGTCGCGCCGCTGAACATGCTTCTCGGGGCCATCCTGGCATCGTTGGTCGGACTCAACCTCGCCGTCTCCGTCGTCGCGTGGCGCGGTCCGTCGGCCTGTCGCCTCGGCCCGGGCGCAGGGACTGTCGCGGGCCTGCCGGGACTGCTCTCCGGGTTCGCCTGTTGTGGCCCCACTATCCTGCTCGTGGTCGGGGTCCAGGCGAGTGCTGGCATCCTCTCGCTGTTCCAGTGGCTGCTTCCCATCACTCTCGTGGCGCTGCTCGGAACGCTCCTCTGGGTTGGTAGTCGGGTCGAGGCAGCGTGAACGGTGAAGTAAATAGCGCCTACTGCTGGGAGCGGGGCGGTAGCAGCAAGCTACCGGGCGAGGTGGTAGCTGACACTTTTTTCCCTCGATCTGAGGGAAACATATAACTACTCCGTACGACCCAACTACCAGTATGACCGCTACTGTCGTGAGCGAGGTCAACCGACCCTACGTGCCGACGGGCGGGGCGAAACTGACCGCTGAGATCGAAGTCGAGCCCGGACGGTTGGAGGAACCACCCACGCGACAGATCGCCCTCTGTATCGACGCCAGTGGGTCGATGGCCGGCGACGATATCGAGCAGGCACGCGCGGGTGCGGAGTGGGTATTCGGGTTGCTCGATGAGGACGACTACATATCGATCATCGCTTTCGACAGCGAGGTCACGACGGTGCTGGAGCCGACGCGATGGGAGAGTATTTCGCGCGAGACGGCAGTAGACGCGGTCGCTGATATCTCCGCTGGCGGGGGCACTGACATGTACAGCGGCCTGCTGGAAGCGAAGGCATCGCTGCAGGATTTACCGAGCGACGACAGCACGGCCAGGCGGGTCCTCCTCCTCTCTGATGGAAAGGACAATGCCCACGACCCGGAAGCGTTCGGAGCGCTGGCCCGCGAAATCGACAGTGAGGGTATCCGAATCAAGGCGGCCGGCATCGGGAGCGACTACCGCGAGGAAACTATCCGGACCCTCGGCACTGTCGCTCGCGGCGAGTGGACCCATCTGGACGCCGCCGGTGACATCGAGTCGTTCTTCGGTGATGCAGTCGAGGAGGCCGGCACAGTCGTCGCCCCAGACGCCAGACTGGAACTCGACGTGGCCGACGGCGTCGAAGTGAGCGAGGTGTATCGCTCGCTCCCACAGACCCAGTCCGTTGACCTCGACTGGGAGGACAACGCGGCCGTCGTACCGCTGCCCGATCTACTTGATCGGGAGACTCAGCGGGTCGTGCTAAAGATACACGCCCCGGCCAATGACCCGCAGGACGCTGTGTCCCTGGCGGATGTCACGCTGCACGCCGGCGGCGAGACGACGCGGGAATCAATCACCGTCGACTACACCGACGACGAGGGGAAACTGGCCGAGCACAACGAACAGGTCGACGTGGATCACCGACAGACGGTTATCAAGACGGAACTCGGCAAGGGCAACGTCGCCGAAGCCCAGACCCAACTGGAGCGGATGACGCGCATCCACGGCGAGGACACCGAAGCCGTCCAGACAGCTGAGCGGGAAACGCGTATCGTGATGGAAGGCGGACGCAAAGAGCAGAACAAGGCGACGAAGATCGTCACCGACGAGGGCATCCAAAAGTGACCCCGCGAACCCGCCGTGTCGGCAGTGCCGCAATAGGCCGGAGAGACGGGTAATTCATGACCTGGGAACCCGAGAGCGGTGATGTCATCGCCGGCCGATACAAACTCGAGGAGTTCCTCGGCAAGGGCGGGTTCGCAAAGGCGTTCCGCGCCAGAGACACCGAGACGGGCGAGGCGGTCGCTGTCAAGTACCCCAACTACACCGAATCACAGAACGACCCCGATATCATCGAGGAGTACTTCAAAAAGGAAGTCGGCTCGCTCGAGCGCATCCGCCGAGCCGGCGGCCACGAGAACGTGATGGACTACTACGACCAGGTCACGGAGCGTGACGTTCCGTTTCTGGTCGTCCAACTGATCGTCGACGGGATCGAACTCGACGAGGTCATCGACCAGCACGGCCCGATCGACGACAGCGAGCAGGTCCGACAGATCGGCATCGACCTCTGTGACGCGATGGGGTTTCTCCACGAGAACGAGATCGTCTACCGGGACCTGAAACCGGAGAACGTGATGCTCACGCCCGACATCACGCCCACGCTCATCGATTTCAATACGGCGACGGGGTTCGATGCCACCGAGGATCCGACCTCCGGCAACACCGGGACGACGATTCTGGGGCCGTTCAAGCCGCGTGAAGTCGCCGAGGCCAGCCGAACCGACGTTCGGCAGGGGCCGTGGTCGGATGTCTATTCCATCGGGAAGATACTCCTGTTCCTGCTCAAGGGGAGCGTCCCGAAGAAAGACGGTGTGAACCCGCAGGCGTTCGGGGCCGACTGCGACGATTATCTGGCTGAAATCGTTGAACGAGCCACACAGTCACATTACCGCGACCGATACCGGAACGCGACGGTCCTCAAGGAGGTCCTCGAACAGCGCGATCCCACGCCGCCCGCAACGGCGTCGGTGACGTACATCCAGGCGGAGAGGCAGTTCACCATCGAGCCCGGTGACACCATCGGGCGACAGGGCGCGAGCGGTCCCCCAGCGTCGATAACGATTGAAGACCCACAGGGGGAGTACATCTCCTCGGTCCAGGTTCAGTTCGACATCGAGGACGGCGACTGGTCCCTCCACGACCGGAGTCTCAACGGGACGTTCGTCCAGAAAGGGGCCGGCTGGCAGCGGGTCCTCTCCGCGCCCGGGCGTGACCGACTGCGTTCCGAGGGCGAGGACCCGACCGACCGACACGGCAACGTCCCACCCGAGGCGGTCACACTCACCGACGGCGACCTGGTGTCGCTGGTCCATCCGACCTACGGGGTCACGTTCGAGTTCCATCCGGAGGAGTCATGAGATACAGCACGAACTACGACATCGGCGACAGGAAGCGAGGACAGGGAATCAACGAGGACAGCGTCTCACTGACGGTGTTCGAGGAGGGCCATCGGGACGGGTACCGCGGGCAAGACAGACCGCAGTCTCTGAACTCAGACAGAGCGGACGATGACGAAGCAGGGGACGGGACAGCCGATACTGGGGCTGTTGACGCCGATAAATCGGAGTCGTCCGACACTGACGGCGACAGCCGACCAATGAACCGTTCGGCCGGCGTGTTCGTGGTGGCCGACGGTGCCGGCGGACACGACGCCGGAGACATTGCGTCGTACATTACGACGACTATCGTGGCTGAACACCTCGCCCCCGTGGCGATTCGAACGGCCCGGAGTTATCCCGGCGGGTTCGACGTCGATGTCGCCCGCGACGTCCTCCCGGACCCGCCCGGCGAACAGGAACTCGAAGCCGCCGTTGCCGAGGCGATTACGGCGGCCCATCGAGAAATCATCCGGTACGCCGACGAGACCGGGACCCAGTCCTACACGACGGTCGTCGCGGGAATCTACGCCGATGGGAAGCTTCACTACGGCTGGGTCGGTGATAGCCGAGCCTACGTCGTCAACAGTGCCCGTGAGACGATTTCGCCGCTGACAAGGGACCACGCTGTCGTTCAGGAGTGGGTCGACAGCGACGAAATCGACCCCGTCGAGGCCCACGTCCACCCCAACGGAAACGAAATCACGCGCGCTCTGGGCGGATCCGGCTACGAGGACCCCGGCGAGGCGACTGTTCAGGTGGACACACGGACAGTCAGACTGTACGCGGAAGACACGGTACTGGCGACCAGTGACGGACTCATCGATGCACAGACCGACGCGCCGGGCCTGCACGAGAAGTACGTCGACTCGGACCGGGCCGACGCGGTGGCCGACCGAATCCGTGAAGCGGTCGTCACCGACGACGAAATCCGAGACGTGGTCCTCGATGCCTCGTCTCTCGACGCGGCGAGTAAGGAGTTCGTGGCGCTGGCGAACGACCGCGGCGGGAAGGACAATATCTCCGTGCTCCTGTTCGCCGACAGCGCGCTCCCGGAGACGCCGGAAAGCGGTGGAATGCCGGTTCGAGATATCGATCCGGACCTCGATATTTCCGAACGTGATACAGTTATTATGACAGACGAGTAGCGGGAAAGTTTCGTGGGACAAGTATTTTATTTCTCGACTCTATAGACTCTAACGAAACCCATGCCTGAATCCGACCACACGGTAAAATGCCCCATATGCGACGAGGATTTCGATCCGACAGTTGCCGGTGGGTGGTGCACAAACCCGGACTGTGGTGAGTGGCAACACACTGACGAAACCGCCGCCGATTTCGACACCGACGACGGGGTGCCGGACGATGCCGACCTGATAGCGGAAGGGACGGACGAGGCTTCGGACACTGGGGCAGCCGAAGCCGGAGACGAAGCTGCGGAGACGGCTACGGGACACGAAGATGAAACCGACAGCGAAGACAAAAGCCAGACCGAGCCGGAAGCTGGGGGGCCCGACGAGTCCGACGACGAACCGGACCAGTCCGGCGGCGACTCCGACGAGCACGTCGAAGCGCCCGACGAAACCCCGGACGCAGATGACGAGCCGGCGACGATTACCTGCCCGGACTGCGATCGGGAACTCGACGCCGACGCGAATTTCTGCGTCGACTGCGGCGCCGATGTACAGGACATCACGCCGGGTGACGACGGATCGCTCGATTTCTGCCCGTCCTGTGACACCGCCATCGACGACGATGCCAGTTTCTGCGTCAACTGCGGGGAGAACCTAGACGCCCACCGCGGCGAAACCGACGCGCCGACTGCTGACTCGGCATCCGACTCGTCGACCGGCGACGAGACAGGGGCTGAATCGGCGGCCGCGGGCAACGCCGTCGACACGCTCGCATCACAGTCCACGGACGACGCGACGGTCCCGGACAAACTCGTTCTCTCGGTCGAGGGTCGCGACATCACCGTCGAAGACGGGGACCGCATCGGCCGGGAAATCCGGGCTGCGCTACTGGATGCCGGACGGCCGGAAGACGAAGCAGTTCGGATCCACCGCGAACACGTCCGGTTCGACCGCCAGCCGGAAGGGTACTACCTGGTCGACCTCGGGGACAACCCGACCCTGCTGAACGAGACGCCGCTGAAGAAAGGCGACCGGGAACAGATCCACCCGGGCGATGAACTCGAACTGTCGGGCGTCGCCACGATGACAATCCGGGCGGTGTGACCACCCACAGTTAAGCGGTCGGTCGGGAAACATCAGGGCGATGGAGCGTGGTCGACTTGGGTTGGAACTCCGCGAGTCCGCCGCACTACTGCGAGCCGAAACCTGGCTGTTCGTCGGCGTGGGCCTGGCATGGGTCACGTACGGCGGCTGGGTGCTCGCAACGGGACTGCTGATGGAGACGCTGGGGCTCGAAGGCACTGTTCTCGCGATAATCGAAGGGGTCGCTGTCTCGATGCGGACTGCCCTCGCTGCCGGTGTCTGGCTCGTCGGTCCGTCGCTTGCGACCGTCGTGCTCCTCAACCGACGGCTTCGGAACAGCTACGGCAACCTCGTCGACGCGTATCGATTGGACCATCCGAGCCTGTTGCTCGCTATCCCTGGCAGTGTGCTCCTCGGCTGCCTGCTGCTCACTGTCACGCTCGGGCAGCGGCGTCCGCTCACAGTGGTTGCACTGTTCGGGACGGTGCATCTCGTCGTCCGGACCGTCGCCTACGGACACCGCGTGTACACGCTCTCGGTCCCGCCCCTCCTGTCGGTACTGGTGTTCGTGAGCGCTGCCTCCCTCGGTACTGGGTGGCTGATCCAGCCAGTCAACGCACCCGGCGGGTCGTCGACACTGTCCCCGTGGCTGGCACAGGCCGGCGTCGGCCCCGTGGCCGAGACGGCGCTGCAACTGACGGGTGTACAGCCATCGCAAGCCACACCTCTGTTTATCGCCGTCCCCGGCGTGCTGGCGAGCGCGTACCTCCTGTTCCAACTGCTCGCTGGAACCGTCGTCAGAATCCGTGCGCCGCTTTCGAACCCCCAGCGCCGTCCGGACCAGCGGTTCCCCATCATGCCACCGGTCGGCGGTCCGCAAAACGGCGACGAGACTCCAGTTCCTGACCAGAACGTGGGTGTTGAACCGGATTCCCCGGAACAGGCTGGGGATGGGACCAACACCGCGGACGATGGCAGCGCAGAGGAGTCACCGGGCCACACCGGGACGCGAGTGTTCTCGCCCGACGAAGCGCCACGGGCGAAACCACCTGCCCACGAATCGGCGCAAGATAACGTGTGGTCCTCAGATGAGGACGCCGGACCGGGGGCGGCAGCCAAGGACAGCGGTACGGAAACGGAACCGGAGACTGCCGGGACGGGGGATACGAATGGGACCGACGAAGCGTGGATGGACGACACGTCCGTCTTCACGCCGGGCGGACGCGATGCCGGACAGTCGTACTGCGGCGAGTGCGGCGAGTCGCTCCCGCCCGACGCCGACACCTGCCCGTCCTGTGGCGACCCCGTCGGCCGCTAGCGGTTCGACACGGGGATGTCACCGAGCGCAACGGTGTACTGTGTCGATTGTACTGATTCCCCGGCCGGATACCGGAACACCGTTACAGAGACGGTATCCGGTCGTTCGCCGGGGGGAAGCAGCCACGACTGAGTCACGTCGTCAGTTTGCTCCACTGATAGCCGTCCAGTGCTCGCGGCCCCCTCAATCGTCTCGCCGCTCCGGGTTGTGACGCTGTCGAGACGAACTGCCGCGGTGTCGGACCCGGTGTTCGTCACGTTCACCGTGAGCGTGAACCGCCACCCCTCGTCCGCGGTGACGACAGACGCCGCCTCGATGCGAGCTGAGACTGCCGAGGATTCGAGGATCGGGTCGCCCACCCCGGCACCGGCCGACTCCGCCGTCGGCGTTTCAGTGACCGCCTCGCCTCCGGTGTCTCCTGTCAGGTGATGACCCAGCATACTCCCGAACGTAACGACTTCAATGAGGATCGGCAAGCCGATTCCGACGATGATGAGCAGTCGTAGCAGCGTTTTCTTCTCCGGACCGTCGACGTCTTCGAACATAATGAGAGAGTAGTGAAGTGGTGTTAGACCGGGATCGGCGGACTACCGGGTGCGAACAGTCCGTCAGCGACCATACTGGCGAGTGGCGGACCGTAGGCGATGACGATGAGCAGGAGGGCGATAGCCGTCCAGAGCTTGTAGTTGTCCAGGATGCGCGGACTGTGGTCCGGACCGGACAGTGGTTCCGGGATGTTGCTGTTGACCGACAGCGTCCCGCCGCGTCGTGCGAGCAGCGTGTCGGCCATGACGATGAGGAACATCGCCGCGCCGACGAACAGCAGGAAGCCGCCGATGGCGATCTGGAGTCGCATTTCGCCGACCGTTCCGGCGACGCCCTCGAACGCGAACTCGTCGTACGTCGGTTCGGCAGTCCGTCGTGGGATACCGGCGAGCCCGGCGCGGTGCATGGCGTTCGACATCACGGCCATGCCCACGAACCAGACGTAGGGCTGGAACACGGCCAAGCCCCGCTGTCGAAGCTTCTTCCCGGTGATCTGTGGGACCAGCCAGTAGCTGATCGCCATCGCCGTCAGCGCGAACGCAGTCCCGACGGTGAGATGGAAGTGGCCGGGCACCCAGATGGTGTTGTGGATGAGGTAGTTGATGTTCATCCCGGCGTTGATCATACCGGAGAACCCTCCTGCGGCGAACATCAGGCCGGCGAGCATACAGCCGGCGAAGGCCGGTTTGTCCCACGGCAGATCTCGAAGCCAGGAGAGGTAGCCCTTTGCACCCCGCTGGCGAGCGCCGTGTTCGACCGATGCGACCACGGTGAACGCGGTCAGCAGCGAGGGCAACAGCAAGAACATCGTGTTCGTCATCGCGATGAACTTGTAGCCCGAGGGGATGCCGGGGTCGGTGTACTGGTGGTGGAAGCCGACCGGGGTCGAGAGCAGCAGGAAGGCGACGAACACGACGCGGGCCAGCGGGTCACTGAACAGTCGCCCGCCGGCCAGCTTCGGCAGGATCGTGTACCAGACGAGGTACGCCGGCATGAGCCAGAAGTACACGACAGGGTGGCCGAAGTACCAGAACAGCGTCCGCGTCAGCAGCGGGTCGACGTTCTGGATGAGCCCGAGCGACCACGGAATGAGGAAGGCAACGACCTCGACGGCGACGCCGATGGTGGAGATGTACCACATCAGCATCGTCGTCAGGACCATGAACGTCTGCAGCGGAATCCGCTCACCCGGGTTCTCAGAGCGCCACTCCCACAGGGATTTGAAGTACGCGAGGCCGGCGATCCACGAGCCGACGATGATGAGCGCGGCGCCGATGTAGAACGCCGGATGGGCCTTCATCGGGGCGTAGAAGGTGAACAGCACGTCCGCTTCGAGGTCGTGACCCAGAATCGACGGCGAACCGACGATACCACCGATGATGGACACGGCCGCAAGCACTGTTCCCGTGAGCATCAGCCAGAACGCCGACCAGGCGATTCGCTGTGGGAGCTCGCGTTCGAGGCTGTTTGTGACGGCCCACGCGAACAGTCCCGCGATGAAGAACGTTGTAAATACGAGCGCCAGCAGGACGCCATGGCCCGTCAGAATGGTGTAGTAGTCAGCCGAACTGACGAAGCCCCGGAACACGCCGGTGCGATGGAGCGCCTGGATGACGCCGAACAGCGCACCGATTCCGAGCGCGATGAACGAGACGAGGAACTCGCTACGGACGAGCTTCGACGTTTTCGGATAGGAGTCGACGAACACCATTACTGATCCGCCTCCTCCTGAGCCTGTGCGTCATCTGCGGACTGGTCGATGTTCTCTTGCTGCATATCGTACTCCTCCGGCGGGACGACTTCGACGGAGCCACCCATCGTGTGATGGGCCGCCCCGCAGTATTCATGACAGATGAGCCCGTAGGTGCCGGGCTCGTTGAACCGGGCCGAGACTTCCGAGACCTGCCCGGGAATGACCATCGTGTTGATGTTGGTCTCGACCACGGAGAACCCGTGAACCACGTCGGCACTGGTTACTCTGAACGTGACGTTCTCACCCGCGGGCACGCGGATCGGTGTGTCTCCGGTTCCGGGAGAGAACTGGAACTGCCGGGCGACGACGTACACGACGTACTGCCCGTCCTCTTTGACGACACCGGGGTCGTCGAACTGGGTTCCAGTGTTACCGTTCTGTACCGCCTCTGCGCTGATCTGTCCGCCCGAATCGCCGACCATCCCGACGCCAACGCCGACCGATCCGTAGGCGATGGTCGCGATGAAACCGACGATGAGCAGTATCGCTGCGCCGAGCCAGACCTTTTCGAATCTATGAACCTGCATGCTATCACCCGATTATTGAGACACGGCCGAGGAACTCGACGAAGTACATGAACACCCACAGCAGGCCGATCAGCACGAAGTAGAAGGCGACCAGCGCCGCTGTTCCCTTCGGGTCGTACTCGTCGTGGCCCAGTTCGACAGCCGGTTCAGTTTCCGCAGCCTCTTCGACCGGTTCCGGACCGGTCGCCCGCCGCAGCTCGCCACCCTCACTCGTCTGTGGCGGCCGCCCGCTCTGGCGGCGCCGCATCGCGAACGCGAACAACAGCGGCGAGAAGAACGCCAGCAGGACCGAGCCCGAAAGGAGCCACTGCGGGCCGGAGAGTTCGATACCGCCACCCTCCTGTCCGCTTCCGCCGCCACTGCCACCACTGCCACCGTCAAGTGGGCCGCCGACAACGACGGCGCCCTTCATGCCGAGCGACTCGTGAGGGACACAGACGTACTTATACACGCCCATCTCCTCGAAGGTGTAGCTGTATGTCGTTCCGGCTTCGCTGACGGGGTCGCCCGAGTCAAGCGGGCCGTCGCCGTCAGAAACGACGTTGTGGCCGCCGCCCTCGCCGGTCCAGGTCCAGGTTACCTCAGTCCCGGGTGTCACCCGGACCGCCGGCGGGTCGAAGGCGAACGCGCCGTTGTTGCCCTGCGCGCCGACCGATATCTCGACGCTATCGGCGTCGGTTCTGTCGACTGTCGTTCCGTCGTAGTTCGAAACGTCGTCGAACCAGCCGCCGTAATCCGGGTTTGCCGGCGGTCCTTGTTGCTGACCGCCGCCATCGGAGTCGCCGCCGCCGCTGCCACCGGACCGGACGACGACTGCGCCTTTCATCCCGAGCGCTTCGTGGGGAACACAGACGTACTTGAACATCCCCTCCGACTCGAAGGTGTGGCTGTAGGTCGTTCCGGCTTCGCTGACGGGATCGCCCGAGTCAAGCGGGCCGTCGCCGTCAGAAACGACGTTGTGGCCGCCGCCCTCGCCGGTCCATTCCCAGACAACCTCCGTTCCCGGATTGACCATCACTGCCGGCGGGTCGAAGGCGAACGCGCCGTTGTTGCCCTGCGCGCCGACAGTGATTGTAACGGTGTCCTGTCCTCGCTGGTCGACGGTCCCGTCGTAGTTCGAAACGTCGTCGAACCAGCCGCCGTAGTCCGGTTCTTCCTGTGCTGTCGCCGTGCCGGTCGCGGCCAGCGCCGCTGTCCCGGCTGCGGCACCGACGAACTGTCGCCGACTCAGCGCCATCGTCGCACCCCCACCGCGTCGTGCGAATCTGGCAGCTGGCTGCTTCTAGCTTCGTGCCGTACCATATCTGGGAGAATAGCAGATCACCTAAAAAAACCCCTGATGGTGTTTTCAGCCGGCAGGAACGACCCGTTTCTTTTTATAACCCCTCTAACGTACGGCCAGGTATGTCTGCGTCAAGCCCTCGGATCGTAACGTTGCTGGCGCTGCTCGGGCTCGCGCCGGTCGCGTACTACATGCAGGGAACCGGGCGCTCCATCGTTGCACTCTCGCTGGTCAGCGTCGTCATCATCGCCGGCAGTCTGTTCTGGATGACACAACCAACAGAGTCGAGTACCGTCTGATATGCAGTTCGGGACGGCGGGGCTGAGTTCCGGTGAGACGGCCGGCCTCGCGGCGTTCGTCGGGCTTGGACTCGTAGGTAGCGTTCACTGCCTCGGGATGTGCGGGCCGTTAGTCACCACCTACGCCGACAGACTCGACGACGGCGGGCCGGTGTCCGGCCACGAGATACGCCAACACGCGCTGTTCAACGCCGGCCGGACGCTGAGCTACGCGCTCGTCGGGACAATTCTCGGCGCTGCCGGGGGCGTCCTGTACGACGTCGCCGGCCTGGCACGCCTCGGGACCGTCGTCCGGGGCGCCGTCGGGATTTTCGTCGGACTCGCTATCATCACCGTCGGCATAGGGTATCTCTCGCGTGGGCGCGCCGTCGATGTGGCCCGGTCGCTGCCGCTGGTCGGGGACCTGTTCCAGCGCCTTTCTGCGTCGCTCGTCGCCAGGGTCGACAGATGGGTCGACGGTCCGGGGATGGTCGCGCTGGGCGCGATGCACGGGCTGCTCCCCTGCCCGCTGCTCTACCCGGCGTTCCTGTACGCGTTCGCGACCGGCTCCGCGCTCACCGGCGGGCTCTCGCTGGCCGCGCTCGGTCTCGGGACGTTTCCGCTGGTGTTCGCCTACGGGACCGCCTTCGGCACGCTGTCGCCGGGCCATCGCGCGACGCTGCACCGGGCGCTCGGTGTGGTTTTCATCGCGCTGGCGCTCGTTCCGCTATCGAACGGGCTGGCGGCGTTCGGCATCGCCATCCCGAAACCACCCCTGCCGATGCCCTGGACATGACCCACTGTACGCTCTGTGACCTGCCGGTCGAGACGCCCGTCACCGACGACGCCGTGGAGGGGACGTTCTGCTGTCGCGGCTGTCTGGAAGTCGCGCGAACCCTTGACGACCCGGCGACGGAGACCCGCGATGCAGCCGACACTGGACCCGATCCGGACGACGCCGACGGTGAAACGGCTTTCCTCTCCGTCGAGGGGATGCACTGTGCGACCTGCGAGACGTTCCTGGAAGCACGGGCCACAGACCACGAGGGCGTCGCCGCCGCGGCCGCCAGCTACCCGACGGGGACGATGAAACTCACCTACGACGCCGACGCGCTCTCGGAGTCGGACCTCGCGGACGCGGTGGCCGGCACCGGCTACGACGCCAGCCCCCAGGCCACGGAGACCGACGACGAGTACGAACTGGAGGGGCGTCTCATCGTCGGCGGTTTCTTCGGGATGATGACGATGCTGTGGTACGTCCTCTTTCTCTATCCGGCCTACCTCGGTGTCGACCCGTCCCTGTTGCTGTTCGACCCGGCGGGGGAGGCGGGGGATTACCTGCTGTGGAACATGGCCGTCATGACCGGCGTCGTGGTCGGCTACACCGGGTGGCCGCTGCTCCGCGGGGCCTACGTCAGCCTCCGGGCTGGCCGTCCGAACATGGACCTGCTGGTGGCGATGGCCGCTGTGACTGCCTTCTTATACAGCGTCGTCGCTGTCGTCTTGGGACACACAGAGGTGTACTTCGACGTGGCGACGGTCATCGTCATGGCAGTCTCGGTCGGCGACTACTATCAGGACCGGGTCCGGCGGCGCGCGCTGGACCGCCTCACGGAGTTCACGACACAGCGGGCCGATAGTGCCCGGCGACGCACCGACGGGGGTCATGAGGAGGTCGACGTGGGGGCGCTGTCGCCCGGCGACGAAGTCGTCGTCCGCTCCGGCGAGCGAATCCCCGTTGACGGGACCGTGCTCGAGGGGACCGCTGCCGTCGACGAGTCGCTCGTGACTGGGGAGTCATTGGCCGTCCGGAAGGCGGACGGCGATGGGGTCATCGGGGGGTCGCTGGTGACCCAGGGCGGCGTCGTCGTGCGCGTCGGGCCGGACGCCGAGAGCACCGTCGACCGGCTCACGAACCTGCTGTGGGAGGTCCAGAGCACTCGTGGCGGCGTTCAGCGGCTGGTCGACCGCATCGCAGCCGTCTTCGTCCCGCTGGTGGTCGTTCTGGCCGTGCTCGCCACCGGCGGGCACCTCGCCGCTGGAGCGACACCCACGGACGCGATGCTGACCGGGCTGGCGGTGCTCGTGGTCTCCTGCCCCTGCGCGCTGGGGTTGGCGACGCCGCTGGCGACCGCGGCCGGCATCCGCCGGGCGCTGGACGGCGGGACCGTCGTCACCGGCGACGCGGTGTTCGAGACGGCGACCGACGCGGACGTGGTCGCCTTCGACAAGACGGGCACGCTGACGACCGGCGAGATGGAACTGCTGGAGCGGGCCGACGAGCGGGCGATGGCCAAGGCGGCCGCGGTCGAGCAGTTCGCGGAGCATCCCATCGCCGAGGCAGTGACGGACGCCGTCCCGGTACCGGATGCGGCCGTCTCCGGGTTCGAGCAACACCCGGGTCAGGGCGTCAGTGCGACGGTCGACGGGG
Organism: Haloarcula amylolytica; assembly: GCF_049705545.1. Classification (GTDB taxonomy): domain Archaea; phylum Halobacteriota; class Halobacteria; order Halobacteriales; family Haloarculaceae; genus Haloarcula; species Haloarcula amylolytica_B. The sequence goes on from NZ_JBNAMU010000001.1 coordinate 1,705,769, forward strand.
ACCGGGTTGTCGTCGGGACGCAAGCGCTGTTCGACGACCTCGGGTTCGACGTGCCCGCCGGCCTCCGGACCCGGTGTGAACGTGCGACCGATAACGGGCGCGTCCCGGCGCTCGTCGGCTGGGACGGCGAAGCGCGGGACGTACTCGTTGCGGGGGACAGGCTCCGCTCGCACTGGGAGTCGGTCGTCTCGACGCTCGCCCAAAACCGTGACGTCGTCGTCATCACCGGCGACCGCCCCGAGGCTGCCACCCCGTTCGAGCGCCACGACGGTGTCGACGAGGTGTTCGCCGGAGTGCCGCCCGAAGCGAAAGCCGAAGTCGTCGAGCGGTTGCAGTCCCGCGGGACCGTCGCGATGGTCGGCGACGGGAGCAACGACGCCCCGGCGCTGGCTGCCGCCGACGTCGGCATCACCATGGCGTCGGGCACGTCACTGGCCGCCGATGCGGCCGACGCGGTCGTAACGACGGACGACCTGCGCGCCGTCCCTGACATGTTCGAAGTAACGACCGCGACCCGCACGCGGGTCCGCCAGAACCTCGCGTGGGCGTTCTGTTACAACGCCGTGGCGCTCCCGCTGGCGCTGCTCGGCGTCCTGAACCCGCTGTTCGCGGCCCTGGCAATGACGGCCAGTAGCCTGCTCGTCGTGGGGAACTCCACGCGGACGCTCGCGGGAACTGCCTCACACAGCGAGGCGAGTTCCGAGAGCCCGGCCACGCCACAGCAACCGGCCGCGGCCGACTGACACTGTGGTGTCGATTGATCACATGCTATCGATCACCGCAAGTGCCTGCCATTTGGTATCACGTCTGAAACAGATTTAATATATCACCGGTTCAGGCTACACGTACGTCGCTTTCACCGACGTGGTGACCCATGACCTACGCTATTCCCGTTCCCGCGCCAACGTCGTTCGCTCGCTGGCTGTACAGCGGGCGGTCGGCCATCGAACGTAGCCTCGACGCTACGGTCGAGTATGCACCCCTTATCGGGGAACGGGCTGCCGCGGACACCCGCTCGGTGAAGATTCCGTTCGTGGCACCGTAGACTGGTTCGCCGCCGTGGGACCGGCGTCCCACTCACGGACGCCGCACTGCGGCGGCGATTCGATCCGGCTCACTGTCGAGCGGTGAGGCTCCGCTTCCCGGTCGGCCCACCGGCTCAGATAGGTTCACACCGTCCGGTGTGGCCTGTCGGCGTGTCGGGACTCGCCCCGGAGCCTGTACTGTGCCGTGTAGCTATCTCGCTGTCCAGCCGTCGGGTTCCCCATCGTCCCGGTGTGGGAATCCTGGACCGGCCCCCGGGCCGGACGTACGCGCCCGCCACCCGCGCAGTCCCCGACCGACGCGACTCGATTGGTGAGTGCCCTCCCGGCCCGGTTCGACTCCGGCCGTCGGCGTTATGTCGCTGCAGGCGACCCCCCCGACCGAGGTATCGGCCGACGTATCACTGCGCGTCCCGCGTGGCGGGTCCGAGACCCTCGAAGCCGGTGTCGCCGGCGTCCTCGCGGCCGTCGACGGCGTCGAAGACGTGGCCGTCGACCGCGTGACCAGCGTGCGGCCCACCTGGACCGACATCCGGGTCGACGCCGACGTGTCGCTGACGTTGCGCGTTGACGCTGAACGGAACACCGCCGATGGCCGCACCGAACTCCTGCGAGAGGGGTTCGGCGTGATGGCGGTCAACGGCGTCGACGTGATCGGTGACGCGTAAGCGCAGCCCTCCAACTCGTCCCGTCTCTTGCCTCCCTGGAATCACCAGGCGGAGCCGGGTTCCCGCCCGGCGCAGGTTCGGCTCCTGCCGGGAAATCATTCATGATGCATAGAACCTACCTCGCCGCTGTCATCGACAGGCGGCGACGCGACTCGAAGAGCCGAGCACAGTCACGCCGCACCCGGCGGCTGTAACCGCTGGGACCGGTTGCAACAGTTTCCGCCCTCGGACCGGTCTGTTGGCACTGTGTGGCCGAGCCTGTAAGATACTGGAGCGTGAAGTAGTCCGTATGACGGTTCACACGTCCGACGACCGGTGGCTCGATGCCCCCGTTGAGACGGTGTTCACGTTCATGGACGAGCCGTCGAACCAGGCGGCCGTCACGCCGAGCCTTACCCGTGCCGAACGCATCGAGCGGCTGCCAAACAGCGGAAACCGCGCTGCGTACGAGTACAAAATGTTCGGAATCACCTTCACCGGTGAGGTCCGTGCCTCGACGTACAAGCCGACCGAGCGTATCGTTTACGAGATGAGCGGCGACCTGACGGGCCGGATAGCCTGGCGGTTCGAACCGGAGCGCGGGGGCACGCGGCTCACATACGCGGCCGAGTACGAGGTTCCCGGGCCACTCCCTGAGGTTCTCCTCGCGCCGCTTATCCGCTGGTACAACCGCCGGGAGGTACGGCGGCTTCTGGAAAACGTCGCCGAGGCAGTCGAAGGGGAGGAGCAAGTCGTCGCCAGGTCGCTGTGATAACCTCGCTACTCGTCGGTCCAGAGCGCGTCCGAGAGCGTCCGCTGGACCGCTTCCTCGCCGACGGCCGTGGCGAGCGTCTCGAACCCGTTGCGCTCGACGGGGTCGTTCGCGTTCGCGACGAGGCGGGAGACGATGAACTCTGGTGTGGATCTCCCGACAGTGCCAAACCGGGGCTGATAGTCGACCTGTAGTTCGAGGTCCTGATTCAGCCCTTCGGCGAAGATGCCATCGACACGGGCCTCGGTGGGCAGCGGTTCGAGATCGTCCGCGAGGTGAGTGACGAACACGCCCAGCGCGTCGCGGTCGACGGTCAGCGTCACGAGTCCGTGGAGGAGATCGGCGGCGGAGCCGGGCTCGGTGATAGCCTCGAACTCGTCGACGAGCATCAGCGTCCGGTCGCTCTCGGTCAGCGGCGGCACGACCGAGCGCAGCGTCGATTCGAGGACGCCGGCGTTGAACGACGCGTGCCGGCGGTGGAATACGACGGTGTCGACGATACCCACCTCGGCGGTCTCGGCGGGGACCGGCAGCCCCATCTGGGCCAGCAGTTGCACCTGACACAGCGTCTCCAGCAGGGTCGTCTTCCCGCCGGAGTTCGCGCCGGTCAGGACGGCCACCCGGTCGCCAGTCGGCGGCTGGTTCGCCCGATCCAACTCTAGCGTGTGGTCGCCGATAGCGTAGGTGACCGGCTGGACGCTCTCCACGTCGGCGATGGTGAGGTTCCGGGCCTGTTTCACTGCGATAGTCTTGCGGTCCTCGACGAAGGTGGGTCGCGTCAGGTCGAAGGCGATGGCGAAGCGGGCGAGCGAGACGGAGAAGGCGATGTCGTCCACCGCCTCGACAGCGGCGTCGATGTCCTCACGCGCGTCGGCGAGGTCGTCTTCTAGCCGGTCGGCAACGGTCTGCTCGCGCTCCTGTACGTCGCTTCGGAGCGTATTCCGGAGTTCCCGGAGCGCCACGTCGACGAAATCGCGCGCGTCTGTCGCCTCGCGGGGCATCGCGTCGCGGACTCTGGCAGCGTCGATACCCGTCTCGCCCGTGACGTGCCGGACGAGCGCGTCCTGGAACTCGTCGGGCCGCCGCGCGCCCTCCTGAACGGCCTCGACGACCTCCATCGATGCCGCTGCAAGGTCCTCTATTTGCCCGAGCTGGTCGCGCAGGCGGTCGAGTTCCTCGTCGGCCCCCTCACCGACGGACTCCCCGTCACCCGCGAGGCCGGCGAGTGCCGCCCGGCCAGCCGTCAGCGACTCGCCGTCGAGGGCCGCTAACGGCTCGAACACGCCGCTCTCGACGCCAGTGTCCCGGAGTGCGAGCGCCACGTCGACCGCGGCCAGTTCACCCCCGTCAGCGTCGTACGCGTCGAACCCGTCGAGAACGGCCCGCTGGTCCGCCTCCGAGAGGTCGGCCCACGTATCCCGCGCTTCGAGCACGTCGTCCAGCCGCTCGTCCATCGCCTTGCGGGTCGGTAGCGGCGTCAGCACCCGGATGCTGTCCGCCGCGTCCGCCGTGACCGCGTACTCCTCGGCGAGGTCCAGCAGTTCCTTGTACACGTCGCGGGTGTCCCTGGTGGCGAGCAGGTCCATCGACTCGGCCCCGGTCGCCCGCCGGAGGATGCGCGTCGCTCGCCCCCGAGAGAGGCCGGCCGTGGTTAGCGCTCGTGTATCCGCCGACTCGATGGCCTCGATGGCCCGCTCGACGCCCAACTCCTCGGTCAGCAGTTCGGACGTCTTCGGGCCGATGCCCCAGTACTCCTCCAGTCGCATGCACGGGTGGAGAACGGCGGCCCGCTTAGGCGTTTTCAGTTGTCGGGCTCGTCGTCGTCGATACCGAAGCGCTCGTGTAGCGGCCCCGGCTCTCCGCGGGCTTGCCGGTCAGCCCGCCGGGCGGCGCGACGCGCGATGAGCGCGCCCAGTGCCGCCGGAATCGCCAGACCCAGCGACACGAGCGCGGTCCGCTCCGAGACGACTGACGGGCCATCCGACAGGAGGACTTCGTAGCCGACTGCGAGCACGACGACGGCCACGCCGGCGACGACGAGGTACAGCCCCCGGGCCAGCACCTCACTGGGATTACGCAGCCGCGAGAGATACGCGGCCGGACCGAGCCAGCCGGCCAGCAAGACGCCGACGGCCACGAGAAGCGAGAGATCGCCGACGAGGATGACGACGGCGTACAGCACGAGCGGTGCGATAGCGACGCCGAGCGAGAGCCCCGTGAGCGTGACGGCCCACGTCGGCGCACCGGAGTCCATCGACTCAAGCGTCTCGGTCAGGCGCTCGTCGAGCATCTCGGCCTGCTCGTCGGTGAGCAGCGACGCGTCGCAGTGCGGGCAGGTCATCGCTGTGGGCTCCAGCGGCTCCCCACACTCCGGGCAGGTCGGGTCCGACGCCTCGCGCCAGTCGGCCATACCACCCGTTAATTGTGAAGCGGCTTGAGTTACCCGGCGGTCGCTGATTCTTTCGACCAAATTTCACCCTGAAGTTTATACGACGTGACGGGCGAATTGCACAATACCAATGAAAGACGTGCTCTCCAGAATCGGCATCGGGTCGGCCACAGTAGATACGATTCTACCGACAGACACCGTCAGAGCCGGCGACTCAGTGCAGGCCGAGGTCCACGTCGAGGGCGGATCGACGGACCAGGATATCGACGCGGTTTACTTCGCGCTGGAGACCGAATACAAGTCCGACGAGGGGTACAAGGACGCAATCATCGATCAGTGGCAACTCACCGAGCCGTTCACTATCGAAGCCGGCGAGGAACGCCGCTTCGAGACCACTATCGATATTCCCCGGGAGACGCCGGTGACCACGCGCTCGACCTCTGTCGAAATCGAGACCGGCCTCGACATCTCGCTGGCGGTCGACCCCGGCGACGAGGATTACATCGAGGTCGAACCGACCCACCGCACGCAGGCGGTGTTCGACGCGCTGGATTCGCTCGGCTTTACGCTGCACTCGTCGTCCTGTCAGGCGACGGCTGGGAGCCTGTTCACGACTTCGGCGAGGTTCGTTCAGGAGTTCGAGTTCCGGCCCCAGCGCGGCGAGTTCGCCGGCACGGTCGACGAGGTCGAAATCGTCCCGGTGTTCGACGACGACCTGCTCACGGTGTACGTCGAGGTCGACCGCAGCGCCGGACTGCTCTCGGAGGTGACCGACGCTGACGAGCGACACACCGAACTCACCGTCGACGCGCCCGACCCCGATGCTATCGAGCCACGACTCGCGGAGGCGATTCGGGAACTGAGTTAGTTCGCCGTCACGTCTCAACCCCAGAACGACTGCGTGCGCGCGTACTCCCGCTCCTGCCGGAGGATGTCCCGGTAGAATTCGTCTTCGTCCTCCCGCAAGCGGTTGATGATGCGGGCGGCGTTGTGGGGCCCGACCCCGCGGGCGGCCAGCGCGACCACCGCCCGCTTCCCGTGGCTCTGGACCAGCGAGGCCGAGCGGTAGGCTCGTTCGGTCATCTTCTCCTGCTCCTCGTCCTTGTCGTCGGTCCGGACGGCCGAGACGACTTCCTCGGCCCACGGATTCAGCGCGGCGATGCGGGTCGAGCCACACTGCGGACACGACGGCTGATCCCGCACGCGCTTGACCTGCTGTTTGCGGTCCCACTTCTTGCAGTGCAGACACGCGAGGATGACGCGGTCACTCTGGATACGCTCCTTGACGGTTTTGATGACGCTCGCGTCGGCGTTCTCCGGTGAGAGGAGTTCCCGCCCGGAGGAACTGCCGCCAGTCCCGATTGGCGTGTGTTCGCCCACCGTTTCCAGCGCCACGTCGCCGCGCTGGATATCCCGGAGGAGGTCGGCTGTCGCTTCGATAGCGAGGTCCTCGTGGCGCACCTCGCGCAGGGCTTCGTCGTACATCGGCGTGTCCTCAAGCGCTGCCAGCAGGCGGTCGCGGCCGAAGTCCGTCGACCCGCGGCCGCGCCAGCGCTTGAGCGAGCCGAACTTCGTCGCCACCTGCGCGAGCTTGAACTTCAGCGCGTCGGCGTTTTTCAGGCTGAGTTCGATCAGCGCCGGGAGGTGGTCGGGGTCGGTGTCCTCGATGACTTCGATGACGTCGCCGGCGGTGATCCGCCGCGGGACTTCCAGCGTAATCCGGTAGGGGTCGACGTCCATCGCGACCGACGAGCCGGCCCGCTGGCCGAGCAGCGCCGAGAGGATTCGCCCCAGTGTCTCGTTGATCTTGTGCCCGTAACAGGCGTTGACGATGACCTCCCGGCCGTGGAATTCCACCACGATGGTCGTGTCATCGGGAATCGGTCCCTCGTGCTTTTCGACCTGTGAGAGGCCGTCGGCGACGGTTTCCGGGCCGGCGGCGTAGCGGGTGGCTACGTCTCTGGCGACGGCATCGGTGTCAGCCCCGTCCTGCAGTTGGCGGCCCGCCACGCGGCGGAGTTCGCCGACCTCCGCGGCGACGGCTCTCGGGACTGGAATCTCCTGGCCGACCCAGGAGGGGACCTCGCCGGCGGGGTCCTCGATAGGCGAGACGGTCACGACCTCCTCTTCCTCGTCGATGTTCGTGATGCGCCACATCTCCCCGCGCTGGACGAACACCTCGCCGGGCGTGGCGAAGTTGACGACGAACTTCTCGTCGAGGGTTCCCACTTGCTGGCCCGAGGCCACGTCCTCTACGTCGTATGTGGCCTCGTCGGGAATCATCGAGAGGTTCTGGTAGAAGTACTGCCAGGTGCCGCGGCGTTTCTCCAGAGTGTCCCGGTCCTCGTCGAGCCAGATGACGTTGTTCGCCGCGAGTTCCTCGACGACCTGCTTGAACTGGGCCTCGTCGAGGTCCCGGAACGGGTACGCGCGGGTCAGTATCTCGAAGGCCCGCATCGCCCGGATTTCGCCGGAATCCATCACCAGTCCGGCGATCTGATTGGCAACCGTATCGAGGCTGCCGTCGTGGATCTCGGCCGGTTCGACGTCGCCGGCTTCGGCCTGTCTCGCTATCGCCAGCGCCTCCAGCGTGTCGTCAGTGTCGGTGGTGACAACCGTACCAGAGGAAACGAGGTCCCGACGGTGACCGGCACGGCCGACCCGCTGGACGAGACGGGAGACCTGCCGGGGGCTGCCGTACTGGACGACGTGGTCGACGTGGCCCACGTCGATACCCAGCTCCATCGAGGAGGTACACAGCAGGGCGTCGAGGTCGCCGGCCTTGAAGCGGTCCTCCACGTCGATGCGGGCCTCCTTCGACAGCGAACCGTGGTGGACGCCGAGGTCGGTCCCGAGTTCCTTGAACCGCGAGCCAAGCGCCTCGGCGGTCTGTCGAGTGTTGACAAACAGCAGGACAGATTCGTGCTCATCGATGAGGTCCGCGATGAACCGGACGTGGCTGGCCGTTCCCGCGTCGGTGACGAGGGAACTCGACAGTTCCTCGTCTCGGTCAGTAATCTGGGGCCGGACCACCTCGATGTCCAGCCGGCTGCCGATGTCAACTTCCACGATGGCACACGTGCGGCCGCCGGTGAGAAACCGGCCGACCTCGTGTGGGTCGCCGACGGTCGCCGAGAGCCCGATCCGCTGGAACCGCCCGGACAGTTCGCGAAGTCGTTCCAGACCGACCGTCAACTGCGCGCCGCGCTTGGCCGCGGCGAGCTCGTGGACCTCGTCGATGACGATATGTTCGACATCCTCCAGCGCAGTTCGGAGCTTCGACCCGGTGAGCATCGCCTGGAGCGTCTCGGGTGTGGTCACGAGCACGTCCGGCGGGTCGTTGGCCTGTTTCTGGCGCTGGTAGTCCGTCGTGTCGCCGTGGCGGACGTCCACTTCGAGGCCGAGCGTCTCGCCCCACCAGTCGAGGCGCTGGCGCATGTCGCGGTTCAGCGCCCGGAGCGGGGTGATGTACAGCGCGCCGATGCCGAATCGGTCCTCGGCCTCGGCCAGTGCGTCGAAGACCGGCAACATCGCCGTCTCCGTTTTCCCGGTTCCGGTCGGGGCGACCACCAGCGCGTCCCGCCCGGCGGCCAGGGTCGGAATCGCCTTCCGCTGTGGGTCGGTCGGCGTCGTGAAGCCACGCTCGGAGAGCGCACTGCGGACGGCCGACCCGAGCGCAGTGAAGGCGTCATCGCCGCGAGCGACCCCGTCAGTCATCGCCCCTCTCTAGCGACTACACCGGGTTAAACACGTTGTGTCACCCCCTCTCGTACGCCGTCGGTAAAGGCACTGCGAGCGTTGCGGGGGAGCGATGGGTACAGCCTTATGTCGTTGCCCAGAGATATGTGGAGCTATGACGAACACATCTGCCCCTTCGGCCGGTGATGGCCTGTGAATACGCTCGACGAGATCGAACGGGCGGTGAAAGATACGGCGCATTACGTCAGCGGTAACCTGGCGAACTACGCCAACAGATCGGCCGGTGAGAACCCCAGCGGGGAGCAACAGGTCGGTGGCGACGTGTGGGCCGACGACCTGTTTTTCGACGCGCTCGCGTACATCGACGGTATCGGCGCGTACGCAAGCGAGGAGCGTAGCGACGTGGTCGACTGCGGTGAAGGCTACAGCATCGCTATCGACCCGCTCGATGGCTCCTCGAACCTTGCCTCGAACAACTCCGTGGGGACGATAATCGGCATCTACGACGCCGAGCTGCCGGCGAGCGGGCGTTCGATGGTCGCCTCATTGATGGTGCTGTACGGCCCATACACGACGCTGACCATCGCACGGTCCGACCGCGAAGTCGTCCAGGAGCACCTCCTCCGGGACGGTCACAGCGAGCGCTGGGGCCAGTTCGAACTGCCACCGGAGGCCACAGTGGTCGGCTTGGCGGGCAAGACCGGCGAGCGAAGCGACGAGTTCAACGACATCGCGCAGTCCTTCGAGCGGGACCTGAAGCTCCGCTACGGCGGCGCGACTGTCGCTGATCTGGCGCAGGTGCTCGAATACGGCGGCCTGTTCGGCTATCCGGCGACCTCGGGGTATCCAGACGGCAAGCTCCGGGTCCACTTCGAGTCAGCGCCGCTCGCGTACCTCGTCGAGGCGGCCGGCGGGGCCTCCAGCGACGGCTCGCAGTCCTTACTCGACGTCGAACCGGACGGTATCCACGACCGGACGCCGACGTTCCTCGGCAACACCGAACTGGTCGACGAGCTCGAATCGGAACTTTCAGAGACCTAAACGGGTCCAGACCCCCCGATCAGACCTGCTGGTAGGCCCCTAACCGCGTGCCATCGAGCAGGAACGCCTCGGCACCCGCCATCCCCCCGGGCAGGAACGGAGCCAGGAACTCCTGGCCGTCGACGTTGATCCACGTCCCCCCGGAGCGGTCGTTAAAGGCCGGGAAGACGACGATATCCGGTGGGTCCTCGACCGGCTGGTCGAACTGTTCGGAAAAGGGGTCAGCCACCAGCGAGCCGCGAAGCCAGGCCCGCTCCTTCTGTGTACCGCCGACGCTGTCCTCCAGCCGGACGACTGGGTGTTCGTGACCGACACAGACGACATCAGCCGTGAGCACGTCCGGCGCGGGCCAGGTGTGGCCGTGGGCGAACCCGACAGCGCCGATGCGCGTGCCGTGTCCCGGCGTCACTTCGACGTCGGCGTCGAGGTCGGCCAGGACCGGCTCTAAGCTGCCGTCGTGGTTCCCTTTCACCAGTGTCACGGGCACATCCAGGGCGTCGAACAGCGTTTCGAGTTCCGCACGCTCGTCATCAAACGGGTCGCCGATAGCGTGGCCTAGATCGCCGACGACCACCAGCCGGTCGGCGCGAGCGCGCCGCAGGCATGTCAGCAATTGCTCCCGGCGGTCCTCGGCGGCTGGTTGGAGTTCGACGCCCTCGTATCTAAGCCCCGCCTCGATGCCGGCGTGGTAATCGGCCACCGCCAGCAGTCGCTCCCCGTCGGTGTCAACGGTAGCCGCTGGAACGCCGGGAAGCGGTTCGACACGCATCGCTCTCGTATTGGCCGTCTGGCGAGAAAAGCACCGCGGCTCGCTTCCGAGTCGGTCTCGGAAGCGGCTGTGAACCGCTGTCCGTTCTATATCGGCGTGAGCTTCCCGTCGTCGGGCTCGTAACACCGACCGCCCATCAGGGCGTCCTGAATGGCGTCGTCAACCGCATCGGCGTCGGCCCCGTAGCGGTCGACGACCGCCGTCAGCAGTTCCTCGCGGTCGGCCCCGCTGCCGTCGTCGAGTTCGTCCATGACCTCCATGACGGCATCTTCGAGGTCAACGTCCTCAGCGGGCACGTCCTCACCCGCGGACTCGCCGGCGGTCGTCTCGTCGGCTCCGGCGTCTGTCGCGGTCTCGGGTGTTTCGGCGGGCGCGTCGCTCGTGGCCGCGTCGGCGCTTGGCTCGGGGGATTCGTCGCCGGCCGGTGCGCCGGCTGATTCGGGCGCGGGCTCGGCGTCGGCGGCGGCAGCCGGCGCGCCTTCCTCGGCCGCGTCGGCCAGGTCTTCGGGGTCCGGCGTCTCGATGTCGGCCTCACCGGGCTCGTCGACTTCGGTCCCGCTCTGGAAGTCTGTGCCGTACTCCTGCTCAATCTCCTCGCGCTCGTCGTCGTCCAGTTCGAACTCCGGATCGAACTCGCCGAGGTCCTCGTCCGCGTCTGTCGCCGCTGTGTCGCTGTCTGGGGTCGTCGACGTAGCTGTCTCCGGCTCGGCGGCGTCAGAGTCGCTCTCCTCCAGCGTCTCACTGCCTGACACACCGTCGGTCCCGGACGACTGTTCCGCCTCGCTCGGTGACGCGGCCGTAGTCGACGTGTCGGGTTCGGTGTCCACCGTTCCGGTTTCCGAAGCCGAAGTCGCCTCTGAGGCCTCCGGTTCTTCATCGATGGCCGTTTCAGCCGCGGTGTCCTCGGATGCCGTCCCGGCTGCCGGTTCTGCTGCTGGCTCGTCTGTGGCCGTGTCGCTCCCTGTCGTCTCAGTCGCCGTCTCATCGGCTGCTGTCTCCGTCGCCGGTTCGTCAGCCGTCGTGTCTGCGCCTGTCTCGTCCGTCGTCGCTGCCGGCGTGGAAACGTCAGTATCGAGGTCGAGGGAGGCGAGCAGCGGAATCGGGTCGTCGGTCCCGTCGCCCGGCGATAGCGACAACCCTTCCGCTTCATCCGTGTCGCCGGCGACGACGCGAGCGGCGTCGAGCGCCGTCGTTCGGAGCGCGTCGAGGTAGTCGCCGGTCGTGCCGTAATGATCCAGCGCGAGCGTGATGCCGGCCGCGGCGCTCTCGTCGATGCCCTGGTCCAGCAGCGCGAGGCGGAGTTCGTCGCCGGCCAGGCCGGCCTGTTTCGCGCTGGCTATCTGCCCGATGCGTGAGACAGTCTGCTCGGCGGCCTGGACGACCCAGCGGTCCCGCGTGTCCGCGTCGACCTCGCTGATACTCTCGGGTCGCACCGAGGTGAACACCCGGTCGCTGTCGTCGGGCTGGAAGGTGCGGGCCTTGCCCGTGACGGCGACGAACATCGGCGGGTCGGCGGCTTCGAGGAAGGCCAGTTCGTCCGGCTGGTACTGGCCGGCGTAGATGACGAACGGCCCGGTCGGGTCCACGACGCGGGCACGGAGCACGTCGTCGTTGACCTGTTCGAGTTCGGTGAGGACACCGACGAGGAACAGTCGGTTGATCCGCGCACCGGTCGGCGTGACGACGTAGTTCGGCGCGCGCTCCTCGTCGGACTCGGAGTACGAGAAGTCGGCGTCGTCGAACTCCGCGGCGAACAGCCGATGAGCGACCTCCCGGCGGCCGGGGCCGCTATCTCCGGATTCGCTCATGCGTCTGCCTCCTTGAGGAGCGTCTGCGCACGCGCCGCCGGGTCGTCGTCGGCCTCGGTAAAGGTCGAAGCGGTGAGGTTCGCGCCGTACTCGTCGACCGACAGCGACCCGCGGACGACGTACTCGCGGCCCACGATGCGGTCACTGATGCGCTCGGCGACCACTTCTTTGTCCATCGCATCGCGGGCGTGCTCGCGGGCGTCGTCGAGGTCGCCGCCGTACACCCTGGCAGTGAGTTCGTCGTCAAGCACCGCGGTAACGGTGTCGGTGCCGTCGTCGAGGATGGCCTTCGTCCGCAGGTCGTCCTCGCCCTCGACAGCGCCGTGGGAGCGGCACTGGCCGTTCTGGATGACGCGGCCACACTCCGGACAACGCTCGATGAGGCCGGAGCCGTCCCGCACCTCGATGACGTTGCCGGCCAGTTCCACGTCGAACAGGCCGCCGCTCTCGACGGCCTCGCGGATCGACAGCCGCGGAGCGTCTTCGGCCACCTCGACCGTGCGGTCCAGCGCGGTCACCGTCGAGAACTCCGAGACGTTCACCGATGGCGCGCCGCGGAACTCGCGGACGAACGTCTCTTCGAGGCGCACGGACGCCCCTTCCTCGATTTCGTCGTGGGGCTCCCAGTCGGTGAAGGGGAGCCGGCCGCTCTCGTCGCCGAGGACGCCGCTGAGAATCGTCGTCTCGCCGTCGCGGCCGTCGATGACCTTCTGCTCGCACTCCAGCACCTGCACCTCCACAGTGATGCCGCGGTCACCCGGCGCGAGGTCCTGCAGCGCGGCGCGGCCGCCGACCTCGTAGTCGATGTCGAGCGTCTCGTCGACGACTTCCGGGTCGGTGCTGTCGCCCAGATTGAGCTCCGGTTGGCCGTCCCATTCGCGGACGCCGGCGTTGCCGAGCCGGACGGTCTGGCCGGGCTGGAGGTCGCCCGAGAAGCCGTCCCAGGCCGTGTAGGATATCTTCCCCGTCTCGTCGGCGAGTTCGCCCTCGCGGATGACGTGCTGTTCCCCGTTGTACTGGATGGACCGGCGACCCGACGTGAGCACCACGGCGGTGACTGTCACGTTGGAGTCGTCGGTCGACACCTCGCTGATGGCCTTGCTCGACGGCGTGCCGTCGCCGCCCGAGCCGCTATCGCCGTACTTCCGTCTGAGGCTCTGCTTGGCCTCGTCCATCGGGACGGAGTAGTTCACGAGGTTCTCCAGGTCGCGTGTGACCTCCTCTTTGTCAACACCGAGGTCGGAGGCGAGCTCCTCGGCATGGTCTTCGAGAGACATCGACTGACGGTTCGACGGGAGCACTCAAAAGCGTTTTCGGCCAGCCGCGCGCGACACGCCCGTTCACACCTGGACAAAATCGCCCACAATTCTTATTTATGATACTGTAATCTCTCAGCATATGGGCGTTGACCGCGTCGGAACGTATCGAACGGCCAAAGAGTCCGCTATTGGAGATATTCGAACAGTCGGAGTGTATGATATCGAATCTGATAATGAAGGCAGCCTACCGGGGGCCTGACTGTGGGCAGTATGTTCGGGTCGAAACCGTCTGAGGCCCACGTCATCTGGCGGAGCGGTCGGAACAACGACGGCAAGAAGAAGTTCGATTTCGAGTATCTGGAGCTGTGGGCCGCTCATTTCGGCGTCGACTTCGAGCAGTGGACCCGCGTCGACCACGACCGCGGTGACGAACCCCGCGAGCAGTTCGCCTGCGTGTTCCGCTGGTCGAAAAGCGGCGGGCAGGAACTCTCCGTCGGTGACGAGGAGTGGACGATGGGCTCCCAGCGCAAGCCCCGCACGTTCATCGAAATCGACGAGGAAGGGATGGTCAGACTCCGGGGCTGGACCACCGAAACAACGCTCGACGTCGAGGAACTCGTACTGAAAAAGACGGTTCTGAAGCTGAAAACCGCCGACGGTACGGTGAAGAAACTCGACGTTCGGAAGCTCTCGAAGCGCCCCGAAACAACGTCCTCCTGACTGTAACCCAAAAGCCGTTTGACGTGTCGCCGGCACGAACGAGTATGCACGTCGTCGTCAACGCCGCCATGAGTGTCGACGGGAAGCTCTCCTCCCGCCGCCGCGAACAGATCGCTATCTCCGGACCGGACGACTTCGACCGCGTCGACCAGCTCCGAGCCGACAGCGACGCCGTGATGGTCGGCGTCGGCACAGTTCTCGCCGACGACCCCTCACTGACCGTCGACGATCCTGACCGCCGCGCCGCCCGGGCTGAACGCGGCGACCCGCCGAATCCCGCTCGCGTCGTCGCCGACTCCAGAATCCGGACGCCGCCGGACGCCTCGGTCCTGGACGACAGTGCCCAGACCTACCTCCTCGTCAGCGAAGCCGCGCCGCCGGACTTCATCGAGGAGATGGAAGACGCCGGCGCGTACGTCATCGCTGCCGGTCAGGACCGGGTCGACCTCACGACGACGCTCGCGAAACTGGAGGGCGACGGTATCGACCAGCTCATGGTCGAAGGCGGCGGCGAACTCATCTTCGGCCTGTTAGACGAGGCGCTGGTCGACGAACTGTTCGTCTATATCGGCCCGAAAGTCATCGGCGGCCGGGACGCCCCGACGCTGGCCGACGGTGACGGCTTCATCGAGGACTTCCCGGAGCCGGAGCTGGCCGGCGTCGAACGGGTCGACGACGGCGTGGTGCTTCACTGGCAGTTATAGGAACTGTCGAGCGTCGAAATCAGTGGTCGTGGCCGGTCAGCTCGGCGAAGGACTGGCCGAAGCGCTCCTCGAACAGCTCGCTCGTCTCTTCCTCGAGCGCGACGATCTGCTCGTCCGGCTCGCCCTGGGCGTGGTGGACGGCGCTGTGAATCCGCTGGGTCATGCCGAACATCGCGATGTCGCCGACGACCTGCGGGTCCGTCTCGTCCGGCGACTCTCGGAGGATGTCCACGAGTTCGCTCGGGACTGTGAGTTCGTCGGTTTCCTCGCCATCGTCGATAGTCAGCGTGACAGTGTTGGTTGCCATGTCATCGACTCCGGGGGCTGTCCTAAAGGGTCTGTGGATGTGGGACTGACGGCGGGACTCAGTACCCCAAGTAGATCGCGAGTCCTTTCAGCACCCCATAGACGACGGCGACCGTAGCGCCGAGGTAGAGGGCCACTGTCTTGAGCAGCCCCCAGGGAATCAGCCCGCCGTTCTCGCCCACTGTGAGCGTTCCGGCTGTGGTGAATCCAACGGTGATTGTGAACTCGCCTGTCTGGTTCGCACGGTACCGGAACGCAATCTGGTCTGCGGTCCCACCTGCAAGGGTGACGTTGCGCTCCTCAACCGGAGTGCCGTCGACTGAGAGCGTGACGGATTGGCTCTCTGTTTCGTTGCCGTCGTTTCTGACGGTAGCGTTGACGGCCACCGCGCCACCGGGCGGTACCTGTGTCCGGTTCAGTTCGGCGCTCGTGACTCGGAAGCGGTCTCCCTGGCTACGTCCCCCGGTGGCTGTCGCAGTCGAGGCCACTGACTCTCCTTCTGTATCCGACGCTGCTTGTGTAGCCGCTGATTCGGTGGCGTCGGGAGACGAACTCTCTGTCCCACCCGAGCTAGGTGACGCCGTCGCCGCGGCAGTGTCGGTTTCCGAGGGGGTCTCTGTCTGCGTCTCGACAGCGGTCTCCGTTTCGGTCGCGGTGGCCGTTTCGGTCGCGGTGGCGGTTTCGGTCGGCGTCTCGGTTGGCGTCTCCGTTTCGGTCGGTGTGGGCGTCGGTGTGGCACCGCCAAACGTTCCGCCTGGGAAGGTAAGATCAAGCCGCTCGACCTCTCCCTGCGGGTCCGGATCAGTCTCCTCGGCCTCCGGGCCGTCGGCGCTATCGACGTGGAACGTGACCGTCGAATCGATGTCGCTGCTGACCCGTAGTTTGTCCGCGGTGGCCTCGGAACCGCCGTACTCGCCGGCAGTGTCGACGGTTATCGAGTCCTGAACTTCGCCGTTCGCCACAGCAACGATAGTCGTTCCCTCAGGAGCCGGCGTTCCGGTGCTGGACTCAGCAGCCCCGTAGTACGCGTTCGGCGCGGCTGTCTGAGCAACCGAGAGTCCGACACTGGCTCCGGTGACAACTGCGAGTAACACGACCAGCGCGACGGCGACCCCTCGTCGTGGATTGAATCGTTGCGACCCGTGCGTCATAAGCAAGTCCAACAACGGCGGGTAACTGACTGGAGAGCTGCGCTCGTTTGCATCTCTAGTCGGTTAGCTCCCTTCGCTCGGGTTGTATCCGGCTTCCTCGACCGTTCGGATTTCCGTCCCGGAATCCACGTAGACGAAGTACCCATCGTACTCGCTGACATCCTTCGTGCCATCCGTGACTTCGGTAAACGCCGACGTGTCAGCGTCGCCGGATGGGTCCGTGAGGTCCACGCTCTCATCGCGGACGTACACCGTGACGTCGCTGCCGACATCGACGCCGTCCCCGAGGTCGTCGGTCACGTCGACCGACGACTCCGCGTTCAGGTCCGGCGTTGCGGAGACGAGATTGTACCCCTCGTGGAGGTACCGCGAGTGCAGCTGGCCGGTCTGGCTGTACGTGTACCCCACGCGTGCGCTCGAGGATTCACCGTAGACGTAGTATCCTTCCCCGGCCTCCTTCTCCGTCGGCGACACCCACTTCGAGTTATCGGCGGTTGGGTCGTACGTCGTCACGTCGCTGACGTTCTGGAAGACAACGTCCTCCGCGTCCATCGGAGTTCCTTCGACCTGATACCCCTCGTCCAGCCCGTTAGCCTCGTGGACGAGCGTGAGCGTATCGGTGTCTGACCCAGCGTCGGCTTGCGTGACTTCGACCGTGGTCTCCCCGGTCGCTGCGTCGTCCGCGATGTTCGTGGGATCGATCCGACCGTCGATAGCGCCATCGTTCACGTCGACAGTGTAGGTCGTACCGGCGATTTCGATGTCTGCAGTCTCGGTGGCTGCGCCGCCACTGGCGATGAGGTTCCCCTGTGCATCACGGACACCCGATGCCGTCACTCGTACCGATGTGTTCGAGTCTTCGACAACGCCGACGAACTCCTGATGGACCTGCAGACTGTCAACAGACGCGATTACGGTCTCAAGCGTCACCGAGTCCGTCGCGGTGTCCGTAGTACCGAAGCCATCGGTCGCAGTAAGCGTCAGCGAGACGTCGCCATCGCTCGCTGTCGGGTCCGATACCGTGAAGGAATCGTAGTACGTGTCACCGGAAGTGTGCGACAGGGTTAGCGATCCATCGCCGCCGAGGGACGACGCGTCGACGGTCACCGTATCGACACCAGCCTGATTATCAGTCACCTTTGCAGAGACTTTGACTGTGTCTCCAACTTCGACGGTGTCGTCGCCGCCTTTTTCAGTGACTTTCACGTTCTCCAGTGTCGGCTCCGTCGTGTCGACCGCGTACTCGACCTGCAACGTGTTTCCGTCCGGCGTCGGCGGCCCTGCAGAGTACGACCGCGTCTGTCCGGCGGCATCTGTTACGCGAACTGACGCAGTGTACGAGTCGTCATCACTGATGCCGTTGTCGCTCGTATTGTAACTCCAGTCCGACGTTCCGGAGACGCTCAGCCACTGTTCCGAATCCTGCCAGCCGGAGCCGTCGTAGTACTTTCCGTCGCTCCGCTGGAGTGATATTTCGACGCTGTCTATGCTGTTGTCGTCACCGGCAGTCCCGGTGATAGTCGCGGGACTGGTCAGATTCGCTCCGTCAGCGGGCGATTCGATGTTAGCCGTGGGATACTCATTGTCGACGATGAACGTGGTCGATGCCTCAGCGGACGTAAACCCGGTTCCCTTGTCGGCGGATATCGTCGCCTCTCCGGCGTCGAGACCGTCGCCGAAGTCCATCGCACTCAGATCGAGGGTGACGGAGAAATCCTTCGACACCGATTTTGTCACCGTGGCGATGTCGTCATCAGCGGGGTCCTGAATGAGGAACGTAACCTCACCGGAAGAATCGACGTTGCCCTCGACGGTTATCTGACCGTCCGGTGTAACGGGATCGTCTGTAACCGTGAAAGTCGAACTGTTGACCGCCGCGCTGACGCTAGCCGAGAACGTGACTGTTGTCGCAAACACTGCGATCAGTAACAGTATTGATAATCCGAGCGCCTGCGTTCGTGTTCGTGACGTGGAGCCTGTCATTTTTTATGTCTGTCAGTGCGGACAGCTGGTTGTTCTGTCCCGGACCGCGCTGGATAGCCGCTTCAGTATACACACAGCTAGACCGGGTAGTGCGTGATTCGCTGGGATACCAGGCCGTGACCAATCGACCTGCCGACGACCGCCCACCGTCCGTACCGAGCCACTGACCTTCTTAGGTATATCTTCTGAGGTATCTGATTAATACCTTACCCCAATATTATC
Source organism: Haloarcula amylolytica (assembly GCF_049705545.1). Lineage (GTDB taxonomy): Archaea > Halobacteriota > Halobacteria > Halobacteriales > Haloarculaceae > Haloarcula > Haloarcula amylolytica_B. The sequence continues at coordinate 1,724,282 of NZ_JBNAMU010000001.1, forward strand.
ATTCTAAATAACCAAAACGAATTTGTAGCTCCGGTGACCGGTGGTGGCGAACTCGATATCTGTCGACTGGCAGCGGAACCGAACCGATACTGTTGCGATGGCTCCTCGCCTGTCAGGTATAAAAACTGACCGTCTATTGGCTGGTAATTCGTCGCTGTAGGCGGCGTCAGTCGTCGGCTTCCGCGGCGGCTTCGGCCTCCGCCTCTGCGGCGGCCTCGGCCTCTGATTCGAGGTATTCGTCGGCGTCGATGGCGGCTTTACAGCCCATCCCGGCGGCGGTGACGGCCTGCTGGTAGTGGTAGTCGACGACGTCGCCGGCACCGAAGATGCCGTCGACGTCGGTGGCGGTCTGCCCGCCGCCTTTGCCTCCCTTCGCGACGATGTAGCCGGTGTCGTCGAGTTCGACGCCGGTGTCTTCGAGGTAGCCGGTGTTGGGCGTGTGGCCGATGGCCATGAAGACAGCGCCCACGTCGAAGTCGAACGTCTCGGTGTCGGGGTCGTCGAGGTTTTCCGAGGGATACCCCTCGTCGTTCCGTGCAAGGGTGACGTGGTCGACGCCGTCCTCGGGGGAGCCGTGGACCTCCAGCAGTTCGGTGTTCCGCATGATCTCGATCTCGCCCTCGTCGACCTTCTTTTGGACGCGGTCGATCCAGTAGTCCTCGGCGCGGAACTCCTCGCGGCGGTGTGCGATGTAGACGGTGTCGGCGAACTTCGTGAGGAAGTGGGCCTCCTCCATGGCCGCGTCGCCGCCGCCGACGACGAGCATGTCCTCGCCGCGGAAGAACGCGCCGTCGCAGGTGGCACACGTCGAGACGCCGTAGCCCATCAGGTCGTCCTCGCCGGGGACGCCCAGCGTCCGGGCACTGGCCCCGGAGGCGGCGATAAAGGCGTCACAAGTGTACACGTCGCCGTTCGACAGTTCCACGCGGAACGGCCGCTCGCTGTCGTCGATGTCCGCGACGATGCCGTGTTCGAGTTCGGCCCCGAACCGCTGGGCCTGCTCTTTCATATTGTTGATGAGGTCCGGTCCGGAGAGCCCCTCGGGGAAGCCGGGGAAGTTCTCGACTTCGCTGGTCAGCGTGAGCTGCCCGCCCGGTTCGTCGCCTTCCAGAACGAGTGGGTCGTTGTTGCTTCTGGCGGCGTAGATGGCCGCTGTCAGTCCCGCTGCGCCGGTGCCAGCGACGATGAGTCGTCGGTGTTCGACGGATTCTGTCATTAGTCAAGCTAAACTACCGGCCCGTATTTAGCTTGTGTTGTCGTGCGCCGAACTCGAACCGGGACGACACGCTTAGGCCGCTGCCACCGTTCGCTGGGGGTATGGCCGCCGATATCGAAGAGAAGACCGACCGCTACGAGGGACTGCTCGCGGAGGCACTTGACGCGGCATCAGTCGCGCCCCCTGAAGGGACGCCGATGCACGACGCCGCCCTGGAGTGTGAGGAGATGGCGGCGTCGTATCTTGAGGACGGTCGCCACTTCAGGGACGACGACGATCTGGTGAACGCCCTGGCGTCGTTCTCGTACGGGCACGCGTGGCTGGACGCGGGCGCACGCATCGGCCTCTTCGACGTGCCGACCGACGGTCACCTATTCACTGTCTGAAACTATGGCCTAATTTGGGTCTCAGTTCGGCAATCGGTTAAGTGTCAACAGTCCTCCGAATCTTTCGGGTCACATCATGAAACAGACCAGGCGCAGTGTCCTGCGGAGTATCGGTGCCGGAACAGCAGTCGCGGTCGGTGGTGTCGGTGCCGCCAGTGCCTCGCCGCCGAGTGAGGGTGAGACGATTGCCGATATTGCTTCGAATGATAGTCAGTTTACAACCCTGGTTGAGGCGCTGGCCGAGGCAGGCCTTGTCGGGGCACTCGACGGCAACAGACAACTCACAGTGCTCGCGCCGACGAACGCTGCGTTCGGCGACCTGCTGAACGAACTCGGTATTAGCAAAGAGGAACTCCTCGCGCGAGATGACCTCGCCGATATACTCTTGTACCACGTGATACCGGGCCGCCGCAAAGAGAAGTCTATCGTCAACGCCTCTCAGTTGCCAACACTCAACGGGGCGAAAATAGATGTCGACGGGACCAACCTCAACGGCGATCAGGCCGACATCGTCGCCACGAACATCGAGGCGTCGAACGGTTTCATCCACGTCATCGAAAACGGCGTTTTACTCCCGTAACCCGGCACACACGGGGTCTCACGTTCGTGCGTGGCGGCCGGCCAGAGTCGCCGGCCCCGCTGACCGCCTTATCGACCGCGGTCGGGTCGTTTCCGATCCCGACGCTCGCTACTGACGAATAACTACTGCAGTTGCGTTCGTGGGCAGTTATCATGCAGTCGGCCAGAGGATATACGTATGCCCCGGGAGTTGGGGCCAGTGATGGAGGGTGTCCTCTGGTACGTTCTCTCCGGGACCCGTGGGGGGCCGAACAGAGCCCGTATCCTCAAGGCCCTCGAGCGACGGCCCCGGAACGCCAACCAACTGGCGGAGGACCTCGACCTCGACTACAAGACCGTCCGGCACCACCTCGACGTGCTGTTGGACAACGGCGTCGTCGACAACACCGGCGGCGACTACGGCTCCGTCTACACGCTGACGGACAGGACCGAACAGTACTGGGACACCATCGAGGAAATCATCGCGGAGATCGAGTGACAATGGCTGAAATCGGGAAAGGAGTCTTACCACGAGCCGGCATAGGAGGGCACAGATGGCAGTCTGGATGACCGCGGCGAGTGTCGCTTCCGCGCTCAACGTCGTGGTCCTGCTCGTGCTACTGTCAGTCTGGACCCGGAACTACCTGGCAGTAGGCTCGAAACACGCCCTCGGACTGACCGTCTTCGGGTCACTGTTGCTCGCCGAGAACTGTCTGTCCGTCTACTACTACGTCCTTGACCCGGAGGTCGCCGTGCTGTTGCGAAGCGCCGCGCCTGTCGCCGGCCGCGCAATGACGTTTGTCGCGATACTTGAACTCGGAGGGCTGCTGTTTCTGGCGTGGATCTCGCTCGATTGAGCGGTCGCCGCGACATCCCACGAACGGGGGCTCTCGTCGCGCGGATGTATGCATCTGGAGCGTAATTGTAACCAAACTGTATCGACTGGTAACATCGTTTTTTATATCTCATCACTCCCCCACGATGTGCGGAACCACACGGTGACTCCCGCTGACCCGGTAACTCCGGGACTGAATCGGCGTTCCCAGCCTCTCCGGAGCGGCCGTATCGAGGCGAAGGCTGGTCGTTCGTCGGCGCATCGACGGAGTCAGACGGCGCCGCAATCCCCCATATATGCGTTGCGCACGAAGGGTGGCGACGACCACCAAGGTTATATAGGGGCATTTCTAGCCATGTCATCTCTTATCACGGCGCTGTCCGGCGATCCTGGCGGAAAATCGGCGAAAGGTTTATATACTTTACGGACTAACTATAGGGTAAGACAGTTTCCCCAAACGGTCTTAAAATTTCTGCACCCGGCAGAACAGGACTCCCAATCATGAGTGAATCAACAACGCGGACAAGCACACGAGAACGAAACGAGCAGATAACCGAATCGACGGAGCAGGAGGACGTAGAGACCTGTCCCGAATGTAGCGGCAACGTCGTCACGGACACCGAACACGGCGAAACAGTCTGTGAGGACTGTGGACTGGTCGTCGAAGAGGACGAGATCGACCGCGGACCGGAATGGCGGGCGTTCAACTCCGCCGAGAAGGACCGCAAGTCCCGCGTCGGCGCGCCGACGACGAACATGATGCACGACAAGGGCCTCTCGACCAACATCGGCTGGCAGAACAAGGACGCCTACGGGCGTTCCCTCTCCAGCGAGCAGCGCCAGAAGATGCAGCGGCTCCGAACCTGGAACGAGCGGTTCCGGACTCGGGACTCCAAGGAGCGCAACCTCAAGCAGGCGCTTGGCGAAATCGACCGGATGGCCTCCGCACTGGGGCTTCCCCAGAACGTCCGCGAGACGGCCAGCGTCATCTACCGCCGCGCGCTCGGTGACGACCTGCTCCCGGGCCGGTCCATCGAGGGCGTCGCGACATCCGCGCTGTACGCGGCCGCTCGCATGGCCGGGAACCCCCGCTCGCTCGACGAGATGGCCCGCGTCTCCCGAGTCGAGAAGATGGAACTCACACGGACCTACCGGTACATCGTCAGGGAACTCAGCCTCGAAGTCCAGCCGGCGGACCCGGAGCACTACCTCCCGCGGTTCATCTCCGACCTCGGACTCAGCGAGGAGACCCAGCGACAGGCCCGTGACCTCGTCGAGGGAGCCCGCCAGTCTGGGATGCTCTCCGGCAAGTCACCGGTCGGCATCGCCGCTGCGGCCGTCTACGCCGCCGCCCTGTTGACCAACGAGAAGGTCACCCAGAGCCAGGTCAGCGACGTGGCCGACATCTCCGAAGTGACCATCCGAAACCGCTACAAGGAACTCCTCGAAGCTGAAGACCTTCCGGCCTAACGCCCGATGAAGGCAGACCGGTGGGGAGACGCCAAGGCTTTTTATCATTGGCCATGTGTGTGAGTAACATACATGGAGGAAGCGTACGTGCGATTGCTCTGTCCTGAGTGTAAGAAAGACTGGGAGTCGACGCCGACAGACTTGCCGCGACACGACACGACGTTCCACTGCCCGAACTGTCACGCGAGCCATCGGCTCGCCGTTTTCACCCGTACGGAAAACGACTTGCAGACGCTGAAAGGTCTGCAGTAGCTACTCGCTCGTCGCCGAGCGTGCGCCACACGCTTCACAGCGGAGCAGCAGCGCGCCCTGTTCCCGTTCTAGCTGCGTGTCCGGCAGCCCACACTCCGAGCAGAGCACGAACTCGTCGACGTAATCGTCGATAGACGCCTCGATGCGGTCGGCGTCGAACTCGCCGGTCAGCCGCGCCCGGCCGCTCTCGTCGATGTGCCCGCTCGTCCCGAGGTCGTTCTGGAGGAACTTCATCACGTGGTCGTCCTCGCGTCCGAGTCGGGAACACGTCGACTGGAAGTTCTCGTACACGGTGACGTTGCCTTCCTGGCGGACCTCCGGGTCCGGGACCTCGAAGCGTTCGCTTGTGCCGTCGATCTCGGGTGTCTCTTCCATCGCCCGGTCAAGCATATCGTCGTATTCCATACTCATACGTCACGGAGCAGTCGACAAAAACTTTTCATACGGATTGCTGGGTCGGTTTACCGGTATGTGTCGATCCCGAGGTCGGCACTATCCGGAAGTGATCTACAACAATCCGTATCAGCCGGTGGTCGCCCGCTATCGCCAGGCTGTAAGTGTACAGGTTTCGTCCGCTACCATCGAGACCCAGGTGTCATCGTGGGCAATATCGGCGATGACGAACCGCTGCTGGCCGTCGACATCGTCGACAGCACACATCACATCAGACGCAGTTCCCGACCGACGGGTGGGACGTTCAACCTCGTAAGACACAATTGTTCATCTAGGATGTGCGGTAATGAATGTGTCGTACTCGTTTCGTCTTTTGATACTCTGAAACCCGGCCATTTATGCAACAAAACGACTCGTGTCTTCCTATTGCCGTTGTGAGTATCAAGGCCGATTCAACAATCGTCGATGCCAACGGCCGGAGACAGCCGCGCTGAATCGCCGCGAGCAGTCCCGGATATGTCAGGGAGCCAGCCGGTTCTTGCGCCCTTTCATCTCCCGCTCGTAGTAGTCGAAGGTCTTGGGACACCAGTCGGCTGCCAGGTCGAGCATCTCCTCGGTCATCTCCCGGATCTCCCACTGTGCGTCCGCCGCGGCTCGCATGTCCGCGACGTGCATCAGCATCCGGGCGTTCATCGACATCACGATGTTCACCTTAGTGCCGATTGGCAGCACGAACCGAGCGTCTTCCGGCGGCATTCCCAGCTCAAGCAGTTCCTGGTACGATTCGACCGCCTGCTCGATGGTGTCTTTGAATATCTCCGCGCGTTCTTCGAACTCCTCGTCGGAGACGCTCGCTTTCTGTTGGTTCCGACCCACCCAGTCCGGGTCCGTCGCGGACGGCGGCGTCACGACCATCTCGCCCTCGCGGACGGCTTCGGGGTCGACATCGTCGAAGGAGACGTACCGCATCGACTGCACGTCGAAGGAGACGTGTCGGTGGCGGGTGATCTGGGCCATACAGGAGCGGGAGACGCCTTCGACGGCGAAGGTGGCCTGCGCGTGTTCGAAGGGGCCGAAGTGGCCGTGGTCGAGCAGATGCCCGATGAGCGTCTCTTTCTTGTCGTCAAGGGTGTCCCCGTCGACCTCAGCCATCGTCGCTTCCAGGGACTGGCTGCCGACGGAGGTGTCGCTGTAGTCGTTGCGTGCTGCCTTGCAGATGAGATCCTCGGGGTCGTCTGTCGCTTCGAGCAGCTTTACGTCCATATCGGGTGGGTGGTCCGGAGCGGCAAAATACTTCCTTACCGGACCGACACGATGTTCGGACCGCCTGTGGCTACGTGATCAGATGTCCTGCCAGTCGGTCGGTTCGCCGGCCAGTCCGAGCACGCGGGCCTCGCGGCCGCCGCCCTCGGCGTCGCGCACGTCGATCATCCCGTCGAACGCCTGCTTGATGACCTGCAGTGTCTGGTCATCGTGAGCGCCGGAGTCGATGGTGAACACGCCGATGTAGCCCGCGGAGTCGAGCCGCGAGGACAGCACGTGACAGAACTTGAATACGGTCTTCTTGTCCGTGTAGGTCAGCATCGTTGACAGCGAGACGAGGGCCAGACGGCCCTGTTCGTTGCCGGCGTTGTGCAGTCCCTCCAGCGCCTTCGTGATGCCGATACCGATGCCGGTGAGATCACCGGGCGAAGAGACGTGGTGGGCGTGGGCGTTGCCGATTGCCGCTTCGTCTGTGCCACCTTCGCCGCGACAGTCGATGACACCGAGTTGGGAGTCGTCGAGGTCGGGCACGAGCGACCGGAACTCCTCGACGACACTGCCCGCGCCGTCACCGGTCGTCACGACAACTGCGCCGTTGCCCTTGCGCAGCCCATCGGCGAGCACATCGTACGCGAGTCGTTCCTTCCCGCTCATTGCCGGTCCGGAGATCAGGATGCTGGACCCTGGCCGGACCTCACTGAGCGCATCGAACTCTAGTACTGAGGTGAGATCATACATTGTTTGTCGCTCAGTTGTCTTCATCGTCGCTCAGTCCGCGAAGCGTTGCGATGAAATCGGAGTCGTCTTCGATGCCACCGAGTGTCTCCGAGAGGTCGTCTCGCATCTCAGCGACTCTCTGGCTCAGTTCGTCGTACTGGTCACTCTCCGCCAGCTCTGCGCTCGATTTCGTCGCTTCGAGCGTCGCCTGCTTCTCGACGAGCGCGTAGTACTCCTGCAGCAGGGAGTCGTACTCGGAGCGGTCGAGCAGATTGTCGACCGTCTCGTGGAGCTGTTCGCTCCGGATCGGCTTTGAGAGGTATGCGTCAAAGCCCATCTCCAGAATGTCGAAGTCCGGCTCGACGGCGGTGACCATCGCCACCCGACAGCCCAGGTCCCGCTCGCGAATGCGCTCCAGCACTTCGTCCCCGGAGAGGCCGGGCATCATCCGGTCGAGCAACACGACGTCGACATCCGCGTCCAGTTGCTCCAGGCCCTCGTCGCCGTTCTGTGCCATGCGGACCTCGTACTCCTGTTGCAGCCACAGTTTGTACGTCTCGGCAACATCTGGTTCGTCTTCGACGATAAGCACCACAGGTAGGTCCGAATCTGACATAATGTTCTACTATCCCCCGTTTGCATATCCACGTACATAGCCCTGTGGGTGCGTGATTGCGGCCGGTGACAGAACGATACCCACATCCGGGACGACGGCCAATGGGCGGGTAATGATTCGAAATCTCGCCCGTGGGCAACAGGCCTTCACGAGCAACGTGTTCCTCGTCACCGGGGACCGAACCGTTCTGGTCGACGTCGGCAACGAGTTCGACGTGGTGTCGGCTGTCGAAGAACACGCCGACGATATCGACGCTGTCGCCGTCACTCACACCCACTACGACCACGTCGAGAACCTCGACAGTGTCGTCGACACCTTCGACGTGCCGGTGTACGGCTACGACACGGACCAAGACGGCGTCGAGCACGCTATCGCTGACGACGAGACGATACAGCTGGGCGACCACGGCTACCGGGCGCTGCACACGCCCGGCCACAAGAACGACCACCTCTGCTTTTATTCGGCGGACGCCGGCGTCCTGTTCGCCGGCGACCTCGTGTTCGCCAACGGGAGCTTCGGCCGGACCGACCTCGAAGAGGGCGACCGTGACCTGCTCGTCGACAGTATCCAGCGGGTCCTGTCGGTTGTCGACGAGGACCTACAGGAGATGCACACCGGCCACGGACCGAGCGTCACCGACGCGCCGTACCAGGACATCGAACTGGCCCTGCAGGCCGCGAAGTTCTGAGAGCGCGGCTGAGCGATAGTTTTAGTCGAACGCACAGGCCAGCAGCGCGTCGTAGGCGTGGTCGTACGCGTCGGCGACAGCCGCCGGGTCGTTGCGCTGCTCGCTGTCGAGCGCGGGCAGGCGCACCGCGGCGACCTGCTCGATGAGGTCGACGACGTTTGGCACCCGCTCCTCCAGTTGGCCGTCGCCGGGGCCGCCGGTGGCGATCTGACAGGCCTTGCTGTACCGGTCGCCGTCGTAGATGCGCGCTCGGCCCGGTTCGACGACGGCCACGGCGTCCGGTTCGATGCCCGACAGCGGCCGGGCCACGTCGCCGTAGGACTCGACGACCGCCCGGTCCGTCGATTCGATGTCCGCGGCGAGCGACTCCAGCGCTTCGACGTGCATCACCCGCATCAGGTCGTTGAAATCGGCGACTGAGGTGACCCGTGGCGCGTTAGCAAGTGGGAGTCGCTCGCCGACAGAGTCGGGCAGGTCGACGGTCCCGTTTACGACGTACTCGACGCCCGTTTCGGAACTCGGGCGGCCGACCCGGTCGACGACGAACTGCTGGTTGTCCTTGCCGAGCAGCCCCGTCTCGGCCCCCGGCGAGGGATGCCACAGGCGGTGAATCGGGTTGAGTTCTTCCGGGGCGACATCGCTCGGTGACGCGGCCGCGAGGCGCTTCGCGTCCTTGCCGTACAGCCGCCCCCCGTTCGTTGCGCGCTGGTAGTCGTCGTGGTCGAACCAGTAGTTGTTGCCCGCCCTGGGCTTGAACCCCTGGGCGCTGGTCCGCTCCAGCAGGCCGACGCTGAACGTGGTCTTGCCCGCGTCGACCCGGTCACTGCCGGCGACGAGGAGCTTCATGACTCGGCGAGGCCATACAGCCCGACTACGTCGTCGTCCTGCGGGTCGGCTATCACGAGGTCGTCCTGGTTGAAGATCATCCACGGGATCGCCCAGTCGATGAACACCGACTCGTTGGCCTCGCTGAGTTCGGCGTCCGCCGGGAGGCCCTGGAGGAGGCGGGCGATTTCCGGGATGGTGTACAGTTTGTCGGGGTCGAGAATGTCCGCGGGCTCGTGGAGTTCGAACGACAGTATCTCGTCGAACTCCTGCTTGTCGACAGGCATACCCGCCGGTATGCCGAGCGAGTGGGTAAATCCCTCGAACTGGGCGGAACCCATTTACTTGCTGGGCTGGATTATAACCCAATGGCCACGCTGCTCGTCGGCTACGCCTTTCTCCTGCTTGTCGTGGCCGTCGTCATCGGGGCGCTGTCGCTGTATGCGTGGGGTCGACGCGACTACACCGGCGGGACCGCGCTCTCGGTTCTGCTCGCCGGGCTCGTGATCTGGACCACCTCTGTCGCGGTCGGTATCCTCACTCGCGGCAGTGAACTGGCTCTGGTCTGGGCCCACACCGTCTTCGTTGGCGTGGTTATCTCCGTCGGTGGCCTGTTGGTGTTCGCGCTGGCCTACACTGGGAAGGAACGGTTCCTCGGACCACGGACGTACGCACTCCTGACTATCGAGCCTGTGGTGTTCTTTACTGTGCTTCTCGCCGGCCCTGATGGCCTGATATACCGCGTCACCGGCCCCGCGGATGTTGGCATGTACGGCTGGAATATGGCTCTCGGCCCGGTGTTCTGGGGCCATCTGGTTTACTCGTACGCGCTCATCGCGGTTTCGAGTGTCCTCATTATACATTACGCGCTCGTCTCCGGCAGTCTATATAGGAAACAGGTGTACGCCGTCTTGCTCTCCGTCTTCCTCCCGTGGTTCGGCAGCGTCGTCAGCACCTTCGCAGACACCGAGATCGCCTTCACTCCCTTGCTGGTCGGAGGGACCGGGATCGTCCTCTCGTGGGCATTTTTCAAAGGGCGGCTGCTGGATATCTCGCCGGTCGCTTACCGAGAGGTCGTCGAATCGCTCAACAGCGCCGTGTTCGTCGTCGATACGGACGACACGATAATCGAGGCCAACGACGCCGGCCGCCGACTGCTCGAGGACGAAATCATCGTCGGGCAGTCCGTCGACGACGCGCTCGACACGTCGCCGGAGCTACTCGAAAAGTACCGCGGTCTGAACGACGATGCCGAGGAAACGCAGGCCATCATCGAGCAGAACGACCGGTTTTTCGACGTCCAGCTCACTCCGCTGTATGACTCCCGCGACGCGCTGGTCGGACGCGTGTTTCTCGTCCACGAAATCACCGAGCAAAAAGAGCGCGAGCGGGAGCTCGAACGCCGGAACCAGCAGCTCGACCAGTTCGCCGCTGTCCTCTCGCACGACTTGCGGAACCCGCTGAACGTGGCCTCGGGCCGACTGGCGCTGGCACGAGAGCGGAACGATCCCGAAGAGTTCGACCGTGTCGAAGCGGCCCACGACCGGATGAGTAGCCTCATCGACGAGGTGCTCGCTTTCGCCCGCGACGAGAAGACGACCGACCGGGTCAAGCTACAGCTTTCGGCGCTGGCGAAGGCGGCCTGGGGCCACGTCGACACCGGAGGGGCGACCTTGCGAATCGCCGGCGATAGGGAGATCACCGGCGACCGCGACCAGCTCCTCCAGCTGTTCGAGAACGTGTTTCGGAACAGCGTGGAGCATGGCTCCACGGGCAGTCGGCCGGGGGCCGACGACAGCGTGGAACACGGCGGTGCGGGGGTAACGATACGCGTCGACGCCACCCCGGACGGGTTCACGATCAGCGACGACGGCCCCGGTGTGCCGCCCGAGGAACGAGAAGAGGTATTCACGCATGGCGTTACCAGTTCCGAGTCGGGAACCGGCCTCGGACTGGCCATCGTCCAGCACGTCATCGAGTCCCACGGGTGGGACGTCGAGATGACGGAAAGCCGGTCCGGCGGCGCGAAACTCGTTATTTCCGGGCTCGAAACGAGGCCGACACAGTTGTCTGAGACGCCGTCCTGAGCAGTCGACAGTATAAGGCCCGTTCGGCTGTGAACTGCGGTATGGCTGCCGACGATCACATTGGAGCGTTGCTCGCCCGGCTGTCCCGCCCACAGAAACTCGCCCTCGTTCGCGGCGCAACCGACCCGGAGGGCATAGCGACGGGGTATCTGCCGGGCGTCGAGGAGGCCGGGATTCCGCCGTTTCGTCTCGTCGACGGGCCGCTGGGTATCCGCGCCGAGGGCCAGCGTGCGACTGCTTTTCCGTCGTCGATTGCGACCGCGGCGACGTTCGACCCCGACCTGGCTCGGCGACACGGGGCAGCGATGGGCCGCGAGGCGACGGCGCTCGGCCAGGACGCGCTGCTCGCACCCGGCGTGAACATCATTCGGGTTCCACACTGCGGTCGCAATTTCGAATATCTCTCCGAGGACCCCGTCCACGCCGGCGCTGTCGGGGCCGGCCTTATCGACGGCATTCAGTCCGCGGATGTCGTCGCCACAGTGAAACACTTCGTCGCTAACAACCAGGAGACACACCGCACGACCGTCAGCGCCGAGGTGGACGAGCCGACGCTCCGAGAGCTGTATCTCCCACCGTTCCGTTCGGCCGTCGATGCCGGAGCTGGGTCGGTGATGACGGCGTACAACCGGGTCAACGGCATCCATATGAGCGACCACGAGCGCCTCGTCGGCGACGTGCTCAAAGGCGAGTGGGGGTTCGACGGCTACGTCGTCTCGGACTGGTACGGACTGGAGAGTACCGTCGGTGCGGCGAACGCGGGACTGGACTTAGAGATGCCCGGCGTGGCAGCCCCCGGAGCGGCGGAAGCCGCCGACAGCGAAACCGAGGGCGGCGACGCGGCCTTCGAATGGCCCGACGGCATCCCGGACGCGACGCGCGCGGGCCTGTTCGGCGACCCGCTCGCCGACGCCATCGACAGTGGCGAGGTTCCGGCCGACCGACTGGACGACATGGTCCGCCGGATTCTCGGCCAGATGGACCGATTCGGGCGGCTGGACAGCGATCAGACCGCCGCCGAAGGCGGTGAAACCGACGACGACACCGGCGAACTCGACAGCCAGCGGCACCGAGATATCGCCGCGGACGTGGCGGCCCGCGGGACCGTGCTGCTCGACAACGACGGCGTCCTGCCGCTGGATGACGGGGCGGACGTGGCTGTCATCGGGCCGAACATCGACGAGCCGAAACTGGGCGGGGGCGGTTCCTCCGAGACGACACCGATCCACTCGGTTACCCCAGTCGAAGGGATAGAATCTCGCGCCGAGGGAGCAGTCACGACAGCGTTCGGCGTGCCGCAGATCGAGTCCGTCTCGCTGTTCGACCTCCTGCCGTTCGTCGGCGAAGACGAGGAAGCCGACGGTGCGGCTGAGGACACCGCCGACCGGGACCAGTCGCTTGATGACGCCGCCGAAGCGGCCGCGGCCGCCGATGTCGCCGTGGTGTTCGTTCGCGATGCGACGACGGAGGCGCGGGATCGCGAATCACTGGCACTGCCAGGCCAGCAAGACGAACTCGTTTCGGCCGTCGCCGCGGCCAACGAGAACACCGTAGTCGTCATCAGGTCCGGCGGCCCCGTCGAACTTCCGTGGCGCGAGGACGTGGCCGCAGTCCTCGAACAGTGGTATCCCGGCCAGGCGGACGGCGACGCGGCGGCCGCCGTCCTCTACGGCGACCGCGACCCGAGCGGCCGGCTCCCGGTCACCTTCGCCCCAGAAAACGAGTACCCGACCGTTGGGGACGAACGCCGCTACCCCGGCGTCGACGATGAAGTCTACTACGATGAGGGCGTGTTCGTCGGCTACCGGCACTTCGACGACGCGGACGTGGACCCGACCTACCCGTTCGGCCACGGCCACTCGTACGCGACGTTCGAATACGGCGATGCCGAAACCACAGGCGAGCAGACAGTCGCAGTCCCCGTCGAGAACGTCGACAACAGGCCGGGCCGAGAGGTCGTCCAGGCCTACGTCCGACCGCCGTCCGTGGCTGGCGTCGACCGCCCGGCACGCGAACTCGCCGGGTTCGAGGCCGTGCAGTTGGACGCCGGCGAGCGCCAGACGGTGGAACTGGCGCTGGACGATCTGGCGTTCTCACGGTACGACCCAGAGGACGGCTGGACGGTCGATACCGGAACGTACACCGTCGAAATCGGCCGGTCGTCGCGAGACGTTCGGACGACTGCGACAGTCGACCGCTAGCGCGTCTGCCCCTCTATCGACTGAAACACCGATTCGTCGGCTAAGACGTGTCTGCAGCGGAAAATCCGCGGCCGGGGATTTCAAGCCCCCTGAATACATATAGCCAGTTATGAGTCAAACGCTCGAAACCATGGAGCCGAATCCAGTGTGGGTCGAAGACGCCTACACCGACACTGTCGACGTTCTCACACGCTACGCTGACGAGTTCGAGTACAAAATCTGGGGCGGCGACTGGTGCAAGGACTGCCGGGCCCAGCTCCCCGACTTCGGGGCGGCCCTGAAAGCCGCCAATATTCCGGACGCCCAGATTCACCACTACCCCGTGGAGAAGGAAGACGACGGCTCGAAGACCGGACCACAGGTCGAGGAGTACGACATCGAACTCATCCCGACGGTCGTCGTCGAGCACGACGGGGAAGAGATCGCCCGGTTCGTCGAAGAAGAGCCGGTCCCTATCGCCGTGTCTCTCGCTGACCAGATCGAAGACGCGATGGCGTGAGGCTACTCCCCGTCGTCGGTCGCTGCACCCCATTCTAACGCCGTACCGAGGTCGTGTTTCGGCGGCGAACAGGCGAAGTTCCGGCAGGCGTACACCGTCGGCTCGTCGTCGACCTGCTCGCGGCCGGCCCAGATCGGCGGTGACTCGTCCAGTTCGAGCGTGTCGAGCCACTGCTCGAAGTCGGTATCGTCGGCCGGTCGGTGGGCGAGCAGGCGGCGCGGGACGTACCGCCCGGCGAGGGTCTCCGTCCACTCGCTCGGGTAGTCCGACTGGTCGCCGACCAGCGTCAGTTCCAGCGCGCCCTGCTCGTAGGTGTCCGTCGCCAGCGTGAGCGAGGCGTGCTGGAGCGGGTTCGAGGAGACGCGGTCGGCGTGGGTGCGGATGACCCGCTCTGCGACCGTCTCGAAGCGGTCATCGTCGCTGAAATGGGACAGCGACAGCAGGAGGTCGACGGCGACGCCGGTGCTGGAGGGCGTCGACTGGTCGGTCAGTTCCTGGGGTCGCGCGACCAGCGATTCGCCGCCGGTCGGCGTGAAAAAGAGCGTGCCCTCGTCGTCGTCCCAGAACGCCTCCGTGATGGCCTGGCCGAGGTTCATCGCGAACGCGAGATGTTCCACGTCGCCGGTCGCCTCGAACAGCGTCAGCGCGCCGCGGCCGAGGAACGCGTAGTCCTCCAGGTAGCCGTCGATGGCCACGTCGCCGTCCTTGTACCGGCGGTTGAGCCGGTTTTCGTCTTCGTCCCAGAGGTGTTCCCGGACGAACGAGAGGGCGTCGGCGGCCACGTCGGCGTAGGCGTCATCGAGGACAATCGCGCCCTCGGCGAGCGCCCGAATCATCAGACCGTTCCAGCCGGCCAGGATCTTCTCGTCGCGGGCCGGCCGCGGCCGCTCTTTGCGGGCCTCGAACGTCTCGTTCAGGGCCCGCTGGAGGCTCGCCGTGATGTCGTCCTCGCTTCGCTCGTACTCCTCGGCCAGCACCGGAACCGGCTTCCGGACGGCAAGCACTGTCGCGCCCTCGAAGTTACCTCGCTCGGTGACGCCGAAGTAGTCACAGAAAATCTCGGCGTCCGTCTCGTCCTCGACGGCGTCGTGGACCTGCTCGGGCGTCCAGACGTAGAACAGCCCCTCCTCAGTTTCACCGCCGGGGTCGTCTCGCGGGCTGTCCCCGCTCGACTGTTCCGAGTCGCCCTGCGAATCGCTATGTGGCGCACTCTCGGCATCCAGCGTGCTGAAAAAGCCCCCGTCGGGGTGCTGGAGTTCGCGCTGGACGAACTCGAAGGTCTCCCGGACGACCGAGGCGTACCGCTCAGAACCGACGGCCTGATAGCCGGCGAGGAACGCCCGCGGAATCTCGGCGTTGTCGTACAGCATCTTCTCGAAGTGGGGGACGGCCCACTGCTGGTCCGTCGCGTAGCGGTGGAAGCCGCCGCCGACGTGGTCGTACAGCCCTCGGTCGGCCATCACGTCCAGCGTCTCCTCGACGACGTTCAGGTAGTCCTCCTGGCCGCCGTCACTGTGTGCTCGCAACAGCGCGTGCAGCCGGCCGTTCTGGGGGAACTTCGGCCCGCCGGAGCCCCAACCCCCGTCCTGTCGGTCCGCGCCGCGGTGGGCGATGGTTCCGGCGGTCTGGACGATATCTTCGGCGGGGTCCGCCGGGTCGGCCGGCGTCGCTTCGAGGTCGCTCTCGATGGCCTCGGTCCACTGCTGGGCGCGGTTCTCCATCTCCTCGCGCTGTTCGGGGTCCGACCAAGAGTCAGCGAGCCGCTGGAGCAAGTCGCCGAACCCGGGTTGGCCGCGCTTCTCCTCCGGCGGGAAGTACGTCCCGACGTAGAACGGCTCGCCCTCCGGCGTGAGCCAGGCCGACAGCGGCCAGCCACCGCCGCCGGTCACCTGCTGGCAGATGCTCATGTACACCGAATCGAGGTCCGGGCGTTCCTCGCGGTCGACCTTTATCGGGACGAAGTGCTCGTTGAGTTGCTCGGCGATGGCCTCGTTCTCGAAGCTCTCCTCCTCCATGACGTGACACCAGTGACACGCCGCGTAGCCGATAGAGAGGAAGATGGGTACGTCCCGTTCCTTGGCGGCCTCCAGGGCTGTCTCGTCCCAGGGCTGCCAGTTGACGGGGTTGTCCGCGTGCTGGCGGAGATACGGGCTTTCCGCCTCGTCGAGGCGATTTCGGGCTGTGGGGTCCGTGGCATCGCTCATACCTCTGGCTGGGAGCGCCGCGGTGAAAAGGAACGCGACGCCGGCAGCGACGCCTCACTCGCTAGCCAGTCGGATTCCACGTGCGATGACGTATATGAGGACGACACCAGCCCCGACGGCGATGATAAAATCACCGAGCAGGGCCAGTAATGCACCCAGTGCAGAGTTCTCCGCGCCGAAGAACGCGAGGGCATAGAGAGGGAGGCTCCCAGCGACGAACACGCCGATGAGTTTCCCGAGCGGAACGGCCTCCGAGATCATCTGGGCTGTGTTTATGCCTCCTGTGGCGGGGTCGATGAAGGGGCGGGACGAGGGCATGCACCTGTGCGTCACGAGGTCGGGCAAAGTAGCTCCCGGTCTCGGTCCGGCGGACCGTACGCGGTAGCGCTTCCGATATCGAAACGACCGTCGCAGTCAGCGAAAACCGGCGAAAAGACAATACTTACGTGAGAGCCCATCCGGCCTTCGGGTATGTCAGAGACAGTGCTGCTCGTGGGTGGCGGCGGCCGGGAACACGCGATTGCGCGCTCGCTCGCGGACTCGCCGGGGGAACTGTACGCCTGTGCCGGCAACCGGAACCCGGGCATCGTCGCCCTCGCCGACGGCTTCGAGGCACTCGACACGACCAACCCGAAGGCCGTGACGACCTACGCCCGGGAGGTCGACGCCACGCTGGCGGTCATCGGACCCGAGGCGGCACTCGCCGCTGGGGTCGCCGACGCGCTGGACGACGCCGGCATCTACACCTTCGGACCACAGGAGCAGGAGGCCCGCATCGAGACGGACAAGGCGTTCCAGCGGCGGTTCATGCGCGAACACGACATCCCCGGCTGTCCGGACTTCGAGACGTTCGAGGACATGGACGCCGCCTGCGAATACATCGACGAGTACGACGGCGACCTCGCGGTCAAGCCCGCCGGTCTCACCGGCGGCAAGGGCGTCCGGGTCATCGGCGATCAGTGTACCGCCGAGGAGGCCAAGGAGTACCTCCGGCGCTCCGACTACGACCGCGTCGTCCTCGAGGAGCGCCTCGTCGGCGAGGAGTTCACGGTTCAGGCGTTCGTCGCCAACGGCCAACTGCGCGTCACGCCGGCGGTGCAGGACCACAAGCGCGCCTACGAGGGCGACGAGGGGCCGAACACCGGCGGGATGGGGAGCTACTCCGACGCCAGCCTCCACCTGCCGTTCATGGACGAGGACGACTACATGGACGCCGTCGACGTGCTCCGGGCGACCGTCGACGCGCTCGACGGCTACAAGGGCGTCCTCTACGGGCAGTTCATGCTCACCGAGACCGGGCCGCGGGTCGTGGAGTTCAACGCCCGCTTCGGCGACCCCGAGGCCATGAACACGCTGCCGGTACTCAACACGGACTTCCTCAACGTACTGACCGCCGCCCGAGACGACGAACCCCTGCCACAGCTCTCGTTCCGTCCGATGGCGACGGTCTGCAAGTACGCCGTCCCGGACGGCTACCCGACCGATCCCGACGCCGGAGCGAAGGTGACCATTGACGACGACGTCATCGCAGAAGTCGTTCGGGATCACCGTGACCAGTCCGGCGACGACGCGGAGACGGCCCCGGAGGCGCTGCTGTACTACGCCAGCGTCGACGACCGCGAGGACGGCATCTACACGACCACGTCCCGCTCCTACGCCGTCGTCGGCCTGGCCGACACAATCGGGGATGCGGAGGCCATCGCCGAGGCGTCGCTCCAGCGGGCCGGCACCGAAGGGCTGCGCGTTCGCCACGATATCGGCAAATCGGACCTCGTCCAGCAGCGGATCGACCACATGAACGACATCCGCGGCGGCGCGGACTGAGCGCGTGGTGGCAGCGTCAGCGGCCACGCGATGGCGACTCTCCGGGCGGTGAGCCCCGATGGCGCTGACCACTGTCGGCGTGCGGTCGTCGCTGAGCGTTCTCGGTTCGATTTTGCGGTGGTTGGCCGTTCCGCTGGCGATTCCTGTTCTGGTCGCCGTCATCTACGGGGAGTCACCGGTCCCGTATCTGGCCACGATAGCGATTACGCTGGGCGTCGGCACGGCGCTCGCTCGCCTCCAGCGCGACCGCATCGACGACCGCGGGGCGTTTCTGATTGTTTCGCTGACGTGGCTGTCCATCGCTGTCGTCGGCGCGATACCCCTGTACATCGAGGGCACGGGCGTGTTCACCAGCCCGATCAACGCCGTGTTCGAGGGGATGAGCGGCATCACCACCACGGGTGCGACGGTTATCCGGGACTTCGATGCCCACTCACAGGCGCTGCTGATGTGGCGGCAGGTCCTCCAGTGGCTCGGCGGGCTCGGTGTCCTCTTGCTTGCGACGGCCGTACTCTCGCGGCTCTCGGTCGCCGGCGCACAGCTCATGGAGACCGAGACGCGGACGGAAAACGTCACGAAGCTCACCCCCGGTATCGGGGACACCGCGCGCATCCTCGGCCTGCTGTATCTGGGTCTGACAGCCGCTGCAGCGGCGATTCTGTTTGTCATGGGAGCGAGCGGGCTCGCGCCGGAGATGACCCTTTTCGACGCAATCGCCCATGCCTTCACGGCTATCGCGACGGCCGGCTTCTCCCCGCGGGCCGAGAGCATCGGCGCGTTCTCGCCGGCCGTCCAGTGGGCGGTGACGCTGTTCATGATCGTCGGCGCGACGAACTTCGTCCTGCTGTACGCACTGATCCGGGGCGATACCGACCGACTGCGCGACAGCGAGGAGTTCCACTTCTACCTGGGAATTCTCGGGGTCGGCACCCTGCTCATCGGAAGCCTGCTCGTGCTCGACCAGGGATTCACTGGCGGTGTCGGGACGACAGTTCGCCACGCCGTCTTCCAGACCGCCGCCATCGTCACGACGACGGGCTACGCCTCGACGGATTTCAACACCTGGTCGGCTGGCGCGAAGAACGTCCTCTTCGTGATGATGTTCATCGGCGGGATGGCCGGGAGCACCACCTGCTCTGTCAAGACGCTGCGCTGGCTCATCGTGACCAAGTCGTTCTGGCGGGACCTGAACGTCGCGGCTTACCGCGGGAGCGTCCGGCCGGTCCGACTGGGTTCGGATATCGTCGACGAGGAGACTGTCCGTGACGTGTACGCCTACACGCTGGTCGCGCTGGTGTTCTTCATACTCGGGACCGTCCTGCTCGTGGCCGATGGCGAGCGAGCGGGCGCACCGATAACCGAGTTCGAGGCGCTCAGCGCCGCCGCATCGATGTTCTTCAACATCGGGCCGGCCTTCGGCCAGGCCGGCCCCTTCGGGACCTACGAGGGCTTCGCCCGGTCGAGCAAGGTGCTGATGATACTCCTGATGTGGGTCGGCCGCATCGAAATCGTTCCCGTGCTGGTGTTGTTGACGCCGACCTTCTGGACGCGGTGACCGCCGGCGAGCCGACGGGTTTGATTACCGCGGCCCCGTACACGACGGACGTGAGTGGTCCACGACACGACGGCCTGACCCAGCACCCGACGCCCGGCCCGCACAACTCCCTGTTCCCGTGGCCGGAAGCCAAACACCCGCTCCGGGTGATGGTTAACTACGTCGTCATTCTCGTCTGTCGCATTTCGCCGAGCCTCCGGCTGAAGAACTGGCTGCTGTCCCGGCTCGGCGTCACCGTCGGCGACGGCGTCGCCTGGGGCCTGGAGTCGACGCCAGACGTGTTCTGGCCGGAACTCATCACCGTCGAGGACCACGCCATCATCGGCTACGACGCGACGCTGCTGTGTCACGAGTTCCTGCAGGACGAGTACCGCACCGGCGAGGTCGTCGTCGGGGAGCGGGCGATGATCGGCGCGGGCGCAATCGTCCTTCCCGGCGTCGAAATCGGCGCGGGCGCACAGGTCGCCGCGAACTCGCTCGTGGCTGACGACGTGCCGCCAGAGACGACCGTCGCCGGCGTCCCGGCCGAACCGTTCGGCTCGGACGAAGCGGCGACCGAAGGGACGTAACTCCGCTTAGCTTCGGATACGGACGATACCCGCGTTGAATACGCGCTTGTTCGGGATGATGTACTCCTCGCCGTCGCTCTCGATACGCGTCACGAGTATATCCACCTCCTGAACGATACCGCTCTGATCGCCGATGACGACCTCGTCCCCGATACTGTAGGGTTCTGTCAGAAGGAGGTAGATGCCGGCGGCGGCCGCCTGCAGGATGTCTTTCAGCGCGAGGCCACAGATGAACACCAGCCCGAACGCGTATGCTCCGAGGAGAATGAGCAGAGCAAGGGTCTCAACGCCCAGTTGCCCGAGCGCGATGAGCACTGCCAGATAGAAGATGCTGTACTTGACGAGTTCGGGGAGGACCGTCGCCTCGGGCATTTTGACGCTGCGCAGTCGCTCGGAGACGACGAGCTTGGCCTTATCGCCCGCGATGAGGCCGATGATGACGGCGAACAGGGCGATAAACAGGTCGGGCAGGAACGAGGTGAAGCGAGCCCAGTACAGCTCCGGGTCAGTCAGTTGTGCGATGTTGAGGACGGCGGTGACCGTCGTGATGTAGATAAACAGCGCCGCAAGGTTCGAGACGATGCCGACGGTCGATGTTCCGAGTCCCCTCGCCGTTCGTTCGAATGGTGTGCCCTCTACTGCCTCGGGCACACCGAGTTCGCGCATGAACCGCCGGGACGAGCGCCAGACGAGGTAGCCGAGAACGATGCCCACAGCCAGTACCACGAGCGAAAAGACGAACGTCCCCTGTGGCGAGAACACTCGCCGGATGACCGTCGCCCAGTCGAAACCAAACTGCATCCTCAGTACTCCTCGGGATCGATTTCGAGGACCAACTCCCCGCCTTTGAACGCCCGTACGAGCCCATCGCTTTCCGAGAGAACGATAGCCGTCGCCATGGTGTCACGGGTGATTGCGCCGGCTGCCATGTGCCGAGCGCCGAGCCCCTTGGGGATGTCGACCCCCTCCGCGGAGGGTTCGAGGTACCGGTACGCGGAGACGATCTTCCCGGCGTCGGAGATGACGAACGCGCCGTCGAGCCGCGAGAACTCCTTGAGCATCACGTTCACGATAGGGTCGCCCACGTGGACGTGGGATTTCTCGAAGGGATTGTACGACAGCGGCCGGGACTTGTTCATCACCTTGCCGGCGTCGCCGACGACGAACAGGGCGCCGACGGGCTTGCCTTTCTGGCCTTTCTTCCCCAGTTCGATGGCGACCTCGAAGACGTCGCGGACGACGCTCGCGTCCGCCCTGGAGTTGACGAACATGTCGTACACGCCGGAGGGGGAGAAGTCGTTGGTCTGGACCCGAACGAGCGTGTTCTCGGCTCCGTCCAGCACCTCGGTCACGCAGAGCACCTCGTCGCCCTCGTCGACGATGCCTTGCTCCAGCGCGCCCTCGATCCCGAAGCGGAGGCGGCCTTCGAGGTCGGTGAAATCAATCGGTAGTTCGACGAACGGTTCCGCATCGAGGGTGTTCTCCGGGCCGACGACGACAATCTCCTCGTCGACTTCGTCGAACTCCTCGAAAAACGACGCGTTCGGGGAAAACAGGAACACGGCGTCGACGTCTGCGACCAGGTCTCCGAGCAGGTCGCGCAACTCGTTCATTAACAGAACGACGCTGTCAGCCGAAAAAAAGGTTGCGGGCAGTCAGCCACACGTCCGACGGCGGGCCGCCGCGTCAGATATCCTTCGAAGGCACTGCCAGCAGACGGTCGAACGCGCCGCTCTCCCCGTGACAGTGACAGTACGTGCCGACGGTGTTGTATTCCGTGAGGCCGTCGTGGTCGCCGTCGATGCCGTCGCCGCGGACCATGTCGAAGGCAAACGACGCGTCGCTGCCGAGGGTCGCAGCGGAGTAGTGGAACTCGTGTCCGCGCCGGTGCTCCCCGGACGCGGCCGCAACCGTGTCCGACTGCGCCTCTAGCTCCACGTGGTCGAGCGCCTGATACCGGTCCTGCATCTCGATTTCTGCCGGAAGGACTCCGGCCATCTCGTAGGTGTCCCCGTCGGTCGTCGTCAGCGACTCCGACAGCGCCATCAGGCCGCCACACTCGCCGTAGACCGGGACGCCGTCGGCGGCACGACGGGCTATCTCGTCGAGTGTGCCGCCGGTTTCGAGCGACTCTCCGTGGAGTTCCGGATAGCCGCCGGGCAGATATACCGCGTCGGCGTTGGGCACCGGATCACCGGCAACCGGCGAGAACGGCTCGACGGCCGCCTCGGACCGGAGCCGTTCGAGCACCGAGGGGTAGGTGAAACAGAAGGCGCCGTCCTGCGCGACAGCGATTCGGTGGTCGGCCGCCACGCCGTCGCTGTCGTTTCCCTGAGGCGCGACTTCCGGCGGCTCCCGCGCCACGTCGACCATCCGTTCGACATCGATAGTCTCCGCCGCCATCGAGAGCGCGTCACGGTTGAGCCCGGCCTCCGAGCCCATGTGCAGCCCGAGATGGCGGTCGGGGATCTCCAGGTCCGACATCGGCGGAATCCGGCCGAAGTAGGTGAGGTCCTCGGGGAGGGCATCCTTGATGCCGTCGGCGTGTCGGCCGCCATGGGCGCGCTGTGCGAGGATGCCGGCCACATCGATGTCGACACCGATGCGGTCGGCGTACTGCGCGAACCCGAGCGCTGTCGCGGCGACGCTCTCCATGCCGGCCTTTGCGTCCACCACCAGAACGACCGGGAGGTCAAGCCCCTCGGCGACCGCTGCCGTCGATGTCTTGCTCCCGTCGTAGAGGCCCATTACACCCTCCACGACGCAGATATCGCCCGCGCCGCGCCAGTAGGTCCGGCGCATTCCGTCCTCGCCTGCCAGCCAGGGGTCGAGCGTCCGCGAGGGCGTGTCGACGAGCGCCTCGTGGTGGCTCGGGTCGATGAAATCCGGGCCAGCCTTGGCCGGTTGGGGCTGATATCCGGCGTTTTCGAGCGCTGTCAGGGTCGCCAGCGTGGCAACGGTCTTGCCGACGCCGGAGCTCGTGCCGGCGAGGACGACCCCCTCCATTGTCACGGCCCCTCCTCGGCCGTCGCTGTGGGCTCGTCGCCGATCAGGTCGTCGTAGATGGTCGCGAAGCGGTCCCGAACCTCTGCCATCGGGATGCCGGCGCGGTCGGCGAGCGCTAGCGCACCGCCCATGCCGACCCCCTCCTTGGCCTCGCCGGCGACGAACCGCTCCATCGCGACATGGTCGCTCCGGTCGAAGCCGGGGTCTGTCACCGTCAGGTCGAGGTCGAGTCGGTCAGCCGACGCCCGCACGTCGGCACTCTCGTCGTCGGCCACGTAGCTCGTCGTCGCCAGTCCGAGCGGTCCCTCGTAGCCGCCATGGCGGACCAGTGCAGCGACAGCGACGCACTGACTGCCGCCGGCAAGCGTTACGGCGGTGTCGCTCTCGACGGCCCCCGCTGTGAGTCCGGCGAGCGTTGCCAGGACGGGGTCGCCCATCCGGCGGACCGCTCGCTTCGGTTCGTTTGCGGCGTCGCCCGGTGACAACGAACTGGCCTGGAGTCCCTCGGCGACCAGTTCCGCCTTCCGTTCTGTGGGGTTCTCCGGAAGCGACGAGGAGACCATCCCGTCCTCGCCCAGCGCACGAAGGACACCGAGCGCCGTCGTCGTCCCGCCGGGAATGCTCTCGCCCAGATACAGTTCGTCGGCCGGGAGCGCGTGGCCGAGTTGTCGGGCGGCCGCGAACGCCCCGTGGGCCGTCGACACCGGGTCCTGCTCCGCGATGTCTTTTCCCGGATGTGCGCCGACGGAGACTGTTGGGGCCCCCGTTTTCTCGGCCAGGCCGCCGTCGACGACTGTGACGTCAAATCCCAGTACGTCCCGGACGGCTCGTGTCACCAGCGCCGGCGTCGGACAGCCGCTTGGACTGACCGGTGTCACGTCCGTTCGAACTGGCGTGCCGTAGGTCACTAACTCCGCGTCGGCCGCGGGCGTTACCGACATTAGTTCGGGATCGGCTCCGGCGGCGCTGATCCCCGCCCGACCCGCGGTCTCCGTGGTTCCTGCGACGAGTGCGAAGCGTGTTCTGCCACCGGATGAGGTCATTGTGCTTGTATTACCACAAGTTGACTTTAATATCTTGGTGCCAGGGCGGCGTATGATTTATGCCGCACGCCCGCGGTTCCCCGAACATGGACGATTTCGACGAACTCCTCTCGTCGTTGACGCCACGCGAGGACAACGAGGCTATCGCTTCCTATCAGAACACGACGGCCGTGGCCTGTCCGTCCTGCGAGGAACCGTTCGACGATATGGTCGTCTGCAAGCAGGAGTTCACCTCACTCAATCTCGATTTCGAGATGGACCTCTGTACGACGATCAACGACGGGAACGTCGTGCTGTTTACCCACAAGTAACTGGCCGGAACTGGGACACGTCGCCGTTGTTTCTCCGATTGCTCTCTGCGCCAGTAGCGTGGAATCCGCTGCTGGTGCTCTACCGAAAAATCAAATATGATAATCGCAGCGGTGATTTTTTATGTAGCTCCCCCCGTTTGTTCTGATAGGCACCGTACTGGTGCCGCACCACCCCCACCCCCCACCCCCCACATTCCTTACCTTTCCACTTCCTGTGAGGCGTCGGCTCCCACATCGACGCCTTTCACTGCCGCATCACCCACAGTCAAATCCAATTCCCGGAGTTACCGGGGGTCCGGGGCAGCGAACCGTCAGACACGTCCGACTGGTGTGTCACCACTGAAACCAACTGCAATCGCTATCAGCGAAACGCAAAAAATGGAAGGGGCGGGAGTCGAACCACGCGGAGCCCTTTGCGGGGTAACCACCAACCGATTCTGGCATGTTGGTCGGTAGCGCTCTACCACTGAGCCACCCTTCCAAGCTATCAGTAATACGTTCCTGACAACCAAGTAAGTGATGATTCCGGGTGTTTCCGCAGTCAACGCTGCCGACATTCGAATGCCGTTGAGTCGGTTGCTCATCCGGTATCTCACCAGTGGCAACGCCCAGAGCGGGAGCGGTATCCGCCTCTGCAGCTTTTCCTTTCGGATTCACAACAACTTATTTCGGACTGGCCGGCGACAACTGCGGACGTGAGCTACACGAAAGTCAACTACACCGACGTCGAACCGGTCGCCGATGCGATGCACTTCCTCCGGGACCCCCTGGACTGTGAGCAGGTCGGCGTCACTGTGCTGGACTGTGACGCCGGCTGGACCGGTAAACCGCACGACCACGCCGACGAGGGTCACGAGGAGGTGTACGTCCTCGTCGAGGGAACAGCGACTGTCGAGGTTGACGGCGAAGACGTGGCCCTCGCTGCGGGGGATGCGATCAGGCTCCTGCCGGAGGCGGAGCGAACGATTCACAACGGCGATACCGAGAGTACGTTCGTCCTCGTCGGCGCACCCTGATACGCGCAGAAACAGAGACGGCAGGCGGTGTGCAGGTCGTCAGTACGACCGGACCTTCGGTTCGTAGGTCTCTTCGTCGCCTTCGAGGATGACCGGCTTGTAGTACAGCTCCGGCTGTCCTTCGTTCCAGGCCAGCATCGTGTGCTTGATCCACTCGTCGTCCTTGCGCTCTTGGTGCTCCGCGCGCCAGTGTGCGCCGCGGAACTCCTCGCGTGCGAGCGCGCCCAGCGTGATAGCCTCGGCCACGTCGAGGATGTTACGGGTCTCGATGGTGTGGATGAGGTCCGTGTTGTAGGTCCGGGATGGATCTTCGACGGCGACGTTCTCGTACTCCTTGCGCGCCGCCCGGAGGTCCCGAAGGGCCTTCTTCAGGCCGTCTTCTTTGCGGAACACGTTGACGTTCTCGGTCATCGTCTCTTGGACGTCCGCGCGGACTTCGGCGTGGTTGATGCCGTCGGACTCGATGAGGTCCTCGACGCGCTGGCGTTCCTGCTCGACGGTACTTTCGAGGACTGCCTTCGGCTCGACGGCCGCCCCGTCAGCGGCAACGTCGTCGCTGCTGGCATCGATTGCGCCGGGTTCGACCGGCGGCTCCACGTCGCCGGGCTCGCTCTTGGCGGAGGGGCCGGTCTGGATTTCGGCGGTCTTCATGTCCTTCCCGGCGGCGTGGTGGCCGGCGCGGGCCCCGAACACGAGCAGTTCCGGCAGGGCGTTGCCCCCGAGCCGGTTCGCACCGTGCAGCGAGACACACGCGGTCTCGCCGGCCGCGTAGAGGCCGTCGATGCACGTCTCGCCGTTCTCGTCGCACTCGATGCCGCCCATGGCGTAGTGCTGGCCGGGCTTGACCGGCATCGGTTCGTCGAGGCCGTCGACGCCCTCGAAGTCCTCCGCGAGGTGGAGGATGTTCTCGAGCCGGTCGAGAATGCGCTCCTCTCCGAGGTGGCGCATGTCGAGGTCGACGTACTCGTCCTCGACGCCGCGGCCCTCGTTGACTTCAGTCAGTTCGGCACGGGCGACCACGTCGCGGGAGGCCAGTTCCCCCTCGTTGTTTGCGTAGCCGTGCTCGAACATGAACCGCTCCTCGTCGTCGTTGTAGAGGATGCCACCCTCACCACGGACCCCCTCGGAGATGAGGACGCCTGTCGATGGTAGCGTGGTCGGGTGGAACTGGATCATCTCCATGTCCTCCATGGGGACGCCGGCGCGGTAGGCCATCGCACAGCCGTCGCCGGTGTTGGCGACGGCGTTCGTGGTGTGGTCGAAGGCCTGCCCCAGGCCGCCGGTCGCGAGAATCACGCCGTTGTTGGCCCGGAAGCCCTGAATCTCGCCGGACTTGATGTCGTAGGCGACACAGCCGTGACAGACGCGGTCCTCGGGGTCGTCGTGGTCGGTGACCGCCAGCTGGGTCACGTACCACTCGTCGTACACCTCGATGCCGCGCTTGACCGCCTGCTCGTACATCGTATGCAGCAGGTGGTGGCCGGTTTCGGCACCCGCGTACGTCGTCCGCGGATAGGAGAGACCGCCGAAGGGACGCTGGGAGACGCGGCCGTCGTCCTCGCGGGAGAAGGGCATCCCCCAGTGTTCGAGCTGGATGACCTCTTCCGGGGCGTCCTTGGCGAAGGTGTCGATGGCAGGGGCGTCGCCGAGGTAGTCAGACCCTTTCATCGTGTCGTAGGCGTGGAGGTCCCAGGAGTCCCCTTCCTGGAGTGCGGCGTTGATTCCCCCCTCCGCGGCACCTGTGTGGCTCCGAACCGGATGGAGCTTGGTCACGAGGGCCACATCTGCACCCTC
The DNA here is from genome assembly GCF_049705545.1 of Haloarcula amylolytica. GTDB lineage: Archaea > Halobacteriota > Halobacteria > Halobacteriales > Haloarculaceae > Haloarcula > Haloarcula amylolytica_B. The sequence goes on from NZ_JBNAMU010000001.1 coordinate 1,751,610, forward strand.
TTCGTCCGCTGCAATAGCCGCCCTGAGGCCAGCGCCACCCGCGCCGACCACGATGACATCGTGTTCGTACATTGTGAGAGTGTCTCTTGGCGTGGTTTCGGCTTAGGATTAGCCAAACTTAAGCCTCCCTGTTGCGCTACCGCGGGCGACGCCACTGGTGGACTGCATCCCGTTCCTGCCATCGAGAAGTATTGTTAGGGAGAAAGTATTTTTGTCCTATCCGATGGAATTATATCACGTGCTGTGAATACTTAGGAAGCAACTACTGATACCAGACACTGCAGACGGTATCCCTACGGGCGACGACCCGTCTCAAATCTGATGCCAGACCAGTATCTCACGTCAACTGATGACTTCGAAGCGGTGCTAGCCGAAGCACCCTCAGTACTGACAGTTACTGACAAAGATTTATCAATACAGTTCGTCAGCCCGGTTGTCGAACGGGTGCTGGAGTACGACGTGGATTCGCTCGTCGGGACGAACTGGCTGGACCTCGTTCACCCAGAGGATGCGGACCGTGTCCTCGCCACGCTCACGGGCGAACGAGAGGAAAACGGGACCGAGTACCGGTTCCGTCACGCGGACGGCGACTGGGTCTGGCTCGAAACCATAGTCTCCACGGACACCGAGACGGACTGTGACTGCCGGGTGTTCACGTCCCGCGAGGTCAGCGACCGGCCGCGCTTCGAGGCCCGGTTCCGACAGTTCGTCAAACACACCTCCGACGTGCTCACCGTATTCGACGAGCAAGGCAACGTCGAGTACATCAGTCCGTCCGTCGAACGCGTCCTCGGCTACGATCAGGACGAAATGCAGGACTCCGACCTCTTCGAGTACGTCCATCCGGACGATCTCTCGAACGCGCTTGAGGAGTTCGGTCGGATGATAGACGAACCGGAGTACATCGCCGTCATCGAACACCGGTACCGTCACGCCGATGGCAACTGGATCTGGGCGGAGTCCCGCGGCCAGCAGGTCGAGAGCGGCCCGCTGGAAGACCACGTCGTCGTGACGACCCGCGATATCTCCGAGCAGAAACAGCGCGAGCAGGAACTCAGGCGACAGAACCAGCGCCTCGAACGGTTCTCTGACGCGATTAGTCACGACCTACGGAACCCACTGGATGTCCTCGACGGCTCGCTCGAACTCGCGCGTGAGACGGGCGACGAGGCGCACTTCGAGCGTGCCGAGCGGAGCATCGACCGGATGTACACGCTTATCGACGACCTGCTCATGCTCGCCAAACAGGGTGTCGACCCGGAGGAGATCGAAACAGTCGACCTCGGATCCCTCTCACAGCGGGCCTGGTCGATGGTCGACACAGAGGACGCGACGCTGGAAACCGACGCCGACGACACCATCAAAGCCGACGAAGGTGCATTGCTAGAACTGCTGGAAAACCTCTTCCGGAACGCTATCGAACACGGTGGCGACGACGTGACCGTCACTGTCGGGACGGAGTCGTGGGGGTTCTACGTCAAGGACGACGGGGCGGGCTTCCATGACGACACTGCGGACCTGTTCAAACCCGGCTACTCGACGGCCGATGAGGGAACCGGGTTCGGGCTCTGCATCGTCGAACAGATCGTCGATGCACACAACTGGGAGGTAATCGCGACTGACAGCGAGAGCGGCGGTGCGCGGTTCGAGTTCATCTGTCGCGATAGCTGAGTGCGCTTTTGCGTTCGACGGCTGTGGTCGCCGCCCAAACTCATTTCACCCGGTTCGCTGTAGCTATACGGAACATGAAACTCTGCATCTTCGGCGCTGGCGGTATCGGCGGCTATCTCGGCGCACGACTCGCTGACGCGGGCCACGAAGTCCACCTCATCGCCCGGGGAGCGCACCTGGCCGCGTTACAATCCGATGGACTCCGGGTCGAGAGCATCCACGGCGATACGGCCGTCGACCTCCCCGCGACCGACGATCCGGCCGAGATCGGCCCCTGCGATGCCGTTCTGCTCTGCGTGAAAGCGAACGATACGCGTGCGGCCGCCGCGGACATGGCCCCGCTGCTCCGCGATGGAACCGCCGTCGTCTCCTTCCAGAACGGCGTCGACAACGAGGCGTGGCTGGCGGAGTCGATAGCCGAGTCCCACGTCGTCGGCGGCGTGACCTACATCTTCTCGACCATCAAGGAGCCCGGCGTCGTCGAACACACCGGCGGGCCGGCCCGGTTCGTCTACGGCGAACTCGACGGCCAGCGAACGAAGCGAATCGAGACGCTGGACGACGCGCTCTCGGCGAGTGAGGGCGTCGACGCGGTGTTCGCCGACGACATCCGCGTCGAACTCTGGCGGAAGTTCGCCTTCATCTGCGCCCAGGCGGGGATGACGGCGACGACCAGGCGGCCGGTCGGCGATGTCCGGGAAAACGAGGCGTCCTGGGAGATGTACCGCCGGCTCATCGAGGAAGTGTGTGCTGTCGGCCGGGCGGAGGGCGTCGACCTACCCGACGATACGGTTTCGGAGTGGCTCGACTTCGCCGCGGACCTCGACCCGGGGATGTACTCCTCGCTCCACTACGACCTGACTCACGACAAGCCCATGGAACTGGACGCACTCAACGGCTCAGTGGTCCGCCACGCCGACGACGTTGGCGTCGAGGCCCCGATGAACGAGGCCGTGACCGCAATTCTGTCGCCGTGGGCCGACGGGGGCGGTTGACTGGGCGAGTGGGCCGCCGGTTTGATTCCCACTCGCTGTGAGGACCTGGCGTATATTACGGTCGCTGTGGCTATACGACTCGAATCACATTCACTGTCACTGTCGGACTCTGAACGCGAACCGGAAAACTAGCCAGTCGAACCGCGTTACCAGAACTTCAGGTTGTTCTTGACCGCTTCCCGCTTCAGTTCTTGGATGTGCTCGGTCAGCGGGATGTCCTTCGGACACACTTCGGTACAGGAGAACTGGGTCTGGCAGCGCCAAACGCCGTGTTCTTGTTCGATAATGCGAAGGCGTTCCTGCTTGCGGTCCTCGCCCTCGCGATTGTCCATCGCAAACCGGTAGGCCTTGTTGATGGCGGCGGGGCCGAGGTACTCGTTGTCGCCGGCGGCGATGTTACACGAGGACATGCACGCGCCACACCAGATACACCGCGTGGACATCTTGACCTTCTCGCGGTTCTCCCGGGTCTGGCGCTGCTCTTCGAGTTTGTCGTCCGGGGTCTCGTCGGCGTCGAAGTACGGTTCGACGGCCTCCATCTGGTCGTAGAAGTGCTCCATGTCGACGACGAGGTCCTTCACCACTTCCTGGTGGGGCAGCGGCTCGATTCGGATGGGGTCCTCGAGCTCGGATATCTGCGTCTTACAGCCGAGGCGCTGTCTCCCGTTGACGAACAGCGCGTCCGACCCACAGACGGCCTGCCGACAGGAGTGTCGGAAGGTCAGTGAGGAGTCGTAGTGGTCCCGTGCGTAGATGAGGGCATCGAGGATGGTCATCCCCTTGTGGAACGGGACGCGGAAGTCGTCGAAGCGTGGTTCCTGCTTCCCCTCGATTTCGGGGTCGTAGCGGAACACTTTCAGCGTGATCGTGTCTTCGTCGTCGAGCGTCTCCTCTTCGACTTCCCGCTGGGCCTGCTCCTGTGCCTGTCGTTCGTCTCGCTGTGCGCGCCGACGGTCGCCCGGGGATTCGACCTCGGGCTCTGTCTCTTCGTCGGCTTCCGTCTCGGTTTCCTGTTGTTCGATTTGCGTACTCATAGTTTAGACGAGGGTCGTCATGGCCAGCGACACACGGGTCCCCTGCACGACGAGCAGGAGGCCAGCGATGCCAAGCATGTATTTGACTGCGTTCTTCCGTGAGCCGGTGAGCCCCTGGTTGACCAGCGCGTTGTACACGCCGTTGACGCCGTGGAACGTCGCGGTGACGAGGAACAGCCACATCGTCGCGAAGTAGCTGACCTGGCTCATCCGGGCCTGTGTGCCCAGGAACGTGATGTCCGAGGCGTGGTTCACGAAGTGCAACAGCATGAAGTGGAACGCGAGCACGCCGATGAGGAACACCGCTGTCAGCCGCTGGAACAGCCAGCGACGACCGCCACGGTCAAAGGAGGAGTAGTGCTGCGCCATTAGGCTAGTTTCCCCCCGAGGAAGGTCGGCACGCTTGCGATGACGATCGCGCCCGTCAGTAGGAGCGACGCGTAGAAGCTCTTGTCCTGCGATTCCAGACCCACGCCGAGGTCAACCATCAGCAGCCGAATCCCGTTGAGGATGTGGAAGACTGCGACGGCAAGCAGACCGACTTCGAGGAACCGGACGATCAGCAGCGATTCGAGGCCGCTGAGCGTACTGGTGTAGAGGTCGCTGCCTGCCTGCGCGCTCGCCGGGTCGACGCCGACAGAAGTGCTCAGCACCGCGATGTGGGTGAACAGGTAGCCCACGAGTACCCAGCCGGTGAACTTGTGGAATATCCAGGCCCACATCCCGGCCGTGAACTCCCGCCACCGTCCGAAATCCTCGACGGTGCCGCGATTGTAAGACTGACTCATACACAGGGGGGTTAGTCCGGGGACAGATAGTAGTTTCTACAGCGGACGCGTATCGCCGGAATCCTGCCCGAAGACGTTCGTCAATTGACTACTCCGTCGTTACCAATCGTCGTCGTCCGGCCGCCGGTTCCACTCGATAGCCCGCTGTGTCCGGTCATCGAGGCGGACTAGGTGACAGAGCGGGTTGCCGGGGTACACCAGCGGGTTCTCGAGGATGCCGACCAGCAGGCCGGTAAACGGCGCACGCATCAGCGTGTTCTCCGTCTTGAACGGGTTGGTGATCGTACAGATCACGTCGTCCTCGTACACCAGGTCGCCGCGGTCGTAGTGCATATCCACCAGGCCGCCCGAGTCCGCACGGATCCAGGTCTTCTCGCCCGTGTCGTCGATGACTGTCCGCCAGCCCGGCCACTGGACGGTGTCGGAGTCTCGGAGGCCGAACTCCGCGAGCACCGACCGAACACTCTCCAAGGCCGAGTCGATGAGCGGCCGCTGGAACCGGTGCGCCTCGCCCATCTCTATCGTGATCGTCGGGACGCCCGAATCGCTCAGCTCACGCCGGAGCGATCCCGACGGACCTTCCGAAGAGATGATGACGTTCGAGGCGAAGGCGTTCGCGACCCGCGCAACCTCGGGGTCGTCCATGTCCGCCCGGACGTGGAGCATGTTCGTTCGCCCGCGCGTGGACGTGTGGAAATCGAGGCCCACGTCACACGGGGCCAGGAAGTTCCGGAAAATCTCGTGGGCCATCCGTTTCGCGCTCGTCGATTCGGGGTCGCCCGGGAACGAGCGGTTCAGGTCCCGGTCGTAGATCGGTAGGTACCGCTCTTGAGCGAGGAAGGCCGGGACGTTCAGCACCGGCAGACAGATCAGCGTCCCCGCCAGCCCCTCGTGGTCCCACTCGTGGGCCACCTCCCGAACGACTTCGATGCCGTTGAGTTCGTCGCCGTGTGCCGCTGCGGTGAGAAACACCGTCGGACCGGGCCGCACCCCGTTGACGATGGTAACCGGCATCCGGACGGCGTCCCCCAGGTACGTCTCGCTGACCGTGTAGCGAACGTTGCGGGTCTCTCCCGGCGCAACGATCCCCCCATCGTAGGTGAACGGCTCGACCTCGTCCATGCCATCACAACGAGAGGCGCCGGCTAAAACCCCTCCGGCAAAGCGGTCCCGCGGTCGGGTCGTCTCGCATGCCATATCCGTACATCTATACTGTGGCCGACAGAAGGCGACAGCATGAGCGACCAGGATATCACAGTTGGCGTTCTCAGCCTCCACTCCAGCAAGGAGTCGAAGGCCATCCTGAACGCAGTCGACGAGATGGGCTACGACACGGAGTGGCTCCGCAACGAAAACACCGCGATCAGCGTTGCTGACGGCGAGATGACACTCGAACCCAGTGTCGACGTGGTCGCGAACCGCCTGCTGCTCTCCAGCAACGAGCACCCCGCGGAAGGGATCGGGCTCGGGATGACTATCAGCCGGCTCGCACCGACGTTGAACGAACCGATGGCGGCGACGACGGCCTTGCACAAGTTCGCCAGCGCTGCCGCACTGGCCGACGCCGGCGTCCCGGTCCCGGACGCGCTGCTCGCGCTGTCGAGCGACCTGCTGAACGAGGAACGGGATCGCTTCGGTGACCGCGCGGTGTACAAGACGGCTATCGGGACCCACGGCGGCGGGACGTGGATGGTCGATCTGGAAAACCAGGTCAACGCCCAGGTCGGCGGCCGCTACGCGTTCTTACAGGAGTACATGGAACACGACGAGCAGCGCCATCACGACCTCCGCGTCTACGTCGTCGGCGACCGGATCGTCGGCGCGATGAACCGCTACGCGCCCGAAGGCGAGTGGCGGACGAACGTTGCACTGGGCGGTGATGTCGAGGATATGACGGGCGAACTCCCCGAGCGGGTCAGGGAAATCGCGCTCGATTCGGTCGACGCTATCGGCCTGGACTACGCCGGCGTCGATATCGTCCAGAGCGACGACGGCTACTACGTGCTCGAAGTGAACCCCACCGCCGGGTTCCGCGGACTGTTCAAGGCCAGCGGCGTCAGCCCCGCCCCCTACATCGCCAAACTCGCCATCGAGCGGGCCGGCGGGAGCGTCGACGAGGAAACCGTCGAGCGGCTCTCCGACCGACTCGACGATTCCAAGCCCGCGTGTACGCCGAAAAAGCCACAGCCGAAAGCACAGGAGAACGTCGTCGTCGGCTACATCGAGGAGGTCGTGGTCACCGGAACACAGGGGACCAAGTCCGTCCTCGCGAAGTCAGACACCGGCGCGACCCGGACCAGCATCGACGCCAAACTCGCCGCGGAAATCGGGACGGGACCGATTCTCGACATCGTGAAGATCAAGTCCGGGAGCCTCAAGTCCGGCCGCTCGCGTCCGGTCGTCGACCTCGTCGTCGGCGTCGGCGGGACCCAGCATACTGTCACCGCCAGCGTCGAAGACCGCGGGCACATGGACTACCCGCTCCTGCTGGGACGGGATATCCTCAAGCACTACCAGGTCGACGTGAACCGCCGCGCGGACGACGAGTCAGAAGTGGACACCGAGGAAGAGGAACAGAGCGAGGAGTAGCGACGCTCCAGTGCCGGCTTCCGAGCCGGCTCAGTCTTCGTTCACTTCCGCGACGCTCTCAGCGATATCTTCGCTGGCCCGCCACAGATACAGGCTCGCGTAACTACGATACGGCGACCAGCGCTCGGCGTACTCCCGCATCTCCGCGCGGCTGTACCCGCCGCCGACGACGGCCTCGAATCCCTTGCGGATACCGAGGTCGCCGACCGGGAACACGTCTTCGCGGCCGAAGGCGAACAGGAGTTGCATGTTCGCGGTCCAGTCGCCGACACCGGTGATAGCGGTCAGTTCCTCGTGGATCTCCTCGTCGGCGGCGTCCTCGAACGATTCGATGGAGTACCCATGCTCCAGAAACGCGTCGGCGACCTCGTTGACGTAGCGGGCCTTCTGCCGCGAGAGGCCGGCGTCCCGGAGGAGATCGTTGTCAGCATCGCTTATTCCAGCCGGCGTCACGGTGACGGCGTCGAACAGCCGCTCCCGTGTCGCGGCAGCCGAGGCCATCGACACCTGCTGGCGGAGAATCGAGATTACGAGCCGCTCGAAGAGGTCCGACGCCGGGTCGAGCGTGAGTTCGCCGTGCGTCTCGACCAGCGGCCCGATGTCGGGGTCTGCGCGCAACGCCTCGTGTGGCGAGTTACTCATCGCTCTGTGGTAACGCCTCGACCGAAAAGAACGTGTCTGTCGCCGTCAGCCGTCGGTGGTGGCAGGATCGGGGCTGAGCGAAGCGACACCAGCAGTGCCGACGGGCTCCGCCGGATTGCCGACCACCGCCGTCTCCGGGGCCGCGTCGTCAACGACGACAGCGTAGCGCCGACGAAGGCGTTCTCCCCGACGGTGATCGGCCCCATTATCGAGGCGTCAGCGCCGATGGTCGCACCGTCCTCGACTGTCGGGTGGCGCTTCTCCCGACGCATGGACGTGCCGCCCAGCGTCACGCCGTGGTACAGGAGCATATCGTCGCCGATCTCGGCCGTCTCGCCGATGACGATGCTCATCCCGTGGTCGATGAACACGTGCTCGCCGATCTCCGCCGCGGGGTGTATCTCGACGCCGGTCAGGAACCGAGTGATGTGCGAGACGACTCTGGCGAGCAGTTGCCGGTCGTGGCCCCAGAGCCAGTGGGCGACGCGATAGGCCACAACTACGACGCTCGATAGCTTAAAAAGCAGTGGTTCGACCAGCAATTAAAGAAAGCAGCGGGAGGTCCACAGGCCACTAAGCGGTGACCGAGGCGAAAATCATGCAGTTTCGAGGCGGAGCCTCCGGCCTCAAGGAGTGAGCGAAGCGAACGAGTAGGCCGGAGAGGAAGCCGACAACCCGGACACAGACCACGGACTGTTGCCGTCTGTTCTCCCCAACGCTGATAAAACACCGAGCACACGTCTGAGCTATGGAAGTGCGGCGCACTGTTTCAGTCAAACTCGACGTGGACAGCAACGACGCCGCACTTCTCCGCGAAACCGTCGATGAATTTCTGTGGGCCGCCAACTACGTCGTAGACCACGCATGGCAGGGCGAATACAAAACGACGAGCAAGGCCCAGTTGCAGGCAGAAACCTACGACGACGTGCGTGAGCAAACACGATTGCACGCGAATCTCGTCCAGAACGCTCGCAACAAGGCCGCCGACGCCGTACAGAGCGCCGTCGCCCGCTGGAAGCAGGGCGAGTACGCGGGAAAACCGCACTTCACGAGTCCGACCGTGGTGTACGACAAACGGTGCGCGACATTCCACGACGAGTACGTGTCGCTGGCGACCGTTGAGGGCCGTATCGAAGTCGAGTACCTCCTTCCCGCCGCCGACCGCGACACACCACACAGTCGGTATCTCGACAGCGACGACTACCAAGTGACGGGCGCAGAACTGCACCACAGAGACGGCCAGTGGTTCCTTCATCTCCGTACAAAGGCGGAGGTGGAGTCTGACACGCCGAAACAGGCGACGACCGGGCACAGGACAGTCCTCGGCGTTGACCTCGGCGTGAACCAACTCGCTGTTACTTCGACAGGGACGTTCTGGAGCGGCCACGAGTTCGACCACTGGAGGCGCGAGTACGAGGAGCGGCGTGGCTCGCTCCAGCAGTGTGGCACGCGGGCCGCTCACGAGAATATCCAGTCGGTCGGAGGGAAGGAAACGGGCCGGTTCAAACTGATGCTCCACCGGATTGCCAACGGTATCATCGAAGAAGCCGCCGAGAACGGGTGTACGATCATCGCCTTCGAGGAGTTGAGCGGCATCCGTGACCGACTCCCCGAAGCGTCGTGGGGCCACAAGTGGGCGTTCGAGCGGTTGTACGAGTACGTCAAATACAAATCCGAGTTGCACGGCATTGATGTGGCAGTGGTAGACCCGGAAAACACGTCACGTCGTTGCTCACACTGCGGGTTCACCCACCCGGACAACCGCGACAGCGAGGCGTTCGTGTGCCTGAAATGCGGCTACGAGAACCACGCCGACTACAATGCGGCAAAAAACATCGGTTTGCGGTATCTCCGTCGTAACCAAACTGGGGACGGTGGAGGCGCACCCGTAGGCGTGCGCTTGAATCGCGGGACGTTGAACGCGAACGGAGAGTATGAGACTCCTGCCGGAGATTCCGGCCAGAGCGGGAGTCCACGCGAAAGCCCCACCCTCAACGAAGCGAGGTCGTCAGACCGAGCGAAGTAGGGTGGGGTAGTTTACGTCATGCCCTTCCCGAGCAGTTCCCGGGCGATGATATTCTTCTGAATTTCGGTCGTCCCCTCGTAGATCTGGGTGATCTTGGCATCGCGGTAGAACCGCTCGACGTCGAAGTCGTTGACGTAGCCGGCGCCGCCGTGAATCTGAACGGCCTCGTCGGCTGTCTCGACGGCGACGCGGGAGGCCTTTTCCTTGGCCATCGAGGCCAGTTGGGTGAGCTGGTCTTCGGAATTGTCCACGCTCCAGGCCGATTTGTACGTGAGCTGGCGCGCCGCCTCGATCTCGGTGAACATCTCGGCGAGCTTGTGCTGGATGGCCTGGAACTCCGAGATGGACTGGCCGAACTGCTCCCGGTCCTGGGCGTACGCCAGGGCGCGCTCGGCGGCCCCGCGGGCGATGCCGACACCCTGGGCGGCCACGCCGGTCCGCGTTTCGTCGAAGAATTGCATGATCTGGAGGAAGCCGGCTCCGCGCGTACCGATGAGGTTCTCCTCGGGGACGCGCACGTCGTCGAGGATGAGCTCCGCCGTGTCCGACGCGCGGATGCCGAGCTTCCCGGTAATCTTCTCGGCCTCGAACCCGTCACGATCGGATTCGACGAGAATCTGGGAGAAGCCGTTGTACCGCCCCTCCGCATCGGGATCGGTCTCACAGAGCACGACGAAGTAGTCGCCGACCGACCCGTTGGTAATCCACATCTTGTTGCCGTTGATGACCCACTCATCGCCCTCCTTTCGCGCCTGTGTCGACACCGACGACACGTCCGAGCCGGTGTCGGGTTCGGAGATGGCCGTGCCCATGATGGCGTCCCCAGTCGCCACGGGCTCCAGGTACTCCTCCTTCTGGGCCTCGGACCCGAACCCGATGATAGCGTCGGCACCGAACGCGGCCGACTGGATGCTCAGGCCGATACCGGGGTCGGCCGCGAACAGTTCCTCGGCGATGATGGCGTTCGTCAGCGTGTCGTAGCCCGCCCCGCCGTACTCAAGTGGAATGTTCGCACCTGTCAGCCCCATCTCCGCGGCCTTCTCGACGATTTCACGGGGGAACTTCTCTTCCGTGTCGTACTCGGTCGCGACCGGCTTGATTTCGTTCTCGGCGAACCGAGCGATCTCGTCCTGTATCTGTCGCTGCTCGTCCGTCAGTCCGAAGTCCATGTGTGGTGTGTTGACGTGGAATGCATTAATGGTTCGTAATCCGAAATAAACTGAAGAGTGGTTTGCTTTCGAGAGAAACGTTGAAGCGTCGGCCGGCAGTGGAACGATATGTCATGGATTTCGAGGATATTGACACTATCGCCGTGCTCGGTGCCGGGAATATGGGCCATGGAATCACCGAAGTGGCCGCGCTCGCAGGCTACGACGTGCGAATGCGGGATATCAAAGACGAGTTCGTCCAGGACGGCTACGACAACATCGAGTGGTCGCTGAACAAGCTGGCCGAGAAAGACCAGCTCAGCCAGGACGAGGCCGACGCGGCGCTGGACCGCGTGACGCCGCTGGTCGATGTCGAAGAAGCCGTCAGCGACGTCGACGTGGTCATCGAGGCCGTTCCGGAGAAGATGGAGATCAAGAAGGACGTGTACACGGAAGTCGAAGAGTACGCGCCCGAGGACGCCATCTTCGCCACGAACACGTCCAGCCTCTCGATCACGGAACTGTCGGAAGTCACCGAACGGCCCGAGCAGTTCTGCGGGATGCACTTCTTCAATCCGCCGGTCCGGATGCAGTTGGTCGAGGTCATCTCCGGGGCCCACTCCAGCGACGAAACGCTGGAAGCCATCGAGGCCCTCGCCGAGGACTTCGGCAAGACGCCGGTCCGCGTCCGCAAGGACTCGCCGGGGTTCATCGTCAACCGCATCCTCGTCCCGCTGATGAACGAGGCCGCCTGGCTCGTCCACACCGACGAGGCGACCGTCGCCGAGGTCGACTCCACGACGAAGTTCGACATGGGCCTGCCGATGGGGTCGTTCGAACTCTCCGATCAGGTCGGCAACGATGTGGGCCTCCACGTGCTTGAGTACATGCACGAAGTGCTGGGCGAGCCCTACGCCCCGTGTCCGCTGCTCGAAGAGAAGGTCGAAAACGAGGAACTCGGGAAGAAGACCGGCAAAGGGTTCTACGACTACGAGAACGGTGGTGTCGATATCCCGACCGATGCCGGCCGCGAGGACATCGAGCACCGACTCGTCGCCGTGATGGCCAACGAGGTCGGGAAGCTCGTCGAGAACGACGTGGCTCCCGTTGCGGACATCGACCAGGCCGTGAAGCTCGGCGGCGGCTTCCCGGATGGCCCCGCGAAGATGGCCGACAAGACCGGGCTGGAGACGCTCGTCGAGACGCTTGAGGAAACCCACGAGGAGACCGGGGCGGAGCGATACGCTGTCTCCGACGGTCTCCGAGAGGCCGCTGAGGCGGGCGGTTTCTACGGCGACGAGGACGAGGGTGCCGCGGAGTTCGACAACGTCACCGTCGAGTACCCCGGCGACATGGTCGGCCACATCGAACTCGACCGCCCCCACCGGATAAACACTGTCAGCCCCGAGTTGATGGACGACCTCGCCGACGCCGTCGACCTGCTCGAAGACGACGACGAGGTGCGCGCCATTCTGCTGACCGGGGCCGGCGACAAGGCCTTCTCGGCCGGGGCTGACGTGCAATCGATGGCCTCCAACGCGACGCCGCTGTCCGCTATCGATCTCTCCCGCAAGGGCCAGGAGACGTTCGGAAAGCTCGAGGAATGCTCGATGCCGGTCGTCGCCGGCATCGACGGCTACGCGCTGGGCGGCGGGATGGAACTGGCGACCTGTGCCGACCTTCGCGTGGCCTCGGAGCGCTCTGAGCTGGGCCAGCCCGAACACAACCTCGGCCTCCTTCCGGGCTGGGGCGGCACGCAGCGCCTTGCCCGCATCGTCGGCGAGGGCCGGGCCAAGGAGATCATCTTCACTGCCGAGCGCTACGACGCCGCGGAACTGGCCGAGTACGGCTTCATCAACGAGGTCGTCGACAACGACTCGCTCCACGAGCGGGCGCTCGAACTGGCTAAAGACATGGCTGCTGGCCCGCCGGTCGCCCAGAAGCTGACCAAGCGCGCAATGCTCGCCGGCCGCGACGACATCGATGCCGGCCTCGAAGTCGAAGCGCAGGCCTTCGGCCACCTCATCGGGACCGACGACGTGATGGAGGGCATCAACGCGTTCATGGGCGACGGGGAGCCGAACTTCGAAGGGAAGTGAGGCGACCGTCGTCAGAGCGAAGCTCTGACGGAAGTGAGCCGGACTTCGAAGGAAAGTAAGCGGGCAGAACGCCACCGACCCTCACCGCTCCGACTACTCTACCTGCTGGCCGGTCGCTCCGCCGCCGACTTCGGTTTCGTCGAGTCGAATGATGTCGTCGGACTGGGCCATGCCGGTCGTCATCAGCAGGCGGATGGCCGCCCGTACACTGAGATCGGATTCGTAGGTCTGGCTCTCGGGAACCATCACGAGCATTCCCTGCGTGGGGTTGGGACTCCCGGGGATGAACACGCTCGACGCGCGCTCGCCGGCCGCCTCGGAGATATCTGCCGGACTCGTTCCCGTTTTGAGGCCCAACTGGTAGACGCCTTCGCGGGGGTACTCCACGTACACGACGGACTCGAAGTCCGACTGCCGGTTGACCACGGAGCTGGTCATTTGCCGAATGCTTCCGTAAATTGTCCGGACGACGGGCACGAACGTGACCAGCTGTCCCGTCTTCCCGAAGAGGTGCTGGCCGACGCTCCGCTGGGCGAGATATCCGAGAACCGTAATGAGCGCGAAGAGAATCGAGAGCGTCAGCAATTGGGCGAGCAGGACGTTGTTCGCCGTCAGCGTCGCCAGCCGCGTCCCGCGGATGAGCGGGTCGAGAAAGCCACCGATCCAGCTCAGGAGGATGCGGACGATGGCGATAGTCACCACGAGCGGGCCGACGAGAACGAGCCCGGCCAGGAAGTTGCTCTTGATGAACGAGTTGACAGACATATCCACAGCCCGGCCGTGAGGGGAGTAAAGTGTGCTGGCTCCTGTCAGGGAGGCTGAACCACTCTGTGAGTGGTACGCATCCACAGGTAGCGTCTATTTCGATGGGATTAAATTGGAGCACCCGAAACGCCAGAGTACGCTCGGTTGGTGTAGTCCGGCCAATCATCTTGGCCTTTCGAGCCGAGGACCAGGGTTCAAATCCCTGACCGAGCACATTGCTGTCGCGAACGAATCCGTGAGCGACTGCTGCGTTGTCATAGCATCCTAACGAGGCAACAGCGGTAGGTATTTTTCCGGGCCGGGCGACGGGCCGACCATGCAAGCAGTCGTACTCGCGGCGGGGCAGGGGACGCGCATGCGACCGCTGACAGACCACACGCCGAAGCCGATGCTCCCGGTCGCGGACCGACCGTTAGTGGCACACACCGCCGACACCGCCATCGAGGCGGGGGCCGACGAACTCATCTTCGTCGTCGGCTACGAGGCCGAGGCGGTCCGGTCGTACTTCGGCGAGGAGTACGGCGGCGTCCCGGTCAGCTTCGCCGTTCAGGAGGAGCAACTGGGGACCGCCGACGCCGTCGCCGCCGCGAGGGAGCACCTCGACGGTCCCTTCGCGGTGCTCAACGGCGACAACCTCTACGACGCCGAGAGTCTCGGCGGCCTCTTCGACGCCGCGCCGTCGGTCGCCGCCTACCGCGTCGACGACCCGACGAGCTACGGCGTGCTGTCGACCGAGGGCGACACCATCACCGGCATCGTCGAGAAGCCGGCCGACCCGCCGACGGACCTGGCCAACGCCGGGGCGTACGTCCTCCCGGCGGAAGCGCGGGACTGGCTCGATGTACCGATGAGCGACCGCGGCGAGCGGGAAATCACGGATGTACTCGCCAAGGTCATCGAGGAGTCGACGGTCACCGCCGTCGAGGTGGACCGCTGGCTGGACGTGGGCCGGCCCTGGGAACTACTGGAAGCTAACGAGTGGAAACTGGGCCAACTGGACCGCCGACTCGACGGCGAGGTGCGGGGCGACGCCGACTTGCGCGGCGAAGTCGTCGTCGAGGAAGGAGCGGTCGTCGAACCCGGCGTCGTCATCGAGGGACCGGCGCTGGTCCGCTCGGGCGCACACGTCGGCCCAAACGCCTACGTCCGCGGGGCGACCCTTCTGGGCGAGGATACCCACGTCGGCCACGGGGTCGAACTCAAGAACACGGTTCTGATGGCGGGATCGAACGTGCCCCACGTGTCCTACGTGGGTGACAGCGTCATCGGGCGCGAGGTCAACTTCGGCGCGGGAACACAGGTGGCGAACCTCCGCCACGACGGCGATCCGGTCCGGATGACGGTGAAAGGCGACCGCGTCTCGACGGGGCGGCGGAAGTTCGGCGTCGTCGCGGGCGACGGCGCGAAGACGGCGATCAACACGAGCCTGAACGCTGGCGTCGTCCTTTCTTCCGGGGCAACGACAACCCCTGGCGAGGCCGTCACGCGGGACCGATAGCGGGGACATTCCCGCGTCTATCGGTCTACTTTCTGTTCGGCTTCCGTACAGATAGCTCCCATTCTGTTACCGATTCGACATTCGTGTAGGATCGTGACGTACGCTGCAAGTATGTGGGATTAAGTGGCGTGAAAGCCACTCTCAACTAAGATGGTCGACCCGACATCAGATCACCACGAAGATATCGACGAGGACGAGGCACCGGAGTGTGCTACCTGCGGTGACGCTATCGCTAACGAAGTGACACACCGTGTCATCACATGGATAGAGGACGGCAGCGTCGAAACAGCCCACTTTTGCAATGAAGACTGCCGGATAGAGTGGCAGTAACGCGCCTGCTCTGACTGTCTCTTGGATGTCGACCGCTCGCCGATTGCTTCGCTCGCGCCGTAGGCCCTTGGCCCGACCGCTTCGCCAACGAAGCCACACCGAATCTTTCCTAGCCGGTCTGCGTATCGATGTGATGGACCGCGTCCGGTGAGAGGAGTCGCCCTGTCGGGAGTTCGACCCAGCCGTTTGCGAGCACGCGAACCGCCCCCTCGTGCAGGACTGTCTCCTGGTCGATATCGGCGTACACGATGGCGTGGTCGTACTCTTGCACGAACTGGTCGACGGCGTCACCCCAGACAGGTTCCGACGAGATGACCATAGTCCAACTTCGCGGTCGCATTGATAAAATGCTGGTGTGACACTTTCACAGTCCCGCCGTCGTCGTAGCTCCCGAAACCCTTGTAGGAATCAACTCTGACAAACGCAGTGAGTGTTAACATCCTACACATATTTGGGACGGCCTACTGAACACTGCGGTATGACATGACCACGGGCAACCACGCTGACTGGCGTGTGGCCGAGGAAGAGTACACTGATGCGGCCATCGGCGACGACACGCTGGGCGAGATGTTCGCCGCGAGCGCGGTGCGAAACGCCGACACGACTGCTCAACTGTACAAGGGCGGTGTTTACGACCGGTCACTGACAGACGACGTGATTCCGCCGGCTCCCGACGGCGACTACGCCGAACTCAGCTACGAGCGGATGCATCATCTGGTCAAATATCTGGCCGCAGGGTTTCGCGACCTGGGTGTCGGTTCGGACACCCGCGTCGGTATCCTGGCCGATACGCGGATGGAGTGGGCGCTGAGTGACTTCGCCCTCCTCTCTGCAGGTGGGGTGGTGACGACCGTGTACACGGACTCCTCGCCAAAGCAGGTCCAGTATCTGCTTTCGGACCCAGAGGCGAGCGCCGTCGTCGTGGAGAACGCTGAGATGCTGGACCGCGTCCTGACCGTCGAGGACGATCTGTCGCTGTCGTTCATCGTCGTCATGGACGACACTGACGTGGACCGCGAGGACGTCTACACGCTCAAAACGGTGTACAGGCGCGGTGAGGAGACCTTTACCGAGACGGCGTACCAGTCCTGGCTGGACGAACGCGACCCCGACGACCTCGCGAGCCTCATCTACACCTCCGGAACGACGGGCCAGCCGAAAGGGGTCCGGCTCACCCACCGCAATTTCCGGGCGAACGTCAATCAGACGCGCAAGCGGATGGGGCCACGGCCCGACAAGCACCCCGACCTGCCGACGATTTCTGTGGACACGCGCTCGATAGCCTTTCTCCCGCTGGCCCACGTGTTCGAGCGCCTCGCGGGCCATTTCCTGATGTACGCCTCCGGCGCGGCTGTGAGCTACGCCGAAAGCCCGGACACGCTGGCCGAGGACCTGCGGACGGTCGAACCAACCACCGGCGCGAGCGTCCCCCGGGTGTACGAACGCATCTTCGACACCATGCGAACGCAGGCCAGCGAATCCCCGATCAAAAAACGGATCTTCGACTGGTCGCTGGACGTGGCCCGCGACTACGCCCGGACCGACGACCCGGGGCCGATACTCAGCGCCAAACGCTCGCTCGCGGATCGCCTCGTCTTCAGCACCGTCAAAGAGCGGCTCGGCGGGAACATCGAGTTCATGGTCAGCGGCGGCGGCAGCCTCTCGAAAACGCTCTGTGAGACGTTCCTCGGGATGGGGCTGCCGATACTCGAAGGGTACGGCCTCACGGAGACCTCGCCGGTCCTGACTGTGAACCCACCGGAAGACATCCGGCCCGGAACGCTCGGACCGCCGGTCCCGGACGTCGATATTCACCTCGATACCGCCGTCGTTGACGCCAGCGAACTCGATGACGTGAGCGGCGAGGTCGGCGAACTGCTCGTCGCCGGCCCGAACGTCACCGGGGGCTACTGGAACGCGCCCGATGCGACGACGCGGGCCTTCACCGAAATCGACGGCTCCCAGTGGTTCCGCACCGGCGACATCGTCGAGCGGACCGACGACGACTTCCTTATCTACCACGACCGCCTCAAGGAACTGCTCGTCCTCTCGACGGGGAAAAACGTCGCGCCCCAGCCAATCGAAGACCAGTTCGCGACGAGCGACCGGGTCGACCAGGTCATGGTCGTCGGCGACGACCAGAAGTTCATCGGCGCGATAATCGTCCCGAACTTCGAGGAACTCCGTCGGTGGGCCGACAGCGAGGGCGTCGACCTCCCCGACGACCCGGAAAAGCTGATTGACGATGAACGCGTCCACGCGTGGGTCCAGACCGCCGTCGACGCGGTCAACGAGGACCTCGAGCGCGTCGAGCGGATCAAATCGTTCGCCCTCGTTCCCCGGGAGTGGACCGCCGAGAACGACTTGCTCACCCCGTCGATGAAAAAGAAGCGCCGCAACATCCGCAGCGCGTACCGCGAAAAGCTCGCCGAGATATACGGCGAGCAGCACGTCGGGGCCGCCTGACTGGCAGTCGCCGGTGATGTCCCCGCCGCCTCAGTCGGTGACGACCACGTCGACGGCTCGCTCGCGCGGCCCGTCGCAGTCGACGAGCAGCACGGACTGCCACGTTCCCATATCGAGGCCCCCGTCGCGGACGGGAATCGTCTCGCTCGGTCCGACGAGCATCGCCCGGACGTGCGAGTCCGCGTTGCCGTCCAGTTCGTCGTGATCCCACCCGCTGTCCGGGACGAGATCACCGAGTGCGTCGCCGAGGTCGCCGAGCAATCGCGGCTCGGCCTCGTTGACCGTGATGCCCGCGGTCGTGTGACGGACGAACACTGTACAGGTCCCCTCGGCGTCTTCGGGAATCACGTCCCGGACCCGCTCGGTGATGTCGACTACCGAGAGCTGGTCGTCAGTCGCGACAGTGAACCGATTCGTTGGCATATCTGCGCCCACGAGCGCACGGGACTCAAGCGTACCGTTCCACTCAATATAGATCGTCGAAAAGATCGGGGTCGGTCAAACCCGGCCGTTAGGCCAGCCACTCGTCCGGCTTGGTGTTGTAATCGATGTCCGTGGCCGTGAGGTGTTCGACCTCGGACCAGTCCACGTCGGTGACAGTCACCTCGTCGCCGTCGTAGCGGATTCGCTTGCCGACCTCCTCGGGTTCGGGCTCGCGGTCGCGGCGCTTGGCGACCTCCACGTCGTGGTCGTCGAACTCCTTGACGATGGTCAGGAGGTTCACGGGCCGGCCCCAGAGTTCGAAGGTGCGCTTGAGCACTTCCTTGGCCTGCTCGATGTCGAGCATCACGCCGTTGTACTGGTGGGCCAGCAGCAGTTCGTTGCGGTTCTGGTAGTTACCGTCCTCGACGACGACGGTGGGCTTCCCGAAGTTGGTGAACTGCAGCATCAGCTTCTTCTTGACGTCCTCGTGGTCCGTCGAGGTCACCCGGTAGTCGCCGGATGCGTGGGTGTACTCGTAGGTGAAGTAGTCGTTGTCGTCGACGAACTCCTGGGTGAGGAACTCATCGAGGAAGGTCACGTCGTTGTGGCTCTCCCGGATCTCCCGCATGCGCTCCCACCCGCGGGTGTAGTCCACGTCCGCCAGCGCGTCTTCGACGCTGTCGTAACGCGAGTCGTCGAACATATAGCGGGCGGTCCGCTCTAGTTCCTCCTGGCCGATCCGGGAGACGAAGCCGCGGTACTGGGGTTTCACGAGCGAGTAGTGGCGGTGGGCCAGCCCCTCGTAGGTCAGGACCTTCCAGGGGTACTGCTCGATGTCGAACTCGCCGTCGCGGGCCGCCGCCAGCCCCTCGCTGTCGACCCTTGGGTCCTCGGGGTCGAGGTCGTCGAGGTGGCTGGGCACGTCGGTAAGCCACGCCGGAGGTTCGAGGTGGTCCTGTACCACCTCGTAATCGACGCTCTCGTCGAAGTTCCGCCAGGTGATGCCCTCGACGCGGAGCAGGCGCTCGATGACCTCGCGGCGGTTCTCCGTGTTCTCGACGTACTCCCAGATCTCCAGACCGAGGCTGTAGGGGTTCAGCCCGCCCGACCCGAGCACTTTCGACATGTGGTCGGAGTAGAGGATGAACTCGTCGTCGCCGGCGAACTGTTCCCCGGTCATCATGAGGGATTCCCAGTAGGAGGCCCAGCCTTCGTTCATCACCTTCGTCATCTTCTGGGGCGCGAAGTAGTACGCCTCCCGGCGAAGCAGTTCGAGCAGTTCTTTCTGCCAGTCGTCCATCTCCGTGGCGCGCTCGGCGTCCGCGTCGTACTGCATCCCATGTTTGCGGAGGAAGCCAAGCACGTCTTTCTCGGGTTCGGCGGGGAACGTGACGTTCTCGTCGTCGTCGCGCTGGGCGTCCAGCCACTCGTCGTCGAACACCTGCCGCTTGACCTCCTCGGAGAGGTCCAGGTCCTCCAGCTGGTCGGTCACGTCGGCCCCTTCGATGTCTTCGAACTCCTCGGGAACCGTCTCGACGGGGCTGTAGGGGACGTGCTGGTCGATGTTGTCCTCGAGACAGAGGACGTGGTCGATGAACCGCTCGACCTCGGCCCGCTCGATGTCGGGGTCCTGCATGTACTCCTGGATGGTGTCGCCGTGGCGGGCGAGCATCCCGGCGGCGTCGGGGCCGCGACGGCGGTCCTCGCCGGACGCGTCGGTCGTCGTCCGGGAGGAGCCGTCGGTGAACATGCGGAACCACTCGTTGTTGGCGAAGAAGTCCGCGTGGGCCTCGACGTGGGTGATGACGGCCTTCTGGTCGGCCAGCGTGTTCGACTCTTGGAGGAACGCGTGGGCCGGGTCGTCGTTGTTGACGATCTCGAATGCCTTGCCGCCGAGGAACTGGCCCTGTTTCTGCTGGCGGTCGTACTGCATCCCCCAGCGCCAGTGCGGGTAGCGCTGCTGGAACCCGCCGTAGGCGATGAGTTCGTTCATCTCGTCGTAGTCGACGATCCAGTAGTTCACCGGGTACGGTTTCAGCCCGAGCTTTCTGGCGAGATTGCCGGCCTCCTCGACGGGCTCGTCGAGGTCGTCGGCCACGCGCTGTTTCGCGAATCTGTCGTCGTTCATTGGTCCTCCGTACTGAGTATGTCGTAGATGGCGTCCACCACGTCTTCCGGCGAAGAGACGTACGCGACCGCGACGTTGTCGGCGTCGCGGAAGTTGCGCTCGACCTCCTCGGCGTGGGTGGCGTTGATGGCGTTGCCGCTCGGCTGGGTCTCCACGTAGGCGTGGAGGTTCGCCGGGATCTGTTCCATCAGCGGGATGACTTTCTCCTCGGTGTCGTTCGAGGAGTTCTCGCTGTCGCCCGCCGCGAACACGTAGCGGTTCCACTCGCTCCAGGGGTACTCTTCCTCGAGGATTTCTGCTGCGAGTTCGTACGCGCTGGAGATCCGGGTCCCGCCGCCCGAGCGGATGCCGAAGAACTCGTCGCGCTCGACCTCCCAGGCGTCGGCGTCGTGGGCGATGTAGACGAACTCGGCGTTGTCGTACTTGCCCGTGAGATACCAGTCGAGCGGCGTGAACGTCCGCTCGACCAGTTCCCGCTTCTTCTGGCGCATCGACCCGGAGACGTCGCGGATGTTCACGACGACGACGTTCTTCTCGCGCTCCTCGACGATTTCGGGGTACCGGTAGCGCTCGTCCTCGCGGCGGAACGGGATCTGGTCGACGCCTTCCCGGCGGATGCGCTGTGAGGTCTCGACTTTCTCCACGTTGTCCTCCATCTCCTCGATGGAGTCCCAGACGGCCTTCTCGTCGGCGGGCAGTTCCTCGTAGGCGTCGTCGATCCACGCCTTCGAGACGGGCATGTTCTGCTCGCGGGTCCACTCGTAGACGGTGGCCGGCCCCCAGCCGTCGACTTTGAGCGCCTCGCGGACGTAGTCCTCGTCGAAGTCCATCGCGAGCTTTCGCTTGAGCCCTTTCTTGAACAGTCGCTCGAAGTCGAGCGTCGAGGAGGGGCCGGTCCGGGTGATGTCCGTGAAGTCGCCCTCCTTCTCCTCGATGACCTTCTTGCCCTTCGGTTCGAGGTCGAGCCCCAGTTGTTCGTCGAGTTCCTCGGCGAACTCCTCGGGGTCCATCTCGTAATACTCGTGTTCGCCGCCCTCCTCGCCGGGTTCGCCGTCCTCGTCACCGTCGCCGTCGCCGGGCTGGGGCTGTGGCTCGCCGACCGGATCGCCCGGTTCGGCCCCCTCGCCCTGGCCGACGCCGCCCTGATCGCGCTGGTCGTATTCGAACTCGGGCAGATCGACGATCTTGATCGGGATGCGGACCGAGTCGCCGCGTGACTGACCCAGATCGCCGTACTGGATGAACTCGGCGAGGTCCTGTCGGCGCTCCTCGCCCACGTCGCGGTACCGTTCGAGGTCGTCTTTCAGTCCCATCTGTAACTCACCTGGCTCATAACGTGACGGCTCGTCAGTTCGGCCGACGCCGGCGTGTAGTCGAACATCTCTACCATGTTATCCAGCGTCTTGTCCTTGAGGCGGGCCGTTTCGGTTCCGGACGGGGGGTTGTCCCACTGCCCGGGCTCGAAGTCCTCGTAGGTCCGCTGGATGTCGTCCCAGTCGTAGCTCCCGAGGACGGTGTTGATGACCGGAATCTCCTTGGGGTTGACGTCGCCGACGCGGAACTCCTCGTCGCGGCGCTGCCACGCGTGACGGTTCAGGGCGGTGATGATCTTGTCGGTGCGGAACTGCTCGACGGCGTGGTCGGGTTCGTTGCCGTCGTAGTTCTTGTCGTCGAACCGCCCCAGGTGCTCGATCTCGAACACCTTCATCTTCAGCGGGTCCGGGTCGACGCGTTCGCCCCGCTCGTTTTCGATCTGGTCGTCGGACTCCCAGGCGTAGACGTGCTCGATGTACTCCTCGACGGTCGCCTCGTCGACGCGCTTGTCCCGCATCATCGCGTCGAGCACGTCCTGTTCCTGCTGGCCGAAGATGTAGTTCTTGACAGTCACGACGCGCTCCTCGTACTCCGTGGCCTCGTTGGTCGAGAACACGGGGGCGTCCTCGAGCCCCTCGGCGACGGCGTTGAGCACGTCCCGGGGCATCAGGACGTGTTCCACCGGGAGGTCGGGGTGGTGTCGGTCCTGTGGCTCGTGCAGCAGGTCGGCGACGATGTCGCGCACGTAGGTGACCGGGATACCGTGGTCGCCGTCCTCTGTGGTGGTCTCCAGGTCGTAGTCGTCGATGTCGACGCGCTCGTCGCCCTCCATCAGGTAGCCCCGGTCGAACAACAGCGCTTTGTCGACGAGGTCCAGTCCGGTCGGGATCTCGGCGCTATCGAGCCGCGAGACGACGGCGTACAGCGCCGCGGACTCGACGGTGTGCGGGGCCAGTTCCTTGTCGGTGGCCGTCTCGACTTCGTCCCGGACCGAGATGGTCAGGGGCTCCTGAATCCACGTTTCCAGCTCGTCCCAGGTCTCGGGGTCCCACACCTGCGTCTCGTTTGTCAGCTCTCGCCGCAGGAGCTGGGCTTCGAGCGAGAGGTTCGTCAGGTACGTGAACTCGTGTTTGTCCAGCCGCCGCTTGAGCGCCTTCAGCGGGTCCTGGCCCTCGCGGTCGGCGTGTTTGTTGAGCTGGGCTTCCAGGTCCGGGTTGGAGATGATGATGAGCTGGGTGTCCACGTCCATCCCGATGCCTTTGTCGAGCTTGACGTGGGACTCGTCGGGAACGTTCAGCAGCTTCTGGAGCAGATCGGCGTGCTGGGCGGCGTCCTCGACGACGGTCAGCAGGCCGTTGCCCTGCGAGAGGACGCCGTCGTAGCTGAACGCCTGCGGGTTCTTCCGGCCTCTCGAATCGAGTTCGCGGAGCATCCCGTGCATCCACGAGCCGACGAGCCGCTCCTTGGGCGTGCCCTCGTCCTCGGAGTGGAGGATGCCGATGCCGTGCCCCACGTCCACGACGAAGTTCTTCACCCGGAGATGTGCGGGCTGTGTCACGGCGGAGAACAGGTCCGTCTCGCCCTGCCGCCGGTACTGCTCTTCGAGGAAGTCGTAGGCCTCCCGCGAGAACGGGTCGAGTTCGCCGTCGACGCGGATCGGGATGTGGTCGTCGAGGCGCTCGTTGACCTCGGCGAGCAGATCGGTGCGCACGTCGTCGGGGAACACCGTCAGCGGGTGGGCCTGAACAGGGCTCTCGTACCAGTCGTCCTCGTCCTCGATGGCCGCGTTCCCGTAGGTCATGCTGGTGGCGCTGCCGCCGGCCCCGGCGACGTTCCACTCGACGGTGTAGCGCCGCCCCTCGGGCGTCTTTGAGTACTCCCGCAGGCCGTTGATGAGACAGCGTTTGAGTTCGGACTTGCCGGTGGCTGTCGGCCCTTCGAGCCAGATGATCTTCTCGTCTTTCCCGCGGCCCGCTGCAATCGAGCGGAGGTCGTCGACGAAGGCGTTCAAGACTTCGGTGTTGCCCAGGATGGCGTGCTCGCCGTCGTTGTGCGGGTCGTCGAAGAAGCGGTAGCGCTCCTTCTCCTCGCCCTCTTCGATGACCGTCCGCGTGCCTGCGGCTTCGATGGCATCGAGCAGGTACTTCGAGGCGTGGGCTGCGACCTGGGGCGTTTCGAGGACGGTGTCGACGTACTCCGCGAGGCTCATCGGGGCCTCGTAGGCGGCATCGAGTGACTCGTCCGCGCGGTCGATGTACTCCTCGCCGGTCATTACTCTTCCATCTCGCTTTTGGCGACCTCCGCGCCGGCGAACTCTAGGACTTCCTTGGCGCCCTCCTCGGAGTAGCCCTGTTCGATGAGGGCGTCGATCCACTGGTTGCGCTCCTCGTCGTCCATCTCCGAACTGGAGACCAGCGCGGAGAAGTTGATGTTGTGTTTCTTGTCTTCCCAGAGCTTGCGTTCGAGGGCGCGACGCAGGCGGTCGTTATCCTGAGGATTGAACGTATCGCCCTCGCGAGCGCGCCGGGACACCCAGTTGGACACTTCCTGCCGGAAGTCGTCCTTGCGGTCCTCGGGGAGGTTGAGCTTCTCCTCGACGGAGCGCAGGAACTGTTCGTCCGGCTCCTGCTCGCGGCCGGTCAGTTCGTCCTCGACGGTCGCGTCGTCGATGTAGGCCATGACGTGGTCCATGTACTTCTCGCCCTGGCGCTGGATCTCGTCCATGTCGTAGGCCAGCGCGTGGCGCACGTCCTCGATGGCCCGCTCCTTGTACTCCTCGCGGACAAGTTCGAGGAAGCGGTAGTACTTGCTGAACGACTCCTCGTCGATGGAGCCGTGGTTCTCGAGGTTGCCCTCGAGGTGGTTGAACGTCGTCAGCGGCGAGAGGAAGTCGCGGCTGCGGTGCATCGAGTCCATGATGGCCTCGGCGATCTCGTCGCCGATGAACCGCGGGGAGACGCCGTCCATCCCCTCGCCGATGTCGGCCATCTTCTCGGCCTCCTCACGGAGCTTCTTGACGTCGACGTCGTCGGCCTCGTCGATCTCGCCGTTGTAGGCTTTCGCCTTCTGGACGAGGTCTATCGATTCGTTGTCCGGCTCCTCGATGCGGGTAAGGACGCCGAACAAGCCCGCCATCTCCAGGGTGTGTGGCTCGACCTGGATGTCCGGCAGGTCGGCGTTACGCAGCATCTTCTGGTAGATGTT
Source organism: Haloarcula amylolytica (assembly GCF_049705545.1). GTDB lineage: Archaea > Halobacteriota > Halobacteria > Halobacteriales > Haloarculaceae > Haloarcula > Haloarcula amylolytica_B. The sequence goes on from NZ_JBNAMU010000001.1 coordinate 1,776,730, forward strand.
GGCTTCGGCCTCGTACTGGAGGACGTACGGGAAGTCGATGCGCTTGGTCCGGTCGTTGAACGCCTCCATCTTCTCGTCGCCCTTCTTGTCCCGGTACTCGGGCATGTTCGTCCGGCCGACGATGACCTGGTCGATGTCGATGCGGGGGTTGTTCTTGGGCTTGATCGTCTGTTCTTGACTGGCATGGAGGAAGTCATAGAGGAACTCCCGCTGGAGCTTCAGCAGCTCCTCGCCAGAGAAGATCCCGCGGTTGGCGTTACAGAACGCCCCGGAGTAGTCGAACGCTCGGGGGTCGCTCTCGCCGTAGATGGCGATCTTCGAGTAGTTGACGTCGCCGGTGAGTTCGGTCTCGTCCTGGTTCTTCTTGTCCTTGGGTTCGAACGTCTCGATCCCGCGGCGCTGGTTCTCGTCGGCGACGAAGCGGATGATCTCGATGTGGTTCTCCAGAACGGACTGAAGATCGTCGTCGTATTCGGCCAGCAGCCGATCCATGTAGAACTCCGAGGCGGGGTCCAGCGACTGCTCGTTCCGGATAGTGTAGGGGGCATCGAGTTCCGCGTTGATGTCCTCGATGACCTTGTCCCGCTGCTCCTGGGGGAGGAGCACGAGCGGGTCCTGGTTCATCGGCGACCGGACCACGTCGTCGGCGGGGTCCTGATCGTGGATGACGTCACAGAGGTTCGTCCAGCGGAACGTGTACATCCGCCCGTCGTCCCGGCTGGTGTAGTCCTCGAAGTAGCGCCGGACCTGCCGGTCGAAGTCGGACTTACCCGACCCGACCGGCCCCAGGAGGAGCTTGATGCGCTTTTCGGGGCCGAGCCCGCGAGCGCCGGATTTGACCTTGTTGACGAACTCGTGGATCGCCTCGTGGATGACCCGCCCGTAGAAGGTGTTCTCACCGTCGTGGAGGGGGTCGTCGCTCGCCAGTTCGTACTCGACCACGCCGGCCTCTTCGTCGTAGGTCTTGCCGTAGTAGTCGAACATGTCCGCCACGCGCTGGTGGGCGTTGCGGGCTACCTTCGGTTCCTCGTACAACTGTTGCAGATACCAGTCGAACGTGTTCGTCTTCCGGAGGTCCGCCGGTATCGTGTCACGGTACTCCTTGCTCAGCGCTTCGAGTGTCTCTTTGTTCTTGCTCATGCTATCTCAGTAGTTCGTCGTGGCTGCAGGCGACCACCGACTGTTGCGGGACGGCCCCGCCGCTGTGTGTGTCTACTCCGTCGGTGCTGTCCGCTGTGTGCGTGCTCGCGTACGGCCGTCGAATGCCCCACCACTGCGGGGTAACGGGTGTGCCCTTCCATGGCTGACCTGCCGGGCGGAACACGGGGACTGCTCCAACCTGGCGTGGTAACGGGAGACAGTGCGGCACTGTTTCCGATACTATTTACCGTACGAGTTCTGTTCATATAAGAACTTTGCCCTCCTGTGGGTATACCGCCGATAAATTCCGACGCCGTGATAAACCGAACACGGGGATGGCGGGCCACACGTGTGTTACCATTTCTCATTAGTTCTGGTTGGATTTATATACTATGTCGCTTGTCAACTGTTCACTTCGGTGTGTCGGCCAGTGTTTGGCGCTGGATTGATGTGAATCTGTTGCTGGATTGATTGGCGGGTGAGAGCGACCCTCACGGCATGGCGGCTCGACACATCGATGTTGCCGTCGTCCGAACAATCGTCGGTATCTGGGCCTGGCAGTTTTCGGGACGGACCAGCGGATTCTTGCCGGTCCGCGCTAATTCAGCGGTATGGACCTGTCGGGCCTCCCCGAAGACTGGACGGTGTGGAACGAGACCGACGACAAGCTCATTCTCGCGTACCGCCCGGACGTCTTCGACTCCGAGCAATTTCCAGCGCCGTGTCTCCCGACGATCTATCTCACGCGCGGGAAACGGACCCGCCGCCCCGGCGCTGACCGCACCGGGGAGAGCTGGTACGTCACCTTCTATCTGGAGCCCGAGGTCGAGCGCGACGCCGATTCCTACGAGCGCCGCGAGGCTGCCGTCGAGGGCGCTGTGGAACTGGCGACCCGGTTCGCCGACGGCGACCTTGACTACCGCTCACTGTATCAGGTACCCCGCGAGGCGTATCTGGCCAAACTAGATGAGCTGACCGGTCGGACATGACGTTTTACCGTGGCGACATTCTATAGCCCAGTATGACTACTGTCACGCTCGTCGGGACGCGCCTCGCCGAAGTCGGCGAGGAGTTCGTCTACCGCGGCGAAGCCAGCGGCTGTGAGGGCTGTCCCTATCGCGACCAATGTCTCAACCTGACGACCGGGAACCGGTATCGGATCACCAATGTCAGACAGAGCGGGCAAACGCTAGACTGTGCTATGCATCAAGACGGCGTGCGAGCCGTCGAAGTTGAGCCCGCGCCGATCAAGGCGAACGTACCTTCGAAGGGTGCGTATGCTGGGAGCAAAGCATCACTGATGGGCCCGTGTCCACACACCGAGTGTCCCAGCCATCCCTACTGTGAGCCAGCCGGTGCTGAATTTGACGAAGAGTATCGGATTGCCGAGATCATCGGTGACCCGCCCCATGACTACTGTATGCTAGATCGGGATTTGACGTTGGTGGAGTTGGAGGCGGCTGAAGATAGCTGACCTACTCTTGAGTGCAATTCATATTGCTTTATTAACATTGCATAAAAAAGACGAACGCCCATTGTCGTTTAGGAATATAATATTTGTGTACTGACAAGAAGTGGTGCAGTACTGGACCGGTCGGCCAGGGTACCAGAACGGATCTCAGACTCCAGTTATCCTATTCTGAATTAGGCTATTCGAGAGTTTTTACGCGGCATCGTTTCTGCTTGATTGCCTTCGAGGCTCCGACTCAACTCACTTCAAGACGTAAATGATCTACAACCCGTACTGCTCCCGGACGGCACCGCCGAGGCCGCGATCCTCTAATATATCGAGCGGGGCGAGCATATCGAGCTGGACGACACCGGGGAGCCGACCGATCTGGACGCCGCCGGTAAAGGTACAGCGCGCCCGGACTTCGCCTTCGCTCATGTCCAGCAGCGTCGTCGCCCGGTCGAAGGCGTTCTGCGTGGCGTCGTTGACTGTCGCACCTGAGCCGACCACCTGGATCGGTGCCATGTCTTCCTGTACGTCGACGCCGTGTTCCGAACCGAGGTTGCGGCCGGCCTCAAGCTCTTCGTCGCTGTAGGGCTGGCTGATGAACGGAAGATCCTCCTCGTTGGGCAGCAGGATGGGACCGTCGAGTTCGAGCCCCTCGATGACCTCGACATCCATCGTGGCGGTCCCGCTCACGTCAGTCGTGTGTAACGAGAGTTCCCCGTCACCTTGGTTTGCGTGCAGGTCGCCGACGTAGACGCCACCGCCGTCGATGGCGACGGGACAGATCAGTGTCGCGCCTTCGCGTACTTCCGGAATGTCCATATGCCCGTCGGTCCGCTGTTCCAGATCGGCCTCGGTTTCGACGCCGTAGTCGTGGTCGGCACCGATGAGGCTCTGTCCGAAGTCCCCCGCGTTATGTGAATCCGGCATCGTAACGGGCGGCGTCGTGCCGATGTTGCCGATGAACGGCCGCAGTCGGCCGAGCGTCCCGGGCATCCCGTCGGGTTCGTACAGCAAGATCGGATGCTGCCGGGCGTTCTCGGGGATGTCCATCACCTCCTCAGCGTCTGTCGCTAACTCGTGTGCGCCGTCCTTGTCGAGTGTCAGCCCGACAGCGTTCTCGTGGTCGAAGGCGACGGTGTAGCCGTACTCGAAACCAAACGAGGAGGCGTTCGCACCGCACTCTGCACACCGGATGGCGTCCTCACCAGTGCCCTCGACGACGGAATCGGGCCACGTCGTCCCACACTCCGGACACCGATGATCGACGAACGGGTCATCCTCGAAGGCCCCGGCGCGCTCGGCCATCGACCCCGTGCTCGTCGCCATGCTCGTCACCTCAATGTCGCGGATGTGGATCGCCACGGCGTCGCCGACGCTTGCCCCTTCGACCCGGATCGGCCGTGTGACTTCGTGCCCGCCACGGAACGAGGGCGTGATCATCGGCCCCCAACAGCCCGGTGGCGTGTACGTCGTGACTCGGCCACCGTCAGCGACCGTGCCAGCCCACTCTTGATCGGGACCCACTAATCCGAGTGTGTACTGGTCAACGTGTAGCTCCTCCTGGACGCTCTGTTGTGACATACCAGTGTCTGTTATGTGCTACCGTAACATAACCGTAGTGCCGAGTGAGTGGGGTGAAGACAGTCATCGCCAAGCCTGGTATTCGAATCAGTATGCCGCGGACATAGACAAGATCAACGACACCGCCGTCTCGTCACTCCCCGACGCCCTAGAGAGTCAGAAGGTCCGGGTAAACAAAGCGGGCATCAACGCGACGCTGAACTCGCGCACCGCAATGCTGGCGGCGGGGAATCCGAAATACGGACGGTTCGATAAATACGAGCCGATTGCTGAGCAACTCGATCTCGGACCAACGCTGATGTCGCGGTTCGATCTGATGTTCATGGTCTCCGACTCGCCCGATGAGGAGACTGACCGAAGGGCCGTCAATCACCAGATGCGGTCCCGGCGAGCGGAGGCAAAAAAAGGAGCTCGGCAAGGAGCTCACCGAGGAGGAGCGGAAGAGCATCGAGCCGGAGATCCCTCACGAAACACTGCGTGCGTACATCGCCTATGCGAAGGAGGAGGTGACGCCGTACCTGCGGAAGACGGAAACGGAGGCGCGCGAGTACCTCCGTGAGGAGTTCCTGAAGCTCCGTCTCGCCAACGCCGACGAGGAGGACAACCCAGTGCCGGTGACCTACCGGCAGGAGGAAGCCATCGAGCGCCTCGCTGAGGCGTCCGCACGAGTGCGTCTCTCCGACGAAGTCCGGCGGGAGGACGTGGACCGTGCCCTCTCGCTGGTTCGGAAGTCGATGGAGCAGGTCGGAATCGAACCCGAGAACGGGCAGTTCGATGCGGACGTCGTCGAGACGGGGCAGAGCAAGAGTCAGCGCGACCGGCGAAAGCAGGTTCTTGCCGTCATCGAGGACCAGAACGGCACGACCGTCGAAGAGGTCATGGACATCATCGACATGGACGAGACGAAGGTTGAGCGCGACATCGAATCGCTGAAGCAGCGCGGTCAGGTCTACGAGATAGACGGCGAACTGCGGAAATCGTAGTCTGGAGCAGAGGCTACTGTTTCGACGGAATCACGGAGAAGTCGTCCACAGTAGTATTGAAGGGCGTGTGTGGATCGGGATTATCCAGAGGATGGGCCGCTCGATAGTGGAACATACGAGATTGCTCGGGGGCTGTTCGATGCGATGAACTACTGATCACCACGAGCCGTCGATGGCACGCTGATAGGCCGTTTCTGCTTGATCAGCTACTGCGTCCCAGTCATATCGCTGTGCTCGTTCGACGGGGTTCGTCGGTGGACGTTCACCACCTAATGCGGCGTCGAGTGTCTCCGTCAGGGACTCGACCGTGGGATCGACGAGGAAGCCCGCGTCGTCGATGACCTCGTCTGCGGCCGAATCAGGATGGTCGGCTGCGATGACGGTACAGTCTGCGGCCATCGCTTCGACGAACGTGATGCCGAACCCCTCGCGGGTACTCGGAGAAGCGAAGACATCGGCAGCGCGCATGTGACCGAGAACGTCATCGTAGTCGTCGAGGAAGCCAAGGAATTCGACGCAGTCGGCGTGAGTCAGTGATTCCTGCTTTCTTTCAAGGCGTTCGCGTTCGGGACCGTCACCGACGATACCCAGTGTGGCGTCGTGATCGTCGGTGACTTCGTCGAAGGCTTCTAGAAGCACGTTCACATTCTTGTGTTCGATGAGCCTGCCAGCGAAGAGTACGTCGTAGCCCTGTTCGGAGAACGGGGCACTTCTGACCTGATCGATGTCGATGCCATTCGGGACAATTTCGATGGTCTCCCGGGCGGGGCCGATAGCGGCGAGACGGTCAGCTGTGATAGACGAAATCGCTATCGGATGCTGTGGTGTGCGTGCGGTGACGTGCTCGCTGAGCTTGCCGAACGGGGCGAGGTGACCGAGGTACTCCTCCCAGTAGTCGCCCCAGACCTCATGCCACGTTGTCACGAGTGGTGTGTCTGTGCGAAGACTCGTGAGTTTCGTGGCGAGCACCGGGAAGTACGGGAAGACACTGGCGACGACAACGTCGTGTTCGTCGCGGCGGAGGTGTCTGCGGAGCGGTGGGAGTGCACGGACCACGAAGTCTATGGCTTCCGTGATAGAACGTCGATCTCCGTCGTAGAGGTTGGCTTCGGGGGCGACTGCCCGCAGCGTCATTCCCTCGTGGGTGGTCTCCTCTGGTCCGTCCCAGAAGTGGCGGCCATAGATGGTGATGCCGTGGCCCGCGTCGGCGAGTCGGGTACCGATTTCGTGAATTCGCTTCTCGGCCCCGCCAGTGACGAACGGGTAGACGACGTTCGACACGAAAGCCACACGCATCACTTATGTAGATTCAACTGCTTGATAATTGACTTACGGTTCAGTATGACATTATCGAAATCCATAGGTCGAACATCTGTCTGCACCGAATCATTATTACTTGCTTGCTCACGAAGTTCCCTATAATGCATGTCCTGCAAACGCCTGTACGGTTTTATCCTCATATCGGTGGAGTTGAGACGTACGTTCATGACCTCTCGAAAAAGCTCATTGAGCTGGGGCATGATGTTAGTGTCGTCTGTGCGAAGGTCAATCCGGAAACAGACCACCACGAGCAGATCGATGATATTGATGTCCACCGGTTCACTAGTATCGGCAGCATAGCCAATACGAACATCACACCAGCATTACCGATGGAGCTGTACCGACAGGCTCAAACTGTCGACGTTATCCATACACATCTTCCGACACCATGGAGTGCCGATCTCAGCGCGTTGGTTGGGGTTGCCACCGGAACGCCAGTTGTGTTGACCTACCATAACGACATTATCGGCGAGGGGTTCGCAAACTACGTCGCTCGACTGTACAACCAAACGATGCTACGGGCCACCCTGCAGTTGGTAGATACTGTCGTTATTACTCAACCGGATTACTATGATGATTCACCGCATCTCGGCCCGCATCAGGACAAAATTGAGGTTGTCCCAAACGGGGTTGATGTCAACCGATTTCGACCAGCCACTATTGACAAGGCCGAGCGTAATCGGTTAGGTTTTGACGCCAGCCGACCGAACGTGTTCTTCCTCAGTGTTCTTGACGGCCATCACGGCTACAAAGGATTAGATGTATTGTTGGAGGCTATTTCTATTCTGAATGACCGAAGTGAGACCGTTCCGCACCTGCTTGTCGGTGGCGACGGAGAGGCACGGTCACAGTACGAGCAGCAGGCTAAGATGCTCGGCGTTGAAGACCACGTCACTTTCTTGGGATACGTCGAGGATAATGACCTCGTCGCCTATTACTCAGAAGCGGATCTGTTCGCCCTTCCCTCACTATCATCGGATCAAGAAGGATTCGGTCTGGTTCTTCTAGAGGCGCTGGCCGCTGGAACGCCTGTTGTCACGACCGATGTTGTTGGTGTCTCCGATGCGGTGCGCGATAATGAGATTGGTGAGATTGTGCCACAGGACGACCCGACAGAGCTAGCCACCACAATTGAACATTTGTTGACACTAGAGTTCAATTCCGATAGTGCTCGCGCGCTCTGTGAGAACGAATACTCGTGGCGTTCAAGTGCTGAACACCTTGAGCAGATGTATTTAGAACTCTGTCACTAAAATATCGACTCGTGAATACATTCTTACGGGGCTATATAGAAGATAAAATATAATTAGGTGTGATGACATATCTTGTAGCCTGAGTTGATGACACACAGAAAGGGACTCAACAGATTCTCTCGCGCGCAAAATCTGCGGAAATTGATTTATGTAACCGCAACCACTAAGAAGCAGTGATAGAATGGATTGATATCCACGGAACTATGCGTAGGTCTGCAAAAATCCGCATTTCAATTATTTTAGTTCTCCTTGTTTCACCATACTTCATAGTTACATATTTTGCACCCACCTCGTCATACCGAAATGTATTCTTCTATGCAGATATTGTAGATGCCCAACTGATAGCTGAAACAGGGCATGTTTCACAAAACGTATTAAAGTCTACGTTTACCGATTCATTTATTAATTCATGGACTAAGCTGTCCACACGCGCGAAAACACCTATTGTGCCGATCTCGCTTTACATCCTTTCAGAAGTATCTGGGCTCTCTCTGTCCGTAATTCACTCTCATATCCCTGGATATGTTGTGATATTCCTTTTTTATTTCGTTATCATAAAACACTTTCAGACAAAATGGATAGCAGCAATTTTTGCGGCTATCGGCACAGTAGGCCCGAATTTAGGGCCGATTGGTGCACTTGGTATTTCTCCCTTCAAATACTCAATAGTATTGATGGGCGTGTTTATTCTTCTCCTTAGAACTAGAATAGAAGAGAAGAAATTCTCTCTAGTTATGATCATTATTTTACCGCTACTTGAGACCTATATAATATATCTATATCCAAGATTGGCTCTCTTTTTACCCTTAGCATTATCATCATATATCCTATTATCAAAATTGAGGGGAAGGAATACCCCTCCATATCGCGCATTTTTAACAACAACTACAGTACTCTTTCTTCACATATTAGTCACCTTACCTGGATATCAGGTTGCTGCTGAGAAAGTTCTCATTGGGTTAGTGAACTTGTCGTTTATCATCCCGCTACAGGGATCGGGAGCTCAATTGCCCTCTACAGCAATGGGAAGTCGTCCTTATGGCTTAATCGCGGTACCGCTTCTATTTCTTCTAGGTATTCGAGGAGGCCTTCAAGTTAGTATCAAGGCATTGTTCAGAGAATTCGAAAACAAGGAACTAGTGGTATTTTCATTTGGTGCATCTGCATTTATTATCTCATTATTACACTTATTCACTGGTGTAGTGTGGCTTGCTTCTCGGGTATATGTTATTGCGTTCCCTGTCTTGGTTATCGGGGCAGCTATCGGTTATAGAGGCCTATTTCAGCAAAACTGGAGATATGGAAGGTTTTTAAACTGCGCCATCATAGTTGTTTTATTAATCGCTTCCTTTTCCTCATTTATATTGCTTGCACAGAGCACTAGACTTGATGTTCAAACTTATCAAGATGGTAGTGTTACTGCTGCCGACTGGAATTCTAAATATCAGCAGGGGACAATATTTGGTGATATGAAATTTGGGTCGCAACAGATTGCAGCCGGATACTATGATTATCGCTATCCGACAAAGCCAAATCGAGAGGAGAATATCATCCGCCATTTGTACAATGGTACTTATCCAGAGGAAGTCAGTGCTGTAGTTTATTATGAGGATATGGCAACAACTGGGTTTTATGTACCAGAGTTTATGCGAAGGCCTATCGGGGAGAAACGATATAAGAATAACACTATGAGTAAATCCCGAATCTATTCCAACGGGCAGGTAACAATGGTGAGTGAAAATTGAACGTCCTCTTAGTAGTTCTCGACAGCGTTCGAGCCAAGAACACCTCCATTCATGGTTATAATAGAGATACAACCCCATTCTTAGATGCACTTACGAGCCGTTCAATAACGTATACTGAGGCAAGAGCGCCAGGAAACTGGAGTCTTCCTAGCCACTCCAGTATGTTTTCTGGTTACTACCCTCCAGAACATGGTGTTTTTGACATTGATGATAAACTGGATCCCCAATCCAATATCTTCTCTGATCTTTCGGATAATGGTCATTCAACAGCCGTTGTCTCTGGGAACTCATGGCTTACAACAATGGATGTAGGTCTTAAAGACCCGTTCTCAGAAATCATCGATGCCAATACTCTATATCCATTTGCCGAGGCCTTATCACCTGATCAATTAACACTTGATCCAGGAATAAATGGCCAACTCCAATATTTCAACGAGTCCTTACAAAGTAATTCACCGGTACGGGCACTGATTAACGGATTGTCGAAGAAGCTTAGTCTTGATTATCCTAGACTATTGCCCGATGATTTAGCCCCAACTGGATCTGCCCATGATTACGTTGAACTATTACTTGATTGGATTGATCACCAGAAGGGTGACTGGGCAGCTTGCCTAAATCTTATGGACGCACATTTGCCATATACACCGGATTCTGAATATGATATTTGGTCAGATAAAAATTCTCGAAAAATACAAAACTATTTAACAGATCATAAGTGGCAATTCTACTCGGGTTCAGAACCTTGGTGGAAGCTCAGCGCTTTAGAGTCACTATATGATGGATCAATCCGTCAAATGGACGCAGCACTCAATTACTTATATTCTGAGTTAGATAATAGGGATATAACCGAAGAAACGATTGTAATTATAACTAGTGACCATGGAGAATGCTTTGGCGAAACTAGTAATGTCCGAGGAGGAAAGAAGATCGCCGCGCACGGTGTCAGTATGATTGAGGAACTTTTACACGTCCCATTGATTGTAGACATACCTGGGGACAAGAGGGAGAAAAGGATAGATGACATAATTAGCTTGATAAAAATACCAGAAATGATCTCAGATGCTGTTAATAATGGGTCAATTCGGCCAAATATATACACTGATGAGCAAATTTATGCTTTTTCTATGGGTTTAGTAACACCCGACAGGGAACATGCAGACTACTATTGTGAGGATCCTGAATACCTGCTAGGTGAGGAATTCGTGAAGTACACCGAAGATCGTGAAAAGTTGAAGAAGACGACGGATATATATGGGCCAAAGTACGAGCGGAGGTTAGTTGAGACTATCTCTGAGAATTTCAGTACCCCTTCGAGAAAAACATTTGAAGAACATGTAGAATCGGTTGGAGTGAATATCGGGGGCAGCGGACTTTCAGAAGTTAGTGATTCTACCAAAGATCGCCTAGAGGAACTCGGATATCTATAATGGAAGTTTTGCACATTATTGATGAACATAGTGTAAGTGGGGTAGTAAATCTCCTCTGCTATTTGGAGGGGAATGAACACTTTGAGCAGCAGTATCTCTCTCTCCATCTCGGTGCTAGTGTGTCGGAATATCTTTCGTCTCGATCAGTGAACGGTTCTGTAATAGCAGGAATACGCGATAACAAAAATATAGTCCAGGAGGCATTATCTTCAATAGCAAATTATAGAGGAATAATTAAAACTGTTGAACAACTTAATCCAGACGTCGTGCATGCCCATGGTTATCCAGCAAGTCTTATTGGGAGTCTGATCGCTCGTAAAAACATATCTAATGCGGTTTTTACTCAGCATGTCGTTCGTCATCAACCAAATCCTGTTGAACAAAATATATTCCAGCGTATATTTAGACCATATGATGAAATTGTTTGTGTGTCAAACCATGTTCGGGAAACCTTTGTAGATGTTTTCAAGACTACGGAACCTACTGTAATTCATAATGGAGTCCCGATACCAGAAATGAGGAAATACGATTTTCACTCCAATAGTAAGGTTGAATTCCTAATGGTTAGTCGGTTAGTTGAGGGACGAGGAATAATTCCCTTCTTAGAAGCATTCAAGATGGTTTCTAAGGAAAACGCTCAATTACGGGTGATTGGTGACGGAGAACTTCGGTCGGAATTAGAGGAGAGATTTAATCAAACTTCTGGAATTATTTTTGAAGGGTTTGTCAAAGATGTATCTCCCTACTACGAGTGTGCAGATGCCTTTTTATTTCCCACGGGTAAATTCGAAGGATTCGGAATGAGTATGGTAGAAGCAATGTCCTATGGTCTTCCTGTTATTGCAATTGATCATCCTGTTGTTAGGGAGATTCTTACTCCGACTATTACTGGATATATTGTTGACGGATCCTCTGAGATACGGGCTGTAATCAAGGATATTATTGATGACCCCGATATCCGCCTGAATATTGGAAAACGTGCTCGTGAGGAGGTAAAAAGCAAATTTTCTATACAGAGGATGTCTCGTGAATATTCCTCTCTTTATCATAATATATGACAGACACCAATCAAACAATCATTCGCAAATCCACGCTTATATTACTTGGTAATATCCTTGGTATGGGAAGCACATTTTTCCTACATATCCTTTTAGCAAATACCTATAATACATCAATATATGGGATTATGGTTTTATCAATTACAACTGTTAATCTAGTATCCATATTTTTCTTATTAGGATTTCCCCGGGCTATCGCTCGTGAAGGTGCAATCCACACAAATCACGATCAATTGTTCTCAGCTACTGCTCTGATGTCGATCACCACGGCAGTTGTCGGAACAATGTTAGTTCTTTTTGGTCTCGACTCGATAACTACATTTCTTGGAATACAAAAACATTCAATCATATATGGTACATTTTTGGCGGCTATTCCTTTTGTAGTGTTAGTTGAGCTTGGTGACGGTCTATTCCAAGCACTGGAATGGCCGCCGGGTCGAGTTATAACAAAGAACTTTTTGATGAAATTCACTCCAGTACTATTGGCAGCATTTGCTTACCTTTCTGGAATTGATCACCATCTATTTTCTATATTTTGGGTGATGATTATGATATTATCTGCTATAACGACAATAATGGTGATGCGGTGGAAAGCTGGTAAAATATTCACACGGGATCTGAACTGGACACTTACTCGCCGCTTATTTGTGTTTTCAGTTCCATTATTGTTGTCTGATGCAGTATGGATATTAATACAGCAAATAGACAATTATGTGATAACATATTTTTCTGGATCTTCCTCTGTGGGTGTTTATAGTTCTGCATTCACATTAGCTAAAGTGCTGGAATTAGCCCCAGCGTCAGCCAGTTTTATTATACTACCTCTCCTCTCTAAAGAATTTGAGTCAAATAATAGTAAACGGTGGAATGCCATCTATGAATCATCGACAAAATGGATGGCAATCCTTTCATTTCCACTAGTATTGCTTATGATATCTTTCCCAACTCGCCTCATTAACGTGTTTTATAGCGAGGAATATTTGACAGCAGGAGGGGTACTACCAATTATAGCTATTGGTTTCTTCACACACACAATATTTGGTGTGAATAAGGGGGGCCTGATAGCAATTGGTCGAACACGAATCGTGCTTTATAGCGGACTGATCGTTCTATTACTGAATACCGCTCTGAATATCGCATTAGTACCGCAATTCGGAATTGTTGGGGCAGCTGTGGCTTCAGTACTAACATATTTAGTGATGAATATTATATTATACTACTATCTGTTTAGAGAGATGGGGGCATCGATATTTAGTAAGAGTATGACTCTTCCACTTATAGTAGGGTTTGGAATTTGGTTTGCACTCTCACTCTACATACCGAACTGGCAAGCGTACTCCATTTCGATATTGGCTTTTTCGATAGTCACTTTAATGAAATCTGTTTCAAAGTTTGAACTAGAAGCCATAAGAGAAATTATATAATGTAGGAATATCTCTACACTCTATACGTTAGCGTCAGTTGTTGAGTGAACGAAGAAGTAGTAATTTCTTTCATAAGATCCCCGACGTCAGGATCACCGGAATCATTGTTGTCTTGAACCTTCGAGAGAAGATTGTACATGGCTTCTTTCAGGGAATTTTGAGCTTCGCTCGAAGGGATGATACTTTCGAGCGAATTGTCCCAAAGGCACACGATTCTGGATTAAAACGACGAGACTGTAGCGAGCCCTCAGAAGGTGCCAGTGGCGACTAGCACCTTCGCCGGTCTACATCTCACTGTCTCTCAAGTCGAAACCCTGCTTTGAGTTCTCGAAGAACGCTTCAATGTGCCACATCCTGTAGAAGCGACTCACGTGCTCGGTCGGTGCGTCGATCTTTGTTCGTAGCGAGGTACTTGACAGGCTTTTCCTCATCTTCGTCAGTCTCTTTCTCAGCGATTACCGGCTTCTCGTCCCCCAGTTGGGAGAGCGGAAGCTTTTTTGTACAGATCTGGTGAGTTTTGTCCCCGATGGTACACTCGGTTTGTCGATGAGCTTGGCAAACGTATTGACGCGGATCTCTTCTCCGACATGGGTCACCTGCCGGCTGTGCAGGAGTGGGCCGACCCCGTCCTTGCCGTAGGATTCGATGTGTTTAGGAAGGCCGGAATCATGGACGAACCACGAGTCGAAGAGATAGTTGTCCGTAAGCACACTACGTCCTCTTCGAGTTCGGTAACGATCTTGCCCGTGAGATCGTACTTGATTATCTTCGTCCTGTTATGGATAGGGGGCGAAAATCGGTGATAAGATTTTCGCGCGACGGCGCTGTGCTAGTGACAGTGAGTCTAACTCTTGTATATATGAGTGTAGAACAGAAGTCCGTAATCGGCATCATCTGTCGTTGCTACTGCCTACGTCATATCACCCTATCACTATATATCAAAACCGGAAAATAATCCATTAGATATTAGATTAGAGAGGTGTATTATTCTTACCGATTTGGTCTCATGAGGCACTGTACTCCGATACATTCTGTCGGCGAGATACACGCTAGGATTGCGCGGCCTGTTTCTAAATTCAGGGAATCACATAGGGTGTGACGACAGATTGGGTTTGCAGAGGCTGCTTTGTGAGGTATTGAATATTTATATTCCGCAAAACACTACTAATGACCGCTGGTACACCTTTGGACTCAATCTCATTTTTGATGCTATGAAATTGTTTATGATCGATTTACCCGTGCTATCTCGCGTTCAACCAGTCAGCTCAAGATCATCCTCAAAAACGTATCCTACTAACTGGTTAGAACTATACAATAGCGAAAAATCAATATAGGGTCACCTATCACTGGTAGAATAGTTGTGTTCGGCGATACTGGCAATGGGTTTAACCCCCTAAAATAGGATACCTAAACTATGGCTCAAGAAACACTGACTGTATTGGCTCTCGATGCTGCAGATCATGACCTTCTGAAACGATGGGACTGCGAGAATATTTTATTAGATAATAACACAAAGCTCGAAACTTATTGTCACACGTATAATCATCCCAGTACAGTTGAGGTATGGGCTACAATGGCTACCGGAGTCGGTCCAGAGGATCATAACGCAATTATGGGGCCTAGCATGGAGTGGCATAATCCTTTAGTGAACTTTGCCTCTGAAATTGCAACTGTGCTTCCGGATGATTGGCGGGAATGGCTGGGGAGGTTTGCCCATAACTTCTCAAATGCCGGATACCCCCAAACTGATCTTCCTCATGTTTTTGAAGAAGGACTAGTAGCTTGGTGGCCGGGAATAACACCCGCAGAAACCGTAGTAGATGCTGTTAAGTGGACTACAGAATCTGTCGTAGGAGAGAACCTCGGGTATGCGGAACTCTGGGGGAACATGAAAGGAAACTGCGCACGTTCTCTCGCGTATTTAGAAGGTGCTTCAGAGTTTGATGTGCCTATCGTTGGAGCTCATTGCCATATGCTTGATACTGCAGGCCATACTTTCTCCAAAAGTGAAGATGAACTACGGAAAGCTTACAAATGGGTTGATGAGCAAATTGGCCAACTAGAAGAGGAGGCTGACCGATTGGTGATCCTATCAGACCATGGAATGCAGACAAATTGTATAACAGAAGATACTGATCCTGGCACACATAGTATGCGTGCAATAGTTTCAACGAACTTTGAAGCCTCATTACCCAATTCTGTATTTGACGTATCTGACTGGCTTGAAAAAAACACATTAGAGAGAGCAGGTGAAGAATCAAAGGCTATGAGTGATACAACTCGGGAACAACTTGAGGATTTAGGTTATATATAGGATAGATATTATCCGTTGGTGGTCTCCTATATACTGATATCTGCTAATTCGGCTTTTGCTGAGCGAGAAAGAGGTACTCGGAGTCGGCTACCGGCGCGTACGATTGGCGTTACTTCTCAACCCACTCGCGCATCAGGCAGCTCGTAGTAGTAGACGTATCGGATGGAGCTCTCGTCGCCCGCATTTGCCTTCGCGGACTTGATGCGGATTTCGCGCTTCCCGAAGTCGATGTGATTGTAATCGGTGTCGTCCAGTGAGTCGTTGTCGGCTAGATTGGGCTCGCAGTAGTCCCGGTTGTACGCCCAGATATAAACACAGAGACGGTAGATAGAAGAGGGAACCATTGGAGCGAAGCCAAGGGAAAACCCAACAAAGCAGCGTCGAAAGCCCCGAACACAAAATGGACTACCCGATGGGTACCCCGTAGTTCTGATGTTGCGCTAGATGTTCGGTGATACGTTGTCTCGGTTGTGTCAGGAGAGAATTCAGATGCTCAGAATCTCCTATTAGGTTGCACTAGCGTCCTGTGCAAGTCGCCAGTTCGTCAACTCGATGTTCCATTGTGATGGACTCGTAATCGGTTATGCCAGATCATCTATCAATCACAAGAGAAGAATAACCCGGTTTTTTGATCAAAAGATCGTATATAAAGATTGCCTGGCAGCCTGTTCCTTCGAAAAGAAGATATCTGGATTAAACTCTGGCAGACATAAAGAACGCACAAATCAGCAGTCCCAGATGATTGCCTCGAAGATTCGGTGCGGGCATTCATCTGGGTGATTTATCTCAGCCTCGAATTCGACCTGCTCAATCGAAATATTCTGGGAGGCAATTAATTGGGTTCCTTTTCCGCCTCCGGCACAAAAATCGCTCTACACGGCCGAAAATGAGGGTTTCAGGCGTCGGATCGGAGCAGAAACGCGCTCAGACGCAGTTGGATGGATTGCCTGCTCGAGGCAGTCATCTGGGTTATAACCCGAAAGGCTACTTCTGCTGGCAACGTGCCTTTGCTCGGCACGAGCCAATCCGGCGTATCTCTTAGTGGCTGAATGGAGTTCCTTAGCAGTAACACTGCTCTCCCACCCCAGTATGTCCAGTGTCTTCGCTGGTCTGTCCGCGGTCACATTGACTGACGGAGAGGCGCATACACGTCGTTACCGAACCCACGGTACTATTGTGCACATCAAGCCACGTGTATCAGCTGCCCAAGACACTCACGCTATGCGCTGATGAGACCCTGATCAGATCCTACGACACTGGACATGATGGGGTGGTGATTTGAAGTCAGTAGACACAGAAGACACAGTGCTTTTAAATACTGTCCCGTCATGGTGTCGACAAAGAAACACATGGGGTTGTTTGAACCAGACACGGACATTTTCCAGAACCGTGATGCACTTCGTGAAGATTACCAGCCTGAGGAGATAGTGGGACGTGACGAAGAGCTACAGCAGTACATCGCCGCGTTGCAGCCGGTTATCAACGGCGATCAACCGTCGAACATCTTTCTATACGGAAAAGCCGGTGTTGGCAAGACCGCATGCACACGCTATCTTCTTGATGAGCTCAAGTCGGATGCAGCCGAACACGACATTGATGTTACAACAATTCGAACGAACTGTGAAGATCTGAGTACGAGCTACCAGGTTGCGATACAGTTAGTGAATGAACTACGTGAACCCACGGACCAGCTAAAGCCGACCGGGTACCCGCGGCGACAAGTAAACGAGTGGCTCTGGGACGAACTCGATTCGATTGGGGGGACAATCGTCATCGTTTTTGACGAGGTTGACCATATTGAGGATGACTCAATTTTATATCAGATTCCCCGTGCACGAGCGAATGGTAATCTTACCGAGTGTAGAGTCGGTATCATCGGAATCTCAAACGATTTTAAATATCGCGAACGACTCAGTTCGAAGGTCCAATCAAGCCTCTGTGAAAAGGAACTTCAGTTTCCCGCATACGACGCGAACGAACTTCGAGACATCCTTCGTCAGCGTGCTGAGATTGCTTTTTATGATGGCGTTGTCCCACAGGAAGTAATCGCAAAGTGTGCCGCCTTCGGCGCGAAAGACGCTGGCGACGCCCGCCAGAGCCTTGATCTACTGATGGAAGCGGGTGACATTGCGGTTGAAAAAAACGCCACGAAACTCACCGAGGCTCATGTGGATTCTGCACGAACCGCGCTTGAACGCAGTCGTATCACTGAGGGCGTTGCCGGACTTACCCAACATGGTCATCTGGTGCTGTATGCCCTCATGATGCTCCACGAGGAAGGAGATACGCCAGCTCGGGCGCGAACGATCCAAGAGCGGTACGAAGTCATCTGCGACCGGGCGGCGACAGATGCACTCGTCCCTCGGCGGATGCGGGATCACCTGAACGAACTCGCCATGCTGGGGATCGCCAGTCGGGTCGAGAAAAATAAAGGCGAAGTTGGAGGCCGCTACTACGAGTACGCTCTTGATACGAATCCTGACCTCCTTATCGAGGCACTCAGCGAAACGGTGGATATTGTCGGCGTTACGGACGAAGTACAGCAGCGTCTTGATCGGAGTTGCTGAGCTGTCCTCGACACGATGTCGTCCAACTGCTACCAAAGACACTGGACACACTGGGGTGGGAGGGGCAGTCATCAGGGCCGTTACAACACAACCAAAGCGACAGCCTCCTCAGGGACACTGGACACAGTGGGGTGTGATTGTGAAAGATGCGGGCCAGTTATGCATCTACCCCAAGTGGGATACGCAGTTTCGCACAAGGTATTTCCTCACACATCAACGTAGTACACTACCGAGTCAGAGAATGGTCCTCCCCATCGAGCATTTCATCCTCGCCCTTCTCCCCGTGGCAGTATACGCACTTCTCCGGGACAAACAACTCCCATCACTCCAGCTAGTCGCAGTCACGTTTTTCGGGAGTCAGTTTCCGGATCTCATCGACAAACCGTTAGCGTACGAACTCCATCTCATCCCCTCCGGGCGGGTGTTCATGCACTCGCTCCCGTTCGCCGTCCCGCTCTCGATTGCCGTCATCGCGTATGCAGTCCGAACGGACCGGACCAGACTCGGGGCCGCGTTTGCGTTCGCGCATCTCTCACATCTGGTGGCCGACAATCAGCAACTCCTTCACCCGAACCCGTACGTGTCGTCGGACTTGCTCTGGCCGCTCCAGCCGCCCGTTGTGCGCCCGGCAGTCCCGCAGTGGGTCGGCGAGGGCGCGATGAATCTACACCTCTGGACCGGGTTTTCAGTAGCTATCCTTGCGCTGGCAGCGTATATTCTGGCAGTGGATCTAAAAACCCATCTTGAATAGTAACTGCAGTAGTCCGTACGTAGCCCTACGCTCTTCGAACGCTCGAATGTTTACTGGCGGGGCAATGAGACACTCGATGGCAACCGGACTGTCCTCGTCACGGCGTGTCCCCGAGCGCCGAGACCATCGAGTCGCTCATGGATCGCCGACAGGCTGGCGACATGGATCTAAACCGTGGGTCGCTTGAGAACGCGACAGCGCGACTGTGGCTTGATCCAGACACGAACCGACCGGTAAAGTCGGAACTCGAGATAAAAATCTCACAGCGTGGCGCGACTGCAACCGCGACGCTCACGGTCCAGTACAGTGAGTACGGTGGACCGACCGCTATCTCGATTCCGCCAGACGTGTACGACGACCCGTACGAACTCGGCTGTCCCGGTGCTGGCTGAATCCGCTAGCTAACTCCGGGACCGTCACTTAGAGGAGGACAATTGGTCGCTCAGTCTTTCCAATCCTCGTACAGTCCACGTCCGACCACACCCAGGCCGACGAGCGTTATGAGGTTGAGGAGGAAGCCACCGACGACTGGGATTGCGAAGGGGACGGCCAGTAGCAGTCCGCCGGCGACGCCGTCCGTTGCGCTGACGGTGCCGTCATCTCCGATAACCGAGTTACCGATCCAGACGGCAGTAATGCCGGTGCCGACGATGCCGAGCACGCCGATAAGGAGCAACCCGGGAATCGAGATCAGCGCGCCGATAACCGTCAATGCGAGCAGTACCAGCCCGATGGGGAGCAGGATGCCGACGAGAATCCCCCAGCCGATGGCAGCGCCGGGGTCATCCTGGATCTCCCGGACGGCGTTGGTCGTGTACTTCGGTCCGATAGCGGCAGCGGCAGCTCCTAATACTGCGAGAATGACGAACCCGATACCGAACCGGAGCACGACTCCGAAGGCCGGGCTGGCGGTCCCACCCGGGACTGTTGACTGTGCTGTTGCGACCCCGGAGAGTCCGAATACGGCGAGTAGACTCCCGAGGCTACTAACGGCTTGCTTGGAGGGCATAGTAGCATCTTTGCGATTTTAATTGCGATTGTAAACCTCTTCTGGATGTTTGCTACCTCTTGCAAGTCTTCAACACGTGATTTCGAATGATTAATACTTGCGAGCACGCAGCCATAAGTTCATGACTGACTGGCGGGAGCGTATGGAGTCCGGGTCGGAAATCCTGCGCCGACAGGCAGTTCGAATTCCGCTCACAGATGTGGAGACAGAACGGTCCGTCCACGAGAATATGATGCGAATTGCGGCTGCCGGCGAGCGAAAGAGCAAGTTACTGGATGACCCAGACGTGCCGCTAACCGAAGTGTACGAGGACGAACTGGACGAAATGAGACAGAGTTTCGAGCACCGCTTACAGCAGGTCGCTGGTGAGAACTACTACGATGTCGCAACCGCGTATCTCGACGGCGAGCGTGATGACTGGATCGGTGCGCTCGCGGCGTATTATCTGGAGTGTTATTATCGCCTGCAGGAACGCTACACCGTTGACGAGCAAATTTTCTTTTTACTGATTCTGCGATATCCGGACTGTCTCACTATCAACCTCAGCTTTCTCACGGGCGAGATCTGCTCTGCGGGAGTTCGGTACGAGTCCTCTAAGCATGTCGAATCTGACCTCAACGAGGACGAGAAAGAGCAATTATACGCTGACTGCCAGTACTCACAGCACAACGCTTCGGACTATCTTCGCAAGAACGTCAGTTGTATCCGCGAAGCGTTCCCGGACCCAGATGCGATCCCGGTTAAGCAGCGTCAGCGCGGGGGGTTCGTCCACATCACTGGAAGACAGGGAGCAACATTCGCGGAGATACTCGACTCCATCTCGCCGGATCCGGACCGGTTCGATGACACCGCAGCAGAACCTGGTCTCGTTTCGCAAGGGCCGGAGGCCAAACGAGCGAAGCGGGAATTTCTCACCGACACCACGGTTGTAATCTGATATGCATGTCCCTGGCACTGACTGATTCTGTTACCACGGATCCGCGACAACGTCCGTGACACCCGCCTGCCGGTGAATTCGCTCACATCCATCGGCGACCTTGAGAGGGGGACGTGCCTTTTGCGGGCTGCGACTGTTCAGTGTAGAGGTGACTGTGTACGGGCCGCTTCGGGCGGCGACGGGTTCGAAGACGGTTGATTTCACAGCTATGGCGACACGGTGGGAACTGTGATTGAAGCCTTCATCAGCGCAAAAATACCCCACACGGTATGTCAGCGGTCGCGGGTCGGCGCGCTGGCGTCGAGTATGTCCGACGGCGTCTCGCCGTCGTCTTCATCTGTCTGAGATCCGGAATTATCATCGTCTTTTGATGACTGCTCGTCACTCCGCTCCGGCTGGGGCGGCATCTCGTAGCGGTACCATTGGCTTTCCCCGAGGACGAAATACGCGCTCCGGTCCTCGTCCTCGATGACGCGCTCGCCAGTGTCGATTGCTACGTCAACCAGGCCCGACAGGGATGCCGTGGTTACGACCGGGCGCTCGGACAGTTCCTCTGGCACCCGCCCGGTCGTAATCCACTCGTCGAACTCCGCCCGTGTCTGTCGGTGGTCGTACCAGGTCCGCTCGGTCTCAGTGAGTGGCGGCGCGTTTCGGTGGTAGTAGCCGACCGCACTCAGGCCGGTGAGTCCGAGCAGGAACAGGAAGGGGCCGCCGGCCAACCGGAGCGGCCCGTACTCTGCCGGGACACTCACCTGATCGGTTCGGCTATCCGACGCGACCACGGCACCGGGGTCGTCGACCCGGTAGACCGACCCCTGACTGTTTAGGGGGAGTTGGTACGTCCGTGTCCGGTCGACTGGCGAGCCGTTCCGGGTACCTGAGACGGTCACCTCGGCGACGAGGAGCGCCTGTTTCTCCCCGGGCGTCCCGCCGAACTGCTCGTCGATAGCCGCCAACCGCCGGCCGGCGTCGGTCACGTTCACGCGGAACGGGACACTGACGCGCCCACCAGGCCCGACGCCCGCCTCGGTGTCGGCGGCCAGCCGGTCCTGAGTCTCCCAATAGACCGTGCCGTTCCCTTCGGTATCGGCCTGGACGGACTGCAAGCGGAGGGTAATATCCGTCTCGACGGAAAGGTTACCTCCGTCACTGGCGGTGTACTCATAGGCGAAAACGCCGTCGAGCTCCGGAGTCAGTTGCTGGAAATACACTGACTGGTTGTGTAGCACCGTCCCCTGTGCGTACACCTCGGTGTCGTTCTGGACAGTCGCCCGGTGGAAGAACTCCCCGGTGGATTCCCACGAGGACACCTGCCGCTCTTCGGTGGTCGTCCCAGGCTCGATGTGTGTCGTGTAGGTCACGAACGCACCGATGCCGGCCACCACTAGGAGTGCGAGTACGACCAGTTCGAAATTGTCCGTTAGCAGGATGCGGGCTCTCGTCCGGCGCTCACTCATCTATGCCATCCACCTCTGTCCGACTCCCCACCCAATCCTTCGAATCTGGCAGTTTTGGAATCATAACCATTTGTCAGCATTCTAGTCATATTCGTGACAGTATCCGGTCTAACCGTGACGGCCCGTCGCGCGTCCGTCGACGGACGCGTCCGTTATCAACCATGACTACCCAGAGCAGGTAGAACGACCCGCCCAGCAGCCCATCGATGACAACGATGGGCAGCCACGGGTGGACCGCATGGAGCGTTTCGATAGTCGACTGCGGGAGAACGAGCAGATACCGGTGTTCGACCACGTAGTACCGGTAGTACCCTGTCTCAGGCGGGGCGGTCAGCGTCAACGTCCCGTTGACTGACGAGCGAGCGGGCACGACAGCCTCTCGGGGCTCGATCTCGACACCCTCAGTCGCGGGCTCGACGTACCGGACTACTGGGACGAACCCGTCGTTGGGCGTGATATACTGGACGGATTCGCTTGTCCCTTGCTCGATGACCCGGGGGCCGGGCGAGTCGCTCTCGGCGCTGACGACGCCGAACTCCTGTGGCCCCGCCGGCCCTACCATTGCGGCCGTCGCCGACAACACTATCGCCCCGGCAAAGACAGCGACGATGAGTCGGACGTTCGTACCAGTCGATCGCTCGGGCTCCCGTTTCCGTTTCCTGTCGTCGCTCAGCAGTATGTCAGCGACGTACGCGACCACCGAAAGGGCCACCACAAAGTATGCGAGCCCCTGCGTGCCCAGCAGCGAGCGCGCGCCGACCAAGGCGGCGATCTGTCGCTGTATCCCCTGAAGCGTGGACTGGGTTCCCGTGACGACGGCCCCGACGCCAGGTACGGTTACCACGGTCCCGCCGGGTTGCCAAACGATGGCGACTATCTGTGTCTCCTTGACCGGCGGCTCATCGCCGTCCTGGTCGGTGAACGGATTGGCGTCACCCTTTGTTATGTACCCCCGATCGGTCTCCTCAACGATGCGGTGGGTCGTCAGCCCACCGCCCTGTATCTCTTCGGCGCGGAACGTCACCACGTCGCCCTCTTCAACGGGGCCGGCAAGGGCGGCCGGAATCGCGACGAACCCATCACCGGTCTCTATTGTCGGCGCCATGCTGCCGGAGGTGACGAACCCGAGCAACACTGGCTGTCCAAGCACCTGCCCGAGTATCATCGAGACGAGGAACACTATCAATGCCGCCTCTAGAACTACTTCGCCACCCCTCCGTAGGCCCATCGTTGAACTATCAACGTCTCATTTGGCAAATAAGTACCGGCCTGACACTCACTCCCTGAAGCAGTGCCGCTTCCACGACGGTCATGGCGTAGCTTCCGATGAACCCAAGAGCGTGGCCCAGCAGATGAACAGAGGGTTCCAATACGTTGCCGCCGTCGATAGGGGCAGCGGGAACTTCGTAGCGGGAAGGCCAGAAACAGCACCGTTGCGGCGACGCTAAGTTCGAAATGGTCCCAACAATTAACTGTACCAGCGATACACCGCGAGGCTACTGGGGAGGGCAATCATGATCGCAGTGATTGTCAGCAGCGCGCCGAGCCCGATACCACCGAGCTTGGCCGGCCCGTCACTGTCGTCTGGTGGTGGTCCGCCACCGCTGTCCGGCGGCGCTCCGCCTCCGGGCTCAACCGTCTCAGTCGGCGTCGGGGTCCCGTCGGCCTCGCCCTGTCCGACGGACGGCGACGCCTCTTCATCAGTCTCGGTCGACGGATCTGGCGTAGGCGTCTCGATTCGGGTGTCGTCCTCGCCATCGCCGGCATCATCAGCGTCACTGTCGGCATCGGCACTGGCATCGTCGTCGTCACCATCGTCATTGTCACCGGCATCATCGGTGTCGCTGTCGTCATCGTCGCCGGTTCCCGATTCCTCGGCGTGGATGGTGAACGTATCTGCGCTTTCGACGTCGTGGTCGCCACGCGTGTCAACCAGCAAGCCGACTGCGAGGGACTCACTCGGTTCAAGCGTGACACTATTGTCTTCCCCTTCGAGCGAGTCGTCGGTATCGTCGCCGCGGTAGAACCGCACGTCTTCGCTGTCGTCGGTCAGCCAGACCTCTGCGGTCCCATCGCCGGTGTAGGTGATCGTGAACACCCTGGACAGCGGCGTAATGGCGTTCGCGTCAAGGCCGTCACCGTCGACCGATGGGTTCGCGCCGGTCAGGAGCAACTCGATCTCCTCGTCCTCGTTCAGGATAGCGTAGTCACCGTTGGGTCCCTCGGCGGGCGCCATGACCAGGTCCTTGTTCACCGCGTCGGTTCCGAACGGCACCGCGCCGGTCGGAACGAGCAGCACGGCTGTGACGAGGGCAATCACGACGAGGGGTGCCGTCCTGTTCATCAGTATTGTCGCGGCCAAGCCGCTCGTTAACTCCGGTAGCCGCTGTATAGGTATTGTATTCCGGTGTTTGAACTGTGGTCAAAGAGCGTCTTCACCACCGAAGCAGCGGAACCCGGGAGTGATCACGTTTCTATGTTGGAAATCGTCGATCTATTCATCATGAATTAGTTCTCCCTCGGAACCGAGATTCACCGGCGGAGTCGAAGCGTAAGTATACCGGATGGGTGTGATATTGATGGCGCCCCACCTCTGTCAGACTGAGTTAGCAATAATTGTCAATGTCTCATTCAAACTATCTGGCTCCACTCCGGACGTATCTATTTTGACTCCGAGCCGAATATTGGAACCGACCGCTAACTCTGGAGGATCATCGCTTAAGGGGGTTCTATTCACATCTGACACATCGTATAATTCAATATTTACACTGTTATCCGGATCCTCCTTGGTGTAAATTTTTATTGGATTTGCACTCCGGTTAGTGAGTTGTATAAGTCCATTGACCCCATTTATTCCTTCTTCAGCATCTTTATCAAAGTAATATACTGAGTCTGTACCAAGACCGAGGTCTGGGTCGCCTCCTGTTCTTGAACTGGTTTCACTAAGTGAAGGGAAATAGAGTTCGAGCGTGTTATTATCGATCGTGCTTCTCCCTCCCGAACCCAGTTCATCAATACCAAGATATGCTTCCATATCACCAGCTACGCTGACCGTAACCGAACGACCGGCTGCGGTGCTTGAGAAGGCTCCAGAACCCATTAGAGCTCCACTAGATCCCGTCATCGTACCCAAAACAAGGAGTAATTCTCTTCTTTTCATTATTTGAAATTAAGTGTGGAGCCGGGGATCCGTTTAGCTCTGGAGATCCTGCGCGAATTCTTTCGAGTATCCGTTTAGCACAATCTCGCCACCGACATCAGTAATCTCACTTGGATCTGGTGCCTGAGGATTTCCGTCAGCACTGGCTTTCGTGTTGATTTGGAAGTTAATACTCAGATTATCACCGGATTCAAGAACTGCTGGATGCTTTCCTGCTCGATTAAAAATGCCCTGTGGACCAGCCGAAACGTTTGTGGGTGCAAGAACTCCGTTATCATCAAGCCCATATTCGAACTCATTACCTAAGTCATCACTTCCATTGGGATCGTATGCTGCGGGTTGATCCTCACGAGCGAATGACCAGAAGAACCGCCAGTCTTGATTCAGCTTCGTACCGCTGAGTTGCTGTATGAAGTCAGCATCATATCCGTTGTTCACATCGGGGGCATTCTTAGCACCATCGTCTAGCCACAATGCGATTTTGTTTCCGCTGTTATTTTGAATTTCGAATAAATCATTAAACTTAATGAATGCGTTCGTATTCAGACCTTCGCCAGAAACTTCGCTACCATCGAAGTCCAACACCAGTTCTCCTCCCTCAGTGTACGCGTGAGGACTGTCGCCAGGAACTATACTTAAGTAAGCATTCTGATCTCCTGCCACAGAAACGGAAACCGATCGTCCTGCAGCAGTTGAGCTAAACGCACCAGTACCCATTGCAGCGGCCGAGCCGGCCGCGAGCGATCCTGCGCCGATGAGGAACTTTCGTCGGTTCATAGTTGTCTCAACGCACGCCTTCCCACCCCCCATTGCACCGCAGGTGGGTCGAACGTGCTACTTGAGTCCATCACCCCTAGGGGCATTGTAGTATTCTCTTTGACACCCCCGAATAGGCCCTTTGAAGCCCAGTATACACTGTTTAACCGATCAGTCGCCGCGAACCAGTAGCGCCTTGAAACTTCAAACAGTCGCCGTAGCACTGCTCACTGGCGTATCGCACTGTTTGATTACTTGAAATATACCCGGGAAAAGCGTAGAGCACGGACTTGACCATCTTCCTTGCCACCGTTGTGGAGCGTAATTTTCGAACCTGAGAGTCTGAGTGCGTCGGGCTACAGAGTGGTTTTCGGTATTAGGAGGCTTCTGAATCAGATATTACACTGATTGATACAGATTCAATCAGCTATTGCATCTCTTCAACAACCAGGATACGAAGTGGAGACAACTCTGATACTACTTCTATATCCGATGCAAGAGCCACCACACATCGACGACTCTTCGCCAACTGCGGTGGAGACACTGCTGCAAACGGCGCTTGAAGCCACTGATGACGACCAGGCGAAATACCATCTCCGTGAAGCGTACCAGAAGTGTATCGTGGGCGAAGACGAGCCATCAGAACCGCGGTAACGGGTCAGCTAATATCGGGCCAGAGCCAAGAATCGGAGTTCTCTCGAAACATAGGCTGTTCTATTCTTATTACAGACTTACCAACTTTTACATGCAAAACGCTTATCACATTATAACCTGATTGTTCATGTTACGAACCGATCACTGACTATTGCTGCTGCGGTCGCCAGGGGGTGGACATCATGAGTAAGGCAGAAGCCGGGGCGGCAGAATCCCCACAGATCGACGAACAGACGCTCCAAGACGACGAGCCACAGACGCTCTCGCGGGACGAGATGTTCGAGATGTTGAGCAACCGACGCCGGCGATACATTCTCCACTATCTCCACGACACCGATGGGCCGGCGACGCTCTCCGACCTCGCCGAACAGGTCGCCGCCTGGGAGAACGGCACGCGGATTCAAGACATCTCGGCGAGCGAGCGCAAGACCGTCTACACGTCGCTACAGCAGTTCCACCTGCCGAAGATGGACGAGACGGGTGCTGTCGAGTTCGACCAACGGGACGGTGAGGTGGCCATCACCGATGCCGCCCAAGAGCTCGACGTGTATCTGGAGGTCGTCGACCGCTACGACATCCCGTGGAGTTTCTACTACATCGGCTTCAGCGCTATCGGGACGATTCTGGTAACGCTTTCCTGGCTCGGCGTGGCGCCGTTTGCCGTGATTCCGGACATGGGCTGGACGGTGTTCCTCCTCGCGGCGTTGCTGGTCTCGTCGGCATCACACTATCTCCTCACGCGCCGCATGCGTGTGGGCGCAGGCGAGGCACCACCGGAGGTGGAGAATGCGTAAAGTGTTCGTAGCCCTGTGCGTGCTGGTGGCCAGCGCTGGCCTGGGGATGGGCAGTGGGGGATTCAGTTCGATGGGTGCGGACAGAGCCGTGACCGTCGATGTGGTCGGCGACGAGAGCGCGTACATGTCGCTGGATTATTCTAATGAAACGGTCGATCCCACTGACGGGACAAAGGAAGTCGAGTTCGTCACCGTCGCCAATCATTTTGCTGAAGTCGTGGATTTCAGAATAGATTTCACCGTCGATACCACCGGTGGGCTGACGTCAGATTCCAGTAGCGATCCAATCATCCAGGAAAACGTAGGTATAGGTGAAAACGTCGACGGGACGGTCACACTGGAGTGTGACTCCTCCAGTAGTACGTCTTCGACTGCGATCATCGACTTCGACGTAGCGGCAGACGGCGACGGCGTCTCGGCAAAGACGACGGCGAACCGGACGGTAGAGTACGAGGTTGATTGCGAGGAAGCGACTGAGGATAGTACGGATCAAGCAACGGACGATACGAACTGAGATACTGCCGACGAGTGAGACGATTGCGTTTCATCACGAGACCCTTACTTGCCTCCGAAACGTCGCGGGGTATGACCGTCTACACCGCCCAGACCTGCGACGAGCTGGACGACTTCCTTGCCAGGAACGACCGCGCCCTCGTTATGCTCTGGACCGTCAGCCGTCCTATTGAAGCCCGGGGCGACGAGAATCAAATCGAGTTTGACAGTAAGTGGTTGTACGCCGCTACCGACACTGAATCAAAGCCGCTGCTCGAAGCTGATGTGTTCAGCCCCGCGGGACTGACCCTGCGGCGTTAGCAAGAGAACGCGGCGGAATCCCACCACGGGGTATCACACCAGCAACTCTAGTTGGCGCAGGCGGGACCACTTGGACCAGTCCGGGAGGGGAGACGGATACAGAAGCGGCAATAAGATTCGATTTTTGAAATGAATGTGTTATATCTTCTAAGATATTGATGAAAATACGTCGTCCACGAAAATAGCAGTGATACTTATTCATACTGAACACATCATGATAGTTAATGTCACCCGAGGACCAGTACCAGGGTGGGCTTTACCGACCGAACAGGCGAGACTTGTTGCACGTGCTCGGCGTCGGCGGGGCCACAGCACTCGCGGGGTGTGATGGGTTTCTCGGCGGGAACGCGGAACAGACTGACCGTGACGACGACAGTGACAGCGGCGGCACAGCCGCGGCGGACGCAACGGAGACTGCGCGCTCGCGGACCGTCTCGGGTGAGTATACGTCGGTCGCCGGGTCGGACGCGAACTCGCTGAACTGGCTGTACACCAACGACACGACCTCCGGAGCGTACGTCGATCTCACGCTGGACAGCGCCTGGGCGATCGATAACGACCAGAACGTCTTCCCGCTGTGGGCCGAGCCGTCGACGGAGGACGGACAGACCTACCGGATCACGCTCAGGGACAACCTCCAGTGGGGCGGTGGCTACGGGCAGATGACCGCCGAAGACTGGGTGTACATGATCACGAACGTCTTCCAGGGCGAGGGCAACTGGGCGGGGTACACGAACGCCGGAGACTGGTTCCGACAGGGCGAGCCGATACCAGTCGAGCAGGTAGACACTCTCACCTTTGAGATCAGGCTCCCGGAAGTCGACCCGACGTTTCCGCTCAAGCCGATCATGTGGGGGCAGTCGTGTCTCCCGAAGGGCATTCTGGAACAGTACGTCCCGGACAGGGATGCAGAGGGACTCCGGCAGGACGAGGAGATCAACACGCTCCAGTACACCGGCAATCTGGGCCCGTACACGTACGAGGAGTGGGAACGCGAGTCCCAGTACGTCACCGTGCGAAACGACGACTACTATCTCCGCGAGGTCGAGGACCTGGGCGAGGAGTGGGAGGACGTCCCGTATTTCGAATCGTACACGGTCCAGGTGATTCCCGAAGAGTCCTCGCGGCTCAACGCCCTCAGGAACGGGGAGGTGACGATTGCCGGCATCCCGCCGCGAAACGCACAGGAGTTCCAAGACAACGGAGACATCGACGTCTACGTGCAGCCACAGCCGTTCGTCCAGGCGCTGAAATACAATATGCGTGCGAACGGATGGGAACTGTTCCGGGAGATTCCGGTACGCCAGGCGTTCGTCTGTGCTGTCGACAAGACGACGCTCGCGGAGAACCTCTATCGGGGCTTCGCGGAACCGGCGTACACGATGCAACCGCGCTTCTCCAAGTGGTACGTCGAGGAGGGAATTCAGGATTACACGTTCGGGACCGGTGACCTCCAGGGCTCGGGACCGGCCAGAACGCGGATGGAGCGGGGCATCGAGGGGACACAGTACGAGTACGACGGGGAGACGCTACTCAATCCGGACGGCGACCCCGTGACGCTTTCGCTGTACGCCAGTTCGGCCAGCAACACGAACCAGACCCTGGCGGAACTGGTCGGCCAGCAGATCGAGTCCAATCTGGGGATCAGTATCCAGATCGAGACGATCCCCGGAAACACGTTTCAGCAACAGTACGCGTCGAACTCGCCGCCGGAAGGCGAAGACGTCCCCTGGAGCTCCGGCACGTTCAACGGCGGGCCGCGAGACGTCTCCGTCAGTCAGGAGCCGTGGGATATGTCGGTCGTGCTGGGGTTCAATACGTACCCGAGAACGCCGAGTTCGAGCGCGACGTTCTTCCGGGAGCGAGGGAACGCCAACTACGCGGGCTACGTGCCTGAATCGAACATCCCGGAGCTGTACGCGGAAGCGTCCCGAACCGTCGACGAGTCCGAGCGCCGGGAGCTGTTCGGCCAAGTGTTCCAGCAGATCGCCCGGGAGCAGCC
This sequence comes from Haloarcula amylolytica, assembly GCF_049705545.1. Lineage (GTDB taxonomy): Archaea > Halobacteriota > Halobacteria > Halobacteriales > Haloarculaceae > Haloarcula > Haloarcula amylolytica_B. Next base: position 1,807,334 of record NZ_JBNAMU010000001.1, read on the forward strand.
CTTCGGGTTCCTGTTGATGGAGTCAGATATCGTCGGCGCACAGGACCCCCTCGTCGGGCCGAGCGATACCTTCGCCAGTGGGTGGGACTACCAGCGGTACTACTTCGATAGATGAGGTGGTACGTCGTCCGCCGGTTGCTCTGGGCGGTCGTCGCGACGTTTATCATCCTCTCGATCACCTGGGCACTGCTGCTCGTAACCCAGGAACAGGCGCTCGCCTCGATCCAGTTCCAGGCGGCCGTCTCCGGCGGTGACGCGGAGGCTGCGCGGGAGGCGTACGAACAGCGGCGGGGGCTGGACCGGCCGCTGTGGCGACAGTACGTCGACTACATGACGAATATGGCGACGTTCAACTGGGGGTACAGCACCTCTCGCGGCCAGCCGGTGACCGCGGCCATCATGGACGCACTGCCGTACACGGTCATGTACTCGGTGCCCTGGACGGTGCTGACCGTCGTGTTCGGACTGTCAGTCGGACTGTATTCGGCGACCCACCAGTACTCGAAGTTCGACTACGCGGCGACGTTCGTCGCCTTCTTCGGCTACGCGATCCCGAACTTCTGGTTCGGAATCATCCTGCTCGTCATCTTCGGCGTCCACCTCGACCTCGTCCCCATCGTGTTCGACCCCGACGTCCCCGTGTTCAGCCTGGCCAATATCAAACAGCTCGTCTTGCCGGTGTTCGTCCTGACCACTGGCTCGATTGCCAGTCTCGCGCGCTACTCCCGAGCGGAGGCGCTGGAGTACGTCCAGGCGACGTTCACGAAGACGGCGAAGGCCAAAGGAGCCTCGGAGCGACGGATACTGCTCAGACACGTGCTCCGGCCGGCCGCTGTCCCGCTGTCGACGATTCTCGTCGCCGACCTGCTCGGCCTGTTCATCGCCAGTTCGTATCTCGTCGAGGTGGTGTTTGGCATCCCCGGCTTGGGTCAGTTGAGCTTCCGTGCGATCCAGAACCAGGACACGCCGCTCGTGCTCGCAACGACGCTCATCGGCGTGTTCATCGCTATCGTCGGGAATCTCCTTCAGGACATCGCGTACACCGTCCTCGACCCCCGAATCGACTACGGTGATCGCTAATGAGTTCGGATACGCCCCGCCGTCAGTTCGAGGACATCGACTGGGACGCCGACCGGGGCGTCGGGCTCACCCGGCAGACGACCGGCTTCCTCGCGTCGCTCCTCGTGCTCGCGACCCTGTTCGTCTACGACTATCTCCGTCAGTCACCCCTCTTCGAACCGAACCCTGTGCTGCGCGACGGCTGGGACATCACGCAGCTTGACTGGCTGTTCACGCTGTCGCTGTTGTTGTTTTGCTTCTACATTATCGCCCCGCTCTGGACGAATCGGCGGATGGCTGCCCATTACTGGCGCGAGTTCCGGAAGAACCGCGCCGCCGTCGTCAGCCTCGGCTATCTGGTGATCCTCTTTACCCTCGGACTGTTCGGACCGCTGCTCGTCGGCAAACCGTCGGTCGAACTGATACAGGGCTATCAGCCACCGGTCGGCGTGGCCGTCGACAACTCGGTCCCGTTACAGTGCGCCGGTCGGGTGGCGAACGGGCAGTGCTACGGGAGCTGGGCGTTCCCCCTCGGGACGACCGGTGAGGGCAAGGACCTCCTCGCACTGGTCGTTCTGGGGATGCGGGTTTCCATCCGAATCGGCCTGATCACGTCGTTTCTCATCATCAGCATCGGCGCGACCGTCGGGACCGTGGCCGCCTATCTCGGCGGTCTGGTCGACGAGGTGCTGATGCGATACGTCGACATTCAGCAAGTGTTCCCCTCGTTCCTGCTGTACATCCTCCTCATCTACCTCTTCGGCGGGAGCCTGCTCATGTTCATTCTCGTGTTCGGGCTGCTCAGCTGGGGCGGCACCGCGCGATTGGTCCGGAGCGCAGCGCTCCAGCGGTCCGAAGACGAGTACGTCGAGGTGGCTCGCTGTGCCGGCGCGGACGCGACACACGTCATCCGACGACACATCCTCCCGAACGTCTCCGGGACGGTCATCACCAACCTGACGCTGCTGATTCCGGGCCTTATCCTGTTCGAGGCCGGCCTGGCGTTTCTCTCGCTCGGTGACCCGACGATTCCGTCCTGGGGGCAGACCATCGCAGCCGGGCGGTCCGACCTCGGATCGGCGTGGTGGGTTTCGACGGTCCCCGGCGTCTTCCTCTTTCTTACCATTCTAGCGTTCAATTTCGTGGGCGATGCGCTGCGGGACGCCCTCGACCCGCGCTCGGAGGGTAACACATGAGCGACCAGCGCCAGGTTGCGACGAGAACCTCAGGTAGTGCCCCGCTCCTGTCTGTCCGGGATCTCACCGTCGAGTTCGAGACCGACACCGGGCGGCTCCGGGCCGTCGACGGCGTCTCCTTCGACGTTGACCGGGGCGAGACGGTGTGTATCGTCGGCGAGAGCGGGAGTGGCAAGACGGTGACGGCAGAAACGCTAACCCGGCTGATTCCGATGCCGCCCGGCCGAATCGTTGACGGGTCGGTCACGTTCGACGGGCGCGACCTGGTGTCGCTCTCGAAGCGGCAGTTGCGGGCGGTCCGGGGGAACCGCATCGCACACGTGTTCCAGAACCCGCAGGACGCCCTCAACCACTGTTACACGGTCGGGTGGCAGGTGCGCGAAGCGATCCAGCTACACGAGGATATCGGGAAAGCCGAGGCCAAAGAGCGCGCGGTGACGCTGCTCGACCAGGTCGATATTCCCGACGCGTCGAGCCATTACGACGCCTACCCACACGAACTGTCCGGCGGGATGAAACAGCGGGTCGCCGTCGCGATGGCGCTCGCGGCGAATCCCGACCTCCTGATCGCCGACGAACCGACGACGGCGCTGGACGTGACCATCCAGGCTCAGCTGCTGGACCTCCTCCAGCGGCTCCAGTCGGAGTTCGGGATGTCGATTCTGCTCATCACGCACGACCTGGGGGTCGTCGCCGAGGTGGCCGACCGGGTCGTCGTGCTGTACGCAGGGGCTGTCATGGAACGCGGGAGCGTCTACGACGTGTTCGAGTCGCCGGCCCACCCGTACACGAAAGCCCTCTTCGACTGTCTCCCCGGACGCGGAACCGATCTGGACACGATTCCGGGAACGCTCCCAGACCTTCACGACATTTCGCCAGGCTGTCGGTTCGCCGACCGCTGTGCGTACGCCCGGGACGCCTGTTTCACCGGTGACCAGCCGCCCCTGCACGACCTCGGCGTCGGACAGGCGGCGTCCTGTATCCACTACGGCCCGAACGGCGATCCGGACGTGTTACAGAACGGGCACGCGGGTGAGCGCACCGATGAGTGAGCCCCCGCTGCTGGAAGTCGAGGGCCTTTGCAAACACTTCCCGATTACAGAGGGCATTCTCGACAGAGAGGTCGGCCGAGTCAAAGCCGTCGACGGAATCGACCTGACGGTCGAGCGCGGGGAGACAGTCGGTATCGTCGGCGAATCCGGCTGTGGGAAATCGACCGCCGCCAGGGCGCTGTTGCGGTTAGTCGAACCGACCGCCGGATCGATTCGGTTCGACGGGCAGGAGGTAACGGCGTTCGACGACAATGAACTCAAGGCCTTCCGGCGGAACGCACAGATGATCTTCCAGGACCCGAGCGCCAGTTTCGATCCGCGGATGTCCATTGGGGATTCGGTCGCTGAACCGCTCGTCATCCACGGCGTGACGGACCGAGAGCGACGGCGCGAAGTGGTGTCGGACCTGCTGGAACGGGTGGGCCTCTCCGCGGATGATATCGACAGATACCCCCACGAGTTCTCCGGGGGGCAGAAACAGCGAATCGCCCTGGCCAGGGCGCTCGTGTTGAACCCGGACCTGCTGATCGCCGACGAACCGACGAGTGCACTTGACGTCTCGGTCCAGTCCGACATCCTCTCGCTGCTCCGGGACCTGCAGTCGGCGTTCGACCTCAGCGTCATCGTCATCAGTCACGACATGAGCGTGATCCGGGAAATCTGTGACCGGATCGCGGTGATGTACCTCGGCGAGATCGTCGAGAGTGCGCCGACCGAGCGGTTGTTCGACGCACCGTCACACCCCTACACGGAAGTGCTCGTCTCGTCGATACCGACACTCGACCCACGAGCGCGTGGCGACCGGATTACGCTCTCCGGTGACGTGCCGTCGGCGGCGGACCCACCGAGTGGCTGTCGGTTCCACACTCGGTGTCCGAAGGTCATCCCGCCCGACACATACGATTTCGAGCAGTCCACCTGGCGGGCAATACTCGATTTCAGACAGCGACTCGACGAAGAGGGAATCGACCACGAGACAGTCCGGGAGTTCGTCGCTGCCGAGACCGGCCTCGCAGTTGAGGAGGTCACAGACCGCCAGACTCGACAGGCGATCCGCGATGAATTCGACATGCCAGAGACGCTTGGCGATAGCCGGGCTGACAGGGTTGTGAAAGAGGCACTCGACCTCGTTCTCGACGGCGAGGTCGACCGCGCACACGAACTACTCGTCGAAACGTTCCCGACAGTGTGTGCTCGGGAAAAACCGCGAACAGTATCTATCGCGGACGGTCACCGCGCTGCCTGTCATCTAGCCGACGCCGATGGCCAGTGCCAGTCCAGGGAGGATTCGGCCACACCGGAGGACTGACCTGTCCGGACCAGAACGCTGTCATCCGTCGCACGATACCCCCGTTAGAACGCCCGATGCTGGCGGACGGGCTACCGTACCGCTTCGACCGTAGGTAGCTTATTCAGCAGTCGTGACGGAGAGTCGAAACGAGCGGGCAAGGTGATAGTACGCATCCACCACTGCGAGTTAGCCGACTCAGCAACCCCGTCCGATTTCCGCGACGCAGTCGCGGCGGCGGTCGACCCGGACAAGACCGAATACACTTCCTACGAAACCGTCGCCGAGAGCGGTGACTGACCTGAGAGTCCCTCAGGGCCGGACCGAACGCCGTCTCATTCGAGTACGCCGATACGGTCCGCGGTAAAGCCGAACACGTCCTCGTAGCCGTAGGCTGAGAGCAAGACCGGGTGGAAGGGTTCCTCCGCGACGACGGTTTCGTCGTCGGCCGCTGCCACAGGGTCACCCTTGGGCACCGGCTCGAAATTCCGGACGAAAACCTCGTACTGTTCTGCTGTCGCCTTCGGGATCGGCTCGCCGAGTTGGAACACTGGCAGTGACGTATCTCGCTGTGGCGGTGATTCGGCGGTGACGCCGGTGGCGGCGAGGAACTCGCGGATGACCTGCTCCGCGTTCTCGGCGGCTTCCGGCGAGCCCTGATAGCCGCATTCGACTTCGAGCACGGAGTCCACTGTCGCGATCATTCGCCCCTCGTTTGCGCCTTTCGTCTGCACGACGGCGTCCACGGAGAGCGAACTGCAGAGGGTCTCCATCTCTGGCGTGAGCTCGTCGACGAGGGCGAACATCCCGTCGTAGGACTGGGTGGAGTGCAACGAAAGCACGGTGCAGTCACGGAGTTCAGACGTAATAGCCGCGGCTAACCGTGTCTCACGGGACTCGCTGTCAGCGTCGCCGGGGAACGAGCGGTTGAGGTCCGTGTCGAGGTATCGCTGGTTCGCCTCGAGGGCGGCTTCGTTCGCGATGATGAACTTGACCGGTCGCTCGATCTCCGGCGGGTCGGCAAGGACGGCTTCGATGCCGTCCCGACCGCACGGTTCGTCGCCGTGGATGCTCCCCACGACGGCCACCTCTGGAACCCCGTCTCCCAGTTGCTCGATTCGCATCTGTCCGTGATAGCGCCTCCAGCCTTTAGAATTATCCGGATTCATTCAATGTTCGAGGGACTCCGCGAACTCGATATCCTCCGGACGACACGTCGGGTACTCGCCGTCAAGCCGGATCTGCCAGCCGTGGAGTGCCGACGGGTCCGACAGCGCGTTCGTTACCGTCGTTCGCACATCTAGCAGGTCGACGCCGTAGTAGTCGTTGGGGACCCCACGGAAGTACTGCAGCGATGTGCGAAACAGCGACCGCATTCCGTCGTCGTCCTCGAAGTCGAAGTGCTTGTACGCGCCGGCAGCGACCTGCACCATCCCGTGGAGGAACTTGCTCTCCGTGTTTCCGCGGCCGTAGTTGTACCATTCGTCTTCGAAACAGTCGTGTGATTCGTGGAACTCCCCGGAGTTGTACAGACGGACGCCGTGTACGACAGCCCGCCTGAGCGTCTCGTGCTCCCACTGTCCGTCGGCTCGCCACCCTGAGGGGTTCCCGTCGGGGGGTTCGACGGTCGGGTCGCGCGTGTGGTCGTCCATGCCTACGCTACTGGCTCACGGGGGGTCAAACCACCGGTTCTGTCGGCTATAGAAGCCATTGAAACTCGATGCACGCCTGATCGCACGTCAGCGGTGCGATCAGCATGTAAATCGTTTCAATTGTTACTACAGTGCCCCGTTGTTCCGAGTCGCTTCCGTACGACATTTATATCGTACCATCATGTGTTCCGAATGCATACGCGTGCGAGGGTAGCCAAGCCAGGAAACGGCGGCGGACTCAAGATCCGCTCCCGTAGGGGTCCAAGGGTTCAAATCCCTTCCCTCGCATCGTATAGGGGCCGCACGACGCGGCGCCGAAGGATGCACACGGAAGAGTTTGGATGAGAGGAGGCGGGACGGTTGCCCGCCTTCGCGTAGTTCAAATCCCTTCCTTCGCACTGTTGGACCGACGCGGTCCCTCGCAAACAGCGGGCGGCTATCGTCACGGTCGCGAACGTTCCATCGACCCCGATGGAACCTCGCTGAAAAGACGGTAGCTGATCGGTGCCGGAAGACTCGCACGGAGCGGTCTTCCCTCGCAATTTTCCGATCCACTGTGCCAGAGACGTGTATCCGGAAAGAGGGCCACCATCTCACCTACGGATTATACCAGATTTACTTCAGTAATTACCGCTCTAGACACTGTCTACGGCTATTGACTTATTATACAGGTTATTTTACTATCGGTTAATTACCACCTTATCTACGGATACATATTTTATATATCTAATTACAAGATATTAGTCATTTCTACCTCCGTTTGTATGTAATAGCGGGGTTAGGAGCCACTCGGGGCGCCACAAAGTATTGTCACTGCACAAGAAATATATCACAGGCTTCTGTAATGTTTCAGTAATGGTAAAAACTCCAATACTAAAATCCGCTGTCATCTCTATGATGGCAGTTGCGTTGGTACTCGCAGGCCCGTTGTCGGTGACGTCCACTGTTGGGGCAACCCCCGTTGCTGAGAGCCAGTCGTTCTCGGTGACCGAAAACGTCGACGTGTGGGAACGGTCCCCGCTTACGCTCCGAACAACGTCGGAAGGGCCGACCACGATCACGGCACCGCGGACGTTCATCAATGTCGAGTCGGCTGCGACCGGCGACCTACCGCTCAACAAGCGCACAGTGACGATCCACGAGCGCAACGAGTCGATAAACATGTCCTTCGAACCCAGGATCGGTGCCGGGACGAGGACACTTGCCGGCGACGAGGCACAACTGCTGGCTGTCAAGCTAGATCAGGCACCGACTACTGAAGGGGCTAACACCAGCGACGTCTCGGGCTCTCTCGAGGATATCTTCGTAAACAATTCGAACATTACGTCGTCTGAGCTTCTCGATGACTCAGAGGGCGTTGGAGCGATAAGTGAAGAGGGCGAGCTGAGCGCGTCCTACACTCCCGAGTCGGGTGGTACATACGCCTTCGTCCTGGTGACAGTCGACGATGGTGACGAGGGGCTGTCGGTTTCCGACGGCAATGTCTCCGTCAACGGGGACGTGACTGTCGTCGGTGTCGAGCAGGCTATCGTGCAGGATAACGCCTCGGCCGTCGAGCCGACTCAGAACCCGGCCAATCCCGGAGACAACGTCACGCTAGATGTCGATACGGAGATCGAAGACGAAAACGCCACGCACGCGGTGTTGCTGGTGAGACAGGGTGAGCTCCAACGGCAGTCGAGCACAGTGACGGTGTCGGGCGAACTGAACGAGAGCTTCAGTCTGGACCAGATTTCCGCCGAGAATTCGTTTGACGACGTCAGTGGTGTTGCAACAGTCGGCGAGAACACCGGATTCGCGGGTGCCGCCCTCTCCGCGAACCAGTCGATACCCGCAATCGGGTTGCAGGGACTGTTCGGTATGGTGGTTTCCGAGGCTGAATCGAACGCTGACGGCGACGTTATCCATGCCTCTGTAACGGTCGTCAGCGACGACTCCGACGCGAACGTGACGGTCCAGACGCTGGATTCCTGGCCAAACGGTGCGTATCAGTACGTCCACGTCGCAGTCGGCAACGAGTCCGGGACCATCAACTCGGACACCGGAACGGTGACACTGAGCCAGGCTGGTGGTCCTGACAACGGTGGGGGCCCAGGAAACGGCGGCGGTCCCCCGGACAACGCTGGCGGACCGAACGATGCTGGGGACGGCGATGACGACGAAGAAGAATAACTAATCTGGAACGCCGGTTCACAGATTCGATTGATCGGCCACGTATTGCGGCACCAAGGTTTGCGGCTTTTGACCGGTGCCGCAGCCAGATACACGAGCAGGTTGATATAAACTGTCCGCGCTACTGGTTATCCGCTGCCGCCCGTTTACGACCATAGATAGTTCTCACAGATGCGATGTGAATAGCTGACTGGCTCTCGAGGTGTACGCGTAAAATCCTCTGACAGAGTCCACGTGTTTTTGAGGTTTGATGGAATACTGCGTAGCGTCGAATGTCACTACATAAGAATTATACCGCACCCCTCCGAAAAAATTCAGTAATGTGTAAAACAACAAAAGGAAAACACACTGTAATTTTTGCGGTTACAGTGTTGCTGGTGTTAGCTGCCCCGCTGTCGGTAACGTCGGCGGCGGCAACGCCAGTCGATGAGGGGCAAACCACGGCGGTGACGGAGAACGTGGACGTCTGGGAGCGGTCACTACTCCCGCTTCGGACGTCCTCCGCGGGCCCGACGACGATAGCGGCCCCACAGACGTACATCAACATCGAGTCCGCACAGACCGGTGACGTTCCCCTCAACAGGGAGCAGTACACGATTCATGAAGCGGGCGAATCAGTTGATCTGACGTTCGAATCGACCACGGGGGCCGGCACCTCGGCAGTTGCCGGCGACGAGGCGCAACTGCTCGCTGTCAGGCTCTCTGAGGATCCATCTGCGGCCGGGTTCAGCGAAGGGAGCGTCAGAACCGATCTGGCCAGTATCTTCACGAACGATTCCAGCGCCAATTCGGTCGAACTGCTAGACGACGCGGATGGGGTCGGTTCGATAAATGACAACGGGGCGCTCGAAACCTCGTACACGCCTGACTCGGGTGGTGCCTACGGCTTCATTCTGGTTACCGTCGATGACGGACAGGGTCTGTCCGTTTCGGACAACAACAACGTCTCGACTGATGGGAACGTGACCGTCGTCGGCGTCGAACAGACGTTGGTTCAGGAAAGCGCATCGACGGTTGACGCGACGTCTGACGATATCGCTGCTGGCGACAACGTTTCGCTTGACATCGAGACCGAACTGGAAGATGACTCTGTCACGCACGCGGTGCTGGTGTTCGACGAGGACGAACTGCAACAGCGGACGAGCACCGTCCGGGTGACCGGCGACATTGACGAGGACTTCTCGGAAGACCAGGTCACGGTCGAGAACTCCTTCGACGGCGTCAACGGTGTGTCAACAACCGATGGTGACGCCACTCTCACCGGGGAGGACTCGACGACGGCAGGGGCGATGCCGTCAGCGGGACTGATCGGCCTGTTCGGGTTCGTTCTCTCCGAAGCGTCGCCGGAGTCGACCGGTGATGACGTGATGCACGCCTCGGCGACGACGGTGTCTGATAGCCCCGATACCACTGTCGCCGTCGAAACGCTCGACTCCTGGCCAAACGGGACGTACACGTACGTTCACATCGCCGTTGGCGAGGATTCCAACGAGATCAACTCCGACACCGGAACGGTCACGCTGTCACAGTCGGACGAGACCGATTCAGACGACGATAGCGAAGGGACCGACGATGGCAGTGATAGCGACGACAGCGATAACGGCGGAAGCGATGATGGCAGTGACAGCAACGACAGCGATAATGGCGGAAGCGATGATGGGAGCAGTGATAGCGATAATGGGGATGGCAGTGACGGTAGCGACAACGACAACTCGGATAATGACAGCGACGACGACGCAACTGACGAGGACACTGAAGAAGTAGACACCGAGGACGAAACCGCGACCGACACCGAAGACGAAACTGACGCGGACGACGGCACTGAAGCGGTCGAAACCGAAGACGGAGACGAGCCGACGGAAGCAGCCACGACCGCGGGTGGTGGTGCACAGCAACCCGACGACGAGGGCGCAACCGGAACGCAGGGCTCGGTCGAGACCACGAGTACGAGCGGCCCCGGTTTCACCGTGCTCGTCACGGTACTAGCGCTGCTAGGTGCCGGATTCCTAGCACGACGAGACTGAGGCGTCCCCACCGTTCCTTGGGGTGTCGTCTACGGCTTTGACGTGACATCCTTCCTCTACGTAGCTATCCGGACTCTACCCATCCCGACCGGTGCTTGGATATCCCGTCACCGTACCGATTGCAAATAAAATGTTGCTGAAAGGGGTAATTTTATATTATTTTGCAAATAATATCGACATGCAAGGTATACACAATGGGGGACTACGCAAAGCCATCTCGTGCGGCGAAAATCAAGTGCATCGAATGCAACTCTCCGGTCGTGGTCACAGTTGACGAGGAATACATCTGTGTCAACTGCGGCGAAGCGCCGATTGAATCCGCGACCCCGGCCTGAGACAATCACTGTCAGTTTCAGTCCGTGGATATCCAACTTCCGGCCAGTAGCTTCGATGTTTGGCTGGTGAGCTTATTCCTTCTCCGACCGGTTTCGTCGCTTCGGCCATCAACGGTTTTGTGATCGGCGATTCACCGCTGTGGAATTACGGCCAGGACCTGCTCGTGTCTCCGGTATACCGTCACGACACTGTAACTAACTGCCAGCCCGAAGACGACGAGCGGGACGACAAGCGAGAGCAGGCTATCGGGCGCGTGGGCCGCAAACGACGGCGTTCTATCGGGGTTTGCTGCCAACAGTGGCCAGAACAGGTTCGGGAAGAAGTAGTAGTCCGTTCCGAGCCGCACAATCGGATAGAAATCGCCGGCGATGTGTGAGAGATAGCCGGCGGAAAACACCACTGCGTACCGCCCGTAGCCTCGGCGGGCGGCCAGCAGTACGAGGACGGACAGGATGGGCAGCGAGACGACCAGCGAATGCGCCAGCATCCGCCCGCTCGGAAGGATAGCGAACGTCCACGCGAGCGGCTTGTCGATAACGTCCGGGAGTTGCGTCGCTACAAGCAGCAGGAGTACCATCGGCCCGGACGGAAGGCGACGCCGTCGAGCCACCGTATACGCCGTCAGCGGGACGGCTGCGAGGAGGAAGTGGCCTTCGGGGTACACTGTGAATCCAACGATCCGCGGAGAGAAAAACTGTTCGCCGAGCACGATCTTCACGAGATCTGCAACAGCACGACCCCCATTTTCGAGGTGAGAGGTCCACCTGTGCGGGCGAGCGAGTCAGTTCGTTACGTTCACCCAGAGGTGGACTTCCCGATACGCGGCCGACTGGTTGATGCTCTCAGGCGGTGCGCCGCGATACAGCAGGTACTGGAGCCGCAGCCCCTCCCCAGTCATCTCGGGCGTCACCTCGTGCTGGCGGTGCCAGGTCTCGTTGTGTCCCAGCGTCGGCTGGAAACGCCGCAGTTCCGACCGGTCCCGGACCCGCGTCTCGTTCCCGACGCGTTCGACGCGTTGCAACTCGGCGACAACGGTGTACTCCGTTCGCTCGTGTTCCTGATTTCCAATACCGACGATCAATGACCGGCCTTCGCCCTGCTGAAACTCTGTCGGATAGTTGTCGGCGACGAGTTCGCCATCCTCGTTCTCTGTCAGCAGGTAGAACTCACTGAACCGTTCGCCGTCCTTCGGAACCGTAATGGCGTACCCGACGCTGCCGGCTGCAAGCAGGATGCTCAGAACTAACAGCACGTTCAGGGCGGCGTCCGTCCGCGAAGCCGGCGAAAACAACTCTTCGCGACCGGCTCTGAGCCACGCACGGTACGGGACGCGAAACCGCTTGTCGGCGGGCAACGCCCAGCGGCGAACGGCAGCGACAGCGGTCAACACGACCGTCAGTCCGCTGAGGGACACGAGAATCGGGAGTAGGCGGATGCCCCACGGTGTGAAGTTCAACACCAGGCCGACCAGTGGAACGAGGGCGATGCTGAGTCCGAACGAGAGTGCGGTCCGCTCGATACCGTCGATACCGTCGGCATCGGGATTCGAGACAGTCTCATCGTCGGTGGTAGGGCCGCTCCCGGCCTCAGGAAACAGCGCGGCAATGAACGCATAGCCGGGAATGAAAAGGACGAATACGAGTCCGGCGACGATACGGACCGGCGTGTCGGAGACGACCGGTAGCAGGACGGCCAGGTTCGTCAGAAGCACGACGCCGAGAACGCCTGCCAGGTCGGCCGGGAGGTGGCGGAGTTGGCGCGGCAGGAGCAGTTTCCACGCCGGAGTATCAGCCATTGGCAGTGAGTCATGTCGGCACGGTAAAAAAATAGCTGATTGCGTCGCTTTCTGTCTCAGTACATCACTGCAACTGTTTCCGATGAGCCAACCGAACGCATTTTATCAACCCAGTGGAATAATTCGGTGTGTTCCGGAGCCAGTCGTGGGTTGTGGTCATCACTCTGGCAGTGCTAGGACTTACAGTGGGTGCTGGTGGGGTGACAGCGATACAAGCCGACGACGGAGGTCCGACTCTGAACCGCCAGGTGGAGACGCCGACGGACGACAACGAGACGCAACAGGAAAACCCGGATTCAGTGTCGGACGGCGAGTACGGCGATGAAACGGCCGCCTGGTTGGCTCGGACGATGGGGGGACGGCTGGAAAACAGCAGCATTGCGTTGTCAAACGAACAGTACGAGCAAGCGCGGAGCGTCCTCGGCGACGACTACGACAAGCGCTTAGAGCAGTACGTCGAGGTCGCCGGTGACACGTCGTCGGATACGGACGACACCGCTGCGAGAGAGTTCGAGGCCGCGCGCGAGAACCAGCGGAATCTCACAAACGAAGTCCAGCGGTACCGCCAGCAGTATGCGGCGTATCAGGCAGCACGCGAGAGCGGGAACGAACGCGAGGCTCGCGTCACCGCGCGTGCGATGGAGCGGACAGCGTCGAATATCAGCGACAGGAACCGGCGACTGAACCGGAACTTCGAACGGATTGGCAACATCACGTCGGTCGATCTCTCTTCGGGACAGACCGAGATCAACGAGACGACGGAAAACATCACGGCGACGCAAGCCGAGATCCGCGAGGAAACGCTCGTCGGCACGACGCTCACGGTTCAGGCGATAGATTCGACTGCCTCGTTCGGTGATCCCGGAACAGTCTCCGGCCAGATAGAGACGGAGAACGGCTCGGTCATCGCCGACGAAGCGATCGAGATCAGGATCGGGAACCGGACGCGAACTGTTCAGACTGACTCGAACGGCGTGTTCGAAACGCAGTACCGTCCGCGCTCGGCCAGACTCGGGTCACAGTCCGTGCAGGTCGAGTACGTCCCGAGGGCGGACTCAGTGTACCTGTTCGACAACGCCACATTCACGATTGACGTGCAGCAGGTGACGCCGGACGTGACTAGCGAAATCGCGCCGGATACGGTGAGATACGGCGACCGACTGAACGTCTCGGCGTCCGTGACAGTCGATTCGATAGGTGTAGACGAGGTCCCGGTCGAGTTCGTCATGGGTGACACTGTCGTTGCACGGACGACGACAGGACCGAACGGAACCGTCACAGCAACAGTCCAGGTTCCGGCGTCGGTAAACGACGGTGACCGTCAGTTTGTCGCCCGGATTCCGTACGAGAACCGTGCTATCGCTGGTGTACAGTCCGTAGACCCTGTTGTCGTGGTCGAGACACGGACAGATATCTCAGTGAACGCATCGCGCACAGACGAGGGGGTCCTCACCCGTGGCCAGCTACAGACCGCTGCTGGAAACCCCGTGTCGGATCGTCCGGTCCGGATTCGGGTCGGTGATAGCGAGACCGAGGTCGTCGAAACGAACCAGAACGGCTCGTTCCGGACCGTTCTCGCGGACTCGCCGACGAACGAGTCAGTTACTGTTACCGCCACGTACGACGAACCGAGTTCGAACCTCGGTAACGCGACCGCAACGGCAACGTTGGCCGCAGGGTCGGGTGGTGGCAACCCACCGGTCGGCTCCGATTCGGACAACGATCTGCTTATCGATACCCTAGTGGCGATACTGTTCGGCTCCGACGAGAACCCGGCCGCCGGCTTCGGGAACGGGATCATCGGATACAGTTTGCTGCCCGTCCTCGGCGGTGGAATGGCGCTCGCAGTCGTCGGCGCATCTTGGTTTATCGTGTCGCGGTTCAATCAATCTCAGGACACGGACACGACTGTACCAGCCGAGACGGCTGACGTATCAGTGACCGAACCCGATCCGTCGGCGACGCCATCGGACGCAACGGGTCCGACGTTCGAGGAACGCGTCGAAACGTATCTCGACAGCGGGAACTACGACGCCGCAACGATGGTGGCGTACCTCGCTGTCCACGACGAGTTAGCGGTGGAAAACGGGATTGACGAGGGGACGACGCACTGGGAACTGCTTCAGCGAAGCCGTGAGCACGGCCTCTCCGACGAACGGATGGCGGACATCGAAACGGTCGTCGAAGCCTTCGAGACGGCGGCCTTCGCACCGACATCGGTCGAGCCGTCACGCGCGAAAGCAGCCGTCGAACGCGCCCGTAAAATCAGGTCGAACGGGTCCCCGTGACCGTCCAACCGCCGGGTTGAGTCCCTGCTGTTGCCTCCGATTATTTTCTGTGATGCTGTCGTTCAGCGCTCAGCAGCGGAAACGATAAAACGAATATGGTACCTATTGTCGAACCTGATAGTGGCAACCCCGCAGTCGTGGTTCGTCGGTGCCGGGACGGTCCTGCTGGTCCTGCTTGTCGGGATCGGCGGGTCGACAGCCATCGCTACCGACAGTGCCGGGACAGCGATGCAGACCCAGACGGGGGCCGTGAACACGACTCTCGACGTTCAGGACGTTTCCGGATCGGTTTCCTACACAAATCCCGCTACCATCCGCGGGACGCTACGGACGGCAAACGGGACGCCCGTCGCGAACGAACAGATCAGACTCGAAATCGAAAACCGGACGCGGCTCGTCGAGACCGACGGCAACGGCTCGTTCGCGTTCCAGTACCGGCCGCGATCCGCCCGGACCGGTACCACTGACGTTTCGATCCGATATATCCCGGACCAGTCCTCGGTGTATCGCGGTGACGCAGCAACCGTCACTACCAGTGTAACGCAGGTGACTCCGACGCTCACCCTCAACCGGTCACCGTCCCGTCTCGCTACCGGCGACGAACTGACAGTCACAACAGGTGTACGCGTCGACGGGGCGGGCATCAGCGATGTCCCGATCGAAGTACGCATCGGCGGGACGCTGTTCAAACGCCTGGTGACCGGGAGCAACGGGACCGTGACGACCACTATCAGGCTGCCGCCGAGCGTACCGACCGGTGAGCAGACTGTCTCGGCCGTGATTCCGTACGAGGACCGCGCGATTGCGGGCGAGCGCACCGCCGAATCGATCACAGTCGAGCTTTCGGGCGGTGCCGCGACGAGTCCGACGGCGGCCACTTCGGATGGGTCGATGGAGCAGCCAGGGAGTGGTCTCCAGCCGCTCGTGTCGCAGATCCGTTCGTTCTTCACGGTTCCGGTCACCGCCGCGGTGCTGACCGGGGTCATCCTCGTCGTCCTCGAAGTCACCGTTCGCCGCCTGGGTCTGTATTCCGATGCTGTCCCCGAGTCCGAGGAGACGGAGACAACCGTGACGACTGACGCTGACCAAACACGGACCACTGATACGACCGTGACGACTGATACCGACGAAACCCACGCCTCCGAGTCCACCGACGACACTACCATATCGACTGGCGGTCCGACCGACCGGATGGGGCAAGCCCTCGCGGCCGGCGAGTACGACTCAGCGGTTAAAATAGCGTACGAGTCAGTCTCTGACGAACTCCGGGCGGCAGCTGGCTTTCAGAACGGGAAGACACACTGGGAGCTGCTTGAGTGGTGTGAGGACAGCGCCCTCGGCGCAGATCAGGTCGATTCGGTCCGGACCGTCGTGGAGGCCTACGACCGCGCGGCCTTCACCACAGACCCGATGGACCGGGCCAGTGCGGAAGCCGCGGTCGAACGCGCTAGGGACTTCCAGGTCGACAGTGTGTGACGGACCCGAGACGTCCGTCGAAATGCGGTAACTATCTTACACCCACCCGCTGTAGGAACGGCCAATGAGTGACGGCCGGAAGGGGCGATTGCTGCTCATCGTGGCTGTGGTGGCCGTGGCCGTCGCGGCCCGACTGACGACGCTCCACTGGACACCGCTGCCCTCGACGCTAGACGGATTCGGCTACGTCGCTCTGGCCAGGGACACGCTCGAAACGGGGACGTTTCCCCTCACGCGGTTCCGCGCGGACAACATCGTGTTTACCGCTGTTCTGACAGTTGTCGGCTCACTCACCGGTGAACGGCCGCTGTACATTGCCCAGCCGGTCGTCGCGGTCACCGGTGCAGCGTCCTGTCTGACGGCGATGGCGCTGGTCAAACGCCTCGCGCAGTCGAGTCGGTGGCGTCACTCGCGGACGACGCTGGCGATGGGCGTGGTCGGGATGGGGCTCGCGGTGGAGGGCATCTATCTCCGTCGGACCGGACAGACGGACGAGGAGGCGCTGGCGTTCCTCTTGCTCCCACTGTTTGCGATTGCCGTCCATCGGCTACTCACGACGGACCGATACAGGCGTCGCTGGGGGGCGGTTATGGTCGTCCTGTTCGCTGCCTTCCCGCTCCTGCATACGTTCAGCTCGCTCATCGTTGCGCTGGTACTCACGGGGGTGCTAGCCGCCCATCTCGCGAGGATTCCGTCGCGTCGTGACGCCGTCACCGCTCTCGCCGTCGTCGCGGCCTTCTGGGTGTACATGTGGGGGTACTACCGGATTGCAGAACAGTCCCAGTTGATGGTTCCCTATGTCGACCGTGTCAGCGCGTATCCGGGGCTCTTCCTGGCCTGGGTTGTCGTTCTGGTGGCGACAGTAGTCTGGTTCCAGCGGACGAGCGCTCGCCTGCAACGGGTGACTATCGGTGGCGCGGTCGGCCTCTGGTTCCTGACGCTCGGTGCGAACGCACTGCAGACCGTCTTCCCCGGGACACAGACCACGCCAGCCGGGCTCCTGGTGCTCGTTGCGGCCTTCGCCGTCCCGGTAGTGTTTGCGCTCGTCGGACTCCCGCGTGCGGGCCGCGACCGTCGGCGGATCGGCCCGGTCGTGCTGGCGTTGCTGCTGGCGCCGATTGTCGTCGTGTACTTCTCGCTGACCGCCTCGCTGACGCCGGAGTACTACGGGACGGCGCTCCGCGGGCAGACGTTCGTTCATCTGCCCGTGTTCGTGCTCGCCGGTATCGGCGTCGCGTCGGTCGCCTATCGGCGGTCGCCGTCGCCGGACGGCGGGCTTGGAACGCCGAAGGCCCACAGCCGCCGACTCGCAACGGTTCTGACGGTCGTCGTCGTGGTTGCCGCGGTTGCGACGATGCCCATTGCGTTCGTCAATCTCGACACGCTAGCCTTCCCGACCGGAGCGACCGAATCGCAGTTCGCGGCCGCGACGTTCACCGCGGACCACGTCGACGAGCAGTGGGCGTCGGACCACCCGTTCAGCCGTATCGTCGATTTGTACTATCCGGGTGCGTCCAACGGAACGTACCAGCCGACTGCTCGGTGGCTCGGTGGCGGCGCGGAACCTAACTGCCCGACGCTATCGCGGGCGTCGTGGGGGACGACTGGAGCGCACCTGTTCCCAGCAGGGAGCGAGAAGACCACGCCCGCGGCGCTGGAGGAGTGGCGCTACGAGAACGACGTGGTCTATGACACGCGCGGCCTCGACTCCGTGTACCTCGTTCGGCCCGGCGGGAACCGAACGAGTTGCTGACGCACACGGTTTGATGAGCCCCACCCATGCCCGTCTCTCCCGGGTATGTAACCGTGGCATACAATACGGGGCCGGCAGAAAGGCCGACAATGACTGACCCCGTCCTCGTCGGGTCGGAACTGTGTGTCACACGACGGGGAACCAAAATTCTCGACGGCGTCTCGCTCACGGTCGGGGCCGACGCGGCAATGCTCGTTCAGGGCCCTAGCGGGGCCGGGAAGTCGACGTTGTTCAACGTCCTCGGACTGCTAGAGTCACCGTCTAGCGGTCGACTGGAGATCGACGGCCGGGACGCGAGCACACTGTCCGAACGCCAGCGCGCTCGCCTGCGTCGGACGACACTCGGGTTCGTCTTTCAGGACTTCCAGCTCATCGGCGACCTGACCGCCCGCGAGAACGCGTCGCTCCCGCAGGAACACGCGGGCGACCGCGACCCCGACTGGCTGGACACGCTGTTCGACCGCCTGGGTATCGCCGGGCTCGAACACCAGTACCCCGCGACGCTGAGCGGGGGCGAGAAACAGCGCGTCGCCATCGCACGGGCGCTCGCGAACCGCCCCGAAATCGTGCTCGCCGACGAACCGACCGGGCAGCTAGATCCGGACACGGCAGAGTCAGTGCTGAACCTCCTGTTCAGCATGAAGGAATCGACGGAAACCGCGCTCGTCGTTATCAGTCACGACCCGCAACTGGCCCAGCGGTTCGACGAGCGGTTGTTCATCCGCGGCGGCACGCTCGTCTCCGATGCCGCTTCGACGCCGGACGCGAGCCCGTCCACGGAGACGAATTAACGAACCGATGGGATACAGAAACGCCCTCCTGTTTCGCTGGTCCAGACGGGACCGGCTCACCGTGGTCGTCGTCGCCGTGACGGCCGCGTTTCTCATCGGCACGGTCCTGCTGTTGTTCACTGCGGTCACGTACTCGGAAACGTTCGCCGAACCGCTTGCGAACTCCGGGACGGTCACCTATCACGACGCGGCGAACGGCCCGCCCGAAACCGGTGGGGACGTCACCGTGCTCCCGACAGCGACGGCGACCGCAAACGGGACTGACGTTCGTCTCGTCGGCATTCCGCCCGATACACCCA
This sequence comes from Haloarcula amylolytica, assembly GCF_049705545.1. GTDB lineage: Archaea > Halobacteriota > Halobacteria > Halobacteriales > Haloarculaceae > Haloarcula > Haloarcula amylolytica_B. The sequence continues at coordinate 1,826,515 of NZ_JBNAMU010000001.1, forward strand.
GGGTACTCATCGAGGGTTCGGCCCAGTGGCAGGAGGGGCGATTACCGACGATTCCGGACGGCGTTGACGGGCGGGGACCGGTCTCTCAGCAGCGGACCCGAACGGTCAGCGGGTCGAACGGCACCGTCTCACTCGCGGTTGTCCCACAGGAGCGGGGGACGACGTTCCTCTCCAATCAGTGGTACGCGACGAACGCCTCGACCGCCCAGCAGGTCGGCGTCACCGGCTACTTCGTCATTGACCACAGCCCGAGCGGAACCGGGCTGGGAAGCCTCCCAAGTGACGGGGCACCATTGGTCAGCGCGCTCCTGTACGTCCTCGGCGGCTTAGAGCAGGTGCTCTGGGCGCTGGGCATCGCGGCGGCCGCCGGCGGATTGCTGGTCCTCATTGTCGTCTACAACGTCACGCGGATGAGCGTCCGCGACCGGCTTGACGCGATACGGGTCATCCGCTCGACCGGCGCGCCGGGTTGGCGTGTGGGACTCCTGTTTACGCTCCGCGCCGGCCTCCTCGTGACGACCGGCGTAGTTCTGGGCTACGCCGTCGGACTCATCCTGATCAAGGCGCTGGTCAACGTCGCGATCTACGTCGGCCTCCCAATCGCGCTCGATGTCACCGTCACGGGACAGAGTGCGACCGTCGTCGGCGGTGTCGCTGGGACCTTCGTCTTGATGGGGCTGGTCGCCGGCGCGCTGGCCGCCTATCCCGCGGCGACCCGTCCGCCGGCCTCGCTCGGCGGCCGTCACGCTCGGTCCGGCCAGTCCGGGCAGTCGACGCTTGCGACGGTCAGAAACTGGGTCGCGCCGACGTTCCTGTCGTGGCGCTCGGTCGTGCCGACGGCGGCGACGCTGACCGTGTTCGGCATCACGTTCCTGCTCGTCGTCTCGCTGGCTGGTCTGGCATCCCCGCTCGGGGGCGGGGCGGGCGGCTCCGGGACCATCACCGAAGCCGGCGCACCCCACCCGCTGAACAGTCGCCTCGATGCTGAGTACGCCTCAGCCCTGCGGGCCGACGGGACGCCGGCCAGCCCGGAGATCATCTATGCCCAGGTTTCGGACGGTCAACCGTACATGGCCCACGGGGCGGAGTACGACGCGTTTGCGAACGTCACCGGGGCCACGCTGGTCGAAGGGCAGCGACCACAGCGATACGACGAGGCCGTCATCGGGAACGATCTCGCACGGACCCTGGATGTCGAAGTGGGCGACGAACTGACCGTCAGCGGGAGCGTCAAGCCTGGTATCCGTCGAGTCACCATCGTTGGGCGGTACGACGCCGCCAGAACGCTCGATGACCTGCTCATTCTGCCGCTTGACTCCGCGGCCGACCTGGCGACCGGGCAGGGACAGGTCCACATGATTCGCGTGAAAGGGTCCGTTTCGGGAATTGACGACGCCGACGGTGTCGCTGCCAACCGGTCGGGCGCTGTCGTGACGGGGCTATCGGGTCCGGGGCGCGTCACGAAGGGTGACGCTGTCAACCTCTCCGTCGCCGTGCGAAACGTTGGCAACGAGCGGGCTGACCGGGAGGTCACAGTCCGATATCAGGGCGAACAGCGAACGACGACGGTCGCCGTCCCGCCGGGACAGGAACGGACTGGGACCGTCTCCTTTACCGCCTCCGAACTGGGGACCGCAAACGCCACTGCCGGGGAGTACACCCATTCGGTGACAGTCGTTTCGCCGAACGCTATCGAGATTCCGAGCCAGTTGCCGTCACAGGCACCGCCCGGGTCAGGACTCTCAGTGCCTGTCGTCACGAAAACCGGGGACCGAGTTTCGAACGCCACCGTCACAGTGGACGGGCCGTCGCTCAGAACTGGATCAAGCGGCGTCGCCGTCGTTCCCCTTCCCCGTGAGCCAGGGAACTACACGATAACGGCTCGTTCGGGAGACCAAACGGCGACACACGACATCCAGATCGTCCGCGGTACAGAGCGGGAACTGTACGCGGAATTGGAAATCTCACCGTCCTCCGGATCGGTCCTGACGACGCCAACGCTCACCATCGGGCTGGCAAACCCCTGGCAGGAACCGATTACACGCAATGTGGGCGTCATCGGTCCCGGCGTCTCCCGGAACCGGACCGTCTATATGCCGCCCGGAAACGTCACGCAGACGCGGTTCTCGCCGGACGGTGGACGGGGCCAGCCCGGAACGTACACGTACCGGGTGACAGCCAACGGGACCACCCTCACCACGACGGAGTATACGGTAACCGGTGACCGCCGGCTGGCATCTGCGGTGGCAAGTAGCGGGTCGTACGCGTCCGGAACGCCCATCGAACGCTCCGTCGAGGGCGTGTTCGGGAACGTCCAGCTGATTCTGGGCGTGCTTGTCGTCCTCTCGGCGCTGAGCACCGTCGGCAGTACCACGGCGACGTTCGCCCAGGGGGTCCACGCGCGTCGGCAGGCCATCGGCATCCATCGCTCGACCGGCGCGACGCAGTGGCGGGTCCTGCGGACGATTCTGGCCGATATTGCTCGTATCGCTATCCCCGCGACGGCACTCGCTCTCGGCCTCTCGGTCGTCGCGTTACAGCTGCTGGAACGGGCTGGCTGGCTCGTCTTCTTCGGCTTCCGCCTCTCCGCGCAGACACCGCCAAGCATCCTCGCAGCGATATTCGTTGGTGGCGTCTCGCTTGCGCTGTTCGGTGCTCTCGTCGCAACGGTGCCGTATCTGACGGCGTCGCCGGTCTCGCTGCTTCCGAGCGGTGACCGGACGCGGACGCCCGACGAGGAGTCGGCGGACTAAGTACGGTGAGCGATCCGTCAGATATCCGGACGCTATCAGTGGCTCCGATTGTCGGTGGTCTTAATCGGATTGCCAATGTCGAAAAAGGAATGTGTTCATGTGAACAAGTATTACGACCAATCGGCCTATGGCTGCCGTCCAGACTTGTCACTTGTTCCTGAAGAGGGTGTCAGGCGGAAATATCGGCACTTGTCTTACCCTGCTCTGGGACCACAGCCGACCGAACTGCGTATTTTGGCCGCGGATATGTTAAATATAATAGTATTATTCGTCGGCCTTGCGAAGAGAGATTTTCGTGTCTCTGTGAGCTGATTTGGGCGAGCACTCGAAGCCGATTACGACGGTAATCGATGTACTCTGATCCGTACTGTACTCGAAAGTAGTTGTTAATTAAATACGTTGCATCACTGTTAGTTCGGAGAGAGCCATGTCCGGGATGACTGATTTCGTATTCGTGACGATCGACTGCTGGAGAGACGATGCGATAAAATCGATGCCGGAGTTGCGATCGTATACGACTAATAGCGATTGGGAGCGGACAGCAGCCATAGCAACCTCCTCGAACACAAGTAATACTTTTCCCGCACTGTTCGGAGCGTCATACTACCCGCAGGTCTGGACGAAAGACGGTAGTGTCAACCCGGACATCCCGACCCTCCCCGAGAAACTTAACGGAGTTGGCTACTCGACAGCCGGGTTTGTCGCTTCGAATCCCTGGCTGAGTCGCTGGCGTGACGAGTTCGACACGTTCTGGAACGGCGGGATCGAAGATTCGGGTCGACTTCGGTTCGGCCTCGAACGGGCACGTAACCTCCTGCAACTAAAACCGCTGATACCTGCCGAAACCGTTTTACAACGAGCGAAGGTCTGGTGGGAAAATACGCACCCACCACGGTTTCTCTGGGTCCATCTGATGGAACCGCATAAACCGTACCTCCCCGGACTAAAGCGTGGGCTACAGGTGGGTCCCGTTCTGTCACCGCTATCGCTCGCTGCAGCATCCCAGTACGACGACGCAGCGTACCCGGAGTGGCTGCGGTTTCATTCGCGAAGCCTATACGAACAGGCCGTGCGGCGGCTGGATACCCATCTCACGCCGTGGCTCCGGACGTTCGGCGATACTCCGACTGTCGTTACTGCCGACCACGGTGAGGAGTTCGATCACGGGATTGTGAGCCATAAGCAATTATACGACGAAACGGTCCGTGTCCCGCTGTTGACAAACAGCGATATCGGTCGACTGACGGACGGTCTCACCCGCCAGATAGACATCGCCCCGACGATACTCCGATTTCTGGGTTGTGACCCGCCGGCCGTTTGGGAGGGGACTGAGGCGGCGGCAACCGTACCCCCGCAACGGCTTCTATGTGGACCAGATGCCGAAACGGGGAAAATATGGGCTGGTATCCGGACGGGAGAGGAGAAACTGGTGAACACGTACGATTATGACTGGAACGTGATTAATACGGAATTCTATCAGTTGGCATCCGACCCGGACGAATTATATCCGAAACCGGAACAGGCCGCGCCGACGGAACTTCTGGAAGCGGTGAGTGACTTCGTGAGCCGACCTGAGATACAGGATCCGCTACAGGAGTGGTACTCGGACCTCGGAACTATTGAAAACTCAACTGTCGAGAGTCGATTAGAAGACCTGGGATATCTCTAACTGGTGCGGCGTGACGGACTCAATACGGAACCGACTCGGTTTGTAGGTGGGCCACCAATCTCGGTGGTATAGTAGACGTAGGAGAACTCGGGTTGTCCCACAGTACGTTCTCTATAATTATGATATAGTGTACTCAATGGCTGATTCAATGGTTGAATCAGGGGAATCACAGTCAGAACAGATAGAGCCAACTGAACTCTCCCGACGAAAACTCCTCGGTGTGGCAGGACTTTCCGGACTCTCTTTCCTCGCCGGTTGCGGCAGTCTCACCGGCAACGGGAGTACCGGTGTCGACGTGCTGCAGGACGGCTCTCGCGTAAGCGCTGATGTCACGAAACTCGATTTCACCGGTGCGACGTCGATAGAGCAGCGGAATCCGAATACTGTCAGCGTAGACACTGCGATACAGGGAGACGATATTGCCGGTATTGACGCTGCATTGGGCTCGCTAGCTGTCGACTCGCTCCATGTCGGAACGGATCAAACAGTGACATTTGGTGACAACGACGAGTTCGATGCGACCTTCGATAGCGAGACACAGCGACTGGAAATGTCCGGTAGCGTTCAGTTATCCGATGGAACGCTCAAAGGTCCCTATGATACGAATAATCACGTCCACGACATGATATTGCCCGGGATGCATCCACACGCAACTGATGCGGTCGGTGCACAGGATAATGTGCTCGGATTTGCCGATGCGTGGGCCGACGTCAGCCACACTCCGCTGAGTGCCGGTGCGGGACTGCACACGATATTCAAGCCTGGGCCGAAGCTCTGGGCCGGCTGGAACCAACCAGAAGATTTCCCGGCTCAGATCACTATCGAGGACCTTGAGGAAGACTGGGGACCTGGACGGGCGATGGTGATGTTCCGGGATCAAGCCAAGCCACAGTTCATCTCCATCGAGTTACGGTCATCTGATGGGGCCTGGGAACAGGTCGCTACGAAGGAAAACAACTCAGATGCAGTCGTTATCCTGGACCTGACTGACGCGACCCCCCCTATCACTGCGATGCGGTGGACGTTTGCAGAACCCGAAAACGAAACCAAGGTACACCTGACGAATTTGTTTTATTTTTCGATGTCGGTAAAAGGGAATTCGTGGCTCCCGAAGGCTCGCGGTGAAACGACGGATATCACGTTCATCCCACAGTCATCCCCTACCCCGCCGGACACAGGCGTAAAACTGTTCACAGATGCGAGTAGCGGAGAACTCAAAGCGATCAGAGACGACGGGACGGAACAGCAGTTAGATATCGGTTCGAAATCGCGTGAATCCACCACCGGATCGGTGACGCTTACAGAGGGAGAGACGACTATCTCTACCGGAATTTCCGAACCAGGCACTCACTTGAGTGTCCATCTGGACCCGACAGGCGACGGCGCAAACGACTGCTGTGTCAGTGTCGATTCGTCCGTTCGGTGGGACAGCACCGACGGTGAGTACAAGATCGATATCGTGGAGAAGGATACGGCAGTCGGTGATCCAGTGGTCGGGTACAAACTATCGAGGCTGTAGCGCCGTCTATCCGGAGTGGAATTACCAGTTACCCGGTGATATTAATATTATGGACCGATGAATCAAACACACTAGATGTCGAACAGATCAGTTCTTGTTCGGTTACTCCCAGGATTTGTGCAAGCAGTCCCCGCCGATCTGATGATCGTTCTCCTCTCCGTGGCTGCGACCGGTATCACGGTGTTCACACCTGTTCTCCGTTCGTCCCCGCTGCGGGTCATCCTCGGAGTCCCATTCGTCTTGTTCATTCCGGGATACGCGCTTATTGCCGTCTTATTTCCCGAGGCACCGCCGCAGAACCACCCGACCACTGGCGTTGACGCTGACGAGGCGACGGGAATCATCAGTGACCGGATCGACGGGATTGAGCGGCTCACTCTTTCGTTCGCGACGAGTATCGCCCTTATTATCTTCTGTGGGCTGTTTCTGGAGATCTCTCCCTGGGAGTTTGGAACCGTCACGCTGTTCGTCAGTGTCGCCGGATTCGTACTCGTCGCCACTGTGGTTGCGATAAAACGACGCCGGGAACTTTCGGCCGAGAACCGCTACACCGTACCCATCGGCCACTGGTACCGAACTGTCCGTCACCGGCTCGGTAACCCGCCGACACGGGTCGATTTCGGACTGAATATACTACTGGTCGTTGGAGTCGTGCTCACAGTTGTGACCGTCGGGTTTGGCGTTGGCGAGCCCACTGATGAAGGGTCGTTCACAGAGATGTATCTGCTGACCGAAACAGCCACCGGTGACCTCGTCGCGAGGGACTATCCCACCGAATTCACAAGCGGCCAACAGAAACAGGTTGTTATCGGGCTGGACAACCATGAGCACGAGACGACCAGTTACACTACCGTAATTAAACTCCAAGAAGTAGCAGACGATGAGACGACGGTCGTACGCGAGAACGAACTGGATCGGTTTACGATTACGCTCGCACACAACCAAAGTGACACGATTCCTCATAGCGTTGAGCCAGAACTGTCCGGCCCGCGACTCAGATTGGCATATCTGCTCTACCGCGGTGAACCGCCAGCCGAGCCGACGACTGAGAACGCGTACCGCGAGACCCATCTCTGGATTAACGTAACCGCCGCTGAGTGACCGGTCCGCTACGAGTACTCGGCGATAACATTGCTGAGCTGGACGCGCAAGTCCGTGGATATCCGCTCCCATAGATGCGTCTCCCGGACGTACTCGTGACCGTTAGCGGCTAATCGCTCGCGAAGGGTCCTTTCCGAGACCAGACGCGCAATCGAGTCAGTGAACGCGGTGACCGGAACAACGAGGGCTTCCTGCTCATGGGTGATCTGGAATCCACGCCGCCCGAAGTCAGTGGTCACCACGGGGAGACGCTTTGCGAGATATTCGAGGAGTTTGATGTTCGTGCCACTTCCGGAGTCGATTGGATTCAACCCGATATCTGCCGCCGCAAAATACGGGTCTAGGTCGGACACGAATCCGGTGCAAGTGACGTTGTCTCGCTGGGTAGTTATCGACTCGCCAACACTGCCAACGATCAAAAAGTGCATATCGAGCCCCCGCTCGGCCGCCTCCGTGGCGATCCGAACTAATTCGTGCGCTGCCTCGCGGTTCGGGCCGTAATCCGTTCCAACAAACAGCCCGATCATGTCTGTACTGATGTCGTGTTCCCTGCGAACTGTTCTCGACGCGGACTCTCGGGGCTCCTCGCTCCATACCGTTTCTCTGCCGACGCCGTTCGGGGAGACAATATAGTTTGTCTGCACGTCGTAACGGCGGCGGTATTCGCTAATATCGCGCTCGGACGTGCAGACAACCGCCGCGGCCTGTTCGAGTGCCGTTCGTTCGATTGTTGAGACCCGACTGGTAAACCGGTCTCCGATGAAGCCATTGCTGGTTGACTCGAACCGCTCCTGTTCGACGTTGTGACTCGAATACACGACCGGGGTACTGTCTGACAGTGATGTGACAGCTGGCACCTGCCAGGGGAGTTCGACGAGTATCACGTCGGCCCAGTCGATTCGTCGCTGAAAAACCGCGGGTTTCAGCAAGCGGAGCGACGCGCCCAGAAAGACGTTCGGCAATCCGAACAGTTCGGGAAGTCGGGTGAGATCGAACAGCGGATGCAAATGCTGCAACTCTCGGTACCCATCCTCGATCTGGATCGTCTGCTGCAGGTCGCCGCGAAAGTAGTTTTCGAGATGTCCGCCCTGACAGTATCGATACACCACGTCCCCGTGGGTGGGAAACGACGTGACGAGCCCATGGCTCCTGTGCTGCCCGCCATCAGACGGTGGATAGACGTTTGTCGGTGTGATCTGGAAGACGTTCACGACTGGAGTGGACGTACGAGCGTACTCTGACGATGACTGTTGGGCCTTCACTACGATTGCAGCGGTGTCGCGGCGGTCAGCTCATCCACGGTGTCATGTGCCTGCTGTACGATATCTTTGATCCAGATATACTCATAGGTACTCACCCGGCCGAGATTGAACATGTTTTCGTACGCGTTCAGTCGATTGTTCATTTCGTTGAACGTTTCGATCTCCGATTCGACAGGGAGCGGATACGCCCGCGGCGCACGCCGCACTTTTGCGTCTTTCACCGTCGCCTCGACGCCCTGTTCCTCCAGGAACGAAAGGAGGTACTTTTCGAACCACTCTGTGGAGCGAGCCCAGATGTCATCCTCGATAAAACAGGGGAATTCGACAGTCAAAATGTACTCTTCGTTCGGGATGTCCTGGGGCGTGAAATCGTAGTCAGTAATGCGGGTGAACTCGTAATCGTTCGGGAAATACCCCCAACTCACGTGTTCGGGGAACAGCCTCTCGGAGGCTTCAATGTGGGCTCCCAGTATTGCCATACTCCGATACTGCAACGAGTTGTCAGTATCCACCAACAAGCTTGGATCGATCGTACTGACGAATATGTCACTGGAGATCACCTCCCCGCTTTCGGTCGTGACAGCTTCAATTTCAGATCCCGCCGTTTCGAATCCGGTTGCACCGTCGTAAACGACGTTGCAATCCTCAACCATCTCGGTAAGGACTGTCGAATACTTCTTTTGCGGATACTTCGCGGCTCCATCGAAAAACGAATCCTCAGTGTCGGGGAAACTGATTTTGAAATCGAACCAGTCGCCAGTAATCCGGGTGGGATCGATTCCCCAGTGCTTGTTCGTGTAGTTCTTGTAATATCGGTTGTATAACCGCTCTCCGACCTGCCGACGCATATAGGGCTCGAAGTAATCGGCGTCGGTTTTCCCCTCCGCAGTCGCTAACTCTTTTTCGATTTCGTCGGCGTCGTCCCAGAGCGATATATTCGACCGCGTAACGGGGTAATTGTGTGGTTCGTCTAGCGTCCCTTTTGGATACGTTTTCGCATAGAATGTATGATCGTCCAAGTCGGTAAATCGCCTAAACAGGTCACCCACAACTGCCTCTTCCTCGGGATCGTAAAAGAGGAGATGTGGTGCAGAGTCACAGTGATATCCCGAGTCAAACTCGATCTCTCGGAGAAGTCCCCCGATTTCTCCCTTTTCGAGGATTGTTACGTCGTACCCGCGTTCGCTGAGAAGGTACCCAGTTGTACACCCGGCCACGCCCGCACCAATCACTGTTACAGTCACCATAGTATTCGGTGAGATGACATATTCGTCCGAGATACATCAATTTACGGGACAGGACGAGTTTGTCATATTTACTCGCTGCTCAAACTGCTATACTGCGCCTTATTGAACACTCCTTGGCGCGATGGGGACTTCGCACCCGACTTGATCAAGCGTCGTTGACCCCCGTTGTAGGATCGTGCGCTTAGCTATAACCGGTCGCGAATCCAGCCCACTGCGACGGTAGTGATAAGTTTGACTTCGTGGCTGGAATAACGTCGCATCACCGTGACCTCTCCTACCCGACCAATACGATCACTGTTTGCCCAGCAGGGTAGTCCACTCTTGTTTAGAAACGCAAGTCCGGGACTGTTGTAAGGACTAAAATACAATAAATTTACATTACCAAGTGTCGTTAAATTGGATACAATGGGCGTCCCGTACGTCGTCACTTCTGTCGTTACCTGGAACAATTACGATGACACACGCGCCTGTCTCGATTCATTGCTCACTTTGGACTATCCGAACCACGACATTGTGCTCGTCGACAACGGGTCCACAGATGGCTCGGCAAACCGACTAGAAACCGAGTACGAGTCGGTTGAGATGATCCGAACCGGTGAGAACCTCGGCTATGCGGGCGGAATGAACGTCGGCACCCGCAAAGCCCTCGAACTTGGTGCTGAGTATGTCTGGCAACTGAACAACGACGTTGTCATCCCGGACGAATCGCTCCTGTCTGACCTTGTCGAGACAATGAAAGCGAACCCGGACATCGGGATGCTCACACCGCTAGTCACGGAGTATCCCGATACCGAAACTATCTGGTTCCAGAAAGGTACGATCGATTGGAAGACGGGGAACACTGACCACGCTGACGCGGAATCTAGCGGTTCGGACGGGCTCGTTTACAACGATTACATCCCGAACTGCAGCTTGCTCTTCCCGGCAAGCGTGTTAGATGAGGTTGGACTGCTCCCCGAAGACTATTTTCTCTACTACGATGATGTCGAACACGCGGTCCGGATACAGGACGCAGGGTACGAATTGGCGACGGATACTACGTCCAGAATTTACCACAAGGAAAGCAAGAGTTCGAAGGGGGAACTCGGACCGATGTACTCCTACTACCGGTCTCGGAACATGGTGCTCTTCAGGGAGAAGTTTCGGGAACGGATCAGTGACCTCTTTCTGCTGTATCTGTTCGGTTGGATCGTCGAGCAGGTGGGGATCCGGGTATACTACGGGGAACTCGCAGGTGTCAGAGGATTAGTCGAAGGGCTCTTTGATGGTCTCACCGGGGAGAGCGGAAAAGGACGATATCCCTGAACGCCGATAGCAATTCGATTGAAACGGACTCGTTCACGTGAGATAACTCACCCGCTTGCGGTCACTGATCGGAAAATCGAACAGTATCGGTATCATGCTACACGTTGTTCAGTTTGTTTCGTTAGTATGTGGATAGTGAGGGCTCGGACTGGTGCTGTCAAATTTGCGGAAGATTGATGTTTGGTTGAACGAACTAAATAATAATGAGGCTGACGAGACGCGATGCGCTACATGCTCTCGTCATGGGGGGCGGAATCGGGGTGGGCGCGGCCGCGTACGCCGACCGAGGGGCAACGGATAATGCAAGTGCTGAGAAAGAAACCGGGTTTTCAACTGACCAACTCCAGACGGTTGTGGCGATCGCCGAAGTCGTGTATCCGACCGAGGTAACCGGAATCCCCGAATTCGTTGAGCAATATGTGACGGGTCTCCGTTCGGAAAAGCAGGCAGACCTGCTTCCTGTCATCGACGCCTTCAGTAGTCATATCAGAGATGTTCACGATCGGCCGTTCTGGGAACTGTCGATTCCAAACCGGAACGTCGCGCTTCAGGAACTGGGTGTCGACCGAATGAGCCCGGATCCGACCGGAACGCTCCCAGAACGTGTTCGATATCATCTGATCAATCAGCTTTTGTACGGACTGTTTACCGTCCCGAAAGGGAGCGAACTCGTTGGTATCGAAAACCCGGTCGGCTACCCGGGCGGCTATCAGTCGTATCAAACCGAACCAGATGCCACAGAATAGTACAGCCGACCGACAGCCATCGAGCGACGCTGACGTCTGTGTGGTCGGTTCAGGAGTGGCCGGTGCCCTGGTCGCTTACACGCTATCGAGACGGGGACACGATGTCGTGATACTTGAAGCCGGGCAGCGGTTCGACCCGGGGAACCGTCTCGAACAGATGGAACAGAGTCTCCGCCCGCACGGCTCTCTCCTAGATATCTGGAACATGGGCGGCCCCCGCGACCAGTATGTCACGTCCGGTGGGGCGTACTATCCGTTGAATCAGACGCGCGTCAAAGCTGTCGGCGGAACGACCTTGCACTGGTTGGGTATTACCCCGCGACTGCATCAGAAAGACTTCGAAATGAACACCAGGTACGGTCTTGCGACGGATTGGCCCATCGACTATGAAGATCTCAGTCCGTACTACGCAGCGGCCGAGCAGGAGATGGGAGTCGCCGGCGCGCAGGATAACCCGTTCGCACCGCCCCGAGAGACTGACTATCCGATGGAGGCCTTTCCGGCGAGTTACTCGGACACACTGTTCGCAGACGCCTGTGATGAACTCGGGATCACGATGCACTCAACCCCACAGGCACGGAATTCGGAGGCGTACGACGGCCGGAGCCAGTGCGTCGGATTCAGTACGTGTATCCCGGTCTGTCCTTCCGGGGCAAAATACAGTGCGGATGTCCACGTCCGCAAGGCCGAGGCCGAAGGAGCACGGGTCATAGACCGGGCTCCAGTGCAACGGATCGAACACGACAGTAGTGGGGAGTCAGTCGATGCGGCCGTGTACGCGACGCCGAGCGGAGATACCTATCGTCAAGATGCGGACGCGTTCGTTCTCGCCTGTGGGGCCGTGGAAACGCCGCGTCTGTTACTGCTCTCCGAGTCCCCACAGTATCCCGACGGGTTAGCCAACAGTAGCGGAGCCGTCGGCCGGTATTTCATGGACCAACCGATTGTTTCCGTGACTGGGGAACTGGAGCAGCCGGCGAATCAGGAACCCATCGGCTACCACACGAGAGAATCACACCAGTTCTACGACCACGATGACCCGCAACCGGGCAGCATTAAGCTGGTGTTCGAGAACGTAAACCCCGAGTCCGTAGTCAGGCCCATGCTCAGCGGCGGTGATCTGATGCCGCGTGAAAACGTGTTCGACTTCGCTATGGGCGACAGTTGGGGGGACGAAGTCCTCGAGAAAATCGAATCCAACTATCCCAACAATAGCGTCCGCCTGCTCGCGAACCCGGAGCTGCTTCCCCGTCGGGAAAACAGAGTGACGCTGGACGAATCGAAGACTGACGATTTCGGGAATCCCGTTCCGGATGTCTCGTGGAATATCGGCTCGCATGCGCGCGAAACGATGGAATTCATCCGAGAGATTCAGTACGATATCTTCGACGAGCTGGGGGCGACAGTCGTTTCTGAAACCGATCTCGCTGACCCACCCCCTGCATCGCATAAAATGGGAACGACGCGGATGGGAACGGACCCGGAGGAAAGCGTCGTTACGCCACGACTCAGGACACACGACCTCGAAAACCTCTATATCGCATCGAGCAGCGTGTTCGTGACGGGCGGCGCAATGAATCCCACTCTTACTATCGCGGCATTAGCACTAAAAGCTGGAGAGCATATAGACAATGCACTGTAGGTGATTACCATGCGCTGCTCCCCGCGAAACAGGGTCTATTGTCGGTGGTATTTGCAGTGCAATCCGTTGCAGGAGGGTGAACACCGCGGGGACGATCTAGGGGGTTCGGTGGAGGGCAATAGATCCAACCGGCTGAACTGTCGCGATGATTTGTTCGGTCGCCGTTCCGTGAAACCGTCACTACTGGACCGGTTATCCTGTGAGAAGGGTATCGCCGCAACACTGACTCAGAGGAGTACACACGTGTCCGGAGTTTCATCATCCCCTCTTCGGAATACGGCTTCCAAACTAAACCTCCACCAGAAACAGGGTGAACTGCGTTTCGCTGGTATCACTTCGCATTTCGGAGTGCGTGATGGTCAATCATGAGACCGAATATTCGGGCGCTGTTGCACCGAGCGTTCTTTCCAACGGCACTGGTTGCGGGAACAGCGACCGTTCTCTTTGTCAGTTACAATTTAAGCGCTGTCGTTGGTATCCGTGGCCTCTACGCGCTCATCGGACTCTGCATCGGGTGCGTCATTTATTATGGCTACCAGTTTACGGAGCCGGCGGGTGTGAATGGACCAGCACTTCGGTGGGCGAATAAAAGCGTATACCTGATCACGCTGGCCGCTGTTGTCGTAGCGCATCAGACGGACCATCGCCTCCTCGTTCTGGTAGCGGCGCTACCAATCGGATATCTGCTGGTGGTGTACCAACTCATCGCGGGGGCCACAACGCGTGTTGTACTCCCGCAGGCGATCAGTCTGTTTTTGATCTCGCCAGTTACGAAATATCTCACACTCGGATTCTACTTCTCTGGCGGAGACACGCTCTTTCATGTCCATCATATCGAGCGCCTGCTAACCGAAGGGAGCGTAATGGCGATCAGGGGGGAATACATCGGACATGGCTTGTACAGCTATTTTCCCGGCCTACACCTGTTTATCGGCGGCCTCAGTTCGATTACAGGTCTCGACGCATATGGTGCCCTTCTGACTGGAGGGATGCTCGTTTATGGCTTGCTGGTTATTCCGTTGATGTACGTCTTCGCACGGGCGGCACTCCAGTGGTCCCGAGTGGCGCTGTATGTGGCGCTCAGTGCGACGCTTCTGTACCCCTTGTCGTACTTTTCGACGTACTTTTTCCCACAAGCGCTTGCCGTCCCGCTATTGATATTCGTCATCTACATCGGGTTCAGGGCGACGGCTTCACAAAACGGCCGACCGCTCAACTGGACAGCTACGGGGCTGTTAGTGATGGGGAGCGCCATTTTCACCCACCATCTGTCGTTTATCCTTCTGACGCCGATCATCGTCATCCTGGCGTCACTGCCGATTGCCGTTAGTGTGTTCCGAGACGGTCAGTTCAGTCGTCACAGTCTGTTTCATCCGCAGATATTCCCGCTCGTTGCCGGGTGGATCGCCGCAGTAACCTACTGGACTGTGGCTGCAGATTCATTTATTGTAAACTTCTCACTGGCGATCCGTTCGATTCTCGAGGGGTTCCTAATCGCGGGTTCGTCGTCAGAGGCAGCGGGATTCATCGCGTTCGGAACCACCGTTCCGGAACAGACAATCGAGATTGCGGTACTGAATCTCCTCTCGGTCAACAGCCTGTACCTCCTCTCGATGACGGCGGTCTATGCCGTTGGACTCGCCTTTTTACTACAGCGGTACCCGAAGTACAGACATTCGCTGAGCGTTGTAGTGCTTGCAGTCCTCGCAGCGCCGATCGTATTCAAGACACCGTTCGTGTTCCCCGGACTGTCTCGGTCACGAATGCCGTTTGCGTTCTTCTTTCCCCTGGTCTTCGGGCTTGGTCTATACCGACTGGTCCGCAGCACCGCGTCTCGCCCTGCGCTCCGGGTCGTCCCAGTCATCGTATTTGTGTTGTTAGCAGCCACAACTCCGCTGTTCGTCTGGGCTGGTGACGATTTGTATCGGATCCACGATCCACCGAACGGGCCGCCGCAAGGACAGGTCGCGTTTTCCGAGGCGGAGATGGAATCGTTCCAGGAACTCAATCAGTTCAAGCGGTCGTATGGTACTCCCATTCAAACTGCCTGGATCGATACGCTCGCGATTGAGCGCTATGGCGGCACGTCGGTGGGACGCGCTACCGTCGACAATGGGACACTGAGGGCTGAAGATGGGTATTTCCTCTACAGGGACACCTGGGCTGACCATCCAGTCGTATTCGATTTCGAGAGCGGGAAGGTACTGATGTCTGAAGAGTGGCTCCGTACGGAGTCGACGAGTAAGAATCAAGTGTACGATTCAGGACGGCTTGGGATTCTCTGGAAACGTGATGGGGTTGTCCTCGGGTCGTCGTGAACAGTGCTGTCCGATGATGCTATTCGATAAGCGGTTCGAGACTCCTAAAGCCTGAACTCAGAATCCTACTACTCACGGTCGGCGGCCGATACGTTCCACAGCAACACGATCAATAAGCCGAGCATGACACCACCGTACAGAATCTGAATCGTTTGCCCACCGTCCGTCGCTGCACTGATTTGTTTGACGAAGAGCACAGATTCGATGTCCCGTCGACGAAACACGAACCGCGGGACGAGGTCAAGCACGTCGAAGAAAACGCTGATGGCAGAACCGACGAGCAACCAGGTGATACTAAACAGGAGGACAGATCGGCTTGGAGGTGTGGGGAATCGCTCCTTCTTGGAGACGGTATGAATGGCAGACAACTCCTTTCGCAAGCGAGGGGTTCGAAAGAACGGATAACAGAGGACGATAGCGATCCCGCCGAGAAACACCACGGAGAGCAAGAGATTCACCAGCAATACGAGCGCTCGTGGATAGAATCGCCCAGTATCAGTGATCACGTACGCCCACGAGAATACGGCTGCCGAAAACAGCACAGCACCGGTTCCGATCAGCCCGTAATCCTGAAGAAACATGATAAGCTGGTTTTCTTCCACATCCTCCCGCCTGTACTTCCGCTCTGTAGTAAAGAGCGCACACCAGCCACCGATTGTCAGCAGTAATAGATCTGTAAGCGGGCTAACTCCGGTCAGGAATATATCGAGGAGAACACCAAGCCCGATTCCGATCAGCGCGATCGGCCCCAGCAACATCCCGGAAACCGCTGCGATTGTCAGCTCCGGAAAGACGAAAACGAATGGGCCCGTGACCACCAGCGGTGATACAGTAAGGAGCTCTACCCCCGCGAGCAACACCGCGGGAAGCCCTGCGGGGACTAGCAAGGATCTGAATGTGGCCGTATTCATGATGAACTGACTTGTCTACTTAGCGTTCTCTCGTTTCATACTTTAGCTGATGGTATTGTTATTCCTTGGTTGAAACAACTGCTTCGTGCTGTCTGGTCTTGGGTATGCGGGTTAGAAACTGGTTTCCCAGACGAAGTATGGCCGATTCACCAACACTAACACGTCACACGACACTACTCTGGTTATCAGGGCAGCAAGAGAGTGACGCTGTACTCGGCAGTGACCCACATTATCCCAAAGAACTGTTATTATACGGATCGATATGAAAAACGAATGAACCGTCGAACGTACTTAGCCCTCACAGCAGGAGGGGTCCCGCTGATCTCCGGTTGTCCTGGGTTTCAGCAATCGGAGTCAAATACCTCCACCGGGTCCATTCGAACTCCCGCAACCGACACACCTGCTCGACAGAATACCGCCGCTCCGCCACCGGGGGAGACCCCCTCGCAAACAGACCCAAGGCCTACGTCGACGCCTATCCAGCGGTTACCATCACCATTGGCGGTGGATAACACCAATCCGTTCGTGTATCTGAACGATATCCCGACGGACAATTTTAACGGCGAACTGGCACTGGGAATGGCAAGTGATTCAGACGGAGTACAGCTCGAAGGATACCTTCATGAGTTCCCTAACGTTCCCTGGTGGGATAGCAAAGAGAAGCAAACGAAGGCTGAAAACCGCTATGCCAACCATCACAGGATTATCCGCGAGAAGGCAGCGGAAAGTGGCTTCACAGACCTCCCTCCCGCTGAAACAGGCGTGAGCAGCCGCCACACGAAACCGCAATCGGAGGCGATAGACGAGACGGCTCCGATCGGCTCGGCTGCCACGGATCGAATAGTTGCTGCAGCCAACGCTGCTTCGCGGGAAAACCCTCTCGTGATCGCGGCAGGCGGACCGCTCTGTTCCGTCGCTGATGCGTATCTCACTGACCCTTCGATTGTCGATAAGGTAGTCGTTTTCTGTCGAATCAGACCCGCTATCGATGGGTGGAACGAGTTCCTCAGCGGCTGGAGTTTGACGATTGTGACTCGGAAGTTCCAGACGGTGTTCTGTCCCGCCTCGGGTGGACCGCTGATTAAGAAATCACGGGTGCGAAATGCGCTTCCCGAAAAACCACTCCGGGAGTACATGTTGAGCAAGGAGTACGATGGGACTGGGAAAAACCCGTTAGCTGATGGACAGAAGTGGGAGGGAGACGCTGTCTCGATACTATCTGGGGCCCATCCATCAACACGGACTGGGGCTGTAAATCTCGAGTTTGCTGGACTAAAGGAGCACTGGGCATTGGGTGAGGTATTGCCATCGTATAATGAAACCACCGAGGAGACCAACACTCGCGTTATCCCGGACCATCACCATCAACCGATGAATTCAGCGTGGTGGAACCACATGACTGCGGCGTCAACGTGGGGGCGTGACAGCGAAGCAACCGAGTGAGGACCTTTCCAGTAACAATTCACACCGTTGAGAAACTGGGACTGGATTCGCGATCCCTTTCGATTCTCTGCTTTGCAAAATGAAAAGCAGCCTCAGCCAACGAACTCTCGGAAAATATCTTTATCGTCTTCAACGACTGCAAACGTCCAGATGACTAGCGCATAGATCACTGCAATTCCGAGTGCCGTTCCGATTCGCGGGAGGAGCGGGAGAGAGAGAAGATTTATCAGGTACGCGGTGAACGCGAACACGCCCCCTATCGCGAGTGTGATGACATACTCTATCCCGACCGGTTGGATACCGACGTATTGTTTCGTCTGATAGAGTTCGGCTAGCTGAACTCCCGATATCGAGACCGCGGTCGCGACCGCTGCCCCAACACCACCGTATCGTGGTATCAAGAACAGATTGAGAATGACATTAGCGACCAGCATCGTTACCGTATCGAACAGGACGATATCTTGAAACCCGGACATCTGCAAGAGTTCTCCGGCCGGCCCGACCGCGACTAGCAATAACTGCGCGGCAAACAATATGATCAACACTGGAACTCCTTCGACGAACTGCTTATTGAATAACTGCAGGAGTTCGGCTGCGAACAACGATCCGATGACGACGATCGGAAACGTGAAGATCAGCACCCAGCGGGACACCGTCTGATACACGGTTTCGAGTCTGGTGATGTTATTACTGCTATACAGATCCGAGGCGATTGGGTTGAATATCGTGACCAACGCTGAAAAGAAAATAACCCCCTGTTGTGAGAGCACGGAAGAGGCGTTGTATATCCCAACAGTTGCAGACGAGCGAAACGCACCGAGGAGCAACCGGTCCATCTGATTGAGCGCGAGATAACTGAATCCCGAGAGAAACACCGGAAACGAGTATCTCAGCAGTTCTTTAATATCGGTTTTAATCGGGCCGCGGAACCCGATATCTTCGAATAGGCTCGGTATCAAACCGAGTCCCAGTAGCGCTGAAATGGTGACGGCGAGGGCAAATCCCGTCACCATCCCTTCGATTTCATACCCCAAGAGAAGCGCACCGGCAACTAATCCGAGTTTTAGAATCGGAAAGGCGACGTTCAGTACACTTTGCTGGATGCCGACACGCTTGAATCCAACTGCGACAGACGTTGAAGCAGTCAGCAATACGCGGAACGGTAGAGCGACAGCCAGGATTGGAAGCAATGGAACTAACGCCGGCTCCTCGAATACTCGCACTGCCAGCGGGCGCGAAAAAAGAATCATGAATGCGCCGAAAAGAATTCCGAGTAGCCCCGCAATAGCTACCGAAGCGAAGACGGTCCCTCGAACCTGTGAAGCGGAATCTTCACTCCGGTATTTCGAGACATAACGCACGACTCCATCAGGTAACCCCAGTAGCGAAATCGGTTGAGCGAACTGGACGACCGTCCACCCGAGAACGAACAATCCGTATCCGCTCGCTCCGAGGAACCGCGCGACGACAATATTAAACAGGAATCCCAAGGCCTTGTCGAACAGGTTCGCACCGAATGCAATACCGCTCCCTTTGATAATCTGTTCGTACAGTTTGTGTATCGATCCGTCTTCGTCGGTGCCAGTCATGGCTGATTTCGTCTGATCGCTCATCGCTATCAGGCGTCAATTGTTATACTGTAATAGTGGTGTCAGGAATTCGAATAGATCGACTGATCTGAAACGGGGATGGTGTTGGTTGCTCGGCCCGGACAGGTGTCGAACAGGGATCGTTCATTCTGATATCGGCGGAGATGTTTGAACTGATGTGAATTTGAGAATGATCGGAGGGCCTTCCATGGGGCTGCAGAATGTTTGGTTTCACGTCTACATTGGTCAACCCATACTAAATAAATAGTTAGTCGCGGATTATGATGTGTCAATCTGCTTGTGGTGACACACTCGAGTAGCTAGCAGGACTGACGGTCTGAGGGATTCTACCGCGAGGAATCGATGGTCCTTCCGGTAGAAGAACTTATAAAAAGAGATAGTTCAGGGAGAGAAAGAGACACTCGATCTACGGAATGTGAGCCGTGTCGACTCGGGTATCGATCCCCGGGAAGAACCGTGGCTTTGTGCCGCGCCACAACTCAACCGGTTCCCCGTCTGCCCATGACCACGGTTCAACCGCGTCAGCAGGAGACGACGTGTCGCTGTTGTCGAATACAATGCTGTTGCTGTTACGTGGCGCTTCCCATTTCACGTTGAACCATGTTCCATTCAGCGATGCGTTTGTCTCCGCGAATTTCGCACCATCGTTTTCAGACCATGGGTGTGCGGAGAGCCGGATGCCGTGGAAGTCGTCAACCGGGGCATCGAACCGGTAACATCGTTTCGTCTGAGAGGTTTCTATATGTGACAGGTGTAACTCTGAGCACCCAGCGCCACCGATCTGAACACACGCATTACTCGCGAGGTCGACCCCGTTTGTTTCACAGATTTTGTGGAATCGCGTATCGAAGATCCGGTAGGTCCCTTTCGTACGGGGCTTTGCATCGATCCCGCTTCCACCGGGGAAGAACCACACAGCGTTGACAGCCACGTCGAGATTCGGGACATCAGTGGTCAACCAGCCCGGCTTCGATCCGTCGTCTTGCCCATGCCAGAAGCCGCCGTAAATGCCGAACTGACCGTCACCAGTCACGTCGAAGGTCCACCCGGAGGTTGTCACGTTGAATCGAACGTTCCACGCAGACACGACCGAGATATCACGGCCCCCGAGCGACAGTGAGATCGTCCGTCCAACGTCATACGAATCCTGTCCCGCAATCAGAATCGTCCCGCCGTCGGACAAGTCGCTCGCAGCCGCTTCAATCTGATCCGCCAACGAGCCACTGTAGGAATCTGTTCGAACCACTGGCGTGGTAATCTGCGGACCGCCCTCCACTAAGACCGGAGAGTTTTGACACTGCTGCCACGACACATTCGAAGAGGTGTCTGGTTCCAGTCCCTTCCAGAGTGAACCGCCGTCTGCAATATCGGCGTCAACGACAGACGGACGTGTGTAATTACCGTCGTTCCAGAGCAGTGCTCCTGTGGAGCCAGTCCACACTGCGCCATAAACTGTCCCCGTGGTGTATTTATTGAAGTGGAGGCCGACAGCGTCACTCCGGGGGTTTTCGAACAGCAAGTTCGATGCAGTCAGATTCTGACCAGACGCCTGATCGAGGAATACCCCAGTCTGGAAGTCTCTGAAGGTTAGGTTTGCGAGCAACTGCTGATCGGCACTCTGACAATTGAACCGGATCGGTTCTGAGACCCCCTCAAACGTCGCATCGCGGATGGACCAGCCCTCACTGAAGTCCTGGCCATCCCGAACCAACAGGCCGTGCGTACCGCCTTTGATGACGACTGGAGCAATCAAACCTCGATAGATATCGACCGCGGACATCCATCCTGTTCCCTGGAGTGTCCACTTGCCACCGTACACCTGGATCTGATTTCGCGGGTCATTCGTCAACCCGTAGTAATTCGATCCGTCTCCTGAACGGCGGACGTTGAACGCCCAATCAGCGGTTACGTTTATCGCTGCCTCGTTCGCGAAGCAGAGCATCGGACCTAGAACCGAGCCGGTATCGATTTCGACCGTCTTGTCCCAGGAATAGGAGCCGGCCGGAACCTCTAGGACAGCCCGGCCATCGATTTCTGACTCCATTGCCGACATTGCATTCTCGACCTGGTGAGCAAGCGAGGCGCCCTCAAAGGAAGTCGCGTCATACACCGTCTGCGAGCGGTCATCAATATCGTTGATTAACGACAGATAAATGTCCGCAACTGAGAGCGTGCTCATTTTCGACAGCTGGCTTCCACCGATATTATCGGAGACAGTGTTGAGATCGTTCTTTATCGACTCGAAGTTATCGTTGAGCGGGATGTGCCAGTCAAGCGTCCCCTCTGCGGGAGTGTTGTATCCGCCGACGCCAGAGATACCGAGTTCGTTTGCAAGTGCCTGTACGTCGCTCTCGATAGCACTGAAGTTTTCATTCAACGGATTATCCCAGTCAAGCGACCCCTCCGCTGGGGTGTTGTATCCGCCCACACCCGAGACGTTGAGCTCGTTTGCGAGTTCCTGGACGTCGCTCTCAATAGCACTGAAATTCTCATTCAGTGGGACATGCCAGTCAAGGGTGCCTTCTGCAGGGGTATTGTAGTCGTATGAGTTGGACATAATTATTGTATGTTGGGTTGTGAACTGCGAGCGCGGGTTTCTGAACCGGTACAGTTGTGATTGATTCTTTCTTGCTGTTCTCTGGACGAACTGTGCCGATATCGATGACCGGTAACCTCAGTTTTCAAATGGGGTGGGGTTGAATCTGCTCTGAACATCTCGTGTGGGAGATTAGGGAGTTCCTGAAATACCGTTCCGACTAGTAAGCTACATTTACTATCGCTATTTAGCTAACTAGATCCACTCACTTGTAGGATACTTACCAGATACCGTAATGCAAATGAAATACTGATAACAATACTATCGGAAGCAGTAGATACAGTTACTAGCTGAAGTGAGAAATGCCGGATTTCAACCGTCTCAACCGGTTAAATCAGTTTGGTGCGCTCAACTGATGCGCGCGATTATGGATCTCAATAATTGTAACATTCGGACAACCATTCGCAACCAAACCCCGTGAATTCTGTTGTCTCAGTAAAAAGGAACAACGAAGGTGAGGCCAAATATATCTATATAAAAAAGGCTAGTTCTCCACATAGCTGCCTCATCGTTCTTGAGTAGCGCGTATTTATCGATATCAGTTATCGCTCGAGGTCTTCAATCTGACCTAATAATTTCCCACACTGGAACCCGAAAAAGTGTGTGAAATCGTAAAGCACTACATAGGGTAGCCAGTGTATATATCCATTCTTGACCAGATACCTCATTTCTTTAATAACGTATTGCACCCCATTTGAGACAAAATTGTCTTCGCCATTTGCGGCGATGGTTGCATACGCTCGCCCGTCCTCGAATCGCCGCTTCAGATTCTCTCTAAGATCGTAATCATGCGAATGATACACTACAGCCTCGGGTTCGTAGACAATGTTCACACCTTCATCGAGAACCCGGAGAGCGAAGTCCTTGTCTTCGGACATGTTGATGGCCTCTTGAAAACGATACCGCTCCCAGATATCTCGCTCAATCGCCGCTGATACGTCTGAAACGTACACGTTGTCGAGGAAGAACTGTCGAGTGTCTGTAGCATCGTCTGCAGTCAACGTGTTGCGCTGGTCCGGGTAGAAGTGCGAATAAAAGAATTCGTTCATCGGCTTTGCGTCCGGGTACGCGACCTGCCGGCCATACACAACCCCCGCTTGGTCGGTGATAATCGGATTGACGAGGTTTTCCAGCCAATCTTCCGTTTTAGGTGTCGCATCGTGAGTAAGATACACGAGTATATCACCGGAGGCGTTCTCTGCCCCGAAATTGCGTGTTTTACTGTGATGGAAATCTTCCGGGTCAATAGTATAAATGGCACAGCCGTGGGCCTCCGCTCGCGAAAGTGTTCCATCCGTCGATCCAGAATCGACGACAACCGTTTCTACGGGTCCGGAGTACGACTGCCTCTCAATTGCAGACAGTATCTCCCCGAACTGGCTTCCCGGATTCTTTGTTAAAATTATGATGCTAACTCTCGGCTTCATGATGGCACAAGCCCCGTACTGTTTCAACGGCAAAGCTATCTGTATCCATTTCTGTGAGACATAGAATTTTCTCTTATATAGATAGATAGTGGCTACTGGCCCGCGAAAATAGAGCTTATTAGGATCAACAGAGTTCAGCTACTCAATATGCGCTGACACAATTGTGGTAGCACGTTTCCCCCGAGAAATTACTGTGACCTCTCTGCCAGTTCTTCGAAGACAGCCGAATGGGGTTGAAACGATACACCTGTCCTATTTGATATTCTCGACGAATCCAAGCTACTGTCTGTCGGGCGGGGCGCTTCTTGGCCGAACTCCTCGGTAGAGATGGGTGAAATCAGGTCCTGATCAAACCCAAATGATGCGGCTAAATCACACGTGAATCGATATCGCGATACTCGCTCCGGTCCGGCCGCGTTGTACACGCCTGTGAGGTTTTGATCAGCAACCGCCAACGTAGCTTGTGCCAAGTCGCGTGCGTACGTAGGGGAAGAGACCTGATCGTCAACGACCGATATCTCATTGCCCGCTCGGAGTTCGCTGATAGCCCAAGTGACGAAGTTACTGCTGGCAAGGCCATATATTACGCTTGGCCGCAGTACCGTTGCTTCCGCAGCGATTTCTGCTGCCTGTTCACCAGCATACTTCGTCCGTGCGTAGTAGTTGATGGGTGATACGGAATCTGTCTCACTAAACGGTGCATCGCTTGGGGCTCCAGAATACACGTAATCCGTTGAGAGATATATCAGCTGTGCGCCGACAGTGTCAGCGGCAACAGCCACGTGTTTTGTCCCCTGCGCGTTGACCGTCCACGCGCGTTCCCGCTCGGATTCACAGTCATCAACGGCGTGAAACGCAGCCGTATCTATGACTACGTCCGGTTCGATTTCGCGGAAAAGCTTTCGTACCGCTGCAGGGTCTGTCTTATCTAGCTCCCGGTTAGCTCCCGCACCAGCCGATGTTCTATACGTTCCAGTCGCGGAAAAGCCACGCTCTTTACAGCACTGCAAGAGGTTCTGTCCAACGAGTCCACTTCCGCCGATAACGATGATATTCATGAGAACGAGGTTAATTTAATTGAGCACATCTGATCGCTTGTCATGCTGCCGGCAAGCAGCCCCTCCAACAGGACTGTGACGAGCAGATCGCCTATTCGCCTCTGAACATCTGCTTTTTAAATCACACGGGCGATTACTACCGTCTGCCTGCTGTGGCAATCGATAATGGCTCCTAGCGTTGGCCCGATTCATTTTATCGATATACCCATACCCAGATATTAAATTCCCAGGTCTGTCAAGGGAGAGCAGGGTCTAAACTATCTACTTTCCATCGATAAATTTCGAAACTTCCATCGGCTCCGATTACTCTCAGATTCTCCGATAATTCGGCCTCGGAGTTACGACGTGTCAGCTATGACTGCCAATGTGCGTCTGGAATAGGACGCTGTTAAAATGGTGCTGACTGGGCGGTCTTTGAAGGTACCTTACCAATAACCATGTATCTGTGTGACCTGTTAGTGGCTATGGAAGCGGGTCATCGTCCGAATATCATATGGATAGTTATCGATGCACTTCGGGCAGACCACACCCCGATGGGTGGATACGAACGAAACACAACACCGAACATCCAGGCGATTGCTGGCGAGACTCAGGGAATCTCCGTCTCAAACTGTTTTTCTCACGCCATCGCGACAAGACCCTCCGTCTCATCAATGCTGACAGGCGTCTACCCATCCGCCCATGGTGTGAATATGATCGAAAACGCGATTCCGGATGAGTTGCAAACGGTTCCTGAACTCCTGAGCGAAGCGGGGTACCAGTCTGTCGCAATCTCACGAAATTCACATGTTAGCCGAGCGACAGGCCTCCATCGCGGGTTCGACCAGTTCGACTGGTTCGGCAGCGTCAGTTCACTGCTGGAGACGGTCGATATCGATATTCTCTTCAAATACCTTCTCGGGATTAGAAACCATTCTGTTGGCTTCTCAACGGACCTCGTCGACCACTCGATTGCCTACATTGTCAATGAACTGGCCAAGCGAAACATTCAACGAATGAGTCGTGATTCGAATCCGTATTTTATGTTCCTTCATTATCTTGGCCCGCATGATCCGTATCTCCCTCCCATTCCGTATCAGGAACGGTACTTAGCCGATATTGGCGTTGATAGGAAGAAAGCGCTTCAGGTCGTCAATCAGGTAAAGGAACATAACTGGGAGTACAATACTGAGAAACTGGAATTAACCGAAGAGGAATCAGATATTCTGACAGCTATGTACGACGCCGAGGTCGCTTATACAGACGCTTGTGTCGGGGAACTGTTCGACTTTGTCACCGCACAAGACTCACCCAACGAGACTCTCTTTATCATTACAGCTGACCACGGGGAACTTCTCGGCGAGCGTAACGTTATCGGCCACGAATTTCACCTCGATGATTCGCTCCTCAATGTGCCGCTAGTGATCCATGGCCCCGGAACAGAGCGCCTGCAGTCGGACGCCCTTGTTCAACACATTGACCTCGTAAAAACTCTCGTCAAAGAAATCTCTGGGGGGGTCCAACAATTACAAGGGGTTGACTTGTTATCCGATGAGCGAGACTGGGTCGTCTCGGAGCGGTGTCAACCGCTGGATTTCGATGATTTGACCGACATCAACCCGGATTTCGATCCGTCGAGCGTACATGGAGACAACATGCGGGCGTTTCGAACTCGTGAGTTCAAACTAATTCACAGCGACACGGGAACCGAACTCTACAAACTCCCAGATGAGAACACCGATATCTCAGAGGCGCGACCTGAGATCACCACACAGTTGCGGGACGAACTAGAACAGTGGCAGGAAACATTCGGGCAACCGATCGGGACTGCACGCGAGGCCAATTTCAGTGCCGATATGAAACAGCAGTTGACGGATCTGGGGTACCTGGTAGACTAATTGTACTTATTATGGCTGCTCGACACGCACTCACTATGACAGCCATCTCCTGCCTGCACCACGGTACGATTGCCAGCAGTATGTCTCCGGCGGGCACCGTTACCAAACAGCTAGTCGGGAGTGATCCGACGGCAGGATATCTTGAAACGATGGCGGCTGAAAGAGCGAATAGCCCGCTGCGGAGACGGGTATAGAATGCCAACAGACGTTGCTATTATTCGGGGTCCGTATTTCCGACCAAATAGCACGCTTCTTTGGGAGTACGTCCATAACGCGTACTCGGACATAGAAATCACCGGCTTCGAGAGTGACCCGACATGGTTCGATACATCTGACCTCAATCTCCCAATCGAATCACTCCACTGGTGGGACGGAAAACTCGATGCGTTAGGTCAGGAAAATCTCGTATATCACGCTCTGGAAAAGTACAAACTTCCCAGTATCGCACTGACGGGCTTACGACAGGTCGTAGACGAACATGATGCAGTCCATGTCACAGAAAATTACCGGATCTATTCGTATTGCGTTGCATTGCTGTGTGCTCGAACGGATACGACTCTCTTCGTCGATGCTCACGAAAACATTCCACACAGGCCTGCAAACCCCCTGACGTGGATTGTCAAAAAAACCGTGAACCGCCACGCTGATGCGTTTACATCTCCGACGCTGGCGTCTAAACGAGCATTAATACACGAAGGTGTCGATCCGGACTCGGTAGAGATCCTCCCAAACGTGGTCAACCTCGACCGCTTTCAGCCAGGTCCGAAAGACGCGGATGCAGCGTCCCTTCCTGCCGAAATAGAATCGACGTTCAATATCTTGTTCGTCCACGGGCTAAACGAACGCAAGGGCATTCCGTTTCTGCTAGAGGCATTTGAAACAATGCAGGAAGATTGTGATGATATCTCTCTGATACTTCTCGGAGAGAATTCGTTCGAAAGATCATATTATAACGACCACGTCCGTGACAACCCAGCGGTCTACCATCTCGAATATATCGAAGAAATCCAAGCTGCGTATAATCTGGGCGACGTTTTCGTTCTCCCGAGCGTTGCGGCAGAACGGTGGACCGAACAGTTTGGTCGGGTCCTCGTCGAGGCAATGGCGTGTGGGCTCCCGACAGTCGTCACAGATGTCGGCGGTCCCCCGTTCGTCGTCGAAGACGGTGAGACGAGTCTCGTTGTCGAGCCCCGGTCCTCACAGGCCCTCGCCAGTGCCCTAACTCGCCTGTATGAGGACGAGCAGTTAACGCAGAAACTGGGCGACAATGCATACGACTACGTCCGTAATAATTACACCCCAGAGACCGTCGGCGATGACCTATACGAGTTCTATCGGTTACATCTCGACGGATGACGGCTGTAGCTCCGTTGTAGACAGTGATTTCGCAAGTCGCTTACGTAGGCTTACAACAGTTAGGCTGCTTTCCCGAGCTAGATTGACACGTTGAACCGGCCCGTGAGGACGCTGCGTGCCTTCTCCATTTCATGCTCCCAGTTATATTGGCTCTCGATAGCCGACCGACCGTTTTCTGCCCAGGTCGAATATTCAGTGGACTGCTGCATTTCCCTGATAACTGTTCCAGTCACACTCCCTGTAGCATGGTAGGGGAGGACTTTCCCACAGTTTATTTCGTTGACAATCCGGGCTGTCGGACGAGTCGGTGTTGTCAAAACTGGGAGTTGCACACTCATGTAATCGAAGAGTTTGTTCGGAATAGTCTGGTTCGTGTACGAGCTAACCTCGTGAGGGATGATACCGACATCACCCGACTGGAGAAACGAGGTAACCGTATCCGGCGGGATCCACCCCAGAAAGTCCACATGCTCGGTAATTCCCAGCGTTTCGACGCGTTGTTCGAGTCGTTCCTTGTCCGGCCCATCCCCGGCAATGGCCAAATGAACCGGCTTTGGGTCCGGGTTCCTGTTCGCATGCCAGATCCCATCAATGAGCAAGTCCAAGCCGCGAAACTTGTTAATCGAACCTACGTAGACGAGTGTGAAGCCGGGCCACTCCGCGTTGTCGTACTCGCCTCCTTTTCGGGTAAATGCAGATATTTCTCGCAGAAGTGGGACGTTTCCGACGACGTGAACCGCTGACTCGGCTTTCCCGGCAGCTACCAGATTTTCTTTCCGTTCTTCAGCGACAACCCAGACCAGGTCAGCCAACTGCACGGTGAGGTGTTCGATGGCCCCAACTAATGTCCTGTTGAGTACCACATAGTCCATGACGTGTTCGATTGGTTTTACGCGGGCTAGTTCCGCGAAATTCTCTCGCAGATCTAACACTGTCGGGATTCCAGATAGTTTTGCAGCGACGATTGCAGGAAGACCCGCACGGATATCACACGGAATCACGATTTCTGGTTCAGTATCCCGGAACTGAATCACCAGCCAGAGGATCCAGAACGGATTTACCGGTACTTTTGCCGTAACGAGCCCGAATAGCGGTGTTGAAAGCAGCCACGAGAACCGCCTGACGTGGGCGTAGTCGATATCTTCCTTACGGGGTGGATACGAACTTTTGACCTGTCCAAGGTCCGGATCCTCTAGTGAATTCCGACCCAATATGGCGACGTTCGATCCGGATTCGTCCAATGATTTCGCTATCTTCCGCGTGCGAACGTCTCTGTCCAACGGGTAATTCCCTTGAACGACGATAGCAATATCGGTGGAAATGCCATCGTCGTTACTCTTCATCGTCACCACTGTCGTCCTCTGTATTTGCCAGTACTGTCACTAGAGATACATTCGAGCAGACATAGTATAAAATTCACTGGTGGAGCTATCGTAGTTGCTACGCACAGCACTCTCGTCACTGAACCCATTTCACTTCTGTTGTGGCGGCCCCGATTACAGGCAGCGTTTAGCTCTTTTCGATCAGTACGTCTTCTACGACGATGATATCTAACCCCATCCCGTAGAAGTCTTTAATCGCCTCAACTGGCTGATTTACGATCGGCTCCCCGTTATCGTTGAACGACGTATTGAGGACTACCGGGACGCCGGTAATATCTTCAAACGCACTAATCAAATCGTAGTAACGCGGGTTCTGATCCTCGCGAACCGTCTGTGGCCGTGTGGTCTCGTCAGCCGGATGGAGGACGGCGGGGATCTCTGCTTTCTTTTCCTCGACAACATCGAACGTCTTGATCATGAATGGGGCTTCTTCAAAATTAACCAGATACTCATCACCGGCGTGTTCAAGCATCGACGGGGCAAACGGTCGCCATCCCTCGCGATGTTTCACAAATTCGTTTACGCGGTCGAGCGAGGCCTCCGATCGCGGATCAGCCAGTATACTGCGATTCCCCAGTGCC
Organism: Haloarcula amylolytica; assembly: GCF_049705545.1. Classification (GTDB taxonomy): domain Archaea; phylum Halobacteriota; class Halobacteria; order Halobacteriales; family Haloarculaceae; genus Haloarcula; species Haloarcula amylolytica_B. The sequence continues at coordinate 1,856,318 of NZ_JBNAMU010000001.1, forward strand.
CGAGGCCCCATTTCGAGCCGTCCCTGAAACCATCCGACGAGTTTGCCATCAGCGATATGTTCTGCGACTGTTCGACACAAGTCGTCTGGCTTGGCATAGCTGAGCTTGTTCGTTTTTAGCGTCGATTCGATCGATTCCGTGGTGTACTCGGGCCCCCAATACACGGTCGACATATCTTCGGTGGCAGTGATGCCTGCATCCAAGAATCCGGCTCCAACTGCAGTACCGGCATCGTTAGAAACCGGTTGGACGAATGTTCTCTCGATGCCAGGGAGTTCCATAACTTCTTTATTTACTTTACAATTGAGTGCGACACCGCCTGCTAGCCCCACTTTATCCACACCCAGACGGTCACTGTAGTGGGTGACTATCTCGGTGACTGTTTCCTCGACCAACTTTTGGGTGACGTGTGCAAGGTCACGCTCCCACTGCGAAAACTCGTCCGTGGTCTGTTTTCTGGGGCGATCAAAGATCTCCTCTAACTTCCTAGTTGCGTATTCAAAATTCCCCTTCGAGAGCGCACTGACATCGTAATCTAACCCGATACTGATCTCCTCTCTGAGGGCTTGTTCGATCTCGTCGTTTCGGTCTCCATACGGGGCGAGCCCCATTATTTTTCCTTCGCCGTTGTTCGGATAGTAACCCAGGAATTTTGTCACTGCACCGAAGAAGAACCCCAGGCTATTGGGATACTCATACGTTCGCACCCGTTCGAGCCCTTCGGAATTTCCCTTCCAGACGACTGTGCAGTCGTACTCGCCTCTTCCATCCAGGGTGACGATTAGTGCCTCGTTGAAGCCGGACGGGTGGAACGCGCTCGCCGCGTGACACTTGTGATGTTCTACGGTTTCGATAGGAGGGGTGTACTCGCTGAACTCAGATAGGTGGTTTCGAACGGACTGCTTAGAGTATACTACCGGGCCAACATCGCGTTTTACCGTCGCTTCAAGTTGCGTAATCGCCTCAGTAACACCCTCTGTTTCTGTGACGGTCTGGCTGATATCATACCTAAGCATCCTGTAAAACAGACTTGGTTTCCATGGGATCAATACCTTCTTCAGGTTCGATAAACTGATATCGGCGTATTCGAGGCAAGCCTCGATAGCGTTCGTCGGAAACGTGTTTTTCGCGTGTTTTTCTCTAGTGAACCGCTCTTCTTCAACGCCGAACGCTAATTGTCCATTCTCGAAAAGTACCGCACTTGGGTCGTGCGAACCGAGATTCCCGACACAAGGATTTATTGAAAGGACGTATTCGCTCATGTGAGATGTCCTGTTCGGCCAGTGTTATAATAAGATCTAGAGTACTATCAAGTAAGTGTGGTATAATACGAAATCATTTGGAGAGACGTAACCGTGGCTTCAGTCTCTCTTTGCCTATATCAGATTAGCTCGTCAGTCCACGTGTCCGGCGTCTGGTCGTTCACAATCTCAACGTCAATATGATACGAGAAATCTCTGGGACCCTCGTGCTTGATCCACTCGACCATCTCTTGCAAGCCATCGCGGAGGGTATACTGTGCCTCGTAGTCTAGAAGCTCCCTGGCCTTGTCTGCCGAACAGTTGGCAAGCTTGACTTCCTGCGGGCGATCTGGTTTGTATATCGGATCTAATTCGAAGTCGATAATATCTGCGATGGTTTCCGCGAGTGTGTTGATAGTAATGAACTCGTCGTCCGGGCCGATGTTAATCACTTCGCCAGTGACGTTGTCGTTCGTTGCGACCTTCCGCAGTGGTCGAATATCGTCCTGAATAAACGTAAAGCACCGTTTCTGTTCCCCGTCGCCGTAAATTATCGGCTGTTTGCCCTGAAGCATACGATTGATAAAAATCGCTGCGACGTTGCGGAAGGGGTCGTCGAATTTTTGCCGCGGACCGATAATGTTGTGCGGGACGGCTATGACGTACTCAAAACCATGGACATCAGCCATGAGCTCGACCATATCCTCGGCTGCAACCTTGCTGATTGCGTACGGGTCCTGCGGACGGGGCTCCATATCCTCGGTAAACGGTGTTTCGTTCTCACCGTATCGTGACATACTGGAGCAGTAGACGAATCGGTCAACACCGACGTCAGCGGCAGCCGACAATGTCGCAGACGTTGCTTGATAAATACTCTTGTTAATGCGGGCAGGCGAAAAAACGCTTAATCCTTCGTACGCCAGGGCGGCAGTGTGATAGACGATATCAGCGTCGGCCATCGCTGCCTTCATCTCTGTCACATCATTGCAATCGATCTCGTAAAACTCGGCTTCCTGAGGGACGTTGTTTTCGTATCCACCAACGAAATTATCGTTTCCCGCGACCTCATACCCCTCTTCGATGAACGTGTCAGCTAGATGGCTTCCAAGGAAACCAGCGATTCCAGTTATGAACACCGTTTCCGTCATTAGTACTGTCGTGTAGGATTAGTAATCGATTAAGTATACGCTGGTTTCTAAGGTTCCGATTCGATTTGAACCAAATTAATGTCAATAGGTATATCGTAATACGCTGGGCATCTGGTGATTTGGTTTTTCTGAGAATGTATATTTTATCGACATTTCCAGTCATATGTAGTGTATGGCATTCTATTTCACTGGCTCCATGTAATCGACCGCTCAGGTACCGGTCCGAAAGCAGGCTACGGCTTTAGATGGTGAATTGGAGGCCACAGCTCTCACTACCGTTGGCGGCTCCTCGTTCGGTCAGAAAGCCTGTGGCCAATACGTACTCGCTCAGTGGCAACCAGATCCGAACTTCTCAGAGGAACGCACGGAACTTATGAGCGAGCTCTTCTACCCCTTGATCTAATGTATGACCCGTTTCGAACCCGCGTGAACGGATCTTTTCATCGCTCACGATGTAGGACAGTTGATTTAATTGCTCAGCCTCGGTGTAGCCGATTTCGACATCTGGAAAGTGCTTCGTAATCGCGTCAACTACGTCCTGAAGGCGGCCGTTTTCCCCAACGACATTGTATGCCTCTCCGTCACCGAGTTCATCTGCAGCGAATAGCATCGATCGGACAGAGTCTCGGACGTGCAAATACGGTCGCTTCTGATTTTCAGCACCTTCATATACAGTCAAGGGTTGACCGGTCGCTGCGAGCAAGGCGAACTTGTCGACCACGGTATCGAAACGCATTCCCGGGCTCCACCCATAAACTGTTCCCAGTCGAAGTCCGGTAAGCCCCATCTCCCCGTCATATTCTTCAAACATGTCCGATTCTGCCTGGAGTTTCGCCTCTGCATACGGGGACTCAGGATTGCATTCGGAGTCTTCGGTGATCTTCTGATCGGTTCGTCCGTAGACAGAACAGGTAACGGCGTTCACGAACTCGTCAACGCCTGACATCTGGGCGTCACGAAACAGGTCTACAGCGGCTTCGTGATTGACTTCCCATGTTTTTTCGGGGATGTCGAAGGTCTCAGGAGCGTTGGTAATCGCCGCGAGGTGGAACACGGTATCAACGCCTTCAAGCGCTGCTTCCCTCACTGACGGGTCTCTGATGTCGCCTTCGACGAAATCGTAATCGGCGTACGCCGGGAGATCCCATAGCGAGTGGAATCTCGGCTGCCGAAAGTTGTCCAAAATACGGATCTCCGATCCGGAGAATTTTGGGTGGTTTGGGAGTTCGCGTATAAGACTCGAACCCAGGTATCCCAGGCCACCAGTGACTAGCACTGTCATCGGTATTGGCTCACACTACTCCGTGGAATAGATGTCTCGGTTATTAAGAATATATGCCCTATCGTCGCTCGAAAGGTCGGAATACTTGAGAACATTGTCACAGTTCAGACCTGGGCACTTCAGCTCACGACGCTGTTCAAGCACGTTACCTGCTGTGATGGTGCCACATTCCGGACACGTGTGTGTGATAATGCGCATGGTTACAGTTCTAATGTCGAGTTCCTGCCGACAGTCATCCGCTCACCCTCGGGTTTACTATCACTCGACTTTATGCATGCCTCCCGTCCGACAAGCGAATCGACGATTTTACGATCGGTCTTGATTTCGTTGTGTCCCATTGTGACGCTGGCCTCTATATGCACGTTATCGACGACCGATTGCTCTCCAATACTCGTATACGGTCCAATGTAGGTATCAGAACAGACACGGGTCCCCGCTCCGATCGAGGCTGGACCGCGAACGACAGCTCCACTCTCGATAACCGCCCCTTTCTGGAGTTCGACCCGCCCGCTGACCGATGCTCCGTCCTCGATTTCGCCTTCGACTTGTCCATCTATATCGTCGAGAACGAGCCGATTCGCTTGTAGTACGTCTTCAGGTTTCCCGGTGTCTTTCCACCACCCGTTCACGAGGTGTGACTGCACCCGACTTCCGTTTTCAAGCAACCCCTGAATAGCATCCGTGATTTCCAGTTCACCCCGCCACGAGGGGGTCAGCGTTTCGATCTGCTCGAAAATTGAAGGCGTAAAGACATAGATACCGATCAAAGCGAGGTTGCTCGGTGGATTATCCGGCTTCTCGACAAGCGAAACGATATCACCGTTGTCGTTTACCTCGACAATCCCGTATCGAGATGGTTCGTCCACCTCCTGTAGACCGATACCAGCGCTGTACTGTGATGGGTCGAAGTTGGCAACCATGTCCTTAATTCCATCTCGCATGAGGTCATCACCGAGGTACACGACGAAGGAATCATCACCGACGAAATCCCGGGCACACCCGACTGCATGTGCGAGTCCCAGCGGATTCCCTTGGACGATATATGTGATCTCAACGTCGTAGGCAGAGCCGTCTCCCAAGTGATCTTGAATCGCGTCTCGTCCCTTGTTACCCAAGACAACGCCAATCTCGGTAATACCGGCCTCTCGGAGGTCTTCGATGGCATAGTCGAGAACAGGTTTATTCGCGATTGGCACCAGCTGCTTTGGCCCGGTGTAAGTGATTGGATAGAGACGGGACCCCGTACCGCCTGCGAGTAGTACTCCTTTCATGATTATTCGTGGGGAGGTTCCTCCCAGTCGAGTGGGATTCGATCTGTGTCGTACGGTAGCCGCTCCTCGTCCGGATCGTCGTAGTCGTACAGGATCGTTGGGAAATTCACGAGGAGAACCCGCTCGTCACCGATTGCCTTGAACCCATGCCAGCAGTCCCCTGGAACCCGAATCGCGTTCATATTTCCTTCCCCGATAATGTACGTCTCTAAATTCCCGTGCGTCGGTGACCCTTCCCGTTCGTCATAGATCCCCACTTTTGCCTTCCCCCGAGGGACGACGAAATGGTCGATTTGCCCCCGATTATGGCGATGCCAGGCACGTACAATGCCCGGATAGGTCTCCGAAAAATAGGACATCTGTGGTTCGTCGTCGCCTTGAAAAAATTCCCAGTCAGATCGCCACATCTCCGTTAGATGCCCCCGTTCATCCACATTCATCTGAAGATGTTCAATTTCGACATCGTGTATCATGATAATGCAATTTAAATATAATGTTTCTTCTATTTACAATTTTTCACCGTTCAATTAGTATATGGGATTCCAAGCTTCCCTGATGGACCACCGAATCAATCTCGCAAAGTTTCTATGAGTCCATATACGTGATTTCTACTACAGTTGATAGAGTTAGTTATTCGACAGAATGTGTCGGGGATTCCGTTTCATTAGGTCCTATAATATTCTACACTGAGACATTGTAAAATAATACACTGCCTTACATGGTAAGGGTTCTCTTTCCATGTCAGTAAGATGGGAGTATAAATAAAACGTACTACTAACAAAAACTATCTCACTCATAAAGATTATTGCATGTCCGATGATAATCAAGACAATCGAGTTTCAAGGCGCTCTGTAATTAGCATTGCAGGCGGTATCGCAGTGACTGGTTCGATACCGGGAGTTGTCTCAGGGCGAGGTAATGGGAACGGACGGGGTAATGGGAACGGGCGGGGCAATGGACACGGACGAAAAGATAAACAAGACGACAATGACGGTGGTGGACCTCCATCCGGTGCTAAAAACACCTGTCCCGAAGGAACTGTTCTACTCGCCAAATACGAGATAGAGGGTGGCGCATTCAACTTCGAAAAGGACAGCGGCTTTCTGGAGGCTGGAGACGCATTCGATCTTACCGTAACTGAAACGAAGGAGAACGAAGAGGTACTCGCCTTCGATTTTGACTCCGTCGACGATGTCTACGATGTCCACACAATCTCGGTCAAAACCGGGGCTGGCGTCTTCAGGAAGACGGTTGATAACTACGAGGGATCGTTCGATGCTCGGGAATATGACAGTGAGGGGCCTGTTCAGGCAATCAGCAACGTTCTCCTCTGTTCGAAAGTGTTCTGGCAGGCCGACCTTGGGATCGGAGACGTGCCTCAGCCACCGAATTACAGTGAATCAGATGCGAAGCTAGTGCGCGCTGCACTAGGTAATTCAACGCCTCCTACGAAAGCAGAGAATCCGACTGGCGATGGAGGGGGCTTTCCGGACATAGGGGCCGATGAAGAATTCGATATCGACTTTGATGAGGGCACGATCGAGATCGGATTTACTGGAAATACAGATTCTCAGAAGATACACCTCGCTAGTTTCGAGCGGCCCGGGCCGTTCAAGGGCAAGAGAGAGTTCCAGTATCAGGATCTGTTCGACACCGAATTTTCTAACTCGACTGAAGACACACTCAGAGTCGATATTCCAACACCTGCGGACTATGAATAATTAGAACCGATCCATTACACTATATTTTGTGTTGAAAATAACTCACTATTACGAAACGCACAACGGCGTAGTATCTAGCGCTAGAAAGACTATTATTCGCTCAAGTCCAGAAGAGAATTTCTTACCCCTTCTCGCTGAGGTATATGATAAAGAGATTAAGTTACCAAGGTTGGGATGGTTTGATTAGACTGCATCTATTCCGGAAGTTTAACTGCCACTACAGGTAATAAAACTACTATGGCGACCCGACAGCGCCAGCAGTTCATTTACGGGCATCTCATGTGGGTGCTTGGCACCATCCTCGTGTTAACCCTGCTGGACGCGCTGACATTGGAGTTGTTCTTCGTCGTCTCGCTGATCGGGTTTCTCGTCACGGTCGAACTGGTCGCACCACAGGCCGTATCGCCGCGCTGGCGACGGCGGATCTGGTGGCTCATCGGACTCGGGTTGGTGGGCTTTGCCTACGTAGTCATCAAACGGATCCTTGAGATTCTACCGCCGGGGCTGGTCTGATGGTGTCGACGTCGACTTCCGACGCTTCCTGGCTGCCATCGCTCAGTCTCCCACAGCTACTGCTGGCCGCTTACACCGCCCTCATGCTCATCGCGCTCGTCTACGCCGCGAGCACGTCATCGGCGGCGTTCGGTGCGTACAACTCCCAGTGGGACGGCGCGGGCGAACTCCAAAACGTCGCTGCTGACGCCGGCACCAACGTAACTGTCGGAACGAACGTGAGTCAGTATCCGACGAGCAACGCTGATGGCACCGTTGCGGTCGTTCTCTCGCCAGCGGAGCCGTACTCGGCAAGCGAGCGGACCCGAATCGCAGAGTTCGTTCGAAGCGGCGGCACACTCGTGGTCGCCGAGGATTACCGGCCCCACGGAAATGCCCTGCTCGCCGCGGTCGGTGCGGACGCGCGTTTTGACGGCCGCCCCGTGTACGACAACCGTAACTACTACCGGAACTCCTCGTTCCCGGAAGCGACGCCTGCCGGCGACTATCCGGAGACGGCAGGCGTTGACACCGTCGTCCTCAACTACGGCACGACCGTCAGGGCCGGCAACGCGACGACGCTGATCAACACCTCCGAATACGCCTACCTCGACAGCAACGGGAACGCTGAGATCGACGGTGAGGAGCAGTTGGCGTCCCGGCCTGTTGTCACGAGCGAATCGGTCGGCGACGGTCGGGTTATCGCCGTCAGTGACCCGAGTATCTTCGTGAACGCGATGCTCGAACGTGGTGACAACCGACGGTTCGTCCGGAACCTCGTCGCCGACCACGACGCCGCATTGCTGGATTACTCACATGCCAGTAGCGTCCCGCCGTTGGCCGCTGCTGTCTTGGCCGTGCAGCGGTCAGACGCGCTGTTACTGCTCTGTGGCGTCGTTCTGGTCGGGGCATTGCTCGCGTACGACCGCCGTCTCGACGAGCGACTCCCAGAGAGACTCCGGGAATCTAGGGGCTACAATACGGATCCGCATTTGTCCCGGGATGGCGTCGAGCAGTATCTCAGGGCCCGGCATCCGGACTGGGAGGCCGCACAGATCAAGCAGGTAACGGAAGCCGTTATTAAACAGCGGGCCGAACGTCAACGCAATGACTGATCCGTCGGTACTGTACGACCGTCTCAGGGACGAGGCGGACACAGTTCTTATCGGTAACGAAGAGGTCCTTCGGCACATTACTGTCGCAATGCTGACACGCGGTCACGTGCTTCTGGAAGGGGTTCCCGGTGTCGCAAAAACCACGATTGCCACGCTCGTCGCGAACGCTACCGATCTCCAGCATTCCCGGATCCAGATGACTCCTGATCTGCTCCCCGCAGATATCACCGGAACGACGGTGTACCATCAGCAAAACGGCGAGTTCGAACTGCAGAAAGGCCCGGTGTTTACGAACCTGGTCATCGCCGACGAGATCAACCGCGCCCCGCCGAAAACCCAAAGCGCGCTGCTCGAAGCGATGCAGGAGGGGCAGGTGTCTATCGAAGGGTCGACGCTCGAACTCCCGACGCCGTTTACCGTCGTTGCGACAATGAACCCCCTGGAGATGGAGGGGACGTTCAAGCTCCCGGAGGCCCAGCGCGACCGGTTCCAGATGAAACTCGTTACGGAGATTCCTGACTCCGAGGATGAGCGTGCGATTCTCGACCGGTTTGACGCGAATCCAACGCTCGATGCGGACTCGATCTCACAGGTCATCTCCCGGGATGAACTCCTAGACGCCCGGACCGTGATCCCCGAGACGCACATCGAAGACAGCGTCAAGGAGTACATTCTCGCTATCGTCGGCGCGACGCGGGACCACCGAAACGTCACTCACGGAGCCTCACCGCGGGCGACGATTGCCCTCCAGAACACGTCTAAAGCGGTCGCCCGTCTGAACGGCCGGGAGTACGTCATCCCCGACGACGTCAAAGAGATGGCACTCCCGGTGTTGCGACATCGACTGATCATGAACAGCGACGCCGAACTGAGCCAGATCGGCTCCGAAGCGGTTATCGAGGAAATCCTCCAGTCGATCACGCCGCCCGGGTCCGACACCGACCACAGTGCGGGGGTTGAGCCGGCGGTCGGTGACGGCGGGACGAAACGTGAGTTCGAGTAGCGGTCGAGTCGCCGTTAGTCGTTTTCTGGGGTTGCTGTTGTCTCTTGTGTTCGGGTCGTCGTGTCACCGGACTGCACCGATGGCTGCTCGATGTCGTCCCACGAAACTGTCACGACACCGCTGAATCGGTCGTCCTCACGTGTTTCGACGGTGACTGGTCGGTCGAGGCCTGTAGCAAATCCCACGGCGAGCAGGGACACCACTGGGTGATCCAGTTGGTGAATGTCACCGAACGCTGGATTGTCGAGGGCGATGGACGCGTTTCGGTTCTCGTCATCGATTTCGATTGTTGTCTCGTCGACAAGTTCGAACTGCTCGGATAGGGCTGCAGTCAGTTGCGTCGCTATCGCTCCGGGATCGTCACCCAGGTCGCCCGACGCCGATCGCTCGAACTCAGTGTACAGACGGTCACCGGTCGGCGGAAGGGAGACGCCCTGCGCCGCTTCGACGTTGCTCGTGACGAACAACTCCGCTAATTCCGCCACGTCAGGAACCACGTATTCGACGTGCTGTGGGACGAACAGGCGCGCGTTCGTTTCCGGACGCGACGTCGTCGGGACGTACACCGTTTCGGTCTGGAGTTCCAGCTCTCTGACGAGATGCTGTTCGACATCGGCCAGCGTTTCGAACACTGTGTCGCTGACCGATGTCGAGACGAACCGCTCGGGCGTGAGGTAGAACGTGACGATGCCGGCGAACACTCCGGTTCCACCGAACGCGACGAAGATGGTCTGCAGGGCTGGAAAGAGGAGGGCTGCTATGAGGGACAGCCCACCAACCACAAAAAAGCCCATTGCCGTGCGTCTGAACGTCGCCCGTTTTGCACGGGCATACGAGTCGCGCAATCGCCGGTTCTCTTCCCGTAGCACTTCCAGTTCCGCCTCGAGGGTCTGGCGGTCGCGTTCGTCGTCCGCTCGTTGATCACGTTCCTCGACCGATGCGTCCGGTTGCGTAGGTTCGGGTTGGCTCATTGGAAATCACTGTCCGAAGCTGGGTCTTCGGTCACGATGTCGAGTTCTAACAGCAGATAGCGATGGAGTAGATAGCCGACGACGGCGACTCCGGTGAGAAGGACGGCCCCGACCGGAAGCGGGTCCAGGCTCCAGCGCTCAAGCGACAGCCAGGTGAGACCGCCAAGCAGCGGAACGACGAGCGCGACGAGGCCGCCGGCAGCCCGGCTATGGTGCGTCGCCACAGCCCTCGAAAGTAGCACGATGAACAGACCGCCTTCGACGAGGGCAAGGGTACGCAGTGACGGTGCATCGACTGCGATGAGCGCGATCTGGCCAAACACGACCGCGAGAACCGGGGTTCCAAACAGGTAGAGCCCGCCGAGTGCGACACCCGCGAGACCGAGCCACACTGGCCCGCCCAAGACAAGCCCGCCTGCCGCTGCGACGATGCCTAGTAGGCCGAGTACGGTTGGTATCGAGCGGAGCGAGCGTTCTTTGGTTTCCCTGGCTATACTCATGCGTACTCCCCTTGTTCCGTGTTCGCTGCGCCGCCGGACAGGATAGCCGAGATCTGGTCCGGAGAGCCGACCTCGTAGGCAGTCACCGAGTCGATCTCGTTCAGTCCGCGCCGGAACTGGTCGAAGGCGCGATACCGTTCGTATGCGGTATCGAGATCAGCGACGAGATCCGCGTCGAAGACCACCGACGGCGTGATAAACACGACGACTTCCGTCGCGTTGCGTCTCGCCAGTCCCACTGTGTTCCGCAGCTCGCTTGGGTTGCTGTCGTCGGTACAAATGACCAGCAGGTCTGCGCCGCGTATCTCACTCGGTGCCGCCTGGAATCCGTTGTACAGCGGTTGGTTTGGAAGGTGCCGCTTCGACCCGGCGGCGTCTCGATACGCGAGCAGCGTCGTTTCCATCGGTGATTGCGTGTCTGTGTTCGGATTCACCACTCCTGTCATCGTTCCAGTGTGAGCCGCTGTCGCGGTGGCTGTTGCCGGCGTCTCAGTTTCGGTATCGAGGTCGCTGATCCGATGCTGACACGACCTGTAGGCCTCTGCTCTCGCCACTGGGATTCTCGACTCCGTCACGCCCGCGTCGTCGATAGTGAGATAGCCCAGCGGGTCACGGATCGTTTCGGCACGCTGCTGGAACGCCGCGGCGACCGCTTTGAGATGATCTAGCTTCGTTTCGCCGGGTGGGCCGTCTCCCATTGTGTGACGATGATCGAGGACGAGCACTACGCTACGGCTACTCTCGGCTTCGTAGTTGCGGACGTGGGTCTCGTCCAGCCTGGCGGTCGCTTTCCAGTCGACGTATTTCAGTGCGTCACCCGGGACGTATTTCCGAATCTCCTCGGCCGACAAGCCGCCAGTCCTTCCGCGGGCGTCGTGCTCGCCGACACCACGTAGCAGTCGTTTCCCGCCCTGGCCGACGTGAATCGGACCGACCGAAGGGGATTCGACCGTTATTTCCGGGCCAGAGGCAGTCGTGAACGACTGGGTAAACAGCCCGGTACCGTCACTGACCGTCACCGTAGCTCCGGGGATGGTGTGGTTGCCCACCGTCTCCCAGGTGAGCGGAACCGCCACCGACGATGACTGCATCGACGCATCGAGGGTGATCGCCGGGGAGCGGCCCTCCTCCATCCGCGCTGCGAGCGGAACCGTTGCCTTGATGGACAGCGGTAGGTGACCGTCGGCGGCGTCAACCGATGCCTGCAGCGTATATCTCGTTTCAACATCGGTCCGTATTCGGGACCGTTCGAGCGACTGGCTGACAGTGAGTTCGTTCCTGAGCCGTGAAACGGCACGGACGAACGCAATCTGCATCGCGAGCAGCCAGCCTGCGAGTCCGACGGCACCGACGAGTAACAGGGGTGCATCGAGTAATCCGCCGCCTGCGACGAGATAGCCGATTGCGGCGAGTGTGAGCCAGAACCGCCGGGTACCACGCATTAGCTCCCGTTACTGGACCGAGGCCATTGAAGATACCGACAGCCACAGCCAGGCTCGTCTGCTGTACATCCCTTCCCAATATCGAAATCGATATTGATATCTAGAGAATTACTTACTTAACTCGCAATCGAGAATTCTCCGGTAAGGATGGGACTGAAGTCTATTTTATCCGTGATATCGGAGTCTTGTCCAGATACCATTCTAGATATCAGTACTAATAATAAATCTAAACACACCGACAGATCTGTCGGCAACCGCCGTCTCACAGACAACTGGTTCCGCCGCCTGCCGATGTTTCGCATCGGTGCCGTCGTGCTCGTCACGGTGCTTTTGGTCAGTGTCATGTTTCCGGCCGCCGGAACGTCGCCGCAGGTGAACGCCCCTAGCGGCGGTGGGGCCGATACTCCGAACGCACAGCAGGCAGAGGCCGAAGCGAACGGCACTGATACAGACGGGGATGGGCTGTCTGATTCGCTAGAACGCTCCGTCTACGGCACTGATCCGACCGACCCTGACACGGATGGAGACGGGTATCCGGACGGTATGGAAGTCCGCTGCGAGCAGGCTATTCCGGACGCAGACCCCCTCCGAACGGACATCTACGTCGAAGTCGATTCCACACAGTCAACGACGCTCAGCGACTCGGTCCAGGCGTCTATCGTCGAGACCTTCGACAATGCACCTGTTTCGAACCCCGACGGGTCCACCGGTATCGATATGCATCTGGTTACAGACGATACCAACCTCTCGGCCAACGGGACGGTGTACTCGAAACCCCGCGCTGGTCTCGGAAACGATATCTACGACTTCCGGGCCAACCATTCGGAGCACCGGTCTGACGGCTATTACTACGTCTTGCTCACGGAAGACGTCGCCTACAACGGGGACGACTACTTCGTCGGCGCAGGACGACCTGAAATCGCGGCGATGGAGCGATTCGACTCGACGAGAATCACTGCTTCGCTGTTCATGCACGAGTTCGGGCACGCGATGGGGCTCGACGCCCACCAGGACGGCATCGATGAGGAGCGCTACTCCAGAACGGAGTACGATAGCGTGATGAACTACAATGGGCTGTACAGACAGCTCACGTATTCGAACGGAACCGACAGCGTGGGCCGAAACGAGTGGCAGTTCGTTGCCGAGAACCGAACGCAGCCCGATATTCAGTGTGCTGCAAACGGGACGTGTTCTAGCAGGTGTACGCAGGCTTGACTAATCGGCTGAAGGGAAATCCCGTGCTTAGCTGCTGTCCGCGAGCATGCTCATGAAGAACGACCCGAACACGGTTTGTATTCCGAGCACCACGACTGTCGAGGCCAGCAGGGTTGCCGTGGCTGACGGTAACGCCGCTTCGCCGGCGAGAAGCCACTGGGTGAACACGCTCCCGAGGTACAGGACGCCGACTGCAGTCGCGAGGATGCCGATTGACGCTCCGTGCTCCAACTGGAACTGCTCCCGTATCATGCCGACAAGCACGCCCTCGGGCTTGTTGATCGGGTTCGCGGCGATGGAACTGAACAGCGCCAGCGTCCAGACCTGATATCCGACGATCGTCAGCAACGACCCACCGACCATCGTCTGGATCCCGAAGTTGACGCCGCCGATTGACAGTCGGGCGATTGACAGCGACATCAACACCGCCCCGACTGAGACTAGCAGCAGGGCCGGATACGAGAACAGGTAGTCCGGCGCGTTCACGAGCATGAACCGGACGTGTCGCCAGCCGTCGCTGAAACTGTCGAGCGTTTCCTCGCCCTCCCGCTCGTGGTAGACAATCGGGACTTCCTCGATGGTGAGGTCGTTCGCACCGGCTTCCATGATCATCTCGCTGGCGAACTCCATCCCGGTCGTCTTTAGCTCTAGCGTTTCGAGCGCGTCTTTAGTGAACACACGGAACCCACTGTGTGCATCGCTCACACCGGCCCCATAGAACGTGTTCAGGAACCGCGTCAATAGCGGATTTCCGACGTATTTGTGGAGCGGTGGCATCGACCCGTCCCGAATCTCTCCCTCAAGTCGGCTTCCCATACAGATGTCCGCGTCGCCGTTCTGGACAGGTTCGAGGAGCTGTGGAATCATCTCGAAATCGTACGTCGTGTCCGCATCGCCCATCGCAATGTACTCTCCCCGCGCCTTGTCGAACGCGTAGCGATACGCGTACCCGTAGCCAGGTTCGTCGGGTGTCACGACTGTCGCACCCCGCTCACGTGCTAGCTGCGGTGTCGCATCGGTCGAGCTGTCGCTTACGATGATCTCAGTCGGTACGCGTAACTCCGTAATCGCTGTCTTGATTCGATCAATACACTCAACGATACCTTTCTCTTCGTTGAGGGTTGGCATCACGACACTCAAAACCGGTGTGACTTCGCTCTCCGGCGTGACAAGAAATTCGTCTACAGTATTGGACGCGATCCCCTGTTGGCCCGCTTGGTTTGCCTGATTTGCTTGTATCGTCATTCCCGTACCTCGGCTGTAACTGGTGCGTCTAGTAGCATACACTCTCCACTCCCCTTGATCGGCTCCTGCTTAATACGGCTAGTAGGCCCCATTTATCTGATTTCAATAGTCGATTTTTGATAGGTACCGCACGGCTCCCACACAGAGTGTCATGTCAAAGCAGCGTATAATAAAGCTGTCGGGTGGCATAACTCATAATTAATAACAATGATCGGCATGACAACCCCTATTCTCCCCTAATTGTGCACAATTTCTTCGGTTCATAAGCATAGTGTGGAGTGAACGACAGCCGATAAAGCACATTATTCACGTACTAATGTACGTTGTGAAGCGGACATCTATCAGACTATTAGACTATGTCTGCCGTGGGTTTCACTTGGAGATGTTTCAAACAATAGAATCGAGGACAACTGCTACTAAACTGATTGGTCTGGGAAAGTCGCGCTACGCCGATGACCTACTGCGAGAGCGCACGGGACAGTCGTTTCGGGTATCGTCTGTGGTCGGTTCACGCGGACCACTGGCGTCAAAAGACACGCCGGTTGCAGCTATTGGATTCTGTGTGCCTGATCTGCGGATTTGGGACTTCAGACTGACTGCTTCACACCGGTCGGCGAAGGCGGTTCCGAACTTCGCCACCAACAGCATGTAGGCGCGGCAGTCGGTCCTCCGATGCACTGACCAGCGTTGCGACGCTCAGCCCAAGGACGTAGACAACTCCTAGAAGCATGATAACTGCGATGTCCTTACTGAACCGGAGCGCGCCACGTATCGAGGCCATACGTGTATGTTTCTGGGATGAGTATAAGCCGTTGGGGTCTGATTATCAATATTTGTAATTAGGTGGGTTCTGTGATCCCGGGCCGTAGATTTAAATCGGCTCGTGTGCTATAATATGACATGGCTACAGACCAGTCCGAGGGGGCCAGCCTGCGCGTGCCACCGCTGGAGAATACGGCGTTTTTCTCCATCGAGGACGATGACGGCTACGTCCGTATAGAACAGTCGCTGGGAAACCAGGTCCTGTACACGCCCACAGAAGCGCGTGACATCGCCGAGGCTATTCTCGATGCTGTCGACGAGGCTGTCGAAGAAGACGATTGAACCGTCCCCGGACGGCGGCCCTGTTTTGCTGGAAGGCGAGATGGTTTGAACGAGGCCGGTCCAGCCTCAGGTATGACAGATGCAAGCCACCGGGCAGCGGTTGCCGAGCGAGCGGCCCGCGCCGGCGGTGTCGTGGCCCGCGAGCAGTTCCGGGGCGACCTCAGCGTCGAGTCGAAGGCAAACAAGAACGACCTCGTCACGGCGACGGACCGCGACGCTCAGCGGCAGGTCGTCGCCACGATTCGAGCGGAGTTCCCCGGTGACGGGTTCCTCTGTGAGGAAGACCTCTCGACGCTGGCTGGCCCGGAGGCCGACCAAAACGTCGAAGCGGTCGATAGGGTCCCCGACAGCGGTACGGCGTGGGTCATCGACCCGATCGACGGGACCGCGAACTACGTCCGTGAGATGCGCCTGTGGGCAACGAGCGTAAGCGCCGTTGTCGACGGCGAACCGGTCGCATCGGTGACCTACCTGCCCTCGTATGGCGATCTCTACGCCGCCGGCCCCGAAAGCGTGACCCGAGACGGGACCGAACTCACGGTAAGCGGACGGACCGACCCGGAGACGTTCGCCGTGGCTCCGGTGGGCTGGTGGGACCGCGACGACAGGGCTGAGTTCGGTCGACTGTGCAGCGCTGTCGGCGACCGCTTCGGCGACATCCGGCGCCTGGGTTCGTTCCAGGCCACGCTGGCACACGTGGCCGACGGGGCGCTCGAAGGACTCGTTTGCACGCGCCCGATGGCTCCCTGGGACACGCTCGCTGGTGTCCAGATGGTCCGACAGGCTGGCGGCACGGTCACTGACCTCGATGGCGAGCCCTGGACCCACGACAGCGATTCCGTCGTCGCCTCCAACGGCGAGGCACACGAGACCTTCGTGGCGGCCGGAAACGAAGCGCTCACGCAAGACTGAGCGCATTTTCGCCTCGCATGGCACCGCCGTCTGAGGCACGGGTATTCCACCCTACGCACACGCGACCGGAACGCTAAAACCGCCTGCCACCGGTCACTCGCCCATGGAAACGTTCGAGCGAGCCGTCGATGACTTCGGGCCCGGCCAGCTCTGGGTGGGCTCTCTCGTCGCTGTCATTCTCGTCGCGGTCGGTGCCGTTACGGCCGCTCCACAGGCCGTCTGGGACCGGTTCCTCTGGCAGTACTTCTGGGGGCCGGTGTACGCGGACGCCAAGTCGGCCAGCTGTGCCGAGATGACTGCATCCGGGCCACAACCCCTATACAATGGCTGTGCGGCGGCCATCCAGGAGGGGCGGCTCATCGCTGAACCAGGATACACTCTCGTCTCCGAGATCGGCTACATGCTGATTCTGGTGTACATGCTCGTCGGTGTCTACTTCCTCCTCGAGCGACTGGACATCGCCGAAGACCCGAAACTCTACTTCGCGTTCGTGCCGTTCATGCTGCTCGGCGGCGCGTTGCGGACCGTCGAGGATGCGACCGACCGCGCGGTAGATGCCGGTGTCTCACCCATCGTCGAGTACCCGCTGAGTTCACTCATCATCAGTCCCGTCATTTACGGCACGGTGTTCTTGCTGACGCTGCTCGTCCTCGTCGTTTGCGTGGACCTCGAACAGCGCGGCGTCGTCGACAGCTACTACCGGACGACCGGCGCTGTCGGTGGCGTCCTCGTCGCCGTGACGCTCCTGTATCTCACAGTTGTCGCGCTCACACGCGAGTACGCGACACTGTACCCGTCGGTCCTCATCACCACTGTCGCGCTGGCGTCGGCGCTGTCGTACGGCCTCTACTGGGCCTTTGAAACCTACCGACCGGCGATGAACGACGGCACCGGGTATATCGGCCTGCTGGTCATCTGGGGCCACGCCATCGACGGTGTTGCGAACGTTGTGCTGGCCGACTGGCTCGACGCGCTCAGCGTCCCGCTGACGTACTACCCGAAACACCCAGCCAACGAGTTCATCATCGCAGCCACCGAGGCGCTCCAGCCGGCCGGCCTCTCAGCCGCTATCGGCACGTCCTGGCCGTTCTTGGTCGTCAAGCTCGCTGTCGCCTCGCTGGTCGTCTCGCTGTTCAACCAGGAGTTCATCGACGACAGCCCGCGGTACGCGCTCCTGTTACTCATCGCCGTCACTGCTGTCGGCCTCGGACCGGGCACCCGGGATATGTTGCGGGCGACGTTCGGCATCTGAGCGTTCGTTCGCTACGCCGTTCACTTCTACGGGAACGGATGATGACCCCTGTCGAGTCGCGGCTCGAAGCCCAAATCGGCCGGCACGGTTTCGGCCCGCTCGCCGAAGAACGCGTCTCCGAAGAACAGTGGCTGTGCCGAGGGACAGACGACACGGACCGCCTCGAATCCGAGTTGTTCGAGGTCGCGCGTCGTCAGCCGCGCCCCGTAGGGCGTGAGCCCTGCATCAGCCGCCCGCTCACACAGCGCCTCTAGCTCTGCCTCGCCGGAGAGGGCCGCGTCGGGGCCGAGCGAGTCCAACGGGACCGTCGTCTCGGTGGCCGTCAGGTCGGCCGCCTCGCCGGGCGATTCGGCGTACCGCCCGATAGCACCCTGTGCGTCCATGGCCGCCTCGGGACCCATGCTGTCGAGTTCCATCCAGTTCTGGAGCGCCTCCTCCAGCGCGCCGACGGCGGCCGCACCGGGGTCCAGGCCCGCATCGGTGCCGAGCGCGAAACGGGGCCACTCGTCCCGTTCTAGTGCGACAGTGATGACCGGCACGTCCACGTCCTGTGTCAGTAACAGCGCCGTCACGTCGAGCCCCTCGGACGTTGCGCGCCGTCGGAGCGTCTCGTACCGCTCGTGGTCGTCGAGAGCGACTCGGAGCGGCTCGAACGTCGAGTACCACGACAGCATCGCGGCGTCGCGTTCGATGACCTCGTACAGCCCGGTCAGCAGCGCCTCGGTGACGGAGTTTCCAAGCCCGAGCCCGGTCGTCGTCGCCGGTCTGACGGCGTTCGATGGTGGCGGATAATGGACGGTTCCGGCGGGAAGCGACCGGCGTTCGTCGGTCAGCAGACTTTCGGCCGGGACCCAGGGAAGCGCCGTCGATTCGTCCCACTCGTCCTCCTCTCTGACAAACGCCGCGGGCGCAACGGCGTCCGGAACATCGTCCACTGTCCCGTGCCGCAGGTTCCCTTCTCGGTAGACCCCGGCCGCGTACCGCTCGTAGTTCTCGCCCAGCGCTTTCATGAACGCCGTGTCCCAGTCGATAGCGACACCGGCGGCCTTGGCGGCGGCCGGTACGTCGCTGAAACCGGCAGTCTCGGCGAGCGTTGACAGGTAGTACGGAGCCGGGAACGATTCGACCTCACCGACCTCCGTGGCGATTCCGACCCGGTCGTCGAGGCCCAGTTCCGCCCGCGATAGTGCCTCGCCGTCGGGGGCCGTCTGGCGGCCGTCGCTGAGGTTCTGGCTCGTCCTCTCGCCGCAGTCACAGCCCGGGACGGGGAGAAATCGTCGCTGCGTGTGCGGCAGTTCCGTGACAGTCCCGAAGAGGGCCCCATCGCCGTTGAGAAACTGGGTTACCAGTCGGCCGGCCAGCGCTCCCGCAAATCGTTGAGTGGCCGCCGGTGGGGCCTCCGCGAGCGCCTCGGTGTCGTCGACTGTAGCCCCGACCCGAGTCCGGAGACAGGCGAAACAGCCCGTTTCCGGGCCGAAGCCGCTGATCGCCGCGTCGGTTACCGGGACGCCGCCGACGCCGCCCAGTTCGACGGCGACCCACGGGGTGCCATCGTCTTTCGCCCGCTCGTTCCACGTCGAAAACGTCTCCGAACCGACGGTATCGACGACGATGGTGAGGTCGCCACTGCTGTCCGCCGGTGTCGACGGCTGTGCTACTGAGACATCGATATCAGCGAGAAACGCGGTAAGTGCGTCGACGGCCGGTCCACGCCCGACGACTTCGACAGTTTGCATGCCGAAGCCCTCGTGGTGAAGCGGGAAAAACCTACGCGGCGAGAATAGACTGGGCCACGGAGGCCAGCTCGTCCGGGTCGGCGTCCCTGAGCCGCTCATCGCCGAGCATCAGGCGGAGCCGCGGTCGACCCACGTCTATCGGGACCTTCTCGGTGTCGATGAGGTTCATGTCTTCGAGTTTCGTCTTCGTCCGCGAGAACGTCGCCTTGCTCGCCAGCCCGACGTCCTCGCCCCACTTGCTGATGTCGTACAGCAGTTCGCCGTTCCGTGCGGCCACGAGCAGGCTGATGGTGACCTCGTCGAGGCCGTCGCCGTCGCCGCGGGCCGTCGACAGCGAGTTCAGAACGTCGTTGAAGTCCGACGCGGTTTCCGGGCCGATGTCGGCTTCCAGCGTGCTCTGGACGCGATTGAGCGGCGGCGTCCGAAGCGAGTACTCGTCGGCGTCCGCCCAGGCTGAGTCGTAGTAGTCGTAGGCGTTGTCGACGAACTCCGCGTCATCGGTCCCGAGGCCGCCGACCGTGTCGCTGATCGTGACGAGCGCGTACACCGTATCGACGGTCACCGCGACCGAGTGGTTCGGCACGTCGTCGAGCAGCCGCATCGTGAGTCGCTCTTCGTCGATGAGATCGGCGGCAGTGCTCGCAACGAGGAAGTCGTCCATGACGTCTTTCAATGCGCGCTCGTCGGCCAGCAGACGAACTTCCGGGGCGTCCGAGTCTGCATCCAGTGTCGATACAAGTTCCGAGATGCTCCGCCGCGACGGGTTCACGACGTACACCGGCTCGTCAGTTGCGCCAAACACCGTGGTCAACATAGAACCGACGTCGTCCTGTAGGAGATTTTCAGTCATTGTCCGATGGCAGTATATAGTGTATTATTATATTTAATTTTACCGACCAAGTCGTGTTGATTTCGCCAACAATCAGACAACACCCAGTGGCGAGAAGCGATAAAATATTGACTTCTCCTCCTAAGCAGAAGCCGTTCCTCTCACGGACTGAACTACCTGTTCTGCGCGTCAGCGTTGCGGTAAGGCGGTCGAATCAGTGACCGGTGTGACTGTCTCTCAGTCGGGCGACTTCGTGACTGAGATCACAGTATCAAATCTGCACCTGGGTACGCAAGGGGTCCTTGCAGTGTCGTATCTCAGCGACCATTCGGTTACTATGCTCAGAAGCGAGCGGTTGCCGTCCCGGGCCCCACCAAGGAACGTGACAGTTGCGGGTCCATCAGAAATCTGTTCGGAGGCGCGCGGCCAGGTCGTCGGACCAGTGGAACTCCCCCTCGTAGATGACTGGCAGCGAAGTCTGGCCCAGGGCGTCGGCCAGCTCCACTGCGCTGAGCGAGTGACTCGTCTGTTCGCCGTTCAGTGCCGCGCTGTCGTCGAACGGCAGCCGGTAACTCTCGCCGGGTCGCTCCGGGGCGACGACCGTACACTGTACGTCGAACCCCGCCTCTGTCTCCGAGAGCCAGACAGCCGCCGGCTGTGCGGGACTGGGAACGATTGAATAGGTCCCGTCGCCGACAACCGCGTAGTCCTTGCACATCATTATCCGGCGACGGGCGAGTTCCAGGGCTCGCTGGATGCTGAAGCCGTTGCTGAGCAGGCGCGCGAAGGCCGTCCCGACCAGCGCGGCGTGTTTGTCCAACACGTCGGTCAGCGTCACCGCGCCGGCGACCGCGCCCTGTTTGACCAGTTCCAGCCCCTCGTCGTAGGAGCCACAGGCGTTCAGGAAGAACGTCTGGGTTCGGGCCTCCGACAGCGACGACAGCGCCAGATTGCCGTCGGGACAGCGCAGGCCCTCGTCGTCGCAGTGGCCGATGAAGTGAACGAAGTCCGTCGGCTGTTGGAACACGTCGGCCAGTTCGTTCACCGACAGCAGTTCGCTGACCTGAACGTCCATCGGGAGGTCCGCTGCCCTGTATATCTCCGTGACTTCCGTGTGTTCATCTGCCATCTCCTCGTCGTTGAGGACGACTGCGACCCGCTGACTATCGGTTTCGCGGTTCTGACACCGGTAGCGATTCACATACGCTTCCGGCGGTGTTTTACAGGCGTCAATCGGGTTGCCCGGCGCGAGCCAGGCGTGCAGTTGGCCTTCGCGCAAGTTCGGCTCGATGACCGGGGGACGCTCGGCCGACCCGCGGCTCAGATACGAATCCGTCAACGTCCTGTCGAGGAGTTCGTCCCGGTCGAGCCGGCTGCTGTCTGGCAGGTAGATGAGGCTGAGCCGGTCGAGAAGAAAGGGCAGGCAGCGGACCCGCTCCGGTGCCGGCGAGACGTACGTCGAAAGGGGCCACTCCGGCAGAATCGAGTTCACAGCCTCGTCGGAGACCTCGACGTACCGTTCGAGGCGTCCGGCCGGCGACAGCGCGCGGAGCGCGTCCGGATCCAGCGAGAGCGCCGACGTGATGCGGCTCCCGCTCTCGGCCGGATCGACGTGTCTGACCTGACAGTCGAGGTAGAACACCTTCCGGAGCAGCGCCGCGACGCCGTCCTGTAGCGACGGCCACGCGTCGAAGGAGAGGTGTACCGACGTGCCATCCGCGGTCAACAGTGTGTCATCCCGCGACTCGATGACCACTTCGGCCCCGAGATAGTACGCCAGCGGTGCGCTGACGAGCAGTTCCGCCTCGCACTCTGGGACACGGAGCGTGATGCCAGTTTCAGGGCGGTTCTGCCGAACTGTTTCGGGGATGCGGGTCGTCTCGCCGGTCGTGACTATCGGCGGATGGCTGCGGAGTTCCGGGTGCGAACGGGACGGCTGCATCGTGTGATGTGCGCCGCTCAGGTGCGTGATCGCCGTTGCGAGCCCCGCGGGCGTTGCCGGGATCTGCAGATGCGGCCGCTCCGCGTTCGTCTCCCAGACGAACCCGACTGTAACACTCGTCGGCTCTCCGAAGGCAAGGACAGAGGTAATGCCGGCCGAATGGAGCGACGCCGGGCCGTCGAAGCGGACGTGAATCCGAATGTCGTCGACGACACCGAGCGGCGATTCCCGGTCGCTACCGGCAGCCCGGGCCTGCATCGTCAGCAGATACGTTCCCTCCTGTAGCGTCGTCGGTGAGTCAACCGTCTCGGTGTCAGCGTCAGTGTCAACTCGGGTTACCCTGGCATCCACCGACGGTAGCGCTAACTCGGTGACACTCCCCCGGTAACAGTCGTCGACACGCTGTGGTAACTGTTCGCCGTCCGTGACTTCTCGACTGTGTAATTGGCGCACCAGCGCGGTCGGGTCGACCGTTTCCCCGTCCCAGTCCAGCGTCTCATTGCTGTCCCGGCCCACCCGCTCGCCTGTCACCCCCCAGGTGACCATGCGTGAGGATGTGGACCGTCATCCAATATATACGTACGGGTGTTAGAGCCTACCGTACTCGCGGCAGCGGACATGACGTGCCAGCTACTCACACGCGTGGGCCCAAAGGGTAGATTATTGTCGTGCCGGTCCCGACTCGGATACATGAGCTACGAAACCGTGCGGGAAACGGACCCGGCAGTCGCAGACGCCCTGGAGGGCGAACGAGGCCGGCAGAACGACACGCTGGCGATGATCGCCAGCGAGAACCACGTCAGCGAAGCCGTGATGGAAGCCCAGAGCTCCGAGTTGACGAACAAGTACGCCGAGGGCTACCCCGGCGAGCGCTACTACGGCGGCTGCGAGTACGCCGACGACGTCGAGGAGCTCGCTATCGACCGCGCGAAAGAACTGTGGGGTGCGGACCACGTCAATATCCAGCCACACTCCGGTTCGCAGGCCAACATGGGCGTCTATCTCGGCGTCCTCGAACCCGGCGACAAGATTCTCTCGCTGGACCTGACCCACGGCGGCCACCTCTCGCACGGTCACCCGGCGAACTTCGCCGGCCAGGTGTACGAGGTCGAACAGTACAAAGTCGACGAGGAGACCGGCTACATCGACTACGAGGGCCTCCACGACCACGCAGAGGAGTTCGACCCGGACATCATCGTCTCGGGGTATTCGGCGTACCCCCGTGAGGTCGACTTCGAGCGGATTCAGGAAGCCGCCGACGCGGTCGACGCCTACCACCTCGCGGACATCGCCCACATCACGGGGCTGGTGGCGGCGGGTGTTCACGAGTCTCCCGTCGGCGTCGCCGACTTCGTCACTGGATCGACGCACAAGACCATCCGCGCCGGCCGCGGTGGCATCATCATGTGCGACGAGGAGTACGCCGACGACATCGACAACGCCGTCTTCCCCGGCACCCAGGGCGGCCCGCTGATGCACAACGTCGCCGGCAAGGCCGTGGGCTTCGGTGAGGCGCTGGCCCCCGAGTTCGAGCAGTACGCCCAGCAGACCGTCGACAACGCCGTCGCCCTCGGTGACCGCCTCAAGGAGCACGGCCTGGACCTCGTCTCCGGCGGCACGGACAACCACCTCGTGCTCATCGACCTCCGGCCGTCCCATCCCGACACTACGGGCAAGGAAGTCGAGGAAGCGCTGGAAGAGGCCGGCATCGTCCTCAACGCCAACACTGTCCCCGGCGAGACCCGCTCGGCGTTCAACCCCTCGGGCATCCGCGCCGGCACGCCCGGGCTCACCACCCGTGGCTTTGACGAGGACGCCTGCCGCGAAGTTGCAGACCTGATCTACAACGTGGTCGATGCCCCGCACGACGACGATGTCGTCGCGGAAGTCAGCGACCGCGTGGACGAACTGACCGACGAGTACACGCTGTACGAGTAGTCGTCCCGTTCCCCGTCCACTCCCCCGATGCGGACTTTCGTGTCGAGTACTGTTCGCGACCTTTTGCTCTGACCGCCGAAAAGATATAACCGGTGAGGGAGTCTAACTGGTCATATGAGTATCACACACGACGAAGACATCTTGGGTGGCGAACCGAGGGTCGACGGGACGAGAGTCGGTGTTCGCCACGTTGCGACGCGTGCAATCGAAAGTGGTCTGAGTCCCGCTCACGTCGCTGACCAGCTCGATATCTCTCTTTCAGAAGTGTATGAGGCACTTTCGTACTACTACGCACATATCGAGGAGATGCGCGAACTCGAACGAGCTAACGAGGATGCGTTCGAGCAGGTGCGGGAGTCGTCACTGAAGCCAAAAGAACCAGTCCAGTGACGGACACGAGGATTCTTCTCGACGAGCACGTCGGTCGAGTCTTCGAGCGGTTGCTTCGTGAGCGTGGTTACGATGTCGAACAAGCAAAAGACCGGTTCGGGGAATACACGACTGACGCTGAACTACTGGAGTGGTGTGGTGAGCACAGTACTGTCCTTTTGACGAACAACGCGAAAGACTTCGAATCGTTGAGCCAGGAATACGACCACGCAGGGCTCCTCCTCTACTACGAACAGACGCTCCCGGATACCGACCCGGAAGGACTAGCTCGGACTGTCGACGAAGTATTCAATCAGTACGAGATGGCCGGCATCGAAAATGAGCTGGTCGACTTGGGCGAGTGGTACGAGTGGCTCCACGAGTAGATGGCAGAGGCTGCGTTGAGGTCTGACGCCGTCCAGAGCGACTACAGCTGGTGCTACCTTTCCTGCCATTCCTAACGGGATTTTTACCCTGGCCAGCCGACACATCCGGTATGCCCTGCACGACCCGACGCCGGATGCTCTATGCGCTGGGTGCCTCCCTGTCGACACTCGGTGGCTGTACGCAGTTCGAGGTCGAGTCAGGGGAAGAAACCGGGCAAAGCGAGGGCGGCGCGAGCGAGCCGACAGCAGCCGCCACGGCGTCAGAGACGGACGCCACAACCGCGACAGACCAGGGGTCGACTACGGTACAGACGGGGACAGCCACAGAAGCAGAACTCGACCTCCGAGAGGCCAACGTCGTCGGCGTCGAGATCGCAGGCGAGGGCAGCGGCGACTACCGTTTCGACGTAACGCTCTATCATGACGACGACGGCGAGGACGGTTACGCGAACTGGTGGCAGGTCGAGACGCCCGATGGCGACCGGCTCGGTCGCCGGGACCTCCTGCACGCCCATTCGACGGCCCCGTTCACCCGGTCGGAGACGATCCCGGTTCCCGACGACGCGGCCTGCGTTGTGGTCCGGGGCCACGACCAGACCCACGGGTACGGCGGGCAAGCGATGGCCGTGGCCGTGCCGGACGGCACGACACGGACCATCCAGCAGGGGTCGGAGCGACAGCCAGTCGCCGCGTCGGACTGCCCCTGAATGAGAGCGTGCCGGCCTGTCGCGGTTGACCGAATCCGGGACGTTCATACCGCCCCGTGCCGCCGATGTACGTAATGACAGAGATTATCGACGGCAACGCCGTCGCACAGTCGATCCGGGACGACCTGGTCGCGTCCATCGACCGCCTCGCCGACGCGGGCGAGCGCCCGTCGCTGGCGACGGTCCTGATGTCCGAGGACCCCGCCAGCGAGACCTACGTCTCGATGAAACAGGACGACTGCGAGGAGGTCGGTATCGAGGCCATCGACATCGACATCGACCCCGACGCGGACGCCGCCGAGCTGTACGACACCATCGAGGACCTCAACGCCGACGACGACGTCAACGGCATCCTGGTCCAGATGCCCGTCCCCGACCACGTCGAGGACAGGTCCGTCCTTCGAGCCATCGACCCGATGAAGGACGTCGACGGCTTCCACCCGGAGAACGTCGGCCGGCTCGTGGCCGGTGACGCCCGCTACAAGCCCTGCACGCCCCACGGCATCCAAAAGCTCATCGAGAGCGCCGGCGTGGATACCGAGGGCAAGGACGCCGTCGTCGTCGGCCGGTCGGACATCGTCGGCAAGCCGATGGCGAACCTGTTCATCCAGAAGGCACCGGGCGGCAACGCGACGACGACGGTGTGTCACTCCCGCACCGAGAACCTCGCAGAGCGGACCCGGAACGCCGACATCCTCGTCGCCGCAGCCGGCGTGCCCGAGATGATCGACGGCGACATGATCGGGGAGGGCGCGACGGTCATCGACGTGGGCATCAACCGCGTCGACGCTGACACCGAGAAGGGCTACGAACTCGTCGGCGACGTGGAGTACGAGAGCGCGAAGGAGGTCGCGGGCGCGATCACGCCGGTTCCCGGCGGCGTCGGCCCGATGACCCGCGCAATGCTCCTGTACAACACGGTGAAAGCGACGGGCCTCCAGCACGACATCGACGTCGACCTGCCCTGAATGCCGTCGCTTGCGGCCTTCGAGGATCGTGACGTGCTCACGCGCCGGGTGACCCGCGAGACCGGCAGAGCGGGCGTAGAGGGAGTCCGCGCCCGCGCCGACCGCGGTCTCCACTGGGCGGTGGGCGCGCTCGTCACCGACCCCGACGACCGCGCGCTGTTCGTCTACGAGGACGACACGTGGAAGCTTCCGGGCGGCGGCGTCGAGGCCGGCGAGACGCGCCAGGAGGCGGTGCGCCGCGAGGTGTGCGAGGAGACCGGCGTCGAGAGTACCATCGATGAACTGGCCGCTGTCACCGAGGTCACAGTGACCGACGGCGGGCGCGAAGCGACGTTCTTCTTCGGGACCTATCGTGGGACGGCCGACTCGACGACGCTCGCGTCAGACCCCGGACTTGTCGGCGAATCGATAGAGACCGTCGCGTGGCGAGACTCGGTTCCGGGAAACTGTCTGGACGAGACGCTTGTTCGGCGGCTCCGATAGGGAGTTAGACGGAATCGTCCTCGATCCCGGCAAGCCAGTTTTCG
The DNA here is from genome assembly GCF_049705545.1 of Haloarcula amylolytica. Classification (GTDB taxonomy): domain Archaea; phylum Halobacteriota; class Halobacteria; order Halobacteriales; family Haloarculaceae; genus Haloarcula; species Haloarcula amylolytica_B. The sequence continues at coordinate 1,883,634 of NZ_JBNAMU010000001.1, forward strand.
GCTCTGACGAAGGCGCTCTCATCGCCGGTGATGTACGAGCCAAGGTCCCGCGCCGCGTGGACGAGACGGTTGGCGTCCGCGGGGTTGACATCGCCGTCCAGGGCCTCGACCCGCTTTCGATGGTCGCGAATCCGTCCGGAGAGCTGTCGCGCAGTAGGTTCCGGATCGGCGTCCAGATACGTCCGTACGTCCCGCTGATAGCTGTCGACGGCGGCCGCCATCGCCAGGCCGTACGGCACTCGAAGCGCCGACGGGACCTCTTCGACAGCCGGCCGGTCGCCGTCGTCAGCCCCGCCGAGCAGTTCGTAGAAGTACCGCTCCGCCGGGTCGGAACTGCGCAGCTCCCGGGAGAGGTGTGCACCGACGTGCTGGAGTTCGACCGCAGCGACGAACGTCGGATCAAGCGAGCGAAGTTCGCCCGCGTCGATGAATCCCCGCTTTCGCGTATACTCCCGGCAACGCTCCGCAGCCGCGTCAGCGATCTCCCGAGTCGAATCCGCGTCGATCCGGCTCCGGACCGGTGTCAGGTCGAGCGTGGCCGGTGCGTCGGTGTGTTCGGTGTGCTCGTCGATGCCGACGCTGTGGACGCTGCCACAGTCCGGACAGGCGATGCTCCCCGTCTCGTAGTACCGCCATCGCGTGCCACAGTCCTGGCACTCGCGTTCCCCGCGGACTTTCATACGTGATGCTGAGAGGCCAGCCCTCAAGATTGTTCCGCGAGGGCTGTCTATGTCAGTGTATGCGCTCGGAAGACGAGATCCGCGAGCAGTACGAGTTCCTTGCCGAACAGCTAGACGACGAGGAGATGAACCACGAGCGGGTCCGGATGATGTTCACCCACTACAAGCGGGCACTCGGGTGGGTGCTTGAGGAGGAACACATCTAGGTTAGTTACAACTTACATCCGCTTCTAATCCGATAACTAACATCTGCTGGACGGGGCCGGTACTTTTAAGTTATTCTGCCCCATTCGACCAAGTGACGCTTCGCTTGGAGGGCCGAAGCGTCAGCGGGGACCAATTCAGGGCGGCAAGCGGTCGCGTTTTTCGCGACCGCTTTCCACTTACTTCGCTGCAAACGACCTGATACGAGCGATTTCTGCATCTCTAAAAAGTGACTACTGGCCGAGACGACTCACTCGATAGACAACTCTGTGTCCGTCGCGTTCTCGGGCCACTCCAGTTCGACTTCAATGCTGAGCTCGCCGTCGCCACCCTCCGGCCCCTCGCGCTCGGCTTTCACCTCGAATTCGACCTGAGATGGCGGTGCGAACGTGGCTTCCTGCTCTCCTGCGCTGAGTGTGATCTCAGACCCTTCCTCCAGTGAGTCGGCCATCGTTCTGAGATATGCCGCGACGGCACTGCGGTCGAGTACTTGCTCGTTTTCGAACAGGACTGTTTCTACCATATCACCTGTAGGCTGTACTGACAAATAATACTGTTGCCATCAGTTTCCGAAGAATGATGATATACTGACTGTATTTACCATATGGACAAACAGTAGACAGAGGCTCTAAATACAGAAAATTCGACACCCCAATCGACCGAAACCACTCCAAATTCTCTGGGCCGATATATTTAACAGTATAGATACTAAATCATTACATAGGTGAATCGATGCACGACTTGACAGGATTCCAGCGTGATCTTCTCTACGTGATCGCTGGCAGGGAGGAACCCCACGGCTTAGCTATCAAGGAGGAACTCGAAGCGTACTACGAGAAGGAGATCCATCACGGTCGTCTCTACCCGAACCTCGATACCCTGGTCGACAAGGGATTGGTCGAGAAGGGCCAACGCGACCGCCGGACCAACTTCTACACGCTCACGCGTCGCGGTCGACGCGAGATCGACGCCCGCCGTGAGTGGGAAGACCAGTACGTCGACCTGTAACAACGTCGCAGCGCCGCTTGTGCCGAGGCCGTCGTTTCGCCGGTAGCGTCGAGTCTGTGACCCGACAGGTATCTGCTGTCGCGACCCCCTATCACTTTAGCCACTGCCTGCCGTATCACATCTGTGTCACCTCTTTTGCAACTATCCCCGGAGCCGATTCAGACGACCGTGTTTCGAATCCTGCTTGCGGGGGCGCTCGGGATGTTTCTCGGGCTAGAGCGGGAGTGGTCACAGAAGTCGGCCGGTATTCGGACGTTCGCACTGATTAGCCTGCTCGCTGCGGTGTTCACGCTGGTCGAGAGCCAGGCACTGCTCGTCGTGGGAGGCGTGCTGGTCATCGTGCAAGGGATTTTGCTCGCAGTGCAGGGGCTCCTCGGCGAGGCGGAAGCCGATGGGCTGTCACTGACCACATCCGTGTCGATGCTCGTCGCCTACGGCATCGGGGCGCTGGTCGCACAGGGGTTCATCCTCGAAGGCGTCTCAGTCGCCGTCTTCTCGTCGCTGCTGCTGGTGCTCAAGCGGGAGCTCCACTCCCTGGCGTGGGGGCTCTCCCGCGAGGAATTGCGCTCGGCGACGGAGTTCGCCATCCTCGCTTTCGTCATCTACCCCTTGCTCCCATCAGAACCGGTCGAGATACCTGGGGGACTGCTGGATATCGCCGTGGAGTTGCGGGTCATCTGGCTGATGGTGGTGTTCGTCGCCGGCATCGGCATCGTCAACTACGCTATCGTCCAGACCTACGGCGGCCGTGGCATCGCCGTCACCGGCTTTTTCGGCGGCCTGGCGTCGTCGACGGCGGTGGTCGGCACGATGCTTGACCACGTCCGACAGCAGCCGGACGCGACCTCGTACGCGGTAGCTGCGATTCTGCTCGCCGACGCGGCGATGGCGCTCCGGAACCTCCTCATTACCGTGTTCTTCACCATCGAACGGGGCGTCCTGGTCGAGGCGATCCTCCCGCTGGGAGCCGTCATCGTCGGCAGTGTCGCCGTCGCCGCGTACACCGCCGACTGGTCGGAAACAGTCGAGATGGGGCTTGAAAGCCCGTTCTCGCTACGGAACGCGCTGGCGTTTGGCGGTGTGTTCCTGTTAGTCGTCGTCGGCGGCGGGTTCGCGGAAACGCAGTTCGGGACGGCGGGGCTCTACATCACGTCGGCACTCAGCGGCCTGGTTTCCAGTGCTGGGGCGACGACCTCGGCCGTGTTGCTGTACCGCGGCGGCGCTATCGACGGGCCGACGGCGATGTTCGCCATTCTGACCGCGACGGCCGCCAGCATCATGGTCAAAGCTGCACTGACTGCCCCAGGACCGAACCGCGCTTTCGCCACGCGCGTCGCGTTCTGGAGTTCGGTGGTCCTGGGTGTCGCAACGGTGCTGGCGCTCGGACTCTTCGTTTAAAACTGGTAGCGCCGGTCGTCCTTGTCCTGTTGCTGTGGGAAGTCGTTCCCGGTCATCTGATCGAAGGTCATCCCCGAGAGATACTCGTCGTACGTGCAGTCGTAGCTCGACCGGAGGTGGAAATCCAGCGTCCCGCGGTCGACGGTCGACTGGAACAGCATGTGAACCGCGCGCCTGACGAGTTCGTCCGGGTCATCCGGGTCGAGTGCGACAGACAGCATCGCGAGTTCGTTGCGCGTCTCGCGGTCGATAGATAGCTCGAAGTCGTCGTCGAAGTCACCGTACGCCGCTTCGATATCCTCCTGTAGGTCGTCGAGGCTCATACGAAGGGGGACGATGAGCGCGAGGAAACCCCTTACGACTCGTCTGGGACCGTACCCCGAAACGCAGGTGTCGACGATTATAACATATGATAAATTATATCATGGACTAAACATAACGACGGGTAGCAGTCGACTACTGACGGAATCAGATCAGATAATGACAGGTGGTGGGGACGATAACGCAGCGTCCAGTCGGCGCGATGGGGTGACAGCGCGGCTCCACGCGGTCGTACCGGGCGTGTTCGCGCGAAGCTACACGGCGAAGTTCGCTGTCGCGCTGGCAGTGATCGTCGTCGTACTCGCAGCCGTCGGCTTCGTCAGCTATCTGCAGATACAGGAACGAGTCGTCAGCGACGCGGCGACGGACCTCGAAACGACGGCCACGCATCGCGCCGGCAGTATCGAGCAGTGGCGGACGACCACCGAGACGGAGGCCGTCGCTATCGCGGCCGCAGGGGTCTACGACACCGGGACGCCCGCGGATATCAGACAGTACCTCGCCACCGTTGCCACGGCAGAGTCGTCACAGATCCGGTCGCTCCACTACGTCTCCACTGTCGACGACTCACAGACAGTTGTCGCTAGCACTGAGACGAACACGGAAGGACGGTCCCCGTGGGCAGTCGAATCCGCGTGGGAGTCACCAGTTACGGCGGCGATGGACGGTCCCACCGACACTGAGACAGTGGTGCGCTCAACAGTTTACGCGGACGGTGACGGTCACTCGATGGCGTTCGTGACTCCCGTGACCGATGGCGATGGGGCCCTGATTCTCGTTGCCAGGGTCCCGACCGACCAGTTTCACGACGGGCGCGACGGGTTCGAGACGCAACTGCTCACCGGGGACGGGGACCCGCTTATCGACGGCCAGGACGGGTCCCCGTCCATCAGCCAGGACGGCCTCCGGGCCGCGACCGCGGGCCGGACGACGACTATCGAAACGGGGGGAAGCGTCGCGGCGTACACGCCCGTCAACGGTACGTCGTGGGTGGTCATGACGAGCGCAGAGCGACAGTCACTGTACGGGACGAGTCGGCTCGTCCGCTGGGGCTTCCTCGCCGTCGTCGGGACGGCAGTCGTCTCCCTGGTCGTCGCGGGATACCTCTTCGGGCGGCACACGATTCGGCCCTTGATACAGCTTCGCGACCGGGCGCAGGCGATGGAGCGGGGGGATCTCGGCGTTGACATCTCGACAGCCCGGCAGGACGAAATCGGGAGACTGTACGCCGCTTTCGGGAACATGCGGGATACGCTCCGGAGCCAGATCCGACAGGCCCAGGCGGCCCGTGAGGAAGCCGAGCGGTCGAGCCGCGAACTCGAACGTCAGAACGAGCGGTTGGACGAGTTCGCGTCGACACTGAGCCACGACCTCCGAAACCCGCTTACGGTCGCCCGGGGCCACGTCGAACTGCTTGCGACGCGGCTGTCGGACCCGGGTACGGATTCGACCGACCTCCAGTCACACATCGAGAAACTCGAAGACGCACACGACCGCATCGAGTCGATCATCGACGACGTGCTGACGCTGACGAGAAAGGGCGCAAGCGTCGAGCAGACGGCCCCGGTTCCACTGGAGGGACTCGTCACCGAGGCGTGGGACAACATCGACAACAAAAACGCCAGCATCGAGATCGCGGGCAGTCGAACCATCGACGCCGACCGGACACGGCTGCTGCGAGCCCTCGAGAACCTGTTTCGCAACGCCCTCGACCACGTCGGCCCGGAGGTGACCGTCACGGTCGGGCTGACGGACCACGGGTTCTACGTCGCTGACGACGGGCCGGGGATTCCGACCGAAGCGGTCGACGATATCTTCGAGTACGGCCACACGACGAGCGAGGACGGAACCGGGCTCGGACTCTCTATCGTCAAGACCATCGCGGAGGCCCACGGCTGGCGGCTGTATATCGACACAACGTACCCCGACGGCGCGATGTTCGTGTTCGCGGACGTGTTCAGCGAGGACGAGCCGGACTGGTACGGGACTGAGTTCGAGTGGGGACGGTCCGAAGCCGACGACTGATACTGTTGGCTGTAACTACTGCAAGATATCCGCCATCCCAGGGCGACGATTCTTTCCAGACGTGCAGCCGACAGTATGAGCGGCAACGACCGCCACGCACAAATCGGGACAGGGCTAAACAGGGGTATGACTGACCAGTCGACAGCGACGGACCGCCCGGGAGGCGTGCCCGCGGACCCGTCGGCCGTCCAGGACGCGCTCGTGGAGTGGTACGAGGCGGACCACCGCTCGTACCCGTGGCGGGAGACGACTGACCCCTACGAGATTCTCGTTTCCGAGGTGATGAGCCAGCAGACCCAACTGGACCGGGTCGTCGACGCCTGGGAGGACTTTCTGGACCGCTGGCCGACTGCGGCGGCCCTGGCCGAGGCCGACCGTTCGGATGTCGTGGGCTTCTGGACCAGTCACTCGCTGGGCTACAACAATCGTGCGAAGTACCTCCACGAGGCGGCCGGCCAAGTGGTCGACGACTACGACGGCGAGTGGCCCCGCGACCCGGACGGCCTCAGCGACCTGATGGGGGTCGGTCCCTACACCGCCAACGCTGTCGCCTCCTTCGCGTTCAACAACGGGAACGCCGTCGTCGATACGAACGTCAAGCGCGTCCTGTATCGTGCATTCGGTGTTCCAGACGACGACTCGGCGTTTGAAGCGGCCGCGAGCGCGCTCATGCCCGAGGGGCAGTCCCGGGTCTGGAACAACGCCGTCATGGAACTGGGCGGGGTCGCCTGCGAAAAGACGCCCGACTGCGACGGCGCACAGTGCCCCTGGCGCGAGTGGTGTTCGGCGTACGAGACGGGCGATTTCACTGCGCCGGACGTCCCGACCCAGGCCGAGTTCGAGGGGAGCCGTCGACAGATGCGCGGCCGCGTCATCTCGGCGCTCAAGGAGTACGACGAACTGCGCCTGGACCAGTTGGGGCCGCGTGTGCGCGTAGACTACGCCCCCCAGGGAGAGTACGGCCGGGAGTGGCTCCGCGGACTTTTGGACGATCTCGCGGACGACGGCCTAGTCGATGTCGAGGATAGCGACGGCGAGACGGTCGCGCGCCTCCAGCGCTGACCGCCAGTGGCATACACCCTTGAACCCGTGCGGTCAATACGTCCACAATGGCTGGCTTGCTGGGTTCGGTCGCTCTCATCGTCGTCGCAACCGCTGTCATCTGGAAAGGGAGCGCGTACTTCGAGCGGGCCGCAGAACGGCTGAGCAAGTACTACGGGTTGCCGGTGGCGGTCCACGGCGCAATCGTCGTCGCCGTCGGGTCGAGCTTTCCCGAGATAAGTTCGGTCGTTATCAGCACCGTCGTCCACGACGAGTTCTCGCTGGGCGTCGGTGCCATCGTCGGGAGCGCGATATTCAATCTCCTGGTGATCCCGGCCCTTGCGGCGCTCTCCAGCGAGGAACTCCGGTCAACACGTGACATCGTCCACAAAGACGCCCAGTTCTACGTCATCAGCGTCCTCATCCTGTTCATCGTGTTCGCGCTCGGGGCGACGTACGTCCCGGGCGGAACGAACGAGGCGGCTATTCTGACCCCCACGCTCGCCGCCATTCCGCTCGTGACCTACGGCATCTACGTCTTCCTGCATCAGCAGGACGCCAGCGAGCACGTCGCGGACGAAACCCACAGCGTCCGGCCGGGCCGGGAGTGGGGGATGCTCGGGGTCGGACTCGTCATCATCACTGTCGGCGTCGAGGGGATGGTTCAGGGCGCGCTCGCCCTCGGTGTCATCTTCGACACCCCGACGTTCCTCTGGGGGTTGACCGTCATCGCTGCCGGCACGAGCCTCCCTGATGCCTTCGTCAGCGTCCGGGCGGCGAAAAACGACGACAGTGTCACGAGTCTGACGAACGTTCTGGGAAGCAATACGTTCAATCTGCTGGTGGCGATTCCGGTCGGCGTCCTCCTGGCAGGGCGGGCGACAATCGACTTTCTCGTGGCGATTCCGACGATGGGGTTTCTGGGGTTCGCAACGCTGGTGTTCATCGTGTTCATCCGGACGGAGCTCGAACTCTCTGACCGCGAAGCGTACACGTTGCTTGGTCTGTACGTGGTGTTCGTCTGCTGGATGGCCCTCGAATCGGTCGGGCTCATCGAGACGGTCAGTGGTATCTGAGACGGATCGCGTTAGCTGACGCTACTCGTCGCCTTCTTCGGGCGATAGCTCGCGGGAATACACGGCCTCGTCGTAGGGATCGCCGCCGATAGTGAGTGTCCGAGTCTTGATCCGCTCGAAGCCGAGGTTCTCGAAGAACTCCCGGCTCCGGTCGTTCGAGGCCAGGTCGAGCGCCCGGAACTGTTCGACGCCGTGTTCCAGAAAGATGTCTTCGAGCCGGTCGTACAGCGCCGTCCCGACACCCTCCCCGTGGTAGTCCGGGTGGACGTACAGCCGCAGCATCGTCCCCATCGTATGCATGGTGATGCCCTGGGTGAAGCCGATGATTTCGCCGTCCTGTTCGGCGACTAGTAGCGTCGCCTCGATGTCGTCGAGGTCGTTGGCCGGGACGCCGCCGGCCCACCCGTGGAGCGCGCTGCCCAGCGGGTCGGCGTACCAGTCGGATATCGTCTCGTCGATGACGTCGGAATCCAGCGAGTCGTAGGCGTCGTGCCACGCCGCCCGTGCGACCCGGCGGATGCCGTCGGCGTCGGCGTCGAAGGCTCGGCGGATGGTCGTCATGCGTGTCCCGACGACGGACAGACAGATTGTTCCGAGCGGGTGCCACAGTGGGTGGACTGATGCGATAGGCGGCGCAGTACCCGGGGATCTGCCAGATGCTGAGACGTGTCGCGTACCATAGGTGCTGTGTCTATCGGTTCGTTTGTGCTATCATGGCTAATATCCTCCCCTGGTGTGTGTGAACTGCTCTCATAATCTATCATGGTTTATCATTAGGTTTATGTAGTTGACACCCATTGGTGGTCTTGTATGAGGACAGTCATCCTCGGTGTCATCGGCTCCGACGCGCACGTCGTTGGGATTACCATTCTGGAACGAGCGTTCGAAGCGGCAGGGTTCAACGTAGTCAACCTCGGTGTCCAGTCGTCCCAGTCGGAGTTCATCGACGCCGCGGATGAACACGACGCCGAAGCGATACTCGTTTCGTCGCTGTACGGCCACGCCGAGCAGGACTGCCAGGGGTTCCAGCAGCAGATCAACGAGGCGGGTCTGGACGTGACGACGTACATCGGCGGCAACCTCGCTGTCGGGCAGGACTCCTTCGAGGAGACGCGCGAGACGTTCAAAGCGCTCGGTTTCGACCGGGTCTTCGATTCGGAGACCGACCCGGAGGAGGCCATCGAGGCGCTGAAGGCCGATCTCGGTCACCGCTCCCGTGAGGAAGCGTCGTCCGAGAAGATTCAGCTCGGCTCCTGAGCCTCGGACTCCTTTTCCAGCCGCTAGCGTAGCGAACCATGCGTAATCCGCCAGCCACTCATCGACTGCTGTCGTCGACCACGCGCAGCCCGGGGTGCTTTACGACCAGAACGTGTATGATTCATGATGTCACACATGACCGCTGAGCTGAGTGACGGCACCGAAATCAAGAACATCCACGACGTGGTCGAAGGGTCGAACGGCGTCCACCTGAAGAAGGAGGTCGGCAGCGGCGGGCTCGAACGCGTCGCGTACATCCCGTATCCGAACCTCCTCTACGTCTACCACGACAACTGAGCGTCGGCTAGAGCGAATTCGATGGTCTGACAAGCCGACAGTGGGACCGAGACCAGTGGCAGACCTCGTCTCCCCTATCGATATACCGTCCCCGCTCCATAGAGCCGTCATGTCCGAACCACACGTCGTCGGTGTCGTCGGCAGTCTCAGAGAGCAGAGTTACACCAGGATCGGTATCGAGCGCGCACTCGCCGCTGCCGAGGGGTTGGGGGCGACGACGGAATCGCTAGACCTCCAGGAGTTCGATCTGCCAGTGTTCGACGCCGATCACCGCGAGGCCGGCGACGCCGTCGCGTTCGCCGAAAGAATCCACGCGGCCGATTCGATTTTACTGGGGACGCCGGTGTATCACGGGTCGTACTCCGGCGTGCTGAAGAACGCACTGGACTACTGTGGCTTCGACGAGTTCGAACACAAGACCGTGGGGTTGCTGGCCGTCGCCGGCGGAGGCTTTCCTATCACTGCGCTCGAACACCTCCGCTCGGTCTGTCGGGCGCTAAACTGCTGGGTCATCCCGCATCAGGCCGCGGTTCCGAACGCGCGCAATCACATCGCCGACGGGCAGATAGTTGACGCCGGTATCGAGGAACGCGTGGCGACACTTGGCGAGGAAGCGGTCCAGTACGCGAACATCGAGCCGGACCCGGCGTGTTTCGAGAGTACGGAGAACGTCGGAGCGGACGATTAGCGGTGAGGTCCGCTGTGCGTGTCCGAGCCGTGAGCGTCCGGTCCGCAGGAGCGGATGATTAGCCGTGAGGACCGCTCTCCGTGTCCGAGCAGTAGGGGGCCGTTGACCGAGAGAAGGAAACGATCAAACCGGCTCGCGCCCAAGTTTCTGGCGTGACTCAGTGGGTCGAGAATCCGACCGGTGGCCGGGACCGCGGGCCCACCGCGCTGGTGCGTGCGTGGGTCGAGATACTCAGCCGCCCGCGGCGGTTCTTCCGCACCGGCGTCGCACCGGGCGACCAGGCCCCGGGGCTGGTGTTCGCGGCGACGGTGGTCCTCTTCGAGGAAGTGAGCCGCTACGCCGTCGTCAAGTTAGCCGAGCGGGGGCTCCTGTCTACCGGGCCGTTCGACTACCCCGCTATCGGCGGCTTCTCGCCCGGCGTCGCGGTGCTGGCGCTGTTTGCCATCCTCGTGTTCGTCACGCCGGCAACGGTGCATCTGACAGCGGCGTTGCAGACCCTGCTGTTGCTCCCCGTCGCGTCGGACCGCGGCGGCGTGAGCGAAACCGTCCAGGTGATGTGCTACGCGATGGCCCCCTGTCTGCTTGCGGGCCTGCCCAGCGCAGAGGTCCGTGTGCTCGTCACCGCCTGGGGCGCGGGGCTGTACCTGCTCGGGACTGCTGTCGTCCACAATATCCGGCTCCCGGTGGCTGCAATCGTCGGAGCCGTTCCCGCCGCGATCATCTTCGGCTACGGCTTCCGTGGCTTCCAGGCCATCTCGATGCTGGTTGCCGACTACGGGTTTTAGGGTCTGCCCGCATGCATTTCCGCACGATGCTCAGTATCGACATCGACCAGTTCATGCTGGAACTCAAGGACGGAGCGTTCAAGAGTGTCGGGCCGTCGAACAAGGAAGCGACCATCAAGATGTACGACGTCGAGGGCGTCGACGTTCGCGAGTACGGCGACAAGCGCGTGAAAATCGCCTTCGAAGACGAGCAGGGGAGCGAAATCGAGGTCGCTCTGTTCCCGGAACAGGCGAAAGCGGTCGCTGCAGGCCTCGAACTGCTGGAAGAAGAGAGTGAGATGTTCGACTGAGGCGGGAGTTTCGCTCGTCCGGAATTCGACAACCGTTTTAGGCCCGACATGCTTGCACCGTGTAATGGGTTCGTGTATCATCTGCGGCAAATCTGTCGAAGGACGCATCTGTGACCTCCACGAGGAGGACGCCCTGTTCGAGTTCCGCGGCTCTCGTGCCGACCAGCTATCGGTCGACCGCTACTACCGCGGCAGTGTCGACGGCTTCGCCGAGTTCGGCGTCTTCGTCGACATCGGCGACAGCGTAACGGGGCTGCTCCACCGGAGCGAACTGGACCAACGGCTCGACTCCCTCGACTGGGAGCCGGGCGACACCGTCTACGTCCAGGTCAAGAACGTACGGGACAACGGCAACGTCGACCTCGGCTGGTCGATCCGCCAGTCCGAACGCGAGTTCCGCGGCGTCCTCGTCGACGACCCGGAAATCGGCCACTCCGTTCTGCTTGAAAACGAAGACGACGAAGACGAGGCACAGTCCGACGATTCGGACGAGGAGGCGTCTCGACCCTCAACTGACGAGTCAGCGGGACAAAGCGACGACGAATCGGACGCGGACGACGGCACCGAATCCGACGACAGCAGCGCCACGAACGCCGGCGCAGTCAGTCGGGCCAGCGATGACGAGCGCGTCGAAGGCACTGCGGCCGTCGGCGGCAACGACAGCGGATCAGACACCGCTGTCGTCACCGAGACCGAGGACGAGGGTGCAACCGAGGCGGAGACGGAGGAAGCGACCGCGGCCGAACCGGTCGCCGCGGCTATCGGCGATCTCGACGACCACGTCGGCGCGGACGTTCGACTGGAAGGCGAAGTCGTCGGCATCCGACAGACCTCCGGGCCGACGGTGTTCGAACTGCAGGACGAGACCGGCACTGTCGACTGCGCGGCTTTCGTCGAGGCAGGCGTCCGCGCCTACCCCGAGGTCGAGGAAGACGACTACGTCCGACTCTCGGGCGAAGTCCGCGAGCGTCGCGGTGAACTGCAGGTCGAGACTGAGGAGCTCGATGTCCTCGAAGCCGAGGAGCGCGAGGAAGTCGAACAGCGACTCGCCGACGCCCTCGACGACGAAGCCCGACCTGACACGGCCGAACCGCTCGCCGACGATACGGCGGTTGCGGCCCTCTCCGATGATCTGGTCGAAGCGGCGACCCAGATCCGGAAGGCAGTGCTGACGGACCGGCCGGTCATCGTCCGCCACGCCAACACCGCGGACGGCTACCTCGCCGGCAGCGCGCTCGAACGCGCCGCACTCCCGCTGGTCACCGAGCAGCACCGCCGCGCCGACGCGAAGTACCACTACTTCGACCGGCGACCGATTGAGGGCGGCGTCTACGACATGGACGACGCGACGAAGGACACGACGACGATGCTGGACAACCGGGAGCGTCACGAGGAGAAGCTCCCGCTGTTCGTCTTCGTCGCCGCCGGCGGCACGCGCGAGAGCCTCGACGGCTTCGACCTGCTGAACGTCTACGGCGCACCGAGCGTCGTCATCGACGACATCGACGTCGACGGCGCGGTCGTCGATACGGTCGACGCCGTCGTCTCCCCCTCGGCCGACACCGTTTCGGAGACCACCTCGACGGCGCTCGCGGCCAACGTCGCCGCACACGTCAACGAGGACGTCCGCGACGACCTGCAGCACCTCCCGGCCGTGAGCTTCTGGGAGGACATCCCCGAACCGTACCTTGACGCAGCCAGTGAGGCCGGCTACGACGAGACCGCCGTATCGGAACTCCGCGAAGCCGTCGCGCTCGAAGCCCACTACCAGTCCTACGAGGACAAGCGCGAACTCATCACCGACCTCGTGTTCGGTGACGACGAGGAGGACGTGGGCGGCCTGGCCGGCCACATCGCCGAGCAGTTCCGCGAGAAGGTCGACGAAGAGGTGTCGACCGCCCGGGCCAACCTCGACCACCGGACCGTCGGCGACGTCGACATCGCCGTCCTCGATACGGACGCGTTCACCCACCAGTACGAGTTCCCGCCGGAGTCGCTCCTGCTCGATGAACTCCATCGGGACGTGCGCGACGAGAGCGACGCCGTGCTCGGCATCTCGACGGACACGATGTACGTCCGTGCCAACGGCGATCTGGACCTACACGAGCTAGTCAGCGAAGTCAGCGAGCGCGTGCCGGAAGGCGGTGTCGCGACGCGGAGCGTCCGCGAGGGGACCATCCGCTACCTGGCCGGCGAGCGACCGGCCGTCCTCGACGCCACGCTTGACGTGCTGGCCGACGAACTGTAGCACAGGAGATTTTTTCTACCCGCAGGCAATCTACCTGGGCATGAGCGACGGCCCCGTCAACGAAGCTGATCTCGACTGGACCGACCACGACCACGGCGACCGGACGTTCAAGCGCAAGCAGATCGGTGACGCCGCCGGAGGCGAAAAACTCGGTGCGAGCCTCTACGCCGTCCCGCCGGGCAAGCGGCTCTGGGTGCGCCACTACCACGAGGGTAACGAGGAAGCGATATTCGTCCAGGCCGGGACCGGCACGCTCTGGCTCGGGCCCGACGCTGAGGAACATACGCTCAAGCCGGGCGATTACGTCGCGCTCCCGGCCGGAGAGGAGAGTGCCCACGAAATCGAAGCCGGCGAGTCTGAACTCCGACTGCTGATGGTTTCGACGATGGAAGAGCCGGATATCACCGTCTACCCCGACCGGGAGATGGTCGGGCTGTACGCCGGGTCGCCACCGGGCGGCGAGAAAGCGGACCGAACGCTGTCGACGTATCTCGATAGGAACGCGGAAAAAGAGTACTGGGAGGAGTGAGCCTTAGCGGCTGCCGACGTCGAACTCCGACAGCATCGTCTGGAGCCGCTCTGACTGCTCGGCGAGCGATTCGATGCTGGCGCTGACCTGTGACATGGACGCGGCCTGTTCCTGCGCGGTCGCGGAGGCGGTCTCGGTCTCCGCGGCGGTCGCCTCGCTGATGTCCACGGCCTCCTCGACCATCGACACCGCTTCCTCGGTCGTGGCGGCCTGATCGTCGGTCGTGTCGCTGATCTCCTGAATCCCGTTATCGGTCGCCTCGGCGTTCTCGGCCACTTTCGTGAACGTGTCGACGACGTCTTCGACGGCTTCGGTACTCTTCTGCATGTCCTGCTTGGCCCCCCGTGCCTCCGTGACCGTGGTTTCGGTCTGTGCCTGGGTCTCCGCGATGAGCTGTTCGATTTCGGTCGCCGAGGCCTGCGTCTCCTCGGCCAGCTGTTTGACCTCGTCCGCGACGACGGCGAACCCGTCGCCGCCCGACCCGTTTCCGGCCCGTGCGGCCTCGATATTGGCGTTGAGGGCCAGCATGTTCGTCTGCTCGGCGATATCGCCGATGAGCTCGACGATATCGCCGATCTCGGCCATCTTCTCGTCCAGCCGCTCCACGTTTTCGACGGTCGAATCGATCGCTGATTGAACCTCTCGGGAGCCCGCTATCGCTTCCTGTGCCGTCTCCTCGCCGGCGTCCGCGATCTCGGCCGTCTCGCGGGACCGCTCGGCGACGGTTTCGGCAGAGGCGGCGACCTCCTCGACGGTTGCCGACAGGTCGGTCATCTCGCCCGAGACGGTTTCGAGCATCTCCCGCTGGTCGGCCGCCCCGCTAGCGATACCCTGAATCGATTCGCTCATGTCCTCGCTGGCCCCCGTTGCCTCGTTGGCACCGGCCGTGGCCTGGTCGCTCGTCGACGCGACCTCTTGGGAGAACGTCTGTATCTCCGCCATCGCCGACTCCGTCTCCGTCATCATCCTGTTGAACGACTCGGCGATCTGTGCCATCGCATCGCTCTCGCTGTCGGGCTCAATACGGACTGTGAGGTCTCCGTCGGCCGCCCGGGACATCGCCGCGCTGTAGGCGTCGGCCGTGGCTTCGAGGTGCTCGTTGAACTCCTCGACCTCTCGCTGTCGGGCCTCAGCCTCGGCTTTCGCCTCTTCGGCCTCGGCGATGGTCCGCTCCATCTCGGCTTTCTTCTCCTCCAGGTTTTCGACCTCCTGGGTCTTCTCTCTGGCCTGTTCGAGTTGTTGTTCCGCCGCTTCACGGGACCGCTCGGTCGAGGCCCAGTGAGCCATCAGCGCCGCGGCCAGCATCAGGACGAAGCCTGCGTGGATGAACGCCCACACCCACGGGTTGTTGATTGCCGCCGAGTGGTTGTATACCCGGCTCGGATCGATCATGCCGAAAACCCCGTGCTGGATCGAAACGTAGCCAATGCCGAGCATGAACGGCAGCCAGTCTTCGTAAACAGCAACCACAGCCATCACGACGAAAAAGTGGAAGTGGGCCTCGATGTACCCGCCGGAGAAGTGGACCAGGAACCCGGATGTCGTGACGAGCCCCATCGTCGCCAGCGCAGTTCGCGTCCGCCGACTGAACCACGGCAACTTCGCCAAGACGGCGAGGCCGACGACGACTCCCACCTCTGCGAGAACGTGGAGCGTGTCGATCTCGGGGAGCGTCGCGCCCGTGACGAGCGACTCAGTTCCCGAATACAGCCCGAGCGCCAGCAGGAACGGCACATGCGCCAGCAGCAGAACGAGGATATTACGGTGTCGGCCGCGCCACGTCTCGTCGGGGATCGTATCGCCACTCGGAATGTATGCAATGAACTCCTGGAATCGTTCCGTCGGCGTCAATTCCCGGGAGCGAGTTTGTGCAGACCCACTGGTCGTGTCTGGCATATAGACACAGTGGAGGAGAGCAGCGACTAAAAGACTCCCCCGGCAGTATCATTCGAAATAACGAGGTACAGGGACTGTGGCGGCGCTTCAACGACTCCGGAGTTGTTCCCAGACGGCTCGCTCGCTGCTACCCGGGCCCCTACGTATCACTCGCTGAGACGGACTTAGCTGCCTTCTTCGCGCCGTAGTACGCCCACTCCGCGCTGTAACAGAACACGCACCCGCGGAAGGTCGGCCGGTCGAGGCTCCCGGAATCGTCCGTTTCGCCGTTCATACCTCCACTTGGTGTGAAAGCACAATGAACCTCACGGCTGTCTCCGTCACCGACGATACCCGAGCGACACGCTTATTCGGGCGAAACGCCGATTTCGCACAACGCCGATGAGCACGGAGACGCCGGACCCAGACGAGACAGAGACCTTCCAGCAGGTGTGTGCGGAGCTGGTCGACCGGATTCTCGCGGGCGAGGTCGAGCGCGACGACGTCGAATCGGCCAAGATCGACGTCTGTCGGGAGTACTCCGCACCGAAAGTGCCGAAAAACTCCGAACTGCTCGATTACGCGCCACAGGAGCACCGCGAGGTGCTGGAGGAGGTCCTCCAGCGCAAGCCCGTTCGGACAGCCTCGGGTGTCTCCCCAATCGCGATCATGACATCGCCCGAACGGTGTCCCCACGGAAAGTGCCTGTACTGTCCGGGCGGCCCGGATTCGGAGTTCTCCTCCGCGCAGTCCTACACCGGCCACGAGCCCGCGGCCGCACGCGGCGAACAGAACGACTACGACCCCTACGGCCAGGTCACGCTCCGGCTCAACCAACTGCGGGAAATCGGCCATCCCGTCGACAAGGCCGAACTCATCGTGATGGGCGGGACGATGACCGCCCGGAGCCACGACTACCAGGAGTGGTTCGTCAAGCGGGCCCTGGAGGCGATGAACGACTTCGACGTGGATTCGGAGCCGACGCCCGCGGAGGACGTGAGCTTCGCCGAGGACGACTACGAGTTCCGCTATCTGGAGGACGTCATCGCGGAAAACGAGACCGCCGACGTCCGTAACGTCGCCACGACGTTCGAAACCAAGCCGGACTGGTGTGACCCCGAACAGATCGACCGGATGCTCGATCTCGGCGGCACGAAAGTCGAGGTCGGCGTCCAGACGACTTTCGAGCGGATCAACCGCGAGATGCACCGCGGCCACGGAGTCCAGGCCTCCATCGACGCGAACCGTCGCCTGCGCGATTCGGGGTTCAAGGTCGGTTTCCACATGATGCCGGGCCAGCCCGGTATGTCCAAGGAGATGTGTCTGGAGGACTTCCGGCGCATCTTCGACCAGACTGACTGGCGGCCGGACTACCTCAAGATATACCCGACGCTAATCGTCGAGGGGACCGTCACCTACGATTGGTGGCGCAAGGACGAGTTCGACCCGTTAGACAACGACGAGGCGGCCGAGCTGGTCGCCGAAATCAAGGACATGATTCCCCGCTACACCCGCCTCCAGCGCGTCCAGCGCGACATCCCGGCGGACTTCATCGAGGGCGGGGTCTGGAAGTCGAACCTCCGCCAGCTCGCCTGGCAGCGGATGGAAGAACACGACTGGACGTGTGACTGCATCCGCTGCCGGGAGGCCGGACATAGCGACGACGCCGCCGAGAACATCGAACTCAACGTGATGACCTACGAGGCCTGTGGCGGCACGGAACACTTCATCTCCTTCGAGGACTTCGACAACGACGTACTCGTCGGCTTCTGTCGGCTTCGGTTCCCGAACGACCCGGTCCGCCGGGAGCTACAGGACGCCGCAATCGTGCGCGAACTCCACGTCTACGGCAACGCCGTCGGCGTCGGTCAGGAGGGCGACGACGAGGACCACCAGCACAAAGGCTATGGCAAGAAACTGCTGGAAAAGGCGGAAGCACTGGCCCGGGACGCCGGCTTCCCGAAACTGGCCGTCATCTCCGGCATCGGTGTCCGACAGTACTACCGGGAGAAACTGGGGTACAAGCAGGACGGGCCATACGTGAGCAAGCGTCTCTGAACGCTTTCCGACCCGATTTTCCCACCCAACCGCCCTCGGGCGTGTGACTGAGCAGCCTGTCGATGGACCATAGCTGCAGAACTTCGCTGTTATGTCTCCGGTCGCGGGGAGTCATCTTCATCGCGTGGCAGAAGTCGGGCGATGACCGAAGGAACGCCCGCCGTTTGAGTTACTATATGTATACCGATGCTCCAGCCTGGCGGGCCGATTGTGCCGAACAACCCATTATCAGTAATGCCGGGTTGTGGCCTTTATTAGACTAGAACCGGCGGTAGCGGACGTTAAAGCCGATAATTTGACCTTACTTGGCGATTCGTTCCCGCTAACTAATTACCATACTGTCATCGGCCCTCCCATGGGTAAGATTACGGGCCTGTGGCTGACGACGCTGATGATACTGTCGGTGGTGGCGATGGCGACGACACCGCTGGCGGGGTCGGGCCTCGCGGCCGCGGGGAATCACGGAACGGACAGTTTCGACGTCGTCGACGCCGAGGTGAGCGCCGAGACGGTCAGCGTCGGCGAGTCGGTGACGGTGAGCGCGACGGTGGAGAACTCCTTCGACAGTCTCACCACGCAGGAGGTCACGCTGTCGCAGGACGGAAATGTCGTCAATTCGACGACGGTCACCCTTGACGACGGCCAGAGTGAGTCCGTCTCGTTCACGCGGACGCTTGACCAGCCAGGCGAGTACGAGTTCGCCGTCAACGACGAGAGCGCCGGGGCGGTGACAGTGTCCGACCCCGACAGCATCGTGGTCGAGGAGGCGAGCGTGCGCGAGTCGAGGGTGTCGGAGGGTGAGCGGCCGGTTGTGGAAGCGGAGTTCGAGAACACCGGCGACGTCGACGGTCGGGTGCCGATAACCGTTCGGGCGAACGGGAGCGTGGTGTACGAGCGAGAACCGGGCCCGGAGGTGCCCGCTGGCGACTCGCTTGACTGGGAGTACGACATCGACCCGCTGGAGACGGGGACGTACGAGATGACCGTCAACGGTGAGTCGGCCGGGACGATCTCGGTCACGTCGCCCGCCGCCATCGAGGCGACGGACGCCGAGCTCAACCGGACAACGGTCCCCGCCGGCGGGGCTGTCGCGCTGACGGTCACGGCCGAGAACACCGGCGGTGACGCGGGCGAGCGGATCGTGGAGACGTACGTCGACCGCGGAGCTGTCGATGATCTGGAGTTCGAACTGGAACCCGGCGAGAGCGCCACGAAGACTGACGTGCACGTCTTCGATGACCCCGGCACCTACGAGTACGGTGTCGAGGGTGACATGACGCAGGTCGTCGTCGAGGAACCGGCGCGGTTCGACGTACGCGACCGACGACTCGGTGCGTCGACGATTTCTGAAGGCAAAGACGTCGAGATCACGGCTACTGTCGAGAACACCGGGGGACAGCGCGGAACGTACGAGGTCCCGCTGCGCGTCTCCAGAAGTCAGGTCGACGAGAGGGCCGTGACGCTCGACGGCGGCGAGTCGACGACAGTCACGTTCACCCACACCTTCAACGCCATCGGGAACTACGAGGTGTCCATCGACGGCGAGCGCGCTGGAACGGTCCGGGTCTCTGAGGCGGCGACGTTCGAGACCACTACCGTCGACCTGAACCGAACGGACGTCGTCACCGGGGAGCCGATAGCCGTCACCGCGTCCGTCCGAAACGAAGGCGACCAGACTGGGACGGCCGATGTACGGCTGCAGGAGGACGGCACCACCATCGACACGCAGTCGGTGACACTCGACGGCGGCGAGGAAGCGACCGTCACGTTCGTCCAGTCGTTCAGCGATGCGGGGACGCGAGACATCGCCGTCGACAACCAGTTCGGAGCCAGCGTGACGGTCACGGAGCCGGCGACGTTCGAGGTCAGCAACGCGGCGGTCAGTAGTGAGTCCGTGACCCAGGGCGGCTCTGTCGAGCTCAGCGCGACCCTCACGAACACCGGTGGACAAGCGGGGACTGTCACCGGTGAATTCGCCGTCGCGGACTCCATTGTAGAGAGCCGAGAAGTGACGCTAGAGGGCGATGAAGCGACCGAGATCACGTATAACCACGTCTTCAACGACAGCGGGAACTACGTTGTCGACATCAACGGCGAGCGGGCCGGCACTGTCACGGTCAAGGAGCCGGCGGCATTCGACACGGCTGCCGTCGAACTGAACCGGACGAGCGTTCGGACGGGCGAACCTGTTGAGGTGACTGCCACGGTTGCCAACAACGGCGACGAGACAGGCACCTCCCCGGTGCGCCTCCAGACCAACGACGACATCGTGGACACGAGGAACGTCACGCTCTCGGGCGGTCAACAGACCGAAGTCACCTTCGTCTATGCCTTCGAGAGCGGCGGTGAGTACGACGTGGCGGTCAACAGTGATTCCGGCGGAAACATCTCAGTGACCCAACCCGCGACGTTCGAGGTTCGCGACGCGCAGCTGAGCAGTTCGTCCGTCGAAACCGATGAGTCAGTGGACGTGACGGCGACTGTCGCAAACGTCGGAACGGAGAGTGGGAACTACACAGCGGAACTCACAGAAAGCGACCAGGCGCTCAAGTCCAAAACCATCGGCCCGATTGCGGGCGGTCAGACCGAAACTGTCACCTTTAGCATCTCCTTTGACAGCGAGGGCGACCGGTCCCTCTCTATCGGCAACGCCATCACCGAAACGCTCGCCGTCGAAGCCGAAAGCAGTAGCGGCGGCGGTGGGGGCGGTGGCGGAGGCGGTGGTGGCGGCGGTGGTGGCGGTGGTGGCGGATTCGATCTCAATGACGAGTCGGACGAGACCGACAACGGCGGCGGCGCAAACCCCCCCGCTATCTCGCAGTCCAGCCTTGACAACGGTGTCACTGTCCAGGTGACTGCGGACGCTGCGAACTCGACGGTCTCCCAGTCGCTGAACCGCTCCGGCCCGTCCGAGACAGCGCCGGCGTTTACTCTCTCTGGACTCTCGCTCAACGTGACCAACGGGAGCGACGGATTCAACGCGACGATGCTCGGCCCACACGCCACGCCAAAGGATATGGCTGCGGTCCAGGAAGACGGTGTGCGCGGGTACGTGACCGTCACCTCCGGCCCAAACTCGTCTGCCATCAGTCGCGCAACGTACACCCTGCGACTCAACGAATCCGCGCTTCCCGCCAACGGGTCGATGGACAACGTCCGGGTGTTCCAGTACCACAACGAGTCCTGGAGTCAGCTGCCCAGTACCGTCAACGGGACGAACAGATCCACCCGGGCGACATCGCCCCATCTATCAACCATCGCTGTCGTTTCACCGGCTGCTAACGAGTCCACCCTGACGACAGCTACGCCCTCGAATACGCAGACCCCGACGCCCGCCGAACTCACCGTTACTGATGCGTCCCTGACGGCTGACTGGGTCAGGGCCGGCTTGAATACGTCTGTGCGGGCGACCGTCGAGAACCCGACTGACGAAGCTGTCGAGCAGCCACTGACAGTCACCGTCGACGGCGATTCGGTGATCTCCCGAACAGTCAGTCTCGATGCCGGCGAACAGACGACGATCACAATGGAGTTCGAGGCTGTCGATGGCTCTGTTGCTGTCAACGGCGTCAGTGCCGGTGACCTGCGCGTTGGTTCCGGTTCGAGTGCAAGCGGGTCCGGAGACGAAACCGGGGAAAGCGGTGGCGGCGCGGAGCCAGCGGCGGAAACGACCGCTGCGTCGGGGCCCGGCTTCACCGTCCACCTGGTCGCAATCGTGTTGGCGCTGGTCGCCGGTGTCGTCCGACTCCGCCGACGAGTGTAGGGCTCTAGCGGACGGAGACGTTCTGTCTCTCTCGTTTCAGCGTGAGAAGGACGGCCTTACCGACGGTTTGGCTGCTACGTAACTAATCCTTTACTCACGTACGCCCCTGTATGGACGAGCCCAGAACACTCTGTACTGCCGTCGCTGTCGTTTTTGCCGTCGCTGTGTTCGCGTTCCTATTCGCCGTCGGCAGCGTCGTCGCTTCCGACGCCAGTCCACAGAGCGGCATGTCGGACGCCTCGGTAAGCACATCCGAAACCACCATCCCATCTGTTCTCGAGCGCACCACAGGGGCACTACTCGGGCAGGTCAACGAGACCGACACACCGGCTGACGACGAGCAAACCGAGGAAGACCAACAGACAACGACAGAGCAGGCCCAAACTGAAGCAGAGACGGAATCCGAAGAAACCGAAACGCCGACCGAGAGTGAACAGACGGAGGGATCCACGGAGAGCGAGGAGACAGAAACACCGACTGAGAGCGAGGCAACGGAGGAACCGACTGAAAACGAAGAAACGGAAGAGCCGACGCAAACTGAGAACCCCACAGACGGAGCAGAGACCGAGACACCGACTCAGGCTGACGAGCCAACTGACGATGAAGAGACCGAGGAACCGGCCGAGAGTGAAGGAACTGAAAGCGGAACGCAAGCGGAAACCGAAGCCGATGACGGTGATGACTCTGAGGGCGATACCGACGCTACCAGAGATGATTCAGAGGATTCCGACGATTCCGACCCCGATAGCGGGTCCGATGACTCCGACGACTCGGATGATAGCAACGATTCACAGTCCGACGGTGAAATCTACGACGGGATCACGGAATCAGACGGCAATGAAAGCGGGACGTCGACCGACGAGGCGAACATAACCGCGCAGAACGGAACAGCAGGCGGGGGCGCGCCTCCCGCCAACACGACCGACCAGGAGGACGGAACCGCCGGATTCGTAACGGAAACGGGCACCGATGGGACAGCCACTCCCGCGGGGCAGGAGACCGCCGATTTGCGGATCAGGGATGCGTCGCTGTCGGCCGACTGGGTTCGGTCCGGGTTCAACACGACCGTGCGAACGACGGTCCAGAACGCCCGTTCCCGGCCGGTCAACGAGACGCTGACCGTGACGGTCGACGGCGAACCGGTGGCAACGAACGAAGTGGCGCTCGACCCCGCGGAGGAGACCGTCGTCGAGACCGAGTTCGAGGCGGTCGACGGAACCGTCCGGGTCAACGGCGTGACGGCGGGCCAGCTCACGGTCGAAAACCAGTCCGTTCCAGCCACTGTCGGCGATGAACAGGCGACGACCGCGGCACGGGGCCCCGGGTTCTCACTCGCACAGGTGGGCGTAGTTGTCCCGATACTCACCGCCATCGGCTGGACGAGTCGGGCCCTCCGACGCCAGCGGGACCGCTGAATCGGACTACCGGCGGGCGGTCCGAACTGGTTGTGTGGTGGATTTTTACTCGCACCGTCCGACTGGCAAGTATGGCTCGTGACCTCGCCGTCGTCGGTGCCGGCGCTGCCGGTGCGGCGGCAACGTACGCGCTCCACGACGCGGAAGTCGACGTAACAGTGTTCGAGAAGAGCCGCGGCGTCTGCGGGCGCGCCGCGACCCGGCGGCACGGCGACTGCACGTACGAGTACGGGGCGAACTATCTCAAGGCCGACGACGGCCGCGTGACGGAACTGGTCACCGAGACACTCCCGACCGAGGGGCTCGTCAATATCGAGGAACCAGTGTACACGTTTGACCGGACGGGCGAAATCGACGCCGGACGGGACGCTGACGAACACAAATGGACGTACGAGGCGGGCATCACACAGCTTGCAAAGCGACTGTTCGACGAGACCGACGCCGAAGTAGAGAACGGCGTCCGGGTCGAACGCCTGGAGCGGCAGCGCGACGGCTGGCGGCTCGAGGACGACGACGGAGCGGACCTGGGGCACTTCGACGCCGCGCTGCTGACACCGCCGGCCCCCCAGACAGCAGATTTGCTGGGACAGTCGCGGTGGGATCACGACGACTGCCGGGCGCTTCGGCAGGAAATCGCTTCGGTCCCCTATCGAACGGTCATTGCGGGGGTGCTGCACTATCCCTTCGAAATCGACGTGCCGTGGTACGCCTCGGTCAACAGCGACAAGGACCACGACATCGGCTGGGTCGGCCGCGAGGAGTGCAAGGACGGCCACGTCCCCGACGGCGAGTCCCTGCTGCTGGTCCAGATGAACGAACCCTGGTCGATTGCGAACTACGACGAACACCCTGACACGCTCATCGACGATATCGCAACGCGGACGGCTCGACTGCTGGACGACGACCGGCTGGCCGACCCGGACTGGACCGACCACCAGCACTGGCGCTACTCCCAGCCAGAAGGCGAAGTCGATCACGACCTGCTGTCGTGTGCGGCCGAGCACGACCTGCACTTCGCCGGCGACTGGGTGGCCGGCGAGGGGCGCCTCCACGCGGCGCTACGGAACGGACTGGAGACTGGCGAGGCAATCGCCGACAGCGGGTAACGGAACGCCTTTGGGTGCCCGCCGACAGCCTCCGACATGGACCACAAGCGGGAACTGACGAGCGTCGACCTCGCCGCTCTGGAGGGCGAACTCGCCGGCTACGAGGGCGCGAAGCTCGACAAGGCGTACCTCTACCCCGAGGACGACCTCGTCAGACTGAAGCTCCGGGACTTCGACCGCGGTCGCGTCGAGTTCCTCATCGAGGTCGGCGACGTCAAGCGCGCCCACGCTGCCGACCCAGCACACGTCCCCGACGCGCCGGGCCGCCCGCCGGATTTCGCGATGATGCTCCGGAACCGGCTGTCGGGCGCTGACCTCGTTCGCGTCGAGCAGTTCGAGTTCGACCGCATCATCGAACTGGAGTTCGACCGCGAAGACGCCTCGACCACCATCGTCGCGGAGCTGTTCGGGGACGGGAACGTCGCCGTCCTCGACGAATACGGCGAGGTCATCGACTGTCTGGAGACGGTCAGGCTCAAATCACGGACCGTCGCGCCCGGGACGCCCTACGAGTTCCCGTCGGCGCGGTTCAACCCGATGACCGTCGATTACGACGGGTTCGTCGCCCGCATCAAGGAATCCGACGCCGACCTCGTCCGGACACTGGCGACGCAACTGAACTTCGGCGGCCTCTACGGCGAGGAACTGTGTACCCGCGCCGGCATCGACTACAACGTCGCCGTCGATGAGCTCGACGAGTCCGATTTCGAGCGGCTGTACGAACTCGTCGACGAGATGGGGACGCGCCTGCGCGAGGGGGACGTCGACCCGCGGGTGTACTACGAGACGCTCGACGATGGTGACGGTGCGAGCAGCGGGGAGTCCGACGGGCCAGAGCGCCGACGGGTCGACGTGACGCCG
The DNA here is from genome assembly GCF_049705545.1 of Haloarcula amylolytica. Taxonomy (GTDB): domain Archaea; phylum Halobacteriota; class Halobacteria; order Halobacteriales; family Haloarculaceae; genus Haloarcula; species Haloarcula amylolytica_B. The sequence continues at coordinate 1,908,559 of NZ_JBNAMU010000001.1, forward strand.
ATTCCGCTGGCAGAGTACGAGGAACTGTACAGCGAATCCTTCACCGAGTTCAATCCCGCGCTGGACGACTACTTCTTCAATTTCCAGCGGGAGGAGGAAGTCGAAGGCGGCGAGACCCAGCGCCCGGACTTCGAGGCCGAGATCGAGAAACAGAAACGCATCATCCAGCAGCAGGAGCAGGCCATCGAGGACTTCGAGGCCGACGCCGAGGCCGAGCGGGAGACGGCCGAACTGCTGTACGCAAACTACGACCTCGTCGACGACGTACTCTCGACAGTCCAAGCCGCCCGCGAGGACGACGTGTCCTGGGACGACATCGAGGCGAAGTTCGACGAGGGAGCCGACCGCGGCATCGAAGCCGCCGAGGCGGTCGTCTCGCTCGACGGGAGCGAAGGGACGGTGACCCTCGACATCGACGGCACGCGCGTCACGGTCGACGCCTTCACCGGCGTCGAGAAGAACGCCGACGAGCTGTACAAAGAGGCCAAACGCATCGAGGAGAAGAAGGAGGGCGCGCTCGCAGCTATCGAGAACACCCGCGAGGACCTCGAAGCGGTCAAAGAACGCCGGGACGAGTGGGAGGCCGACGACGGCGACGACGAATCCGACGAGGACGAGAGTGAGGACGAACCGACCGACTGGCTCTCGATGCAGTCTATCCCGACCCGGTCGACCGAGCGCTGGTACGAGCAGTTCCGCTGGTTCCACACCTCGGACGGCTTCCTCGTCATCGGCGGCCGCGACGCCGACGACAACGAGGAACTCGTCCAGAAGTACCTGGAGGGCGGTGACAAGTTCTTCCACGCGCAGGCCCACGGCGGTCCCGTCACGGTGCTCAAGGCCACCGGCCCCAGCGAGCCATCCAAGCAAGTGGAGTTCCCGCAGTCATCGCTGGACCAGGCCGCACAGTTCGCGGTGTCGTACTCCTCGGTCTGGAAGGACGGGAAGTTCGCCGGCGACGTGTACATGGTCGACCCCGATCAGGTGTCGAAAACGCCCGAGAGCGGCGAATACCTGGAGAAAGGCGGCTTCGCTATCCGCGGCGACCGGACGTACTTCGAGGGCACGCCGGTCGGTGTCGCCGTCGGCATCACCTGCGACGACGAGACGCGGGTCATCGGCGGGCCACCGGCGGCCATCGAGGGCCAGGCCGCGACCAGCATCACCGTCGAACCGGGCCAGTACGCCCAGAACGACATCGCGAAGCGCCTGTACCGGGAATTCAAGGACCGCTTCGCAGACGAGACGTTCGTCCGGAAGGTCGCCAGCCCGGACCAGATACAGGAGTTCCTGCCGCCGGGCGGCAGCCGGATGACCGAGGAGTGACGATGCCGGGGCAGAGAGAACACCGTGCCGGAGGTAGCTGGCTGCATGAGTGATCTCGGAAAAATCGACCGCGAACTGTTCGATACCGTCATCTACCCGGAACTGGGCGCGGACCGAGAGGACGTGACGCTGGGGCCGACGCACGGTATCGACTTCGGCGTCATCGACGTTGGCGGCGACGCCCTCGTCACAGCCACCGATCCGCTGTCGGTGCTGCCCGATCTCGGTTTCGAGCGGGCCGGTCGGTTCGCGCTCGACGTGGTACTGGCAGACGTTGCTGTCTCCGGCGTCCCGCCGTCGCACCTCTCCGTGACGTTCACCCTCCCACCGGAGATGAGCGACGACGAACTGGCGGCGATGTGGCACGGCTTTGCCGGGCGGGCCGGGGAGGTCGGCGTGAGCGTCGTAACCGGCCACACCGCCCGCTACGCCGGTGTCGACTACTCCTGGGTCGGCGGCGCGACGGTTCTTGGCGTCGGGTCCCACGACGACATCGTTCGGCCGGACGGTGCACGACCGGGCGACAAACTGGTCGTCGGGACCGGCCCTGGCGCGGAAGTCACGGGCCTGTTCGCGCACCTCTTCCCGGAGCAGATCGGCCTGCCGCCTGACCGAATCGCCACCGCACAGGAGCGCCTGGCCGACACCGCCCTCGTCGAGGACGCCATGGCCGCCACGAAGGCCGGAAACGTGACAGCGATGCACGACGCGACGGAGGGCGGTATCACCGGTGCGTTCATCGAGATGGCCGACGGTGCGTCCGCTCGCTTCGACGTTGACAGCGAAGCGGTACCAGTCGCCGAGGGCGTCGACGCGCTCTGTGACGCGCTCGATATCGACCCCTGGCACGTCAGCAGTTGCGGGACGCTCCTGGCCGCCGTCGACCCCGCAGATGCCGACGATGTTGTCGATGCGCTCCGCGACCGCGGGACGCCGGCCGCCGTCGTCGGCGAAGTGACCGACGGTGAGGGGCTGTACGTCGATGGCGCCCGGCAGTCCCACCCCGGAGCGGACCCCTCGTGGGAGGCGTTCGCCAGCTTACAGGCGGCCGCACAAGAAGACTGAAACACAGGGGTGCGGCGCTGACGCGGCGACCGAGCCACTGTCTGTCCCGTCATCGCGCTGTTTGTCGGTTCCACCAGATTCTTTGGACGGAGCGGCGACTCCCGAACTAATGGCTGACCAGGTCACCGACGGGGCGGGTCTGTCTGTCGATTTCTCGCTGCCGGAGATCGGTGGCTTGGCCGTGGCGGCGCTGCTGCTTGTCGGATGCCTCGCCGGACCTACACTGCCCGGGATTTCCGCCGCAGTCCAGCGAGTGCTGGCGGTGTTTCTCATCGCGCTGGTCCTCTGGCTGACCGAGCCGGTTCCCTACGTCGTGTCCAGCGTGCTCAGCGTGACGCTGTTGTTCGCACTCGGCGTCGTCGATTCCTTCGCGGCGGCGGCCTCCGGCTACGCCTCGCGGCTCGTGTTCTTCCTGTTGCTGTTGCTACTGCTCAGTAACTGTATTTCCAGCGTCGGGCTGGACCGCCGCGTGGCCCAGCGACTGCTGGCGGGCGACCACACGCCGCGCCAGACCCACCGGTCGCTGGCAGCACACATCCTCCTGCTCGCCGTGCTCGTTCCCTCGGCAATGGCCCGCGCGGTGACCTTTATCCCCATCGTCAAGCGGCTGGTCGACGCTTACGGGCTAGCGGACGGCAGCGGCTTCGAACGCGGGGCCTTTCTGTTGCTCGGCCACGTCAACCCCATCGCGTCGATGGCGCTGATGACCGGCGGCGGGATGGCACTGGTCACCTCCGAGATCATCAACGCGACCGAGCAGTCGGTTACCTGGGTCGAGTGGGCCGTGCTGATGCTCCCCCCGACGGTCGTGCTGTACGGGTTGGCGAGTCTCAGCGCGGCGGCGTTCAGTGCCGTCGACGGCGAGACGACAATCGGCTCGGATGAGACGGTCCCGAGGGACGTCGAGTCCGTCGAAGCCGATACAGATACCCCGGGCGGCCTGACTCGCGAGCAGCGGGTCGTCGCTGGCGTGATGGGCGGAACAGTCATCGCCTGGATCGCGGGGTCGTTCGTGGGTGTCCCGACGGTGCTGCCGGCCGCAGTCGCCGTGTTCGTGCTGGCGCTGCCCGGGCTAGACATCATCGACACGGGGGACTTGCGGGAGGTGAGCTGGGGGATCATCTTTCTCATCGGGGCGATGCTCTCGATCTTGGACGTCATGGATTCGACCGGGACGCTGGCGTACATCGTCGACGGGCTCACGCGGGCGGTCCCGTTCGCCGCGCTCTCACACTGGCAGATGGTCGGCATCCTCCTCGCGCTGGCCGTCGGCATTCGGGTGCTGTTCTCGACCGGCTCTGCGGCTATCGTCGTCGCGTTGCCTATCGTCCTTGAGTTCGGGGACGCCTTCGGCGTGGCCCCTGTCCCACTCGCACTGTCGGTCCTGCTCGTGGTCGGGTCGACGACCGTGCTGCCGTTCAACACGACAGCGGTCCTCGTGTCGATGGACCGCGGCCCGCTCTCACACCGGGACGTTCTGACGTTCGGACTGGTGACGATGGGGTTATCGCTCGTGGTCGCCGCAGCGTCGTGGCTCGTGTATTGGCCGGTCGTGTCGGCCTGCTGTTGAGTCGGCCGGTAAACGGTGGATATATACAACCGAGCGGGTTCTGCTTCGACAGGTGAGCGAACGATTCTCCGCGTCGAGTTCACGACCGTCAGAACAGGGGTGATGGCGACGATCAGCGAGCGGATCCCCGAAGTCCGGAGTATCGAGCTCGACAACGCGTTCTACGTCGAAGACGGCGAGTGGATCGAGTCCTTGACCGTCGCGTCGAACAAGCCCTTTGACCCGGGGAGCATCATCGAGGGGATCTCCGGGGCGGAGTTGTTTTACACCCAGCCGGTGCCGTCGGCGTCGACCGATGTCGACGTCCAGCGGCTGACAATTCTCGCGAACGAGTCGTACCCGTTCATCCTCGGTTTGATCCTCCGACAGCGAGCGATTCCGAACCGCATCGTCCTGCACAAGGGCATCTTCGAATGCGTGATAACGACCCGCGACTGGGACCAGTTCCGGGCGCTGGCGGACGAGATTCAGGAGACGCTCGGGGAGTTCGAACTCCTGACGGTGAGCCAGAACGAGGACCCCGGGGAGCCACTCGACAGCGGCCGACTGGCAGAGGTCGTCGTCTCGAAGCTCTCCGACGACCAGCTGGCTATTCTGGAGACCGCGTACAATCGGGGCTATTTCAGCGCGCCACGAGAGGTGACCGAGACCGACCTCGCCGAAGAGCTGGGCATCGCACAGTCGACGGTCAACGAACGCCTTCGAACCGCGGAACGGAACCTGTTAGAGCTCATTTACGGCCCTCGATAGGGTCGATATGAGTACCTTACCGCGGGAAATAACGGAGCTAACGGCTTCTGTACCGGAAAACGGACCTGTCTGCGGGGTACTGTCCGATCAGTTCCCAGTACTCTGCGACCGGTTCCGTCTCGTACCCGCACTTAAAGTACAATATCTATCATCCACTATCGGGGGTAGTTCCATTCTATATACCCCGATAGAGGAGGAGGAATGCAGCGCAAAAATGATGAAGATTCGGTCACTGGCACCGGACGACAACTGACCCGCCGACAGTACATCGCGGCGACTGCCGCGACGCTCGGGACTGGGGCGGTCGCGGGATGCTCGGGCGGTAGCGGTGACGGCGGCGACGGTGGTAGCGGCGGACAGAACCTCACGCCTGACGCACCGGGTGACACGCCGACGACCGTCGAGACACAGTACTGGCGTGATTGGTCGTCTATCGATGCCGATTCGCCACCGCTTGACTACAGTGCGACCGCGGGTTCGGTGTTAGACCCACTCCCCCTCGAATATTCCAGCGAGGACGACCCGTGGATGCGAGAGCACGCGCTGATGGTCCAGCGCGGGCTCAGCGACCTCGGGATCGGCGCCACGCTCAACGACAGGCCGCTGAACCAGCTGTACGCCCAGAGCTGGAACACACCGGGGCTGGAGGCAGTCATCTCTATGAGTACCCACGGGCCGGACCCACAGCGCGGCCTCGACCCGAACCCACTCTTGATGCGCCGGACAGAGGGGAACCCGTCAAACTACGATAACTACTATCATCCGGAGCTTCAGGAGATTCTCAACGAACAGGCCCAAACCACGGACCGGGCGAAACGGGAGGAACTGGTCAACCAGGCACAGGAGATATTCGCGGAGGACGTTGGCGCGCTCATCACGCTGTTCCCGGATGTCATCACGGCCGTCAACACGCAGAACTGGACTGGCTACGTGAAGACGCCGGGCAACGGGCCGACGAAGGACTCGTTCGTCTGGAGCGAGGTCAACCTCCAGCCCGAGACGGACGACACCACCTACGTCAAGGGCGTCACCACGTCGATGAACTCCCTGAACCTTCCCTGGGCAGCAGGCGGTGCGGAGGCCAAGCGGCTGACGTACATTTACGACGGCCTGTTCGACGCCTCGCCGGACCTAGACGTCGTCCCGGCGCTGGCCACCGGCGGCGGCTTCGTCGACGACACGACGGTCGAACTCACGCTCCGGGAAGGCGTCGAGTGGCACGACGGCGAACCATTCACCGCCGAGGACGTGAAGTTCTCCGTCGAACTGTACAAGGCCCAGTCCGCGTCGAGCCAGACCCCGTTCTACGAGCCCATCGAGTCCGTCGAGATCCTGGGCGACCACGAGGTCCGGTTCAACCTCAAGAACCCCGACGCAGCGTTCATGACCCAGCGCGTGGTCCGCAGCGTCATCATCCCCAAGCACAAGTGGGAGAACGTCGATAATCCGTCGCAGCACAACCCCGAGAACCCGGTCGGCACGGGGCCGTTCGAGTACGAAAACTGGGAGCAGGGGACCCGATTCGAGGTGTCCCGCAACGACGGCCACTGGATGTTCGACGACGACTGGCGGGCCGACGTGCTCGGCGACCAGGCCACGACTGGCCCCGGTCTCGACGGCGTCATCTGGATCAACGTTGGCAACATCGACTCCATGATCGGGTCGCTCCAGGGCGGCGAAATCGACGCCGTCGGAACGACGCTCTCGAACAGCCAGGCCGAGCGGGCGGCCAGCACGAGCGGCATCGAGCAGATGTCGACCGGGAACTTCGCGCCGCTCGATACGAAGCTGATGTTCTCCTGTCCTCTCGTCCGGGACAAGGAGTTCCGCGTAGCGCTGGCGAAGGCCGTCGACGCCGAGGGGTTCGTCGAGGGCGTCCTCCAGGGTCGCGCCGAAGCACCGTCCGGCGAGAACCCGATTTCGAGCCTGACGCAGTGGCACAACAGCGAGACGACGGACTACGGCTACGACGTGGAGGAAGCCCGTTCGATCCTTGAATCCGCGGGCTACACGTGGGACGGCGACGACAACCTCAGGTTCCCGAACGGGGAGGCTTGGACCGCGTTCGTCGAGCGGATTCAGGACGGCAACCAGTTCAAGCGCCGCAGCGACCTCGACCAGCCGGACTTCTCGTAACGATGCAAGACACTACGCTCGGCCACAATGGGACGCCGGGAGTCACCGCGACCAGCCGCGCATCCGCCGATCCCCCCGGCGATGGGTGCGGTGACTCCCGGAGAGCAGAGCGGGCCCACGACACAGTGGAACCGGCACATAACCGACACCGCGGACAAAGGGGGGCGGTGCTATGAGTCAGTTCCAGCGGTTCCTAGCGAAGCGACTCGCCATTTCGCTCGTGCTCACGCTGGTAGCCGTCTCCGTCATCTTCGTCGTCCTCCGGCTCCTGCCGGGGAGTCCGTTCGAGGCGCTGGTCACCGCGGGGAACCTCAGCCCGTCGCAGGTCGAGGAAATCCGGGCGCTGTACGGGCTCGACCAGCCGATGTGGAAGCAGTACGTAAACTACATGACGAGCCTCCTCACCTTCCAGTTCGGGTACTCCATCCTGCGGAGCCAGCCCGTCTGGGACGTCCTTGAACCGCGGCTCATCAATACGCTCATCCTGCTGGTCCCGGCGCTCGTGACAACGGCGATACTCAGCTCCAGCCTCGGGATGTACGTCGGCTGGAACCGCGGGAGCAAGCTCGAAAAGCTCAGCATCATCACGACGACGTTCCTGCGCTCGACGCCGGTGTTCATCACGGGCATCTTCTTCATCATCGTGTTCGCCTACAACCTCGAACTGGTGCCCGCCTTCGGGATGCGGTCGGTGACCGCCTCCCCGGAGGGGTACATCGACACGTACCTCTCGCTGGATTTCGCCCACCACTACATCCTACCCTTTACTATCGCGGTGCTGTACTACAGCGGCGATTTCCTGCTGCTCGCCCGCAACGGCGTCGTCGAGAAGAAGGGGTCGGAGTTCCTCAAGCTCCACCGCGCCAAGGGCCTCACGGAGATGCAACAGCTCGCCCGCGCGGGCCGGAACTCGATGCTCCCCATCCTGACGTACTTCGCGCTTCGGCTGGGGATGATATTCCAGGGTCTAATTCTCCTTGAGGTCGTCTTCGGCTGGCCGGGCATCGGCCGCGAACTCGTCCTGGCGATCCAACAGCAGGACTACCCGCTCGTGCAGGCCGCCGTGTTCATCATGGCGCTTGCAGTCATCATCGCAAACCTCGCCGCTGACGTGCTGTACGCTTACTTCGACCCGACGGTCTCGACCAGCGGAGGTGGTGCCGCGTGAGCACCGAGAGCAAGTCCGCGGGGCAGATATACAAGCGGGTCGACGAGATTCGCGGGTTCGTCCGCGACCAGTTCGACTTCCTGCGCCAGGACCGGCTGGCGATGCTCGGCGTCATCGTCGTCGCCGGCTTCATCTTCCTCGGCCTGTTCGGCCCGATGCTCGCCCCGCACGACCCCATCGAGGAGGACATGCGCGGCGAGGACGGCTCGATACTGCGGCTCTCGGAGCCGTCAGGTGAGGCCGTACTGGGAACGACGGCCTTCGGTAAGGACGTACTGAGTCAGTTCCTCGCCGGTGCTCGGCCGACGTTCATCGTCGGGCTGTTCGGCGGCATTGGAACCGGGGCCATCGGGTTCCTCGTGGGGTTGGTCAGCGGCTACTACGGCGGCTGGGTCGACGAGATACTGATGCGCCTGACCGACCTGACGTTCTCGCTGCCGTTCATGCCGATGGCGCTCCTGCTGTTGACGTTTGTGACCCCGAGCGTGTGGCTGATGACGGCCATCATCGCCGGCTTCCTCTGGAAGATGCCGGCGCGGGTCGTCCGCTCGGAGGTGTTGTCGGTCCGGGAACGCACCTTCGTCAAGTCGGCCCGCGCGAGCGGCGCGAGCGATCTCCGGACGATGCTGTACCACGTCGGGCCGAACGTCCTGCCAATCGGCTTCCTGTACACGGCCTACGGCATCGCCTGGGCCATCGCGGCACAGGCGAGCCTCGCGTTCCTCGGCTTCGGCGACCCGACGATGACCAGCTGGGGCCGGATGCTCCGGCAGGTGTTCGAATCGGGGAACATGCGCGTCGCGTGGTGGTGGGTGGTCCCACCGGCACTCGGTATCGCCGCGATAACCACCTCGGTGTTCCTCATCGGCCGCGCCTACGAGGAAGTCATCAACCCCGAAATCCAAACTGACCAATGACGCTACTCAACGTCGAAGACCTCAAGGTAACGTACTCGACCGAAGGCGGTAAAGTCCACGCTGTCAACGACGTCTCTTTCAGCATCGACGAGGGAGTCAACTACGGCCTGGCCGGCGAGTCCGGCTCCGGGAAGTCAACCGCCGCGGAGGCCCTGCTCGGCCTCCTCCCGAGCAATGGTACCGTCGAACACGGGACCATCGAGTTCAACGGGAAGGACCTGACCTCGCTCTCGCAGGCGGAGCGCCGCGACGTGCTCTGGGAGGACATCGCCTATATCCCCCAGAGCGCGATGGACTCGCTGGACCCGGTGATGTCGACGGGTGCCCAGATCGTTCAGGCCATCCAGAAACACCGCAACGTCAGCGACGCGAAGGCCCGGGATCGCGTCAGAGAGCTGTTCGAAATCGTCGGGCTGGACCCGGACCGCATCGACGACTACCCCCACGAGTTCTCCGGCGGGATGCGACAGCGGGTCACCATCGCGATGGCGCTGGCCCTAGAGCCGGACCTCATCATCGCCGACGAACCGACCACCGGGCTGGACGTGATCGTCCAGGACAAGATCATCGACAAGATCCTGGAGATCCAGGAGCGCATGGACAGCTCGCTCCTGCTTATCACCCACGAGATCGGCGTCATCGCCGAGACCTGCGACGAGCTGTCGATCCTCTACGGCGGCAAGGTGATGGAGCAGGGCAGCGTCGACAACGTGCTCGTCAACCCCACGAACCCCTACACGATGGGGCTGAAGAACTCCTTCCCCGAAATCGACGACGGCGACGAGGACCCGGTCGCCATCCCGGGCTCGCCGCCGAACCTGAACGCGGAGCCAACCGCCTGCGTGTTCGAGGACCGGTGTCCGTTCGCGACCGAGGAGTGCAGCGAGTCACACCCCGATCTCGTGGACCTCCCGAACCGGAACCACCGGTCGGCCTGTCACAACGTGGAGAAAGCCGCACAGATGCGACGGGATGCGACGGACCCGGAGACGTGGGACATCCCGGACTCGGGCGCTGACGACTCGGACGCCGGGGAAGTCATCCTCGAAACGGACGGGCTGGAGAAGTACTACGAGCAGAGCCAGCCCCTCCTTGATAAGATCCGCGGCGAGGAGCCAAACTATGTCCGGGCCGTCGACGGCGTCTCGCTGTCCGTTCGCCGCTCGGAGATCCTCGGTATCGCCGGCGAGAGCGGGTGCGGGAAATCCACGCTCGGCGAGACTATCGCACTGTTGAAACAGCCGACCGGCGGCCAGATGACCTTCGATGGGCAGCCATACGAGTACTACCAGGACGGGAACCTCACGGAGTTCCGCCGGAAGGTCCAGATCATCTTCCAGGACCCGTTCGACTCCCTGAATCCGCGACAGACCGTCCGCAAGCTCGTCGGCGAACCCCTGACGATTCACGACTACCGGACTGACGAGTACGAGCGAGCGATCATCGAGACCCTCGAGAAGGTCGGGCTGACGCCCGCCGAGAAGTTCCTCGATCAGTACCCCCACGAGCTCTCCGGCGGGCAACGCCAGCGCGTCGCCGTGGCGAAGGCGCTGGTGCTCGATCCGGACTTCCTCATCTGTGACGAGCCCGCGTCGATGCTGGACGTGTCGCTGAAGGTCAACCTCCTCAATCTGCTCCGGGGGCTGGCCGACGCGGAGGACATCGGTATCGTGTACATCTCCCATGACCTTGCCAGCCTGATGCAGGTGGCGGACCGCCTTGCGATCATGTACCTGGGGCGGGTCATCGAAACGGGCGACGTGGACCGCATCGCCGGCCAGCCCAAGCACCCCTACACGACCTCACTGCTCGCCGCGGCCCCGGAGAAGGACCCGACGATGGACCGGACGCGAGTGCTGCTCGAAGGCGAGCCGCCGGACCCGGTCGATCTCCCCTCGGGCTGTGCGTTCGCCCCCCGCTGCCCCAAGGCCGAGGAGGCCTGCTGGGACGCCGAACCGGGTCTCGACGAGGCGGGCGACGACGACCACCGTGCGGCGTGTTACTACCCGGACGGCGAGACTGGATCGGTCACCGAGCGCCAGGCGGACGCCTCTGGTGTGAACAGCGGGGGCACGCTCCCGAAGAACGGCGACTCGGTGAGCGACTGAGCCCACAGACCATGGCAAACGTGATGGTACTGGTCGGACCGGCGGGCCTGTCGCCGAGCAGGGGGACGAGCACGGCACTCGGCGCGCTCGTACTCGTCGCACTGATCGGCCTCTCGGCGTTTTTCTCCTCGTCGGAGATCGCCATGTTCTCGCTGGCTCGCCACCGCGTCGACGCGCTCGCCGAGGACGGGGCTCCCGGAGCGGAGACGATGCAGTCGCTGCTTGCGGACCCCCACCGCCTGCTCGTGACGATACTCGTTGGAAACAACCTCGTCAACATCGCGATGTCGTCGATCGCGACGGGCCTGCTCGCGATGTACCTCTCGCAGGGGCAGTCCGTGCTGGCGGCGACGTTCGGCATCACCGCAGTCGTCCTGCTGTTCGGCGAGAGCGTGCCCAAGTCCTACGCCATCGAGAACACCGAGCGCTGGGCGCTCACGGTGGCGCGCCCGCTCAGGTTCTCGGAGTACGGCCTGTACCCGCTGGTGGTCACCTTCGACAAGCTGACGCGGCTCGTCAATCGCATCGGCGGCGCTGACGCGGCCATCGACACCTCCTACGTCACCCGCGATGAGATCCTGGAGATGATCCAGACGGGCGCGAGCGAGGGCGTTATCGAGGCCGACGAGCGCGAGATGCTCCAGCGCATCTTCCGGTTCGACGACACCATCGCCAAGGAGGTGATGACGCCGCGACTGGACGTGACCGCTGTAGAGCGAGACGCGAGCCCCGAAGCGGCCATCGCCACCTGCGTCGAGGCCGGTCACACGCGGCTCCCAGTGTACGACGGCGACCTCGACAACGTCGTCGGCATCGTCGAACTGTCCGACCTCGTCCGCGATTGCAACCCGGCTCAGGGCGGCCCCGCAAACGAGACAGCCGAAACGAACGGGAGGGATCCCGAGACAATCGGCCCGCACGTCTCCGAGACGCTCCAGGTTCCCGAGACGAAAAACGTCGATGACCTGCTGACCGAGATGCGTGCCGAGCGCAGGGAGATGGTCGTCGTCATCGACGAGTTCGGGACGACTGAGGGGATCGTCACGACCGAGGACATCGTCGAGGAGATCGTCGGTGAAATCCTCGAAGAGCAGGAAGAGGCCCCGATAACGCACCTCGACGACCGGACGGTCCGGGTCGACGGTGCAGTCACCCTTGAAGTTGTCAACGAGACGCTGGACGTGACGTTTCCGGAAGGGGAGGAGTACGAGACCATTGCCGGCTTCCTGTTCAACCGCGCCGGGCGGCTGGTCGAGCACGGCGAGTCGTTCACCCACGAAGGCACGGAACTGGTCGTCGACGGGGTTGAAAACACCCGAATTACCAGCGTCACGATACGGGAGCCCGGTCCGGATAACCCGACGGGCAGTGACGCCGCGGCAACCAGCTAACCCCGACTGCGTACGCTGTCGGCAGCCGTCCCAGACCCGATAACTGGTGTCCCGAGGTCTGCTGCCAGAACACGGTCAGCCAGCACGGCACACATACTAGTATATATACTTGTAAGTAGTATTATAAATAGATGTGACAGCTCGTCGTGACTGACGTGGCAGGGGCCACGCCGGCCAGGCTGATGTCACGGAGTATCACCATGTTCCAAGAAGCCATAACGTATCCGCGGGACAGCGACAGCGCAGTGAAAACCATCGCCATCGGGGGCGCGTTGCTGTTCCTGAGTTTCCTCGTCGTCCCGACGTTCTTCGTTCTCGGCTACCTCGTCCGGACGCTCCGGGCGGTACTGAACGGCGAAGCCGAGCCGCCAGTGTTCGACGACTGGGGTGCCCTCGGCATGGACGGCCTGAAGGTGTTCGCTATCGGGTTCGCCTACTCGCTCGTCCCGGCGGCTATCGCCCTCGCCGCAGTGTTCGCAAGCGGTGCGACGCTGGGCCTCGGTAACGGCGGATCGGGAAGCGGACTGGCCGTCGGCCTCATCGCCCTCGTCGCCGCGCTCGCTGTGACGGTGATTTCGCTCGCCATCGCCTACGTGCTCCCGGCCGCAATCGTCGCGTACGCCCGCAGTGACAGCGTTGCCGCAGCGTTCGCGCCGGACGAACTCCGCCGGTTCGCGTTCAGCCGGACCTACGCGACTGGCTGGCTGGTCGCGTTCGGTATCAGCCTGGTCGCCGGCGTCCTCATCGGCGTCCTGAACGCCGTCGTCATCGGCGCGGTGCTGGCCCCCTTCGTGACGTTCTACGCGAACGTGGCGGGGACCTACGCTGTCGGAACTGCCGTACGGGAGATGCCCGCCATCGACGCGGGCGACGAGACGCCGGATGCCCAGCCTGTGGCCTGAAAGGGTCACGCAACGGTTCTCGGTGCCTGCTTTTAATTCCCGTCCGTCGTTCCGCTCCGGGAGTGCAGATTTATGTTACTGCTTTCGCAAGACAGAGTCGTCACTGGTTTGAGTAGACTATCGGAGCCTGCCCCTGATCCCCACAGTGACGGAGTCCCCATGTTAGAAGACGCAATTCGGTACCCCTGGAACGGTGAGCGGAAGGTCGAAACGTTACTTATCGGCGGCGTGTTGAGCTTGCTGGGCGTGTTTTTCATCCCGGTGTTGTTTGTGTTCGGCTATCTCGTCCGCGTCATCCGGGCAGTAAACGACGGCGACACCGAGGTGCCGCCGGTGTTTGAGGAGTGGGGCGACCTGCTGGTCGAGGGACTGGTCGTGTTCCTGATTACGCTGGTGTACTCGCTCGTCCCGCTGGTGGTTATCGGCCTCGCAATCGCTTCGTTCATTCTGCCCGCATCCGTGGTCACGACGGCGGCCGGTGAGCCGGCGACGGGTATCGCCGTCGGCGGACTCCTGCTTGCACTCGTCGTTGTCGTCGTCACTGTCGTAGTCTCGCTCGGTGTCGCATATCTCCTCCCCGCAGCCGTGGCCGCGTACGCAGTGACCGGAGGTATCGGGGCAGCGTTTTCGCCCGGCACGCTGCGCGCGATTGGCGGGTCACAGACGTACGCCGTCGCGTGGCTGGTCGCCGTCGCCATCGCTATCGGCGCACAGGTGGTCGGGGGCTTCGCCTCCGCCACGGTAATCGGCGCAGTCCTGGTCCCGCTCATCTCCTTTTACGGCAACGTCGCCGGCGCGTACGCAATCGGGACCGCTGTCAGAGAGGTGCCGGCCGTCGGAACCGTATCCGAGACGCGCGCTGAACGCTCAGTCGCGTGACCGGCCCGGTACCAGTCTCCCCGTGGCAGCGCGTCGAATGGCAGAACACTTGTGTCCCTGAAGCGGACGATTCAGTATGCAAATACAGAGTCAGGAGACCACCGCGGAAGGGGCGGAACGCATCGAGGTGGTCCCCGAGACGCTGGACGACCTCTGGCACCTCTCGTACGTCATTGAGCCGGGGGACCTCGTCTCCGGCGACACGACGCGGCGCATCCAGCGCAACGACGACAACCTCCGGGACAAGGGTGGCGAGCGCGAGCCGATGTGGATACAGATCGAGGTCACCGACGTGGAGTTCGCGAAATTCGCCAACCGCCTCCGGGTCGGCGGCGAAATCGTTGACTGTTCGCGCGAGGACCAGCTCGGTTTCCACCACACGCTCAACGTCGAGGAACACACCGAACTCACCGTCGAGAAACACCTCAAGCCCGACCAGGCCGACCGCCTGGAGGAAGCCGTCGAAGCGACGGAGAACCCCGACGTGGCAATCGCGACCGTCGAGGAGGGTGAGGCCCACGTCCACACCGTCGCACAGTACGGCACCGAGGAGCGGGCGACCATCACGTCGACGACTGGCAAGGGGGAGTACGCCCGCCCCCGGAAGGAACTGTTCGACGAACTGGCGTCAGTCCTCAAACGCCAGGACGTAGACGCCTACATCCTCGCTGGCCCCGGTTTCACCAAACAGGACGCACTGGACCACTTCCAGGACGAGATTCCCGAGATCGCCGAGCAGATCACGGTCGTGGACACGTCTGCTGTCGGCGACCGAGGCGTCCACGAAGTGCTCAAACGCGGCGCTGTCGAGGACGTGCAACAGCAGACCCGCATCGCCGAGGAGGCGGATTACATCGACGAACTGATGGAGCGCATCGGGTCGGGCGCGGAGGTTGCCTACGGTCCGGAGGAAGTCGCAAAAGCGGCCGACTACGGCGCTATCGAAACGCTGCTTGTCCTCGATGAGCGACTCCGACTGGAGCGGGCCGGCGAGGGCGACTGGGACATCGATGTCGACCAGATCATCGAGACGACAGAGCAGAAGGGCGGCGACGTGACCGTCTTCTCCGCGGAGTTCGCGCCCGGACAGCAACTCTCGAATCTCGGCGGTATCGCGGCGCTACTGCGGTACCGACTCGACTGAAGTCGTGGACCCGTATTGTGTGTCTACCATCTTTCATTTCATCGGTGAAATCCCCGAAACCGTTTTTTGTCCCGCTCTCTATTGCTATGTAGTTCCAATGTCTGCGAGGAGTGGGTGAGATGTCGTTCGAAGAGCAACAAGACTTTGCCAGACAGGTCGCCGACCTGAACAAGTACGGCCAGGCGCTCAACCGGTGTGACTCCGTCGACGAAGTCGTCTCCCTCACGCTCGAAGCGATGTCGCTGCTGTTCGAGTTCTCCTACTCCACGTTCGTCGAGGTTCGTGACGACGACCTCCGGGTCGTCCACAGCACGAACCCGAATCTCGTCCAGGGCGAGCCACCGAGCGACCTGGCTTGCCGGGCCCAGGAGGCCGGCGAGACGCTCGTCGAACAGGGCGCGGAGGCCGCTGTCACAGCCGATTCGGACGTGACGGGTGCGCTGGCTGTCCCGGCCCGGATGGGCGATGAGGTGACCGCGGTGTTAGTCACACGGTCGCAAACCGTCGACGAGTTCGGGGACGAGTACGTCAGGCCGATGGAGATCCTCGCCACCCATGCCGCGACGGCCATCTCCAACATCCGCTCTCGCGAGCGGCTAGAACGCGCCCACAAGGATCTGGAACGGCGAAAGGAGATGATCGAGATGTACGACCGACTCCTCCGCCATGACCTGGGCAACGACCTCCAGGTCATTGCCGGGTTCGCTGACGCCGTCGCGCGACAGGTCGACGGCCAGACCGCGGAGTACGCCGGCAAGATCCAGAACGCGGCCGAGAGCGCCGCCGACCTCATCCAGCGCGTCGGCGATCTCGTTTCGACGCTCGAAGCACAGGACAACCCGGAGCCACAGAATCTCGCGACGGTCCTCGGGGACACAGTCCGGGATGTCAGAGCCAACTACGGGTCACTGACTATCGACTTCGAGCCGTCAGACTTCGATTACCAGGTGTACGGCGGCGACCTGCTCGACTCCGTGTTCACGAACATCATGTCCAACGCGGCGGTCCACAACGAGGGCGAGGTCCACATGCGAGTGGCTCCGGCGGAAGCCACCCCTGACGAGGTCACTGTCTGTTTCGCCGACGATGGGGCGGGTGTCTCGCCAAGCCTGCGCGAGAATATCTTCGAGATGGGTGTGAAGGGGCAGGAGAGCTCGGGGACCGGCTTCGGCCTCGGGTTCGTCCGGGCGCTGACGGAATCCTACGGCGGCAGGGTCAGCGTGGCAGAAAGCGACGCCGGTGGAGCCGAGTTCCGCGTCACGCTCGAACGCGTTTAGGTCCTGTCGACAGTTATCGTCAGGCCGTCCTCGGCGAACTGCACGTCGCCGTCGTAGCTGTCCGCTATCGACTCCAGCATCTCTTCGTGTCGTCCCTCCGTGTGTGGATACAGGTGGGTGAGATACACACGCCCGACCTCGGCGTCAGCATCGCGGAGCGTCGCTCCGAGTGTCGTCGGCGTCGGGTGGTTCGACACGTCCACGTCATCCGGGAACGAGCAGTCGTGGACGAGTACGGCCGACCCATCGGCGAACTCGACGAGGTCCGTGAACGCCTCTGAGTCCGCGCCAAGCGTTATCGCTGGGCCGCCATCGACGGAGAGCCGGTAGGCGAAACACTGCATCGAGTGGCGCGTCTCGCAGGTATCGCCGCTGAATCCAGCGAGATCGAACGGTCCGCCGTCGAGGTCCCTGAGCGTCAGGTCCAGACGGTCCTGCATGTAGTCGTGTGTTTCGAGTAGATCCCGAACCAGATCGGACGTGCCCGGTGGACCCGCTATCGTGAGGTCTGTCTCACCGGCCAGCCAGCGGGCCTTCATCAGCACGTCAAGATCGGAAACGTGGTCGAGATGGTGGTGGGTCAGCAAGACGGTGTCGACGCCTTCGTAGCCCGTGTCTGTTTGGGCCAGCGAGTGCAACACGCCGCTGCCACAGTCGACGAGCAGCCGGTTCCCGCCGCGCTCCAGCAGATAGCCGGACTGCATCCGGGAGCCGGTGGGCATGGCGCTGCCGGTGCCGAGAAACGTGAGTCGCATACTGGGCGACAGCGAGCGAACGGACAAAGGCGTTGGCGTGTGGGGACACGCTGTCAGGGAGACCACCAGGGAGCGTCAGCGGAGTGAGGGCGGTGGCCGTCGGCGGGGACGGGATCAGGGCGGCCTCGTGGGGGAGTCACCCGTCGACGGCGCAGTTCATCCTTTGGACGGGGATAGCAAAAATTCACCCGTGGCTCAAAAACCGTTTTAACCGAACCCAACCATCGACAAAACCGCAAAACGGAGCGGGAGACACTTGTGCGAGCACGACGAGAAGCGACTATGAAGAAATCACTCGACGAACACGCCGAGCGGTTCTCCGAACACGCCGACGCCTACGACGAGGACCAGGATTCGGCGGCGTATCGCGCCTGCGTCGACTTCGTTGTCGAGCACGCAGCCCCCGAAAGCGACGACGTGGTACTCGACCTCGGCACGGGGACCGGGGCCATCGCGTTCGCGCTCGCGCCCGACGCACGGGAGATCATCGGCCGCGACATCAGCGACGGGATGTTGGACAAAGCTCGGGAGAAGGCCGACGAGCGCGGCATCGGGAACGTTTCCTTCGGCGACGGCCGCTTCCGCGCTCCGAACGTCGACCGCCCGGTAGACATCGTCACATCGAACTTCGCGATGCACCACCTCGGCGACGACGAGAAACGCGAGGCTATCGACACCATCGCCGATCTGGGGCCACGACGAATCGTCCTCGGGGACGTGATGCTGTTCGGCGACGACGATCCCGACGCACCGTTTTACAGCCCCGAAGTCGACGACCCGGCGACGGTCGGCGTCCTTGCCGACGCCTTCACCGACGCCGGCTACGCACTGACTGGCGTCGAGATGGTCACCGAGCAGGCTGGCGTGCTGGTCGCCGAACAGGTCGACTCGGACTGAGTGGGGCGGCCGCTAATTCCGCTCAGCGGTAGTTCCTGTACGCCCAGAACGAGACGTACAGCGTCAGGACCAACAGCCCACCGAGGAAGAAAGCCACGCCCGGTTCGAGGTCGATGCCACCACTGGCCGCGGCGTCGGTCGTCAGTTGCCGCGCCTCCTCGGTCATCGCTTCGACCGGGGTGTCGGCTTCTGGAACCGGAGTGCTTTCCGGGGCCGGCGTGGCTTCCGGCGTCTCCGTCGCCTCGGCTATCTGGAACCCACTGTCGTCTGTCTCCGTCGGGGCTGGCGTGGGTTCGGCCGTCGCGGCCGTCTCGTTCGCCGCATCCAGACTCTCCGCGTCCCCCCCGCCCTGACCACCGTCTCCGGCGGTTCCCGCGTCGCCGCCGGCCCCCGAACTCCCGAACTGGATCGGGAACTGCCCGAGCAGGAGTTGCAGCATGACGCTGGCCGCGGTGAGAACCCCGATGACAGGCAGGACCCGGCGAACGAGCGACCGGAGCGACTGCTTGCGCTCCTGCGTGCCGACGAACAACACCAGCGGGTCGTCCGGGGGCTCGTACACCTTCATCTCTTGGCCTTTTTCCGAGTACTGGACCCCTGCGACGGTGATCAGCTCTTCGTCTTCCAGTTTCTCCAGATGATACGAGACCTTCTGTATCGACATATTGAGGCGGTCGGCCAGTTCGGAGGGCGTTCCTGGCTCGTCGTAGACGGTGTTGAGAATCTCTCTGGCCGTTTCCGAGGAGAGGGCATCGAGGACATCTGAGACGTCTTCATCGACCCCGACGACCCGGAGCTCCCCGTCCTGTGAGGTGCTCGTGTCGGGACCGCGGGAGGGCAGCAACGACATATATTCCGTTCACTGCCGCCCAGCGTAATGAATCTCGTGGAACCTCACAGGGCCATTTGAGTCTCAGGGCGCGCTATTGAGGGACGAACGACACACCATCTACGACAGCAGTGCGCTCGGTATGCAGAGCAGCGCGCTCTGATTGCCACTATAGCATCCCGGTCACGGACTCCACTGCGTCCGGTGAGAGTGAATCCCGGGGCGGTCGCACCGTCGCGTGGTCGATGATGCCGCGGTCGGCGAGCAGCGCCTTCACGGTGGGCGCGAAGCCGAACTCGGCGCACGCCTCCGAGAGCGGCGAGAGGACCTCCCGCTGGACCGTTCTGGCTTCTGCCACGTCGCCGTTGGCGACGGCGGTGCCCGCTCGTTCTAGCTCGCTGTACAGTAGATGGGAGAGCGCGCTGACGCCGCCGTCGCCGCCCAGCACGAGCGATGGGACGAACAGGCCGTCGTGGCCCTGATAGACGGTGAAATCCTCGGGCGTTCGGTTGAGGACGGCGGTGACGTACGGGAGGTCGCCCGAAGAGTCCTTGAGCCCCGCGACGGCGTCGGACTGGGCGAGCGCGGCGACCGTCTCGACGGATAGCTCCTGTCCGACAGCCCCGGGGATGTTGTAGAGGTAGACCGGTAGCGGCGCGTCGGCCAGAACCGCGTCGAAGAACGCCTCGTTGCCCGCCCCGCTGGCCCGCCCGCCGTAGTACGAGGGCACGACCAGTGTGCTGTCCGCGCCCTGTTCGGCGGCGAACGCCATCCGCTCGTGGACGGTCGAGACATCGGTCGCAGCCGTCCCGACGATGACGCGGCAGTCCTCGGGCACTGTCTCTGTCGCGGTTCGGACGACGGTCCGGTACTCCCCGGGCGAGAGCGTCTCGAACTCGCCGGTCGTCCCGCAGGGAACGATACCGTCGACGCCGGCCGCCGACACGTGTCGGACCAGCGCTTCCAGACCGGCAACATCGAGGTCGCCGTCGGCGTCGAATGGTGTCACCAGCGGCGTCAGTACGTCGAAGGATTCGGCCATGCTCCAGGCCAGACGCGGCGGTCGCTTAGGCGTTTGCCCCGTCGATAGGGCGGAACCCACTTGCCGCGGCGGTCCTACTGGTCGGTAAGAGCCGACAATGGGAGGACGCGAGCGTCTCGCAGCGACGGACCCGGCTTTCGACCCGGAGGCGGTCGACATCGACGACGCCGAGGTGCTTTCCCGCCTCGCGCCCGTCGTCCAGGAGTGGTGGGTCGAGCAGTTCGGTGAGTTCGTCCCCGGCAACGGCGGCTTCTTCACGCCGCCACAGAAGGAGGCCATCCCGCTTATCCACGAGCGTGAGAACGCCCTCATCTGTGCGCCGACGGGGAGCGGCAAGACGCTGGCCTCCTTTACCGGCATCATCAACGAACTGTTCGGGAAGGCCCGCGAGGACGACCTAGAGAACTCCGTCTACTGCCTGTACGTCTCGCCGCTGAAGTCGCTGGCCAACGACATCCACCGGAACCTCGAGCAGCCGCTGGACGGCATCACGGCGAAACTCGACGAGCGCGGCGAGGACGTCCAAATCCGGCACGCCATCCGACACGGGGACACCAGCGACAGCGAGCGCCAGGCGATGCTCGAAACGACGCCCCACATCCTCAATACGACGCCGGAAACCCTCGCCATCCTGCTGAACTCCCCGAAGTTCAAGAAGAAGCTCGAAACCATCGAGTACGTCATCGTCGACGAGATTCACAGCCTCGCCGAGAACAAGCGCGGGACCCACCTCTCCGTGTCGCTGGAGCGGCTAGAGGAGATGGTCGAGGAATCGCCCACGCGAATCGGTTGTTCGGCCACCGTCGAGCCGCTGGACACCGTCGCGGAGTTCCTGGTCGGCCGCGCAGAACCCGGCGGCGACCCCCGGGACTACGAGATCGTGGACACGCGGTTCGCCCGCGATTTCGACATGGAGCTGTCCTGTCCGGCCGACGACCTCATCAACACGCCGCGGGACATCGTCACCGAGCGGTTCTACACCCAGCTCCACGAGCACGTCCAGTCCCACACCAACACGCTCGTGTTTACGAACACCCGCTCGGGGGCCGAACGGGTCCTGCACAATCTCCGCGAGAAGTTCGACGACTACGACGAGTCCAACTCCGGCTGCCACCACGGCTCGCTCTCGAAGGAGAAGCGCCGGGACATCGAGGAATCGCTGAAAGCCGGGACGCTGGACGTGGTGACGACCTCGACGAGCCTGGAACTGGGCATCGACATGCCCCACATCGACCTCGTCGTGCAGGTCGGGTCACCCAAGTCCGTCGCCGCGTTGCTTCAGCGCATCGGCCGCGCGGGCCACCAGTTGGGCGAAACAGTGGAGGGCCGCGTCATCGCGCTGGACCGCGACGAACTGGTCGAGTGTGCGGTGATGCTCGAAAAGGCCGAGCGGGGCTTCGTCGACCGCGTGTTCATCCCTGAGAACGCACAGGACGTGGCCACGCAGCACGTCTACGGCATGGCTATCAACGACGTCCGTCCCGAGGCGACGTTCAAGAGCGTCCTCCGGCGGGCCTACCCGTACCGGAGCTACGACGACGCGGACTGGGAACAACTGATGCGGTACATGACCGCCGACTACCCGGGGATGGAGGACAAGAACGTCTACGCCAAGATCTGGCGGGACACGAACGACGCGCCTGACGGCGAGCACCACTACGAGGAGTACGACGTGGGTGAGCACCTCATCGGCAAGCGCGGGCGGCTCGCGCGGGTCATCTACATGACCAACATCGGGACGATTCCGGACTCTTTCACGTGTGACGTCGTGACACGGAGCGACGATAGCTGGGTCGGCCAACTGGACGAGTCGTATCTGGACACGCTGGAGAAAGGCGACGTGTTCGTGCTGGGCGGGGACAACTTCGAGTACCGCTACCGCCGCGGGTCGAAGGTGTACGTCGACCGGACCGCCGCCCGCCCGACGGTCCCGTCGTGGTTCTCCGAGCGGCTCCCCCTCTCCTACGACCTCGGCCGCGAGATACTGGACTTTCAGGGCCAGTTGCTGGACCGGCTGGCAGACGGCGGCATGTCGGAAGTCCGCAACTGGCTCCGGGAGTTCCCTATCGACGAGAACAGCGTGCGGGCCATCGCGCGGATGTTCCGCGAGCAGGTGGCCTACGCCGGCCCGGACAGCGTCGCCACGACCGACCGCCTCGTCATCGAGGAGACGCTGGACCACGACGAGTACGAGCGGCACTACCACGTCCACTCGAACTACGGCCGACGGTTCAACGACGGTTTCTCGCGGCTGCTGGCATACCACATCGCCCAGGCAGCCAGCGCGAACGTCCAGGTTGCCGTCGCCGACAACGGCTTCACGCTCTCGATGCCGCTGAACCGCAAAGTCGACATCGCCCGAATCGTCGACGATCTGGACCCGGAGACGGCCCGCGAGGACCTGCGGGCCAGCCTCGACGGGACGGACCTGCTCCAGCGGTATTTCCGCATCAACGCCACGCGGTCGCTGATGATACTCAAACGCTACAAGGGCTACGAGAAGTCCGCGAGCGAACAGCAGGTCTCCTCGGAGATGCTGCTGGGGTTCGCCGAGGACCTCGGGGACTTCGCCGTCGTCGAGGAGACCTACCGCGAGATTCTGGAGGACAAGCTCAACGTCGACGGTATCGAGACTGTCCTGCGTGCGATTCAGGACGGCGACGTTGACGTGGTCCGGACCCGCGTCGATTCGCCGTCACCGCGCGCTTTTGGCCTCGCGACGCTGATGGCCAGCGACGTGGTGCTCGCCGAGGACGAGTCGGCCGTCTTACAGGATTTCCACCAGCGAGTCCTGAGCGAGATTGAGGATGGAGACGCCGAAGACAGCGCCGTTGCCACCGACGATTGAGCCGGACCGGGGGTGTTCGAACTGCCCGCTTTTGATCCGCTGTATTGCCCTTGAGCGAACAGTAAAGGCCACGGGACCCAAAGGCGTGTTCTGCAATGCCACATCACACACATGGGAGTGACGACAACGCGAATGAACACGAAGAACCGGCGGCTGGCCACGTCCACGAATCGGTCGACGACGGCGTCGACGCGAGGGACGACTGGGCGCGGCGACGGCGCAAGGGAATCCCGACCGACAAGCAACTGCTCGTCGTCGCCTGCATGGACGAGCGCATCCCCGTCGAAGACGCGCTCGGTCTCTCACTCGGCGACGCACAGATATTCCGGAACGCCGGCGGCAAAGTGACAGACGACGTCATTCGCTCGGCCGCGCTGACGACACAGTACTTCGACACGACCGAAATAATCGTCGTCAACCACACCGACTGTGGGATGATGAGCGCGTCCGACGAGGACGTCGTCGAGGGGTTCGAGGCCGCGGTCGACGGCGACCTCGACGATGTCGATCTGGACCCCGCACTGCCGGAGCTAACCATCGGTGATGCGTCCATCGCGGAGTGGGTCCGGATGACCGACGACATCGACGCGGCCTGTGCGGCACAGGTCGAGTACCTCGAAAACCACGAGCTGATTCCCGATGACGTAACCGTGACCGGATACGTCTACGAAGTCGAGAGCGGCCACCTCCGGCGGCCCGGCGAGCGGGTCGCCGAGCAGGTCAACGAGCGCGTGTAGGGCTGTTGCGGTCGTCACTGGGCGACCATCGACTGGGACGGAGCGGTATCGCGACAGACCAGTGTTCGGAGCGATGCCTCGCCGGGACATTTGCGGTTGTGGCGGCGGGTTCTGCTGTGCCGTGCGTGTCCGCCTACTGCTCGGAGACGACCGGGCAGTTCACCATCGCCGCGCCGGCGGCCAGGATGTTAGCGTTCTGGGCGGATTCGAGGTCCGAAACGCTATCGAAGTCGGCGTTGTCGTAGACGTTCACCGACCACAGCGGCGAGTAGGCGTCGTCGCCGGGCACCGTTGCCGTGACGTTGTGTGTCTGGTCGTTGCCTTCCTCGGACATGAATCCGGAAGCGGGGCCACCACCATCCTCGCCAGGGTTTGTATTGAAGCTCACGTAAATCGGGGACAGCGGAACGGAGCCGTCATTCAGCGAGAGGCTGGCTTCCTCGAACAGGAAGTACGAGACGACTTCGCCCTCGTACCAGCCCTCAACGAGCGACGCGGGACTTTCATCCGCGCTGTGACGCATCGACGCCGTTGACCCGTCGGGGACGATCGGGCAGTTTTTGATCGTGTCCGTCGGCGAGATGTCGAAGCCGGCGTCCTGAATCCCCTGGACGCTGGTCACCGTGTTTGCCTCGTACTCGTCGGGCACGGTCACGTTATGGACCTGCCAGAAGTCGTTGTACCCCTCGTCGCCAGGGACCACGTCGACCACGTTTAGCTGGTCCTCGACGGGGTCGCCGTTCTCGTAGAAGAGGGCGTAGATGGGCGCTGGCTGGGTCGACTGCACGTCAAAGTCGTAGTACTCAATGACGTCCCCGTCTGGTCCGTACCCCTGCGTGCGGAACTGCGCGTCGAAATCGATGGGCTCGTCCGGGCCGGGCAGCGCGTCGTTCTGGCTGCGCCGGTGTAACATTCCGGCGCTGTCGCTGAACCGGTCAATGCTGGCCCGCGGCGCCTCGCTGGGGTCGGTCGGACTCATATCGGCGTCCATCGACTCGGTCATCTCCTCGTCCATCGCGTCGGTTTCCTCCCCCATCGACTCGCCGTCGCCCTCGGTCATCGCGTCCTCCGCTGTCATCGATTCGGTCATCGCATCGGTGTTTTCGCCGCCGTCGTCGCTCCCGGCACAGCCGGCGAGCGGAAGGGTTACACCTGCAGCAGCGAGCGTCGTCAGAAACGTCCGTCGGCTTCGTGACATACGCTTTGTCCGGCGTCGGGGCTATACAAGGAGATTTTTCGAAGTTTCGGGCGATTCCGGCCTCACTCCACCCAGTGTCACGGTCGAAACTCTTCCAATTTCGCCCCTGAGCCAAACCGTTAATCCGCGACCAGCCCCTCAAATATGACATGGAGTCGCTCCACCCGCGGGTGAGATTGCTGTGGATTCTGTCGACAGTCATCCAGGCGTCGGTGCTCGGCGTCATCGCGTATCTCGTCGACCGGTTCGCGGTCTCACTGCCACAGACGGTAGTCGTCGGCGGCTGGGTCGTGCTCGTGGTTCTGGGTGTTGTCCACGCCATCGCCGCCCACCGGATCTGGCGTTTTGACCTGCAGGACGACGCACTCTTTCTCCTCCGCGGTGTCGTGACCCGGACCGACACGTCGGTCCCCTACGTCCGTGTCCAGCACGTCGACACCACGCGCGGCCCGGTAGAGCGCGCCATCGGGCTGGCGAGCGTCGTCGTCTACACTGCCGGGACCCGCGGCGCGGACATCACGATTCCCGGACTGCGGCCCGAACGAGCTACCGAACTGCGCGAGCAGCTCCGTGACCTCGCGAACGAGAGCGAGGCCACGGACGCGGTATGAACCGGCTCCACCCGCGGAGCGCCGTCGTGCGGATCGCCAGAGCGACCCTGCAGGGTGGCTTCTTCGGCTTCTTCGGCGGCTCGCTCGGGAGCGGGATGTTCGCGCTCCCGTGGTTCGCGGTGCCAGCGCTCGCGGTCCTTGGCGCGGTCGTTTTCAGCGGCTACGCGCTGGCGCGCTATCTCCGCTTTCAGTACGAGCTCGATGGCGACACGCTCACTGTCGAGTCCGGCGTCTTCGCCAGACAGTCCCGCCAGATTCCGCTGGGTCGCGTCCAGAACCTCGACGTGGAGCAGAACATCCTCAACCGCTTGCTCGGGCTCGCTATCGTCCGATTCGAGACGGCCGGTGGCAGCGCGACGGAGGCCACGCTGGACGCGGTCGACGAGGCCGAAGTCAAACGCCTGCGGAACTACGTGCGGACCCACGACCGGGACGAGGCAGCCGAGACGGCGGCAGCCACCTCCGACGCGGTGTCTGAGACTGCGACAGCCGGCCGCTCGGCCCATGCCGACCTTCCCGGCGTGACCGGTCCCACATCGACACACACCGGCGACGCACAGACGGCGAATGACCTCGGAGAACCGGTTTCGGCTTCGGTCACGGAGGAACGCGACCAGCCGGACGGGTCGCTGCTGTTCGCGTTCGACCAGCGCGAACTCCTGACGTACGCGCTCGTTTCCGTTCGGCCGGCCGCGCCGGTCCTGACGCTGGCGTCGCTCCCGCTGGGGATGGACGTCGTCTGGGCGGTCCTGCGGTTCAATGCAACCCTTGCCGGCGCATCGCTGAGCGGGCCGGTGGTTCGATGGCTGGCCAGCTCACCGGAAACCACGCGGCTCGCCGTCTTTGCCGTACTCTCCGTCGTCCAGTTCTTCCTGCTCGCACTGGTCGTCAGCGTGGCGCTGACAGTCGTCGAATACTACGGCTTCCAGCTCACGCAGGCCGACGGCGACCTCAGGTACGAGCGGGGGCTGTTGCGCCGCTACAGCGGCAACATCCCGCTGGAGAAGGTCCAGACGGTCACCATCCGCGAGAACGTCCTGATGCGGCAGTTCGGCTACGCGACGCTGGCCGTCGAGACGGCCGGCTACAGCGGCGGGAACCAGCAGTCCAGTCAGGGCGTCGCCGTCCCTCTCGCACCCCGCGAGGAGGTATACGAACTGGCCCGTGACATCGAGCCGTTCGGCGACCTCGACTTCGACCGTCCGCCGAAGCGCGCCCGTCGGCGCTATCTCGCGCGCTTTTCGCTAGCGGCGGCCGGACTCACCGCAGTCGCCTACGCCGTCGACTCGCTGGTGCTTGCGACGGGCTACTGGTGGGTCGCCGCCCTCCTCTTTCTCACAGTTGCGCCGGCGGCCCACCTCCGCTGGCGACACCGCGGGTTCGACCTGGACGAGTCCGTGCTGGCGACCCGGAGCGGGTTCTGGCGGCGGACAACGCGAATCGTCCCGTACTACCGACTTCAGACGGTATTCGTCACGCGGTCGCCGTTCCAGCGACGCCGCGACCTGGCGACCGTAGGGGCTGACACGGCGAGTTCCTCCAGTCTGCTCGGCGGCGTCGCTCGGGTGTACGACATCGACGAAGGCACCGCAACAGAACTCAGAGACACGCTGCGGGAGCGGCTCACCGCACACGTCGCAGGGCTGCGTACGGGCGACAGGGCCAGCGACGCGGACGCGTAGTCAGCCCCGCGCCCACTCGACCATCCGACCGTACACCTCGTCAGTCGACAGCGCGTCGCCGTCGCCGACGAGGACGAGCGCCTTCTTCGCTCGCGTGAGTGCGACGTTGATACGCCGGTAATCCTCGAAGATGGGACTGTCGAGCGTCCCAGTGGCGACGAAGGAGATGACGATAACCTCCTTGCTCGACCCCTGGAACCGGTCGACCGTGTCGACGGTCACGTCCGGCAGGCGCTTGGAAATCTCCGCGACTTGGGCGCGGTACGGAGCGATGACACCGATATCGTTGGCCGGAACTCCTGCGGATCGGTACGACGCGACGATTTCGGCGATGCGGTCGGCCTCAGCCGGGTTGGTGTTGCCGACCTGGCTTCCGTCGGGGTCGACGAACGCCACGCGATCCCGGAGTCCTTCGGGCAAGCTCGCCGTCGAAACACCGTCGAGGTCGTCGAGCCGCTGGGCGGCCACCTCGCCGGTCGCCGGCCGCAACTGCCCGTCGTAAAACTCCCGCGAAGCGAAGGCCTGAATATGCTGGGCCATCCGGTACTGTCGGTCCAGCATCACGCCCGCGTCCGGGTGGGCGTCGATGAGCCGCTCGAACAGCGAAGTCGACAGCGTCTCGTCCTCGGACTGGACCACTGGCGGGAGCTGCTGGTGGTCGCCGACGAGCACGAATCGGTCGGCGAGCGTCGTCGCCGCGAGCGTCCCCGGCTCGGTCAGTTGGCCGGCCTCGTCGACGACCGCAACGTCGAACTCCTGGGTCTGGAGCGTGCTCCCGCCGCAGGTGGCCGTCGTCGCCGCGACGACCTGCGCGCCCTGGAGCCGACTCGCGCACTCACCGGGGTCGCCGCTGGTCTCCAGGCGGTACTTCTGCATGTCATCGCGGACGCCGCTCTCCGTCCCCACGCGGACGATATCGGTGTAGCCCTGGTCCTCCAGTGCTTCCAGCAGATTGTCGACGGCGCGGTTGGTGAACGCCGAGAGCAGCACTCGGTCACCGCGAGCAACGAGGGCCCGAACCATCCGCGCCAGCGTGTACGTTTTGCCCGTGCCAGGCGGGCCGTGGACGAGCGCGAAGTCCTCCGCGCCGACTGCTAGCTGGACGGCCTCGTTCTGCGCGTCGTTGTTGTCGATGAACGTCTCCTCGACAGCGTTGAACTCAGGCTCGCGCCGCCCGAACAGCACGTCCTTCTGCTCGGGCGACTGGAGGAGCACGGCGTCGTGGAGCGCGTTCTGGAGCCGGTCGGTCGTCAGTTCGGAGGGGTACACGTCCAGCCGGCGGAGGTCCAGTGGCTCGTCGGCCGTGACGACGATTTCTTCGCCGAGACGTTCCACGCGGGCCAGTTCGGCGTTGCCGGTCACCGGGTCGCCGTCGCTGGCGAGCACGAGATTGCCTTCACGAATCTTCGAGACGGCCCCGGTCCCGGTTGCCCGGAGTTCCCAGCGGCCGCCGTCGAGTTCCCGGCGACCGGTCGGTTCCAGGTCGATGAGCGCCCGGTCGTTCTCGGCCCGCTCTTCCGGCGTTTGCTCCCAGAGCTTGGCATACTCCCGGTGGACGGCCCGGCGCTCGGCCTCGACTGCCGTGTAGAACTCCTCGAAGTACTCCAGTTCCTCCTCCGGGACCGCTCGGCCGACCGTGCCGGCCTTGGATTCCTGATCGAGGCGGCCGGAGACGGCCATACAGGTGTCCTGCTCGAAGCAGTACTCGCACTTGGCGTTGGCCTCGTAGCCCGTCGGCACGCCCGAGTCGTACTCCATCGCCGCAATCGCGTTGCGGGTCCGGACGACGTAGTTCAGCAGGCCGCTCCCGATGGAGAACTCCTTGGCCGGCGAGAGGTCGCCGCTCTCCTCGTTGCGGTCGACGGCGGCGTTTTTCGTGTAGAGAAGCGTGCCTGTGTCCGGCGCGGCGTCGACGGCGCTGCCCGCGCCGGCAGCGCGTTCGCCCAGCATCAGCGCGTACGCTGTCGCCTGAATCTTGTCCTGAAACCGCGGCTCCCGCTTGGTGTTCTTGCCGGTCTTGAGTTCGACGGGCATCCCCCGCCGGACGGCGTCGGCCCGCCCTTTCATCCCGAACCGCTCGGAGATGAGGGTCATCTCGGAGCGCCATTCATCGGTTTCTGTAAGCGTCCCCTGCTGGAGCCACCCCTGGATGGCCGACGCGTGGTCACGCACGTCCCCGGCCACTTCGTCGGCCTCCCGGCCGAGCAGTCCGATGTCGAGGCCGGCGGCGTCGACCTGTTCTTCGATAGCGGTGTCGAGGTCCCGTCCCCGAAGCAGATCGCCGAACACCTCGTGGACAACGGTCCCTTTCACCAGCGGGTAGGCGTGCTCCGCGCCGTCGAGTTTCCGGAGGTAGTACATCCGCGGGCACTGCACCCACGCCCGGATGTCGGTCACATCGACGAGGAAATCCGGCTGGACGACGAGCGTGGCGTCGCCGCCGACGGAGTACTGCTGCTCGCCCTGGTACTCCCGCTCGTCGGGGTTGTAGACGGCGATCTCCATCCCTGTCTCGATGACCGCGGCGTTCTCTGTCCACTTCCCCCAGAGCGTCACCGTCGTCGGTTCGCCGGCTCCGCGTTCAGGCCGGATGGTCACCTCACAGAGGTCGCTCTCCCCGTACTGGGTGTTCACCGTCTTCGGCTCCTCGATGTCGACGACGACGCCGCGAACGCGGTCCGCGCTCACTGGCTGGCCCTCCCCTGTTGCACGGCCCAAGCGAGGGGGCGGACCCTCAAAAGTCGTTCGCGCCGCGGGTCATTCGGTGGTCGCGTCTGCATCGGAGTTACCATCGGCAGCGTACTCTTTCAGCGTCTCCAGCGCAACGTCTTCGAGCACGTCCTCGCTCGTCGCTTCGAGGTTCACCGGCGGTGCACGCCCGGCCTCGTGGGCCTCTATCCAGCGCGGGACGCAGACGCACCAGTGGTTACCGGGGTCCAGCCCGGGAAAGTTCAGTTCCGGCCGCGGCGTCACGAGGTCGTTGCCCTGGGCCTTGCTGTACTCCAGAAACTCCGCCGTCATCACGGCACAGATTTCGTGCCGACCCGGGTCGCGCTGGAGCGGGTAGCAGTAGCCGTCGCGCATGAACCCCGTCACTGGGTCCATCGAACAGGGGGCTAGCTCCCCGCCGAGGACATTGCGTTCACTTTCCATACCACGTCTGGCTGTTCCGGAGAGTAAAGCCGTTCGCCTACGGGGTTGTCCCTGGCTGCCACGCCGCTGGTTGCCATCGTTCTCGGTGGCGACCGCTCGGCAACTGTGGCAACCGGGACCGATGGGTTCATTCTGACCCAGGCCGAACGGGAAACTGACAATGCGCGTTCGTGACTGGCAGGACATTCTCGAAGACGTGATGGAGAGCAATGCCAATCCGGGGGACTGGCGTGCCGTCGGGGGCGACCGCGCGAACGGAATCGGCGAGGACATCTACTTCGGTCACCCCGACGCCGGCGTCTACCAGCTCAAGACCTACGCGAAGAACCCCTTCGAGGTACAGGGCGTCGGGTCACAGGTGGCCCGCCGAATCGACGAGGACATCGACCCACTGTTCCCGAATGACGGGTCCGGTATCTTCGGCGTCCAGCAGGGGCCGGAGGACAAGGACGACGCCAAGGAGAAGGCCAAGAACCTCGAAACGGTGCTCGAAACCCATGCGGACGCACCCACGTCGCCGCAGGCGTTGCTGGAGGACATGATGGACGCGATGGACTCCCCCGCCTACGGCCCGATGGAGTTCGACCACCACGACCGGCCCGACCAAATGACCGAACTCACCGAGACGTTCGAGGAGGCGGAGGAACTACTCGACGCGGAGTTCGAGGACGTCATCGAGGAAGACGTAGAGCGGGGCTTCTACTGATGGCCGCACGGACACGCGCCGCCTGTAACGGGGGTCGCTGATGGTTGGCCCCTCGATGACGGACGCCGACCGGAAACGCTTCCTCAGATACATGCAAGCCGGCTTCGCGCTCCTCGTCGGCGTCTCGATGGGGCTGGTGACGTTGTACGGCGGTGCCGGACTGCTGACGATGCTCGGTATCGTTGTCGGTGGAACCGCTGTCGGCGGCGTCCTCGCGTGGTATATCATCCCGGAGAGCGTCGCAGAAACACCGTACGAGTCGTTCGACAGGGGTCCGAAACCCGGCGCGCGAACGAGACAGCGCCGGCAGGAAAACGACGGCTCCGGACAGCGGGCGTCCGAGGACGACGGCAGACTCTCGCGGAACCGCGATTAGAGGAAATCGTCCTGCATTGCCGGGTCCTGCTGTTCGGAGGCCGTCTGGTCGAAGATCTCTTCGTCGAGCGTCTCGGTCTCTTCCGTCGTGGTGTTGTAGGCCGAAATCCCTCGTTTCAGGAGGTCTTCCACGGCCTGGTCACGGTTGAGGAACTCGCCCTGTTCGACGAGTCGCTGGATGTCCGAGTCGACCTGGTCCGGAAGTGACACCTTGATCTTGCTCACACTTGCCGCCTATACCGTTCGGACATAAAAACCCACCCCTGGTTTTGGGAGTGGGTAAAAAGGCGCACGCGTGGATGCACGGAACCGTCACACACTTGCCGGCGGCCAACACGAACCAGAATGTGAACGCGAACGACCGAGCGATCACCGCGCTGGTCATGCTCGCACACGGACTGGTCCACACCTACGAGATGGCGGTCCCGATCTTCGTCGTCATCTGGCTCACCGAGTTCGACCTCATCAACCTCGGTGTCGCCCAGTTCGACGTGACGACGGCGACCGTCGGCGTCATCGTAACGCTGGGCTACGGCCTGTTCGGGGCCGGTGCGCTCCCGGGCGGTATTGTCGTCGACCGTATCGGCTCCCGTCGCCTCATCACGGGCTGTCTGCTCGGCATGGGTGGCTCGTACATCCTGCTGGGACTGGCCCCGAGTATGGTCGTCATCGCGCTGGCGCTCGTCCTCTGGGGACTCTCGGCCAGCGTCTACCACCCGGCCGGGCTCTCGCTCATCAGCAAAGGCGTCGAACAGCGCGGGACCGGGCTGGCCTACCACGGCGTCGCCGGCAACCTCGGTATCGGACTCGGCCCACTTGTCGCCGCGGTTCTCCTGCTCGTCGCCGAGTGGCGGACGGTCGCGCTCGTCCTGGGCATCCCCGCGTTGCTCGCCGCCGTCTACGCCTCGCGGGCGAGTTTCGACGAGACGGCGGCGGTGACGGCCGCGACTGACGGCGGGTCGAAAGCCAGCAGCGGTATCGACTCGCTCGGGGAATTTCTCACGGAGAGCAAGCACTTGCTGACAGGGAGCTTCCTGCTTGTGTTCGCCGTCGTCATGTGCTCGGGGCTGTACTACCGCGGCGTCCTCACCTTCCTCCCGGAACTGCTGCGGGACCTGCCGGGCTTCGAGCCCATCCCGATAGAGACGCTATTGCCTCCCAGCGTGCTCTCCGCGCTGGGTATCGAGGCCGGGACGGGCCAGACGCTCAAGCCACAGGACTACTTCTACGCCGGACTGTTGCTCATCGGCGTTTTCGGTCAGTACGCCGGCGGGAAACTAAGCGACCGAATCCCCGTCGAGTACGGCATCGCCGGCTCGTTCCTGATGCTTGCCGTCCTTGCGGTGCTGTTCGTTCCGGTGTCAGCCATGGGCTTCGGTCCGTTAGCGGTGCTTGGTGCGCTGCTAGGGGTCACCCTCTTCATCGTCCAGCCGATGTATCAGGCCGCAGTCGCGGAGTACACGCCCGCCGGAACACGGGGCCTGTCGTACGGCTTCACGTATCTGGGCGTGTTCGGCGTCGGCGCGCTCGGCGGTGGTCTCGCGGGGTCGATTCTGGCCTTTGCGAACGCGACGGCGCTGTTCGGGACACTCGCCGGCATCGCACTCGTCGCCGTCCTTGCGGGGAGTGCCCTCGCCCGGCGGTCGTGACCGCGTGTTTTCCCTTCCGGGGTCGTCCCGCCAGATAGCCTCTTCCGGAACCGCCGCATCGCTTGCTATTTCTGTCTGTACGATGTACCTGCCTCTCAGATGGACGCCGCAGTTATCGTCCCGGCCTACAACGAGGCGGAGTCGCTGGCCCGTTGTCTGGCTCCCTTCGAGTCACAGCCCGTCGAACTAGTCGTCGTGGTCGGCGGCGACGACGGCACAGAGCAGGTGGCCCGTGACACGTCCTTTGTCGACACTGTCGTTCGGTGCGACGAGGGTGGGGCGGGAATCGCCAGAAACCGCGGGGCGGCGGCCGCGACAGCGCCGATTCTGCTGTTCACCGACGCCGATACGGTCGTCCCCGCCGACTGGGTCCGCCTGCATCTCAGGCACTACACCGACGCCGAGGTGGTGGGGGTCGGCGGCCCCGCGCGTCCGCTTGAAGACAGCCTCAAACACCGCGTGCTGTTCAAACTGCTGTCGGACTACTGGTATCGGGTGTCCTGGCCGCTGGGCTTCGTCCAGCAACCGGGCTTCAACTGTAGCTTCCGGGCCGACGCCTTCGAGGCTGCGGGCGGCTTCGACGAGGACATCCCGTTCATGGAGGACACCGAACTCTCCCTGCGGATGAAAGACCACGGGCGAATCGTCTACGACGCCGACTCCTGCGTCGCTACGTCGGCCCGCCGCGAGGCCGACGAGGGATATCTCTCGCTGTTCGCGAAGTACGTCCGCGGATACGCGAACCACTACATCCTCCGCCGGGAGTTCGATGCCGACTACTTCTGAGAAGGGCAGCCTTTTTACGGCACACCCCGGAGCAGTGACACGATGAGTAGCTGGCGGTCACTGTCCCGACGTGCTGTCGAACAGGTACGGTCGGACCTCCGGGACGACCCCTATCTCCGCTACGTGCTTCTGCTGTCGACTGTTATGGTCGGGTTCTGGTTCTGGCACCGCATTCCGAACTTCGCGACCCGTGACGAGTACAGCCGCTTGCTCGACGCGATGGTCGTCTACGGGTCGATCTTGGAAGAACCGAGTTTCGAGGGACTCAAGGCCGGCGTCGAGTGGGGGCGGGCCCCCTTCGGCGCGACGCTGTACCTCTATGCGCTGGCCATCCTCCCCGTCGTGCTCGTCGCCGCTATCACCGGCGACCTGGGCGCGTTCACCGCGATTGCCTTCCCCGGCTGGGAGTTCGGCCACTACGAGGCCTGGGCAGCCACGCCCGAATGGATCTGGACCTGGAGTCTGGTCTCTATCCGGCTAACCAACGTCGTCGCCGCAATCTGTGCCGTCTACCTCACGTACCGTCTCGGCGTCGCAATCGAGGGACGCAACGCCGGCCGGCTGTCGGCTGTCGTGCTCTCGCTGACTTTCGGCTTCCTCACCATCTCGAAGGAAGCCGGCGAAGATATGCCGGCGCTGGTGTTCGTCCTCCTCGCGCTGTACCTGCTAGTCAGGTACGTCCAGACCGACGACGGAACGCTGTTTCTGGCAGCGAGCGCCGCCGGCGGCGTCGCGATTGCGTTCAAACTGACGGCCGCGCCGGTCGTCCTGCTTATCGGTGTCGCCTTCCTGCTGCGTGCCCACGCCGCCGACGCGCCGCTGACGGAGACGCTGTACCGGCCGAAGCTCCTGTTGAGTGGCGCACTGCTCGGGTTCGTCATGATCGTACTCGGGTTCCCGACCGCGCTCGTGGCGGGGGCCGAACCGTTCGTCGAGCGGGTGTTCGGCGGCTCGACCTCGCGGATGAGCCACCCGACGGGCCCCGACGCCCCGATGTGGTGGTGGTTCCTCCGGGGCTACTTCAGCGCGCTGGGACTGCCGCTGTTTGCCGCGGCCGCAGCAAGCGTCGTGGCGACCGTCGCCACGTTGCGCGACCGCGGTTCCGCTTTCCACGGCACCGTTCTCGTCCTGACGGGCCTGACGGCCTACATAGCGATGTTCTCCCAGTGGCACGACTTCCGCGTACACCACCTCCTACCGACCTTCCCGCTCATCGCCTTGCTCGTCGGGGGACGACTGGTGCAGCTCCGCGAGCGCTCGACCAGTCTCGCTCGCCCGGTGTTGGCCGTTCTGCTGGTGACGACGGCGGTCTACGCCGGCGTCGGGACGGCCCAGTTCGCGTCGATGCCCCGGGACGAGGCGACGGCGTGGCTCGAAGACAACAGCGACGAGGGCGACGTGGTTGAGACGTATCGCGTCCACGTCCAGGACACTGCCGTCCCGCACTCGCTGACCGCCCGCCACGTCGCCGGACAGGATTCGGAGGCAGAAGAGGCGATGGCGTGCCCGCGATACATCCAAATCGGGTATCGGGACCTGCTGTATCTCAAGGAGGACACCTACTACCGGAACGGCGACGCACAGGCGACCTACCTCCGGACCCTCCTGAACGAGGAGTACAACTACAGGATAGCCGCCGAGTTCGGGGCGCGGCCGCCGAACTTCGTACCACAGCGACCGACCCCCGGCTCCTTTACCGACCTGCTCCGACTCGGCGTCGTCCCGCACACGGACCAGTTCGCCGACGAGCAGGAACTCGCGGCGAACCAGTACACCCTCATTCTGGAACGTGACGGCGAGTGCGACCCGAGCCGGCATCCGCCGTTCTGATTGCCGCCGTCCCGCGGTTACTCTGTCGTCAGCGACGCCACGTCGAGTCGAACGGAGGGGTACCAGCCTGCGAGCGACGGCAGGTAGATGCCGAGGAACCGGTCGACGAAGATGATGGGGATGATGACCTCCGCCGGGATGCCCAGCGCGACGAACACCGCCGTCGCCGTCGCCTCGGTGATGCCGATGCCGCCGGGCGTCAGCGGCAGGAGCGTCACGGTGTACGCGACCAGGAGATACAGCGGGAGCGCGATCAGCGGTTCGAACGCGACGCCGAAACTCCCCAGCAGCAGGCCGACGCGGACACCGGGTGCGAGCACGAGGTCGACGGCCCAGCCGACCGCGTAGCGGAGCCACACTGCCGGCTCGCTCGCGAGCGACCGAAACGTCGTGGTCGAACTGTCGGTAAACTCCAGCAGGCCGTCGAGCCGCGACGCGAGCCTTCCGCCGACGCGTGGAATCCGGACCACGACCCCGGACAGCCAGCCGATGAGCCGGTCCAGATACGAGAGATTGAGGCCTCCAAACAGGATGGCGAGGCCGGCCGCGAAGTACAGGCTCGTCGCGAGCGCTAGCAGCAGAATAAGTTCGAGCCGGAGCAGTGGGATCGCCAGAACGAGCCCTGCAGTCGCCGCCACGCCGTAGTATAGCGCGAAGATACCGGTGTGAAGCGCTGACGCTGCGGCGGCATCGCTGTAGGCCATTCCGGTCTGGCTCCGGAGGACGAACGGCGCGGCCAGCCGTCCGGAGAGTCGCGACGGGAGCAACTGATTGACGAAGTTCACGATGAGCGTCGTCCCGGCAGCCGTCCGGAACCGGACCGGCGCGAGCGGCGTGATGACCGCGTGCCACGAGTAGATCCGTCCACAGATGCCGAGGACGCTTACAGCCACGACCGCGAGCACCGTCTCGATTTCAACGCCGGCCAGCAGGTCGACCGCGCTCGCGATGTCGAACTGCGTGAGCAGCCACGCCAGCGCCGCGACAGCGAGACCGTACTGGGCGACCGTGATCCCCAGATCACGAGCCCGGCTCGTCACGGCGTCTCGCCCCTGTGTAGCCGTGTCGCGGCCGTTTCACCATCCTTCAGCACAGCCCGCGCGGTCGTGAACTCGAAGTCCTGCTGCAAGATTCGCTCGACGGCTCGTCGCATCCAGCCGCCGGTCCTGACGTACACCCGCGTCGGCACCCCCTCGACGGCCGGCAGGTCCACCAGTTCCCACGGATGGACGTACAGCATCGGCGTGATGCCCTGCCGGGCCAGCAGCTTCATACCCAGGACCGTGTACCGCGGGCCGAAAAACCGGAGCCAGGTTCCGGTCAAAGGCAACTGCAGGCCGGGCATGACGCTCGCCGGGAACTCCGTAATGGTGTCCGGCGCGTCCGGGCGGACCGCCGTCGCTGGAACCGGCTCGTGGATATCGTATTCGCCGCCGTACCACCCCGGAATCGACCGGCTGGAGACCACGCTCGAGTCGTACGTGTAGCCGGTATCGGAAAGCAGGTCGAAGTGGTCGTCGGTGATGTCGAAGGCGGGCGCGCGGAACCCGGAGACCTGCTCGTTGGTGACTCGCTCCAGCACGTCCTTCGACTGGGACAGCTCCCCCCGTCGCCCGTCGCCGTCGAGTTCCGAGAGCAACTGGTGGGTGTGCGTGTGCGAGGCGATTTCCAGGCCCGCGTCAGCGAGCGCCCGCACGTCGTCGGGATGGGAGTCCGCGACTGATGACACCACGAACGCGGTCGAAGTCGCGTCGTACTCCGCGAGTATCTCCCTGAAAAACCGGCCGCCATCGAGGCCGACGCCGTCGCGGTCGGTCGTCCCCGACGCGCTCCGGTACGCCGGCGTCTGGGCGAACAGCTCGAAATCTATCGACAGCACTGCGCGGTTACTCATCCTGCTTGTCCTCGGTCTGTAACTGGTGTTCCTCCAGTTCGCTCCGGAGGAGGCTCAGCTCCTCGTTCAGCCGCGACAGCCGGTCGTACATGTGCCCGATGCGATTGAGGAGGTACGTCACCGCCACGAACAGCGTCAGGTTCGAGATGACGAGGATGGCCCGGGCTTTCCATTCCAGGCCCAGCAGCCGCGCCACGACCTCGAACACGTTGGGGACGACCGCGACAACGATGAGCCCCGCGCCGAGCAGCAGCGACATCACGAACAGTTCCAGTGATTCGCGTTCGCTTCTGACGATGATGTAGCCGTTCGCGAGGAAGGCCAGCCCGACGACCAGCGACAGGAGGTTGACCAGTGAGTAGTCGAATCCAAAGACCATGGTTAGCGAAAGAGGAGGACGCGAAACACCGTATCAGTCATCCGTAGCGGGTAGAGCACGAGCGTGTCGAGGCTGAACTGCGACTCGCCCTCGTCCCGGATCGGCATCTCTATCGATACTTCTTCGATCCGCTGGCCGCGCTGGGCCGCGTCAAGCGTCTGTTCGACCGCCCAGTGGTTGTCCGAGCGGTGGAGGATGTCTTGTAGCGCAGACACGCGGTAGACGCGGAAGCCGCTGGTCACGTCGGTGATGTCGATACCGCCGAGCTTCCGCACGACGGTCGTGAAGAAGGTGATTCCCAGCCGCCTGATGAACGGGTAGTCGTCGATGCTCTCGTTCAGGTAGCGGCTGCCGATGACCATGTCCGCGTCCTCTGCGTGGTCCAGCAGGGTCGGGATCTTCTCCGGGTCGTGCTGACCGTCGGCGTCGACCTGCACGACGAAGTCGTAGTCGTGGCGGATCGCGTACTGGTAGCCCGTCCTGACGGCCCCACCGACGCCGGTGTTGAACACGTGCGTGACGACGTGTGCGCCGTGCTCGCGGGCGATGGCTGCGGTGTCGTCCGACGAGCCGTCGTCGACGACGACCACCTCGTCGACGTATCGGCTCGTTCCGTCGATCACCGACCCGATGGTGGACGACTCGTTGTACGCGGGGATGACGGCGACTGTTCGCACTGGTGGAAACGCCGCTAGCAGCGAACTTAGAATTGTCGTTCTCTGGAATAGTTCCATTCTGGTCTGTGAGCTCGCCTTCGACCGCTCAGGGCAGGTCAAACCGATTTGTGAGGCACAGCCGATGAGAGACCGAACAGCCGAGATAGCCTCGCTGTTCTCACAGGCGAGACGATGGGAACAGGTCACACTCCGCGTTCTCTGAGGGGCTCGTAATCGACATAGGTCATGATGAATAGGGCAAGAATGAAAACACACCGCGCGGTACGTACTGCCATGAGTGTCGAGCAGGAGCAGACGGAACGGACCATCAGGTGTCTGGTGGCGAAAGTTGGACTCGACGGTCACGACCGGGGCGCACACGTCATCGCGCGGGCGCTCCGTGACGCCGGCTTCGAAGTGATTTACTCGGGGCTTCATCGAGCGCCCGACGAAGTCGTGCAGGCTGCCGTGCAGGAGGACGTGGACGTCGTCGGCATCTCCATCCTCTCGGGGGCACACAACACGCTCGTCCCGAAGATTCTCGACGGGCTGAAGGAGTACGACGCGTTCGACGACCGACTCATCCTCGTCGGCGGCATCGTCCCGGACGACGACCAGGACGAACTGCGCGACCTGGGCGTCGACGAGATATTCGGCCCGGGCGCGTCGATGGAGGAGATGATCGACTACATCCACGAGAACGCGCCCGAGCGATGAGCGACCTCGTCGCTGACCTGCTCGCGGGCAAACACAGCGCCCTCGCCAGAGTCATCACAAAGATAGAGAACCGCTCGCCGGGGTATCGCGAGATAATCTCCGACCTCCACCAGCACACCGGGACAGCCGACGTTATCGGCGTCACTGGCAGTCCCGGCGCGGGCAAGTCCACGCTGGTCGACAAGGTCGCAGCGACGTACCGCGAGCAGGGCCAGACCGTCGGTGTCATCGCTATCGACCCGTCCTCGCCGTTCTCCGGTGGCGCAGTGCTTGGCGACCGGATACGGATGGCTTCGAACGCGGGCGACATGGACATGTTCTTCCGGTCGATGTCCGCTCGCGGCTCGCTGGGCGGGCTGTCGACGGCGACGACCGACGCCGTGACCGCGCTGGACGCCTTCGGCAAGGACAAGATCATCGTCGAGACGGTCGGCGCTGGCCAGAACGAGGTCGACATCGTCCGCACCGCCGACACCGTCGCCGTGCTCGTGCCGCCGGGCAGCGGCGACGACGTCCAGATGCTCAAGGCGGGTATCCTCGAAATCGGCGACGTGTTCGTGGTCAACAAGGCCGACCTCGACGGGGCCGACCGGACCGTCCAGCAGCTCCGGGAGATGCTGCAGGGGCGGAGCGGACGGCCGGACTCCGGCCATCACGGCGCGACCGAACTCGCCGGTGACCACGGCGACGCGTCCGACGACTCCGATGAAGAGGACGACGAGTCGGAAACGTGGAACCCCCCCATCGTGGAGACAGTCGCCAATCGGGGCGAGGGCGTCGACGATTTCCTAGATGCGCTGGCCAACCACGGGGAGTACCTGGACCGAACCGGCCGCCGAGAGGGCCAGGCGCGGGAGCGCTTCGCCGCCGAGATTCGGACCCTCCTTCGGGAGGACGCAAACGAACTACTGGTCGACGAACTCGACCGCCGCGGCGGCATCGAGCACTACGTCGACGCCGTCATCGAGCGCCACACCGACCCGTACACCGTCGTCGACGAGGTCCTTGCGCCGCTCCGTGAGTGTCTCGACGAGCGTCGCGACTGATACGGATTATTGTAGCGATTTACCGGTATGTGTCGACCCCGGGGTCAGCACCATCCGGAAATAATCTACAACAATCCGTATGAGTGCTGGTCCGCCACCCGACCGACTATATCCGGGCCGATAGCGACAGCTATCTGACGCTCGTCCAGCATGTATAACATACTCCGGGCCCCAAGACGTCAGTATGAAACTCCGCAAGGCGCTCGGTACAGTCGTTGGTGCGGTCGGCGCGACAGCCGCTGCCAACCGTGTGCTGCAGTCGCGGGCCGGTGCGTTCGAACCGATGCTCGACGGGGAACAGGGGACGTACCGTTGGCGCGGGTTCGATATCGCGTACACTGAAGCCGGCGACCCGTCGGACCCGGACCTCGTGTTGTTCCACGGCATCAACGCCGCCGCAAGCAGCCACGAGTTCCACACGGTGTTCGACACACTGGCCGAGGACTACCACATCATCGCGCCGGACCTGCCGGGCTTCGGGCACACGGATCGGCCGCCGCTGCTGTACTCGGCGTCGCTGTACACGGCCTTCGTGCGCGATTTCATCGAGGACAACACCACCGATGCGACCGTCGTCGCGTCGTCACTGACCGGGGCCTACGCCGCCAGCGCGGCACAGGAAGTCGACGTCAAGGAACTCGTCCTCATCTGCCCGACGGACAGTTCGATGGGGGATCGCACCGTCTGGCTCCGCTCGCTGCTCCGCTCCCCCGTCGTCGGCGAGGCCATCTACAACCTCACCGTCTCGAAGCCCTCCATCCGCCACTTCCACGCCGACCACGGCTACTACGACATGGACAACCTCACCGACGCAGTGGTCGACTACGAGTGGCAGAGCGGCCACCAGCCCGGTGCGCGCTTCGCGCCGGCGTCGTTCGTCTCCGGCTTCCTCGACCCGGAAGACGACCTCGGCGAAACACTGGCCAGCCTCGACGTGCCCGTGACGCTGGTGTGGGGCGAGGACGCCGATATCACACCGCTGTCGGAGGGCCGCGACCTGGCCGAGCAGGCCGACGCGATGCTCGTCGTGTTCGGCGACTCGCTGCTCCTGCCCCACGTCGAACACCCCGGTGAGTTCATCGACGTGGTCCGCGACAGAGTGACGTCGGTAACGGTCGAGAACTGAGTTCTAGCGCGGCCGGAACACGACGGCTCTGTCGCCGGTCGTCACGCGCTCGCCGACGTCGATACCGACCACGTCGCCGATGGCA
This sequence comes from Haloarcula amylolytica, assembly GCF_049705545.1. Lineage (GTDB taxonomy): Archaea > Halobacteriota > Halobacteria > Halobacteriales > Haloarculaceae > Haloarcula > Haloarcula amylolytica_B. The sequence goes on from NZ_JBNAMU010000001.1 coordinate 1,950,193, forward strand.
ACGTCGTCCGGGTCCACGTCACGGACGAGTCCCGTGACCGAAACCGGTCCGAAGTCGGCAATAGCGGTGACGTAGGGCGCGTCGTCCTCGAACTGCGGCGTCGGGACCGTGATCGTCGTGTGGCTCGCAATTTCGCCGGACTCCGGCAGGTCGACCTGCGAGAGGGCCCGGTCGTGACAGCGCGGGCACACCCGCCGAGGTGGGAGCCAGCCGTGGCCGTTCGAACATTCGAGGTAGTAGCCCTCGTCCGATTCGATGGTGTCGAGCCACTCGTCGTACTCGCCGTCTTGTGCGGATTCGGTCATTCTTGCACCTCCATGACGTGGACGGTCGTAGACGCGACTGTGCCGCCCGCGTTGTGCGCGACGCCGACGGTGCTGTCCGGAACGGCGTCGGCCCGCGGGTGCGACCCGTCGAGGAGCCAGGCAACGGTCGCCAGTTGGGCGACGCCGGTCGCGCCGACCGGGTGACCTTTGGCTTTCAGCCCGCCCGAGAGATTTATCGGGAGGTCGCCGTCGCGGGTCGTCTCGCCGTTGCGCGCCGCGGCGATGCCCTCGCCGGGCTCGTAGAAGCCCAGCGATTCGATTGCGAGCACTTCCGCGATAGTGAAACAGTCGTGGACCTCGGCGAAATCGACATCGTCGGGGCCGACCCCGGCGTCCCCGTAGGCCTCTTCGGCGGCCTTGTCGGCGGCGGGCGTCTGCGCCAGATGCGGGCGGTCCTGCAGTGCGAGATTGTCGCCGCCCTGACCGCTGCCAGTGATGGCGACTGGGGCGTCTAAGTCGTGCTCCTCGGCGTAGGACTCCGTCGTCAGGACGGCGGCCGCGGCCCCGTCGGTAATCGGACAGGAGTCATAGAGGCCCAGCGGATCGGCAATCGTCGGGGCCTCCATCGCGTCCTCGACCGTGATTTCCTTCTGAATCTGGGCGTGCTCGTTGACCAGCGCGTGTTCGTGGTTCTTGACGGCGATATGTGCGAGATCCTCGTGGGAACCGCCGTACTGGTCGAAGTACGACCGGGCCATCAGCGCGTACGCCCCGGGGAAGGTCATCCCGGCGCGGACCTCGTAGAGGTCGTCGGCGGCGATGGCGAGGGCGTCCGTCGCGGCTGCCGTCCCGATGTTAGTCATCCGCTCCGCCCCGCCGACGAGGACGACTTCCGCTTCGTCGTTCCGCAACGTCTTGACGGCTTCACGAACGGCCGTCCCGGCTGATGCACAGGCTGCTTCGACGCGGGTCGCCGGAACGTCCAGTCCAATGGCCTCGGCCATCAGCGGGCCCTGGTGGCCCTGGTGTTCCGCGAGCTCTCCCATGAAATTGCCGTAATAGAGTGCCTCAGCGTCGTCCGGATCGATTCCGGCGTTGTCCAGCGCTTCCAGCCCGGCCTCGGCGAACAGGTCGCGGCCGGTTCGCTCGGGGTGCTCCCCGAAATGTGTTACGCCGGCCCCGGCGATACGTGGGTCTGACATTATCTCCCAGTGTGCGCTGACGGCTTAAATGCCTACTGCTCGGATGCTTAATTAGCGCATATTCGGGGCCATAAACGCCCAGAAACGGTGTATTGGTTCTTTATCAAAATACGTTCCTACGACGGATTTATCGCCCTTGAAGGAACCGTATCTCCATCAGTTCACGATTTCGGCGATACGCTGGGGTTCTCCCGACAACGCGGGTTCCGGCTCGACCATCTGTAGCACTTCGTGGTCGGTCACGTTCGGATACGATTTCTGGATGGCGTCTTCGATAAGGGCCTTTTCGAGGCGGAACTCCGTCCCCTCGTAGACGACATCGACGCCCTGTTCGTCGAATGACAGCACAGTCATAGCACGAATTACGCACGGCACGAATAAAAGGATAGTCTCTCGCGCGGCCACACCGATTCAGGAGATTCGATGGCCGCTCGAAGAAATACGGGCTGGGGACTGTCCGTCAGGGTCGTTACGAGTCGCCGTCGCTGCCGACTCGGATGACCTGCAGCAGGGAGTACACCGGGACGCCGCGGATGTCGCCGACGCCGCGCTTGTCAGCCAGCACGACGCAGGCCACGGGGTTACCGCCCTGTTCGTGGATCGCATCGATGGTTTCACCCATCGTCTTGCCGCTCGTGATAGTATCGTCGACGACGTAGCAGTCGCGGTCCCGAATCTGTGCGAAGTTCCGGGAGAACGAACCGTCGGTGGTCTCGCTCTCGTCGTCGTCCCACTGGTGTTTCGTCGGGGCGTACGTCCCGAGGTCGGTTTCCAGTTCCCTCGCAACGGTCGTCGCAAGCGGTGCGCCGGCCTTCTCGATGCCGATGGTGAGGTCCACGTCATCGCCTTTCTTCGAGAGCAGGTCTGCCATCGCCGCCCCTGCGTGGTACAGTCGGTTGCTGTCCCGCCCGACGGCGGACCAGTCGACGTGGATGTCGTGGGGACCGCCGTCATCGCTCGTGTCCGGTTCCGTGCCGGTACCGCTGCGTTCGACAAGCCAGCTCGCCGTCTCGCGGGAGACGTTGAGTTCGTCGGCGATTTCGCCCTTAGAGAGGCCACGCTGTGCGAGGTCGGACGCGCTGTCGACGAGGTCGTCGATATTCTTCATATCACAATCTCCGTGTGCGAGGATTTAATAGGCAGTGTTCTTCACCCACCAGAATATATTTACAACATCCGTTGTACTAATCTAGTGGCTGGGTACACTCCCCCTGCTATCCGGGGGACAGGTGGCGACCCCGTCGGGTCACCAGCGTCTCCCATCACCCCAACCCGGCCGACGCCAACCGTCTGTCTGTCTCGCAGCATGGTTGTTCACGGGACCGCACGCACCAGCGGTCAGGCGGGACTCTCCCGCCGTTCCCCATCCATCGTCTCCTACTGTGAGGGTTGTTTAGAGCTGTTGGCACACCCGATACGAACTGCTCAGTACAATGAGCGCCAGCTCGGTCGTGTAACTGTCTGAAAAATCGAGGGCCTCGTCTGTCGCTGTGAGCGACAGCTGTGCCTCGGTATTACTGCCGGACGACGTTCGCTGCGCGAGGTCCCTTGGGCGAGGACTCGATGTCGAACTCGACCTCAGTACCTTCCGTGAGGTCTTCGCCGCCGACATCCTCCATGTGGAAGAACACGTCTTCGTCGTCGTCGAGGTCGCCGTCGTCAGTCGAAATGAAACCGTAGCCGCCTGTGTCGTTGAAGAAATCAACTTTTCCGTTTGCCATTACAACCAGATGGAGGGCTGAGGAAGGGATAACCCTTCCGAGGGTCGAAGTGTCATGACTCGTTACACTACATTCGCACAGTTACTGAGCGACGGATGCACTTCCAGCGGTCCAGAAAGAACCCAAGGACCGGAATAGTGTGACTTTCGACGACGCCCCGGAGGACGCCGTCATCACGCGTCTCCGTCTCCCGCACCGCCGACCACGAGTGTCGGGATATCCGTCAGTCTGACCACACGCTCTGTCGTGCTCCCGGCGGTGGCAATGCGTGAGAACCCGGTCCGGCCCTGCGTCCCCATCACGATGAGGTCGACTTCGTAGTCGGTGGCGGCGTCGACGATCTCCTCACTGGGCGTCCCACGGCGGAAGTGGCGCTCGACGTGGACGCCGCGCTCGTCGCCCAGTGCGGCCACCGTGTCCAGCGCCTCCTCACCGGATGCCTCCTGTTTCTCGACCGCAAAGTCCCAGTGGCCGCTCGGCCCTGCCTGTTCGACGACGAACAGCACGTGGACTCTCGCGCCGAACTGCTCGGCGAGATCCATCGCGTGTTCGGCAGCTAGATCGCTGTGGTCGCTCCCGTCGATGGGGACGAGGATACGGTCGTACATGCAGCCATCAGCGCGCGGCAAAGGAATAAACGGTGGGGACCAATATCTGGTCAGTACGCACACCGGTCTACCAGGCCATTCGCGAGTGATTAGTTGACATCACCCTCCTGTGAACTGTCGTATAATTCTCTCTCTGCAGTGAAACCCTATCTCCCGTCGAACAAACGTATCTCGGCTGCAAGCGACCCGGACGCTGTGCGCAAACTCCTCAATTGACTCACTCAAAAGTGTAGAGCCGCTGCTCGCAGGTCGGGCAGACGAGCGTCTCGTCGGGGTCCTGTCGCGGACCCAGATGGCCACCACAGCACGACACCGACGACGACTCGACCAGTTCGGAACCACAGACTGGGCAACTGTCGAGAAACATCCGGAAGGCCTCCGCACCGGCGACGCTGAGTCGCTCGTCGTCGATAGTCTCGCCGAGGACCTCGTACGCTGCGAGTTCGGCGACGACGACCGGACGGGGCAGGAGTTGCTTGTGGTCAGAACCGAGTACGACCCACTCCGTGTCGTCCTCGGCGTACGGTTCCGCGTGGTCGACCTGCTCCAGCGACTCCTGCAGTGTCGCTGAAAGGGTATCGAGTGAGCGGTCGGCCAGTTCGTCCATCCGTTCGTACCACGCCGTATCGATGGTCGAAGCGAGGAATAGCCGCTCCCCGTCGACTTCGATGACGCCGGCCGCCGATAGCTCCCGGAGGACGGTTTCACCGTCCATTTCTACGTCTTCGGCCAGCGATTCGCTTTCCCCGCGAGTCGCGTCTCCGTGTGATGGCTTACCGTGGGGCGGTCCTTCGTGGAACCATTCGTCCGGGACCGGTGACACCGCCACCAGCCGCGGGGCGAACTCGGGCGTGTACGGAACCAGATACCCCCGAAGATAGACCACTGCGACGCCGACAACGGCGACCAGCAGACTCGCCCGTGAGCGCTCGCGTGCGCGCATGAGTAGGACCAGGATTCCGACGAGACCCAGGTTCAGGACCGTACACGGCCAGCATCTGTTCTCTCCGGTGTAGGACTCGTCGCTGAGGGTTTCAAGCACTTCCATTGGGTCGGCTTCGCGTGCGGATAAGCGGCTCACATCGGGACAATGTTCGGCAGTCCCAAAATTCTTTAACAACAGCTGTGGTACATGGTGGCATGAGCGAGTCGCCGGTAACGTACACCAAGCTTGGGTCGACAGGGCTCGACGTGTCTCAACTCTGTCTCGGAACGATGAACTTCGGGAGCGCGGAGCCCTGGATGCTAAACGACGAGGCCGAGAGCCGCCGGATACTCGAACGGGCGCTCGATCTGGGTATCAACTTCTTCGATACGGCCAACGCGTACTCGAACGGCGAGAGCGAGCGGATTCTGGGCAGCGCTATCGACTCCGCCCGCCGCGGTGAACTGGTGCTTGCCTCGAAGGTGTACTTCGACATGCACGACGGCCCGAACGGCAGCGGACTCTCGAAGAAGCACATCATCGATCAGTGTCACGCCACGCTGGATCGCCTCGGCGTCGACTATCTCGACCTCTATCAGATCCACCGGTGGGACGACGACACGCCTATCGAGGAGACGCTGGACGCGCTGACGTATCTCGTCGACGAGGGCCTGGTCCGCTATATCGGCGCGAGCACGATGGCCAACTGGAAGTTCCAGAAAGCGCTGTACACGGCGGACGTCGAGGGGTACGAGCGGTTCGTCTCGATGCAACCGGAGTACAACGCCGTCGACCGCCACGAGGAGGCGAACCTCTTGCCGGTGTGCGAGATGGAAGGAGTCGGTGTCATTCCGTGGTCTCCCCTGGCCGGCGGCTTCCTGGCCGGGAAATACGAGCGCGACGACGACCTATCCGAAGGGCGGGCAAGTACAGACGAGTACACTGCAAACCGGTTCAGCGACGAGAACTGGGCGGTCCTTGACGAGGTGCGAGCGATTGCCGACGCGAAGGGCGCGACACCGGCACAGGTCAGCCTGGCGTGGCTCTGCCACCAGGACGTCGTCGACGCGCCGATCATCGGCCCGCGGACGATGGAGCACCTGGAGGAAAACGTCGAGGCGCTCGACATTGACCTGACTGCTGAAGAGTGCGCCCGAATCGAGGCCCCGAAACAGCCACAGTGGCCGGTCGAGGGCAAGGACTGACGTGGACCTCGATAGATAACCATGCACGTTAACTGCGTACTCAGTTTCCCTGTACACACATGGACGACAGCGAACTAACCGATGTCCTCGAAGATGCCGGTCTCTCACCGTATCAGGCGGAGGCCTACGTGGCGTTGCTGGGGCTGGGGACCGCATCGGCGACTGACATCGCTGACTCCTGTGACGTTCCGGACCCGAGGATCTACGACGTGCTCCGGGACCTGGAGACGAAAGGATACATCGAGACGTTCCAGCAGGACAGTCTGACCGCCCGCGCCCGCAACCCCGATGTGGTACTTGAAGATCTGCGGTCCCGGTCGAGCAAGTACCTCGACGCGGCAGAGACGATCGAGGAACGCTGGAACCAGCCCGAGATATCCGACCACGAGGTCAGCATCGTCAAGCGATTCGAAACGGTCGTTAGCCGGGCCCGGGAGCTCATCGAAACGGCCGAAAACCAGATTCAGGTGGGTGTCGATCCGGAGCAGTTCTACGCGGTTCGTGAGGAACTCATTGCCGCCCACGAGCGTGGCGTGAACATCAAACTCAGCATCTGCACGAGCCCCGGCGAGGAAGTCCCGCCGCTTTCGGATATTGAAGGGACCTGTACGGAGGCTCGGAACCGGGAGATCCCGGCCCCGTTTTTCGTTCTGGTCGACCGGACCTGGACGTGCTTTGCGCCCCATCACGACTCCGTCAACGAGTACGGCGTACTCGTCAAGGACCGCACCCACACCTACATCTTCCACTGGTTCTTCCTCACATGTCTGTGGGAAATCTGGGACACACTGTACACCGAACGGACGCCGGAAACACCGACGACGTACGTCGACCTCCGCCACGCGGTCCGGGATATCGAACCGCTGTTGAACGAGGAAGCGACTATCGAGGCCGTCATTGAGGGGTACGACACGGAAACGAAGGAGTCGGTTGAGGTGACAGGGCGCGTTACCGACATCGACTACACTGGGAGTAGCATCGGTCGAAAGGACCCGGTCCCACTGGCACAACTGGCCGGCCGAATCAGTGCGACGCTGGTCACCGACGACGGGACGTACGAAATCGGCGGCTGGGGGGCCGTCATCGAAGAAATCGAAGCCACCGAGATCACGATCACGAACGTACAGTACGAGTGACGCAGCCACCGCTTTTCAGGCAGAAGAAACTCTCCCTCAGTTTGCGCGTTTGAGCGCCCCTGTGTGGCAAACAGCCATTTGACTTATCCGTGCGTATATATACTGAACGTTTTGTACAGTTCCAAATAGTCAATAAGATATCATTATTTCCGGGGTGCGGCCGACAATTAACAACACCTGTGGTTAATTATGGACAACCTTTAAGGTGTGTCCGGGATAGCTCAGAATAGACATGTCGGACAATGGCACAAGCGGCGAGCGGAGCTCGACAGGCGTTTCCCGGCGACGGTTTGTCCGTGCCGCCGGAGCAGCAGGTGTCGTCAGTGGACTGGCGGGCTGTGCGGACTTCGTCGGCGGCGGCGGCGACGGCGGCGACGGCGGCGACGGCGGTGGCGGTGGCGGTGACGGTGGTTCGACTGGCGACGGTAGCGGCGGCGAGACGACGACGGTCCAGTTCGGTTTCGACCCGGTGGCCGTCCAGAACAACGGCGACGCAATCAAGCAAGCCCTGCACGACAACGGCCTGTCGGACGACATCGAAATCCAGTTCGTCCCGCGTGACCAGGACACCGGAGCGGCGCGGTCCAACTACAACCGTCTGCTCTCGGCCGGCGAGACGAACCCGGATATGTTCCTGATGGACAACGGCTGGACGAACATCTTCATCCAGCGGGGGCAGCTCCAGAACCTCTCCGAAACGCTGCCCGAGGAGCTCCTCTCTGACGTGTCGGACAACTACTTCTCGGCGTTCACCGACACGGCGCGGAACCCGGGCACTGGCGACCTGTTCGGCGTCCCGGTGTTCCCGGACTTCCCGACGATGCAGTACCGCAAAGACCTCGTCGAGGAAGCCGGTTACAGCCCCGAAGAGAACAACTGGGCGACCGAACCGATGACGTGGGAGGAGTGGTCGAACATCGCCGCTGACACCTACGACAACGCTGACGTCGACTTCGGGTTCACGACCCAGTGGGATATCTACGAGGGAACCTCCTGCTGTACGTTCAACGAGGTCATGTCCTCGTGGGGCGGCGCGTACTTCGGCGGCCGCGACAACCTCTTCGGGCCGATCGGCGAGCGGCCGATCACGGTCAACAACCCCGAGGTCATCAACTCCCTGAACATGATGCGGAAGTTCGTCCACGACGAGGACTTCGGCGGCCAGTTCGAGGGTTACGGCGGCGGCTTCACCCCGACCGAAATCCTCGGCTGGAAGGAGGAGGACGCGCGCGCACCCTTCGCCAACGGCAACGCCGTCTTCCACCGAAACTGGCCGTACTCGCTCGCACTCACGGGCCGAAACCCGGAGGAAACCGAGGACCCAGCGCTCGGCGAGAACCTCGGCGCAATGCCGATTCCGTACGCCGTGCCCGAAAGCGAAGCCGCACAGCCCGGGACCGGCGGGACGACGGCTGCCCTCGGTGGCTGGCACATGACCGTCAACCCCAACAGCGAGCAGATGGATGCCGTGACGCAGGTCATCCGCGCAGCGATGCAGCCGGACTTCCAGCTCACGCTGCTGTCCGTCCAGGGATGGCTGCCGCCGCGGCCTGAGCTCTTCAACTCCAGCGAGGCCCAGAACGTGCCCGTCGTTGGCCGGTACATGGACACGCTGCAGGTCGCTGGTAACAACACGATGCCGCGCCCGGTGACGGCTGTCTGGAGCGATCAGTCCAGCAAAATCGCACAGCAGGCAAACCGTGCAGTCGGGCAGGAAGCCTCCTCGGCCGACGCGATGGCGACGCTGGAGGACTCACTGGAAGCGACCGAGCAAACCTGAAGCCACAGGATAGCTTTACAAAAACTACCCCTGTGATTATTTACCATGACACATTCAAACGACGGACGGAGGTAACCGAATGAGTACAGAAACCGGCCGTGAATCCAGACGCTCGGGGGCACTCGTCGGCGTGATGCGGTGGATGGAAAACCTCAGCGACACGTGGTACGCGTATCTGCTGTTGATTCCGGTGTTCGTGTTGCTCGGTATCGTCGCGCTGTACCCACTGCTACGGACGTTCGAACTGTCGCTGTTCGCGCTTTCGGCGGACTTTTCGAGCACTAACTTCGTCGGTGTCGGGAACTACGTCGGGCTGTTCACCGGCGAGAAGAACCGGTACCTGCCGGGAGGAACGACGTTCCTTCCCGGGGGGTTCAGCACCGGTGCACTGCTAAACAGCGCACTAGTCGTCACGATAATCTTCGCGGTCGTGAGCGTGTTTTTCGAGACGCTCATCGGCCTCGGACAGGCGCTCATCCTCGACCAGGACTTCTACGGCCGGCGGTGGATTCGTGCGGCCATCATTATCCCGTGGGCCGTCCCCATCGTCATCCAGGGGATGATCTTCTTCCTGATGTTCAACTCGAACGTCGGGTTCCTGACGCCGCCGCTTGCCGACCTCGGACTGTTAGCGCCGACGAACACGCTCAATGACACGGCGAGTGCGACGTTCATCGTCATCGTCGCCGATATCTGGAAGACTTCGGCGTTCATGGCCCTGCTCATCCTGGCGGGGCTCCAGAGCATCGACCGGGGCCTCTACGACGTGGCAAAGGTCGCCGGCGCAACGAAGTGGCAGCAGTTCAAGCTCATCACGTTCCCGCTCATTCTGCCGACCATCGGCATCGCCGTGCTGTTCCGGTCGGTGCAGGCGATGCGAGTGTACGGCATCATTGACACGGTGTCGAGCTGTACCGTCGTGCCGTCGCTGTCGTGTATGGTCGTCGCGACGTTCACTACCCGCGAGGGGACATCGGCGGCCATCGCGTTCGTGACAGCCGCGATTATCGGCATCGTCGTGATGGGACTCATCGTCTGGCAAGGGGAGGACGCGATCTGATATGGCTACGACAACTGAAGATCAGGACCAGTCGAGCGACGGACCGCTACAGCGGTGGACACAGAGCGCAATCCAGGACCCGGACAAGGTGTACCGGGCCCTGTTCTATGCGGCGATGGTGTTTTTCCTGGTGACGACGCTGTTCCCGTTCTACTGGCTCATGGTACTGGCGGTGACTCCGGAAGGGAACCTGCTCTCGGGTAGCTTCCTCCCGACAATAAACCTCTTTGGCGTCAGCGGGACGTTCCCGCTGCCGGTGCCGAAGGGCTTCAATCCCGGCGCCTTCGTCGGCGTCTTCGAGCAGGTACCGTTCCACCTGTACATGTTGAACAGCTTCGCGCTGGCGGTGACGACGACGGTCATCGTCCTGTTCGTGGCGAGCCTCGCAGGCTACGTGTTCGGCCGCCTTCGCTTCCCGGGCCGCGCACTGTTGATGCTCGGGATTCTGGCGATTAGCTACTTCCCGCCGGCCGCGTTCGTCATCCCGCTGTTCCAGGCGTTCGCCGGCAACGCCCCGATTACGGTACCGTTCACATCCATCCCGCTGTTTACCCCACCGCGGATGCTGAACACCCCTGGATCGATGGTGCTGCCGTTCAGCGCGCTGTTCATGCCGCTGTCGATCTTCATCTTGACGACCTTCTACGGCCAGATTCCCGACGGGCTGGAGGACGCCGCACGGGTCGAAGGGACGACGCGGCTGGGCGCGCTGTTCCGTGTCATCATGCCGCTGTCTGCGCCGGGTGTGGCGACCGCGGCCGTGCTGACGTTTATCGCTGTCTACAACGAGTACTTCTTCAGCTCGATTATGGCGACCTCACCGGAAGCGACGAACTGGTCGCCCATCGTCGGTGGGATTCTCAGCTACCAGACCCAGTACACGACGCAGTTCAACCTCATGGCGGCCGCGAGCATCGTCGGGGTCCTCCCCGTCGTCATCCTCGTGGTCGTCGCGCAGGAACGCATCGTCAGCGGACTGACCTCAGGCGCACTCAAGGAGTAACACAATGGCACGAGTACGACTCGAACACGTGACGAAACGCTACGACGACCAGGGTGACATAGTCACCGCGGTCGACGACATGAACCTCGATATCGACCACGGCGAGTTCATCTGCTTCGTCGGCCCCTCCGGCTGTGGGAAGTCGACGACAATGGAGACTATCGCCGGTCTCACCATCCCCACAGAGGGCGAGATATACATCGGTGACCGCGAGGTGACGAACCTCCCGCCGAAAGACCGCGGCATCGCGATGGTGTTCCAGAACATCGCGCTGTTCCCGCATATGGACGTGTACGACAACATCTCCTTCGGGCTGCGGCTGCGGGACTACCCGCAGGACGAAATCGACCGCCGGGTCGAACGGGCCTCCGACATCGTCCAGCTAGATGGGATGCTCAGCCGGATGCCTGAGGAGATGTCCGGCGGCCAGCGCCAGCGCGTCGCAATCGCCCGCGCCATCGTGCGCGAGCCCGACGTGTTCCTCATGGACGAGCCGCTGGCGAACCTTGACGCGAAACTGAAGGTCCACATGCGGACGGAGCTCCAGCGCCTGCACAAGGAGCTGGACACGACTATCATCTACGTGACCCACGACCAGGAGGAGGCGATGACGCTGTCCGACCGGATCGCCGTCCTCGATTCGGGTCAGCTCCAGCAGATCGACCCGCCGCTGACCTGTTACAACGAGCCGGACAACCTCTTCGTTGCCGGGTTCATCGGCTCGCCGTCGATGAACTTCATCGAGGGAACCGTCACAGAGAACGCTCTGGAGACACCGAACTTCGACCTTGAGTTCAACCCCGCGTCCGTCGAGGGCATCAGCGCCGGCGACAAAGTGACACTCGGCGTCCGACCGGAAGACATCTACCCCGGTGAGCTCCGGGACGAGGTCCCCGACCCGTCGGGGATGATACAGGCCAAGGCCGACATCCTCGAACCGATGGGCGACGAGATATTCGCCTACTTGTTGCTGGGCGACGGCGAAACGTCGATGGACCAGGAGATGGCGACGAACGACCAGTTGCTGATGAGCATCGACCCGGACTCGGACCTCGAAGAGGAGGAGTCGATCAGCGTCGTCATCGACCGGCGGAACGTCCACCTGTTCGATTCGGCCACCGGCGAGGCGATTGTCCACGACCTCATCCCGTACGAGGCAGAGGGGACCGCCTCCGGAAGCGAAGTGGAATCGGACGACTGACATGAGCAGCCACCTCGCGATGCTGTACTGGAGCGGGATGCTCGTGCTGTTTTTCTTCTGGTCGTACGGTATCGTGTCGTTCATCCTCGACCTGAAAAACAAGATCATCCCGGGCCTGATCCAGTATCGGCGCGGCCGACGCCGCGAGAAGGCCAAGCAGGAACAGGAAGAGGAGCGCGAAGAGCGTGAAAAGCAGTTGTATTAACCCGACTTCGGGTGCAGTTTTCGAGACAAATGACTGAGACCGTTCGGATAGGCATCATCGGACTGGGGAACATTGCGGACATTCACTGTACCAATCTCCGACAGCTCGACCAGCCGGTCTCGATAGCGGCCGGCGTCGACGTCGATGCCGATGCGCGCCGCCGGTTCGCCGAGGCGTACGACGCACCGGTCTACGAGGAGGCGTCAGCGATGTTCGAGACGGTCGATGCCGTGCTGGTGACGACGCCGAACAGATACCACGAACAGTACGTCGTGGCGGCGCTCGAGGCAGGCCTGGACGTGCTCGTCGAGAAGCCGCTGGCTCACACGCTCGAAAGCGCCGAGCGGATCGCTGCGGCCGCCGAAGCGGCCGACGGGTTCTGCATGATCGGCTTCCACAAGCGGTTCGCCGATCCGGTCCAGACGCTCGTTGGCTACCGCGACGCTGGCGATATAGGAGCGGTCTCACATATTGAAGCGAACTATATCAGGCGACGCGGCGTCCCTGGCCGGGGGTCGTGGTTCACGCGCAGTGATGTCGCGGGCGGCGGCTCGCTCATCGACATCGGGGCACACGCTATCGACCTGGCGTTGCACGTCGCCGACCACCCGGAAGTCGTCGAGGTATCAGGCGACACGCGCGCCCAGTTCGGCGTCGACGAGGAGTACGCCTACGTCCAGATGTGGGGCGAGGACCAGGGCGCAGCCGAGTTCAGCGTCGACGATTCCGCGAGTGCCTTCATTCGCTGTGGGGACGGCACGACGGTCTCCCTGGAGGTCGCGTGGGCGACGAACCGACCGGACAGCCAGGAGTACTACGTCCGCGGGACCGGGGCGGGCGCGAAACTCGACCTCGAAGACCAGTCCCTGACGTTGTTCGAGACGGCTGACACCGGTCGGATGCACCACCGGACGACCGACATCGAGACAGGGCGGTCTGACCCGCAACGAAAGGAGCAGGCGCGGTTCGTTTCGGCTGTCCGAGACGGGGCACCGCCGTCGACGAACACCGTCGAACAGGCGCTTCGGGTCCAGCGCGTGATGGACGCGATCTACCGGTCCAGCGAGACTGGCGGGGCCGTTAGCGTTGGCGAGACGGAGACCTGAAGAAAGACTTAATCCCCAGTGTTCTCACTCTCTGCCTGGCATGAAAGTGATTGGTGTTACGCGGGGCGACGACGGCCCTCAGCTCCTGGAGCGGGAGCGACCGTCGCCCGGCCCGGGCGAGGCACTCGTCCGGACGCTCCGCGTTGGTGTTGACGGCACAGACCACGAAGTCCTGAGCGGGTCCCACGGCGGGTTCCCCGACGGGGCGGACCACATGGTTCTCGGACACGAGGCGGTCGGGGTCGTCGAAGAGCCCAATGGCACGGGGCTCGAGGCGGGGCAGGTCGTCGCGCCGACCGTCCGACGGAAACCGAACGGTGAGACGAACGAGTACTTCCGCCGAGGTGAGCCTGATATGGCTCCGGACGGCGAGTACACGGAACGCGGCATCGTCGGCGATCACGGCTTCATGGCCGAGTACTTCACCTCGCCGGCAGATTTCCTCGTTCCCGTCCCCGAGCCGGTCGCGGAGTACGGCTTCCTCGTCGAACCGCTCTCGATCACCGAGAAGGCTAACGAGCACGCGTACGCGACGCGGGAACCGTTCGACTGGCGACCGGAATCCGCCTGCGTGCTGGGTAACGGCTCGCTCGGGCTGCTGACGGTGTGGATGCTCGACCAAGAGTACGACCGGACGTACTGTGTGGGTCGGCGGGACAGACCGGACCCGACGGTCGACATCATCGATGAAATCGGCAGTACGTACGTCGACTCCCGCGAAACGTCGGTGGACGAACTCCCGGAGCAGTACGAGGCGATGGACTACATCTACGAGGCGACCGGGTTCGCCCCGCACGCGTTCCAGACGGTCAGGGCGCTCGACCAGAACGGGGTCGGCGTGTTGCTCGGCATCCCGGAGCCGTGGGAGTTTGAAGTCGACGGTGGCTCGCTACACAACGAGATCGTCCTGCACAACAAGTGTCTCATCGGCACGGTCAACTCACACGTCTCGCACTTCGAAGACGCTGTCGAGACCTTACAGGACCTACCGGAGTGGCTACTCGATGACCTGGTCACGACGGTTACCGACCCAGAACACGTGGAGGAAGCCTTCGAGGATGGGGACGACCAGATAAAGGCAGTCGTCGAGTTCGATTCGCTGTAAGTCCTCGGGCCGAATCGCGCCCGAGCTTTTTGTCGACAATACACCCCGAATGGACCCGCTCTAGGCAGTGCTTTACGCCCCATATATAAGAAAACATATATGAATTGGTGAGGTATTTACTCACATGATATTAATTTATTCAGGCGTTGAAACCCCATATAATGGAAGATAGAGTCGATTTAACCGGATCAGGCCAAATGTCAAATGCTGATTTTCGCTATACAGAAGTATTAAGTAGGAATCTTCAATAAGGAATTATGAGGTATTGGTGCAACCATGACTGATGACAATTCAAATAGACGGTTGACGCGGCGTAACGCTCTTCGGATTGCTGGCGCAGCAGGTGCGGCCTCGCTGGCTGGCTGCGGTGGGAGTGACGGCGGCGACGGCGGTGACGGCAGCAGTGGCGACGGCAGCAGCGGCGACGGCAGTGACGGCAGCAGCGGTGACGGTAGTGACGGCAGTACTGACAGTGGTTCGCAGTATAACACGCTGGAGGTCGCCCACTGGTGGGGTGAAGGCGACGGACTGGAAGCGATTCAGTCCGTAATGGACGCCTTCAAGGAGCAAAACCCGGACATTCCGTTCGACGAGAACCTCATCGCCGGCGGTGCGGGTGAGAACCTGCAGGCGAACATCCGGACACGGGTGCAGAACGGTAACCACCCGAGCACGTGGCAGGCCTGGCCCGGAAAGAATCTGCTCCCGTTCACCGACGCGGACCTGCTGAAGGATATCGGCGACTCCGTGTGGTCCGAGAACAGCATGGAGGACGCGTACCTCCAGGGTGTCAAGGACGCGGCCCAGCCCGCCGGGAACTACGTGACGGTCCCGCTCAACATCCACCGGATCAACAACCTCTTCTACAACGTCGAGGTCGTCGAGGACGCCGGGGTCGACCCGACCTCCCTCGAAACGCCGTCTGACCTCGTCGACGCACTGGCGACGGTCGAAGAGGCCGGCTACACCGGAATGGCACACCAGACCGGTTCGCCGTGGTCCAGCTTCCAGATGTTCGCGACTGTCCTTCTCGGCGAAACGGATGCCGAGACGTACAGCGCCATCTTCGTCGACGGTGAGGTCGACGCCAACAGCGACGCGCTGGAGTCGGCAGTCGAGACCACACAGTCCTACCTCGACTACATCCCGAGCGACGCCGGTTCGATCTCCTGGACGGAGGCCAACAACCAGGTCATCAACGGCGAAGCGGCGTTCCTCCACCAGGGCGACTGGGCGGCCGGGACGTACATCACGAACGACCTCACGTACGGCGAGGAGTGGGACCACGTCCCATTCCCGGGTACTGAGGGGTACTACGCGCTCAACATGGACTCGTTCCCGTATCCGGTCAACAACCCGTCGCCGGAAGCGACGACGCTGTGGTGCCAGTTTGTCGGCACTGCAGAGGCACAGGAGATCTTCAACCCCAAGAAGGGGTCGATTCCGCCACGGACCGACGTGAGCACCGACCCGTTCAACGACTTCTCCAAAGACCAGATAGAGGACTTCCAGAACAGCGATGCCCAGCCGCCGTCCGTCGCACACGGCCTGGCTGCACCGCCGGCAGTCAAGTCATCGCTCGGATCCGCTATCTCGTCGCTGAACTCCGGCAACGAGCCGTCGAACGTCGTCTCACAGATGTCCAGCGCCTACCAGTAACGCGACGACCGCTTCCGTCTTTCGCGCTTTTTTTGACAGCTTGGACAACCGAAACGCTCTGCGGATAGCCGTCCGCTGTGAGAGGAGAGACGACCTTGTGATATAGCCACATGAATAGCGTGTCAAAGGACCTGAAACTATCTCATGAATAGAGTGCCGAAGTTCTTAGTACTCGACTCGCAAACGCCCCACTATGTCTAGTGACGACTTGGAAGCATCGCTCGAGCAGGTAATTGCGCGGTTCAATCTCGGCGAGTACGAGATCTCAGCCTACCTGGCCGTGCTCCAGCACGGTGAGCTGACAGCGTCGGAGATATCGGAGAACACAGATATCCCACAGCCCCGGGTCTACGATACGGTACGGAGCCTCAGCGACGTCGGGCTCGTTGAACTCAAAGAGTCCCGCCCCATGAAAGTCCTGGCTATCGACCCCCGGGAGGCGTTCGAGGGGATTCAGGACTCGCTTGATGATCTCGTTGACGACCTGTCTTCGCGCTACACAGCGCCCGCACGGGAGCCGGAAGCCGTCTCGCTCGTCAAATCCCGGCCGACGATACTCCGGTACCTCGAAGACATCATCGAGACGGCCGAGTACGAACTGACGCTGTCGCTGACTCCGGCCCTGCTAGAGCGGTTCGAGGACAGGCTCGCAAACCGGAAGCAGTCCGGCATCGCTATCGAGATTCTCATCTCGCCGGGCGTGGACGCCCCCGACCCGGCGCGGTTCGATTACGAATCCATCGCGACCACGGTGAAAGCCCGTCGCGGTATCACGACGCCGGTCGTCGCCGTCGCCGACGGGAACTACTCGATGTACGCCACCCGCGAGAGCGTCCGCGGCGACACAGACAGATACGGCGTCATATTCAATCGGTCGGAACTCGGGTTTCTGGTGTCCGGGTTCCTCAACACGGTGCTGTGGACGACGGCCGAAACGATTGCCAGCGACGGGGAGGGCCTGCCGTTCCCACGCCGGTATGGGACGATCCGACGGTGCATCTCCGACTTGATGACGTTGGACGGAGAGTTCTATGCGACTATCGAGGGGCGGGACGTTGAAACGGGCGACCACCGGGTCGTCGAGGGCAAAGTGGACCAGGCGTCGTTCAGTTCGAACCGCGAGGTCGCGACACTGGTCGTCGAGACGGCCGAGGGGCCGGTCGAGGTCGGCGGGCAAGTCGCCGCGTTCGAGGATATCGAGGCGTACGAGATCCGCATCGGGACGGACGCACCACCGGAGAACTGATCCGGACTGCGGTGCCTGTTTGTCACGCCGGCTGCCCGACTGCAGGTAGCCGATATCGGGAACGACGGACAGCAGTCTGTTGGAATTGGACGCGTCTGGACGAGTTACCTGTAGAGACAATGAGCACCGTGGGCGGGCAACCCACGGTGATTGCATGACCCTTCGGGCTGGCGAATTATGTCAGAGGCTCGATATCGCCGGGACCCGAACGTGGCAACTCCACAAGACCAACGTGCTCCGTCGCAGTCAGCGGGGACGTGGTCGTATGTGGACAGCAACAGTGTATCCATCGTGAGCGATAAAAAAGATGGACACATTGCCTGCAATAATATCCAGTTCGGGAGGGAATAGTTCCGTTCACGAAGAAAATTCCATTACAAATGGAAACTGATATGTGCGCGAAATATGAGCTACAACATATGGGGACAGTATGGGCGTAAAATCGGTCATTCAGTTCGTCCGAACGTCATCTGTCCGGACAGACATCATCGGCTCGCTGTGTCCCGGAGACAAGCCCACCAACGAACTGCTGTCGGCGGTCGACGCGAGCGAGTCGGCAATCTACGACGCGCTCTCGAACCTCGAAGGCCGCGGCCTGGTCACCTCGACGGACGACGGCTGGCGACTCACCGGGACCGGCCGCCTCGTCGCGGATACGATTCACCGCCAGCGAAGCCTTGAGGACCTCTTCGCTGTCGATCCCCAGTACTGGGAGCGCCACGATACGTCAGTTCTCCCGCAACCGTTCCGGTGTCGCCTCCCGGAACTTGACGAGTACACGGTCATCCGGAGCACACAGACCGACATCAACCGACCTGTCCGCGAAGTCGTCACCCGCGTCGAGAGCGTCCCGAACTGCGATGTCGTCTCGCCGGTCTACCACCCCGAGTACGAGGCAGCGATGCCAGACAGCGCAGATTCGAGACTGGTGTTGAGTTGTGCTGTAATAGACGACATGCTCAACTCCGAGTCTGTCTCAGTCGATGCGGGCCGGTACGCGGAGACTGCCGTTCGTGTCACACCGGTTCCGTACGCACTCGCCGTCTCCGATGACTGGATGATCTTGACGCTCCCGGAGCTAGACGGTGCCTGGCCGTCGGCGAAGATCGTCTCCGAAACGGACAGCGCTATTTCGTGGGCAAATGACCTCTTTGCGCGGATCTGGGCGGATGCGACCCCGATAGAAACGTATCTCGCCGACCGCTGATTTTGGCAAACCTAAACATTCAAGAACCATCGGGACTGACGGATGAGCAATGGCTATTCAGGGTTCACGGACCGAAGAACCGGCCGGCTACACGTTCGACGACCTCGCGGTCGTCATGGGGACGTACAACGAAGAAGAAGCGATCGGGACCGTTCTCGACGATATCGATACGGTGACCGACGGGCGCGCCGAAGTCGTCTGCGTCGACGGCTCCAGCGACCGAACACCGGAGATCGCTCGCGACCACGGCGCCACAGTCATCGAGCAGGAACCGCAGGGGTACGGCGTGGCAGTCCGCGAGGCCGTGCTGACGCCGGACCGGCCGGTCGTCGTCACGACGGACTGCGACGACACGTATCCGATGGAGCGGCTGCCCGACTTCCTCGAAGAAATCAACGACGGAGCCGACGTCGTCAGCGGCGACCGGCTGTACTACGGGGCCGAACAGATGCCGGCGATGAACAAACTGGGCAACGAGCTGTTCGCACTACTGGCGAGCGCGCTCATGGGCAAGCGCGTCCACGACACGACTACGGGAATGCGGGCCTACCGCCGCGAGGTCCTCCAGAAGATCGTCTGGACCGAGAACACCGGGCTCTCGGCCGAACTGCTCATGCGGCCACTGATGCGCGGCTACGACGTCCGCGAGCGTCCTATCGAGTACGACGAGCGGAAAGGCGAGACGAAACTCGATCCGTTCTCGGGTGGCGCCGCTATCGCCAAATCCATCGTCCGGGTCGCGCTCGAAGAGCGGTTCCGATAACGCCGCCCGAGCAATCGGAGCGGGGATCTGTTTTACCGTTCGTTCGGTGGCTGCTGATAGCTACTCGTTCCCCCGGGGTGGCCCTGGGGATTCTCGATGCCGACGAGTTCGCCGCCGGTCGGCGAACTGTACAGCGCGAACAGGAGGTCATTTACGAGGTAGTAGCGCACGCGATGCCGCGGGTCGCCGTGTGGGTCCGGATCGGAAGTATGGACGCCCATTCCGTGGAGCGTTTCTTCTTGTGTCGCAACATCTAACGCAGCGAAGGTGGTATCCTCCCACTCTCGGGTGTAGCCATCCAGATCCGCAACGGCAGCCGCCATTTCCGTCGCCCGCTCGGGGTCGGCCTCTGTGCGTCCGGCGAGGTAGCTATCGACGAATGCTCCGACGCCGGTCACCTCGCTCGGATAGACGATAGCGGCGACGGCGCGGTACGTCTCGCGCTCGTGGTCACCGAACTCCGATTCGGACGTATCAGCGTCGACCTCGGCTGACTCGGCAGTGTCGGGATCTTCGGAACTCTCCCAGGTGAGCGCAGCCGCGCCGCCGGCGACGGTGACGCCCGCTGCCCCGAGTGCTTTCAGCGCGTCGCGTCTGGTAAGTTCGTAGTCAGTCATCGGTGTTTCTCACGTATTCTCGGCTGTGATAGTCGCGTTCATACTGATTCCGTCGCGATGCGTGCCCGGGACGTACGCCGCTTCGCCGCCACAGCGGCGCTGGTCCTTGCAGACTTCGAGCCGCGGCGTCAGCGTCCGGACGCCCTCGTCCGTCTGGTCGACCGGTAGCTCCGCCCGGTATTCGAACCCTGCACCGGTGCCGTAGTCGACGAACATAATCAGCGTCACCGTCCCGCTTTCCGGCGTCGGTACGCTGACCTGGTCGTCGATCCCGTCGCCGGTGAGCCGCGTCCGGTCCCGGTCAGTCGAAAGCTGCAAATCCAGCCTGTCGGCCCCGGTGACGGTCGCGTAGTCGTTCTCACCCTCGCTCGTGAGCCGGATCGAGACCAGCGCAGCCTGCTCCGGGACCGACGCCGACACGTCGGTTCTGACTGTCTCGCCCTCGGCGACAGACACCGGCTGGAGCCGCGGTTCGACGGGCAGTCCCAGGTACGGGACCCACTCGCCGCGGAACACGTAGCGGTAGTAGGTCCGGTCGGGGTAGGCGTCGATCACCTCGAACTGGCGGTGTTGCATCGCGTAGACGGTGTCGCCGTCGAAGCCGGGGTCGTTGCGCACCGACTGGAACGGGTGGTTGAGCCAGTCGCCGTACGGCGTCGGGAGCAAGACGAGGCTATTGTCGAGGTCACGCTGCTCGAATGGTTCGTAGGCCTGCTCTAGCTGCTGGGTCACCGCGTAGTTGTCCGAGACCGGCTCGGCCGCCGTCGCGACGGCCGCACCGCCGCCCAGCACCGCGCCGCAGAGCGCCACCGCAAGCAGGACCGGACGGACCTGGTCGGCGCTGACCTGTTCGCTGACCAGCCGGCGCGCCCACCGGGCGACGGCGACGACGCCGACGGCACCGAAGGCCGTCAGCGGGACGAGCATGTCGACGTGGTAGAACGGCCCTAGGAAGGCGACCAGGCCGTCAGTCGGGTCCGAGAGGTCGCCGAGCATGTTCACGGTGCCCCAGAAGTAGCCGTTGCCGAGCGGGACCGTCAGGAGGACGCCGGCCAGTGCCGTCTGGCGACCGTCTATCCCCCGCCGCGCAACGGCCCCGAGTCCAACGGCCGCGGCCACCGTCCCCAGCGGCCCGGCGACGACCCACTGCGTGACGAGTTTCCAGAGGAGTTCGGCGTTCGCGTCCAGCGACATCGCCGGCGTGAACTGGCGGGAATACCCCAGAATCTCGCGGTGGCCGAAGCCCAGGCCGTCCTGCGGGGCGAACACCTCGTAGGGGAACAGCAGCGCGGAGCCGGTAACGACGCGGTTGTACGCAAGCGTCGCGGCGACGCCGGTGAGACCGCCGACGGCAGTCAGCGACAGGCGCGTGAACCGCGCCGGGTCGCGCGTCCGGAGCGACCACAGCGCATGCGCGACGAAGGGCGTCGCAAACAGCACGGCCGTGAACGGCCGCGCGAAAAACGCGAGACCGATTGAGAGCCCGGCACACGCCGCTGTCTTTCGGCTCCCCGTCCGGTCGGCGTGGAGATACGCCGCGGCGAAACCGAGGTTCCAGAGCGTCGTCGGAACGTACGAGAGGAACACCGAGGCCTCGACGAGGAACAGCGGCGACCCGAACATGAGGAGGGTCGCCACCACGCCCGTTCGAGCATCGAAGGCCTCGCGGACGGTGTGGTACGTCAGCGCCAGGACGGCGGTCCCAATCAGGCCGAGCGCGACGCGGTACCCGCCAAGGAGCTTCCCGACGGCGAACATCGCCGCCGGAACCGGCGCGTACTTCGGGTACAGCCGCCCGCCGTCAGATACGAAAAACCACGGCCGGAACGACTCCTCGACCGGCGGGTAGACGAACAGTTGCCCCTCCAGCAACATCGCGGCCTGCTGGAGGTAGACGCCCTCGTCGTGGTTGGTGGTGTGGTGCGGAAAGACGACGTGGGCGAGCGCGAAAACGACGAGCCCGCCCAGTAGCGCCACCAGCCCCGCCTGTACCCCCGGCCGGCGCAGTCGCTTCATTCCGTTGGATACCAGGCCAGGTCGTGGTCAGCGACCAGGTCAACCTCGACGGGCTGGCCCGGTTCGAACGTCTCGACGTGGTTGTGCATGCAGTGGACGACGTCGCCGCTGTGGAGTTCGACCCGGTAGACGAATGAGGGGCCGTTGTACTGGCGGTGGACGACGTACCCGTCGGCCTTGGACTCGTTGGTCGGCATCGCCTGCAGGTCGTCGGGACGGACGAGCACGTCAACCATCGCGCCGTTGTACGCCTCGACCGGCCCGTTCAGCGACTCCACGTCGAACGAGCCGAGTCCGGTCTCGATGACATCGCTGGTGACCCGGGCCGAGAGGAAACTCGCCTGTCCGAGGAAACTCGCCACGAAGCGGCTCTCGGGGTTCTCGAATACCTCGGCGGGGTCACCGATCTGGGCGATGGTTCCGTCGTTCATGATGGCGACGCGGTCGCTTATCGACAGCGCCTCCTCCTGGTCGTGGGTCACGGAGATGGCGGTGACGCCGGCCCGCTTGAGGATTTTGCGGACCTCCTCGCGCATCTCGACGCGCAATCGCACGTCCAGGTTCGAGAACGGCTCGTCGAGCAAAAGCACGTCCGGCTCCGGGGCCAGCGAGCGGGCGAGCGCGACGCGTTGCTGCTGGCCGCCGGAGAGCTGACTCGGCATCTTGTCGTGATGGGCCGACAGGTCGACCAGTTCGAGCAGTTCGTCGACCCGCTCCGCGACGGCGTCTTCTTCCATCTCAGTCAGGCCGAACGCGATGTTCTCGGCGACGGTGAGATGCGGGAACAGGGCGTAGTCCTGAAAGACGATACCGACGTTGCGTTCCTCTGGCTTCCGGAACGAGGACCCGTCGGCGATGACTTCGTCGGCGATAGAGATTTGCCCGTCGGAGGGGCGTTCGAGCCCGGCAATCATCCGGAGCGTCGTCGTCTTCCCGCAGCCCGAGGGGCCAAGCAGCGTCAGCAGTTCGCCGTCTTTCACGTCGAGCGAGAGGTTCTCGACGGCGACTTCCTGCCCGTAGTCCTTGGATACGTCGTCGAGTTCCAGGACGGTCCGGTTCGGGTTCGCTACCGCTGCGTCCACGTCGTCGAAGTCAGACGTTTGCTGTGTGCGTGTTTGTCGAGACATTAGCTTGTGTCCTCCCGTCGAAGAATGACCAGCATAGAGAGTCCGGAAAGGCCAACGAGCACGAGGGCCGGGACCGCCGCCTGTCCGTAGTAGCCGGCACCCTGGACGAGCCAGATGTACGTGACGAAGGTTTCGAAGCCCGTCGGGCGTAACATCAGCGTTGCCGGCAATTCCTTCATGGTCGTCAGGAACACCAGCGCGGCCCCGGCGGCGATACCCGGCGCGACGAGCGGCAAGACGACTCTCCGGAACGCCGAGAGCGGATGGTAGCCCAGCGACCGCGCCGCCTCGATATACTGCGGGTCGACCTGGAGAATCGAGGACTCGGTCGTCCCGACGGCTTGCGGGAGGAACCGAATCACGTAGGCGAACACCAGCAGGATGACGCTCTGATACAGGAAGGGGACGTACCGGAGCCCAAGATACACCAGCGCGAGCCCGAGCACGACACCGGGGACCGCGTACCCAACGTACGTGGCCCGCTCGGGCAGCGACGAAACGCCCGAACTGCCCCGCGCGGCGAGATAGGCGATCGGGAGCGCTGCCACGACACAAATAGCGGCCGCGGCGGCCGCCAGACCGACCGAATTCCAGGCGTAGGACGCCTCGAACGCGAAGCCGCCGCCGCTGTATCCCGTGCCGGAACGGAGGAGCCACTGGAGCAGGATGCCGATCGGAAGCACCAGACAGAGCGACGCGATGGCACCGCAAAACAGCAGTGCTGGCCCCTTCCAGTACCCGAGCCTGATCAGGCCGGGTCGGCGCGAGCCGCTGCTGACGTAGGCACCGTCCCGGCCCGCGCTGAGACGGGATTCGACGGCGAGGATGCCGAGCGCCATCACGAGCAAGAGCATCGAGAGCACGGAGGCGTAGTCCAGCCTGCGGGCGCCGAACTCGTTGTAGATCATCCGCGTGAACACGTCGTACTGCATAATCGCCGGCGTCCCGAAGTCAGAAAGCGCGTACAGTGCCACCAGCAGCGCACCCGCGGCGATGCCCGGTGCGATCTGTGGCAGCGTGACGCGGCGGAACGCCTCCCAGCGAGTGTGATTCAGCGTTCGGGCAGCCTCGACGACGGTCCCGTCGAACGACAGCAGGGACGCGCGCGTAGTCAAAAACACGTAGGGGTACGTAAACAGCGTCAATACGAGTATCGCGCCGTGTAGACCGTATATCGTCGGGATTTGCTCGATACCGAGCGGCGAGAGCAGGTCCGCGAGGACGCCGCGGGGGCCGAACGCCGAAACAAACGCGAAGGCCCCGATGTAGCTCGGAACGACCAGCGGCAACGCGGACGTGATCGTCCAGAACCGCTTGAACGGCAGGTCGGTCTGGGCAGTGAGAATCGCCAGCGGGACGCCGATGAGAATCGATGCGAAAGTGACACCAGTCACCAGCGCCAGCGTGTTCAGCGTCACCGAGACGGTCGTGTCGCTGGTCAACAGTTCGACCGCACGCGCGAACTCGATTTCGCCCGCTCGGAGAAACACCCACACCAGCGGCGCCAGTAACAGCAGCGAGATTGCCAGCGAGACCACTGCGAGCAGCGTGTGCGGCGACGAGTCTCGTTCCGACGTCGTCGCCTGTTCCCGAAGCCGCTCGTACCGGTCTTTTGTGCCCATATTAGAGGACGCCGGCGTCCCGAAGTAAGTCCACGGTTCCGGCCACGTCGGCCAGTTCGGTCAGGTCGATGTCCGGCGGGTTCAGGTCGTCGATACGTGGCAGATCGCCGACCGGTGCGACGCCCGGAATCATGGGGTACGCGAACGTCCGAGTGGCGAAGAACTCCTGGGCCTCCGCCGAGAGGACGTGCCGGACGAAGTTCGACGCCAGGTCCGCGTTGTCGGTTCCGTTGATGATTTCGAGGCCCGAGACGTTGACGAGTGCGCCGGCGTCACCTTCGGTGAACGCGAGGCCGATCGGCGAACTTTCGCGGGCGGACTGGACCCGAAGCGTGTAGTAGTGGTTGGCGAAGCCGGCGGTGAGCTCTCCGTCGGCGCAGGCGTTGGAGACGCGGAACTCGTCGTCGTAGGTGGTGATACCGTGGTCCTGCATCGCCTGGAGCCACGACATCGTCTCGTCGTCGCCGCGGATGAGCCGCATCGCGGTGACAAAGGACTGGAACGCGCCGTAGCTCGGTGCCCAGCCCATGCTGTTTTCCAGCGCAGCCGTCTCGGGGAACTCCTGGACCGTCGACGGGATGTCGGATTCGGAGATCTGGTTCGTGTTGTACGGGATCGCCCGGGCGCGACCGGCGATGCCAACCCAGCGGCCCTCGCTGTCCTGGTAGGCTTCGGGGACCGTCGAAAGGGCCTCTTCGGGGAGACTCGCGGTCGCACCGGCGTTGGCCACGGCACCGAGCGAACCGGCGTCGATGGACATGAACACGTCGGCGGGGCTCGCGCCCGCTTCGTTTTCCTCGATAATCGTGTTCGCGAGGTCGCTGGAGGCTTCGAGCCGGTGGTTCGCCGTGAAGTCCGGATACAACTGTTCGAGCAGGTTGATGAGGTCGAGATACAGTCCACCCTCGCCACCTCCGAGATACAGCGTCAGTTCGCCGCTGAGGTCCGGCAGCTCCTCGATGGAGGTCCCGCCGGGGGCGTCCCGCTGTTCCACCAGTGGGCCGGAACCACGGAAGTCCGAAAGGGAAATCTGCCCGACTCCGGTATCAGTTCCACCGTCGCTTCCCCCGTCGCCGCCATCGCCACCACTGAGAATGCCGGAACAGCCGGCGATTGCTGTCGCGGCAGTCGTGCCGCCGAGAGCAAGGAAGCGGCGTCGAGACTGCGTCACGTTACGTCCTGCCGTGTCGTTAGAATCACTCATTGTTTGATTTAGGGTTGCCTAAACAACTTAGGCCTTTCTAGTCGTCGGCAGTTGCGGGGACCTGTTCCGTCGCGGCGGCTTCCAGTTCGTCGAGGCATGCCAGCCAGTCGAGCATGAACTCCCCGCAGTAGTTAAGGAAGGCACCGTTTTCCCAGTCGCTGAAATCGCCGTCGACCATCGCCGTCGCGATGTCCTCGAACACCGCGGCGTAGGAGTCGGCCTCCGCGCCGGCCTCGTCGACGATCTCCCAGACGTGCTCGTTGAGTTCGAGCCCGTGGACCTCGTTTGTGAGGTCCGAGAACGTCGAACGGGGTGCCTTGTTGTGTTCACACAGCGGGTCGCCGTTGTAGATCTGCTTGCCCAGCACGTCACAGGCCCGCTTGAGGAACACGCCCGACCAGATGTCGTCGAAGCGACCGACGTCCCACTCGTTGTCATCCATCGGGAGCTGGTAAAATGCCGGGATGACTTCCCGCCGGAAGGCGAGATTCATCGAGCAGACGGTGAGGTACTGGCCCTCGGCGGCGACGAAGTCCTCGCCGAAGTCCGCCCCGCTAGTACGGGTCTGGGCCTGTCCCTGGAGGTCGCCGTCCATCAGGATGCGAACGGCGTCGAGGTCCGGGACGTTCGTCCAGAGGCCTTGGGAGGCGACCACGTCGTCGACGCGGGTCCCCTCGGTCTCGACCGTCTCGTCCATCGCGGCGTAGGGGTAGCCGCGCGGGTAGAGGCCGTGTTCGTCCTCGTTCTTGTAGAGAACATTGACCCACTGCTCGTCGGAGCTGACCGTCTCGATCTCGCCCTCGAAGGCCAGGTTCGACATGTGGGTGCCGAAGAAGTCCGCGCCCTCGTGTGGCAGCGTGTCGTCGTCGATGAACACGCCGTACTCGTAGTCGTTGGCCCACATGTAGAGAAGGCCAAACGACGTCTGGGCGTGGCTCGCTTCGGGGATAAGGTGTGAATACTCGCTCGCGCCGTGGGTCTCGAACCACGCCTCGCGGGCGGTCCCGTCGTAGACGGCCCCGTCGACGCCTTCCTCGTCGAGCATCTGTTCCATCGCGTCGGTGTCACAGAAGTCCTCGGTGATGAGCACGACAAACAACCGGTCAAGGTCGAACCCGTGTTCCCGGGCGTTCTCGAAGTACGAACGCATGCATTCGTGGTTTCGGATCGTCGGCACCATCACGCAGATGTCGGCTGTCATGTACTGGCCATACCTCTTTAGGCCATCCTAAAAGATTTGGCGTTCTCGATTTGTTGCCCTCGTGAGTCTGTTTTCTATCCGTCATAAATACTGAAACCGAAACATCATTATATTTCAAATCTTCCGTTTAATGTTGTATTAGGAGAACCATTATTTGGCTGTGCTTTGCCAGATTAGGTGATGAGCGTACGAAGCAACAGGGCAACCCTCAACCACAAATGAACCTGGACAATCAAACCTGTGTCGTCACCGGGTCCTCGCGCGGTATCGGCCGCGGAATCGCCAAAGACCTCGGTGCTCACGGGGCCAACGTCGTCGTTAACTACCGTTCCTCGGAGGCGGAAGCCCGTGCCGTCGTCGAGGACATCCGCGAGAGCGGCGGCACTGCTATCGCGGCGCAGGCCGACGTGGCGAAACTCGATGAGGTCCGGGCGATGCGTGAGAAAGTGGCCGACGAGTTCGGTCCCACAGACGTACTCGTCAACAACGCCGGGATCACCATCGACAAGAAGTTCGAGAACATGACTCGCGAAGACTGGGAGACGGTTATCGATGTCAATCTGGGCGGCGTGTTCAACGGGACGAAGGCCTTCTATGAGGACATTTGCGACGCGGACCACGGCCGACTGATAAATATCTCTAGCGTCGTCGGCCAGCAGGGCAACATCGGACAGGCTAACTACGCGACGACGAAATCCGGACTGTTCGGGTTTACGCGGACGCTCGCGCTCGAACTGGCACACACGGGATCGACCGCGAACTGCGTCGCACCGGGCTTTGTCAAGACCGACATGCTAGAGGAGGTGCCCGAACGCGTTCAGGAGAAGATTCTGCGCGAGATTCCACTCGACCGGTTCGCACGCGTCGAGGACATCGCCGGCATCGTCAGGTTCGTCGCCAGCGAGGAATCGAGTTACATGACAGGACAGGTACTTGGTGTCAACGGCGGGATGGAGTGGTAACATGAGTCAACAGGAAGAACCAGAAGACGAGACCGCGCCCGACGACGCGGTCGAGGAGTTGCGACAGAAACGAGCCGAGGCCGAGCTCGGCGGCGGTGAGGCCCGTATCGAAGCCCAACACGAGAAGGGCAAGATGACCGCCCGCGAGCGTATCGACTTCCTCGTCGACGACGGCACGTTCAACGAGGTCGATCCGTTCGTCGAGCACCGGTCGACGAACTTCGGCATGGAGGAGAAGCGCTTCGCCGGCGACGCGGTCGTCACCGGCTACGGCGAGGTCGACGGGCGGAAGGTCTTTCTGTTCGCCCACGACTTCACCGTACTCGGCGGCTCGGTCGGCGAGGTTGTCGCCGACAAGATCTGCAAGGTGATGGACCGGGCCATCGAAAACGGCGTCCCGGTCATCGGACTCAACGACTCCGGCGGCGCACGCATCCAGGAGGGCGTCGACTCGCTGGTCGGCTTCGCCAAGATATTCGAGCGCAACACGAAGGCCAGCGGCCTCATCCCGCAGATATCCGCGATTATGGGGCCGTGTGCCGGCGGCGCGACCTACAGTCCGGCGCTGACTGACTTCACCTTCATGGTGCAGGACACCAGCCACATGTTCATCACCGGCCCGGACGTCATCGAGACGGTGACCGGGGAACAGGTGTCCAAGGAGGAACTCGGCGGTGCGGGCTCCCACTCTACCAAATCCGGCGTCGCCCATTTCTCGTACCCTTCAGAGGAGGAAGCCCTGGAAAACATCCGCCGTCTCCTGTCGTACCTGCCGGCGAACAACATGGAGGACCCGCCGCGGGTCAAGCCGTGGGACGACCCCGACAGGGAAATCCCCGGTGTGACCGACATCGTCCCGTCGGCCCCGCGCAAGCCCTACGACATGACGAAGGTCATCGACGCCATCGTCGACGAGGACTCCTTCTTCGAGGTCCACGGCAACTGGGCGCGCAACGTCGTCATCGGGTTCTCCCGGATGGACGGCCAGTCAGTCGGCGTTGTCGCCAACCAGCCACGCGTGAGCGCGGGGACGTTGGACATCGACGCGGCGGAGAAAGCGGCCCGATTCGTCCGCTTTTGCGATTCGTTCAATATCCCCATCCTCACGCTCGTCGACGTGCCCGGGTTCATGCCTGGCACGGACCAAGAGCACAACGGTATCATCCGGCGGGGCGCAAAGCTAATCTACGCCTATGCCGAGGCGACAGTGCCGCTGCTGTCGGTGGTCGTGCGGAAAGCCTACGGCGGGGCGTACATCGTCATGTCCTCGAAGTTCCTCGGCAGCGACGTGAACTACGCCTGGCCCGGTTCGGAGATGGCGGTGCTCGGTCCGCGGGGCGCGGTCAACATCCTCTATCGGAACGAGATCGCGGACGCCGACGACCCGGACGCCAAGCGCCAGGAGCTGATGGACGAGTTCCGCGACGAGTTCGCCAATCCGTACGGGCCGGCGAAACGAGGCTACCTCGACGACGTCATCGAACCGAAAGCGACGCGCAAGCGCCTCATCCAGGACCTCGACCTCCTGCAGCGCAAGCGCGAGGACACCCCGCCAAAAGACCACGGCAACATCCCACTGTAAGATGGCGACGCGCGACGCATCACAGCCGAACGTGGAGACAGAGCCCACCGCTGACAGCGCAGAAGCCGAGAACCTGTCGCTGTCGATACCGGTCGACGCGTCACGGGCTGAGGCGGCAGCTATCACCGCCGCTGTCAGTGCCCACGTGACCGACCGCCAGCGGGCCGCTGAAGCGACAGCACGGCGTCCCACGGTCGAGTACGTCGACGAGTGGACGCTGGCCGGACGGCTGGCGAGTGTTGGGAAACGCCGCCCCCCGAACAACGTCGAACGGGGCGACGAGTGGAAGGCGGCGGCGCGAGCGCGGTACTAAGATTCGGTAAACTCCTGCAGTACTTCGAGGTCGCGGGTGGTCCGCATGAACTCCGACAGTGACCGTTCGGTCCCGCAGTCGTCACAGACGAACTGTGACTCTGGGGCCGGGAGGTCGGTCACTTGCTCTTCCCAGGCAACTGAACATGCCGGACATTGGAGTTGGAGCCAGGCCTCCTGCATATTTCGTGTGTGGTTAGCACACACGGATATACTTTGTGTGGATTCTCAATGTCGGGGGCTGTGGTGCCGTTTGTCGTTTCATGTCGTTTTTGGCCCACCTAAATATGGGAAGATTTAACTGTATTAGGCAAGCCTAAAACGGTATGGACCGACGAGAGTATATCGTTGCGACCGGCGTCGGGCTGGCAGGAGCCGTTGCCGGCTGTTCGGGTCAGTCCGAGGCTGACAACGGTGGTAGCGGAGGAACTAATGATACGACGGAATCCGGCACGACGGCCACGACGTCGACGGATTCGAGCTACTCCGTCTCGATGGAGCCAGTCGGCGAGGTCACTTTCGAGTCAGTACCTGAGGTTTGGGTCGCGAACAACGGGAGTTGGGCCGATATGGGGATTGCCCTTGGCCTCGATGCACCGGAAGGAGTCTGGCTGCCGTCGCGGTATCATACCCGGTACTACGACGAGATCCCGGGCGTCAGCGTCGACGGGAGTTCGATCCGGGAGCTGTGGGGCGACAGCGGCGTCGGCAAGGAACAGTTCTACGAAATGGACGCCGACATCCACGTCATGGACCCGAACTTCCTGCTGAGCCGCGGGTCCTGGGACCAGTCCGATATCGACGAAATCGAGACCCGGATCGCACCGTTCTTCGGGAACAGCATCTTCTCGACCGGCTACGAGTGGCACGACTACACCTACTACACGCTGTATGAAGCCTTCGAGAAACTGTCCCAAGCGTTCCAGCGGACCGACCGGTTTGACGCGTTTCAGGCCCTCAACGAGGAGTTCCAGACGAGCCTTGAGGACATCGTGCCGGACTCGGAGTCCGAGCGGCCGGAAGTAGCTATCATGTGGGCCGGCAGCGACGAGCCCACCAGCTTCTCGCCATACCTCATGGAGGACGGGACCAGTTTCAAGCAGTGGCGTGACCTGGGCGTGCGCGACGCCTTCGCAAAAACTGATGTCAGGGACTTCCACTCCGACCGAAGCGAGGTCGATTTCGAGACCCTGCTGGATATCGATCCGGAGTACCTGCTCATGCGGGGACAGGAGGATAAAACGAGAGCGGAGTTCGAAGACACAGTCGTTCGCTCCTTGGAAGCGGACCCGACTGGAAGCGAACTGACGGCGGTACAGAACGGAAACGTGTATCGCGGCGGCTCGCTGTACCAAGGGCCGATAACGAACCTGGTCCTCACGGAACGGGCGGCGTCACAGGTGTACGACGTGGAGCGAGACCTATTCGACCGCCAGCGCGTCGCCGATATCGTCGCCGGAGATCTGTAAGAAACCATGGACGGAGCAACCCGACCCACCAACGAGAACCCGAGCGGGCTGCGAGAACGGGGTCACGTGGCCCCGGTCGGGCGGCTCTGTGGCTGTGTCGCCGTGGCTGGAACCGAGCAAGCAGCAATCGGCGTTGTCGATGCATGGATATCGGCTGGATGCACCGTCAGCAGTGCATCGGGTTCCGAACCGACTCCGCCTCAGACACTGTAACAATGGTTGGACGAACACTCGCAGACATCCGTGACAGACTCTCGGCACTCAGTGTCGCTGTCGGGCCGTACCGCATCGTGAGTGCCCGGACGGGCACGCCGCCGTTCCCGGTGTCGGGCATGCAGTTCCCGGACCGCGAGACGGCCGCCGAAGCGGCCAGCGTAGCGACCGCCTACCGAAGTGCTCTCCGACGATATGACCCCCGCGTCACCGTCCACGGCCTCATCGTCTGTGAAGCGCCGTGGGGGACCGACGCCGTCAGGGCTGCGCCGTCGTCGCTCCCGGAGTACTGTCACACGGTCGCCGGATCGCTGTTCGAGGTGTTGTCGGGCCGTCACCGCTCCGTCGAGCAGGCAGTCATCGACAGCTACCTCGAAGCGGCCGAGGAGACCGAGAACCGCGAGCGCCTCTGTCTGGCGATGCTCGAAAGCATGGCCACGGCCCTCGCGGACAACCTCGACCCGGAAACGCAGGCGGATACCCTCCGGGAAGCCGCCGGACAGTTGCCGAGAAAGCCAAGCGGGCCTGAACCGGTCCGCGACGCCGTCGCCGACCTCGAAACGGCAGGGCTGGTCGACGAGACAACAATCGAACCCGCAGCCGTCGGCCCCGGTCGCTGTCCCAAATATATCACGCTAGGGAACTACCGCCCGACGCTGTCGGACTATCGCTGTCCGGTGTTGCCCATCGCCGTCGAACTGCTGCGACGGACGAGTATCACGCCACAGGTGGCCGAAGCGGAGCGGACTGCGGACGGCTGGCGGCTGCTCGTCTCACTGGCTGGTGACCGACCCGCCGAAGGGCTGTCGGTCGTCACGACGACTGCCTGAACATTCCACTCGTTCTATAGGTCAGACCGTAATAAATACACGATACCCCTGTGACGGCACAGGTATGGGAGTCGCAGTAATCGGCGCGTCGATGACGAAATTCGGGCAACGCGACGCCTGGATCCGCGAGTTACTCTCGCAGGCGGGCGAGGAGTGTCTCACGGACGCCGGCGTTGCGCCCGACGACGTAGAGCACCTGTACGTCTCGAACATGGCCAGCGGCGAGTTCGAAGGGCAGACGGGAATCATGAATCTGCTGGCCCACGACCTGGGGGTGCTTCCGGCCTACAGCGAACGGGTCGACCAGACCTCTTCCTCGGGCGGGGCCGGCATCTACGAGGCCTGGCAGTCCGTTGCCAGCGGAGCCAGTGATATGACGCTGTTAGTTGGCGGCGAGAAAATGACCCACAAGACGACGGGCCAGGCGACCGACATCATCGCCTCGATCACCCACCCCGACGAGTACAAGCACGGCGTGACGCTCCCGTCCTTTGCCGGGATGACCGCCCGGCACTATCTGGAGCGGTTCGACGCCCCCCGGGAGTCACTCGCCCGAGTCGCGGTCAAGAACCACCGGAACGGCGTTGACAACCCCAAGGCGCAGTTCCAGAAGGAGATCACGATGGAGAAAGCGCTGGAGTCGCCCATCATCGCGGATCCGCTTCGGCTGTATGACTTCTGTCCGATCACGGACGGCAGCGCCGCGCTCATGTTCACCACAGAGGAGCGGGCCAAAGAGATCACCGACGAGTACGCCCTCGTCTCCGGCATCGGCGGGGCCACCGACACCCACGTCGTCCACGAACGCGACGACCCGACAGTTATGGGCGGGGTCGTCGAGTCGAGCAAGGAGGCCTACGAGATGGCCGGCCTGAGTCCCGAGGACCTCGACGTGGCCGAACTGCACGATATGTTCACCATTCTGGAGTTCCTCCAGCTAGAAGGTATCGGCGTCGCCGAACAGGGGACGGCCTGGGAGTTGGCGATGGACGGGGCCACTGCCAAGGACGGCGAATTACCGATCAACACCTCCGGTGGCCTCAAGTCGAAGGGCCATCCGCTGGGGGCAAGCGGTGTCGCGCAGGGCGTCGAAATCTACGAACAGCTCGTCGGCGAGGCCGGGCCGCGACAGGTCGAGGCCGATACCGCACTGGCGTGTAACGTCGGCGGGTTCGGAAACTGTGTCATCACCACCATCATGGAGGCCGCAGAATGACGCTGGAAGCAGGGCTGTGCTCGAACGGTCACGTCTCGTACCCCACCCATCCGCTGTGTCCGGAGTGTGGCGAACCACAGGAAGAGACGCTCGACCTCGCGGACCGGACCGGCGAAGTCGTCACCTGGACCCATTCGACGGCGACGCCGCCGGGCGTCCGCGAGCCCAACACGCTGGCTATCGTGGAGTTCGATATAACGGACGTCTCCGATGCGAGCGACGAGTTCGTCCGCGCGCTCGGGCAGGTGACCACGGACGAGGTCGAAACAGGTGACACGGTCGAACCCGTCTACGTCGAGGAACTCCGCGACCCCGACGCGGGTATCAAAGTGCCCGAGAGCCAGGACTGGGACGGCTACCGCTGGGACCCGATCTGATCAGCTCTCCTCCCCCTGTCGGATAATACGACCCTCTGTCGTTGGCGAGATCGTCCCCTGTTCTTCGATAGTGTCGATGACGAGGTCGGAGAGGAGCGCACCCTCGTTCGAGGAGACGAGGACGGTGGCGTCGCTGAGCATGCTGTAGCCGTCGCCGCCGCCGGAGACGAAGTCGTTCGTTGCGAGCGTGTACGTCGCTTCTGAATCGATTGGGTCGCCACCGGCAGTCGCTTCGGTAATCCGGTCGCCGCTCTCGGCGGTTGGGTCGTAGGTGTAGGTGATCCCGCTCACCTGCGGGAACCGCCCGGCTCCCTCCTCGACGCGGCTGACGCCGTTTTCCAGCGCCGCGAGCAGCGTCTCGCCCGTGATTTCCAGTTCGACCACGTTGTTCGGGAACGGGAGGATGTCGACGACGACGCGCCGCGTGATCTCCGCCGGGTTGTCCTCGCTCGCGTCCTCGAAGTACAGCCTGTCCGTCCGGATACCGCCGCCGTTCATCAGCGCGGTATCGGCCTCGACATCGGCGCGGATCGTATCGGCGACGAAGTTCCCCATGTTCGACTCCTGTGCCCGGACGACTGACTGTCTGGTGTCGAGCGGTTCGGTGGTCTCCCCGATGACGACGTCCAGTTGCCGTTCCAACTGTGTCTCGTAGTGGTCCTGGACGAGACTGACAAACGGGTCTGTTCCGGCGGAAGACGCGCCGACATCGTGCAGTGCGAACTCGTGGTCCGTGACGCCGTCGTCGCCGATACCGAGCGCCAACTCCCCGATGTACTCGTACTCGTCGCCGACGAACGAGAGGACCGTGTCGTTGATGACTTCCGGCTCTTCCAGCACCGTCGCAGCGTGGTCCCCGATGATGGCGTCGACGCCGTCCACGTCCTCAGCGACGGTTCGAGCATTTTCACTCGCGAGATGGGAGAGCACGATGGTCGCGTCAGCCCCGTCGGCCTGCATCTGTTCTGTCACACCCTGCAGCGCCGACGCCGGCTCCAGGACTTCGGTGTTCTCTCCGATAGAGGTGATTTCGGGAGCCTCCGGCGTAATCAGGCCGGTGATTCCCAGGGTCACGTCACCCACGTCCGTGAGAACGTACTGCTGTGCGCCCTGGTCGGCGGCGAAAACGGCCCCGTTCTCTCGGACGTTCGCACTGACCCACGTAAACAGGCTGTCGGACACGCGCTCCCGGAGAACCTCGGGTCCCATGTCGAAATCGTGGTTGCCGTACGTATCGAAGTCCAGCCCGCCAGCGTTGAACGTCGACACGACGTGTCGCCCGTCGAACACCGCGGACAGGACCGACGACGCCAGGTCGTCGCCGTTGCCGACCCGGAGCGTGGTGTCCGCGTCCTCGGTGATGTCGTTCATCAACCCGAAGTACCGGGAGACGCTCAACTTCTCCGCGGAGGCGTTGGTGAACCGCCCGTGGACGTGCGTGTCGTGGAGAAACGTGACAGTGGTCCCGTCGGTCTGGAGCGCGCCGCTGGCGGTCGCTGAGCCGATTGCGAGGCTGCCGAGGACAGACGCACCGGTCCCGAGCACGTCACGACGTGTCACCTGATATGTCATATCAATACGACATATCTGTGGAACAGAACTTTATGGTTTGTATCGCGGCAATAGTGCTGTCAGGGCCACAGAAGCGGCGGACAGAGCGCGAGTGCGCTAGACGGTCGAGACCGTTGTCGAATAGTTCTCCGGGAGGGTCCCCGTTTCGGCGAGTTCCTCGATACACTCCTCGACGGATTCCGTGCGGCCCGCGTCAGCGAAAGGGGCAACCTGCACGAGGTCGCCGTCTTCGTAAACTGCGAGGCAAACGGCCGGCATGACGAGTTCCCGGCGCTTCTCGCCCGTCGTTGAACTGTAGCAGAGCCGGGTATCGAAAAACGGCGCGAGGCAGACACCGGCCCCGCGGGCCCAGTCCGCGAACTCGTTGTACAGGTCCCGTTCGTTTCCGTTACCGGGGCCCTGCAGCGGAACGCGCTTCTCCCATTCCACTGTTTCGATGTCATCGAGTACGCCGCGGCACACCAGCTCCTGTAGCTCACGTTCGATAGCGGTACAGCGTTTCTGTGACGGTTTTGGGAGGTCAGACCGGACGAACAGGGTCGCCCGGCGACCGCCCGGAGCGGTAGAGCTGGACATCGGTGTTCATACCTAGTCCTGTGCAATAATAAATCATTATGTTTGATATAACATAACTTTCACACCGCGCTGGAGCTCTTTACTCCTCGTCGCTTCCGTCCCCGTTTTCGGTACCGGTGTCGTCCCTATCTGGACCATCGATATCGTCCTTTATCGACCGTAGTTCGGCATCTACGTCCACAGGAACGTCAGTACCCCGGTCGGGTTCGGCATCCCCGCTTGCTCCTGTTTCATCAGCCAACCTATCCTGGATTTGGCTTCGTAATTGTTGGGCTTCCTGAATGAGCTCGCG
The DNA here is from genome assembly GCF_049705545.1 of Haloarcula amylolytica. Lineage (GTDB taxonomy): Archaea > Halobacteriota > Halobacteria > Halobacteriales > Haloarculaceae > Haloarcula > Haloarcula amylolytica_B. The sequence continues at coordinate 1,986,779 of NZ_JBNAMU010000001.1, forward strand.
GGCCTCCTCGTCTTCCGGAGTGCCTTCGACAGCACGTTGGAGGTCCGTCAACGCACCGTCGAGGCGGGAGAGCGTAGCTCGACTCAGGTCACTCGCACGCTGTCGCACTTCATCCGAGGCGGACCCGGTCGATGTCGGCCGCCCCTCTGCCATCCGGAGGGCTCGCCGGAGAAGCTTCAGCGCCTCGATATTGCTCTTCAAGACGAGAATGACCGCGGGGATGGTCACGTCGCTGGTGAACCGGAGGAGTTCACCCGGCGTCGGCGGGCGCGGCAGGCCGCTGTCGGTGGTAGGCTCGACCTCCGTCTCTAGCTCCTGTAACGTCGTGACGAGGTCCGTAACCAGGGCGGTGAGGTCATCGTCTGCGCTCATACCTCTTTCTTGTCGCCTCGGGTACTAAAGGCCGCGCCGTTCCGACGCTTTTGTGAGTCGTCTCTGCTGTCGGAATCGAGGCTGGCGTCCGCAGATGATTAGGCTAACCAAAATCCTTTTAGCTTTAGGGGTACCTAACTCAGGTAATGCCATCACAGACGGACGATGTCGAGGCCTCCGAGGACCGCCCGGACGTTGCAGCACTGGACAGCGGTGCTGACAGAACCGTGTTTACCGAAGACGGGAACCGAGACGGCTGGATTTCGACTGACGTAACCGTCGACCTCCAACGGTAGTCCGCTCGTCCGCCCCCGTGTCGCGTTTCTCTCTCCTCCGATTCTCGAACTACTTGCTACCGGAACGGTTCACGCCGCGCTACACAACCCGAGCTAGGTAGCGACGCTATCCGGCAGAAGAAACTGAGAAAGAAAGCGTTGTGCCGTGTTAGTCCAGCACGAGCGTGTCGTCTTCGAGGTAGTGCTCGATGTGGTGGGCGTCTTCCTCGGTCTGCACGATGATCTCACGGAGGATCTGGGCCGTGGCGTGGTCGCCGAGGTTCTCCGCGAGTTCGATGTGGTCACGGAGCGACTCGATGACGTCGCCGTACATCTCGAGGTCGTTTTCGAGCGACGTCCGGATGTCGTACACGTCCTGTCCTTCCGGCTCCACCGACGCGTGCTCTTCCTGTGCCTTGCCGCCGGCGATGGGTGTGCCGCCCAGGGCCTGTGCGCGCTCGGCCAGTTCGTCGGCCGCCTCTTCGGCGTGTCCGGCGGCGTCGCCCAGGAACAGGTGGAGGTCGCGGAACTCCGCGCCCTCGACGTTCCAGTGGTGCTTCTTGACCTGATGGTACAGTGTGTACGTGTCCGCCAGATCCTGGTTCAAGGCGTTGATTACCTGCTCGGACTTCTCCTTGTCGAGGCGGAGTTCGTTCTCTTCGACCTCGCCGAACTCGCGTCGGACGTGCTCTTGCGTTGCCATAGTCATCTTATCGTACAGTCGGAAGCCACTTAAAGATTGTTTTGTGAAAATATGTTTTTGGGAACCCAAAAATTATGTCCTAAGATAGAATGCCTGATTACCTGAACGGAAATATTTCCGTTGATGACAACCACTCCTCAAATCAGCACTCTGCACCTGATATAAAAGGGACAGCTCTACTGCGACGGGCGGGAAACGACGAGTGCGACGGCGTCCTCGTCGATAGCACTGCTGTCAACGGCTGTTTCGCGGAGGACCTGCTCCTGATGGACTGCGACGACAGCGGCGAGCAGGTAGTCGTCGATACCGAGGTGCGCTCCGTACTCCTCCCAGACGGTTTCTCTGACAGCCATAAAAAACGTCTCGGGCTTGCGATGCAGCACCGCGTCATCGAACCGCTTTCGCCACTCGTAGACGAGGTCCTCGACGCCCGGATTCTCACGCATCGTCCGCTGGTGGTCGGCGAGTGTGGACCGTAACTGTTCCTCGTCGACGCCGTTTGTCCCCGCAACCGCGCGGATCACTTCGTCGTCGAACGGCGACAGGGGTTCTGTCTCGGTCATCGCCGAAGCATACGACAGTGACGAACAAAAACGTCGTCACACCGAAACTGCGGTAATGAATCGTCTATATTCCCGCCCGCTGGGAGTTCCCCACAGCTATATTCCGACGCCACTGTAACCTCCGAGTAGAGGCATGGGACGATTATCGACGTTGTTTGCGCCGGAACGTGTCGCAGTGGTCGGGGCGACCGATTCGGAGGGGTCCGTCGGTCACGCGGTCACCACGAACCTGCTCGATTCGTTTACAGGGGAGGTCCTGGCCGTAAACCCGAACAAAGAGACAGTGCTTGGATTACCGTGTCACGACAACCTCGTCGACCTGGAAGACCCCGCGTCGGTCGACGTGGCCGTCGTCGTCGTGCCGCCGACGGTAGCCGTCGACGTCATCGAGAACGCCGGGGAAGCGGGGATCGAGAACGTCGTGGTCATCACTGCCGGGTTCGGTGAGACCGGCAGCGACGGGGCCGAACGCGAGCGGCGACTCCGCGAGGCAGCCCGCGAATACGACCTGAATCTGGTCGGCCCGAACAGCCTCGGCGTGATATCGACGCCCGTCGGGCTCAACGCCACCTTCGGCAACGAGATGGCCAGCGACGGGGATATCTCCTTTATGAGCCAGTCGGGCGCGTTCATCACCGCCGTGCTGGACTGGGCCGCCGAGCGCGATGTCGGCTTCAAGGACATCGTCTCTCTCGGGAACAAGGCGGTGCTGGACGAGAGCGATTTCGTCGCCGAGTGGGGCGACGACCCCGATACCGACGTGATTCTTGGCTATCTTGAGGACATCAACGACGGGTCCTCGTTCGTTCAGACGGCCCGAGAGGTCACACAGGAGACGCCGATTGTCCTCGTCAAGTCCGGCCGCACGGACGCGGGCGCGAGCGCGGCGGCCTCCCACACCGGTGCGATGGCCGGGTCGGAGCGGGCCTACGAGGCGGGCCTCGACAAGGCCGGGACGCTCCGCGTCGAGTCCGTCCAGGAACTGTTCGACTACGCGCAGATTCTCGCCGGCCAGCCGCTCCCGGACGGGGACGAAATCGCGATCGTCACGAACGCCGGCGGTCCCGGCGTGATGACGACCGACGCCGTCGGCGACTCCGACCTGCAACTCGCGCAGTTCGGCGACGAGACGTTCTCCCGTCTCCGCGAGGAGATGCCCGAGGAAGCCAACATCTACAACCCAGTCGACATCATCGGGGACGCGCCGGCGGACCGCTTCGAGACGGCACTTGAGACCGTACTGGCGGACGACGGAGTCTCGATGGCCGTCGTCGTTGCCTGTCCGACGGCGGTGCTCTCCTTCGAGGAACTCTCGGAACGCATCGTCGAACAGCAGGAGCGGTTCGAGAAACCCGTCGCGGCGACGCTGATGGGCGGCAAGTCCGTCGACGCTGGTGCAAACGTCCTCAGCGAAGCGGGCGTGCCGAACTACTTCGACCCGGCCCGTGCCGTCGGGAGTCTGGACGCCCTCAGACGCTACCGGGAAATCAAGGCGACCGAGTACGAGGAGCCGACGACCTTCGACGTGGACCGCGAGCGAGCCCGCGAGATACTCGAGTCCGGTGCCCGACGCGGGTCGAACCGACTCGGCGTGGAAGCGATGGAACTGCTCGACGCGTACGGGATCCCGACACCACAGGGCGAGGTCGTCTCCTCGCCCGTCGAAGCAGAGGCTATCGCCGAGGAGATCGGCGACGACGTGGTGATGAAAATCGTCAGCCCGGACATCCTGCACAAGTCCGACATCGGCGGCGTCGAGGTCGGCGTCCCCGTCGAAGACGTCCGCGACACCTACGAGGACCTCGTCGTCAGGGCACGTAACTACCAGTCGGACGCGACGATTCTCGGCGTTCAGGTTCAGGAGATGATCGACCTCGACAGCGGCGTCGAGACGATTCTCGGCATGAACCGCGACCCGCAGTTCGGGCCGCTGCTGTTGTTCGGCCTCGGCGGTATTTTTGTCGAGGTGCTCGAAGACAACACTGTCAGTGTCGCCCCCGTCAGCGAGAACGAGGCGAAGGGGATGCTCGACGACATCGACTCCGCGCCGCTGTTGCGCGGTGCCAGGGGCCGCGACCCCGTCGACGAAGCCACGCTCGTCGAAACCATCCAGCGGCTCTCGCAACTCGTCACTGACTTCCCCGCTATCGTCGAACTGGACATCAACCCCCTCGTCGCGACCCCCGACGGGGTACAGGCGGTCGACCTGCGGCTAACCCTCGACCAGGAGCAACTATGACCGACACGAACACGCTACTCGTCACGTCAACGGAGGAAGGTATCGGCAAGACGGCAATCACGCTCGCGCTTGCGACGCGCGCCCACGACGCGGGCTACGACGTCGGCTACATGAAACCCAAGGGGACGCGGCTCCGGAGCGCCGTCGGCAAAACGCGGGACGAGGACCCGATGCTCGCCCGCGAACTGCTCGACCTGGAGACCGATCTCCACGAGATGGAGCCCATCGTCTACTCCCCGACGTTCATCCAGGAGGCCATCCGCGGGCGTGAGGACCCCGACGACCTCCGGGAGCGACTGCAGGAGAGCATCGAGACGTGTTCGGACGGGACCGACCTGCTCCTCGTCGAAGGGAGCAGCGACCTGGCGACCGGCAGTATCGTCGACCTCACAGACATCGATATCGCGGAGCTGCTCGACGCCCGCGTACTGTTAGTCACCGGCTACGATACGCCCAGTGATACGGACGAAATTCTGTCCGCGGCCCGGGCGATCGGTGATCGACTCGACGGCGTCCTGTTCAATGGTATCACCGACGCGACAGTGGACGAACTCGCCGACGACGTAGTTCCGTTCCTCGAAAGCGAGGGCGTTCCGGTCCACGGGATCTTGCCGCGCGACCGCTCGCTCGCCGGTGTCACCGTCGCCGACCTCGCACGGAACCTCGGCGCGGATATCCTCACCGGTGATGCCAACACCGACGTACACGTCGAGCGGTTCAGCGTCGGCGCGATGAGCGGGAGCAGCGCACTCGAACGCTTCCGGCGGACGCGTGATGCCGTCGTCGTCACCGGCGGTGACCGCTCGGAGGTCCAGACCGCAGCCCTCGAAGCATCCGGCATCAAGGCGTTACTCCTCACAGGTGGATTCCAGCCCGCCAGTGCGGTTATTGGGCAGGCAGCCGAGAAAAACATTCCAGTGCTGTCAGTTCAGTCGGACACGCGGACCACGATAGACAGAGTCGAGGAGGTACTCCGCACCGGTCAGACGCGCAACGAGGCAACAGTCGACCGTATGCGGACGCTACTCGACGACGGTATCGATATCGAGTCCCTCCTGTCAATAGACATATAGGACCGTCATTTCGGCTGGGCGTTAGTCCGTTCCTAACGGAACACGGCCCCGCGCTACGGCGGAATCTCCAAATGAAACGTGCCTTACTATTTTAGTGATTGGTAGTCAAATATCAAATGGAGCCTTGCTGGCTCCGTAGTGTCACATGACGGGGGTTTGCCCCCGTTCTATCCCCTTCGCGCAGCCACGTATCGACAGTTACCGCTCGATAGCCGGCTGTAAAACCGACTGTGGGAGATTTGTGCTGACCCCGTCAATCACGCTGTTGGATGACTCACTATCCAGCGGCGGGACAGGCCAGACGGAGCACCCGGTCATCCGTTCGATGACCGCCGGATTCGTCCGCTCGGCGGTTGTCGCGCCCTCGTACTCGTTGAGAACGACGCCGACGACTGGCACGCCACGCCGGCGGAGCGCCTGGACCGTCAACGCCGTGTGGTTGAGCGTCCCGAGGCCCGAGCGGGCGACGACCAGGGCCGGAAGCCCTACGTCTGCGACGAGGTCGATGACCTCTCGACCGTCCGCAAGCGGGACGCGCAGACCGCCGATACCTTCGACGACGGTCGTCTCGCTCGTCGCCACGATATCGGTGACGCCGTCCTGGATGGACTCGTAGGAAAGCGTCACGTCGTCTGATTCCTTCGCGGCCACCTCCGGAGCAAGCGGCGGCGACAACCGCTGGAGACAGACCGCGGCGTCGGCCGTGCCACAGACGGACTGGACGAACGCCGCGTCGTCATCGGGCGGATACCCGGTCTGGCAGGGCTTGACGGCCACCGCGTCCGTTCCGCGCTCCCGCAGTCGGCCCGTCAGCCCGGCGGTCACGACCGTCTTGCCGACGCCGGTGTCGGTGCCGACGACGAACACGCCGTCCTCGGCGATGTGGCCGGTCCCGCTCTCAGGCCCCGAATCCGCCATCGTCTCGCTCACAGTACGCCCACCTCCGTGCCAGCGATTCGGAAGGCGTCGAGACACTGTGCGATGTCGTCGGCGGTGTGCGTCGCCATCGGCGCGACCCGGATGCGTGACGTTCCCTCCGGTACCGTCGGTGGCCTGATAGCCGGGGCGACAACGCCGTGTTCGCGGAGTCGCTCGGCCAGTTCGAGGGCGTCCCCGCGATCACCGACGATGACCGGGAGGATATGCGTTTCACCAAGCACCTCGTAGCCCATCGTCTCCAGGCCGTCCCGGAGTGTCGCCACGGTGTCCCAGAGTTCCGACGTGCGGTCGGTCTCTCGGGCGATCCGCAGCGCTTCGCGGGCCGCCGCGGCGTTGGGCGGCGAAAGCCCCGTTGAGAAGACGAACGACCGCGCGGCGTTCAGCAGATACTCGATAAGCGCCTCGTCGCCGGCGATGTAGCCGCCCTGGCTCGCCAGCGCCTTCGAGAGCGTACCCAATTGCACGTCGACGCGGTCGCTCAGTCCCTCGCGCTGGACGACGCCGCCGCCGTCGCCGAACAGCCCCGTCGCGTGGGCCTCGTCGACCATCACCCACGCGCCGAACTCGTCGGCGGCGTTGCAGATGGCCGACAGCGGCGCGACGTCGCCATCCATCGAGAACACGGAGTCGGTGACCACGAGCCACTGTTCGTCCTCCGCTGTGTCGGCCGCTCGCGTGTCCATCTTCGCCCGCAGGTCGTCTGGGTCACAGTGGTCGTACACCACCGTCTCGCTCGCCCCGACGCGACAGCCGTCGATAATCGAGGCGTGGTTCAGCTCATCCGAAAAGACCACCTCGGGGGCCAGCGCGTCGATGGTTCCGATGTTGGCCGCGTAGCCCGACGAGAACACCAGGCCTCGCTCGGTTCCCTTGCAGGCCGCGAGGTCCCGCTCTAGCCCGCGGTGGACCTGCGTGTCACCAGTGACTAGCCGTGAGGCCCCTGCACCGGTCCCGACAGTCCGTGCGCCCAGTTCGGCCGCTCGCTGGACCCGGCTGTCGTCGGCCAGCCCGAGATAGTTGTTCGAGGCGAAGACGACTGCTTCATCGCCGAACGTCGGTGGTTCTCCTTTCGGGTCGTCGGCAAAACGGGTCCGCTCCGAGACGGATTCGGCGACTTCCAGATGCCGGCGGAGGTTCTGTGCGTCGCGCTGTTCGAGTCGGTCGTTCAAATCGAAGCCGTGAGTCATGAAAAGCAGAATCAGGCGGTCTCAGAAGCCGGGCATCAGGTCGGCGGGGCCGAACACGCCGTAGTGCCCGGCGCGGTTGTTCCGGACGCCGGCTTTCAGGTAGCCCAGCGCCGGTCCGTTGACGTTGGCCTCCATGCTCGTCGCGTCGTCCAGCTCGAAGGTGTTCGTTCCCGTCTCCCCGTCGAAGGTCGTGCCCGTCACGCTGACTGTCGTCGTAGTCGGTTTCTGGTCCGAGCGCACGTCGAGGACGCCGCCGACGTGGACGTCCTCGGCGTCACAGATGCCCGCACGCTCCAGCAGCACGTCGTCGGCGTGTTCCATGTCGTGGAACTCCAGGACGCCGTCGTGGTCGTCGATGAGTGCCTCGATCTCGTCCTCGCTCATCTCCCGAGCCCGTTCGATGTCGTACCCGTCGAGATGGGCGATGTCCTCCCGGACCGTCCCGCGGTTGTCCTCGTAGCCGGACTTGAGGCCGACGCCCCACCAGATCTCGACTTCCTCGACCTCGACGAAGGACTGTGCGGCGAGCGCCGCCGCGCCGGTGAGGAAGCCGGGGGTCGCGCCGGCCCCGCAGACGAACGTGATGCCGGACGCTTTCAGCAGGTCCTCGCGGTCATCGAGCATCCCGATGACGCGGGAACGCTTGAGCACGTCGATCATGACGCCCTCGTAGTCGGCCTCGGCGAAGCGCTCGGCCACGCGCGGGATGAAGTCGTGTTCGAGGTTCGGCAGCGCCAGCAGCACGGCGTCGATAGCGTCGCTCTCGGCGATGATGTCGTCGATAGGAGTCTCAGTGGGTTCGCCCTGTTTGCTGGCGACGATACCGGACTGATCGCCATGTTGTTTGACGCCGCCACCCTCGACTGCGGCTGCACCGCCGTCCGAGGCGTAGTCGTCCGTGGGTGTCGCGGGGGTCGAGTCGGATGCGTGTTCCGCCGGCCCGCTCGCAATATTGCCTTCCGTCGCCTCCAGCAGTTCGTCCACGTCGAGGCCGTCGTGGTCGATAGCCACGCCGTTGCGGTCACAGGCCGCGACCGCGGTGAGGCCGTCCTTGTGCTGTGAGACTTCGAGCGTCCGCCGTCCGATACCACCGGTTCCGAGCACTGCAAAGCGTATGTCGTCCATTGTCAGTCGTCGGATTTGAGTTCTGATTTCGTCTGTGCTGTCCCTGCCGCCGTCTCGGTTTCTGTCTCGTCAGCCGCGCGTTCTTTGACCGCCTCAGGGTCGAACTCGTTGGCCTCCGTGTTGGGTTCCAGTCCGGCCTCTTCCATGATTTCGAGGTCGTCGGCCGCCGTCTGTCCCTCGGTAGTGAGATAATCACCAGTGAGGATGCCGTCAGCACCGGCCTCCAGCGCGGCCACTTGTCCATCTGTGTCGAGATTGACCTCGCGTCCGCCGGTGAGGCGCACCCGGGACTCGGGGTGGAGCAGGCGGTACACCGCGATGGTCTTGACGACCTCCTCGGTCGTGATATCGGGCAGCCCCTGTTCGGCCATGGGGGTCCCAGCGACTGGATTCAGGATGTTGACCGGGAGCGAGGAGATGCCGATGTCCTGCAGGGCCATCGCCGCGTCGACTCTATCGGTCGGGGACTCGCCCATCCCCAGGATGACACCGGCACAGAGGTCCATACCGGCGTCCTTGGCGACCCGGAGCGTCTCGACCCGCTTCTCGAAGGTGTGGGTCTGGACGACCTCCGGGAAATATCGGGGCGAGGTCTCGATGTTGTGATTGTAGTGATTCAGTCCCTCGTCGGCCAGAATCGCGGCCTCCTCCTCGGTGAGGATGCCGAGGCTCGCGTCGACCTCCACGTCCGTCTCGTCCCGGACGAGGCGGATGGCTTCGAGGACCTCTTCCCATTCCTCGGGGCGGTTCTCCTTCGAGACGCCCTTCTCGGCGACGACGATACCGAACCGCTGTGCGCCGTCACGTTCGGCGCGCTTTGCGGCCTCCAGTATCTTCTCGGGGCCGAGAAAGCCGTAGTTGTCGATGCCGGTGTCGAAGTGGACCGACTGGGCGCAGAAGCCACAGTCCTCCGCGCAGTTCCCGGCTTTGGCGTTTACGATCGAACACGCGTCGACGGTGTCGTCACCCAGTTGCGTGCGCACGTAGTCGGCCCCGGCTGCCAGGTCGTCGACCGGCTGTGCGATGAGAGCCAGTCCGTCCCGTCGGTCGAGGCGTTCGCCGTCCAGCACGCGTGCGACAGCGTCGTCTACCGTTTGGTTGCCCGTCTCGTAAACCACACTCTCGCTGTCGGTTGACGGTATAATAAAGATTCGGGTGAGTCCGGCGATGGACGTGTCAGTCGCGGGGGTACCGTTTTACCAACCCCGATGCTACGGGTTCACATGGCTGGTTCGACGGAGACGGGAACCGAACACGCCGCCGAAGACGGCCACGAACACCGGAGTCGATGGCCGCTGCTAGCTGCAATCGGTGCCGCGTCCCTGTATCTGGGCGTCGGATTGGTGTTCGTCGGGCTTGACCTGGTCCCGTCTGTGGTCCCGGTTGTACTCGGCGGCGCTGGTGCGGTTGGCTTGCTGACCGGACTCGCCGGATGGGCCAACGAGGCGTTCATCGCCGATTACGTCCGGAACCGCGGGGACAGCGATTCCGACCTGTACGCCACGACGATGATTCTGTTTCTCGTCTCAGACGTGGCGACGTTCTCGGCGGGCTTCGTCTACTACGCCTTCATCCGGACCGGGTCGTGGCCGCCGGCCCACCTCCCGCCGTTGCTTGGCTCGCTGGTGGTCATCAACACGGCGCTGCTGCTGGCAAGCAGCGTAACGCTCCACTACGGCCACGAGGCGCTGGAACGCGGGAACCGACAGCGGTTCCTCGGCCTGCTCGGGGTGACGCTCGCGCTCGGCGTCGTCTTCCTCGCCGGGCAGGTGTACGAGTACTACGAGTTCGTTGCCGTCGAGGGATTCAGCATCGGCTCCGGCGCGTTCGGAAGCGCGTTCTACGGCCTGACCGGCCTCCACGGCCTCCACGTCGCCCTCGGCGTGCTCCTGCTCGCTATCGCCTTCGCTCGTGCGCTCCGGGGCCATTACACGCCCGAACGGGACACCGCCATCCGGACCACGTCGCTGTACTGGCACTTCGTCGACCTCGTGTGGGTGTTCCTCGTCGTCGTGCTGTACGTCGGCGCTGCCCTCTGACCCCACGCTGAGCGCACGAAACCACTAATTCGACCGGCCGGCCCGCTGTTCCAACCGCACCAGCCGCCGGTACAGTGGCGGAGCCAGGACGCCGAGGAATCCGAGCGCGATGGCGAACACCCCTAGCGGGAACTGTAGCGGCGCGGCCGCGAAGCAGGTGTTCTCGGCGACGATGGTCACGTAGTATTTTTCTCCCTCGTAGGTAACGATGGCTCCGCGGCGGAAGGCGTCGGCGTTGGGCACGTCACCAACGACCTGCGTCTCGCCGACCGGGTCGTCGACCGCCTCCTGAAACGCTTCCTGCTCGGCCGCCGAGAGGGCTTCGAAGGCCAACTGCGGGAGGCGCGGTCCCGGTTCGTCTCCGCCGAACCGCTCCGCCGTTTCTTCGGGCGATTCGACGCCGATGGTCGGGTTCCCGCAGTTCTCCAGATCCGGCTCGATGAGCGCGTAGCCGCCCGGCACGGCTCCGGCGATGCCGACCGCGATGAGCAGGACGCCGACGAAGGGCGCGAGATACTGGAAGACGAACGAGTCAGCACCGTTGCTCATCTGTCAGCCGCCCCCGTCTGTCCGGGTCCGAAGCGCCTCGTCCGATTTGAGGTACTGGAAGGTCACGGTCAGCCCGACCCCGTACGCCCAGTGGGAGACGAGCACGAAAGTGAGGTACCCGACGAACGCGAGCCCGCTCTGCCCGGTGTAGAACGCGATGGCGAACCCGCTGGATATCAGCGTCGCGAACACCAGCCCGGTCTCGAACAGCAGCCGACCGGGGAGGTAGTCGGAGAAGGCCAGGAACAGGAGCGGCCAAGTGACGGTCCCGCCGACGAGGAAGAGAGCGGCCCCGATGACCGGGCTCGCGGGCAGACCGACCAGTTCGGCGATCTCACCGAATGAAACCGGATCGAGGACGCCGATGAGTATCGCCGTGATGAGTCCACCGCTCATCAGGACCGTCCCGACAAACCCACCGGCTGCGGCCATCCAGGCGTTCCGGGAGACGGTTTCGGCGACGGTGCCGACGCCGCCGGCCAGTCCGGTCGGCTCGGCTTCAGGGGCGTAGGAGCGGCGCGTCGTCTCGGGCTCGGTCGGCTCCATGTCGTATTTGTCCATCATGTGCTGTTCGAACCACTGCCACTCGCGGGTGAACTGTCTCGTCGCCTTCAGGCCCCACGGGTCCGTCGTCGACACAGGCGTCCCCCGCCAGTAGGAGACGAGCATATTGTACAGCCATAGCAGGGCGCTCAGGCCGATGATGTAGCCGCCCACGGTCGCGATCTGCTGGGCGAACTGATACTCCGGCGGATATATGGCCTGCCGCCGTGGGAGCCCCAGTCCACCGATGACCAGCAACGTCATGAAGGTCATAAACGAGCCAAAGACGATCAGCAGCGCCTGGAATCTCGCCATCCGCGTGTCGTACCACCGGCCGGTGATGAGCGGATACCAGTAGTAGCTCGCGGCGATCATCAGGAACGGGATGATGCCGACAACGATGAGGTGGAAGTGGCCGACGACGTAATAAGTGCCGTGGTAGAGAATATCGACCGGGATGACGGCGAGGAACACGCCCGTCACGCCGCCGATGATGAACGTTCCAATACCGCCGGCACAGAGAATAAACGGCGCGGTCAGGCGGATGTTCCCCTCCCACATCGTCGTGATCCAGTTGAATATCTTGATCGCGCTGGGGACAGCGATGGCGATGGACACAGCCATGAACGACAGCTTGACCCGCGGGTCCGCGCTCGTCGTGAACATGTGATGCGCCCAGACGCCGAAGGAGAGGACGCCCAGACCCAGCGTCGAGTAGACGATGAACTGGTAGCCGAAGAGTTTCCGGCCGACGAACTTCGGCAAGATAAGGCTCATCAGCCCCGTCGCCGGGAGGAAGAGGATGTACACCTCCGGGTGACCCCAGAACCAGAACAGGTGTTGCCAGAGGATGGCACCACCGCCTTCCGTCGCGAAGAACGTCGTCGCGAGGTTCCGGTCGAGCAGGAGCATCACGAGCGCGCTCCCCAGCAGCGGGAACGCGAACAGCGCGATCCCGCTCGTGACGAGCATGTTCCACGAGAAGATGTCGAGGTTCGCCCAGGTGACGCCCTCGCCACGTTCGTAGACGATTGTGGTGATGAAGTTGATAGCGCCGACCGTCGTAGCGATGCCGCTCAAGTGCAACCCGAGCAACAGCAGGTCTATCTGCGGATTGGGCTGTTGCACGGACAGTGGTGCGTACAGCGTCCAGCCGATGCTCACTTCGCGCATCGTGAGGAAAAACCGGATGGTGTCCGCCGGGAGCACCAGATTCAGAACCTGTCCGAGGACCTGGATCATGAGTCCCATCCGGACCATAATGAGTGCCGGCGGCAGGAGCCAGAACCCGATAGCGTTGACCCGCGGGAACGCCATGTCGTCGGCTCCGATGAGGAGCGGCAGGACGTAGTTCCCGATGCCGAAGAACACGGGCAGGACGAAGAATATCAACATCGTCAGGCCGTGGGTGGTAAACAGCGCGTTGTACGTCTCCGGCGTCCAGATGTCCGCCGGCGGCGTCAGCAGTTCCGTCCGGAGCATCATCGCGTCGACGCCGCCCCACAGGCCGGCGGCGGTGCCGAAGAAGATGTAGAGCAGGCCGATGTCCCGGTGGTTCGTCGTCGTTAGCCAACGGTACACTTCAGATTGAATCCGACCGATTTCAAATTCGATCTCTTCTCGCGTCGTGTATCCGCCGTCGCTCTCCGGTCGCGCCTTCCGGCGCTCCCGGAGCCACAGAAGAAGCACCGACAGCGCCAGCACGGCCAGGGCAGTCCCCTCGACGATAGCCCTGTTCAGCATCTGTGTGTAACTGGCCGTACCAGAACGATTGCTCGTTTGGTCATGCTACACGTTGCCAACATCTGACACGCCCACATTCATAAAACTACGCTGGAACCCGGGTCCAGTAGCGGTCACCGGTCGGCTGTCGCAGTCTTGGGCAAGTTATTTGACATGGCGATTGGTACAGTGTGACAATGCGTCTTCGACGACGCTTGCTTCGGACGGGCCTTGTCGTGGTCGGGCTCTCGCTACTTGCTGCCCCGGCCGCGGCGCAGTCGGTCAACAGGGCGGCTATCGATGAACTCAACGCACAACTCCTCTACGTGGCGCTACCGCTGACGCTGTTCGTCGAACTCACGCTCGTGTACGCTATCTACCGGTTCCGGAGCAACGACGACCCGCAGCCGACGGTCGACGACCCGGCGCTAGAGGTGACCTGGACAGCCGCGACGGGCGCGATACTCGTCTTCGTCGGCGTGTCGGCGTTCGTGGTGATGGCCAACCCCTATATCACGCCTGCAGCGGCCGAGACGCCCGCTGACGGGGGCGACGCCTTCGGGGACGATACAGAGATAGATGTGCTCGCCTACCAGTGGGGGTGGGAGTTCTCCTACGCCGAGGCGAACGTCACGACGGAGGAACGGCTCGTCATCCCAGCCGACGAGAACGTCACGTTCAGGCTGCGGACCACAGATGTGATTCACGCCATCTACATCCCGCAACTGGGCGTCAAGCAGGACATCTTCCCCGGCCGGACGATGACGGCTCGAACGCACGCGACCGAACCGGGCAAGTACCGGCTGTACTGCGCCGAGATGTGCGGGGCCGGTCACAGCAAAATGAACGCCACTGTCGTCGTCAAGAACCAGTCCGCGTACGACGCCTGGGTCGAGAACCAGACGGCTGCAGCCGGTTAGCACGGCCGAACGAGTATTTTTCGAGACGCCTCAGTACAGGTCGTCGAGTTCGTCTTCGGTGTGGCTGTGGGACTCGCCCGGGAACTCGCCGGATTCGACGGCGTCGATGTACTCGTCGACAGCGTCAGCGACTTCGCCACGGACATCGCCGAACTGCTCGGCGAAGGGCGGGCTGGACTCGGAGAGGCCGACCACGTCAGTGAACACGAGCACTTGCCCGTCGCAGTCGCCGCCGGCCCCGATACCGATTGTCGGGATGTCGACGGCCTCGGTGACCTGAGCGGCGAGGTTGGCCGGGATGTGTTCGAGCACCAGCGCGAACGCGCCGGCGGCTTCGTGTTCACGCGCGAGGTCGAGGATTTCTTCGGCCTCCTCGCGACCAGTCGCCTGTCTCGTGTAGCCGGTCTGGTTCACGCTCTGGGGTGTGAGTCCGAGATGGGCCATCGTCGGGATGCCGAGGTCCGTCAGCCGCTCAGTCAGCTCGACCGTGTGTGGCCCGGATTCGAGTTTGACCGCGTTTGCGCCCTCCTCTTTCAGCATCCGTCCGCAGTTCTGGATGCTTTCGCTCTCGTCCGCGCCGAAGGAGAGAAACGGCATGTCGGCGACGACCAGGGCGTCGTCTGCGCCGCGCGCGACCGCTCCGACCCGGGAGGCCACTTCGTCGAGTGTGACCGGGAGCGTGTCGTCGTGGCCGAGGACGGCGTTCCCCATACTGTCGCCGACGAGAATGACATCGACACCGGTGTCGTCGACGATGCTCGCGGTAACGGCGTCGTACGCTGTCAGCATCGTGATCGGCTCCTCACCAGCCATCGCCTGCAGATCCCGGACCGTTGGCATACCCGAGCGGGGGCGCGCCGGCCCCTTACCTGTTCGGGTTGCGCAATGCGCCCGAGAAATCGCAAGGTGCTTGCCGAACCTAGTTGTACCATTGGACGTGCCAACAGTCGAGAAGACGAACCCGGACGGCGTGGACTTCGGGTGGGTGATGCAGGTCACGTTCGTAACGACGATCCTCGTCGGTTCGCCGCTCGTCGTGCTCGCGTCGACCGCGGTCACGCTCCAGTCTTGGACCGCGCGGGCGATGTTCGCGGTCCGCGTCGGTGCGCTCGTCTGGTTCCTGACGGCCGTCTGCGTCTACCTCTACGCGCGATACCGGGCCTGATCGAAGTCGCTCGCCCACTCGAACGCCATCCCAGCCCGCTGGGCGGCTGTCGCGTCGCTCTTTGAATCGCCGACGAAGACCGTCGCTTCGGGGTCGACGCCGATCTCTTCAGCAATCGTCAGTAGCCCCTCCGGGTCCGGCTTCGATGATCCGACGGTGTCACGGCCGACGACCGAGCCGACATAGGTGTCGAGGTTGTGGACCTCCAGCGCCAGATGACACGCCTCCTCGGCGTTGAGCGAACAGACGCCGACGGGGACGCTGTGTGGGAGGCCGTCGGCGAGTGGCAGCCGATCCGAGTCGTGTGCGCCGGTCCGCTCGTGGTCGGTGATCGCCGCTTCGACGGCGTCACGGTGGCCGGTATCCGACGACAGCGTCAACATCTCCCATAGGTCGCGGTTTTTGGGGTCGACGTTTCGGTCACGCAGGACCGTCGCAACGTCGCTGGTCACTGTATCCCAGTCGACAGCCAGCCTGACGAGCGTCCCGTCGAGGTCGTAGATGACGGCGTCGTGTGTCACACTCACTGATACGGTCGACGCCCGCAAAACCGCTTCGCCCCGTCTCATAGTGACTGCTGTAACTGCTTACCGATTCGACCGAACACCGTCGTTCGGTCGATACCGGAATGACTTACAGCAATCACTATCACTCCAGCAAGTCCCGCGCGATGATGTTCTGCTGAATCTCGCTGGTCCCCTCGTAGATGGTCGTCACCTTCGCATCGCGGTAGAAGCGCTCGACTGGGTAATCCGTCGTGTACCCGTACCCGCCGTGAATCTGGATCGCCTCGTTGGCCACGTCGACCGCCGTCTCGCTCGCGAAGTACTTCGCCATGCTCGCCGCCGCTCTCGCCCGGCCCCCGCGTTCCAGTTGCTGTGCAGCGTCCCACGTCAGTAGCCGCGCCGCCTGCACGTTCGTCGCCATGTCCGCGAGTTTGTGCCGAATCGTCTGGAACTCGCTGATCGGCTGGTCGAACTGCTCGCGCTCCTGGGCGTAGTCCAGGGCCTCGTCGAGGGCTGACTGTGCGAGTCCGACAGCCTGGGCGGCGATAGCGACCCGGCCAGTGGTGAGAATCGACAGCGCCGCGGCCAGCCCTTCGCCCTCCGCTGTCAGCCGGTAGCGCTCGGGGACCCGGACGCCGTCGAACTGGAGCGCGGTCGTGTCGCTCGCGCGGAGCCCGAGCTTGTCCTCTTTCTCGCCCACGGTGAGACCGTCGGTGTCCTTCGGAACGAGGAACTGCGTTATCGAGTCCGGGTCGTCGGGGTCGGTCTTCGCGAAGACGATGACGACGCCGGCCCGTTCCCCGTTCGTAATCCACTGTTTCTCGCCGTCGATGACGTACTCGTCGCCGTCGCGTCGAGCGGTGGTCGACATCTCCCGCGGGTTCGACCCGGCCTGTGGCTCCGAAAGCGCGAACGCGCCGACCGGGCGGCCGTCGACCATCTCCGGGAGCCAGTCGTTCCGGACCGCTGCCGAGCCGAACTGCGCGATACACGAGGTCGCGAGGCAGTGGACCGACAGCGCCGTCGCGACGGCGAGGGAGCCGTACGCGAGTTCCTCGTTGACCAGCGCGTACGTCGGTTTCTCGGCGTCGAAGCCGCCGTATTCGGCCGGCGTCGTCAGCCCGGTGATGTCGATGTCCGCGAGGCCGTCCCAACACTTCTCGGGGAAGGACTGCTCGCGGTCGGCATCGGCGGCTTTCGGACGGATGTCCTCGACGGCGAACTCCCGGACGGTGTCGCGGATAGCGCGCTGCTCGGCGGAGAGGTCCATACCGACCGTTACACCGGAGCCGGCAAAATATTCGGGGTCAGTTGGACTCGACGAGGTCGATGTCGAGGTACTGTTCGAGCGCCTTGATCGTCGAGCCGCCGACGTTCGCCTGCGTCGCGCGCCCCTGCTCGACAGCGAGGATGTCCGCTTCGTCCAGGTCGAGTTCCTCGGCCAGTTCGCCCGTCTGGAGGCCCTCGTCCTGGCGCGCCTCGGTCACTCGCTCGCCGTACTTGCTGACCAGGTACGGGAGCTGGTCGTCGTCGTAGTCAGCGCCCTCCTCCCAGTGGGAGGTGTCGGTCTGTTGTGCGTCCTGCATCCTCGCCGCGTTCTGTGCGGCCTTGCGTTTCCGGTTCTGTTCGTCGCGCGAGCTGTCACTGCCTGTCGTTCGCTCGTTTTCCCCGTGGTCACGCGCACAGCTGTCACACACCTGGAGGGTCGCACCAGCGACGTTAGCGGTCTGGAGGTCGCCGCCGTCGCTACCGCAGAGCTCACAGCTCCCGCCGGCGCTGTCGCCACCACTGCCGGTCGAGTATTTGGCCATGCCCCCCGTAGCGGTTTCGTGATATTTCAAACGTCCGGTTCGAGCGAGTGACACACCCTCCCGGGGCGGGTCCAAACGAAAGCGCTTTTATTGACCCACCGGGAACGATTGAATGCACTCAGCAAGAGCGCGCGTGGGTAGCCAAGCCAGGCCAACGGCGCAGCGTTGAGGGCGCTGTCCCGTAGGGGTCCGCCGGTTCGAATCCGGTCCCACGCATTTCTCTGAGCGCGAACACATCGTGAGCGCTCTGCAAATCGAACGGAGCGTATTCGAACCCTGCAAGGAACGCACAGCGAACTGCTGTGAGCGAGCATTTCTTGCTCCGGTTCGAATCCGGTCCCACGCACTCTCAGAGTGCAGGTGCATTCCCTTGGGACTGCACCCACGCAAACTTACTTCGGACACAACGCTTCCAGAGCGTTCTCTGTCGGGTACTTTGTCAAAAATCGACCGACGGACGCGACCTGAGCGAGCCCACTCCTCGCTCACCGCATCTCGTCGAGCGCGACGGCGTGCCCGATGTCGACCGAAATCCAGTGGGTCGGGAGCTCGTCGTCTTGGTCGCTGAAGACGGTGAGCTCCGTCGGATTGTCCGCATCGTCAACCGCATAGTCGAAGCGAGTCGATCCTGCGGGGCGAGCAGACGAGTCACGGAGTGGGTCGTAAACTGACATCGTCAGTGCCTCATGTGAGACGACGCGACCACTCCGCATAAGCAGTGATTGCGATTCTTGCCCCGTGGGAATCAGTTCGGCGGAGACGGCGGCGTCTATCGCCCGCGTAATTGTTCGGGTAGAGAGGTGTGCGGGGCCGGATTCGAACCGAAAGAAGACTCGCTTCACTCGGCTTCCAGGGTTCGGAATCCGCTGGCGATTCTGCTGCTCGCGGTTTGCTCGCAGCAAGAATGCGCGGGACCGGATTCGAACCGGCGGACCCCTACGGGATAGCGTCCTAAGCGCTACGCCTTTGGCCTGGCTCGGCAACCCGCGCGCACCAGTCGGTATCCGCGTTGGCATCAAGAACCCTTCGCTTGCGGGCGACGAAGGTTTAGGTAGGATGGAGAACAAGGACTCTGTATGTACCGCGCCAGTGACCGCGTCGAGCACGACGAGTGGCTATCCGACATCGAGGCGGCATCGGACAGGCTCGATCTCGGAACGGAGGCGCGGTCTCACGCGGTCGATCTGTTCCTTTCGACAGTACCGAATGAGGATCGGTCGAAACAGGCGACGCTGGCGGCCAGCGTATACGTCGCTGCGCTGGTCGCCGGTGAGGAGCGGTCCCAGTCGGCCGTCGCGGAGGCCACAGACGTCTCCCGGTTGACGATTCAACAGCGCTGGAAGGACTTGCTGGAGACGGCCGGGCTGGAAGCGCCGGGCTGGTAGTTACGAGATATTTTCGCGGCCGGTGCGATCCGGCGTGAGGTTCCCGTGTTCGTCGATTTCGCCCTTGACGATCCGGGTCGAAGAGATGATGTCGCCGTCATCGGCGTAGACGTGCGGGACGACTTCGATTTCGAGCGGGTCGTGGCCCCGCTCCTCGCGGATTTCGTTGATGCGGCGGCCGCCGGTTTCCGTCTCCGGGGAGACGACGAGTACGTCGAACTGCGACTCCGTGGCGATACCGGTCGGCTCGGTGAGTTCCCGGACCTGCCACTCGCGGTCTCGGTCGGCGGCGAGCGTCGCGAGCTCGTCTGCGAGTCGGGATTTCCGTTCGCTGAACGGCCGAACGTGGCGCTGGTCGTGGCGCGTCTTCGGCGCGAGGTCGTCGCTGGTGAGGCCAACTGTTACGTCCCCGAGTTCGAATGCGCGTTCGAACAGCGCGCGGTGTCCGTCGTGAATCGGGTCGAACGTTCCCCCCAGCGCGACATTCATATCCCGGGCAACGGTACGGGTAGGTTTAGTAATATCGACTCGCGAAACGGCTCGCGGGAACCGGTTTCGGCTACACGCCGACGTCGTCGTCTCCGCCCTCGGAATCGCTCGCATCGTCGCCTGCTTCCCCGCCTGCATCGGTATCGGTTGCGTCGTCGTTCGCGTCCTCGACCGAAATCGTCACGGGCTCGTCGTCGGGCTCCAGTGTCGTCTCCCCGCCGATGTGGTCGTCGAGGTTGAACACCGTGTTCAGCTCCGACTGGATGTCACCGACGATGGTGTTGACGAGGTCACTCGGCGGGATGGTGCTGTACTCGTAGGGGTTGTTGCCCGCGCCGTCGCTCTCACGCTTCTGGCGGGTGACCACTTCCTCCTCGGTGAGCGCGGCCAGGGCCTCGCGGACGGTACTTGGATACAGACCGGTCCCCTCAGCTATCTCCTCGCTAGTGCTCTCGGGATGCTGTCGCAGGTGGACGTAGATCCGCGCCCGCGTCTCCGTGTCGAGCACCCACGCCAGCAGGTCGACGATTCCTTCGTCGAACTGCTCGACCGCACGGTCTGCCTCCTGCTCGATTCGTTCACGGACATCGCCTGTGTCCTCGGGGTCGTCGTGGTCGTTGTCGTCTGCAGACATGCGTTGTCTCTGTGAGGACAAAAGCCACACCTGGATAAAAACCCTTGGCCCCGGTTCTCTGTCGCTGCGCAGCGTTAACGAGTCCGTTCCGACCCCAGACGACAGCCCAGATCAGGGCAGTCGCAGCGAGTCAGCGAGCGCCACGACGCCCTCCTCCGCGCGAAGCCGGCGCTGTCGCTCGGCGCCGCTTTCGCGGTCGTACAGCTCCCATAGCCCGTCGATATCCAGGCGGTCACTCTCCATCTCGACCAGTTCCTCGACCGAGCGCGTCGTCGAGAGGTCACGTGACAGTAGCTCCGCAGACTGGCCGTGACGAATCGCGCGCCACTTGTTCTCGTCGAGGAACTCCCGGCGGAGTCGCCGGCCGGACTCCCCGTCCTCGTAACGCTCGGCGAGGTCGACGACGAGTTCGCGGACGTACTCGACGAAGGCCAGTACCCGGTCTGGGTCGGCTTGCCCGTCCGGAGCGCGTACCTCGACAGTGCCGTGGCCGGAGTGGGGCCGAACATCGAACCAGAGTTCGCCGCGGTCGTCGATGCTCCCCGTTTCGAGCATCCGCTGTTCGTAGGTCTCGAAGGCGTCGTAGTCGTCGAAAGCCGTCGGCATCCCGGTGTTCGGCAGGGCCTCGAATATCTTCCCGCGGGCGGACTGCAGCCCGGTGTCGAAGCCGTTCCAGTACGGCGAGTTCGCCGACAGCGCGAGCATCAGCGGGAGATGCCAGCGGAGTTCGTTCGCCACCCAGACGGCCTTGTCGGCGTCGTCCACGCCGACGTGGACGTGCAGGCCTGCGGTCGTGTTGCGATGCTGTGGGTACTGAATACGGTCCAACTGTGACTTGTAGCGGGGCTTCTCGGCGTGTTCGAGTTCGCGCCACTTCGCCAGCGGATGCAGGCCAGCGGCGGCGATGCCGAACCCGTTCGCTTCGGCGTGGTCGACCAGCGCGTTCCGGACCGACCGAAGGTGCTCACCGGCGTCCGCTGGGTCGTCGATACGCGGCGTCTGCGTCTCGATAACGCACTTGAACAGTTCGTGGTCGAGCCGGCCGTCGAGAACCGCAGGCGGCTCCGTCTCGTAGACGAGTTCGTCCGTGCCAGACGTTGGGCGACCGAACTCGTCGACGACGTAGAACTCCTCTTCGATGCCGAGCGTCCCCATCCGGGTAAAATGCTCGGCAGAACCCGTCGCGTCCATTAATCAGCACATCGGAATCGATCCGCTAAAGCCTTCCGTCCCCGCCCGCTCGGCCCGCACGACTGGGTTCCGTTCCGGACCGTTGTTGCGGTCCGGGTCCGTCCGAGAGCAGCTACCAGTCAGTCCTCTCGGGGGCGGGCCACGATACCAAGGTGGTCCTCGTGATACGGGTCCAGCCGCGCCGTCTCGAGCAGTTCGTACGCAGCGCTGAGTTCTTCGCGTACGCTGTCGAACACGGCGTCGGGGTCGGCAGTCACGTCCTCGCTTCTGGCTTTGATCGCCGCAAGCAGCCGCCCGTCGTCAGTCAGGAACCGCTTGTTGAGCGTCGCCACGCGGGCCTGCCCTCTGGTCGCCACGTCCTGCACGACGACATCGACCGGTTCGACGACGTGGGCGTAGTTCTCGGGCTTGCGTGCGTCCTTCAGCAGCGGGAAGAGATTCGGCCGGCTCTCCGCGGCGTCCAGCAGTTCCCGCACGGGCCGGGGCGCAAATTCAACAGCGTAGGTCGGGCCGCCGAAGTCCGCCACGTGGCTCACGGTCGTCCCGGCCGCTGCGCCGAGGTACAGGACGGTCTCACCGCCGCCGAGGCCGGTGTCCATCCCGTGTTCAAGCATCGCTCCGAGCTTCGAGCGGTGGGGGTCCCACCGCCGCCAGTCTCCGTCGGCCCGCTCGCCGTACACCGGCTGGCCTCGTGTGGCGAGGCTCGTCTCACCGTCGAAGTCGTGGCGCTCGACGCCAGTTGGGAGCGTCATTCCTGTTCCTCCGTCCCCGCTTCAGCGCGCGCCTGAATCCGCTCGATGCGCTCGTCGAGTTCCGCCTGGAGTTCCGGCCGGCGGTCCCCGCTGTAGTGGTCGACGCGAGCGGCAATCGAGAGTTTCCCGGCGAGCGCTCGCGCGGCCGAGCCGCGGTCCTCCCGGCGGGTTCCGCGCACGTACTCGTGGGTGAAAATGACGCCGTGTTTCGGCGACGGCGCGTTCCCCTTGAGGTGGGCGAACAGCGCGTCTTCGGCACCCAGCACTTGCACCGTCCCGCTCGGTTTCTTCGCCAGTGTTTCGAGCCCCCCGGCGAGTGAAACCAGGCGGGCCGCAAGCACCGGCCCGGCCAGCATCGAGAGGTTCGGCGCGACGGCGGGCGCGGTCCGCTCGATGTACGCCCTGAGCGAGTCCGCTTCGTCGGCCAAGTTGGCCGTCTGCTCGGCGAGCGCCCGGAGCGCGCGGTCCCCTTCGTCCTCGTCGTCCCGCTCGACCAGCGAGCGGGCGTACTCGACGCCGCTCCCGCTGTCACCGTGCCGGCCCCCGCCCCATTCCGCGACCCGCTCGGCAAGTTCGTTGGCCGTCCGCTCGCAGTCGGCCATCGCCCGCACCGCGTGGACGAGCTGCTGGTCGTCAGCGCCTTCCTGTTTGGCGACCGCCGCGCTGGTGGCTGCCATCGTCACCTCGTGGAGGCGGTCGTAGTAGGCCGCCTCGTCGTCGGCGAACCCCGCCTCGACGGCCTGCTGTGGCCAGTCCTCCGGCGTGTCGGCTCGCCCGGCCTCTATCTGTTCGACAGCGGCCGCGTCGTCGTCCGGGTCCAGCCCGGCGAACCACCCGTTGCTCATAGCCGTGTGTGCACGCCCGATGCGAAAAAGTGACCCGGTTAGCGTCTCGAAAGCGCTGTCGATCTACTGACCGTGCGAACCGGCCTCAGCGCATCCCCGGCGGCGGGCCGCGGTCCCGCGGGTCGTCGTCATCGTCCTCCTCTTCGAGGTCGATACCCGCCTCCTTGCGGCGTCGAATCACTGCCTGTAACTGCCGGTAGTAGTACAGCGTCCCGACGATCCCGATTGCGACCGCGATGACCGACAGGCCGCCGAACAGCCAGAGGTCACGGTCGAGGTAGTAGCGGACGACGATCTGGTCGGAGCTCACCTCGTCCCACCGGATGACCTGCTGGCCGTCGACGGTCTCGGACTCGTAGCCGCCGGGGCTGATACGCGAGAGGAACGGGATGCCGGCCCCGGTGTTGGGCGGGAGCACGACCGTGTACGAGCCGTCCTCGACGAGCGTCGGGGAGGCGAAGCGCTTGCCGGTCCGCCCGACCGAGTACCCGACTTGCCCGGAGACGTTGCCGGGGAAGGAAATGGTGGTTCGCTGGCGGCTCTCAGAGGCGCTCAGCGAGGACTCGGCGGCGCTGACGACCGTCCCGTTCTCGTATCTGAACCGGAGCGCGCTGATTGGGACGCTCCGCTCGCGGCCGAGGCCGTCGACGGTGTAGACGTCGAACGTCGATTCGTTCTCGACGGCGTAGACGGCGGTGTACTTCGACTCCTCGATGACGATTGTCCCGTCGGCGGAGGTGTTCCAGTCGTAGCTCGCGTTCTCGTTCAGCCGCTCGGGGTCGACCTCTTCGGAGCCGAAGAAGCCGGTACAGCCCGAGAGGGCGACCAGTGCGAGAACGGCGACCAACAGGAGGTGGCGGCGTTTCATAGCTCGAAAGTCAGGGCACGATTGCCAGCAGCTCCGACGGCATGTACTGCCCGATGTCGGCGAGCAGCCCCGGCGGGTCGGTGTCCGGGTTGCAGATGATGCTCTGTTCTAACAGGCCGATACGTTCGACCGTGACGATGTCCTGTGCGTGGCCGGCTCGGTTGACCGTCGCGCGCGCCTCCGAGCGGGTGACGCTGTTCGCGTTGATGCGACCGTTGCCACGGGTCCACTCGTAGAGGCGGTCCTGCTCGACCTCTGCAAGGCTTGCAGGGTCGCCGGCGACGAACCGGAGGGGGAGGTGCTGGACCAGCCCGAACCGTTTCCGGATCTGGCTGGGCGACCCCTGTCCGAGCCCGAGCTGATCGGCCGGAATCCGGACCGTTTGCCCGAAGCCGACGTCGAGGACGAACCCGTCCTCGTCCCAGCTATCGAGTGTCCCGACGTACGTCTCACCGTCCTCGTGGTCGGCGACCATCTCGCCGAATTCCTCGCGGAGGAGGTTCTTTGCGACGGTCTCGTCGGGGCCGTCGACGGTCACCGACGGGAACTCGTCGTCCCGGAGGCCGATATCGTATTCCACGTCGAGGTCGCCGAGTTCGTTGCCGACCATCGAGCGCAGTCCGTCGAGCGTACGGTCCCGGGCGTCGCCGGCCACGTACACTTTTGTACCGAGGACGACCATCAGGCTTCCACGTCCACGTCAGCGTTCAGTTCGTCTCTGAGCTCCTCGATGCGGTTCTCCATCGCGGTGACGAGACGGGTGTTCTCCATCGTCTCGACCTGATTGCCACATTCGGGACACTCGAAGCCGAACTCCATCGCCTCACCGAACTCGAAGCGGATGCCGCAGTGTTCACAGAGGTAGAACTCGTTTTCCCGCTCGTACTCGCGGCGCTCTTCGAGGCCGTCGAGCAGGCGGTGCATCTCCTCTTGCAGTTGTTCGGGGATCTTCTCGTACTGGAACGTCCAGAGGTACGTGAGCCACCCGGAGTCCTCGTCGCGGAGCCGACGATAGGTCGCGAGATCGTTCTCGTAGAGGATAAACAGCGCTCTGCGCACGTCGTTCAGTTCGAGCCCGAGCTCCTCGGCCAGTTCCTCGTCGGTCACTTCGCCGTCCGGCGGCGCGGCGGCGACCGGCATCCCTTTCGGTCCGACCAGCTCGTGGAGGTACTTCTGTATGACGGGGTCCTCCAAGAGTTCCTCAAAAGCCATTACCCGCACATCCGGGAGTCATGTGGTTAAAACCATCGGGTCGTCCTCTCTCGAACGGTGCCCTACCAGGCAGTGGTGATACTGTTGCGCATTCGCTGTGCCTACCGAGGACCGACGCCGCACCAGAGAGCAATCCCTTTCTCGGGTACCACCATCACCCCGGGAGCCGTAGTTTCAACGTTGCAAGCCCCGCTATTCGATTCGCTCGACCGGAGTCCGACAGGAGGAACAGGTCTCTTTGTCGATAGCGACGAAGACGGACTCACAAGACGGGCACTCGTAGAGATTCGACTCCGGTTCGTCGGCGTCCGCGTCGTCACCACTACCGCTGGTAGAGTTGGCCTGTGCTCGTTTCCCGGCCACCGTGCTGGCCTGTGTCCCGTCGTTCGGCCGCCCCTTCCCACCCGAGAGGACATCCGATACGGATTCTTTGATTTTGTCTAGCATCGCGAGTTGTTACGACATACTAGTCATTTGAATTACTTTAATGGCTGTGATTTTCCAGCCAGTGACAACTCCGGTCGACTTTCCAGCAGACGGGCGGTCAGAGGTCGTCGAGCGGCCGTGGCGATGCCTGCTCGTACTCGATGACGTCGAACCCTTCGTGGGCCTCCCGGGACAACTCCGTCCACTCCTCGCCAAGGTCCGGGAAGTAGCGGTCCCCTTCATTGCGCTCGTGGATGCGGCTGAGGAAAACCCGGCTTGCGAACGGGAGAAACAGATCGTACACCGCTTCGCCGCCGATGACGTAGGTGATCGGTGGCGAGTCGCTCGCTCCGGTGGCGTCGCCGCCGAACGCCTCAGTCGAACCGGCGCGAGCGGCGGCCTCTACGGCTATCTGCGGCGTCGTGGCGTACTCGACTGTCTCCGAGTCGGCGCTCCGGCTATCGTCGCTCGTCAGAACGACCGTGTAGCAGTCCGTGAGCGGGTCCATCGAATCGAACGTCCGTCGGCCGAGGATGACCGGATGGCCCGCGATGCGGTCCTTGTACTGTCGCACGTCTTTGGGATAGTGCCAGGGGACGCCGCCGTCCAGGCCGATGACGTTGTTCTCGTCTGCGGCGACCACGAGGACCAGTTCGGTGTCGGGTATTGCCGTCATTTGTACCCCAGTGCCTCCAGCCGGTCGTCAAGGTTCCCGGCAAACTGCGTGTCGGACGCGTCCTCGAACTCGGTGTAGCCCTCGAGCGGTGTCGCGATATCCACGTCTGCGTACCGGTCGCTGTCGAAGTGGTCCCGGACGATGGCGGCGTCGATATCGCTGTCCTCGGCCGTGCCGCCACAGCCCCTGATGATGGATTCGTGGGCACTGTCGCCCCATGCCGCCCGTTTTCGGACTACATCGCCGGGCCTGTCGTGGTAGACGATCCGGGCGTGCTTCGCGAACGGGGCGGCGTCGCCACAGACCCGTTCGGCCTCCTCGCGCATCGCCGGACCGATGGGAGCCTGGGACGCGACGACGGTCCCACTCGGCGAGGCAAACGCCGGCCCATCTGCGGTGCCTTCATCGAGCGCTATCGCCCGGACGGCGTCGGGGAACCGGCTGAGCGTCGCCAGGTCGGTGACGCGGTGGCCGTGCCGCTGGCCGGGGGCACGGACGACAAGCGGGACGTGGTACATGGCGTCGTGGGTTCCGATGCGGTGGCTGACGGCCGGGGGTTCCTCGGAGATCGCCGTCGGTTCGCCGAAACCCTCGCCGTGGTCGCCGGCGAAGACGACCAGCGTATCGTCGAGGACACCCCGTTCGTCCAGCCCGCGGATCAGGGTCTCGAAGATGGCGTCGGCCTGCCGAACCGCGCCGTCGTATATTTGTTCGAGAATGCTGGCAAAGCCAAGCGACAGGTTCCCCGAGAGGAACTCCCAGTGCCACTTGAACCCCATCGACTCCTGGAGTTCACGGGAGCGTTCGTCGCTCCACTCGTCGTATTCGGCGAGCGGTTCGTACGGCCGGTGGGTGTCCATCAGGTTGATGCAGGCGGCCCACTCGCTCTCCCGGCTGTCGATCCAATCCAGCGTCCGGTCGGCGTACCAGAAGCCGTTGGGCCAGTCACCCAGCGAGCCGTTCGTCTCGTAAGCCGAGTCGTACTGCTCGGGCGAGCCGATGGCCGTCTGGAACACCTCGTCAAGCCCCGATTCGTGGTCGGTCAGGAACGGATTGTCGGAGAACAATCCCGTGTCATATCCCGCATCGGCCAGTTCCTCGAAGATCGTGTGGCCGGCGTCGAGTCTAGCGGTGTGGTCGACGCCGTGTTCGTGGGCCTCGTGGCCCGTGAACATGCTGACGTGGCTGGGGACCGTCCAGTTGCTCGGGCTCCGAGCCTGCGTGTACACCGTCGCCTCCTCGGCGAAGGCGTCGAGGAAGGGCGTCGTCCCCCGGCGATAGCCCAGTACGGAGGTGCTCCGGGCGCGGAGACTGTCAGCGACGACGAGCAACACGTTGTGACGCGACATCTGAGCGAGAGTTAGCGCCGAGCGATAAAAGGCCCGCGGCACAACTGCGTGGGTATCACTCTTCGTCGGGATCGACGACCCGCTTGCCGGTTTCCTGCGGAACGACGACCCTGTCGGGGTTCTCCCACTCACGGTCCAGTTCCCGACCCTCGAACAGGCGGTCGAGGAAGACGGCCAGGGAGGCGACCTCGGAGTGTGGCTGGTTGGTGACGCCGACGTTCCAGTCGGCGTGTTCGTACACCTCGAAAGGGACTTTCTCCGCGCCGACGACGACCAGCAGCGGTTCTTCAGTGTGGGCTTCGCGGACATCGTCCTCGATATCCTGGACCGGTTCGCCGTACATCGTCAGGTGGACGACGCGCCCTTCGAAATCACGGATAAGGCGCTTTGGCTCCTCTGTTGAGGCCACGTCGAAGGGGCCGCCGAAGCGGTCGGTGATGTCGATGACGGTATCAGCCTGGTTGCGGGCGGCATTGGCCAGCACGACCTTGTCGGCCCCCAGCGCGCGTGCGGTCAGCCCGACGTGGGTCGTCATCCGCTCGTCCCGGCCGGGCCGGTGGCCCAGTCGGAGCACCGTCACCCGCGGCGAGCCCTTCATCCGTCGCTCCGTGCTGCTTCGATAGCGGACCGGACCGGCTCGTAGGCGATTTCGCTCCACTCGACGGGCTCGTCGTTGACGAATACGGTCGGCGTCCCCTGGACGCCGCGGTCGATACCGGCCTCGCGGTCGTCAGACACTGTCGGACGGTACAGTTCCCCCGTCGCGGCCGCTCGCACCGTCTCGCCGTCGACATCCAGTCCCTCCGTCAGTTCGGCGTAGGTGTCCGGCCCCAGTTGATTCTGGTTCGCGAACAGGCGCTCGGAGTAGGTGAAGAAGGCCGCCGCGCCAACGTTGTCCTGAACGGCGCGCGCGGCACTTGCGGCCTGCCACGAGACCGTCTCGTCGACCGGAATCGGGAAGTCGTGAAACTCGTATCGCACGGTCCCATCAGCGAGGTAGTCGTCGCGGACCTGTGGGTAGACGGATTCAGAGTAGGTCGCACAGTGCGGACAGGCGTAGTCTTCGTACACCGCAACGGTCACGTCGGCCTCGGGGTCGCCCGCCACCGGCGTCGAGAGCGGTTGGCCCGGGAGGGGCGTCGGCGTCTCCGTTGCCCCGGTCGATTCCGACTCCGAGCTACCGCCGGAACAGCCGGCCATCGCGCCGACAGTGCCGACGGTGGCCGCCAGCAGCCCGCGGCGAGTGAATCGAGTCATAACCGACTCTCACAGGGGAAGCTATAAAACGACGTTGTCATCCGTTACTGGGGTACGGATTCCCCTGGAATCGGCCGCGACCACAACGTTTTTTCTCGCATAGGAAGCATCGCAACTATGGACGTATCAGAGAAGCGAATAGTCGTCACCGGCGGGGCGGGCTTTATCGGGTCGCATCTGGTCGAGCGCCTCGTTCCGGACAACGACGTAGTCGTCGTCGATAACGAAGCGAACGGGCAGTCCGAGTGGGTCCACGAGGGCGCGACCTACCTCGATGGTGACCTCACCGATCCCGACGTCGTCGCCGAGGCCATCACCAGCGATGTTGACCTCGTCGTCCATCTAGCGGCGTCGAAACTGGTCGACACGGACACGCCCCGCCGGCAGTTCGAGGACAACAGCGACATCACGTACAACATCCTCGAACGGATGCAAGAGGCCGGCGTCGAGAACCTCGTGTTTACGTCGTCATCTACTGTATACGGAGAAGCGCCGCGACCGACTCCGGAGGACTACGCGCCGCTTGAGCCCATCAGCGTCTACGGCGCGACGAAGCTCGCCGAGGAGTCGCTCGTCTCGACGTACACCCACAGCCACGACATCCAGTCCTGGGTGTTCCGGTTTGCGAATATTGTCGGCCCCCGCCTCCGCGGGGCGGTTATCCCAGATTTCATCGAGAAGCTCACCGAGGACCCGTCGACCCTGACGATTCTCGGCGACGGCCGCCAGGAGAAGTCCTATATGCACATCTCCGAGTGCATCGACGCGATGCTGTTCGCCGTCGAACACGCCGACAAGGACCACAACGTGTTCAATCTCGGCACGCGGACGACCACGTCAGTCGACCGTATCGCCAGCATCGTCGCCGACGAGATGGACATCGATCCCGAGTACGAGTACACCGGCGGCGACCGCGGCTGGACCGGCGACGTGCCGCGGATGCGTCTCTCCGTCGACAAACTCTCGGCGCTGGGCTGGGAGCCCGAACAGTCGAGCGACGACGCGGTGCGGCAGTCGACCCGCGAGCTGCTCGAAGAACTCTGAGCGCGGCGTCAGGCCGGGTAGGTGCCGTTCAGTTGCGCTTTTTCGACGACGTGGCCGCTGGCCGCGTCGTACACGTCGTCCTTGTCTGCTGCCGGGGAGAGATCGAGGGTCGTATCCAGCGCGTACAGGAGGAACCTGTACGTGTGCTCCCGGTCCGGTGGGCTCGGACCGCCCCAGCCGACCTCGCCGAAGTCGTTCTGTCCCTCTGTGGCCTCGTCTGGCTCCCACCCCTCCGGGATCCGGCCGATGTCCGGCGGGATGTTCCAGATGAGCCAGTGGTCCCACACCTTCCCGGCTGGCTCTTCGGCGTCCGGGTCGTCGACGATGAGGAGAAGCGACGACGCGGCCGACGGGACGTTCTCCACCTCCAGCGGGGGGTTCGTGTTCGCTGCCGAGTAGCCGTGTTCCTCGGGGATTCGGTCGCCGTCGTCGAAGGCCGGACTCCGGAGCTGTAGGTCTGCCATGTGCGTATATTTGACAGGCAAGCACAAAAACGTCGTCCCGGCAGTCATTTGCGGCTCCGCGCCGAACCGCTAGCCGTGCAGGTCGTGGGTTACCGCGCGCGGGTCGATGAACACGCCGCGCTCCTGTTAGCCGAGGACGGGAGCGTTACTACTGAGCGACTGGACCCGGACACGGAACTCTCCTACACGCTCAGCGAGCGCCACTGTGCTGGCGCGGTCGACGGCGACCGGCACTTCCGCTGTGACAACGACCCCGCGCCGTACTGTCCGGAGCACACCGACATCTGGCCGTGTGCGCGCTGTACCGGGGACTGCAACAAGCCCCTCGACACCTGTGACGAGGAACACGCGGTGTATCTGGCGGCGTTCGCGCCGGCTGTCATCAAGGTCGGCGTCACCCGCTCCTGGCGACTGGAGACGCGGCTCCGCGAGCAGGGGGCCGACAGGGCCGCCCACCTCCGGACCGTCGCTGACGGCCGCATCGCCCGGCAGGTCGAGGCGGACATCGCCGTCAAGTTGGGGGACCGGGTCAGAGTGCCCACGAAAATATCGGGCCTCGATCAGTCCGTCGACACGGACTGGTGGGCGTCGCTGTGTGAGCGCTACGACCCGCTGACGACGTACGACTTCGAGTACGGCCTATCCCTTTCAGACCGTCCGATGGCCGAAACCCTGGCGACGGGGACCGTCCGGGGGACGAAAGGACGAGTCGCCGTGCTTGAGAACAACGGCAGCGTCTACGCCGTCGACCTCCGACAGCTCGTCGGCTACGACCTCACAGACGGCGGAACCGACCGCGACCTCCAGTCGAGTCTCGGCGCGTTCGGGTAACACGGGAGACCAGCGTCGCTGTAATCCGAACTTGACCGTGCAGAAGACATTTAGTGGCGGCTGTTGGCCATGCTCGTGTGCGACGTGAAACCCTCCTGACCGGTGGCGTGGTCGTGGTCGTCCTGGCCATGTTCATCGGTGCAACAGCGGTCCCCGGCGCGCTCTCCGAACCCCCGGACGACGTTCGCGAGAGCTATCTCGACCTCCGCGAGACGACCATCGAGCCGGCCGCCGTCGACGGCCAGACGGTGACGCTCTCCATCGGCGCCCGGCTCTCTCACCGCGGCGGTCCCGCCGAGAACGTCACCGTCGAGACGCGGGCCATCGACGCGGACACCGGCCTCGTCGCGACGACGACGCGGCAGTCGGTCGGAACAATCGAAGGGGAACGAGAGGTATCGGTGCGGTCGAACATCACGGTCGAGCGAGCGGGCGGCTATCGGATCGATACCATCGTCTACGAAGACGGGAGCCGAATCGAGACCGGCCAGCAGTCGGTCCAGAACGTCGATGCCCTCACACCGGCATACGCCCGGAGTAGCGTGACCTTCCAGCGGTTCGAGAACGCCGGCGTCCCGCTCGATTCCATCACCTACCGGATCGACAGCGTCTCGGACAACCGGACGACGCTGAACGTCTCAGTGTACGTTACGAACGCCGGCAACACTCCGTCTGATGATCTCTCGCTCCGGCTCCGAGCGCGGCAGGCTGACTCGAACGTCATCGCCGACGAGTCGACCGTGCGGGTCGGCCAGATTCGCCCCGGCCGGACGGAGATCGTCAGAACCCAACTGACGGTGCCCGACGGCTACAACTACTGGCTCGACGGCATGCTGCTCTCCGACAGCGTCATCGTCGGGACGGAGAGTTCCCCGGCGAACCTCCATCCGACGGAGCGCCTCCAGGAGAACGAAACCAGACAGGAAGTCGGCTTCCAGTCCAGTGACTTCGAGCAGGACCGTCCGGAGGGCCAGGAGATGGACGAGCCACAGCAGACCACGGCCGGGGAAGGTCCCGGCTTCACGGCGCTGGTCGGCCTGATTGCGGTCCTCGCAAGCGCCCTCCTCACCGCACGGAGACAGACCAATGAGTGATACCTCCAACACCGACACAGCGGCACAGGACATCGACGGGGAAACCGGCGGCACTGTCGATGAGCCAGACGACGATTCGGGCCCGACGATAGCTGTCTACGCCCAGTGGGCCGTGTTCGCTATCCTCACGCTCGTGGCGCTCATCGCGACGCTGCAGTTCTACTTCTCCGCGTCGTCGGCGATTGATACGTTCGTCACCGACCGGTATCGGCCGCTGTTCAACGCGGCGTTCAACCTCGCCGTGGTGCTCGCCTGCGGGCTCGGCCTCTCGGTGCTGGTCCGACGGCTCGCCTGATACGGACTGTCGCCGGCTATATCAGGTACCCACAGTCGGCGTTTCAGTAATCCGAGATTTCAGGGGCGTGTCAGCCATACGTCGAGAGGTATCCCCATGACCCGACGACGTGCGACGCGGCGACGATTCCTGGTGAGTTGTAGCGCCATCGCCGGCGTGAGTCTGGCCGGCTGTACCGGTGGCGACGACTCGGCTGAAACCGACTCGACGCCAACGCCCACAGACGACGGCGGTGCCGGACCCGCAACGAGAACCGACGAACCGACGGCGACCGACACCGAGACAGCAACGCCGGACCAAGCGACCGTCGAGACGCTCGTCGCGGTCGGCGGCGACCGCGTGCCCGAGAACATGGCGTTCGGTCCCGACGGCGGCCTGTACTTCGGTATCACGGCCGGCGAGGTTCGGCGCGTCCCCGCAACAGAGACCGGAGCGACCGGATTGACGCTGGAAGACACGGAGCAAATAGCGACGTTGCCCGGCGCGATTGGCGTCGAGACTACACCCGACGGGACGGTGTACGTCGCTGTTGCCACGCAAGACGACCAAGCGGGCGTCTGGGAGGTTCCAGCCGACGGCGAAGCGTCACAGCTCGTCGGGATTAGCGGGTTCCCGAACGATATCCACTACGACGCCGACCGGGAGCGCCTGCTGGTGACGGAATCCCGGAACGGCGTGGTCTACGCGGTCACGACCGACGGCGAGCGGTCGACCTGGCTGGACGACGGCCGGCTCGACACGGAGAGTTTCGGCGCGAACGGAATCACCCGCGACGCCGACGGCGATATCTACGTCGCGGTGACGCGAGCCCCCGAAGAAACTGGCCGCCTGCTCCGCGTTCCGGTTGAGTCGGACGGGGCCGCCGGCGAGCCGTCGATGTTCTTCGAAGGTGGTGCGATATTCGGTGCCGATGGGATTGCCAGCCGGGACGGCGACATCTACGTCGCGGCCAACAGCCAGAACCGCGTCGTCCGGGTGACCGCAGACGGAGCCACAGACACGGTGGCGACCGGAGACGACGGACTGGTGTTCCCCTCTGACGTGCTCTTCGGACCCGGCGACCAGCGCGAGTCGTTGTTCATCTGCAACTTCGCGAACCAGTCACCCGAAGACGGCGCGATTCTCCGGACCAGCATCCCCCGCTGACAGACCGTTTACGCGGCTTGTCTCCGGACGACAACCCTTTTCAGCGGCCCAACCAAAACCGGGCGTATGGCAGACGATGAACCTGAAAACGCTGACGAATCGGCGGATGCGACCGAGGAAGGCGGCGAGGAGAAGTCCTTCCGCGAGCGGGTCGAGGAGATCCGACAGCAGCGCGCCGAGGAGCGCGAAGAAGGCGAAGGTGACGGCGAAGAGATGAGCCGCGAAGAGCGCATGGAAGAGATGATGGGCGGTGGCGGCGGCCCCGGCGGCATGGGCGGGGGCAACCCCTTCGCGCAGATGATGGGCGGCATGATGGGCGGCGGCCCCGGCGGTCCCGGTCCGGGCGGCCCCGGCGGCATGGGCGGCGGCCCGCCAGGGCAGCACGAGGAATCGGGCGGCAGCGACAACGAAGAGCTCACCCGTGAGATGCGAAAGCTCCGGGACGAAGTCCACGACATGCGACGCTCGCTCGACCGCATCGCCGACGCGCTCGAAGACTAACGGACCTCGGCTTGCTGACGTTTTTGCGGACGAAGGGGCCAGAGACGTCTCAGCCAGACGGATAGCGTCCGCTCGCCACCGAACAGTTGCGATGCGACGGCCGTATTTGAGCGGGTGCTAACAAGACGATAAAACGACACCTCACCAGTCGCTACGCATCGCAAAACGAGACGCCGGTAATCTCGAACCGTGCGCCGCCGTCGGCACTGTCGCGAACGCTGATCTCCCAGCCGTGCGCCTCCGCGACCTGCCTGGCGATACTCAGCCCGAACCCAGTCCCTTCCGTGCTCGTCGAGTAGCCGACTTCGAACACCGTGTCCCGGTCGTCTTCGGGGACGCCAGGGCCGTCGTCCGCGACGTAGAATCCGTCGTCTAACGCCCCGACCGTCACGGTCACCGCCGCTCCGGCGTGCTCGACCGCGTTCCGACTGAGGTTCTCGAATAACTGCTTCAGACGGCTCTCGTTCGCCAGGACAGTCCGGTCGATATCGATGACCAGTGTGGCATCGGCCGTCTCGACGTTCGTCCAGCAACTGTCCACGAGCGGGGCGAGCGCGACCGGTTCGCGGTCGGTCACTGTCTCACCGTCCTGTGCCAGCGTGAGCAGGTCCGTTATCAGCGTGTCCATCCGCTCGTGTGCCCGCTCGACAGCGGCCAGATGCTCACTCTCGTCCTCCTCGCGTGCCAGTTCCAGTCGTCCCTGAGCGACGTTCAGCGGATTCCGCAAGTCGTGGGAGACGACGCTGGTAAACGCTTCGAGCCGGTCGTTGTGTTGTTCGAGTTCCCGCTGGTGGTCGCGCAACTGTTCGGTCCCTTCGACCTGCTTGAGCGCGCTGGTGACGTGTCCGGCCAGGATCTCCCCGAGGACGACGTCCCGCTGGTTGAACGCCGCGGCCGTCTCCGAACCGGCCAGCAGGACTCCGTGCTCCCCAAGCGGGAGAAATAGCTCGCTTTTGATCGGCGTGTCCGGGTTGTAGATGTCCGGGTCGGCATGGACGTCATCGACGGCGAGTGCGTCGCCGGACTCGTAGACGCGCCACGCGATGCTGTCTCCGGGCGTGAAGGTCGGCAAATCGTCTAGCAGGTCGTATATCGCGTCGGATGCGGCCACCGGTTCGAGGGTTCGTTCGTCCTCGTTGTAGAGGTGGATCGTGTTCGCTTCGAGCCCGAGCACGGTGCGCGCCGTCTCGACGCCGATCTCGGCGACTTCCTCGTGTGTGTCCGCTCGAAGCAGGTCCTGCACCGACTCACTGAGAGCTTTGAGGCGGTGTTCGTGCTCCTTCCGCTCAGTAATGTCCTGCTGGAATCCGACGTAGTTGACGACTGTTCCGTCATCGTCACGCACGGGTGCGATAGACACCTGACTCCAGAACATGGTTCCGTCTTTCCGGTAGTTCCGGAGTTCGACCGATACGGGTTCGTCCGCGTCGATGGCCGCCCGCATCGCGTCGACCGGCTCTGCCTCGGTCTCCTCGCCCTGGAGGAACCGGCAGTTCCGGCCGCGGACCTCAGACTCCGTGTAGCCGGTCAGTTCCAGAAACTGCCTGTTCGCGTAGCTGATCGGGGTGTCCTCCTGTTTGGGGCCGGTGATCGTGATTCCGACCGGGGCCTCGTCCATGGCACGTTTGATCCGGGAGAGCTCCTGTTCGCCGTCTCGCTGGTCGGAGATATCCCGGACAGTGCAGACCAACTCACCGCGGTCGGTCCGCGCGAGTACGTGGTCTTCGGTGAACGTACTCCCGTCGGCACGGAGCCCCGTCGTCGTCCCGGTCCAGTAGCCGCTTGCCTCGACAGTCGGGAGGATGTCGTCGTAGATACGCGGGATGTCCTCGTCCCGGTACAGCAGCTCCCAGTGTCGCCCCCGCATCTCCTCCGGTTCGTAGCCGTAGAGGTCCGCGTAGGCTTCGTTGACGAAGATGAACTGCCCGTCTGCGTCGAGGATGCTGATCCCCTCCTGTGCAGTCTCAATGGCATCGAGTTGGCGGTTGCGCTCGCGTTTGACGCGCTGTGACTCCACAGCGTTCGTGATTCTGTTCGCGAGCACCGCGTACTGATCCGTGCCGCTCCCTTTCTGTAGATAGTCGGTGACGCCGGCCGAGATCGCGTCGCTGGCGATCTCCTCCGAGCCTTTGCCGGTGTAGAGAATGAAGGGGAGCGAACCGTACTCCTCGCGGACGGTTTCGAGGAACTGGATCCCGTTCCGGTCGGGCATGTCGTAGTCGGAGACGACACAGTCGACGTCGGTGTCGGCCAGGATTTCGAGTCCCGCCGCGGCGCTCGTCGCGGCCTGCACGTCTAACCGGTCGTCTTCGCGTTCGAGAAACGACGCTGTCATGTCGGCGAACCCCGGCTCGTCGTCGACGTGGAGAATACACATCGTCTCAGCAATATCAGCCATAACTCTGCCCGTTAGCTATACATTACAGTACGGTGACTTAATAGATAGTCTCTGGAGACAAGGACTGATCTCCCGTCGTCGTTGGCTCGCAATGTCTTCTATCGTGCGCTTCGAGATAAATTATATCTAATTGATATCTATGGCGAAAGGTGCTGTGCGCCGCTATCCCTGGCCGACCATCTCGTCCTCGTCTTCCCACTCCTGTTCGCGGAGTTCGTACTTCTGGACTTTCCCGGTCGCTGTCGTCGGCAGTTGCTCGACGAACTCCACGCGGCGGACGACTTTGTAAGTCGCCAGTTCTTCTCGGGTGAAGTTCCGGAGGTCCTCGGCTGTCACGCCCGGGTTGTCGGGGTCACCGGAGTTCGGGACGACGAAGGCCTTCGGCGTCTCACCCCACTCGTCGCTCGGCGCGGGGATAACTGCGACATCGCTGACGGCGTCGTGTTCGTAGAGGGTGTCCTCCAGTTCGATGCTGGAGATGTTCTCGCCGCCGGAGATGATGATGTCCTTCTTGCGGTCGCGGATGGCGATCATGCCGTCTTCGTCGACTGTCGCCAGGTCGCCCATGTGGTAGTACCCTTCGACGCGGTCGGAGAAGGCCTCCTCCGTCTGTTCGGGCTTGTTCCAGTAGCGATCCATCACCTGATTGCCGCGGACGACGACTTCCCCCAGCGTCTCGTCGTCGTGTGGCACGTCGTTGCCGTCCTCGTCGACGACCCGGACATCCGTCCCGAGGTAGCCGATGCCCTGGCGCTTCTTGACGCTGAAGCGGGCGTCGCTGCCGTCTTCGAAGAAGCGGCGAGCGTCCGAGGTCGTGACGAGCGGGCCGGTTTCGGTCGCGCCGTAGACGTGTTTCAGGTACCAGCCGAAGTCGTCCTCGACGGTTCGGATGACGGCCTCCGGCGGCGCGCTGCCGGCGGTCGCGATGCGCACGTCGTTGGCACCGGTCGTCTCGATATCCCCGTTGTGGTCCTCGTAGCGGTCCGCCAGGATGTTCAAGACCGTCGGCGCGCCACAGAGATACGACACGTCTTCTGTCCTGACAGCGTTGAAGATGCCTTCGGCGTCAACGCCGCGGGTACAGACGTGTTTCGCGCCCATGCCGGTGACGGAGAAGATGTGGCCCCAGCCGTTGACGTGGAACATCGGCAGCGTCCAGAGGTACACGTCGTCGTCCGAGATCTCCTGGTGGAGCGCGACGATGTAGGCATGGAGCGTCTCCGTCCGGTGGGTCCGGCAGACGCCCTTCGGGTCGCCGGTGGTTCCCGACGTGTAGTTGATGGTGATGAGGTCGTCCTCGTCCATCTCGGGGCGCTCGTAGTCGGTCCCAGCCTCCTCGATTATCTCGTCGAAGGATTCCCAGTCGCCGTCGACGGCCTCCGTGTCGTTGGTCACGAAGATCTCGGTGGGAACCTCGTCGCGGATCGGCTCGATTTTATCCGCGTACTCGTAGTCCGCGTAGACGGCGTCGACCTCGGCGTCCGAGAGGATATATTCGAAGTCGTCCGGAACGAGCCGGTAGTTCAGCGGCGTGTGGACCGCACCCAGTTGCATGGTTCCGTAGGCCGCTTCGAGCTGGTAGTGCGTGTTCGGGTCCAGCACGGCCACCCGGTCCCCCTTCTCGATGCCACGGGCAGCCATCGCCGCCGAGAACCCGTCGGCTCGCTCGCCGAACTCGTCGTACGTGAACCGCTCACCGGTTGTGGCGACGATAGCCTCTTTGTCCCCGTAGTACTCCCGCGCACGGTCGAGAAAATCCGTGGTCAGCAGTGGCTTATGCATCTCAGGCTACCGTATGGTTAATTATGATATAGTGGTTGTGATACTCCCCTGATATTGCTGTCACGCGGACGGGTCATATTTTGGGTGTCCGTCGAACCACAGTCGCTTTGGGGATAGCGTCCCCACTTCTCAGCAATGAGTACAGCGATGGCGGACGTCTCGAAGCGGCAGGCGTGGGTGATGGCCGCGCGGCCACAGACGCTGCCTGCCGGGGCCGCGCCGGTCATCGTCGGGATGGGGTTGGCAGTCCACGCCGGCGTCTTCGCTCCATTGCCGGCGGTCGCAGCGCTGGTTGGCGCGTTGCTCATCCAGGTCGGAACGAACTTCGCGAACGACTACTACGACGCGGTGAAGGGGGCCGACACCGACGAGCGCGAGGGGTTCACCCGCGTGACCGCTGGCGGTCTCATCGACGCCGACGAAGTCAAACGAGCAATGATAGCGACCTACGGGCTCGCCGTCGTCATCGGCGTCTACCTCGTCGCCGTCGGCGGCCTCCCTATCGTTGTCGTTGGCCTCTCTGGCATCGCCGCCGGAATACTCTACACCGGCGGCCCGCTCCCCTACGGCTACCGCGGGCTGGGTGACCTGTTCGTGTTCGTCTACTTCGGCGTCATCGCGGTCACTGGCACGTATTACGTGCAGGCCGTTGCGAGCGCAAGCGGCGTCGGGACGTTCCCGATGACGCTTCCGGCGGGGTCGGTCACTGCCGCCGCTATCACGGCGAGTCTCCCGGCAGCCGGGCTGTCGACGGCGATTCTCGTCGTCAACAACATCCGCGACCGGGAGACGGACCGCGCCGCGGGCAAGAAGACGCTGGCCGTCTATCTGGGCTACGGGTGGAGCCGCGTCGAGTTTCTCCTGATGGTGGGGATGGCCTACGTTGTCCCAGTCGTGTTCGCCCTCGATAGCCAGTACGGGCTGCCGGCACTGGCCCCGCTGCTTACGCTGCCACTGGCGGCGACGGTCTCGAAAACAGTCCTCACACAGACCGACGGCGACGCACTGAATCCGACGCTCGAACGGGTCGGGCAGACGCTGTTCGCCCACTCCGTCCTGTTCGCGCTGGGACTCGCCGTCCCACAGCTACTATGAACGTCGACCCGTTCTCGCTCCCGCTGTCGAGTCCGCTCGCCACCGCCCGCGAGACCATCAGCGAGCGCTCGGGATTCGTCGTCCGCTACGACCACCGCGGCGAGACCGGCGTCGGCGAAGCCACGCCGCTCCCGGGCTGGACGGAGTCGGTCGACGACTGCCGGAGCGGGCTGGCCGATGCGGCCGCTGTCGCAGTCGACGGCGGTCACACCGACGTCCTCCTGTCGCTGGACGCCGCGTCCGTCCCCGCCGCCAGGCACGGCTTCGCGACCGCCCTATTGGACGCCGATGCGAGGGCCGACGGCGTGCCACTGTACCAGTGGTTCGATTCCGGGAGGCGGTGCGACCGCGTTCCGGTCAACGCGACGGTCGGCGACGGGTCGCCGGCCGAGACAGCCGACGCCGTCGAGCAGGCGGTCGAGGCCGGCTACGACTGCTGTAAGCTCAAAGTGGGAAAGCGCACCGTTGATGAAGATGTCGCGCGCGTTCGGGCCGTCCGTGAGCGCGTGGGCGACGACGTGACGCTTCGCGCCGACGCCAACGGAGCGTGGTCACGCGATCAAGCCGAGAACGCCTTCGACCGCTTCGCGCCGCTGGACGTGGCCTACATCGAACAGCCGCTCCCAGCCGACGACCTGGCGGGCCATGCTGCACTTCGAGGGACAGATATCGGCGTCGCGCTCGATGAGTCTCTCGTCGAGCGCCGGGTCGACAGCGTGCTCGACGCCGACGCGGCCGACGTGTTGATACTGAAGCCGATGGTACTCGGCGGCCCTGGAAACGCCCACACGCTGGCGCTCCGGGCCCGCGAGCAGGGCGTCGAGCCGGTCGTCACGACGACCGTCGACGCCGTCGTCGCCCGCCTCGCGGCGCTGCACGTCGCCGCCGCGATTCCCGACGTCGGGGCCTGTGGCCTGGCGACTGGCGACCGACTGGCGTCCGACCTCGCGCCGGACCCGACGACAGTAACCGACGGGACAATGTCGGTCCCTCAGGCGACCGGCCTCGGCCTGGACCCGTCGGAGGTGGGGACTGATGCGTGACCCCGTCGACTGGCCGACGAGGGACCTCGTTGCTCACCGCGCCGACACCACGCCTGACCGGACGGCGATGGTCGCGGCTGACTCCGGGAACGCGGTCACCTACCGGGAACTCGACGCCGCTGTCGATGCGGTGGCTGCCGGACTCGACCGACGGATCGACGCCCAGGACGCCACCGTTGCGACGCTCCTGCCGACCCAGCCGGCGGTCGGGACGCTCCTGTTCGCGACGATGCGACTGGGCGCGACGCTCGCGCCGCTGAATGTGGAACTCGACGCGGAGACACTCCGAACGCAACTCTCGGCGGTCGACGCTGATCTGCTGGTCTCTGGGGGCAGCGCTGCTTCGCTGGCAGCCGACATCGAAGGCTATCCCGTGGTGTCGGTCGACGAGGATCTGTCCGTGGCCACCGTCACCGAGACCGCAACGGTGGAAGGGAGCACTGCCGTACGCTCAGCAGAACTGAGCCGCAGCGACACCCAACTCGTCATCTTTACTTCGGGGACCACCAGCGAGCCGAAGGGCGTTCGGCTGACAGTCGGCAACCTCGTCGCCAGCGCCGTCGCGTCCTCCTACCGCCTCGGCGTCCTGCCGACCGACCGCTGGCTGGTCTGCCTGCCGACCTACCACATGGGCGGGCTGGCTCCCTTCGTCCGGAGCGCGCTGTACGGCACCGCTGTCGTTGTCCAGCGGTCCTTCGACGCCGAAGCGACACAGCAGGTCATCGCCGACCAGTCGGTGACGGGCGTCTCGCTGGTGCCGACGATGCTGTCGCGCCTGCTGGACGCGGGCTGGGAACCGCCGTCTTCGCTCCGGTTCGTCCTGCTCGGGGGCGGCCCGGCCAGCGAGAGCCTCATCGAGCGATGTCGGGAGCGGGGCGTTCCTGTCTGTCCGACCTACGGGATGACCGAGACGGCGTCCCAGATAGCGACAGCACGGCCCGAAACAGCATTCGAGCGGTCCGGCACCGTCGGCCAGCCGCTCGTGTTCTCCGACGTAACAGTCGTCGCTGATGGGGAGCCTTGCGACCCCGGTGAGCGCGGGGAGGTCGTCGTCGACGGTCCCACGGTGACACCGGGCTACCTGAACGGCGACGGCGGCGCGTTCGGCGACCACGGCTTCCGGACCGGCGACATCGGTTACCGGGACGCGGACGGCCGTCTCTGGGTCGAGGGCCGCGTCGACGACCAGATCGTGACCGGCGGGGAGAACGTCGACGCGAGCACGGTCGCCGCGGCGATTCGCGATCACCCCGCGGTCGAGGATGCGGCCGTAGTGGGGCTCTCCGACGAAGAATGGGGCCAGCGCGTCACCGCGCTGGTCGTCGGGGAGATATCGCCCGCGGCGGTTCGCGACCACTGCGTCGAGCGACTCGCGCCGTACGAAGTCCCGAAGACGGTTCGGGTCGCCGACGCGCTCCCGCGGACGGCTTCGGGGACTGTCGACCGGTCCGCTGTTCGGTCGCGGCTCACGGCTGCTGGCGAGCCGAACGAATCAACCCAGTAGTTCGGTGCCGGTGGCCAAGCGGTTTTCTACGTCCGCAGTTTATGCAGTCCCGTGTGTACAATCGTCCTCGCGTGGCAGGTCTTCGACGGTACGCCGGTCGCGGTCGCGGCGAACCGCGACGAGCGACTTGACAGGCCATCGCAACCGCCACAACAGCGCCACTGGGGGAGTCGCGTCGTCGCGCCGGCCGACGAGGAGGCCGACGGGACGTGGATCGGCTACAACGAGCACGGCCTGCTGGCGGCGGTGACGAACCGCTGGGTCGACGCTGACCTGGCTGGCGACCGCTCGCGCGGCCTGCTTGTCCGGGACGCGCTGAGTCACGAGAACGCGGAGTCCGCAGCGCGCGCCGTCGAACAGGCCACCAGAGCGGCCGAGTACGCGGGGTTCAATCTCTTGCTGGCCGACGAGAACGCCGCTGTCCTGCTGGAATGGGACGGCCAGCTCGCGGTCCGGAACTTCCAGCCCGGCGTCCACGTCGTCGTCAACGTCGGCGCGGACGGCGACTACCGGATTCCGGCCACTCGGCCCGACGCCGGCGAAGAACAGGCGAACAACGCGACGCGGCTGCACGAGGCACTCGTTCCGGAGCCCGGTGAATCCGCCGACGGGTGGATCGACCGCGCGGGCGACGCCATCAGCGACCACGAGTACGGCGTCTGCGTCCACGGCGACGGCTTCGGCACGCGGTCGTCGTCGCTCATCACGCTGGGTGCCGACAGGGAATATCGCTACGCGGACGGGCCGCCGTGCCGGACCCCCTACCGCCCGGTCGAAGGTCAGATTTAAGCGGCCGACTCACGGTGTACACAATACATGAGTTCAGCAGCGTCGGAGGCGGACCTTTCTGACGGCGAGCGGGCCGGGCTCGAACTGATTCGGGAGTCCGGCGGCATCCACCAGAGCGACTTCTGGAAGGAACTCGACGTCTCCTCGCGGAAGGGGAGTCGGATCGTCGAGTCCCTGTTCGAGAAGGGCCTCATCCAGCGGGAGGAGACGGTGTACGAGGGGCACAACACGTACTACCTGACGCCCGCGGCCCGCGACCTCGACTTCTCGCTTCTGATGGCCGGCGACCAGCTCTCGCCGTTCATCGGCGACGAAGAAGTCGACCCCCACGACGACACCTTCTCGCAGTGGGTCATGACCCTCGCCTACGAGGACTGACCGTCGCTGGCGGTATCGTCCCGCAACTGCCCGCGCCCGTTAGTAGTGCCACGGCACGTCGTCGAAATCCGGCTTGCGCCCTTCGTTGAACGCGTCCCGTCCTTCCTGGGCCTCGTCGGTCATGTACGCCAGCCGCGTCGCCTCGCCGGCGAACACCTGCTGGCCGACCATCCCGTCGGAGTCGAGATTGAACGCGTATTTCAGCATCCGCATCGCCGTCGGTGACTTCTCGTTCATCCGCTCGGCCCATTCGATAGCGGTGTCTTCCAGATCTTCGTGAGGCACCACGTCGTTGACCATCCCCATGTCGGCGGCTTCGTCGGCATCGTAGGTCTTGCCGAGGAAGAACACCTCCCGGGCCTTCTTTTGTCCCACCTGTCGCGCGAGATACGCCGAGCCGAAGCCGCCGTCGAAGCTCCCCACGTCGGGGTCCGTCTGGAGGAACTTCGCGTGCTCCTCGCTGGCGAGCGTGAGGTCACAGACGACGTGCAGCGAGTGGCCGCCGCCGACGGCCCACCCCGGGACGACGGCGACGACGGGCTTTGGGATGTGGCGGATCTGACGCTGGACTTCGAGAATGTGGAGGCGGCCGACGTTCTCTGGCGCGTCGTCTGCCACGCCGTCGCTCGTCTCTCGCGGGTCGCTTTGCTCCCCGCTCGCTGTGTCCGAGTCGCGTTGCGACTCGCTGTACTCGTACCCGCTCTCGCCCCGGATGCTCTGATCCCCGCCGGAACAGAAGGCCCAGCCGCCGTCCTTCTCCGAGGGTCCGTTGCCGGTGATGATGACACAGCCCACGTCAGTCTGGCGCTTGGCGTGGTCCAGTGCCGTCGCGAGTTCGTCGACCGTCTCCGGCCGAAAGGCGTTGCGCTTCTCCGGCCGGTCGAAGGCGATGCGGACCGCGCCCGTGTCGGTCGAGCGGTGATAGGTGATGTCGGCGAAGTCGAACCGGTCGATGACCGTCCACCGCTCCGGGTCGAATAGCTCAGAGACCATACCGTGGCTCGGGACGGCCCTCGCAAAAAGATTCCTCGTACGCGCTACCACAGCAGAGGAAACGCTTTGGTGTCGCGTACGTGAATCGACTAGCGATGCCCTCCAAACTGAATAGAAAAGCGGCGATGGGGATACTCGCGGGCCTCTCCATCCTCGTTGTCGTGTACAGTCTCATCA
Source organism: Haloarcula amylolytica (assembly GCF_049705545.1). Classification (GTDB taxonomy): domain Archaea; phylum Halobacteriota; class Halobacteria; order Halobacteriales; family Haloarculaceae; genus Haloarcula; species Haloarcula amylolytica_B. Next base: position 2,031,128 of record NZ_JBNAMU010000001.1, read on the forward strand.
TCGTCCAGCAGATTCTGCTCGGGCTGATCGTGGCCGTTGCCCCCTGGCTACTGTACCTGCTCGTGCGGTTCATCTTCACGCTCGAACGAATCGCGACGGCGCTGGAACAGCTCGTGTCGATGCGCGCCCAGGAGCAGGAGTCCACTGGATCTGCCGGGGACTATCAGCGGCCGTCGGAGTCGTACGAACGTGGCACAGAGACAGAAGGGGGCGTCGAGAACAAGTGATCGAGCGCGGTAGCTGGCAGCGAACGTCGGTCGCGCGCTTACAGGTGTTACGCCCGGCATGACAGAGACGTTCTACGAGGTACTGGGCGTTTCAACCGACGCGTCGACGGCAGCTATCGAAGCGGCCTACCGAGAGCGGCTAAAGGAAACCCATCCCGACGTGAGCGACGCGGCCGACGCCGGCGAGGCGACACAGCGGCTCATCGAAGCCCGCGACGTGCTCACCGACGAGGACGAGCGGGCGCGGTACGACCGGCTGGGCCACGACGCCTACGTTGCGGGTGAGAGTGATGCAGCCGAGGATGACGGCGGTGACGCTGCCGAAGCGGCACGGCACGCGGGCTATGACGGTTCTGCGTCGGCTGGCGACCGGACCGAAGCGAGCGCTGACCGGAGTACAGCTCGGACGAACGCCCGGGAACGGGCACGACGCGAACGGGCTGCCAGGGACCGCGTCACCGGGGACAGACGTTCGACCGCTGCTACCGCTTCGAACGACGACCGGTCAGCCGACCCGGCCAGCGAGACGGCGACCGCGTCGGAGGCAGACTCGACCTGGCACTCCGGCGCTACCGCGACCAGCGGCTTCAGCGACAACTCCGGCAGCGGCGCCACCTGGAGTTCGTCGTCCGCGTACTCTGTCCGCCAGACCGACACCCCGTCCCGCGGGTCGCTCCTGGAAATGCCGACCGGCCGGGGGCTGACGCTGTTTGCTATCACGTTCGCCCTCTATCCGGTGATGCTGTTCAGCGCGCTGCTCCCGGCGTTCCCGCTGTGGGTCAATCTGACAATCGGGGTCTGCACCCTCTTCATGATCGGCTATCTCCAGTCCGAGCCCACTATCGCGATCATGGTATTCGGGAGCTGGAGCCTGACGACGACGGTGCTGCTGGTCACGCTGAACATCAGCGCGTTCTCGCTCATCGGGGCGCTCGCGCTGTCTGGGACGTGGCTCCCGTTCGGACTGTCGCTGTTGACGGCGTCCGTGTTGCGGCTCTGAAAATCAGTCGCCAGCGAGGGTTTCGGCGACCTGTTCGGCAAGCCGGTCTCTGACCGCGTGGCTGTCGCCCGCGTCGAACTGGACCTCGATGACTTGTGTCCCATCGGCCCGGACTGACTCGGCGAACCGCTCGCGGAACTGCCGGCGGTCGGCCACCCGCTCGAACTCCAGTGAATAGAGCGCCTCTGTCGGCTCGAAATCGAGTCCGTGTGGCGTGCGGAACTGGTCCTCGAAGGTGGGGTGGTCCTCAATTGGGAGCATGTGGAAGATGCCGCCGCCGTCGTTGTTGATGAGGACGACCGTCGCGTCTACCTCACAGCGACCGAGCGCGAGCAGGCCGTTCATGTCGTGGTAGTACGCCAGGTCGCCGGTGACGAGCACGAGCGGGTCCGCCGTCGCGCTGCCGGCCCCCAGTGCCGTCGAGGTGATGCCGTCGATACCGCTTGCCCCCCGGTTGCCCAGTACGGTCAGGTCGGCGTCATGTGGCCGGCCGAAGCGATCCATGTCCCGTATCGGCATGCTGTTCGAGACGAACAGCGTGGCCGGGTCCGGGGCCAGCACCGCCACGTCTGAGAGGACGCCGCCTTCCCAGTAAGTTTCCGCGACGAAGTCGTCGACGGCATCCCAGTGGATTTGTTCCGCCTTGGCGAACCGTTCGCGCCATGCTGACTCACCACCGCCCAGTGTCCCGTCCGAGAGCGCATCCGCGGTGGCGTCGGGGTCGGCAACGAGCAGGTCCGTCGCCGTGAACTCGGCCTCCGACCAGCCGCCGGCCGGGTCGACGAGGAACTGCTGGCAGTCGGCGTCCCGGAGGTAGTGACGCAGCGGCTTCGAAGTCGGCGACGAACCGAAGCGGACGACGACATCTGGATCGCCCCACTCGTCGACGCTGCCGCTGCCGAGATAGCCGTCGTAGCCGCCACAGACCGGCACGTCGAGGCGGTCGACGTGCGGGCCGAACCGCAGGTCCGACAGCGGGTCTGCGAGGACAGGGAAGCCGGTCGCCGACACCAGCCGTTCAAGCGATTCTGCACTGAGTCCCTGGTCGGCCGGCCCAGCGACGATGAGTCCCCGCTCTGCGGCCCGGAGCGCGTCTTGCACGCGGCGCACCGTCCGCTCGTCCGGCGCAGCGACGCCCTGGCTCGTCGTGACGAACGGGCCGTCGCGGCCAACCTCGGCCGCATCGTCGCCGCCCGCCCAGCCAGCGGGAACGCCCGCCGGGTCGTCATCCGGCACCAGCGTCGGTTCCAGCGGCTTCCGGAACCGACAGTTCAGGTGGACCGGCCCCGGGTCGGCGCCGGTGCTCTCTGCGAGCGCGCGGGCCGCCGTGGTCCGAAGCATTCGCACCTTCCGCGGCTCGGCCTCGGGCTCGGGCATATCCCGGTACCAGCGCACGGCGTCGCCGTACAGCTTCTCCTGATCGACGGTCTGGTTCGCTCCGCTGTCGATGAGTTCCGGCGGTCGGTCCGCCGTCAGCAAGAGTAGCGGAACGCCCGACTGGTTCGCTTCGATGACCGCCGGGTGGTAGTTCGCCGCGGCGGTCCCCGATGTGCAGACCAGCGGCGTCGGCTCGCCGGTCCGGCGGGCCCGTCCCAGCGCGAAGAAGGCCGCCGACCGCTCGTCGAGGTGCGAGAATACCTCGATGTCCGGGTGTTCGGCGAACGCGACCGTCAGCGGCGTCGAGCGACTGCCGGGCGAGAGACACACCGCGTCGACGCCGCCGGCGACGAGTTCGGCCACGAGCGTCTCCGCCCACAGCGTGTTGACGTTCGGGGCGGTCATTCTAGCTCGTCGAGTATCGGCCGGTACTTGAGCTGGACCTCGTCCCACTCGCGGTCGGGGTCGCTGTCCGCGACGATGCCCGCGCCCGCGAAGAGGGTCGCCTCGCGTTCCGTGGCGACGGCCGAGCGGATGCCGACGGCGAAGGTCCCGTTGCCGGCGGCGTCGACCCAGCCTATCGGCGCGGCGTACCAGCCGCGGTCGAACGCCTCCGTCTCGCGGATGGTCCGCAGCGCCGCGTCCGGCGGCAGCCCGCCCACGGCCGGCGTCGGGTGCAGCGCCTCGACCAGCGAGAGGACGTGCTCGTCGTCGTCGAGTTCGGCCGTGATCGACGTGCGGAGGTGCTGGACCGTGGCGAGCCGGCGGATGGTCCGGTCGCCGATGCGGACCGTCGAGGCAAACGGTTCTAGCTGGTCCCGTATCGCGTCCGCGACGAGCTTGTGCTCGTGGCGGTCCTTCTCGCTGTCGAGGAGTTCAGCGGCGAGCCACTCGTCCTCGGCGGGTGTGTCGCCCCGACCCGTCGAGCCGGCTAGCGCCTCCGTTCGGACCGTCCGTCCGCGGACCGACACCAGCCGCTCCGGCGTGGCCCCGAAGAAGGTGCCGCCGGCGTCCGGCGATAGCATGAACCGGTAGCAGTCCGGGTAGGTGCGGGACAGCCGGGCCATCACGTCCGGGACCGACAGCTCCGCGTCCAGCGTGGCGCTGAGGCTCTGGGCGAGCACGACCTTCTGGAGGTCGCCGCGGTCGACGCTGGAGATGGCGGCCGCTACCTGCTCGCGCCAGCCGTCCTGTGTCGGCGTGCGCTCCCGGTGTGAGATCCCCGGTGGGATTCCTGGCTCGCTCTCGGAGTCTGCGACCAACCGGTCACGCCACTCGTCAAGCCGCGTCTCCGCCTCCGTCTCGGCCTCGGGCCCCGTCGCGACCGTCGTGAGCCAGGCGTCGTCGTCTCTCGTGGTTACCTGTATCTCGGGGAGGAAAAACGCCGCACTGGGAAACCCGTTCCAGGGGGAGTCGTCCCCCTCGTGGGTCCCGTTGTGGAAGGCGAACCCACCGAACGCTCGCGGCCGCGCAACGCTCGGGAGGCTGTCGGGGACCGTACAGCCCTCGAACAGTGCCTCGAGTGCTGTCCGCAGGTCCTCGAACCGCGACTGCCCGTCGGCAGTCACAGTCGCCGCGCTCCCGCGGGCCGCGATTGACTCTGTACCGGCCGCCCAGAAGAACCGGGGGCGAGCGTCCGTTTCGAGTACCGCCCGAACCGGTGCATCGTCGAGGCGACACCCGCGTGCGACGACCGTTGTCTCACCAACCGTCGTCTCGTCACCACGCAGTGGTTCCATCAGCCATGCCTTAGGATTGCGCACCTTTGAGCCTAACTATACTCTCGATTCTGGACGCCGCGGTTCGGGCGGACCGTCGTTGGGAATTGGCCGGTTTTATGCCGTTCTGGCCAGGGATGCAAGGCGGAAACGGCTATTCTTCTTTGAAGAAATTAATCTATGGGTTCACGAAGTTCCTCTCTCCGTTCTACAATTGTAATTCTGTAATCTACGAACACACCCCCGTCAGGTTTAAATAGGGCATAGTCGAAGCCCCCTATGTTGCGATGCCTAAGGTAGAGATCAATATCCCGGAACACCTGGAGATGCAGATCGCGCAGCTCGTCGAAAAAGGCGAGTTCCTCAACCGCGAGGAAGCCATCGAGGACCTCCTGTCGACCGGGCTCAAGGCGTACAAAACCTCCGGACCACAGGACGAAGACGAGGAGCCAGGGTTCGAAGAAGACGGCATGATGGGTCACGACGACGAGTACGTCTTCTGAAAATACAGGCGTGAGAGTCTGGTATCCCTTCTCAAGCAATTCTTATGCACGAGCCACCACATAGTCGTAGCCATGCACAAGGACGAGCTTCTCGAACTACACGAGCAGATGGTGACGATCATGGAGTACTTCCGCGACGACATGGACTCGGTCGATCCGGACCTGTTTGACGCCTACCAGGAACTCGACGTGCGCCCGTCGGACGTCCACAAATCGAAAAGCGAGCACAAACACGCCGTGTTCGTGCTCGGCAACTCGCTTGCGACGGCGATGAGTGAAGACGAGTTCTCGGACGCCGGCCGGGTCAGCAAGCGGATGAAGGAACTGGCCGAGGACGCCGAGCGGAAACTGTAGACACGACGCTATCGAGCGCCGTCTCTCTCGTCTTTATTGCGGCTATTCTTTCCCGGTGGCAACGACCGCTCTCCGTTGAGTTCGGTGAACAGCGTCGGGTCGGTCCGGAACGTCGAGACGCTGTGAACGACCGCGTTCCGGACAGTCTGAATCAGTGCTGCTGTGGGTTGCCGTACTCACGTTACTGACCCTTGAACTCCGGGTCGCGCTTCTCGACGAACGCGGTTGCACCCTCCTCGTGGTCGTCGGTCGTGAAGGCGACACCCTGCGCGGCGGCTTCGTTTTCGAGCGCCTGCTCCAGCGAACTGTCCAGGCTTCGGTTGACCAGCCGTTTTGCGTGACCGAGCGCAACCGTCGGCCCCGAGGCGATGTCGTCGACGAGTGCCGATACCTCCGACTCGAAGGTCTCTGCGTCGAACACTCGCGTGAACAGCCCGAGTTCGTGGGCGGTCTCGGCATCAAGGAGGTCGCCGGTAAACAGGAGTTCCTTGGCCTTGTTCGGGCCGACGATTCGTGGGAGGAAGTAGGAGACGCCGGAGTCGCTCGCCAGCCCGACCCGGCGGAAGCCGAAGCCGATCTGCCCGTCGGTGCTCGCGACCTGCAGGTCACAGGCCAGCGCGAGCCCGGCCCCAGCGCCGAAGGCGGGGCCGTCGATCTTCGCGACGACCGGGAGCGGACAACTGTGGACGGTCCGGATGGCCTCGTGGAGTGCCGAGACCACCAGTTCGACCCGTTCCGCCGGCGGCTGGTCGTTGTCAATCCCCTCTAGCATCGCGTCGATGTCGCCGCCGGCACAGAAGGCGGGGCCGGCACCCTCCAGCACGACACACCGGGCGTCGCTGTCGGCCACCGACTCGAACCGGTCGATGAGTGCGTCGGCGGTCTCCTTCGACAGGGCGTTCCGCGCCGCCGGTCGGTTTAGCGTCACTGTGGCCACGTCTCCCTCCATCGACACCGTCACGGTCGGGTCGTCCATGCGTGTGCTCTCACCCGGCGGAAAGATAACAGTGGTGTCCGTCACCGCCTGTCAGACCAACATCGTTGGGCAGTACCTTTTGCCCGGGCTGGTGCATGTATTGTGTATGCGCCTGCACTGGCATCGCCGTGACCTCCGGGCAGCGGACAACGCCGGCCTCGCCGCGGCGACTCCGTCCGACCCCGTCGTCCCGGTGTTCGTCTTCGACAGGGCCGTCCTCGACCACGCTGGCCCGCCGCGCGTCGCGTTCATGCTGGACGCCCTCGACAGTTTGCGGGAGTGGTACCGCGACCGCGGCAGTGACCTCGTCGTTGCCGAGGGCGACCCGACGGCCGTCCTGCCGGAACTGGCGACCGAGTACGGCGCGGAGAAAGTCACCTGGGGGAAAGACTACTCCGGGCTCGCCCGGGAGCGCGACGCCGCCGTCCGGCAGGCGCTGGACGACGCGGACGTGGCGCGCGAGGCCGTCCAGAACGCCGTGTTGCACGAACCGGGCGAGATTACGACGAACGACGGCGACCCCTACAGCGTCTTCACCTACTTCGGTCGGAAGTGGCACGACCGCGAGAAGGCGGCCCCCTACGAGCCGCCGTCAGCCGACGAACTGGCCGACGTCGACGGCGACGCGCTCCCGACGCTGGCGGACCTCGGCTTCGAGGAACCAGAAGCGGACGTGCCTGCGGCGGGGACCGACGAAGCGCGGACCCTGCTTGATGACTTCCTCGTAGAGAACGTCTACGAGTACGAGGAGCGCCGGGACTTCCCGGCCGACGAGTGCACCTCGCGGCTCTCGGCCCATCTGAAGTTCGGGACAATCGGAATCCGGGAGGTGTACGACCGTACGCAGGAGGCCAAAGAGGGGACCGGTGGCGACCGCCGCGAGTCCGTCCGGGAGTTCCAGTCCCAATTGGCCTGGCGGGAGTTCTACGCGCAGGTGCTGTTTGCCCACCCCCACGTCGTCAGTTCGAACTACAAGTCCTACGAGAACCCAATCGAGTGGGAAAACGACGAAGAACTGTTACAGGCCTGGAAAGACGGGGAGACTGGCTATCCCATCGTCGACGCCGGAATGCGACAGCTCCGTGAAGAGGCCTACATGCACAACCGCGTCCGGATGATCGTCGCCTCCTTTCTCACCAAGGACCTGCTCATCGACTGGCGCTACGGCTACGACTGGTTCCGGGAGAAACTGGTCGACCACGACACGGCCAACGACAACGGCGGCTGGCAGTGGGCGGCCTCGACGGGGACCGATGCACAGCCGTACTTCCGTATTTTCAATCCGATGACGCAGGGCGCAGACTACGACCCTAACGCCGAGTACATCAAAGAATACGTCCCGGAGTTACGGGACGCTGCGCCCGAAGTTATCCACGACTGGAACGAGTGCTCGCTCACGCAACGGCGCAACGCCGCGCCGGAGTATCCGGACCCCGTGGTCGACCACAGCGAGCGCCGCGAGCAGGCCCTGGCGATGTTCGAGCGGGCCAGGGGTGACGAGTAGGGCGGCATCGTTCTGCTGCGCTGGACTCTCCCAGACACTTACACCAGATACGGTGCCGCTACGTGGCGTCATACCAGCGGGTGGTAACGGCTCCGTCCCCCTGTCCGTGCAGGGTGATAACGAATGGCTCCTAAACGTTTAACAGGCAGCCGCGCGACAGGTATTGATGGAGGCGTTTTCATATGCCCGAACATTCCAATCCCGAACTGCCACCACTCCCGTACGACTACGACGCGCTGGAGCCACACATCTCCGAGCAGGTGCTCACCTGGCACCACGACACTCACCATCAGGGGTACGTAAACGGCCTCGAATCGGCCGAGGAGACGCTCGCCGAGAACCGCGACGCCGGTGACTTCGGTTCGAGCGCCGCCGCGATGGGCAACGTCACCCACAACGGCTGTGGCCACTATCTCCACACGCTGTTCTGGGAGAACATGGACCCCAACGGCGGCGGTGAGCCGGAGGGCGACCTCCGCGACCGCATCGAGGAGGACTTCGGTTCCTACGAAGGCTGGAAGGGCGAGTTCGAAGCCGCCGCATCAGCCGCCGGCGGCTGGGCGCTGCTCGTGTACGACCCCGTTGCCAAGCAACTTCGCAACGTGCCGGTCGACAAGCATGACCAGGGCGCGCTCTGGGGCTCCCATCCAATCCTCGCGCTCGACGTCTGGGAGCACTCCTACTACTACGACTACGGTCCCGCCCGCGGTGACTTCATCGACGCCTTCTTCGAGGTTGTCGACTGGGACAAGGCCGCCGAAGAGTACGAGAAGTCGGTCAGTCACTTCGAGTAAGGGACAACACTCGACGTTTTTTTCGCGGCTGTGCCGAGAGTCCGAGATATAGTAGCCATTGAAAATCAATGCACACCCGACCGCACGACTGCAGTGCAGTCGGTGTGTAAATCGTTTCAATTGTTACTATACGTCTGGGCCGATAGTATCTATTCCGCCGTTAATATCTACGAACACCGACAAAAAGTAACGCTGTGACCGTGTCAGACTACGGGACAACAGCGTTACGGGAGGATATAGTTTTATAAGAAGCGAATCAGTGATAACTGTTATGAGTCGCGATACCAGTCGACGGATGTTCCTGAAGCGCACTGGGGCGGTAAGTACTGTCGGTCTGCTCGGTGGGCTGGCAGGCTGTTCAACTGAGCAGACCGGCGGTGACGGCGGCGATGGCGGCGACGGAGGAGATGGCGGCGACGGTGGGATGACCGGAACCGGAACCGAGTCCGGTGGCGACGGCGGTGCGGAATCGCCGGACGTGCTGATGGTCGTCGGCTATCCCCAGAGCGGGGTGCAACTGTTCAAGGACTTCTACGCCGACTACGGCGACGACGCCGCCGACATCCTCGTCACCGACGGACTGCAGGACGGCGAACTGCCGAGTAACGTCGGCGACGACATGTCAAACGTCCGCGGCACGGCCCCGTCGGCGGCCGGTCCCGGCGTCGATACGTTCACGGAGCAGTTCACCTCCGAATTCGATTACGACGAGGCCGGCGTGTTCACGTCGCAGGCCTACGACGCGACGGCGGTCCAGATCCTCGCAAACGTGATGGCCGGGGAGAACGACGGGCAGGCCGTCCGAGACCACATGCGCGTCGTCGCCAACCCGGGCGGCGACACGTACGGCCCCTCCGACTTGCCAGCGGCCGTCGAAGCGGCTGCGGCGGGCGAGAACATCCAGTACGAGGGTGCTTCGAGCGCGGTCAACTTCGACGAAAACGGAGACATGGCGTCCGCGCAGTACCAGGTTTTCGGCTTCCAGGATGGCGGCGGCGTCGATACGCTCAGCACCGTCGACTTCAGCGCCGGCGACGATATCCCGCAGCCGGAACCGAGCGGCTCCGGAAGCGACGCCGGTCGAACGATCCAGTTCGGTGTGCTGATGCCCGAAACCGGCGACCTCGGTCCGCTCGGCAGGCCCATCCGCGACGGGGCGATACTCCCAGCCCTGCAACTCGAAGGCGAAGTCGACTTCGAGTTCGATTACCAGGTCGGTGACACACAGACTCAGGCACAGGCGGGCATCGACGCGGCCAACTCCCTCGTCAGCGCGGGGTATCCCTCGATAACTGGTGCTGCCGGCTCCGAAACGACGATACAGGTCGCACGCAACGTGCTCATCGATAACGGCGTCGTCGGCTGTTCACCGTCTTCCACGTCGCCGACGATTACCAACCTCGAAGACAACGACTACATCTTCCGCACCCCGCCGAGTGACGCGCTACAGGGTCAGGTCCTGGCGCAGGTCGGTGTGGAGGAACTCGGTGCCGAAACCGCATCGACGCTGTATGTGAACAACAGCTACGGCCAGGCGCTGCAGGAAGCGTTCGCCGGCGCGTTCGAGGCGGAAGGCGGGACCATCGTTAATCAGGTCGGCTTCGAGCAACAGCAGTCCTCCTACACGTCTGAAATCAACAGTGCGATGAACCAGTAGCGGGGCTGCCGGCGTCGATTCTTTTTCCAGTTACCCGCCGAGGAAGTCCTGGCGGACCTGCTCGTCGTTGAGCAAGACCGTGCCCTCGTCCTCGTAGCGGTTCTGGCCCTGCACGAGCACGTAGCCGCGGTCACACCGCCGGAGCGCCTCCTTGGCGTTTTGCTCGACCATCAGAATAGCCGTGCCGTCGTCGTTGATGCGGTCGATACGGTCGAACATGTCGTCGACGAGGTCCGGAGCGAGTCCGGCGGAGGGCTCGTCGAGCAACAGCAGGTCGGGGTCGAGCATCAGCGCCCGCCCCATGGCGAGCATCTGCTGTTGGCCGCCCGACAGCGTCCCGGCCGACTGGTCGGACCGCTCCCGGAGAATGGGGAACCGTTCGTACACGTCTTCGATGCGGTCCTCCGGAACCTCGTCGAGGATGTACGCGCCCATTTCGAGGTTTTCGCGCACGCTCAGCGAACCGAATACGTTGCCAGTCTGGGGGACGTAGCTGATTCCCTCGTAAATGATCTCGTCGGGGTTGCGCCGGCTGATGTCGGTGCCGTCGAAGATGACGTCCCCGCCCATGTACGTCGTCAGGCCGAAGACGGACTTCATCACCGTCGACTTGCCGGCCCCGTTCGGGCCGACGATGACGACGTACTCGCCGTCGGCAACGTCCATGTGGACGTCGCTGAGGACCTGCAAGTCGCCGTAACCGGCATCGAGGTTCCGAATCGCGAGGAGGCGTTCGCTCGGGTCGGGGAGGGTGACGGTCTCGGACTCCGTCGCGTGCTGGCTCATACGTCACCTCCCAGATACGCCTCGAGTACCCGCTCGTCCGACGTGATAGTCTCGGCGTCCCCTTCGGCGAGGACGCTCCCCTGGTGCATGACGATGATGTGTTCGCAGTTGTTCATGATGACGTCCATGTCGTGTTCGACCAGCAGGAAGGTCAGCCCCTGCTCCCGGCGGAGTTCGTGGATCCGCTCCAGCAACTTCTCTTCCAGCGTCGGGTTGACGCCGGCCAGCGGTTCGTCTAGCAGAATCATCTCGGGGTCGGTCATCAGGACTCGCGCCATCTCCAGCAGTTTCCGCTGACCGCCCGAGAGGTTGCCAGCGTTCTCGTGGGCGAGATGGTCGATCTCGAAGAACTCCAGCGTCTCCCACGCGCGGTCGCGGACATCCGCCTCGTCTCTAATGACGTCGCCGCGAAGCCCTGGCGTCACCGACCGGACGACCGACTCCCCGACCTGTCCGCCCGGCGCGAGCATCACGTTCTCCAGAACGGTCATATCGGACAGTTCACGGGCGATCTGGAACGTCCGGACCAGCCCGCGGTTTGCGAGCGTGTACGGCGCGAGCCCGGTAATATCCTGGCCGTCGAAGGTGACTCGACCACCGGTCGGCTCGTGGATACCTGTGATGCAGTTGAATGTCGTCGACTTGCCGGCCCCGTTCGGACCGATGAGGCCGGTGAGCGACCCCTCTGCTACGGAGAACGTCGCCCCGTCGACCGCGACGACGCCGCCGAACTCCTTGCGGAGGCCGTCGATCTCGAGTAGGGGAGAGTCGATGGCGTCGCTCGTGACGGCCGTCTCCTGTCGCTTTGCGGCGTCGGGTTCACTCATCGGCCTCACCTCCGGACCCGGACTGCGGTCTGTCCAAGCTCACGCTCGTTGCGGGTTCGTTCCGATGGCCCAACAGCCCCTCGGGCTGGTTCTGGATGATGTATATCAGCACGACGCCGATGAGGACGAACCGGAGTGTGCTGACGTTGCTAATGATGTATGCGAGGAGGGGGAGCGGGTCCAGCGACGCGAGTCCGGCGACCGCGTCGATAATGTTACCGGGTGCGCGGGTGCCGCCAAGCGAGACGTTCTCCCCAAGTCGAGCCGGCAGGTAGAACAGCAGTCCCGAGAACGTCGCCGCTCCGATGATACTGCCGGTGTTTGACCCGGAGCCGCCGATGATGAGGGCCGCGAACACGTAGAACGTGATCGTCGGTCTGAACTGCTGTGGGCTGATGTAGCCCGCCTGTCCGCGGAACAGAACCCCGGCCAGCCCCATCAGCGCGCAGCCGATCATGAACGTCTTGATCTTGAACCGGCGGGTGTCTTTGCCGAGGGATTGGGTCACGGTCTCGTCCTCGCGGATCGCTTTCAGCACGCGGCCGAACGGCGAGTTCGTGATGCGGGCGAGCACCCAGTAGCTCGCCGCTACGACCAGCAGGAGGATAACCCCGTACGTGAGGTTCGCCAGGTTCGGCCCGGAGACGCCGATGCCGTCCGCGGCATTCACGAGGGGCTGCCCGACGCCGTTGACGAGCCCCGCCGCAACGTCATTGGCGGACTTGAACGAGATGCCGGTCGCGCCGCCGGTGCCGACCGGCGCCCCGAACAGCGAGAACTCGGCGAGACCGTCCCAGTTGACGACGAGTCGAATGATCTCCGAGAACGCGACCGTCACGATAGCGAGGTAGTCGGCCTTCAGTCGGAGCGCCGGCAGCGCCGCGAGACCGCCGATGATAGCGGCCATCGCCATGCCGCCGATGAGGCCGACCCACAGCGGGAGGCCGAGCCCCGGGACCGCGCCGGCGGCCGGGTCAGTCGGCGCGGTGAGAACCGCCGTGGTGTACGCGCCGACGGCCATGAATCCCGCTATGCCGATATTGAACAGGCCGGTGTACCCCCACTGGAGGTTCAGTGCCAGCGCGAGGATAGCGTAGCCGCCGATGAGCACGGTCACGCTGCCGATGAAGCCGACGGCGAGGTTCGCCCAGTTCGCCCCGCCGACAGCGATTGCCAGCACGAGCATGACAGCCCAGATGCTGGCGATGAAGCCGACGACCAGTCCCACGTCCGGGAGCGCGTCAAGCCGGTCCCGAACGGAGTCAACGGCGCTCACGCTGTCGACACCCCCCCGAAGATACCGGACGGGCGCAACAGCAAGACGACGATGAGCACCAGGAACGCAGAGGCCCGCGACAGTCCGGACGGGAGCCAGATCAGGGCCAGGCTATCGACCAGCCCGATGAGGACACCGCCGGCCATCGCCCCGTATATCGAGCCGATGCCGCCGACGATGACCGCAGCGAAAATGAGCAGGAGCAGTATCCAGCCGAAGTTGAACGATATCGTCCCGCTCTCCAGCACGAGCAAGTAGCCGCCGATGCCTGCCAGACTGCCGCCGAGAATCCAGGTCAGTCGAATGACGCGCTCGGTCGGAATCCCAGTCACGCGTGCGAGGTCCTCGTTGTCGGCCATCGCCCGCATCGCCTTGCCGAGCTTGGTCCGCTGTAGCAGGAGGTGGACGCCGAGCATCAACAGGAGCGACACCACCAGCAGCGTAATTTCGTTGTCGGTGACCGAAACCGTCGAGAGAACCGTCACCCGGAGGCCGCCGCTGGCGACCCCGCTCGTCTGCGTACCGAAGACGAACGCGATGAGGTATCGCATCGCGAGCGCGACGCCGATAGAGGCGATCAGCAAGGAGATGTTGTCCGCTTCGCGCATGGGCCGGTAGGTGAGCCGGTCCACGAGCAACACGACACCGATTGACCCGACGCCGGCGACGACGAGGCCGAGAAGGACCGGAAGGAACGTCGAAACGGTGCTCAACTGCCGACCCGAATTAAGCATGAACAGTTCTGAAATCGGGGCCCCGGTTCCGAGGCCGGCGGTGATGTACGCGGCGACCCACCCCAGGAACGCCCCGGCAGTCACCGTGTCTCCGTGTGCGAAATTGGCGAAGTCGAGGATGCTGTACGTCATCGACAGGCCGATTCCGGCGAGTCCCACGGCCAGTCCGACGAGCAATCCGTCCACCACCATCGAGAGCAACGAGCCCACGGTGAGGGACCCACCCAGTAGCCTGGTCCCGAGAAAGAACACAGTTGTCCCAGCGAGCTTCGCGACCAGGTCCAGCAAGAGGAAGCCGCTTACCGCGGCCACCACCGCTGCTCCAGGTCGGTCACCCAACACCACGCGACCGTCCCTTGCGAACTCAGCAATTCCCATAGGTTACCGTTCGTTGGACCCTCCTGTCTAAATAACCCTCCGGAAATTCTTGCGAAACAGCGGTGTAGACGCCAAAATACCGGTGCAGGAACAGGAATCGCCCCGCCCATGGTCAACTGTCGATTGGCAAATCATTGGCACTGTCGGATGGACGGGCGCGGTCGGCCACTCTGGTCACAGTGGGGCCGTCAGTGTGGGACCGGACGGGGAACGAACGACTCACACTGGCTGATTTACAAGTCACCCGTATGAAACGTGGGGCTGCCGAGAAACCACCGGACATCGGCCGGATACCGACGTAGAACGGTGCTATTCACAGCGCTTTTATGCGGTCCATCGATGATATACGACAGATGGTACGCCTGGTCGTCGCCAGTTTGGTGCTGGTTCTCCTGCTGGGAAGCGGTGCCGCGCCACCGGCGGTGTCACAGCCGACCGACGAGAGCGTCGGTGTCCAGACGCCCGACAGGTTCGACCGGACGACGTTCCAGGTCACGCTGTACCAGAACGGGTCAGCGAGGTGGGCGATCATCCACAGGACCCCGCTCGAAAACGACACGGAGCAACAGCAGTTCGAGGATTTCGCCGCAGAGTTCGAGCGGTCGGAGCAGCCGCTGTACCAGAATTTCGTCGAGCAGTCGACGCTGCTGACACAGTACGGGACGAACGTGACCGGCCGGAACATGAGTGCGACTGACTACGACCGCTCGGCGACGGTCGACCCGCTACAGAACACTGGAACGGTGAGTATGTCGTTCCACTGGCGTAATTTCGCCGCCGTCGAGGGCGATTCGGTCGTGGTAAGTGACGTGTTCGACGGCGGGTTTTACATCGGGTCGAGTCAGTCGTTCGTCTTCGAGCGCGGCCCCGGAATGGCGTTCGCTGACGTCCAACCGGAACCGGACTCACAGAGCGCTCCCGACTCGCTCGAAAACAGCGACAGCGTCACGTGGAACGGCGAGCAGTCGTTCAACGACCGCCGGCCCTACGTGGAACTGGAACCGCGCGAGACCGGGCAGAATACCGAGACGGAGCGCGGTACCACGGCGGCTGCCGACGCCCCTGACGGGTCCAGTGGCGGGCCATCGTGGATGCTCCCGGCTGTCGTCATCTTTATCGCCCTCGTCGCCGGCGGTGCGGCCGCGTGGCGGTCCGGCGCGCTGGGACAGGTGCTGGGAACCGACGACGACGAACCGCCCGCTTCGACACCGTCAGCCGCTGCGGACACGGAGCAGCCGTCGTCGGCTCCGTCGGGCGATGCAACAGCGGACACCGATACGCCCGACGAACCGGCGGTCCCCGACGAGGAACTGCTCACCGACAGCGACCGCGTCCGCAAACTGCTGGAGGAAAACGGCGGCCGAATGAAGCAGGTCGACATCGTCGACAGCACCGACTGGTCGAAATCGAAGGTGAGCATGCTCCTCTCAGATATGGAAGACGACGGCGACATCTCGAAGCTCAGAGTCGGCCGCGAGAACATCATCAGCCTCGCCGGTCAGGAGCCCGATGCCGCAGGGTCACCGTTCGACGACGAGTGAGAAACCAACACAGGGCGGGGCCGAAACGCAATGATTATACGTATCTCCTCGCTACGAACTTGTGTACGCTCCGTTGGTGTAGTCCGGCCAATCATATCACCCTCTCACGGTGATGACTAGGGTTCAAATCCCTGACGGAGCATTTCTCTGCGATTCAACGAATACACAGTGACCGCTGTCTGTGACCGACAGTATTTGTGTCTCCCAGTCCAACCGGCCGGTATGCGCGTCGCGGTAGTCACCGTCGGAGACGAACTGCTCAGTGGCGAGACGGTCAACACGAACGCCGCGTGGCTGGGGCGACAGCTCGCAGAGCGCGGCGTCACTGTCGGCCGGACGACGGTCGTCCCCGACGAGATATCGGACATCGCCCGCGTGGTCAACGAGTACCACGCGGAGTTCGACGCCGTCATCGTCACCGGCGGCCTGGGACCGACACACGACGACAAAACCATCGAAGCCGTCGCCGCGGCGTTCGGGCGGGACGTCGTCGAGAGCGAGGACGCCATCGCGTGGTTGGAGGAACACGGCGGCTACACGCGCGACGATCTGACCGACGGGACGGGAGAGGTACCGGAAGGGTCGCGGGTACTGCCCAATCACGAGGGCGTCGCGCCCGGCTGTGTCGTCGAGAGCTGCTACGTCCTGCCGGGCGTGCCGGCCGAGATGAAGCGGATGTTCGAGGAGGTCGCGGGAGAGTTCACCGGCGAGCAGCGGCACGTTCGCACTGTCGACGCCGCCGAGCCCGAGAGCGCGCTGCTGGACCGGCTGGCGGAGGTACAGGAGCAGTTCCCGGTCAAGGTCGGCAGTTATCCGGGCGACCACGTGACCGTCCGGTTCGAGGGGACGGAGGAGGAGTTAGTTGATGAGGCGGCCGCGTGGTTCAGCGAGCGCGTCGAGTCACCGACGGCGGAGTGACTACCGGTAGAGGTGGTTCAGCCACAGAAACGTCAGGAGCAGGCCGCCGAGCGTGATGACCGCACCGGACGCGTTGATGATCCCTGTCTGCACGCCGCTCTGGAGTACAACTGACATAGGAGTGCGTTCTGCGTGGGGTGGCTTGAAAGGCACGCTCCCGGGCCTCTTTTGCCGCGGGGTCGCGTAGTGACGACGAATGCGACGAATCGGTGTCGTGGTCAACCCCATCGCCGGCATGGGCGGCCGCGTCGGCCTCAAGGGCACTGACGGGAAAGTCGCGGAGGCGCGCCGCCGCGGCGCGGAGCAACGCGCACCGGACCGGGCACGGACTGCGCTGGAATCACTCGCCGAGGTGGAGACGGACGTGGAACTGCTCACGTACGGCGATCCGATGGGGGAGGGTATCGCTCGTGAGGCAGGGTTCGATCCGACGGCCGTCGGCGCTCCAGCGAGCGCTGACGAGACGACGAGCGAGGACACCCGACATGCGGTCCGGGCGTTCGTCGAGGCGGACGTGGACGCGATCCTGTTCGTCGGGGGCGACGGCACGGCCGTCGACGTAGCAACGACGCTTGACGACCTGGACGCGGACATTCCGATCCTTGGCGTCCCGGCCGGCGTCAAGGTGTACTCCTCCGTGTTCGGCGTGTCACCGCGTGCGGCCGGACGCATCGTGGCTCGGTTCTCCGAGACGGAGCGCGCGGAGGTCAACGACATCGACGAGGACGCCTTCAGAGGCGGGGAGGTCGTCACGGAACTCCGGGCCGTCGCCACGGTCCCCGTCGCCGACCAGCGCCAGTCGGCCAAACAGTTGGGCGGCGGCAGCGTCGAGTCACTCGCCGAGAGCGTCGCCGACGCCGTCGAGGAGGGCGTCACGTACGTCCTCGGGCCAGGGAGCACTGTCGGCGCTATCAAGGAACAGCTCGGGTTCGACGGGACGACGCTCGGCGTGGACGTGTGGCGTGACGGTGAAGTGCTCGCCCGTGACGCCGCCGAGTCGGACATCCTCGACGCTCTCGGGGACCGAAACGTCATTATCGTTTCGCCCATCGGCGGCCAGGGGTTTGTGTTCGGCAGGGGAAATCAGCAGCTATCGCCGGCGGTCATCAGGCAGTGTGACCTGGAAGTCGTCGCCTCCCGCCGGAAACTGGACGGTATCGGAACGCTCCGTGTCGACACCGGCGACCCGGAACTAGACGAGGAACTGCGCGGCTGGATGCGGGTCCGCGTCGGTCGTCACGAGCGTAGACTCGTCGAAGTCGTCTGATACGGATTACTGTAGCGATTTACCGGTATGTGTCGACTCCGGGTCGACACTATCCGGAAATAACCGAAAATAATCAGCAGGAAACCTCCACAGCCGAGAGAAGCAAGCCATGATATATCGCCTGCGGTATTTTATCATGTATAGTCAAGATTAAGGTATCTCACGCCCGACAAAGGACATATGGAAACCCGGAAAGTCCAGCGATTGGGACCGTCGACGCTCGCGATGACGCTGCCGGCGGAGTGGGCCAGTGCGCACGATGTCGAAAAGGGCGACGAGGTGTCGCTGCGGATGGGCGGCAAAGGCACGCTGACAGTTATGCCCGAGTCCGTCCAGACTGAGGAGTCGGAGGCTATCATCCACGCGGAGAACCTCGACGCCGATTCCGTCGAGCGGGCTATCGTCGCCCAGTACGTGCTCGGCCGGCGCGTCATCCACGTCGAAGCCCCGGAGGGCGAGACGCTGGAATCCTCTCACATCAACGCTGTCTACAACGCCGAAACCCAGCTAATGGGCCTCGGCGTCATCGAGGAGACGCCGGACAGAATCGCGATTCGCTGCTCCGTCGACCCGGAGGACTTCACGCTCAACAACCTCCTCGAACGGCTGGAATCCACCGGCTCGACGATGCGC
This sequence comes from Haloarcula amylolytica, assembly GCF_049705545.1. Classification (GTDB taxonomy): domain Archaea; phylum Halobacteriota; class Halobacteria; order Halobacteriales; family Haloarculaceae; genus Haloarcula; species Haloarcula amylolytica_B. The sequence goes on from NZ_JBNAMU010000001.1 coordinate 2,049,598, forward strand.
AACGAGGCGGTGAAATCCCTCGCCCACGGCAACCCCGACCTCGCTCAGCGGGCGCTCAACCGCGAGCGACAGGCCAACAAGATATTCGTCCTGCTGCTACGGCTCATCTTCACGGCCTACCAGAACCCCAACCTCGCGCGGGCTATCGGCCTCAACGACGGTTTCCCGCTTATCGGCTACCGCTCGATTGCGAAGAACCTCGAACTGACGGCGGACAACGCCGAGGACATCGCCGAGATCGCCCTAGAGACCGAGGACCACTCGCTCAACGTCGACAGCTCCACGATGCGCCGCATCCGCGAGTTCACCGACCAGGTCAACGACATCACCGAACTTGCGGTCCAGGCAGCTGTCGACCGCAACTACGACACCGCGATTCAGGTCCGAGAGCTGTACAAGGACATCGGCGACAAGGAACACGAGATCCTCGATGACCTGCCGGAGATGGACAACGAGGCGCTGCTGGAAGTGCGCGAAGTGCTCGTCAGCCTCCAGCAGACCGCCGAGTTCGCGGTCCGGAGCGCCGAGATCGCGACGAACCTCGCGCTCAACGAGGAGTCCGAGCACACGACCATCGAGTGAGCACCGGCCACCGCCGACTCCCAGTTTCGGGTCATAGCGACAGCCCGGTTTTGACAATTCGTCGCCGCCCGCAATATCAGGTTCACTACAACGACAGGGAGTTGTGAAAAACGCGTGTCTCTTTGGGCTTCGAGTCGGAGTCCTCGTATGAAGCGCACCGTCGACCAATCGACTGCCGTTCACGTCGCAGTCAGAGAGGCCGTCGCGACGCTCGAGGACTGTCACCCCACCCAACTCGGGAGCCTCAGTCTAGTCGTCGACGGTGAACGACTAGACGCGGTGCCAGACACCTCTCCCGAGGAGTCGCCGATGCTGTTCCGCTACTGTGGCTACACGGTAACGGTCGATGACTCGGGGACGCTCCGCATCGAGAACTGAGGGACAACAGACCGGGAGTGCCGGCTACCCGAGCAGACCGCCGTCGTCGGTTTCGGTCTCAGTCGCTGTCTCCGTCGGGGTCGCGGTTTCCGATTCTGTCTCCGTCTCGGTTGGCGTTGCGGTTTCCGTCTCAGACTCGCCGCCACCCAGTAGCCCGTCATCCGTCTCGGTCTCCGTCGGTGTCGGCGTCGGGGTTTCAGTTTCCTCGTCGCCGTCCGGTGACTCGTCGGCCGACCCGTCGTCGGGCTCAGCGCTCGTTCCGTCGCCGGTCGGGTACTGCGCCTTGTTGCCGAAGATGTCCGTCTCGATCTCCTGCTGGTAGTCGATGGAGTCCAGATCGACCCGGAACTGCTCCCCGCCGCCCTCAAGCACGAGGTAGAAGTCGATGTAGAGGTCCGTCCGCTGGTTGCGCTGGAGGTGCGTCACCCACCAGCGGTCGAGGTTCCCGTTCTGGATAGCGGTGTTCGCTTCGAGTGTCGTCTCCTGGCCGGGGCTGAGGACGTAGCCGCGATCCGTCTCGCCCTCGCCGACGGTCACGTCGTTCATCCGAACGGTGTAGCCGACTTTGGTGATCGTGTAGGGGTACGGCTTTGGGTTGTACACGTCGAACGCGAGGTTCAGCGGCGTCTCGGACTGGGTGAGGTTCTCCTGGTCCCACGCGCCGCGGGTCTCGTTGATGTACAGCACCGGGTCCGAGACGAACGGCTGATCGGCCTCGACGGGGCGCGTCTCGGTGGAGTTGAACTGGCTGAGGAGGTCCGTCTCGATGGTCCGCTCCTGATTGACCGACACCGACCGACCGCCGAGCGTCGAGGACGTGACGGTGGCGTCGATGCCCACCGTCGTCGTCTCGCCGTTGTCGATGTGGGTGACCCACCACGGCGGGATACGGTCGTTTTGCATCTCGGTGCTGAACGCGAGCGTCGAGTTGCCGGTCCCGATACCGACTCCCTGCCTATCGCCCTGTGCCATCTCCACGCTGTTCATCGAGACGGTGTAGTTAACCCCGACGCCGCCCAGCTGGACGCCGACGGGGTTGGGATTGGTCACGGTCAGATTCGTCGCCACAGTGGTCGTCTGGTTCGAGACGCCCGCGAAGTGGTTGTCCACGGACGCGACGCTGGGTGTGCCAAGAACGCCGAGCGCGACGCTGCCCCCTACGACAGCGGCGACCGCGACGACCAGCAAACCAACGGTTTTCAACCGACCCATAGTTGCACGTCCATCTTCGACGGGGAGGTATATGTCCTGTGGCTCCAGCCCGAATGAACTAAGTGGGCAACACCGAAAGCGTCGTACATGAGTTCCAAGGCGTCTAAAAGCGACATGGGGACGGGCCTGGCCCTGCTGTTCGGGCTCGTCTCGGTCGGCGCGGCCGTGGTCACAGCAACCAACAGCTACAACTACGCGATTCTGCACGCACAGGAGCTTGAGACCGGAAATCTGCTCGTGACGTCCGGCGGCGCGTTCGGACTCGCGATGCTGGCCGCGGCCGTGGCTATCGTGGCGATTCACGCCTACGACGCCTGACCCCTGGTATCAGCGGAGAGACTGTGAAGGGAACCGTTAAAAACGCTGAGACCTATTCTCTAGTATGGCCGATTACAGCGAGGAAGACCGACGCATTCTCGAATATCTCCGGGACAGCGTCTCGCGTGGGGAGAGCTACTTCCGCGCGAAGAACATCGCTGAGCAGCTCGGCCTCTCGTCGAAGCAAGTGGGAGCGCGGCTGCCACGCTTAGCTGAGGAGGCCGACGAAGTCGAGATCGAGAAGTGGGGACGGGCACGGTCGACGACGTGGCGCGTCACGACGACAGGATAGCCGCTGCCGGGTTTTACGCACTGTGACAATCGGTGGATTCATCGGCCAGTAGTCCTCAGTACCTTCCATGACTGTCCGGGTCGAACGAACGATGACTGTGCCGGCCACACCGGAGCGTGTCTGGGAATTCATCACCGACCCGGATAAACGGGCCCGGCCGATTAGCGTCGTCACAGACTGGAAGGTCATCGATGACACACACGCGAACTGGTCCATCGAGCTCCCGATTCCGGTGGTCAGTCAGACGATGACGGTGAAAACCGAGGACGTCGAACAGCGTCGCCCGGAGTACGCCCGTTTCATCGGTCGCTCGAAAGTGATGACAGTCCAGGGCGAACACGAACTCGAAGAGACGGCCGACGGCGGCACGAAACTGACGAACCGGTTCATCGTCGACGGCAAGCTCCCGGGCGTCGAGCGGTTCTTCAAGCGGAACCTCGACGACGAGATGCAGAACCTCGAACAGGCACTGCGGGACGACCTCGAAGTCGAAGTATGAGGCTCACGCTTGCCCAGATAGACGTGTCGTCCGACTCGGTGGCCGAGAACGTTGGCCGTGCCACGACCGCCATCAGAGACGCGGCCGCGGACGGCGCGGACCTCGTCGTGCTTCCAGAACTGTTCAACGTCGGCTACTTTGCGTTCGACCGCTACACTCGGGACGCAGAGGGGCTGGACGGCGAAACGCTCAGCCAGATCCGCAACGTCGCCGCGGACCACGACGTGGCAGTACTGGCCGGAAGCGTCGTCGAGGACCTGGCGACGAGCGCCGACGGCGGGTTCGACGTGCCCACAGATGAGGGGCTGGCGAACACCGCGGTGTTCTTCGACCGCGACGGGGAACGGCGGGCGGTGTATCGCAAGCACCACTTGTTCGGTTATGACTCCGCGGAATCCCGATTGCTAGAGCCGGGTGAGACGATTCCGACTATCGACTTCGAGGGGTTCACTGTCGGCGTTACCACCTGTTACGACCTCCGGTTCCCGGAGCTGTACCGCCATCTCGTCGACGAGGGCGTGACGCTAACGCTCGTCCCGAGCGCGTGGCCGTATCCCCGCGTCGAGCACTGGAAGCTGTTCGGGCGCGCGCGGGCTGTCGAAAACCAGCTGTACGTCGCCGCAGCGAACGGTGTCGGACAGTTCGAGGACGCGGAACTGCTGGGGCGGTCGACGGTGTATGACCCGTGGGGAACGACGCTCGCCAGCGCCGACGACGACCCGGCGCTGGTGACTGCCACCCTCGACCCTGCTCGCGTCGACCAGGTCCGCGAGGAGTTCCCGGCGCTTGCTGACCGCCGGACGGACTGGTCGTAACTGCAGTCGCTGTTTTACAAAAAGCGGTTTTTGAGCGTTCGCCGTCGTTATGCCGCTCTCAGGACGAGTACGTCCCGTATGGCTTCGCGAGTCAGAGTCCTCGCTGTCGTTGCCCTCCTCCTTTTCGCCGGTTGTGCCGGTTTGGGCGGGAGCGGCGATGCGGGCGAGGCACAGGGCGGCGGTGACGGCGCACAGATGGCCGACGGCGGCGACGGATCGAGCCAACCCGTCGAAGCGGACTCCGGGGCGAACGCCGCGGATAGCGGGAATATTCAGGCCGGCGACGCGGCGGCCGACCGGGCCATCATCCGCAACGGCCGGATGGTGGTCGAAGTGGAGAACTACTCGACGACAGCCAACGCAATCGCCGCCCGCGCTCGCGCGTCCGGCGGGTACGTGAGCGACTCCAACCGCGAACTCCACCGCAACGACGGTGAGACGTGGTACACCGGCTACATCGTCGTCCGAGTCCCCAGCGAAGAGTACGAACCGACGCAGTCGATGGTGAGCGAGCAGGGGACGGTGCGCTCCGAGGAAACCACGACAAAGGACGTGACCGACAAACTGGTCGACCTCGAAGCGCGCCTGACCAACCTCCGGGAGCGCCGCGACCGACTGCGGACCTTCTACGAGCGAGCTAACAGCACGGAGGAACTGCTCCGCATCGAGGAGGAACTGTCGTCGGTTCAGAGTGACATCGAACGCCTCGAAGCACAGAAGCGCTCGCTCGAACAGCGAGTCGCCTACTCGACGCTGCGCGTCGAGATTCACGAGCCAGCGCCGGAACCGTCGGCCCAGCAGGTGCCGTACCACGAGCGGTCGCTGGTCTCCGCGTTCCTCTCGTCGGTGACCGACGTGTACGTGTTCACCCGCGGCCTGCTCGTGACCGCTGCGAGTCTCGCGCCGTGGATCGTCGTCCTCGCCGTCCCAGTCGTCGGCGGCCGGCGGCTCCTTCGCGGTCGGTCGCTCCCGCTGCTGGGCCGACGTGGCGCGTCGGAATCAGCCACAGAAGGTGGCGACGGTGGAGGCGGAGGCGATGCCCCACAGCAGGAACCCACTGCGGAATCGGACACGGAGTCGCCCGACAAGGACGCGTAGCCGGAACCGAACACCGGGCCTTTTTTGCGTGTGCACTCGCTACGAGTAGCTGCCGGCAAGGCGCTTTTCACGTCGATGCCGGCGCTAACGCCCGTCTCGCTGCTCGGCCACTCGGCGTCGCTCGTCCGCCAAGGCTGTCCGGACAGCCTTTTCACTCCTCTCCCGGAGTCGATCCTTTCGCCTCTCCTCGCCTTTCCGATACTGCCGATCTAAAACGTTCGCTCAGAAGGTACTCAGCGAGCACTGCGAGCTACCGCGTCCGTTCCCGCTCCAGCGCTTCACGGAAGTGTTCGGGCGTGATCTCCACTTCGTCGGCGTTCTCGGTGGCCTCTTCCGGCCCGTAAGCGGACGCCACCTCCCGGATGGCCAGCATCGACGCTTCGCGGACGACGGCCTCCAGTTCTGCACCCGAGAAGCCGTCGGTCTCTTCGGCGAGGTCTTCGATAGCAGTGCCCGCTGCGAGCGGCTTCCCGGCGGTGTGGACGGCGAGAATCTCCTCGCGGGCTTCACGGTCGGGGTTGGGGACCTCGACGTGCTGTTCGAGGCGGCCCGGTCGCAGTAGCGCGTCGTCGATCATGTCCCGGCGGTTGGTCGCGGCCAGCACGACCAGATTGGGGTTTTCCGTGATGCCGTCCAGTTCGGCGAGCAGTTGCGAGACGACGCGTTCGGTGACTTCGTTGCCCTGGCCGCGGTGGCTGGCGATAGCGTCTATCTCGTCGAGGAAGATGATGCTCGGCGCGGTCTGGCGGGCGCGTTCGAATAGTTCCCGCACGGCTTCCTCGCTCTCGCCGACGTAGCGGTCCATGATTTCGGGGCCGGCGACGTGGATGAAGTTCACGTCGCTCTCGCCGGCGACGGCCCGAGCGAGCAGGGTTTTCCCGGTCCCCGGCGGGCCGTACAGCAGGATGCCACTGGGTGGGTCGGTGTTCGTTGCAGTGAACAGTTCACTGTAGGACAGCGGCCATTCGATGGCCTCCGTCAGCGTCTGCTTGACCTCGGACAGCCCGCCCACGTCGTCGAAGGTCGCCGTCGGGGACTCGGCGACGTACTCCCGCATCGCACTGGGATCGACGGTGGCGAGCGCCGTCTCGAAGTCGTCCTGGTGGACGTCGCCATCGTCGCGGTCGGCCCGGAGCGCGGCCATCGCGGCCTCGGTGGTCAGCGACGCGAGGTCCGCCCCGACGAAGCCGTGAGTCTGTGCGGCGATGCGGTCGAGGTCCACGTCCTCGTGCAGCGGCATGTCCCGCGTGTGGACGTCCATGATCTCGCGGCGGCCGTGCTCACCGGGGACGCCGATCTCTATCTCGCGGTCGAAGCGGCCGCCGCGGCGCAGCGCCGGGTCGATGGCGTCGACGCGGTTCGTCGCCCCGATGACGACGACCCGGCCCCGGTCTTCGAGCCCGTCCATCAGTGTGAGCAACTGGGCGACGACTCGGTTCTCCATATCAGCGTCCTCGTCGCGGGAGCCGGCGATGGAGTCGATCTCGTCGACGAAGAGGATGGCGGGCGCGTTCGCTTCGGCTTTTTCGAAGGCCTCCCGGAGGCGCTCCTCGCTTTCGCCCTTGTACTTCGAGACGATTTCGGGGCCGGAGATGGTGTCGAAGTAGGCGTCGACCTCGTTCGCCACCGCTCGCGCGATGAGCGTCTTCCCCGTGCCGGGCGGGCCGTGCAGGAGGACGCCGCTGGGCGGGTCGATACCCAGGCGGCGGAACTCCTCTGGCTCCGAGAGGGGCATCTCTATCATCTCGCGGATGCGGTCCAGTTCCTCGTCGAGACCGCCGATATCTTCGTAGCTCACCCCGGACTCCGTCTCGGCGGTCGGTGTGTTCGCCGTTGTTGCCTCATCGGACGCCGACTGGCTCGCATCGCTGCCGCCGTCGAGACCCGGCAGCACAGTCACTGCCGTCGTGCCGGTGACTCGGACCGGTCCCGAGGGTGAGGTCTTGCGGACGAGGAAGGTCCCCAGCCCTTCGATGTGGGTCCGCTCGTCGGCCTGGATTATCTGGTCGACCAGACGCTTCCCGACCAGGCTCTCGTAGTCCTCGCTGCCCGGCATCGGTTCGACCGGCTGGACGGCGATCTCAGTGGCCTCGGAAACCGACCCGCTCGTCACTGTAACCGTGTCACCGATGTTGACGCCGGCGTTCGCTCGGGTGTCTGAATCGATGCGGACGAAAGAACCGTTGTCGTCCGCCGGCCAGACCTTCACGACGGTCCTGTCGTCGCCCTCGATGATGATGGGCGACCCGCTCAACACCCCTAGTTCGGTCCGTGCGGACTCCGGCAGTCGTGCGATACCGCGCCCGGCGTCGCGCTTGTTCGCACCCTCGACGGTGAGTTCGACACCGGCGTCAGTGGACCCGCTCATGCCGCTTTCTTGCAATCCGACTCCCTTGAGGGTTCCCGTTGTGTTGCGGGAAAATAATATACGGGCGGCCATCGGAATTTCAGGTATGGTTGTCCAAACCGAGCGAGACGACATAACGTGGTACAAGTGCGAGACTTGTGGCCTGATGTTCGACGACCAGAGCGACGCGCGCCAGCACGAGGAGAACTGTGACGACGAGGACCCGTCCTACATCCAGTAGCGGTCCTCGACTCCACAGTCGCGCGTCACCTCACCACCGGTATCACGCTTCGACGATCTCGAAGCTCCGCTCGCCGAGTTCGTCTTCCTCGAAGACGAACACGCGGCCGTTCGTTACGTCGTAGTCCACTTCCACTTTCGTCCGCATCTGATTGTCCCGGACCGTAACACCCGGGAACAGTTCGTCTTCCTCCCCGTCGTCGAGGATGACCCGTCCGACGCCCGTCTCTTCGAGGATATCGTCGTGTGTCCGGAGGTCGTTGACGTACACGAGGATACCCGAGGTCTCCGTCTCGTCGGTGATCAGGACGTGCGTGTCCTTGCCCGGGGCTGTCTGGACGCTCTCTTCGACCGCCGTTGGGACGCCGTGATAGAACGCCTGGCGGCCGTCGAGGTACTCCACGACGACGCCGTCCTCGGTCAACTCGACCGAGACGGTGTCCGGCGCGATGTCCGACCGGTTGCTCATACCGGCTGTTCCGGCGGCGCGCTCAAAAGTGACGCGTTGTCCGTTTCGACCCGTGAGCGCTCGCCACCGCACGCCGGGACCTCCCTCGGGCGGGGTGCGAAAGGGACTAGTGACTTGCCTGTCTCCGTCTCAACATGACGAAGACCCTCGTCGTCGGGCTCGACGGAGCGAGCTGGGAACTGCTCGACCCGTGGATCGAGGCCGGCGAGCTCCCGAACCTAGCCGCGCTGCGGGACACCGGCACCTGGGCGGGGACGCGGAGCTGTCTGCCGCCGGTGACGTTCCCGAACTGGAAATGTTACTCCTCGGGCAAGGACCCCGGCGGGTTCGGCGTCTTCTGGTTCGAGAACGTCGACCTCGCCGCGGGCGAGATCACCGTGATGAACGGCGGCGACTACGACACCGCCGAGCTGTGGGACTACCTCAACGACGAGGGACAGTCCGCTGGCGTCGTCAACATGCCGACGATGTACCCCCCGCGGGACATCGACGAACTCGTCGTCGCTGGCGGTCCGGACGCCGTCGAGGGGGAGTACCGGTCGATCAGCTCCGGCTACACCTCGCCGCCGGAACTGGCCGCGGAGCTGGAGGAGCGGTTCGACTACCGAGTCCACCCGGACCCGCTGCTGTCCTCGAACGACGAGCGCGGCGCGGAGGTCGAAGCCATCCTCGACCTCTTGGAGAAGCGCTTCGAGGTCGCGACGCACCTCATGGACGAGCGGGACCTCGATTTCGTCCACGTGACGCTGTTCTATCTCAACGTCCTCCATCACTTCTTCTGGGACGACGAGCCGAGCCTGCGCGCATGGAAAACCGTTGATGAGTGGGTCGGCCGACTCGACGACCGCGAGGACCTGAACCTGGTGTTGATGTCGGACCACGGCTGTGACGCCACGCAGACGGAGTTCTACATCAACGAGTGGCTGGCCGAGAACGGCTACCAGGTCCGGGATACGAGCGTCGACGCCCTCCTCACCCGAGTCGGGCTCGACCGCGAGAACCTGCTTGCGGTCGCAAAGCGCGCCGGACTCGTGGACACGCTCGCCCGCGTCGTCCCGGAATCGATCCAGCAACTCGTTCCGCAGCGTGACGGCGTAAAGCGGGACCGCAAACTGGAAGCCATCGACCTGGAGCAGACGAAGGTCGTCGCCAGCGGGCAGGGGCCGGTGTACATCAACCCCCGGTTCGACGTGGAATCGGTCCGTGAGTCGCTCATGGCCGACCTGCGCGAGGTCGAGGACGAACACGGGCCGCTGTTCACCGACGTGTACAGGGGCGAGGACGTGTACAACGGCCCCTACGTCGACGCCGGCCCGGAGGTCGTCGTCGATCAGCGACCGGGCGTCCACGTCAACGACGGCATCGGTGGCGGGACCGTCCAGAGCGACCCCGACCGCTGGGCGGCCGAGAACACACCCTACGGCATCTTCGCCGCCAGCGGGCCGGATTTCGAGCCACAGGGCAAACTCGACAGAATCAGCATTCTCGACATCGCGCCGACCGTTCTGGCTGCCCACGGTTGTGCTGTCCCGACTGACATGCGCGGCGAGGTTCTCCCGGTGTTCACCGAAGACCCCGCCGTCGGCGAACGTGCGCCACTCAGTATCGATGACGCCCTCGGAAGCGACGACGAGGACGCCGTCGAGGACCGGCTCAAGCAACTTGGATACATGGAATAGCCGCGTCTGTGGGAGCGACTGGCGGTGAATGAGTGAACCCAATGGGATAAGTAGCCGCTCCCGATACACACCGGTATGGTTAGCATCGATCTGAACAACAGCCAGCGAACGATGCTTACGACGCTGGTAAACAAGTATCAACAGACCGGTGAGGCGGTCACCGGTGAGACAATCGCGGATGAGATCGACCGGAACCCCGGCACGGTACGGAACCAGATGCAGAGTCTCACGTCGCTGGGGCTTGTCGAAGGCATTCCCGGGCCGACGGGTGGGTACAAGCCGACATCCGAGGCCTTCGACGCAATCGACCGCCAGCAGATAGACGAGGCCGAGAGCGTCGTCGTCGCTCACGATTACGAGCGGGTCGGCGTCACCGTCGAGGAAATCAACTTCACGAACGTCCACGACCCGGAGAAATGCCGCGCCCGGTTCCACCTCCAGAGCTCGGTGCAGGACTTCAGCGAGGGCCAGGCCGTCATTCTCGGGCCCACGCCGATTTCGAAGCTCGTCGTCGCCGGGACGATTGTAGCCGTCGACGAATCGAACAGCGAGATCCTCCTCGACGTCGCGAAAATCGAAGCGCCCGTCGAAGAGCCGAACAAATAAGCGTTCCGTGCGGTCACACAGCGTAATATAGCCGCTTCAGCGGTCGCGGTTCAGGGGTCCACGCGGTCGATCCACAGCGTCGGCGTCTCTATCTCGTCTTCGGTGGGCAGGGTATCCGGGGAGTCCCAGACGCGCCCGGCCGCAGCGACGCCGCGGGCGTCGGCGACCGTGTCGAAGAACGCCTTCCCGCGCTCGTACTGCTGGCGTTTCATTCCGAGGCCGAGCAGCCGGCGCATGAGCGACGCGATGGGGCCACGCCCCTGTCGGCGCTCGTCGACTTTCCGGCGCAGGTCGTCGTACTCGTCGTCGAAGGCCCGGTCCATCAGCAGTTCCGCGTACCCCTCAACGGCAGTCATCGTCGTGTCGAGTTCGCCGAGCGTCGCGCGGTCGATGTTGCCGTCGGTGAGGTTGTCGATGGCGTCCTCCATCGCCGTTTCGAGGTGGTCGGACAGCCACGGGGCCGCGCCGAACTCCGCCGCGTGTGTGACCTCGTGGAACGCGATCCAGCGGCGGAAGCGCTCCCGCTCGACGTTCAACTGGTCGGCGACCCGGTGGATGTTGGGGCGTACGAAGTACAGCGCGTGGGCGTCGTTGTCCGCGAGCAAAACGGGGTCGTACTGGCCCAGGACGTTGTTCCCCAGAAACGAGAGTGCGACGGCCATCGACCCGGTGTTGACCACGCGGGCGATGCCGGGGATGTACTCGGCCTGCTGTTCGATCGGTTCCATCACCCGGCTGAACGTGGCGACGTTGGCGTCGATCCAGTGATGGCGGTTCTGGATTTCGACGGTTTCGGGCAGATCAAAGGCGAGTTGGCCCACTTCCCGGACGCGGTTTCTGGCGTCCCGGACGTCGGTCGCATAGCCGTCGCGTTCGGGCGTCTCGACAGAGAGGTCGCCCGTATCTGTGGCGGCCTTCGCGGCGTCGGCGACGGCACTCCAGTCGATGGGGCCGTCGCCGGTCGCGCCGGCGACAGCCTGAACGCTGTGGTATAGTCCCATACGTCTGAAATGTGGCGGGAGAAAATAGGCCTTCTCCCTGTAAAAACGACCCCCGGCGTTCGGTTCGTGGTCCGCTGTGGAACTAGATGCGGTCCGCTACAGGGCTTCGTCGCTGTCGTCAGCGCCTTCGGACCCGCCGAGATACAGGCGCAGGAGGACCGCCACAACCGCAACGACACCGAGTACGGCGAGCGCGAGGCGACCGACGCGACGGCCACCGCCGGCTTCGGTGTCAATTTCGTCGCTTGGCTCGTCCGTACGGGATCGCGACCACCGTGATTTGCGCTCCGACTCGTCGTCATCGTCGGTGGAACTGAACGGGGCGTTGGCAGTGAACTCCGCGCCGTCGAGATGTACTTCGAGGAGAGTGAATTCGGCCATACTGACAGTTCGACGCCGCGACTCTTAGCCGTGGCGGTACCAGAGCCACGCTGGGACGGTCCCGGACCACGTGCCGTCCGCTGTTTTCATCACCGAGGGGCCATTATCCTACGTATGGACACACGACGACGCGAGTTCCTGGAATCGCTGCTGACGACGCCCGGCCCGTCGGGGTACGAGGCCGACAGCCAGCGGGTGTGGCTCGACTACGTCAGCGAGTTCGCCGACGAGGTCCGAACGGACGACTACGGAAACGCCGTCGCGAAAGTCGAGGGCGGAGAGACGACCGTCGCGCTCGCAGGCCACGGCGACGAAATCGGCTTCATCGTCCGCGACCTCACCGACGACGGCTTCGTCAAACTGGGCCGCATCGGCGGCTCGGACAAGACCGTCTCACGCGGCCAACACGTCACCATTCACACGGCCGACGGCCCCGTTTCGGGCGTCGTGGGACAGACTGCGATTCACCTCCGGGACCCGGATGACGACTCCGTGCCCGACATTTCCGAACAGCACGTCGATGTTGGTGCAGAGGACGGCGACGAGGTAGAGTCGCTCGTCGACCGCGGTGACCCGGTGACGTTCGTTCAGACGCTGAGCGAACTGGAGAACGGCCGCCTCGCGGCACGGGCGATGGACAACCGCATCGGTATCTGGGCGGCCGCAGAGGGGCTTCGACGCGCGGCAGAGACTGGAGCGGATGCGACAGTGTACGCCGTCTCCACGGTGCAGGAGGAGGTCGGCGTACAGGGGGCGAAGATGGTCGGGTTCGACCTCGCGCCGGATGTCGCCATCGCCGCTGACGTGACCCACGCGACGGATTCGCCGAACTCGCCTGGCAAGGCCGCTACGGGGGTCGAACTCGGCGGGGGACCGGTCGTCGCCCGCGGGAGCGCGAACCACCCGGTCGCCGTCGACGCGCTCCGTGAAACGAGCGACGCCGAGGACATCGACATCCAGTTGCAGGCGACGGGCAGCAGGACCGGAACCGACGCGGACGCCTTCTACACTTCCCGGGGTGGGATTCCGTCGGTCAACGTCGGGTTGCCGAACCGCTACATGCACACGCCGGTCGAGGTCATCGACCCCGACGACCTCGACGCGCTCGCGGACCTGCTCGCCGGCTTCGCCGTCCGAGCGGCCGACCGAGCGCCCTTTAGCGTCGACGTGTAAGGCAGCGGAACGGCCTCGCGCGTGCCACCATACAAACGGTACGTTTAAGCGGCCGTCACTATCCAAACCGTACATGAGTGGACGACCGCTGGATGTACTCGAAGCGTCCCTCGGTGAGACAGTCACCGTACAGCTGAAGGGTGGCGAAATCTTCGAAGGGGAACTCACCGGCTACGACCAACACATGAACCTCGTCGTCGAGGATGAAGACACAACGATTATACGCGGCGATAACGTGGTCTCGATTACTCCATGACTGGCGCAGGAACTCCGAGTCAGGGCAAGAAGAACACCACGACACATACGAAGTGTCGACGGTGTGGTGAAAAGTCGTATCATACGAAAAAGAAGGTCTGCTCGTCGTGCGGTTTCGGCAAGTCGGCCAAGCGACGTGACTACGAGTGGCAGTCGAAAGCGGGCGAATAACACACTCAAAACAAATGCACGAGAAGTGCGGCGTTGTTGGCATCTCTTTGGAGGACCGTGACGCCGCCCGACCGCTCTACTACTCCTTGTACGCGCTCCAGCACCGCGGCCAGGAATCGGCCGGCATCGTCACCCACGACGGGTTCCAGCAGTACAGCCACGTCGAAATGGGCCTCGTCGGTGACGCCTTCGACCCCGGCGACCTGGAAGCGCTAAACGGCTCGAACGGCATCGGCCACGTCCGATACCCGACCGCCGGAAGCGTCAACGCTTGCTGTGCCCAGCCGTTCTCCGTCTCGTTCAAGTCGGGGTCGCTGGGTCTGTCCCACAACGGGAATCTCGTCAACGCCGACGAGATCGGCGACGAACTGGCCGACCTCGGCCACGCCTTCACGTCCGACGGCGACACCGAAGTCATCGCCCACGACCTCGCGCGTAATCTCTTAGAGGAGGACCTGGTTCGGGCTGTCAAGCGGACGATGAACCGCATCCACGGGTCGTACTCGCTGACGATTATGCACGACGAGACGGTGCTCGGCGTGCGCGACCCGCAGGGGAACCGACCGCTGTGCATCGGCGAACTCGAGGACGGCTACGTCCTCGCCTCTGAATCGGCAGCCATCGACACGCTCGACGGCGAACTGATCCGGGACGTCAAACCCGGCGAACTCGTCGTCCTGCACGCCGACGGGACCGGCTTCGACACCTATCAGCTCGTCGAACCCGAGAACACGGCCCACTGCTTCTTCGAACACGTCTACTTCGCGCGACCGGACTCGACCATCGACGAGAACCTCGTCTACGAGGTCCGGCGCGAACTGGGCCGCAAACTCTGGGAGGAGTCCGGCGTCGAATCGGACGTGGTGCTGCCGGTGCCCGACTCCGGGCGCGCCTTTGCCTCCGGATACGCCGAGGCCGCACAGGACGACGGCTCGGACATCGAGTTCGCCGAGGGACTGATGAAAAACCGGTACGTCGGCCGCACGTTCATCATGCCGACCCAGGACGAACGCGAACGGGCCGTCCGGCTGAAGCTCAACCCCATCAAGTCGACCATCGAAGGGAAGAGCGTCACCATCATCGACGACTCTATCGTCCGCGGGACCACCTCGACGCAACTGATTCAGTTGCTGAAAGACGCCGGGGCCGAGGAGGTTCACGTCCGCATCGGCGCGCCGCCAATCGTCGCTCCGTGCTACATGGGCATCGACATGGCCTCCCGCGATGAACTCATCGCCGGGAACCAGTCCGTCGACGAGATCCGCGACGAAATCGAGGCCGACTCGCTGTCGTATCTCTCTATCGACGCCATCGCGGAGACGCTGGACAAGAGCCGGACTGACCTCTGTCTCGGCTGTGTCACCGGCGAGTACCCCTACGATATCGACGGCGAGGCGACGGACCGCGACGTTGCCCGCCCGGATATCGGCACGCAGTCGAGCCCGGCCGACGACTGAGCAGCCGGCAGTTATCTTTTCGCCGCGACTACCACACCAGGTACAGCATCGCGTAGACGGCGATACCCATCGAGAAGGAGATCAGCCACAGGCTCGCAGCCAGCTTTCCGGCACGCGGGTGGTTCGTCGACGGCAACTCCGAGACGGGGTAGGTGTAAGCCAGCAGCAGGACGTAGTACACCGCCGGGATGGCGATGATGGCAAGCAGGATGTGGATCGCGAGGAAGGGGAGATAGAAGTACGTCTCGACGACCGACGGGCCGGCGAAGTCCGTCGGCCCGACAAGCGTTATCCGGTAGAGGTACAGCACGAGAAACAGGGCAAACAGGCCGAACGAGGAGAGCATCAGTTTCCGGTGTCGGGCGACGTTTCCGCGGCGAATCGCCCGGATACCGCCGACGATGGTCCCGATGGCGAGGGCGCTGACCACGGCGTTGGCGTGTGGGATCGCCCCGAGAACGCTCGCGGGAGCAGCGGGGAGCGCCGACTGGGGAATCGCCCCGAGAACGGCCCCGAACACGAGCGCGAGCGACACGACCGTCAACAGGCCAGTGAGTGCTGGCACGCGATACCGAGCCTGGAGATCCATACACCCAACTCCGGACTGGACGCAAAATACGGTTTCGAGTCGCGTACGGCGAGCCGCGGTCGCTACGTGGCTTTCGCTGACGGTCGTTCGACGCCGGTTACGTTCAGACGGACCCATCCCGTCGATTCATCGGAGAGGTCGGTTTCCCACCCGTGGCCGCGTGCGATTTCCCGAATCACGGCGAGGTGGAGCCCCACACCTTCGTCGGTGGAGGCGTAATAGAGTTCAAACGGTCCCTCGCTTCCCTCCTCCAACGGGGGGCCGTCGTGTTCGAGGGCGAACCCCTCGGCCGTGTCTGTGATCGTTATCTTCCCGGTGTCGCCCTGCTCTGTGGCGAGCCGGAAGAAGTTCTCTGCGAGCTGACACAGCCGGCTGCTATCGGCCAGTATCGTCTCGGTACAGTCGATTTCGATGGTCGCTTCATCGGTGTCCACTGTCGTCCAGGCGTCCGCCATCACGTCGGAGAGCGTGACCGGCTCGACAGTGTACTGTCGGCCGCCCTGACGGGCGATTTCCATGAGGTCGTCGATGAGAAACGACATGCGGGTGTGGCTGCGCTGGATCGCGTCGAACTCCTCGGCGGCGTGTTCGGCGGCTAGCAGTTCGACTCGTCCCATCGCCGCTTGGAGCGGGTTCCGGAGTTCGTGTGAGATGATCTGTGCGAGCTCTCGTAACCGCTCTTTCTGTCGTTCCAGTTCCGTCGTCCGCTGCTGGAGCGCGTCTTTCGTCTGGCTCGCGTCGATAGCCAGCGCGATGTTGTGCCCGACCTCCCGAAACGTGTCCTGTTCTTCCGTGTCAAAGATATCGACGCGGTCGGCGTACACTGCGAGGACACCGTACGAAGTCCCATCGTACACCAGTGGAACGGCGAGGACGCGGACACAGTCTGCTTCCAGTGCGCCCGTGTCGTCCGCGAACGCTGCTGGATCGATGTCCGCAACGACGAGCCGGTCCTCCGACTCGGCGCGGCGCAACGGCTCCGGCGCGGTGATAGAGACGCGGTCGCGCTGTGAGCCCAGCGCTCGAACGACCGGCCTATCGTGCTGACAGGTCGCCGTGCAGGCCTCGCTGTATCTGGTCGTGCCCGCCAGAACCGCCGTGACATCGCGTTCGATGTCCATCCGCGACTGCGAGCGGACGAGCGCCTGATTGACCAGCCGGACGGCTTCGTTGAGCTGTTTTCGCTTGTTCGCCCGCTGACGGGCTGGGCTGGAGGCAACGGCGGCGTCGACCTGCGCAAGGAGCCGCTGGTGGGCGTCGCCCACTGTGTTCGGAACGTAGCCGAACACGTCGCGGCTGTAAGCTTCGCGGGCGATGTCACCGTTTGTCACCTCCGCAAAGAGGACGACCGGGAGTTCGGGATGGCTTCGTCGCAGTCGCTCGATAACGGTCAACCCACCGAGGTACTGCGTCCCGTCCGGCTTCTCCACTTCGCAGTTCGTGACGATACAGTCCGTGTCGTAGTCACCGAGCGCACACTCCAGGTCACGAACGCCTTCGAACTCGTGGACGGTGACACCGCTGTCCCGGAGCACCGAGATCGCGGCCCTGTCCTGGCTCGGACTACGGACAAACAGGACGGTGGGCTGTGGCTTCATCACGCTTCAGAAGAGATACACGCATAAAGAAGTTACACCACTTACCTCTCTACTGTTGACATTTACGCCCTCTCAGCGACGCTATTGCCCAATTCAGGGGACGATTTATACACGTGGCACCGCATCCTTTGATGATGGCACAACCGGGGCTGGAGATCCATCGGACCCAGTCGGCAGTCATCGGTGCGATACAATCACTTATTGACAGTGCCGACGAGAGTCTCACGATTGCGGTGCCGAAATCTTCTCTCCCCGTGTTCGCCCCGCAACTCAGCGCCGCTATCGAGCGGGACACGCTGGTGTTGCTACTGATCCATGGCGACGCGTCAGCGCCGACGCCCGCGTACGAGGACATCGCAACGGCGGTCAGGACAATCGAGAGCGGCATCACCCCGCTGCTCGTGACTGCCGACATCCAGCGCGGGCTCACTGGGCATTCCCGGATGCTGACTGACTCGGTGGCAGCGTATCAGGCGACAGAGTTCGACAACGAGAACCTCGCCCACGACGAGTTCACGATGTTCCTCGGCACCCACTGGCTGATGGGGACGGAACGCTACGTCGCTAGCGTGTGTGAGTTCCCGCGGACGTTCTCCGCGTTCCAGTTCGCGGTGCTCATGGCGGCGCTGGCGTTGCGTGCAGGGACACCGATCACTGCACGCGCTCGGGTGGTCTCGACTACGGACCGGACGGAGACGACGGTATCGGGGCCGGTGATAAACGTCCGGCAGAGCATCGTCTATCCCGCATCGAGCAAGAACCCGGCCGAACGGTCACTCACTATTGAAACCGATGCCGGACCGGTCACTGTCGGTGGGACTGGTGCGACGAAGGAAGCCTACGAGTGTCGCGAAATTACCCTGGACAGGGCTGACGACGGATAACGCAGCGAGAAAAGCGCCCGTAAGACGCGAAAATCAGCGTCGGTGTGCCGACCCTCGCTACTGGAAGGTTCGGCTGGCCGTGCTCTCGTCGGTGACGCCGGGTTCGGCCCGGTCGAAGCGCTGCTCGATTTCGTCGTAGCGCTCGCGGGTCTCCTCGGTGACGCTGGGGCCGACTTCCTCGAGCGCGTGCTCGAAGTGGTCCATCGTCACGCGGACGTTACTGACGCTGTCGCCGATGTCCTCGGGGTCCACGCTGTTGATGAACTCCCGGGTCGCAGCCATCGACGCCTCGCGGGCGACCGCTTCGATGTCCGCGCCGACGTAGCCGTCCGTGCGACGGGCCAGTTCGTCGATGTCGACGCCGTCGGCCAGCGGCTTGTCGCGGGTGTGGACCTGGAAGATGGCGCGCCGGGCTTCCTCGTCCGGGACGGGCACGTGGACGTGCCTGTCGAGTCGGCCGGGACGCAGGAGCGCGTCGTCGATGAGGTCCGGCCGGTTCGTGGTCGCGACGACCACGACGTTCTCCATGTCCTCGATGCCGTCCAGTTCCGTCAGGAGCTGGGAGACGACGCGTTCGCCGACGCCGGAGTCGGTCGTGCCGCCGCCACGTTCGCCGGCGATGGAGTCGATCTCGTCGAAGAACACCACAGTCGGGGCGTTCTCGCGGGCCTTGCTGAACACTTCGCGGACGCCCTTCTCGGACTCACCCACGAACTTGTTCAGGAGTTCCGGCCCCTTCACGGAGATGAAGTTGGACTGGGCCTCGTTGGCGACGGCCTTGGCCAGCAGCGTCTTCCCCGTGCCGGGCGGGCCGTACATCAGCACGCCCTTCGCGGCTTCGAGGTCCATCGACTCGAACACGTCTTCGTACTCGAGGGGCCACTGGATAGTCTCCCGGAGCCGTTCCTTGGTGTCTTCGAGCCCACCGACGGAGTCCCAGGTGACGTCCGGGACTTCGACGAAGACCTCCCGGAGCGCGGAGGGCTCGATGCCCTTCATCGCCTCGCGGAAGTCCGTATCGCTGATTTCCAGGCGTTCAAGCACCTCGGCGTCGATCTCGTCGGATTCGAGGTCGAGCTCGGGGCGGATGCGCCGGAGGGCGTTCATCGCGCTCTCTTTCGTGAGGGTCGCGAGGTCCGCGCCGACGAAGCCGTGGGTGTTCTCGGCGTAGTTCTCGATGTTGATCTCCTCGGCGAGGGGCATCCCGCGGGTGTGGACCTGCAGGATCTCCTTGCGGCCCTCCTTGTCCGGGACGCCGATCTCGATCTCGCGGTCGAAGCGGCCGCCCCGGCGCAGGGCCGGGTCGATAGCGTCGACGCGGTTCGTCGCGCCGATGACGATGACCTGCCCGCGCTCCTCAAGCCCGTCCATCAGGCTGAGCAGCTGGGCGACGACGCGGCGCTCCACGTCGCCCTGGGTCTCGCCGCGCTTCGGGGCGATGGAGTCGATCTCGTCGATGAAGACGATAGCGGGGGCGTTCTCCTCGGCCTCTTCGAAGACCTCACGGAGTTGCTCCTCGCTCTCGCCGTAGTACTTCGACATGATCTCCGGCCCGGAGATAGTGGTGAAGTACGCGTCGATCTCGTTGGCGACGGCCTTGGCCATCAGCGTCTTGCCCGTGCCGGGCGGGCCGTGCAGGAGGACGCCCTTTGGCGGCTCGATGCCGAGCTGTTGGAACAGTTCGGGGTGGCGCATCGGCAGCTCGATCATCTCGCGGACCTGTTCGAGTTCGCGGTCGAGGCCGCCGATGTCCTCGTAGGTCACGTCGGGCGTGTCGCTCGCTTCAGGTGCGCCCTCGCCGCTGTGGACCTGCTCAGCGGGCATCTCGCTGACCTGGATGTCCGTGGAGTCGGTCACGACGACCGTGCCGGAGGGCTCGGTCTCTGCGATCTTCAGCGGGATCTTCTGGCCGGACATCGAGGAGAGCGGTCCGAGGCCGAAGCTCACCGGAACCGTCTGGCCCTGCGTGACGGCCTGGCCGCTGAGGTTGTTGCGGATCATCGGACCGACGTTGCCCCGGACCCGAAGGTTCTGGGGCAGCGCGACGGTGACCGAGGTCGCGGGGTTCACGTCGGCTTTCTCGATATTTACGTGGTCGTCGATACCGACGTTGGCCTCCTGGCGGAGTTGCCCGTCGATACGGACGATGCCCTTCCCCTCGTCCTCGGGGTAACCGGGCCAGACTCGGGCGACCGCCCGGGTGTCCTGTTTCCCTTCGAGAACGATGTAGTCGCCGTTCTCGAGTTCGAGTTCGTCCATCGCGGCTCGGTCGATAGCCGCGAGGCCACGGCCGGCGTCTTTCTGTTTGAGCGGTTTAACAGTAAGTTTCATCAGTTATCTCCCTCGATCTCTGACAGTTCGATAGTGAGAACCCCGTGATTGATAAACGCTCGTGCGTCACCGGCAGGGATCTCCTGTTCGTGCTGGTGGCCGTCCGCGACGACGATGACGGTCCCGTCGACCACATCGACACTCGCATCGGCAGCGGGTCCCACGTCCGCCGCGAGCACGACGCTGTCGTCGTACTCGAATCGGCGGAGGGGCGTCTCGTCGAACAACTGCTGTTCTGAAGTCATGCTAACTCAAAGTAAGCGTGATAGGTATATAAAGCTATCGCTGAAATACGCTGTACGGCAGGAAAATACGGGGAGTTGCTTGAATGCGGTTCACATCTCTCCTGGGCGCGCCAACCTTTTATCCACACCGCTTCCGAACGGTGTCGCATGGAGTGGGTCAGTCACAACGGGCGAGTCACAACGTACAGACAGACGCAGCCTGCGGCATCGGGGCCGACAGCGCTGTATATTCACGGGAGCGGGGCGACACACCGCGTGTGGGGCCGCCAGTACGCCCCGTCCGGGCCGACCCACCCCGCCGTCGCGCTGGACTTGTCAGGTCACGGAGACTCCGACGATATCGACACCGAGGCCGGGACCCCGACGCTCGACGCCTACGCGGACGACGTGGTCGCTGTGGGGCGGGAGACAGACGCGGACGTGCTGATCGGGAACTCGCTTGGCGGGGCCGTCGCCCAGTGGGTCGCCCTGGAGCGGGACTGGACGCCCGAAGCCCTGGTGTTGCTGGGGACCGGCCCCGAACTCCCGGTGTTCGAAGGGCTGCAGGAATGGCTCGCAGACGACTGGGACCGCGCCGTCGAGTTCCTCCACGAGCGGGACCGCCTGTTCCACGACACCGACCACGAGGCCGTGTCCCGCTCACGCGAGCAGATGGAGGCAGTCGGGCAGGCAGTGACCCGCCGCGACTTCGTGACCTGTCACGGGTTCGACGTGCGGGACCGACTCGGCGAGATCGAAGTGCCCGTGCTGGCTGTCTGCGGCGAACACGACAAACTGACTCCGCGCGCGTATCACGAGACACTGGCCCACGAGATCCCCGACGGAGAGGTGTCGTTTGTCCCCGACGCTGCCCATCTTGCGATGGTCGAACAGGCCGAGACGTTCAATGGCATTTTACAGGAGTTCATCGAGGACACGGTCTGAGCGAGCGCGGGCGGTAGAGAGCTATTCTCCGGGGTAGACCCACGGTCCGAGCGCGAAAAACAGCAGCGCAATGGCGAGCATCGCCCGCGGTCCGGCCCGGAAGAACGCCGCTGGTGCGACGACAGCGACCGCCTGCACGACGCCCATCGGCACCGCGTGTTTGGGACCGGGTTTCGGATAGTCGAAGGGTGCGATCATCGCCAGCGAGAGACCGAGCGCGCCGACACTCAGGACGAGCGGGTTCGTGATGCCGCTCAGATACGCCGTCGCGATGATGATACTCCCGAGGGTGTTCGGCATGCCCGGCCGCTCGTCGGGAGAATCGAAGTACGTCGAGTAGAAGGCGGTCCGGACGATGGAGCACACGACGTACGCGGAGGCAAGCAACGCGAGGCCGACGAACACGGCCGGGTGAGCGGACTCGATACCGCCGTAGGCGTCCGTCAACAGCACGTAGAGAAAGAGGCTCGGCGTCGCACCGAAGGAGACGACGTCGGTCACCGAGTCGAGCAGCGGGCCGACCGCTGAACTGTCGCCGTTCCGGGCGACGATCCCGTCGATAGCGTCGGCGATGACCGCCAGCAGGATGAGCCGAGCGGCCAGATGTTGGTCGGTAAAGGCGATGGCTCCGGCGACGAACCCGACGACGGCGTTGAACAACGTCACCGTGTCGGCGACACTGAGTCGTCGGCGTACCTCGAAGCCCATGGTTCCCCGGTTGGCCACGGCGTATATGAAGGACTCGAAAGCGAACGCTACGCAGTGCCGACCGGCCGCCCGTTACTCCTCCGGGAGGTCGTGGCCGATGCGGAGGCGAGCGGCGGTGGCGAGCGTTCCGACGACCAGGACGACCAGTTCCCAGCCGCTCCGGGCGATGGGGAACACGCGGTCGACGGCCTCGGGTTCCGGTTGTCCCGGCTTCGGGTCGATGCCGGTGCTCATCTGCACCTCGCTGGAGTTGCCCATCGACTGCGTGGTCGAGCCGCCGCTTGCGCCGCCCGTACCAGTGCCGCCGGACGTCTGAGCGGGCGGCTCGGGGAGCTCGACAAACGTCTGGACGATGCCGCGCTGGCTCGACAGCTCCAGATGGCCGCTGAGCTGATAGAACTGGTCGTACAGCGGCCAGAAGAGGTTCGCACCGCCCGTGATCAGGTCAAGGACGACGTGGCCCACCGCATACACCACGACACAGAACCAACTGACCCGAACACCGTACGCCCCCCAGCGCCCCTTGATGTATGATTCCTCGCGCACGTACAGATCGGCCCCAATGAGGAGCGCCAGTACCGCCGGGATGACGAGGTTCGTTGTCGCGGCCCGGTGGCCGGCCTGCCAGTAGAGGCCGATGAACGCGTCCACATCGGGAAACGTGACGACAAGTATCGACAGGAGGAGCGACCGCTTGTCGAATGCAGCACCCAGTAGCGTCGCAGCGAGCAAGCCCACAAAGGCGTAGTGAACCACCAGCGAAGGCATATGGATATCAGTACCACCACAGAAATGAGCGTTGTGGTGGGTACTATCAGAATTAGAAAACGCCCCGGCTGATTAATAATGTCTCAACAAATATGTTGTAAGTGGGGACTCAGTGGGATGGGGGCAGCACCCATCAGTACTTCTCTGTGCAATCGCGACAGATCGGAGTCAGAAGCGTAGAAACGAGAACCGACAGCACGCGGTTCAGTCCGCCGTTATTTCCTGCTGTGCCGCGGCCGTCTCACCCTTCATCGGGGCGACGAGCCTGTAGACCCCGTACAGGGCCAGGACCAGGAGGCCGGCCAGGACCAGCCCGGTCCGGAGCGTCGGGTCAACCATCGGGGTCGCGATGATCTCGCCCGCGTCGTTCGTCAGCGGAGCCGCACCGTACGGCTTACCCGCCAGTATCTCCACGATGCCGAGGACGACGACGCCCAGCAGCATCAGTCCGCCGCTGAGTGCCATCGCCGCTTTGTCGATGACGGTGGTGTGTTGTTGCATTGGTGGTCACCTCCTTAGCCGAGCAGGTACCTGAGTTTCGGGTGTCGTTTGACCAGTTTGGTCTTCTCGATGATCGCGTCCAGGCCGTAGTAGCGACCGGTGGCCAGCACGATCATCGTCATGAACAGCAGCAGGCCCATGAAGTCGCCGTTGACCAGCCCGTGGCCGAAGCCCGCGTTGCCGATCCAGAATAGGGCCATGAAGAAGACCCCGAAGACGGAGGCGAGCCTGACTAGCGCGCCGACCATCAGCCCGAGCCCGATGAGCGTCTCGCCCAGCGGGACCATGGCCTGAATGAGCCAGCCCAGGTGTTCGCCCATCAGCACGGGGATCGGACCGAGTGCCGTGCCAGTCATCTGCTTGAGGTACGTCGGACCGTAGGTGTAGGCCAGCCCGTCCTCGATGAGCTTCGTTACGCCTGCGTGGAAGAACCACCAGCCGGTTACGACACGCAGGAACGCCAGCCAGTACGCGGTCCACGCCCCGCCGAGCTCGAACTCGAACTCGTCTGCCAGGGGGTTCGCCGCTTGATAGGACATCTGTGTCACCTCACATATGAAGTTCCGAGTCGCAATAGCATATAAGGGAACGAGTGTTCCCACCGAGTGAAAACACATCTCAGTGCCTGAGAAGGGAAATATCAGCGATTTAGCGTGTCGTCACCCGTTCGGCAGTGGGTTTTTATTTATTTTGGACAGGAGCGGCACCCACTCACGGGTCACCGTGAGGTTCAAACCCTCCATGCGACTACGCTACGATATCAATGGTACTGGAACTGACGGGCGAACACACCACAGCGCGGGTGATGGTCGACGACGAGTCGCTCGTCGAGGCCGGGTGCCGGGAGCAGATCGAGACGCTTATCGACCATCCTGCGTTCACCGAGCCGGTTCGGATCATGCCGGACACGCACTGGGGGGCCGGCGCACCCATCGGCTTCACGATGCCGCTGGGCGACCGGGTCGTCCCGAACATCGTCGGCGTCGACGTCGGCTGTGGGATGGCCGCGACGAACCTCGGGCCGGAGCTCCCGCTGGAAGACGAAGAGCGCGAGCGCCGCGTGCGTGAGGCGGTCCCGATGGGCCGGACCGTCCACGACTACGACGACGCAGTCCACTTCGTCGAGGAGTTCCCCTTCGAGCGGGCCAACCGCGTCTTCGAGCAGTTCGACGCGGCCTACGCCGAGCGGTTCGGCGAGCACATCGACCCCGTCGAGTTCGATTTCGACGGTTACGACGAGGAGTACTTCGAGTCGCTCTGTGACCGCGTGCTGGCAGATCAGCGCCAGGGAATGGGGTACATAATCAAGAGCGCGGGGACGCTGGGCGGCGGGAACCACTTCGTGGAGTTCGGCCGGGCACGAGAGTCGGGCGACTACTGGCTGGTCATCCACAGCGGGTCGCGCTACCTGGGCAAGTCCGTCGCCGAGTACTGGCAGTCGACGGCGACGGACCGCCGGACCATCGGCGAGATCCGCGAGGAGATTCCCGACGAGTACGTCGAGTACCTGAAGTTCGACCCCGACACGGTCGAATCGCGGGACCTCTACGCCTGGGTCACCGGCGGCATGGGCGAGTCCTACATCCGGAAGGACCGCCTCCGCCGCGAACTGAACGGCAAGGAAATCGAGGCGGCCTTCGACGCGCTGGGACAGGTCCAGGACGCCATCCACAGCAGCGACGACGAGGACCGCAACACGGACCTGGACTGGCTCGAAGGCCGCGAGGCCCACGGCTACCTCGTCGACATGCTGTTCGCCCAGCAGTACGCCCGCTGGAACCGCGAACTGATGAGCGATGCCGTCTGTGACGCCCTTGGAATCGACCCCGTCGAGCGCTTTCAGTCGATTCACAACTATATCGATTTCAGGGACCTGACTATCCGAAAGGGGGCGACCCCGGCCCGCGAGGGACAGCGGCTGCTGGTCCCGTTCAACATGGCCGACGGGTCGATTATCGCACGCGGGAGGGGCAACGACGAGTACCACCAGACAGCGCCGCACGGCGCGGGTCGCGTGATGAGTCGCCGACAGGCCCACAGCGAGGTCGACATGGACGAGTTCGCCGCCGCGATGGACGGCGTTTACTCCGAATCAGTGATCAAGGGCGTCCGGGACGAAGCGCCGATGGCGTACAAAGACGCCGAGGCCATCCTCTCGGCCCTCCGGCCGACAGCAGAGGTCGTCGAGTGGGTCGACGCGGTCCACAACCTGAAGGCGACTGAGTGAGCGGACCTGTTAGTTCGGCAGAAAGTGATTTGCACGCGAAGGCCTTGTGTCCTGTATGACCATTCTCGTGGCTATCGCCAACGATTCGGTCTCCTCGGCGGTCATCGATACGGCGGTTCGACTCGCTGACGGACTCGACGAGGAACTGTACGTCGTCCATCTCGTCGACGAAGACACCGCCGACGGCACGGCCATGCAACTCCGCGACGAGATGCGCGAGCGGTTCCGCGACGCCACCATCGTGGCGACGGTCGCTATCGAACACGTCGGTCGGTCAGCAATGCGTTCGGGCACGCGGATCGGCAACGAACTGCTCGAACTCGCGGCCGACGTGGACGTTCGTCACATCGTCATGGGCCACGAGCCGAAGGGGCTGGCCGGCAGACTCCGGGAAGGCGACGCCGCAGTCGCTGTCATCGACGCCGCCAACGTGCCTGTTACGATTGTCCCGGAAGGCCCCGCAGACGTGTAAGCGTCGCTCGGAGTATCACAGACCCAGCTCCCGGCCGAGCACCATTCGCTGTATCTCGCTCGTTCCCTCGCCGATTTCCATGAGCTTCGCGTCCCGGTAGAACCGCTGGGGGGCGAAATCCGTCGTATAGCCGTAGCCGCCCAGCACCTGGACGGCGTCTTCGGCGACCTCCCGGCAGATCTCGCTGGCGTCGAGCTTCGCCAGCGATGACATGCGCGTCACGTCCTCTCCCTGGTCGTACATCGTCGCGGCCTTGTGGGTCAGTAGCCTGGCGCGTTCGATCTTGCGGTCCATCTCGACGATCTTGTCCCGAACGGCGTCGAACTTCGAGATGGGGCGGTCGAACTGCTCGCGTTCGGTGGCGTAGGACTTCGCCGCCTCGAACGCGCCCTGTGCCAACCCCGTCGAGAGCGCGGCGATGGAGATACGCCCGCCGTTGAGCGTTTTCAGCGTCTGCTCCCAGCCGTCGCCCTCCTCGCCGAGCAGGCGGTCCGCGGGAATCCGACAGTCGTCGAACTGGAGTTCGCAGGTCGGTGAGGCGTTCAGCCCCATTTTATCCCATTCGGTCGTCACCTCCCAGCCGTCGTCATCGGGACCGACGATGAACGTCGAGATGCCGTCGTAGCCGGACTCGGGATCGGTGACGGCTTTGACTAGCACCGACCCGGCGACGGAGGCGTTCGTGATGAACTGCTTGGTGCCGTTGATGACGTACTCGTCGCCGTCGCGCTCGGCCGTCGTGTCCATGTCGCTGGCGTCGCTCCCGCTGCCCGGTTCAGTCAGCGCCCAGCCGCCGAGATGCTCGCCGGAGGCGAGCGGTGTGAGCCAGCGCTCTTTCTGTGCATCTGTGCCAAACAACTCTATAGGCTTGCTTCCGAGCGAGGTATGGGCCACGTACGAGAGCCCGATGCTCCCGGAAACGCGCCCGAGTTCCTCGGCGACGAGCGCGTACATCAACGTATCGCCGCCCAGACCACCCCACTCCTCGCTGATCGGCACACCCATGACATCAAGCTCGCCCAGTTCCTCGAATATTTCCGCCGGAAACCGGTGCTCGTCCTCGATCTCCTGGGCTATCGGCTTGATCTCGTTCTCGCAGAACTCGCGGACCGAATCTCGGATCATCCGGTGTTCGCCGGGAACGTCGAACTCCATACCGGACGTAGGCCCCGTGCCACTAAATACCACGGGGCAGACACAAGCCATTTGGCCGTCCGCGGCGTTCCCTAGGGGGAATGGCGTTTCGACGACTCCTCCGCGGGACGGTCCCCTGGGAGCAACTCGAAGGCGTGGTGCGGGCGGTGATAGAGCGGTACGACGAGCCCGCTGCTCGCGTGGCGTTTCTGGAGGCGGAGAACTGGCTCTCGACGCCGCTGGTCGTCAACGACCAGTGGTTCGTGAAAGTCATCACGGGGCAGAACTCGCTGGTCCACACGCTGCTGACCGCCGGCCGAAACATCGGCGCGTTCTCGTCGGGGACCGAGGGCTTTTTCGAGCATTTCGGGACGCCCTACGAGATGGCGGAACACGAACTGGCGGCGACTCGGCGGATGCGGGAGATCGGCGTCAATGCCCCCGAGCCCATCGAGGCCTTCGAGTACGACGGGATGGGGGTACTCGTGCTGGAGTATATCCCCGACTTCGAACCGCTGGATGGCCTCCCGACGGAAACCGTCGAGCGACACAGTCCGACGGTGTTTGACTTCCTCCATCGGATGCACGAGGAGGGGCTGGCTCACGGCGACTTCCGCTGTGAGAACGTGCTCGTGGCCCACGACGACCTGTACTTCATCGACGCCACAAGTGTCCGCGAGGCGGCGATCAGTGACGCCCGCGCCTACGATCTGGCCTGTGCGCTGGGCGCGCTGGAGCCGCTCATCGGTGCGCCGGCCGCTGTCTCCGCCGCCGCAGTCCACTACGATACGTCCGAGTTGCTGGCCGCGGAGGAGTTCCTCGATTTCGTCAACATCCGCCCGGACCACGACTTCGCCGCCGCAGAAATCCGCGGAGCCGTAGAAAAACGCGCATAGGACGGCCCGACTCAGTTTCAGTCCGCTGGCGCTGCTCCAACCGCCCGGCTTCTTGCGACAACGCCGATACCGACGAGCACGACGGCCCCGCCGGCGACGGTCGCAGGACCGGGTATCTCCGCGAGCAACAGCAGCGCCAGCAGCGCGCTCCCGACCGGTTCGCCAAGTAGCGAGACGCTGACCATGCTGGATTCGACGTGCGCCAGCGCCCAGTTGAGGACGGTATGGCCGAACACACCGGGGCCGACAGCCATCGCGAAAAACAGCGCCCACTCCCGAGGCGGATAGCCGGTGACGGGGTGACCCGACGCGACGACGAAAACGAGGAGGCATATCGCGGCGACGCCGTAGACAACGGTCACGTAGGGGATGAGGGGGAACCGCTGGCGGAGCGAGCGCCCGGCAAGCACGTAGCCGGCGGCCATGACGCCGCCGACGAGGGCCAGCGCGTTGCCGTACAGCGGACGCGGGCCGATGGTTCCGCCGCCGAGAAGTTCACCGACTGACATCACGATAATGCCGCCGATGGCGATCAGGATGCCCGCCGTCGTGCCCCGCGTGACGCGCTCGTCAAGCAGCGCCCACGCGCCGACAGCGACGAACAGCGGCTGGCACTGGACCAGCGTGACCGACGCCGCGACGCTCGTCCACGCCAGGCTCTCGAACCACGCGGCGAAGTGAACTGCGAGCGCGACGCCAGTCGCCGCAGCCGCCAGTACGTCCCGCCGGGAGAGCCGCCCGAACGCCGACCGATGCCGGCCCAGCGCCAGCGGGGCCAGCAGCGCGGTCGTCAGCAGGACGCGGTAGAACGCCGCTACCGACGCCGCGGCCGCGCTCCAGCGGACGAGAATCGCGCTCGTGCTGACCGCGAGCACGGCGACGGCCAGCGCGATTCGCGGGTCGACTCGCGGCTCCGTCACGTCCGTTTCGCTCCGTTGTGGCGCGGAGACACCATGACTTCATCAGTTACCGCGACGGCGCGTCTACTCATCCTCTGGCAGTATCCGACACGGGGATAAAGAAACACCGGAGACCATAGTCGGGACCGTGCCGTCCGCGGACCCGGATACGCTAGCCTTCGAGCAGTTCCTTCGTCTGTTGATGGCGATACCGAAACATCGGCTCCATCCCGAGACAGCCGAAGGGACCGAGCGCCTGGCCCAGCGGTCCGCCGGGCAGTTCGAACTCGACGTGGTCGTGGACGAGCGTCTCCCTGTCGCTCAGGGCCCGGAACGTGTGCGTATGCTCCCAGTGGGGGAACGGCCCCTCCTCCATCACGTCGCGGAACATCGCTTCGTCCTCGCCCTCCTCCCGCGCAACGATATTCGAGACCCAGCGCTGGCGCGGCGGCACGCCGAACGGCTTGATCGAGGAGACGACGACGGAGCCGGCGGTCAGTTCCTCAGGATTCCGCTCGCCATCCGGTCCCCGCTCCTCCTCGATGCGGATGTTCATCCAGTCGGGAGTCAGTGCGACCAGCCCGTCGCCTGTCGCGTGGAATTTCCAGACTTCTGATAGCGGGGCTTCGACACGAACCTGCCGCTCGTAAACGTTCATACACGCAGTAGGGGAAGCGCTGGCAAAACACCCGCGATAGCCACGACCGAGTCCGGGACGTGGTCAGGGCCAGATGCCGCCTTCCTCGGCGGCGGCGACGACGCGCTGGATGGCCACGACGTACATCGCCGTCCGGAAGTTCGGCGCGCCGGTCTCCTCGTACGTCTCGACGAGGTCGTCGAACGCGTTCGTGATGATTGTCTCCAGTTCCTCGTTCACGCGCTCTTCGGACCAGTAGAACCGCTGGCGGTTCTGGACCCACTCGAAGTACGACACTGTGACGCCGCCGGCGTTGGCGAGGATATCGGGGAACACGGCCACGTCGCGGTCCGTGAGAACGTCGTCCGCGTTCGGCGTCAGCGGGCCGTTCGCCGCCTCCACGACGATGTCGGCCTGCACGTCGCCTGCGAGATCGCCGTCGATGGCGTTTTCGAGCGCCGCCGGAACGAGCAGGTCTACGTCCATCGTCAACAGTTCCTCGTTCGTCAGCTCCTCGGTCGCTCCCTCGTAGTCGGTTAGTGACCCGGTCTCGCTTTTGAACGCCTTCGCGTCGCGTGCGTCGAGCCCGTCGGGGTTGTAGACGGCACCGGAAGAGTCGGACACTGCGACGATGTTCGCGCCCAGGTCCTCGATGAGTTTCGCCGCGACGGAACCGGCGTTCCCGTACCCCTGCACGGCCACGGTTGCGCCCTCTATGTCCTTGCCGAGATAGTCGAACGCCTCGCGTGCGGTGAGCATCACGGAGCGACCGGTCGCTTCGACGCGGCCCGCACTGCCGCCCGACTCCGGAGCTTTTCCGGTGATGACGCCGGGTTCTGTCGTGTTCTCCAGCGTCTCGTAGGTGTCTTTGATCCAGTTCATCTCCCGCTGGCCGGTGTTGACATCGGGCGCGGGGATGTCCCGGTCCTCGCCGATGATCGGGCGAAGTTCCTTTGCGAACGACCGCGTTATCCGCTCGATCTCGCTGGCCGAGTACTGGCGCGGGTCGATCTCGATTCCACCTTTCCCGCCGCCGTAAGGGATGTTGACGGCGGCGCATTTGTACACCATCCAGCCTGACAGCGCCTTGACCTCGTCGCGTGTGACCTGCGGGTGATAGCGAATCCCGCCCTTGTACGGCCCTCGGTCGCCGTTGAACTGCGACCGATAGGCCCGAAACACTTCGACGGTGCCGTCGTCCATCTCCACGGAGAGGTTCGTCTCCAGCACCCGCTCGGGGTGTTTCAGCCGGTCGAGCACGTCCGTCGAATATTCGAGATAGTCCGCCGCGTCGTCGATCTGCTCCTGTAGACTTTCAAATGGGTTGACCTCGGACGACATACGGGTATTGACTGGTACTGTGGGGAAAAGGGTACCGCCGTCCATGGGATTCCCCGGACCGAGAGATACCTACAACGGAACTAACTGCTCAGTCGCGGTCGATGCCGGCGCGCTCGAGGACTCGTCTCGCTTGGTTGACCTGTGGTTCGTCGATCATCTCCCCGTCGACGACGAACACTCCGCCATCGGCGGCGTCCCGGGCATCGAGTATCCGCTCGGCCCACTCGATCCGGTCCTCGTCGGGCGTGAACGTCTCGTTGATGACCGGGACTTGAGCGGGATGGATAGCGAGTTTTCCGTCATAGCCCAGCTCGATGGCTGCCTGGGCGTCTGTTCGGAGTCCGTCGAGGTCGTTGAAATCCGGGTAGTGCGTGTCGATGGGCGACACGCCGGCCGCCCGGGCTGCGAGCACGACGTGCTGGCGCGCGTGGCTCACTTCCCGCCCGCTGGCCGTCCGCGTCGCGCCGATGTCGCCGACCAGGTCCTCGGCCCCGAACACGAGCGCGTCGGTCGGGGCGGCCGCCGCGATTGCTTCGGCGTGCAGGACGCCAGCCGCTGACTCCACCAGCGCCAGCACCGGACAGTCGACGCCGTGGGTTTCCAACAGCGATGCCAGTTTCCGAACGTCCGACGCGTCACGCGTTTTCGGGAGCATCACGCTGTCCGGGGCCGGGCCATCGAGAACGACTGCGAGGTCATCTTCGGCTCCCGACCCGACGGGATTGACCCGGACACACACTTCAGGGGCGGCCGGCATCACGTCGACCAACGCTTCGCGGACCGTCTCGCGCGCCGCCGGCTTGGCGTCCGGAACGACGGCGTCTTCGAGGTCGTACACGATCACGTCGGCTTTGATAGCGGCGGCTTTCCGCAGTTTCTTTCCGTCATCGCCCGGAGAGAACAGGACACTTCGGCGGGCCATATCGGTTCTACGTTCGCACCCGTAGTAAGTGATAGGCGACCCGACAGCGACCGCAGGGCTCCTCTGGTACTGGCACTGCGAATCCAGGAAGCCCCCACGGCTAAGAACCGGCCGTGTCTGGTCTCAGCTATGCCCGGGAAACACTACGAGGAGTTCACCGAGGGCGAAACCATCGTCCACGAGAAGCGCCGGACCGTCAGCGAGAGCGACAACCAGCGGTTCTGCGACCTGACGATGAACCAGCAGCCGCTCCATCTCGATGCCGAGTTCGCCGCCGAGACGCAGTTCGGCGAGCGCGTCGTCAACGGGTTGTATACGATGTCGCTCGCAGTCGGACTGACGATACCCGACACCACCGACGGAACGATTGTCGCCAATCTCTCTTATGACGATGTGGAGCACCCGGCACCGGTCGTCCACGGCGACACGATACGCGCGGAAACGACGGTCCTGCACAAGCGACTGACCAGCGACGAAGACCGGGGTATCGTCACGATGCAGGTCGACGCATACAACCAGGACGACACGCTCGTCTGTACGTTCGAGCGGACGGCGCTGGTCCAGCGAGCGGACGACTGAAACCGGAAACGGAGCAACCCCGAGTCGGTTACAGGCTAATCAAGAGGATCCCGTTGATCACTACGGCCGCCACCCACGGGAGCGCCAGTCCGAGCGGCACGACGACGCCGCGTTGCTCACTCAGCGCCCGGCGTGTCAGTCCAGCCAGCCCCAGCACCCCGACCTTCGTCAGCGCGAGGACAGCGATTCCGAACGTCTCTATCGCGACTCGCATCACGGGGTTTCCCTCGTGCAGGCCGTGCTGGAGACCGACGTGTGTCAGCCACACGTCGATGACGAGCGTCACGGCAACCACTAGCCATAGTTCACGCTCGACGGCCGCGAGTTCGTCGAGCAGGGCGCTACACCACCCGTCGATGGTCCCTATCGAGACCGTTCGGTCCGTTGTGAACACGTCACCCTCCGCGACCACGCCCCCACGTGGTCTGTAATCCTGTTTTCACGCAACGTATTAAATACACACCTCTTACTGGTGAAATAGAGAGATTAGGGACTGTTTACTGCCCGAAAAGCGTGGTATTCGGACTGGTTGCGGTTGGCGTCAGAGAATCGTGCCGTGTTTTTTCTCCGGTCGATCCTTCTCGATGTCCTCGTACAGATCAAATCGGGCAGCGATCTCGTCGCGCAGGTCGCTCGGCGGAACGATTTCGTCGATAACGACTTCGCTCGCCATCCGGTGGACGTCGATATCCTCGCGGTACTCCTCGCGGAGTTCCTGTTCCCGCCGGGCGCGTTCCTCCGGATCGTCTATCGCGTCCAGTTTGTTCGCGTACACTGCGTTTATCGCGGCTTCAGGACCCATAATCGCGATTTCGCTGCCAGGGAGCGCGAGGGTCGCTTCGGGGTCGTAGGCGGGGCCTGACATGGCGTAAATGCCCGCACCGTAGGCCTTCCGGACGACGACGCACTGCTTCGGAACGGTGGCCTGCGAGGTGGCGTAAATCATTCGCTTGCCGGCTTCGAGGATGCCCTCTTTTTCGACGGAGGAGCCAGCCATGAATCCCGGCGTGTCACAGAGGTACAGGAGCGGGATGTTGTAGGCGTCACAGGTCCAGACGAAGCCGGCAGCCTTGCGGGCCGAATCCGGGAATATCGCGCCGGCCCGCTGGCTCGGTTGGTTGGCGACGATGCCGACAGGCCGGCCGTCGACCCTGGCGAACCCCGTCAGCACCTCGGTTCCGTACTGTGACTGTAGTTCGAAGAAGGAATCGGCGTCGACAACGCGTTCGATGACTCGGTGCATGTCGTAGCTCTTGTTCGGCTCGGCGGGAATAACCGAGTCGAGGCCCGCGGGGTCGACCGACGGAGCGGCTCCGTCCGTCTGTGGCGGTTTCTCGTCGGCGTTGTCGGGCAGGTACGTAATGAGTTGGGCGACGAGTTCGCGGGCGTGCTCCTCGTCGTCGGCGACCAGGTCCGCGCTGCCGGAGTGGCGGGCGTGCAGGTCCGGACCACCGAGCGTTTCGAGGTCTATGTCCTCCCCGGTGACCATCTCGACCATTCGCGGCGAGGCAATTGCAAGCGCGCTCATGCCACGGACCATGACGGTGAAGTCGGCGAACACGGGCGTGTAGGCTGCGCCAGCGATACACGGGCCATATAGTACGCAGATCTGCGGGACTGCGCCCGACAGCAGCGAGTGGTTGTAGTAGAACTTCCCGATGCCCTCGCGGTTGGCGAAGAAGCCCCGCTGCTGGTCGATGCGGCCGCCCGAGGAGTCGACTAGATACAACAACGGCTGGCCGCTTTTCAGCGCGCGTTCCTGCAGTCGGAGGAACTTCTCGACGCCGTGGCGGGCGATGGACCCCGCCTTGACGGTGAAGTCGTTGGCGGCGACGTGTACCTGTCGGCCTTCGAAGGTCCCCGCGCCGGTGATGAGCCCGTCGGCCGGCAGCCGGTCGTCCTCGTCCTCGGAGACGTCCGGACTGCTGGGGTGCCACGAGTCGAAGTTCGCGAACCGCCCGTCTTCGAAGTCCAGGCCGTCGTCACCGAACCAGAGGTCGAGTCGGTCACGGACGAACAGTTTCCCCTGTTCGGCGAGGCGGTCCCGGTACTTTTGTGGCCCACCGCGCTCGACATCGCGGATCTCTTCGCGGAGGCGTTTCTCGCGCTCCGTCGGTGCAGCGTCTGCCGAATCGCCGTCTGCGGCTGTGTCGGCAGTTTCGTCCCCGTCGGTCACCTCGCGGACCAGCGTCGGGGTTTCCTCGTCGCCGACGTACACTTCGACGGTTCGACCCGTGTGTTCGGCGACAGCGGCCGCGATAGCCGATGCCTCGTCGCGAGTGGCCTCGGCCGCGATATGGACCTTCATACCACACCCAACGGTCCCGGGGGTCACAGTAGTTGCCCCGCTTTCGATTATCACCTCTCATAATGGTGGCGCACCATTGATATCGGGTGCCGGACTACTCATGCACCATGAGCAACACCGGCCACTCCCCGGAGGCATCTTCGTCGTTTGGGAGTCAGCGCCGGTGGCTCCCGCTTCTCGCATTGCTCCTCTTGATCCCGCTACTCACCGCAGTGGCAGCGGGCACGGCCGCGGCCGAAGACACCGAACCGCCGGAGTGGGGCAACGCGACGCGGGGTAACGCCACGACTATCGAAGTGACCTTGTACGACGACGCCGGGTCGTTGGACGCGAGTACGATCCAGGCCAACGATTTCGCGCTGACTGCGGGCCGTGTCGGGAACGTCTCGGTCGCATCGATAAACGCCTCCGGAGCGAACAGAAGCGGGGTGCGCGTTTCCCTGCTGCTAGAAAAAAAGGTGGACACAGACAACGTCACCGTCAGCCTGCGTGACGCCGCCAGTATCACCGACGAAGCGGGTAACGAACTCCCACACGATTCGGTCACTGTCACCGGGATGGACGCCGTCGTGCCCAAGTACCGGGATTTCAACGTCACTCGGGTCAACAGTTCGACCGCCGAGGTCACTGTCGAGACACATGAACCACTGAGCCAGTTGCGGGTGTCGGTCGGCGGTCCGTCGCTCGACGAACTGAATATCTCGGAGTTTTCCGAACGCACTGATAATTCGGCCACCTACACCCGGGAGTACACGTTTCCGGAGGAGGGTGAGTACTCACTGCTTCTGATGTCGGTGACCGATGAGAACGGAAACGAGAACTCCTTTGGCCGACAGCGGACGTTCCTCTACGACGGATCCGCGCCGAACGTCAGCGTCGCCGGCCCGGAGAACGCAACGGTCGGCGAGTCGGTGACCTTCTCCGCGGCGGGGACGACGGACGACCAGGGCGTCGACTGGGTCCGGTGGCAGGTAGGGAGCGACACCATCCTGACCGGCGAGAACATCACCGTGGCTTTCGCCTCGCCCGGCAGTCACGAAGTCGCAGTGACGGCCGCTGATCCGCTCGGTAACACGAAGACAGTGACCAGGGTCGTCTCTGTGACGGGTACCAGGACCGGCGGGAACGTGACCGTGCGGCAGGTGAACGCGACTGTGGCGAACGTATCGGTGAACGGAACGGGACAGTCACAGCGGATTCAGCCTCCGGAGGGTGCACTCCTCAGCGGCCAGAACGGGACGCTGGAGCGGCTTGCTGTGACGTTCCCGCGCAACGAGTCCGTCGCACTCACTATTCGAGCCCGACAGCCTACGCAGTCGTTCGCGACTGCGACCGGTCACACCGGCGTCAGCCGGTTCGACATCGACCACGGCTCCGTTCCGGCCGAGGACGCGACGTTTACCTTTACCGTGGACCGTGATACGCTGGCGGCAGTCGATGCGGAACCCGGTGCCGTGACGCTGTTCCGGGACGCCGACGGGTGGACGCCGTTAGCGACTGAAATCGCCGGCCGGAGCGAGTCACACATCGTCTACCGGGCTGAGTCACCGGGCCTCTCGACGTTCGTTGTCGGAGTCGAACGGACGACGGCGGAAGACGCAGGTACGGCGGCGACGACCGAATCGGAAACGTCGACGGCCGAACCCGAGACGACCGAAACGAAGACGGAAACTACCGGGGAACCGGATATCGTAGTCACGAACGCCACGGCTGTTCCATCGATGCTCCGCCCGGGCGACCGGACCGTCATCACCGTCGAACTTGAAAACCGGGGAACCGCGAGCGGGGACCACAACGTGATCGTCGCGCTCAACGCCTCGATACTGACAACGCGGACGGTCACGGTCCCTGCCGGCGAGACGCGAACGACGGAGTTTGCCCGGGCGGTTCCGGAAAACACCGCCGGGGACCTGACCGTCGACGGGCAACGCGTCGGGAACGTGACGGCCGCCGGCGGCGGCTTACCGATTCCAGCGCTGCCCTCGGTCGGGGTTCCGAACCCGCTCTCGCTGTGGCCCGACGGGATCGTCGGAACCGTACTTGGCGGGCTACTGGGCGTCGGTATCGGGCTTTACAGCGTTCTCAAAGCGCTGGCGATCTATCTCGGCTACTGAACTGCAGAATCCGAGTCGTCAGTCGACAGTCGCTTCGAGCCGGTCTATCAGGTCGTCGTTCCCGAGATATAGCGGCGTCCGTTCGTGCAGCTCGTCGGGTTCGATCTCCAGCAGCGACTGGTCGCCGTCGGAGGACCGACCGCCGGCCGATTCGAGGATGTAGGCCATCGGTTGTCCCTCGAACTGGACCCGGAGCTTTCCTTCGGGGCGTGACTCCAGTGCGGGGTACGAGAAGATACCGCCGTATGTGAGCACCTGATTGATGTCGGCGACCATCGCCCCGCCGTAGCGGAGTTTCAACTCGTGGCGGACCGCTTCGGCGTAGGACTGGAACTCGTCCGTCCAGGAGTCGACGCCGCCGCCGAAGCCGAACACTGTCGGGTCCTCGGGGACGGTCACGTCGTCGTCGACGACCCGCTTGTCGCCGTCTTCGAGGATGTACTCGCGGACGCTGCCGTTCCGAGCAACGACCATCGAGGTTATCGGGCCGTAGATGACGAAGCCGGCGGCGAGCAGATTGGTGCCGACAGTCGGCGGCTGCTCGCTGTAAACGCCGAAAATCGTCCCCATCCCGCTGTTGGGTTCGAGGTTACTCGACCCGTCGAGGGGGTCCATCGCGACGTGGAGGCGACCGTCTGTCGTTTTCACGTCCGCGCGTTCTTCGCTGGCGTAGGTGGCGACCCCGTCGATGCCCAGCAGCCGCTGCTCGAACAGTTCGTCGGCGCGCAGGTCAGCCGCGAGCTGATCGTCACCGGTGGGGTTGACGGAGTTGCTCTGGCCACGGTGGTCGGCGATGGCACGGCGCACGTCCGGTGTCGTCGCGACGACGGTGTCGATGACTTCCGTGACTGTCTGCTCGGCTTCGGTGGTCGAGGTGTCGAGTGACTTACTCATTTGTCAGATTAGGGGCAGGGACTGGCCATCCGGTGACCAGTCGAGTTTTTCTCCGAGCCTGCTGCCCGCAGGGTCTCTCATCATCAGTTCGTTCTCTGGCACACCATAAGTATCTTTTTGCTGACATTTACTACATTTCGAGTGAATATTCAGCGGACGGGCATCGTTTGCCGCTAAGTGTGTGAGCGACTAACCCGGCGGAATTCCGCTTGTCGTGCTGGACTACTTCCGTCGGCAGACTTACACGACGGCCGGGCGAAGATGCGATTATGCATCTTGAAGCAGTCGACACCGTTGGCGTCGTCGGGGCCGGGACGATGGGCAACGGCATCGCCCAGGTCGCAGCGACGGCCGGCTACGACGTCGTCATGCGCGACGTGTCGGAGGAGTTGGTAGCCGCCGGGTTCGA
This sequence comes from Haloarcula amylolytica, assembly GCF_049705545.1. Classification (GTDB taxonomy): domain Archaea; phylum Halobacteriota; class Halobacteria; order Halobacteriales; family Haloarculaceae; genus Haloarcula; species Haloarcula amylolytica_B. The sequence goes on from NZ_JBNAMU010000001.1 coordinate 2,087,951, forward strand.
GGACATCCAAGCGAGCTTCGAGACCCTCGTCGCGCGCGAGACAGTGACAGCACAGGAGGCCGAAGCGGCAACGGCCCGTATCACCGGAACCACCGAGCTGGACGACCTCGCGGCTGCCGACCTCGTCGTCGAGGCCGTGACGGAGGACATGGAAATCAAGCAGTCGGTGTTCGAGGAACTCGACGCCGTCTGCGGGTCGAACGCGGTGTTAGCCAGCAACACGAGCACGCTCTCGATTACGACCATCGCTAGCGTCACCGAACGGCCCGAACAGGTCCTCGGACTGCACTTCATGAACCCCGTGCCGGTGATGAAAGGCGTCGAACTCGTCGTCGGCGAGAGGACCAGCGACGAGACGATGACGCTCGGCCGGGAGTTCGCTCACGACATCGGCAAGGAGACCTGGGAGGCCGACGATAAGCCCGGCTTCGTCGTGAACCGCGTGCTGATGCCCTGGATCAACGAGGGCATCCGGGCGTACGACGAGGGCGTCGCCGACAAAGCGGACATCGACCGCGGGCTGACGCTCGGGACGAACGTCCCGATGGGACCGCTCGAACTGGCCGACCACATCGGCCTCGATGTGGTGCTCGACGCCTCTGAAACACTCTACGAAGAGCTGGGTGACCGTTACAAGCCTGCATACCTGCTCAAACGGAAAGTCGCGGCCGGTGATCTCGGCAAAAAATCCGGTCGTGGCTTCTACGATTACGACTGACCCGCCGATGACGAACGGCGACGGTAGCGGGCCGAGTACGATACCCAGCAACGGGCCGGGCGTTGGCGAACAGTAAAGACCCAACCCGCGTTAAAATCTGGCATGGACTTCAGCCCAACACAGGAACAACGCCAGATACAGGAAATGGTCGCGGAGTTCGTCGACGAAGAGGTCAAGCCGCGGGCGGCGGAAATCGACGAAACCGACGAATTCCCGTGGGACCTCGTCGAGGAGATGGCTGATCTGGGCCTGATGGGCATGCCGATTCCGGAGGAGTACGGCGGGGCCGAACTGGACTACCACAGCTATGCGATGGCCCTCGAAGAGATTTCGCGAGGGAGCGGCGGGCTCGGCACAATCGTCGCCGCCCACATCTCGCTGGCCTGCAACATGATCTACGAGTTCGGCGACGAAGCGCAAAAAGAGACCTACCTCACGCCGCTGGCCGAGGGCGAGGATATCGGCGCGTTCGCCCTCTCCGAAGCGGGCGCGGGCAGTGACGTGCCGGCGATGGACACGACCGCCGACCCGGTCGACGGCGGGGACGCCTACCTGGTCAACGGCGGCAAGCTCTGGATTTCCAACGGCTCCGTGGCCGACACCGTCGTCCTGTTCGCAAAGACCGACCCCGAGGCCGGCAACAAGGGCATCTCGTCGTTCGTCGTCCGCCCCGAGGAGGACGACGGCTTCATCGTCGAGGGTACTGAGCACAAACTCGGCGACAAGGGCTGTCCGACCGCCGAACTCCGCTTCGACGACATGCGTATCCCCGCCGACCGCATGCTTGGCGAGGAAGGCCGCGGGTTCGTCCACGCGCTCAAGACGCTCAACGGCGGACGGATCACTATCGCGGCCCGCGGTGTCGGCATCGCCCAGGCCGCACTGGACGAGGCGCTGCGATACGCCCAGGACCGCGAGCAGTTCGACCAACCCATCAGCGACTTCCAGGCCATCCAGCACAAGCTCGCCGACATGGACACGAAGACCCAGGCCGCCCGCCTGCTGATGCACCAGGCGGCCGATAAGAAGATGGCCGGCGAGTCGTTCGTCAAAGAGGCTGCTCAGGCCAAACTGTACGCCTCAGAGGTGTCCCGCGAAGTGGCGAACGAGGGCATCCAGGTCCACGGCGGGTACGGCTACACGAAGGACTTCCCGGCCGAGCGGTTCTACCGCGACGCCAAACTCAACGAGATATACGAAGGGACCAGCGAGGTCCTCCGTAATACGATTGCCAGTGAGCTTCTCGATTAGGGGAGGGAGAGGAGCCCTTCGACGACGACCGCACGCGTGAAGTAGAACGATTTTCCGTCCGCACGGTAGCGGTTCGCGCTGATAGTTCCCAGCGCGAGCAGCACCGCCACGCCGACAGTCCCGGCGAGCATGCCGACAATTTCTGACGGGTGGATGGCCGTGCGTGCGAACACGTACGTCGCGACGCTGGCGAGCACCGCGAACGGGAGGGCGTCCAGGCCTGCCAGGAGGAGTGACCGAGACAGGGACATAGCTGTGTGCTGTGGCAGCACTCACAAAAAGGGTACCCCATCAACGGCGGCGCAACGAAATCCAGCAGAGGCTGGCAAGCAGCGCCGTCAACCGTCCTCACCAAGCGCTTCGCGCATCCACTCGAATTGGTCCCGGAGCCGACGCTCACCGGCGTCGGTCAGTGAGTACTTGTCAGCGATGCCGTCCTCGCGGTGGACGACGAACCCGGCCGATTCCAGCGCGTCGAGCGCGCCGTAGAAGCTCTTCGGTTCGATTCGCGTGTCGTAGCGGCGTTCGAGCCGCGTCTTCAGCCGCTGGCCGGAGAGTTCGCCGTCCTCAGCGGCGGCCAGCAGGACGCACATGTCGCGTCGGCGGCCGCTCTGGAGCCACTTCGCCATAGGTGTCCGGTCACAGCCGCCCGGTTTCGCGTTTGCGGTTCCGAGCGGACCGCCAGGTTCGCATACCCCCGCTCCCTAGAGCCGCCGATGACCGACTCCGAACTCCCCGTCGAGGCGTCAGCGGACGGTATCACGGCCACCTATCGAGAGACCGAGGAGGAACGGCTGCTGACCTTCGAGAGCGACAGCGGGAGCGCCGCGGTCGCTCAGAACATCGAGGGGTACGCGATGCTGAAGGTCCGGCCGACCGCTGACGGCGACGAACTGGAGCGATACTACGGCTTTGACATGGCGCTCGACCACGCGGCGGAACTGCTGGGCGTATCCCCGAACGCGCTTCCGGTCCCCGAACCGGCCGCCGACATGGGGATGTAACGCTCACACGCTTGTTCTTGCGGGAGTGAATCTTCTGGCCCGTAGTCCTGCACAGTCTATGAGCAGTTGGTATGTATCCTGTGAAAATATGTCTCGGTAGTTATCTGTTCACCACCTGTCCGCTTCCCTGCTATTGGTATTAATCTTTGAGGACAACAGACATATACGAGTGTATTATAAACTGGTTTTAAAATACCCTCCTCCTGAACACCTGCATGGTCGACTTTACTCGACGACAGGTGCTTTCGAAATCGGTGGCTGCTGCGCTTGGGGCTAGCGTCATCGGCGTGGCAAGTGGTGACGAGGTCGAAGAATCCGATACAGCCGGCGCACCGAGCGTCAACGGAGAACTCAAGCGGTTCTCTACGACGGCGTTCGGGGCCGAGGTTACAGGGCCGTTCGTCTTCCAGGACGGGTCACTGCTCTACAGCCTCCAGCATCCCGAGGCGGCGAACCCGGACCCGTTCGGTACCGCCGGAATCGGGTATTTCAGTGGGTTCCAGTTCGAACTCAACGGCGACAACGACGACTTCGACGAGCTGTCGACGCCACAGACCGAGGCGGAACAGCGCCGGGTCCGGTCGGGCAACGGCGACTACACGATCTTCGCCCACGGCCGGGACGAGATCAACGACGGCGAGGAGCGGCTGGGCGTCACACAGACGCCGGACGGCACCGACATCACGCTGGATAATTTCGAAGGGACACAGTACGGGGCCGCAGCGACGAACCCCGACTGCAACCAGTTCGTCCCGACGAACGAGGACGGGACCGAAGGCTACCTGTTCACCAACTGGGAGAACAGCCCTGGCAACGTCAGCCGAATCCCACTGAGCCAGACGCAAGGCGGCGAGTGGGAAGCCGACCTCGAAAACGCGACCAATCTGGCGAACACGGAGCCGCTCCGTGAACTCGGCGGCACACGGATCAACTGCTACGGCGACCTCAGTCCGTGGGGGACGATGATCTCCTCCGAGGAGAACTACGCCCACCCGCGCGTCTCGCTGACCAACCAGGTCGGCGACATCGTCGACGCCGGTACCGGAAAGGGCCGTATCGGCGGCGGTCAGTTCTGGAACCGGCCGAACCCGACCGGCATCCAGAGCGCCGTCGATGACTACTACGGCGACGAGTCCTGGGGCATCCAAGGCTACTGGGCGCTCGACGGCGTAGAGTTCCTCGCGTACTATCTCGGTGCCGAGCAGTCGGATCAGACGGACTACCTCAACACCACCGAGCCGATCACCGACGTGTACCCGAACCCGTACCGCTACGGCTACCACATTGACTTCCGCGAGCCGACGGCCGACCCGCCACAGCCGATCAAATACTACGTGATGGGGCGGGCTTCGTGGGAAGCGCCGAACATCCAGGCCGACGAACGGACCGTCTACGGCTGTTCCGACGGCGACAGCAAGGGCATCTACAAGTTCGTCGCCGACGAGCCGATTCCCAGCTACGAGGACCCGATGGACGTGGCGGGCACGCTGTATGCGCCGAAGATCACGAACGCACAGGCCAACGCCTCCATGGTCGGGACGCGGAAATCCCCGGCGCAGTACCCGCTCGGCATCGAGTGGATCCCGCTGGGTCACGCGAGCAACGCGGAGATCGAAGAGTGGATCGCCGAGTACGACGACGTCACGCAGGCCGACTACCTCGAAACCCACGCGGAAACGGATTGGGAAGAGGACCTCGAAGCGGCCCTCGAAGAGGCCGACCGGGCCGTCGTCGAGAACGGGAACCAGAACTACATCACGAACGAGGAAATCGTCGAGTGGGCCGACCAGTACTACTCCGAAGGCCCCGACAGCGTTGACGAGGAACTCCGCCGCGTTCCGTTCCTCGAAACCCGTGCGGCGGCCAAGGAAATCGGCGCGTCCATCGAGTTCAACAAGGCCGAGGGCGTCGACAGCAAGGACGGCGCTGGCCCGGGCGACCCGGTGTATTTCGGCATCTCCGAGTTCAACGATGACCTCGCGAACGACACCGGCGACATCCAGATGGACCGCGTCGATGGCGGTATCGTCTACCGCGGTGAGCTCGAAGATGACTACAACATCTCGACGCTCGAACCGGTCATCGTCGGTCCGGACTTCACCGACGAACCGGAAGACGCCGACGACGCGCTCCGGAACGTCGACAACGTCTACGTGATGGACGACGGCCGCGTGCTCTGTTGCGAGGACGGCTTCGGTGGTCCTGCCCGATCCTACCCCAACGACGGCCTCTACGTCTACGAACCACCGGAATCCGAAGAGGACGAGGAGGAGACCGAGGACGGAGACGAGGGGACTGAGACGCCCGGTAACAGCACCGAAGCACCTGACAACACCGAAACCCCGGGGAACAGCACCGGCACCCCCGACAATAGTACTGAAACCCCCGGTAACGGCACTGACGCTCCCGGAAACAATACTGACGCGCCCGGTAACCGTACTGATAGCCCCGGTAACAGCACTGGTGCTCCTGGCAACAGTACCAGCGAGAACGGAAACAGCACTGAGGCCTCCGGCAACGGCAACAGCACCAGCACCTAACGAGACGGGGCCGCCGACTCAGCACCACCCGAACACACACGACATCCACATTTTTGTATCCCAGCAAACAGATGGCTCAGACCGACAACTCGAACACAGTGACTGATTTAGAGACGTATCGCGAGTATATCCTCGGTGTGCGAATCACCGAACGGACCACTGCCGATGGCGGGGTCCGGTATCGCTTCGAAGCCCCCGATCACCAGGGGGTCGAGTTCGATGATCCCGACATGGCGACGCTGTACGCCGACGTGTACTTCGATGTAAACGGCTTCCAAGAGGCCGGGACCGGCGAACGTGGCGTTCCGCCGACGGTCATCCAGGCCGGCCGCGACACGCTCGTCGCCTACTTCCTCACGCAGGACGGCGTCGACGTCCACTGGGCCGCGTCGTTCTACGGCGAGAAACCGGAGAAGATCGAACGGTACGCGTCACGCGTCCGCAAGCGGTCGAAAAAGATCCGCGAAGGGGCGAAAGAACAGGGCCACGCCTGAGACACGCACTGTTCCCCCCCCTTTCAGGGGCGGCCTGTGGGAACGCTGTGGGTGCCACTGCGGGCCCGTCCTTCAGTTCCTAAACTGAGGGGTATCGGTCAGTAGTTTCCTCGTCGGCTTTCAGTACCTGCGACACCGACCGGATATCCGTCATCCGATCTTTGTCGCTCACTCGTTCGCTTCGGTCTGCGGAAGTGCAATTACCGGAATCTCTGCGTTTGTCACAAGCTTCAGCGAGAGATCACCGGAGAGAAACTGCATGAGACGGCCGCCACCACGAGACCGATACGCGATAGCGCTCGCCCCGACTTCGTCTGCGGCATCGAAGATAGCCTCGACGACGTTCCGAGCGTACGCAGTGTGGTCGTCGGCGTCGGGGAACACCGTCCTGACGGCCGCGTAGGACTCGGCAGCCAACTCCTCTGATTGTTCGACCGGCGTCTTATCCGGAACGCCGCCACCCTTTTCGACGACATGCAGCGCTGTCACGTGCTCCGGCTGGTATGGTTCAAGTGCCGTCGCCGTCGCAAGGGCGTCCGCCTCGTTGGCGACCGGCAGAAGAGCGTGTCCAAGGATGTTCTTATCTGTCTCGTGAGGGGTACTGCCCATACATCGCATGAACACGTAGATTAGTAAGAAGGTACCTACCCGACGCAGAGTTGAATCTGTAACTATATTCTTCCTGACCGGCGTCCCGATTTTAAATACACGCCGTATACTCCGCCACCGTCCGTCAGTCGCACTCTGCGTCACTCCCGCAGAAACAGCACGGTCGGAACGTGGGGATTTTTCAAATCAGAGGTGTGACGGTCCTCCAATGGTCGGTGATCAGTGATGTCGGTTCGCGTCGACTGGCGACAGAGTGTCGCTTTTACCGGCACTGTAATCAAGTATCTCGCGGTGACGATGTTGGTCCCGCTGGGAATCGGTCTGCTCTACGGCGAGGACATTGTCGCTTTCCTGATATCTATCGCGATTACGGTCACCATCGGAGTGGCACTAGAACGACTCAGTAGCACTCACGAACTCGGGCCACGGGAAGCGCTGCTGTTCGTCGGCCTCTCGTGGGGAGCCGTCGCCGTCATCGGTGCGATCCCCTACGTTATCGCCGGCTACGGGACTGAATCGGCACTCCGCCAGCCCGTGAACGCGTTGTTCGAGTCGATGTCCGGCTTCACGACGACCGGGGCGACTGTCACCGAGGAGATATCATTTGCCCGCCACTCTCACGCACTGCTGATGTGGCGACAGCTCACCCAGTGGCTCGGCGGGATGGGTATTATCGTCCTGATGGTCGCTATTCTTCCGGAAGCGGCGGTCAACGGTGCGCAGCTGATCGAATCGGAAGCGCCCGGCCCCGAACTCCAGAAGCTGACGCCGAAGATAGCCGAGACCGCGCGACTGCTCTGGCTGTTCTATCTGGGCTTTACTGTTCTGTACGTCCTCATTCTGCTCGGCCTCCATTACACCGGCTACGCACCGAACATGAACGCTTACAACGCCGTCGCGCACGGGTTCACGACGCTGCCGACCGGCGGGTTCTCCCCGCAGGCCGCCAGCATCGCCGCGTTCTCGCCGGCCGTGCAGTGGGTCGTCATTCCGTTCATGCTCATCGCCGGAATGAACTTCGCGCTGTTTTACCTCCTGTTACAGGACGACTACGCCGCCTTCCTCCAGGACCGCGAACTCCAGGCGTACCTCGGTGCGAACGCCGGCGTGGCCGTCGTCCTCTGGGGGCTGCTATTCACCGGGTCCGCTCCGCCGCTAGAACTCGGCGGTGTCACCCAGGGGGCGCTGGAGAACTCGCTCCGGCAGGCGACGTTCCAGGTCGCCTCGCTGCTGAACTCGACCGGATATGCGACGAGTAACTTCGCCAACTGGGGCGACACCGCAAAGGGAGTCCTGTTGTTCGCGATGTTCATCGGTGGCTCCGCAGGGTCGACCGGTGGCGGTGTCAAGATCGTCCGGTGGCTCGTCGTCCTGAAGGGTATCCGACGCCAACTGTTCACGACAGCCCACCCCAGCGCCGTCAAACCGGTTCGGCTCGGCGGGCAGGTTATCGAAGAAGATGTCATCAACGCGATATACGGATTCACGCTGCTGTACCTGCTCACATTCGGAATTGCGGCAGTACTTCTCCTCCTCGATGCGGGCCGCGTCGGGCTCGAACTGACGGTCTTCGAGGCGGTCAGTGCGAGCCTGGCGACGATCGGGAACATCGGCCCCGGGTTCGGGTTCCTGGGGCCGTTCGGGAGCTACCTGGACTTCCCGGACACCAGCAAACTGCTGATGATCTTCCTGATGTGGATCGGTCGACTGGAGATCATCCCGGTGTTCGTGATATTCACCGGTGCGTTCTGGAACGAGTGAGTGCGGGAGACTCGTTCCGTCGCTAGTTCTAGCTGCCAGTTCAGTTATGTACCTACCCGACGGAGATGTCGACATGACCAGTCCTGCAAACGAACCGACACCGCCGGAGGGGGTTCCAGACCAACTGGCGACTGACCTGCCACAGTTGACGCCTGACGAACTCCGCAATACGATCATCTACGCGCAGGAACTGCTGCAGTTCCACGACGAGACGGCGTCGCCGATAGAGCCGGGGCCCAACGAAGACATCATCCGGGCAACCGAACGCGACGGCTACACTGAGGTGGTAAAGCGGACTACCTGTATCGAGGGCTGTGACGACTGTCCGCACGGCCCGTATCTCTACCACGTCAAAGAGGAGTCTCGACCCGAGGGCGGAACGAAGGTACGCTGGATGTTCCTCGGCGAAGTGTATCCTGACGAAGAGTGAGGGCGGGAGGTGTCCGTCGGTTACGGGTCCAGGCCGTACAGTCCGGCGCGGATGAACACGAGGATCGGGATGATCTCCAGCCGGCCGACCCACATGTTCAGCACGAACATCCCCTCTGCGAGCGGGGACATCGACGGGCCGGTGATGCCCGATGAAAGGCCGACGTTCCCCTGCGCGCTGGCGACCTCGAACAGGGCATCGGCGTAGCCGAACTCCGGTCCCGCGACGTTGGTGAGGACGAGGCTGCTGGTCACGAGAATGATGAGCCACAGCAGCGTGACAATGGCCGCTTCGCTGAACTCCCGTTCCATCGAACCGCGGTCGAGCGTCCGGTCGCCGATGCGGGCCGTAACCACCGCGTTCTTCGGGAGGAACACCCGCGAGAACTGCCAGATGATGCCGCGAGCGATGGTGTAGCCGCGGATGAGTTTGATGCCACCGACCGTGGACCCGGCAGCGCCGCCGAGCACCATCGCACCGACGACGAGCACCTTGCCGCCGGCGAGCCAGCGACCGATCGGCGCCGACTGAAACCCGGTACAGCTGAGGGCGCTGACCCACTGGAACGTCGAGTCCCGGATCGCATCGAGCTGTGCGGCGTCGAGCATCGGCACCGAAAACGGCAGGAACGACTGGGCGGCAAACGCCCCGGTCGTCGCGGGCACGGACCACGCGTTCTGTGCTGAGAGGCCGACGACGCCGAGCGCAAGCAGGATGAACAGCCAGCGGGTCTGCAGGTCCGACATCAGTTCGCGAACCTGCCTGTCGTGCAGGACGACGTAGTGGACCGGGAACGCGATTGCTCCGAGAATCATTATCGGCAACAGGACCGTCTCGACGAGCGGTGAGTTGTACGTCGCAATCGAATTGTCCGTGACCGAGAACCCGCCGGTCGTGAGGCCGGTCATGGCGTGGTTGAGCGCCTGCCAGGCGACCTCCCACAGCGGCAGCGACTCGGCGTACTCGCTGTCGCTGGCGAGGATGGCACCGAACAGGAGCGCAAACGAGAGCACCGTGTAGCCGACGACGAGTTTCCAGACCGTTCGGACGGTCGAGACGACGCTCGGATGGATCTTCTCCTCACGGGCCTCGCTCTGGTAGAGTGCATAACTGCCGCTGCCGGGCCGCGATAGGATGGAGACGGTCAGGACGATGACGCCGACGCCGCCGACGTACTGGATGAACGACCGCCACCACTGGACTGCGCGAGGGAGCGAGGGCTCGTGAATCGCCATCGTCAGGCCGCTCCCAGTCCACCCGCTCATGCTCTCGAAGAAGGCGTGGAGCGGGTTCCGGAAGTACGCCAGACTGGACAGTGTCGTCGTCCCGCCGACCCTGATCGGCTCCCACGTACTCGTGTCCGTCCCGACTGGAACGAACGTATCCATGACGGCGGGGGGCGTGAACCAGGCGGTCAACAGGAACGGCAGCGAGCCGAACGTTGCGACCAGCAGCCACCCGCCGGCGGCGATGACCATGCCGTGTTTCATCTGTGGAGCCGGCGCGTCGGTGAACCCACGGTTCGCGAGGCCGCCGACGGCGGCGGTTATCCCGGCCGCGGTAAAGAAGCCGAGAGCCGCGTGGAACTCCTGAAAGCCAAGCGCAATGACGGCCGTGATCGTCATCAGCCCGGCCTCCATCAGCAGGAGCGAGCCGATATCACGGGCGATGGTCCGCAGGTCCATCGGGAACAGCCCGTCGTTCCGTCGCGACATATCAGCTGTGGTCCTCAGAGTGACCGAATATGTCGGTTACCTCCGGCGTCGCACCGCTTCCCGAGTAGACCGTGAGGAGGTCGTTCGGCTCGATACGCGTATCCCCGCGGGGTGTTATGGGGTCGCCATCGCCGTTGCGTTCGATGGCCACGATAAGCGTCTGGCCGCCGATGAGGCCTTCCGTATTGGCCTCCTGCAACGTCTTGCCCGCAATCGGCGCACCGGGCATGACGGTTATCTCGAACACTTCAGCCTGTTCGCCGATTCGCATGAAGTCGACGATAGACGGCCGTTTGACGGCCCGATAGAGGTATTCGGCGATGAGCCGCTGAGGGTTCTGCATCGTGTTGACGCCGATCTGGCGGAACACGTTCATGTGCTCGGGGTTGTGGACGACTGAGACGATGTCCGGGACTTCCAGTTCCTGTGCCAGCAGGCAGACCATGATGTTCGTCGCGTCCTGGTCAGTCGTCGATATGAGCGCGTCGGCACGGTCCGCACCGGCGTCCTCTAGCGTGTCTTTCGACGTCGCATCGTCATTGATAACGAGACAGTCGTACTGTCTCGACGCACGTTCCGCTCGCTCCTCGTCCCTTTCGATGGCAACGACCTCGTTGCCGCCTGCCGTCGCAATCTCGAGCAGCGGCGATCCGATATCACCGGCGCCGACGATGACAATATACATTTTTGCCGGTGTACTGAACCGATGGTTGAAAGACTACCGTTCTCGGTCACAAGCGGGACACCGTGGCAGTTCGACCCGTCGTGCCCGTTCCGCTCCCAAACCACTATACTGCCACCGGTTGAGTCTCTCGGTATGACACACCTCACCGAGCAGTTCGACCATCCGGCCTGGCTGACGGCCGCCGGGACGCTCGCCGGGTACGGCCTCATCCTCCTGTTCATGTTCCTACTTCTGTTCATCGTTCCGTACCTCCTGTTCCCGGCCTGAGCCGGGTACTGCCGCCGGACGCCCCTGTATCGAATTGAAACACGGTCGCTGCGGCTGCCGCGGCCGATGCGACCCACAGGGGTATCGCAGTTAGTAAATAGGTCCGCGAGGGAGTACACGTCGATGGAAGGGAAGGCAGCAGCGCCCGCAGCAGGGACGGTCCTCAACGCGCTCGCGACCGGCCGGGGTGCGGCGTTTGCTATCGACGAGTACACGACAGCGACCGTCACGCTCTCGACTGAAACCGACGGCGTCACCGGCGAAGTCGCCGGCGCTCCGGACGCCGACACGCGGCTCATCGAACGGTGTGTCGAGTACGTCATCGACGCCCACGGCGGCCCGCAGAACGTCGGTGTCCCGGCGGTCTCCGGCGGCACCGTCTGTACCGAGAGCGAAGTCCCAATGGCGTCGGGTCTCAAAAGCTCCAGCGCGGCCGCGAACGCGACCGTCATGGCGACGCTCGACGCGCTCGACGCGACCGAGCGAATGAGCCGCGAGGACATGGCCCGCCTCGGCGTGATGGCGGCCCGCGACGTGGGCGTCACCGTCACCGGGGCCTTCGACGACGCGTCGGCGTCGATGCTCGGCGGCGTCACCGTCACCGACAACGAGGACGACGCGCTCCTAGGCCGTGACGAAATCGACTGGGACGTGCTCGTCTGGACGCCGCCGGAACAGTCTTTTAGTGCTGACGCGGATGTCGAGCGATGCCGCCAGATTGCGCCGATGGCCCGCCTCGTCGAGGACCTCGCGCTTGACGGCGACTATCAGCGAGCTATGACGGTCAACGGCCTCGCGTTCTCGGCCGCACTGGATTTCGAGACGGACCCGGTACTCGACGCACTCCAGCACGTCGAGGGCGTCTCGCTGTCCGGGACGGGGCCGTCGTTTACCGCCGTTGGCGAGCGGGCCGCACTCGAAGCCGTACAGGACGCCTGGGACGAGCGACCCGGAGAGACCTGGCTGACGACGACACAAACCGAGGGAACACACACAGTATGAGCACGAATCCGAACCCAGAGGACATGTCGCTGGACGAACTGCGCGACGAGATCCGGACGATCGACCGCGAAATCGTCGAGAAGATCGCACAGCGAACCTACGTGGCCGACACCATCGCACAGGTCAAAGACGAGAAGGGACTCCCGACGACCGACGAACAGCAGGAGCAGGCCGTCATGGATCGGGCCGGCGACAACGCCGAGCAGTTCGACGTTGACGCGAATCTCGTGAAAGCGATCTTCCGGCTCCTGATCGAACTGAACAAGGTCGAACAAAGAGAAAGCAGATAGTCGGACTCCAGGGAGTTTCAGACGCTCTATCTACAGTTCCTCATCAAACGTGGCCGAAGTAGAAAGCATCGGAAGTGGAGAGTACAGTCGTTCGCTAAAGACAGATGAGTGACGTAGCGCTGAGAGTTCTTCTATCCTTCTCCCTTGTCAGAAACAGCGTGCCAAGTACGGGCGATAAGTTCGGCAGAGCGTACTCGGTAGACAAGAGGTCTAACGGCGGCGGTATATTCCAGAATAGGCTTGCCGGATAGGGGAATATGCCGTGCTAAGAACTCCCTTCAACCGGAATGAGGTGATATACGAATTATCACCTTTCGTTGTGGCCCTCGGGATCAAACGGATGGCGCTCTATATAAAAGAACTCGAGCAGAAAGAGAGAGCCGAAGATACCGACGATCCAGAGCAGTATTTCGATGTCAGTTCTATAGAGATGATAGAGGACAATCGGTATCGCGGCCACGGTACCGACGAGGCCGAGTGCGGGAAAGAGGCGGTTCGATCCCGTTTCGTCAGCAAGTTGGAGGTTAACGAAGTTAGCCACGGCATCAGCGATCAGGAAGGCAACCGAGCCGAATTCGGTGATCTGCTTGAGCGTCCCGAGTGCGGTGAAAGCCGCAGTCAGCCCGCCCATCAGCAACAGCGCATAGACGGGAATTCCCTTGCGGTTCCGGAAGGAGAACAACCGGGGAATAGCGCCTTCTGTTGCGATCTCGTGGACGAGCCGGGAGGTGCCAAAAAGCGTTGCATTGATCCCTGAAGATGTGCTTTTCATCGCCGAGAGAATCACGAGCGTGAACCCGACAGCGCCCAAAAGTGGAATGTTCGAGACAGCGGCTGCGAGTGCCGTCTCCTCGTGGGCGATGAGTTGTTCGGGGGATAGCTGGAGCGTGGCCATGAACGACACCGAGACATAAATCAGGATGGCAATTGCGATTGAAATGTACATCCCGATCGGTAGTGTTTGCTCGACGTTTTCGATGTCGTCGTAGTCGTAGACCAGCAGCTGAAAGCCTTCGTACGAGACAAAAATAATCGCAAAGCCCGTGATGGGGCTGAGATGTCCTCTATTGAAAAAGTCAATCGAGGTGGGATCTCCCCCGTAGAAGACTATCCCGAGGGTGGCAAGCGAAAACAGGATGATGATTTTAATGTAGACGGCGATGTCCTCGAACAGACCGGTCTCGTGAACGCCGGAGAGATTCAGCCCGACGAAGGCCCCGACCATGAGAACCGATATGATCGGACGAAGGAACTGTGGTAGCTCGATCCCGACGATAGCCCGTGCAGCAGTGAGCGTGTACGCACCGAAGGCGAACGCGTACATCGCCATCACGCCGATGTACCCGACAACGAGAACCCAGCCAACGAGGCCTGCGATATGCACGTTGTCCGTTGCGTGTTCGACGAACGTGAACGCTCCACCGTGTTCCTCATAGTGCAACGTGAGTCTGAGATACGAGTACGCAGTGAGGAGCGTGATGACGCCCGCAATGAGATACGAAAGCGGGACGGCATTGCCCGCTTGTCTCATCGCAACACCCAGCACGGCGTAGATCCCGCCTGAGACCATGCCCCCGACGCCCATCGCGATCACCTCTACGAGACCGAGCTTTTCTGAACGATTTCGCCGTAGTAGGGAGCGAAGCGAGGTCATACGAGATCGTGGTCAGTCGTTTGGCCTAGTCTTCGGAGTTCCTGAACAGGTTGTATAAACTGGCGAGAAGATATGCGCCGACAAACCCATCTGCGAACGCCCAGACACCACCGACTACCAATCCTCGCGTAGTCGAGTCGTAGCCCAGATACACATCGGAGAGGAGATCGCGCCACTCATCACCCCATCCCTGACGTGCAGTCAGTCCGAGCACAACAACGGCTCCGGCCCAGAGCGACCCCATTGCTTTTCCAAGTGCTTTTCCATCAACACGACGGGTACTCAGGTCGCTCATAATTACGGGTTCGTCGGCCCCTACTTAATCAGTTAATCTCCTTCCCATTGTTTGGTAACAGTACTGTTTGACTACAGGTAGTGAGCTACTTTTCAGTAACTGAAGCGACCGTTTCATAACTCGGAGTAACTCAGCAAGAACGACGCGGATCAGGAGACTGGTTCTCAATACAGTCGCCGAATGACTCTAGAAGGGTCCTATTGACTTATATGCCGGACTTGGAATCTACTGTGACCCCTTCTCACGAGCGGGTAGAGACGAATCGGGATCGGCTCTACTCACATGCGGCCTCTGGGAGTTCGCGATGTCGGGTCGTCGATCCCGATCACAGTGGTACAAGCGGGGTAATCGGACACCGGAGATGGACACACGTCCGTGTTACGTGAGCTATAGAACTGAACAGATCGAACAGCGCGAGTATCGGTAGCGGGGCTAGTACTCCCAGAGACGGTTGATCCGTGAGTCGATATCGGGATGTGCCGCTCGAAGCTCGTCGACACCGGTTTCTCCGTCAACGTTGATGACGTGGACTTCACCCCGTCGGCCGCCGTACACGTCCTGAAAATCGTAGACGACGCCGAACACGTCGACAGCATCGGGAACGTCGTCACTGCTGCGGAGGAACTCGACTTGCCTGTCGACGTTGTACTCGACGAGTCGGTTGATGGCCGCTGCCCGCTCGATATCATCGGGGAGGTGCTCCAGTGCAGGCTCGAGATGGGGCTTGAGAACACCGAGACAGTGATCGATACCCGCCGGTTCGTCGAGACCGTCCGTCAGGTCATCGTAGGTCGCTGTCACCGCCCCGCAGCCGGTGTGGCCGACGACCACAGCAGTTTCGGTCATCGTGTGTTCGATAGGATACAACACGTCACCGGACACCGCCTCGCCGGACGCGGTCCGCTGGATGACTCGGTTTCCGATGTTGCTACACGTGAAGAGGTGCCCCGGTTCGCTGTTGCCCCACATGTGGTCCTGGAGGACCCGCGAATCGGAGCAACAGACTGTGACAGCATCGGGCGTTTGCGAGTTCTGGACGCTGTCGAACCGGTCCCGGAACTCCGCCGCGTGATCGGCGTTTCCGGCAAGTAAATCGTGCAAGACCTGGCTCATGCGTGGGCAGATAGCCGCCATGAAGTAAACTCATTGGACTTGGGCAGTGTTGACTTGCCAACTCGATACCGACTGCACTCGATTTGGTCCGTAGAAAGCTTCGGATGGGCGAAAGGTACGCTACGAGAACGGATTTTGAACAGCTTTACACGCGGTACGTCGATGAAACCAACGAGCAAATAGCTCTGAACGAGTAACAGTATGGGGTCGGAGGGATTTGAACCCCCGATCGGCTGATATCTCCGTCCTGCGCCTCGGAACTCCAGAGGGTCATCGTCGCGAACCGGTGATCAGCCGGCCGCTCAGTATATCAGCCCTCGAAGTGTCGTCCCAGGCGCGTGGCCTCTGGAGTCAGCCGCCTTCCCGGACTAGGCCACGACCCCGCACTCCGGCGTAAGCCGACTCGCATTAAAGGGATTTCGATTGGCAGACGGCGATCAGTCGCGGTCGGTGTCCGACCAGTCGCACTCCTGGCACTTATACCCAGTAACAAACTCCAGCGCAGAGGGCATGTACCCCACGGAGATGACGTTTTCCCCGCATTCGGGGCAGTCGTCGTCTGCGTCTTCGATGGGCTCTGCGTCCATGACACTCTCGCCTTCGATGAGTTCGGCCAGGCTCTCGGGGGTCTGCATCCGGCCCTGCACAACGCGATTGTCGCTCATACCGGACAGCCGGGCCTGATGGGCCTAAAAGTTCTCCCTCGTCACAGCCACGGGGCGCGTTCTTGATCGGGCTCGTACTCGACCGCGGCCCCGTCATCGGTCTGTTCGTCGGCGGCGACGCCCTGGGACGCGCCGCCGTCGGCGAAGGCGGCGGTGAGATCCACGGCGTCGGGTCGGTATTCCGTGTGGCGCGTGCGGGCGTTCTCCGGGTCGAACGACAACAGCGCCGTGACGGCGAGCACGGCCAGCGCCACCGGCGCGTCAGTTGGCATCACACCGAGGACAGAGAGGGCGAGGACGCCGAGCGCGACGGCGCTGCCGAAGCGGAAGCGGTCGATGTCGACGGCGTTGCGGAGCCACGGACTCGCCAGCGCGACGGCGAGAGCGAAGCCGATGCCGACGCCGGTGGTGGCGGCCGCGCGGAGCAGGACGCCGGGCTCGATAGCGGTGACCAGCTCTGCGCCGGCGGGATCGAGGCTCGCCAGCAGGCCGAGCACGACGATGACGGCTGGACGCGGCAGATACTCGCCGATCCGGGCGCTTGCGGTCTGTGCGGCGATGGCGAGGATGACGAGGCCGGCGAACCGCTCGAGGGTCGCCAGTTCGACGATACCCGCGATGGTCGGCGCGAGCGCCGCTTCGATGAGGGCGACCGGTAACAGGACGGCCCCGATAATGAGCACCGAGCGCGCCTGCTGACGGGGACCGCCTTCGAGTTCGGCCAGCACGACAGCGACGGTAGCCGACCCGCCGAAGACGAGCAGGCCCACTTCGAGGACGCCGGTCCAGGTCGACAGCGCCCCCGCGAGGACGAGCACCGGGAAGATACCGTCGACTAACGGGAGGCCCATGACGGTCGCCAAGAGCCGGCCGCCGCGGCCGACCTGCTGCTCGATGTCGAGCGCAATCGGGTGTCTGGAGATACTCATGTCGTGTTACGGTCGAGCGTGACCCAACTCCCGTCGGGGGATTCTCGCTCGGTCCTGACGAGCATGACAGAACTGCCAGAACTGTTTACCGAACCGCATGAACGTTGTGTTGCCCGACGCTATAGGCGTCGTCTGACGGGCAGTACCGTTCCGTGCGGGTTCGGTGAGTCGCATGTTTTTAATTATCCTTCATTCCCACATAACCGTTGCGTGAGAACTGGGCACACGCGCCACCGTTTCTCCGGAATCGAGCGCCGTTTGTGGACGAATGTCTCACCCTCGAGGGAAATACCTGACAAGTGAGGTCCCAGGGGAAGATTTCTGGAGGGGCAACCAGCGACGAGTGTGGCATCGAACCCCATGTAGCGTCGAGTCTCGCAACGTTTTTGCCGGGTCGTCGTGGACGATTTACATGGCGAACGATTCCGAGCCTTTCTCAGAGAAGCTCCGAGTACCGGAGGCGCTGACGTTCGACGACGTGCTCCTCAGACCCAAGGAGTCCCGCGTCGAACCGGACGAGGCAGACACGACGACGCGGGTCTCGAAGTCGGTCGAGCTGACCGTTCCCGTCGTCTCCGCGGCGATGGACACCGTCACCGAGAGCGACATGGCGATCGCGATGGCGCGACAGGGCGGTATCGGCGTCCTCCACCGGAACATGAACGCCGATCAGATGGCGACTGAGATCGAGCGGGTCAAACGCGCCGACGAGCTCATCATCCGCGACGTTGTGACGGCAAGCCCGAACCAGACCGTCCGCGAGGTCGACGAGATGATGGAACACGAGGGCGTCTCCGGCGCGCCGGTCGTCGACGACGACAACGGCGAAGTGCTGGGGATCATCTCCGGGACGGACATCCGGCCGTATCTGGAGGTCGGCGAGGACGACGCCGTCACGGACGCGATGACCGACGAAGTCGTCACCGCCCCCGAAGACGTGACGCCCCGTGAGGCGCTGGAACTGATGTACGACCACAAGATCGAGCGCGTCCCAATCGTCGACGACGAGAACCGGCTCGTCGGACTGGTCACGATGCAGGGGATTCTCCAGCGTCGCGAGTACGACCAGGCCGCCCGCGCAGACGACGGCTCGCTCCGCTGTGGTGCCGCCGTCGGCCCCTTCGAGATGGACCGCGCGCAGGTCGCGGACGAGGCCGGCGCTGACATCCTGTTCATCGACTGTGCGCACGCCCACAACGCGAACGTCATCGAGAGCGCCCGCGAGATCAAGGCCGAAGTAGACGCCGACGTGGTCGTCGGTAACATCGGCACCCGGGAAGCCGCCGAGGCTGTCGTCGACTTCGCCGACGGCGTCAAGGTCGGTATCGGTCCCGGCTCCATCTGTACGACCCGCGTGGTCACCGGTGCGGGAATGCCCCAGATCACCGCCGTCGCGCAGGTCGCCGACGTGGCGAGCCAGCACGACGTGCCGGTCATCGCCGACGGTGGCATCCGCTACTCCGGCGACGCCATCAAGGCCATCGCCGCGGGTGCGGACGCGGTGATGCTCGGCTCCTACTTCGCCGGGACCGACGAGGCCCCGGGCCGCGTCATCACGATGAACGGCAAGAAGTACAAGCAGTACCGCGGGATGGGCAGCGTCGGCGCGATGAACGAGGGCGGCGGCGAGCGCTACCTCAAGGACGACGAGGAGGGTGAGGAATTCGTCCCCGAAGGCGTCGAAGCCGCGACACCGTACAAGGGCTCGCTGGCCTCCGAACTCCACCAGCTCGTCGGTGGGATGCAGTCCGGAATGGGCTACGTCGGGGCTGAGACTATCCCAGAGTTCAAGCAGCGCGCCGAGTTCGTGCGGGTCTCCGCGGCCGGACAGCAGGAGAGCCACCCGCACGACGTGATGATTACGGACGAAGCGCCCAACTACAGCCCCGACAGCTAACGCTGACGACCGGAGGGGGAACGCAGAAAGCCGCAGCCGATTACACCGCGGTTTCGCAGGCCGGACTACACGCTTCCTTCTGTGCCGCGTTCGCGTCGGGATACGCTTTGAACGACTCACCACAGTTCGAGCATTCGAATGTGTCGAAGTCGGACATAGCGGACGCCTGTACTCGCGCCGCGGAAAAAATTATTGCGGATACGCCGGTCAGTCGTAGTAGTCTTCGTCCAGCGGGAGCTCCGTCCCGGACGACGTGACTTTATCGACGGTCGCTTCCAGACGAAGTGTCTCGCTGCATTCGGGGCAGATGACCGCCACGTCGACCTGTAGAGAGTCATCGGAGTCGTAGATACCCAGAACCTCCGCGTCAGAGGCGTACAGATACTCCGCCGACAGTTCGTGCTCGTGGTCGCGAGCGTAATCGTAGGTCATGCATGCTCGCTACACCCGCATCTGTGTTGATGGTTTCGGCGGTTCCCAGTAACAGCACATACAGGGGACCCGCCCGAAGCCGCGGGCATGAGCGACTACGCTGTCGAGGTTGGGACCTGGGACCAGTTCGAAGACGCGGCAACGGCCGTCCGAACCGCGGTGTTCGTCGAGGAACAGGGCGTCTCCGAGGACGAGGAACTCGACGGGAACGATTCGGACGCCGTCCAGTTTCTGGCCCGTGACGGCGAGTATCCAGTTGGGACCGCCAGACTCCGGTTCCCCGAGCCTGCAGTGGGAAAGGTCGAGCGGGTCGCGGTCCGCGAGCCTTACCGGGGCACTGGTGTCGGCTCGGCACTGATGCGAGCCGTCGAGGACGCCGCTGGCGACGACGGTGCGACGGCGCTCAAACTCCACGCACAGACCCACGTCGAGGCCTTTTATCAACAACTCGGCTATGAGACGGTCAGCGACGTGTTCGAGGAAGCCGGCATCCCACACGTCGAGATGCGAAAGCGACTGGACGGCTGACCCGTCCACAAACGGGAGCGACGGACAGTCCCCGGACCGAACAGCAAAGTCGGCCGCAGACGAGAGAACCCGATATGAGCTACGAGCTACAGGCCCACACTGCGGACGTGGCCGTCGAAGCCACCGGCGACACGCTCGGTGACGCGTTTGCCGCTGCTGCCGACGGGATGGCCGCAGCGCAGTGTGACGACATCCCCGACGCGGGCGAGCGCTTCTCGCTCTCGACCACCGCGGAGCACGTCGAGGCGGCGCTGCTCGAGTATCTGGACGAACTGCTCCTCGAGCGGGACCTGCGAAACCAACTCCCGGTCGACAATCAGGCGACCGTCGCAGAACGGGACGGGGAGTGGACCGTCGACGCCACGGCACGGGGCGTTCCACTGGCGCGAGTGAGCGCCCGGGAAATCAAGGCTGTCACGTACTCGGAGATGGCAGTCGAGGAGGCGGACGGTGGCTGGCGGGTGTACGTCGTCTTCGAGTCTGACCGCCGTTCGGTTCGGGGTGACGCCACCGGCACTGTCGACCGGCCGCTTGGCTCGGGGAAAGGATTACTCCCCTGTGCGGTCCACCTAGACGTATGTCAACGTTCCAGACAAACGGCATCACCCTGGAACAGGTCAGCGAGAACGTCTGGGAGTTGCCACGCGAGGGGGAGATGCGAGTCGTCGGCCGGGTGTTAGCCAGCGAAGCCCTGCTCGAAGAGATCGCCGAGGACAAGACGCTCCAGCAACTGCAGAACACGACGCACCTCCCCGGGATTGTCGAGCCGGCCATCTGTATGCCGGACGGGCACCAGGGCTACGGGTTCCCCGTCGGCGGCGTCGGCGCGACGGATGCCGAAGACGGCTGTATCTCACCGGGCGCGGTCGGGTACGACATCAACTGCGGCGTCCGGATGGTGCGGACGAACCTCACGTACGATGATCTGCGCGGCCGAGAGGAAGAACTGGTAGATCGGCTGTTCGAGGCTATTCCGTCGGGCCTGGGCGGTGGCGGCGTCGTCGAGACCGACAGGGGAACTATCGATGAAATACTCGACCGCGGCGTCGAGTGGGCCGTCGAGAACGGCTACGGCGTCCAGGACGACTTGCGTCACTGCGAGGACGAGGGCCGCAGGCCGGACGCGGACCCGGAGGCGATTACGGCTGACGCCAAGGACCGCGGGAAGAGCCAGGTCGGGAGCCTGGGCAGCGGCAATCACTTCCTCGAAGTCCAGCGCGTCACCGACATCTACCGCCAGGATGTGGCCGAGGCGTTCGGCCTCGAATCTGACCAGGTGGTCGTCCTGATTCACTGCGGCTCCCGGGGGCTGGGCCATCAGACCTGCAACGACTACCTCCGCCGCATCGAGCAGCGACACCAGCCTCTCCTACAGCGCCTGCCCGACAGAGAGCTGGCCGCAGCCCCAGCCGGGTCACCGCTCGCCGAGGAGTACTACGGCGCGATGTGTGCGGCGATAAACTTCGCGTGGGTGAACCGTCAACTCGTCATGCACCGCACTCGGCAGGTGTTCGCAGACGTGTTCGACCGACCGTGGGAGGAACTCGGCATGAACCTGCTGTACGACGTGGCCCACAATATCGCCAAGAAGGAATCCCACACCGTCGACGGCGAGAACCGGGAGCTGTACGTCCATCGCAAAGGCGCGACGCGCGCCTTCCCGGCCGGTCACCCTGAGGTGCCAGCGGCGTACCGGGACGCCGGCCAACCGGTCATCATCCCGGGCAGCATGGGTGCCGGTAGTTACGTTCTCCGGGGCGGTGACCGCTCGATGGACCTGTCGTTCGGCTCGACAGCCCACGGCGCTGGTCGCGTGATGAGTCGCACGCAGGCGAAAGACGAGTTCTGGGGCGGCGACGTTCAGGACGCGCTCCGGAGCCAGCAGGTGTACGTCAAGGCCCAGAGCGGGGCGACCGTCGCCGAGGAGGCCCCCGGGGTCTACAAGGACGTCGACGAGGTGGTTCGGGTTTCCGAGGCACTGGGCATCGGCGACACGGTGGCCCGGACGTATCCGGTGTGCAACATCAAGGGCTAATACTCTCGGCTGTACGTCTGTGACGAATTTCGCCACTCCGGGGTGGCGAATATCTCGAAATAGTTACAGCCGACAGTACAATCCGGGGTCGCCGATTCCGTCTCGACGCCACCTCCTGGCGCGATTTTGACTCGGTGGGACCTTCACGGGCAATCAGGAACGCGCTCCGGTCGTCAGTTATCTCGGCACAAACATGTTTCCCTGCTTCCATCCTTGTCCAGATATGGCGCGACGAGCCGAGTGGGTAGCAACCGCGAAGACAGTCGCCAGTATCGCGTACGAGAGCGACATCAGGTACATCGCGACGTCGCTGGCGTACTACGCGTTCATATCGCTCATGCCGGTGCTGTTGCTCGTGTTCATCGTCTTCGGTCGGCAACTCGCGGGCGTGGTCTCGGCCTCGGAGGCGCAGTTCCTCACCCCCGACACGCAGCAACTGGTGTACGAGGGACTGACGACGGCTTCGGGCCGCACAGCGGCGACGGTCCTCTCCGTGGTCGTCCTGGCCTGGAGCGGTGCCAACGTCGGTGTCGGCTTCCTGACCGTCGTCGAGCGCATCGAGGCGGTGACGGAACAGCCCCTGACGAGGCAGATGTACGATGCGGTGGTCGTCCTCGTGACGCTCTCGGCCACGGTTCTCGTGATTATCGTTCAGAGTGTGTTCCTGGCTCTCTTCGCGACCGACCTGCTGAGCGTGGTCGCCGGATTCGCCGTCTTGTTCGTCGTTCTGACCGTGACGCTGCTTCCCCTGTATCTGGTCCCGTCGCGCGTCGCCGGTTCGCTCACCGATGCCCTCCCCGGCGCGATAACGACCGCTATGGGCTGGACCGTCATCCACGCGGTGGTACAGTTCTACGTCACCAACGCCGGTCAGTACGCGATCTACGGCGTCCTCAGCGGGCTTATCCTCATCCTCACAAGCACCTACGTGGCCGCGATTGTTCTGATGGTCGGCGTCGTCGTCAACGCGGTGCTCGCCACCGACACTGACGACCTGTACGACGTGAGTGGCTGAGCCGAAGGTCCCGAACCGCCGGTGAGCCTGTCAACATGGTTCCCGTAGCTGTCGCCTCGCTGTGCACGCCCCCTGGTTCAAATCCACTCCATAGCGGTTCTGCTCCTCACAGATAGTTCGTCGCAAAAGCGGGCCGGAAGGGATTTGAACTACCTGCACTTCGCTCGTTGACACTCACTCGTGCCGTCATTCAAACCCATTCCTATCGAATTCGCGCCGCTCACGGTTTCGTTCGCGGCGCAAGAATACGGGCCGGAAGGGATTTGAACCCTCGACCGACGGCTTAAGAGGCCGTCGCTCTGCCAGACTGAGCTACCGGCCCAGTGCACTCATTGCTCTGGACGGCCCGGTAAAATAGGTTTTCATTCGGACGCCTCGTGTCGGTCGGTCTCACGTTGCTTGCACACACCAGCCAGCTAGCGCGCCGGACTGCCCACGAGAGTCGGCCGGGTGAGCGACCATGTCCGCGCTAGACGACGGGTGGCGGCCTCTCAAGCCACCTTCGCAGGCGACCGTTCCCAGTTGTTGGAGAAATAGCTGGCATTAAAGAGGCTTGACGCCAAGCGATACAGATACTAATGAGTACAGCCAGCGGCATCACGATGGCCTCTATGTCGACCTACGCCATCCTCGGGTGTGGGAGTGTTGGCCACGCCGTGGCGGAAGAACTCGTCGAGGAGGGGAAAGACGTGCTCATCCTCGACGCGGACGAGGGGCGAGTCGAGGCGCTCCGTGACCAGGATCTCAACGCACAGCATGCGGACATCTCCGAGACGGGCACCGTAGAGACTGTCGCCGACCGGGACGTGGTGCTCATCATGTCCTCGGACGTCGCCGCCAACGCCGAGGCGGTCCGAAACATCCGTGAGGCCGGTGGCGAGCAGTTCATCGTCGCCCGCGCCGACGACCCCGTGTCGGCCGACGAACTCACCGAGCTCGGTGCGGACGTGGTCATCAACCCCTCCGCAGTTATCGCCGATTCGGCACTTCGAGCACTGGAGACCGGTGAACTGGAGTACAAGGCCTCCCAGCTCGGGGACGTCATCGACGGGACCGAGGAACGCATGGCGATACTCATCCACCGGTCGCCTGACCCGGACTCCATCGCCTCGGCCGCCGCGCTGCGGGCCATCGCCGCGAGCCGCGACGTGGAGGCCGACATCATCTACGAGGGCGAGATCGGCCACCAGGAGAACCGCGCGTTCGTCAATCTCCTCGGTATCGAACTGACCTCGAACGAGGATGTCGACCTCGACGAGTACGACACGTTCGCGCTGGTGGACGTTGCCAAGGGCGGCGAACCGGCTATCGATTCGGTCGATATCGTCGTTGACCACTACGAGCACGAACACGAACTGGAACACGACGCCACCTTCTCCGACATCCGGCCCAACATCTCGGCTACGTCGACGATTCTGACGAAATACATCCAGGAACTGGACCTCAATCTCGACCAGAGCGTCGCCACGGCGCTGCTGTACGGCATCCGCGCTGAGACGCTGGACTTCAAGCGGGACACGACGCCGGCGGACCTGACCGCCGCGGCGTACCTGTACCCGTTCGCCGACCACGACACGCTCGAACAGGTCGAATCGCCGTCGATGAGTCCGGAAACGCTTGACGTGCTCGCCGAAGCGATCCGGAACCGCGAGGTCCAGGGGAGCCACCTCGTCTCCAACGCCGGCTTCATCCGGGATCGCGACGCGCTGGCGCAGGCGGCCCAGCACCTCCTCAATCTCGAAGGGATTACGACTACAGCGGTGTTCGCCATCGCTGATGACACCATCTACCTCGCCGCGCGTTCGAAGGACATCCGGATGAACATCGGCAAGGTACTGTCGGACGCGTTCGGCGGGATGGGCGAGACCGCGGGCCACTCCACCGACGCCAGCGTCGAGATACCGCTCGGCATCTTCACCGGCTTGGATACGAGCGACGACAACAGAGATACCCTATTGGAACTCACTGAAGAAGCGGTCAAGCGGAAACTGTTCGAAGCGATGGGCGTCGACAGTTCCAGTAGCGAGAGTTCGAACGGAAACTAGGCTGGGACTTCCTCTTCCTCGTCGCCGGCCTCGGGCTGGCGGAGCCGTTCCACGATGTCGCTGACGATGACGACATCCCCGACAGCCTGGACCCACCGGTACGGGATGATGACACCCCGTGCCGCGTTTACCTCTTCGTCGAACAGCTCCGTGTTGAGCTGGTGGAGTGCCAGCCCTGTCACTTCCTTGCGGTCGAGTTCCAGCCGAAGATCCTCGACTTCGCCGACGAACACGCCGTTTTTCGAATACACCTCGCGACCCACGAGGGCTGTAATCTCCTGTGGCAGATTCTCCATTCCCATACGACGGTGGTTGGTCGGACGGCTTATAAAGCTTCTTTGCGACTGAAACGTCCGCGATTCGGGGGGAGTGAACACCGCGCAGGACTCCCAAACAACGACAGCAGGGCTGGCTCCAATCCCACGATATCACCCTCTCTGCACAGGCAGCAGTCGCTTATATGACCGGGGGACTTTTGCGCCGCTTCCCCGTTCGCTCGGTATGCTCGACCCTGGCGACCCCGCTCCGGACTTCGACCTGCAGGGAACCGCAAACAGCGGTGCCGGTGCCTATCGGCTGTCCGCTGCGACGAACCGCGCGCCGGCGGTCGTGGCGTTCGTTCCAGGCGACGACCCAGATTCGCGGGCCCTTCTCAGCGAGCTAGCCGAGACAGACTGGGCGAGCGTGTCGGACGCCGTGGCCGTCTTTGGCGTTCTCGCCGCAGGTATCGACGATTGCCGGTCGCTCGCGGCGGCGTTATCGCTCCCCTACCCACTGCTGGCCGACACCCACGGCGTCGCCACCCAGTTCGGCGTCCGAAAACAGGACGGGAGCGTGCAGCGAGCGGCATTCCTCGTCGACCAGCGGTGTCGCGTTCGGGCGGCGACAGCGTTCGACGACTCGGGCGGGAGCGCGCCCGATCTCGACACGGTTCTACGTGGCCTCGCCGAGTTGTAGCTACTCGCCGTGGTCCAGTTCACCGGCCAGCAACCCGTACATGTACACGTCTTCGTGGCGGCCGTCACGGAACCAGTGGTCCCGCAGGGTCCCCTCCCGCTCGAAGCCCGCCTTTTCGAGCACTCGCCGGGACCCGTCGTTGCCAGCGAGTACTTTTGCGTACATTCGATGGAGCCGCCGCTCCTGAAAGCCGTACTCGGCGAGCGTTCGCACGGCATCGGTCGCGTAGCCGTTGCCCCAGGCGTCCGGTGAGAGGAAGTAGCCGATTTCGGCGGTCCCCGGCTGGGTCGAGACGGCCATCAGGCCGACCGTTCCGACCGGGTCGCCGTCGACACAGACCAGCAGATGGGCGTTCTCCGAATCGAGGCCGGTCTCGGATTCGAGCCACTCCCGTTCGGCCTGCTCCGTCATCGGCTGAGACGCTGAGAGGCCGTGTCGCACGGCAGGGTCGTTGACTGTCTCCTGCAGGAACGGTACGTCTTCGTCCTCTATCGTCCGCAGCGTCACTGTTTCGCCGCGGAGGAACACTGGGCCGGGCATGCCGGAACGGACACATGGTTGACACAAGACCGTTGCCGTGGTATGAGTGCTGGTAGCATGTTTGGATAGCCCGTCGGCTAGGTGCTCGGCGCAGAACGACACGCCAAAGGGACCCCAGCACTGCCCAGAGGTATGGGAACGCCGCTGGATTCACGCGAGGAACAGGCAACGGAGGTCGTCGACCGACTTCACGAGGAATACCCCAATTCGGCGATCTCGCTGAACTACAGCAACCGTCTCGAGTTACTGGTCGCCGTCGTCCTCTCCGCGCAGTGCACCGACGAGCGGGTCAACGAGGTCACGGCGGACCTGTTCGAAAAGTACCAGAGCGCCGAGGACTACGCCGAGGCCACCGAGGAGCAACTCGCCGAAGACATCTACGGCATCACCTTCCACAACAACAAGGGCGGCTACCTCCAGGGGATCGGTGAGATTCTGACCGAGGAACACGACGGCGAGGTTCCTGACACGATGTCGGCGCTGACCGACCTCCCGGGCGTCGGCCGCAAGACGGCGAACGTCGTCCTCCAGCACGGCCACGACATCGTCGAAGGCATCGTGGTCGACACGCACGTCCAGCGGCTTTCGCGGCGGCTGGGGCTTACCGAGGAAGAACGGCCGGAGGCCATCGAGCAGGACCTGCTCGACGTGGTGCCCAGCGACGAGTGGCAACAGTTCACACATCTCCTCATCGACCACGGGCGAGCGGTGTGTGGCGCGCGCTCCGCGGACTGCGAGGCGTGCGTGCTCGCGGATATCTGTCCCTCCGAGAAGGGCGACAGTGAAGTCGACCTCGCCAGCGGCGAGGCGTGGTAACCTCGGGCGAGGGCTTCAGCTGTCGGCCTCTCCGAGGCGCACCGTGAGAACAGGCACATCGGACGTTCTGACGACCTTTTCGGCGACGCTGCCGAGGAGATACCGCTCGACGCCGGTTCGGCCGTGAGTCCCCATGACGATGAGGTCGATATCGTTCTCATCGGCGTAGTCGAGGATCGCGCTGTGCGGTGGGCCGCGTTCAACGGCGGTGACGGTGTCGACTGCGTCGACTTCGTCTGCCGCCGCGTCGACGATGGCCTGTGACCGCTCCTGAAGCGTTGCATCGATATCGTGTTCCTCGCCGACCATGCCCGGCTCCGACGGGTCGTGCTCCTCCGCAACCATGCCGGTCGTGGCCCCCTCCGTACCTGCGGCGGTCATGCCGATATGGGGTGACGACGTATCGAGGACGGTCATGATGTGTAACGTCCCGTCGTGTGTTTCGGCGAGGTTGCGTGCATGCGCTAGCGCGGCTTCTGCTCCGTCACTACCGTCCGTTGGAAAGAGGATGTGTTCGTACATTGGAACCACGGCTAGCGATGGACCTGCAATACTAATGAAACATCTAGTCTGTTCGCAGTAACCGAGAATCAAACCCGCTGTCGATGCTACTCACGCCACGTAGCGGAGGGCGTATCGAGTGACGCCGACCAGATACGCCAGCAGCCAGAAGATGACGTATCCGAACACGCCGATGCGGAGGCGCGAGCGCCAGTGACTGAACGTCTCGTCGCCGATTTCGTCCAGTAACAGGTCTTCGTCGTACTCGTTGTAGAGGTCGTGCTCCCGCTTCGCGCGGAAGATGCGGACGATACCCGTCCCGCCGAAGGCGAGCAGCGCGTAGGCCTGGAGGCCGAGCATCGCGTGGACAGCGGAGAGGCCACCGAGTTGGTCCGGGAGGCGTGGGATCATCCAGAACACCATCGGGACGGTGGTCAGCACCAGCCCCGTCGTGACGAACTTCAGATGATGGACGAGCACGTCCCAGGTGACCGGCTCCGTCTCGATGATGTAGTACGCGCCGTACAGGAAACAGGGGAGGCTGAGACTCACCGACAGTAACACGACTGTGGCCACGAGGCCGTCCGACACCATGGCCCGACCTAGGGACAGTGCTCGCTAAAGACTGCCGGATGCAGAAGGTCAGAACTTGTAAGCCGTCGCGGTCCGTACACCCGGGCAATGGCCGACCCGGACTCGACGTCTCCCACGGAGGACGAGCGCGGGAACACCCCTGCGGACGCGGTAACTGCCGAAACCGAGCCCGGCGAACCCGGGGCCGAGGGCGACGGCGGTGAGACGGCCGAAGACGGCGAGTCAGGCGACGAACTCGACACGGAGGCGCTCCGGAAGCAGGTCGAAGAGAAGTACGACTTCGACGACTTCGGCCCGGCGGACATGGCCGAGATGACCGCCGAGGAGTGGGACGTTGCCTTCGATGAGGACTCCTGGATCACCGGCGACGAACTCCTCGACAGGGTCACCCGGGACCTCCGGAACCGCGTCGCAAACCGCGACGTGTTCGCCCGCATCGAGCGCCACCGGGACCCGCCGCGGGTGCTCGCGTACTCCGACGAAGGCTATGCGGTCGTCTATCCCGATGGGAGCCTCGAAGGGGAAGGGACCGTCATGCGTGACGTGAAGCCAACGGTCGCGCTGTGTTCGATGGATTCCTACGACGTGCCTGAGAACGTCCCCGACAGGCCCCTTCCCGAACCGGAAGCGGTTCCCGAGGGTGGTGGCGAACTCGGCAACTGGATGCTACAGGCGATTGCCGGGACGCAGTTCCTGGCCGGGATTGCCCTACTGGGAGGCGCAGTGCTTGCGACCGCTGGCGTCATCGGCAACAGGGGGACCAGCATTGCACTGCTGGTCGTGGCCGGCGTCGCCTTCATCGGCGTCTCGCTCGTCCTCTTTTTCACCGTCGCAAACGCGAGGCTCTCGGACACGTTCCGCGCCGAGGAGTACCGAGACAGACTGCGGGCCATCGGACTTGAGGACGGCGAACGACCGGAGTTCGTTCCGGAGCTCGACCCGCAGAATACGGGGTCTGAAGACGGGGCAGGCGAGACTGACGAAGCCGGGTAATGACGGTTCCTGCGGGTGGTATTCGGTGGGTTTATACAAACTCAGTCCTGATTCCAGAGTGTATATGAACAGACGGGAGTTCGTCCGGACAGCAGGGGGGGCCGCCGGTGCTGCGGCGACCCTCAGTGCCACCGGCGCAGCCGCCGCACAGGAGGAAGGTGGCGGAGGTGGCGAAACCGTCCCGGACTACGGCGGTTTCCTGGATTCGGTCGGGAACTTCGACGGGACGACCGTCGACGCGACCGGGCAGGACACAGTAACTGTCGAAGTCGGCGTGCAGGCCAACGGCGGCGCGTACGGGTTCGGTCCGCCAGCCGTCCACGTTGACAACGGCGCGACCGTCCAATTCGAGTGGACGGGCAACGGCGGCGGCCACAACGTCGTCTCCGACGGCGACGGGCCGCTGGACTCCGGCAGTACAACGTCCAGTGCCGGCGTCAACTACGAGCACACGTTCGAGGAGGACGGCATCTACCCGTACATCTGTGTCCCCCACGAGGGACTCAACATGAAGGGAGCTGTCGTCGTCGGCGAGGAGTACCCGACACAGACGATCGGCGGCGGCGGTCCGGTGGAAGTCGACCCACACTACGCCGGCGTCCCGATCCAGCCCCACTTTGTCGGGTTCGGCGCTGGACTCGCAGTCATCATCCCGCTGATATTCACCTTCTTCCAGCTGAAGTACGGCGAGTCGCCCCACACTAGCGGAGGGAACAACTGATGGCATCCGAAGGCTCCACCTACGGTGATATCCACCGGTACGAACCGCCACGAGAGAGCACAGCAGCGGCTGTCGGCATCGTCCTCCTGACGGTTATTCAGGTCGGCCTCGTCGGCCTGTTCACCTACGGCATGATTGCCGGGTGGGCGTCCGGCATCGGGACGACGCTGACGGTACGGCTCATCGAGGCCAACATGTTCCTCGGTGGCGTGCTGACGGCGATCTTCATCGACCTGTCGTTCATCATGCTGCTGTACCGCAAGGAGTTCCTCCCCGACGTGATGATCGTCAAGAAGCGCCGCCGGAAGTGGGAGGACCTCTACATCCGTCAGGAAGACGTCGACGGTACGACGGTGGCGGACGGCGACGAACTCGCAGAGACATTCAAACGCGCTGTGTATCCATACTACAAGAAATAATATGCCACTTGATGAAGACAAATACCCGGCTGAAACAGGCCGTCGTCGCTTCGTAAAGGGCGTCGTCGGGAGTGCGGCACTCTCCGGCGTCGGCGTCGGTGGCGCTGCAGCCGTCGACGCGACGACAGACGCTGCCGGCGAAGGTGGCGGGACGACCCCGTTCGTCGCTGTCGAAAATACCGCCGGACCGGCCCCGCGGGGAATGCCGATCATCCCGATCGAAATCGACGGTGGCGAGATCAGTGGGCTTTGGCCAGAGTACGACGAGAACGCCGGTGCGGCCGTTGCACCGGACTTCGGCGGGAGTGGCATCGACTACTCCTCGCAGTGGTTCCAGTACTGTGGTATCCAGAGCACCGCAGCTATCTACCCCCAATCCGACCGGAACAGCACGTTCCTCAACGACACTGGGACCTTCTCCTGGCAAGGGGAGTACGAGTCCGGCAAACCACTCACGGTCGACATGTTCGAAGACTATAAGGAATGGGGCAACGGCATCGGTGACCCCGGTGTCGGGAAGCCTGCGAGCGTCGTCTGGCGGACCAACAGCGAGGGTAAGAACGGCGCTCCGGTGCAGATAATCAGATCGGTCGAAGTCGAGAAGATGGCCAACGGCGAAGACGAGTACGCGGACCTTCCGGGAAGCGTTCAGTCGTTCGTCTCCGAGGCCACCGATCAGGGCTTCATCGCCTGGCTGAACAAATGCACACACTTCTGCTGTGTGCCCGGGTTCAAGACACAGGAGGGAAGCGCTAACTTCGCCGCAGCCAACGACATCTACTGTCAGTGCCACCAGTCCGTGTACGACCCGTTCAGTCCCGTGCAATCGACGTTCGTGGCGCTGCCACGCCCACCAAAAACGGAGTAACCAATGAGTCTCGAACGCAAAGACGAACACGACCACAAAGGCTGGATGGAATCGCGCGAGCTGACGCCGATAGAATCGGTGTACCTGACCGTGCTCATCTGGCTCGACAAGCGCCTGCGCGTCGTTGACTACCTGGAGATCCTCGAAGATCTCTACTACAAGGTCAACATGCAGATGCCGAAGAGCCACACGGAACAGTACAACCTCGACAACAAGTTCTGGTACTGGTATCCACTGTACGCACTCGGGTCGTTCTCGACAGTCGCGTACATCGTCGCCGCGATATCCGGCGCGCTGCTGGGCTTCTACTACGCACCGGCCGCCGCGGCTGCCGACGGGTCGCCGACGGTCGCGTATGACTCGGTGATGCTCATCATGGGCCAGCTCAACCTCGGTTACTTCCTGCGTTCGGTCCACCGCTGGGCCGCGCAGATTATGGTCGCCGCCGTGTTCCTTCACATGCTCCGCGTGTACTTCACCGGGGCCTACAAGGAGCCGCGCGAACTGAACTGGCTCATCGGCATCGTCCTGATTTCGCTGACGCTGGTGTTCGGGTACACCGGCTACCTGCTGCCGTGGAGCCAGCTCTCGTTCTGGGCCGGCCAGATCGGCGTCGAGATGTCCCTCTCCATCCCGCTTATCGGTGAGTGGGTCGCACAGCTGATGTTCGGCGGGTTCACGCTCTCGCAGGCTACGCTACAGCGCATGTACATCCTGCACGTGTTCTTCCTGCCGTTCATCACGACTGCTATCATCGCGGTCCACATCGGCATCGTCTGGATGCAGGGGATCGCTGAACCACACTAATACTATGAGCGACAACGACACAGACGACGTTCGCACGGACGGTTCCGGCACCGGTATCGTCTCGCCGGACGACGAGACTCCCGCGTGGTCCGAACGCAAGGAGCGGACCCAGGGGCTCTCCCGGCTGACCTACGAGTACTTCGAGCGGGCGCGCCGCGAGGACCAGGACCTTCGCCAGCAGTCGGACTACGTCGAGCGTGACGTGCTCGCGTTCCCGGCCTGGCCCCACGAGATGATGCGCAACATCGCGCTGACGTCCTTCTTCGTGGGCATGATCCTGTTCGTCTCGGCAACGCTGCCCCCGGAGATGCCGAACCCGGCGAACTCCAGTGTGACGCCGGCGATTATCCTGCCGGACTGGTATCTCTACTGGTCGTTCGGACTGCTCAAGCTCGGCCCGCTCAACCCCAACCTGAGCATCCTCGGCGGCTCGAAGCTCATGGCCGA
Organism: Haloarcula amylolytica; assembly: GCF_049705545.1. Lineage (GTDB taxonomy): Archaea > Halobacteriota > Halobacteria > Halobacteriales > Haloarculaceae > Haloarcula > Haloarcula amylolytica_B. The sequence goes on from NZ_JBNAMU010000001.1 coordinate 2,120,988, forward strand.
CCGAACCTACGGTGTGCTGGCAAACGTCGTGGTCGTCGGCTTCGTCGCGATCGTCCCCTTCCTGAACAAGGGGTCCGCCCGCCGTCCCGTCGAGCAGCCGTTCTGGGCTGCCGTCGGGATGTCCGGCGTCATCTTCAGCCTGACCATCGCCGCACTGTCCATCAAGAACCTCGTCCCGATGGACTCCCACCTGCTGTTCGACCTGACGTTCCTCGTCCCTATCGTCAGCGCGACCATCACCTACGCCGTGCTCAAGACGATGCGCGAGGGCTACATGTTCGACCTCAACCGTCGGTACTACCGGCTGCGGCCGCCGAAGTAACCCGATCGGTAGGTTTCTCCGTCGTTTCTCCTCTTGCTCGGTACCATCGCAAGCGTTGTGACCTCGTCTCGCCGCAGTAAAGTGGCTCCCGTCCCTAGTAATGACGATGACAGGGGACCAGTCAGCGGGGACTGAAGACGGTTCGGAGCGGCGGGACGTTGTGGTCCCGCTGCGCGTGTACAAGGCCGTGACGGTGTTTTCAACGCTGTTTGCGGTCGTCAGCGTCGTCGCCGGATTCATCCTCGTCGACGTGGCGACACAGCGGGCGTCAGCGCCCGCCTCGGAGATCGACGTTCCGGTCGGGATCGCCGGAATCGCGTGCATCCTCGCTGGCACAGTCGTCTACGCGTTCTCCACGCGCTTCCGTACCGAGGAAATGGGAAAGTCTAAAGACGACGCTACCTAACGTTCGGATAATGGCTGACGAGTTCATGAAGGGGTTCGCGTGCCTCATGGTCGGCGGACTGGGTTGGATGACCATCAAGGGCTGGTACAACACGCCGAGTTTCGAGGGGGCACAGCTCACCGGCGAACTTACTATCGAGGAACCGACCACGTTCGACCAGATCGCCCTGTTCATGGGCGACGCGTTCTTCTGGTTCGCGGTACTGGGCGCGCTGACCTTCTGGGTCGTGCTCCCACTGATCAGTGAACTCCAGACGTACCTCAACGAACGGTCGGCGTAACAGTACGTAGTAGCTGTTCTCTGAAGGCGAGATAGACGCCGCTCTCAGTTCGCAGTATGGTCGACTGGCGCACCGTCTTCGTCACGCACCTGGATCCCGCGTGAGCGAAGCGCCGCGGCGAATTTTGTTGGTGACACCCCGCTGTACGTAGCCGCCTCTTCGAGCGTGAGCGTTTCCCCGCGATACAGTGTCAGTGCCGTTGTGAGGGACCTGTGTGACATCTTCGTCTACAACGACACGAACGCCTTTGGAGTATTAAACTATTTCGGCCAGTTCTAGACTGATCGCTTGATATTGTTAGATTATACTACGCATACGTAGTCTTTTCTGAGGTAGAATTAGACAATAGCTGTAATAGCTCGTGTGATTTGCCGACCATACACGCGGCGCTACCGTCGCACGCCGCCAGCGGAGAAGTGAGTCGGAAAAACTGAGACCGTGTTCAGACGATGGCGCTCCAGGGTCCCTTGATGACCCAGAACAGGCTCTGGTAGCCCGCATACATGAACATCACGAGAGCGGCGACGATGGCTCCCTTCGGCCGTTCCAGTGGAATGTCACGGCGAGCTTCGACTTTTCGTGACTCGAACTCGAAGAAGTCGGTGATGACTGCGCCGAGCACGAGCACGGACAGGACCATCCCACCGTGGTGGTGGAGCGTCATGTAGAAAAACGACAGCACGACCAGTGCGATGTTGGTGAACGTGTGTGCCGGGTGGCGGCTGATCGCGTCCGCACCGTCGTTTTCGTACTGTTTGACGTGGCTTCTGTGGGCGAGCTGCCGGGTCAGGAAGTTGGCAACCACCACTCCGAAGATGATGTACTCGATGAGGAGCGCGCCACCGAGCGCAGGACTCCCCAGAATGGTATCCAGTGGCCCAAAGAGCGTTACGGATGGCTGCATATGCAAAGCTCTGTCCACCGTCCATTAGTGTCTTTCCAATCTCACTCGAATCTGGACTGACTCTCGTCGACCACGGCAGTCCGAACGGGGGACCCGAGCGAGATTGTGATGCTTTCCTGATAACTGACGGTCCGCGATACGCGGTTATCGACCAGCAACTCGACAGTCGCCTCGTCGCGCTCAATCGAGGCACTGAGTCCGGCGACCGGCAACACCCAGTGATCCGGGTCGGTCGCAAACGGCGCGATCGGTGCCACCACTGCCTGGTCCGATGGCGCCAGAATCGGGCCGCCGACGCGGTGGGCGTAGCCCGGTGAACCGGCGGTTGTCGCGATAACGACGCCGTCGGCCCGGAACTGGCCGATGCGGTCGGCCGTCGACGCGATAGTGAACTCGGAGATGCGGGCGGCGTCGGCGGTGACGAGGGTCACGTCCCAGAACGCCTGTTCGACCGAGCCGTCAGGCATCGTCACACGGAGGACGGGATGCGTCTCAACGCGGGCGTCCGAAAGCGCCGACACAGCGGCGACAGCGTCGTCTCTTGCTACGGACCGGACCCCCCGTCCAGCCGCGACCGGCAACACGAGCGGGTCACCGTCGGCCCGAGCCACGGCAGCGACGGCGTCCTCGCCGACGGCGACGACCCGGTCGGTCTTCGGAACTGCGCCGTCACCACCCCGCTCAACGGCCACGCCGGCGTCTCGAAGCACGTCTGCCAGGGCGTCGTCACCGACCACACCAACGGGGAGTCCCATCATCAGAACGTCCGGGCCGGTAGAAAAAAACCTGCCGCACTTCGCGCGGTCGCCCTCAAATATCGAGGCGACGGCGCGCGTATTCGACGAGAATCGGCATGTCGGAGAGGTGGGTTAGCTTCGCAATCGCCCGCCGGTCGCCGCCGTTAATCTGCCTGAGGGTGTCCTGTCCGGTGCTCCGGAGGTCATTCATCAGCTGATCGTACCGTTCGTTGGGGGCGAGATACAGCAGTTCCGTCATCATCAGGCGGGCGTTGTGTTTCGGAGCCACCTCGCTGTGCCAGAGTTGGTCGTAGACAGAGAGGTTCTTCGCCGAGGTATCGGGCTCCGCCGGCGTAAGCGCCGAATCCGCCGTCGCGGCGGCCGCGCGGGCCGACTTCATCCCTTTGTGGATTCCCTCGCCCCACAGCGGGTCGATGGTCGGGACGGTGTCGCCGATAGCCATGAAGTTGTCCGTGCTCATCGAATCGGGTGGCTGGATGTGGGCCGATCCGCGGTGGGCTTGCGTCCCCTCGATTCGCTCGGCGTCGTCGAATCTCGGGTCCGAATCGAGCCAGTACTCCAGGTAGTCGTCGATGCCCATCCCGTCTTTCGCGTACTTGTCGTGTGACTCGTTCTGGATGTAACAGAGGCCGACCTTCGCCGTGTCGTCGCCGGTATGGAAGATCCAGGAGTAGCCACCCGGGGCGAGGTCGTGGTCCAGGCGGAGCATCATCGCGTCCCGGAGGTCGGCGTAGTCATCGTGGTCGACCTCGACGCCCTCGAACTCGTACTCGACGCCGATAGCCTGGTGGTCGCGCTGGAGGTCACACACGTCGAGTTTCTTCGCCAGCGGTGCGGCAGGGCCGGTGGCGTCGATGACGATGTCGGCGTACACTTCCTCGTCGCCGTCGTAGCGGACGCCGACGATCTCACCGTTCTCCATGATGGGGGCCGAGACGCGGGCGTCAAAGCGGTAGGTCGCGCCCCGCTCCCGGCCCTCCGAGACGAGCCACTGTTTGAACTCCGCGAACTCCAGTACGGCCCCGGTCTGGTTGCGGACGTAGTGGTCGTTGGGGGACTCAAGCACGACGTTGTCCGTGTAGTTCATCACCACGTCATCGGGGATGGCAAAGCTCGTCATCGCCGACATGAACGTCCCGGCGGTGGACTTGTTGCTCTGACGCGGGAACCCGTCTTCGGACTCGGTTTCGAGAACGAGCACCTCGTAGTTACGCTCCGCTAGATCACGGGCACACTGCGCCCCTGCAGGCCCGGCTCCGGCTATCACCACGTCAAAGCGCTCGCGCATGGTTGTGGGTATTCCCTGTCGGTAATCAGTCTTTCCGAATACACCGACGGCGCTCTCGAAAGGGTAAAGACGGCCCCACTACCACCACGGGAACACCCGGGGCGATATACAATGGTTCTCAAGACAAGCGCGGGCGTGCTCGCGGACAGGCGGCGACTTCCCACGGCGCTACGGGCGGTGCTGGGCTACTACGCGGACACCGGTGTGTTCGACGCCGCCAGCCTCTCGCTGAAATCCGAGATCGACGACCGCACCGAATCGATGGTCGACGACGTGACCGACCGCATCGAGGACGCCCTCGAAGACGAGTTCGGCCGTCCGGTCGAGTTCTCCTACGACACGAAACTCATCCTGCCAGCACAGCTGACGCTCGGCTACGTCTACCGCAACGCCCGTCAGCAGGCGCCCGGTGATCCCGTCATCGACGCTATCGCCGACGGCGTTCCGACTGTCGACGAGACGGCGCTGGAACAGGGGCCGGCCCAGGACCTCGCGCCCCGCGAGATGGTCGTCCGCGCCGAGCAGATGACTCGCCTCTCCATCGAGGCGCTCATCGACGGCGACATGCGCGACGCCATCAACGACGACGAGTTCGAAGATTTCGAGGTTGACTTTGACGCGAGTGAAGCCGACCGGCGCCGCGTCGCCGAGGTCGCCCAGTCCGCGCTACAGTCCCACCTCGACGGCCTGTTGGAGGATATGCCGCCTGTTGTCGAGAACGCCTACCAGTGGGCCGTCGACTACAGCGAGGCCCATCAGGACCGCGACGGCTACTTCCGGGAGCTGATGACCGCGGCCGAGGATGGTGACGCCGATGCTCTGACCGATATCCGCGGGGAGTACAAGTTCGCCGAGTACGAGGAGGAGCCGGCGACACTCACCGAGACAGAGAAGGAACTCCCCTACAGCAAGACCCAGTACGCGCGCGTCGGTGTCCTCTACGACGGCATGCTCGACCTCTATCGACTGGCCGGCCTCGACATCGACGACGAGTTCGCGAAGGCCATCGTCCTCGCCATCATCGGCGCGCAGGTGTGGCTCGACGACGTGGACGACTACGGCGACGACCGCGCGGAGGGGCAACTGACACCCGTCACCGCTGAATACCTGCTCGCGCCAGACGACGAAGCCGCCTATCGGCGCGTCGTCGACGTGACCGAACAGTACCTCGATCTGGCGAAGACGTACGCGACGGCCGCCGATTCGCCACTGACCGGCGTCGCTGTCGAGTACATCTATCGCTCGGGCGACCCGGACGTGCTGCCTGGCAAGCCAGAGTAGGGCCACGATCGACAGCGATCCGACACAAGCGCCAGAGTTTATATCCCGCCGCCCGCACCGAGGTTTGAATGCTTCACTCGTGGGTGGGCAGGGTCGCTGCTATCTGTGGATTGCTGGCTGTGCTGTTCGCGCTCATGGTCGGCCTCGGAGCGCCCGCGCCCGACCCCGCAGTGGGTGACTACGCCGACGGGAATGCGCTGGCTCAGGACCCCGACAACCACGTCGGCGACTACGTCCAGGTGACCGGCACAGTCGTTGGGACCCAGCCCGTCGAAATAGACCTCGGGTACGACTACACTGCCGACGGCGAGCGCCACAGCGGGACGCTCACAGTCACGGTCCGGAATGTCGACACAGCCGTCGCCGAGGGCCAATCGCTGCAGGTGTATGGCACGTTCGGTCCGGACGGGACCATCACCGCGGAGAACAGCGTGAGCGTGCCGGCGATGAACTACACCGCGATGTACCTCGTGTCCGCGCTCGCCGGCCTGTGGACACTCGGGCGGCTGATCTGTGGCTGGCGGCTGGATTTGCAGACAGGCGCACTGTGCCGGCGTGACGAGCCACTCACGCCGAGACAGGCACTCTTCGACAGGGTACGGGAGGTGCGTGCCTGATGCCGGACCTGCTGTCACACGCTTTCATCGCCTTCACCCTCTGTACCCTCCTCTCACTCCGGTTCGACTGGCTCACCGGCGAGTACGTCACCGTGGGGATGGCCGGCGCGTTCATCCCGGACATGGCGAAAATCAAGCTCCTCGTAGACTCCGCGACCGTCGAGGCGGCGCTGGGGGTCCCGTTCGACTGGCTTGGCGTCCACACGCTCGGCGGCGCGTTCGTCGCCGTCCTCGTGGGCACGGTCGTCGCGGACCGCCGGGACCGGCGGCGCGTGTTCGGCCTGTTGTCGCTCGGGGCCGCCAGCCACCTGTTCGCCGACGCCCTCCTGCTGAAAGCCTCCGGACAGTCTTACGAGGTGCTGTGGCCGCTGACGCGGTCCCACCCGCCGACGCCGGGGCTGTACCTGAGCACGGACGTCTGGCTCGCCGGCGTCACCGGAGCCGTCGCGGTGGCGGTCTCCCTCGCAGTGCAGTACAGGACGTAGGCGAGTCAGCGCTTCCCCAGCGCCGTCTCGAACACGCGCTGTGCGCGCTCGTAGGCGGCGTTCCGGTCGACGATCGGATGTGGGTACTCGGGGGCTAAGTCCTCGCGTTCGCTGTCCGAGAGCGTCGGCCAGTCGACGATTTTCGCCGCCGGAACGCCGCGCAGTTCCGGCACGTACTCGGTGACGTAGTCGGCCCCGCTGTCGTACTTGCTCATCTGTGCGACCGGGTCGAAGATGCGCACGTCCACCGAGTCCGTCCCGGTCGAGGCCGTCCACTGCCAGCTAGCGGCGTTGTTGGCGGGGTCGTGGTCGACCAACCGCTTCCGGAAGTGTCGCGCCCCCTCGCGCCAGTCGACGAGGAGGTGCTTCGTGAGGAAGGAAGCGACGTTCTGGCGCGGGCGGTTGTGGATGTACCCCTCCCGTTCGAGCTGGCGCATCCCCGCGTCGACCAGCGGATACCCCGTCTCGCCGCGCTTCCAGGCCTCGAAGTCGTCCGCGTCGTTCTCCCACTCGATGGGCTTCGGGAACGTCTTGTAGTTCTCCGATAGCAGCGTCGGATTGTAGTACAGCAGATGGTAGCTCTGTTCGCGCCAGGAGAGTTCGTAGCGGTACTTCTGGATATTCCGCTGCGCGTCACCGGTAGCCTCGGTGTGTCGTTCGGACGCGCCGCGCCACATCTCGCGGATGCCGATCATCCCCGCGGCGAGATACGGCGACATGCGCGAGACGGCGCTGGTCGGCCGCTCGACGGCGGCCCGCATGTCGTCGCGGGTGTCGTTGTAGGTCTCGGCACCGTCGGCGAGAAAGCTTTCGTACCGCTCTCGCGCGCCCTCGTATCCGGGCGTCGGCAGGTCGATGTTCGTATCGATGATCGGGGCGGTCGTCGGGTCCGACACATCGACGAGCGAGTCTGAGTCCGGACTCCCGACCGGCGGTAGCTTGTGGTGGGCCTGCCAGTCGTCGTAGAAGCGGCTGTGGTTCTCGTACTCGCGGTCAAGTCCGGCCGGGTCGACCAGCACGAGGTCGGTCAGCGATTTCGTCGAGAGCGCGTCGTCGACGCGGCGTTGGCGGTTGCGTCGCGCGGGACGGTAATGCTCGTTGTAGTACACGCGGTCAGCGTTGTACTCTTCGATGACGTCCGAAAGCACATCGACAGCGGCCCCCTTCCTGACTAGCAAGTCCCCACCGTGGTCCCGATAGGCCTGTTTCAGCGCTCGCACACCGGCCAGCAGGAACGCCCGCTGGCGCTTCCCGACGCTTGCCAGCAGGTCTGTGTCGATAACGTACACCGGCAGCACTTCGTCGTCCGCAGCGGCGGCAGTCAATCCCCGGTTGTCCGGTATCCGGAGGTCCCGCTGGTGCCAGAAGACGTGCATACCTTTCATTGGGGATACCTGCATATGGGTCCGAACCCGATTCTATTGTGTGTGGGAATCAAGGCCACAGCACAGTCTGTGATCGGGACACTGAGACCGCTACGCGGGCTTGTGGACGAGGTAGCAGTACTGCGTGAAACTGAAAAAGGTCTCCCCGCGGGCCGCCTGTTCTCGGAGGTCATCGGCCCAGGCCTGTGCCGCTGTTGGCCCGATAGCTTCGTGGTCGGCCGCGTAGTTTTCGATAAACGCCATGAGGTGGGCCGCGAAAGTGTCGTCGAGGCTGGTGTTGACGATGGCGTTCGGTTCGACCCGGTCAATCGTCAGTCCGGCCCCGCGGAGATGCGGGGCGAGGTGGGAGCCCAGCCGTGGGTGCGGGCAGTGATCGTCGAAGGCATCGAGAACGCGCGCCATTCGCTCGGGGCTGGGGCTGCGCCACACCAGCGAGGAAAAGTCGGCGTCACAGACGACGGCTGTCCCGCCGGGCCGCAGAACTCGGGCCAGTTCCGAAACAGCCGAAGCAACTGTTTCGAGGTACTCGAACACCTGCACCGCAACGGCCGCGTCAGCCGATTCGTCGGCCACTGGGAGGGCATCGGCGTTTCCCTGTGATAGGGTCACCTGCGGTAGCGGGGCACAGCGCGCTCGGGAGAGTTCGAGCATCGCCTTGCTCCGGTCGATACCGTGAACATGTCCCGCATTGCCGACCGCCCAGCCGATCTCCGCCGGCTCAAAGCCCGGCCCACAGCCGATAGAGAGAACCTCGTCGCCCGGCTCGGGCGCGAACAGGTCCCGGACTCGCTCCCGGCGCGCCACCGCTGCCGGCGTTCTATATATCGCTTCCTCTTGCCGGGCTTCCGCTTCGTCGTAGTCGAGTGTTCCGCCCATCCCCGTACACTGTTCGCTCAGATGTCATAAATGAAACCATTCGGTAGCGGTGCACTCGACTCAACTCGGCCCCGGGATCTAATACTGAGAAAACGTCGCTGTCAGCGGTCAAGACGCAACCGCAAGCATACGGCGGCCGCAGGCCGCCGTTTCACGACTTCGCGGCGTCGCCGCGAAGTCGCGTTTTTCGCCACCGGGAGAGCAGAGCTCTCCCGAGCCTTGCTTCGCTTCGCTCAGCAAGACCACGTTTTTCGAGAAGTGGTACGCACGCCGCGTCGCGGCGTACGAACCTGACGAAAAAAGGTGGTCTAGTAGAACTCGCGGACGAGGTCCATCGCGCCCTCGGGCGCGCCGTCGGGGATCTCGGCCATCGAGCCTTCGACGCCTTCGCGTTCCTCGAAGGGGACGGAGTCCTCGTCCTGGTAGAGGACGCCCATGTACTCCTTCTCGCTTTCGAGGATCTTGTCCTTGGCCTGGTCGCGGTCGGACGGGTCGTGGTCGGTCTCGTCGAGGTCGACGATGGCGTCGCGGAAGTAGTCGTAGGTGTCCACGTCGTTGAACGTCACACACGGCGAGTAGACGTTGACGAAGCCGAAGCCGTCGTGTTCGACGGCCTGCTTGACGATCTCGGCGTGGCGCTGTGCGTTCGAGGAGAACGACTGCGCGATGAACGTGGCACCGGAGGCCAGCGCCAGCGCCTTCGGGTTGACCGGCGGCTGGTTCGGGCCGTCGGGCGACGTGGAGGTCTCGAAGTCCTCGCGCGAGGTCGGCGAGGCCTGCCCCTTCGTCAGCCCGTAGATGCGGTTGTCCATCACGACGTAGCTCATGTCGACGTTCCGGCGGACAGCGTGGATGAAGTGGCCGGCACCGATGGAGTACCCGTCGCCGTCGCCGCCCGAGACCATCACTTCGAGGTCCGGGTTGGCCATCTTCACGCCGATGCCCACCGGCAGGGCGCGGCCGTGGACGCCGTGGAGCGCGTAGCTGTGCATGTACGTCCCGATCTTGCCGGAACAGCCGATACCGGCGACGATGAAGGTGTTGTCCGGGTCGTTGCCCGTCTCCGCCAGCGCCTTCATCATGCCGTTCATCGTCCCGAAGTCACCGCAGCCGGGACACCAGGTCGGTTGCTTGTCGGATTTGAAGTCTGTGAAGCGAACGTCGGAACTCATTGTGTTGCCTCCGCGGGTGTGTCAAGCGTTTGCTTGATCTCTGTCGCCAGTTCGTCTGCCTTGAACCGCACGCCGTTGTACTTGTTGATGCGCTGGACCCGTTCGAGGACGTCGTGTTCGATGACGTCCGCGAACTGTCCCGTGGCGTTACATTCGACGACGATGACGTCATCGGCGGCCTCTATCTCCGCTGAGAGGTCCGGTCGCGGGAAGATGTACGGTACCGAGAGGAACCGCACGTCGTAGCCGTCCTCCTCCAGCAGCGTCAGCCCCTCGCGCAGCGCTCCCTCGTTGGAACCCCAGGAGATGACGAGCGTGTCGGCGTCGGGGTCGCCGAACTCGCGGTAGTCGAAGTCCTCCTCTTCGCGGGCGGTCTCGACTTTCCGCTGACGCTTGTCGACCTGCTCGATACGGACCTCGGTGTCCTCGGTCCGGCGACCGAGTTCGTCGTGTTCGAGGCCGGTCGTCATGTGCGCGCCGTCGGCCGTCCCGGGGAACGCACGCGGCGAGACGCCGTCGGCGGCGGCGAAGTGGGCCTGGAAGCGGCCCTTCTCGTCCAGCCACGCGTCGACATCGTCCTCGTCGACGACCTTCCCGCGCTCGACCTCGACCTCGTCCATGTCGAAGGTCTCGGGGGAGAACGTCTGTTCGGTGACGGCCATCGCGAGGTCCGAGACGAGGAACACGGGCGTCTGGTACTTCTCGGCGAGGTTGAACGCCTCGACAGTCTTCCAGAAACACTCCGAGACGGTGGTCGGTGCGACGACGAACCGCGGAATCTCGCCGTGGCCGCCGTACAGCGTCATGTTGAGGTCGCCCTGCTCCTGTTTGGTCGGCATTCCGGTCGAGGGACCGGAGCGCATCACGTCACAGATGACCAGCGGCGTCTCGCTGGTGGCGACAAGCCCGAACGTCTCGGTCATCAGGTCGATGCCCGGGCCGGACGTGGCGGTCATGGCTCGGGCACCGGCGCGGGCCGCGCCAAGCGCCATGTTGATAGCGGACAGTTCGTCCTCGGCCTGGACGACCTTGCCGCCGAACTGGTCGACGCGGCCGGTCATGTACTCCATCACGTCCGTCGCGGGGGTGATGGGGTAGCCGGCGTAGAAGCGACAGCCGGCAGCGATAGCGCCCATGCCGATGGCTTCGTCACCGTTCAGCAGGACGTAGTCTTCGTCGGTCGTCTCCATGTCGTAGTCGAACTCGCCGTACTCCTCCTGGACGTAGTGCTGGCCCTTCCGGGCGGCTTCCTTGTTGTTCTCGACGATGGCCTCGCCCTTGTCGCCGAAGCGCTTTTCGAGGCTCTCGTCGAGGTTCTCGATGGGGAAGCCGGTGACCTCACACGCCGCGCCCAGCGCGACGACGTTGAGCATGATGGCCCCACCAGCGTCCTCGGCGAGCCGTTTCAGCGGTACTTCGAGCGCCGTCGCGTCGCCGGGAACTTCAACGTCCTGCATCGTCGAGCGCTCGCCGTCGTAGATGATGACGGAGTCCTCGTGGAGCTCGTCCTCGTTCTCGTGGATCGTGCGCTCGGTGAGTGCGATCAGGATGTCCAGGCGGTCAACGACACTCTCGACCCGGTCGACTGACGTCCGTACCTTGTAGGCAGTGTACCCGCCGCGGATGCGGGAGGCGAAGTCCTTTGAGGTGAAGACGTGTCGACCAGCCCGGGAGAGTGCCTGCGCGAAAATCTTGCCGGTGGAGTCGATTCCATCGCCGGCTTCACCGCCGATGGCCCAGTTCAGGTCCTCTGGCATTATATCGCACGGGTAGCCAGCGTGGTAGGAAAAGCCTTCCGTAACCGCCCGCGTGCGGGCAACTCGTTTCCGAGTGAATACCGGTAGAATTCGTATGCAAACGACCGATGTTTCCTGTATCCCGGACCCCGCCGGCTGTCCTTTCAGCATGCCAGAACGTGTGGCGACCGTAACCCCCTTGGCCGGTCACGGCAACTCCCGAGTATGGACGAACGCGTGCTCGACGTGGTGGGCGTCCGAGACGTCGGACCAGACACCGTGGCGATTGATTTCGAGACACCGGACGCATTCGACGCACAGCCAGGTCAGTTCGTCAAACTGACACTGACCGTTGACGGGGAGGACATCTCGCGGTTCTACACCATCTCCTCGCCGACGGTGGAAGAGGCGTTCGAGATCACCGTCGGCATCGACCCCGACGGCGAGTTGGCCCCCCAACTCGGCGCGCTCGAAGCGGGTGACGGCGTCCGTATCGCTGGGCCGTTCGGTTCGGATTACTACGAGGGCGAGAGCCGCGTTGTCGTCCTCGCCGGCGGTCCTGGTGTCGGCCCGGCGGTCGGTATCGCCGAGCGTGCGCTGGACGACGGCAACGAGGCTGCTGTCGTGTATCAGGACGATGCGCCGGTCCACGAGGACCGACTGGACGCGCTTCGGGATGCTGGAGCGCTTATTTCAGTCATCGACAGCGACGAATCGCTCGTCGAGCCAGTGGCCGAGGCCGTCGAGGACGGCGGCCAGGTGTTCATCTACGGCTTCGCGGACTTCCTCGATGCCGCCACGGAAGCGCTCGAAACCGCCGGTGTCAGCACCGACGACGCGAAGGTCGAGAACTTCGGGTAGGGCGGCCGACCGCCGTTGGAGCGGCGTCTCGCCGACAGGTCGTGACTCCGGTAACAGACTGTTGATGGTTGTGTTAGCGCTCGTCGCCAGCGTCCGCCGCCCGGACGGTCATCACCGGAACCGGCGAGGTACGGACGAGTTTCTCCGCAACGCTGCCGAGGAGGTAGCGGTCGATGCCGGTGCGACCGTGGGTTCCGATGACGACGAGGTCGGCATCGGCGTCTTCGATGGCGTCGAGGATAGCTCGATAGGGAATGCCGTGAGAGACGGCTGTCTCGACGGCCTCGACGCCCATCCCGGAAAGCCGGTCGGCCGCATTCTCAACGGCATCCGTCGCGACTGACTCCAGTTCGTCGACGATAACGGTGGACCCGACATCGATGCCCAGTGACCGCGTGTCCACGACCGAGACGAGATGGACTGTCGCGTCGGTCTCGCTGGCGAGCGCGCCCGTCGGCTCGATGGCTGCCTCCGCGCCGCTACTGCCGTCGGTCGGTAGCAGAATGTCGTCGAACGAGACGGTCCCCGGCTCGGCGTCGGCTTTGACAGAGAGGACAGGCACATCGGCGAGGCGGACGACCTTTTCCGTGACGCTGCCGAGCAGGAACCGCCGGACGCCAGTGCGGCCGTGAGTCCCCATGACGATGAGGTCGATATCGGTCTCGTCGGCGTAGTCGAGAACCTCGTCGTGGACGACCCCCTCGCGGACGGCGGGGGTGACGGACAGGCCAGCGGTGTCGACGTGGTCGGCCTGCGACTCGATGAAGGCTTCTGCCGGAGAGTCGTCGTCGTAGTCCCAGTCGTCCGTGGGACCGTGCTCGTCTACGACCGAGAGGACGTGGATGGCTGCGTCGTGAGTGCTGGCAAGCGTCGCGGCGACCTCGAACGCGCGCTCGGAGCCGGGGCTTCCGTCGGTCGGAACGAGGATACTGTCGAACATCGGGTGTCGCTATTTACCGCCGACGGTGATAAATTATCGTGGCTGAGACAGAAACAGAATGGGAGAGCACCACTCCGGCGTCGTGAGAGTAGAACAAAGCCTATAACAGTCGGATGCGAACTCCTCCCATGCGCGAGGCAAGTCGGACGACGCGCCAGCGCATCGCTGACCAACTACGCGACGAGGCGATGGCCGCCGGGACAATCGCGAACACGTTCGAAATACAGACGAGCGACGCGCTCACACACGTAGAACACATCGCGAAGTCCCTGGACTCGACCGACGAAGAGCTTCTCGTTGCCCCACCGGAGTGTGAGGAGTGTGGCTTCACGGACTTCGACGACCTGACAAACCGACCGAGCCGGTGTCCGGAGTGTAAATGCGAGGCCGTCTCGGAGCCGGCGTACCGAATAAGCTGAGGCCGGGCGATAGCGGGTCCCGTCCGCCTAGTTCCCTGAGAAGCCGATGCGACCGCGCGAGGAGCGGTCGTGGTCGCCCGAAGGCCCCTGGTTTTCAAACTCGTAACGCTCGTCGGTAAGATAGACGACGCCGTCCTCGGTGGTGATCGAGACTTCCTCCAGAACCGCTCCCTCGCAGGGGCCGTAGTTGCACAGCCCCGAATCTGATTCGAACGTCGCCCCGTGTTTCTCACACACTAGTTCCCCGTTACGAACTGTCGCCCCACTGCCCTTGTCGAGCCGGACGTCCGTCCAGTGGGGACAGTAGTTCTCGAACGCGACGACGGCGTCGGACAACTCGACGATAATCGCTTCCTTCGTGTCGAAGCCGTCGCGAACAGTGAACAGAAAGGTGCCGTCGTCAGGCACTTCATCCAGCGCGACAATACGGCTGTCCTCATCCATGCTACGCAGTTGTACGGGAATCAGGCGTTTCAAACCGGCGTTTTCAGCGTGGCCTCGTTCGAATCGGGGGGTGTCCGATCAGTAGTGCCGCTCCTCGATTCGCTCGTCGAACAGTCGCTGAAGGAGTTTTGTCATCGGTCCGGTGCCAACGGAGATGCCATCGACGGTCGCAATGGGGCGGATCTCCCAGGTCGAGTTAGTGAGAAACGCCTCGTCGGCGTCACGCAGGGCATCGAGCGAGTAGTGGCCGGTCTCGACGGGGAACTCCTCGCCGCGAGCGATGTCCATCACCGCGTCGCGGGTGACTCCCGGCAGTAGGTCGAGGTCCGTACTCGGCGTCCGGAGGCCGTTGTCCGTGACGAAAAAGAGGTTGCTCGTCGCTCCCTCGGCCAGATTGCCGTCCATGTCCCGGATGAGACACTCGTCGGCGGGCTCGCCGCCCGCGGCGGCCTTTCGGAGTTCGAGGCGGCCGAGAATCCCGTTGAGGTAGTTGTGGGTCTTCGCGTCCGCCGGGACGGCCTCGCCCGGAATCCGCCGGGTCCGGACCGTCTGGACCGACGCTGGCTCGTCCCAGACGCGCTCGCCGTCCAGCCCGCCCCTCGGGAGCCCCTTGCAGATGACGACGACCGTCGGGTCGACGTCGGCTCCGGGGGTGAGCTTCCCGGGCTGGACGCCCCGCGTGACCGACAGCCGGACGTACGCCTCGTCGAGATCGTTGGCCGCGAGCGTCTCGTCGACGCGCTCCCGGAGGTCATCGGGCACGGCGTCGGCAAACCCCAGCGTCTCGGCCGTCCGCTGGAGGCGCTCGCGGTGGGCGTCCCACCGGAACGGCTCGCCGCCGTAGGCCCGGAGCGTTTCGAACGCCGCGTCGCCGTACATGAACCCGCGGTCGCGCACTGACACCGTCGCCTCGTCTTCGGGGACGAGCGCCCCGTCTACGTGGTATTGCATAGGAGACAGAAGTTCTCGATCATGGTCTTGCCGTGGTCGGTCAGAATGCTTTCGGGATGGAACTGGACGCCGATGTGCGGGCGGTCGCTGTGGCGGACGCCCATGACGACCCGGGACTCGTCCGTGCCCTCGGTGGTGGCAGGTTCGGGCGATCCTGCCGTCGCAGCGGCGTTCTTGGAGCCGTCGTCGCTGACGGTGTACGCCGTCTCGGTCAGCACGTCGGGGAGGTCCTCGCGGTCGACCGCGAGCGAGTGGTACCGACCCACCTCGACGGGGTCCGGCAGGTCCTCGAACACGCCGGTGCCGTCGTGGGTAACCGACGATGATTTGCCGTGGACGACTGCCTCGGCGTGACCGACGGGCGCGCCGTTGGCCGCACACAGCGCCTGATGACCGAGACAGACGCCCAGCGTCGGGTAGTCCAGCTCCTCGAAGATCGGCATCGAGACGCCGGCGTCCTCGGGCGTCCCCGGCCCCGGCGAGACGACGATTCCGTCGGGGTCCATCTTTTCGACGCCCTCAACGTCGATGGCGTCGTTGCGCCGGACGATCACGTCGTCCTCGGTCCCGCCGAGCCGGAGCACCACCTCACCGACGTACTGGACGAGGTTGTACGCGAAGGAGTCGTAGTTGTCGACGACGAGCACGGTCGGAGCCAGCGAGTCTGTCGCCGGGCCATCCCCGGCGTTGTTGCCGATATCGCCGCTGCCCCCGCTGCCACGACGGCCGCTCATTGCTGCTCCTCCATCGCCAGGTCGACACGCTTCCCGAGCGCCTCGTCGACGGCGTTGACCAGCGCGCGGCCCTTGTCCAGCGTCTCCTGGTACTCGCTGTCCGGGTCCGAATCGTGAACGATGCCCGCGCCGACACGGAGGTGGTACTCCTCGGCGTACCGGACGAGGGTCCTGATGACGATGTTCAGCGTCGCGCGGCCGTCGAAGCCGAACAGGCCGATAGAGCCGGTGTAGGGTCCCCGCCGGGTCGCCTCCACCTCGTCGATGATCTCCATCGTCCGGGGTTTGGGCGCGCCGGTGATGGTCCCGCCGGGGAACACCGCGGCGATGGCGTCTTCCAGGGTCGCGCCGTCGCGGAGCCGTCCCTCGACGACCGAGACGAGGTGCATCACCTCGGAGTAGCGGTCGACGCGCCGGTAATCAGACACCTCGACGCTGCCGAACTCGCTGACTTTCCCGAGGTCGTTGCGCTCCAGATCGACGAGCATCGCGTGTTCGGCCCGCTCCTTCTCGTCGTCGAGCAGGTCCGCCTCCAGTCGGTCGTCGGACTCGGGCGTCTCGCCCCGCGGGCGGGTGCCGGCGATGGGTTCGGTCTCGATCCGGTCGCCCTCGCGGTGCAGGAGGAGTTCCGGGCTGGCACTGACGAGGTCGACACCGGGGAACTCGAGCAGAGCGGAGTACGGCGCTGGATTCACCGTTCGAAGCGCGTCGAAGGCCTCGACCGGATGGACCGCCGCAGGTGCGTGGAGGCGCTGCGAGACGTTCGCCTGGAACGTGTCGCCGTCGCGGATGTACTGCTTCACTGTTCGGACCCGCTCGGCGAAGTCTTCGCGCGTGCAGTCGCTCTCGAAGGTCGCTTCGTCGGTCTCGATCCGCGGTTCGTCGACGTCGGGGTCGCCCTGCACCGCCGCCCGGGCCAGGTCCAGGGCGTGTTGCTTGCCGAACTCGTAGGCCAGTTCGGGCGTCTCGAAGTCGCCGACCCGTGGACAGGCCGTCACGCGCAGCGTCACCGACTCACCGCGGGGTTCTTTCCAGGCGGCGAAGCGGTCGTAGCGGGCCACCTGCAGGTTCGGGAGCGCGCGGTCGGCGTCGGCGCTATCGGGCAGTGACTCCAGTTCCCGCGCCACGTCGTAGGAGAGCCACCCGACGGCTCCGCAAGGATACGGCACGTCACAGTCACCCCGGACCAGTTGCTCTCCGTCGAGGAACTCGGTCAGCGCGGCGAGAGTTCCGCCCTCTCTCGGATCGACCTCGCGGAAGTCCGCCGGGGCCGTCCCGAAATAGCCCCAGCCCGACTGGCCGCCGGTGGTCGCCAGATACACGCCGCCAGTCTCGTCGCGCGCCCGGCGGTACGCGAGAAACGGGTCCTCGACGGTCACCGTGACCTCGACGGGGACGCGGGCCCCCGGGGGCGCGCCGGCTACGAGGTCCGTGAACGCGGTCCGGTCGGTCTCGACCGATGGCATTACAGAACGAAAGCACTGCGGCGACTAATTCCCTTGCGGTTCGGCGAGTCCGCGGCACCGCCGTCCGGCACTCGAAAAGACGGGGGTCAGTGGTCCTGGGCCCGCTCGATCCAGCCCGAAACGCGGCTCTCGGAAAGGTCGGTGTCCGCGGCGATGTCGGCCGCATCCGCGGCGGCCAGTTCGCCCACGGTCTCGATACCGATATCGGCGAGCCGGTCGGCGTAGGCGGGACCGATGCCCTTGATATCCGTAACGGGGGCGGTGCTCCCTTCGTCATCGGTTTCGGCCGGTTCCTCGTCGGATTCGGCCGGCTCCTCGTCGGTCTCGGCCGATTCCGCAGCAGTCGAGACATCCGAATCGCTGTCCTCGTCGTCGACCGCTGTTTCTGGTTCGGCCTCCGTGGTAGAATCATCGGTCGCAGATGCCGATTCGTCGTCAGTCGTAGTCGGCGACGCCGCAGTCTCCAGGTCGTCCGCCTGAGTGGATGTATCACTCCCATCCCCCGATTCGGTACCGGCCCCGTCCGCGGTGTCGGACGTGTGGGCCTCAGTAGTCGTCGCGGTGTTCGTCCCCTTGACAGCGTCTTCGTCTTCAGTAGAGGGCTCTCGCTCGACGGTCACGTCCACGTCGCGATTGGTTCCCGACGTGGATGACCCAGTCCCATCAAGCCCGAGAGCGGATTTCAATTTCTGAAGCAGACCCATACGTGAACGTATTTATCCACAACACAAATCTCTTGCTGGTGGCAGTTTCGCTACAGGTGCTCGCGCAATTGCCTGTTCATCCGGTCTATGGGCGCCTCTTCGCCGGTCCAGCGTTCAAACGCTTCAACCCCCTGATACAGGAGCATCCACGCGCCGTCGACCGTCGTCGCGCCCGCGGCCGCCGCGTCCTGTAGCAGACGGGTCTCGACCGGCGTGTACACCGCATCGAGCACCGCGAGATCGCTGTGTAGCGCGTCAGCGGGGACTGGCGTTTCGTCTTCTTCCATACCCACGCTGGTGCAGTTGACGAGGATAGCAGCGTCCGCAAGCAGATCAGGGAGTGAGTCGAGCCCGTGGCCGGTCGCGTCCGGGACCTCATCAGCGAGCCCGACGGCTTTCGATTCGGTGCGGTTCGCGATCCGGACTGACAGCCCCTCGTCGGCGAGGCCGAACGCGACCGCTCGCCCCGCGCCGCCGGCACCGACGACGACCGCCGTGCCGGCCAGCGACACGTCGTGGTGTTCCAGCGCTCGGACTGCGCCGACAGCGTCGGTGTTGTAGCCCGTCGGCGTCCCACCCGCGAAATCGACGGTGTTGACCGCGCCGATGCGCTCGGCGAGCGGCGTGGGATCGACGGCGTCGAGCACGTCCTGCTTGAACGGGATGGTAACGTTGAGGCCGTCAACCCCGAGCGTCTCTGCCGCTTCGATGGCTTCGGCACCGGCGGCAGCCGCCGGTTCGAACGTGACATAACGCGCGTCGAGCCCCAGTGCCTCGTAGCCCGCCTCGTGCATCGGCGGCGACAGCGAGTGCCCGACCGGGTTTCCGATGAGTCCGTAAACGTCCATATCAACGCCAGCGCGCCCCGGTCGTATGAACGCCACGCTCTCGCGCGGGCGCCCGGTCGACGGTTTCGCAAGCTTTTCAGCCGGACCCAGCCACGTCTCTTATAGTGAGTCGTTTTCGCCATCCACTGATGCAGGTCGCAGTCGCGCTCGCCCTGACTGTCGGCTGGATTTATCTGTTTCTTTCCAGTACCGCGGTGGGAAACGTGACCACCGTCGCCGTCAGCGGGATCGCCGTCCTCGGAGCGTCGTTCCTCCTGGCGTGGGGTGCTGAAACGGCCGAGAAAGACGTACCGAGAGCGTTCGCTATCGCCGTGCTCGCTGTTCTCGCAGTCGCCCCCGAGTACGCCGTCGACGCCCTGTACGCCTGGAACGCCGGGGCGGGTGGCGCGACGACGGAAGCCTGTAGCCAGTTCACGGCGGCGGAAATCGAGTCCGCGGCAGGAGGGCTAGCTCGCGCCTGCCACGACGCCAACCTGGCGATTGCGAACATGACCGGCGCGAACCGCATCCTCATCGGCATCGGCTGGGCCGGTATCGCCGTGTTCACCGTCTGGCGCGCCGCGAAAACGCAGGACCCCGCAGTACAGAAACGCGACGGGTTCCTGAAAGACGCCGTCCAGTTGGACACCGACATCGCAACTGAAATCTCCTTCCTCTTCCTGGCGACGCTGTGGGCGTTTCTCGTTCCCTTCGGCGGCGGTATCGGTATCTTCGATACGCTGTTCCTGGTCGGCCTCTACGTCGCGTACATCGGCCTCGTCCTCAAGTCCGACATCGAACACAGCGAGCACACCGTCGGCGTCCCGAAGTACTTCCAGGAGTGGTCGCTGCCGTGGCGGCCGCTGGTCGTGCTGGTGCTGTTTGGTTATTCCGGCGCGATTATTTTCACGGCCGTCGAGCCGTTCGCGCACGGCCTCGAAGAGATCGGCGTCGCGAACGGTATCCCCGAGTTCTTCATGATCCAGTGGGTCGCCCCGCTGGCCAGCGAATCGCCCGAACTCATCGTCGTCGCCGTGCTGGTCAACAAGGCCCGGTCGACCGCCGGGTTCAACGCCCTCATCTCCTCGAAGCTCAATCAGTGGACCCTGCTCATCGGGACCATCGCAGTGGTGTACTCCATCGCGCTCGGCGGGTACGGCGTCCTGCCGTTCGACGCCAGACAGGGCGCGGAGATCTGGATTACGGCGGCCCAGTCCTTCTTCGCGCTCGCCATTCTGGTCAACTTCGAGATCAGTATCCGCGAAGCGGTCGGGCTGTTCGCGCTGTTCATCTCGCAGGTAATTCTGGAGTTCGCCATCATCAGGGACCTCGTCGCCCTGCCGATATCGAGTCACGATCTCCTGCTGGCGTACACGGGATTGTACATCGCCCTTGGGGCTGGACTGTTCGTCCGACGCCACGAGGCGCTGAAACACCTGTTCGGGCTGGCCGGTGACGCCGTCCGGACCGCAATGGGTCGTGAACCGACCCACCCGGAGAACGCTGACTGATGCTTGGAATCGTTGTCTCGCACGCTGACGCGGCATCGACCCACATCGGCGAGCACCTGCGCTCCCTGCGGGACTGGGAAACAAGCGTCGACGAGACGCGATCTGATGCCGAGGGCGGCGGTACGGTGTACCGAACTGACAGCGTGGAGCTCCGCGAGTTCGAGGCGTTACATCTGGATATCGAAGCCGCCGCCGAGGCCTTCGACGAACCGGACCTGCTGGTGTTCGCGTCGAAACACGCCGGCGAGACCGACGAACTCCTGACGGCTCACCACACCGGGAACTTCGGCGTCGCGGAGTTCGGCGGCGAAGACGGCCAGTTCGCGCGCGCCTGTCCCGGCGCACACAAGGCCGTAGTTTCGGCGCTCCAGCGCCACGCCCCGCCGGAATACGAGGTCGGCATGGAGTGTACCCACCACGGCCCGACGGAGGTCGGTGTGCCATCGATGTTCGTCGAGGTCGGCAGCGGAGAGCCACAGTGGGAGGACCCTGACGCCGCCGAGGCCGCCGCCAGAGCCATACTGGACCTCGCCGACGAACCAGCCGACAAGCCGCGGGAGAACGGGACGCGCCGCCACCTCCTCGGCGTCGGCGGCGGCCACTACGCTCCGCGATTCGAGCGGGTCGTCCGCGAGACGGACTGGGCAGTGGGTCACATCGCCGCCAACTGGTCGTTAGACGCCCTGGAAGAGTGGGCCGACAGCGACGAGGAGCACGACGCCGTTCTCGAACGCGCTTTCCGAGCCAGCGCGGCTGACTACGCCCTCATGGAGGGCGACCGGCCGGACCTCCAGGCGGCCATCGAGTCGCTGGGCCACCGCGTCGTCAGCGAGACGTTCGTTCAGGAGACGACCGGTGTCGACCTGGGCCTCGTCGAGGCGCTGGAAGACGCTGTCAGGTCGGTCGACGACGGTCTCAGGTTTGGGGAGCTTGCACCCGGGTACGACGGCGAGTGGACGGTGCTCGACCTTCCGGATGAATTGATATCCGACGTGCGCGGCGTCGATAGCGAGGCACTGCGTGAGACTATCGAACGCCAGTCCATCGCGTACGCGACCGAACAAAACGGAACTGTCCTCACCGGGCCGATTGTCTGTCCGGCGACGACAGGCTTAGAAGCGATCATCGACCCACTCGTCGAAATTCTCGAACGCCGCTTCGACAGCGTCGAGCGAAACGCGGACGAACTCCTCGCCCGCGAGACGGCGTTCGACCCGGACCTCGCGCGAACTGCTGGCATCCCGGAAGGACCGAAGTTCGGGAAACTCGCCTCGGGCGAGTCAGTCGAGATCGACGGGGAAGAGATCGACCCGGAGCGGTTCCAGCGCGAGCGTATACGTCGATATACGCTGTGAACACTGGCGTGTCAGCCGTCGAAACTGGGACTCAACACGTCAGACGAGCGTCAGACACAGGGGGAAAACTAATAACTATTCGTCTGCAAGGACGCTTTAAATTATGGATTCGATAATTGACGACGCTATCGACGAGGCAGAACAAGACGGGGAGGACGCGGCTGGCGGAACTGTCGACGAAACGACATCGACGCCGTCTCAGGACATGTCCACGTCCGGGACGATGTCCGACGAGGAACTGGCAAGCGTCGTCAAGGACCTGGAAACGAAGATCACGGTCGTCGGCTGTGGCGGCGCCGGCGGGAACACGGTCACCCGGATGATGGAGGAGGGCATCCACGGGGCCAAACTCGTCGCCGCAAACACCGACGCGCAACACCTTGCTGACGAAGTGTCTGCCGACACCAAGATTCTCATCGGCCGCAAGCGCACCGGCGGCCGCGGGGCCGGCTCGGTCCCGAAAATCGGTGAGGAGGCTGCCCAGGAGGACATCGAGGACATCCAGCAGTCCATCGACGGCTCGGACATGGTGTTCGTCACCGCGGGTCTGGGCGGCGGAACCGGGACCGGCGCGGCCCCGGTCGTCGCACAGGCCGCACAGGAAGCCGGCGCACTCACCATCTCTATCGTGACGATCCCGTTCACCGCTGAGGGTGAGCGCCGCCGTGCAAACGCCGACGCCGGCCTCGAACGGCTCCGTTCGGTTTCGGATACGGTCATCGTCGTGCCGAACGACCGTCTGCTGGACTACGCCCCCAGCATGCCGCTGCAGGACGCCTTCAAGATCTGCGACCGCGTGCTGATGCGCTCGGTCAAGGGCATGACCGAACTGATCACCAAGCCCGGCCTCGTCAACGTGGACTTCGCCGACGTTCGGACCATCATGGAGAACGGCGGCGTCGCGATGATCGGCCTCGGCGAATCCGACTCCGAGAACAAAGCCCAGGACTCCATCCGCTCGGCGCTCCGCTCGCCGCTACTTGACGTGGAGTTCGACGGTGCGAACTCCGCGCTCGTCAACGTCGTCGGCGGCCCCGACATGAGCATCGAGGAAGCCGAGGGCGTCGTCGAGGAGATCTACGACCGCATCGACCCCGACGCCCGCATCATCTGGGGCGCGTCCGTCAACAACGAGTTCGAGGGCAAGATGGAGACGATGATCGTCGTCACCGGCGTCGAGAGCCCGCAGATCTACGGCCAGAGCGAGGCCGAACAGGAGAAGGCCGCCCAGCAACTCGGCGAAGACATCGACTACGTCGACTGACGACTCGGGTTGCCTGCGGTCGAACTCGAGCCGACCTAATTCTCGAACAGAGTCGTTGCTTACCAGCGGTGTTACACCGGAGACGAAGCGGCGCGTCCGTTCCGACGGTTTGCCGGGCAGATCACACCGTTTCGATACAGTGTGCAAACCTCTCCGTGAGGGGACCGGACTCGTCGCCGCGCACCACAATATAGAAAAGCCACCAGTGGGTACGACCCGCTATGGACGTTCCATACGATCTCACCTCCTACATCCGCGTACTCAAACTGGCGAGTACGCCGTCGTGGGAGGAGTTCTCCCAGATCGCGAAAATCGCCGGCGCGGGCATCGCGCTGGTCGGACTGCTCGGGTTCATCATCTTCGCCGTGATGACCTTCATCCCTGGCAGCAAGCCGGTGTAAACCGATGGGGATCTACGCAGTCAAAACCACGGCCAGCCAGGAACGCACCGTCGCGGACATGATCATCTCCCGCGAGGAAGACGAGATTCACGCCGCGCTCGCGCCGGATTCGCTCACCAGCTACGTGATGGTGGAAGCCGACGACGCCGCGGTGTTCGACCGCATCCTCGACGAGATCCCCCACGCTAACGGCGTCGTGCAGGGGGAGTCCTCGATGGCGGAAGTCGAGCACTTCCTCTCGCCGAAACCGGACGTGGAAGGCATCGCGGAGGGCGACATCGTCGAACTCATCGCCGGCCCGTTCAAGGGCGAGAAGGCGCAGGTCCAGCGCATCGACGAGGGCAAGGACCAGGTCACTGTGGAGCTGTACGAGGCGACGGTTCCGATTCCGGTTACCGTGCGCGGTGACCAGATTCGGGTTCTTGATTCAGAAGAGCGATAAAAGGAATCCGGCGGCGACGCCGCCGGTTCACGGGCCCGAACGGCGTGAGGGCCCGCTTTTTCGCCCACGTTTTTCAAGGAGTGGTGCGCGAACGCAGTGAGCGCATCCGACGCAAAAAAGGTGGAGCAGTAGGAGGCAACGGTCCCGATTCCGGTTACCGTGCGTGGCGACCAGATTCGCGTTCTCGACTCCGAAGAGCGCTGAGCGAAGCGCTCCTCGTTCAACTCGAACGGGGAGCGAAGCGACCCGTGAGAGAGCGGGAACGGTAGTTCCTCGATCAAATAGCAGTCGACGCGAGACTGGTCAGCCTACTTCTCAAAAACCCGCAGTCGCTACGCTTCGCCGCCTTCCAACCGGTCGATGACCTCGCTCATGTTGGCGGCGGCCTCCACGGACTCCTTGATCTGTTCGCGGCGGCGGACTTCGGCGGCGGAGGCGTCGTAGGCGCGGACGTACTCGGCGCGGGAGTGTTCGTCGAACGCGTGCTTGATAGCGAAGTAACCGTCGGGGACGACGGCACCACAGACCTTGCATTCGATGCGGTCGTGTTCGACCGACTGATGGATGATGAGCTCCTCGACGCGGTCGAACTGTCTCTCGTCCCCTTCGATGTCGCACTCCCAGCGTGGCATTTGCTCAGTGGCAGGCGACGCGGGGTTAAAAACGTTGGCTGACACCTGTCAGCGGTCTGTCTCTCAGACTGCCGAAACGGAAACCCCTAATGGCAGTACGGGGTTAGCGTTGACCGTGCAACCCGAGGGGTACGCCGTTGATCTCCACGTGAAAGTGCTCGACGAAGGGGTCGTCGAGCGTGCGAAGGCACGTGGTCTCGACGCGCTGGTGTACGCACCGCATTTCACGCGGCTGCCGGAGATACGGCGGCAAGCTGACGCCTTCTCCGACGAAGAGTTGACTGTGTTCCCGGCCAGAGAGGTATTTACGGGTACCTGGCAGCAGCGCCGGCACGTGCTAGCAATCGGACTCGAAGAGCCGATTCCGGATTTCATTACCTTCGACGGCGCAATGCGGGAGCTCGACCGCCAGGACGCGGCTGTGCTCGTCCCCCATCCTGGGTTTCTGAATGTGAGTCTTGGACTGGACGACATCGAAGCGTACGACGACGTTATCGACGCGCTGGAAGTGTACAACCCCAAGCAGTTGTCCCACCACCGAGACCGCGCGCAGTCGTTCACGTCGGAGACCGGCCACGAGCCGTTCGTCTCGTCGTATGCCCACGTCCGTGGTACCGTCGGCGAGGCGTACGTGACCTTTGCCGAGGCGTTCGACGACGTGGCGGCGCTCAGTGCGGCGCTGAAAAACGACGTGGAGCGGTCGCTGTTCCATCGCGACGGTCTCTCACACGACATCCGCCGGGCAGTCGAGTGGGCGCATCTGGGGCTCGAAAACACCTGGGGAAAGTTCGACCGGCTGATGCTGCAGGGGACCGAGCCGACTCATCCGGACCACGTCGCGTACAGCGGTCGGTTCGACGATGTGAAAGTGTACTAAACCAGAAACGCGCTGTTCTCGACGACGAAGGTCCTGACCGACGGCGGCAGGTACTGTGGGAGCACATGCACCAGCAGGCCGACCGCGGCCAGTTCTAGGATGGTAATCGCGACGGTGACAATCTCGGCGTATTCACTGGAGGTCGTCACACCCGTCGGTGAGCCGTACTCTTTGTCTGAGATGGGGTAAAACAGCGCGATGCCACGGCGAGAGCCGAAATAGTCCAGCACGTAATGCGTGAGGACGCCGAGCCACACCCACTGGAGATTGCCGCCGTGATACAGCGGATGGGCCAGGAAGATCACGAGGACAGGGAGATTGTGTAGGGTCTTCCGGTGCTTGCCGAAGGCGGTGTCGACATCGGGGAACAGTGCGCCCAAGACGACGGGGAGAAACACTTCCGTGATTGTCGCGAATGTCGTCACGTCGCCTGATGGGTCAAGGACGTATCCCAGTCCGATACTCAGGAGGACAGCGTTCAGGACGTGCCCACGTTTGTTCATCTACCGGACCGTCTGTGTCCCAACTGAAAGAGCTTACTACTCCTGTAAGGCGGTTTCCAGGTCTCGGAGCGCCTGTGTCGCGATGGCCGCTTTGATCTCGCGACGGGTGCCGTCGAACTCGTAGCGGGACACTGTCACGCCGGACTCGTTGGTCCCCCACGGGGCGGCCTCTGCCACAGCGATGTACACCGTCCCGACAGGCGTCTCCGACGAGCCGCCGCTCGGCCCGGCGACGCCAGTCGTGGCGACGCCCCAGTCTGTCCTGGCGGTATCACGAACGCCCCGAGCCATTTCGACAGCAACCGGCTCAGAGACCGCGCCGTGGGCGTCTAACGATTCCCGCGAGACGGCGAGCAGTTCTCGCTTGGCCTCGTAGGAGTAGGTGACCAGCGAGCGGTCGAAGTAGTCGCTCGAACCGGGTATATCCGTTATTTTCGACCCGACAAGGCCGCCGGTACAGGACTCCGCGGTAGCGACCGTGGCATCAGCTTCCCGAAGGCGCTTGCCGACGCGCTTCTCGACTGGGTCCGCAGTATCGTCTGTCATTACCGGTAGTTGTCGTGACGGGCGAATAAGCGTTCAGGGCGGGCCGGGATACTTTCAGTTCGGAGACACAACTGCGTGTATGAGCTATCAGACGACGCTTGGCTGGTCACTCGTTACCTCTGGTCTCGTGACGCTATTCCTCTGGGTCCTGCCGGGATCGGACCTCCTGTGGGGGGGGCTGTTGCTGGTCCTCGGCGGGCTGACGCTGTACATCCGCCAGTAGACAGAAAAGCAGACGGGGCCGGCAGCCGGAGGCCCTGTATGGACTACACGGAACCCCAGTTCTTCCGGGTCATGCAGTACGCGGCCCGGGCCGACCGGGACGTGGTGGACATGGTGTCGGGCAATCCCGACTGGGACCCGCCCGAAGGGCTTCGGGACGGACTCAGAGACTACGCCGAAGCTCCGGCCGACGACTACCAGTATCCGCCCAGCGTTGGACTGACGCCCCTCCGCGATGAAATCGCCGCCCGCCGGGGCGTGGACCGGAACCGGGTGATCATCACGAACGGCGCCGGTGAAGCGAACCACCTCGCGATGACCGGCGGACTCCACCACTTCGACGGCAACGAGATTCTCCTGACGGACCCGGTCTACCCCTACTACGCCGGCCGGGCGAACTTCATCGGCGCGGACATCTCCTTCGTCCCGGTCGACGAGCGCAACCGGTTGGCCCCCACGGACGTTCGAGCAGCCGCGAGCGACGAGACGGCCGTCATCGTCGTCAATTCGCCGAACAACCCCACGGGCGCGGTATACGACAGCGACGCGATGGCCGAGTTCGCAGCTATCGCCGAGGAGTACGACGCCCTGCTGCTCAGTGATGAGGTGTACGATCACTTCGACTACGCAGGTCGGTTCAGTTCGGCGCTGCACGCCGACTCCGACCACGTCGTCGCCACCAACTCCCTCTCGAAAACGATGGCGATCACCGGCTTCCGGGTCGGCTACGCGATTTTCCCGCCGGAGGACGGCCCTACTGGGACGCTCCTTGAACGCGCTCGAACCCAGCACATGCTCACGAACGTCACCGGGAGCAGACCGGCACAGTACGCCGTCCTGCGGGCGCTGAAGACCACGAGTCCCGACTACTACGCCGCCTGTCGTCGGCGACTGGAAGAGCGTGTCGACGACTTCTGCGCCGCGCTAGCCGAGGCCGGTGCCGAGTACAACCGTCCCGACGGCGGCTTCTACGTGATGGCCCGGTTCCCCGATTTCCCCGGGTCCTTCGAGAACGTGTACGAACTTATCGACGAGGCCGGCGTCGCCGGGATGCCCGGCGAGGCGTTCGGTGAGTCTCGAAGCGACTGGGTCCGGTTCGCGCTCGTGACGCCACGGGTCGACGAGGCAGCCGAACGGCTGGCGAACTACTTCGAATAAAAAGCGACTGCCGGCTTAGCCGAAGATCAGTTCAACGTCTCTCGCCCGCGCCAGCAGGTCGTCGTCGTAGTACTCCTCGGTCTGTGCGGGATGGGTTTCGTCGATAGCCCGGACGGTTTTGACGGTGTTGGCGAAGTTCTTGTAGGTCGCCTCGTCGACCATCTGGCCGTCGACGACGACTGCGCCGGTCCCCTCGCGCTTGGCCTCGTTGAACGACTCGATCTTGTGGAGGTCTCGCTCCAGTTCCTCCACCGTCGGCATGTGGATGCGGTTGGCCTGTTCGGTCTGCTTTGGGTGGAGCGACCACGAGCCGTCGATACCGATGGTCGCCTCGTACTCCACCTGGTCGCCGTACCCCTCGGCGTTGTAGTAGGTAACGCCGGCGCGCTCGTGGAACAACTGGTCGAAGGGGCCGCCGATGGCGACGATGTCAGCGGCGCTCGTCTCGTTCGAGAGGGCTTCGAGCAGGCCGTCCCAGCGGGGCCGTTCGCCGTTGAGCGCGCGGCCGCCGAGTTCCGCAGTATAGTCGACCGGGCCGAACACGAGCGCGGAGAGACGCGAGTCAGCCGCGTACCGACAGATTTCGCGGAGGTCCGAGCGACCGGGAGCGGTCTCCAGAATGATCGCCATCTCCAGCGTCCCCTCGGCAAGCCCGGCGTCGCGTTCCGCGTCGGCGATGACGCCTGCTGCGTCACGCACGTCCTCGAGGCGGCCGACCTTTGGGAAGACGAAGCCGTCCAGTTCCTCGCCGACCTCCTCGGCCAGACGGGTCACCTGCTCGATGCCGCGCTCGCGGGCGTCGGCGTCGTCGTAAGCCCATTCGACACGGGGGAGGATGTCCCCGGCGAAGTCGTCGGCGTGGTCCGGGATGTGCTCGACGATGTTGTCGACGGCCTCGTCTTTCATCGACGGCGCGGTGCCGTCCTCGATGTCAGGGACGAGCCAGTCGGGGGTCTGGAACCCCTCGCTGGTGAGTCCCGAGACGAGGAACTTCGCGCTGTTGTCGTTCGGTATCGCGGCCGGTGCGGTCTGGAATGTGCGACAGAGTCGTGTCATGTATCTCGCTGGATTAGTGCGGTTCGCCGGCCAGAGTAGACCGGGGTCTGCTCCTGGTTGAACGCAACGTGTTCGAACGTGACCGCGCCGGCTCGTTCCGGCCCGGCGTCTGGGTCGCAGTCGAGGACGCGGGTGAAGCCGTAGACGGTGTCGCCCAGCGTGACGAAGTCGTGGAACCGCTCGTCGGCGAACCGCTGTTCGCGGTAGGTCGCCTCGTCGGAGCGGGCGTGGGCCAGCGCAATCGAGCGGGTCACGTCGCCGTAGGCGACGATGTCGCCCGACGGCGAGTCGGCCATCTCGTCGCGGTTGTGGTGCTGGCGAGCGGTGTTGAGCGTTGCCAACGGGAGGCCGGCGACGAGCTGGTCGTCCATCGTCCGCCCGCGTTCGTGGCGGTATGCGACGGCGGCGTTCTCCGCGTCGGCGCGTTCGAGTGCCGCTTGGAAATCCTCGAAGTACTCACCGTCCGGGGAAACGAGGGTGTCGGGCAGCATAGGCCCATCCTCATCCTGTTCCCCGACTGCGCCGCCATCCGTAGCCGCTGGCTCCCGGCGCGGAATCATGTTCGTTCGCCGGTAGGACACCAGCGTCTCGCCGGTCTCGCGGTTCCGACCCTCCGTCTCCCACGTGACGATACCGTACTTCGGCCGGGAGGAAGAGGTGCGGGTGTCGACGACGGTCGAAGTCACCGACAGCGGCGTCCCCGCCGTCGCCGGCTGGTGGAACTCCACGTCGTCGCGCCCGAGGAAGTACCCGCCTTTCTCCGAGAGGTCCTCGACGGTGATGCCCATCACGCAGGCCAGCAGGTAATCGGGGTGGACCGGACGCTCATCGAAGCCGCGTTCACGGGCGGTGTCGGCCCGCCAGTATGCCGGGTCGTGGTTGAGCGTCTGGCCCATCCACTGCTCGCTGCCGTGATGGGTGAGTCGGAGACCGGGGTCGTGAGCGAGTTCGTCGCCCTCCGCGAAGAACTCGAAGAAGTGGCCCTTCTCCCGGGTGTCGGCCCGGTCGAGCAGCGAATCGAACGTCTCGCCGTCCGAGAGGTCCAGGGCGTCCGGGTCGGACCAGTCAGTCATCGGCCGGCACCTCCCGGGCGGCGTCTCGCCGTGCAAGCGCCCGCCGCATCTCGTTCGTGACGACCATGTACCCCTCGTCGAAGCCCATACCCGGTTTCGCAAGCACCTGTGCGGCGTCGGTCGCCAGCGCCACGTGGGCACAGGCCCGCGCGGAGGTCACTGTCTCGTTACAGGTGCCGCCGACGTAGGCGCGGGTGTCCGTCCCGTCGCAGTACAGCACCGCTTCGGCCGAGCGCTGGATGCCCCCGAGGTCCGGCGTCTTGATCTGAACCAGGTCGGCGGCTTCCGCGTCGACGAACGCCTGGACGTCCTCGAAGGTGTTGCACCACTCGTCGGCGACGATGTCCACGCCGACGCCGGCATCCGCGAGGCCGTCGCGGAGTTCGGCCATCCGGGATATCTGTTCCGCCCGGCCGCCGGCGTCCATCGGCCCCTCCACCTGAAGGGGATACGGCGCGGCGGCCTCCCGTAGGGTCTCGAAGTAGTCGGTCACCTCGGTCCGGTCGTACGGCGGCCCGAACACCTTCCCGAGGATGCCGTACACGTCGACGTGGAAGCGCGGCGAGTACGGCTCCGGCCCGAGCGCGGTCGCCCGGTCCGAGAGCCACGCGAGGTAGTCGCGCAGCCCCTCGCCGTTCTCGCCGACCTTCTCGACGCTGTTGAACAGGCCGTGGGGAAGGACCGGGACGCCCTTGATGAGCATCTTTTCGGCGTTGATGCGGCGCTCGTCGCCCGATTGCCCGAACACCGGGACCGGCGAGGTCGCCGGCTCGGTGTCGTAGGTGTCTGCGAGCACGTCCGTCGGCGTCACTCCCCGCGCTTGCGCGGCGGCGTTCAACAGCGCCTGCGAAACGCCGTAGCGGACCGCGGTGTGGAGCTGGTCGCCGCCCGACCGTTCGGCCTCCATCTCCTCCAGCATCGTCGCGTTGGCCCCGAACTGTGTCGCGTCCTGCCCGCGGAGCGTATCGGCAACGGGGCCCTCGACGACCGGCCGGTACTTCTCAGCCCGGAACAGCGGGTCGCGGCCGCCGGCCCCGGAGTACTGGACCGCGGCGCAGTCGCCGGTCGCGATGGAGCCGTCGGCGAGTTCGATTTCCACGATGAGCGCCTCGCCGGCCTCGCGGATGCGGTCGAATCCCTCCGTGACCGGCTGGCCGTCGTAGGCGAACCCGCTCTGGGTCGCCCCGTCCTTGATGGCCTGCTGGTCGTCGAAGAAGAACCCGGAGAGGCCCGGAACCGTTCGAACGTCTTCAATCCGCATCGCTGGCACCTCCCGCGGGGCTGTTGTCGCCGGTCGGACGCCCGATCAGCTTCCCGTCGCTGATGGCGTCCACGTCGTCGGCGACCATCCGGAACGACTGGTCGCGCCCCTCGGTCTCGGCCCGCTCGCCGAGCCGCGCGGCGTGGATCTCCTTGATCTCGTCCGGGAGCGCGAGGTCCGCGAACTCGAAGATGCGGACCCGGCCGTCGTCGTCTCTGGCCGGGAGCACCGCACCCTTGGCGGCGTCGCTCGGCGCGAACGGCACGTCCAGCGCGCCGCTGTCGAAGGCGTTGATGACCCCCTGTGCCACGTCGCCGTCGCCGGCCTCGTAGATAGCGTCCATCAGGTGGCGCGTCTCCCGTTCGATGAGCGCCTGTTCCTCTTCGATACCCCCGAGGTCGATGTCCTGTTCGATCATCATATCGATAAGCTGTCTCGTCGTTCGCAGTCCGGCGGCGTTGGCCTCCTTCGTCGGCACGCCCTGGAACTCCTGGGCGGACTTCGTGATGACTTTGTCCGGCTGGGCGACGGCCGCCGTCGCGCCGCCGAGGCTGATGACGCCGTTAGCCCGCGCTTCGTCGGGCGGGAAGCCGCCCATCCACTCGTGGAAGACGGTCGTGACGGTCACCTCGTCGCGGAGGTACTCGTTGCCGAGCTTCCGCAGCGCGCGCAGCGCCGCCACGTCCTGCACGAGGTTTCCGACCTGTCCGTAGCCCAGTGTGAGCGACCGGACGCCCTGTGTCGCCGCGAGTTCGCCCTCAACGAGCATCACCGCGATGGCGATGCTCGGCGGGACGAGGGTGCCGGTCAGCGGGCCGAAGGGCTCGCGGTTGATCGTTACGCCGCGCTCGGTGTAGGCCCCGCAGAGCCGGTCGACGAACTGCCAGTGTTCGATGGTCGTCGCGAGGTCGTGCCGTTTGGTGTACGGAATGTTGTAGGAAATCGGCCCGCCCTCGAAACTCTGGAAGCCGCCGGCGAGCGTGACCATTGCCAGCAGTCGGGCGTCCGGCGTGCCGTGGCGAACTTCAACCGGCGCGTCCAGCGCCCGTATGAGCCGCCGGCAGTCCTCGACGCCGTGATTGACCGCCGGGAAGCCGTTCAGTTCGTTCTCGTCGCTGCCGCGGGAGGCGGCGAGCCCCTCCTCAGCCTTCTCGTACTCGTTGTCGCGCGTGTACGAGTCGATAGTCGTCGGCAGGAGGTCCGCCCCGCCCTCGTCCTGCAGATACCGCAGCAGGTCGATCTGCTCTTCGAGACAGGGAACGCCCGCCCGCGGCTGGAGGAGGGGCTGGTCAGCCGACTCCAGCACTGTGGCGAACTGCTTTGAGGCCGGCAGCGACTCGTGGAAGGCGATAGCCTCCTCGAAGTCGACTTCCCGGCCCGTGTGCCAGTTGTCCCTGAGGTCGTTTGCGATGCGCTGTAGCTGGTCGTCGCTGAGTCGCTCGTCAGTTGGCATAGTCACCCGTCAACCCTGATCTGCTCCGCCTCTGTTGTCGTCAGTTGCAGGTCTTCGCGGAGCATCTCGATAGCCTCCTCCGGGTCGGTCTCCGCGTCGAAGACCCGGTCGAAGCCCATCTGCCGGAAGGTCGCCTGCGTCTCCTCGAAGTCGGACTGTCCGACGGCGAGGTTCCCGCCGACGTAGGTGAGCACGTCGAGCCCGGCGTCGTCAAGCTCGTCGTGAAGCCCCTCGCAGTCCTGGCGGGCGTGCCCGTACAGCGAGGATACCAGTACTGCCTCGGCGTCGTGAGATTTCGCGGCGGAGACGAACTCGTCCTGTGAAGTCTGGACACCGAGGTTGATTACCTCGAAGCCAGCGGCCGAGAGCGCCTGCTCTAGAATCGTGATGCCGACGACGTGCGCGTCGGAGCCAATCACGCCGAGGATAACGGTCCGGGGCATGTACTACCCCGTCGTCGGCGGGTACTGATAAACCTAATGGTCTTTCATGATAATATGGCCTTAAGGAATTTATAATGGTCGTTCAGGAAGGTTTATACCGCCGCCCCATCGTGGTTTTCCCATGGGTGCGCTTGACGACTTGCGTGTGCTCGACCTGACACAGGTCCTCGCCGGACCGTACTGTACGATGTTGCTCGCGGACATGGGCGCGGACGTGGTAAAGGTCGAGCGCCCCGGCGGCGACCTCATCAGGTCGAACCCGCCGTTCGTGGCCGACGGCGACGAGGAAGCCTACGGCGGCTACTTCCAGAGCGTCAACCGCGGGAAGCGCTCGCTCGAGCTCGACCTGGGGTCCGAGGAAGACCGCGAGGCGTTCCTCTCGCTCGTCGAGCGTGCGGACGTGGTGGTCGAGAACTTCAAGGCCGGCACGATGGAGAAGTTCGACTGCGGCTACGAGACGCTACGAGAGCACAATCCGGAGCTCATCTACTCCTCGATCCGAGGCTTTGGCGACCCGCGAACGGGCGAAACCCACCGGCAGGGTCAGCCCTCGTTCGACCTCATCGCGCAGGCGCTGGGCGGCGTCATGGAGATCACCGGCCAGCCCGACGGGCCGCCGACGAAGGTCGGCCCCGGCGTCGGCGACCTCTTCACCGCCGCGCTGAACGCCGTGGGTATCCTCGCGGCCGTGCATCACCGCGAACGCACGGGTGAAGGCCAGTACGTCGACACGGCGATGTACGACTCGATGGTGTCGCTGTGCGAGCGGACGGTGTACCAGTACTCCTGTGACGGCGAGTCGCCGACCCGGCAGGGGAACTCCCACCCGACGCTGTTTCCGTACGACTCCTTCGAGGCTGCCGACGGCCACGTCGTCATCGCAGCGTTCTCCGACGGTCACTGGGAGGCGCTGTGTGACGCAATGGACCGCCCGGACCTCGCCGCGGACTACCCCGACGCCGGCAGCCGGATCGCGAACCGCGAGTCCCTGCGCCGCGAAATCGCCGACTGGACGGCGTCTGTCGACGCCGAGACGATTCTCGATCTACTCGAAGGGCGTGTGCCGGCCGCACCGGTCCAGAACACCGCCGACATCTTCGACGACCCGCACATCCACGACCGGGAGATGCTCGCCGACGTCGATCAACCCGGAGCCGACGAGCGGATGACCATCGCCGGCAGTCCGATAAAGATGACCGAAACCATGCCCTCGCCAGGCGGTCGTGCACCGCTGCTGGACGAGCACAGAGCGGAACTGCTCGATGAGGCTGGTGTCGGTACGGAGACCAATCGCGTCGAAAGCGACGACTGACGCCAATTCCCGGCAATTTTCACCACAACAGGGCAGGACCATTATCTATCATGAGCCGTAGAATAGGCTATGGTCGAAGTTCCAGATGCACTCAGTACATTGTTCAGTGCGCGAATCGAAACAGATGGGGACCGATATGTTGTCGAAATTCCGAAAAGCGAAGTGTCCCACGGCGCGATTTCGCCGGGCGAGACCTACCGCGTAGGCCTGCTCTCACAGGTTGATGCCGGCTCGTCGACGGCACAACCGCAGGAGCCCGAACAGAACACCGACCCGGTACGGGCCGATACCGGCGTCCCGCAACCGCCGGTCGACGAGGGCGAAATCCGAAACGTGACTATCGAATCGCTCGGCGACCAGGGCGACGGCATCGCCAAGGTCGAGCGGGGGTACGTCGTCATCGTCCCCGACGGCGAACCGGGCGACTCGCCGACCGTCGAGATCGAAACCGTACAGGAGAACGTCGCGTTTGCGAGCGTCGTCGACAACGACGGCCGGACCGCATAGCGGTATAGGTGCGTTTTCAGCGGCCCAGTGACCACCGGGCTGGCAGTCCCTGTAGGTCCGGAACAAACAGCCATAGCGGGTCGCTCGACCGACGTACCCCTACTTGAATGGAATCTGTCGGACACGGTAGAGGTCGAAGAACGACTAGTAATCACAGCATCACAAACGTTTATATGATTTAAATCCGGTATTTAAAACACTACATGGTCGACCCAAAAGAGAGCATTGACATCGAAAATGTCGTTGCTTCGACCGGTATCGGACAAGAACTCGACCTTGAGAGCGTCGCGATGGACCTGGAGGGGGCCGACTACGACCCCGAGCAGTTCCCGGGCCTCGTCTATCGGACACAGGACCCCAAATCCGCCGCGCTCATCTTCCGGTCGGGCAAGATCGTCTGCACGGGTGCGAAATCGACAGACGATGTCCACCAGAGTCTGCGCATCGTCTTCGACAAGCTCCGCGACCTGAACATCCAGGTCGACGACGATCCGGAGATCGTCGTCCAGAACATCGTCAGTTCCGCGGACCTCGGGAGTTCGCTCAACCTCAACGCCATCGCTATCGGCCTCGGGCTCGAGAAC
Source organism: Haloarcula amylolytica (assembly GCF_049705545.1). GTDB lineage: Archaea > Halobacteriota > Halobacteria > Halobacteriales > Haloarculaceae > Haloarcula > Haloarcula amylolytica_B. Next base: position 2,156,444 of record NZ_JBNAMU010000001.1, read on the forward strand.
ATCGAGTACGAACCCGAGCAGTTCCCCGGCCTCGTCTATCGACTCGACGAACCCGACGTGGTCGCGCTGCTGTTCGGTTCGGGGAAGCTGGTCGTCACCGGCGGGAAGCGAAAAGAAGACGCGGAGGAAGCCGTCGACACCATCGTCGAGCGGCTGAGCGACCTCGGCCTGCTGGACTAACCACGCGGTGCCAGTGACTGGGCGGCGGTCAGTCACTTCCCGTTTTTCCGTTCGTCTCTGGCTGAAGCGACTGCCACGGGGTAGAACCCCGCGGTTCAAATACCAAGACGACCAAAGCCGGCCCAATGGCAGACCCCGCCTCGACGGGTACGGAGTCCTGGCGCACGTACTTCGGCTTCGACGAGCCCTACGAGAATCAGGCCGACGCCGTCGAACGAGCCATCGAGGCGGGTAAAGCCCGCGGCTTTCTCGCGATGGAGGGCCCCTGCGGGACCGGCAAGACGATGGCCGCGCTCACCGCCGGCGCGACCCTCGTCCGCGATACGGACCTGTACGAGCGGATGGTCGTCGTCACGCCGGTCAAACAGCAGCTCCAGCAGTTCGTCGATGATTTGCGGACGCTCAACGCCGGCATCGAGGAGCCCTTCGACGGCATCTCGCTGGTCGGCAAGCGCGACCTCTGCCCGTACGGCCGTGAGGGACAGTTCCCGGACGACGTGAGCACACACGACCGCTGTGAGGACCTCAGGGAGGCGACGGCGCGGTTAGTCGAGGACGACGGGCGCTCGGACGGGGCGGCCGTCGGGGACGCCGCAATCGCCGGTGAAGCCGACGACGACCAGTGGTGGGACCCCCGAAAGGGGCAAGACCTCGCCGCGGCCGCGCGTCCCGACGCCGCCGACCAGGCGACGCTTGGCGACGACACGCTCTCGACAGCGGGTGCGAACTCGCCGTACCGGCGGAGCCAGCCCACCGCCCCGGAGTCGATGGCAGAGGGGTCGGACCCGCCGCTGTACTGTCCGTTCGAGGCCGACTGGTACGCGCGCAACAAGGGGTCGCCCGTGGACTTCTCGGCCGGGGAGCGGCACGTCGTGACGATGGACGATTACCTCCCGGCGGCGACGGAGCGCGGGACCTGCCCGCACCGGGTGATGAGCGTCATGCTTTCTGAGGCCGACGTGATCGTCGGGAACTACAACCACCTGTTCGACCCGGGCTCTCGACCGCTGCTGTCGGACGTGCTCGACGACCAGACGCTCGTCATCGTCGACGAGGCCCACCGACTCGAAGAGCGCGTGCGGGACCTCCTGTCGGACCGTCTGGGCCGCCAGACGCTCGTCCAGGCGCGCAACGACTGCACGACGCTCATCCAGCGCGCCCAGCAGAGCGCGGACCACAAGGCGCAGGTCCGCGAGGTGCTGTCGGCCCGCGAGGTCCCACTGGACGCGGTCGACCAGGCCCGGAAGTTCTACGATGACCTCGTGCGGTGGCTCGACGACCGCGTCGAGGCGTTTCTCGACGCCGAACACGAGGGCTGGCGCGCGGACCCGTCAGTCCTCCCGGAACACGATAGGGAGATTCCGCTGCGGGATCCCGACACGGTCGAGCGGGACGAACTGACCGAGTGGGCCGAGCGGAAGGGGTACGACGGCTCGCTCTGGCGGTCGCTGTCGCAGGTCGGGGCCGCCGTCGAGGACGCTATCGACCAGCTCGGCCTGACCCGCCAGCCGGTGTGTGCCGCCGTCGGCGTGCTGGCCGGCCAGTGGTGGGAGCGCGACCACGCGACGTTCCTCCGGGAGATCGAACTGGAGCACTCGCCGAACCACGGGCAGAGTCTCGATTCCGATTACCAGGCCGTCTACACGCCGGGGCTGCTGTGTTACAACTGCATGCCCGCGACGGCCCTGCGGAACGTCTTCGACGACCTCGGGGGCGGTATCCTGATGAGCGCGACCCTGGAACCGCTGGACGTGTTCACCCGCGTTTCCGGGCTGGATTCGATGGCCGAGACGGGGTCGATGGACCCGGACGAACAATCGGGCGACGGACGGCCGGTCCGCACGACGACGTACGACCTGCCGTTCCCGTCCGAAAACCGGGCGTCGTACCTCGTCGACGCGACGCCGTTTACCGCGCGCAACCGCGGCGACCCCCAGACGATGCGGCCGCTGGGCGACAGCTGGAACCCGACACGCGACGAGTACGCACAGGCGCTGCGCGCGCTGGCCCGCTCGCCGGGCAACGTGATGGTGGCGATGCCGAACTACCGGGAAGCCCGCTGGGCCGGGGCGTACCTGCAGGAGGCCGTCGAGAAACCAGTCCTCGTGGATGAGTCGTCCAGCAACGAGGAGACCGAACGGCTGAAACGCGAGTTCTTCAGCGGCGACGGGAAGGTCATGGTCACGTCAACGCGCGGGACGCTGACCGAGGGGGTCGATTACGACGGCGGGAAGCTGTCCACCTGTGCGGTCGTCGGCATCCCGCTGGTGAACATTGGGTCACCCCGCGTCCGGGGCGTCCAGCGGGCCTACGGCGACGCCTTCGGCGAGGACAACGCCTTCGAGTACGCCCTGACAGTTCCGGCTGTGCGGCGCGCGCGCCAGGCCATCGGCCGCGTCATTCGCGGCGTCGACGAAGTCGGGGTACGGGCGCTGGTCGGCCGTCGGTACACGCCGGACGCACGCCATTCGGTGTATCCGTACCTGCCTGTCGGCGAGCGCGAGGAGTTCACCCGGATGACGCCCGATTTCCTCGCGAGCCAACTGGATTCGTTCTGGGCCGACCACCAGTAGCGCCGCCTGTTGGTTAACCGGAAGATATCGTTGGCAGCGGAAGGCATATACATCGTGGAACGAGTGTACCTATAGATGCCCGAGTGTCAGAACTGCGGTGAGTTCGTAACCGAGCAGTACGTACGGGTTTTTACACCAGAAGCCGTCGAAGGCCATGGCCCCCGGGTCTGTCCGAACTGTGAGGACAAACTCCGGGACGGCGCGGATGTCCGTGAAGCGCGTTCCTCGAGGCAGTAGGACAACTCCTTTTCGGGAAGTACTCAAGGCCGGACGAGCGTAGCTTCTGGCATGAGCGAACTCGACGTCGAGGCGGTCGACGACATCGACGCACCCGCGGGAATCGACGCGGCGGAGTACGTCCTCTACGGCGGGAAAGGTGGCGTCGGCAAGACGACGTGTGCCGCGGCCACGGCGCTAGCCTCCGCACGCGACGACACGGCAACGCTCGTTGTCTCTACGGACCCCGCCCACTCCCTGTCGGACACGCTGGAGGCGGACATCCCGGCGACGCCGACGCGAATCCGCGAGGACATCCCGCTGTACGCCGCGGAAATCGACCCGGAGGCCGCCGTCGGTGAGGGGCCCCTCGGTGTCGAGGAGGACGCACTGGGCGGCGTGGGCGAACTGCTCGGCGGCAACGGGATGTTCGGCGGGGGCGCGGGTAGCGCAGCAGGCACAGGCCAGGCCGAGGACCCCATCGGCGGCGAAGAGGGACTGCTCGGCGGGTCGATGCCCGGGGCTGACGAGGCCGCGGCCCTCCGCCTCCTGCTGGATTACGTCGACGACGACCGCTTCGACCGCGTGGTCATCGACACTGCCCCGACCGGCCACACCCTCCGCCTGCTGGAACTCCCCGAGACCATGGACTCCATGGTCGGGAAGATTCTACAGCTCCGCGAGCGCTTCTCGGGGATGATGGACAACCTCACCGGCATGTTCGGCGACGACCAGGACGTGGATGCCGAGGCCGGTATCGAGGACCTGCAGGAGCTGTCGGACCGGATCGAGCATCTGCGGTCGATCCTGCAGGACCCACGGAAGACGGACTTCCGCATCGTGATGGTGCCCGAGGAACTCTCTGTCGTCGAGTCCGAGCGCTTGCTTGCCCAACTCGACGAGTTCAACATTCCGGTCAGCACCGTTGTCGTCAACCGCGTGATGCAGGACCCGAGCGAGGTGCTCGGCGAAGACGTGGACATCGCCGGCCCGAACCACGCCGACTGTGAGTTCTGCGCGCGGCGCTGGCAGGTCCAGCAGGACGCACTGGCTCGGTCACAGGACATGTTCCGCGGCCACGACGTGCGTCGCGTCCCGCTGTTCGCCGAGGAAGTTCGCGGCGAGCGGCTCCTGTCAGTCGTTGCGGCCTGTCTGGACTGAAATCGCGGCAGTCGTTGCTTAGCTCGTCAGCTTCCGGATGACGCCGAACGCCGCGTCGCGCCACCGCGCTGGCAGGTAATCGAGCATGAGAAGCAGTTGTGCGCCCTGGCCGACGGGGTACCGCGGTTCGGGATCGCTGGCGCTGGCGGCGTCGCGGATAGTCAGCGCGACCGTCCCGGGCGTGACCGACAGCGCGTCCTGAATGCCGACGAGGTTCGAATCCTCGTGGGCCTGATACAGCCAGCCGTACGCGCCGGACTTGTCGAGATCGTCGATTTCTTCGTCGGCGCGGTCGTCGAAGTTGGTCTCGACCGGTCCGGGTTCGACGAGGACCACGTCGATGCCGAACTCCTCGACCTCCATCCTGAGCGCGTCGCTGAGCCCCTCCAGGGCGAACTTCGAAGCGGCGTAGCCGCCCTGGTTCGGGAACGCGATGCGGCCCGCGACGCTGGAGACGTTGATAATAGTCCCGTTCTCCCGGGCACGCATGTGCGGGAGCGCTTCGCGGATGAGTCGGTGCGGGCCGTAGAGGTTCACGTCGAACTGCTCGTGCAGCGCCGCCGTCGACACGTCCTCGACTGCGCCGAACTGCGGGTATCCCGCGTTGTTCACCAGGCAGTCGAGCCGTCCCTCGGCGTCGATGAGCGCCTCGACGACCCGCTCGCATTCGCGTGGGTTCGTCACGTCGAGTTCGGCGGTTTCACAGCCGTCTTCGCCGAGGTCTTCGATGTCCGATTCCTCGCGGGCGGTCGCCCAGACAGTCCAGTCGTCGGCCAGGAACGCCTCGGCACTCGCCCGCCCGATACCCGAGGACGCACCCGTAATCAGCACCGTCTTCGCCATGTGTTGGCCGTGAGAACACGCCCCGGGAAGTTATACTGTCGGTTATCCGGACGGATTATTGACGGCCGCCTTCGCCTCGTCGGCGTAGCTGTCGGCCAGCCGGGTCGGCTCGGGAAGCTTGTAGCCGTCGGCGGTGGCTTCGACGATATCCGCCGCCGTGCTTGCGCTGACGCGATGACCGGGGCTGACGATGAGCGGATTGATATACCGGTTCGGCGAGTCGTACTGGCGTGTCTGGACTGCGTGACCGATGATAGTCCCGTTCGGGCAGGTATCGACGCTGTCATCGGCTGCAATTGGAATCCGAGTCCCTTCCGGGTACGTTTCGTCGAGCGACTGCTCCGGCGTACCACAGAGAAGGCTCTTGGCGACGCCGACGGCCGGCACGTCCAGCGTGACGCCGATGTGTGTCGCCAGCCCGGCTTCCCGGAAGTGGATGCGGCCACTACCGTCGACAAGGATCACGTCAGGGTCGGCCTCCAGCTCCGCAAACGCGCCCAGGATTGCACCGCCTTCGCGGAACGATAGCAGGCCGGGAATGTACGGAATCTCGGTGCGCTCGACGGCGCTGACCCGCTCGATGACCTTGCCGTTCCGTAACACGACGATAGCCGAGACGGCTTTGTCGTCGACGAACGCCTGGTCGACGCCAGCGACGAGCGGCGCGTCCGTTGTATCGTCGTCAGCATCCAGCGTCGTCTGGTCGCCGTCTGGGGCGTCTCCGACGCGCGCGATTGTCTCGGGCGAACAGTCCAGGTCGTCTTCGAATCGCGCAACCTCGGCGATGTCGCGTTGCAGCGCCTCCATCTCCGCCTGCGAGAGAGACGGGTCGGGGACGAACTCGGGGCGAACCGGCTGCATCGTCACGGACGACGCCGGCCCGGACCGCCGGGTCCCCCAGGTCCACCGGGGCCGCCTGGGCCGCCGCCACCGCCGAACTGTATCTGGCCGGGCATCCGGGTCTGCCCCTTGATTTTCTGACCGTACCAGAGCCCGATGATGAGGCCGATAAGGTGGGCGAGGTGAGCGACGTTCCCGCCGAGCAGACCGGCCCCCATTGGATTGAGCGACCCGAAGATGCTCAACAGGAAGTAGAAGCCGGTGATCGCCCAGATCGGGACCGGGATCAAGAAGTACAGGTACACGCGGAGATCAGGTTTCAGGACGGTCAGGAACGCCATGATAGCAAGCGCTGCGCCGCTGGCTCCGAGGACGCCGGCGGACGTTCCCTGCACGGTCTGAATTGCGATCTGTCCGAGGCCAGCCAGCGCGCCGGACACGAGGAAGAAGATCGCGAACTTCTTCGACCCGATCTGCTGCTCGACGAGTCGGCCGAAGAAGTAGATGATAATCCCGTTCCCGAAGATGTGGTAGAACCCGAAGGGAGCGTGTGAGAACACCGACGTGACCCAGGTCCAGACGTACTCTGGATTGTTCGGATGGAGGACGAACAGCGTCTGGAAGGCTTCGCGACCGAGGGAAAGGATGACGACGTGTTCGAGGATGAACACGATACCCATGATCGCCAGGAACAGATACGTGACGTTCCCCCGGAAGTACGCCAGCGGCCCGCCGGGCCCGGTGTCGATACCGAGCCGGTCAGCGACGCCGCCGCCCCCGGAGGTCTGGCCAGTGTTTACACTCTCGTCGAACCCGCTGTCGAACACGCCGCCCGGATCGCTCCAGTTATCCAGTCCGGGGCAATCGTGGGCCTCGGGCAGTCTGTGTTCCGAACAGTAGGTCCCGCCACAGTGCCCACACTGGTACGGCATGTTCTCCTGCTTTCCACAGGCATCGCACTCCGACATTGTACTACGGTAGGAGTGGGCGGTGGAAAGGGATTGTGCTTATACTGTCGGCTGTCAGTCTGTGAAGGATTTCGCCACCCCGAGATGGCGAATATCTTGCAATGGTTACAGCCAACAGTAGTACAGTGGGCCAGCCACGGACCAGCGATCAGGATACGGGGATGTCAGAGACATTTGTGCCAGAAAGCGGCACACATTAGCAACGCAGCGGCTTACTCGCCAATGTCGGGGTTGCTTTGTGCGTCCCGGAGCACGCCGATCCACGCCGGTTCGCCATCGTACTCGATCGACCCGCCGGACACCTCGATGGTGCGCGTTTCACCGTCGGTCTGTAGCCCCTCAAATTCCGAATGGAACGTGTCAAGCTCGTCTGAATCTGCCGTTCGGAGTGAGTCGGGGAACCGGTTTTCATCGCCCTCTGGTGTGAGGATAGTCGGTGATTCGTCGATGAGTTCACTCTGGTCATAGCCGAAAATGTCGGCCAGCTTCTGGTTCACGTAGACAAACGTCCCGTCCTGAATGATACAGACGCCCGCGAGCTCCTGTTCGACGAGCCGTTGATACCACGAGAGGGCGTTCCAGAACCGCTGCTCGGTGCGGTGTTGCTCGACGGCGTTCTCGATTCGGTTGGCGAGGACGTCGTACGTATCTGACCTGCCACCCTTCTGCATGTAGTCCGTGACGCCGGATGCGATTGCCTCGCTCGCGATCTCCTCGCTGCCCTTGCCGGTGAACAGAATGAACGGGATGTCCTGGTACTGCTCGCGGACGAGTTCCAGAAACTCCAGCCCATCGGTGTTTGGCATGTCGTAGTCGCTGACGATGCAGTCGACCTGCTCCGTCCGGAGGAAATCGAGCGCGGCGACGGCGCTCGTCTTCGTTACGACGTTGAAGTCGTCGTTGATGCGTTCGAGATACACCTCAACCAGTTCACCCACCTGTGGGTCGTCGTCAACGTGCAACACGGTACACTGCTGGGATTGCTCGACTTTCGCCAGCGGAATCGGCACCTCTGTCCGCATCTCGTCAGGGGTACCTGCCGATTCGGTCCGGAGAAGCGGCGTGTGCCGCGTCGCGGCACGGCGGCTACCGCTGATGGCCCCACTGGAGAGTGCCACTGTCTTTTCGCCGAGCCGCCACTCCTCAGAGTTCATTTTTCCCCCCGACGCTGTCGATAGTACAGAAACCGAAACCCATCGTCCGCCCAGTCACACTGGCAGCGCTCGCTGCACGCACCGTCGGACTCCCTACGTCCGAGCCTTGGAGGGCGCTGGCGGGAAGTGTATGTCCCGGATAGTCGTCAAGCGGTTTCTTTTCAGACATCAATACCCAATCCTGGTCATTAGTTACGTACCAGTCTACTAAACGCTACTGATGGGGGGTATCGTTGAATCCTCCGTGCGGACGCGTGACCAGTGCGTGGAATTCTGACCCCAAAATGTGCGATCAGTGCGCTGTGTGTATAGATTACGGGATTTATCTTTTAATTCTATGCTTAATACAATATATAATATGTAGGTACTCTTCAAATAAATTTAATTATCTCCCTCCCAACATCCAATTCGTATCATGTCCGATACTACCATGCGCGAATACCTCGCAGAGCACCCAAAAATGGCCGGCGCACTGTTCACCCTCCTGATGCTACTGTCACAGGCAGGGACTGCAGCAGCCGGAAACGGTAATACCTATTTTGGCCCCTAAGAACCTGTAATAACCACCGCGATTACTCGTAGGTTTGGTTCTAACCGATTAGAATACTATTTGTTTGTATATTATAACTCAAGATCCGTCTTTAAATCTACAGACTTACTCCAGTATAATTCATCTGATATTTTTACCGGCACATATTGCATATTTAAAAACGCATCAACATCTGATTCGTCCATTTGGAATGTGTTTATTCTCCCGGAAGCTAAGAAATGTTCTTCAACATCATCTAAGAATGGAATAAAAATGCTTCCTAATCCCTTATTATCAGTCGAGTAAGTAATAATATCAACATTATATTTTCCTTCTCTACGGCTAATTTCGAGCATATTCGGCGCTCCACTCTCCGCTTGCGTAACAGTAACACCACCATCACCAACGACAATATACTGCCCACCGAGGATACTTTCGCCACGTGCAATGGTCAGCGCCGCTCGAAGGGGGAAGCCGCAGTTCAACAGCCGGGCGACCGACTCACCGATGCGAACCGCACCGTCGTTCAGAACTTCGTTGAGCGTGACGATACCGCCGATTGCGCCGTTTTCGACGAGCGCTAACCCCTGATTGTAGGAGTTGCAGGCGTTCAGCAGGAACGTGTCGATGCCGACCGATTCGACCGTCGTCACGTCGAGCTTCCCGTCGCTGCAGACGAAGCCGTCATGTTCGGTGTGGCCGATGTAGTGGAAGAACTCCGCGTCGGTCGTGAGAACGGTCCTGAGCTCCGCCGTCGTCAGGTCGTCGTGGACCGTGACGTCGAACGGCAAGTCGTCGCGCGTGCCGTACACCTCGTCGACGAGTTCCCGCTCCTCGTCCATCCGGGCGTCGTTCTGGACGACGCGAATCGTGATGTCCTCGGCGTTCGTGTCGCGGTCGAGTCGGTGTTCGAACGCCGCTTTGGTCAGCTTGCTCGCCCCGATGGGGATGCTGTCCCCGATCCAGGCCTGTTCGAGCGAGTCCTCGGCCTGTGGTTCGACGTAATCCGTCTCGGATGGGGCGGTAGCAGCGTCGGAACTCGCGGCGCGAGTGATGACGTCGTCCCGGGTGAACTCGGCTTCGGCCTCCGCCGGAACGCTCGCCTGGTTCAGCCGTTGCTGCTGGTGGGTCCGGACGATAGCGAGGTCGTCGACGACGTACGGGAGCTGTTCCGCGTTCGCCGGCACCGGGTCGATGTGCGTCGTCAACCGCCACTCCGGGATGTGGTCTTCGATAACGTCGTACGGGACCTGCAGATAGGCGGCGACCTGCTCCGCCAGCGGTTGCCGGTACAACGATTCGAAATCGAGGTCGACGTACGGTTCGATGGCCGCTCGCTCGTGTAAGTCGATCTGGTGGAACCCCTCGGTGCGCGTGACGCAATCGAGGAAGAACAGGCGTTTGAGTGTGCGGCCGACCTCCGACTCGAAGCCGCGTGCGGTGTCGAGCGAGTACGTGAATCCCGTGTCGGTCGTGAGCCGCGGCGTGGATGCGGGGACGAGCGAGGCACCGAGATAGTACGAAAGCGGTGCAGCGACGAAGACTGAGGCGAGGTCGGGCGGTAGTTCGAGTGTGACACCGGTGTCCGGCCTGTCGATATCCGCCGGGATATCGAGGCTGTCACCGATTTCAAGCGCCGGTGGGTGGCCGCGGAGCGTCGGATAGGAGCGCTCGGGGTCGTAGGCTTTGAGCGCCGATCCGAAGGTCTCGACTGCGGCCATCACGTCTCTCGGGTTCTCGGTCGTCGTAACTGTGGCTGCGGGCCGGTCGTGCTGGGACCGAGCGCCGATGAGCACGTCCGTCGGAGCGTCGAACTCGATCCGGGTCCGGTCCGAGTCGACGGTGACCTCCATCGCGGTGTCCTCGACCCGCATGTACGTTTTGATCTGCGTTAGCGGGTCCAGAACGTAATCATCCGCCGGCAGCGTCTCCGACTCGAACTGGGCAACCTCGGCGGCTATCGCCCCGGCATCGTCCCGGACGTACACCATGACGACCGTCGGAAGTTCGATAGCGCGCGTCCGTATCCGGACAGCGTCCCCGACCGGGTACTGGAACACGTCGGTCGCTGCCTCCCTGAGCGCGATGGGAGTCGGCGTGTGTATCCGGTAGCGCTGGCGCTCGATCTGATCAATGACCGCAAGCCCAGGACGGTCGTCAAGCGGTTCGAACGTTAGAGTCATATAATAAACGAGGGGGACAGTATTACTCTCGTACAATGAGAACGGTAGAGACAATCAAAAAGATATCGCCGACAGCATTCCGTCTCAACCAGGGCGGCCCGCTGGGCAATATTTGAACTGCCGGGAGGGGACAGGGACGCGTGGTGGGCAAAACGGTCAGTTCCGTGCAGACTCGGTTGTATCTATGGGCGAAGCGGGTAAGGGCGACCCGGTCTAACACTACCGTAGTGAAAGAGTTCGAGCGCAAACAGCTGCTGGAGCGCATCGAACGCGACAGCGCGACCGTCGGTGCGGACATCCCTGACGAGATTACCGTCCAGGGCGAGGAGATCGAACTCCAGTCGTTCGTCTTCGAGATCAAGCGTCGGGAGACGATTCCGCGGGGCGAGCGCGAGCGCGTCGAGCAGGCCAAGAAGAACCTGCGGCGCGAGCGCCTCCAGCGCAAGCAACGTATCGAGGACAACGAAGTGAGCTACGAGCGCGGCGAAGAGCTTGCCACGGCCATCATCGGCATCGACCGGGCGCTCAACGCCCTCGAACAGCTCGGTGCGGCCAACATCGAACAGGAAGCGCAGGCGCAGGAGACGGCCGACAGGAAACGCTGGATGAAGTTCCTCCAGAAAGCACTGGGTCACGAGGACGCAGACTCCGGCACGGGTCGTGCCGGGCGGAGCTACTAATATGAGCCGAAACGACGAAATCGCGACACTGCTCGAAGAGTTCGCCGACCTGCTGGATGCGAACGGCGTGGAGTACAAGCCCCGAGCCTACCGCCGGGCGGCCGAGAACATCAGGGACTTCCCCGGTGCGATCGAGGGGCTGGCCGCCGAGGGCGAGGACAGCGTCGGCGAGATAGACGGCGTCGGTGACGCTATTTCCGCGAAAGTCGTTGAATACTTCGAGACGGGCGAAATCGAGGAACTGGCCGAACTCCGCGAGGAACTCCCCGTCGAGATGGACGCTCTTACCGCGGTCGAGGGCATCGGCCCGAAATCCGTTGGCTCGCTGTACGAGGCGCTTGGCATCACCACTCTCGACGAACTGGAGTCGGCTGCCGAAGCCGGCGAGATACAGGAAGTCTCGGGCTTCGGGGCGAAAACGGAGCAGAACATCCTCGACAATATCGACTTCGCCCGCGAGGCCCACGAGCGGTCGCTGCTCGGCGAGGCGCGGCCGTACGGCGACAGGATCCGGAGTTATATGGCCGCCGGCGACGCCGTGGCCGAGTGCGCGCTCGGTGGATCGATTCGTCGCTGGCGACCGACCATCGGCGACGTGGACGTGCTCGTCGGGAGCACCGATCCCGAGGCCGTCGTCGAGCGGTTCGCCGACTGGGAGGGACTCGACCGCGTCATCGAGTCCGGCGAGACGAAAGCGAGCGCTTACGCGGACGACGTTCGGGTCGACTTGCGGATCGTCGACCCATCGGAGTTCGGCGCGGCGCTGCAGTATTTCACCGGCAGCAAGGACCACAACGTGGCGGTCCGCAACCGCGCTATCGAGCGGGATCTGAAGGTCAACGAGTACGGGGTCTTCGATGTCGAGGGCGTTGAGGATGACGACCAGCGGGCCGGTGAACTAGTGGCCAGCGAAACTGAGGACGCAGTGTACGACGCGCTGGGCATGGAGTGGGTGCCGCCGGAACTCCGCGAGAACCGCGGCGAAGTCGAAGCCGCCGCCAACGGGTCGCTCCCGGACCTCCTCGCCGAGGGCGAGGTCCGCGGCGATATCCACACCCACACGAACTGGTCGGACGGCAGCAACACGATTGCGGAGATGGTCGAAGGGGCCGCCGCGTTCGGTCACGACTACCTCGCCGTCACGGACCACGCGACGGGGCCGGGGATGGTCGGCGGCGTCGGCGTCCCGGACGAGAAACTCCGCGAGCAGATAGCAGAGGTCGAGTCGGTCGCGGCGGACGCCGACATCGCCGTGTTCACCGGCGTCGAGGCCAACATCGCCGCGGACGGCAGCGTCTCGGTCGCCGACGACTTGCTGGCGGACCTGGACGTGGTCGTCGCCTCGCCACACGCCGCGCTGGACGGGGACGGCACGGACCGCCTCGTCGCGGCCGCTGAACACCCCGACGTGAACGTCATCGGGCATCCGACGGGGCGCTATCTGAACCGTCGTGAGGGGCTGGACGTTGATATCGAACGTCTCGCAGCAGCCGCCGCCGACAACGACACGGCGCTGGAAATAAACGCTAACCCCGCCCGGTTGGACCTCGGCGGCGGCGCGGTCAAGCAGGCCCTCGAAGCCGGGGCGACAATCGCCATCAACACGGATGCGCACAGCCCGGGCGACCTCGAACTCCTGCGCTACGGCGTCCACACGGCGCGGCGGGGGTGGGCCGAGACGGACGACGTGCTGAACACCCTCGACGCCGAGGGCCTCCGCGGGTTCCTCGATGCCTGAGAATTCCCCAAGCGACCGGCTCGTGCTCGATGCGATGCTCGGCAAGCTCGCCACCTATCTGCGGATGTGTGGCTACGACACGGCGTACGCGCTGGACCGGAACGCCGAGGCCGATGACGACCTCCTCGCCCTGGCGGACCGCGAGGACCGGCTGGTGATTACTCGGGACCAGGACCTCGCCGCCCGCGCATCCGAGAGTGTGCTCCTCAGCGAGCGGGCGGTCGAGGACCAGTTGCGGGAACTCGCCGATGCCGGCTTCAACCTCTCACTCGCTTCGGAGCCGGCTCACTGTGGCGTCTGCAACGGGCCGGTCGAACAGGTCGATCCGGTGGAACCGACGCCGGAGTACGCACCGAATGCAAACGACGAGACGGTCTGGCGCTGTACCGACTGCGGGCAGCACTTCTGGAAAGGGAGCCACTGGGCGTCAGTTCAGGCGACGTTGGACGGCCTGTAGAACGTAGAAAGTCAGCGGGCGTCGCTACAGTTCTTCAGCCGCGGCGACGGCCTCCTCGGTCGTCCCCTCGACGACTACCCCGGTCGTGACATCGCCGTCGGTCCAGTAGACGACGGCCCGATCCTCACGCTCGATTGCGGTCGCGTTCTGCCCGTTCACCTGCACTGCCGTCCCGTTCTCCGTATCGTCCAGGTAGCTCGACGCGCCGGTAGCGGCCAGAACTGTCACGTTCTCCCCGTCAGCGTCGTACTGCTGGGCCACAGCCGTACTCTCGGGCCGGCTGATGTACCGTGCCTCTTCGAACGTCCCGTTCTCGTACTTCGGCAGGTCCAGGTCCGTCGCGGACTGGGCCGCGTCGTAGGAGTCGTACCTCTCGACGGTCGTGACGGCGACCCGGTCAGCCGGTGGAGCGAACTGGCTGTCGTCAATGCTGACGTTGAAGTTCGTCTCCTCGACGGTGAGTTCCGTTCGGTTCGTCCCGTCGTCGGTGGTCAGCTTGTGGACGCGGTAGTCCTCGGTGTCGACCCACAGCGTCGTGTTCGGCGCGTCGATGCTCTCGTTGGTCGGTTCGAGATCGAGAACGTACGTCGATTCGCCGTCGACTTCGGCGGTCCCCCGGAGCGTCGCGGTGACGTTCTCCTCAGGAACCGGGTCCGTAGTGTCGTTCATCGCCGCGGCTTCCCCGGGCAGTTCGCGGCCGTAGGACTGGTTCTCGCCGACCGCCCAGACGACGGTTCCGTTCGTCCCCATCTCGTAGGACCGGTTCTCGCTCGTGACGGCGGCCCACGTCTTGTTCGGCTCAGCGGCAGCGTACTCGACCGCGGCTGTCTTCGACGCCGAATCGTTCGCGACGGTCACCGTCGCCGTCCCGGTAATCGTCTCGGCTGCATCGTACCGCTGCTCGGTTCGGTCGAGCACGTCGTCGCCGGACGGCTGCCCCATCTCGCTGAGGCCGGACACGCCGGCGACCGCCCCAGCAGCCAGTAGTCCAATGGTGACGAACACCGCGACGATAGCCAGTCTCCGTCCGGTATCGGCTGTCATTGCCCGGCCTTAGGACTGGAGTGGTAAGTGGGTTCCTCTTGTCAGAAAACGGACTGTATCCGGCGGAATCTGCACCCGGCGAACCCCTCATTGCTGTCCAGTCCGTACGCCGGGCTGTGAGCGAGTCAGCGAACACGACTGTCCGCGTCGACGGCGTCAGCAAGCAGTACGACCTCGGCGGGACGGTGACGGCGCTGGACGACGTGAGTCTGGACCTGTCGGCGGGGTCGTACACGGCGGTGATGGGGCCGAGCGGTTCCGGCAAGAGCACGCTCCTGAACCTCATCGGCGGGCTGGACACGCCGTCGTCGGGGCGGGTCGTCGTCAATGGACAGAACGTTTCGGCGGCTAGCGAAGCCGAACGGGCTGACATCCGCGGCACCGAGGTGGGCTTTGTCTTCCAGACGTTCAACCTCATGCCGCGACTGTCCGCGGTGGAGAACGTCGCCTTGCCGCTCGTCTTCGACGGCTGGGACCGCACCCGTCGCCGCGAGCGGGCGAAGTCGTTGCTCGCCGACGTGGGACTCGCCGACCGCACTGACCACGTCCCCGCAGAACTCAGCGGCGGCCAGCGCCAGCGTGTCGCCATCGCCCGCGCACTCTCGACCGACCCGGCGTTGATTCTCGCCGACGAGCCTACCGGCAACGTCGACACGGACACCGGCGCACAGATACTCGACCTGTTCGACGACCTCCACGCGGCGGGCAACACGTTCCTGCTGGTGACCCACGAGCGCCACGTCGCCGAGCGGGCGGAGCGCATCGTCCACGTCGAAGACGGTCACATCCAGTCCGTCGAAGACGTCTCCGGGGGCGAGCACTGATGGACACTGGCGAGAGCGTGCGCATCACGCTCCGGTCCATCAGGGCCCACAAGCTCCGGTCGGCGCTGACAGTCGTCGGCGTCGTCATCGGCATTGCCTCGGTCATCACCTTCGCCACGTTCGGGGCCAGCGTCGAGGCCGAAATCGTCGGCGACATCGAGACGTCGAACGCGGGCAACATCTACGTGTTCGGGACGCCGTCGGGCGACGACGACTTCGACCGGACGCTCCAGCCGGTGTTTACGGAGTACGACGTTCAACAGTTAGAGGGAATCCAGGGTGTACAGGCGGTGCTCCCGCGCGGGATCGTCCAGACACAATCGATACAGCACGGGAATCGGACGCTCGCCAGACAGCAGGTCACGGCGACACGGCCGGCCAGCATCACCGACGGCGTCCTCGTCGAGGGGCGTTCCTTCGAGGCCGACGAGGAAGCCGTCGTCGTCAACGAGCGCATGGCCGGATCGTTCTCCCAGAACCTCACGACCGGCGAGCGGCTCACGATGACGATGCCCGACGGCAGCGAACGGAACGTCACCGTCGTCGGCGTCGTCAACGGGACCCGCGGCGAAGTCCCGGTCAGAGAGTTCGCCCGCCAGCCGCGGGTGTACGTCCCCATTGACCCGTTCTACGACTCGGTCGTCGAGAGCCCGTCGGCGGGCGTGCGGCAGCGCGCGTACCCGCAGGTGACGCTCGTTGTCGACCCGCGGGCGATTCCGGAGACGCAGTCGGCGATTCAGGCGTACATCTCCGGCGACGCGGACGCTCGGTCGCTGTCGGCCGACGACACGGAACTGGTCGCTCGCTCGGGCAACGACTTCGTCGAGGAGATCAGTGACGTCATCGAGCGCATCACGCGCTTCGTCACCGGCATCGCCGTCATCGCACTGGTCGTCGGCGCTATCGGCATCGCCAACGTGATGCTCGTCAGCGTCACCGAACGGACCCGCGAAATCGGCATCATGAAAGCCGTCGGGGCGCGCAACCGCGACGTGATGCAGGTGTTCCTCGTCGAGGCCGCACTGCTCGGGACTATCGGCTCGCTTCTCGGCGTCCCGCTCGGCCTGGTCGTCGGCTACGGTGCGACCCGGTACGCCGAGGTCGCGTTCTCGCTCGCGCCGCTGTGGATGGCGCTTGCAGTCGGCGTGGGCGTGCTGGTCGGCGTCGTCGCCGGCCTCTACCCGGCGTGGCGAGCGGCGCGGGTCGATCCCATCGACGCGCTCAGACACGAGTGAGCGGGATTCAGAACACCGAAATACGTGGTCATCGTACCGTCGGGCGATGACCCTCTCGGAGGAGGCCCGCGAACGGCTTGCCGACATCGTCGAACTCCAGCCGACGAAAAACGGCGAGCTACAGGAACGCTGGGACATGGACAGCGGGAGCGAGGTCCACCAGTACCTCGAATCCGAACTCAAGGAGTACTACTACCGCAACGACAACAGCCTCATCTGTGCGACGCCGGAGGCGACGACGCTCATCGACGGTGAGGACTCCGAACGGATACAGACGGTGACGGTCACCCCGCTCCAGCAGGCTATCGTCGACGTGATTGCCGGACCAGACGAGGAAAGCCAGAGCGTCGTTGCCGTGTTACACGCCCTTCGCGAGGTCGGCGAGGATCGTGACACCGACGACGTTCGCTCCGCGCTTCGCAGCCTCGCAGACAAGGGTATCGTGGAGACGGTCGAGAAGACGGTGCCGACGTTTAGACTGGCCGTTCCCCGGGACGAACTCGACATCGAGCTATCCGAAGAATAAGTCCGGGTCGCGGTATCGGTCCGTTACTCCGGCAGCCCCGGCCGCTGGCGGCGTCGTCGCCGCGCTAACACCCGCTGTATTGCCTTGCCCGGCCCGCCCTCAAGCGGCCACTCCATCGACCGCCACACTGGCGGCTCCGGCTCGTAGAACGGGCACTGGCCCCGACACTCCGCCGCTGTCGGCAGACAGTCTTTCGCGGCGCAGTGAGGATACACGCCAGTCTCGTCGGCATCTAGTTCGAAGTGCCTGCAGTCGGGGCGCATCGTGTCCGCGTACGCGCGCCAGCCGCGAGCGTACGCCCGTTCGGCGATGGCGAGCCGCCGCTCTTGCTTCCAATGAGGACTCGCGTACTCGAACCGCGCCGCGCTGGTGTCGTCGTCCGGTCGGTCCAGAATGCGCGTTCCGGGGTCGGTCACTGACAGCGACCGCGGTTGCCAGACCGCCTCGGCCGTGCCGGACTCGGGGTCGACAGTCAGCACGCCGGCGGCCGCGGGCAGGTCCGCCAGCAGGACCGGTTCCACGCGCTCGTCGGTCGTCGCCGTCGCGACCCACACCTCGTCGGCCAGCGACAGTGCGATGTCCCGCTCCAGTTGCGGGACGAGGTTCCTGGCGGCGCTGGCCGTCAGATCGGGCTTGTTCTCGATGGCGATGATCCGCCGGAGCCAGTCGGGATAGGGGCGCACCCGACGGATTTCGATGCGGTTGCCCCGCTTTCGGGTCTCGATGGCGTCCCGGTCGGCCGCCTCGTGAATCGACTCCCGGACGTACCGCCACGGATAGCCCGGGTCAGGCAGCGCGTCGCGGTAGTACGTCCAGTCGGCCGGCGCGTTCTGTAGAACGTGCAGGAGGTCCGAGTCGAACGCGTCTCCGCCGAATTGCGCTCGCTCGCGGAGTCCGTCGGGGTCACACTCCAGTACAATCGTGTCCCAGCGGCGGTGTTTCGTCCCGAACTGTCTGGCGACTAGCACCGCCGCGTCGTCGGACGGCGACCACGCTCGCTCGGCCCACTGGCAGACGGACAGTTCGAAGGCGAACTCGGAGTCGACGGGCACGAACAGTCGTTGTCGGGTTCGGACCAAAACCCTTTGTTACGACACCGGAGCCTCCGTCCGCGATGGGGTCCTCCAGCGACCGTTTTCGTTCGGTAACACAACCCAATTATTTATGTAATCCCTTCAGAAACAAATCGTCGGTTACACATGATACGTCATAGGTCCGAAGACAGCACACCAGAAAGCGCTGGTACCGCTACAGCGTACCGACCGACAGAGAATAGGGCGCCCAGCGAAGCCGACGGGGGTGCGGTATGAGCGCTGGGGCCGGGAGTAATGGGATATTTGACCAGTACACGACGCTACAGTGGATCGCGGCAGGCATCGTCGCGGTGTTGACGTTCCCAATCGGACTCGCCGTTCCCGCTTACTTCTACATCAAAACGTCCAACGGCACCGCCCGGGAACAGGGGGCCTGGGAGGCGTGGGCGGTCATCCTTGTCGGAATTCTCGGCATCGTCGCGGTCGAACTCGGCGGGGAAACAGGCGCGAAAATCATTATCGCGCTCGCACTGCTGGGGATTCCGGTGCTGTTCATCATCTTTGCCGCTGTCGTCGGAAGCTTCGTGGTCGGCATGGGCAACGCGACGGTAGCAGCGCTGCTACTCGCCGGCGTCGCGGTCTGACAAACGAGTTCCCTCGGCTTCCGTTATTCCTCGTCGTCCGTTCGTTCGTCGAGGAACTCGTGTGCCTGTTCGAGTATCTCGCGGGGGCCGTCCTGCGTGACCGTGTTGATGGCCTGTTCGTAGTCGCGCCACTGCAGGTCGCGGTGTTCTGTGGACAGTTCGGCTGACGCTTCAAACGACTTCGCGACGAACAGGTGGACCGTCTTGTGGATGGTGTTGCCGTTCGCCTCGAACACGTAGTCGTAGTCTTCGCGGAACCCGTCTAAAAGCCGGAAATCACCGATGCCGGCCTCCTCTTTCACTTCGCGTATGGCGGTCTGCTGGAGCTCTTCCTCGCCCTCGACGCCGCCCTTGGGGAACTCCCAATCGCCGGGTCGGCTCTTGAGCAGGAGGTACTCCCGCCGGCCACGCGTATCGCGAAAGAGGATGGCTCCCGCGCTCGTGGCCTCTATCATTATCGGATTTTATGACACCGCTACTTAAGAGAATATCGGAGACACAGCGGAAACAGATGGCCTTTTGTCACTCGCGGCTGAGTGTTCGTCTACAGATGCCCTTCGTCACGACGCTGACCTTCACGAGCGGGGACCGACACCGGCTCGACGACGTTGTCACAGAAATCAAACAGAGCGCCGAGCAGAAGGGGGTCGAACTGAAAGGCCCGCACCCGAAGCAACCACAGGAGCTGCGGATTCCACAATCGAAGTCGCTGGGGCCGAGCGGCGGCCGCTTCGAGTCCTGGACCCACACCGTCTACACCCGAACGATAGAGATTGTCGGGTACGAGGAGTTCGCCCGCACAGTCACTCAGCGGACTTTCCCGAACGCCATCCACGTCGAGGCCGGCGTCGAACAGCGGACGCAGGTCGGCAGCGGATCGTAACCACGGACCGGCTGTCGTCCGCTTCTGCGGTTTCTTATAAGTAACTGTGGGTCGTTTTGCCGGCATGAACGAGGCCCAACAGGAGCGGCTCCGATCCCTCCGACGTGAGCTACACAGCTACCCCGAACCTGCGTGGCGGGAGTTCTACACCACCAGCCGCATCGTCGACGAACTCGAACGGATCGGGGTCGACCAGTTGCATATCGGTCAGGCTGTCGTGGACGGCGACGCGCGGATGGCGGTCCCCGACGACGACGAACTCGAAGACTGGCAACGGAAGGCCCGAGACGCCGGTGCCCGCGAGGACGTGCTGGAGGCCGTCGATGGGGGATTCACTGGTGCCCTCGCTGTGCTCGAACAGGGTGAAGGACCGACCGTCGCGCTCCGGGTCGACATCGACGCACTTCCGATAACGGAGTCAGATAGCGCGGCACACGCCCCGGCATCAGAGGGATTTCGCTCAGCGAATGCGGGGTACATGCACGCCTGCGGGCACGACGCCCACGCGACGATTGGTCTCGGCGTGCTGGAGGCAGTGAAAGAGAGCGATTTCCGCGGAACGTTCAAACTCGTCATCCAACCGGCCGAAGAGGTCATCGGCGGCGGGAAGGCCGTCGCTGAAAGCGGCCACCTCGATGACGTGGATCACTTGCTGGCGATACACATCGGTCTCGATCATCCGACCGGTGAAATCGTCGCCGGGGTCGGCGGCTTCCTCGCCGTTCGGCAGTTCAAAGCGACGTTCACCGGTGAGACAGCCCACGCCGGGGGCCACCCGGCACAGGGACGGGACGCTGTCCAGGCGCTCGCCACGGCCGTACAGAACCTCCACGCGATTCGTCGGCACGGCGACGGGGCGACGCGGGTCAACGCCGGGGTCGTTGCGGGCGGCACAGCGACGAATATCGTCCCCGAAGAAGCGACGCTTGAAGGGGAGGTCCGCGGCGAGACGACTCACCTCAAGGAGTACATGAGCGATCGGGCGGACACCGTCATGTCGTCCGCGGCAGAGATGCACGACTGCGAAGTCGCCATCGAGACGACAGCGGAAGCGCCGAGCGCAGTGAGTGACGACGCGCTTGCGAGCGTCGTGTACGACGCGGCAGAATCAGTTCCCGGCGTCACCAGCCGCCTCCGGACCGACGATCTCGGCGGGAGCGAGGATGCGACCTATCTGATGGACCGCGTGCAGGACCACGGCGGCACGGCGACGTTCGTCGGAATCGGCACCGACCATCCCGGCGGCCACCACACCCCCACGTTCGATGTCGACGAGGACTCACTGGCCATCGGTATCGACGTCGTCAGCGAGACAGTCCGACAATTGAGCGAGTGAGTCCGCTACGGCGCTTCCCAGCTGGCAAGTTGGATAGATTTGTCGCTGTCCGGTGATTTCCAGTTCAGCGTGACTGCCGCCTCAGAGAGGTCGAGTGAGGGCCTCGAAAACTCTACCCGTGACCCAGCCGTGATTTTCGATCCCGCTGCCGGTGCGCCGCTGATACTCGTGAAATCGTGCTGTCCGTTGGCGGTTGACGCCCCGCTCACGGTGATGTACAGACTCCCGGCCCGAATGGAGTCGCCGCTCCGGTGTTCGATTGTCAGGCTGTCGGGACTCCCGGCGTCGTAGTCGAACGTAAACGCCGCCTGTGGCGTGTTTTGGCCCAGGCTACCCGAACCGAAATCGAGGAAAAACGTCGCTGCTGTCGCCGCCAACAGCACTGTTATTGCAACCATTAGAATGACGCCCACAACTGGTGAGACTGCACTGTCGTCGGATTGAAATCTGCGTGCTAGCATGATTGACCCCCACTCGGGCGACGGTCGACACGCTGTCTCCGTCTCGGTGACCCCCCGGTCGACCGATCCCTGAGTGACTTCAATTGGATATCATGTTGTTATATAATAAAACTTGTTGTTCAAATGTATAGTTCGTATTTTAACCGATTACTATCCAGTTCGAACCAAGACGCTGTATCAGCCGCTGGCGAACCCATACCGGAATGTCAGAATCAGCCGGAAA
The DNA here is from genome assembly GCF_049705545.1 of Haloarcula amylolytica. Lineage (GTDB taxonomy): Archaea > Halobacteriota > Halobacteria > Halobacteriales > Haloarculaceae > Haloarcula > Haloarcula amylolytica_B. The sequence goes on from NZ_JBNAMU010000001.1 coordinate 2,178,176, forward strand.
ACGCAACGAACCGCCGAATCAGTACTTGGGCTCTGCGCCAGTGACGTCGTAGATATCGTCCATAATGGAGTCGCGCTCGCGCTGCCAAGCCTCGAAGCCGCTGCGGTCGCTGGGGTAGGACTCGTAGTGCTCCAGCAGCCGGTCGGCGGCTTTCTTCGTCTGGTAGAGGTCCCGGATGGTCCCCCAGTGGCCGATACTCTTGACCGCCATCTTGAGTTTGAGTCCGAGTCCGATGCTGGTCGAGCCACCGTACAGCGCCTCGGCGAGCTTCTCGCCGGGTAGCGCGGCCAGTAGCGCCATCAAGTCATCCACGTCGTAGGCGGTGGTGAAGATGTTGTACACGTCAAGCGCCGCGTACCGGGCGCCGAAGTGGTCCATCACGCGCTCGTTGTACTCCCAGAGCGCGGATTCGTCGTCCGTTCGGCCGGATTCGATAGCCTCGATAGCCTGTTCGGCGGCGTAGGTCCCGGCGTAGGCCGCACCGGCGATACCGCCGCCGGTAGTCGGATTGACGTGTCCGGCGGCGTCGCCGACGGCCATGAACCCGGGCGCGACGGCGGAGTCGTACGGCCGACGCGTCGGTAGCGCAGCGCCGAGTTTGTCCTGTACCTCCGCGCCCTCGAACTCGCTTCGGCCCTGGAGGTCGCGCTTGAGGTCATCCACCAGTTCCATCGGCTCCTCGTTCATCTGGAAGCCGAGGCCGGCGTTGATCTCCGTGTCCGTGCGCGGGAAGTACCAGAGGTAGCCGGCGGAGCGCTCGGTCGGCTTGAAGACGAGCGCGTCGTCCCACTCGACCGGTTCGTCGACCTCGATAATCTCCCGGTACGCCGAGCAGAACTGCGAGTACTGGACGTTCGTGTCGAAGGTCGCGTCTTCGAGGTCGGTCTTGTCCTGGAGGATCGACAGCGCGCCGGCTCCGTCGATGACGATATCGCCCTCGTAGGTGACAGGGTCGCCCTTCCGCATGGCTTTCACGCCGGTCACGCGACCGCTGTCGTCCTGCAACACGTCCTGAACGACGGTGTCGTAGTGGAACTCCACGCCGCTGTCGGACGCGCCCTCGATGAGACAGCGACCGTACTCCCAGCGGTCGATGACAGCGAGTTCACCCGGAACGGGGATTTCGAGGACGGTGTCCTCCTGTGGAATCTCGAACCGGCCGTGGTCGACGTCCGTGTTCGTAAACGCCGGTTCGAGCTGGGACTTCGGAATGGCCTCGGGGAAGTCACTGGCCCCCTTCAGCGCGTCCCCGCAGGCGATGTGGCCGGCCTCGGTCTCGTCTTTGCGCTCCACGACGACGACGTCGTAGCCCGCGTCCGCGACGGTCGCGGCGGCGTAACAGCCGGATGTCCCGGCCCCGACGACGACAACGTCCACGGAAACGGTCCGTGCAGTTGCCGACGCTCCGCCGGCGTTGCCGTCCTGGTGTGTGGTCATGCACTCCCGTCCTGCCCGGAGAGAGAAAATTATTCCGACTATCGGTTTTACGGACTGCTGGAACTGTTTCCCGCGACGAACGGCCGACTATGAGTGCGCGATGCAGCAATGACTTACAGCAGTCCGTCCCTTTCAGGGACAGCGGTGATAAAGAGTTTTGCTGGGGGGTGTCAAAGGGCCGAGCATGACCGAGTACACGGTGACGTTTGTGGGGACGGGCGAGGAGATCACCGTCTCCGAAAAGGAGACGATTCTCTCGCGGTGTATCGAGGAGGGTATCGCCCAGGAGTACTCCTGCCGCGTGGGGATGTGCCTGGCCTGTTCGGCGGAAATCATTGAGGGGTCGGTCACGCAGCCTGCCGCCCGCGGACTGACCGACCGGGAACGCGAGAACTACGCACTGACTTGCATGGCGCGGCCGCAGTCGGACCTGAAACTCGACCGCGGGAAATACCCACCCAGTATCGAAGGGGACGTCAGCCCGGAGGGCGGAGACCCCACACCTGCGGACGACTAGTAGGCACTGAATACCGCTAACATATTTCCTGCTAGAGGCTCTCTAAATACCTTTAACATACGGCTCAGAGACGGCCTGATATAGAGCGGCGAAACCGCGAATGAAGGACAGGTCATATAAGCAAGTGGCCCCTACAGAGTAGTGACTACAGCGTCAGCGGACGGCCTTCGACGACTGATACACGCTTCCCCAACCATGACCAGCCGCGTATACAGACTCCACTCGACACTTGAACTGCCACTGGAAGACGCCTACGATTTCTTCGAGGATCCGGACCTTCCCCCCGAAATCGCTGACATCGACATCACCCGTCGAAATAATACCCTTATCGTCAGCGCCGTCGCCAAGGACGACTCCATGAGCAAGTACACCCCGACGGCCCAGCTCAAGGCCAGCGTCACGGAGAACCGGGTGTACGAGGAGGACCCCGACGAGATGGGCCCGCCCGGGGCCGCAAGTACCGGAAGCTCCGGCGGCGGCCCCCAGTGGGGCGCGCTCGAAGAGGAAGAGGAAGAGATCGAGTCCGAACTCGTCGAGTACGCCTGTTTCAAGGGCGACCGCGAGACCGTGCTCCAGAACACCGCACTCCAGTACGCGATGTTCGAGGTCCTGTGTGACATCGCGAAAGTCGCCGAGAAGGGGACACTGACCGCGATTGCGGCGGTCGACGAGGAACTCGAAGCTGTCCGCATCGTCGACGGGGAAGAGCGACCCGCTGCGATCAACGTTGCAGAGGAGCCCCGCGACGGCGAGGAAGAAGAGGGCGTCAACTGGCGCGACAACGAGTTCATCTCGTAACGCGGTTTACGTAGCGTCCGGTCACTGATCCGAGGTTCTCAAGCCGTAGCTCAATATCGATTAGCGGCTGCTCCGAGCCGCTACGCCGTCGTGATACCTGAGAGATCAGCGTCGGTAAACCGTGACGCGATTTCGAGTGTGAGGTTTGCTTCGATGTAGGCCGCGATCACGATGAGCACGGCGGCCGTCGCAAGCAGCCACCCGGCTTCCCGAATATCCTGTCCGGTGACCAGTTCGTTCGTGCGACCGCGGATGTACTGGATCGTGCGCCACCCGAACCGGAGCCCGACGGCGGCGACGATGAGCAACGCGGGGATCTCGATAAGGCCGTGGGGGACGATGAGCGCAGCGACAACGACAGGGGAGACCTGTTTGAGTGCGATACCGACGACGACGCCGATGAGGAGGCCGTTCAAGACCAGTGACAGCACCGTCATCGCGCCGAGCGAGATAGCGCCGAGTGCCATCACGAGCAACGCGCCGAGGTTGTTAACCGTCAGCGAGAGGGTCGTCAGCTCGGCCGGCATAAACGGGTTTTCGCCCGTCGTTCCCGGGTTCTGGAGCCATTCGGCAGGTACCTGGCTGCCGAGCCCGTATCCGACCAGGACACTGACAAACAGTATCAGCGCGGCCACGGGGACATAGCGCAACAGCCAGCGGTGAAAGAGACGGGCTGGAAGGCCTGGGCGGTCGTCCATACCACGCCTTCCGCGCCGGCGACAAAAAACCCGAGTGACCGGGCAACGCACGAACAGCGTCCCATTTGCCACCGCCTCACACACCTGTCGAACATCCAAAAAGTACTTGCCGTTCGTAATTATATCTCATTACACTATGTCCGAATCAGCAGAGTTCCCGGACTATCTGGACGTTGATTACACTGACGGAGAGGGTGAATCCCCTGAGGAGTACCCGACTGTCAACCACAAGATCGAGAAGGCTATCGAGGTCACGAAGACCGGCCTCGAACAGTACAAGAACCCTGTCGTGATGTGGACCGGCGGCAAGGACTCGACGCTGACGCTGTACTTCGTCAAGGAAGTCGCCGAGCGCTTCGACCTCGAAGTACCCCCGGTCGTCTTCATCGACCACTACCAGCACTTCGACGAACTCATCGACTTCGTCGAGCACTGGGCCGACGAGTGGGACCTCGACGTCATCTGGGCGCGCAACGAGGACGTGGGCAACTACGTCGACGAGAACGGTCTCGAACCGGGTGACGACATCCCCGTCGACGAACTCTCGGAGCACAACCAGCACCACATTCGGAACATCCTCGAATACGAGGAGGACACGTTCCCGTTCCTGCTCGACACCTACGTCGGCAACCACCTCCTGAAAACGGTGGCGCTCAACGACACTATCGAGGAGCACGACGTCGACGGCATTCTGTCGGGCATTCGCTGGGACGAACAGGAGTCCCGCGCCGACGAGACGTTCTTCTCGCCGCGTCACGACCCGGACATCTACCCGCCGCACGACCGCATCCAGTCGATTCTCCAGTTCGCGGAAGCCGACGTGTGGGAGGCCTTCTGGAACTTCGTCGTCCCGGACACGGTCGAAGGCTACCCGGACGAGGGCTACGTCCCGCAGGGCCAGGACGACCTGCCCGAGGGCATCGAGAAGGAAGACGTGCCGGTCTCGCCGAAGTACTTCGCCGGGTTCCGCTCGCTCGGGAGCGAGGTCAGCACCGACAAGTCCGCCGAGGAGCCCGCCTGGCTACAGGACATGGAGAACACGACCGAGCGCGCCGGCCGCGCCCAGGACAAAGAAGACCTGATGGAGCGCCTGCGCGACCTCGGCTACATGTAAACGGACGCGGAACCACGCTGTTTCCGTCTCGTCGTTTCTTTTGTTGTCTCGGTAATGATGTGCATCTCAGCGGATAGATGGGAAACACTACATCTGAATCCGCATATCGAACGAAACTACCGATTGTGGGTAGCTGCTGATCCGAAACTCAGAACCCTGGATCAGCGTCGAGTGTTATCACTGTAACACTTCGACAGGAGTCGATGTAAACTGCGACGACAGCTATCCCGGGTCCTGTGCGGTCGAACTTCCAGAGCATACACGTCTGCCGTTGCATGCACGACAACGGCTACACGCATCGACCTGTACCCGTTCCAGGGCCTTGTTCACCCTTCCTGAACGGCGCAATTAGCTGGCCCGTCGACAGGCCAACGCCAGTCTAAGCCACGCTACTGCCTGAAATCCGACTGAAAAAATATTATAGACGATTGTCGAGGAAAGGTTTAGGTACTGTCGAACAATACGAGTAGGTGAATGAGTTCAGACCAGTATAACTGTCCAAACTGCGGGGCGGAACTGAGTTACCAGACGACGAAGCACAACGGCTGTTCGAACTGCGGTTTCGTTCCGCCGCATAGCGCTGAGTAAGGCGGTTTGGCCCGAGTTAGCGGCTGCGACGTTCTGTGGTCGATAGTTGTGGGATCCTACGATTAGGGTCTCGTGTTCGGGTCCGACATCTATTTTTCTCGGCTCGCTGTATCGTCGTCTGTGACGGACCGCACAGATCGGGGGGTTCTCGCCGGCGTTATCTTCGCTGTCTTGCTCGCGCAGGTCCTGCTGTATCCGGGTGTCGACAGACTCGTCCGGAGGCTGGGTGCGACCACGGACCTGAATGCGAGCATGTGGTTCCTCGCCGCTGAGTTCGGGGCTTTCGTCGTTTTCGCTGGCGTGTGGGGGGTGCTCAGCGACGCCACCGGACGGCGCACGCCGTTCATCGTCGGTGGAGCGGGCGCAGGCGGAGTGCTGTACGCCCTCATCGCGTGGCTCCCCGGCGCTGTCTCGCTCCCGTTTGCGGGCGTGCTAGTCCTGCGAGCGCTCCAGGGCGGGGCCACCATCGCGGCGTTCTCGCTGGCGATGACGATGCTGATGGACCTCGGCGGCGGCCACGGCAAGAACATGGGAGCGGCAGGCATCGCTATCGGCAGCGGAACGGCGCTCGGCGCGCCACTCGGCGGCCAACTGTACGAAATCCAGACGACGCTCCCGCTGTACGTGGCGAGCGCGCTGTCGCTCGTCGTCGCAGTGGCCGCCCTGCTCGTGACCGACCGCGCACCGTCGGACGGGCGGTCGGGCCTGGCTGCGACCGTGTCCGGGCTCAAACAGCGGCCGACGCTCGGCGTGCCGTACGCCTTCGGGTTTATCGACCGGCTCACCGCGGGCTTTTTCGCGCTCGTCGGGACCCTCTATTTCAGGGAGACGTTCGAACTGGGGCCCGGCGAAACCGGCGTCATGCTGGCACTGTTTTTCGGGCCGTTCGCCCTCCTGCAGTACCCCTTTGGCGTGCTCTCTGACCGCATCGGCCGAACCGCTCCCATCGTCGTCGGGTCTGTGCTGTACGGGCTCACAGTTATCGGCGTCGGGCAGGCTCCGACGGTCACTATCGCCGGTGCAGGGATGGTGCTGACCGGTATCATCGGCGCGCTGATGGCCCCGGCGACGATGGCGCTCGTCTCGGACCTCGCCGGCGAGACGGAGCGCGGGACCGCTATGGCCGGGTTCAACATCTTCGGCAGCGTCGGCTTCCTTGCCGGTATCATCGTCGGCGGCACCGTTGCAGGGGCCTTCGGCTACCCAGTCGCGTTCCTCGTGGCCGGCGGGACAGAGGTCGTCCTCGCGGTGCTCGCACTGCCCGGACTGTTACGGCTGGAGAAGCCGGCCGAGGGCGCCGTCGGGGGCTGACTACGACGCCTCGCGGACCTCGTCCAGCGCCGCGGGGTTCTCGATGCTGGACATGTCGCCCAGGTCCTCGCCGCGGTAGACGCCGGCGATTGCCCGGCGGATGATTTTCCCGCTCTGTGTCTTGGGGAACTCATCGACGAACAGCACCTCGCGGGGCCGGAAGGGCTTTCCGAGTTCCTCTCCGACGGCGGTGCGGATGTCGTCTCGGAGGTCGTCGTCGGGTTCGTAGCCGGGCTCCAGCACGGTGTAGAGGACGACGGCAGTGCCGGTGGTGTCGTCCGGCGCTCCGACGGCGGCGGCCTGATTGACGGCCTCGTGTTCCATCGCCGCGCCCTCGACCTCCGCCGGCCCGACCTTCCGCCCGGCGACGTTGAGCACGTCGTCCGCTCGGCCGTGGAGGAACCAGAGGCCGTCCTCGTCTTTCTGGGCCCAGTCGCCGTGGTCCCACACGTCGTCCCAGGTCGACCAGTACTCGTTCAGGTAGCGCTCGTCGCCCGACCAGAGCGACCGGGTCATCGACGGGCAAGAGTCCCTGGCGACCAAATAGCCGCGCTCGTGGGTGTCGGCGATTGATTCGCCATCGGAATCAACGATGTCGATGTCCATCCCCAGTCCCGGACCGCCGAGCGTGCAGGGCTTGAGCGACTGAATCGGCATCGGCATGAGGAAACAGCCCATGATCTCGGTCCCGCCGGAGATGTTGATGATTGGGCAGTCCTCGTTGCCGACGTGCTCGTAGAACCAGAGCCAGCTCTCGGCGTCCCAGGGTTCGCCGGTCGAGCCCAGCAACCGGAGGCTGGAGAGGTCGTGGCCCTCCAGCCACTCGTCCCCTTTCTTTCGGAGTGCCCGTATTGCGGTCGGCGAGACGCCGAAGGTGGTGATGTCGTGGCGGTCGATCATCTCCCAGAAGCGGTCCGGTTCGGGGTGGTCCGGCGCGCCCTCGTACATGAAGACGGTCCCGCCGAAGGCGTGGTTCCCGAGCAGCGTCCAGGGGCCCATCATCCAGCCGATGTCGCTCACCCAGAAGAAGCGGTCGCTCGGCTTGTGGTCGAAGCCGAAGTAGATCTCCTTGGCCGCCTGCATGAGCGCGCCGGCGTGCGTGTGGACGATGCCCTTCGGTTTCCCGGTCGTCCCGGAGGAGTACAGCAGCATCGACTCCTGGTTGCTCGGGAGTTCCTTCGCCGCGTACTCGTCGTCGGCGGTCTCTATCGCGTCCTCCCACCACTCGTCGCGGCGGGTCCAGCGAATCGTCTCGTCGGGGTCGTCGGCGACACCGAGGCGGTCGTAGACCACGGTGTGTTCGACCGGCGTCGTGCCCAGTTCCTCGCCGGCCTGTTCGATGGCCTCGTCGGCGGTGGCTTTGAGGTGAACGCCGGAGCCCCGGCGGTAGAAGCCGTCGCCGGTGAACAGCACGGAACACTCCGCGTCGGCGATGCGCGTCGCCGTCGCGTCGACGCCGAACCCGGAGAAGATCGGTACGGCGATTGCACCGACCTTGAGACAGCCGTACAGTATCGACGCCACCTCGGGGACCATCGGCATGTACAAGCCGACAGTGTCGCCGGTGCCGACGCCGACGGATTCCAGGTAGTTCGCCACCTTGCTTGCCTGCCGATTCAGTTCGTGGTACGTGACCTCCCGCACGTCGCCGGGTTCGCCCTCCCAGATGAGCGCGACCGTGTTTCGAGTGGGGCTGTCCCGCGCCGCGTGGCGGTCCAGCACGTTGTGGGCGGCGTTGATGGTCCCACCGGCGTACCAGTCGGTGAACTGCGGCCCGTCACTACTGTCTCGGACCTCGTCGTACGCCTCGAAGAACTCGATGTCGAGGTACTCGGGGAGCACGTCCCAGAACCAGTCGACGCCCGAGTCGGGTTCGTCCGGCAGGTCCGTGGTCGTTCGCTCGATGAGTTCGTCGTAGTTGTCGATGTCGTATTCCTGCATGAACTCCCAGACGTTCGTCGATTCGACGAACGCATGGCTCGGTTCGTGGACGATGGAGTCCTCGTGGGTTTGGTCGCTCATAGCGTCAGTAATTTGTAGTGTTTGATGGCAAGGTACAAACATTTGCCGTGGCTCGGCGGCCGGGACGCCTGGTCAGGAGTCTCGAGGACTCGCCCCGACAGCGCGGGAATCGCCGACCGCTGTGGTTCATATTCATACGCTGGATTCTCACTCGTAGGTCTTTGTCATGCCGCCGTCGAACAGCAGGTCCCCGCCGTTGAGATGGTCGGCGTGGCCGGAGAAGCCGAACACGAAGAGGTTCGCCACGTCGATGGGGTCCATCATCTCCTTGACCCGGGCCTGGCCCAGCATCACGTCGTCGATGACCTCGTCGACGCTGATGCCCCGCTGCTCGGCGGTGTCGGGAATCTGGCCGACGACCAGCGGCGTTTTGACGTAGCCCGTGCTGATGGAGAACCCACGGAGTCCGTCGCCGCCCTCGGCGGCGATAGACTGCGTCAGCCCCCGCAGGCCGAACTTCGAGACGTTGTAGGCCACCTTATCCGAGGTGACGTAGTGGCCGTGGACCGACGCCATGTTCCCGATGGCACCCACGCCGTCGTCGGTCCCGCGGATGTGAGGGATGACGCGCTTCGAAAGCGCGAGCGGGGCGCGAAGCATTACGTCGTGCATCTGGTCGTACTTCTCCATCGGGAAGTCTTCGATGGCGTCGATGTGCTGGAGGCCGGCGATGTTCGCGAGATACCGCACGGTGCCGTGGGAGGCGGCCGTCTCGACGATGGTTTCGATATCCGCGTCGCTCGCGAGGTCGCCGGCCACGGTCTCGACGGTCCCATCGAGGTCGAGGTCCGCCGCGGTCGCCGCGACTTCAGCGAGGCCGTCCTCGTCGATATCGGTGGCGACGGCGGTCACCCCGTTGGCGGCCATCGCCAGCGCCGTCGCCCGGCCGATACCCGACCCGCCGCCGGTCACCAGACAGACAGTGTCGCTCGTGTAGTGGTCGTCGTTGACGAACAGTATCGAGGACTCGTCGATGGACTCGACTTCGAGCCGTTCGTGAGAGGTGCTGGATGCCATTCAGTCACACGTTCTCTAGACATGCCCGAATAGGGGCGGGTTGACATGTATACCCGACTGGCTGCTGTGGCACTCCGGCAGTGCGGCGCGAGAACGCCGATACGCCGCCTCGCGAGCCACCGTGGTTTACGTGTAAACCTCCCGTTATTCCCTGGGTTGGACGGTAGCTACAGCCACCCCTGTGAACGCGGCACACGCCGCTGGTCAGAGACGCCGGACGCCACGTCCGGAACGACGGAACGGGGTGATACCTATGGATTCAACGGCTACTTCGGACCACGACAATGGTGGCATCGGCAGGCGACAACTGCTCTCCGCGGTCGGCGGCTCGGCCGTCGCCGCAGCGCTCGCTGGCTGCTCGACACTGCTGAGTGACGGTGAAACAGCGGATCAGGGCGGGCAGTCCGGTGACGAGATTTCCGACGAACCGATACAGGCCGGGCTGTTGACGTTCACGCGTGGCGCACCGGGCGTACTCGGCATCCAGGCCCAGCGCGGGGCCGAACTCGCAGTCCAGCGCATCAACGAAGCGGGCGGTGTCGGCGGGCAACGCGAGATCGAACTGGACGTCGTCAACGAGGGGTCGAACCCGCTCGACAGCTACAACCAGTTCATCGAGGAGGGGAAAGAGGTCACGTTCGGCCCGATTTCCAGTGGCACGCATAGCCAGATTGCCCCCGAAGTCGAGAAAAACGAGATCATCAACGTCAGCACCGATGGGACGGTGACGACGCTTTACGAGGAGACCGTCCCCGACCCGACCTACTCCTTCCGCTTCCAGAACTACGACATCATGGAGGTGGTGACGATGGCCCGGGAGGCCGTCGAGCGCATCGGTGCGGACAACATCTCGACCGTCGCCGGGGTCAACCCCGGCTACTCCTTCGGCGAGGACGAGATGCGGGTGTTCACGCAGGCAATCCAGAAACTCACGGACGCCGAAATCGTCTACGAGGGGTTCCCGGAACTCGGAGCCAGCGACATGTCGAACCACATCACCTCGATCAACAACGAGGAGCCGGACGTGACCTTCTCCAGCCTGTGGGGCGGCGACGTGACAACATTCGTGCGACAGGCGAACGCCAACGACATGTTCGAGAACACGACGGTGTTCGGCACGACGCTGTACAGCGCGGCCGGCGACGTACCGGGCGACGCGCTGGCCGGGACGGATATCTACTCCGGGTCGCGCAACTACTACTGGGGGAAGCCGGCCCTGGGCAACTGGCAGCCCGGCCGGGAGCTGTTCGACGCCGCGACACAGCAAGAGGGCGTGACGGTCCCGACGGCTCACTACATGAGCGGCTACGGCGCGGTCACCGCGTGGGCGACGGCCGTCGAGAAGGCCATCGACCTGCTGGGCACCTACCCGAGCCAGGAGCAAATCGCGCAGGTTCTGGAGGGCCACGGCTTCTTCACACCGGCCGGCTACCACAACATGGCCGAGGACCACCAGGGCGCGTCGAACTCCTTCGCCGGCCAGATGGTGTACGACGACGACCTCGGCGCGGCCAGGCTCGACGACGTGAACACCTACGCGGCGACCGAGACCGCGCCGCCACCGGGCATCACCGGCAGCGACTGGCTGGACAGCTGGAGCGCCTGATACCGAGCCATGGCCGTAACACCCACAGCCGCGCTCGTCCAGACGCTCAACGGCATCCAGTTCGGGTTCATCCTGTTCATGATCGCCTCGGGACTGACCGTCATCCTCGGCATCCTGGACGTGCTGAACCTCGCCCACGGGGAGCTGTTCTCGCTGGGCGCGTACACTGCCATCGGCGTGTTCGGGTTCATCATCGGCGTTATCGGCCCGCCGGGCGGCGGCGTCGTCGGGACCGCCGTGTTCGTACTCGCGGTCCTCACGGCCGTCCTGATAACGGCGGCCATCCTCCTCCCAGTCGGGACAATCTTCGAAGCGGTGTTCCTGCGACAGATTTACGACCGCGACCAGGTGTACCAGCTGGTGCTGACCTTCGCCCTCCTGCTCATCCTTCTCGACGTGAAGAAGTTCATCTGGGGGGACAGTTCGATCAGGACCGACGCCGTGTACAGCGCCATCAACACGATTCCGACGAGCGAACTCGTCGGGCTGAACTACCCGACCTACAACGTGTTCGTCATCCTCGTCGGCTCGGTCGTCGTCGTGGGCCTGTTCTGGTTCTTCGAGCGCACAAAGACCGGCCGCATCATCCGCGCGACGGCCATCGACCGCGAGATGGCCACCGCCATCGGCGTCAGCACCGACCGCGTGTTCACGCTGGTGTTCGCGCTCGGAGCCTTCCTCGCCGGTTTCGCCGGTGCAATGGCGGTCCCGCCCACGTCGGCAACGCTCGAAATGGGCACCAATCCGCTGGTGCTTTCCTTCGTCGTCATCGTCATCGGCGGCCTGGGAAGCCTCCGCGGGGCGTTCGTCGGCGCGCTCCTGGTCGGCGTCATCCGGAGCTGGATGATCACGCTGTATCCGCCGGGTGAGATCGCCGCCCCGTTCGCGATCATGGCGCTAATCCTGCTAGTCAAGCCCGAAGGGCTGTTCGGGACGTGGGGTGAGACAGCGTGATGCCGGAGCGCGTCGACCGCGACGGGACGCCGGCGTATCGTTTCCTCGGGGTCGAAGTGACCCGTCGGGAAGCGGCCTTCCTCGTCCTCGGGGTCGTCGTTCTGTTCATCGTGCCGGACCTCACGACCGTCTCCGACAGCCTCCAGCTCAGCGTCATCCACCAGGGCCTGCTGTTCGGCTTCGCGGCGGTCGGACTGAACCTCCTGCTTCGTCACACGAAGCTCACGTCGTTCGGCCACGCGGCCTTCTTCGGCACCGGCGCGTACGCGACCGCAGTCCTCGCGCGCTACGCCGGCGTCCAGAGCGTCGGCCTGCTGTTGCTCGGGGCCATCGCGGCCGCGACGGTGATGGCAGCCATCATCGGAGTGCTGTCCCTGCGACACACCGGGCTGTACTTCGCCCTCCTGACGCTGGCCTTCGGCCAACTCCTGTACGCCATCGCGCTCGGTCAGAGCGCGCTCGGCGGGAGCGACGGGCTCCCGATTCGGCCGGGGCCGGCGAACCAGCCGCTACTGTTCGGAACCGCGTTCAGCCCGGACGTGTACCAGGTGCTGACGTACTACCTGACGGTGGTCGTCATCCTCATCGGGCTATTCGTGATGTACCGCATCACACAGTCGCCGTTCCGCAACGCCCTCGATGCCATCGGGCAGGAGCGGACCCGGGCGCGGTTCATCGGCCTGCCGGTCCGGCGGTACGTCTGGGCCGCGTTCGTCATCTCTGGCATCTACGGCGGCGTCGCGGGCGGGCTGTTCGCCGTCGTCCGCCAGTACGTTCGCCCGGAGGGGACGCTGTTTTTCCTCCGGTCAGGCGACATCCTGTTCATGGCGATACTGGGCGGGTTCCGGACGCTCGTCGGGCCGCTCATCGGCGGTGTCGTCCTCGTCTTCCTGCAGGACGTTGGTCAGGACGTGACCCAGTATTACGAGTTCCTGACGGGCGCAGTACTCCTGATACTGGTGTACGGCTTCCCAAGGGGTATCGTCGGCTCGCTCCGGTCCGGCGGTATCGTCAACACGCGGCTCAATGAACTGCGCCGGGAGCCGTCCGTCCTGTCGACGTGGGGCCGGACCGCCGTGCAATCGCTAGAGCGGAAGGTGACAGAGGCGCTGACCAGCCTGCGGATAATCCTGTTCGGAGTCGACTGATATGCTCGAAGCACGCAATCTGCGGAAGTCATTCGGTGAACTGGTCGCGACTGACGACATCACGCTCGAGTTCGGGAAAGAGGACGGCGAACTCGTCTTCATCGTCGGCCCGAACGGGGCCGGGAAGACGACGTTCATCAACCTGCTGACCGGCTTTCTCTCGCCGGACGAGGGCTCCATCGTCCTCGACGGCGACGACATCACCGGCATGTCGGCAAACGGGCGCGTCGACGCCGGCATCGCCCGGAGCTTCCAGGTCGTCAAGGTGTTCGAGGAGATGACGGTCCGTGAGAACCTCCGAACGGTGGTGCTGACCGAACAGGGCAAGACCTGGAGCCTGTTCTCTATGGCCGACGGTCACGAGGAGGTCGAGGCACAGGTCGAGGAACTGCTGGAGAAGTTCCGGCTCGAAGACGCCGCCGACACCGTCGCCGAGGAACTGCCCCACGGCGACCGGAAACTGCTCGACGTGGCGATGTCCTTCGGCCTCGACCCGGACTACCTCCTACTCGACGAGCCGACTTCCGGCGTCTCGACCCGCGAGAAGGAGTACGTCATCGAGACCATCGTCGAGGTCGGCCGAGCCGAGGGCGTCACGACGGTCACCATCGAGCACGACATGGACATCGTTACGGAGTACGCCGACCGCGTCGTCGCCCTCCATCAGGGGACTGTCCACGGGGTCGGTCCGCCGACGATGCTCGAAACGGACGACGAACTCCGACGGCTCCTCCTGGGGGTGGGTGACGATGAGTAACGACGCCCTGCTGTCCGTTCGCGGCCTCAACGCCGCCGTCGAGGGGTTCCAGGTGACCGAGGACGTGGACCTCGACGTGAACGCCGGCGAGGCGGTCGGCCTCGTCGGCCGCAACGGGGCCGGCAAGACGAGTACCTTCCGGGGCATCATGGGCCTGACACCGGTCTGGAGCGGTTCAGTCAAGTTCCGCGGCGAGGAACTGACCGGTATCCGCTCGGAGCTGATTCCCAAGCGGGGCATCGGCTACCAGCCCGAAGACCGGAAGCTGTTCACCGGGATGACCGTCGACGAGAACTTCCGGCTCCCCATCTGGACCAGCGGGCCGGCCCGCGGCATCAACGACGAGGACGCGGTCATCGAGAGTGTTTACGATGTGCTGACCGAACTCGATGGCCGCCGGGACGCGAAGGTCCAGAACCTCAGCGGCGGCCAGGCGAAGATGGTCGCCATCGGTCGGGCGCTGGCGCTTCAGCCCGACCTGCTCATCCTCGACGAACCGCTGGAGGGGTTAGCTCCGGTCGTCGTCGAGAGCCTCAAACGCTACATCCGGGAGATCAACGACCGCGATATCGCGGTGCTCATCGCCGAGTCGAACGTCACGCACGTCCCCGACGTGGTCGACCGGCTATACGTCATCGAGCGCGGGGATATCGTCGCCAGCGGCGACCCGGAGGAGCTGGCGGCCGACGAAGACATCCAGAAACTGATGCAGGGCAGCGGGGCGGAGTAGCCCCGGGAGACGCAACGACGCCCCTTCGCTCACTCGGTGACGTCGTTCATCGCCGTCGTGACCCGATCAAGAATCTTCCGCTGGCTCCGTCGGAGATTTTTCGAGATGGCCATCTTCGATACGTCGAACTCCTCGGCGAGCGACGAAAGCGTCGCGTCCCGGGGCGTGTCGAAGTAGCCGCCTTCGACGGCTTTCTCCAGCGTGTCCCGCTCCACCTCTGAGAGTTCCCGACAACCGTCGACCAAGCGCTTCGCCGAGTCGATGTTCTGCAGCAGGTCGTAGTAATCCTCCAGGTCGACCGATTCCCGGGACTGGATCGTGTAGTCGTTGTCCCGTTCCAGTTCCGACAGCGTCCCCTCCGCGACCCGCTCGGTATCGAAGCCGACGTGCCATATCTCCGAGCCGTCCCGGATCCGGAACGGCCCGGTGATGTAGCCGCTGTGGTCGCGGATGACGCTCATCGCGTTCGTCTCGTCGATTCGTGAGCGGATGAGCGCCAGGTCGCCTTTCCGGCGGAGGAGCTGATAGGACTCCATGTGGTCGTGTGCTTCGAGCGCGTTCAGCCCGCGGTCTAGCTCCTCCCGGTCCGCGCCGTTGACCATGATCCGCGTCTCCAGCTCCCGCTCGACAGGGTGGAAATCCCACTGCTTGGCCAGAAACGACACCTCGTAGTCCCGTGTTGTGTCGATATACGGACAGTCGTACTGGACCATGTCCATCTCGAGCGAGATCATGGGTAATCAATCATGTTGGACTGTCTTAGTGATTGCCTCTCCGCCACGTAACCCAACCACGACAGTTACGCCGCAAACCCTTTTGACTGCGGCAGTTAATTTTCAGGCATGTACGTCCGGGATGCGAAAAACCGAGAGGAAGTCTGGTTGCTGGACCGTATCGAGGAGATGGGACTGGACGAGAAGGCTTTCAGATCCCGGGACTACGTCGTCGCTATCGACGAGGAGAGCCACGAAAAGGCGGGCTTCGGCCGTATCCGTATCCACAAGGGCGACGAGGAGTCCGTCTGTGAACTGACCAGTATCGGCGTGCTGCCGGAGTGGCGCAACCAGGGGGTCGGCGCACACGTCATCGAGCGGCTGGTCGAGTACGCGGGCGACGAGGGGTTCGACACAGTCTACTCGCTGACGAACGCTTCGGAGTATCTCGCGCAGTTCGGCTTCGAGCGCATCGAACCGGCGCAACTCCCCGACCGGCTCCGGGACCGGCTCGAGACCAAACAGGAGAACATCCAGCCGGACGCGGTACCGCTCCGGGTTGCCCTCGACCGCTTCGAAGTACCGGGGCACCTCCGCAAACGGTTCAAGAAGGCCAGTGCCGGCGAGTCCGAGGAGCCCGAGCCGGAGGAGGGTCCAGAGGACTTCGGTATTGACCCCGACGAAGCGACCTACAAGTACGACACAGGCGACTGATTACCTGCCGACAACGAACTGGTTATCTGACATCGATGACTTCGATGTCGAA
Source organism: Haloarcula amylolytica (assembly GCF_049705545.1). Classification (GTDB taxonomy): domain Archaea; phylum Halobacteriota; class Halobacteria; order Halobacteriales; family Haloarculaceae; genus Haloarcula; species Haloarcula amylolytica_B. The sequence goes on from NZ_JBNAMU010000001.1 coordinate 2,194,352, forward strand.
CACGAGCGTCTTACCCGACAGCTCGTGGTTGAAATCGACTTCAACGGCGTCGTCTCGGACCGCAGTCACGTCCCCGTGGAGGCCGTTTTCGGCCTCGACGTGGAGCCCGACCTCCGGTTCCTTCCCGACCATGCCCTCGAACGTCTCCGGGTCGTACTCGCGAACGCGGTCGGCCTGGAACTCCCCGTAGGCTTTCGCCGGAGGCACCGTGACAGTGGCCTCCTCACCAGCGGCCATTCCGACGAGATCCTCGTCGAGCCCTTCGATGATCTCGCCCGCACCGACGGTGAAGGAAAGCGGTGCGTACTCGCTCGCCTCGACGCCCTGTGCCTCGATGAGTCCGTGCTCCCTGGCGACTTCGGGACGTGACGTGTCGAACACGCCGCCGTCCTCGAAGCGCCCGACGTACTCGATGGTGACGCCGTCACCCGGTTCGATTGGCATAGTCCTCGCTAAATGCCGACGATATAAACCCACCTCGGAACGTCACGCCGCCGTATCGCCGCGGGACGCGTATTACAAACCGTGAAGGATTTAAGAACCCTTAAGCCTCCGCCGTCCGACAGTCCGCCCATGTTTGACCCCGACGAGCTGGAAGAGATACGGGAGTCGAAGGCTCAGTGGGAGGAAGACGACGTCCAGCCCACCGTCGACCGCTTTGGCGAACGCAAGGAGACGTTCACCACGGACACCGAGGGACACGAAGTAGACCGTCTGTACACCCCCGAAGACATCTCCGATCTCGACTACGAAGAGGATCTGGGCTTCCCCGGCCAGGAGCCCTACACCCGCGGCGTGTATCCGACCGGCTATCGAGGCCGACTCTGGACGATGCGCCAGTACGCCGGGATGGGAACTGCGACGGAGACCAACGAACGGTTCAACTACCTGCTCGACCAGGGCCAGACCGGGCTGTCGATGGCGTTCGACCTCCCGACGCAGATGGGCTACGACTCCGACCACGCGATGGCTGCCGGCGAAGTCGGCAAAACCGGCGTCGCCATCGACTCGCTGGACGACATGGAGACCGTGTTCGACGGCATCCCGCTCGACGAGGTGTCGACCAGCATGACCATCAACGCCCCAGCGTCGGTGCTGCTGGCGATGTACATCGCCGTCGGCGACAAGCAGGGCGTCGACCGCGAGGAACTCCGCGGGACCATCCAGAACGACGTGCTCAAAGAGTACATCGCTCGGAACACGTTCATCTACCCGCCGGAGCCGTCGATGCGGCTCATCACCGACATCTTCGAGTTCTGCGCAGCCGAGACGCCGAAGTTCAACACCATCTCCATCTCGGGGTATCACATCCGCGAGGCCGGCTCGACGGCCGCCCAGGAGATCGCCTTCACGCTCGGCGACGGCATCGAGTACGTCGAGGCAGCCATCGAGGCCGGCCTCGATGTCGACGAGTTCGCCCCGCAGCTCTCCTTTTTCTTTGCCTCCTACAACAACATCTTCGAGGAGGTGGCGAAGTTCCGTGCGGCCCGCCGCCTCTGGGCGAAAATCATGGACGAGCGCTTCGACGCCCAGAACCCCAAGTCCAAGCAACTGAAGTTCCACACCCAGACCGCCGGGTCGACGCTGACCGCCCAGCAAATCGAGAACAACGTCGTCCGCGTGTCCTACCAGGCACTCGCAGCGGTCCTGGGTGGGACACAGAGCCTCCACACCAACGGCAAGGACGAGGCCATCGGCCTGCCGACCGAGCAGTCTGTCAGGACCGCGCTACGCACTCAGCAGATTCTCGCTCACGAGTCCGGCGCGGCCGACACAATCGACCCGCTGGCCGGGAGCTACTACGTCGAGTCGCTGACCGACGAACTCGAAGCCGAGGCCCGCGAACTCATCGAGGAGGTCGACGAACGCGGCGGGATGCGCCGCTCCATCGAGGAGCAGTGGGTCCAGCGCCAGATTCAGGACGTGGCCTTCGAGCGCCAGCGCGAACAGGAGGAAGGCGAACGGATCATTGTCGGCGTCAACGAGTACCAGGTCGAGGAGGAGGGCGAACAGGACATCGAAGAGGTCGACGAGGCCGTCGAACAGGCCCAGCAAGACAACGTGGCCACCGTCCGGGAGGAACGCGACGAGGAGGCCGTCGAGGCGAAACTCGATGCGCTCCGACAGGCCGCCGAGGGCGACGAGAACGTCATGCCCTATATCATCGACGCCGTGAAGGTGTACGCCACGACCGGCGAAGTGTGTAACGTGCTCCGGGACGTGTTCGGAGAGTACCAGCCCGGCTCGTCGATGTAAGGATCGGTCGAGACGCGGGGCTTCCCCTATTTTCCAACCGTCCATGCTCCCAGAATTATAAGCCACCCCGGTGTACGACCGTCCATGCGATTCGACCACGCCGGCATCGCAACGGACGACGCCGCCCCACTCGCAGAACTGTTCGCCGACGCCTTCGGGACACCGGTCGTCCACGAGGAGACGTTTGACGGCCTCCGGGTAACGTTCCTGGAGATGGACAACGGTTACTTCGAACTGTTAGAACCGCTGCCCGACGCCGATGGCGCGATCCCCAGATACCTCGACAGCAACGGCCCGGGTATCCATCACGTCGCCCTGGAGACAGACGACATCGCTGCCGCGCTAGAGACGGTCAGTGACTGCGGCATCGACCTCATAGACGAGAAGCCGCGGCCGGGCGCATGGGGACACGATGTGGCGTTTCTCCATCCGAGGACGACCGGCGGCGTGCTCGTGGAGTTAGTCGAACACTGATCGGCTTCTCGTTCCGGTCCCGGATTCACTCGTCGTCGAGGAAGGCCGTAAACCGCTCTTCAGCACCGGGAGTCAGTCGCTCCGGGGGCTCCGCAAACCACGCCGCTCCAACGAGTTCCGACTCGTCCACATCGAGGGCTCCCTTCTTGTACTCCGCCCGAAGATAGATGTCCAGCGTGTGTACTGACCCCTGTGCGTCGGTGTCCGGATAGTACTTGGAGTGAACGACCTCCGCGACGCCGGTGACCGTACACCGGATGCCGGTCTGTTCGTTGACGCGGCGGACCGCAGTACCCTGCACCGATTCGTATTCGTCGCCTTTACCGCCGCCCGGCAGCGCCCACATGTCAGCGCCGCGGCCCAGCACCAGCAGGACACGGTCGCGGGTGTCGCCGGCCGCCTGGTCGGGTATCTGGTCACTCAGTTCCGGAAAGTCGGTGCCGTCACGGGTGACGAACACGACGCTGTTCCCGGAGTAGCCGGTCCCGCGTGTCGCAGCGAACACGTCAGCGTATTCGTCGGGCGACAGTTCGAATGTCTCCTCGGTGACCGGGACCTCGTCGTAGGCCGCTTCCAGGCTCGAAATACGCTTGTCGACGTTCGTCTGGTTGATTTTCTCCGTGAGGTTCGCATCCCCTGTCTCCGGGCCGTCAGCGTCGTCAGTCATACGCGGTTGTACTCCGGGGCACCGATAAGTGCCGCGGTCCCGTCGATGAAAAAGAACTTGTATTCTGGTTGTCTGCTTCCGGACATGAAAGCGATTGTCCTCGCAGGCGGGTACGCCACCCGGCTCTGGCCTGTCACCAAGCACCGGCCCAAGATGCTGCTCCCCGTCGGTGACACGGCTGTTATCGATCGGATTCTCGGCGAATTAGAGGAGGACAGTCGCATCACTGACGTGTTCGTCAGTACGAACCAGCGCTTTGCTGACGACTTCCGGGACCACATCGCCGCGAGCAGTTTCGAGAAGCCGTCCCTGACCGTCGAGGAAACCGCCGAGGAAGACGAGAAGTTCGGGGTCGTCGGCGCGCTCGCCCAGCTGGTCGACCGGGAAGGGCTCGGCGACGAGGATCTGCTGGTCATCGCCGGCGACAACCTCATCAGCTTCGATATCGCGGAGTTCATCGATTACTTCGAACAGTACGACGACCCCACGCTCGCCGCCTACGATGTCGGATCGCGGGAGAAGGCGAGTTCCTACGGCCTCATCGAACTCGACGGCGAGGAGGTCACGGACTTCCAGGAGAAGCCCGACGACCCCAACAGCACGCTCGTCTCGATCGCCTGCTACGCGTTCCCGGCCGATGCGATTCGCTTCGACGAGTACCTCGAAGACGGAAACAACCCCGACGAACCCGGCTGGTTCATCCAGTGGCTCGTTGATGACGGTCCCGTCCGGGCGTTCACGTTCGACGACGCCTGGTACGACATCGGAACGCCCGAAAGCTATCTGGAGGCCGTCGCGTGGGAACTCGACGGCGAAAACGTCGTTGCAGAGGACGCCACCATCGAGAACACCACGCTCGGCGAGAACGTACACGTCCTCTCGGGGGCCGAGGTCGTCAACTCCAGTCTCGACCGGGCCATCGTGTTCCCGGATACGACCATCCTCGATTCGGACATCCGCCAGTCGATTATCGACCGGGATACGCAGGTCGAGAGTCTGGACCTGGCCGGCGCACTCATCGGTGCGCACACGCAGTTGACGAACGACGACTGACCGGGCCAGTCGTTCGCTGCTTCCGACTACGCCAGCCACGCGTCTTCGATCTGCAGCGTTCCGCGGCTGCCGTCCCACTCCGTCTCGTACTCAAGTTCGATCCGGCGGTCCATGTGCGGCCCGTCGGTGACGAGTGTCTCGAACTCGCCGCCTTCCCCGAGAATATGGACGCCGTACTCCTCGTTGAGCGCCTCCAGTTCGTCGAGCGCGTCGGCATCGAGTGTTCGTCCCAGCCAGGACTCGTCAAGGCCGTAGGCGGCCACGCGAATGATCCGTATCTCGAAGCCGGTGTCGAGCATCGCGTCGGCGAGGTCGCGTGGGTTCTCTTGCCACAGCGGCGCGAATACGTTGGCTTCGAGGCGGTCGGCCATCGATTCGATGCGGGTGGTCTGGTACTCGCTCTCGACCGCGCCGGCAGTGACACCGGTGATGCCGCCGTCCAGTTCGGCGTCGAGCTCGCGCAGCGCGGCCTCCAGCGGTTCGAGTTCGGCGTCGCCCTGATCGCCGGAGTCGGGTACGTCGTCGGCCTCGAAGTCATCCGGCTCCACTTCGACGAGTGGGATGCCGATGCTCTCGGCGGCCAGGCGGGCCAGTCGGGTCGCCGGAACGTGGTACATGTAGGAGTCGCCCTCCGGGTGGACCGTCACCAGGCGTTCGACGGGGTGGCCCCGTTCCAGTGCCCGGTACAGCGCCCACGAGGAGTCTTTGCCGCCGGAGAACAGCGAAACCCACGCACCGTCTGTCATAGCCGTCAGTAGCCGTCGGCGGCGTAAATCGCTGTCTATTCCACTAGTTCGTCCTCGATATCGGTGTGGCTGACGTAGGTCGCCACCCGGACGCCAACGAGGCTGATGAGGATACCTGCGAGGATGAACAGTGCAAGGCGGGTCCCGGCCTCCAGCATGAACCCCTGAATCTGAACGATGCCGAGGTTTGTCTCCGGCACCTGAAACGGCTCGAACACGCCACCGCGTTCGAGGAAGTACGCAGAAAAGCCGCGAACGACGAGCCCGACCGCGACCGCACCGAACGGGAGGTTCACGTACGCGCTCCGGACCCCCTCTTGCTGGATGAGTTCGTCCAGCAGGCGACCGAGCGAGGCGGCCAGCGCCGCGCCGGTCAGCCACGGCACAGACGCGAAGGCAAAGCGGTTCGCCAGCAAGAAGGGACTGATATCGCCGACCGCCGAAACGCCCAGCACGCCGGCAAAGATGCCGACGAGCGAGAGGCCGGCGGCGACGACGTAGGTCACGAGCGACACCTGTCCCGAGTACAGGGCTTCCCGGGTCTGGCCGGGGAGTCGCGAGAGGTACGTGTCGATACCCAGCCCCTTGTAGATGAGAAACACGCCGATGGCGGCCGCGATAGCGCCGACGGCGATGGTCGGGCTGGTGACGACGAGCAACAGCGGGAACGCGAGCATGATGATCCCGACGGGGACCAGCACCGTCTTGCGGAGTTCCTCGTCGGCCAGGAACTGCTTGAGCAGGTAGTACGTCGATTCGATGTCGCGGGCCTGGCGGACGACGACGCGGTCGACGGCGTCGACCTGAACGCGGCTCTCGATGATGGGGACCAGCCGCTCGTCGTCAGCGCTGTCGACGACGACGACCGCGGAATCGGGCTCGTGCTCGGCGACCAGACCGTCGATCTGGCTAGCGATTTCCCGGTCCGAGCCGACACTGTCGCTCCCGCCGCCGACGACGGCGAGGACCGGCGAGGACCCCTCGGCTTCGAGTTCATCCGCGACTGCGAGCCCTTCGAGGAGGCAGTTGACCCGGCTGTCTTCCGGGTCTACGACCCCCGTCTGCGTGATGAGTGACTCGACGGCGTCGCGGCCGACGACGGGACACGCCGCTGCGGCCGGACTGTCCCTGTCGATACACACCACCAGCGTAGTCACACTACGGCGAAGGCGGTCCCCGAATAAAAAACCTCCCGAGCTATCGCCGGAAGGAGAGGCCCTCGATATCGCCGTCGGCGACGCTGGCGATACCCGCGCCCAGCGCGAACGCGACCTGTTGTGCACCTCCGCGGAGCTTGCCCGTCAATCCGCGCTCGGGTTCGTACTCCTTGATCGTCACATCCTCGCCAAGCCGTTGCTCCAGACTCGCCTCGACGTCGTCTCGCGTGCCGAGCCGGTCGACGAGCCCACGTTCTTCGGCCTCGTCACCGAGGAAAATGCGCGCTTCGGTGGCTTTGAGCGTCTCGGCGTCCATCTCGCGCCCCTCGGCAACGGTATCGATGAACTGGTCGTAGTAGTCGTCGACGATGCCCTGCAGGTACTCGCGCTCGTCCTCGGTCATTTCCTTCAGCGGGACGCCGGCGTCCTTGTACTCACCGGCGGTGAACTGCTCGTAGGAGAGCCCCAGGCGGTCGGCCAGCTCCTTGGCGTTGACCCGCGAGCCGACGACGCCGATGGAGCCGACGATAGAGCCCTCGCGCGCCCACAGCTCGTCACAGCCGGCGGCGATGTCGTAGCCGCCGCTGGCACAAACATCCGTCGCGTAGGCGATGGTCGGGCCGTCGAACTGCTCGGCAGCGATGCGGATGTCCTCGCTGGGGACGATTTCGCCGCCCGGCGTGTTCAGCTTCAACAGGAGCGCCGCCGAGCCGCGGTCCTCGTCGGCGCTCTCGATCTGTTCGACGATGTCGTCGGCCGACGCGCCGACCGGCGGACTGGTGATCCCGCCACCGCCGTCGCGGGTGATCGGCCCTTCGACGGCGACCTCCGCGACGTTGTGTGCGGGCAGCACCGACCCGGCGACGTTGCTGCCGATACGCACCGCACCGATGACGACGGCCAGCAGTAACAGGACGCCAAGCAGTTCCGCCAGGTCGTCCGGGACCGCAACGAACAGGTACCACGCCGCTATCGCTGCGAGGATGGCGACACCCACGACCAGTAACCCGCGAACGATGTCGTCTGCGCCCGCCATTACTGATACATCCCGAGCGGCCGTGCGCTCGTGCTCTCCTCCTGGTTCTCCTGGAGCTGCTGTGCGAGCTGTGCCTTGGCTCGGCCGATCTCTTCGGCCTGCTCGACCAGCGCTTCGGTGTCGACCTCGAAGTCGGCCAGCGGGCTGATCGCCGTCTGCAGGAGCGCCCGCGCCGCTTCCGGATCGGGGAACTGCTGGTCGGCTTCGACGATGAGCCCGATGCTCGTTAGCCCGACCCGCTGTGATTCGTGGACCAGCGCGCCGGTCGGCCCGGTGATCGCGCCGTTCTCCGAGGGCGGGTCCACGTCCGCTTCCTCCAGCATCGCCGCCCCGTCACCGGTCGAGACACCGTACACGTTCGGAACGCCGTCTTTCTCGGCAGGACGGCCGCTGAGGTAGATCGGCGTCGCGTCGTTGGCCTCGAACCAGCTGACCATACAGCCGGCGAACTCCTTCGCGCCGGACGGGGAGATCGGTGCATCGCTCTGGAGGACGAGCAGGTCACGGCCCTCATCCGCGTACAGTCGGACCGGCGGGCGAACGTCCGGATCGTCCGTCCCGTACACGGCGATTTCTGGCAACCCTTCGCAGTGGGCCGACGCGTAGTACTCCATATCGTAGACATCGACGAGATGGTCAGCGGCTATCTTGCCGACGAGTCCGACACCCGGTAGTCCCTCGACCAGTGTCGGCGAGTCGAGGGAGATGTCGTCGCGGTGGACCTGTATGTGTGCCATACCTCAGGTATCGGCCGCCGGCGGCTTGAAAGCCATGGGCCGGTGCCGTTCGAAACCCACAAACCGACCGCCAGCGAACGCCGGACAATGGAACCACTCGACCGCTACCGACCCATCATCGACGACTTCGAGGCGTTCATCGACGCGTGTGAACGCCCGCTGCCGTCGGCCGTCAGGGTCAACACGATCAAGGCCACCGTCGAGCGGGTCCGGACGGCGCTTGCGGAAGCGGACATCGCCTACGAACCCGTTGACTGGCACGACGGCCTGTTCGTCCTGCCCGAGGACTCCCCCGGCGCGAACTGGCCGTACTTCCACGGCTGGATTCACGGCCAGGAGGAGGTGTCCGTAATTCCCGCGACCGTACTGGACCCCCAGCCCGGCGAACGGGTCTGGGACGCCTGTGCGGCACCGGGGAGCAAAACGACTCAGCTCGCCGCGCTAATGGAGGATACCGGCGAGGTCGTCGCAACCGACAACAACCTCGGACGGATTTCGGCGCTACGGACCAACACTGAGCGGCTGGGCGCGACCACGGTCGCTGTCACCCACGAGGACGGGCGCAACCACTCGCTCAAGCCCTTCGGCGGCGAGGGATACGACCGGGCACTCGTCGACGTCCCCTGTTCCTGTGAAGGGACCATTCGCAAGAACCCCGATACGCTGGAAGATTGGACGCTCTCGCACGTCGAAGGCATCTCCGGCGTCCAGAAAGGAATCCTCAAGCGAGCCGTCGAAGTGACCGAACCCGGCGGAACCGTCGTTTACTCCACCTGCACGTTCGCCCCGGAGGAAAACGAGGCTGTACTGGACTACGTTCTCGGCGAGACGGCCTGCGAAATTGTGGACTACGACCTCCCGCTCGACCACGCCCCCGGCATCACCGGGTGGCAGGACGAGACATTCGACCCCAGCGTCGCCGACGCCAAGCGCATCTACCCGCATCACAACGACACGGGCGGGTTCTTCTGTGCGAAACTGGAGGTACCCGCGGAATGAGCGACCAGAGCACGGAGTTCACGCGGCTCCCAGAGACAGACGAAGAGCGAGAAGACCCCGAGCGGGCGACCCGCGAGGAAGTGCTCGACTTCTGGACCGAGCGGTTCGGCGTCCCGCCGGAGACTTTCGAGGGATACACGTTCTGGGAACGCGGCGCTGGCAAACTGTGGCTGTATCAGGGCACCCCCCCGTCACCGGTCGACATCGAGGGCCTTGGAATGACGTTCCTGCGGACGCGCCAGGAACACTGGAAGCCGACGCTGGAGGCCGTCCAGCGATTCGGCAAGCACGCCAGCCAGAACGTCATCCACCTCGATGAAGACGCTGCCCGAGCGTTTGTGGCCGGCGAGGACCAGGAACTCGACTGGGATGGCGACTGGGGGTATCTCGTCGTCACACACGACCTCGCCGGCGAGGCCGAACCGGTCGGCGTCGGCCTGTACGTGTACGGCGAACTCAGGTCCCAGGTGCCGAAGGGTCGCCGGCGAGAGGTCTGAACCGGTCGGTACAACCGGACAGGTGAGAGCGGCTCAACCGCTGGAAGACTTCGCGGCCGCCGTTCCCTGCATCGCGTACAACTCTGCGTACGTCCCGTCGTCGTCCAGCAGTTCGGCGTGGCTGCCCCGTTCTGTGACCTGCCCGTCCTCGACGGTGTAGATTCGGTCGGCGTTAGAGACGGTCGAGAGCCGATGGGCGATTGCGATCACGGTCTGGTCCCCGTCGAGCGTCTCGACGGTTCGATGGATTTGCCGTTCCAGGTTCGAGTCGAGGTCGCTGGTGGCTTCATCGAGTACGAGTATCTCTGCGTCCGTCAGCAGCGCGCGGGCCAGTGCGACGCGCTGGCGTTGCCCGCCGGACAGTTTCACGCCGTCGTCGCCCAGCACCGTGTCGAGCCCCTGCGGGAGGTCATCGAGAAATTCGAGGACGAGGGCCTTCTCGGCGACCTCGTACAGCGTCTCGTCGGAGAATTCCCTGCCGACGGTGAGGTTGTACCGCAAGGAGTCGTTGAAGATATGCGGGTCCTGTCGGACCATCGCAACAGCGTCACGCCATTCGTCGAGGGCATAGGTCGAAATCGGCGTCCCGTTCGCCAGAACGTCACCGCTATCCGGCGCATAGAGCCGAGTGAGCAGCGAGACGACTGTCGATTTGCCACCACCGGACTCACCGACGATGCCGACGAACTCGCCTCGCTCGACAGCCATCGAGAAGTCCGCAAGCACTGGCTCGTCCTCGTAGGCGAACGAGACGTTCTCGAACGCGACTTCCTCGATGCGGTCCGGGACTGACTGCCCGTCAGTTGGCTCCTGTTGGGATTCGAGGCGGTCGATGAACTGGTGCGTTCGAACCAGATGTGGTAGCTCTCCCTCGATGGCGTAGACGGTGGAACTGAGCGAACTCAGTCGGGGCGCGAGTCGGAGCATCGCAAACAGGAACACGCCGAGCTCCGCGATTGACAGCGACCGGAAACTGATTGCGACGTAGACGAGCCCAAACAGGAGCAGCGAGACCGAGAGCCGATAGAGGCTACCGATTGCGACCTCGTTCCGGCGAACAGCGATGCTCGTCGAAGTGTATCGGTCGAGCGTGGCCCGGAACTCGGCAAGCAGTCCGTCGCGCATGCCGAACAGCTTCACGTCACGGATACCCTGCGTCCCCGCCTGTGTTGTCTCCTGCAGCCGTTCGTTTGCCGTCGCCAAACGGTCGCCAACGGCGTACCCGGGCTCGATACCGTATCTGATGAGCGCCGTGACGCCGCCGAGAGTGACAGCCGCACCGACTGCCAGCATCGGTGCGATAGCCAGTGCGATTCCGATGTACACCAGACAGAGGATTCCCTGTTGGAAGAACTGGATAATCCGACCGATGACACGGCCGGCATACCGAGTCTGTGTCAGAATCGTGTTCATGATGTCGTCGGACCCCTTGTCGTCGTAGTAGGCAACCGACGCGCCCATCGCCAGTTCGTAGGCCCTGTTCTTGAGATCGCGTTCGTACGTCTGTGTAAGCTTCGCTGCGAGCCATTTCACCGCAAACGATGCCGTGTACCGGACAACCATCACGCACGCGAGGCCGACCAACATGGATTCGAGCGTGAGCGGCAGTCCAGCGGCGGCATACGCGGAAAGGAACTGACCGGTAACGCCGTCCGCCTGTAGCGGGAGGCCCTGCCCCGCCTGTGCGGCGTCGAGTATCGGAAACAGGAACGAAAGGCCAACGCCCTCCAGTAACATCACGAAGAGGCTGGCGGCGACGATACTCCCCGTCAGCGCTGGACGATACAGCGCCACGCGCCGCAGCGATGCGTATTTTTCACCGACGGAGGGGGTATCAGCCATTGTTCCGGATGCGGGTTCTATGCCACATAGTTACCGACTCACTACGGTCGGGCAATGCGGGAGCGAAGGGCGCGTCTCCCGGTAGCCAGGGTTGCGACGGTGACGAAAAGAAGCCATAACAAATGGTGTGCGTATCGCCGATATCCACATGGTAGCGATAGATTCCGGGTCGACCGTCGTAGCAACTGACAACTGTGTCACCACGACAATCGACGGCGAGATAGTGCTGCTGAACAACGAAACGGGGCGGTACCAGGGCCTGTCTGGGGCCGGCCCGGACATCTGGGACCGGATTCAGGAACCGACGGTGCCAACGGAAATCGTCTCGGCACTGGTCGAGGAGTACGATGTCGACAGGGACCGAGCGGCAAACGACGTGGATCGCTTCCTGGAAACGCTTGCCGCGGAGCAACTCATCAAGGTCGATGCGAGCCCAACTCCGTGAGTTCAAAGCGTTGCCACGGGCGCGGAAACTGTTGCTCTGTGAAGCTGCGGTACTGGTCGCGGCGAGCAAAACGCTGCTTACATTCGCTGGGCTGGAGACTGCAGAGCGATATTTCGGCACTATCTCTCAGTTCCTGCCGTGTTCTCGTCGGTCGGGATCGCCGGCATCAGTCCGCTGGGCGGTTTTGACAGCGGCGACGTATCTCCCGGGCACCTACGATTGTCTTGACCGGGCGCTCACAGGCAGCACACTGCTGGTGGCCAACGACCAGCCGCATCGTCTCCGCTTCGGTGTTGATACGCGGTCCGATACTTTCGAAGCCCACGCCTGGATCGAGTCGAACGGTGACGTCCTTCTCGGGGATGTCGACGATTTCGGTCGTTTCCGGGCACTCACGGAACGGGAAGTACGTGGCTAACAGATAGTAACCATTCTATTCTGTTGTGAATTTAATTAGAATAGATATTATAACAAATACACTAATTCCTGTAGCCGAGGATGGGGTAACCCATGAAGGAATACGAAACGCCGTCGGTCGAAACGTACGGTACTGTCGAAGAAAAGACGAACTGGGGCGACTACGACGACGGATACGGGAAGTGGAACTAGCGTCCACTGACGGTCCACATACATAGCTGATTCTTCTTTTCAGTTGCACTCGACTTTTGGCTCACCCGTTCAGTAGACATATCGCGACGGTTCTCGTGGCTATGCGTTGGGAGTAGAGAGATCATTCTTATCCACCATCACAGTCAAGCGGCCTGGTATGGACCAGGGGTGTCGTAGATGGGGTGTGTATCAGGACGGACGGAATCAACGGGCGTCGACACAGGGAGGAAACTAGCAGGATGGCAACGTCAAACGCAGCCACGTACGAAGCCTTCGGGCTGACGGTCCGCTCGGCTTTCGACGTGCCGGAGCTCCCGCCCGCTGAACCGGCGCCAGGTGAGCAGGCTGATATCACTATCACTGAGGAGCGGATCCCCCGTCCGCTGTCCGCGGACCCCGAATCGACCTTTCACGCGATAACCGAGCGCGAGTACTACCTTCTGTATGACGCCGCAACGGTCAGAATCCTGGACGGGAAGTCCATCGCTGTAGACCCGGCCCCGGACGTGCCCAGCGAAGTCCTCCGGCACGTACTGATCGGCCCGTCATTGAATCACCTGCTGGACCAGCGGGGGTACTTCGTGCTGCACGCGAGCACTGTCAGCGTCGACGGGCGTGCAGTGGCGTTCGTCGGGGAGTCAGGAGTCGGGAAAACGACGACCGCTATGGCCTGCCTGGTCAACAAGCATCGCGTTCTGAGTGACGACGTGGCGGCGATAGCACTGAGTGATGCGGGACCAGTCGTCCGGAGCGGATATCCCTCGATAAAGCTTGACCCGGCAGCGGTCGAAGCGTTCGACCCTCCGGTCGAACCACCGGAACGGACCCATGACGGACGTAAACGGCACTTCTACGGACTCACACATGACCAGCCCGCGACCCCGGTGCCGCTAGAACGCATCTACCTGCTCGAAGACGGGAAAAACATCGAGATGGAAGCGGTCAGGCCAGATGAACAGGTCATGGCGCTCGTGGATAACACGTACACGCTGGGCGCGCTGGAAGCCGACGGCCGGGCTGTGTCCAATTTCAGCGCCTGTGGGAAGGTTGTCGACATGACCGATATAAAACGGCTCCGCCGTCCGCGCGATCTCGGTATGCTCCCGGAGGTCGTAGACCGGATTCAGTCTGATCTCGAGAGTGAGCCATGCTAACGGAGGCTGAGCCCGAATTCCAGTTGGTAGTCGACTGCGCTCGTACCGCAATCGTCACGGACGCTTCCCCTGAGCCTCCCGCGCTGGATGCCGCGCCTGACTGGGACCGCGTTGTTGAACTCGCCCGCTATCACGGCGTCGTGCAACTCCTCTATCAGGGGCTGGAACCGATGGCACACGAGAGTGGTGATGAGTTCACCGTGCCAGAGTCCGTGTTGACACGACTTAGCAGCACAGTACAGGGAAAGCGGATGCGAAATCTCGCGTTCACGACCGAGCTACAGGAGATAATCGAGCGTTTTGAGACGCGCGGTGTCCGTGCGATACCGTTCAAGGGACCGGTGCTTTCGGCCGCCACCTACGACGACGCAACGGTGCGCGAGTACAACGATCTGGACCTGCTCGTCCATTCGGAAGATATCACCGTTGCCGCGGATATTCTGGAAGAACGGGGATACGAGTGGCGCGGGGGCACGCCGCGATTGGACGACGCCGCGCTGTTGGGCGGTCCTGTGACGAAAGCTATCGTTCACGAGTACGAGATGCGAGGTCCGGAGTTCGACGTGGAACTCCGCTGGCGCGTGGGCGACGCCGAGCGGCCGTTCTCCCCACCGTTCGCTGAACTCTGGGACCGCCGCGACACAGTAGCGGTCGGCGGCCAACCGCTTCCGGCGCTTGCGCAGCCGGACCGGCTACTCGTGCTGGCGTTCCACGGAACCAAGCACCGCTGGTATCTCCTGAAGTGGCTCTGTGATTTCGTGGCGGCGCTGGAGTCGACGGAAGCTGACTGGCCACACGTCCTCGCTCGGGCGCGGGAAGCCGGCGTCGAGCGGAACCTACTGCTCGGGGCCGCGCTCGCCCGTGATGTCTTCGGGTACGCTCTCCCAGCGCCGATACTGGATCGCCTTCGTACGGACGACCGCGTCACCGAATTAGCCAAGGACGTCGTCGAGTCGCTGGCCACTGGGACGCCACAGGCGCCCACACGGCTCGAAGCCGCCCGGTTTTACCTGGCTGCCAGCGATTCGGCGACTGCGCTGGTGCCGTTCATACTGTTGCATTCGTCACTTCACCCGACCTACTCGGAGTACCAATTTTGTCCGCTCCCCGGGCCGTTGCATCCGCTGTACTACGTCACCTGGCCGTTCCGACTCCTCCTCGAAGCGCCACGGTGGCAGCGACAGCAGTCTGAGGAGTCACGAAACGAGCTGACCTGAACGGCGGTCGCTCCCGTTCATCGCGCTGAGGACCTACTCTATGTGGGAGCCGGACCCCCGCTGTGTTCCGCAGGCCACTCACTCCCGCAGCTGGATTGTCCCCTCACCTAGCCCTGCCCAGGCGACGCGGTAGCCAAGGCGTGCGAGGGCGGCGCTGTCGTCCTCGATACCGTAGTCGGCCAGTCTGTCGCTCGCCGTCTCGTAGGCCATTCCGGGCTCGATCTGCTCGGCCAGGTCGTCTAACACGGCAGGCGAAACGAGTGTGCGCCCGACGCGCTCGTGGTCAGGATAGGCCACGTCTTCCAGCGCGTCCTCGCTGACGCCGTACTCGGCTGCGAGGTCGGCGAGCGAAATGACTGCGGCGTCCGGACGCAGTTCGTCGGGGATGTCCGCGGCGCTCTCGCGCACCAGTCGCTCCTCGTAGGGCCGCAGCGCGTCCCGCACGTCTTTCACGCTGACCGTCCCGGAGTACGGGATCGCTCGGGTCTCCGTCGCTTCGATGTCTTCCCCAACGCCGAGAGACTCGTCGACGGCGACCAGCATCTCGACATCCTCCAAGGCGTCGAGGCGGGTGAGTTTCTTCTCGACGTACTCCGGCGTCCAGAAACCCATAATTTCGAAGAAAACGCGGAAGGGCAGGTCACCGTCGGTCCCGTCGGAGCCGGCCCGACGCCCCGTATCCCACACCCCGGTATCAGCGCCGGGTCGCCACTCGAAGGCGAAATCCGGGATGACGACGTGTTCCCCTGCCGCTAGAGGCTCCGGTTCCCGGATCAGGTCCCAGTCGAGGTCCAGCGCGGCGAATCGACCGGCGAAGTCGGCTTCGACGCCGCTGTCGTAGCTGATCTCAGTTACGGGCTCGACTCCGGGAACGGAGACATCCGCATCTGAAAGGGTGAGTTCCCGCTCGGTACCCCGGTCGTCGATGGTCGCCGTCAACTCCCACTCGCTCGCGACCGCGACCGTCCGAAGGAGGCGAGCGAAGCGGGTGCCGTACCGGCGCGTGTTCGAGAACAGCGCGTCCGGGCCCGTGACCACGACCTCCCGACCGCTTTCTGTCCGCCGGATCTCGTACATCAGCCGGAGGCGTTTGACCGCCGAGACGAGCGTGTTCGGGTCTGACGAGCGGACCCGAACCTCGGTCGCGTCGAACAGCGCCGTTTGCGCCAGCGAGAGGTTGTACTGGGTCCGCAGTTCGGCCGGCCCCCAGCGCGAGTCGACATCGGTGAGAATCTGTCGTGAGTCGCGGTCGGCGTACAGTGCGTCGGCCAGCGTCTCAGCATCCGTGCCGAAGTGGTCGGCCGCCTCGGAGAGTGCCTGCTGGCGCTCGGCCTCGGTCACGACGCCGATGTCCGCAGCGGCTTCGAACACCCGACGACGGGCGCGGACAGGGTCGACAGTGGCTTGCGTCCCGAAGGTCGCCTCCCGCTCGACGAGTTTCGCCAGCCCGCGGACGAGTTTGAAATCGTCGGCCTCTCGCTCTACGTCTGTGAGTGCCGCCTCCAGCGTCCCGCGGGATTCGCCGACGTGACCCTGATAGATTCCGAGCACGCGGGCCGCCAGCCGCTCCGCGTCGGCGTCGGCGAACTGCAGGTGGTAGCCGCCGCCGGCCCGGGACACCCGCAGGAGGTCTTTCGTCAGCACACGCGTGTGTCCGCCACGGAGCGACAAAAACGCGGGGTGTCACGGCGACCCATTCAGCCGTCGGTGGTCGTCCGGTGTCATCCCGACGGGTGCCTCTCCTCGAACGTGGCTTCGAGGCTGCGCCGCCCGCTATCTGCGTCGTCTGGCGACCCGCTCTTCCGCGGTCTCCTCAGTAACGAGCTCGTACAGCAGCGCCCGCCCGCCGTCGGCTTTCGGCCGGAGGATTCGTCCGAGCCGCTGGGTAAACTCCCGCTCTGATCCGCTCCCCGAGAGGACGACGGCGACGTTCGCGTCGGGCACATCAACCCCCTCGTCGAGGACGTTCGCGGTCACGACCCGGGAGTATGTCCCGTCGCGGAACCGCTCTAAGATCTCCCGACGCTCGCTCGCACCGGTCTCGTGTGTTATCGCTGGAACAAGGAATCGCTCGGAGAGGCGGTACACGAGGTCAGTGTGGGCGGTGAAGACGATGATGCGGTCCTCACGGTGGCGGTCCAGAATCGTCGCCAGCCGGTCGACCTTCCGCTGGGCGTTCATCATCACCTCGCGGGCGCGCTGTTTCGCCAGCAGGGCTTCGCGGGCCGCCGGGTCGTTGCCGGACCGTTTCACGAGTTCCTGGTAGTCGCTCCCGGAGCGGAGCTGGATGTTGGACTGTTTGAGGTAGTCAGTGAACGTCCCCTGGTACTCCTCGTAGCGGTCCCGTTCGTCCGGCGTGAGCGAAACCTCGATTCGCTTGATGTCATAATCCGCAAGATGCTCGCCGGCCAAGTCGTCGACGGCGACTCGCTGGACGAGCGGCCCGACGAGGTCCTCGATAACCTCGTGGGCTCCGTCCGGGCGCTCGAACGTCGCCGTCAGCCCGAGCCGTGCCGGCGCGGCGAGCAGCCGAGCGATGTCCCGATACCCCTCCCCGCCGAGGTGATGGACCTCGTCGAAGACGACGAGCCCGAACCGATCCCCGAGTTCGTCGGCCCGCAGGTACGCCGAGTCGTACGTCGACACCGTGATGTCCTCGACGCGCTGTTCGCCCCCGCCCATGCGGCCGACCGGCTGGTCGAACTCCCGCTGTAGCTCACGCTGCCACTGCTCCAGCAGGTCGATAGTCGGGACCACGACCAGCGTCGGCGTCCCCAGCGCGACCATCGCCGCGATGCCGATGACGGTTTTGCCGCTCCCCGTCGGGAGTTCCAGACAACCCCTGTCCTCGGCTTCACGCCAGGCGTCCAGCGCCGCCTGCTGGTAGGCCCTGAGGTCGTACGCTGTCGAGAGCGACAGCGACGACAGGGAGTAGACGGCGTCCTCGTAGGCTATCCCGCGGTCCTCCATCGTGTCCACGAGTTCGGCGTACCGGTAGGCCGGCGCTCGGGCCGTCTGCGTGCGCCCATCGTACTCGACGCCGGGCAGGTCCGACGGCGGGTCCCCCGTCACGCGGATGGTCCCCGACTCGTACGTCAACTCCAGCACAACCCGGAGTTCGCCGGTCCGGCCGATAACGCTTTCGCGGGCCGCTGTGGGCACCACCGGGTGAAATAACAATACAGTTTACGTCCGTTCGTACCCACTGTTCCTAGTATGGACGACACGCGTACACGATCAATTGCCCTCTTGCTGTCGGTAGTGCTGACCCTCGCCGTGGTACCGGCGAGCGTGGCAGGAACACAGACGGCACAGGAGACACTAACCGTCGACAAAGACGGGAGTGCCGACTACCGGTCGATACAGGCCGCCGTGGACGCCGCAGATAGCGGTGACACCGTCGAAGTCCGGCCGGGCACCTACTACGAAGAAGTCAGAGTCAACGAGAGTATTACCCTTATCGCACCTGACCGGGCGATACTGGATGGTTCGCGGTTCACCAACGGAACCGGCGTAACGGTGGCCGGCACCGCCGAACCGACCGTCACCGGATTCACTGTGCGGAACTACCGCTTCGGTCTCGTGGCCAACGGAACTAGCGGCGACTGGACGGTCACTAATACGACCGTTATCGCTGCCGATGTCGGCGTCTACGCACCGAACACGACTGGGAACTGGACCATCGACGACGCCGCCGTCGCCAGCACGACCTACAGTGGCGTGTTCGCCCGCGCGACCGGCGGCGACTGGACGATCCGTGACACCCGCTTCGTCGATGTCGGCGGCGACGGTATCGATGTCCGCAGGTCTTCCGGCGACTGGACGGTCGCAGCGGTCGTCGTCGACCGGTCCGGCGCGGACGGCGTCGATGCCTCCGGGACAACTGGCGACTGGACGGTCCAGAACACGGAGGTCCGTCGTAGCGATACCGGCGTCAAAGCTATCGACAGCGACGGCGACTGGACGGTGACCGACCTGACGGTCCGCCGGAGCGACACCGGCCTGGTGACCGCCTTCTCGGGCGGCGCGTGGACGGTCACTGACGCTACACTCAATACCCGCGATGTCGGTGTGTTCGCCGCTCGAACGACTGGCGCGTGGTCCATCCAGAATACGACCATTGAAAGCCGCCAACAGGGAATCCACGCGGTCAAGACCAACGCGTCGTGGACTGTCTCTGATTCGACTATCTCCGTGACCGCAGAACAGAATGCTATCGGTGTCGACGCACGATCCGCGAGCGAGGGCTGGTCGCTCGCTGACGTCTCCATCGAAAGCCCCGGTATAGAGGTCGCCGAGTGATGAGGACGCGCCAGCACCGTCAACCCCGTCACGGGCTGGCACTCTCGTCACCAAAGCGAAGCCCTTAATTAAAACACCCCCCTCTCACAGAGTGCGGGACCGTGGGGTAGCGGTATCCTCGGCGCATGGGGTGCGTCGGACCTGAGTTCGAATCTCGGCGGTCCCATCAAAACTTTTACCAGATGCCGACACCTGTATGCTTAGGTGTGCGAGCGTCCAGATTCCTCCATGTATCCGGCTGGCATTTAATCGTGCTGTAACTACCCTCGGTAATCATAATAAGTCTGCCAAGAAGCTACGGCTTCTGATAGAAATTCGGCGTCGTCAACAGTGGCCGTACCCACTCTGTGCGTTCGTTCCTGCGAGCCGACTCGTCGCAGACGGAGCCACGGACGAGGAGGTCCGGTGCGCAGCATAGGAGGTCGACGACGAAGTCACTTCCAGGTGAAGTACGTCAGCACGCCGATACCAATCGTTTCGAGCATCTGGAGGACCATCATCACTTGCACGGCTATCGCAGGCATCGCCGGGGCGGTGAAGTAGAAGTACAGGGCTACGGCGTTTTCCGCAAGCAGGAACGACGCGAACACGATAGAGCCCAGCGTCAATGGGGCGCGAATTTCGCGGTACGTCCGTACCCAGATGGTGATAAGGACACCCAGCAGCAGGATGTTGACTGCGGCGGCGATGCGGGCTCCGTTCAACACGAGGCTCATGGTGTTGGCTCCTGTGGTTGGTTTGCTCCCGTCGATCGTTGGCGGTATTGTGTCGTGGGCATGTCAGTCGTCCACCTGTGTGAGGATTTGTTCGACCGTGTCCCAGTGGGTCCTCGCTCGTTCACTGGGAAGATAGATAACGCCGTAATCGGCGTCGCTGCTGGTGATGACCCCGTTCTCTTCGAGGATATCGAGATGGTACCGGACTGTGTTGTACGCCAGGTCGAGATCATCGGCGAGCTGGTTTGCGTTTCGCGGCTGGTCGGCCAGCGCGCGAAGCACGCGGGCACGGTTGGGTCCTCCGCGGGTGCCTGCGAGCGTTTGCCAGAGGACCGTCTCCATTCTGGTCGCACTTCCGGTCGGGCCGGCAAGAATCCACCGACATACTGTCTGCGCGGGGAGGTCAGCGACTGAGAGGGGGGCAACCGGCGGCCGCGGGTCGCAACGCCCGTCGCTCACGCTCGGGACCGTGACTCACCCCCGAATCCGGCGTGACAGACCTATCTTCCATACTTACAGTTCTGCGAATGGTAGGTAAAACAGTTTCGGCGAACGCGAAATAACGACGGTTTCAAACTCTCTAGGCGGAATTGAGAGAGAATTGAGAGAGACTCACGAAATGTATTATTTGGCTGACAATCGCAGCAATTGATGGATGTCATCAGACACGACGCGACGACGGATTTTGTTCGGTCTCGGAACCGGCCTGACAGTCGGCCTCGCCGGCTGTAGCGGCGACGGGGGCGGCGGTGCCGAAGAGCCCGACACCGAGACGGACAGCGGGATGGACACGCCGATGGAGACGGAGACTGAAACCCAGACCGAAGAATCGACCGACCCGGGAACGGCGGCGGTCCGGGTGGCACACATGTCGCCGAACGCGCCGAACGTGGATGTCTACGTCGAGGGCGATGCAGTCCTCGAAGACGTGGCCTTCGGCGCGGTGAGCCAGTATCTCGACGTGCCCGCGGGCGAGCGGTCGGTCGAGATCACCGCCGCTGGCGACCCGGACACGTCGGTGTTTTCGGGACCCGTCCCGGTGGAAGCAGACACTGAGTACACCATCGCCGCTATCGGCGAGATCGGGGACGACGCCGACCAGGCGTTCGAACCGCTCGTGCTGGAAGACGACAACAGCGACCCCGGCGGCGACACCGCACGCGTCCGCCTGGTCCACGCCTCGCCCGACGCGCCGGCCGTTGACGTGACACTCGCGTCGAACGGGGACGCGCTGTACGACGGCGTCGAGTACGGCGGCTCCGGCTACGTCGAAGTGCCCGCCGGAGACTACACGTTGCAGGTCCGCGGCGACACGGAGGGCAACGACGGCGACGTCGCGGCGGAGTTCGACGTGAGTCTGACCGGCGGGGAAGTGTACACTGCGTTCGCGGCGGGCTACCTCACACCGGACGACGAACCGGCAGACACCCCCTTCGACCTGCTCGTCACGCAGGACACGGGCGGCGACAGTACGGAAACCGAAACGGAATCCGAGCCGGCGAGCGTCCGGGTGGCGCACATGTCACCCAACGCACCGAACGTCGACGTGTACGTCGACGGCTCGGCCGCCCTGGAAGACGTGCCCTTCGGCGCAGTCAGTGACTATCTGGACGTCCCCGCTGGCGCTCGAACGGTCGAAATCACTGCCGCCGGCGACCCGGACACGTCGGTGTTCGAGGGCGATGTGTCCGTCGAGAGCGGGCAGGCGTACACCGTCGCAGCCGCCGGTGAAATCGGTGACGAAGCGGACGAAGCTTTCGAGCCGCTCGTGCTGGCAGACGACAACGCAGCACCGGGCGCTGACACCGCGCGACTCCGCGCGGTGCACGTCTCGCCCGACGCGCCGGCCGTCGACGTGACGGTCGAGTCGACCGGTGACGCGCTGTTCGACGGCGTGGCCTACACGGAATCGGGTTCCGTCGAAGTGCCGGCCAGCGACTACACGGTTCAGATCCGGGGCGACACGGAGAGCAACGACGGCGACGTGGTGGCCGACTTCGACGTGAGCCTCGAAGGGGACCAGGTGTACACGGCCTTCGCTGCGGGCTATCTCTCGCCGGACGACGAGCCGGCCGACACGCCCTTCGACCTGATTGTCGCCCAGGACACGGGCGGGATGTAGCGGCTCAGGAGACGTCCTGGGCGCAAGCTGCCGGTATCAAACACGGTCGATCATGAGAGACCATTCCCTCTACACTTTTGTGACGCCGATAGCAAGCGGGGGTATGGGAAAGGCAAACGACGTAGACTACGCTGACCTGCACGACCCGAACGCAGAGTACACGATGCGGGAGCTCTCCGCGGAGACGATGGGGGTCACCGCCAAGCGCGGTGGCGGCCGCGACGTGGAGATCACCGACATTCAGACGACGATGGTCGACGGAAACTTCCCGTGGACGCTCGTCCGAATCTACACCGACGCGGGCATCGTCGGCACGGGCGAGGCCTACTGGGGCGCGGGCGTCCCGGAACTCATCGAGCGGATGAAGCCGTTCGTCGTCGGCGAGAATCCGCTGGACATCGACCGCCTCTACGAGCACCTCATACAGAAGATGAGCGGCGAGGGCAGCGTCGAGGGTGTGACCGTCACGGCCATCGCCGGCATCGAGGTCGCGCTGCACGACCTCGCGGGCAAGATTCTCGAAGTGCCCGCGTACCAGCTTCTGGGTGGCAAGTACCGCGACGAGATGCGCGTGTACTGTGACTGCCACACCGAGGAAGAGGCCGACGCCGACGCCTGTGCCGAGGAAGCGCGCCGCGTCGTCGACGAACTGGGCTACGACGCCCTGAAGTTCGACCTCGACGTGCCGAGCGGCCTGGAGAAGGACCGCGCGAACCGCCACCTCCGTCCGGGCGAAATCCGCCACAAGGCCGAGATCGTCGAGAAGGTCACCGAGGAAGTCAAAGACGAGGCCGACGTGGCCTTCGACTGTCACTGGACGTTCTCGGGCAGTTCCGGCAAGCGCCTCGCCGACGCCATCGAGGAATACGACGTCTGGTGGCTGGAGGACCCCGTCCCGCCGGAGAACCTCGAAGTGCAGGAGGAAGTCACCAAGTCCACGACCACGCCCATCACCGTCGGTGAGAACCGCTACCGCGTCACCGAGGAGCGACGGCTCATCGAGAACCAGGCTGTCGACATGATCGCGCCGGACATGCCGAAGGTCGGTGGGATGCGCGAGACGCGCAAGGTCGCCGACGTGGCGAACCAGTACTACATCCCGGTCGCAATGCACAACGTTTCCTCGCCGATTGCGACGATGGCGAGCGCCCACGTCGGGGCGTCTGTCCCGAACTCCCTGGCCGTCGAGTACCACTCCTACGAACTCGGCTGGTGGGAGGACTTAGTCGAGGAGACCGTCATCGAGGACGGGTACATCGAGATTCCGGAAGAGCCCGGACTCGGGCTCACGCTCGACCTCGACGCTGTCGAAGAGCACGTCGTCGAGGGCGACACCGTCTTCGACGAAGCGTAAGGTTCGTCTACTCTTTGGTGTTGGCTGGGGCGGCACCGGGTGACGTGGTGGTCACCCGGTATCACGGCGACGCAGTTACGCCGCATCGAATGCGACGCCGGTGATCTCGAAGCGAGCCCCGCCGGCGTCACTTTCTGTAACCGCTACCGACCAGCCGTGGGTGTCGGCGATCTCATCGACGATTCGGAGGCCGAACCCGGGGCCCGAAGCCAGCGAGTAGCCGCCCTCGAACACGTCCTCACGCTCGTCGACCGGAATTCCGACGCCATCGTCCGCAATATAGAAGCCGTCATCCAGTTCGCCGACGGTTAGCGTCAGGTCGGCGGCCCCGCCCTGGGAGTGTGACAGCGAGGGCATCGCACGCTGTTCCCCGGCGTTCTCCTGTTTCTCGGAGCTCGGAGTCGAGCCGTGTTCTACGCTGTCGCCGGACTCCATCCGACCGCTCGTGCAACCATGTTCCACGCTGTTGCGGATGAGGTTCTCAAACAGTTGCCGGAGCCGGCTCGGGTCCGCCCGGACCACGGCCGAGGTCTGTAGCTCCAGCGTCGCATCGCCGGTCTCGACCGTTTGCCAGCACTGTTCGACGACGGTCTGCAGCGGCACCGGTTCGATGTCGAGCGCTTCCTCGCCGTTCCGGGCCAGCGTCAGGAGATCTTCAATGAGTTGGCCGATGCGGTCGTGGGCTCGCTTGACCCCGTCGAGATGCTCGCTGTCGTGCGCCGCTCGCGCGAGTTCGAGCTGGCCACGAGCGACGTCAAGCGGGTTTCGGAGGTCGTGACTGACGACACTCGCGAACTCTTCGAGCCGCTCGTTCTGGCGTTCAAGGGCCTGTTGGCGGCCGTCGCGGTCAGAGATGTCCCGCCCGATACCGGCCACGCCGCGAGTCGAGCCATCAGCCGCTTCAATCCGGCCGCCCGTGAACTCGTACGGGAGCGTCGATCCGTCGGCGGTCAGCAGGTCGGCTTTGAAATATGCTTCGCCAGTCTCGAAAGCTGCTTCGGTGCGTTCTCGAACGGTTTCGCGGTCCGATGAAACGAAAAGCTCAGCCAGCGCCATCGACGCCAGTTCAGTGTCTGTATATCCGGTGACGGCCGGCATCGCGTCGTTCCAGCGGGCGAGGTCGCCGTCTTCGTCGAGCACGTAGAAAATGTCCGGTATTGCATCTGCCATCGATGCGGATGCGTCAGACCGGCGGGCGTCGAGTCGCGATTCGCGGCGCTTCCGCTCGGTGATATCGCGTGAGGCACCGACGATTCTGGTGACTGTCCCGTCCTCGACGACCGGTTTCGCCTTGGCCCGCATCCAGCGCTGTTCGCCGTCGGAACGGGTGATGCGAAATTCGAGATCGACGGATTCACCCGCCGAGGCGCGCTGCATCGCCTGGATGACACTGTCCTGATCGTCCGGGTGGATCGCCGTCATGAACTCCGCGGGGTTGGCTTGCAACGACTCGGCAGAACGCCCGTAAAGCGTTTCGTACGCCGAGTTAACGAACTGTATCTCGGACCAGTCCCCGGAGAACACCCACAGCAGTTCGTCGGACTGCTCCGCCAGTTCCGTGAGCTGCTGTCTGGTCCGGACAGCGGTTTGGGTCGACTGGTAGTGCTCGACGAGCAGCCGAATCCGGTTCACGAGGAGATCGCTGTGTCCGGCGTATGTGTCTTTTCTGAAAACATCGGTGGCACCGTTCGAGACTGCGTCGCTGGCGACGGATGCTGAATCGGTCAGCAGCAGAATCGGAATATCGCTGTCCCGCTCGCGAACCGCGTCGACGAACGCACAGCCGGACCGGTCGGGGAGGTCGTCCGCGGTGACAATGCCGTCGATAGCGTCCGCTTCGAGGCGTTCGAGCGCACTATCGGCCCGGTCGGTCGTGGTTACTGTGAGCGGGTCCGACTCCTGCCCGTCCGGGACCTCGGCAGTCCCGTCGAGTACCGGGGCGTCGTCTACCTGTAAGACGTGTATCGAATCTGCTGGCCCATTCATGTCAATAGTATTGTGTGAATAGGACTGCGCCCGCCCTCTTGAAGATACGCCTGGATTGACCGATTACGCCCCGAACCGATCCGATATCGCACCCCGGTCGATCTTGTCCGGGCCGCTGGTCGGCATCGCCTCGACAAACGCGATTTCGCGGGGGTGTTTGTACCGGGCCAGGCGGTCGTCGAGGAAGGCCCGTAGGTCGTCGAGATTCAACGGCCGGTCGCCATTCTCGTCTTTCGTGACACCGGACGCGGGTTCGATGACGGCCTTCCCGACCTGTCCCCACGTGTCATCTGGGACCGGAATCACCACGACTTCGCCGACCGAGGGGTGGTCGGCGATGGCGTCCTCGACCTCCGCGGGGTAGACGTTCTCGCCGCCGCTGACGAACATGTGCTTGGTGCGCCCCTCGATGTAGTAGTAGCCGTCCGCGTCGACGCGGGCGAGGTCGCCGGTCGACACCCAGCCGTCGCCGAACGTCTCAGCGGTGGCCTCGGGGTTGTCGAGGTAGCCCGTCGCGGCGTGGGGCGAGCGCAACTGGAGTTCGCCGACAGTATCGGGATCGACCGTCTCCCGCAGACCGGCGGGGCCGTCGCCGTCGTCCTCGGATTCGGGTTCGACGACTCTGGCGTCGACGTGCAGCACCGGCTTGCCGACGGAATCGGCCTTCTCGCGGGGCCAGCCCTCGGGCATCGCGAAGTTGTTCGGGCCGCACTCGGTGAGGCCATAGCCCTGTGAGAGGTCGACATCGCGGTCCCACCACGTCTCCATCACGCTCTTGCGGCAGGGGCCGCCGCCGGACTTGGCAAAGCGCAGCGTCGAGAGGTCCGTCTCCGCCCAGCGGTCGTGCTGGGTCATCATCCGTAACACTGCGGGGACGGCGACGAGGACCGTCCCGCCCTCGGCGTCGATGGTCTCCAGCACGTCGCCGGGATCGAACTCGCGGGCGATGACGACCGTCCCGCCCATGTGCCACAGCGGGACCGTGAGGACGTTCCAGCCGCCGGTGTGGAACATCGGGAACACCATCGGCGTCACGTCGTCGGCCCGCAGACCCCAGGCCGTGATCGTGTTCAGTGAGTTCCAGACGATACCGCGGTGGGTGATTTTCGTCTCTTTCGGCGTCCCCGTCGACCCACCGGTGTGGAGGAGGAGGTGCGTGTCGCCGGGGGCCGGGGTCGCCGTCTCGACGGGTGCGTCGTCCTCGGGGAGGGCCGAAGCGTAGGGCGTGCTGTCGAGCGTGGAATCCGAGGACGCGCCGTCGGTGGTTTCGAGCTGGATGATTTCGGGGGCCGTCGCGTTGGCTGTCTCCAGGGCGGTCGAGACAGTCTCTGCGAAGGGGGACTCGACGGCGAGGATTTCGGGGTCCACGCGGTCGAGGAGTTCGGCGAGTTCAGGGGGCGCGAGCCGATGGGACAGCGGGGCGAGTCGGCTCCCGGTCTTGCCGGTGGCGAAGAACAGGTCGACGACGGCGGGGCGGTTCCGCGAGACGACGGCGATACTCGATTCATCGCCGACCCCGTACTGCCGGAGCAGGCGAGCGGTCCGGTTCGCTCGCCGGTCGAGTTCGGCGTAGGTGAACCGCTTGCCGGTTGTCGCGTCCACCAGCCCCTCGCGGTCCGGCGTGAGCGCGGCCCGGCGCTCGCTCCAGGCACCGACCCACTCCTGTGGGGTACCGGGGCCGGTTTCAGACATCGTCGATGAACTCCCGAATCTGTGTGTTGACGCGCTCGTACTCCTCGATGAACAGCAGGTGCGGGCCGCCGTGGACGGTGATGAAGTCGGCGTTGGGTAAGCCCCGAGCCAGCAGTTCCCCGTTCTCGTAGGGGACGACCTTGTCAACGGTCCCGTGGATGACCAGGCACGGCTCCGTGAGTTCGTGGAGGCGGTCCGACGCGTCGAACGCCTGGACCGCCGCGCCTTGCCATTCCAGTGCCCGGTCGCTGGCGTCGCTGTCGATGCGCCAGTCGATGATGCGCTCGATGAGGTCCTCGTGGGCGTCCATGAACTGGTTCGAGAGCGCCGGCTGCATCTTGTACCGCCGGAGTTCGCGCTCATCGAGATCGTCGGGAACATCGAACATCCGCCGCTGGGTCTCCTCGGGGACCGGCTCGGCTTCCGGCCCGCCCGGCGAGGTACACATGAGCGTCAGCGATCCGGCCCGGTCGTACTCCAGGGCGTACTGCTGGGCGATCATCCCGCCCATACTGGCCCCGACGACGTGGGCCTGCTCGACGCCGGCGTCGTCGAGTACGGCTTCCAGATCCCCCGCCATCTGGCTCATCGTGTACGGGCCGTCGGGTTCGTCGGAGTCCCCGGTGCCGCGGTTGTCCCACACGATAGTCTGGTACTCATCGACCAGGGCTTCCTGTTGCCACAGCCACATCCAGCGGCCATAGCCGATGCCTTCGACGAAGACCACAGTCTCGGCGTCTTGCGGCCCCTCGCGCTCGTAGGCGAGCGAGACGCCGTCGTGGGTCGCGTATTGCATACTGACCGTTTCTGGTTGGATATCCTTCAAGTGGTCCGGTTTCTGGCTCATTGCGTTACCGGCTCCGTTTTCGGTTGCTCAGACGGTTCGACGGTCGGCTGCACTGTGTTGATCATTCCGAATCACCCCAGAGCTTCTCCGGCAGCGCCTCGGCGAACGTTCCACCGATGCGCGCTCGCAGCGTCCCGAGCAGTCCGTCGGGGACGTAGAGCACGAACAGCACGAACACGAGCCCGACGTAGAGGCTCGCGTGGCCGTTCAACAGCAGGTCGATGAGGCCGCCGATGGTCGTGTCTCCGACCAGCGTCGCGTCCAGCGTTTCCTGGCCCAGCAGCGCGCGGAGATAGGGCAACAGGCCGCCACCCTGTCCGGCCTTCGAGAGGAACTCTCTCACTGTTTCGTCGAACAGATGGCCGTACAGCGACCCGGCGAGCGTGCCGAAGCCGCCGATAATGCTCGCAAGCAGGGCGTCGCCGGTCACCAGGAAGTAAAAGGAGTTCTCCGGGCTGGCCGAGCGCTTGAAGCCGGCGAACAGTCCGCCGGCGACGGCGGCGAAGAAGCCGCTGATGGCGAAGGCCCCAAGCTTGTACAGATACGTGTTGTAGCCGATTGCGACGGCGCGCTCCTCGTTTTCCCGGATGGCGACCATCACTCTTCCGAACGGGGAGTGGATGACGCGCTGCATGGCGAAGTAGCACGCGAGGACGACCAGCCCGATCATGTAGTAGGACACTTCCGTCCCGGACAGCGTCGACCCGAGCAGGGCCACCTCGTCGCCAGTGAGAACGCCGATAGACAGCGATAGCTGGTCGATACCGGGAACCCCGATCTGGAACCCCTCGGCGTGGCTCGGCCCGACCGCCGGTCCGTCCCGTGGGTTGGTCGCCACGTAGTCCCAGCCGCGGACGAACACGTAGAACACCTGCGCGAAGCCGAGCGTGATCATCGCGAAGTAGACGCCCGACAGCCGGAACGACACGAGCCCGACCAGTATCGCCAGCGCGATGGCGATGAGCCCGCCGACAACGAGCGACAGCATGAACGGCGTCCCGGGGCCGAGCAGCGGGACCTTCCCGTTGGCGATGAGGATGACCGTGTACGCGCCGGTGCCGTAGAACACCGCGTGGCCGAAGGAGAGGTAGCCGGTGTAGCCGCTGATGAAGTCAAACGAGATGGCAAAGAGGCCGAAGTACAGCACGCCGACCATCGTCTCTACCGTCGGCAGGAGCATCTGCGTCTCCGCGCTCACCGCCGAGTTCAACAGCGTGTGGTACACCGGCGGGTACAGCGCCAGCAGGGCGATGATGACGATGTGGGCGGTGTGGTCCCGCAGGTACTCCCGTGGCCATTCCGTCTCGACGGTCGTCGCCGGTGGCTCGGACGCCGCCTCGGCGTCGGCCTCGGTTTCGGCGCTAATGGCCCCCCACCTCCTCGACGCCGAACAGCCCTTGCGGGCGGACGATGAGCGTCACCACGAGGACCAGAAACAGGACGAGTTCCGGCAGACCGGTGAACTCGATGACGTTCTGGAACCACCAGGTCGTCACCGCATCGGCCATCCCCACCACGAGGGCGGCCACCACGGTGCCGCGGAACGTCCCGAGGCCGCCGACGATGACGACGATGAACGCCGGCAGCAGCGTCTCGGCCGCCAGCGGGACGCTCGCGCCCCACGTCGGGTCCCACATCAACAGCGTGCCGGCCGCACCGGCCAGGCCGATACCCAGCGCGAACACGACGGTGAACACCTGTCGAACGTCGATGCCGAGCGCCGACGCCATCTCGGTGTCCTCGCTGCCGGCCCGGATGTACAGGCCGTAGCGGGTCTTCGTGAGAAACGCCCAGATGCCGACGACGGTAATAGTGCCCAGGAGTATCTGGAACAGCGACAGCCACCCGGCGCTGACGGGGCCGAGCGCGACCGGCTCCCGGAGGAACTGGGGCTTGGTCGCCAGCGCGGCCTGCCAGTCCGACAGCGGCTGGAGATCGTAGATACCCAGCACGATGCGGACGACCTCCTCGATGACGAGCGTCAGGCCGAACGTCAGCAAGATCTGGTATATCGGCGGCCGGTCGTACAGCGGCCGGATGATGGTCGTCTCGATGGCCCCGCCAAGCACCGTCAGCAGCGCGAAGACGACGACGATGGCGACGAAGAACAGACCGAGGCGGGTCAGCGGCGCTGTCCCGCCGGTGACCGTCACCACCATCAAGAGGCCCCCAAGGTAGGCCCCGACCATCGTCAGCGACCCGTGGGCGAAGTTCAACACGCCCATGAGGCCGAAAATGAGCGTGAGGCCGCTTGCAATCATCACGTACAGCGCCGACTTGGCGAGCCCGTTGACGACGACGCCGCCGAGTTCGCCGAGCGTCAGAAACTCCGCGAGCGCTTCGACGATCATGCCGAGAGATACCTCCTGAATCGTTCGTCGTCGGCCGTCACCGCCGCCGTCTCGCCGTCGTCGACGACGCGGCCCTTGTCGAGGATGTAGAACCGGTCGGCCAGATCGAGCGCCAGCGGGAGGTTCTGCTCGACCAGCAGCATCGTCACGTCCTCGCTTGCCTTCGACAGCGCCTCGGCCACGTCGGCGACGATTTGCGGGGCCAGCCCTTCACTCGGCTCGTCGACCAACAGCAGGTCGTTGTCGCCGACCAGCCCGCGAGCGATGGCGAGCATCTGCTGTTGCCCGCCCGACAGCGTGCCGGCGTCCTGGCCCCGCCGCTCTTCGAGGATGGGGAACGAGTCGAAGGCCAGTCGGAGGCCGTCGCTCACGTCGTCCGGGTCCGGTATCGCCGCCCGAAGGTTCTCCTCGACACTGAGTTGGCTGAACATCCGACGGTCCTCCGGAATCCAGCCCAACCCGCGCTCGGCGACCTCGTGTGTCTCCAGGCCGACCAGCGACTCGTCCCGGAACGTGATCGACCCCTCGCGGGGCGGCGTCAGCTGCAGAATCGTTCGGAGCGTCGTCGTCTTGCCGACGCCGTTTCGGCCGGCCAGCGCGACCACCTCCCCCTCCTCGACGGAGAGGTCGACGCCTTCGAGGATGTGGCTGTCGCCGTAGTAGGTGTGGACGCCGGCGAGTTCGAGCAAGCTCATGCGGTCCCCTCCCCGGAATCGCGTTCCGACCCAGCTGCTGTCGTGTCGTCGTCCAGACTGCCCGGTTCGTAGCCGCCGAGATACGCCGACTGCACGTCGGGGTTGGCCCGCACGTCCGCCGGTGGGCCGTCGGCGATGACAGCCCCCTGATGGAGGACGACGACGCGGTCGGAGACCCCCATCACGATGTCCATGTTGTGCTCGACCAGCAGGACGGGGTAGTCCTCCGCCACTGCTTCAATGAGGTTCCGGATCTCGTCGACGCTCTCCGAGGAGACGCCGGCGTTTGGCTCGTCAAGCAGGAGCACCGCGGGGTCGCCGGCCAACGCGATGGCGACTTCGAGCTTGCGCTTTGCGCCGTGGCTCAGCGTGCTCGCGAGGTCCCCGGCCCGGTGGGAGAGCCCCACCCGGTCCAGAATCTCGTGGGCGCGCTCGGTGAACTCGTCGTAGTGGTCGACGTTGCGCCAGAACGTCGTGGCGTCGTCGCTGTGGGCCTGTTCGGCGACCCGGACGTTCTCCAGCACGGTGCTGTTGGGGAAGACGTTCGTCACCTGGTAGGACCGGTGGATGCCCTTGCTGGCCGTCTCGTGTGGCGAGGCGGCGGTGATGTCCTCCCAGGTTCCGTTCCGCCGGAGTTCGACCGTCCCCTCGGTGGGCGTGAGGCTCCCGGTCAGTAGATTGAAAAACGTCGTCTTGCCGGCCCCGTTCGGGCCGATGAGCGAGCACAGTTCCGCGTCGAGTTCGAAGTCGACGCTGTCGACGGCGGTGAGCCCGCCGAACTCCTTTGTCAGTCCCTGTGTTCTGAGCATCCCTACAGTGAACAGTCCATCTGGTCGCTATCCTGTGGGATAGTCGTCTCGTCGGCACTGATTCGGGCTAGCGGTTCGCCGGGCATGATGGCGGCGCCCCAGTTGTCGGCCCACTCGTCGGTCGTCGGAATCGGGTTCGCGACGGTCATCGCCGACTGTGCCTGGTTGTTGTACTCCTGGAAGGTGTAGCCGTTCTCGCCTTTCGGCGTGTCGGTGACGGTCATCCCCTTCAGGGCGTCGGCGATGTCCGCGCCCTCGGTCGACCCGCTCTCCTGGACGGCCTGGTGGATCGCTGACGCGCCCGTGAACGTCCCGGCCGTGAAGAGGTCCGGGACGACGCCGTAGGCGTTGGTGTAGCTCTCGACGAACGCGTCGTTGATCGGGTTGTCGTACTGGTTCCAGTGGTAGCGAGTCGTGAACGGGCCGAGCTGTGAGTTTCTGATCTTCTCTTCCGTCAGGGGCTCGCCGAGCACGCTCTGCATCGTCCCGCCGACGACGCTGTTGGTGATTCTGGTGGCGAACCCGCCGAACACCCGATAGGAGTAGTCGCCCGAGAGGAAGGCGTTGAACATTGCCGGGAGCGTCGCGACGGTGAACCCGCCGACGACGCCTTCGGCCCCGGCCTCCTCGGCGTTGTCAAGCAGGCCGTCCCACTCGGCGTACCCCTGTTCGACGAAGCGCTCGCCGACGATGTCGACGCCCTCGGCTTCCAGCACGTCCCGGTAATTGTTGACGACTGCGCGGCCGAAACTGTAGTCCGCGCCGAACAGGTAGACGCTCGAAACGTCCGTCTCTCTGGCGACGTACTTCCCGCCCGAACGGGCGTCCATCGCGGTGTTCTCGCTCGCCCGGTAGACGAGGTCGCTACAGGTCTCGGAGTTGGACGTGATGCCGGCCGACGCGGCCGGTCCGAGCATGATGGGAACCTGCGCCTGATTGACGACCGTCGTGACGACGCGGCTGGCCGCCGCCGAGGACGTACAGCCCGCGAGCATGTCCACGCTCTCGTTCTCGACGAGGTTCGTCGCCGCCGTCTGGGCCGTGTCCGCCGAGAACTCCGTGTCCCGTATTAGCAGGCGGTACTCCGTGTCGCCGGCGGTAATGGTTACCTCGCCGCTTCCGGCGTCTTTCGGCGGCTCCGTCTCCCCTTTGTACGCCAGCCCGGAGAGGAACCCCCACAGCGACTGGTCGCCGTAGTACTTCAGGTCGCCGGCGCGGGGCTGAAGTACGCCGATGCTGACTGTCTGCGTCGAGTCACCGCCGCCCGATTCGCCGTTCGTGCCACTGTCCGTCGTGCCGCCGTCCGAATCGTCCTGTTCAGTCATGGATGAGTCGTCACTGACACAGCCGCTGAGCCCGACAACACCGGCACCGAGCGCGCCGAGAACGCGCCTCCGTGTAGCCGTATTCTGCATAACAAATAATCGTAGACTCGCTGGCCACATAGTGTGGCGAGTTAACATGTTAACGCGGTGGGACAGAGCGCAGCAACTGTTGTCCACGGAACGATCACAGAACTGAGCGTGAACGATAGGTTTCGGTCGTTATTCGCCGAAGTAGCTGGTGAGACAGCTACGCCTATCGACTACCGTGAGTGCTACCGCCCGGGAGGACCTGGCTCGACTGTGGCGAGATCCAGTATCGTCCGGGATACGCCGAGACGGCACGTGCCGAGACAGTAGTTAATTAGTCCGACACCATATCGGGATATGTCCCAGCATGGAAGAACTTGAACGCGTTTTGAGCAGGTATGCGACCAGCCAGGAGTTGATGGACCAGATCAGGTACACTGCCGAAACGTTGAGTATGGAGTTCGACCAGTGGAATCAGCAGTACGTGAGTGGCCCGAGTCTGTACTTGCTGATCGTTTCCGAGATCAATTTCGGGGAGTACACCGATCCGATGGGGGACAACAGGTGGCCGGTCGAACGATGCCAGGTCGTCACTGAATCGCCCGACACGTTCACCGAGGTTGCCCGAGACGTGGCGTCCAGCCAGGATGGCGCTGTCGTCGTGACCGGGGACGGAACGATTCAAGAGCAGATGGTTCGGGTTCGCAGCCCGCCCCGGGAGTACATCCGGACGTTCGACAAACTCGAATACGCTGATTGGATGGGTGCCAAACACATGAGCGCGCTCGAAACGTCGATACGCGAGGAAGTACTGTGGGTCATCACGCTCAGCGAAGAAGACGGGCGTGTCACGACGTTTCTCGACGGTACGTATCAGGACTACCCGCGTGAGGGTATCGGTGGCCGATGGCGGCCTGAAGAATAGGCCCTCTTGTTCCCGCGCCGGCTGACGGGACGATGGTGTCACCTCCGAGACAGTCAGCCGACAGCCACGCCAGAATCAGTCGTCGATCTCGTCCAGTGCGTCGACGACGCGCTCGATCATCTTCCGCTCACCGCGCCGGAGGTTCTTCGAGACGGCGGGTTTGGACACGCCGAAGTCCTCGGCCAGCGACCCCAGCGTCGCGTCCCGGGGCGACTCGAAGTAGCCCTCGGAGACGGCGGTCTCCAGCGTCTCGCGTTCGGTGTCCGAGAGGTCCCGACAGCCGTCCACGAGCGTCATCGCCGCGCCGGCGTTCTGCACGAGGTCTTGGAGCTGTGGGAGCGTCGTCGACGTGCGTTCGACCACGTCGTACTCGTTGTCGCGGTCAAGCTCCGAGAGCGTCGTGTCGGCGTCCCGGCCGCGGTCGAAGCCGACGTGCCAGGTCTCGCTTCCGGCCTCGATGTGGAACGGGCCGGTGATGTAGCCGCCGTTGTCCCTGATAGTCTGCATCGCCGCCGTTTCTTCGATGGTCGTCCGGATGTGGGCGGCGTTGTCCTCGCGGCGCAACAGCGCACAGTCGTTCATGTTCTCGTGGGCCTGCAACCGGTCCAGCCCCGCATCGAGTACCCCCGCGTCCTCGGCTTCGACGACCATCCGCGTCTCAAGCTCCCGCGCACGCTGGTCGAAGTCCCAGTGTACCGCTGCAAAGGCGACATCGTGGTCTGCCGTCGTGTCGATGAAGGGGCAGTCGTACTGCTCCATGTCCAGGGCGATATCTATCATTGGCAGTCCACTGTATCCTGTGACTTTCGTGTGATACGGTAAAGAACCCCACGATTAATGATAGCTATCTTCTGCAATCGGGTTCTTCACGAACGTCTATCCCTGATACACCGTTTCAATAGTGTTTTAGGGCTCGGTTTTGGATGAAGTGGTATGACTTTGCACGCCAGAGAGATAAACCAGGACGTACGGGAGTTGGGTGCGCTCCTGGGCGAAGTGCTGGAGGCACAGACCTCGACCGAGGCATTCGAAACGGTGGAAACGATCCGGAACTCGTGTATCGACTACCGGCGCGGTGACGCCGAGACGCGGGACGAGGTCCACCGGGCGCTGAACCGACTGAACCCGGAGACACAGGATATTGTCGCACGCGCGTTTACGACGTATTTCGAACTTATCAATCTCGCCGAGGAGCGCGAACGGGTCCGCGAAATCCGAGAGGGCAGCCAGGAAGGCGTTCTGGCCGACAGCGTCGAGGAAGCCGTCCGGGACCTGGCCGAACGCGGTGCGGACCCGGAGGAGTTCGAGCAGGTACTCGAAGACGTTCTCATCCAGCCGACGTTCACGGCCCACCCCACCGAAGCCCGCCGGAAGACGGTGAAGGCGAAGCTCCGGTCGGTCGCCCGTGACATCGAACGACTCGACGAACGGCGGCTCACCGACCGCGAACAGAAGCACATCGAGCGCAACCTCGATGCCGAAGTGACGAGCCTCTGGCAGACCCCGCAGGTCCGGGACCGCCGGCCGGAGGTCACCGACGAGGCGTTGAACGTCCAGTGGTACCTCGAAAACGTCCTGTTCGACGTCATCGACGAGGTGTACGACGAACTCGAACACACCATCGAAGACGTGTACGACGAGGACATCGATATCGACACCCTCTACGAGTTCCGCTCGTGGGCCGGCTCCGACCGCGACGGCAACCCGTTCGTCACCACCGAGGTGACTGAGGAGACGCTGGAGCGCCAGCGCGAGACGGTGCTCCCGCTGTACCGCAACAAACTCAAGGAGCTTTCCGGCGTGCTGAGCCAGGACGCCTCCAACATCGCGACCGATGCGGTGTTCAACGAACGACTGGACCGTCACAAGTCCAGGCTGCCCGGCATCGCCACGGAGGCCGAGGAGCGGTATCCGGACGAACCCTACCGCCAGAAGCTCCGGCTGATGCGTGAATCCGTCATCCGGGTCAGCGACGTCCGCCAGGGCGGCTACGAGAACGAGGAGGAACTACTGACCGACCTCCGTGTCATCGCCGACAGTCTCCGAGAGAACGACGCCGAGGTAATCGCCGAGGCCCACGTCGACCCGCTGATCCGCAAGGTCGAGACGTTCGGCTTCAACCTCGCCAGCCTCGACCTTCGCGACCACCGGAAGATGCACACCGACGCCATCGCCGAGGCCGTCGACCGGCAGGGCATCGACTACGCGGCGATGGACGAAGACGAGCGCGTCGAGTTCCTGACCGAGGCCATCCTCCAGGACAACCCTGTCATCGACATGGAAGACACCGAGGGTCTCTCGGAGGACGCCACCCGTGTCCTCGAGCGCTTCCTCGCGGCCGCCGACTGGCAAAACGAGTTCGGCATCGACGCCATCGACACCTACGCCATCTCCTGGTGTGAGGAGCCAAGCCACGCCCTTGAGGTCCTGTTTCTCGCCGACCAGGTCGACATCGTCGACCTGCCCGGTTACTGCGGGTTCGACGTGGTACCGCTGCTGGAATCGGAGTACGCGCTCTCCGGCGCCCGCCGCATCATGGGCACCCTGTTCGAGAACGAAGCCTACTCCCAGGCTCTTGAGGCCCGGGACAACATCCAGGAGATCATGCTGGGCTATTCCGACTCGAACAAGGAGAACGGCTTCCTCGCCGCCAACTGGTCGCTGTACAACAACCAGAAGCGACTGGCGGACATCACCGACGACTACGACGTGGAGATGCGCCTGTTCCACGGCCGCGGCGGCTCTATCTCCCGCGGCGGCGGCCCGATGAACGACGCCATGCTGGCCCTGCCGAACGAGACGGTGACCGGCCAGATCAAGTTCACCGAGCAGGGCGAGGCCATCGCCGAGAAGTACGCCAACCACGACATCGCCGAGCGAAACCTCGAACAGATGCTCAACGCCCAGATCCGGGCGCGCAAGAACGCCATCGAGGAGCCGGTCGAGGAGATTCCCGACGAGTGGGAGGAGGCGATGGAGACGGCGGCCGACGCCGCCCGCACCGAGTATCAGGACCTGCTCGAGACCGACGGCTTCGTCGATTTCTTCGACCAGGCGACGCCGATCACCGTCATCGAGAACCTCAACATGGGTTCGCGACCGGCCTCCCGGAGCGAGGACCGTAGCGTCGAGGACCTCCGAGCCATCCCGTGGGTGTTCTCCTGGACGCAGGCCCGCTGTATCATCCCCGGCTGGTACTCCATCTCGACCGGACTGGACGCCTACCTCGAAAACGGCGGCGACATGGAGACCTTACAGGAGATGTACGAGAACTGGCCCTTCTTCCGGACGAAACTCGACAACGCGTCGCTGGCGCTGGCCCGCACCGACCTCGAAATCGCCGAGGAGTACGCCGACCTCGCCGACCCCGAACTCCGCGAGCGCATCTTCCCGCGCATCGTCGAGGAGTACGAGGAAACCGTCGAGAAGGTCCTCGAAATCACCGGACAGGACGGCCTGCTCTCGCGCGAGTGGCTGCAGGAGAACCTAGAGCGCCGGAACCCGTACGTCGATCCGCTGAACCTGTTGCAGGTCCGCCTGCTCAAACAGTCCCACCGAACCGAAACCGAGCGCCGGACCCTGCGGCTGACCGTCCAAGGTATCGCGGCCGGGATGAAAAACACCGGCTGAGGCGTTGTGAGAACAAGTTACAACAAAGGTAGTACCTATCGAAGGATTTAGGCGTCTTCCCTTGGAGTAGCCGATATGGCACTCGAAACTGTTCTTCTTGCAGTTGGCCCAAACGATGCCGACCGAATCGACGAACTCGCGAACGCTGTTCTCGATATCGCGAGCCCGGCCGGCGCGACGGTCGTCGTTGCACACGTCTTCACTGACGACCAGTACGACGGCGTCGTCGACAGACTCGAATTCGAATCGACCGGCGAGGCCGACCCGAACGAGGTTGCCGACCGCCACACAACCGTCCGGGAACTCGTCTCGCGGTTCAACGATGCTGGCCTGACGACGGAAGTCCGCGGTGCTGTGGGCAACCACGGCGAGCAAATCGTCGACCTGGCTGAGTCCACGCAGTCGGACCTCGTCGTCGTCGGCGGCCGCAAGCGCTCGCCGACCGGGAAGGCCGTCTTCGGCTCCACAGCACAGGAAGTCATGCTGAACGCGCCGTGTCCGGTCACGTTCGTTCGCGGCGAGGACTAAGACCGCAGAAAACGAGTTTTTTCAGTTACTCCACCAGCGCGGCTTCGAGCAGTTCGAGCGGATGCCGGATCTCGTAGCCGCTGCCGTGTTCCATCTGCATCGCGCAGGTCGGACACTCGGTCATGCCGGTTTCGCCTTCGGCGTGGTCCATGTGCTCGAACATCTCCTCGCCGATCTCCATGGACTTCTCGTACTTCTCTTCCTTCCAGCCGTAGGTCCCCGAGATGCCGGAACAGGAGTCGCCCACGTCCTCGACTTCGACGCCGTCCAGGTCGCGGAACAGTTCGACGGCCTGGCGGTCCAGCCCCTGATTCCGTGAGTGACACGGGGCGTGGTAGGCGAACTCTTCAGCGAGGTCGCCGTCCACGTCCGCCGCCTGCACTTCGCCTTTGAGGTCCTCGTGGATGCGGAGGTACTCGACGGCTTCGAACGTGTTCTCCGCCACTTTGTCGATGCCATCGATGTCGAACAGTTCGGGGTACTCCTGCCGGAGCGCCATCGAACAGGAGGTACACGAGGCGATTGCGTGGTATCCTTCGTCGACGAGTTCGGACATCGACGAGACGTTCGTCTCGGCGTGGCGGCGGGCGTCGTCGAGCATGCCGTTGGCGAACATTGGCGTCCCCGAACACTTCTGCTCGGGCGCGACGACCTCGTAGCCGAACTCCTCGTACACCCGGACCATCGCCTTGCCGACCTCCGGCGTGTTGTAGTTGGAGTAGCAGCCGTGGAAGTACGCCACTTTCTTGTCGGCGTCCTCGGGGAGGCCGCGGCGCTTGCGGGCGGCTCTCGCGTTCTCCCGTGATTGGACCTGACCGCCGCGGTCGGCCCACCAATCGCGGAAGGTCTGTTTCGCGAAGGCGGGGAAGTCGCGCTCGCTGGTGACGCCCAGCGTCTTCTCCATCACCCAGCGGGCTGGCCCAAAGTTCATGGCGAAGTTTGCCAGGCGTGGAACCTTGCTCGCGAAGAACGCGGAGGTGCGGTAGTTCGCGAGGATGCGGTTGCGGATGTACTCGACGGAGAGCTTGTCCATCTGCTCGCTGACGTACTCCCCGCGGGCGGTGTTGTGCATCTGGCTGAGCGGGACGCCCGACGGGCAGGCGTTGTCACAGCGCATGCAGTTCGAGCAGTCCATCACCGAGTCGTCGATGTCGTGGTCGTCGTCGGACTGCTTGAGCCGCCACTGCTCGGGGCCCTGGAACTTCGGGCCGGGGAAGTCGTCGTCGACCTCCGCGACGGGACAGTTCGTGTCGCAGGTCGAGCATTTGTAACAGGAGTCCGCGCCGGGACGGAGGTCGAAGTCGTCGCTGTCGGGGAAGACATCTACTGGTTCGAACTCCTCGCCTGTGTTCGGTGCAACCGGGTCAAAGTCTGGTGGGGTTTCAGCGTCACTCATCGTGCCTCCTGTGCGGCGCGCTGGCCCGCCGCGTAGCCTGTCGCAATCGAGACGCCGCTGCCGGACTTCTCGGCGGCGAAGTCGTAGCCGCCAAGCACGGAGCCGGCGGCGCGCAGGTTCTCGAACTCGCTGTGCTCGCTCGCGTCAAGGGGGCGCAGGTCGTCGTCGGTCGCCACGCCGTAGCGGGCGAACTCGTGGTCGCCGAACAGTTCGCCCTCGAACCAGTCGTAGCGGTCCTCGGCGTGGGGGACGTGACAGTCGAAGATGGGTTCGTACACCCCATCACGGTCGGACTCGACGCCCTTGCCGACGAAGCCGCCGGTCGCGAGGACGTACTGGTCGGCGCTGTTGGGTATCTTCGCGCCGTTCTTCTCGATGAACACCTTCTCGATGCGGTCCTCTCCATCGAAGTCGACAACCGGATTTCCGGTCTCGATGCTGGCTCCGGCCTCGTCCAGTGCCGAGAACAACGCGTCTTCGAGGCGGAGGCCGGGCAGCGACGGCGGCCCCATCGGGACCTCGAACACGTCGACGCCGAGGTGGTCGCGTAGCGCGTCACGGATCGCGCCGGGGTTGTCGTCGCCGAGAATCGCCGGGAAGCCGACCCGTTGTTCGTCTTCGAGCAGCGGGTTCACGCGCTGAGCAAGCGCCTCGCGGGCTGGGACCATGCGTCCGCGAACCGCCACCTCGCTGTTGGTATCGAGCAGTTTGGCGTACCGCGTGACCTTCGCGTCCGCGCGCAGGTCGCCCGGGAACCGGATCGTCTCGCCGCGGACATCGAACGGGACGCCCGTCGCGTCGAGATGGGCAGCGACGTGCGGGGCGTCGAAATCGACCATCTCCTCGATGCCGACCAGCAGCGTGTCCCGAGTGTCGCTGGCGAGGCCGGCGCTGGCCCCGGCCGGGTAGCGGGCGGTCGGTTTGATACTCCCGCCGTGGGTCGGGAGCAGCGCGTTCGTGTCCGTGTGTTCGCCCTCGTAAGTCGGGACAGCGTCGTCAAACAGCGACAGTGCGTCCCGGACCGTCCCGACGCCGACTTTCCGGTACGGATGGTCCTCCGGCAAAGACGGAATCGCCTCGTACGGGTCGGTTAGCGGCCCGTCTCCGTCCGGTGTGTAGCCGAGCACGTCCACCAGACCAGACGCCTGCCGGAGCGTGCTCTGCTTGTAAGAGACCAATCGCACGTCGGCACCCTCGCGGGCGGCCGCCAGCGCGCCGGTCAGTCCTCCGAGGCCGCCGCCGATGACGAGCACCTCCGACTCAATAGCCATCCGTCCCTCCGTCGGCGGCGACGTCCGCGCTGTCGACGCTGCCGCCCGTTTGCCCGCGGCCCGAATCGAACGCCGAGAAATCGACCGGCTCGCCGTCCGCCGGGTCCTGATCCCGGTTCTGCGTGGTGGCATGCAGTGCGTAGTTCAGTGCCGCCTGGGAGAGCTGTTCGCCCCAGAGGGCGTGTCGCTGGCCCTTCCAGCGTTCCTGGAGCAGTTCGTCCCAGGCCTCACGGACGACCGGCTCGTCGTACTCCGAGTGGAGTTCGCTCGCCATCCGGTGACAGCAGAAGCCGCCCTGACAGTTCCCCATCGACGCGCGAGTGCGGATACGGACGGCGTTGAGGTCCGAGCCGGACCCCTCGATGGCGTCGTGAATCTCGGCCCGGGTGACGCCCTCGCACTCACAGACTGTCGGGTTCGGCCCGTCGGTCTTGAGCACCTCGTCGGCCCGGGAGCCGAGCCGTTCGACACTCCGGCGACCGATCGGCGAGCGAAGCCCGAACTCGTCCATGTAGTCCCGGAGCACGGAGAAATCCTCACTGCCGGGGAGTGGCACGTCGGCGGTCCGGCAGTCGGCGTCGATGCCGAACTTCCCGCAGACGTGGTCGGCGATCTGTTCGCCCATCATCCGGTAGGTGGTGAACTTCCCGCCGACGATGCTGGTCATGCCGGGCAGGTCGTCGCGCTCGTCGTGGTCCAGCAGGAAGAAGTCCCGCGTGATGTCCGTCGGGTCGTCGCTGCCGACGTCCGGCGGTTCGTACAGCGGGCGAACGCCCCAGAACGAGCGGATGGTCCGGGCGTCTTCGAGCATCGGAATCAGCTCCGAGAGCGTGTCGATCATCATGTCGACTTCCCACTGCTCCTCGGGGTAGTCCTCGGGGTCCTCGACTTCCTCGTCGGTCGTGCCCAAGATCGCGGTCGTCTCGTGGGGCACGACGATGTCCGCGTCGCCTTTTGGCCGACAGCGGTTGATGACGGTGTCGACCTGACGGATGTTCATGATGGTCATGACGCCCTTGGAGGGGCGGACCTCGATGTCAAGGCCGGCCATATCGCCGATGCGGCCGGCCCAGGCCCCCGTCGCGTTCACGACGTAATCCGCCCGGATCTGCTCGGTCCCGCCCTCCGTGCCGTGGACGCGCTTCCCGGGGCCGGAGTCGTGTTCGACCTCGATACCGACGACCTCGCCGCTCTCGACGAGGAGGTCCGTCACTTTGGAGTGTGTCTCGATGCGTGCGCCGTGTTCCTGTGCGCTCGCGGCGTTGGCGACCACGAGCCGGAACGGGTCGATGGCCCCGTCGGGAACGCTGATCGCCTTGTCGATGTCTTTCGCCAGGTGTGGCTCCATCGCGCGGGCCTCCTCGCCCGAGACGACTTCGGCGGGGATACCGCACTCCTCACAGCCGCTGAGCTTCTGCTGGAAGTACTCCTCGGAGTCCTCCGGTCGCTTGACGAACAGGCCACCGGTCATTTCGACGCAGTGGCTGGCGATGTCTCGGAGGACGCGGTTCTCCTCGATACACTCGGTCGCACTGGCCTGGTCCGAAACGGCGTATCGCCCCCCGCTGTGGAGCAGTCCGTGCATCCGACCGGTGGTCCCGTGGGTCAGATTCCCCTGTTCTACGAGGGTCACGTCGAGCCCGCGCATCGCGAGGTCCCGCGCGATGCCCGCCCCAGTCGAGCCGCCACCGATGACGGCGATGTGTGGTGTCGGTCCCATCTATCTTTCCGTGGGTTTGGAGCGCATACACTTCACTTTACCGTTGATGGTGCTTGGGTAGTAAATTTTCTATGTAATCATGAGGAATACCGGCAACTCCTGCTGACAATTGTGAACGAGGGACATATTATCGCTCATTGAACAGTCGGATTATGGGTTTTACAAAGTTGATTCTTTTCGGGGTATAAGTTCCCATATCTAATGAATACGGTTCGCGGAACTCTGTTGTGACATGAATTCCGTCCACAAACAATAATTATTCCTGCTGCCGGTCTAACAGTAACTATTATATATTTTGATAGTTGATTCTTCCAGAGAACGTGTTGGCCGTTCGGTCAACGGGAGCGACAATGAGTAAATGGAACCCACTTGATTCGGAAGACGATCAGTCCGACAGGGGACACACTGACGGTGGCGTCACAGAGGGGCGGGACAGAAACGAGCCGGAAAGTGAAACACCGTCGGGAGCAGACCGCCAGGAAGGCCCCGCTGCCGGTTGGGCGGAGGACGAGCCCGAACGAGCGGAACTGAAAGCTCAGTGTGAGCAACTGGCGGCGGAACTCGAACAGGAGCGGGCGGAGCGTCGCGCGCTCGAAACCGCTGTGGACCGTCTCACCACTGTCGCCAGGGCAAACGCCGGTGGCGACCTCACTTCGAAACCGGGGCAACCGCCGGCTGAGGCGGCTGAACCGCTGTACGACGCCTACGACGAACTGCTTCGGGAGTGGACCGACACCGTCGACCGGATGGCGTCGTTCAGCGAACAGGTGACCGCCGCGACGGAACAGGTAGATACCCGTCTCGGTTCGGTCAAGTCCGCCAGCCGGGACGTGAGCGGCGCTGTCGGGGAGATATCGACCGGATCGGACGAGCAACGGGATCAGATACAGTCGATCTCCGACGAGATGCGGAACCTCTCGGCGACGATCGAGGAGATAGCGAGCGCCGCAAACGAGGTCGCGGACACGTCCAGCGAAGCGAGTGCCCGTGGCAAATCCGCACTGGAATCGGCGTCCTCGGCGATGACGACGCTCGACCGGCTGACCGCCAACGCCGAAGCGACCGTCGACAAGGTCGAGCAACTGAACGACCTGCTGGCGGATATCGAGGAGATTGTGGGTTTCATCACGGATGTCGCGGACCAGACGAACATGCTGGCGCTCAACGCCAACATCGAAGCGGCCCGAGCGGGCGAATCCGGTGACGGGTTCGCCGTCGTCGCCGAGGAGGTCAAATCGCTCGCAACCGAGACGAAGGAAGCGACTGACGAGATTGCAGCCACCATTGAGGAGGTTCACGA
The DNA here is from genome assembly GCF_049705545.1 of Haloarcula amylolytica. Classification (GTDB taxonomy): domain Archaea; phylum Halobacteriota; class Halobacteria; order Halobacteriales; family Haloarculaceae; genus Haloarcula; species Haloarcula amylolytica_B. The sequence continues at coordinate 2,238,237 of NZ_JBNAMU010000001.1, forward strand.
ACAGGCCGACGCGACGGTTGCGGAGATGTACGACACCCGAGAGAGTGTCGAGGACACCCGCTCGTCGGTCGCTAGCGCGCTCGATGAACTGGATTCCGTCGTCTCGATGGTCGAGGAAGTCGATACGAGCGTGCAGGAAATCGATGGGGCGACGGATACGCAGGCCGACTCCACACAGGAAGTCGTTTCGATGGTCGACGATGTCGAGGGAATAAGCGCCCGGACGGCAGAGGAGGCGGCTGTCGCCGCCGACGCCGCAGCGGACCAGACGACGGAACTCGCGGAGGTCTCGACGCGGGTCTCGACGCTCACCGAGCGGGCCGAATCGCTGGAGGCGTCACTCGATGCCTTCGAACTCGCGACCGGTGCGGCGGCTGACAGGGATGGAACCGTCGTCGAGTTCTGGCACGCGATGGGCGGCGAGAAGGCGCTACTGCTGGAAGAACTCGTCCGGGAGTTCGAATCACAGACCGACGGCATCAGTCTCGCACTGCGGTCGAAAGGGAGCTACCGCGGGACCCTCGATGCAACGCTGAGCGCCGCCGAAAACGACGACCCGCCCGCTATCGCACAGATATTCGAGATCGGGACCACGCGTGCGCGCGACAGTGGGTACTTTAGGCCCGTCGAGGAACTCCTCCCGACAGCCCACATCGACTCGCTGCTCAACCCGGTGACGAACTACTACCGCTTCGACGGGACGCTCCACTCGCTGCCGTTCAACGCGTCGAACCCGGTGATGGCCTACAACCGCGACGCGTTCAGACAGGCGGGGATCGACCCCGATTCGCCACCGGAAACCCTCGCTGACGTTCGGAGCGCGGCTGAAAAGCTCGTCGACGGGAGTGGCGTGGATACCGGTATCACGTTTGCGAACTACTCGTGGTTCGTTGAGCAGTGGTTTGCCGAGGCTGACCAGCTCCTCGTAGACCAGAACAACGGGCGGTCCGGGTCGCCGACAGAGAGCTATCTCGACGGGGCGTTCGCCCACGACCTGTTCGAGTGGTGGCAGAGTCTCGAAGCGGACGGCCTGTACCACGATCCCGGCATCGAAGCCAGAGGCGCGGCTCGGACCCACTTTGCCGAAGGGAACGCCGCGATGCTAATCGGCTCAACGTCGTCACTCAACACCATCGAAAGCGGCGCTGACTTCGATGTCGGCACCGGCCGGTTCCCCGTGCTCGACGACCGGACTGGCGTGCTCGTCGGCGGCGCGTCGCTCTGGGTCGGCGATGCAGTCTCTGACGCCGTTCACGACGCTGTCGGCGAATTTCTCACCTGGCTCACCGAACCGGCCCAACAGCGCCGGTGGCATCAGGAAACCGGGTACTTCCCAGTTCACGCCGATGCGATTCCACAGCTCCGGTCGGCGAACTGGTTCGAACAGAACCCGCACTACAGAACGGCATTCGACCAGCTCATGGAGACACGCGACACCACAGCGACGCGGGGCGCGCAGATCGGTCCGTTCGATACGGTGCGAACGATCATCGAAGACGCCGTCGACAGTATGGACGGATCCGACTCGGTCCCGTCAACGCTCGAACGACTCGACGCACAGGTCGGAAAACAGCTCGAACGGTACGATTCTAGCCGGTAACGCCGTTCCGCCCCTTCTTTACTAGCTAAACATCACCATTAGTAATCTTTATAATGGTTCACTATGTTGTTTACTGGCAAGGTGGTAGCTTTCATAAACAAGCTACCCCACCACGGAGAACACAACAATGGCAGACACATACGTTGGCGCGATCGACCAGGGAACGACCGGCACCCGCTTCATGGTATTCGACCACAGCGGCCAGGTCGTTGCGAACGCTTACGAGAAACACGAACAGATCTATCCGGAGCCCGGCTGGGTCGAACACGACCCCGTCGAAATCTGGGAAAACACGCAGGAAGTCGTCACGCAGGGGCTCGCCGACGCAGGCGTCGGTGCCGAACAGCTGGAAGCGCTGGGCATCACGAATCAGCGTGAGACGACGATTGTCTGGGACAAGGAGACCGGTAAACCGGTCCACAACGCGCTGGTCTGGCAGGACCGCCGAACCACCGACCGCGTCGAGGAGATCCAGGAAGAGGACAAAGTCGAGTGGATCCGCGGCAAGACCGGGCTGGAGTGTGACGCGTACTTCTCGGCGACCAAGACCGAGTGGATTCTCGACAACGCCGAGCCGCTCAAGATGCAGAGTTCCCGCGGTGCTGACGTCCGCGACCGGGCCGAAGACGGCGAACTCCTGATGGGGACCATCGACGCGTGGCTCATCTACAAACTCACCGGCAACCACATCACGGATGTCTCGAACGCATCGCGGACGATGCTGTACAACATCCACGACATGGAGTGGGACGAGGAACTCCTCGAAGAGTTCGGCGTCCCCGAATCCATGGTTCCGGAGGTCCGCCCGTCCTCCGACGAGAGCCTGTACGGTCACACCGACGCGGACGGTTTCCTCGAAGAGGAAGTCCCCGTTGCGGGCGCGCTGGGTGACCAGCAGGCCGCACTGTTCGGCCAGACCTGCTTCGATAAGGGCGATGCAAAGAACACCTACGGTACCGGCGCGTTCTACCTGATGAACACCGGTTCGGAAGCAGTCGCCTCCGATAACGGCCTGCTGACGACCGTCGGGTTCCAGATGTCCGGTGAGCCCGTCCAGTACGCGCTTGAAGGCTCCATCTTCATCGCCGGCGCAGCTATCGAATGGCTCGAAGACGTCGACCTCATCAACAACGCCGCACAGACGGCGGAGCTAGCCCGCTCCGTGGACTCCACGGACGGTGTCTACATGGTGCCGGCCTTCACGGGTCTCGGCGCTCCGCACTGGGACGGCCGCGCTCGCGGGACGATTGTCGGGATGACTCGCGGAACGCGAAAAGAGCATATCGTGCGTGCGACCCTGGAATCCATCGCGTACCAGACCCGCGACCTCGCGGAGGCGATGGAGGAAGACTCCGGTGTCGAGATGACGACGCTGCGAGTCGACGGTGGTGCAGTCAAGAACAACTTCCTCTGTCAGCTCCAGTCGGACATCATCCAGACCGACATCGCTCGACCACAGGTCGACGAGACCACCGCGCTGGGGTCGGCCTATGCGGCCGGTCTCGCCGTCGGGTACTGGGACACCGTCGACGAGCTCCGCGACAACTGGCAGGTCGACGAGGAGTTCTCACCGGAGATGGACGCCGAGAAGGCAGACAAGATGTACTCCCGCTGGGACGACGCCGTCGACCGTTCCCGCGACTGGGCACAGGAGGAATAACCCATGATAGAGAGTTTGCTCCTTCAGATTCCAGTCTTCGGGATGAACGTCCCGGACCTGCTGTTGCTGATAATCGCCGCCTTCGCGGGCGGTGCGTTCGGCGCAGCAGTCGGTGCGCTCCCGGCGTTCTGTTTCACCGGGTTCATGGTCATCGCCGGTCAGGCCGTGGCGATTCTCCGTGGCAGCCTCGTGGGAGAGCTCGGTGAGCTCGGTGCTAACGGCATCGCGACCGGCGTGACCGGTGCGATTGCGTTCGGTCCCGTCTTCGGTCCGCACATCTCCTTCGCTGGCGGTGCCGCGGCGGCCGCGTACGCCGCCAAGAGTGACGGGATGTACGAGCCGGACGACGGCGACTACCACCCCGCGAAGGACATCGCCTACGCGCTGGGCACCCGCCCGGACATCCTGGCCGTCGGTGGCCTGTTCGGTATCTTCGGGATGGTCGTCCGTCAGGTGTCCGGGGGGCTCGCGCTCCCGTGGGACCCGATCGCGATGGGTGTCGTCCTGTCGGCCGTCGCCCACCGCATCGTGTTCGGCTACCCGCTCATCGGCGCTGGCAGTCGGAACATCCTCGACATGTCGCCGTTCGAGAGCGGCGAGAAACGCATGGCCACGGACGGCGGCAGCGCCGAGGCGGCAACTGACGGTGGAACCGCCGAATCGTACCGCCTGGCCGTCGAGCCGTGGCTCCCCCACCAGTACAAGTGGGCCAACGTTGCGATGATCGGCCTCGTCGCCGGCCTGCTCGGCGGGTGGATCGCCATCCAGACCGGCAGCCCGTTCCTCGGATTCGGCATCTCCGCCGCGAGCCTGACGTTCCTGAACCTCGGCGTCGAGAAGATCCCGGTCACCCACCACATGACCCTGCCCGCGAGTACGGCCGCGCTGGCCGTCTTCGGCGGGACGCCCGAAACCGGGACGATGGCCGCTGTCATCGCCATCATCGTCGCTGGTGTGTTCGGTGCCTACGGCGCCCTCGCCGGCGAGGTCATCCAGCGCGTCTTCTACGCGCACTCGGACACCCACTTCGACCCGCCTGCGGCCGCTATCGTCGTCGCGACGCTGACTATCGCGATTCTGGCAATCGCAGGCGTCTTCGGCAGCTCCTCCTGGGTCCCGCTCCCGGTGTGAGGCCCATTCTAAAACGGTAACTCTATATCTCCGATTCCAAACGCTAATACACATATATTCCCGAACGATGGACATTGAAGCGAGAATCAAACGTCGACAACGCCGGAACGGTGAGCCACGGCTCATTCAGGATTACGAGGCCATCTCACCGGTCGTCCACATAGAGGAGCCGGCCGACCGCGGTCCGGTCCTCGAACGGCTCCTCGACCACCTCGATCCGGTGTTCGATGGCCAGCTACCGCCGAACGCGTACGTGTACGGCCCCCACGGTTCAGGGAAGTCCGCAGTTATCACGGCGCTTTTCGCCAATTTAGAACAGCTCCCGACAGAACAACAGGCGATCATCCACACGACGACCCGTGCACAGCCGCCGACCTCTCCGTCGTTCGTCTACGTGAACGCCCGAGAGACCGCAAGCGAGTTCGCGTTTTACCACGCTGTTCTGGACTCGCTCGTGGACGAATCGGTGCCGGAACACGGGATCGGGACGGAGACGCTCAGGTCTCGCCTCCACGAACTGGTTCGAGAGCAGCGCACGGGCATCGTCATCGCAGTCGACCACATCGGCGAACCGGAGAGCATCCAAGCTCCGGCCCTCGTTGACCTGTTTGCCGGCCTGCCGAGCAACGTCAGCTGGATCGCTATCGGTCGTGACGACCCGTCGACGACCGAACTGACGCGGTACACCGCCGAATCGATCAGCATCGACCGCTACCAGCGGCAGATGCTCGTCGACGTGTTGATGACCAGGACCTCGAACGGGCTGGCCCAGCAAGGACTCGACCACAGTCTGGCGAGACAGATCGCCGACTGGGCGGACGGAAACGCCCACGACGCCCTCGCCGCGCTGTTTATCGCGGCAGAGCTGGCCGAGGAACGGGGCCAGGACCGCATCACGCAGGCCAACGTCGACGCGGCTATCGCCGAAGTGCCCGTGCCCTGTATCTCGTTGGGCATCGTCCTCTCTCTGCCAAAGAACCGACAGACCGTCCTCAGGGAACTCATCGACCTGGAAGAGAGCGAACGCTCCTCGGTAACGGCGACGACGAAGGCGATTGCGTCCGCCCAATCAGTCGATCTCTCGGCCGGGACCGTCAAACGGTTCCTCTACGAAATGGCAGAGTCCGGCGTCGTCGACCGGGTCGAGGCGACGACCACCAACGGCCAGGGCCGCCCGCCGAGCCGTGTCGAACCGCGGTTCCCGCCGACGGCCTTCCGGCGGCTGTACGACCTGCAACAGTAGTCCAAGGGTTCGCGGGCAGTTCGACGCTTTTCAAACGCGCTGTGACGGATCGCCCGTACCACCGGTCAGCGCCGACGCCAGTGCGCCGCGAACCACGACGTCGTCGCCGAACTGCGTCAACTGGATATCCGGAATGTTCGACATCACCATGTCGTCGAGTCGGTCCCGGATCGGGTCTAACACCTGCTCGGGGTTGTTGAGCGCAACGGCCCCGCCGACGTAGACGACGAGGGGCGCGTACGCGTGAACGATGTTTGCGACGCCGATCGCGTTCCAGTGACAGATCTGGTCGAGGACGTGGGACGCGAACTCGTCTTCCCCAGCGTATTCGAAGATATCCGCCGCCGAAAACTCCTCAGTCTCGATGGGAAGTGCCGTCTCGACGGGGTCTTCTCGATGCAGTTGTGTGGCGTACCGCGGGATGTTCTCGCCCGAGCAGTACGCCTCCCAGTGGCCGTCGTGCCCACAGCCACAGGTCATGAACCCGTGCGGGTCGATGGTCAGGTGGCCGACCTCCCCGGCGTTGCCGTCCCAGCCCGACAGGATGTTCCCGTCGACGGCGACCCCCGCGCCGACCCCGGAGGAGATTGTGAGATACACCATGTCATCGGGGCTCCGGTCCGAGTAGAACCGCTCGCCGATGACGCCGGCGTTAGCGTCGTTGTGAAGCGACACCCGCTCGCTGCCGATGAGATTTTCGACCGGGCCGGTCAGCGGAATCCGGTCGATGGTGTCGGGGAGGTTCGCGGGGTTCTCGACGACGCCTTCTGCCAGATCCATCGGACCGAAGGAACCGATACCGGCGGCAACCACGTCTGTCGGTGCGATGTCGGCAGCGTCACAGGCCTGCCGGATCGCGTCGAGGACCGCCTCCGTGACCGCGATACCTGCCGGTCCACGCGGTGTCTCAGTTTTGTGTGACGCGACTATCGAACCCGTCTCGTCACCGATAACAGCGCGAATATGTGTCGCTCCGAGGTCGACCCCTGCGTAAGCGCCCATGCTGGTCGAAGGGTTGCCCCACCGATACTTAACTACACAGATTCTACTGCGATCAGTAGTCTCGCTCCGCGCCGGAGATGTCTTCCCGCCCGACAGCCTCCTCGTAGACGACACCGCGCTCCGAATCCAGTGTGACGGTCGATCCGTCGGAGACAGCGTCAGGCAGGTCCGCGTTCGAGATCATCGGGATCGAAAGCTCGCGGGCGACGATGGCCGCGTAGCTCGTGACGCCCTCGTGAGCGTCGATGATGCCCCCGATGCGGCTCGTGTCGCCGACGAACTCGCCGTCGAACCCTTCCGGTACCGCCAGTATCGCCCCGTCGGGGACGTTCGAGAGATCGCCCGGTGATTCGCGGGGCGGGGCCGTGGAAATCCGGTGAACCGGGCCGGTCACCAGCCCGTCGACGATGGACCGACCGCTGGCGACTGTTTCGGCCGCGACGTGGACTTTGAGCATGTTCGCCGTGTTCATCCCGTCCAGTTCGGTCATCATCCCGGAGAGCACGACGACCGTGTCGCCGCTTTCGGCGGCCTCGGTGTCGAGAGCCGACTGGACCGCGGTCTGGATGATCGCATCGGCCCCTTCGGTGGTGTATTCGGTCGTGACCGGCGTGATACCCCACGAGAGCGCGAGCTTCCGGCGGACGCGCTCGCTCGGCGTCGACGCGACGATGGGAATCGACGGCCGGTACTTCGCCGATTTCAGAGCGGTGTAGCCGGATTCGGACGCGGCGACAATCGCCGACGCCCCGATGTCGCGGGCGAGGAACCGCCCGGAGCGCGCGAGTGCGTCCGTCCGGGTATCGCCGGCGTTTGGCACGCGCTGTTCGCGGGACTCGGCGTACTCCTCGCTGGATTCCACATCGCGGATAATTCGGTCCATCGTCTCGACGACACGGGCCGGGTGGTCACCGATCGCGGTCTCGCCGGAGAGCATCACCGCGTCAGTGCCGTCCAGGACGGCGTTTGCCACGTCAGAGGCTTCCGCGCGGGTCGGGCGTCGGGAGTGGACCATCGAGTCTAGCATCTCCGTCGCCGTGATGACCGGGACGCCGGCCTCGTGACACCGGCGGATGATGCGCTTCTGGATGATCGGCACGTCCTCCAGTGGGCACTCGACGCCGAGGTCGCCGCGGGCGACCATCACACCGTACGCCTCGTCGATGATCGAATCGAGGTTCTCGACGGCCCCGGCCCGTTCGATCTTGGCGATGACCGGGATGTCGACGCCGCGCTCCTCCAGTGCCTGGTTGATCTCGTAGATGTCCTCGCCGTCACGGACGAACGATGCGGCCACGAAGTCGGGTTCCTTCTCGGCGGCCACGTCGAGTTCCTGCTCGTCGTTTTCCGTAATCGTCGGCAGGCCGAGTTCGACGCCGGGGACGTTGACGCCCTTGCGGGCGGCCAGTTCGCCGCCGTTCTCGACGGTCGCGAACACTGTTTCGCCCTCGACGCGCTCGACGGTCGTCTCGATGCGGCCGTCGTCGAGCAACACCCGGTCGCCCGGTTCGACCGACGCAATCGACTGCGAGAGGCCGACCTCTTCCGGAGTCGCGTCGTCACCGACGACGTACCGAATCGTGGACCCTTCCGTGAGTTGGATCGGCGTGTCGATCTCCGCGGTCCGGACCTCCGGCCCCGGCATGTCGAGCATCGCCGCGACCGGCTCCTCGACTGCCTCGTCTACCGTCCGGATGCGGTCGATCATCTCTCGACGGTGTTCCGGCGAGCCGTGGCTCGCGTTCAGTCTGGCAACAGACATTCCTGCCTTGGCGAGCGACGCGATATCGTCGACCGAGTCCGATGCCGGACCGAGGGTGCAGACGATCTTGGCGCTACGCATCATAGCCTCCGTGTCCGGTGATCCGCAATTTACAGCGTTCATAGTTAATCATACTCTGCCGTTCCCAGCGAGGGGATAAGAAGCTTGCTGGACGCCGTAACTATCGTGAAATCGCTTCCGTGTCGCCGCTGAGAATCGAGCGGATTTCATCGGGCGAAACGACGGCGATATCACCCGGAATCGTCCGCTTGAGTGCGGCCGTCGCGGCACCCCAGGCGAGTCCGTCTGCGACGGTGCCACCGGAGAGGTACTGCGAGAGGAAGCCGCCGACAAAGGAGTCGCCGGTCCCGACCGGATGCGCGTCGGTCGACTCGAAAGTCGGTTGCTCTGTTACGGTCCCGTCAGCAAGCGCGAGCGCGCCGTCGCTGCCGCGGGTGATCACTGTCGCTTCGAACCCGTACTCTGCGGCGAGATCCCGAGCAATCGTTTCTGCGTCACCGGTCCGGTCCAGCACGACGTTCGCATCGCGCTCGGCGACCACGAGCACATCGACGGACGGGAACAATTCGGTCAGAACCGAGCGGGCTTCCGCCGGTGTCCAGAGCTTCGAGCGGTAGTTCAGGTCGAGGCTCGTGGTCGTGTCCGCGTCCTGTGCGAGCGAGAGGAGGTCAGCAGTGGTCGATTCGAGTGTCTCAGAGAGCGCCGGTGTGATACCCGAAGTGTGGAATCCCGCAGCGTCTGCGATGGTATCCGTGGGAAGCTCCGCCGGTGTGGCGGTCGTGACACTGGCGTTCTGGCGGTCGTATATCACCTCGTTGCCTCGCGGAGGACTGCCCTGTTCGAGGTAGTAGGTTCCCTGTCGGGCGCTGTCCGATTCGTCCCAGGCGACGTCGACCGACACGCCGTGGTGTTTGAGCTCCCCGGTGACCCGGCGACCGACCGGTGAATCCGGGAGTTTCGAGGCCCACACCGCGTCGAGTCCGAGCCGCTGGGCGGCGACGGCGACGTTTGACTCCGCGCCAGCTGCCCGGACGGCGTACTGGTCCGCCGTTTCCAGTCGCTCGTCGTCGGGCGGCGATAGCCGCAACATCGTCTCACCGAACGTAACTAAATCCGTCATATCCGACGTTCCACGCTGGGTATGTATAAATCCCGGAGAACCAGTCGCCTGACGGACCTGTTAATAGCTTCCTACTGAGATGCAGGAAGTATCTTCGTAGGCTAGGCCATGGATTATTGGCAGCTTTAGTCCTCTCCAAAAGTTTATGTGCGATAGTAATTACAATTGCCAGTATGGATCCAGGGAGAAACGGTGGTAAAAAATCCGTCTTTAGGCGGAACTTACTACGCTCAATCGGCGCGTCCGGGTTGGTCGGGCTTGCGGGTTGTGGTGGCAGCGAGGGTGTAACTGACAGTGGGGGGACACCGACTCCCGCTCCGATCGGAAACTATCCGGTGTCCGGGGATTCGGTGACGTTCGGCTTTAACGTCGCCTCCTCCGGTACGTACTCGCCGGCCGGTCAACAGGAACTGCGAGGGTTCGAACTCGCAGTCAAACACATTAATAACGGTGGCGGGTGGGTAACGAGCGAGGATTACGAGTCGCCCTTGGACGGTGACGGACTGCTCGACAAGGATGTCGAATTCGCTGTCGAAGACACCGGGGGCAGTTCAGACACTGCCCGAAGTAACGCACAGCGTCTCGTCGACAGCGAGGAGGTCATCATGCTCGCCGGCGGCACGTCCAGCAATTCTGGAGTGGCCAATCAGGAGGTCGCTGCCCAGAACCAGGTCGTCTACATGGCCACGATGTCCCACGCGAACTCGCTTACGGGTGCGGACTGTAACCGGTACTCGTTTCGCGAGATGTTCAACAGCCATATGACGGCTGAGGCGCTGGCTCCGGTTCTCCGTGAGGAGTACGGAGAGGACGTCAACTACGCGAAGTTCTTTGAAAAGAGCGACTGGGGCGAAACCCTTCGGGAGGATATGGACATCGCTCTCGGGGAACTGGGCTGGTCGCCCGTCTGGGAATACAATGCACAGGCCGGAACGAGCGACTACTCCCAGTACGCAGCGGATATCGAGTCGGTCGACTTCGACGTCATTGTGCTCGGTCTCCGTGGTCTCGATGCAGTGAACGCCCTCAGAGCGTTCCGGGAGGAGTTCCCGGAGGCAGGTATCGTCCTTCCCCTGGCTTCACTCGAAATCGCCCAGACAGCGGGTGATGCGATTGACGGCGTTATCGGAACCGTCGCCTGGAGTCCGGCGATCAACTCACCGCTCTCCGATGCCTTCCGGGAGGCGTTCCGGGAGGAGTACAGCAGTACGACAGGGTCTTCCAAATCGGTCCCTCCGTCGGGTCCAGCCCATATCGCATATACGCAGACCCTTCAGTACGCCAGTGCCGTCGAGCGTGCGGGAACGTTCGACCCGAGAGAGGTTATCGGAGAACTCGAGGGACACGAGTACGACGCCGGTCTCGGACCACAGACGCTCCGGTCCTGTGACCACCAGGCGATGCGACGAGTACCGGTTGTCAGAGGGAAGCCGGAGGTACAGCACTCCTACGGTACCTATTACGGCCTCACCGGGGAGCCAGCAGACGTACAGTACGCGTGCGACAGCGGTCCAGCGGCCAACTGCTCGCTTGGAGAGAGCTAACGATGAGCATAGACGACACACAGACAACAGACAGTACAGATATCGACTCGAACGCGTCCGGCGGGATTCTGGCCACGGTTGTCCCAGATTTCATCCGACGGAACTTCGCACTGAAGTTCGGTATCGTCCTGTTTATCATGGCGCTTTCGGTCGGGCTTGTCGGCCTTGCCGCGACAGAGCAAGTCAGGGACTACACTGAACAACAGGTGTTGAGTGATTACGAAAACGCCGCGGCACAGGAGGCAAACATCCTGTCACAGTGGGTCGACCGGAACAGGTTATCGACACAGTTCGTCTCTTCCGACGACGTCTGGGCCAGTAGCGATACCGACGATATCGCGATAGAACTCAACAATCGAAAAGCCTCCTTGTCCGCAGACGCCTCCGATATCCATCTTGTCGAGCGTGGTGTCGGCCAGTCGGAAGTCGTCGCGAGCACGTCTAACTCGGAAGTGTTGACCAACTCTCCGCTCGATTCGACGAACAGGGCGTGGCTCACCGAGGCGAACTTTGAAACCGCAAGCGACGTTGTCGTCTCCGACGTGTACCAGACGAACTCCGGCCCGGTCGTCGGCTTCGGCAGTCCAGTCGATGCCTCACAGAACCGGTATATCCTCATCGAGTACTCGCTCGACGAGATTGCGAACTCGTTCCAAGGGAGCAACAGGGCCGAAGGCGGATTCACGCAGGTCGTCAACAGTTCGGCGGTCGTCATGATCGACGAGCCGAAAGACGGGAGCCGCGGCGTCGGCGAGAGCATGCTGCAGCCATACAGTGCGGACACCCGTGCCACCGAACCAATCGACGCGGCGAACGACCTCCGTTCGTCGGAACAGCAGTCCGGTGTCGACGATAGCATGCCGGAGACCGACGTGCTTAGTGAGCGCTACACTGTCGGCTATGCGCCGATTCAGGGGACTGACTGGGTCGTTCTCGTGCACGCGCCCAACTCCGCTGTGTTCGGGTTCGTCCAGAACGTCCAGCAGTACGGACTCATCGGCACAGCATTGATGGTGTTGCTCATCGCGGGCGTCGGTGCGATACTCGGGTACAACACGGCGACATCGATCGACCGACTGACCCGGAAAACTGACCAGATGCGGCAAGGGAACCTCGACGTCGATATCTCCACCAGCCGCATCGACAACATCGGTCGCCTGTACAGCGGGTTCGCTGACATGCGCGACGCGCTCAAAGAGCAGATCAACGAGGCCGAACGCGCCCAGAAGGAGGCAGAGGTCTCCCGGGCCGAAGCCCTCGAAGTCAATAAGTACCTCCAGAAGAAGGCCGAAGAGTTCTCCGACGTGATGGAGGAGACGGCCGCTGGGAATCTCACCGAGCGGATGGCGACCGACGGCGAGAACGAGTCGATGGACCGCATTGCCAGCGAGTTCAACGGCATGGTCGACGAACTCGAGAAGACCATCGGCCAACTCAACAGCTTCGCTGACGAAGTCGCGGAATCCGGTTCCGTCGTCCTCTCCAGTGCGGAGTCCGTCCGGGATGCGTCCGAGCAGGTCGCCGAATCGACACAGAAGATCTCCGACGACGCCTACGACCAGAAGGACCGCCTCGCGTCCATCTCAGAGGAACTCGACACACTCGTCGACACTCTCGAAGAACTGGAAGCGAACAATCCGGACGTCGACCTGGGCGACTCGCTCGAGCGGTTCCGGACGGTGGCCACCACGCTCCAGTCGGCCGCAGAAACGAGCGATCAGATGATGGCCGAAACCCAGACCGTGGCTGGAGCGGCCGAAGAGCAGGCAGCGGAGCTCAACGAGGTGTCTTCGCGTGCCGAACAGCTCAAACGCTACGCGAAGCCACTCGGTGACATCCTGAACCGCTTCGAAACCGAGGCCGAACACGAGTTCGTCTTCTCGGGTGGTCCGTCCCAGAGCCTGGGCGAGGAAGAAGAGGAGTAGCCGTCCCGCTGGGTCACCGAAACCGATTTTCGCGCCGAAGCCCTACCAGTTGCAATGAGCGACGACGCGGGCGATATCTCCCAGGCGGAACTCGCTGAGTACTGCCGAACCCAGGCCGGGATTCTCGCGGGCCACCTGGAGCGGCTCAGTACGGAACTCTCCGATTTGCTCGAAGAGGTCGAACAGGACACTGCCGACGCCCGCGCTGCGTTGACTGAGCGTCCCGACCAGCCCGACACGGATGCGGAAGTGACCGTCGCGGATATCGAGGCCAAGCAGGAGCGAGCGCAGGCCAAACAAGCCGAGATTGACGCGTACCGAACGCTGGCTGAGGGGTACACGGATCTCGCCGAACAACTTGCTGAGGGGTCCGGTGGCCTTGAGACGGTTCTGGAGTTCGAAATCGACACCGACGCCCCATCGTATTTCGACGCCGAGACGACGATTCTGGGGACTGTGACCGGAAGCGACGACGAGTAACGGGGTCAGACGACGGAGAGTAACATAGTTATCCGACGCCGGCCCGAGTAGACGGTTCCAGTACCATGCGAGGGCCCGAGTCCCAGACTGTGGCTGTCGCCCGGTACGGTATCGAGCCGCGCGCAACACCCTGCAGTAGTCGGGACTGGCCTTTTCAACCCATTCGATATCTCATCCCCGATTCAGCACGTTCGCGTTTAATCTTTGTCAGATGCCTCCTTGCATCTATGTGATGCTGTATGCGGATCTGTCCGCACACAGATTACGATGTTAAGCAAGACCAGCATCCGACGCTCCCGTGGCGTCGTAAGTGCGCCCAGTTCGTCGTTTCGTCGCGGACTCTCGTCAGCCGCTTCTCCTTCAACAGTGAATAAACAACGAACGCCAAATTCAGAATATTAACTCACATCTAATTCAATACTGATAGTAAAGCTTAACAATATGTGCGTGTAGGTGTGGTGCATGGGTACACCTGACAGTAAACGCGGTCGACGGTCGTTCCTGAAGATTGCTGGTGCAACAGGCGCGACTGGTCTCAGTAGCCTCGCTGGCTGCACCGTCTTCAGCAGTGACAGCGGGTCGGACACGTTCACTATCGCGGCCGCTGTTCCGGAAACCGGGCGGCTGGCCCCGGTCGGCAACGAAATGCTCACCGGCTACGAGCTCGGCGTGGAGATGCTCAACGAGCGCGACAACGTTGACCGGGAGGTCGAACTCCTCGTTAGGGACGACGAAAGCGACGCTCAGACGCTCCGCCAGCAACTCCAACAACTCACCAGCAACAACGAGGTGAACATGATTTGGGGGAGTTTCTCCAGTCCACTCGTCATGTCGGGGTCAGCATACGCGGAAAACGAGGGAATACCGTTCCTTGCGGTCGCCACCTGCTATCAAGAACCGCTCGTCTCCGGGGACAAAGAGTGGACGTACACGCCGTTCCCGAAAACGCGCGATGTCACCCGTGCGACCACAGGGATACTAGAACTCATCTCGGAGAACGAGCGTCCACAGACGGTCGGTATCTGGGAGGAGAACTCCGGCTGGGGTGCCGAGATGGCAAACGCTTGGGACTCGACCCTCTCGGACGCGGGCTACGACATCGGGATGCGAGAGACGTACAAACCCGGCAACGAGGACTTCTCGACGCTCATCTCACAGACCGAGAACGCCGGGGTCGAAGCGCTCGTTGCGTGCCCGCAGCCGCCGGACGGTATCACCGCCATGAACCAACTGAACAACTCCGGCTACATGCCTGATTTCATCGAGTTCGTGCGTGCCGCGGACCCACAGGCGTGGTGGTCGGCGCTTGGCGAACAGGGTAACTACGTCACAATGTGCCCGGGCTGGGCATCTGGGATGACCGGCAACGGCAACGAAGCGTTTCTGAACACGTACGCTGACCGGAATGACGGCGAGACGCCGCGGGTGATGGTCGGCGTCGGCTACAATCTCGCACAGACCACCGAGCAGGCGCTGGTTAGCGCCGAGAACCCCGACCCCGAGAGCGTGCGGGCGTCACTCGATGAGACGGAATTCAGCACTGTCATCGGTGACTTCGGCTTCGATGAGTACGGGATGCCTATCGAGGGCCAACTCTCGGCCGCGAGCGCACAGTGGTGGGACGGCGAGCAGCGCCTCGTCTACCCGCGGACCGAACAGGCCACCGAGCTACAACACCCCATAGAGTGAGAGCCGGGAGTTGCTGTACCGGCCACCCGGATCGTGGTGCCGTCCGCGGGTACAGGATAGCGAGTCCGACGGGCCTACTATCCTGATTGACTGAGGCGCTGTGTCACGGACGAATTCGTTTGGATTGGCCCGCAGCCGTGTCGGCGTCGTGTTCGGTGACGCGGCTGTCAAAATGGCGTTTTTAGTTAAGTAATTAGCGATATATACAAAACAATGTAACCAATAATTTAAATATACTGCTTACGTTGTGTTCTTACGATGGGAGAGAACGAGATAGAGAATCTGGCCGTGCTCGGTGCGGGAAGCATGGGACACGGTATCGCTGAACTCGCCGCCATTGCGAGCTACGACGTGGTGCTTCGAGACATCGAAGACGACCTCGTCGATGACGGCCTCGAACAGGTGGAGTGGAGCCTCGGCAAGCTCGAAGAGAAAGGCAAGCTCGACGAGTCAGCCGACGACGTACGCGCCCGCATCTCCGGCGAGACGGAGCTCGAAGCCGCCGTTTCCGATGCGGACCTCGTCATCGAGGCGATTCCCGAAAACCTCAGTCTGAAACGCGAGACGTTTGCCGAAGTCGACGACTACGCGCCCGACCGCGCCATCCTGGCGTCGAACACGTCCGGCCTGAGCATCACCGAAATCGGAGCAGCAACCGACCGCCCCGAACAGGTCGTCGGCGCGCACTTCTTCAACCCGCCGGTGAAGATGGACCTCGTCGAGGTCGTCCACGGCGAACGGACCAGCGAGGCGACCCTCGAAGCCATCCACGAGTTCGTTGCTGACCTCGACAAGCGCGCTATCGACGTCAAGCGGGACGTCCACGGGTTCATCGTGAACAACGTCATGCTGCCGTTCATCGAGGAGGCGGCGTGGATGCTCGGGGACGATGGGACCACGATTCAGCGAGCCGACGCCGCGATGGTCTACCAGCGCGGCTACCCGATGGGGCCGTTCGAACTCGCAGATTACACCGGTATCGACATCGCGTACCACTTCCGCGAGGACACCGACCTCGACTCCCCACCGGCCATCGCCGAGAAGGTCGAGGCCGACGACCTCGGGAAGAAGACCGGCCAAGGGTTCTACGACTGGGAGGCCGCTGGTCCCAACTACGAACCGGGCGATGGCGAGGACTTCGACACGCTCCGCGTAGAGGCCCGAATGGTCAACGAGGCCGCACGACTGGTCGGCAACGATGTCGCAACGCCGGACGACATCGACCTCGGAAGCAGATTGGGCGCGCGCTTCCCGGAGGGCGTCTGCCGGCTCGGCGACCAGCTCGGCCTCGACAGCGTCCTCGACAAACTCCGGACGCTCCACGAGGAGACAGGAGCTCAACGGTTCGCGCCAGACGACTCCCTCGTCGAACTCGTCGAGAAGGGGAAGACCGGCGTCGACGCGGGTGAGGGGTTCCACAATTACCGCGGTGATGGCCCCTACCAGTACATCAACAAGTCGCTGGACGACCACGGCGTCCTCGAAATCGAGTTCGACCGCCCGGAGCGGCTGAACGCGTTCTCCGAGACGATGTTCGGCGAGGTGAAGGCGGCCCTCGACAACGCCGACACCGACGAGGTGTCCTGCGTGGTGTTCTCAGGTGCCGGGCAGGCGTTCAGCTCCGGCGCGGACATCACCGGCTTCATGACGTCCGAACCGACCGAGCTGATGAACGTCGACGAGACGATTCAGGCCATCGACGAGTTCGAGCGCCCGACGCTCGCGCGTATCGACGGCTTCTGTCTGGGTGCCGGCTTCGAAATCGCGCTGGCCTGTGACCTCCGGCTCGCGACGGAGAGTTCCTCGCTGGGCGCGCCGGAAATCAATCTCGGGCTCATCCCGGGCGGCGGCGGTACCCAGCGGCTCACCCGCATCGTCGGTGAAGGACGCGCGAAGGAACTCGTCTTCCGCGGCGAGCAGATTGCCGCCGAGCGCGCCGCCGACTGGGGCCTCCTCAATCGCGCCGTCCCTGAGTCCGAGTTCGACGGGGTCGTAGAGGAGTTCGTCGACGACCTCGCGAACGGCCCGAAGACGGCGCTGAAGGTCGCAAAGCGCGTCATCGACGACGGACAGGACGCCAGTCTCGAGACAGGGTTGGACATCGAGAGTCAGGGCTTTGGCTTGCTGACGACGACGGACGACATGGTCGAGGGCGTGACGGCGTTTAGAGACGACCGTGAACCGGAGTTCGAGTGATGACCCGGAACGCTGCAATCGTCGGGGGGGGTCACGCCGACTGGGGGAAACGCGAAGCGACGTGGAAAGACCTCGCACAGGAGGCCGGAAAGGCCGCCTTCGACGACGTGGACGGCCTCGGGCCGGACGACGTCGAAGGACTGTTCGTCGGCGCGGTACAGCCCGAGCGATTCGCCTTCCAGAGCCACGTCGCCCCACTGGTCGCGGAGTTGCTCGGCATCGACGTCACGAAGATGATATCACGCACCGAACTGGCGTGTGCGAGCGGGCAGGCGGCGCTCCGGTACGCGTGGCTCGCCATCGCCAGCGGCCAGTTGGACGTGGCGCTCGTGCTTGGCATCGAGAAGATGAACCTCGGCGACGACTATATGGAGGAGACCCAGGCGGGCATGACGAACGTGCTCGACCGCGAGTTCGACGGCGTCAACGGCCTGAACGCGCCGTCCTTTTTCTCGATGTTCGCCCAGCGCCACATGCACGAGCACGGCACCACCCGCGAACAGCTCGCGAAGGTGAGCGTCAAGAACAAGCGCCACGCCGCGAACAACCCCTACGCGCAGTTCCAGCGCGAGGTTGGCGTCGACGACGTGCTGGACTCCTACCCGGTCGCACCGCCGCTGTGCCTGCTGGACTGTAGCGGTATCACGGACGGCGCCGCCGGCCTGCTGCTCGTCAGCGAGTCGAAGGCCCGCGAACTCACGGACACCGTGGCGTACGTCACGGGCAGCGGCCAGTCCTGCATGGCGAGCAACTCTATCAACAACCTGCCGTCGATGTCCGCGTGGCCCCAGGCCACCGTCGCCGCGGAGGAAGCCTACGACCAGGCCGGAATCGACGACCCAGTCGAGGAGCTAGACGTCGCGGAGATCCACGACTGCTTCTCCATCAGCGAGATCATCGAGTACGAGGACCTCGGCTGGGTCGAGAAAGGCGAAGGCGGCCAGTTCATCGAGGACGGGCGCAGCGAACTCGACGGCGACATCGCCGTCAACCCCCGCGGCGGACTCCTGGGCTGTGGGCACCCGCTGGGTGCGACCGGCGTCTCGCAGGCGCTTGAAGTGTACAAGCAGTTCACCGGCGAGGTCGAGTCCGCCCGACAGGTGCCGGACAGCCCGGAGACCGGCCTCATCCACAATCTCAGCGGCAGCGGTAGCGTACACAGCGTGATGACGCTCGCGAGGGACCCACAATGACCGACGACACCGACCACACCGACGACGTACCGCCTCGGACGACTGTCTCGGTGCCGGAGACCATCGAGATGCCGCGCCTACTGGACTTCTATGACCTGCAGGACGCCGACCACACGCGGATTCACGAGTTCTACGACCGCCTCAACGACGGGTCGCTGTCCACGACGGCGTGTCAGGACTGCGGCGAGCGCCACTTCCCGCCACGGATCGTCTGTCCGGAGTGTACGAGCGACGACCTCGAATACGTCTCGCTTCCCCACGACGGCACGCTGTTCGCGTTCGCCGCCGTGAGAGGGGGCGGCCCGGTCGGGATGGACACGCCGTTCGTCACGGGCGTCGTCGACCTGAACGGCGTCGACATCCAGCTGTCGGCCCGCATCGACGGCACCGACTACGGCGACCTCGCCATCGGCGACCCCGTGACGCTGCAGGTCGTGGACATCGACGGTCCGACTAACCAGGACAGGGTGTTTTATCGATTCACGCCACGAGATGATACAGCATGACAATGGCCTACGACCTCACGATAACGAAGCTCTTAGAACGGGCCCGCGACCTCTTTGACCACAAGGAGATAGTCACCGCGCTCCCGGACGGCAGCACGCACCGCTACACGTACGGCGACGCCCACGAACGCATCAGCAAGCTCGCGCACGCGCTGGACGACTACGGGATGGCGGACGGCGACCGCTCGGGCGTGATGGCGGTCAACCACTACCGACACTTCGAGCTCTACTTCGGCCCCTCCTGCAGCGCGCGCAGCATCCACATGGTGAACCACCGGCTGCCGGAACACCACCTCGTCGAGATAATCGAGGAGGCCCAGGACCGGCTGATGTTCGTTGACCCGCAGTTCGTCGACGTCCTCGAACCCGTCGCGGACGACCTCGACACCGTCGAGCAGTACGTGGTTCTCGGCGACCGAACCGACGTCCCGGACACGTCGCTGGAGCCGGTCACCGACTACGAGTCGTTCATCGACGGCTACGACACCGACTACGACTGGCCCGCCATCGACGAGGACACCGAGAGTGCGCTCTGTTACACGTCCGGCACCACCGGACTGCCAAAGGGCGTCCAGTACACCCACCGGGGCCAGTTCCTGCACACGCTGATGCACAGCCACGTCGACGTATTCGGGGTCAGCGAGACCGACACCGTGATGCCGGTGGTGCCGATGTTCCACGTCAACGGCTGGGGGCTCCCGTACACGACAACGTTTACCGGCGCGAAAATCGTGCTCCCGGGCCAGCGGACCGACCCGGACGAACTCCTCCCCCTGATAACCGAGGAGGCCGTCACCGTCGCGGCTGCGGTTCCGACCGTCTGGATGGAGGTCGACCGCGTCATCGAGGACGACGACGACCTCGGTCCGGACGCGCTGGACTCGCTTCAAGACGTACTCATCGGCGGGAGTTCCCCGCCGGCATCGCTCATCCGGAAGTTCGACGAGGTCTACGACGCACCCATCGGTCAGGGCTACGGGATGACAGAGGCCTCGCCTCACCTCGCGAACACACTGATGACGACGGAGATGCAGGAACTGCCCGAAGCGGAACGGGACCGCCTCCGGATGAAAGCGGGCATCCCGGCGCCGGGCGTCCAGATTCGGCTCCGTGACGAGAGCGGGGAGCCGGTCCCCCACGACGGCGAGACGCCCGGCGAAGTGCAGGCACGGGCCCCGTGGCTCGCCGGCGAGTACTACCAGCGCCCGGACGCGACGCGAACGTCGTTCACGCAGGACGGGTGGTTCCGGAGTGGCGACATCGCCACCGTCGACGAGTACGGCAATCTCGACGTGGTCGACCGCCTCGACGACGCCATCAAGAGCGGCGGCGAGTGGATTTCAAGCATCGAACTGGAGAACGCCCTCGTCGGTCACGACGGGGTCGAGGAAGCCTCCGTCATCGGCGTTCCCCACGACAAGTGGCAAGAACGCCCAGTCGCGTACGTCGTCGCAGCCGACGACGTAACCGCCGAGGACCTCAACGACTACCTGCTCGCGGAGTTCCCGAAGTGGTGGCTACCGGACCGCTTCGAGTTCATCGACCAGGTGCCCAAGACGACCACCGGGAAGTACAACAAGAAGCGACTCGCCGAACGCTTCGAGGCGGAATACGGGTCGCTGCCTATCGAGGAGTAACGCGGCGACGCAAGCGCCGAGTGGCGGGCTAGAACTGGTAGTCATCCTCGCCGTCGAGGTAATCGAAGAGGTCGGGACTGGCACCGAACTCGAGGACGTTCGTCATCACACTTGTGCGGACGTTCAGCACCGTTTTGCCGTGGTTCTTGTAGAACTCGTGGAGCCAACGCTCGCCGTGTTCGCGTGTCGGAAAGAGCATGATAGACTTCCACTGGTACTCGCCGTCCGACAGGAAGTACATAAGCGTGTGTTCGTCGTCGCGGATTTTCTCCATCGTTTCGCGCCACGTGTCCGCGAAGTACTCGGGGTTGAACTTGAATTCGAACAGTTCGAATATGAAATACTCCTCGTTTGGAACGATTGCTTCTCGGAACACACCTGCTTCACGCATGTTCCGGATGGACTCGTTGACAGTGACATACGAGACATCGATGCCGTACTCGTCTTCGAGGATTTCAGCGAGGTCACGGGAGGAAATGCTGGAGTTTTTGGCAAGCTCTCGGAGGATGTAGACGTCCCTCTCTTTGAAATCGTATGCCGGCGTGTCTTTTGCCATACACACTTCTATCCGGGTAACAATGTTAAGATTCAGGAATTAGATACCGGCGGTTGACCGATACGTGAAGGTCGTCAAATGCGGCGTGATAGCGTCGATTTCTCGCGAGTCGTACTCTTTCGGGTAGCGACCGGGTTCTGCGCAGTTCGTTCTCCCTCCGATTAGTGGTGTGTAGCTATAGGAGCCATTGAAACTCAGTGCACACCCGGTCGCACGATTGCAGTACGATCGGTGAGTAAATCGTTCCAATTGTTACTATAGGCGTCAAACGTGAATGAGCGAATATTTCCTCAAGGAATGGCAGGCATCGTTCCGTTTTAACGGTGATAGCGTTTCTCGTAGCTAGTCCCAACCACACCCCGACTGCACGGAGACGAATCCCGATATAGTTTCATCTTCTAACTCCCTCTCTTTGGTATAGCATTATACAATTTATACGGTCCGAGCGAATCATTCGCCATCGGCCGAGTGATTACCTTTGGTAATTAAATATCGAAGTGAGGAAGCGTTGTTCTACCTGCTGCGTCAGATGACCGGCACTCTGCAGAAGCCTGGCTACGAGTTGAACGTGTATTCGGCGAGGTACTTGACCAGATAGAAACCACCGACGAGGCCGACAATCATGACCACCAGTACAATCGCAATCATAAACAGGAGGACGAGTCCGTCGTTAGCCATCGGACCCACCCGCCCGAGATGTGCATCGTCGGAAGCGCATGCCTCTACTTCGACATGGGCACGCTAATACAGTAGGATTTCGGCTCACCGCTGTGTCCTGCGGGTCGATACCGTACAGTATGCTCTTGATTTTCTCGTCCTAATGCGAGAGAGCCGACATAGGACCAGCAGGTAGCAGACTGGTCGCAGGCGGGGATTAGCCCGTATCCTGCGCAACTCGTCCGCTACGACAGCGACAGGCGATACACCGCCACTGTGTAGCCATTTCGAATCTTCCGGCCAGCGTGGTGCAATTCGCCCGGGCTGGGTATTTCGGAAACCTCGTCAATCCCACTCACCGACGGTGATGGCCATCGTCAGAGCTTCGTCTGATATCCTACTTCAACCGCTCTGGGCAACCCGGGCGGCCAGACCCATAGCTCCCCTCGTCGTGCTTGAGGGACACAGAGAGAGACCCTAGTCCGGAACGACGAGCCATGTGAGTGTGGTCTCGGATTTTGTACGCTCTACTCGCGTGGATGCTCCACGAGGGCGGGAACGTAGAACGACCACGGAGACACGGTGAACCGTGGGGTATCTTGTTCACCAGGGTAGGGAGTGATGGCTGTCACAGCTCTCGAATTTCAGTACGTAAGCCGGCTGCTGGGCAGGAGATATCGAGTCCAGGAGCGTGCCTGGACGCGCAGTTGGCACGGTTTAGCCGGCCGCCAGAATAGAGACAGCCCCAGTAACAGACCGGGACGTCCGCTCACGGTTTGACACTCGGCGCGCAACGGCTACCGTCCCGTACCAGATTCCAGTAGGTGAGTCCCACTGAACAAGGATCACGAGTCCACGCCGACTGACCACATGTCCACCACCGCATATCTCCGATACAGGTGGATGACTGAATCAGCCCGAGGAAGCATACCGGGCCGAATTAGTTATTTGTGAGTGTGTGCTTATTTCTCTACGGAAGTGAGCCTTAGTTGTCACTAATGGGGCAAAATGACGCCGTATAGGGGACCATATACCCAAATAAGTGTGTTTATCTCTGAGTATGGGACTACATTGAAGTTCCCGGCGTTCCAGGGTGAAATGTGTCCAGTGACAGTGAGCGAACGACGGTTCGGACGTATATTCCGGCCTACCAGAAAGAGCAGTGGCAGGCCCACGCCGAGGAACTGGATATGAGTCAGAGCGAGTTCGTCCGGACGATGGTACAGGCAGGCCGAAGCGGCTTCGAGCCGGCAGCGTCCGAGACAACTGAATCGGACGACGCTGGGGCCGATAGCGAGGAACCCCGTTCTCCGGACGCTACCCCCAGGGGTGACGGGCTGAAAGACCGGGTGCGGGAGATCCTGGCTGACGGGGACTACTACGAGTGGGAGGACCTGCTTGCGGAACTGACCGACGATATCGAAGAGCGCCTCGAAGACACGCTACAGGAACTGCAGTCCAACAACGAAGTGCAGTACAGCGGGCGACACGGGGGGTACGTTCGAGACGAATGAGCACGGATACAGCCACGCCGGACGCCGAGTCAGACCCGGTCGGGTATTTCCTCGATGACATCACGTACCACGGAAAGAGCGACCGGACCCGTGCATCCTACGAGCGCGTCCTCCGGGACTTCGAGTCCTATCTGACGGACGGCCACCAGTCCCTTCCCGTCCGGGAGGCCTCCCACCGGGACTGCATGGCATATGTCCACAGTCTCCGTGGCCACGTCGAGGAGAGCACAGTCGCGACGTATGCCTCCTATCTGCATCGGTTTTTCGCGTACATGACACAGGTAGGGGTCTTCGAATCGAACCCGATGACGCTGGTTATGGAGGAGATGGACGAGTCCATCAACACCGACCCTACCCGCCGGGAAATAGACCTCCAGTCGATGCGTACGTTCGTCGACAGCATCTCGCATCCGCTAGAGCGGGCTATCGTAGTGACGTTACTGAAGACGGGTATTCGGGCCGGCGAACTGTGTAACCTCGATATCCGGGACCTCAACCTCGAAAGCCCCGGCCCCAGACCGGAAATTCCGGTCCGAGCGGGGCTTGACGGGCGTCCGGACTCGTTGTTCGTCGCGGCAGCCCCGGCTCGTGGCGAGGCCAGTAACGGGGAAGAACGGACAGCGTCCAACAAGCGAAAACGGGAGACGACGATCCCGGTCGACGCGGAGCTGGCATCCGTACTGCGGCGCTGGCTTGCGACCCGTCCGGACACGCAGTCCCCAGCGGAGCCGCTGTTCGTCTCGACAAGCGACAGTTGGGGTGAACGTCTCACTCCGAACATGGTGCATCACATCGTCGAGTCCCACGCCCGCGAGTTCGGTTGGTACACCGACGGTGGCGGAGCCGAAGAGAACGTTACGCCACACTACTTCAGGCACTTCTTCACGACACACCTCCGGGACCGAACCGGTGACCGTGGCGTCGTCAAATACCTCAGAGGCGACGTGGCACAGGATGTCATCGATACCTACACCCACGAATGGGGGACCCGGGTCAGGGATGTGTACGAGGCCGAAATCTACTCGCTACTGTAATTTCACCGTCATTTCTTCAATATCTGCCAGTATCCGAGACGGCTGCTATCGGACTGATAAATCATATACTGCTATACAGAATTTGGTTGATTCTCGGAACGAGTTTTGTTGTCCTGTTAGGGTTACTCAGGGTCCAGGAGTTTCGATTCAGCCGTTCGGAGATGCTCGAGGAGCGTCGTCTTCGAGATGTCCATCTGTGAGGCGAGTTCGCGAACCGAAATCCCGCGCGGCCACTGGTAGTAGCCTGCCTCGCGTGCCGCTTCGAAGGCACGCCGCTGGGCCGGCGTCAGCGAGTCGGTTCGCAGTTCACGCACGGAGCGTTCGGAGTCGCTGTCCGGCGTGACGATGGATTCGACCGACACGTCGGCATCGGCGGCAGCTTCGACAGAATCGAGTGCGGACCGGATTTCGGGCCGCTCTCCGGTGAAGCTCACCTGCCACCGCTCGCGACCGTCTTCGATACGGACGGGAGCGCTGTGGACGAACCCGTGTTCGAGTAGCGTCGGGCAGACCAACTCGTCCGGATCGTACTCTAATAGGAACTGTCTGACGACAGTCCCCGGCGCATCACGCTTGTGTCCGACACGTGCCTGAAGCTCCTGTATCTCCCCGGCGTGGGGCGACGCATGGATTGCGTCAAGGCAGTCCTCGACAGCCGACGTCGTTGCTCCATACGCTGTAAACACCCCGTTGACCGATGCTGTCGGCGACTGGCCGGTCTGTTGCACCGTGTGTGCCAGGATACCGCCATCGGTGCGGTCGGTTGCTTCGATAGCCCAACAGTTCGGATGCCACAGATCGAGTGTTAGCCGTGCTCCGGCGCTATCAGTGTGACTCATGGAATGTGCTGAAATGGTTGGTCGGTGACCGTGACAGAGCGGTCATTGTCTGGTGTGTCCGACACCGGCGGTTGCAGTGTGCGATTCGACACGGTCCATCAGTGCTGATGCCGATACGACCAGGGCCAGGTACAGTATCGCCACCAGCACAAAGAGTTCCGTATACTGGTACGTTTCGTTAGCGATGGTGCTTGTCCTGCCGTACAGTTCCTGCACAGTGATGAAGCTCGCCAGCGAGGAGTACTTGATGAGGTACACGAGTTCGTTCGTCCAGCTGGGAAGCGCGAGCCGGAGGCCCTGTGGAACGACGACGTACCGTATCCCTTCGAGCTTCGAGAGCCCGATCGCGCGTGCGGCAGTCAACTGCCCACCGTCGACTGATTCCAGCGACGCACGCAGGTATTCGGACTGGTAGGCGGCGCTGTTCAGCGTGAAACTGATGACAGCGACCCAGAACGCCTGCGCGGGAATGAATCCGACGCCGACCCCCGGGACGCCTCTGAGAACCTGCGTGAGTGAGGTCGCAAAGTAGAGGACGAACAACTGGGCGAGCAATGGCGTCCCGCGGATGAGTTCCGTGTACGACAGCGCGAACCACCGGGCCCACCGCCCTCCGTACACACGGACGACACTGAGCGGGAGCGCCAGCGTGAACCCGAGACAGACGCTGAAAACCGTCAGTAGCACCGTCGTCCAGACGCCGTGGGCCAGTGCCGGCAGGTACGCTGTTGCGTCACCAGCAAACTGGAGTGTGTCAGCGAGCCACAGCAGCGGCGCTCCGGCGGCACCGAGTGGCGCGGCGAACGAGGCGACGCTATCCGCTGTTGTCAGAAACGGGGCTGCCGGGACAAACGGCGTGCCGCGGTCGAGCCCGAATACCCCCGCGAGAACGAAATCAGTGGTCCAGCGGGCGAGAACCCAGACCCAGAACAGTGCCAGGCCCACGGTGAGCGGGCGGACAGTGAAGACCGTCCCGACGCGGTCACGGAGCCCCGGATTCGGCGACGTTGTCGATTCGGCCGTGCTCATGCCGTCTCCTCGTGTGCGTGCAGTCTGCTCAGGAACTGTTCGGTTCGGTCCGCTGTCGGGTTCTGGAACAGTTGCTCCGGCGGGCCGTGTTCGACGATTTCACCGTCGTCGAGGAACACGATGTCCGACGCGGCCGACCGGGCGAAATCCATCTCGTGGCTGACGACGAGCATCGTGATGCCCTCGGCGGCGAGGTCGCGCATCACCTCGACCACTTCGCCGACGAGTTCGGGGTCGAGCGCGCTGGTCGGCTCGTCGAACAGCAACAGTTCTGGATCCATCGCGAGTGCGCGCGCGATACCGACGCGCTGTTTCTGTCCGCCGGAGAGTTCAGCGGGGTAGGAGTCCGCCTGCTCCAGCAGTCCCACCTGTTCGAGATGGGTCCGTCCGGCTTCCTCAGCGTCGGCACCGTCCATGCCCAGCACTTTTTTCGGGCCGAGCGTGACGTTCTCGAGCGCCGTCAGATGCGCAAAGAGGTTGAAGTCCTGAAACACCATGCCGACTTGCTTGCGGAGTTCGTTGACGTCGGTGTCGGCTCCGGTCACGTCCTGCCCATCGAGGGCGATCCGGCCGCTGTTGATCTCCGTCAGTCGGTTCACACACCGGAGCAGCGTGGACTTGCCCGAACCGCTGGGGCCGATGAGGACCGTCACGTCGCCCTGGTCCATCTCGAGGCCAACGCCTTCCAGTACCTCTTCGCTCCCGTAGGATTTGTGCAGGTCGTCGATTGAGAGTAGTGGCTGTGTCATGTCGTTCCCTCCGGTACCGCGTAATAGTTACTGAGTCTGTCGAGCGACCGATTCGTCGCGAACGTCAGCACGAAGTAGACGAGGCTGACGACGAGGAATATCTCGAGCGCCGCGGTCGACTGCCCGCCCTCGTAGAGGTTCTGCCCCGTCGTCAGCAGTTCGCCGATGCCGATGACGATGGCGATGCTCGTGTCCTTGAGTACGATGGTAAACTCGTTCTGGAACCCCGGGACGCTCCGGCGGAGCGCCTGCGGGACGACGACATGTCGAATCGCTTCGAACCGGGACATTGCGACGGCGCGTGCTGCTTCCAGTTGCCCGTCGTCGACGCTCTGGAGCGCGCCGCGGAAGATCTGGGACTGGTAGGCGGCGCTCCGGAGACCAAGCGCGATGACCGCCGTGACGAACGCGCTACTGGAGATTGACAGGCCGAAGTACAGGATCATGATGATGACCAGTAACGGCGTGCCACGGAGGGCAACCCCGACCTGTTCGACCAGCCGCCGGGCCCTGTCCGAGCCGTACACCTCTACCGCACCGGCCGGGAATCCGACGGCGAATCCCAGGAGAATGCTGGCTGCGGTGAGTGCGATGGTGACGGCAGCACCGCCGAGCAAAAGCCCCAGGTTGTCGACGACGAACAGCCAGTCGGCGGTCTGAAGTAGGATTGCTGCCATGGCCTCACTTCTGTCCGAACCACTTCTCGGTCAGGTCCCGGTACGTCCCGTCGTCCTCAACTGCGGTCAGCCCGCTGTTGAGTGCACCCGCGAGTTCGTCGTTGCCGGACTGAATCCCGAAGCCGAACTGCTCGCCGGTCTCGTGGACGAACGCGGACTCGATGGGGCGGTCCGCCACGAAGGAGTTCGCGACGGGGACATCGATGATGATGACGTCGACGTTTTCGTTCAGCAGGTCCTCGACGGCGAGCACGTAGTTGCCGTACGCGTTGTAGTTAGACTCGGGAATCGTTCCCGCTTCGATGAGTTGGTCCTTGATGACTGATTCACCGGTCGTTCCCTTCTGTGCCCCGACTGTCGCCCCGGAGAGGTCGTCTAGAGATGACGGCGAGAACGACCCGCTCTCGCGGACGACGATGGCCTGGTTCGAACTGTAGTACGGGTCGGAGAAGTCGATCGCTTCGTCGCGGTCGTCGTTGATCGTCATGCCCGCCGCGACGACGTCGACGTTGCCGTTGTTCAGCGCCGGGATGAGGGATTTGAACTCCAGTTCCTCCCACCCGCTCAGTTCGTACTCCGACGCCGCGATGACGGCTTCAAGCAACTCGACGTCGAAGCCGACGAGTTCGCCGTCCTGTTTCATCTCAAACGGCGGAAAGCCCGGCGCTGTCCCCGCAGTGAGCGTCTGTGAGTCGCCGCTGTCCGACTGACAGCCGGCGACTGACAGCGTCGCGACAGTACCACCGATTGCCTGTAGATACCTCCGTCTGTCTACGTTTGCCACTCGTGGCATAGTCCCACAGTCGAATCAGTCATATTTTAACATTTCGGTTACCGCAGAAGTCGCGACGGTCAGGCCGACGCGACAGCGCCTGCAACCTCGGTAAACACCGTATCGAGGATGTCGAGACAGAGTTCCAGTTCGCGCTCGGTGACGTCGAGCGGCGGGAGGAGTCGGAGAGATTTCTGGCCACAGCCGAGCGTGAGAAGGCCGTGCTGAAGCGCGGTTTCCATCACGGCGTCGCGGCGGTCAGCCGTATCGAACTCCAGGGCAGTCATCAGGCCGAGGCCGCGCACGTCCTCGACCAACGGACGGTCGGCCGAGATATCGCGAAGTCGATCAATGAAGTACGTCCCCTTCTCGGCGGCGTTGTCCAGCAGATCGTGGTCCTCGATAGCGGCGAGTGTCAGGGCACCACGCATCGAGCCCAGGATGTCGCCGGCGCCCCACGTCGAGGAGAGCCGCGACGTTTCGGACGGGAAAATGTCCGACCGGGAGACGGTCGCGCCGACCCGGAGCGCTTTCGCGCTCGTGATGACGTCCGGCTCGATGTCGTAGTGGTCGACGGCCCACATCTCGCCCGTTCGACCGACCCCCGATTGGATTTCGTCGGCGATGATCGGGATGTCGTGCTCCCTGCAGAGATCGTCGACGGCCGAGAGGAACTCGGGGCTCGGGACGTGATAGCCGCCTTCGCCCTGTATCGGCTCCAGGATCAGGAATGCGACTTCCTCGGGCGGGATGTGGCCGGTATCTGCATCAAGCTTCTCCCGGAGGCGCGCGACGCCGGCCTCGGAGTACTCGATGTCGTGAATCCCACTGAGTTCGGGGAACTTCCGGCGGTAGACGGACTTCGAACGGTTCAGCGAGAGCGCCCCCAGAGTTCGGCCGTGGAACGCGCCGTCAAAGGTAATGCCGTACTTCGGCGTCTCGCAGTTGTCGTAGCAGATCTTCATCGCGTTCTCGACGGCCTCTGCGCCGGAGTTCGAGAGGAAGACGGTGTCGAAGCCGTATTGACTTGTGATCTCGGTCAGTTTGTCCATCAGGTGGGCGGGACCGGGCAACGACGTTTCGTCGGGCGAGCCGCCGGTGCTAACGTAGAAGTCCTGGCCGGCGATTTTCAGCGGGTCGACCATGTCGAACTCGTCGGCCCGGTCGAGGATTTTCGGGTTGTTGTATCCGAGCGGCGACGCGGCGACGTGGCTGGTAAAATCGAGCAGGACGTTACCGTCCGCGTCGGTACAGAACGGACCGATTGCGTCCGCAGTGATGTCCCAGACGAAATCGTACACGTACGTGCTCGGCGCGGCGGTCTCGTGGTGATACTCGACCCACTCGCTGCTCTGTGGGCCGGGCAAGGTGTCGACACGCGGCTCTGCAGTATCGCGGTCCATGCTAGCATGTTTGCAATCACCAGTAATAAATCACTGTGTTCCGAGGCCGAGCGACGGTCATACCCCGGTTCGCTTGCCGCAGTTCCAAGCCGGATTACAGAATCCGCTTGCCGAACGCGCTCGCGGCGAGTTCGGCCGCCCGTTCGCCCGTCTCGTTACGCTGGTCGAGGATGGGGTTGACCTCGACGACATCGAGCGAGCGCAGCACGGATTCGGCGGCGTCGCGGTCGGCGACCCGTTCCATCGCAGTGTGTGCCTCCCGGTACGTGACACCGCCCGGGACCGGTGTCCCGACCCCCGGCGCGTCGTCCGGGTCGAGCCAGTCCAAATCGAGGCTGACGTGGATGTCGTCGACGCCGTCGGTCGCGATGTCGAGTGCCTCCTCGGTTACGGGGCCGATACCCCGCTTGTCGATGTCGGCCATGGTAAAGACGGTTATCTCGCTCTCCCGGAGAACCGCTCGCTCGTCGGCGTCGAGGCTGCGCGCCCCGACGATGACGGTGTTCTCCGCGGCGACGTTCGGGGCGGTGGCCCACGGTATCTCGGCGAAGTCACCGTAGCCGTGGGCGGCCGCGAGCGGCATGCCATGGACGTTGCCGCTGGGCGAACTGGTCGGGGTGTTGTAGTCGCCGTGGGCGTCGAACCAGACGACGCCGATTTCGGCCGCCCGGGCCGCGCCGCGCATGGTGCCCATCGCGATAGAGTGGTCACCTCCCAGCACGAGCGGGACACTCCCGTCGGCGATTTCGGTCGCCACCCGACCGGCGAGCGTCTCGGTCATTTCGGCGATGGCGTCGAGGTACTTCGCACCGGCGTCGGGTGGCGCCGACTGGGTCCGTAGCGTCGGCAGTGATAGGTCACCAACGTCGGTGTAGTCGACGCCGGCCGTATCGAGCGCGGCACTGAGGCCGCCGTAGCGAATCGCCGACGGTCCCATGTCGACGCCGAACCGGTCAGCGCCGAGGTCGAACGGGACACCGAGTACCGCGACGGGTGACGCGGATCTGTGGTCTCGCGAGTGGGTGGATTGCAGCGACATCCGTTGCTACGGCCATAGCCCGCGGGCGTTCATAGCGTCACCGATTCGCGAGAGCGCGACGATGTATGCGGCCGTTCGCCACGTGACACCGCGGTCCTCCACCTCGGCTCGAAGCGCGTCCCAGGCGTCAAGCATCTCGGTTTCGAGTTCGTCGTTGACTTCCTCGCGGGACCAACTCCGTCGGTTGATGTGCTGAAGCCATTCGAAATAGCTCGCGGTGACGCCACCGGCGTTGGCGAGGATGTCCGGGATGACTGGGATGTCGCGCTCTTCGAACACCGTATCGGCTGCCGTCGTTGTCGGGCCGTTCGCCCCTTCGACAATGATGCTCGCCTGCACGTCCGCCGCATTGTCCCGGGTCAGGACGTTGCCGACCGCTGCAGGGATGAGGATATCGACATCGAGTTCCAGCAGTTCGGCGTTGGATAGCTGACGTGGTGCGTCAACATCCTCTAGCTGGCCGTGCTCGTCGCTGTCAGTGGGAATCGATGCAACATCGAGACCGGACTCGTCGTAAATGCCGCCGTCGACATCGCTGACAGCGACGACGGAGCCGCCCCAGGCGTCGAGGAGGCGTGCAGCGTTCGCGCCCACAGCGCCAAAGCCCTGCACGGCCACAGTGGCTCCCGCAATGCTCCCGCCGTAGTAGTCGAGCGCTTCCCGGGCGACGATAGCGACGCTCCGGCCGGGTGCTTCCTCACGACCGTGTGTCCCGCCGACGGCCGTCGGTTTCCCGGTTACGATGCCGGGGACCGTCTCGCCCTCTTGCATCGAATACGCGTCCATGAACCAGGCGACAGTCTGTTCGTCGGTCCCCATATCGGGTGCGGGGATGTCCTTCGTCGGCCCGACGACCTCGCGTAGCTCTTCGGCGAACCGACGGGTCAGTTGCTCGATCTCCTGTGCGTTGAGCGTCGACGGATCGACGACGATCCCGCCCTTTGCGCCGCCGAAGGGAAGGTCCATCACCGCACACTTCCACGTCATCAACATCGCCAGTGCCGTACACTCCTCGGCGGAGACGCTGGGGTGGTATCGCATGCCGCCCTTGTACGGCCCTCTGACCTCGAAGTGCTGGACGCGATAGCCGTTGAACACCTCGACGCTCCCGTCGGTTCGGCGGATCGGCACAGACACCTCGACGGTTTTCGATGGATGGCGAAGCTGTTCAAGCAGCCCCTCGGAGAGATCGAGGTGTTCGGCCGCCCGCTCGAGTTGGTAGCGGGCAGTCTCGATTGGCGATTCGTCCTCGTCCGGCGCTTGCTCTGTCGGCTCCTTGTGTGTGCTCATGATTTGCTGATGGATTCGGCTGTCGGTGCCGTTGCGTACGCCCATTCGCGTCGGGATGGGATCGCACTGGGCCGGTACGCAGAGTGGTTCGGCACGCGGCTTCCGTAGTGACTGTCAGCATCCGACGGCTGGAGTGAGACAGTGTATCCGCACAGATACCGGTATTGTTAATAAATATTTGGGAGTGTCTGTGGGGCGGATGGTTTGAACATAACAAACTAGCCATTAATCCCATGGAACCGTCTTATTAGGTCCGAGGTGTGTGGATGACGGTCCGTGCGCCGGATAATCCACAAATTCTGATTTGATACTATCAATGCGGTATGAGGCATACTGTACAGGTGAAAGCGAGTCTGTTGGTTCAGAACGTGACGTAAGAACACTGTACTGTGGTCTGGCCAACGAAAGCCACCAGTCGGTGTTTCGACTGTCTCAAATGAGGCCGCGGTAACACAGCAGCGGGGCCCTATACGGGGACAGATCTGCGGCTACACCCGACAGCCACGCAGTGACCCGTTGTAGACTGTCTGCACGGGCGGCTATCGGGGCCGGCGGGCTATCGTAGCTCCTCTGCTAACGATGGTACGACTGTTATTGTTGCTCGCTCAGCGGACCGCTCGCTCCGGATGAACGTCACAGTAGCGCAGCCGCGATTTGAGCTATCCAAATGTCGAAGCTGTCGACAAGCTGGCTGTGCGCAGTCGTTGTTTAGTGGTCGCCGCCGATACATGGCGGCGGGTCTGTCGCGCCCCTGTCACGTGCCGCGATCAAACGAGGTCATTTCGAGATTGACTTCGATCAGATTCGCGGCCTCCATCACCATCTCGGGGATTTCGGTGTCGAAGCGGTCACCCTTCAGGCGGCTGGTCGGTGCCGTCACACTGACCGCGCCGACGACGCTCCCATCGTTGTCCAGAATCGGCGCTCCGACCGCCCGGAGGCCCCGGATCTCTTCCTCGTCGTTCGTCGCGTACCCCCGGTCCTGGATGGTTTCTAGCTCTTCGCGAAGTGCCGCTCGGTCGGTGATCGTGTGCTGTGTCTGGCTTGAGAGGCCCTCCCGGTCGATTATTTCGTCGACGCGCTCGGCCGGGAGACACGCGAGGATCGCCTTCCCCGAAGCGCTGTCGTGGAGGTGCTGTGGGGCCTCCCGCAACTGGAGGTGATAGTCCATCCCGACGGCGTGTTCGCCTCGCCGCTCGTAGATGGCGACCTCGCGGCCGTCGTTTTCGACGACCAGGTGGACGTACTCGCCGGACTTGTCCGCCAGTTTGTCCACTTCCTCCTGTCCGGCGGTGTAGAGCTCGGTCTCGTTGCGAACGTGTTCACCCATGGTGACGAACCGGAAGCCGAGCTGGTACGTGTCGTCGTCCTTCGTGAGAAATCCGCAGTCGGTCAGCGTTGCCAGATACGTGTGAAGCGTTCCTTGTGAAAGCTCGATTCGCTGGCTCAGTTCCTGCAACGTCACACTGTTTGACTGCTGGACGACCTCGATAATCTCACAGGCGTTCTCCACGGACTGTATCCGGCGGCCCGTGTTTTGTGTGTCGGCGTCGTCGGTCATTGTCCAAGTAGAGTTGCCGTCGTTATTTAAAAAACCCGGATGTGGGCTATGAACGGCCGGAACAACCAGATCGTCTCCCGACCGGCGGAGGGCGACGACCAGCGGTCCTGGGTTGTCCCGGGTAGCCGTCCGCAGAATTGCCAACCGACCGACAACGATCATGTACTCTGTGTGTCAGCCCTCGAAAAACCTCTCCTCGGAAAATGTAGCCACAAATATGGGCAATTTAGTCACACAAATACCAAAGTGGAAGTATTAGCTGGATTATATACGTGTAAATCTCGATAATTACGTATAATCGAATGTAACTTCCGAAAGCAGCTCTAAATATTTCGTATTTAGGTCAGTTTTTCAGACATCGATATAGATGGTGGTATCAATGTCCGTTTACCGGTGCTGAGACTATCGGTCGAGGTGAAACCGCCCGACGAGTTGCGGGAGTAGAAGTACCTGGAACGGCAGGGTATATAAATAGCCCTCCAGAACACAGCGGTGTTGTCCGGTAACTAAAACACTTATTGTTGTTACCGGACGATACACTAGCATGTCAACGACGCCTGCGCAGGACGGCACGCAGTGGTTCCTGCATACATGGCGAGACCACATTCTCGAGCCGGTAGAGACGGCTCTCACCGTGCTTGACGTGGAGCATACGGAGCTTGCGGCCGAGCAAAGTGGTCTCGAAGACTTTCTTCAGCGCCTACGTGCCGTCGATCCCGCCGGACAGCCCTCCTCCCCCGTCGGCGCGCGAAGCCGACAATCCGTCTCCGATCCCGTCGAAGCGTTGCGGGACGCCTACGCTGATACGGTCCTCGCTGTCGACCACTACGAGTCAGTGTACGACGAATCGCTGGTCGAGAACGTGGCCATCGAGTTCGGTCCGGACTACGCGGCGCTGTTCCATCCTGAGACAAACGTCAGCTTTTCGCCGCCGCTCAAACGCTCGCTGGTGGCCGCGGCAGAGCAAGCAATCGACGAACGAGCCTCGCTGGACCGCGCTGTCAGAATCGAGCAGGAGTCGATGCAGGAGTACCGAGGGCGCCTCGAAGAAATCATCGATACGCTCGATAGCACAGTCGTGCCCGAGTGGTATCGCGAGACGTTCCAGAACGACGTCACAACGCTCCTGGAAGACCGCCAAGACCAACTACATTCCAGCGTTCATCGGTTCGAGACACACGAGTTCTGCACGTACATGTACGAAGAACAGCTCTGGACGTATCCGGTGTTGACCAGTCTCGCGAGGTTACAGGAGTCCGTGGACACCTGAGCTACTGGAAGCGGCACTAGTTCCTGCACGCGGGCGTGTGTCTGTCCGACGCTTCCAACAGGAGACTCTTTTCGCTACGGCGCGAAACCCATCGTATGGTCCTCCCCCTGGAGATGGGCTGGCGGCAGTTGCTGTTCGAGAACTGGCCGGTCGACCCCGAACTGATGGACGCCCATCTCCCGGCGTCGCTCGACGCCGACCGCTACGACGGGTCGGCGTGGCTCTCGGTCGTTCCGTTCACCAACGTCGCCGTCCGGCCGAAGGGATTCCCCCGGTCGCTCGGCGTTCGGCTTCCGGAGATCAACGTCCGGACGTACGTCACCCGCGACGGCGTCCCCAGCGTCTACTTCTTCAGCCTCGACGCACAGGGGCTGGCAAGCGTCGTCGGCGCGCGCCTGTTTCACCACCTCCCGTACTACTACGCCCGTATCTCCCTGCGGTTTCGCGACGGGCGCGTACAGTTCGACAGCCGACGGCGGCATCCCGGGGCACGTCCCGGCGTGTACGAGGCGACGTACTGGCCGACGGACGACCCGTTCATCGCCACCGCGGATTCGCTGGCCGAATTCCTGGTCGAACGCTACCGTTTCTACACCGAGGCCCCGGACGGGTCGCTCCGGTACACCGACGTGAGCCACGACACCTGGACGCTATACCCGGCGTCGGCGACCGTCGAGACCGATACGTTGCTGCGAGCCGACGGGTTCGCCCGTCCCGACGATGACCCTGTGTGCTACTATAGCCCCGGGGTAGACGTTGTCGCATCCCGGAGCAAGCCGATGTGAGCCACCCCTCTTCGAGGCCTGAACCGGACACTTCCGACTCACCTGGTCAGGCAGCTCGACAGTCGGTGGATTCCGACGGAATACCGGTATGAATTCTCGGTACACTATTTAACGGCGAACATGTTCGCCCGGCTTCCTGCGAAATGGGAGTACGGTTCCCTA
The DNA here is from genome assembly GCF_049705545.1 of Haloarcula amylolytica. Classification (GTDB taxonomy): domain Archaea; phylum Halobacteriota; class Halobacteria; order Halobacteriales; family Haloarculaceae; genus Haloarcula; species Haloarcula amylolytica_B. Next base: position 2,274,283 of record NZ_JBNAMU010000001.1, read on the forward strand.
TATATACAGGTTGGTCTTCGAGTTGCATCCGTGAGCTACCATGGAAACGCGTAGAACATTCGTGCGCGGTCTGGGCCTCGCGGCTGGAGTCGCGCTGGCTGGCTGTTCGTCGAGCGGCGAGTCCGATAGTAGTGGTGATGGCGACTCCAGCAGTGGCGGTGACGGGTCAGACGGCGGCGACACCGAGTCCAGTGACGGCGGGAGCGGGTCCGAGTGGACCGAGACAAGCACCGTCGAAATGACGGACGGGCTGGCATACGAGCCGAAGAAAATCCAGGTCGAGGCGGGCACGACGGTCACATTCGAGAACGTCGGCAGCATCGGCCACACGGTGACAGCCTACGAGGGCAAGATTCCCGACGGCGCGGACTACTTCGCGTCCGGCGGGTTCGACTCCCAGCAAGCCGCGAAAGACGGCTACAGCAACGGACAGGAGGGCAACATCCCGAAAGGCGAGAGCTACGAGGTCACGCTGGAGACGACGGGGACGTACGAGTACTACTGCATCCCCCACGAGATGAACGGGATGGTCGGCACAATCAAGGTGGTCTGATATGAGCAAGAACGAAACCCCACGCGATCCGAACGAAGTCCTTGAAGAGTACGAAGAAACCCTCGACTCGGTCCTGGCGGAAGTCGAGTCCCCGGACGAAGCGGCTGAAGACGACGGCCTCTCGCTGGGACTGCCCGGCCTCTCGCTCGGTCGCCGCGACTTCATGAAGGCCGGCGTCGCTGCCGGTGCGATGGGGTCGGTGGCCGGCTGTTCGGCGCTGACCGGCGGCGATGGCAGCGCCGGCAGCCAGTCGACGCCATCGGGCAGCGGCGCGAGCCACACCGTCGAACCCGGCGAACACGACGAGTACTACGGCTTCTGGTCCGGCGGCCACTCAGGCGAACTGCGGGTCATCGGCATCCCGTCGATGCGGGAGCTCACCCGCATCCCGGTGTTCAACACCGACTGTGCGTCGGGCTATGGCTTCACCGATGGGACCCAGGAACTGCTCGAAGAAGGCGGTGGCTACAGCTGGGGTGACAACCACCACCCGAACCTCTCGGAGACGGATGGCGACTACGACGGCGAGTACCTGTACGTCAACGACAAGGCCAACGGCCGCATCGCCCGCGTGAATCTCACGTACTTCGAAACGGACGCCATCACGGACGTCCCGAACATGCAGGCCATCCACGGCTGTTGTGTCCTCTCGCCGGACACGAAGTACGTGCTTGGCAACGGCGAGTTCCGCGCGCCGCTCCCGAACGACGGGACCGACGTGAAGAACCCGGACAACTACACGTCGCTGTTCGTCGCCGTCGACCCCGAGTCGATGGAGACTCAGTGGCAGGTCAAGGTCGACGGTAATCTCGACATCGTCGACACCGGCAAAGAGGGTCGGTGGGCCATCTCCTCGGCGTACAACAGCGAGGAGGCCACCGACATCCAGGGCATGACGAAAGACGACCGGGACAACGTCAAGGCGTTCGACATTCCGGCCATCGAGCAGGCCGTCGAGAACGGCAACTACGAGGAGGTCAACGGCATTCCCGTCGTCGACGGCACGCAGGGCAGTTCGCTCAACCAGGGCGACCGTCCCATCGTGAAGTACATTCCGACGCCGAAAAGCCCCCACTGTGTCGAGGTCGGCCCGAACGGCGACTACGCCTTCGTCGCGGGGAAGCTCTCGCCGACGGTGACGATGATCGACCTGAACGCGCTGGCCGATTCCTCCGACCCCGAGGATGTCGTCGCCGGGCGACCACGCGTCGGACTCGGCCCGCTGCACACTACCTTCGACGGCAACGGACACGCCTACACGTCGCTGTTCATCGACTCACAGGCCGTCAAGTGGGACATCGAGGCGGCCGTCGAGGCCGAAGAGGGGTCCGAGGACCCCATCATCGAGAAGCAGGACGTCCACTACAACCCCGGGCACATCCAGGCCCTTGAGGCGATGACGACCGACCCAGACGGGGAGTGGCTCGTCAGCCTCAACAAGCTCTCCAAGGACCGGTTCCTCCCGGTCGGCCCGATCATGCCCGACAACGACCAGCTCATCCACATCGGCCAGGGCGAGGAGGAGATGGAACTGGTCGCGGACCACCCGGCCTACCCCGAGCCACACGACTGCGTGTTCGCCCACAAGGACAAGATCGACGCCAAGAAGGTGTACGACAAGGACGACTACGAGGAGACCTACATCACCGAGGAGGACTCCGGCGTCGAGCGCACGGGCGAGAACAGCGTCCACGTCAAAATGACGACCAAGCGCTCGGAGTTCGGCCTGCCGGACTTCACGGTCCAGGAGGGCGACGAGGTGAAACTCTCCACGACCAACATCGAGGGCGTGCAGGACATCATCCACGGCGTCGCCATCCCCGAGCACGACATCAACTACGCCGTGGCCCCACAGGACACCCGTGAGGTCACGTTCACGGCTGACGACCCCGGGGTGTACTGGATCTACTGCACGTACTTCTGTAGCGCCCTGCACCTGGAGATGCGCAGCCGGATGATCGTCGAACCGGCGGAGGGGTAGCGCTACAGCCCATCTCGGAGGTGTCCAGCCATGCAACGACCCACTTTCGACGACTTCCGCGAGATTCGACGGGGCCTCCCCGTGGTAGCGGCGCTGCTGTTCGTCGCGGCGCTCGCGTTCCCGATGTGGCACATCAGCGTCGACGCGGTCCAGTATCCGAGCACGACGCTTCACGTCTCCCTGTACGCCTACCCCCACCTGACTGGGGATTTCATCGAGATGGCGCGGCTGAACCACTACGTCGGGTTCTACTTCCCCGACCCGGTGTTAGTCGAGCCCAACTTCCCCGTTGAGGAGAACGCCATCGACGTGCCCGAGTGGGCGCTCGGGCCCGTTGCGTTCATCGGCGTGTCACTGCTGTCGGTGTTCGTCGCCGTCGCACCGACTACCGAGAAGCTCAAGCGCGGCCTGAAATACCAGTTCGGCGGCACCGTGCTGGTGTTCACCGTGATGCTGGCCGATATCCAGTACCGGCTCTGGCAGGCCGGCCACACGCTCGATCCCGGTGCGCCGGTGATGGGCGTCGACGGCTTCACGCCGCCGCTGTGGGGCCAGTATCAGGTCGCCAACATCACCAGCGTTTCCCGGTTCGGCCTCGGCGCGTACATGGCCGCCACGGCTGCTGGGCTGCTCGCAGTCGCGTACTACTACCGTGACGAGTCAGCCACGTTCGACGAACTCCCGACCCGACTACGCGACGGACTTCGGGATCTCCCCGACGCTGTACGGGACCGCCTCGGCCGTGACGGCGACACCGACGACGATGAGGACGCCCCGCACCGCCCGACGACCACCGCAGCCGAACCTGACCAACCCGAAACCCACTCATGAGCCCACTGTCCCACGATTTCGAGCGTGCGTTCGCCATCGGTACCGCAGTCCTGCTCGTGCTGTCGGTCGTGGCTGTCGGGATGGCCAGCGCCGGCCCGACCGGCAGCGACGACCTCGCCTTTGACCCCGACGTGCCCGACACCGAGTCGTTCACCGCCCCGTCGGCCGACGGCACCGCAACGATCGACGGCGAGACGTACGGCAGCGCGCAGGCGGCAGTCGACGCGGCGGACCCCGGCGATACCGTCACGCTTGACGGTCGCTTCGATGAAACTCTCGTCGTGACGACGCCGAACGTCACGCTGGCCGGGAGCGGTCCCGGGTCGGCGCTGCTGCACGGCGACGGCGAGGGCGACGTCCTCGCCATCGAAGCCCAGGGCGTTACCGTGGCGGACCTCTGGGTCCGCAACAGCGGCTACAGCACCGCGACGAACGACGCCGCGGTATTCGTCAACGCCAGCGATGTCACTGTCCGTAACAGCCGCGTGACCGACATGACCTTCGGCATCTGGCTCGACGGCGTCGACGACGCCGAGGTCCGCAACAACACCATCGTCGGCCGCGAAGAGATAACGCAGTTGACCAAGCGGGGCAACGGCGTCCAGATCTGGAAGACCGAAGACAGCGTCATCCGGAACAACGACATCACCACCGTCCGGGACGGACTCTACTTCAACTGGGCGAAAGACGTCAACGCCAGCGAGAACACGATGTGGGACCTCCGGTACGGGGTCCACTACATGTACTCGGACGACTCACACCTGCGGAACAACACCGCTTTCGACAACGACGTCGGGTACGCGCTGATGGTGTCGAAACACCTCGACATCGAGGACAACGTCGCGGTGAACAACAGCGGGCAGTCCGGCCACGGCATTCTGGTCAAGAGCATCGACGACACGGATATCCGCGGTAACCACCTCGTCGACAACGAGAACGGGCTGTTCGTCTACAACTCCGTCAGCAACCGCATCGTCGGCAACCTCGTCGTCGGCAACGACGTCGGCGTCCACATCGCCGCCGGCAGCACCGACGGCACCGTGACAGAGAACAGTTTCATCCGCAACAACAGGCCGGTGCTCGCGGTGATGAGCGACCAGGTCCACTGGAACGAGAGCGTCGGGAACTACTGGTCCCGGGCGAACCCGACGGACGTTGACGACGACGGCGTCGGCGACACCCGCTACCAGCCGGCCGGGACCGTCCAGCAGGTGACTGCCGAAAAGCCCGCCGCGCGAGTGTTCGCCAGCAGCCCGGCCTTCGACGCCGTTCGGCTGGCCGAGTCGTCCGTTCCGGTCGTCCAGTCGCCCGGCGTCGTCGATGCCCGCCCGCTCACCGAACCACCCCACGAGAACTGGAGGAGCTACTATGAACGTGATTGAAGTCGACGGTGTATCGAAAGCGTACGGCGATGTGCAGGCGCTTGACGGACTGAGTCTGTCTGTCGAACAGGGGGCCACCCTCGGCGTGTTCGGCACGAACGGGGCCGGCAAAACGACGCTGTTCAAACTGCTGGTCGGGCTGAACCGACCGGACGACGGCAGCGTCTCCGTCGCCGGCGCGGACCCGACCGACGGGACCGCCGTCCGCGAGCGAGTGCGCTATCTCCCCGAGCATGCCGGCTTCCCGCCGAGCCTGACCGGCCGCGAGGTACTCCGGTTCCACGCCCGGATGCGGTCGGTGCCCCGGGAAGACCGGGCACACCACGTCGAGCGCATCCTGCACACCGTCGGACTCGCGGACGCCGCGGACCGACGCGTCGGCGGCTACTCAAACGGGATGAACAGGCGGCTCGGACTCGGCACGGCACTCGTCGGCGAGCCGGCCGTGCTGATACTCGACGAACCGACCGCGGGGCTCGACCCCGACGGCATCCGGGCGTTCCACGAGGTCGTGGAATCCCTGGCGGCCGAGACCGACGTGACTATCGTCTTCTCCTCGCACGCGCTCGGAGAGATTCAGCGGCTCTGCTCGGAGGCAGTCATCGTCGCCGACGGACAGGTGGCGACTGCGGGACCGGTCGAAGAGCTTCGCCGCGCTGCCGCCGACGAGGTGACGGTGTCGCTGTCCCTCGCGTCCGAGGCGGCTGCGAGCGACGCGGCGACCGACCTCGGGGACCACGAGGCAGTGTCCAGCGTCAGCCGCTCCGGCGCGGAGGTGACAGCACGGACTACGCCGACCGACGCCTACGACCTGCTGACCGCCGTCGGTGAGGGGTACGACATCGACCGCTTCGAGGTCCGCGAACCCGGCCTCGAAGCCGCGTTCCACGAGGCCGTCGGGGCGGACGACGGCGATGATCCCGGCTCCGACAGCACAGCGGCGGCTGCGGAGGCGGCGACCGAGGACTCGGGAGGTGAGCCGGCATGAGCGAGGGCGACTCCTCGACAGATCCGACCCCGGACGGCGGCGTCGTTTCGGTCGACGCTCCGGCTACCCGGTTGCACGACGGCGGAACCGAGGGAAGTACGGCCACGGACGCTGCCGACGAATCGGCGCTCGCCCGGCTTGCCGACAGCAGTCTGCTCACCATCGCTCGTCGAGAGTACCGGCTGGCCGTGCGGAGCCGGTGGGCGCTCGGCGTGGCGCTGCTGTTCGGTCTCTTCACCACCGCGGTTGTCCAGTTCGGCGCGAGTTCGGTCGGCCCGGGTCGCTTCGATGCGGTGATCGCGACTATCGCCGAACTCGGCGTTTACCTCGTGCCGCTGACCGCACTGGCGGTCGGCTACGACGCCATCGTCGGGGCGGACGAGCGCGGGTCGCTCGAACTCATGCTCGCGCTCCCGGTGACGAAAGGCCGTGTCGTCGTCGGGACTGCCATCGGCCGGGCGGCGGTGCTGTCCGGCGCGATGTTGCTGGGCTTCGTTCCCGGCGCGCTGTTGACCGTCCGCTACATCGGTCTCGGCAGCGTCGGGCAGTACGCCGCCGTCGCCCTCGCAGCGGTCCTGACAGCCTGTGCGATGCTCGGCGTGGCGGTGCTGGTCTCGACAGTCGCACGGACGAAAACCCACGCGCTCGGTGCGGCGCTGGCCATCTGGCTGTGGGTCGCGCTGTTGCACGACCTGGTCGCACTGGGGGCAGTCGCAGGGTTCGACCTCGGCTCCGGCGCGATCGCCGCGGCGATACTGCTCAACCCCGTGGACTGCTTCCGCGTGCTCGCGCTCTCGCAGGTGGACGTGGTCGCCGGCGGCTTCGGCAGCGTGCTGGCACAGGCCGGGCTGACCGTGCCGATGGTCGCCGCGGCGCTCGCGGCGTGGGTCGTCGTGCCCGTCGGCGTCGCTGCCAAACTCATCCAACGGCGGCGTCTCTGAAAACGGTTTTAGACCGACTGCAGCGCCGTTTCTTCGGGCTCCTCGAACAGGGAGGCGACCTGTTTCGTCGTCTCGGTGCGCTCGTGGGCGTTTTCCAGAAGCACGGTCTCGCTGGGGAACAACTGCTCGCCGAGTTCGAGGCCGTGTTCGCGCGCAGTCGACCCCGTGACGGTGAGGTAGACGCCGAGGCCGGTCGCCGCGATGTCTTCTTCCTCTTCGCCCCCCTCCGTGGGATACGTAAAGGAGACGCCATCGAGCGCGCTAGTTCCGAGAACGGCTTCGACGAGTCGCTCGTACCGCGGTGAGATGCAGAGTTCGCCCTCGTAATTGGTGACGAAGGCCCGGTCGAGGGGGCCGTCCTGTGAATCCAGGACTTCCGGCGTCGCGAGCAGCGTGTGGTATACCGTATCTCCCAGCCCGGTCACGACCCGCACGTCAGTATCCAGCGGGTCGATACGGTCGTTGATCTCGTGGATAGCGGTCAGCGGCTCGTCACGTAACTGGACGACCTCTTCGAGAACGAGGTCGGCGCTGTCGAACCCGAGCGCGAACTCGTGGGTCCGGAGTGCCCGGAACGGCTCCTCGCGACCGACCAGTTGCACGTCGCCGTGTTCGGTCGGGACGGTGACGCTGTCGAAGACGATCCGCCGGGGCATCCCGTCGCGGTCGTCCCGCAGCAGCGTGTATTCCGGCCTGGAGGGCTCTTCGAGTGAGGAGTAGTCGCTGATGCGATGGTACACGTCGGCGACCGCGTCCTGTGTGCCCTTGGTGACGGCCTTCTCGTAGCGAAGCGTCGAGATGATCTCGTCGGCCAGGTCGGTGGTTCCCGTGCGCCCGGCGAGTCGCTCCAGCACTGCCTCGAGAGGCCGGCCCTTGCGCGGAACGGCCACTCTCGTCGTCGTCATTATGCAGGCACAGACGGGGGACCGGTAAAACGAGTTCGGTTAGTCGCCGCCGCCGATAACCGACGACAGCTGTTCGCGCCACTCCTGGAGCTCTTCGATCTCCGATTCGGTTTCCTCGAGCCGGTCAGCGAGTTCGCCTTCGCCGATCTCCTCGCGGACGGCCTCGATGTCGTCTTCGAGGTCGTCAAGCTGTCCTTCGACACCCTCGACTTCCTCGGAAAGTTCGTCGACCTGGTCGGAGGCGGCGGTGGCTGTCTCCGTCGCCGACTGGACCTCGTCTTCGAACCCGCTCAGGGACTCTTCGAAGGAATCGAGACGCTCGCTGAACTCCTGAATCATGTCCGCTCCGGTACCGTTCTCCTCGAGGAACTCCTCGAGGGCGTCGGTGTATGCACGGAGGTCCGCGATATCGCTCTGGATGCGCTGAATCCGAGCGTCGTTGACGCCACCGGTGTCGTTACCGTCCTCGGAGACAGCGTCGAGCGCGCGTTTGAGGAGTTTCACGTCCTCGGGGGAGACGTTCTGCTCGCGGATCTCCTGTGCCATCGTCGCGACCACAGCGCCGGATTGTACCTCGGAGTCCGCCGGGGCGGCGTTGCTCTCTTCCGGGGCTTCGACACCTGCATCCGGGTTGTTCGGGTCCGAAAGGTCCAGCGTCTCAATGTCCTCGTCGTCATCGTCTTCGAGACCGGGAACGCTGTCGGCGTCACCGGCGATGACGTTCCGAACGGCGTCGTCGCCGCCCCCGACGAGGTCTTCCTCGTCCTCGTCCAGGGGCGGGTCCACGTTCTCGATCTCGGGTTCCGTCAGGAACTTCTCGACGTCGTCGGTTCCCGTCGCACGGATACCGTAGACGGTTGTGTAGTCGGCTTCGGGCTCTAGTTCCTTCTCGAAGGCGATCCGGTCCTCGTTGATGTCCCAGTACTCGCTGCCGTACTCGGGGTGGAAGCCGAGGTCCTCGACTGCCACGTCTTCCGGGACGGTGTCGACCAGTCTGACTGTCACCGGGACGGACCGACGCGAAGTGAGATTGAACGCAATCGCGGGCACAGGGAACTCGTCCGCCTCGAACCGTTTGGTCACTGTCACGCCGTCCGAGGCGACAGTGATTTCGTCGTAGGCTTGCGAATTGCTCATGGTCTGTATGGTCTCAGCAATAGTATTAAAGGTACGTACCTGACCAACATTTACGACTTTTTTCTATTTGCTATTGGTTAATATAATCCGGGAGAAATAGGCTCAGTAACAGGAACAGGGCGTGAGCCGTGAAGGATGAACAGATCGTACGCGTGGCGCTGTCCCGGCCGTTCTCAGTCGAGGTCGTAGCGATCGCCGATTTCAACGATTGAGAGCGTCGACGGATACGCGAAGCTGTTGGCGTGGTTGTGCAGGACGGTCGGCTCAGTCGTCATCCCCTTCCACATGTCCCAGTGGGACGGGACGAGGGTGTCCAGTTGGAGTTCGTTCGCGGCTTCGATGATCATGTTCTCGTCGTTGTACCACTGCGTTCGCGTGGGCTCGCCGGTCTCCTTGTCGTCGATCATCCCGACGGTCCCGAACGCGAGGACGCCGACGTCGATATCGTAGCGCTCGCCGACGGTTTCGAACTCGCCGGGGCGGGCGTCGCCGCCGTGGAAGAACGTGCCGGATTCGTGTTCGAACACGTACGACACCGGATGCTCGGCGTCGGGATCGTTGGCCGGTTCGACGTGGACGGTCAAATCGCCGATTTCGAGCGTGTCACCCTCCGTGACTTCGTGCAGTTGGTCGTCGGTGACGCTGTAGTTCTCCAGCCACGCCTCCTCGCGGATGACGTCGTGACCGCTGTCGGTCGTGTAATAGTCCGCGCCCGTGCCAGCGAGAATCGGGGCCTGTGACGGTCCGTGGACGTGGTCAGTGTGTTCGTGGGTGCCCAGAACCGCGTCGCACTCGGTGATGTCCTCGGGGTTGAACGGCACCGGGACCATCCGCACGGTCCGTGGGGGGTCACCCGTACCGAGATACGGGTCGATGAAGACGGTCGCCCCGCCGCTCGATTTCACGATGAAGCCGTTACAGCCCAGATACCAGATCGCCAGCCCGTCAGGCGTCGCCGACTCCACCGCACGCGGGAGCCAGTCTTCCCAATCAGATTCGACTGTCATGCCGGGAGATGCCACGCCCGGTCGCTAAGATGTTTCGAAGACGCCAGGTCGTCTCCCGTTGTCTGAGAACGAGGCCCTCGGTTTATTTCCCAACTGAGAGAAATACCACCTGTATGTACGATCACATCCTCCTCGCCTCAGATGGAACAGAGGCATCGACTAACGCCGAGTCCCACGCGATTGCCCTCGCAGCGGAACACGGTGCGGCCCTCCACGCGCTGTATGTCGTCGACGAAGACGTGTACACGGCCTACAGCGGCGACGAATACGTAGACGAATCGGAGGGGCCAGAGCACGGCCTCGAAGAGACCGGACAGGAGACGCTGGCCCGGATACAGGCCGACGCGGAGGCGTCCGGCGTCGACGTGACGACGACCCTGAAACACGGACGGCCGGCCGAATCCATCATCGAAACCGCCGACGAGGCGGACGTCGATTTGCTCGTGCTCGGGACGAAGCGGCGGCCGGCGGAGTACCGGAGTCTCCTCGGCAGTATCACGGACAAAGTGCTCAGACTGACCGAACGACCAGCCGTGGTGGTGAAAACCGAAGTGGAAGGGTGATAGCAGAGTCGGTAGAGCCATGCCGCTAACGGACCACGACTGTCAGCGCCATCGGTGCTCCTGATCTGCTGATTCGGAGTCAGTGAAAACGCGACCGTGACAAATACCGGTCTTCAGTCCTCGCAGCAACCGCCGGCTTTCTGGCCGAAGTCGACGGCCAGTTCCTCGGAGACGATCTCGTTGAGTTCCTGCAGGCGCAGTTCGAGTTCGTTCTGGGCCTCCAGATAGTCACTCATCACCGGGATGTCGTGGAGTTCCTCCTGCTTCTGTTGGACCTTCCGAAGGTCCTCCTGGGAGGCGTTGCCGGTCTGGCGGGCAAGCATGAACTCCTCGCGGATCTGCTCGAACTCCTGGATGGCCTCCTGGGCCTCGTCGTGGTTTTCGACGGCGTCTTTCGTCTCCTTGAATCGCTGGTACACCGGCAGCTCGGCGATCGCTTCGCCGAACTCTGTAGCGAGCGCCTCGACGTGGTCACCGTCGATATCAGCGGCGGTATCGGTCTCGATGCTCATCACCGTGCGATATGGACTCGGGCGGTATAGGCCTGCCGAAACCGGGTATGCTCCGGACGGGACTGGATCGGTGAGAGCGGCACCCGACAGGTCCGGAGCTTCAAGTTCCCTCGCCGAGTCGACGGTCCATGCAACTGTTCGAGGGAATCGCTGCCATCCTCGCGATATTTCTCTATATCCTCATACTGGCGGTGCTGTCGCTTGGTATCCTGTTCGGCATCGCGGTGATAATGGGTGTCGTCGGGTCGGTACTCTCGATTCCGCTCCTGTACGTCCTGCCGGACGTACGCCGGTTCCTTCTCCTCGCGTCCGGGGGCGTGCCCGACGACCAGACACCGCCGTGGCGCGTCGCCTTCCGACCCCGGTACCTCCTCCTGTCGATGGTCTTCGGCGTCAGCTACGGAGTCGTCTTCCTGCTCCTGTTCGTTCCGTTCCGCGAACTGAGAGTGGTCCACACCAGCGTCGGCCCCGTCCCACTGCTTCTTGGCATCCCGCTGTCGTTCGTCGTGCTGGCGGTTACGCTGGCGTTCGGGATCCAGCGGACGACGACTGCCTGGAGCGGAACGACCGACAGCCGCTCGGTACTACTCCAGTGGACCGTGTTCATCACCGTCGTCGTGGCGATCGGAACCGCCGTTCCGGTGGTAGCAACGAAACTCTAGCCGGGACGGCCCGCCCGTTATCAGTTGTTGTAATTGATCGCAAAGGATATGGCCTGATCCGGGTTGATTTATGATAATGGCTAAACGAGCTACAGCGAACGAATTACTGCCGGAATCGGTAGAGGAAAGCGGGGAGTTCTGGCTCCACGCGTTTGAGTCGCTTGTCGAAGATTTACCGGAAGCGGCGTTCGTGGTCGACGCAGAGGGCGATATCACACACTGGAACGACGCGGTCGAAGGCATGCTCGGACTCCCGGCGAGCGAGGCGGTCGGGATGAACGCCTACGACGTGTTCGGCACGGAGGGCGAAGACGAGACGCTCGCCCAGGAGGTCATCAGGACTGAGGAGCCGATCCGTGAGACCGAACTCCGCTCGGCCGAGCGCCCTGACGGAACGATGGCGCACGCGAGAGCGGTGGCCATTCCGCTCATGGGCCCCGGCGGCGACGCTATCGGTGCGCTGGAGTTACTGATCGATTTCAGCGATATCGTCGAACAGCGCGAAGCGCTCCAGAACCTCCAGTCGCAGATGGCGACAGATGTCGAGTCGGCGGTCGGCGAAATCAGCGACTCCGCCGCGGCCGTTACCGAGCAGTCCGACGAGATCAAAGACATGGCCGGCGAGCAGTCCGACAACCTCGATGAGGTCCAGTCCGAGGTCTCCGGGTTCAGCGCCACAGTCGAGGAAATCGCCTCCAGCGCCGAGGAAGTGAGCAGCCAGAGCGGCGAGGCCAGGGAACTCGCCGAGGAGTCCGTCGAGACAGCCGAGGAAACCATCGAACGCGTCGAGGACGCGACTGAGTCCGCCGAACAGGTCGCGGCGGACTCGACGGAACTCCGCGGCCACATCGAGGAGATCGACGAGTTCGTCGAGGTCATCAACGACATCGCGGACCAGACGAACATGCTGGCGTTGAACGCCAACATCGAAGCTGCGCGAAGCAACAGCGACAGCGACGGATTCGCGGTCGTCGCCGACGAGATCAAGGAACTGGCCGACGAGTCCAAGCAGCACGCCGACGAGGTCGAGCGCATCGTCGGTGAGGTCCGCGAAATGGCCGACGACACCGCCGAAAACGTCGAGGAGACGACGGATGCGATCCAACAGGCCCTCTCGGACCTGGAGACGTTGCTTGACAATCAACAGGCCATCCTCGACGCGACCTCGGAGACGGAACAGGGCATCGGAGAGGTCGCGGAGGCGACGGACGACCAAGCCGCAAGCGCCGAAGAAATCGCCAGCATGATCGACGAAATCGCCCGGCGTGCCGCCGAGGTTTCCGAGTCTATCGACGAACTGGCTGACGCTAACGAGACCCAACACCAGATGGCCCGAGACTTAGAGGAGAACGTCGAGCGGGTCGAACGACGGCTCTCCGAAATTATGGCGTAACTGTCGCTCACCGAAACACGGGGGTTATGCCGCTCGAACGGATACAGGGTTGCAATGAGTCAAGAGCGGACTGACGGCGACCTCCGGAACACCGGACTGTCGCTCAAACACGACCGCGAGTGGGACTACGAACTCGACCGAATCATCGAGGCCGTCGAGGAACGGGACGCCGAGAAGGTGGGGCTGCAGTTCCCCGAGGGGCTGAAACGCCGCGGCCCGGCCGTGGCCGACGACCTCCGGGAGAACCTCCCCGACGACGTGACGGTGCTGCTCTCGGGCCAGCCCTGTTACGGGGCCTGCGACCTGGATACCTACATGATGCGCCGGACGGACGTGTTCGTCCACTTCGGCCACTCGCCGATGAAAGAATCGGACAAGATCATCTACGTACCGCTGTTCTCGAACGTCGACGTCTTCCCCATCATGGAGCAGGCCCGCGAGGAACAGCTCGCGGACCCCGAAGAGGACCCCGACGTGGGGCTGGTGACGACGGCCCAGCACATGAACAAGTTCGACGAGATGCGTGAGTGGCTGGAAGAGCGGGGCTACACCGTTCACACGCGCCGGGGCGACGAACGGCTCACCCACGAGGGACAGGTGCTGGGCTGTAACTACGCCAGCGCCGACGTGGACGCCGACCAGATGCTGTACGTCGGCGGCGGGAAGTTCCACCCCCTCGGGCTGGCGATGGAACACCCCGAAAAACACGTCGTTATCGCCGATCCCGTCAACAACGTCGTCACCGTCGCCGACACGGAGAAGTTCATGAAGCAGCGCTACGGGGCGGTCCACCGCGCGATGGACGCCGAGTCCTGGGGCGTCATCTTCTGTACCAAGATCGGCCAGGGCCGCTGGGACAAGGCCCAGGAGATCGTCGACAACAACGAGAACGCCTACCTCATAACCATGGACGAAGTCACGCCGGACCGGCTGACGAACTTCGGGATGGACGCCTACGTCAACACCGGTTGTCCCCGGATCACCACCGACGACGGCCCGCAGTTCAAGAAGCCGATGCTCACGCCCGGCGAGTACGAGATCGCCATCGGCGAGAAACCGCTCGACTCCCTGGAGTTTGACACCTTCCACGGCACCTGGTAACCACAGTTCTCACATCTGAGAACGGGAGACGTACTGTCTTGTAGCCCGGGCATCGATACGGGGTATGGCTTCTACAGAGGGCGCTGCTATCTACCAGGATGTTTTTGAGGCGAGTCCGGACCCGATTATGGTCCATGACGCCGACACCGGAACTGTCGTCCGGGCCAACCAGGCCGCGGGCGCGCTCCTGGGGTGCGCTCCGGACGACATCGTCGGAATGCACGTGGGCGAGTTCAGCCCGCCGGGGTTCTCCACAGCGGACGCAAACGACCTGATAGCCGAGGCAGCCACGTCAGGTTCGGCGCAGGTCGAGTGGGCAACAGAGGGACCCGACGGCACGGACCAACTGGTCGAGGTAACGCTCAAGCGAGCCGCTCTCGGCGACGAGACCCGTGTTGTGGCGTTCATTCACGATGTGACCAGCATCCGCGAGCGGGAACGAAAACACGCAGAGCAGAGCGAACAGCTCGACACCCTGATGGGGAATCTCCCTGTCGTGGTGTTTACGCTAGACCCGGACGGCGTGTTCACGTATTCAGCTGGGAAAGGGCTGGAAGGCCTGGGGTTGGAGCCCGGCGACCTCGAAGGGACATCGGTGTTCGAGACGTACAGCGAGTATCCGGACATCATCACCGCCGTCGAGGAGGCCCTCGATGGGGAGGAAGTCCGCGTGACACAGGAAATCGACGACCTCGTCTTCGAGACGTGGTATCGACCGGTGTTCGACGACAGCGGGCGGCTCAAACAGGTCGTCAGTGTGGCCAGAGATATCACCGGCCTCAAGCGCCGTGAGGAGCGCGTCGAGGCGCTCAGCGGCGCGACAAATGAACTGCTGTACAGCCGCACAGAGACTGCGGCTGCGGACAAAGTCGCACAGATTGCCCAGCGTATCGTCGACCAGCCGCTCGCCGCGATCTGGTCATACGACAGCGGCGACGACACGCTCTATCCAATCGGCGCGACGGCAAAGGCGACCGACTTCGCCGGAGTGGAAACGGCGGCGGATCTCCCGCCGATGGGTCCAGACAGCGACGAGAACCGTATTTTCCACACCAGCGAGCCGACCGTTATCGAGGACTACCAGGAACTGTCGAACCCGTCAGCGCCGTCGATGCCGATGCGGACGCTCCTATGTCTCCCGCTCGATGACCAGGGGATGCTGTGTATCGGGTCCGAGACCGTGGCGTCGTTCGACGGCGACGAGCGGTTCCTGCTGGAGATTCTCGCGAGTACAGCGGCTGCCGGGCTGGAGCGAATCGAACGCGAGACGCGGCTCAAATCAAAACAGGCGGAGCTAGAGCGCTCCAACGAGGCGCTCCAGCAGTTCGCCTACATCGCGTCCCACGACCTGCAGGAACCGCTCCGGATGGTGTCGAGCTACGTCGACCTGTTGGACAGCGAATACGGCGACGACCTCGACGAAGAGGCCGCCGAGTACATGGCCTTCGCCGTCGACGGTGCCCGCCGGATGCAGGAGATGGTCGACGCCCTGCTCCGGTACTCCCGCGTCGAGACGAACGCAGGTGACTTCGAGGAGACGGACCCAGAAGCGGTTCTCGACCGCACGCTGGACGCCTTGCGGATGCGGATAGAAGAGGTAGACGCAACCATCACAGCGGGATCACTCCCCCGCGTCGACGCCGATCCGAATCAGGTCGGCCAGGTGTTCCAGAATCTACTGGAAAACGCCATCGAGTACGCGACGGAGGCGGACATCGAACCCCGTATCGAGGTCAGTGCGGAAGAAGACGACGACATGGTGACCTTCACCGTCTCGGACAACGGGCCAGGGATTCCGGCGGCGGACCGCGAGGAGGTGTTCAACATCTTCCACCGCGCCGGCGCCCACGACACGGAGGGCACCGGTATCGGGCTGGCCGTCTGCCAGCGGATCGTCCTGCGCCACGACGGACGCATCTGGGTCGAACCGTCCGACGACGGCGCGACATTCAAATTTACGCTGCCCGCAGTGACGGAGGTGAGCGGCGATGACTGAGTCCTCCGAGGGTCGGCCGGTCGAGATCCTGCTGGCGGAGGACAACCCCGGCGATGTCAGACTGACCGAGAAAGCCCTGGAGAAGGGGAAGGTGCTGAACAACCTTCACGTCGTCAACGACGGCGTCGAGGCGCTGGATTTCCTCCGGCAGGAAGCGGAGTACGGCGACGCACCGCGGCCGGACCTGCTGTTGCTCGACCTCAACATGCCCCGCAAAGGGGGGCAGGAAGTCCTCGAAGCGATGAAGGGCGACGAGTCGCTCCGGCGGATTCCGGTCGTCGTTCTGACCAGTTCCGAGGCGGAAGAGGACATCATCGAATCGTACGACCTCCACGCGAACGCCTACCTGACGAAACCGGTCGACTTCGACGGCTTCGTCGACATCGTGAGCAGCGTTGAAGATTTCTTCCTCACGGTCGTCAAGCGGCCGCCGAAATAACGATGGCTGAGACGGTACATCTCGATGTACTCCTCGTCGAGGACAACCCGGGCGACGCCCGCCTCGTCGAGCATCACCTGAACTCGCCGGCTGTGGCGCACTTCGTCGACGACGTGACGATCTCCCACGTCGAATCGCTTGCGCCGGTCGCCGAGCATTCGGAGGCGGCCTACGACGTGGTACTGCTGGACCTCGGACTCCCCGAGTCAACAGGGCTTGCGACCCTTGACCGGGCAACCGAGATCGTGGAGGGAGTGCCGATCATCGTCCTCACCGGGATGCAGGACCGGGAGGTGGCTATCGAAGCGATCAACCGGGGCGCACAGGACTACCTGCCGAAAGAGGACTTGGACGGCGACCGACTCGTGAGAGCGCTCCGGTACGCAGTCGTCAGGAGCCGCCAGCAGCGTGCCATTCAGCGCCAGACCGACCAGATGGACTTCTTCAACAGCATCCTGCAACACGACATCCTCAACGGGATGAACGTCATTCGGGCGCGGGGGGAACTCCTCGAAGACACGCTCGACAGCGAGGAACGCGAGTACGCGTCGACCATCGTCCAGTGGAGCGACGACCTCATCGAACTCACCGAGAAGGTCCGGTCGGTGCTTGAGACGGTCACCGAGGAGGGCGGACGGGACCACGAGCACCGGGAGCTACAGGCTGTCCTCGACGATGCGGCGGAGCGCGCCCGATCGGTCAGCGACGACTGTATCGTTACTATCGAGCCACAAGCGGTCACTGTCGTCGCTGACGAGTTGCTCGATGACGTGTTCGGGAACCTCTTTCTGAACGCGGTCGAACACGCCGGACCAGACGTGACCATCGACGTGACGACGACAGTCAAGGAAGGCGTCGTGACCGTCTGTTTAGCGGACGACGGGGACGGGATTTCGAACAGCGAGGCCCGGCGCATCTTCCAGCGTGGCGAGAAAGGCTCCGAATCCGGGGGCACTGGCTTCGGGCTCTACTTCGTGGACACGATGGTCCGGAGCTACGGCGGCGACGTCTGGGTCGAAGACAGCGACCTCGGCGGCGCTGCTTTTTGTGTTGAACTCCCGCACGCGACGCTCTAGGCGTGGCCGATTGTCACACCGTCATCGCTCGAATGCATTTCAACTCGTGAGAACCAGGACCGAATGTTCAATTCCGGGGGGATCGAGTCCCCTGGTATGGATGATCCGCTGGACGGTGCCGAGACTAGCGATTCGACAGAGCAGGATCGCTATCTTGCGGCTATGCAGGACCTCACTGCGGCGATGGCGGCCAGCGGAACCTCGTTTCGGGAACGCGTCGAGCCAGTTCTGGCCGTCGGTCGAGAGCACCTGGGGTTTCCAAACGGGCATATCGCAGTCGTCTCTGGCGACGAACACGAAATCGTCGCCAGCAGCGGTCTGTCTTCGACGATTACCCCGGGCGCCAAGACACCGCTTTCGGAGACGTACTGCAGACACACCCTCGACAAAGCCGGGATTCACATCGTCACTAACGCGAGCGAGTCAATGGCTACTGACCCCGCCTACGAGCGGTTCGGGCTACAGGCGTACGTCGGCGCGACGCTGCGGGCGGACGGGTCGGAATACGGGACGCTGTGTTTCGTCAACGACAGCGAGGCGATCGCGGAGTTCTCGGACTGGCAGCAGACGCTGTTCGAGCATCTCACCCAGTGGGTCGAGGCGGAGATCGAGCGCGAGCTAGCCGTCGATACACGCGAACAGAGCCAGCGGCTGTTGGAAGCGACGTTCAACTCACCGGAGACGTTCATCGGTATCCTCGACGCTGACGGAAACCTCATCAGGGCGAACGAAACGGCGCTCGGGTTCATCAACGCCGATGATGAAGCCATCTTCGGCGAACCGTTCTGGGACACACCCTGGTGGAACCACGATGAGGCGGTAGCAAGCCGCTGTCAGGACGCTGTCGAGCGGGCGACGGAGGGTGAGATGGTCAGATTCGAGGCCGAGCATATCGGCGCAGATGGCCAGCGGATCTCGACCGCTGTCGTGGCCAGACCGGTAGCGGCCGACGGTACTGTTCGGAAAATAATCGTGGAGGGTACGGATATCACGGATCTCAAGCGCCGCGAAGAGCAGATGGAGTTTTTCAACAGCATTCTCAGACACGACATCCTCAACGGGATGACAGTCATCGAAGCGCGTGCAGAAACGCTTGCAGACGCACTCGGCGGGACACAGGCGACTTACGCCGAAACGATTCTGGACTGGAGTCGGGATATCGTCGACCTCACACAGAAGGTCCGGAGCGTCCTGAACACGATGTCGGACGACGGATTGACCGAGGCAGAGACAATTGAACTGGCCCCGGTCATCGAAGGGGCGGTAAACAAGGCAGCCTCGATGGACGAGGACTGCACGCTCAAAACGGACATCCACGAGGGGGTCGAGGTTGTGGCCGACGACCTCCTCGACGATGTTGTCGGAAACATCTTGACGAACGCCGTTGAGCACGGCGGTCCGGGCTCCACAATCGAGGTGACGACGGAACGTGTCGGCTCGGTGGTCCGCCTTCACATCGCGGACGACGGGCCCGGGATACCGCCGGCAGAGCGCGACGCTATCTTCGAGAAGGGGGAGCGTGGAACCGAGTCGACGGGGACCGGATTCGGACTCTACTTCGTGTCGGTGATGGTTGAGAGCTACGGCGGCGATATCTGGGTCGAGGATAGTGACCTCGGCGGCAGCGAGTTCGTCGTCGAACTCCCGAAATAATAACCACTGAGCATTTCCAAACGTTTTTGAATGAATCGGGCGTATCTCGCGTAATGCCGACAAAGAGTGCGCTCGCCCAGCAACTCGCCGTTGTCGCCGGGTTCGACAACCCGCGGGCTAGTCTCGAACAGTACCGGACACCGCCGGACCTGGCGGCGCATCTGGTCCATACCGCGGACCTCCAGAACGATATCCAGGGACAGACGGTCGTCGACCTCGGCTGTGGCACCGGGATGTTGGCGCTGGGTGCAGCGCTCCGGTCACCGGCGCGGGTCGTCGGGCTGGATATCGATCCTGCGCCGCTGTCGACTGCACGGCGGAACGAGCGGAAAGTCGGGTCGACGACGCCGGTGTCGTGGGTTCGAGCCGATGCCACGGCAGCCCCGTTGTGTCCCCCTATCGACGAGACAACCGTCGTCATGAACCCGCCGTTCGGCGCGCAGTCGGACAACGAACACGCCGACCGCCGGTTCCTCGAAACCGCCGCAGTCGTCGCGGGCGTCTCGTACTCGATTCACAACGAGGGGAGCCAATCATTTGTCGAATCCTTCGCCGAGGACAACGGCGGCGAGGTGACCCACGCCTTCGAGACGGAGTTCGACCTGCCGCGACAGTTCGATTTCCACGAGTCGGACCGGCAGGCGATTACCGCGGAAGTGTATCGCATCGACTGGACCTAGCTTCGCGCCGCTTGCTGGCGACGCTCCGCAATCTTGACCCGAGTGCCATCTGTCCGTGCGTACAGCCGCGAGCGGTTCCGCTCGAAGGTCAGCCCGCCGATCCGCGTCCGCGTCATATTGGCCGGAAGCGGTGCCTGCCCGACCGTTTCGTTGCCTCGCGTCACGACCACGTCGAACCCGTTCTGCCGGGCCGCCACTGTCACGTTCCGTCCGTCCAGTATCACGTCCGCCGTCGACGGCTCCGAGGTGTAGGCCGTCCGGGGCTGGCCGCCCTCGCGCCTGAGTTGGACCCGATAGACGCTGGCGTTACCGAGCACCGACCAGTCCGTCCGGTTCGCGTACACCGACTCGCGCCAGGTCGGCCCGCCGACCGTGACCCGTTCCTCACCGTTGACTGCGAGCCGGCCCGGCTGGACGGCAGCGATCCAGACCTCGCGCTCTGCGCTGGCGACGATGACGCCGCTGGCGTTGACGCTCGCCCCCTCTCGCTGCGTTGGGACCCAGATGCTCTCGAAATACGCGTTCGGCACGTTCTCGTCGTAGGTCACCACGTAGTCTCTGACCTCGATACCGTCTTCGGGGAGCTGGTCCTCCTCCAGGTCGACGACGTTCGTCGGGACGGCAGCGAGGCTCAGTGCGCCGAGGACGACGAGCAGGATCACCACTGCGAGTGACGCCGGCCGGCGGTCAAGCGAGGGGCGAAACGTCCGGTCGGAACTGACGGTCGCTGCTGCGACGACGAGCGCCAGAACGAACACCAGCGCCGTCCCGGCCCAGCGGAACAACCGAAACCGGCCGCCGCCGAGCGGTATGTACACCGCCCAAAGTCCCTGTGCGACGGCGAACACGAGCGTCGCAAAGAACACCCGGAGCGTGTCGGGGCGTTTGTTCCGATTCCACAGTAGCGCGAGGGCCACGATGACGCCAGCCAGGATACCGATAGCGTGCCCCTGGATGGCGATGTTGGACCACCACGGCGTCACAAAGCGAGTCTGACCCGAGGCCGTCGAAACGGGGTAGCGAAGCGCCGAATACAGGAGGTCGAGCACGCGGTTCCCGAGAAACGCACCGAGAAACAGCGTCGGCCGCGTCACGAGCGCGAACCCGGCGATAGCAAACACCACGCCCGAAAAGCCCACAATCGGCCCGATGGCGAACACCGCAGAGAACAAACCCACGACGAACATGGCGACGGGGACGGCCAGGATCCGGGCAAACGGGTTCGTCCGTAGCGACGTGAAGGTCTGGACGCCGCGGTTTCGGGGGTAGTGTCCCCAGACGTACTCCGCGACCGTCCCGTATACCAGCGTGCCCATGAGGTTCCCCGTGATGTGCCCCTGACTGCCGTGGGTGAACGCCCCGGTGAGCATCCCGAACGGGTAGAAGTACGACCATGTCCGGAACGGTGTCACAAGCGGGTTCCGCGGGTGCCACCACGCGCCCTGCAGAAACAGGTACACCGTCAGGACGCCGGCCATCGTCAGCAGCGTCCCCCATGGGACACCGAGGAGGAGTCGCGCCCGCATCCCGTCTCCAAGTCGCGCATCCGAGAAGCGGCGGACGGCAACGAGGACAGCAAACACCACGGTGAGGACGACCGCTTCCTGCCATGGGAGCCACGCGGGCATGGCCGGCGTCGGCAGCGACTGCATCATTCACGCACAGTTCAGGTACGGGACGGCTTATGGATGGCGGCAGGTGTCACTCTCCAACAGTGACGAACGAGGGGCGGGTCGGAATCAGGCAACCCGGGCCAGTGAACGCGTCACCTCAAAACAGGGACATGCCGACGCTGTACGGCCACGACGTGCCGGCCACCGCAAGCAGCGACAGCGCGCCGCCGGCGAGGGCGATGTTCTTGAGGAACTGCGTCATCTCGTCCTGGACCTGGTCGTCGGGGACCGCCCAGAAATTGTGCATCATGACGGCGGAAGCGACGAGGAACGTCGCCAGCGCCCCGGCCGCGATGACGGGGTACGCACCGAGGATGACGAGGACGCCGCTGACGAGGAGCAGTCCGCCGCTTCCGTAGACTGACGCCGCGGGTGCCGGAAGCCCCTTCGCCTCCGCGTAGGGCGTCATCTGCCCGGCGTTCTGGAAGTGGTTCAGGCCCATGAAGGCGAGGACGCCACCGAACAGGATTCGTCCCAGCAGGAACAGTTCGCCCGCCCCAGCGGACTCGAACGCCATCAGGCGCTCACCTCCGGCGCAGGGGTGGTTTCACCGTGAGACTGTCGAACCGCGATTGGTAGTTTCATTACGTTACTTGGTTCGTATCCGAACCTATATGTACGTTCCCGGACAAAGAGGATACCAGGTAGCACCGATGTCATCTGAAGTATTCACTGCCACGGACGAGGCAGAAGAAAGCGGGCCGTGTGCCGTCATCGAGTCGCTGGAACAGATCGGGTCGCGCTGGCGGCTGGTCGTCCTCCACGAACTCCAGAACGGCGAACAGCGATTCAACGAACTCAAACGCGCCACCGACGCCAGTTCTCGCACCCTCTCGCGGGTCCTCGACGACCTTCAGGAGATGGGCTTTGTCGACCGGCGGCTCGAAGAAGACGCGCCCGTCGCGACGTACTACCAGCTCACGCCCAAGGGGGAATCCCTCTGTCCGGTCTTCGACGAGATCGAGGAATGGGCCGAGGAGTGGTTAGCCGGCTGCGAGAGCTGACCCGACAACGCAGACTTTTCTATCCCCCGGCCCCATCGCTCTACCAATGGGAGTACGGCCACCAGCCGATAACAGCGACGAGCCAGACGTCATCGAGTTCGGTATCGCGGCACTCGACGCCCGCCTGTCGGACGTGGACATCGAATACCCCGCGACAGCGGCGGAGGTCCGAGACGCCGCCGGGCACATCGCGGTCCCGTTCGACGCGTCTGGACACTCGATGACCGTCGCCGAGGCGCTCGACGAGACGAACGCCACTGAGTTCGACAACGAGCAAGAGCTACTCAACGACCTCCATCCGATATTCGAACGGAAACGGGAAGCCACCAGAAACAGTATTCTCTCCCAGCTGCGCGCGCTGGTTCCGTTCTGAGCTATTCGTCAGGCTGGTGCGGAGAGACCGCCGGTTCCGTCTCCACGTCGCCGTCCGTGACGTGGTCCATATCGCTCTCCTCGGCGCGTTCCGCGTCGCCGACCCGCTGGTCGTCGAACACGTCTGCCGGCCGATTTCGGCTCTCGTGTGTGAGTTGGACGGCAATGTCTTCCAAGCGGCGCGTCTGTTCGCGGTTCACCGCCACGAGCATATCCGACAGGACGCCGAACATGAGGAGCTGAATTCCCAGCAGGATGGCGAACGAGCCGATAACTGCAATCACCTCGTGTGAGATACTGTTGACAACCCAGTCGTAGGCCACGTACGCTCCGAGCGCGAACCCGACCACAGTGCTCCCGAGGCCGACGCTTCCGAAGTAAAACAGCGGATTGTTTGTCTTTGCCATCTGGTACAGCGTCAGGATAATGGTCGCGCCGTCACGGAACGGCCGGAGGTTCGTGTCGGATTCGTCGGGCCGGGGCTGGTAGGTGATCGGTACCACAGCCGTCGAGACGTTGTGTTTGACACACTCGACGGCCATCTCCGTCTCGATACCGAAGCCCGACGCCGTCAGTGAACTCCGCTGGAAGGACTGCCGCGTGAACGCCCGGTAGCCGGAGAGGATGTCGGTGAGGTCCCGTCCGTGAATCGTTGCGAAGGCACTGTTGATGATACGGTTGCCGATCTGGTTGAGTTTCGTCATCGCGCCGGGCTGCATGTCCGCAAAGCGGTTTCCGATGACGTGCGCGGCCTGGCCCGACAACAGTGGTTCGAGTAGCCTGTCCGCCTCATCGGGCCGATAGGTCGCGTCGCCGTCGGCCATCAGGACGTACGGCTGCTCGATGTGGCGCGTCACTGCCTCCCTGACAGCCTGTCCCTTCCCCGAGCCGGACTGTTCGACGACCCGCGCGCCGGCCGATTCGGCGATGTCCTGTGTCCCGTCGGTCGACCCGCCGTCGATAACGAGGACGTTGTCGAACCCCTGCTCGCGGAACCCGGACACGACCGATTCGATAGTCTCGGCCTCGTTGAATGTCGGCAACAGTATACAGACGTCGTCTCGGTCGGCCATCGACAAAACGTCAGCCACGCGGAGGCAAATAAATGCGGGTCTGGCCGCGCACGGGTTTTGTGACTGTTTCCGGTAGCCGCCGCCTCGAAAGCGGCGACAGCCGGAAATGACGGACACCAGTCCGTCTCAGTCGTCGCGCTGCTCGCTCATGTGTTCCCAGACCTCCGCACAGCCACAGCCGTCTTCGATGTCCGCCAGGTGATCGTCTTCCTCGGTCTGGGATGTCGCAGTCATGTTACTCACTCTTCGAGTAACTACTCGCCGCCACCCACTAATAGATTTGGGCGGCGGCCGACGCGTTTTACATTCCCTGCCGCACATGGGCGTGTATGAGCGACCCTGCGGACGTGTTCGACCTGGTTGGGCTGACCGAATACGAGGCGACGGCGCTGGAACAGTTGGTCTCGCTCGGACGAACGACGGCCCCGAACCTCGCGGAAGCGAGCGGTATCCCGAAGGCCCGCGTCTACGGCGTGCTGGAGTCGCTGTCCGACCGCGGCTTCATCAAGGTGATCCCCGGCCGTCCCAAGGAGTACCAGCCGAAATCCCCCCGCGAAATCCTCGACCGGGCCGTCGAGAACCGCAGGCAATCGTACGAATCGTTCGCCGCCGACATCGAGTCCCACCGCGACGCCTTTCTCGCCGAGTACGAACCTCGGTTCGAACGCGCCAGCGAGGACATCTCGCCGACGGCCGAACTGTTCCACGTCGTCGACGTGGGCGAACCGAGCGAACGCGAGACCCGCCGGCTGTACGACGACGCCGACGAGACGCTTCGGGTTATTACCAACAGTTTCGCGTACCTCGACAGCGTCGAGCGCGCACTGGCCGAGACGCTCGACCGCGAGGTCGAAGTTAGCGTTCTCTTCCTGCACCCCGACGAGCTCCCGGCGGAGAAGGCCGCTGTCCAGGCTGACATCGTCGACCGGCTGAGGGCGGAGTACTCTGAGGTAGACGTTCGGTTCAGCACGGAGAAACTACCCTGGCGCGGGACGCTCGTCGACCCGAGCATGGACTACGACAGCGGCGAGGCGATTCTACTGGTCGAGGAGCCGGACGTTCCCAACCACATGCGCCAAGCCGCGATTACGGACAACGGGTCGTTCGTCGCTGGGATGAAGCGCTACTTCGACCTGGTCTGGGAGTACGAGAGTGTCGCTGCGTTGGGCTAACTGTGGCCGTAGGCGCCGAGGTTCTGTGCACGGACGCTGTCGAGGATAACCAGCAGGACGTTTGGATCGGCCGATATGGCTACATGTACCCGAGGTCTTCGAGGTGCTCTTTGACGTCCTCCCCTGACCGGCCGCCGTCGTCCGACGCCGTCACCTGCGGCGTGGACGTGTGATCGTTCTCGTCGAGTTCGGCTTCGATAGCAGCCCGGACGTCGACGACGCTCTCAATCGACTCGACCATGGCGGCGTCCGTCCCCGCGACCATCGCCTCGTCGGTGTGAACGCCGTCCTGCAGGCCGTGGTCACTGACGAGCAGTAGCTCGTCGTCGTCGCCGAGGTCGTCCCGGACCTCGCCCACGAACTCGTCGAGCTCCTCGTAGGCGCGGTCCTGGAGCGAGGGCTGTTCGTACGCGACGTGGCCGATGAGGTCGAGCCCGCTCGTGTATGCAAACACCAGTTCGTGTCGTCCACCTCTGAGCGCCCGTCGTGCGCGGGCGAGGCGAACCATCGACATTTCGAGGCACTGCTCGTAGAACAGCGCCGGGTCCGCCGACGAGTGCCCACCTTTCGCTTCGAGGTCGCGCTCGAAGAGGTCACCGAGGTTCCGCCGGAGGCTGTGTTCGCGGTCCTCCGTGTCCGGGTCGATCACGTAGTTGGGGATGCCGATGGGGGCCGCCTGCCGTCCGTCGAAAACCGTCGTCAGGTCGTTTTCCTCGTAGTAGGTCGCCGGAATCCGGAACGCGTCCTGTTCAGTGTTGTTCAGTAGCCACGCGCCGAGACGCGTCTGCAGCCCGGACGGGAGGAGGTAGTCCGCGGCGGCGCTTCCGAACCGGAGGACGGGGTTCTCCCAGGCGACGCCGTCATCAAGCGTGATACCGTGCTCCGGCGGCGTGAGCCCGGTAATGATCGTCGGCCAGAGTTCGTGCGTGCTGGGTCCGCCCTCTACGCTCCTGATCGTCTCGATAGCGCGGTGGTCAGCGAGCGTCAAGTTCGGATGTGCCGCCGAATCTACTAGTTCCGGGTCGAGTGCATCGATACCCAGCACTACGAGGACCATATCTACCCCGAACGTCTCAGTCGATGGGTTAAGACCTTTCGATGCACGCGATAGACGGCGGTACGACCTTAGCCAGACAACGAACGGTACAGGTCGAGGTACTCGTCCGCGATCTTCCGCCAGTCGTACTTCTCCTCGACGCGGTCTCGCGCCTGCCTGGATATCTGTTTCGTGAGTTCGTAATCGGAGAGCAATGTGGTGACGGCGTCTGCGATTGCGTCCGGTGATTCTATCGGGACAACAAATCCCTCCTTCCCTTCTCGGACCATTTCGTTCGCTCCAGAAACATTGGTAACGACTACTGGACAGCCGGTCGACATGGCTTCCAGACGGACCATTGAAAAGCCCTCTGACCGAGAAGGGTGGACGAAGGCACGTGCTCGAGATAAGTGTTCTCGGACGATAGACTGGTCGACGTAGCCGTGGAATGTCACGTTATTCTCTATATTGAGCCTTTTAGCCTGCTCACGCAACTCGTCTTCTAATGGCCCGTCACCGAAAACGTTAACATGAACCTCAGGATATTCCTGCTGAATCTGGTCGAGTGCCTCAAGAAGAACATCGTAACCCTTGCGCTCCCGAAGCCTGCCGATGGCTACAATTTCTTGTGAGTTGTCTGGTTCACTGTACTCGAAAACGTTCGGATCGACGCCAAGCGGAATCGTCCGGAGTTTCGATTCGTCGACCAGGTTAGCATACATTTCATGCGCTTCTTTATCAACAACGACAATTCGATCTGCGGCGTTGAGCGTCCGCTTGAATAGATTCATTCTGGGTGGGTCAAGAACTACATCCCGAGTAGCATCGACAGCCGTGTGCAGGGGATCGGTAAGTGACCTCGAAAGATCTTTTCCGATGGACAAAGAGAGCATTCGATTGAACTCCTCTGCCATAATTGCATGGCCTGTTTGACAGGGACCAACAACGACAGGGATATCATCATGAAGCCCTAAGATAAGGATCGGATTGAACCATCTGTAGCTCAGATTCATATGATGGTATATATCGACATTTCCCTTCTGTAGTTCCCTAAAAACCGTATAATATAGCTTACTATAGAATGTGAGCCTGTTTGCCCCTCTGAGCGAGTGTACAGTGACGTTTTCGGGGTCAAGGCGGTCGGAAACCGTTCTCGTGTATGTGTCGACGGTAAAGTAATCGTCGTACAGGTTATTCAAGATATTGTAGCTCTTACCGTATTCCTCATTGTGTACATCTGGTTTAGTCGGTCCAATAAGAACTCGCGGCATAGCTGATGATGGGTAATGGAGGAATTAATAGTTATTTTTGTCGTCTCTCTGTAGGCAAGATTAATCCCACCTAGTCATACATAATTTTAAATACGTCATTTATAACCTAAGGCTTCGAGCTGCGATTCACGAGCAGGCATTCCATTATGTCCATCGATATCGGAGACGTCATATTCTGGAACATATTTTTTAGTATCTATCCCTTCCAAGTTAATCCACGGTACCTCGCGTACAGCAGAAACCGGGACTCCTTTTGGGTGACCATACACTCCTGATTCTCCTTTTGCATTACCATGATCAGCAGTCAGGGCTATAGTACCCTCAAGAGAGACAGAAAGGATACTAATTTCTTCCATTATCCATTCCAAGTTATCGAGATATGCAGACCAAAAGTCGTCCTCCGAAACGGTTCCATCACAGAGGCGCCACCATACCTTGCTACCAAACTTCTTTGTCCCTTTGAATTCACGAAACCATTCTGGCCGTGACCGGAACGGTGCATGTGGTTGCATATAGTGGATAATCATTCGATCAACGCCCAGCTCATCTCGGTTCCTCCAAGTATCAATGGCGTAATCAGTTAATTTTCGAGGCAAAACAGTCCGAATATCATGCTCTGTTGGGCTAATTCCGAAATGAGCAAACTCTGGAAATTCATCGTATTGTATCTGATCCGTGTATGGATTTCCTGTAACGTATGCTGTGTTTTCAATTTCATCCGAATAGTTCTCATTAAATGTTTTTTTTATCCATTCAGAACTGGTCCCACCGACCGACCAGCGTGTTTCGAGTTTCTTACCAGAGAATAGGGGTTCATAAGCATCCATCTGTGTGATTTCTTGCATAGCATCAGCCCTACACCCGTCTAAAATAACCAGTATATCCCAGTCTTCATTCCATATAACCTGCTCTTCCTGCTGGTCTGGGACAAATCTTCCAAGCAAACCGGCCCATAGCTTTCTGAGGGCTATTTCTACATTCTTCGGTGAGGGATCTGATCGTAGCCGATCCACGGTGTCAAAAAACCAATCGGAGAAAGCCATCTATGCATTATTAATTTGATGGTGAAATTAATGTTTTGAAATTGTACTCTCGTTACTTTTGTGCCACGGAGGTCAAGTCAAGAAAATCATGTATATCTCCTAATATTAGAACTTTTTAATGGGTTTAACAAGAACAGAATAATAACCACATGGGAGAAATCCACAGATATCGATGGATATCGACCGATCAAGTGTTATTATATACGCCAGTAATATCATACTGAGTCTAATTGGTTTTGTTGGAACCGCGTATTTTGCTCAAACTCTCGGTGGAACGGTTCTTGGAATATTTTTTACCTTCGATGCTGTCACGAGTGTGCTGATGACCGGGGCACGGCTTGGTGTCGATACGGGGATAGAGAAACGCATTAGCGAATCGGCTACTCAACAGCGTGGGTCGTACCTGACTGCAGGCTACCTCATAACACTCGTTCCGATTGCAGCCATGTCTCTCGGATTATTCGTATTTGAAAGCCATATAGACGAATATATCGGTGTGGCGGTCGTGCCCTTACTGATCGTATTTATTATATCCAGTACCGGAAGATGGCTCACTGGAGCGGCCGTTCGTGGTGAAGGGCGAGTGGCGCTTAGCTCTCTCATCGAACTCTTTGGTGAAGTCATTCGTATAGTAACAAGTATTGGACTAATCATAGCCGGATTAGAGATATTTGCTCTGCTATATGGTGTTTTGATTGGAGTTGTGGTGAAATTTGTCATATTTTACTTCGCGCTGTCAACTTCGCTATCGATCCCAACTTGGGAAACCGTCAGAGATCTCTGGGGTTTCTCGAAGTATACATCGTTCAATAGTGTGAGTTCGCTAGCGTACAACTGGGCAGATACGCTCGTGTTGGCGTACTTCGCGTCAAAGACCGCTGTTGCTGTATACGAGGCCTCTTGGAAGGTCAGCGTAGTCGCAGTAATGGCTAGTCAGGCCCTGAGTCAGGCGGTGTTTCCATCGATCAGCGAGTGGGCGTCCCGCGACGAATACGGTCGCATTGAAACAGCTCTAAGCGAAGGCTTCACATATGGTCTCCTGCTTGTCATCCCCGCCGTAGTCGGTGTAGCGATACTCGCCGATCCATTCATGCAACTCGTCTATGACTTCGACACGGGCGGGTTGATCCTCATCCTCCTGATGGCGGAGAAGTTGTTGCAGGCCCCGAGAATCCTGATCCAGCGGACGCTCACGGGGATCGGTCACCCGAATCTCGTATTCCGGACGGCAGCGCTGACCCTCGTTGCGAACGTTGGGCTCAATCTGTTACTGGTTCCGGAACTCGGATCGTTCGGGGCAGCGGCGGCAACGATAACGACAGTCAGCATCGCACTCGTCATTCAGATAGTGTATCTCCGGCGGTTCATCACTGTGACCGCAAACTGGCGGGCGCTCGGAAGGCAGACGGTCACAGCATTAGCGATGGGCGCAGTGGTGTACGCGGCGGCGACCATCTTACCGCCATCAACGCTTTTGAAGCTTGGTGGTTTAGTCGCACTCGGCGTGGTGGCGTACGGCCTCGGGATGGCGACGGACCGCGAAATCAGAGAGCGCGTGTTACAGATGGTGTAGTGCCTACCGAGTACACGCCGCGAGTATCGACTTGTACCGCCCACAGGCCGCCTCGAAGCTGTACTCGTGCTCAATCAGGTCGCGTCCATTCGCACTGATGGTGTCCAAGTCATTTCGTTCCAAAATACCGAGTATCGTTTCCCGGAGAGCCGCTGGTTCCCGCGAGTCAAGGAGGAATCCGGTTTCACCCTCACGGACCACGTCGGGAACGCCCGAAACCGGCGAGGCCAGTACTGGTGTTCCACAGGCCAGCGCTTCCAGAATTGTCGTTGGAAGCCCTTCCGTCGGCTGTGACGGCAGCACGAGCAGGGCGAGGTCGTTCAGTTGGGCCGGAACGTCGTCGTGGTCCACCCAGCCAGTGAGCGCAACCGCGCCCCGTTCGATTTCCGCCGCGAGTTCGGCTTCCAGCCACTCCCGGAGATCCCCGTCGCCGATGAACCGGAAGGCCACGTCGTCGGGCAGTTCAGCGGCGACAGCAGCGAGTTCACGGACGCTCTTCTCCTCGTCGAGTCGCCCGAGGAACCCGACCACGCGATCGCGGTCGGCGTAGGGCCGCTGGACGCGAAACTCGTCTGTCCGAACGTAGCGCGCCCCCGTCGGATACACAGTCGGGGATTCCGGATGCAGATCCAGTTGGCGGGCCATCTCCGGCGTGTAGGTGATAACGCCGTGGGCCGCGGCGAAGCCGGCTCGTTCGAGCGCGCGGACTGCGCCAGCGAGCCCTGCGGCTATCTCGTCGGGCAACCGCTGTTCCCAGTTCAGACGGAGCGTCAGCGGCACGTCGCCGCGGGGTTCAATGAGAACCGTTTTGCCGAGCAATCGAGCCGCGACAATGGGCAGCAGGTACGATGTCGCACCGAAAAACAGAACGACGTCTTCGTCGCGGTCGGCGATGACACGGCACATCCGGAGCTGGTTCAGCAGGAATCGGAACGCGGCGATGACGACGGACTCACCCGCGCCTTTCTGCGTGAGTTCGACGAGTTCGTGACGGTCGCGGATCTCGGAGTCAGCGGGCAGATCAGCCGTCACGAGCGCGACCGATGTCACAGCCGACAGGATATCCAGCAGGCTTCGTGTGGCGTTCTCGCCGGCGGCGGCGAGGGGATGGGTCACGACGCAGACGCTCGGGAGTGATTCGTCAGTCACAGATTCTGACCCCGTTCGTCATCACGGTTGAACCGCTGGTTCCCATATCGCGTCTGTGAGTGGAGAGTGGTTTCGGCATACAGTTGTCATCAACAGGTCGGTTCATCGTCTATCCGCTTCAGCACAACGATAGTCGGGTTCCCGTCTTCAGGGAACGACGACAACCCGGCGCTGTCTTTGAACTTCCGTTCGGCGCTGAGTTCAGTATCAATTGGTGGGCCGAACGTCCGGACAATTTCGTAGTCCTCCTCGGTGAACAGCGCAGACATGCGTTCAGTCACACCCGGGTACACGGACGGATCCTTAAAGAAGCGGAAGTAGTGGTAACTAGAGAGCACGACGTACTCAGGCGCGTTACAGTCCATCCGTTCGAGGCCGGGCTGCCAGTTTTCTCGGGGGAGAGTGGAGTGGATTTCATACCGGTTTACAGTTGTCTCCTCGGGAAATTCTGGGAGGTACACCCGCTGGGAATACACGTCAACAGTATCAGAGCTATTTAGATTCGCATGTGTCCACTCGGTCGCCTCCTGCCGTGACTGGCTGATATCAGCGACACCAGCGACAGTGTGTATGCCCGAAAAGACTACGGCGAGCGTGAGAAGTCCGATGCCGGCCACTCGGACCGGACGAGTGGAACGGGTTAGCTCGGACCCGGCGACGCCAGCGAGGACTGCGAGAATCGGGAAGAGCGGCATCACCCGAGGAAACTGTGTCATGTTTCCCTGGATGATGACGATGAAGTACGGGATGGCGTAGACGAGCAACAGCCAAACTGCGCTGTCAAGCGTCCCTCGCAGAAGGAACGCGACAACGAGCAGTACGGACAGTATGGAGAACAGGAATAGCACGATCCCCTGCCCTTCGGCGATGTGTGCGAGCTGGATGAGCCACCCAGGGTCTGACCAATTGTACGCAACGGAATCGCTCGTACTTCGGTAGACGTATCGGGATATCTCGTCGGCCCATGAACCCGGATGGACGAATATCGATGGCGTTGTAGTGACGTATCCAAGTATCGTTAGCGTCGGGTACAGCCAGACTGCCTGGACGAACTCAAAAACGGTTCCCGACTCGCCCCAGTGGCGCTCAATAATGACGATGGCGATGGGCAGGACAAGGAGTCCGGCGGTCGCCTTCGTCGACGCTGCCAGGCCAGCGACCAGCGCCGCGGCCAACAGCGTTCTGGTGTCTCTTGAATGAAACGCACGAACCGTCAGCAGGAAGCCGAGCATGAGGAAGAACGTCATCGGAACGTCCTCAGTTGCATAATGAGCGGTGAGGACGTACCCAACAGAAGTCGTGAGAAACACCGATGCGAGGATTCCGGCGCGCCGGTCCAGTAGTTCCCGGCCGAGGTAGTAGAGGACCACGACAGTGCCGACACCGAACAGGACAGATACCAGCCGACCGGCGAACAGCACGTCGTAGAACGCTGTGAGGAGATCCGGGGACACGCCCCAACTCGGCGAGCTCCCGACACTAGCCGCGCCCGACATAATATCGCCGAACTGTCCGGTCACGAGCCAGTACAGCGTTACCGGGACAAAAGAGAGCGCAAGCAAGTAGAGGTGGAAGTTCCCACCCTTCCGGAAGTTGTCTATGAAGGGATTCTGCTCGTATCCAATCCTGAGAGCGAGTTCGATAGCACCGGTTTCATCCGGGAAGGTCAGATGTGGCCGTAGTCGCCAGGTGCCGAAGAACATCAGCAGGAACGCAGCAAGCGCAACGAGCGGCACAAACGGTTCGCGTCGGGCCGACTTGCGTATTCTGTTCCACAGGCTAGAGGGCATTTCCTCGTGATTGACCACTGACTGTAATAGTCTGTGCGATTTCGGGAGAGCGCCCTCTGCACGTGGTTAGCCTAAATCAGTCTCATACTGATATTACTGTGTATTCCGGGCATCCTTCATGCCCCAGGGTGCAATTGACAACAACCATACATACGACGATTTATATCTGATTCCTGGCGTGGGCAGTACTGGGAATGACAACTGTTAATAAACCTGCTTGAAGAATCACAGTCACGGCATTAGATAATGGCGACGACAGAGGACGTACGGGATAACGCAAGTGAATTCACTGGCGAAGACCGTGACAAGGTTCGGACCTCCGTTGTACTGCCAGCGTACAATGAAGTGGATAATATCGAGCCGTTAATCAAAGAGATCCAGTCAGTATTTCAGACCGAACCGACGTTTTCTCCATATAACATCGTTATCGTGGATGATGGTAGTACCGATGGTACCAGGGGCGTTATCCGTGACTTGGCAGAACACAACGAGAACGTTCTCGGATTATTACTGTCCCGCAACTTTGGACAAAGTGCAGCCTTGAATGCAGGAATCAAACAAGCAACCGGCGAGTTTATCGTGACTCTCGATGCTGATCGACAGAACGACCCACAAGACATTCCAGATCTCCTCAATATGTTGATAAGTGGGGACAGCGAATCCGATAGCTATGATTGCGTCAGCGGCTGGCGGCGAGACCGAAACGATCCGCTAACAAAAACGATACCATCCGCGATACAGACACGGATGGCACGCTGGACCGGGCCAGACATCCACGATTTCGGCTGTACTCTGAAAGCATATCGGTCAGACGCTCTTGATGAAATAGAGTTGTATGGAGAGGGTCACCGGTACATTCCGGCGAAATTGTACAACCGGGGCTACAGAATTACAGAAGTCCCAGTTAACCATCGCCCCCGGACAGAAGGGAGTTCAAAATACGGCACGAAACGACTTATAAGGGGCTTTGTTGACCTCCTGTTTCAGGTATTCTGGAACCGGTACTCAACCCGACCGGTTCACTTCCTTGGTGGGTTTGGGTTGATTTCGTTTGGGATAGGGATGCTAATCGGGATTCATGCAGTGTTCTCGAAGTACGTACTGGGCGTTCCGCTACTTCCGAATCTCCCCCGTCTTGTACTAACGGTTGCACTCGTTCTATTCGGGCTTATCTTGATTATGTTTGGTTTCCTGGCGGAAATGATCACAAAGTTACACTACATCGAGAGAGACCCCTATCGTGTTGAAGTAGTTATCGGCGGTGGCGCGGACAACAAGTGACCTATAGCTGACACTCCTGTATTACTATGTCAAGAAGAGACACAGACATCCGTAGTATCCTCTCGGCCTCGCTTCGCGTTTCTATCAGTGTAATACTACTCTGGTACGTGATTAGTAGGGTCGGATTCGACACACTGATCAAACATCTCCAAACGCTTGAGCCAGTCACGCTGGTTATCGCTGTTGGACTTAGCGTCCTTGGTGTCGGCCTCAGCGCCTGGAAGTGGCGAGTTCTCCTCGCTGTAAAGGGTATAACGCTCACCCTCCGTACCGCTTGGATTTACTACTATATCGGGCAGTTCTTCAATGCGTTTTTGCCATCGATTATTGGCGGAGATACTGCACGGATGTACTACCTCTATGCGGATACAAACGATGGCTCCGCATCAGTTTCTTCTGTCGTGATTGAGCGGATTGCTGGCCTCTACTCAATCTTGTGCATCGTTCTGGTTGCGGTCGCATTTGGCTACGAGCTAGTTCCGGTCCGGGTCGCAAATCTGGCACTTATCGGCTGCGCGGTCGGGATAGTTACGACACCAGTATTGTTATTTACTGACTTACTACGCCCGATCCTGGAAACCACGGTTTTTGAGTTACAAGCGTTCGACATCGGGAATCGGGCTGAAAGATTGTACACTGCGGTGTACGAGTATCGCCAAGCCAAACGAGCAGTGGTCATTGCGCTCTTGCTTTCGGTCGTGTTCCGGGTCTTACTGATTGCCAGCAACTACGTCGTCGCCCTGGGGCTAGGGATTGAGATACCACTCGTGTACTTTTTTGTATTTATTCCACTAGTGGAACTCTTCCTCTTTTTGCCGATATCAATCCAGGGCTTTGGGGTGCGTGAGAGCGCGTATCTCTATCTTTTCACTTCAGTGGGAGTCGGAGACGGTGTCGCGTTGACTTTCGGGGTCGTAATGCAGCTCATTCTCCGAGTAATAAACAATATTATCGGCGGCGTCGTATATGCCGTTCATACCCTTCGCTCCTGAACTTTCCGAACCCGATTCAAGAAGGGATATAATGCCCGACTGTCAATCCCAGGTAAATGAACGATATCGTGCTGATTACGGCTGATTCGGTCCGATATGACTACATCGAAGAGATGGAGTTTCTCTCGGGATATCAGACACAATCCGGAACGACAGTCGGACATTACACTAGACCAAGTTTAGCAGGCCTCCTATCTAGTCAGTATCAGGCAACAATGAAATCGGCTGTGACCGGACCAACGATACCAGAGGTTATGTCGAACGCCGGGTACACGACAATCGGGCTAGCTCCGAGCCCACAACTTGACGAAGTGTTCAATTTCAACCAAGGTTTCGATAAGTACGAGAATTTCGTTGACGCGGGCAATCGCGGAAGCAACCGACGGGAGATTCTCGGGCAGTTTGACATTCTACGAAAAGTCTACCATCGGTTCTTTCCGCCACATGCGAAAATGTCCGATCTTCCGACTGATAAAGCAGTTGTCGAGCAGGCGGTTGAGCAGTTCAACGAAGCGTCGGGACCACGGTTCATGTGGGTGCATTTAATGGGTAGCCATCGGCCATATGGCCGTGGTGAGAACGCGATTTCGAGGTCACTCGATAGGAAAGCCTTGTTTTCACCATCCTCGCTCAAGGATTCCGAACACCAAGAGATTACATCAGCGTATGAAGACGCCCTCTCAAGAGTCGACACCGTCGTTGAAGATCTTTTGATGGGTCTCGATGGAGATCCGACCTTCATTTTCACCTCAGATCATGGTGACGAATTCGGGGAAGAGGGGTACTACTATCATCAACCACAGCGCAGGAGAACAGCCGATAAGCTGGTCACCGTTCCCATTGTAAGCAATGACGTTTCGCTCACGGGAGATCGGTGTAGCCTCCTTGATATTGGACCGATGCTAGCCAATCAGGCGGGGACCGATCCGCCCGAGGAGTGGAACGGTATCGATATTCGTTCAGAGTCCAGGTCGTATACGCTGACAATTGCGCCATGGCACAACACGGCTTCGCTCCGACTCGCAACCGACGATTACACCGTTACTAGCACCGATGGACGTGTATCGATGACGGAATCAGGTGCTGATATCCATGTCGAAAAGAACGAACAGGCAGAGGAGGTTCAGGAGCGACTTCAGGACCTTGGATACGTTGAGTAGAGTTCAGGCTGTAGAACGCTCATATTATCTCCAGACGTACATTCCGTAGAGGTATCCGACGCCGACGCTACCGGTAAGTAGAAACAAAAAGAGGAGTTGCAGAACTGCCCCGACAGACGGAGAGTCGACAAGTCCACGGAGGCGTGACGGGACGAACCGAAACAGGAGGTCGCCGAGGAAGTCGGACTCCTCGCCAGTCGACTCGGGAACGAACACCTCCATCCCGCGCTTCGAGTATCCCTGCCAGAACGCGCGGTCTAACAGCCAGCCGGGGTCGGTTCGGTAATCGAATATCTTGTGGGCAACAAGCGCGTCCGGGGTGTAGTATACCCCTTCGTCGTATTCAGTTCGCAGGCGCGCACAGAGTTCTGTCTCGCCGCCCTGGAGGTTCTTTTCACCCTGGCGGCCGCCGATATCGTCGTCGAAGCCGCCTAGTTCGAGAAACACGTCCCTGTCGAAAGAGATGTTCGATCCGAAGGTGTTACGAACCACGCCGGGTTCGTCGGGGTCGCCGTTCGGTCCGAACCCGCGGTGGGTGACGCCGATGAGCCAGTAGAACTCCGCGGGCAGAAAGCTGGGTTTGCCGGCGACCCACGCCGGCGTCATTCGACCGCCGACCGCGAGCGCGTCGTGTCGTTCGTAGGCGTCGACTAACGCCGCCACCCACTCTTCATCGGCGATAGCGTCGTCGTCGATGAACGCGACCACGTCGCCTGTAGCGACTGCAGCGCCATTGTTCCGGCTCTCCAGCAGGCCGACGTTCTCGTCGTTGCAGTGCGTCAGGACATCGTCCCGGCCGCCGAAGTCGGATTCGTACTGTTCGTACACGTCCCGGTTACCATCCGAGACCAGTACGAGTTCCACGTCGTCGTAGGTCTGTGCTAAGACGCTCTCGGCCGCCGCTCGGCAGTCGTCGTATCGCTCCATCGTGTGCGTACAGAGCACGACCGAGACTCGCATGGTCGGTGGTGTGCCACCGGTGCTGTTAGGCGTTTCCATCCTGCGCTCGCACAGAGGTCAAAAGGCTTATGCGCGCCTTGGCAGTTTTTCCGTGCAATGAGTCAATCACGGGGCTATCTTGACGACAACCCCGAACTCGAGTCCGCCCTGGAGTGGGCCGAGCGCTGGTACCACGTTCCGGTCCTCCTGGTACTGCTCGGGTTCATGCTGTGGAATCGCGTCCGGAGTTGGCAGAACTTCATTGTTGACGGCGAGGTGCTCTTCAGTGGGAACGACGCCTGGTATCACTACCGTTCGACGAAGTACGTCGTTGAAAACTGGCCCTCGACAATGCCGTTTGACCCCTGGACAGCCTTCCCTTACGGAACCAGTAACGGGCAGTTCGGGACGCTGTTCGACCAGATTATCGCGACAGTTGCCCTGATCGTCGGTCTCGGTTCCCCGAGCGACCAGACGATCGCGATGACGGTCCTGTTCGCACCAGCCGTGTTCGGGACGCTCGTTGCGATTCCGACGTACTTCATCGGACAGCGGCTCGGCGGCCGCATCGGCGGCGTAACTGCGGTTACCGTGATGGCATTCTCGACGGGGTGGCTCCTACGGCGGAGCCTCGTCGGTTTCTCCGACCACCACGTCGCTGAAGCGCTCTTCCAGGTACTCGGCGTCCTTGGTGTCATGGTGGCTGTCAGCGTCGCCGCGCGGGACAAGCCGATCTACGAGCAGTTCCTCGAGCGAGATATCGATGCACTGCGGGACACTATCAGTTGGTCCGTGCTGGCCGGCGTGGCGATTGCGCTGTATCTCTGGGTCTGGCCGCCAGGTGTGCTCCTGCTCGGGATACTCGGTGTCTTCTTCCTGTTCCGATTGTGCCTAGAGTACGTTCACGACACTAGCCCGGAACACACGGCCATCGCGGGCGCAATCACGATGACGACTGCCGCCGTGCTGAGTGCGTCTCGAATCACCGTCCTTGAAATCACAGCTACCTCTCAGTCGCTGCTACAGCCGGGGCTGGCGTTGGCCGTTGGCTTTGGCTGCGTGTTCATGGCGTGGCTGGCCCGGTTTATCGAGCAGCGCGAGTACGGCCGGTACGTGTACCCTGCGACCGTGTTTGGAATACTCGCCCTCGGGGCAGTTCTGATGGCAGTGCTGACTCCGAACCTGTGGAATTTCCTGACGCGGAACGTGATGAGAGTCGTCGGGTTCTCGATCAGCGAAACGGCCGGAACCGTCGGCGAGGCCGCGCCGCTGCAGGATGCCGGCGTCCTGTTTGAGGCACACGGGTTCGCTGTCATCGTTGCGGCGATAGGTGGCCTCTTTTTGCTCGGAAAGCAGTTCCTCTCGGACGACGCTCCGGCGGAAGAACTACTCGTCGTCGTCTGGGCACTGTTCATTCTATCCGCGACGTTCACCCAGCAGCGGTTCGCGTACTATCTCGTCGCGCCGATTGCAGTGCTGTCGGGGATGCTCGTCGGTCGGTTCGTCGTCTGGTTCGATTTCAGCGCCGACGACGGCATCGAGTACTATCAGGTCTTGACGATTCTCACAGTACTTCTTGTCATCGTCGTCCCGCTGTTCGCCTTCGGTACGACGCCGGTCGAGGCTGGCTCGACCGGTCCCGGCCAGAGTATTCAGAGTTGGGACGAAAGCCTACAGTGGATGGAGGCGAACACGCCCGCGGAAGGGGCGTACGGCTCCGGCGGTGAAGCGACGCTCGATTACTACGGCACCTATCAGAAGCAGGACGACTTCGACTACCAGGAGGGCCAGTACGGCGTCCTGTCGTGGTGGGACTACGGGCACTGGATTACGACCAGGGCCGAGCGCGTTCCGAACGCGAACCCCTTCCAGCAGGGAACGGACACGGCCGCGCCGTTCCTGATCGCACAGAACGAAACGCAGGCGAACAATATCCTCGAGAGGACGGACGAGGACGACGCAAAGACGCGCTATATCGCCGTCGACTGGAAGATGGCCGAGACCAACGGAAACCTCGGTGGCAAGTTCTTCGCCCCACCGGCCTTCGTTGACGGGGCCCAGACCAGTGATTACTACAGTCGGCTGTACATTCAGTCTCAGAGCGGCGGTGTCCAGCAGGTAACGTTCCAGCGGCAGGCCTATTACGAGACCATGGTCACTCGGCTGTACCGGTTCCACGGCAGCGCCGCAGAACCGCAACCGATTGTCATCGACTGGGAGAACAAGCAGACACGCCAGGGAGCGCAGTACCGCGGTGCGCCGACCAACGAGCAGGAACCGGAGGGCCAACAGCAGGGACAGGTCATCCGCCAGTTCCAGAGCCTCGAACAGGCCCGTCAGTACGTTGAACAGGACGCGACCTCGCAACTCGGTGGCTACGGCGATGCTCCCAGCGAGCGGGTCCCGGCAATGGAGCACTACCGCCTCGTCGGCTCTAGTGAGACCGAAGCGTTCCCGAACAGTCCACAGTACCAGCACTCCGCCTGGACGAAGATATTCGAGCGCGTGCCCGGAGCAACGGTCGAAGGCACCGGACCGGCGAACACGACAGTCCGGGCCGCCGTGCAGATGCGCAACCCGGCGACGAACAAGACGTTCGTCTACCGCCAGCAGGCCCAGACCGACCAGAACGGGAACTTCGAGATGACCGTTCCCTACTCGACCACCGGGTACGAGGACTGGGGCACCGACGAAGGGTACACGAACGTGAGCGTCCGTGCTGAGACCCAGTACCAGTTCACCGCGGTCGGGACCAACAACGGGGAACGGACCGGGTTCACCGGGACGACAGAGGTCACCGAAGGACAGGTCATCGGTGAGGACGACTCCGCCGCGACCGTCGAACTGGAGCCGATATCGGTTCAGCAGGGCGACGGGACCAGCGGTGAATCGCGCGCCCCGATGAGCGAGGACGCGGCTGAAGCAGGAGCATAGCGGAGTAACGGCGGCTGGTCTCTGTCCGACCAGCCGTTTGATCCAACTGAGATTTCTTACGGGACTGCGTCGACGGACCTCGTTCTAGTGGTGTACCTGCTCGCGAGAGAGGTGACAGCCGAAGAATCGAACGCTCACTCGGCCAGCGGATTGAACGTGCCGTTGATGTCCCACTCGTGGAGACAGTGTGGGTCGCCGGACTGCTTGGTGCCGTCGTCGGTGACGATACGCCAACTGTGTCGTTCCGGGTCCCACTCGTCGACCCGCCCACACCGCTCGCACTCCCGTTTGCGTGGGGTGACGATTTCAGCCATATCTGGTGCAAGCGCGTGGGTCGTTATCAGGCTGCCGGTCCCTGACTGGGCTGTCCGAAGCGATTCGCAGCCGGCGACGTGTACGAAGCTCAAAAGTCCGGGAGGTCGTCCGCACCGACCTCCTCCGCTTCCCAGTCGATGTACTCGTCGGCCAGCACCTCACAGACGACCTGCCCGAACTCGGTCAGTCCGGCGTTGATGCCTGAGACGGTGCCCCAGGAGTCGATGTCGGGATGTATCTCCCGCTCGCGCCAGTCCTCGGGCAAGCCCGGAGCGTGGTAGCCCACACGGCCCGCGAAGGAGTCCCAGAAGAAATCGAACTCCTCGATGAGTGCCAGATCGGTGACGATTGCCCACTGATCGGCATCGAGTGAGGCGTCGGCGGCCCATTCCTCGAAGGCATCTTCCCACGCGCCGTCGTCGAGGGCCTCGGCGAGCTCGTCACGCCGGTATTCGTCGCCCTGCACGTCTGCGTCGTCGTACTCGTCGGCGGCGACGCCGGTGGAAAGCTCCGGTCGCTCCGGCGTCTCGACATCCAGTGTCATAGTCGTGGTTGGCGGCGGAGCGGAATAAAGGTCATACTGTTGGCTGTACCTCGGTGGAGATATCCACCACTCCAAGGTAGCCGTATTCTCCGCGTGATTCCAGCCGACAGTATCAGCGGTTCGCTTCCCCGTCGAGGGCGCGCTGTCGCAGTCGTTCACCGCGGTCGGTTTCCGTAGTCACGTCAGGGACGGGAACCGGATTCCTGTCCTCGTCGACCGCGACGTACACCGAGTACGACTCTGTCGTCGACTCAGCGTCGCCGGTTCTGGGGTTTTCCCGGGCGACTCGGAGTCGGACCTTGACGCTCGTTTCGCCGGTGTCGTAGACGAACGCCTCGATGAGTGCGGTGTCGCCGACGGGTATCGGCCGCTTGAAGTTCACCTGGTCCATCCGGGCGGTGACGCAGGTTTCGCCGGCAAAGCGCATCGCCGACATCGCCCCGAGTTCGTCCATCCATTTCAGCACGTTTCCCCCGTGGGTCGCACCCAGGTGGTTCGAGTGGTTGGGCTGGACCATCCAGCGGTTCTCGATATAGGTTTCTAGTACCGTTGGCATGGCGCGAGGTTGGCCAGCACCCGGGTTGAGTCTGTCGAACGGGCTTCGAAAACGCGGCTATGCGGAAACGTACTGCGCTTCCCACTCCTTCCGGGCGTCGAGTTCGCGCTGGCCGCGCTTGGTCAGCGTGTAGAAGTTCGTTCGGCGGTCGCGTTCGCCCTTCTCGATGAGCGCCTTTTCGACGAGCGTGTCAAGGTTCGGATACAGTCGGCCGTGGTTGACTTCGCTCTCGTAGTAGTTTTCGAGCTCTTCCTTGATCGCTAACCCGTGGGGCTCGTCAAGGCCTGCGATGACGTACAGCAGGTCCCGCTGGAATCCAGTCAGGTCATACATCGTATATCCGATACAGTTTGACCCCATACATATCAGTCTTTTGAATCGGTGGGATATCCGGGTTTTCAAGAAATCCCGCCACCGTCCCGTAGTTACCACAGAATCTGTGGCTGTATTAACATGAGAGCTGGCAATAGCTACGCCACCTGACGAGAACATACAATGCCGCGAACATGATTCCGGTTGCCGTTTCTCGGCAGTCAGCCGGACCCGACAAGGGTAAAGGAAGCGAATGTGTAACGCGGGTGATGACCGAACACGCGGAGTCGGCGACAGACGAGTTCCCGGACCCGTCAGGAGCGGGACGCGTCGATGTCGTCGGAACCGCCCACGTTTCCGAGCACAGCGTCGAGGAAGTGGAATCAGCGATCGAAGAATCCGAGCCCGATATCGTCGCCGTCGAACTCGACGAGGGCCGGTATCGCCAGATCAAGGGCGAAACCCCCGACGATCTCGATGCGAGCGACCTCCTGCGTGGGAACACTGTCTTTCAGTTCCTCGCGTACTGGATGCTGTCGTACATCCAGACCCGGCTGGGCGACCGATTCGACATCGAGCCGGGTGCGGACATGAAAGCGGGAATCGACACCGCCGAACGTCTCGGCCTCGGCGTCGCACTCGTCGACCGGGACATTCAGACGACCGTCCAGCGGTTCTGGGCGCGGCTGACGGCCGTCGAGAAACTCAAGCTCGTCGGCAGCCTCGCAGCCGAGATGGGGCCGCCGTTGACTGTCGGGCTGACTATCGGTGCTGTCTTCGGCGGGCTGTTTGCGGTCGTCGCCGGGGCCTTCGGTGGCCCGTTCATCGTCCCGAGCGGTGCCCTTTCGGTTTTGCCGGGCGGTCTTGGCGGGACGGCCGAGGGAATGCTCGACACGCTGTTGCTCATCTGTGTCGTCGCGGCCGGCATCGGGATTCCGATCGCCGCCCTGTTGGTCCGGTTCCGCGGTGAGGCCGACGTCGAGGAGTTCGACATGGAGAAACTGACAGACACCGACGTGGTCAGCGCGATGATGGAGGAGTTCCGTCAGTTCTCCCCCGGCGGCGCGGAGGCGCTCATCGACGAACGCGACGCGTTCATCGCCCACCGACTTATCGCGCTCCGCGAAGCCGGCTATCACGTCCTCGCCGTTGTGGGAGCCGGCCACCGGGAGGGCATCGAGAACTATCTCGACAACCCAGAGACGCTCCCGCCGATGGAGTCGCTCACCGGAACCGAGGGCGGGCGTCGCGTCTCGCTGTACAAACTCGTCGGCTACGGCTTCGGGGTCGTCTTTCTCGTCTTCTTCGGCCTGCTCATTCTCGGTGGCGCGAGCCAGGCCGTCCTGCTGCAGCTGTTCGTCGCGCTGGTCGCCGTCAACGCCGTGCTAGCCGGCGGACTGGCGAAGGTGGCCGGCGCACACTGGTCGAGTGCGGCCGCCGCCGGCGCGTTCGGCTGGCTGACGAGCCTGTTTCCGCTGCTTGCCGCCGGCTGGTTCGCGGGCTACGTCGAACTGCGGTACATCTCCGTCAACATCAGCGATATCGCGACACTCAACGAGATACTCAACGACCAGGAGTCGCCGGTAATGGATCTCGTCGGCCGGATGCGTAGCGTGCCGCTGTTCCGGCTTATCCTCGTCGTCGCGCTGACGAACGTCGGGAGCGCAATCGCCTCCTACGTTGTCTTCCCAGTGTTGATCCCGTACATCTCGTCGGACATCGGTGGAATGCAGGGCGTCTCGCGCCTGCTCTGGCAGGGTGTCCGCGAAGGGACGCAGATACTCGTGGGGGTCCTCTGATGGCGGGTCGACGGCAGCGACCCACCGCGGACCGGACCGTCGGCGGTCTCAGCTTCAGCCAGCGCGAGCTCCGGGACCTCCTCGTCGCCTGGCTCGCGCTCGGGCTGGCGTTCACGTTCTTCCTCGAACGGGAGTTCCGCCGCATCGTCTTCGGCCAGTTCGGCGGGCTGTCGACGGCCGAAATCGCCAGCACGTTCGCCGTCAGCCTGCTGACCGTCGGCGTCGGCTTCCTGCTGCACGAACTGGCCCACAAGGTCGTCGCCGTCCGCTTCGGTCAGATCGCCGCGTTCAAGGCCGATTACCGGATGCTCGGGTTCGCAGTTCTGGGCGGTCTCGTCGGCTTCCTGTTCGCCGCGCCGGGCGCGGTCGTCCACCGCGGCCGCCTTACAGCGAAGCAACACGGCCTCATTGCCGTCGCCGGACCGGTGACGAACCTCGCGCTCGCCGTCGTGTTCCTCGTTCCGTTCGTCGCGGCGCTCCTGTCGAGTACGGGCGGCTTCCTCTGGGAGGTCGCGCGGATGGGCCTGCAGATCAATCTCCTGCTCGCCGGCTTCAACATGCTGCCGTTCGGTCCGC
Organism: Haloarcula amylolytica; assembly: GCF_049705545.1. Classification (GTDB taxonomy): domain Archaea; phylum Halobacteriota; class Halobacteria; order Halobacteriales; family Haloarculaceae; genus Haloarcula; species Haloarcula amylolytica_B. The sequence goes on from NZ_JBNAMU010000001.1 coordinate 2,318,647, forward strand.
TCGACGGCCGAACGGTCCGGGAATGGAGCACACCGGTGTTTCTCGCCGTGGCGGTTCCGTCGGTTCTGCTCGGGGTCGGCGCGCTGTTCGTTCTCTGAGCGGACGCAACGCTCCGCCGGAACGACGCTCTTTTGCCCGCGCCACGCACGCTCTCGGGTATGACCGACGGTGAACCCGAGACCGAGGACACAGACGACGAAGATGCGGAGGGACTGACCTACGCGGAAACCGGCGTGGACATCGACGCCAGCGAGGCGGCGACGAAGGCGCTCATCGGTGCGGCCGGCGAGTTCGAGGGTGACTACGCGGGCCTGGTCGATATCGGCGACCAGTACCTCGCACTCGCAACGGACGGCGTCGGCACCAAGCTCCTCGTCGCCGAGGCCGTCGACGACTACTCGACCATCGGCATCGACTGCATCGCGATGAACGCCAACGACCTCATCGCGACTGGCGTCGAGCCGGTGGCGTTCGTCGACTATCTCGCAGTGGAAACGCCCGACGAGGAAACGAGCGAAGACATCGGCGCAGGGCTCCGGACGGGGGCCGAGCGGGCCGGCGTCGCGCTCGTGGGCGGCGAAACCGCCGTGATGCCGGACGTGATCAAGGGGCTTGACATCGCCGGCACCTGCGCAGGGCTGGCACCGAAAGAAGCCGTCTTCCCCGGCGAGGCCGAACCCGGCGACGCCATCGTCGGCTGGCCGTCCTCCGGGATCCACTCCAACGGCCTCACGCTCGCACGCGAGGCGGTCACGCGTGACCACGAGTACACCGACCCGTTCCCGCCGAACCCCGACAGAACCATCGCCGAAGAGCTGCTGACGCCGACGCGGATCTACAGCGAGGTGCTGGAGCCGCTCCGAGCCAACGAGACGCACGCGGCCGCCCACGTCACTGGCGGCGGCTGGACGAACCTCACGCGGATGGGGAGTCACCGGTACGAGATCACGGACCCCTTCGAGGCCCAGCCCGTCTTCGAGTTCGTTCAGGAGGAGGGTGACGTAACTAACGAAGAGATGCACCGGACGTTCAACATGGGCACCGGGTTCGTCGCTGCGGTGCCCGAAGCTGACGCCGACGAGATCGTCGCCGATAGCGAGGACGCCCGCGTGATTGGTACTGTGGCCGACGGAGGCGAGGCGGTCGCGGTTCGCGATCTCGAACTGACCGAGTAAGCAGTTTGAAGATCTGACAGAGACCGATCAGGCGGACAGGATGTCTTTGCCGGCGGTCTCCTCCGCAATCCGTATCTGGAGTGCCTGCCGGATGTGGTATCTGGCCGCTTCGCTTTCAGCGTTCTCGAGGGCCTTTTCGAGTTCGGCATACAGTGGGTCGCTGGGATTGGGCATGTCGCTACGTCTCTCATTGGTGAGAATAGACATATACCCCTGACACTGTTTTCGGTATTAAGCCACTCCTACGGGGAGTACGGGCTCACTATCGCTGTTTGCGTTTCTGAGAATCGGAGTTAGCTGACCGTACGCGCGATGTCCGCTTCGGTTATGACACCAATAGTTTCCCCCCCTTCGACGACCATCACAGCGGCATTGTGGTTCAGGTACGCGTCGACTTCGTCGATGGGAGCGTCGGGTTCGACGGTGGCGATGGATTCGTTCATCACCTCGGCGACGGGAAGTTCGCCGACGTTCTCTTCGGGGCGCTGGCGGATGTCGGAGTTGCCGATGAGCCCCTGCGGTGCCCCGTCCCGGATGACGGGGACCTGGGAGTACCCCTTCTCGTCCATCAGCTCCTTGGCCTGGTGGACGGAATCGTCGGGCGCGACGCCGACGACTGGGGAGTTCATCAGGTCGCGGGCCTTGATTATGCCGCCCTCGGCTTCTTCGAGGGCGGTCACGATCCGGCGGAGTGTCGACAGCCGCGGGTCAACGTCGCCCCCCTCGATACGGGCGATGAGCGGTTGGGAGACGTCGGCCCGCTCCGCGAGTTCGCTCTGGGTCAGCCCGAGTTCGTTGCGGCGCTCCCGCAGGTCCTGCGGCGTCGGTAAGTCCATGCTCGCTGATTACCTGCGGTAATATAAAAAGCCAACGGCTAGCGGAGTGGGCGAATCAGATGGAGAACGGGCTACGCTTCGGCTTCGGCCTCGTCTTCGTCGGCTTCGGTCTCGAACACCTCGATGACTTTCAGCGGGACGTCCCGGAGTGCGCCGCCGATCTCGCTCTTTGCGATCCGCTGGGCGTGCTCGGGGGATTCGGCGTTGAACACGTCCATCTCGAGCACCAGTCCGACCAGCGCTGTGTCAGCCGCGATGAACGCCGAGTCGAACGGTTCGCCACAGGCCGGACAGCCGGTCGCGCCGACCTCGACCTCCACGTAGTCCATCTCGGCCTCGTTGAGCCGCTTCCCCGCTTCGCTCACTGCTACACCGATAGCGTCGTCGATGTCGTCTACGTCACGAACCAGCCAGGCTGCTTCCATCGCCACGAGGTAGTTCATACTGTACCTCTCGGGGCCCGACTATTCGATAGTTTTGATTCGCCCCTGGTGCGCACGTCACCGTTACTATCTCTATAACTTATGCAAACCAGCCATCTGACTCACGCCCCCATTATGTCAGTTTGGGGGTTCGTTCCCATGTCGGTCGGCTATCTCAGGGCTCTGAGCAAACCGCAAGACTGCGGCCCATATTTTCTTCACAATCGATGATAACTAACTGAAATTCGGCAACAAGACTTATATACCAGACTCACTCTGGAACGACCGAGGAAGATGGTAGCTCGACTGTACACCGCAACGCTGTTCGCACTGTATCAACTCACCCTGCTGCTGGGCATCATGCTGCTGCCGGTGGCGATGCTCACGGAGCGGTTCGGATTCCGACTGCCGATGGACCGGGCCGTGTCGGGACTCAACGAGGCCTACGACCAGGCGAGCGCGTAAGACGGGGCAGCCGACTGATACCTGACCGCAGTGGTGGCGGTCAGGCTCACCAGGAAAAGAGGTTTTATCAGCGCCCGACTAGTACCGCACAGTAATGCGAGATATGACTCCGGGGCCGGAGCTTTCTGGACCCCAGGCTGCTGACGAGTTCCAGAGCGACCCGTACGCGCCCGAAGTCGGCGAGCTCCCCGAACAGTCCGCACAGGATTCGGAGAAGGTGAACAAGACCGGGACGACCACCATCGGCATCAGCACGTCCGAGGGCGTCGTCATCGCGACGGACATGCGCGCGTCGCTTGGCGGTCGCTTCGTCTCGAACAAGAACGTCCAGAAGGTCGAGCAGATTCACCCCACTGCGGCGCTGACACTCGTCGGCAGCGTCGGCGGCGCACAGTCGTTCATCCGGACGCTCCGCGCCGAGGTCAACCTCTATGAAGCGCGACGCGGCGAAGACATCAGCATGAAGGCCCTCTCGACGCTGGCCGGCAACTTCGCCCGCGGCGGCCCCTTCTTCGCGATCAACCCCATCCTCGGCGGCGTCGACGACGACGGCCATCACGTCTACTCTATCGATCCGGCCGGCGGCGTCATGAAAGACGACTACACCGTCACCGGGTCCGGGCTCACCGTCGCGTACGGGACCCTCGAAGACCGCTACGAGGAAGACATGACCAACGAAGAGGCCAAGGAAGTCGCTGCCGCCTCGATCAACGCCGCCGCCGAGCGTGACACCGGCTCCGGCAACGGAATCTACCTCGCTGATGTCACCGCTGACGGCGTCGACATCAACGGCTACGACTTCGACGAACTGCTGTAGCGATAGGCGTCACGCGGGCTGTTTCCCGGGTCTCGGACCCGTTTTTTACGCTGAGACTGGCTTCCCAGAGCGCGCTCGAACCCCCGGTACGGGCAACTGTGGCCCGAGATACCGCCGTCTGAAAAGAGCGTGTGCATATCTCGAATCAAGCGACCTTGATTCGACAAGCATACATGTCATGCCTGAATTATATTTTTCAATGATATCTTCCGATACAGTTGTTCAGATTGCGTCTCGTTTCGGACTCCGGAAGCCGCTTGATTACGCCTACGGCAGCTATCGGTCGCTCTCTTATCGCCTCGCCGGAGGTACGTACACGGTGACAGTCAACGATGTAAGCGCCGAGTTTTTGATACCGACGCACAACGAGTTTACCGACCTGTGGAAGATAGACGAACGCCCGATACTCGCCGACCTGCTCGGCGAACTCCGAGCTGACGACGTGTTCTACGATATCGGAGCCAACGTCGGGCTGTACGCCTGTCTGGCCTCGCAGGTGACCGATACCCCGGTCACCGCGTTCGAACCACATCCCGACAACGCCGAGCGGTTGCGACAGAACATGCAGCACAACCGCGCCGACATCTCGCTGTTCGAACACGCGCTGATCGACGAAGACGGTGAAGCCGAACTCGCCATTACGCTCGATAAAGTCGGTTCAGCCGGGCACTCGCTGGTGACGACAGCCAAAGAGCACGGGACAATCACAATTAGCAAGCGACACGGCGACGAGTTCATCGCCGACAACCAACTGCCGGCACCGACCGCCATCAAAATCGACGTCGAAGGGACGGAGGGCGCTGTTCTCGACGGTCTCTCAGCTACACTCGACCAGCCCTCGTGTCGCCTGGTCTACTGTGAAGTCCACGGAGACCGGCTCCAGGCCAGCGGTCACTCCGTGGCTGGCATCCGGAGCCGGCTGGAGGGACACGGCTTTGCCGTGACTGAACGGGTCGTCCGCGACGGCAAGGGCGACACATTCCTCATCGGGAAGAAGTAAGGTCCGAACGAGAGAATTATACGGTCGGCTTCCGCATCGCCGGTATGGAACTGTTCGGGACCGCGGGAATCCGCGGTGATGTCGTATCGAAGGTGACGCCGGACCTCGCGTTGCGAGTCGGGCAGGCCACCGGCCGGGACGGCGAGACGTTCGTGCTGGGGTACGACGGTCGCGTGACCTCGCCGGCCCTCGCTGATGCGATGGCCGCTGGGCTGCAAAGCGCCGGTGCACGAGTCGTCAGAGTCGGCCGCGTTCCGACGCCGACGCTAGCCTACGCCTCACAGGGCCGCCACGGCGTGATGATCACCGCGAGCCACAACCCGCCGACAGACAACGGCATCAAGGTGTTCGCCGACGGCACTGAGTACGGCGACGACGACGAGACGCGCATCGAAGGGCGCATCGAAGACGGCTCCACGCCAACGGCCTGGCGTGACTGGGGCGATACGGAATCGGTCGACTACCTCGACGAGTACCGGGGCGCTGTCGCCGACTACGCCGCGTCGCTCGGGAGCGATCCGTCGGAGCTGACGGTGGCGGTCGACTGCGGGAACGGGATGGCCAGTGTGGCGACGCCACAGGTCATCCGCGAACTGGGTGCCCACGTGCTGGCGACGGAGGCGAACGTCGACGGGACCTTCCCCGGCCGAGAGAGCAAGCCGACGCCGGAGACGCTGGCCGACTTCCGGCGGTTCGTCGCCGACACGGACGCCGACTTCGGGTTCGGTCACGACGGTGACGCCGACCGTATCGTCGTCGTCGACGCCGACGGCGATGTCATCCACGAGGACACGATACTCGCGATGCTCGCCGAGCACTATACGCGTGCCGCTGACGTTTCGGACCCGGTGGTCGTGACGACGCCCAACGCCTCCGGGCGTATCGACGAGCGTGTCGAGGCCGCCGGCGGCCGCGTCGAGCGCATCCACCTCGGTTCGCTCCACGTCGGCATCGCCGACGTTCGTGCGGACGCAACCGACGAAACCGAAGTCGTCTTCGCCGCCGAACCCTGGAAGCACATTCACACCGCCTTCGGCGGCTGGATCGACGGCGTCGCCAGCGCGGCCGTGCTGACGCGCCTGTTCGCCGAGGAGAGCGTCGCCGACAGGCGGGCCGTCATCTCCGAGCGGCCCTACGAGAAGGTCAGCGTCGAGTGCCCCGACGACGCCAAGGCCGAGACGATGGCCCGACTCGAATCTAGCCTCCCCGAGACGTTCCCCGAGGCCGACGTCTCCACGGAGTACGGCGTCCGACTCTCCTTCGACGACGGGTCGTGGACCCTCGTTCGCCCGAGCGGCACCGAGCCGTACGTCCGCGTCTACGCCGAGAGCGACGACATCGACGCGCTGGTCTCGGAAACCACACAGGCGGTCCGCGACGCCGTCGACGTCGTCAGCGCCGCCGACGCCTGAGACCGACAGAATTTCTACACGGCCGTTCGACGCCCAGTGCATGGAAGACCTCCTTGACGCGGCGAGAGATGCAATCGACGAGTCGTACGCTCCGTACTCGGAGTACACCGTCGGTGCGGCGCTGGAAACGAGCGACGGCAGCGTCTACACCGGCTGTAACATCGAGAACGCCAACTACAGCAACAGCTTGCACGCCGAAGAAGTGGCTATCGGCGCGGCTGTCAGCGACGGCCACCGGTCGTTCGAGCGCGTCGCCGTCACCTCGGGCAAGCGCGACGGCGTCACCCCCTGTGGCATGTGCCGCCAGACGTTCAGCGAGTTCTGCGACGAGTCGTTCGAGATCATCACCGACGGCGACGAGCCGACGGTGTACGAACTCGGAGAACTCCTGCCGACGACAATCACCAGCGACCATCTCGACAAATGACAGGCGACAGCGAGGACCCGAACGACGACGTACAGTACCATCTGGAAGTGAGTGCGGACGACGTGGCCGACAGCGTCCTGCTGCCGGGCAATCCTGAGCGCGTCGAGAAGGTTGTCGACTACTGGGACGACCACGACATCGTCGCCGAGCACCGCGAGTACCGCACGGCAACAGGCACCCACGACGGCACGCCCATCTCCGTGACCTCGACCGGTATCGGCGGCCCGTCGGCTGCAATCGCGCTGGAGGAACTGGCCCGCGTCGGCGCTGATTCGTTCATCCGGGTCGGCTCCTGCGGAGCTATTCAGGAGGAAGCCAGCATCGGCGACCTCGTCATCACCACTGGCGCGGTGCGACAGGAGGGGACTAGCAAGGAGTACGTCCGCGAGGACTATCCAGCCAGTGCCGACCACCGGGTCGTCTCGGCGCTCGTCGCCGCCGCCGAGGAACTGGGCTACGACTACCACCTCGGCGTCACCTGCTCGACGGACAGTTTCTACGCCGGCCAGTCTCGCGCCGGGTTCGAGGGGTTCGAGGCCAGCGGCAGCGACGAGCGTATCGCGGCGCTGCAAGAGGCCGGCGTCCTCAACTTCGAGATGGAGGCCGCGACGATTCTCACGCTCGCGAACCTGTACGGCCTGCGGGCCGGCGCTGTCTGCACGGTGTACGCCAATCGCGTCACGGGCGAGTTCCGCACCGAAGGTGAGCGCAAGGCGGCCAAGTGCGCCAGCCTCGCAGTCTCGTACCTCGCAGAAATGGACGCGGCTGTCGAGGAAGCCGATGCCGACGGCTGGCACGCCGGTCTGTCTATTGACCGCTAGTCCGATTTCCAATCGCTGCTAATCGGGATTGGATGCTATTGCAGAAACAGTGCGGCAGCGGCAAATGCTGTGTAGTAGCGGTGCAGTACGGCAGAAACAGCATACCGCGCGAGCGGAGCGAAGCGCGGTTTCCCCGGACTCGCCGCGAGGCGGCGAGTCCGGCCTTTTTCGCCCACGTTTTTCAAGGAGTGGTTCGCGCTATCAGCGCGAACCCGACGCTGAAAAAGGTGGTCTCACATGTCGGGCCAGGCCTTGGCGGCCCGACCGACACCGGCGACGTCGTTGATCCAGCGGACGGCGATCGCTTTCTTCAGCAGTTTCGCGGGCGTGCCGCCAAACGTCTCGATAGGGACGTTCACCACGTCGTGGGCGACGGCTTTCTCGCCGACCGAAACAACCGTCCCCTTGTCCTTGTGGGTCCAGGTCTTCAGCGGCTGGCCGCGAACGGCGCGAGCGAGGTTCTCCCCGGCGACTTCGGCGGCTTGCCAAGCGGCCTGGGCCGTCGGCGGTGCGGGCTGGTCACCGGGCTGGTCGATCAGTGCTGAATCACCGATGGCGAAGACGTGCTCGTCGTCGGTCTGGAAGTTCCCCTCAGCGTGCACCCGATGGTTGCGCTCGTCTTTGTCGAGGTCGACATCTTGCATACAATCGCGGCCGGTGATGCCGCCGGTCCAGACTAACACGTCGTAGTCCAGTTCGTCCTCGTCGCCGATGTAGACGGTTTCCTCGTCGACCTCGCCGATGAACTCACCGCATTTGATGTTCACGTCGGCGGCTTCCAGGCGCTTGCGCAGGGCACCCTGGAGCTCGGGGTCGCTGTTGGGCAGAACGTTATCCAGTCCTTCGACGAGATGGATGTCGATGGGCGCGTTGTGTTCGTCGCGGAACTCGGCGACTTCGCCGGCGGTCTGGATACCCGAGAGGCCAGCGCCGCCGATGACGACCTGCGCGGGGTCGTTGGTGGAGGCTTCGCGGGCCGCTTGCTGAATGTTGTCGTGGATTTCGAGCGCGTCGTCGAGGCTCTTGAGAGTCAGGGCGTGCTCTTCGAGCCCCTCGATCCCGAAGAAGGCCGTCTGCGAGCCCAGTCCCACGAGCAGGTAGTCGTACTCGACAGTGTCGGAGTCGGCGAGGTCCACTTCCTGGGCGTCGGTGTCGATACCGACGACCTCGTCCTGAACGAACGCAGTCGAAGGCTGCTTGATCTCGTGGACCGGAATCGCGATGTTCTCCTGCACGCTCGGGTCCCGAATACACCGGTGGGACTCGTGCAAGACCAGGTGGTAGTCCGTCTCAGAAATCCAGGTAATATCTGCTTCGCCGTCTAGTTCGTCCTCAAGGCTCTTGATTGCCCCCGCACCCGCATACCCCGACCCGAGGACGACCACGTTCTCTGTCATACAGTTGAGTCCGGAACCGACTGATACAAACCCTTTGAAATCCCTCTCAGCGGGGGAAACGTTCTCCACCGTTACTCGTCGTACGTACGGTATGATGCGGCCTCGGTGACCGCAGGAAAACAATTTAAAATACCAGTGACACGTACTAGTGTTCCGGCTCGCCCGCCGGTGCCCGCATATCGTCGATAGCGAGGATGAGTTTGTTGTTGGTGTCGTCCTTGCCTTCGAGGGTACCGATGATCTGAAGCTTCGACAGCGGCGTCGGTCCGACTGTCACCGAGTCACCTTCGTGGAATTCGGACATCGTTCCCTGGAGCTGAATCTCCGCGCGGCACTCCTCGGGATGGTGGACGCTGGTGAGGTCGATCTCCTCGACGTTCGAGTGTTCGACAAGCTCGCCGTTGTGGCGCAGGGGGACCTCCGCGGCCTGTTCCATGTCCTGAATCTGGAGCGCGTCGTAGGCGTTGGCGGTGGGCTTGTACCCACCTTTGGGGCCAGGGACACCCTCGACCAACTGCAGGGCTTTGAGGCTCTGCATCTGGTTACGAATCGTCCCGGGGTTGCGGTCGACCTTCTCGGCGATGTCTTCGCCCTTGACGGCGCTTTCACTTTCTCGATAGAGATTTACCAGTTCCTGTAGAATGTTCTTTTGACTGGGTGTCAGTTCGATAGATGACATAATCTGTTGTTCGGTATAGCCGTCCTTAAATGCGACGGTAAACCGTCTGGAACTGCCGCAGAATCGCCGAAAACGATACTACTTTATTCCGCCGTTGACCTGACACAGATATGGAAAGTCAACGCGTTCTGGTGACCGGTGGTGGAGGGTTCATCGGGGCGAACCTCGCGAACAAACTGGCCGAGAACAACGATGTCATCGCCCTTGACGACGGATACCTCGGCACGCCGGAGAACGTATCAGAAGACGTAGAGTACGTCGAGCAGAGCGTCCTCGAAGACGACCTGCCGACCGACGTAGACGTGGTGTTCCACCTCGCAGCGCTCTCCTCCTATGCGATGCACGAGGACAACCCAACGCACGGCGCTCGCGTGAACGTCGAGGGGTTCGTCAACACGGTCGAGCAGGCCCGGGACGACGGCTGTGACACCATCGTCTACGCCTCGACGTCCTCCATCTACGGCAGCCGGACCGAACCCTCGCCGGAAGACATGGACGTGACGGTCAACACCGGCTACGAGGCCTCGAAGATGGCCCGGGAGACGTACGCCGAGTACTTCCAGAACCACTACGACCTCACGCTGGCCGGGATGCGCTTCTTCTCGGTGTATCAGGGCTACGGCGGCGCGGAGGAACACAAGGGCGAGTACGCGAACGTAATCGCCCAGTTCGCCGACGACCTGGCCAGCGGCGACCCGCCGAAGCTGTACGGCGACGGCGAGCAGACCCGCGATTTCACCCACGTCGACGACATCGTCCGCGGTCTCGTCCTGGCCGCCGAACACGAACTGAACGGCGTGTACAACCTCGGCACCGGCGAAGCCTACGACTTCAACACCGTCGTCGAGATGCTGAACGACGAACTCGGAACGGAAATCGAGCCGGAGTACGTCGAGAACCCGATTCCCGAGGACGTGTACGTCCACGACACCTGTGCCGACTTCTCGCGGATGCACGAAGTGACGGGCTGGGAACCAGAGATCAGTTTCGAGGAAGGAATCGAACTGGTCTGTGCGCCCTATACGTAGGGAACCACTGGCTGTCGCTGACCCAGCGCTGGGTCTTTATCCGTCGCCCGTGGAGGCGACGGTATGCAACGACAGGTTCGCGTTCTCGGCGTCCCGATGGACCTCGGTGCCGACCGGCGTGGGGTCGACATGGGACCGTCGGCGATACGGTACGGCGGCCTCGCTGACCAGTTGACGAGTATCGGTATCGACTGCGTCGACGGCGGCGACATCGCCGTGCCGCGGCCGGAGGAGCGCGACCCCGACGCCGGCGGCCTGGAGAGCGGTCGCGCGAAGTACTTCAGGGAGACGAAGGAAGTCTGTGAGGACGTGACGACGGCAGTCGATGCGACTCTGCGCGAAGGGCGTTTTCCGCTCGTCTTGGGTGGCGACCACTCTATCGGCATCGGGACCATCGCCGGCGCAGCCCAGGACGACGAAGAACTGGGCGTCATCTGGTTCGACGCCCACGGCGATTTCAACACGCCGGAGACGACACCTAGTGGGAACATCCACGGGATGTCGCTGGCGGCCGTCCTCGGGTTAGGCCCGTTCGCCGACCACGAGTGGGCCCACACGCCGGAAGTGAGCGAGGAAAACGTCGTTCTCGTCGGCCTGCGGGACGTGGACGACGGGGAACGCCGCCTGATAGCGGAGAGCGATATCACGGCGTACACGATGTCAGATATCGATGCCCGGAGCGCGCCGGAAGTCGTCGACGAGGCGCTCGAGATCGCGACCGACGGAACGGATGGCATTCACGTCTCGCTCGACCTGGACTGGCTCGACCCGACGGAAGCCCCCGGCGTCGGGACGGCGGTTCGAGGCGGCGTCTCCTACCGCGAGGCCCACATCGCGATGGAGTACGTCGCCGAACACCACGACCGACTGCGCTCGATGGAGATGGTCGAGGTGAACCCGATCCTCGACGAACACAACCGTACCGCCGAACTGGGCTGTGAACTCGTCGCCAGCGCCTTCGGCAAGCGCGTGCTGTAGCTATCCGAACCCTTCGTACTGCATCTCGGATTCGGGAATCCCGACGCTTCGCGCGGCCCGGACCAGCGTCGACACCATCGCACTGATGCCACACGCGTACAGTTCGACGTTCGACGGGTCGATGCGGGCGTCGATCCCGGACTGCGGGCGCTGCTCCCGAACGGCGTCGAACCGCTCGGGCAGGTCCGCACCCTCCAGCGCGTCGCTTGCGACGTAGTTGACGAACACCGACTGGACGTAGTCGGTCGCGCCGTCCCAGTCGGTCAGGAGCGGTTCGCGCGTGAGCGTCGGAACGAAATGGAAGTGGTCGTATTCGGCGTCGAGTCGCCGGAAGTGCGCCCGGTGGGGCAGGTCATCCTCCCAACCACAGCCCAGGAACAGCCAGATGTCGCGTGTCTCGCCGTCGACCACGTCCCGGCCTTGCTCAAGCGTGTAATCGATCATACTCTTGAACGGCGCGACACCGGTCCCGGTGGCCAGAAACACCATGTCCCGACTCGATGGTGGGTCAAGTACCATGTGACCGTTCGGCCCGCGAACGACGACGTCCTCGCCGATGCGGACGCGTTCGAACAGGCCGCTGGTGAGTTTTCCGCCGGGAACCAGCCGGATGCAAAACTCCAGTTCGTCCTCGCTCGGGGAGTTCGCCAGCGAGTACGCTCGCGGCGTGTTCCGGAGCCTGAGCGTGACGTACTGTCCGGGTGTGAAATCGAGGTCCACGTCGGGCTTGACGCGGAGACGCAGCAACGACGGATAGGGGCGGTCGAAGCGCTCGGCCAGCGTCTTGATCCGTGCGAGCCGCCGTTTCGACGCCCCGGCATCGCGCAAGCGGTCGAATAACGCAGGCCACTGAACTGTCGATCCGTTCCGAGCGGCCGCTAACCACGACCGCTCCCCGACAGGTGCAATCTGCTTCCGGACCGCGGACAGCACCTCGTTGTTGCGGTTGCGGTCCATCGGTTCGACGAGCGTCACCTGCGCGTCCTCGGTGACTAGCGGCAACTGTGCCGCCCGGTCGTGCTGTGAGAGATGCCGCGGCAGGTCCATAGGCGGAGTACGACGCCGACACGGGTATGTCTGCCCCACCACCTTTTTCCCGCTCGGGTGGCCTGCGGCCACCACTCGCGGCAAAAACGTGGGCGAAAAAGGCCGCTCGCTTCGCTCGCGGTTACTTGTCGGTTTCCGCTGGCACGACCGTCACGCTCGCGACGCGGTCGTCGTCTTCCAGGCCCATGATGGTCACACCCTTCGTGTTCCGACCGACCTGCGACACGTCGCCGGCGCGGATACGCATGATCTGGCCTTTTTCGGACATGATGACCAGGTGGTCGTCGTCGGTGACGGCCTTGGCGGTCGACACGCGACCGTTGCGGTCGTCGGTCTTGATGTCGATGAGGCCCTTGCCGTAGCGGGACTGCGTGCGGTACTCGTCGAGTTTGGTCCGCTTCCCGAAGCCGTGCTCGGTCACGGTCAACAGCGACCGCGGGTCGTCGTCGTCAGTGGCGACCATCGCCGCGACCTTGTCGTCGCCCTGCAGTTTGATGCCGTTGACGCCGCGTGCGGAGCGGCCCATCTCGCTGACTTCGCTCTCGCTGAAGCGGATGGTCATCCCCGCCTCCGTGGCGATGACGAGGTCGCCGGTGCCGTCGGTGACGTCGACGTCGATGAGTTCGTCGCCGTCTTCGAGCTTGGCGGCGATGATCCCCGTCGAGAGGATGTTCTCGAACTCCGAACAGCAGGTCCGCTTGACGTAGCCGTTCCGGGTCACCATCGTGATGCACTCGTCGTCGCCGAACTCGTCCGTCGAGACGACGGCGGTGAGTTCCTCGCCGTCGTCGAGGTCGATGAGGTTGATGGCGGACTTGCCCCGAGCGGTGCGGGACATCTCCGGGATCTCGTAGGTCTTGAGCCGGTAGACCTGCCCCTGGTTGGTGAAACAGAGCAGGTAGTCGTGGCTGTTGGCCCGGAACACCTTCGAGACGCGGTCGTTCTCCTTGGGGTCGGCCCCGATGATCCCCTTGCCGCCGCGGTTCTGGGGATCGAAGTTCCCGACCGGCATCCGCTTGATGTAGTCGTCCTCGGTGATGACGACGACGCAGTCCTCCTCGGGGATGAGGTCCTCGTGGGTGACCTGGCCCTCGTCCTCGATGATGCTCGTCCGGCGGTCGTCGTCGTACTCGTCTTTGACTTCCTGAAGCTCGTCGGCGATGACGCTGTCGAGTTTCGCACGGCTGTTGAGGACGGATTCGAGGTAGTCGATAGTGTCCTGTACGTCCTCGTACTCGTCCTCGATCTCGGCCGCTTCCATCGAGGTAAGCGAGCCGAGCTGCATCCGGACGATGTGGGCGGCCTGCTCCTCGGAGAACTCGAAGGACTCCTGCAGGCCGGACCGTGCGGCGTCGCGGTCCTCGCTGTTGCGGATGAGTTCGACCACGTCCTCGACGTTTTCCAGTGCCTTCAGTCGGCCTTCGAGGATGTGGGCGCGGTCCTCGGCCTCGGCGAGGTCGTATTCGGAGCGGCGGCGGACGACCTCGCGGCGATGGTCGATGTAATGCTGGAGGGTCTCCTTCAGCGAGAGGACCTCGGGCTGGCCGTCGACCAGCGAGAGGTTGATGACGCCGAAGGTGGACTCCAGATGGTGGTCGAGCAGGCGGTTCTCGACCACGTCGACGTTCGCCCCGCGCTTGAGTTCGATGACGATGCGGACGCCGTTGCGGTCGGACTCGTCCCGCAGGTCGGAGATGCCCTCGATTTTTCCCTCGTTCACGTCGTCGGCGATGCGCTCGACGACGCGGGCCTTGTTCTCCTGATAGGGGAGTTCGCTGATGACGATTCGACCCTCCTCCGGGTCGACCTCGTACTCGGCGCGGACCCGCAGGCGGCCGCGACCGGTCGCGTACGCCGAGTAGATGGCGTCGCGGCCGACGATGTTGCCGCCGGTCGGGAAGTCCGGTCCCTTGATGTGCTCCATCAGGTCCTCGACCGTGCAGTCGGGGTTTTCAAGGAGGTGGACCGTCGCGTCGACCAGTTCGCCGAGGTTGTGCGGCGGGATGTTGGTCGACATGCCGACGGCGATGCCCGAAGACCCGTTCAACAGGAGGTTCGGGACCTTCGACGGCAGCACGTCGGGTTCTTGCAGGCGGTCGTCGTAGTTGCTGGAGAAATCGACGGTGTCCTTCTCGATGTCTTCGAGCAGTTCCTCGGCGATGGGGGCCATCCGAGCCTCCGTGTAGCGCATGGCTGCCGCCGGGTCGCCGTCCATCGAACCGAAGTTCCCCTGCCCGTCGATCAGCGGATACCGCATCGAGAAGTCTTGTGCCATCCGGACGAGCGTGTCGTAGATGGCCGAGTCGCCGTGTGGGTGGTAGTCACCCATCGTGTCCCCGACAATCGAGGAGGACTTCCGATGGGCGGAGTTCGAGGAGACGCCCATCTCGTGCATCGCATAGAGGATGCGCCGATGGACGGGTTTGAGACCGTCTCGAACGTCAGGGAGCGCCCGACCCGCGATGACCGACATCGCGTAGTCGATGTAGGACTGCTCCATCTCGTCCTCGATTCGGACGTGCTTGATCTGCTCTGCCGGGGCGTTCGCGTCGTTAGCGTCGGAGCTCATATGTCGACCCACTCCGCTTCAGGCGAGTTCTCCTTGATGAATTCCTTGCGCGGTTCGACGGCGTCGCCCATCAGGACGTTGAACATCTTGTCCGCGGCCGCGGCGTCCTCGATGGTGATCTGCTTGAGAATCCGGTTGTCGGGATTCATCGTCGTTTCCCAGAGCTGTTCGGGGTTCATTTCACCGAGGCCCTTGAACCGCTGGACCTGGGTGGGATTTCCGTCACACTTCTCCTCGATGATTTTGTCGCGCTCCGCGTCCGTCATCGCGTCGTAGGTGTTCCCGCGGTAGCGAATCCGGTACAGGGGCGGCTGGGAGGCGTACACGTAGCCTGCTTCCAGCAGCGGCTTCATATGCCGGTAGAACAGTGTCAACAAGAGCGTCCGGATGTGTGCCCCGTCGACGTCCGCGTCGGTCATCAGGATGATCTTCTCGTAGCGCAGGTCGTCGATATCGAACTCGTCGCCGATACCGGTTCCCAGCGCGGTGATCAGATTCCGGATCTCGTTGTTCTCGAGAATCCGGTCCAGCCGGTGTTTCTCGACGTTCAGAATCTTCCCCTTGATCGGAAGGATGGCCTGGAACTCCGGGTTCCGGCCCTGTTTGGCGCTGCCGCCCGCGGAGTCACCCTCCGCGATGAACAGTTCAGCTTCCTCGGGGTCCCGGGTCTGGCAGTCCGCGAGCTTTCCGGGCAGCGCCGTCGAGTCCAGCGCCGACTTCCGCCGGGTGAGCTCCTCGGCCTTCTGTGCGGCCTTCCGGGCCTTCGCGGCCTCGACGGCCTTGCCGACGATGGCCTCGGCGGTGTCGGGGTTCTCCTCGAAGAAGGTCGCAAGCCCGTCGTGCATCGCCGATTCGACGATGCCGCGGACCTCGCTGTTGCCGAGTTTCGTCTTGGTCTGGCCCTCGAACTGCGGGTCGGGATGTTTGACAGAAATGACGGCCGTCAGTCCTTCGCGGATGTCGTCGCCTTTGAGTGTATCGTCCAGGTCTTTCAGCAGATTATTGTCGGTCGCGTAGTCGTTGACGACCCGTGTGAGCGACGTTTTGAATCCTGTGAGGTGTGTCCCGCCCTCGCGTGTGTTGATGTTGTTGGCGAAGGCGTGGATCGAACCCTGCAGGTCGTCGGTCCCCTGCATGGCGATTTCGACCTGGACCGGTCCCTCCGCGATCTCCTCTTCGTCTTCGAAGTAGATGATGTCGCGGTGGAGCGGGTCCTTTGTCTCGTTCAGATACTCGACGAACTCGCGGATGCCGCCGTCGTAGGCGAACGTCTCCGTTTCGCCGTCGCGCTCGTCGATGATGGAGATGGCGACGCCGGAGTTGAGGAAGGCGAGTTCCCGCAGTCGGGACGACAGCGTCGAGAACTTGAACTCGCCGGTCTCGAAGATCTCGTCGTCGGGCCAGAACCGGACCGTTGTGCCCGTCTCCTCGTCGGGTTTGAGGTCGCGGACCTTCTTGAGGTCGTACTCCGGTTTGCCGTGGTCGAAGCGCTGCTTCCAGAGCGCGCCGTCGCGCCTGACCTCGACTTCGAGCCACTTCGAGAGGGCGTTGACGACGCTCACCCCGACTCCGTGGAGACCCCCGGAGACCTGGTAGGACTTGTTGTCGAACTTCCCACCGGCGTGGAGAATCGTCATCACGACTTCGACGGCCGGACGGCCGTGTTCCTCGTGGGTATCGACGGGGATTCCCCGCCCGTCGTCGCTGACAGAGACGGAGCCGTCGTCGTGAATCGTTACGTCGATGTTGTCACAGTAGCCGGCGAGCGCCTCGTCGATCGCGTTGTCGACCACCTCGTAGACGAGATGGTGGAGGCCGCGAGCGTCCGTCGACCCGATATACATCGCAGGTCGTTTCTGGACGGCTTCCAGCCCTTCGAGGGTCTGGATCGACTTTGCGCCGTACTCATCAGACTCTCCTGACATAGGAACTTACCCGTCCTAATAGAGGGGGACGTATAAAGCTCCCGCACGCGCGCGGGACCCCGATTTCGGGGACAGCGTTCACTTTCACTCCGGTGGCGATTACCTTTTAACCCCGACGCGGGTACGTACCGCACGACAATGACCTCGTATCAGTCGCGACTCGGCGAGGGCGAAGGGATCGCCGAGGAGTTGGCCGAATCCCAGCGGGCCATCTCCATCGCCGAGTTCTTCGAGAAGAACAAGCACATGCTGGGCTTCGACTCGGAGGCCCGAGCGCTCGTCACGGCCGTCAAAGAGGCCGTCGACAACGCGCTCGACGCCTGCGAAGAGGCCGGTATTCTCCCCGATATCTACGTCGAGATCCAGGAGTCCGGCGACTACTACAAGCTGGTCGTCGAGGACAACGGCCCCGGTATCACGAAGGAACAGGCACCGAAAATCTTCGGAAAGCTCCTGTATGGCTCTCGCTTCCACGCCAGGGAGCAGAACCGCGGCCAGCAGGGTATCGGTATCTCTGCGGCGGTCCTCTACTCGCAGCTTACCTCCGGCAAGCCGGCGAAAATCACGTCCCGGCCGAAGGGCCAAGACGAGGCCCAGTACTTCGAACTCATCGTCGACACGGACACCAACGAACCCGAGATCAGCGTCGACGAGACGACGACCTGGGAGCGACCCCACGGGACGCGCATCGAACTGGAGATGGAGGCCAATATGCGGGCCCGCTCGACACTGCGGGACTACATTCAGGACACGGCCGTCGTCAACCCCCATGCCCGTATCGAGTTCGACGAGCCGGGGCTGGACGAATCGCTGAAGTTCGAACGCGCCGAGCGCGCCGAACTCCCCGACGAGACCGAGGAGATACGCCCGCACCCGCACGGCGTCGAACTGGGGACGCTCCTGAAGATGCTGGAAGCCACGGACTCCTACTCCGTGTCGGGCTTCATGCAGGAGGAGTTCACCCGCGTCGGCGGGAAGACCGCCGACAGCGTCATCGCGAACTTCAACGACCGTCACTACGGCCGCGGCATGGCCTGGCAGCCGCCACAGGTCACGGAGGACGCCGACATCGAGAGCGCCGTCGAGGACGCCGTGGCGAACAAAGGAGCCGAGACGACGGCGACGTTCGCGGCCGCCGTCTCCGACGCCATCCACGACCGCGACCGGGTCGCGTACCACGAGGTCGAAGCCATCGTCGACGATGCAGCCGAGGACGCCGAAGCCGACGGCGACACGACGTTCGGCTCCACTGTTCGGGAGAACGCCGTCGACGCCGCCTGGGGAGCCGTCACCGCGGACCTGACCGGCGACCTCTACGCGCTCGTCGACGACGTGACGACGAAACGCAAGGACGACGCCGCCATCGAGGGGCTGGCGAGCCGACTGGCCGACAAGTTCGCCGACGACGGCCGCCACCGGCTGACCCGCGACGAACTCCGGGGCTACATCGACCGCGCGGCCGACATGACCGAGGAACAGGACGACGCTACCTACGGCGAGACGGCCCGCGAAAACGTCCTCGAAGCGCTCTGGACGGCCGCCGAGGGCGTCCCCGAAGAGCCGCCGAAGGTCGCCGACATCGCCGACGACCGCGACACAGCGAGCCAACTGCTGTCGGCGATGCGCGAGACGGACATCATCGCGCCGCCGACGGACTGCCTCTCACCCATCAGCGCGGAACTCGTCGAGGAGGGACTTCGCAAGGAGTTCGACGCGGACTTCTACGCCGCTTCGACCCGTGACGCGTCGGTCCACGGCGGCGACCCGTTCATCGTCGAGGCCGGCATCGCCTACGGCGGCGAACTCGAAAGCGAGGGCGCCGTTGACGTGATGCGATTCGCCAACCGCGTGCCGCTGGTGTACCAGCGCGGGGCCTGTGCGACCACAGACGTCGTGAAATCGATCCGCTGGCGCAACTACAACCTCGACCAGCCGGGCGGCTCCGGCATCCCGAAGGGGCCGGCCGTCATCATGGTCCACGTCGCCTCGACGAACGTCCCCTTCACGAGCGAGTCCAAGGACGCCATCGCGAACGTCCCCGAGATGGAAGACGAGATCGAACTCGCCATCCGGGAGGCTGCCCGCGAGCTCAAGAGCTACCTGAACAAGCGCCGCTCGATGCAACAGCGCCGCGAGAAACAGGACAAGCTGGCGACCATCCTCCCGGAGATGGCCGAGAAGCTCACCGAAGTCACTGACAACGACGAGCTCCACATCGACGATTCGCTGGCCCGCATCATGAACAACGTCCTCGTCGAGCGCGAAATCGAGGACGACACAGTCCGGGTCCGTATCGAGAACAACGACGACACGAACGCGGACGTGGAACTGACCGACATCGTCACTGCCGAACCGCAGGACACGAACGGCGCGACAGTCGTCGAGATGGACGGCGAGTGGTTCGTCAAGTGGTCCCCGACCGTCGGGGCCGGCGAAACCGCCGTCCTCGAATACAGCGTGACTGACGAGGCCGAGTTCACCGTCTCGGTCGACGGCATCGAAGAAGAGAAACTCACGGTGAACGCCTGATATGAGCACCGACTCAGACACCACACCCGACACCGAGGAAGCGCGCGAGCAACTCATCGACCTCGCGGCGGACTTCTACGACCAGTTCGCCGACGGCGAGGTGCCGACGATGACCATCCCGACCCGGACCAAGTCGAACATCGTCTTCGACGAGGACGAGCAGGTCTGGGTGTACGGCGACCGGAACTCCACGCGGTCAGCAAAAACGATATCCGGGGCCGAGAAGATTCTGAAGGCCGTCTATACCATCGACTTCCTCTCCCAGCAACTGGAGGAAGACCGCTCCTCGACCCTGCGTGAACTGTACTACCTCTCGGAATCCTGGGACCTCGACGAGGCCCAGTTCAACACGCAGGACGAGTCGAACAACCTCATCGAGGACCTCGAAATTGTCTCCGATGTCAAACGCGAGGACTTCCACATGCGCCCGGAGGAGTCCGGTGCGAAGGTGATGGGGCCGCTGCTCCTCCGCGAGCAGACCAACCGCGGCGACCGCGAGATCCACTGTCAGGACGACGTGGGCCAGGGCGGCTACCAGATCCCGAACAACCCCGACACCATCGAGTTCCTCGACAACGACGCGAAGTTCGTCCTCTGCGTGGAGACCGGCGGGATGCGCGACCGACTCGTCGAGAACGGCTTCGACGACGAGTACGACGCGCTGGTCGTCCACCTCGGCGGCCAGCCCGCGCGGGCGACCCGCCGACTGATCAAGCGCCTCCACGACGAACTCGACCTCCCGGTCACGGTGTTCACTGACGGTGACCCGTGGTCGTACCGCATCTTCGGGTCGGTCTCCTACGGCTCCATCAAATCGGCCCACCTCTCGGAGTACCTGGCGACCCCCGAAGCCCAGTTCATCGGCATCCGCCCGGAGGACATCGTCGAGTACGAACTGCCGACGGACCCGCTGTCGGATTCAGACGTGAACGCCCTGGAGAGCGAACTGGAGGACCCGCGCTTCCAGACGGAGTTCTGGGAGGAACAGATCGAACTCCAGCTGGACATCAACAAGAAGGCCGAACAGCAGGCGCTCGCCTCTCGGGGGCTTGACTTCGTGACGGACACGTATCTGC
Organism: Haloarcula amylolytica; assembly: GCF_049705545.1. GTDB lineage: Archaea > Halobacteriota > Halobacteria > Halobacteriales > Haloarculaceae > Haloarcula > Haloarcula amylolytica_B. The sequence continues at coordinate 2,339,250 of NZ_JBNAMU010000001.1, forward strand.
CCGAACGGCTGGACGAAATGGGTATCCTGTAACCATCGCAGGGCCACTCCGTCTCGGTTATGCCAGTCCGTACACAGTCCCGTTTTCCGCAGCGACGTACGCTCGCGTCTCGTCGGCGGACAGGTCAGTCAGACCGCTCTCGGCGTCGAATCGCCACTGTTTCGTCCCGGCTGTCGTATCGAGCGCGAACTTGAACCGGTTTCGTGGCTCGGCATTCGACCAGGAGTCCGCATACAGCGTGTCCGAAACGGTTGCGGCAGGGACGACGCCCTCGACGTTCGCGTCCGGCTCCCACGTCCAGCCGGGGTCGCCGGTGGTACTGTCGTAACTGCGTACAGCGTCACCACCTGCGTAGAGAACGCCGTCCAGAACTGGAGCCTGTTGGACGTAGCCCGACTGGTCTGCCTGCCACTGTTGGTCACCACTCGCAGGGTCGAGCGCAGCGACGCGCGAGCCACCGACGTAGAGCGTCCCATCGTGAAGCGTCGTCGACGTTACCGTTCCTTCGTCGTAGCGCCAGCTAGGCGCTCCCGTGTCGGAATCCACCGCCGTTAGCGTGCCGTGAGTCTCGTCCACATCGGCGGCGTAACAGACAGCCTCATCGGTGGCGACCATCGTCTGTGCGTGGTAGTCCGAAACGTCATAGGTCCACCGTTGGTCCCCGGTTTCGGCGTCGTACGCGTAGAGCCGACCGTACGATGCCACGTATATCGTCCCGTTGCGCACGACTCCCTCGTACTGGTCACCGACTTCCCTGGACCATTGTACCGACCCGTCGGAAACGGCGAGCGCGTAGAGCGTTTGTCCCTGCTCCGACCGGGCGTCGGTGTTCGTCCCGACGTAGACTATTTCCTCGGTCGCGGCGAGCATTTCGAGCCACCACTCTCCAGGCGAGAACGTCCACTGCTTCGCACCGCTTTCGGCGTCAAGCGAGAGGAGGATGTGGTCCTCGTACAGCCCCTCTTTCCCGCTTACGACGAATACGCTGTTCCCGACAGCGATGGGCTGCGAGCGGATGCCGTCATCCGCGTCGTACGACCACTGCTGACTCCCGTCGTCAGTTGCGAGTGACTTGACGGTTCCCGACGCCGTCCCCACGTAGAGACTCTCGGCCGTGCTACGTGGCGGGGCTGTGACTCCGGATTCGAGCGTCTGCTTCCAGGCGACGAACGGTTCTGTTTGCTCTCTCTGCGTCCCGGTCGCAGTCGTCGACTTCGTCACCGCCCCGGCTTCCGTTGGTGTCGACTCCGTCGTTTCGTTCGCGCTGAGACAGCCGGCAGATGCCAGTCCAAGAGCGAGAGCGAAGCCACGAAGATATCGCCGACGGGAAAAAGGCATTGACAGTCGAATGTCTGCCGACTGGTAAGTGTTTTCTGTCGATGACAGTATGGTTCCAGTCGTGATGCGCCTGGCCTGTGTGCTATATAGAGCGGGGAAGCGACTCCCCGGTGAGCATCGTTTCGGGCTGTATCGCCGTTATGTCTCGTCGAGTACGACCGGGACGCCGCGTTTCGCGACGTCCTCCGCGAACGCACCGGAGTCGGCTTCCAGCGACGTGAACGTGTTGTAGTGCATCGGCAGCACGAGGTCGGGGTCCATCTCCTCGGCCAGCTCGGCGGCTTCGTGGCGGTTCATCGTGAAGTTCTGGGCGATAGAGGGGACGAACAGCGACACGTCGAGTTCGGCGTGGCCCTCCAGCACGTCGGTGTCGCCGGGCCAGAACACGCGGGTGTCGTCGATGGCGACGAGGAAGCCACAGCCGATGCCCTTCGGGTGAATTGGCGTGCCGTCGTCCTTCACGTTCCGGCCGTCTTCGTGGTTGTACGCCGGCATGGTCCAGATGGGGACGTCGTCGACCAGCACGTCGGCTTCCATCGACACTTTGCGGACCTCGTAGTCGAGGTCGGCTATGCGGTCGAGGTCGCGGTCGGTGGCGTGGACGTTGATGCCCTCGCAGGCGACGACGGTGGCGTCCTCGCGTGCGACCCGGCGGATGCCGTCGGGGTCGTAGTGGTGGATGTGGGTCACGCAGACGATGTCCCCATCTTTCGGGGCGTAGTCCTGCGTCGGCGGATGGCCGATGCCGGGCGTGTCCGGCTCCCACTCGCCGGTGAGGACGCCGTATCGGCCGGGATCGAAGTAGAGCACGGTGTCATCGCCTTCCAGTCGGAGCGTCGCGTAGCCGAGCCACTCCGCGGTGATGCCGTCGTGTCTGACTGTCATGTACGGGCGTTCTCGGAGCCGACAATTACGCGTGTCGGTCCGCTTCCAAGTAGCACAGTGCGGTTACTGTGACGCCGCCAATCGCTCGACGCGCTCCAACGGGTCGGCGTCGTCCGGGGTCTTGTCCTCACGAACCGAGAGAAACCGGGGGAACCGGAGCGCATAGCCCGAGTCGTAGGACTGGGAGGCCTGGATCTCCTCGTAGCCGACCTCGAAGACAATCGCCGGGTCAAGGGTCACGTCGCGGCCGTCCTCGCGCCGGATGTGGGGCTCGAAGCGCTCCGTCAGGTCGGCGAGCTCCTCGTCGGTGATGCCCGTCGCCACGTTGCCGACGGTAGCGTAGTCGTCGACGGTCCGCACGGAGAGTTCGAACGAGCCCAAGACATTCGCCCGGCGGCCCTCGCCCCACTCCGCGCCGGTGACGACGCAATCCAGCGTCTCTACGTCGGGCTTGCGCTTGCGCCAGTGCTTGCCCCGCTTTCCGGGCGAGTAGGCTGCGGTCGGGTCTTTCAGCATGATTCCCTCCTGTCCGGCGGCGAGGGCCGCCGCCTCCAGCTCCTCGATTTCCTCGGCGTCGTCGGACAGCCACATCTCCGAGACGACGTCGCTCCCGGCCGGGAACAGCGATTCGAGGCGGTCGTGGCGCGTCTCCAGCGAAGCGTCGAGCAGGTCTTCGCCGTCGGCGTGCAGGCAGTCGAAGGCGTGCAGGCGGACGGCCACGTCCTCGCGGGCCGCGGCAACGTCGTGTTTCCGGCGGAAGCGCCGCAGCACCTCCTGAAACGGGAGCGGGTCGCCGTCAGCATCGACTGCGACCACCTCACCGTCGAGGATTGCCGGCGCGTCCAGCGTCGACTCGACGGTGTCGACGACCTCCGGAAGCGGGTCCGTGACTTCCTCCATGTTTCGAGAGAACAGCCGGGCGTTCTCGCCGTCGAAGTGGACCTGCACGCGAGCGCCGTCGTACTTCCACTCGACCGCGGCGCGGTCCCAGTCCTCCAGCGCACCGGCGACCGTGCCCGCCTGGGCCAGCATCGCCTGAACGGGGCGACCGATTTCGAGCGTGATGGTCTCCAGTCCCGACTCGCCCTCGTCGCGGGCCACTTCAGCGACCATGCCGTAGTCGTTGGACACCTGCACGGCCCGTTCGACAGCGTCGACCGGCACATCGAAAGCTGCTGCGACGGCGTCCCGAACAGTCCCCTCGCCGACGCCGATGCGCATCTCCGAGAGGACGAGTCTGGCGAGGTAGTTGGCTTCGGGCGGCGAACACCGCGAGAACAGGCCGAAGAGGATGTCCACTTTCGTCCCCTGGCTCCCGCTGCCGTCGACGGCCGCCAGGTTCCGTAGCTCGGCGTCGAGTTCTGTGACGGTCAGTGCGTCGCTCCCGCTCCCGCCTGCTCCGAATGCGGCGAGTCCCTGCTGGCCGCCGAGGTCATAGCTGGCCGCAACAGCCCCTATTTCGCCCATGTCAGCGAGGCGCTGCTCTACGTCGTCAGCGCCGACGTTCTGGCCGGCCGCCCGGGCAATCGCCTCGTAGCAGAGCCGCGGGCCGATGTCGAGCGTGCGGGACTCGTAGGCCGGAAACACCCGGCCCTGAACGAAGCGAGCGAGCGTCGGGAGGTCCGACCCTGCGTCAGTGAACAGGTCGGTTACCGCCTCGGTTATCGCGGTATCGGCACTCTCGGCTTCGATTGCTTCGGCCCGGTCGGCGAAGGCGGCGAACTCCATCAGCGCACCCTACCCGATTCGGCACCGTAAATCCAGCGTCACTCGACCGTATACTCAACCGTGACGTTCTCCCCAGCCGTCGAGGACGCGTATGGCCGGTCCGGTGCCCCCGAATTGTCGCCGAATGGGTAGTCGAGTTGCTGGTTCCCGTTGGTGTCCTGATGGGCGACGAGCACGAGCGACTGGCCAGTCGACGGCGGTCTGTCGAGGGTGATCTGCACGTCACTGTGGCTTCCGGCAGGGAGGTACTCGGAGGTCCCGAGCACTCTGCCGTCCTCCTCGAACTGGCGGACGACGATGAATCCACCCTCCGACAGCGACGCCGATTCGACCGTTATCTGGTCGCCGGAAACGGCGGGGCTGGTGACCGTCATCGATGCGACCGGCGAGGAGAGGAGGATGAACGCGACGTAAGCCACGCCCAGCAGAATCGCGGCGTGTTTCGCGCCGTCTTTGAGCGTGCCCTCGCCGAGTTGGCCGCCGATGAAGCCGGTGAGGACGGCCTGAATCAGCGCGGTGTGGAAGAATACGAGTGTGTACGCGGCCTTGTCGACGCGGCCGAAGCGGGCGAACTGGTCGACGCTGACGCCGAGGCGGTTGGACTCGCCGGCCGGCGTCGGCACGCTCGACGGGAGGCTCGGAACGAGCACCTCCTGCACGGCGACGATGATGACCAGAAACACCAGGAAGGCGACGTAGATGACGACGAGGTAGGTGAGCATCTGCTGGCGTCGCCGCCGTTTCAGTCGGAGGTCCGCCCGTGACTGGGTGGCCGCGATGCGGAACACCGGCCCGAGCTGGCCCGAGGCGTGCATCGCGTGGGTCAGCAGGGTCACGATGCGCGTTATCGCCGTCGTCTGGACGCGGCGGCCGAACCGGACGAACGCGTCGTCGACGTTCGCGCCCATCCTGATGTCGGCCCAGATGCGGTGCATCTCCTGGGTGAGCACGCCGATGTCACTGCCACGGACCCGTCGGAGGCTCTCCACGACGGTCATCCCCGCCTCGTTCAGGCTCGCCAGCCGTTCGAGCAGGTCCGGCGTCGCATCCTCGATGCGGGAGAGCCGCCGGGTGTAGACGTACCGCACCAGCGCGAACGGCCCCAGAATCAGCAGGACCGACTGGATGACGAGGTCGTCGAAGATACGGACGTTAACTGTCGACGCCTGGAACGCCGTCGGGGCACGGACGAGCAGCAGCACCACGGCGATTGGCACGGCGATGTAGAGGACGTACACCGGGTTCCAGACCAGCGACTGAATCGGGGAGCTGAGCAGTTCCCGCACCGACTTGACACGGTCGTAGAACCGGAGTCTGAGCCAGTTCGCCTCGTCGGCCGGGACGACGCCGCCGTCAGTCAGGCCGAGACGACCGGTCCCCAGGCTGGGTTTCCCCAGCGTCGCCGTCTCGTATCGCTCCAGGATATCCGTCGTTCCGGCGCTGCCGATACCCAGCGACTGGAGCTTGATATCGAGATACACCATGAACCCGACGTTGGCCAGCGGAATGACGAGATACGCCATCAACTGCAACAGCCAGAGCGTGTCCGTCGTCGTCAGGCCGAACACCAGCAGAATCGTCATCAGGAACAGCACGGCGGCGACGAACACGGTGACGTACGCCTCGGCGACCGTGGCCAGCCGTTCGAGCAGGTTCTCCTGGCGCTCGGCGGCCTGTTCCTGGTGGCGCTCGTACTGCTCGCGGAGGAACGGGGCCAGCGACTGGCCGCTCTGGAGGACGCTGGAGAGGTTCTCGGTGAACGTCTTGAACTGTTCGCTGGGCGTCCGTCTGGAGACGTGTTCGAGCGCCGATATCATGTCCCGGCCGAACAGGTCCATCTCCCTGACGGCAACGCCGACTTCCTTCGCTGTATCACCGTAGATTTCCTGATTCCGGGCCAGGACGCGCAGCACGTCCGGGAAGGACATCCCACCACGGGAAAGGGCGTACATGAAGGCGATGGTGCGGGCCATCCCCTCGTCGATGTTCCGGCTCCGCACGTCCGCCCGATTTTTGAGCCGTTCCCAGCGGTAGAAGTACGTGAGCCCGGCCGTCGCCGCGCCCGAGAGCACGCCGCCGCCGATGAGGATGTAGAGCGTCTGGGTCGGCGTCAACACGAGTTCGAACGTTCGCAGGCCGAACGCGTTCACCATCGTCGAGGGAAGCCCCTGTGCAAGGTTCACCAGCGCCGGCAGCACCAGCAGCAGGCCGCCGATGGCGTATGCCCCAGTGATCGCTCCCGCGACGGCCGCCACACAAGCGTACACCAGCGTTCTGGCGGCGTAACCGCGGTACGTCTCGTCGACGTATGCGGCTTCGAGTTGTCGTTCGCGCTTGGGTGATTCGCCCACATACCGGCCGAAGAGCCGTCGGGACAGCCGCGTGACGTTGCGGTCGAAGCGCTCGTTGACGGTGCTGTAGCCGATAAGCCCGAGAATCCCGACGACGACGGCGAGCGGAGCCAGACCGAGCGGGTTCAGCGCCATGTCAGGCTATCGCGTCGTCGTCGATGTTCGCTATGACCTGTTCTTTGTCCGCGTAGTACTTGTTGACCATCGCCGTGAACCGTCGGTAGTCGGTGACGCCCTCGGACTGGAGATAGCGGAGGAACCGCTGGCGGTTACGGAGTTCGGTCAGCAGCTCCGACTGCGTCCAGCCGCGCTCCTCGCGGATTTCGTCCAGTAGCTCGCTGTTGTTCTCGGAGAAGCGGTCCTCCGTGGCCTGCCAGTTGTACGTCGTCGAGTAGTCCAGTTCGCCGGTCCGCTGGTCGATGCCCTCGATCTCGGCGAGCGTCTTCGCACGGCGGACGCGCTCGTCGCCCGAGCGGGCCAGCACCTGCACACAGAGGATGTCGAGGCTCTGGACCATCGGCCGCGGGACGTTGATCGGCTCGTTCTCCAGCCGGTTGATGACGGTCTGGACCGAGTCCGCGTGCATCGTCGAAAACGTCGTGTGGCCGGTGTTCATCGCCTGGAACAGCGTGATGGCTTCCTCGCCGCGCACCTCGCCGACGATGATGTACTCGGGGCGGTGGCGCAGCGCGGACCGCAGCAGGTCGTACATCGTGATGTCCGAGTCGTCCAGTCGCTCGCGGGTGACCGAGGAGAGCCAGTTGTCGTGATACAGCGACAGTTCCCGGGTGTCCTCGATTGAGAGCACCTTCGACCGTGGCGGGAGGAACATCGCCAGGGCGTTCATCGACGTGGTCTTGCCGGCCGCCGTCCCGCCCGCGAAGATGAGCGACTTGTTGGACTCGATGGCCAGCCAGAGGTAGGCGAGCATCTCGACGGAGAACGTGCCGTACTCCAGCAGTTCGATGGGCGTGAACGGTTCGTCGGCGTATTTCCGGATAGTGAACGCCGAACCGCGGGGAGTCACCTCCTCGCCGAGCGCCAGTTCGATACGGGAGCCGTCCGGGAGCGTCGTGGAGACGACTGGGTCCGAGACGGAGACGTGCCGACCCGAGCGCTGGGCCAGTTGGATGACGAAGTCGTTCAGTTCGTCGGCGTCGTAGACGATGCTCGTCTCGATGTCCGTGTAGCCGTCGTGGTAGACGAAGATGGGGAGGTTCGCCCCGTCACAGGAGATGTCCTCGATGTCCGGGTCGTGCATCAGGGGGTCGATGTGGCCGTAGCCCTGGAAGGAGCGATGCAGGTAGTAAAACAGGCGATAGAACGTCTCGGGCTCGATGACGACGCCGTACTCTTCCAGCCTGGCTTCGAGTTCCTCGGCGAGGACGCGCTCCGGGTCGGTGTCGACGTCGTCGCGGTAGATGAGCGGGATGCGGATATCCTCGAACAGACGGTCGAGCAGTTCTCGCTCGATGTCGGTCAGCGACGGCTCGACGACCTGATACAGGTGCTCGTCGCGGTCCGGGTCGTGGTTGATAGAGGCGAAGGCGAAGGGGGCGTTCAGCCAGTAGCGTTCGACCTCGTTGTAGCCGTCCAGGCCGTCGAACTCGACCAGCGTCCCGTGGCGGCTGGGGTCGTAGTTCGCCGTCGGAACCGCCGACCCGCTCAACACCGTTGCAGTCCGCGAGAGCCACGACTGGATGTGGCCGAGCGGGTCCGAAACGAAGTCACCGGGTTCGGGGGTTTCTGGGTTCGACATCGATGGTTCAGTTGGGAGCCAACGGTGCTCCGCGGAATATACCTCTGCTATCGTATCCACCTACTTAAATTCGCTCGCCAAATTATCAGGAGTATAATCGCCGGCGGTCGAACGAACGAGACGGCGCTGTCCGTCACGCTCGGTCGACGGTCAACAGGAGATAGGCGAACACGAGCGCGACGAGCGCGCCGACGGGAACGGTGACGCCGGGAAACGACGTGATGAACAGCCCGCTGGCCGCGAGCGTGAGGACGCCCACAAGTCCAAGCAGCCCGCCGAACAGCCGGACGGGGTCGACGGGTAGGGTCGCTTCGACGCGGTCCTCAGCGGCGTAGTAGTAGAGGCTGAGTCCGAGCGGGGGCAGGAATACGGCCAGGGCTGCGAACCCGAGTGTTCCGGCGAGCGCAAGCGGGTCCGACTCCTGAAACGCGGCGACCTGCCAGGCCCAGAGAAATGGCCGTTCACCGGGTAGCGCCGCGCCGAAGATGAACTGGAACCGAAAGGGGAGAAAGCGGAGCCCGATGACAGTCAGCCCTTCAATCTCGAACAGCGAGACCGACCACGGGGCCAGCCCCACGAGCCACGTCGCAAGCACCGCGAACTCGCCGGCGTACTCTGACTTCACCCAGGCCATGCTACTGTCAGAGGGTGGGCCGGTCCGGTAAAAGCTACCGATACCGACAGTCGGTACGCCGTTACGTTCATTTGGCCGGGCCACGTACCGGTAAACACCGGAATGAGGCGTGATTACTTCACCGTCGACATCCAGGCTTCGGCCACCGACAACGACGACCCGACGATCGCGATTGTATACGATGGGCCGACAGGAGAGCTCCGCGAGCGCCTCACCAAAGTAGACGACGGCACACTCGATGGCGAAGAGATCGACGTGACCTTCCGCCGTCAGCCGGAGAGCGACGGCGTGCTCTCACTGACGAACCGCCTCACCGGTGAGTACATCTTCGAAGCGACAGCGCCCACAGCGGAGATCGATGCGCTCGTCTCCACTGCGGACGCTCAAGAAGACCCACAGTTTACAGTCCGTCTCACCGACGACGAAGGCGAGTCACGGACCTACGAGATGCGGACGCTGCTCGTCTATGACCACGACGGGAGCCTCCTGCGCGGACAGAGCCTGATCCCCGGCGGCGTCGAGTTATAGCGGCGTCCGCTGCTACAACCGCTCGACAATCGCCGGGAGAACCTGCGTGACATCGGCACGAAGCACGTGTGCCGCACTCGCGTCACGCGGCGTTTCCTCGTAGTTTATCACGATCAGCGTGCTACCCGCCTCCGCCGCGATTTTCGGAAGCAGTGATGCGGGCTGTACCGACAGGGACGACCCTACAGCCAGGAACACGTCGCTGTCCCGGGCGAGGCGCTGGCCTTCGTTCATCGCCACGTCGGGCATGGCCTCGCCGAACAGCACGACGTCCGGGCGGTAGACGCCGCCGCAATCACAGCGCGGCGGCGGGTCGCCGTCTGCAGCGACCTGCTCGAACACCGCCTCGGCGTCCCGACGGTGGCCGCAGTCGTCACAGACCACGCGCCGGTGGGTCCCGTGCAGTTCGATGACCCGGTCCGTGCCGGCGTCGTCGTGCAGCCCGTCGATGTTCTGCGTGAGCACAGCGTCGAGATGCCCCGAAGATTCGAGCCTCGCCAGCGCCGCGTGGGCGGCGTTGGGTTCGGGGTCTACATCGCCGTAGATGGCCTCCCGAAGTGAGAGTCGGTCCGCCCAGAAACCCGCCGGGTCGGCGTCGAGCCGACGGCGGTGGAAGTCCGCCGGGTCGTGGCGCTCCCAGATACCGTCGTCGCCGCGAAAGGAGGGGATGCCCGACGCCGTCGAGACGCCCGCGCCGGTGAGTGCGACGCCAGTTTCGGCGGTGCGAATCGCCTCTGCCACAGCATCGAGCGTCCCATCGTCGACATCGTCGGTCCCGTGCCTGTCGTCGGCCATACGCTCGCTTCGCAGTGCGACGGTGTGGGTCTATCGGATTGGATTCGGTGTGGGAGACGACTGCGGACGCTCCCTTGTATCCCGAGTCGCTCCGGAGCCAGCCGTATCGCGCCACAGTGTGCGCTCTTGAACCGCTATCCCGACCCACAGTAAACTGGGACGGATTCCGCGTGGTCGCAGGAAGAGAAAGACGGATTTAAATCGCCACCGCTCGCCTCTCTGCATGACATGCGCTTGCACGAATACCAGGCGAAGCAAGTCTTCGCTGACGCGGGCATCCCGACGCCCGCCTCGCAGCTGGCCGAGACAGTAGATGAAGCCGTCGACGCGGCCGAGGAAATCGGATATCCGGTCGCCATCAAAGCACAGGTACACGTTGGCGGCCGCGGCAAGGCCGGCGGCATCAAGCTCGTCGAGTCCAAGGAAGAGGCTCGCGAGGCCGCCGAGGACATCATCGGGATGGACCTCAAGGGCTACCACGTCTCGAAGGTGCTCGTGGAGGAAGCCGTCGACTTCGTCAACGAGCTGTACGTCGGCGTGACGATGGACCGCGGCGAGGGCCGCCCCGTCGCAATGGTGTCCACCAAAGGTGGCGTCAACATCGAGGAGGTCGCCGAAGAGGACCCCGACGCCATCGCTCGGGAGCACATCGACCCCGCCTTCGGCATGCACCCGTTCCAGGCTCGGAAGGTCGTCTACGAGGCCGGTGTCGACCGCGAGGTCGCAAACGACGTGGCGAGCGTCCTCACGACGCTGTACCAGCTCTGGGACGACCGTGACGGCGCTGACACGGAAATCAACCCGCTGATGATTACGAGCGACGACGAGGTCATCGCGGCCGACGCCGTCATGAACATCGACGGCGACGCGCTGTTCCGCCAGCCCGAAATCGCGGAGATGGGCGAGGAAGCGGCGGAGGGCGACGAACTCGAACAGAAGGCCGACGAGTACGGCTTCGACTACGTCCGACTGGACGGCAACGTCGGCATCATCGGCAACGGCGCGGGCCTCGTGATGACGACGCTGGACCTCGTGGACTACTACGGCGGCGAACCCGCCAACTTCCTCGACGTGGGCGGCGGCGCGAAGGCCGACCGCATCGCCAACGCGCTCGACATGGTGTTCTCCGACGAGAACGTCGACTCGGTCGTGTTCAACATCTTCGGCGGCATCACCCGCGGCGACGAGGTCGCCAACGGTATCAACCAGGCGCTGGAGCAGTTCGACGAGATCCCGAAGCCGGTCACCGTCCGACTCGCCGGCACGAACGCCGAGGAGGGGATGGAGATTCTGAACGAGGACCTGGTGACGGTTGAGCACACGCTGGAGGACGCAGTTCAGCGTGCGGTCGAGTACGCAAAGGAGGTGGAAGCATGAGTGTTCTAGTCGACGAAGACACGCGCGTCGTTGTACAGGGAATCACCGGCGGTGAAGGGAAGTTCCACACCGAACAGATGCTGGAGTACGGGACGAACGTCGTCGCCGGCGCAGTGCCCGGCCGCGGCGGGCAGGAAGTCGCCGGCGTGCCGGTGTTCGACACCGTACAGGGCGCGGCTCGCGAAGCCGACGCGAACGCCGCCGTCGTGTTCGTGCCGCCGGCCTTCGCCGGCGACGCCTGCTTCGAGGCACTCGATGCAGACGGTATCGACCTCGTCGTCGCCATCACCGAGGGTATCCCGACCCAGGACATGGCCCGGGTCTACCGCAAACTGCAGGAGACCGACACGCACCTCGTCGGTCCGAACTGCCCCGGCGTCATCACGCCCGGCGTCGCCAAACTCGGCATCCTCCCGGGGAACATCTTCTCCGAGGGGAACGTCGGGCTGGTCTCCCGCTCGGGGACGCTGACCTACCAGGTCGTCGACAACCTCACCAACCGCGGTATCGGCCAGTCGACGGCCATCGGTATCGGCGGCGACCCGATCATCGGGACGGACTTCATCGGCGCGCTCGAGCAGTTCGAGGCCGACTCCGACACCCACGCTGTCGTCATGTGTGGCGAAATCGGCGGCGAAGACGAGGAAGAGGCCGCCCGTTACATCGGCGAGCACATGGACACGCCGGTCGCCGGCTTCATCGCCGGCCGGACCGCGCCGCCCGGAAAGCGGATGGGGCACGCCGGCGCTATCGTCTCCGGCTCCGGTACCGGGACCGCGCAGTCGAAGATTACCGCCCTAGAGGACAACGGAGTGCCAGTCGGTGACACGCCGGAGGAAGTCGCCGACCACGTCGAAGACCTGCTGTAGGGCACCGTCGGTTTCTTATCACCTGTTTTCGTAATGCCAGGGGATGACGCCTGCTCGTGGGACCGTCTATCTCGTGGCCGGTACCGAAGCGACTGACCGAGCTGAGGCACTCTCCGAAGCGCTGACAACGGACGGCGCAACGGCCGAAGCGGTCCGAGACACGAGCGTCGTACAGGACCGGCTGAGTGACGGGGATGTCAGGGGTGTCGTCATCAGTGACGACGGCGACTACGACGGGGTTGCGGTATTCGAGGAATTACGGGCGACAGGGGCCGAGATTCCGATAGTACTCGTCGCGACCGATCCCGAACCGGACCGGGTCACCGAGGCGCTCCGGACCGGCATCACCGATTATGTGACCGCAGAAACGCCCGCATCCCTGCTGGCCGCGAAACTCGAAGCGTACGCGACCCGGTGGCCGACCGACTGGCGGGTCGGTGCCATACAGTGGGACGACATTTCGAGCGGCGTCTCCCACGACGCGAAGAACCCGCTGAACGTCGTTATGGGTCGGTTAGATCTACTGGATATCGGTGAGCCCCACGAAGACGCATTGCTTCGGTCTGTCCGCCGAGTCGAGACGCTGCTTACCGACCTCTCCCGCATCGGGAGCATCGCGTGTCCCGTCTCTGAAACTGATTCGCTCTCGCTGGCTGACGTAGCGAGGGAGGTCTGGGCCGCAGGGAGCTACGAGGACGCGACGCTAGAACTGTCGACGGACGCGTCTATCGACGCCGAACACGACCGGCTACAGTTGCTTCTCCGCGAACTGTTCGACAATGCGGTCACACACAGCGAGAAGCCGGTGACCGTCACTATCGGCGACACCGATTCAGGGTTCTACGTGGCCGACGACGGCCCCGGGATTCCCGAAGCGGACCGCGATGAGGTGTTCGATCAGGGCTTCGGGACAACGCGGGACGGGGAGGGATACGGACTGTTCCTGGTCGACACCGCGGCGAGAGCCCACGGCTGGACAGTGTCGGTCGGAGAGAGCGAGTCCGGCGGCACGCGAATCGACGTGACGGCAGCCTAGCGGTTTTTTCACACGAGCTAGACGTGGTACGCCATGACACAGCGACTACCAGTATCGGGTTCCGAACAGTCTGATGCCGAGATATGTACATGGGTGGGCAGTTCTGTCAGCAATTACTGTCCAAGATATGAGAGGTCTAACCCGTCGAAAACCGACGGACGGCGGACGGCCCGTACCTTCCGACAACGGAAAGAAGCGGCCGTGAACGTTCCGGTATCGCTATAAGGGATGAATCTGTATTCTCAAATATGCCTCATATTTGTCGGAACTGCAAGCGGACCTTCGGCACAGAACTCGAACTCGAACTCCACCGCGACACGTGTTCGGCTGGACAGCTCTACTGTGATGAATGCGGTGACCGGTTCACGGAGCGGGCGGCCACGGAGGACGGCTGGCACTATCGATGTCCGAATGACGACTGCGACGGAAGCGGCATCGACGACGACATCCACAAAGTATCGGACGCACGCGTAGCCAAACAGTAGCTGGCAGCAAGAACAGACTGGGCCGGCAGTAACGCGGACTGTAACGTCGGAAAACACGTCGGATGCCTGTTCGGTTGGCCAGCAGATGTAAATACACGTCTAACAAATCGATGCGGAAGTGACAGACCCAGATCGTCGCTCAGATCGCCTGCCGGCCGTTATTCAGGGAATCGGGTGGTTACTCCTCCTCGCAGGCGTCGGCAACTATTTTTATTTCTCTCCTTCGGGACTTCCAGCCCTTTTTACGGCCGATTTCGTGGTCAGCATGCTGGCAATCGTGCCGTTTGCAGCGGCGATCATCGTCGGCGGATTCTGGCTCGACAACTCGGAGATCGACCCCGACCACTATCGTCGTATCGGCGTCTGGTTCACCGGGGGACTCGTCTGTTTCCTGCTGTTGAATGTCGTGATGATCCTGACGTGGCCGACGGGTGCGCTGAGTGAGGACATCGGCTGGGCGCTGTTCGCGGCTATTGTCGGCGGCTTTGGTGGCCTAATGATGGGTATCTTCGAGGCCCGTGCGATCTCGCGGGCCGTCGAAGCCGAGCGACAGCGGCTCCAGCGGGAGGCCGTCGAGCAGCGCAACGAACGCCTCGACGAGTTCGCGGCCGTGGTCGCACACGACCTCCGGAACCCGCTGAACGTCGCTTCCGGTCGTCTCGAACTCGCACGGATGGACCGCGACTCGGAGCACCTGGAGACGGCTGCGGGGGCGATGGATCGAATGGAAACGCTCATCGACCGGACGCTGACGCTGGCTCGGAGCGGGCACGTCATCAGCGATACGGAAGCCGTCGATCTCACAGAACTGGTCGATAGCTGCTGGGAAGCCGTACCGACGGCAGACGCGACGTTGGAAAACGAGGCGACAGTCGTCATCGACGCCGACCCGGATCGGCTCCGTCACCTGTTCGAGAACCTGTTTCGGAACAGTGTGGAACATGGTTCCACAGGCAGTCAGTCGCAGTCCGGCGCCACCGTCGAACGCGTCGACGCTGACCTGACAATTCGTGTCGGCGAGCTGACTGAGGGGTTTTACGTCGCCGATAACGGCTCCGGAATCCCGCCCGCCAAGCGTGATGCGGTGCTCGACGAAGGGTACACCACCACAGACGGCGAAGGTGGGCTGGGGCTGGCAATCGTCCAGCGCATCGTCGAAGCCCACGGCTGGGAAATCGACGTGACCGAAAGCGACGGAGGCGGGACACGCTTCGAGGTTACGGGCGCTACGATATCAGGTAGCCCCGACGAGGACGGCTATACGCGACCGGAGACGCCAGTACAGTCCTGACTGCTCGGTGCGGCGGCTGCCTACGCTTCGCGTCGTTGTGCGATAGCGGCGATGCGCCGACACGCTCGGGCACACACCGGCGCGTAGCCGGTCGCCAGCGGCGGGATCTCGAACCCGACGACGGAGCCGGTGGTCCGTTCCTCGGCGAAGTGACCCGTCGCGGGGAGCCGTGCGACGTTCCACGTCCAGCGGTACGGCGTACACGCCGTCACTTCAAACGGGAGCCACACCACGCCGGCAGCGCGAACGCGGCCGGCCGTCCCGTCATTGATGTACCGACTCTCTGTCTCGACGGCCGTGACCGACGGTCCCCAGTCGGACCAGCAGTCGGTGTCGGTCAGGATATCCCACACGGTGTCGACCGACGCAGCGACATCGTGCCGGACGATCAGCCGCCGCCCGTCCGGTGTTTGCTCGACCGAAACGCTGCTGCCGCCGAGTTCGAGTGCCATTATCAGAAGCAATAGGCCGGAGCCAAGGTATAGGTTAGTTCACTCACAACGAACCGGCAGATGATTGACGCCCGGGATATTCGGAAGGAGTACGGCGGTTTCGTCGCTGTACAGGGCAGTTCGTTTTCGGTCGACCGCGGCGAGGTGTTCGGTATCATCGGGCCGAACGGGGCCGGCAAGACGACGACGCTGAAGATGCTCGCGGGCCTGCTGGAGCCGACGAGCGGCTCCGCCGAGATAGCGGGGCTCGACACCGAGACCGCGGAGATGCGCCAGCAACTGGGCTTTCTGCCCGAGGAATCGCCGCTGTACGAGGAGATGACGCCGCTCTCCTATCTGAAATTCTTCGCCGATCTCTACGACGTGGACCCGGACGTGGCCGAGGAGCGGATGCACGACACGCTGGACGAACTCGAACTCGAACACCGCGACCGGAAGCTCGGCGACATGTCCAAGGGGATGAAACGGAAGGTCGCCATCGCACGCTCGCTCATCAACGATCCCGACGTGCTCATCTACGACGAGCCGGCGTCGGGGCTGGACCCGCTGACGACAAACTACGTCATCGAGTTCACGGAGCAGTTGGCGAAAGAAGGCAAGACCATCGTCTTCTCGGCACACAACCTCTTTCACGTCGAATCTATCTGCGACCGGGTCGTCATCATGAACGAGGGCGAAATCGTCGCCCGCGGCGACCTCGAAGAACTCCAGGCCGAGTACGGCCACACCCGGTATCACGTGTACACGACCGTCGACGTCCCCGACGCGGCGCAGGAAAACGGCTCGTACAAGCGGGTCGTCGAGAGCATGGACGCCGTTGAGGAGACGCGCGAGCGGGCGGAGGCAAACGGCGGTGACGTGGTCGACATACGGACGGAGGAGTCCAGCCTGGAGGAGGTGTTCCTCAACGTCGCCGAGGCCGGGACCCGCGGCACGCGGTACGTCGAGGAGGACGCGGAGTAGATGCAACTCGACAAACTCCTGCGCGTCGCGAAGTGGGAGGTGACGAAAAACGCCGGCGGCGTCGACAAGCGGACAATCGTCGTGATGGCGCTGTCGCTCGTCGCGATGGGCGCGGTCGCCGCGATAGCCGTCAGCGGCGGCGCTGGTGCGGGCATGGACGACGGCATCTACCGGATTGGTGTTGACGAGTCCAGCCCGTACTACGGCGTCGCGGCCGACGACCCGACCTTCGACATCCGTGAACCGGACCCCGCCGCCGTCGAACGACGCCAGCAGGAACTCCTGTATCGGGGGACCCAGCTCCAGAGCGTTCCACGGACGGCCAAAGAGCGGGCCGCACTGACCGAACTCCGCGACAGCACGGCGCGGTACAACGACCGGACACTCGCTCAGGACGACAACCAGACCGCTGCGTTCCCCGTCTCTGTAACGCTCGTCTACGAGCAACAGTCGGGGAGCAGCCAGCTTGACCCCCGGAACGAGGACGACAGTGACGGGTCTGGCTCCTCGGACGGCGGCTCCAGCTCCTCGGACGGCGGCGGGTCGAGCACCGGTGGCAGCGGCGACAGTACAAGCGATGGCGGCAGCGAGGGAACCGCCGGGGGTAGCGGCGACGGCTCGGCAGCAAGCGGCGACGGTGATGGAACCGCCGGCGGCAGCGGCGCGAACCTCGGCGCTATCGGGGCGCGGTTGACCGGCGATGTGCAAGGTGGCACCCCGTCGGACATCTCGCCGCCGTTCCCCTTCGAGTCGCTCGTGCTCGCCTTCCTCTACATCGTGCCGATGAACTTCGTCATCCAGGCATACGGCTCGTCGATGCTCTCGGAACGGCTGAACCGCCGTGGCGAACTCCTGCTGGTGACGCCCGCCTCCCGCGGGGACATCATCGGCGGGAAGACGCTCCCGTACTTCCTGGGTGCCGTCGGCGTGGCGACGCTCATCACCGCAGCGCTGCGGTTCGGGAACATCGCGCCGGCGGGGAGTTACGTCGCGGTGCTGGCCGTAGTCCCGCTCGTCGTCCTCTTCCTTTCGGCGACGTTCTGCGGGGCGATGTTCGCCCGCTCGTTCAAGGAACTCACCTTCGTTACGGTGACGATAACCGTGACGCTGACCTCCTACGCGTTCGTCCCGGCCATCTTCACCGACGTGACGCCGATTGCGCTCATCTCGCCGCTGACGCTGGTCGTGCTCGATCTGACCGGCCAGTCGGTCGGGCTCTCGTCGTTCGTGTTCTCGGTGACGCCGCCGCTGCTGACCGGGCTTGTGCTGTTCGGCCTGGGAGCCGGCCTCTACAGGGAAGAGGACATGTTCACCCAGCGGCCGATCCCGCTGAAGGTGCTCGACGCGCTGGCTGGGCGCATCAAGACTCGCAGGAGCGCGCTGAAGATGAGCGTCATCCTGTTGCCGCTGGTCATCGTCGCCGAACTGGCGGCTGTCGCGTTCCTGTTCGTCCTCGATTCGGTGTCGCTGAACGTCTTCGGGACGAACCAGTCGCTGGGCATCGTACTAGTGCTCGGCGTTATCGTCATCGTCGAGGAACTGGCCAAGAGCCTGCACGTCTACGCCGGCTACGAACACGCCCGCTACGAGCGGACGCTCCGGTCGGCACTTGGCGTCGGCGCGCTCTCCGGGCTCGGCTTCTTCATCGGGGAGAAAGGCCTGCTCATCGCCAGGCTATCCGACCTGGAGAGCCTGCCAATCGGCGAAGCCGCTCTGCAGGGCGCAACGTTGCCCGCTGGCCTGCCGCTGTGGGTCGCGGGGCTACTGTTCCTGCTCCCGCTGGCGCTGCACACGGTGACTGCGGCCATCTCGTCGGTGGGTGCGAGCCGCGGTCGCCGAGCCTATCTCGGGGGGCTGGGGCTGGCTATCGTCATCCACTTCGCCTACAACTTCGCGGTGGTGAGCACCCTTGTCTGAGGACCGCCCTCTCTGGCGTGACCCGCGGGTCGTCGTGGCCCGGCGGGACATCCGCTCGCTGTCCCGCGAGAAGACCATCGTGCTGGCGCTGCTCATCCAGCTGTTCGTCGCCGGGTTCTCCTCCTTTCTCGTCGTCGGCCTCACGTCGCTGTACGACCCCGGCTCGGTCGCGGCCGGCGAGGTCGAGATGGCTGTCACCGGCGACGCCCGCGAGGAACTGGAGGCCGCGGCTGCTGAACAGGACGGGACCAGCGTCACCGCCTTCGAGAACGAGGCCGCCGCACAGCGGGCGTTCGACCAGCGACGGGTGGACGCGATACTGCGCGGCGACTACGTGCCGTCGGCACGCGGGCCGGGGGAGCGGATAGCGGTCACCG
This sequence comes from Haloarcula amylolytica, assembly GCF_049705545.1. GTDB lineage: Archaea > Halobacteriota > Halobacteria > Halobacteriales > Haloarculaceae > Haloarcula > Haloarcula amylolytica_B. Next base: position 2,358,035 of record NZ_JBNAMU010000001.1, read on the forward strand.
CTATCGTGCCGGAAGGAAGCATCCGGTCGACGCTCATCGTCGTCGAGGTGCGCCGGGTCCTGAGCGCGCTGGAGCGCCAGGAGCGACTGGAGCGGACGCCGTATCTCGACCGGCCGCCCGTGCCGCTCCCCGATACTGTCAGCGCGAGCCAGTACTTCGGGTTCACCTACACCATCCTGATTCCGCTGTTGCTGTTCCTCCCGCCGTTCATCAGCGGCTCGGTGGCCGTTGACACCGTCACTGAAGAACTCGAACGCGGCACGATGGAACTGCTCCGAGTGGCCCCGGTGTCGCTGCTCGACATCATCGACGGGAAGGCGCTGGGGATGGTGTTGCTGGCCCCCGCGCAGGCGCTGTTGTGGCTCGCATTGCTGTCGACGAACGGCATTGCCGTCTCGAACCCGGCGGCGATTCTGCTGTTCATCACAGCCGTTACTGTCGTCGTCGTGACGCTCGGGGTCGTGCTGGGCATCACGCTCCAGAACCGTCGCCCGGCGCAGTTGCTGTTCTCCGTGCTCACACTCGTGCTGTTCGGCGGGGCCGTTGTCCTCCCGGAGCACCCGGCGACCACGGTGGCGAAGCTGGCCGTCGACAGCCCGACGCTGCTGACCTACGGCCACGTCGGCGGGGCAGTTCTGCTAGCGGTCGCCGGCTACGCTGTCGCCAGGCTGTACATCGGGCGGGTCGCGGCGGAGTCGCTGTAGTCGACGGCGAACCTTTTTCGCCAGCGCGCCCGCGAATCCGAGCATGGAGTACACGACACTCGGGTCGACTGGCATGGAGGTCAGCCGGCTCTGTCTGGGCTGTATGAGCTTCGGAACCTCGGAGTGGCGCGACTGGGTACTCGATGAAGAGGAGAGCCGCGAGGTCATCGAGCGGGCCATCGACCTCGGCATCAACTTCTTCGATTCGGCCAACATGTACTCGATGGGTGAGTCCGAGCGCGTCCTCGGGACCGTCCTCGACGACTACGACCGCGACAGCCAGGTCGTGGCGACGAAGGGGTACTTCCAGATGGACGAGGACGACCCCAACTCCGGCGGGCTCTCGCGAAAGGCCATCGAGCAGGAACTGTCGAACTCGCTTTCCCGGCTCGGGATGGACACCGTCGACCTCTACCAGATCCACCGCTGGGACTACGACACGCCCATCGAGCAGACGCTCCGGGCGCTCGACGACGCGGTCCGGCGGGGCCAGGCGCGCTACGTCGGTGCGTCGTCGATGTGGACCCACCAGTTCGCTGACGCGCTCCGGACGAGCGAGCGCGAGGGGCTGGAGCGGTTCGAGACGATGCAGAACCACTACAACCTGCTGTATCGGGAGGAGGAACGCGAGATGCTCCCGCTGTGTGAGAAAGAGAACGTCGGCGTGATGCCGTGGAGCCCGCTGGCCCGGGGCTATCTCACCCGACCGCACGAGCAGGTCGAGGAGACGGTCCGGGGCGAGACGGACGACTACGCTCGCGAACACCCCTACTACGAGGGGAACGGCCGCGAGGTCAACGAGCGCGTGCAGGAACTGGCCGACGAGTACGACGCCTCGATGGCACAGATCGCGCTGGCCTGGGTGCTCGACAAGGAGTGGGTCGACGCACCGATTATCGGGACGAGTAGCCTCGAACACCTCGAAGAAGCGGTCGCGGCGCTCGAAATCGACCTCTCGGCGAGCGACGTGGAGTGGCTGGAAGCGCCGTACGAGCCAGTTCGGGTGTCTGGCCACGAGTGAGCCGCCGAAACGGTTAACCTGCTGTGTGATGAAGCGCTAGGTTGAGGAAAGGTAACAATGACCAATGCTCGGGGGCCGAGCAGCGAGACATTCGAGGAGACGACGGGCAGTGACGCCTGCGTCTGCTCGATAGGTAACGCGGTCGAACACTACGTGACCGGGATACTGGGTCTCGTCGCGACGCTCGTCGTCGGTATGCAGGTCTATCCGTGGCTACAGTCCGTCGCCGATACCATGTCGTATCTCGGTTCGACGTGGCTGGTGTTTAGTTTCGCCGCGATATGGCTCGTCTGCTGGATCGCACTTGAAGTCGCCTGGGAGTGGCGTGCCGGACGGGTACACCTGCTGTAACGGACAGTTAGTCGCGAACGTCAGCCGCGACTCGTTGCATCCCTTCGAAGTCATCGTCGGAGTAGGCGATGAGTCGCACGTCTGTCAGGTATTCGGGCTGGTATTCGTCGATGACAGTGCAGATAATTCGGATACCCTCCTCGAAGTCGAACCCCGCGATACCACAGCCGATGGCTGGAAGGACCAGCGACTTACAGTCCAGCGCGTCCGCTTCCACCAGTGCGTTCCGGGTTGCGGTGCGGATGCTCTCGGCGGTTGATTGACCACCCGGTGGCATCGCAGCGGCGTGGATGACATACTCGGCGTCGAGGTCGTAGGCGTCGGTCGTGGCGACACCGCCGGGGTCGACCGGTCCCTTCGCGACGGCCTCGTCATTCAGCCCCGACCCGGCCGCGCGCTTGAGCGCCCCCGCGACGCCGGAGCCCATCTGCAGGCTCGTGTTCGCCGCGTTGACCAGTGCGTCCGCCGACTGTGCAGCGATGTCGCCCTGGATTACCTCGAACTTCATGCGCGATGCTGGGAGCGGAGTGGTCAAAGTTTTAGTGCCGATGCGGCCGGACGCGATCATTGTCGTCTGTCACCGCGCCCCACGACAGGCAGAAACCTGTCTGGCCCCTACTACCGGACATGGACCTGCTGACGATGACGTGGCGGGACGTGGGGTTCATGCACTGGCCGGTCGAGCCCGACATCGTCCAGTCGACGCTGCCGGACGGGCTTGATGTCGACACGTACGACGGGCAGGCGTGGCTCAGCGTGGTCCCGTTCCAGATGGCGGACATCAGGCCGCGAGGCAGTCCGATCGGGCGGTCCTTCGGCGAACTGAACCTCCGGACCTACGTGATCGCCGACGGGACACCGGGGGTGTACTTCTACAACCTCGACGCCGACGACCGCCTCAGCGTCACGCTGGCCCGGCGGCTGTTCCAGTTGTCCTACTACCAGGCATCGATGCGGGTCCGGACCGACGGCGAGAGCGTCGAGTTCCGGAGTAGCCGGACCAGCTCGCGCGCACCCCCGGCGGACTTCCACGCCACCTACGAACCGACCGAGGCACCGTCGACACCCGAACCGGGCTCTGTGGAGTCGTTCCTGGTGGAGCGCTACCGCTTCTACGCCGCGAGCGACGACGGCACGGTGTATTACGCCGACATCGACCACGAGCCGTGGCCGCTCCAGGCAGGACGAGCGGATATCCGGACGAACGGGCTGTTCGCCGCGTCCGGGTTCGACAGCCCCGACGGCGACCCGCTCGTCCACTACTGCGCCGAGATTCCAGTGACAGCGGGGCGACTCCACCGGCTCGACGGGGTCGCCCAGTACACTGATTAGCGTGTCGGCCCCAGTAAGGGTGTGGTCGCCCTCCGTCCGCTGCAAGTCACGCTCGACGACGTGTGCTTCTGTCACTGGCCGGTCTCCGAAGCAGCGGTGCAAGCGGCCGTCCCCGACTGGCTCACCGTCGAGACGGCCGACGGCGACGCCTGGGTGTCGACCGTCGCGGCGACCGTTGACCGCGTCGAGACGTTCGGTATCGAGATCGCCGGCCCCTCGGAGTTGCTCACAGTTCGAACCTACGTCCGCGGGCCGACCGGCCAACGCGGGGTCTGCGTGCTGGCGCTGTTCGGTGATGACAGACGGACGGCGACAGCGGTTTCGGAGCTGTTTCGCATCACAGTCGGCGACGCTACCCCGCGGACGCTCTCAACGGCCGACCGTCGTCGGGTCCTTGACGAAGGGAAGCGGCGACTGTTCGAGTGCCGGTACACAGCCAGTGGTGACCCAGTGGCGATTCCGCCGGACTCGCTGGCCTCGTTCCTCGTCGACCGGCAGCGATACTTCACGACCGGGCGCTTCGGGACGCACCTCGTCGGCAGCGTCGGTCACGATCCGTGGCGGCTCGACCGCGTCGACGCCGCTGTGACCGGGTCAGTACTCCCATTGGTTGACATATCGGATTGTGAGTCAGACCCACTAGTCCATCACAGCCCCGGCCTTCGAGTATCGATTGCCCCGCCGGTGCCGCGATAGCGCGGTCCAGCGGTCGACCTGGCTCCCTTGAAATATAAGTACGGACAGACCGTTGGGGGCACAAGGAACCCGCCGCCCATATGACACCTGGAAATAACATACGGACGCTTGTCGTCGACGACAGCGATTTTTTCGCGGAGATGACCGCTGATACGCTCACGCAGCAACACGGCATCGAGTCGGTTGCTGCAAACGGTGCCACGGAAGCCCTAGATCGCCTCGACGGGGGAGGGTTCGACTGTGTCGTCAGCGACTACGAGATGCCCGAGATGGATGGGTTAGAACTCCTAGAGGAGATCAGGGAGACAAACCCGTCTATTCCGTTCATTCTGCTAACTGGGAGAGGGGATGAAGAGACGGCCAGCGCGGCTATTGCGGCGGGTGTCGCCGACTACCTCCTGAAGCTCGAAGTCGTCGAAGACAAACAGTACGGCCGGCTGGCGAACCGGATCAAGAACGTCGTTTCCCAGGAGCGCACCCGCAAGAAGTTCGAGTCGCTCGTGGCGGACTCGCCGGACGGGATCGTCCACCTGACGACTGACGGGACCATCCTTTCGGTGAATCCCTCGATGGCAGACAGACTAGATGACGACCCCGACGCGCTCGTCGGTCGGGAACTGGGCGAGGTGATGGACAGCGAGGCGGCTAGCCAGCGCCTCGAAGCCGGCAAAAGCGCGGTCGAAAACGGTGCTGCGACGCGGTCTGAGGACGCCGTCGGTGGACGACATTACCACAACCAGTATATCCCCGTCGACAGTCACCGCAAAGCCGATACCTTCCAGTTGGTCTCACGCGACATCACTGAACGCGTCGAACGCCAGCGCGAACTGGAGCGCCAGAACGAGCGGCTAGAGGAGTTCGCCAGCGTCGTCAGCCACGACCTCCGGAACCCGCTGAACGTCGCTCAGGGCGCGGTCGACCTGCTTTCGGAACCCGCCGATAGCGAAGAGGCCGAACTGGTCGCCAAAATCGACCGGTCACTGGACCGGATGGGCTGTATCATCGAGGACGTGCTCGCGCTGGCCCGACAAGGCCGAACTGTCAGTGACCCACAGGCAACGGAGCTATCGACGCTGGCATCGACCGCGTGGACCTGGATCGAGGCGGAGCAGTCATCCATGTCGGTCGAATCGAGCGCGGAACTCGCGGCCGACAGCGGGCGCGTCCAGGACCTGTTGGCGAATCTGTTCCGGAACGCCATCGAGCACAACGACGGCGAGGTCGAAATCGAGGTCGGGCTGCTGGAGTCACGCGACGGCTTCTACATCGCTGACAACGGCGCGGGCGTCGACGGCGATGCCGACGACGTGTTCGAGATGGGGTATTCCTCGACGGAAGGCGGAACCGGATTCGGCCTGGCTATCGTCGAACAGGTCGCCGAGGCCCACGGCTGGGAGGTGTCACTGATTGAAAGCGACAGCGGCGGGGCACGCTTCGAAGTGACAGACGTCGAACTGCACGACTGAGACGGATTTTTCACCGCCGGGTCCCGAGTGGTGGTAATGACAGTCGAGGGGGTCATCGTCGACCTGGACGGAACGGTGTACCATGGAGACACGCTGTTGCCGGGCGCGGCGTCGGCAATCGACGTGTTCAGGGAGCGCGGCCTGGGAATCTGCTTCTTCTCGAACAATCCAATCCACGACGGGAGCGAGTACGTCGAGCGCTTGCGGGGGATGGGCGTTGACGCCCGCGAAGGTGAGGCCTGTTCCTCCGGCGTCGTCACCCGCGAGTACCTCAACGGGTCCCACGCGGGGGACAACGTGTTCGTCATCGGGAGCGACCAACTCCGCGGCCTGGTCGAAGGGACGAACGCACGCCTGGTCGAGGACCCCGCTGAGACCGACGTGTTACTGGCCTCGTGGACGGACGGCTTCCACTACAACGACATGGTCGACGCGCTCCGGGCCGTCGACGACGAGACCGTCTTCCTCGGGACCGACCCGGACCGGACGTTCCCCGGCGAGGACGGCGACCCGGTCCCCGGTTCCGGGGCGATAATCAACGCCGTCGCCGGCGTCATCGAGCGGGACCCAGACCGGATACTCGGCAAGCCCTCCGAAATAGCCGTCCAGGCGGCGCTGGAGCGGTTGGGCTGTGCTCCAGCGGATTGTATCATCGTCGGTGACCGACTAGAGACGGACATCGCGATGGGCGAGCGGAACGGAATGACGACCGTGCTCGTCAGGACCGGCGTGTCCAACGAGCGGTCGCTGGAACGGAGCGCCGTGACGCCCGACTACGTCATCGATTCGCTTGCAGACATCGAACAGGTGCTGGCGGCCCTCGACGCGTGACACGAAACTGGTAATTCACCTGCGGCTTTATTTCGACAGCGACCGTAGCGTTCACCGGTGTTTCCAATGGGCAAAGACATACTCATGATCGTCGGCGATTTCGGCGAAGACTACGAGATAATGGTGCCGTTCCAGGCGCTGCAGATGGTCGGCCACGAGGTCGATGCAGTGTGTCCCGACAAGGAGGCCGAAGAGACGATCAAGACAGCGATACACGACTTCCGCGGTGACCAGACCTACATGGAGTCCCGCGGCCACGACTTCGTTCTGAACGCGACGATGGCCGACGTGACCCCCAGCGACTACGACGCGCTGTGCGTGCCCGGCGGTCGCGCCCCCGAGTATCTCCGGACGTACGACGAGGTCCTTGACGCGGTACGGCACTTCTTCGAGGAGGACAAACCCGTGGCGGCGCTGTGTCACGGTCCGCAGATCCTTGCCGCCGCCGACGTACTTGACGGCTACGAGATGACGTCGTACCCGGCCTGTCGCGCCGAGTGCGAGGCCGCCGGCTGTTCGTGGGTCGACGAGGTGGTCACCGACGGCAACCTCGTCACCGGCCAGGCATGGCCCGACCATCCCGAGTGGCTCGCGCAGTTCATGGACCTGCTCGGGGACGAAGTGTCCCACGGTGACCCGATCCCGGCCGACGATTGAGCGCCCTCGTCGGCTGTGCCATGTAGGATTGAGGGATTCATAACAAACAAATAACGCGGGCGTTTCTCTCCGTTGAGGCGGGTGGGTTCTGGCATAGTGCACCACTGAGTTCTCCCGCCTCGTTTTGCTACGTTCGTCGTAACTGTCGACAGGGTAGCAGTAGATTTGTTACGTAGGGGGACAAAACGTCGGCTGCAATGCCCTCCAACACTCCACCGCAAGACGACGACCGCGGCTGTCCGAAATGCGGTCACACCGGTACCGACGTGGGTAGCATCTCGACCACCGGCGGCGGCTTCTCGAAGATGTTCGACATCCAGACGAACCAGTTCCAGGTCGTCACGTGTACGAACTGTGGCTACTCGGAACTGTACCGAGACACTGGGTCCGCGGGCAGTGACCTGGCGGATATCTTCCTCGGCTGACGATGCCCGCCGTAACCGGGCTGTTCGTCGTGGTCCTACTGCTCGCGGTGGCCGCACCGCTGGCCCTGTACGCGCTGGTCCGAAGCGAACGCGATCAGCGCGTCGAGACTGACCGCGAGACGGCCGAACGGGTGGCCCGGCGCGACACGGATGACGAGAACCGGGTACGGTAAGCAACCCGGGACCGTCGCGCCGGTCGGACAGACGCGGCGTTCTCATACGACCCCACACTGACCCGACGACGCGAGGGTCCAACAACGACGCGGCCCCAGAATAAACTCCAAACAATGGGAAAGTGTACCGATGTCGAACCTTTTATGATAATTCTCGCACAACGTCCGGCCATGGTTGATAAAGAAGACCTCCGCTCACAGTTTGTCGAGGCGTTTGAGGAAGCAGACTACCCGATCTCCAGCCCAATGGATCTCGTTCCGGCGCTCCCGAGCGGCCCGTCGACGAAGTTCGAATCCGGCGACTTCTCGATGACGGCGATGGAACTGAACACGAAACTCGACGGGGAGTTCCCGTACGACAACGTTGATGCGTTCGTCGACGATGTCATGGCCTCGCTGGAAGATCAGGACCTTATCTGAGCGGGTCAAGCTGAATTCACGGCCGCGTCGCTGATTTCGCACCACAGGCCGCGATACTCCCGAATGAGTGGGTCGGTAGCTGTGCTTGCCCGACCCTTGAGCTTTATCAGGGCAACGTCCCTAGCCGGGGTATGGTCGGTTTGTCGGGGATCGAGACGCTCGTTCGGACGTTCGGACCATTTCTCATTCCCGCGACGCTGTTCGTTCTGGGTGCTATCGGCTATCTGTTTCTGTGGCTCCTCACCCGGCACCGGCGAGAAACGTACGCTGCTGACGAGTGATAACGGTCGCCGGATCTGACCGGCACATGCAAAGTTGTTGGAACCGCCAATCTTTTGCGTTAGATCCGGCTAATTTGGTGTATGTTGAGTGCCAAGATGGAGGATTATCTGAAGGCGATCTATCGTCTGGAGCGGGACGGCGACCCGCCGATTTCCCCGTCTACTATCGCCGAGATGCTGGACGTTACGGCACCGACGGTCACCAGTATGGTCGAGAAACTGGCCGACCGCGGCCTGATCGAACGCGAGAAGTACAAGGGCGTGCGGACGACGCCGGAAGGCGAGACGGTCGCCCTGGAGATCATCCGCCACCACCGCCTGCTTGAGACCTTTCTCACCGAGCAGTTGGGCTACGACTGGGCCGAGGTTCACGAGGAAGCGGAGGTGCTCGAACACCACATCAGCGAGGAGTTCGAGCGCCGGGTCGCGGCCGTCCTCGACGAACCGGAATTCGATCCCCACGGGGACCCGATTCCCAGCGACTCGCTGGACCCCATCGACGACGAGTCCGCGACGGCGCTGTCGGAGCACGGGGAAGGGGGGCGACTCGAAGTCGCACGGGTCCGGGACCGTGACCCCGACGAACTCACGTATCTCTCCGACGCCGGCATCACACCGGGAACCGTGCTGACCGTCGAGGAGGTCGCCCCTATCGGGATGGTGACAGTCCAGCTAGAGAGCGGGGCGTCAGTGTCGTTACCGGACCACATCGCCGACGCGATTCAGGTCCGCGCACCGGACACGCAGAGCGAAGACGGAGTGAGCCAGGTGTGAGCGACGCGACGTGGCTGACAGTGGTAGCGATAGCAGCCGGTGCACAGTTGGCGGTCCTTCCCGGCGAGAAGGTCCAGTTCATCATCGCCGGCCTGTCGACGCGGTTCAACCCGTTTCTCGTCGTCAGCGCCGCCGGCACGGCCTTCGCCGGCTGGACGGCACTGGAGATCTGGTTCGGTTCCGCGATCACGTCGGTACTGCCCGGAATCGTCCTCGAAAGCCTCACCGCCGGGATGTTCCTGCTGTTCGCGATACTACTGCTTCGCAGCGCCCCGGCAGCCGACGCGGAGCAACAGGAACCCGCGTCCGGCTTCACCACTGACGGCGGCCAGCTAGACGTTCGCGTCCCTATCGTCGACTGGCGTGTGCCGAACAAGCTCGGCGGCTTCCTGCCCATCTTCGCGATGATGGCCTTCGGCGAGTTCGGCGACAAGACCCAGCTCATCACGATCACACTCGCCGCCCAGTACAGCGCCCATCCCAGTGCCATCTGGGCCGGTGAGATGCTCGCCATCATTCCGGTGAGCCTCGCCAACGCGCTGTTTTTCCACCGCTTCGCCCATCGCTTCAATCTGCGAATGGCCCACTTCGTCGGCGCGGGGCTGTTCCTGTTTTTCGCCGCGGACTTCGCCCTGAGCGTGACGATGGGGTTCTCGCTGTGGGAAACGATGATATCGGGCATCGCGGCGCAGATGGGGGTCTGAGACGGTGTGCTGCCGGCTGCTGTGTGAGCGACAGAAGACTTTTCGAGAACGGCCGAACAGTTCTGGATGATGCCCTCCAGACGCACCGTCCTCACAGCAGGCACACTCTTCGCACTCTCGGGCTGTTCCGCGCTCAGTACCGCGAGCGCTCGGCTCGCCGGCGTACGGCTGACGAATACCGGGTCGGCGACACGTGAGTTCGAGTTCACGGTCACGGTCGGCCGCGAAACGGTGTACGACGAGACACATACCGTCGCGGCTGACGAAGACGGCGCAACCGTGGAACTGGACGATGCGCTTCCGGACAGACGGGGCAGCATAACGATAGCGACGGCCATCGCCGGGACCGACCTCTCGGAGGCGACGACGTTCGACGACGACAACTGCTACGATGTCATTGTCGAGTACACCGGCGACGACGTAGTCCACTGGCAGAGCGGAAGTAGCGACTGTGACGCGTTCCGATGACTCGCTCGCAAGCTAGCGCTTAGTCACCAACCGTGGCCCTCAATTGCGACCATCAGCCCCCGTCGAGGTCGTAGTTCAGTCCTGACTGATGCTGTCGAGTTCCCGCGTCTCGTCCGGAGCGCCCGTCTGGCGGGCTTTCCCGGCAACCACCGAGAGGACGTAGATCCCCACCGCGACGAGCACGATGACGCCGCCGGCTGTCGCACCGGCGTAATATGAGACACCGATGCCGATCACGACGGCCAGTTCGGCCAACACAATCGAGACCAGGAGCGACTCCGAGAAGCTCCGGGACACCTGCGTCGCGCCGGCGACCGGGACGACCAGCATGGCCGCGACGAGGATGACGCCCATTATCTGCATCGCGCCGACGACGACGAGCGCCGTCAGCATCACCATGATCCGGTTGTACCAGGCCACCGGGAGCCCGGAGACGGCAGCGGCAGTCTCGTCGAACGTGACGTACAGCAACTGGTTTCGGGTGAGCGCGACCGTTGCGACGATGACGGTGAACAGCCCGAGCATGATGACCGCGTTCTCGGCGGACACCGTCGAGAGGTTGCCAAACAGGTACTGATTGATACCCACGGCCAGTCCGCCGGCGTTGAGGCTGATGAGGACCGTTCCCAGCGCGAACCCGGTCGAGAGGACAATCGCCATCGACACGTCGTTGTAGGCGTCGGTCGCCTCGGAGATGAGTTCGATGAGCAGCGCCGCGATAACGGCCACGACGACGGCGGTGAGATACGGCGAGACGCCCAGCTCGAAGACGCTGTTGAGAAACAGCCCGACGGCGACGCCGGCGAAGGCCGTGTGGGCGAGCGCATCCCCGATGAGTGCTAGCTGGCGGTGGACGAGGAAGGTCCCGATGAGCGGCGCGATAACGCCGACGCACAGCCCGACGAGTATCGCCCGGTACATGAAGGTGTACTCGGGGCTGATGAGCTCCAGCCCGGTCAGATGGTAGAGCTGTGTCAGCAGCCAGTACCAGGCTTCGAGGACCGGAAGGAACACCTCGTAGACGCCACCAGAAGCAAATGCGAGCGTCATCCGCCGCCTCCGGTCAGCGACTGTGCACCCGTCCCGAACGCTCTGGCCAGCGCCGCGCTGTCAGTGAATTCCGTCGACGGGCCGTCGAAGTAGATCTCCCGGTTCAGACAGATGACCCGCTCCGCGTGTTTGGTGACGGCCTGCAGGTCGTGTTCGATGAGGAGGACGGTGATCCCCTCGGCGTGGAGCGAGTCGAGCAGTCCGTAGAAGGCGTCGACCGATTCGGTGTCCACGCCGACGGTCGGCTCGTCCAGGACGAGCAGGTCGGCCTCGCCCGCCAGCGCTCGGGCGATGAACGCCCGCTGGCGCTGCCCGCCGGAGAGCTGGGTAATTCGCCTGTCGGCGAACGCCGTCATCCCGACCGTGTCGATGGCCCTGTCGACGATTCGCCAATCGACTGCGGAGAGCCGGCCGAACCCGACGTGTGGGAACCGGCCCATCTTCACCACTTCGCGGACCGTTATCGGCATCTCCTGGCTCGCGCCGGAGCGTTGCGCGACGTAGCCGACTCTGGCCCCGTCGTCGAACGCCGTCGCGTCGACGCCGAACAGCTCCGCAGTGCCTGTGTCCGGTTCCAGCAGGCCGAGCAGCAACTGCATGAGCGTCGATTTGCCGGAGCCGTTCGGGCCGACCACGGCGACGTACTCCCCGGCGTCGATACTGACGCTGATATCTTCGACGACGGGTGTGGAGGTGTACCCGAACGACACGTCCGCGAGTTCGACGACGGGTGACCCGTTCCCGTCCGAATCGGTCGTCGCTTCGTCAGTATTGTCTCGGTGGTGGGAACGCATCGACATAATCACTCGAAGTTCCGCCAGGTCTCGTTCCAGCCGTCGGGACCCGCGTCTTCGGGCGCCTTGTTGCCCAGGACGACCTCGAACGTCGGCATATTTATCTGATAGGCGATCTCCTCGTAGCCCCAGTCGTTTGCCACCCACTCCTCACGGACGCCGGCGTACGGCGTCACCGGGTAGTAAGCCTCGACCGATGTCTCGGCGATCAGTTGTCTCGCCGGCTTCCGGGTTTCGAAGACGCCGGCCCCGATGTACCGGATGTCGTTGTCTTCGATGACCGCCTTCGCCTCGGTGATGTCCGACGGCTTCACGTCACCGCTGGCCGCGAGATTGACCACGAGCGGGCGCATCCTGACGCCGTAGCGCGCCCCGATGTACTGGAAGGCGTTGTGCGCCGCGAGCTGGACCACGTTCCGGTCAGCCCGGTCGAAAATCTCGGCGTAGTCAGCGTCGATGCGGTCGAGAACCGCTGACTTGTACGTCTCGGCATTGTCCCGGAGCGTGCCTTCGAAATCCGGCGCGAGCCCGACCAGCCCCTCGGAGATGTTGTCGACCGACTGTTTCGCGCGCTGCGGGTCGAGCCAGAAATGGGGGTCGCTGGCTCTGTTCTGTCCGACCCCCTCCTCGTCGCGGTCGAGGCTCGCCGCGAGCGATTCGAGTTCGATACCCTCGCGGACGTTGATGAGTTCGGTATCCACGTCGTCGTCTTCGAGCGTCTGAATCGCCCGGTCCGCCCACGGCTGGAAGTCCGGGCCGACGTGGATGAACGCGTCCGCGTCGATGATATCCCGCGTGATGCTCGCGTCCGGTTCCCAGCCGTGGCCGTGCAGTCCGGTCGGGATGAGGTTCCTGACCGTTATCGGCGTCCCGCGTGCGACCTCGCGAGCGAAGTCGTAGAAACTGAAGAAAGACGCCACCACGACCGGTCCGTCCGCGCCGCTTGCGTCGCCTTCGCTTGTGGACGCTTCGGCCCCACCGCCGGTAAGACAGCCGGCAAGTCCGGATGCAAACACTCCCGCTCCGGCACAGAGGGCTTGCCTGCGGGTGAGTCCACGCGACTGCTCGCTACAAGATTCGATAGTCATTATATGTGGATTGCTATCGCAGAAGTATTTAATAGTTAGTATCTAATTAATAGATTAGACTGATCTAATCCAGCGCGGTTCTCGGACCCCATGCTTCCGGTGAACCACAGACGGGGGCGGACACAACGCATAAATCGGCGCTGGAAGTTGGTCCGATATGCCCGGACTCGACGACACCGATCACGAGATCCTCCGACTCCTGCTCGAAGACGCCAGACGGCCCTACAGCGACATCGCCGAGCGAGTGGACCTCTCGGCCCCTGCAGTTTCGGACCGCGTCGACCGACTCGTTGAAATGGGACTGATACAGGGGTTTACTCTCGATGTCGACCGCTCACTGCTGCAAGCCGGCGTGCCGGTCCTGATCGAAGTAGACGCGAAGCCGGGTCGGGCCGCCGACATCGCTGCAGCGGTCAGCGACGCAGATACCGTCGAGCGTGTCTATCAGACCGCCGGCGGCCGGGTAGTTCTGGCGGCGACCGTCCCCCAGTCCGACGCGAGCGAACTTCTCTCCGAACACATCGACCTCGGGGACGTGGACCGCTACGAGGTTCGGATGATCGCGGACAGCGAGTGGACCGTCGGGCTGGGTGCGGCGGAGTTCGCACCTGACTGCGCGGAGTGTGGCAACTCTGTCGACGAGGAAGGCGAACAGCGCACGCTCGACGGCGAGCGGTACTACTTCTGCTGTGGCTCCTGTGCGGAACGGTTCGTCGACCAGTACGAGTCGCTGAGAGAGGGGGTCTGAACGCCAGCATAGACTTTAGAATAGTATGTGAGGTCATATATGAGTTTACTTCTAAATCTAACGTCCAAATCTGACCTTCGGATCAAAGGGACAAACCGCATGAACATGGGGGGCGTATAGGAAGACAAGATGAGTAATCGGACCACCCGTCTCGAACTGACGGGAATGAGCTGTGCCAACTGCGCGGGCACGATTGAGGAGTCGGTGGGCGAGTTGGACGGGGTCGCGTCCGTCGACGCGAACTACGCCACCGACGAGGGGAGCGTCGAGTACGACCCTGACGTGGTATCGCTCGCTGACATCGTCGCTGCTGTCCAGGAAGCCGGCTACGGCATGGCGACAGAGACGGTGACCGTCGGCATCACCGACATGTCGTGTGCGAACTGCGCGGACACCAACGAAGAGGCGCTGGAAGCGACTGCGGGCGTCATCGAGGCCGACGTGAACTACGCCACCGACGAGGCCCAGATCACCTACAACCCGGCCGACGTGTCGCGTGCGGACCTCTACGATGCTATCGAGTCAGCCGGCTACACGCCTATCAGAGAGGACGGCGAGAGTGAGAACGGCGGTGACGGCTCCGGCGGTGAGCAGTCCGGCGCTGACCGCAGGGCCGCCGCGCGCAACGAGGAGACGCGCAGACAGCTCCGTCTCACGCTGTTCGGAGCGATATTCTCGGCCCCACTCCTGCTGTTCATGGCGGACCACCTGTTCTCGCTCGGTCTCGTCGGCGAGACGATTCTGGGGGTCCCACAGGGCTGGGTCGCCTTCGCGCTGGCGACGCCGGTCCAGCTGCTGCTCGGCAAGCCGTTCTACGAGAACTCCTACAAAGCGCTGGTCAACAACCGCCGGGCGAACATGGACGTGCTCATCGCCCTGGGTTCCTCGACGGCGTACGTCTACTCAGTTGCCGCGCTGGCGGGTCTCATCGCGAGCACGGGGCTGTACTTCGACACGGCCGCGCTGATTCTCGTGTTCATCACGCTCGGGAACTACCTCGAAGCCCGCTCGAAGAGCCAGGCCGGGGCCGCCATCCAGCAACTCCTTGAGATGGAGGCCGACACGGCGACGGTCGTCCGCGAGGACGGCAGCGAGGAAGAGATTCCCATCGACGAGGTGGGGGTCGGCGACCGGCTGAAAGTCCGCCCCGGGGAGAAGATTCCGACAGACGGCGTCGTGGTAGACGGCGACTCGGCCGTCGACGAGTCGATGGTGACCGGCGAGTCCGTCCCGGTCGAGAAAGGCGAGGGTGACGAGGTCATCGGCTCGACGGTGAACCAGAACGGCGTCCTCGAAGTCGAGGCGACGAAGGTCGGCTCGGAGACCGCCATCCAGCAGATCGCCGAGCGGGTCCGGCAGGCCCAGTCCCGCCAGCCCGACATCCAGAACGTCGCCGACCGCATCTCGGCGTACTTCGTCCCGGCGGTCATCGGCAACGCCGTCCTCTGGGCGGTGCTGTGGGCGGTCGCGCCGGAGACGCTGGCGGCCTTCGTCGACGCGCTCCCGCTGTGGGGACTGGCCGCGGGTGGCCCGGCCGGCGTCGGCGTGAGCGAGTTCGCGGTCGTCGTGTTCGCCTCCGCCGTCCTGATCGCCTGTCCCTGCGCGCTGGGGCTGGCGACGCCCGCGGCGACGATGGTCGGGACGGCAATCGGCGCACGCAACGGCGTCCTGTTCAAGGGCGGGGACGTGCTCGAACGCGTCCACGAGGTCGACACCGTCGTCTTCGACAAGACGGGGACGCTGACGAAAGGCGAGATGGAACTCACAGATGTAGAGGTCGTCGGTCCCGCTACCGACGGCGGGACGCTCAAGCCCGGGCGCGAGCTGACCGAGGAGTTCGTCCTCGAAGTCGCAGCCAGCGCCGAACACGCCAGCGAGCACCCGCTGGCCGAGGCTATCGTCGAGGGCGCGCGCGACCGGGGCATCGAGGTCGAGGACCCCGACGCGTTCGAGAACATCCCCGGCCAGGGCGTGAAAGCGACGACGCGCCACGGTCGCGTCCTCGTCGGCAACCGAAAACTGCTGTCCGAGGCCGGCGTCGACACCGCTCCGGCAGAGGACCGGATGGACGCCCTCGAACGCGAGGGCAAGACGGCGATGCTGGTCGCGCTGGCCGAGGACGCCGGCGGTGACGACACCGAGACCGACGACCCGGACTACCGGCTCCTCGGTATCGTCGCCGACGCCGACACGGTCAAAGAGTCCGCGAAGGCCGCCGTAAGCGGTTTGCGAGATCGCGGCCTCGGCGTCTGGCTCATCACCGGCGATAACGGTCGGACCGCCCGCGCCGTCGCCGAGGAGGTCGGAATCGACCCCGACAACGTGATGGCCGACGTGCTGCCGGAGGACAAGGCCGACGCCGTCGATGACCTCCAGAGCGACGGCGACCAGGCGATGATGGTCGGCGACGGAGTCAACGACGCGCCCGCGCTGGCCGCCGCGAGCGTCGGCTGTGCCATCGGCTCGGGGACCGACGTGGCAATCGAGGCCGGGGACGTGACCCTGCTCCGGGACGACCCCGCCGACGTGGTGAAGGCCATCCGGATCTCCGAGGCCACGCTCCGGAAGATCAAGCAGAACCTGTTCTGGGCGCTCGGGTACAACACCGTCATGATTCCGCTGGCCTCGCTGGGACTCCTTCAGCCAGTGCTGGCCGCTGCCGCGATGGCCGCCTCGTCCGTGTCGGTGCTCGCAAACAGCCTCGCGTTCCGCCGGTACACGCCGGATTCGGAGTACCGCCTGTTCGGCTTCCTCCGTCGCTGAGCGGGGACCGTCTCCAGCAGACTCATCTGTCGCCGGGCCTCATTTGGGGACAGTGACTGCCGAGGAGCGTGTCGCCGACGAGCCGACGGGACAGACAGTGTCACAGCCGGGCGGTGTCGGCGTCCGGCTCCGGGCGCTCTGGCGGGCGCTCGTCATCGTCTGGCAGTTCGTCCCGCTGCTCTGGCAGTGGAGTCGAGACCGCAATCGGTTCCTCCTGTTCGGTCGGTCCCGGACAGTAGCCCCCGAGACGCGGACGCGGCGCGCTCGCTACTTGAAGGATACTTTCGTCGACCTCGGTCCGGCGTTTATCAAACTCGGGCAGATGCTGTCGACCCGGCCCGACGCCCTGCCGCGGGCGTACGTGGACGTGCTCTCGGAGCTACAGGACAACGTTCCACCGGACGCGTGGGCCACCATCGAGCCTGTCATCGAACGGGAACTGGGCGACGACATCGACGCGCTGTTCGAAGAGTTCGACACGACAGCCATCTCCGGGGCCTCGCTTGGGCAGGTGTACGAAGCGCGGCTCGACGGCCAGCGGGTCGCGGTGAAGGTTCTCCGACCAAACATCAGAACGCGCGTCGAATCCGACCTGCGCGTGCTGTCGACGCTGTTGCCGGTGCTCACCTACGGTGCTGATCCGGGCCAGGCGTTCACGCTGGAAAACCTCACCGAGGAGTTCGCGACGACGGTTCGCCGGGAGATGGACTACGGCCACGAGGCGCGGATGCTCCGGGAGATCGGCGACAACTTCACAGATGACGACGACATCGCCATCCCGGACGTCGTCGAAAGCCACTCGACGGACCGCGTGCTGACGATGACGTACATCGACGGCGTGAAAATTGACGACGTGGAGCGATTGGACGAACTCGGCATCGACCGCCCGGCGCTTGTCCGCCGGCTCGAGGAGGTGTACATTCAGATGATCGTCGAAGATGGCCTCTTCCACGCCGACCCCCATCCCGGTAATCTGGCGGTCCAGCCCGACGGGACGATCGTCTTCTACGATTTCGGGATGACCGGCTACCTCGGGCCCCGGACGCAGGACCAGCTACTGGATTTCTACGTCGGCCTGGCGACCGACGACGTGGACCGGGTGATGGACGCCTTCGTCGAGATGGGGGCGCTGGACCCGATGGCCGACCGCGAGGTGATGCGGGAGGCTTTCGATATCGTGATCGAGCAGTTCCGCGGCGAGGACATCAGCGAGTACCGCATCGAACAGCTGGTTGGCCAGTTCGAGACGCAACTGTACGAGTTCCCGATGCGCCTGCCACAGGACCTGGCGCTGGTGGTCCGGGTAACGACGGTCCTCGAAGGCGTCTGTCGGACGCTCGACCCCGAGTTCGACTTCATCGAAATTATTTCCGAGTACGTCATGGAGCAGGGCGCTGGGGACGATGTCCGGGAGCGGATCAAGACGGAAATCCAAGAGACAGTGACGGACTCGACCCGGTCAGCGGTGCGGACAGCCCCGAAGCTAGAGGACGCACTCGACAGGGTCGAGCGCGAAGAACTGCTTGTCAAGACTGTACTCGAAGACTCCGACGGACTGAGTCGGGTTCTCGCCAAGCGGCTCCTGCTCGGGATCGTCGCCAGCGCCGGGGTGCCGGTGAGTGCCTACCTCTACACCGTGAGCGGACTCCAGCCCGCTGGGCTCGCGCTGGGCGGGAGCGCGGCGGTGCTCGGGATTCTCGCGTGGTCGTTCCGCCGACGCCGCGGGCCGGCGCTGTCGTCGCCGCAGTTTACTCGCCACGAGATGCAACAACGGCAGGCGGCCGACGCGGCAGAGGGAGAGGAGTAGCCGAGCGGCGCTCGCGGGGCACGGTCGCGCTCAGAGGTCGCCAGCGGCCGCCATCTCCCGAATCTCTGCGGCCCGCTCGCGTATCTCCGCGAGTTCCTCGTCGCTTTTGTTGTCGACGTGGCTGTACATCAGCCCCATTCGATGGTTGGACCGGAGTGTATCTTCGTTTCGGTCCAAGAAGTCCCAGTACAGCGCGTTGAACGGGCACGCACCGTCACCGGTCGTTTTCGTCTTGTAGTACGGACAGCCAGAGCAGTAGTCGCTCATCTTGTCCACGTAGTTCGCCGACGACGCGTACGGCTTGGTGGCGAACACACCCGCGCCGTATAGCCCCATCTCGACGACATTCGGCGTCGTCACCCAGTGGAAGGCGTCGACGTAGCCGGCGTGGAACCAGCGGTTCAGTTGCGCCGGCTCGACGCCGTAAATGAGACCGAAGTTCGCGAGAATCATCAGCCGCTCGATGTGGTGTGAGTAGCCCCGCTTTCGGACGCCGTCGACCACGTCGGAGAGACACGCCATGTCGGTGTCGCCGTCCCAGTAGAAGTCCGGCAGGGCCTCGCTCGCGCCGAGCTGGTTCGCCTCGGCTAAATCCGGCATCTCCCGGCGGTAGACGTGCCGGAGGAACTCGCGCCAGCCAAGCACCTGTCGGACGAACCCTTCGACGCTGGGCAGCGGTGCGTCGCCGTCCTGGTAGGCGGCGATAGCGCGCTCGATAACTTCATCGGGACCGAGGAGTCCCAGATTGAGCGACGTGGAGAGCAGGCTGTGGCTCATCGCCCACTCTTCCTCCAGCATCGCGTCCTGGTACGGCCCGAACTCCGTTAGTCGGTTCGTAACGAAGTGGTCCAGGGCTCGGACAGCCTGCCGGCGAGTGACCGGCCAGCGAAACGGCTCGGGGTCGGCCCAGTCGCCGCCGTACGGTCGCTCGTCGTAGCTCCCCTCGAACGTTTCCTCGACCCACTCGATAACGTCCTCGGTGACTGCGTCCGGTTCGAATGTCGGGGGCTCCGGCGGCGTCCACTCGTCCGGTGGCGTCTCCCGGTTCTGATCGTCGTAGTTCCACTCGCCGCCAACGGGGTCCCCGTCGGACAGTAGGTACCCCGTCTCCCGGCGCATGAACCGGTAGAAATCCTCGTGTCGATAGCGCCCGTCCCCCGCCCACTCGTCGAACTGCGAAGGTGGGCAGAGGAAGCGTTCGTCGGGGACGAATTCAATCGTTCCGTCGGCGTCGGCTACTAGCGTTTCGAGACGCGCCTGTGCGGACTCGGTCTGTGGTCGGTTGGTTACGAGCGTGTCGTCCGGATGGGCCTCGAAGTGTGCCGCCAGTCCGTCCTCGAAAGTCTCTGTCTGGCGGTACTGGACCGTCCGATCGACGTTCCGGAGCTCGTCACGGAAATGCCGCATTGCACTGAACAGCAGAATCAGCTTGTGTGGGTGGTACGGCAGTTTGCGTGCGAACGACTCTGCCTCGATCAGGAGCACCGGTTCGTCCGGCCGGTTGGCGACAGGGCCGGACCGGCGGAGGAGGTGGTCGCCGCGAAGCCAAACGGTCATCTGTGGACGGACACTCCCATTGGCTGTATCGAGGGTCCGTATCCGCATCAATCCCCGTCCGAACTGTGTCGGTATCGAGACGCTGTGGGGTGGGACAATCCTCAATTATTGTTCCCGGTCAAGCGACAGAAACGACTTCCTTATAAGTACACAGTCATAATTCTAGCCGCATGACAGACGACCTCGACAGGCGGACGTTCATCCGCACGACGGCGGCCGTATCAGGCGCTGGACTCATTGCTGGCTGCGGCGGGTCCGGCGGCGATGGCGGTAGTGGCGGCGACGGTGGCAGCGGCGAAACGGAAGCCACCGAAGCAGAGGAGATGGAAACCACTGAAGCCGAGGAGATGGACACCGAGAGCAGTGGTGGGATGGAAACCGTCGAAGCGCCGAGTGAGGTGGCGGACTACGTCGGCGATTCGTCGAACTTCGATGGCAGCATGGTCGTCATGAGCGAGCAGGACGAGGTATCCGTTGCAGTCGGAGCCGAGGGTAACGGCGGCGCGTTCGCGTTCGATCCGCCCGCGATAAAGGTCTCGACCGGGACGACGGTCGTCTGGGAGTGGACCGGTGAAGGCGGCGGCCACAACGTCAAATCGGAAGGCGACGGCCCGCTCGACTCGGGTTCGGCTGTCGCAGAGGAAGGGACCACCTACGAGTACACGTTCGAAGAAGCCGGGACCTACCTCTACAACTGTGTGCCTCACGTCTCGCTGGGCATGAAAGGCGCAGTCGTCGTCGAATAACGCGACAGTCGGCGATCAGTTTTTATCGTGTCACCAGCGCAGAGCGGCTGGTGACGTACAGCGAGTACGCGATGACCGCGAAGCCGACCGCAGTCAGCGCGTTCTCGAAGATCAGTGCGACATCGGTGGGTAAGCCGAACAGCTGGTCTCCGACGCCGGCGATGAGCGATCCAACGGTGATAGTCGCGAATCCGATAGCGAGAAACGTGAGCCCTGTCGCCCGTGTTTTCAGCGCCGCGCGGGTTGCGAAGTAGGTGATGAGCCCACCGAGCAACACTGTCACAGTCTTGAATCCGATGACGATGAGTGGGATGTCTCCGTTCATAGTTCCTCGCTGACGCGTGACCACAGGAGTGCGAGCCGGTCGCTCGGTCGTTCCTCGGCCGGCAGGACGTCGACATCGAAGGATCCGTCACCGTCGACCCCGACGAACACGCCCCCGCAATCCCGGACGTACGCCGTCGCGTGATGCCCGTCAGCACGCACTTCCGTCTCCTCGGCGACCAGCTCGGCCTCGCTCAGTTGTTCAAGCTTCCGGTACGTGCTTGTCTGGGGCAGGTCACAGGCCGAGGCGACCTCTTTGGCTGGCAGCGGCTCGTCGAGAACCCTGAGTATGTCGCGACAGTCAGGGTCGGCGAGGGCGTCGAACAGCGCCTGCGTCTCGCTCGCGTCGTTGTGTGCCACGGAGGGACCCTCTCAGGGGGCAGTCGGAGGTAGTTCTGCGGGCGGTTCGGTTTCCATATGACGGGGCAGCGACGTGAAACCTGTGGGGCGCTATTACCCCGATGTCCTGCGATACCTGGGTATCAGCTCTCGCGCAATATATAGATTATAAAACACCATCAGATAAAGGGCAACCGTTTGTTTCCAGAATCTGGAAAGGGGACACTCCCTTTTCTATCCCGTAATACCAACGGTTAGCATGCCATGCGACCGCCCTCCACCCGCAGACAGTTCCTCGCGAGCACAGGACTGACAACACTCGCCGTTACCGCCGGCTGCGTCTCCTCAAGCAGTTCAAACCCAGCCGACAACGGGACCGAAGCTGCATCGTCAACGCCCACAGAGACAGCCACGACGGCGTCAACGCCCGAATCCCTCGACGACTGGCTCGACGACGCCAACGGTTACGACGGCGAGGCCCGCCGCTTCGGACCCGAATCCCGGCCGACGGTCATGGTCGGCCAAGAGAAGGATGGCGGACTGGCCTTCGATCCGCCGGTCATCGAAGTCCCGCCGATGACCCTCGTTCGGTGGGACTGGACCGGGCACGGCGGCCAACAGAACGTGGTCGCCCTCGACGGCACGTTCGACAGCGGCCGGACGAACGCCCAGTCCGGAACGGGGTATCACTACTTCTTCGAGGAGACCGGCGAGTACCGCTACGTCTCCGAACCCCATCGCGACGATGGCATGAAAGGTACGGTTATCGTGAAAGAGCCGCCGACTTCAGGCAATGCAACTGTCGACGAGTGGCTCGCACCGGCGAGTAACTTCGGCGGCACCATTACCGACCGCACCGACACCGATACGACAACTGTCACGGTCGGAGTCAAGGGCAACGGTGGTCAGTTCGCGTTCGGCCCGCCCGCCCTGAAGGTTTCGACTGGAACGACCGTCGTCTGGGAGTGGACCGGCGACGGTGGTCCACACAACATCGTTTCTAAAGGTGACGGCCCGCTTGACACGGAACTCGTCACCGAGAGCGACAGCGTCCACGAGTACACGTTCGAGGAAACTGGGACCTATCTATACTCCTGTAAACCGCATGAATCGATAGGGATGAGAGGCGCAATCGTCGTTGAATAGCTTCGGAACTGGCCTGTTGGCCCGCCTAGGGAATCTTGACGCTGTGTTTGAGCGTGCCGATTCCTTCGATTTCCACTTCGACCTCGTCGCCGTCCTCCATCGGGCCGACCCCTTCAGGCGTCCCCGTGGCGATGACATCGCCGGGCTCTAAGGTCATGTACGAGGTTATCTCCGCGATCAGTTCGGGCACCGAGAAGATGAGGTGCTCGCGGGAGGAGGACTGCTTCGTCTCGCCGTTCAATCGGAGTTCGATGCTGGCGTCCTCGGGAACGTGCTCCGGCGTAGCCACGAGCGGGCCAATCGGACAGGCGTTGTCGAAGGCCTTCCCGCGGACCCAGTTCTGTTCCCGCCGCTGGTCGTCGCGGTTGGAGATGTCGTTGACGCAGGTGTACCCCGCGACGACGTCCATCGCGCCCGATTCACTGACGTTCCGGCACTGCTCGCCGATGACGACGCCGAGTTCGGCCTCGTAGTCGATGCGCTCTTTCCCCGAGGGCATCGTGAGGTGCTTGCCGTGGGACGCGACGGCGTTCGGAGCCTTGAGGAACAGCATCGGCCTGTCCGGGAGGTCCGAGTCCATCTCTTCGGCGTGGTCGGCGTAGTTGCGCCCGATACAGACGACTTTCGTCGGCTCGCAGGGCGGGAGAATGTCCACCTCGTCGGGGTCGTAGGACTCGTCGCCGAACGCGATGCGACCGTACGGTCCGGCGGCGGCGGTGACGACGGGCTCGCCGTCCTCGACGGTCCAGCGGCCCCCCCGGACATTCCCCGCGGTATCACGGAATCGAACGCGCTTCATGTCACCGTTCTCTCAGGGCCGACAGATAAGCGTTTAGGAGGGGGAAACCGGACCACAGCGGGCTGTTCGACGGCTGTCTACCCGAGTATCGTCACCTGCGGTGTCGCGGCGGTCAGGAGTGTGACCGAACGGCTTTTGAGACGGGGCGGGCTACGCTGGGCCGATGAACGTCCTCGTCGTTGGCGCCGGCGCGATGGGCCAGTGGTTCGCGCGCACAGTCCGGACCCACGCCGACGCGTCCGTCGCCTTCACCGATGTCGACCAGTCGGCCGCCGAAACCGCTGCCGACGCGGTCGGCGGGCGCGCTGTCGCCAGCGACGCGACCGAGACTTTCGATGTCGTCTGTATCGCGGTGCCGATGCCCGTCGCCGAGACGGCCATTCACGAGTTCGCGCCGCTGGCTACGGGTGCAATCGTCGATGTGACTGGGAGTATGGCAGACCCCGTCGCAGCGATGCGGGACGCGATGCCTGACGGCCAGCGACTGAGCCTCCACCCGCTGTTTGCCCCCGAGAACGCGCCCGGCAACGTCGCCGTCGTCGCCGACGTATCGGGACCCGACGCTGCTGCCGTCGTCGACGCACTCGACGAGGCCGGGAACAACTGCTTCGAGACGACGGCGGCGGAACACGACGAAGCCATGGAAACAGTCCAGGCCAGCGCCCACGCGGCGGTGCTCGCGTTCGCGATGGCCGCCGCCGACGTGCCCGACCGGTTTCAGACGCCGATTTCGGCCGGCCTGTTCGACCTCGTCGAGCAGGTCACCGGCGGCGATCCGCGGGTGTACGCCGACATCCAGGACACCTTCGACGGCGCGGACGCGGTCGCCGACGCCGCCCGGCAGATTGCCGACGCCGACGCGGACACCTTCGAACGGCTCTACGAGCAACTTTCATGAACCAGGAAACACGCCAGCAGATACGCGAAAACGCCCAGTACCTCCGCAACGTCCGACCGCTGGACCCCGAGGAGCTACACGAGTACGTCGAGGGCCAGCCCCACCCCGCCGTCGTCAAGCAGGTGCTCCGGGAGGAGGCGTTCGATCTGGGCATCGTCGAACAGGACGACGGAACCTTCGCTCCGGCACCTGAGGGTCGTCTTTCGGTAGATTTCGACGGCGTCGAGCGGTTCCCCGACCGCTACGAACAGCAGGTCATCGACCTGTTGACAGAGTGGGGCGGACTGGAGTGGCACAGCGGCGACAGCGGTGACGAACTCCGTGAGCGCATCCGTGACATCAAGGAGCGGTATCTCCAGGGCCAGGCCGTCGAGTACGACGAACTGACGGCGCTTGGCTACGCCGTCTACCACCTCCCTGACTACTACGCCGTGGCGAAGTACGTCCTCGCGGACCTCGTCGCAGACGGTCTGCTCCCGTCACAGCTCCGAGTTCTGGATGTCGGGGCCGGTGTCGGCGGCCCGGCGCTCGCCCTGCGCGACCTGCTTCCGGACGACGCGCTGCTCGACTACCACGCGGTCGAACCGAGCGCCGCCGCGGACGTGCTGGAGAGCCTACTGGAAGACAGCGGCCAGAACGTCCGATGGGAGATTCACCGGGCGCTCGCCGAGGAGTTCGATCCGTCGTCGCCGATTCCCGGCGACGACAGCGGTGGCGGGACCGGAGACGGGGACAGCGGTAGCGACGGCAGCACCGATGAGGGATACGACCTCATCATCTTCGGCAACGTCCTCAGCGAACTCGACGACGCGGCGGCGACCCTCTACCGGTACGTCGAGGCGCTTTCCGACGACGGAACGCTACTGGCGCTGGCCCCCGCCGACCGGAACACGGCGATACAGCTCCGGCAGGTCGAGCGCGAGGTGGCCGACGGCGGCCCGGCGACGGTGTACGGGCCGACGGTGCGCCTCTGGCCCCACCAGTCTCCCGACAGCGAATCGTGGTCGTTCGACCGCAAGCCCGATATCGAGGTGCCGACGATGCAGCGGCGGCTCGACGACCCCGCGGGCGGGACGGGCGAGTTCGTCAACACGGACGTGCAGTTCGCCTACAGCGTCCTGCGAACCGACGGGAAGCGAAAGCACGACGTGACGCCGGACCGGGGCATCCACGCGCCGATGGCCGACGCCGAGAACTACGTCACCGACCGGGTGAACTTCCTGGGTGTGAAACTCAGCCACGACCTCGCCGAACGGGAGGGGGCGAACCCGCTGTATCTGCTGGGCGACGGCAGCCAGAAGGTCGACCACTTCGCCGTCCTCACGGAGGCGTCGATACTGAACGAGGACCTCCGGAAAGCCGACTACGGCGACCTGCTCTCATTCGAGAACGCGCTAGTGCTCTGGAACGACGACGAGGAGGCGTACAACGTCGTCGTCGACGGCGAGACGGTCGTCGACCGGGCCCGCTAGCGGTGGGCTTTTCTCGGGGACGGCCTGACGGAGCGTATGGACGAGCCGACGATTCTGCTGACCAACGACGACGGCATCGAGAGCGCCGGCCTCCGGGCGCTGTACGACGGGCTCTCGACGGTCGGCGACGTGACCGCGGTCGCCCCGGCGGAGGACCAGAGCGCGGTCGGCCGAGCTATCTCACACGAAGTGACCGTCCACGAGCACGAGCTCGGCTACGCCGTCGAGGGAACGCCCTCGGACTGCGTCGTGGCCGGGCTCGAAGCGCTCGTCACCGACACCGACCTCGTGGTCGCGGGCTGTAACCGCGGGGCGAACCTCGGCGCGTACGTTCTCGGGCGCTCGGGGACCGTCAGCGCCGCCGTCGAGGCGACGTTCTTCGACGTGCCGGCGATGGCCGTTTCGATGTACATCCCGGTCCGCGAGGACGCCGCCTTCGCCGACATCGAGGCCAACGGCGACAGCTACGGCGAGGCCGCCAAGGCGACGACCTACCTCGCCGACCACGCCGTCGACGCCGGCGTGTTCGAGCAGTGCGACTACCTGAACGTCAACGCCCCCGTCGCCGAGTGGGGCGACGCGGAGATGACGGTCACCCGACCGTCCCACGTCTACGAGATGGACGCCGTCAGGGAGGGCGACGCCGTGACCCTCCACGACCGAATCTGGGAGCACATGGCAGAGGGCGACATCCCCGATCCCGAGGGGACCGACCGCCGTGCCGTCGTCGACGGGAAGGTCAGCGTCTCACCGCTGACCGCGCCGCACACGACGGAACACCACGAAGCCCTCGACGCCATCGCGGAGACCTACGAGCCGGGCGACGACGGCGAGGCGGCCGACTGAGCGGACGATGCGGTTCCGCAACGCCATCCTCTTCG
This sequence comes from Haloarcula amylolytica, assembly GCF_049705545.1. GTDB lineage: Archaea > Halobacteriota > Halobacteria > Halobacteriales > Haloarculaceae > Haloarcula > Haloarcula amylolytica_B. The sequence goes on from NZ_JBNAMU010000001.1 coordinate 2,384,750, forward strand.
TCGCGCTCGCCGTCGCCTGGGGCAGCGCCTTCACCGCGATCAAAGCCGGGCTGGAGTACTTCCCGCCGATCCTGTTTGCGGCGTTCCGGTACGACCTCGCCGGGCTGTTGATGCTCGGCTACGCGGTGTACGCCACAGACCAGTGGGTTCCACGGGGTCGGACCGACTGGGCCGTCGTGGGTATCGGCGGCTCGCTCATGATCGCCGCCTACCACATCTTCCTGTTCGTCGGCGAGCAGGGAACCACCAGCGCCGCCGCCGCTATCGTCGTCAGCCTCTCGCCGATTCTCACGACCGGGTTCGCGCGTGCGTTCCTCCCGGACGAACGGCTCACGGCACTGGGCATCGTCGGCTTATTCATCGGGTTCGTCGGCGTCGGCGTCCTCAGCAACCCCGACCCGGAGAACCTCCTCGACCCGCGAACCGTGTCGCTGTTTCTGGTATTCCTCGCGGCCACGTCGTTCGCCCTCGGGAGCGTGCTGACTCGCCGGTTCGACGACGACCTGGAAATCGAGACGATGGAGGCGTGGTCGATGCTGCTCGGTGCGGTGCTCATGCACGGCGTCAGCCTCGGTGCCGCCGAGTCGATTGCCGACGTCCGGTGGACCGCCGAGGCCGTCCTCGCCCTGCTGTACCTGGTCGTCGTCGCCAGCGCCCTCGGCTTTCTCATCTACTTCGACTTGCTGGAGCGGCTGGGACCCATCGAGATCAACCTTGTCTCCTACGCCGCCCCAGTCGTCGCCGCCGCCACTGGACTGCTGTTCCTCGGTGAGACGCCGACGGTCTACACAGGTGTCGGATTCGCCTGTATCCTCGTCGGGTTCGGACTGCTGAAACGGGACGCGCTACGAAACGAGGTCGCGCGGTTCAACGGGACGCCGAATCGGGGTGACTGAGATCAGTCGCCCCGGTCTGCCGCCGCTGACACGTCTCGGAGGAACGCGACGATATCGTCACCGTCAGCATCGAGACCGCCGCCCTGTGCGACTGTCGGTCGCCCGCCGCCGCCGCCACCGAACTCCGTCGTCACGCGGTCGACGACCTCGCCGGCGTCGATGCCGCCGGTCGTCGCGACGCCCAGATACTGGCCATCGGCGTCCACCAGCGCGGCCACGTCGATATCGTCGTCGACGGCGGACTCCGCCCGGTCGGCCAGTCCGTTCGCGTCGAGTCCGGTGACGGTGCCGATGAGCCACCGCCGCCCGTCCACTTCGATAGCATCGTCGCGCAGATCAGCGAGACGGGAATCGACGAGGCGTTCTCGGAGGGTCGCCACCGTCTCCCGGAGGTCGTCGCATTCTGACTGGAGGGCATCGACAGCGGCCGGGAGTTCCGCAACGTTCGTATCCAGTGACTTGGCCGCAGCCATCGCCCGCTCGTGCTCGGTCGCGCGCTGGCGGATGGCTCGCGGACCGACGGCGAACTCGACGCGGGTCAGTCCCTCGCCAGGGTTGGACCGTCCGAGCACTGTCACCGGCCCGATCTCTCGCGTGTTCCCGACGTGTGTCCCGCCACAGGCTGCCACGTCCCAGTCTTCGATAGTGACGACCCGGACCGTCTCGCCCTCGATTCCCTCTTCGGTCTTCGTGTTGAACGCGATGTCGTCGCGGTCCAGTGCCTCCTCACGCGGGATTTCTTCCCAGGTCACGTCGTAGGACTCCCAGACGGCGCGGTTAGTCAGCCGTTCGAGTTCGGTGAGCGTTTCGTCGTCGATTTCGGTCGTCGTTTCGAAGTCCACCCGAACCTTCCCGCTGATAGCCGGTCCGAAGGCAGCGGCTTCGTCGTCGTCCGGTACTGTCGCGCTAATATCGAAGCCGCCGTAGCCGAGATCCGACAGCAGCCGGCGACCAGCGCCGTAGAGGACGTGGCTGGCCGTGTGGGCGCGCATGCAGTACGTCCGAAACGCCGTGTCGATCTGGCCTTCGACCGTCTCGCCGGAGTCAAACGCCGGCGGATCGGCCAGTTCGTGGACGATATCGCCGTTTCGGTGCTGGACGTCGACGACCTCAACGCCGCCAAGTGTCCCCCGGTCGGCCGGCTGGCCGCCGCCTTCGGGGTAAAAGTACGTCTCCGTTAGCACGACATCGGTTGTATCGATACGGTCGACAGTCGACGTGAACGTCGTCACAGTGGGCTCGGCTGCGGCTGTTCCCGTCATCGGGCGTGGCTACGTCGGCGCGAACAAAAACACCTGGGCGTCACTCCCGGACAGGGGTGTATCTGGGACCGGCTGGCCGACAAGAACGTAGTTCCCGCGCGTACGGTTCCAGTGAAGGGGTTTAGGAGCTGATTTACACAGTTCCCAGCAGCTATTCGAGGCATAATCCGCTGTTTTACACCGTATCCAGTCTCGATACGGTGCCACTAATTAAATACGGTCAGTGACGCTTACATTTCATGCTCGGGAGTGGGGTCCAATCGGTAGTGCTCTGGCTGGTGGTGGTCTGGCTGTTCGCAGTCGGGCTGTTCCTGGCGCTGCTGTACGCGTCCGGCAAGCGGGACCGACGTGAGCAGACCCGCGTGTAACTGGGGCGAATGTATAGGCCGGACGATGGGACAGTAGCGTCTGACGCTCGGCTGACGGGCCCCTCGGTATCAGATCCTCGTCCTGCGGTTTTCACTTTCACTGTGAATTACCCGATTATATGAGCCCTGGCCCCCTGTCGGGCAATATGATCGAGCGATTACGCCGGGTCGTGGGGACTCGACAGCGGTCACATCTGGAGTGTCGACGCTGTGGAACCACCATCGAAACGGGCGGCACGACCTGCCCGGCCTGTGGCTCCGGCAACATCGCACAGTACGACCTCTGACCGCGGTATCGGCCAGCTATTCTGCTGTTTTCTCTTTTCCAAACGCTGTCAGGCAGACAGATCGTAGACTGTTCGTTCAGCGACAAAAGAACACGTCAGCAGAGGCGCCTACTGCTCGACAGATTCCCACACGTCAGACGAAATCTTCGCCTCAGAGTTGTCGGGATGTGTCACCGTCAGTCGGTCGCCGGACTCGATAGCGATGAGATCGACAGTGTTGCTCTCCGTGTGATTCCGTGTCGGATACGTAAACGGTCGTGACCGCGTCGGGAGGTCGCTGATCGACGGGCACTCCGGCGGCGCAACGACGTCGTCGGCGAACCCGTCGGTGTGGATCTTCGACTGTGGCTTGTCGCGACCACGCGTATCGAGCCACTGGAGGCATTTCTCCCCAATCGAAATGGTCTCAATGGCTGAGCGCACCCGGTGCCTGGCCCGTTCCAGAAGCGAGGGCGGCGGCACGTCGCCGTCGGCCGTCCTACCCCGGGCACCCCGTGGCTCATCCATGGGTGTGAGACTCATAAGCACAGCTAGGGAAGCACGGTACAAAACCGTTGTGTCGGACCGGTTTAGAGTTCGATCCGCTCGACGATCTGGTTGCCGTCTTCCCGGGTGTTGAGCGCAACGATGCGGACGTGTTCCTCTAGGCCGGAGTCCTTGAGCTTGGCTTTCAGCAGGTTGTCCACCTGATAGACGCCGGCCGCGTTATTCATCGCGATTTCGACGAGTACGGGATAGTCGTCGCCCGAGCTCAGCGTCACCGTCTCGATAGCCTGGCTGGAGACAGTGTCGATACCGCGACCGCCGCGCTTGTACGGAATCCGCGAACGACCGCGCTCCATGTCCAGCGCGTCGGCGACGCGAACGACGCCTGCTTCCAGCGTCAGCGGGTTTTCCTCGGTGTGATGACAGAGAATCGCGTGTAACACTTCGCCTTTTACCTGAACCGCCTGTCGAACGTCGTAGAATTCATCGAGCAGGTCATCGAGGAGATCGGCTGCCAGCGGGATCGAATAATAGGGGTGTGAATCGCGGTGGACGACGTGGCCGATGTCGTGCAGCGTCGTCGCAAGTGCGATGATGACAGCCTCGTCGGCCTCATCGAGGCCGTGGTCGGCCGCACCGTTGAACTCGACGCCGCCCTGTTTGAGGAGGTCATACAGGCACAGCGCTCGATTCCGGACGATGTCGATATGTTTCGCGCCGTGGTCGTTGTACCGCTTGCGCGCGACGGGGTTGATGTTCTGGGCTTCAAGATACGCCTGAATCTCCTCGTCAGTCGTGACGGTGTCGAGAACGGCGTTCAGTCGCCCGTCGGGGAACGCATGGTCCGCGTCGGGATCGTAAATACGGCCGCTAGTATCGTCGCTGTCAACGCTCATGTCATAACCCAGACGACCCACCGCGAAAAATCCCCCACCGGCGCGGTCAGGTGGCGGCGTCGATCACTTCGTCGTAGTCCGGTTCGACGCCGGGGTCGTCGCTGACCCAGGCGTACGTGATGTCCTGGTCCTCGTCGATAACGAAGACGGCTCGCTTGGCGACGTTCGGAACGCCGAGTGCTTCGAAGTCCATCGAAATGTCGTAGGCGTCGACGATCTCCCGCCCGGAGTCACTGATGAGATCGAACTCGAGTCCCAGTTCGTCCCGGAACGCGTTCTGTGAGAACGGTGTGTCGATGCTGACGCCGTACAGCGTCGCCCCCGCCTCGGTGAGTTCGTCGAGTCGATCCTGGAACGTGTTCATCTCGTGGCTGCAAACGCTGGTGAACGCCCCGGGGAAGAATGCGAGAACAATAGGCCCGTCGCCGAGCGCCTCGGACAGCGTTATCTCATCGATGTCGCCGTTTGCAATCGGTGCCGTGAAATCGGGTGCAGTGTCTCCGGTTGCTACCATACTGGCGACCTGGGTCCTGGCAGGTAAAACCCTTTCCGACGTGGCCGAGTCCGGTCCAGAGTCAGAACTGCGCGAACTTCGCCGTGACTTCGTCGATCCACTCTGGCAGCTCGCGGTCGGCAAGTGTCCCGTCGGCGTCCCGGGTCGTGACGACGTCCGCGATCTCGCCCTCGCGCGTGATATCGAGTCGCCACACCCCGTCAGCCTCGATATCGACCCGAACTACGTCCTCTCCGACGGGTTTGATCGGTCGGATCGTTACCTCTTCCCCGCTCCTGACTTCCATCGTGTGGCTGTCGGCCGGCATCTGGTATCCCTGAGCGCCCGACAGTAGTTATATCCCCGGGCAGATGCGGCCATCTATCCGGCGCTGCACCCGGTGAGTAGTGATTTAACAAACGTATAATGAATTGACAGTATCACATAGCCGTTACTGCGGGTGCGAACCCGCATCCGGACAGACCACGCATGCAGACCATGGCCACGGAAGTCGTGTCACCTGGACAATCCCAGCTATCAGCCTGGTCCGTGGACATGTAGCGGTCTATCTGTCGACGTGCCGTACCCAGCCAGAGACACCACACGGCCGGGGAGATGGTGTCTCGTATTGCCCCCCGATCCACACCCATTACGCCCACTCCCCCACCCCCATGCCGGGCCTCGCCGTCGGTTCCCGGCGAGGCCGTTTCCACATCCTGAGCGGTTGCGACTCCGCTTGTGACTCATGCTCTGTCTTCGGCCTACATCAGAGCAGCGCCACAGAGGGAATTCAGATAGCAATGAATCGCCTGGCAGGCCGACCTGAGCAAAAAGGTTATAATAGCAACCACGTAACCTTCGGATACAATGTTAGGGACATCCGGAGTACTGTTCCCGGGGATGCCCGGGACGACGGAGATGATGGTCATCCTCCTCATCGCCGTCCTGCTGTTCGGTGCGAACAAGATTCCAAAACTAGCGCGGTCGACTGGCGAAGCCATGGGCGAGTTCCAGAAGGGGCGCGAAGAAGTCGAGCAGGAACTCGAAGAGATGCGTGAGGGCGGCGCTGCAGAGGGCACCGACGCCTCCACCGTGGACTCGGCCGAGTCGACCGAGACGGCGACGGAAACCGAGACGTAACCTCGACACTTCTCCGTTTTCAGCGATCTGTAGTGATAACGAAAGGATTTTTCGCCGGTCAATCAACCACTCGGTAGGGCGTGTGGCCTAGTGGACCAGGGCGAGGGGTTCCTAACCCCTAGAACGCGGGTTCGAATCCCGCCACGCCCGTTTCCTCAACAACGGATTAAGAATCGCACTACGTAGCCGGATTTTGGGGGTTATTTGGAGCATTGGGGGCGATGATTCGAATCAATATCGGGACACCAGTCCACGCCGTATGCGACTGACGTGTGATTCGAAGCGTGTCATTCATATGAATGTTCTATTAAAATACATAGGATTAAGTGAAGAAATTTCGTCAGCCGATATTGCAATGGTTGAAGACGACCGAAAAAAGACAGAATGGATTGAGCAGATAATCGAAGAAATTGACCAGAAATTGAAGGAGATACGGGAAGATGATATGTATGCCTACCCGGACGAGAAGCTTCTACTTGAGTCCATTATTGATGACTTGGAAATTGCAAGTCATGATTTGGCTTTCCGAGATTCATCATGTGACGATGAATCTGATTGGATTGAAATCCCAGACCATGCGGTAGAACGGGCGCAAGAGTAACGAAAACAGACGACGGGATAGGCACACTCGAAGATGCGATGAGTATTGGATGTGGGTTTTCCCCGTCGCCCATTTTATTCATTATCACACTACCCTAAATAATCTACCCCAGTCGGACTGGGGTAACACCTTTGTTGGATATCCTATATATTTTAAATGTAATATGAGTATTGGATGTAAGTCGCAGATTGAATTTTCCGGAGAACAGTACGCAGAGGCTATCAGACACACGAAATCACTTAATTTCCAAAATGATAGGGATTTAGGTCGTACTGATGACGACCATTTACAAGACCAATTTCTGGGGTACATCGCCGAAATAGCAGGATTAGAGCGGTTAAAGGAATTGGGATTAGAACCTCGTCATGTGGATGAATCTGAGTCGTATATTTACGATATCGAAATAGCACAGGGCGTCAAAGTAGACGTTAAATCCCGTAAGCTCTGGAATTTCGACAATCCTGATTTACTCGTGCGAGATGAATCAGAGCATGCAGACGTATACGTAATGGTGGAACTCTCAGATGTGGAAAACGGAGGGTACAGTGCATCTGTCGTTGGTTGGGTATCTAAGCATGAAGTATTCGCATATGGGGAAGATTTCTTACCATATGTGTCTAAAAATGACAAACAGAAAATTGATAGAAAGTATCTCCGGGATATGGATACTTTAGCTGATTTCCTTGATGCTTTCTGATTCGATATACCACTAAATATTTAAATACAAAAATATTAATTACTAATATGTTCAACTTGGAACATGAAACCTACGAGGAAGCTAGCAATAGAGGATTTGTATCGGCATCAGATATCCCAGATTCAGAGCGAGGTCGCAGAATTCTAAAGTACGCATTCAGGACATTTGCGTACAGAAATCTGGAGAATGATGATGATGATGATGATGTGTACCTTGTTAAGGAATTTCCGGACCCGCCGGAAAATCGAACTGAAAAAGAATCAGTTGGTGCTTCCGAAATCTTGGGTGATGGGCTATGAAATGTCCAAATTGTGATTCAGAATCGTTGTCAGAAGTGCAGGAAGTAGTTGATATTGATGGTTCAGGACCGGAGGCTACAAAATGGGAGGAAATTCATGATTGTATGTCGTGTGGGATGAATGTTCGTCATGTCATCAACCAGAAAATCGGAGAAGATTACATCATATAATAAATAGTTGATTCTGGGCGCTCAGATAGGTTCTGAGCAATTTCTTTTTCGTGATGATGTATTCCCTGGTTCTTGGGACAAACTAATTCTATGGTCTATTGCAGCCTGGTTTCAGAGGTCTACGATACAGTTGTACCCCATGCTCCAATGAGTGGAGTCGTAAGTTGTAGTTGAAGCGTGTCAGACCATCATATTTGCATATGCACACGCACACGTATTATACCATGATTCAGTACACCTTTGCACTTTTATTCCATTGTTTCATGTATGGACCAAATCGAATTAGAAAACCAATTGGATAGAAAAGATAGGCGGTTCATCAATGTAGTTCACAAATACGAAGAGGCGACTACAACGGATATTCGCCAACGAACTGGATTATCACGGTCGGAAGTAAATCATCGGTTCAAGAAGCTATCAGAGTTAGATTTGATTGATGTATCCTACGCTAACGAAGGAAAAGGTAACCGTCAACCGCCAAAAGTAGCTACTCTGACCGGACGGTCTCGGTCGGCGATTGAACGAGGAATCTTGCGAAAAATCGACCAAGGTTTATCGGATGAAGAGATTGATGACTTGCGTTCTGAAGTGCGTGAATTACGTGAACAGGTGAATTCCAACACGAATCGTTTAGATGTAATATCCGACTCGATACAGACTCTGGAATCCACCGTATCAGACCTTGATGACGACATAGAACATCTTTACGAATATTCAGATGCAGTCAAACAATCCATCATCGATATTCGGAACCACATTGGATTAGACTATTAAAATTATATATCCAATTGCCATAAATCATTTAGGGTATAGTTTCAATTATATTACTGTATGGTTAATGGAAACCTAAATGCGTCAAGCCTACGCAAGATTAAATCCTATAATCACGGACTCTTCTTGCTATTCTTGGCCATTTCGTTGCAAGTAGTACAGTTTGTATCAAATATCGGCAATGTATCATTTGGCACTGGTGTGGATGCTATGTCCGGACTGCCTATTGCGGTTGTAGGCGTCTGGCTGACGTTCACACTGGGTCTGGTTTTCAACAGAAGTCGGAAACGGTATGACACAATGGACAAGGTTGGACTGGGATTATTCTCAGTTCTTCAAATCCTGATTTACCTGATTACACCAGTCTCAGACTTTGTACTGGGTAATCCTGTAATCGGTCTAATCGCAATGATACCATTTGCTGCAACATACTTCCTGACGGTGATTCGATAATATGATAGACAAAATTCTAAATTCACGAAAATCAGTTGTACAGGCTCTCTTAGCAATATTTGTAGTCGGTTCAGTAATCTCAGGTGGTGCGGCTGCGCATAGTCTAAATCAGTCTCTTTGGGATTCTCAAGATGAATTAGAATCGATTAGCGCAGACAATTCTTCGGTCAATAATGGAACAATCGAAATCCCAGAAGGTAGCATGTATCAAACGGATAATATTACGACATCAGAGGCTGTAACTTCGTTTACCGTTAATATTTCAAACCATACTGTAAACGAAGTTGTCGTCGTTGTTGATGACAATAACGGTAGTTCGGGTACTTCCGAGGTAATATTGGAATCAGGAACAACGACCGTGCCAATCAACGGTACTGTGTCTGATTTCTCGATAGACATCGATGCACCTGACGATATAGATGGAACAAATGATACCGTGGTCGTAGAATCAATTGAAGCTAATATCGCAACTCAGGACCCTGTATTAGTGTTTAACGACACTAACGATGTTCATCAGATTGAAACAAATGAAAGCCACACAATTGATGTAAGTAATTCGTTTGATTACGACGGTGATAATCTGACGTATGAATATGCGATAGATGATGGGTCTTTAGATTGGCAAACGATGGATAACGGCACGCTAACCATCAATAAGTCCACAATCGGCGAAACTGATTACGTGTTCCGTGCGGTAGACGAACACGGTGCAACATCGGATGTACAAAGTCGCACAGTGCAGGTCTTAGAATCTGATTCAGATTCGACAGAGACTGCTACGGAATCCGATGAATCAGGTGGTGCAGTAATCATTGGTGACTCCGGAGATGGTCAATCACCAATTGTCGTACTTGGTGTCGCAGCGTCGATAATTGCCGCTCTGATTGCGATTCTTGGGATTGCTAAAGTAGCCGAATAAATTCCAACTCGAACCGACGAAAACCCTTTAGCGTTCCAAATTTATTTTTTATTTGATGTTACGCACACGAATTTATCCGATAGTATTGATTCTACTCCTTCTCACACAAGGGGTAACTGCACCACTGTTTGTCGGTCAAGCTGCGGCAGCAGATGTGTCTGAAGAACGAAAATGCAGTGAAGTAGGGACATTTCAGATGCTCAACCCCGACTGTCAACCGCACTACGGCGACACGAATTCGTCAACTGTAGACGGCAAAGAAACAGTTCTGTACGACCCTGTTCCGACTGAAGGACGTACAGCAGAACAGGTCCATTACGACATCTTTGTCGATGGTACGTATATGGAAGATGCATCTGACCAACACACTTCTGAAATCCGGTCACACAGCAATCAGACGGTCGCTTTAGCGTATTCAGAAGCGTGGAATTCGATTGTTGAAGTGCGAAATTCAGACGGTAAAAGAGCTGAAGCACAAAAGGAAGCATACGAATCAATTAACGACTTTTACGCAATGCAAGAGAAATCATTGTATATCAACCAAAATCGGCACGCTCAGCGTCTTAAAACGATGAATCAGACTGTATCGGAAACTGGCAATCTTGGACTATTTGACGTATTTCTGGTTAAAAATGAATATCAGCGGAAATTCATGTTTGATTCAAGAAATGTAACGTTGTTTAACGGGTCGAACATGACCGTCACAGATGCGTATTATATCTACGGTACTGGACAGTATGGAAATACGAAAATTAAGTCATACACTGCCTATAACGGCGAATTAGTGGATGCTAATACATCGGCTTACCCTGGAGATGTATCTAATACCCATTACTTCTTGCAGATGAAAAATCCAGAAGGTAAGACAATTACTATCATGGACGGTCGGGAATACAATGAATCCTACCACAAAATCAACGAAAACCGCAAGCAAGCGTTGGATAATGCGGACAAGATAGTCGATTCAGTATGGGAAAATTGTGATGTCGGCGAATGTCAACCGCAGGACGGCGGACCTATCCACATGATTTACTCGATGTCTTCAAATTACGATTCAACAGGACATTATGCGCCTGTAGCAGCAATCACTGGTTCTCAGGGGTATGCTGGAGACTATTCTAAGGCATACAGTATTACGTGGCAGCAGCGTCTTCCAGATGGAAATCTGTCTGAGCCAAAAACGGCTAATGGAACTATCTTTTGGACAAATGGAACTTTTCAGAATGGGACTGTGAAGACGACTACGTACAACGCTTCACAGTCTAACGGAACTGCGCATTTCGTTTACCAAGACGGCAATTCAGCCGGTGAAGTCACTTTCAACGGCACATACACTGTCAATTGGATTAAGAACACAGAAACAGGTGAGAAAATAAACCAGACTACATCTCAGAACACTCAGTTCAGAACTACGGATACACAAGATTTGAACAAGAATATCAAAGACTTGCTTGAGCGGATGGAAGACCTCGAAGAGCAACAACGGTCTGGTGGAGTCGTCGTTGACGTAGGCAATCCACTCAATTCATTTAATTCGCAAGGGATGTTAATTGGAATTGGAATTGCGTTCGGATTCATCTTCCTCGTAGGGTGGCTAATATCGGCTATCAAGCCGTACTGAAATTCCAAACGCCAAAATTCCTTTAGTGTAGTATTTTTAATTTATTCATGTATGAGAAGAATAGTACTACCAATTGCAGCAGTCCTAATTTTGCTTTCTCTATCGATTCCTGGTGCAGCGGCTCAGACTACTGAGACACCAGAACCGACAGAGACGGGCAAAACACTAGCTGACTGCAATCCTAATGCCGAATCGTATAGTTCATGCTTGAAACAAAATACTGACGCTCAGGACGTACTAACTTGGATAAATCAACGTCCGTCTGAGCTATCAAAAAACCAAATATCAGCCGTCTATGCGTATGATTTGACCAACTCTTCCATTGAATCAGAATCTCAGAAGATTAACGCTTGGAAGACGTGGGTAGCTGGTGGAGACAAACCCGAATGGTTCGGTGAACAAAGTTCGACCACGCCGACCACGGAGACCGCCAGTTCAGGTAATCAGAGTACAGAAGAAATCAACAAATACCGGCAGATTCGCCCCGGTCAGTGGATTACTGAACAGCCCGAATTCTATGACAACGGAACTGGTAAAATCACCATTTACAGCCAGTATGACGGCAAAATTGCAATTGTAGATAATGGTGATTGTGATAATGTCCAAGGGTCTTGTAAACCGGATGTAGTCAATAGCGATGTTTCAGGTGGGCAAACCACCCAAATTTGGTTCGAAGCATCAGTGATGACTGGCACACTATCTAACGGCAATCAGCAGGTAACATTAAATTCACTAACTAACTCTCAAGGCGAATACGAACTTGCAATAATGCTACTTAGCGACGATGATACGGAGTTATTTGGACAACCCGTGTGGGATTACGTTTGGGTCGCTGTGGTTGCTGCAACCCTTACACTGGCGATTCTGGCATTACTCACGTACGCATTCATCTACATCAGGAATCGAACGTTGGAAGAAAACTTGTTCCAGTATCTAATCGAAAATGTGTGATATATTATGTCTGATAAATCTACTACACCGCACGACGTGAATCGAATTAACGACTACGAGGAACGAGATGTCTGGGATATGTTTATCCAGATTTGGACATCCAAGCTTGGGATTCTTGCAGGTGCCATTATAATACTAGCTCTGTGTGGAATCTCAATTTCCTTCTTACTCGGATGGTTAAATTTTAAAATTGTATGGGGAACAACAGAGCTTGTCGCAGTCCTATCGGTATTAGCGTCTCTTGGATTGGGTGGCTGGTTTATCGTTCTCCCGATGTTAAGCCTTGATTCGACGGATTTTGAGATTTTAGTGAAACTCAATTCAACTCACGATTCGATTATCGACGGCTGGATTATGCATCCTGTACGCATGGCTAAGGTATCGGTTGATGTGGGACAAGTATACAAAGAATCTGTATTAGGTGTCACGGTCTATTTCGTACGAGATTATGACCCATCAGACAGGATTGCGAAAGGCACGTGGCGTGGCGAGATGAACGATGTAGAACTTGAGACGCACGTTCAGGCGATGGAGCAAAATCGTGGACAGCTCCGTCAGTGGGCGATGATTGGGCAGCAGCTATACGCCAAATTACCTGGTATCGCCCAGTCTATTGAAAACAGATACTGGAACGATATGACAAAACACGAATTGGAAAAAGAAGCTATCAAACACCCAGATATCGTAACTTCAGAGGTTACGAAATCGGTCGAAATGTTGGTTGACTCGATAGAGACTCCAGATGAAGCTGACTCAGAGGAGATGATGGAAGAAGAGGTCAAAGAAGAAGTCGGTGAAATTCCAGACGAATGGGGTGATAACCAATGAATCAGAATCGAACTGAGTACGACGGATATAATGTGAAAGAACTCCGAGAGCAGGCTCTAAACGCCGATATTAACGCTCTGGCGGATGTTGGATTATTGGATGAAGATACAGTCGAATACTTGATTTCGTTTGAACAATCGTATGAACCGGGTTCTCGACAACACTACAAAACCGGTAAGCCTGCTGTCAATCCCGAAAATACAGAGAAGTGGCGAAGAATTGCTCGGCAAGATATCTCTCAGAATCTACGCCAAGCCGTTAGAAACGGCAGATACGAAGTTATTGAATTCGCTCTTGGGTTCAACGAGGAAAACTCAGACGTACCGTTTCAGGAAGCCCTCTCATTGGAAAACATCATCCACGGAGATGAATTCCGAATTTTGGTATTTACGGGCGGTCAGGGTGGTGGAAAGAGCTATCTGGCATACACGATAGGCAAGTACAAGAAACGGCTCTGCGACCGTGATGGAATTGCTGTACGGGTAGTCACAAACAGCTTGTCGGCGGTCGAAGCGAACGATGACTTGGAGTTTGTCGGAAGTCCGGAAGACCTTCTCGAATACCGTTTGGAGCATCCGGGAGAAGTTGTCTTCATATTTGACGAGGCTAGTTCCTTCTTTGATTCGAAAGCTGCAGGGAACGCCGCTCAGATGGCTCAGTTCGTGCCATTTCTCCGCCGTATGCGGAAATTTAGAATTCTACCCATTATCGTGAGTCACAGAGCTATGGACATCGGAACAGACGTTAGAAAACTTGAATCCGTGGTTTTTGTGGATAAACCGACTCAGGACAAGGCAGTGTTTTATGAAGATGAGAAAAACGGCGAATTAGAAGGTAAGATGTTTGAGATATCGGGCTACAGCACTGACGAACGATATGAATACGAATCTGATGACCCGTTCATCTCATGGAAATGGGAAGGTCTGGACCGCATAACGGAATTAATGGAGAATCCAAGAGATTTTCAATCCTTATGGGAGGATAAAGGAATCGTCCGGGACTTGAAGGAAAAAGCAGACCGAATCGATGAACTTCAGTCACTAAAAGAGGAACGAGATGACCTAATCAGACAGTGTTCTGAACTTGAATACACGCAAGAGGAAATCGCTGATTTTGCCAGTGTAAGCCGCTCTCGTGTCCAATCAGTTCTTAATGACACCACCTAACATCAGGTTTCACCTGCTAAATACAGATAATCCATGCGATACATATTTATACTTATAGGATAATTGATATATATGTTCAATAGAACAGAAGATTATTGTGAAGAATGTGATGTAGCACGGTCTGGCAACTACTGTAATCAGTGTGGGTCAGAGCTTACTGAATGGGATTCAGATGAGTTGCTTGAACACATTAGGGATGATGTCGTAGATTGGCCAATAATTGCGACTGAACGGGTGCCGGTTTATATCGAACAGGACATCAGCCATATCCTTACGTCTGCTTGTGACGCTGATAGACTGCCGTTCAACCAATCAGATTTCCACGTAGACTTATTCTTAGATTCATCTGAGGTTGAAATTACGGTATATAAAGACGGTTCGGTTGATTTCGATTATCCAGTCAATGACTGAACGTTACACATACACTTGAATCTCGTGAATTCCAAGTTAGATTACACCCAGGAGGAAATCGCTGATTTTGCCAGTATAAGCCGCTCTCGGGTACAATCTGTCTTGAATGACACATCCTAACATCTGTTTTTGACCTTTCTACACAGATAATCGCAAGACGGCGACCGTGTTTCCGACTGCACAATTTTTTCCAAAATATACCCTTACCCCATTACGTAGTAATGGGGTAAAAATTTACTCGACAAGACTCAGAAAAAGATACTAGCTATTATCGGGTAAATCGTGTCGGATATAACATGGTATTAGTAGAGTGGTCGGCATGGGTAGAATTCCTGTACTTGTATGCGCTGATGTGTGTGATGTTTTTGATATTCGGTTTCTTCACAGTGAAATTTACTACCTGGGGAATAATAGGAACAATGGCTGCATCTGCCGTATACAAGCTGATACCGGGTCAATCAGTAGATATATCAACACCAATTAATCTAATAATCGAACTGTGGACCATCTATCCAGATACATACTTTGTCGTCGTATCGCACGTTGATGGGCTTCTCAGCGTATCTATCATCACATTATTATACGGATTGGTGATTTTTCCATATCTTGTCGGGATATTATTTGCGCTAATTTGGTGGCCAGAGTTAATTATATTCAGGGTTCTCTTCTAAGTGTGAACGAGAAAGAGTCACTGGAAGAAGCGGTGCAAATCGGCGACATCAAAACCTGTCCTGATTGTGGCGCAGAAATTGAGATTCCGTATTCACCGAATTCTCTAAAACACGGAACTTGCACCGGTTGTGGTCAGGAATTTAAGATACACTCGATACAGTTCCTGACAAGAACTAAAACAGATGAATGAAATCCAACTGGCGGTAGATATTTAGGGTTTGTATCATTATTCATATATGTATGGCTACAGTATCGAAAGAACAGTGTTTTGATTGCGATAGTCTCCTTCTGACGCATTCTGGTGATACATTTGAATGTCCGAAGTGCAACAAACGATACGCTCGAACGCTTATTCCAATCAATTCAGATATGGGCAGATTCCTTGAGGGTGGTGAAATATGATTTCTGTTTACGTAGTGACCAATCTTGTCACAAACCACGGTGTCCGGTCACTTGAAAAGGTGTTCAACTCTCACAGTGCTGCTGAAGAGTATTGCGAGAACATGATTGAAAAACACTATGCTGGAATTCGTGGGTCTGAACATACCCATCAGATAGAAGATTACATCTGGTCAAACGGAGTTGATGAATGGGGTTATCGCATCGACCGATGTGAGTTTGTAACTGATGATACCTATGATTAGTAGTTCAAATCGTTGATTTTGAGTGCTGAGTTGGGGTTATTTCATTCCAACTTCCCCACCAGCAATTAATTAGCCCCTGATGTTCGTCTTAGTCCTCCTGATACTCGTCCACATTATCCATCCTGTATTTTATATCATCCATTGGACTCCAAGTACCAGCTTCAATAACACACATAAGAGTGTTCTTAGCTTTATCTGCTTTCTTGACAGCCCGACTTGCATATGATGAGACAGTCCCCTCCTCTACACCAAGCTCATCAGCTATCTCAGCGTCGGAATGTCCTTCATACCTCATTTGAAGTACCTGCACTTCTCGCTCAGATAGAGTTGAACTATCCGTAATCACATCTGTGCTATATTCTAATGTATCAGGATACTCATCAGGGTCTTTCAGTGCCATGTTCACCTATTCAGTAGAGTGTAACTTAATGATTGCGGATATATGTGTATGCGTGTATTTGCATGAGTGAGATACTTATAAAGAAACTCGCCAAAGTATTAAAAATCGTGAATGATTAGGTAAGATATGGACTTAAACCTAGATAGTCGGACTCTTGAAATTGACCATCAAATTTGGCAGCAAATTGAACCAGTAAGTTCGCTGGTTGAATGGGGGAGCGACACTCTCAGTATAGTTTCTATCCTGTGTGCCGGAGTGGCTGAAGTTAGCTACTTGAACGCTCTTGTGATTATATACAGCATCAGCTCAAAACTAGTCGAGATACAACCCGTCGCAAGGTTAGCCGCCCACGGTAAAGCAGGCACTTCAGGTACGGCTAAAATGTCAAACTAGGAATTGTGATATCGGCTAAATTTAACATGAATGAATACTAGAATCTCTTAATCAACCAATGACTGATTATGATTTGACTGACTTCTTCAGCCCTGAGGAGCTTGATAAAAGAAATTTTCAGGATGTGCTCGATGCCGATGAGAGAACTCGTGAGGAACTTGTTGAGGATAGTTTTGATTCTAAAGGATTAGAGGTATTCAACGATATTCGAGCGCTCTATAGTACTCTGAATATGGTAAACACGAACTTTGCTCTACTGACGAAGAAACGAGATGAATTCATGTCCCATGACGCTTTATACTGGATGAAAAAATCAGGTGATGAAATGCAGAAATTTTTCAGAGAATATATGAGACTTTTACACAACTATGCAGCTTCAGTACATACACTAATTTCCCATAGCTACACGTTTCTGGACCGATACGAAGACGAGAAACCCAATCTTAAACCAGAATATTTTGAAGAGATTGGTTCACGTGACCTTGAGACTAAGGTTAATTTGATAAAGCAAATACGACACTATACGCAAAAGAACTGGACTCCGCCACTATCCGCTAATATTTCACCCACGATGAATGAAGATGAGAAAGATGAATTATATCTATTTTTAAAAAGAGACGAGATGTTGGAATGGAATGGATGGGACTCAGATGTACGTGAATTTCTTAAATCGCTGGATGAAGATATTCTGATTACAGAGCTAGCTGAAGAGTATCAAGAGGAGATGAATGACTTCTACGATTGGTTCAGGATGTTTACGTTGAGTGAATTTTATGACGAAATTATGGAATATGTTACTGCACAAATAATTCTGGAAGATAGGCACAGTCACGACTAGAAGAGGGTGAAAGGCAGAATGTTCAGAGAGGAATCTGTGTCGTAGAATGAGGTATTCTCTGACGATTGAATCTCACAGAGCAGTCTAATCGCTCTGATTTTCGCTCAAACCCTACCTTCGAAGCTATAATTCACAGTTCTATGTCATGAAAACATATTTAGTCTTAAAGCACGACACAGTATATAGAGTATAATATGCAAGTAGAACCATATGATAATAAATCCGGATACAGAGTTTGGTTATCTGATTCAGAACAACAACAGTTGTTGAGCTACTACGACGAACATCCAGAGAAACAGCTTGCGATTGAATTGATGCTTGACGGTCTTCGT
Source organism: Haloarcula amylolytica (assembly GCF_049705545.1). Lineage (GTDB taxonomy): Archaea > Halobacteriota > Halobacteria > Halobacteriales > Haloarculaceae > Haloarcula > Haloarcula amylolytica_B. The sequence goes on from NZ_JBNAMU010000001.1 coordinate 2,402,744, forward strand.
GCAGATGAAGTTCCTCGTGTCTCGATGAGTGATTTTCGAAAAATGAACGTCGAAGAAGAAGGATGGATGTTGCACGTCTGGGAATCCAAAACAAACTACCGAGAGTGCCCAGTCTCAAATTCAACTGTGCAGAAAGCCAATATGCTCAAGAACGTTCGTTCGATGAAAAAATCTGATTCACTTGTTGATGCATCTAAGAGAACAGTTCAGAGATGGGTAACAAATGCTGCTAAAGACCTCTCTGATGGTGAAGAATATTGGGAATCAGTAACAGCACACGATTTGAGAAGGACATGGTGTACGCATACGTATTGGTCAATCTCGGGTGCAAGAGCTAGAGAGGTAGTCATGTCGTGGGGAGGCTGGGATGATGTTCAGACTTTCTCTCACAATTACTTAGGAAAAGTCCCAGACAGCGTGGCGATTGACATCATGGACGAGGCTGGATTACGAGAGTAGTCAACTATATAATTCCACTATTTTTGGAGTTCAATTATTCTGTTTCACTTTGGGGGAAAGTATATAAAGGTGTAGTCCAAATGATTAGTTGCAACAATGATTGCACAAAACCAAAGCGAAGATAAAGAACAGATTGCAAGAGATAATGTCGATTTCGGAGCCGAACTTGAAACACACTACCGAGATGATGGTTGGACACTAGCAGTTGAGATTGATGACGGTGGTGTAGCAATTGAACTGCGAGATGGTAACTATGCTGTAGCAGATGGAACCGTTGAAGGTGCGAACCGTTACGATTTGACTGAAAATCTTGAAGTATACGATGAATTTGAAGCCGCTCTGGACGACTTCAAGCAGCGATGTGAAGAATAACTGACGAAGCAATTCCTTCATTTTTCAAGTGATTATTATGAATACAATAACAGCTAGAGATTCAGTTTGGATTGCCGTGATTGATTCCCTCACATCTGGTGAGGCTGTAACAGTCAAAGCGATAGCCGATGATGCAGGCGTTCATGATGAAACAGTTCGGCGAGTGCTTCGGGTTGCAGAGGAAGAATTAGAAGTGTTAGAACGTGATTCTCCGCAAGCCCAAACATACTATCCAAGAGTCGTTGCGATTCCTGAGACTGATTCAGAACATATGCGACGATATCTTCGGGATACACTAGCTGAGTTTGAGTAGATTTCATACCACTACTTCCGTATTCTTCTGCGAGGTTTTTGATGAAATCCACTAAATGTGGTGATTATGAATGTCCTTGTATCTCTTGCCTACACTGATGATGAACACATCCTACTCGATGGAAATTCAATGTGTTCAATCGAATGTACGGATGCAGAATCCCGGATAGTTCCTCACGACAGAGACCCTTTAGCTGAAAGTTCACTGAATCTCTGTTCGGACTGCCTAGAGCTGTGGTTGAATAACGAAGACAAAATAAACCGCACAGAGACGGTACGATGTGCTGTAGACCGTACCGATGGTGATACGATGTGGACTTGCTGCAAAGTCATCTCAATCGATTCAGCGGAGTTTTTAGAACATCCTGATGCAGAAGAACCAGTACCAGCTTGTGGGGATTGCTACGATTGGGTTCGGGAAAAGAGCGACAGTGTGACCAAACCTTAGACGATTCCGTTCAAATCAAAATTTTATTTTTTAGCGATTTCCTCAAAAAGGAGTGTGCAGGGGCCACCATCCCTGAAAGCTGTTAGCTGGGTAGAGCCGCTCTATTACCGGTCTTCGTTGTAGCCGTACCTTCGAAATCACTATGTTACCAGCAACACACTAATACTAATAATATGAAACTAACATTTAGAGGTATATTTTATACAATATATTGACCGCTAATTAGCCCAATCTGTTTAATTTGGATTTTGACCAAATCTTGTCTTCGTCGGACTCATCGTATCTTCAAGAATCGTCACCCACTGAAACCCTGATTTTCGGCATATTAGCATTCTTACTAACCATACCTACATACTCCTTTCTGAGGAAATCGCCAAAAAATAAAATTCTGGAGTAGGGTTGAGTCCTAATTAGTGTATATCTTGGGTAACCAATAGCTTTTTATAATAGTAGATATATAATTTAATCAAGTCTATTTTCGTTGTATTCCATCCCGAACAGGACTACCCACACACTCCTTTTTCTGGTCTGACCCTAAAAAATAAAATTTTATTCTCGTCCATTTTTACCCCCGATTTTGGAATTTACGAGTGTCTGAGTATACTCTACTTGCTATAATTTGGGGGTGTGTTTAAGGTCAAATTAGATGTCTGAGTATGATTAGATATATAGGGGTGGGGATATGATATATCAATGTGAATATGTCTAAGAATATTGAATTAATCGAATCGGCGGCTAATATCGTAGATACCGAGCCTACGGAGAAGCAACCTACAGTACCAGGATGGGCAATCTCAGCCCTGCAATCAGGTGAAATCCGCCAGATGAGTAAAGGAGTAATCGCCTACGAGTGCTTAATGATGGCGGACAATGACCATTCAGATTCCTTTACAAATATCGAATCTAATGTGACTACATCAATAAATGCAAATTTAATTGATATGTTGGATGAAATGGTGTCTGACCACATATCTGAAGCTAAAACACGATTAAATAAAGCGTGTGACTATCTTGACGATTATTCAGCAACCACCAAGCTACAATTTCCTCCAGACCTCGTGAGTGAACTACCATCATATGAAGCAGGGTATCACATTGCTGATGCGGTCGCCTACGTGTATGCATCACCTTGGTCGTCACGACATGAACGACTGTCTGACATCCAAGATTTAGTCGCACTAATCGATGGACGTGATGTTGATAATCCTTCAAATTTTGTTCAATCTGTGATTGATGGTGAATCAGCAAAATACGATGTGCAGGACCTACACAACTTAGTTTCAGGCGAATTAGAAATCTGGGAACAGCCTGGATTTGACCTGGCCAAACTTCGTTCAGTTGCTGATGACATCACACAAACGCCAGAATATAGAATACCTGCCTTAGAGTCAGCTTTAGAGGCTGAAGATGATGTTTACACACATTCAGAAATTATAGATATCGCTGAGGAAGTTTACGAATGTAGTGTTCAATCCGCACGCAATTATGCGGATGGCGTAAATGTTGGCGATGCATACAAATTAGACTTACAACAGGTTGTTGATGATATTGCAGCACAAGTTGACCCAAAAAAGGAATTATCTACTAGAAATTATCGACGCTGTGGGTTTGAGAAGATGGATTGGGATGAGTTTGAGGATGAAATGTCTGGCGTATACGATGATAACCTCGAATATCTTAGAGCATGTGCGCAAGTGCGCCAAAAATTGTTGTCTGAACACAGTATAAATTCAGACTCAATTCCAAGCCAGGTTAAACAAGGTCATGAGCGTATGTGCGACTGGTATGATAATGTGCAACAGCAGGCAAGACAAAATTAATTTCAATTATTTATTGTGGAAACACGGTCGTTGTAAATGTGGTACATCTCAGCTTCTCTGATGTGCCGACATTTCTCTTCTGAACCGTTATATCGGGGATGTTTGGACCGTTTAGCAAAGACTTCGCATTCGCAATCCCAGTCTTCCCATTTGCGTACTGAGGACTCGTTAGCAGGCGTGAGTGTGACAATGAAAGCGTCTACCTTGTAGTTGATTTTCGTCTGTCCCATGTCTCCAGAGACGGTCTGGAAGACTTCAATTGACCACCTTATTTCATACGTTCACTTTGGGAACAAACCAATGGGATAGTGTCGATTATCTTAATATATGTCAGATACTCGATTGGAAATTAAGGGGTATGAACAGTGTGATGAGGAAAATTGGGTACGGTGCGAATATTGTGGTCTGAAAGTCTACAACGGGGAGAATCGATTTGATTTAGAACGACATGAACAGCAGTGTGAGTGGCGTTAAATATTGTCTAGAAAACCTCGACGTGTTTCCATTTTATCGTACTTAGAGCGTCTATCGTAATGTTCGTCAAGCACATCCTGAGAAACGTTAGCTCGGTCTGATACGATTTCAGAGGGAACATCACGTAACAGCATATGGGTGATTGACCCACGACGCCAACTGTGTGGCGACCGTGCCGTCGGACAGTTCGATTCTGAGCCGTGGTTTTGTGCAGCTTGACACTCTTCCGGTTCTTTGTTCTCTGGACAAGAGCCACAGTCGTATACGCACTGACGTGTAGATTGGTAGGCGTAACGTCGGATTGTTGAGCGGCTGATTCTGCCTGATTCAGTGGTCAACAGTGGTTCTCTATCGAATTCATCTGTAATTTCAATCCGATTTTCCCGAATGTAATCATCAATGACGTTACACACTTCTCCAGATATGGAAATGTAGCGTTCTCCATCTTCTTGCTTCTTCAACGGAGTGCCTTCAGATGGTCTATGTTGCGTATCTATGTATTCGTCTCGTGGATGGTAGTCAGTCAAGTCGATGGCTCTCACAGTCCCTGTGCGGGCTGCTGTATGCCACATCAGAAGGATACAGACATGACGGCGGCTGGCGTACTCGAATCGTTTGAGATAGTCCAATACGTCTTCTGCGACTTCTTGACTCACCTTTTCATCCCTTGATTTGTCTGACTTACTCAGAGCAGGGCTGATAACAGCTTCAGACAAGTCATCTATCACCCAATCCATTCGTTCACAGTACCGCAACCAGACCCTGAGGGAATCCATCTGAGTTTTTTCGCTTGCCCGAGAGAGGTCGCCATCACGCCGTCGCCAACTACGGTATTCTTCCAGATGATGGGGGCGCAGTTCGTCTAATGACGACAGGACACCAGATTTTTCCTCAGACCACCAACGTGTGAAATGCTGTAACCGGTATTCATACGACTGAATTGTTGATTGCGCCGCATCGTTCCTATTCTCTAAGTATAGTTGAATCGCTTTTTGTGGTTGCATTTTGCTTTTCCTGACAGTCACATGACAGACTACAGGGCAGTGTCCCAGGCGTGAATCCAGGGGTTGATTTTCCTTTTTTTGGTAAAGCTTTTGCAGCCGGAATGGCGGCGTCAGCCGCCACAAGCCCGCTGTAAAAGGTTTGAGGGTTCGAATCCCGCCACGCCCGTGCAGCGACCGAAGAGAGCGAACCGGCATGGCGGGATTCTAATCAGGGAGGTCGCGCGCAGCGAAGCGAGCACGTCCGACCGTGGTTCGAATCCCGCCACGGCCGTTCGTGGTTTCTCGCATCCGCTCGAAACACACTCACGGCCGTGGCGACCCTCGCGAAACCTCCGGTTTCGCTCAGTCCCGCCACGCCCGCTTTCGACGCGCAACAGCGAGCCAACAAACGAACCAAACCTTCGCCGCCAGACACAGCACCTGAGATGCCAACGTATAAGTTTAGGCTTGCCTAACTCCTGCTGAAATGGACCGGGAGCCGTCCGAGCGGGCGGATGTCTGTGTCGTTGGGGCCGGGCCGGCAGGGGCACTCGTCGCGAGCCAACTCGCCAGCGATGGACAGAAGGTGGTCGTGTTAGAAGCTGGGCCGCGGTTCGACAGATCGAACCGAGAGCAGCAGATGGAGCAAGCGATCCGGCCCGGAGACCACGGCTCGGTCTGGGAGATGGGCGGTGACCGCGACGCGTTCAGTGCGAGCGGCGAGCGGTACTACCCGCTGAACGTCTCCCGGGTGAAAGGCGTCGGCGGGTCGACGCTGCACTGGCAGGGGATGGTGATGCGGTTGCACCCCTCGGATTTCGACGGGAGCCACGACACCGACGACCCGGCGTGGCCGATCAGCTACGACGACCTGCGGCCGTACTACGCCGACGCCGAGCGGGCGATGGGGGTCGCCGGCGACGCAGACAACCCCTTCGCACCACCGCGAGACGGTGCGTATCCGCTGCCCGGCTTCCCCCCGTCGTACAGCGACTCGCTGTTCGCCGAGGCTTGCGAGCGGTTGGGCATCACGATGCACTCCGTGCCCAACGCCCGGAACTCCGAACCGTACGACGGCCGGGGGCCGTGTGTCGGGTACGGAACCTGCCAGCCGGTCTGTCCTTCCGGCGCAAAGTACGACGCCAGCGTCCACATCGAGGACGCCGAAGCCGAGGGAACCAGAGTCATCGACCGCGCGCCGGTCCAGCGCCTCGAAACCGGTTCTGACGGAAGAGTCGAGGCGGCCGTCTACGCGACGCCGGACGGGACCGAACACCGCCAGACGGCCCGCGAGTTCGTCATCGCGGCGGGTGGCGTCGAGACGCCGCGACTCCTTCTCCTGTCAGCGAACGACGAGCATCCGGACGGGCTGGCGAACAGTTCAGGACTGGTCGGCCACTACTTCATGGACCACCTGTTTGCCGGCGCTGGCGGCACCCTCGACCGGGAAACGCGCCAGAATCACGTCGGCTTTCTCACGAGCGAGTGCCACCAGTTCTACGACGACCCCGGGCAGGCAGTCGAGCGCGTCGCGGACGGAGAGACGGTCGTTGCGGCCACCGACGAAGCGCTGTCGCCGCTGAAACTGGAGTTTCTGAACTACGCCGGTCCGTCGCCGGTCGAACTCGCGCTCTCCGGCGAGGAGTGGGGTGATACACTGCTGTCGAGCCTCCGCGAGAGTTACGGCAACAGCATCGCGATGGGCGGACTGGTCGGCCAGCCGCCGCGAAAGGAAAACCGGGTGACGCTGGACACGTCGACGACGGACGACCACGGAAACCCGGTACCGGACATCCAGTGGTCGTGGGGCGAGCGACTGGAACGGTCGGTCGGTCGCGCGAACGAGATTCAACACGCCGTGCTATCGGAGCTGGGCGTCGACATCTCCTGGACGGTCGGTCCGGCGGACACCGGGCCGGCGTACCACCACATGGGGACGACGCGGATGGGGACCGACCCCGCGGAGAGCGTGGTCGATCCGCAGCTACGGGCCCACGACGTGACGAACCTCTCAATCGCGTCCTCGTCGGTGTTCGTCAGCGCCGGGTCGATGAACCCGACGTTGACCATCGCCGCGCTCGCGCTGAAGTGCGCGGACCACGTCTCCGAGCGGCTCTAATCGGAAAACGCCGCGACCACTGCCTTACTCCGGCGAGTGACCGACCGGAGCCCGGGCGCACCGTGGGCGATCCACACGGCGACAGCCAGACCGAACAGCCCGAACTGGAACAGGACGTACGGCTCGACGGAGATCGAGGCGAACTGCTCGACGAAGGAGGTGTCGTTGGCGTACGGCGGCGGTGGCTGGAGCGGCCAGACGAGAAAGCGGAGCCACCGGAATTGTGTCAGGTCGCCGCCGAGCAGCCCTGCCACCGCCGTCGGGCTCATGTCGGTCAGGGTGTGTGCGAACGCTCCGATTGTGAAGGCCTCCGAGAGGTCCGTTCTGCGATATCGGACGGCGAGTTGGTGCAGGACCACGGCGAGGATGAAGAGGGTGAACAACGAATGGGCAAGCGACCGCCCCGACGGCAGGATGCCGAACGTCCAGGCGAGCGGTTTGTCGATCAGGTCCGGGAACTGCGACCCCACCGCCAGCGCGGTCAGTGGTGCTGCTGTCTGGCGACGGGTCGGGTCACGGCGAGTGTAGACGACGTAGACGAGGTAGGCGACGGCGAGATGTCCCCACGGCCACATTGGGTTTCGGTATGCCGGACGGAAGCTTGTATCTGCTGATACAGGGAGTCGGGAAGCGGCACACAAAACCGCCGGATCGGCGCTCAGTACAGGCCGAGAATCGCGCCGGCGTCGAGAAGAAGCAGGATTGCGACGACGGATGCCCCAAGCAGGAACGGGCGTGCGTTCCGGGCCGGTTCGCGCACCTTCTGCTGGTCGAAGCCGTCGCTGAGTTTCGATGCCCCGACTTCGACGAGGCCTGCCAGGATGAACCACAGGACGATCATCGTGATGACGAGGTGGCCGCGACCGGTTCCCGTCAGCGACTCGGCGGTGTAGCGGGTCGCAGCCAGATGCCCGCCCGTCAGAAACAGGAGCAGCGCGCTCGCCCGTGACACCGTCTGGAGCTTCCCGGTAATCGCCAACAGCGGTCCCGGCGAGGAGTCGCCGTTCAGCGCCGTCGGGAGCACGGCGTAGGTCATGAACAACACGGTTCCAGCCCACAGCGCGGCGAATATCAGGTGAATCCCGAAGACAGCCGCGTTTACGACACTCATATGCGGCGGTTGGACGCGACCCTCTTCAACGTCGTGGGTTCGGTGTGGTTACTCCGGGGAATCGAAGGCATCGAGCGCGTCCGCGTCACCGGACATATCGAGTTCTTTGACCGCGTCTGTATCAGCCGAGATGTGCGTCTCGCGGTCCGTGTCGTAGTCCAGTTGGTCGATGAGATGGACGAACGAGCCGGGATCGGGGATGAGGAAGATGCGGAGCGAGAACGCCACGTCGCTCTCCTTGATGTCGACGAGCGAGTCGAGCACGATAGTCAGCGAGTCCCGGCGGACGTGCGAGAGGGCCTTGTCGGCGATATCGGCCGCGTCGTCCTGTACGACCGTCGGCGTCCCCATATTGATGGTCGCGTTCAGCGTGTTCGCGATGCCGTCGATGAAGCCCGAGGTGAGGATGTTGCACATCTCCTGGAGCGCGGACTCGTGGAGCTGTGTGAACCCGTCATCGACGCTGGAACCGGTCATCAGCTCCGCGATTTCGGCGGCCGTCTCGGTCTCGAACGTCATCAGGAAGACGCCGTAGGGCGGCTCTGTCAGGCGAACGCGGGCGCTGTAGATAGTCCCGCCGCCCATTTCGGTGGCGATGTCCTCCGGCTGGACGAACGAGAGGCTCTTGATCTCGACGGCGGCATCAACGCCGGCCAGTGTTGCCAGCGAGTCGGCGACCTGCTCGGCCCCGTCCTGGATGAGCCGCGTAATGAGCGTGAGTTTCCGGATATCGATGAGAAGCGGCATTGGACGCTATCAGGACCTATGGTATGTTACCGTTTTCGGTGGGGACGGACTCCTGAACTAAACAGTGGGTCACCGTAACGCTCATTACCACTGACTGACAGGGGTTCGGTGGGGAGCGTGCTATTCCGTGTCTTACCCGTCATCGGCGGGTTTCACACGGGAGGCCGCCAGCGGATTTCTGTGCGGGGCTGACTGAGGAGCCGCGGCCACGCCCGATGTGAGCACGCTTAAGCCGCCCCGTCCGTTTTGCACAGCCATGGAACCACGGGACCTCTCCGCTCACACTGTCTATCGGGCAGGTCGCGGTATCGAGGAGGTCGCCCGGGAACTCGGCCTCGACCCGGACGACATGGTGAAGCTGGCGTCGAACGAGAACATGTACGGGCCGAGCCCGAAAGCTGTCGAGGCGATTCGCGGGGCGGCCGAGCGAATGCACTCCTATCCGAAGGCCTCCCACGCCGACCTCGTCGACGAACTGGCGGACATGTGGGACGTAACGCCCGAACAGGTGTGGCTGAGCAACGGCGGCGACGGCGCGCTCGACTGCCTCGCCCGGGCGATGCTCGAACCCGGCCAAGACGTGCTCGTCCCGTCACCGGGCTTCGCGTACTACGCGATGAGCGCACGCTATCACCACGGCGAGGTCAACGAGTACACGCTCTCGAAGGCCGACGACTTCGCCCAGACCGCCGACACCGTCCTGAAGGATTACGACGGCGAGCGAATCGTCTACCTCACCAGCCCGCACAACCCCACGGGCGCGGAGTTCACGACCGACGCCGTCAGAACGATTGCCGAGGAGACCGACGAGCAGACCCTCGTCGTCGTCGACGAAGCCTACGGGGAGTTCACCGAGAAACCGAGCAAGCGGCCATTACTGGACGACCGCGACGACGTTGCGCTCCTGCGAACGTTCTCGAAGGCCTACGGGCTCGCGGGTGTTCGACTCGGCTACGCGGTGGTCCCGGACGACTGGGCCGACGCCTACGCCCGCATCAACACACCCTTTTCGGCCAGCGAACTCGCCTGCCGCGCCGGGCTGGCGGCGTTGGACGACGACGAACACGTCGAGCGGTCCGTCGACACCGCCGCGTGGGCCCGGGAGTACCTCTCCGAGGAACTCGACGCGCCGACCTGGGACAGCGCTGGGAACTTCATTCTCGCGGAGGTCGGCGACGCGTCGGCCGTCGCGGATGCCGCCCAGGAGCGGGGCGTCATCATCCGCGATTGCTCCTCGTTCGGGCTGCCCGAGTGTATCCGCATCACCTGCGGGACACGCGAAGACACGGAACGCGCCGTCTCGGTACTGAACGAAGTCATCGAGGTGGTCGAGGCGTGAGAGTCGCTGTCACCGGGACGCCGGGCACGGGCAAGACCACGGCGACGGAGCGCCTCGACACTGGCCTCGACGTGCTCCATCTCAACGACGTCATCAAAGACGAGGGGTTCTCGACAGGTATCGACGAGGACCGCGGGAGCCTCGTCGCTGACCTCGACAGCCTGTCCGAGTGGCTCGACGGCCGCGACAACGTGCTGTTCGAATCCCACCTCGCCCAGCACTTCGACGCCGACCGCGTGATCGTGCTGCGAGCCCACCCCGAGACAATCGTCGAGCGGCTTCGGGAGCGCGGCGACGACGATTCGAAGGCCTACGAGAACGCGGAGTCGGAAGCGCTCGATGTCATCCTTGGGGAAGCCGTCGAGGAGCACGGCATGGAATCGGTGTACGAAATCGAGACGACGGACCGGGACCCCGACGAGGTGGCGAGTGAAATCCGGGCCGTCGTGGACGGCGAGCGCGAGCCGAGTGCGGGGACCGTCTCCTACATCGACTGGCTATGACGCTCGATAAGTTCCGCCCGCTGGCCGACCGCGCGCTCGGCCCGTTCGTCAGCGCCGCCAAGGTCGCTGGGCTCTCCCCGAACGGCGTCAGCGTCATTGCGTTCCTGCTGGCCCTCGGAGCGGGCGGGGTGTACGCCGTCGCGGCGCGTGAACCCCTGCTGTATCTCGGCGGAGCCGTCCTCGTCTTCCTGAACGGCTGGCTCGACCTCGTGGACGGCGCGCTCGCGCGGGAGCTGAACGTCGCGTCATCGGGTGGCGACCTGCTGGACCACGTTCTCGACCGCTACGCCGACATCGGCATTATCGTCGGCCTCGCTGCCGGCGTGAGCCAGTGGGAACTGGGCATCGCCGCAGTCACCGGTGTCCTGATGACCTCCTATCTCGGGACCCAGGCGCAGGCGGTCGGCCTCGACCGCGTGTACGGCGGCCTGCTCGGCCGCGCCGACCGGCTCGCGCTCGTCGGTGTCGTAACGGGCGTCGCGGCGTTCGTCCCGACCGCACTGGCCGGCCTGACGCTGGTGGGGTGGCTGCTGGTCGTGTTCGCCGTCGTCGGCCACGTCACCGCCGCTCAGCGGTTTTATCACGCGATGGGGGCGCTGGAGTAGCCAGCGCACCATTTATACCGCGCCCCGTCCAAGCCGTCGGTATGGTTCAGTGCGAGATGTGCGGGACGGAGGTTTCGTCTCCGAACCGCGTCAAAATCGAGGGAGCCGAACTCGACGTCTGCGACGAGTGTACCGACTTCGGCACGGAGGTCAAGACGGAGGAGACGTCCTCTACGTCGACGAAGTACTCGACGTCGTCCTCCTCGTCATCGTCGTCGAGTTCGTCCTCCTCGTCGAGTTCCTCGGGTGGTGGCGGGTCTGGTGGCCGCCGTCGAGACATGTTCGACGAGATGGACGAGATCGCACAGGATTACCACGACCGAATCCGCAAAGGTCGGGAATCCCAGGGCCTCAGCCAGGAGGAACTCGCCAAGCAACTCAACGAGAAGGCGAGCCTGATTCGGAAGCTCGAACAGGGGAACTCCCTGCCCAGCGACGACGTCCAGAAGAAACTCGAAAGCGCGCTCGAAATCTCCCTGAGCGCCGGCGGCAGCGCCGACGAGACGGAGTGGTCCGGCGGCAGCAGCGACGGCGAGTACACGCTCGGCGACGTCGTGAAGCGGAAGGACTAGGTTACAACTGGAGGTCGTCTTTCTCGACGTCGAGTTCGTCCGCGAGCGACTCGACGTTCGACGAGATAGCCGCGATCTCGTCCTGGAGCTCCTGATACCGAGTGCTGTCTTCCAGTTCTCGTTGGGTCTTCTCGACGCGGAGGACGTTGCGTTTGAGCTTTTTCGACGTGAGCCTCTGAAGACGCTCGTTGTACTCCCGGATCTTGTACAGCCGGTCGACGACCTCCTGGAGGTCGTCGCGGGTGACGGGCTTGACGAGGTAGTCGTCGACGCGCATCTCGATGATATCGAAATCGGGGTCGACAGCGGTGACCATCGCGACGCGGCAACGAAGCCCTCGCTCCTCGATCTGTGCGAGCACTTCGTTGCCGGAGACGACCGGCATCCGGCGGTCGAGTAACACCACGTCGATATCGGGGGACAGCAGTTCTAACCCCTCTTCGCCGCTGTAGGCCGTCTGCACGTGATACTGGCCGGACAGATAGTCGGTGTACAGATCGGCCAGGTGTTGTTCGTCCTCGACTATCAGAACGGTCGGTGTGTCGTCATCCCCTGCTGTCACGGCTTGTCTCGTTTCTTGTCTCGGCTGAACCGTAATAATTGTCACCCCCGAGCGGGAGACCAAGATGGAACGAAGGCGCGGTAGCGAGCGCTGCCAAACGGCGGCTTCGCAACCTATTTCCCGACAGCAGCCGGTGCGTTTCGTATGTTCGTCCTTGTCAATCTGAAGGCGTACCCGTGTGACCCAGTCGAAGTAGCGACCGCCGCTGCAGACGTCAGCGACGACTCCGGCGTTCGCGTCGCAGTCGCGCCACAGGCCGCACAGATCGGCGCTGTTGCGGAGACCGGTGTCGAGACGTGGGCCCAGCACGTCAGCGCCGTCGAGCACGGCAGCCACACCGGTAGTACCCTCGCCGAGGCCGCCGCGGACGCCGGTGCCGTCGGGACGCTCCTGAACCATTCCGAGAACCGGCTCAAGCTCGCGGATATCGACGGCGCGCTCGACGCCGCCGACCGCGCGGACCTCGAAACCATCGTCTGTGCGAACAACCCCGCACAGATCGGCGCGGCCGCCGCGCTCGACCCCGACGGCGTCGCCGTCGAGCCGCCGGAACTCATCGGCACCGGCACGCCCGTCAGCAAGGCCGACCCGGACATCGTGACCGGCGCGGTCGACGCCGCCGCCCGCGTCAACGGCGACGTGGACGTGCTCTGTGGTGCGGGGATCTCGACCGGCGAAGACCTCGTCTCCGCGAGCGACCTCGGCGCGACCGGCGTCCTGCTGGCAAGCGGCGTCGCGAAGGCCGACGACCCGCGGGCGGCGCTCGAGGACCTCGTCGAACCGTTGCTGTAAAACAGCCGTTATCGCGGTACTGACTTTTCAGTCGCCGTTTCCGTCCAGAAATGCCGATTCGAGTCGGGAGACAACCGATTCTACCTCATCTTCGTCGAGTCGGCGGTCGCTCTCTTCTCGAACCAGCGCCGCAATCCGGGAATCGTACTTCCCGCGGCCGACGTGTTCGACCAGTTCGCGGAGCCGGAGTTCCCTGTTTCGCGCGTAGGCCGCCGTCCGGTCGCCGGAGCCGCCCGCCGAGAAGTGGGCGTTCAGCGGCGTTCCGGGACCCTGCTCGCGGTAGTACGCGAGCATCCGCCGAGTCTTGCGGTCCAACTCCTCGATGTCGGCTCGCAAGTCGCCGTAGACGGCGGGACCGTCGAAGTCGGATGTGGACTCGTCGGTAGCGGAGCCAGTTGCCCCGCTCGACTGCTCGGCTTCGACGGCCTCAGCGATAGTCGCTCTCAGATCTTCGTCATCAGCGTCAGCAGTGTCTGTGTCAGCCTGGCCGTTGACTGGCACGGCCGCCGCACTGTCGTTTGTGACGGCCCCGTTCGCCGCTACGTCGGCGTTCGTGGCGTGGCCGTTCGACGCCGGTTCGGCGTCCGCACTGCTTCCATTCGTCGCTGGGTCATCGTCCACGCTGCTGCCATTCGTCGCTGCTCCGTCGCCCGCGCTGCCGCCGTTCATCGCAGCCCCGTCCTCGGCGAAGGCGCTGAACGCGTCACCGAACCCGCCGCCGGACGTGGCATCGGCGGCCTCGTCCGACTCCGCGGACTGCTCGTCACGGTGGCCGTCGGCGTCTGCCTCACCGTCTGAGTCCGACGAGTCGGCGAACCGCTCGCGCTGGCGGCGCATCTCCTCTTGTGCCGTCCGTCCGGGATTGTAGTCTTCAGCCTGGTTCAGCATCGCCTCGGTGAACTGCTCGGCCATCCGCGAGAGGTCCCGGGCGTCCTGCAGTTCCGCTTCCAGTTCGGCGATGCGGGAGTTTTTCTTGTCCAGTTCCTCGCGGAGTTCCTTGATGCGGTTCTCCGTCGCCTGCTGTTCCTCGCTGATGGTCTCCAGTTCGGAGACGAGGTCGTCGCTGACGGACTTGAGTTCCGGGCGCTCGAAGTCGTCGAGACCGGGCGTCGCGCCGGCGTCGAAGGTCTGCTTGCGGTGGAACTGCACCCGGCGGACCTGCTCGGCCCAGTCGTTCATCATGAACGCCTCGCCGTCGTCCAGGTCTTCGACGGCGTCGGCGTACTTGTTGTCGAGGATGCGCCCGACCACCTTCGTGTCGTTGTTCCAGGTCAGGCGATGCCAGACGAGCCAGTCGCACTGGGTGATGTAGTCCTTCTTCACGTCGGCCGGGCGCTGGCTGATGCCGACGATGCCCAGTCCGTGTTTCCGGCCGCGCTTCCCGATCTTGATGAGCATCTTCCCGACCTCGCCCATCGACCCCTTCTCGGGCATCCACTCGTGGCACTCCTCGACGAGCATCAGGAACGGCTGTTTCTGCTTTTTCGCCTTGGCGAACAGTTGCTTGGCGACTTCGGTCAGCAGCGTTTCAGCCTCCTCCTCGTCGAGGAACGAGGAGATGTCCAGAATGATTGGGACGTTCTGTTCGAGCGCTAGCGAGGCGATCTTGCCGGCGTGGTCTTCGGTGACCTGGATGTCGCACTCCTCGTCGCCGCCGACGTGGAGGATCTCGTATTCTTCTTTTAGCCCGTAGTACTCGCCGTCGATGTCGACGATGAGCAGGCCGAAGCCGTTGTCCAGCAGTTTTTCGGCGACGACGCTCGCCGTGTTCGACTTCCCGGACCCGCTCTTGCCGGTGATGAACCCCCGCCCGGTCAGCAGCTCCACCACCGGGAGATTGACAGTCTCGCCCGGTTCCCCGGTCCCACCCGGCCCCGCGCTCGTTGTCGCGACGGTTATCTGTTCGGTCTCTGCCATGCGTTTCTGTCCGGAAGGAGACGCTCACGCCCCATAACTCTCCGTCAGACGCCCATCAACTGCGGAACAGGTTCGGAAGGCGTCTCGATAGGGGCAACGGCTATTGTGGTGGCACACCTTATCACAGCTGTTCGGTGGGGGCTGTCCATGGACAGATACGAGACGTTCGTCGAGGACGGAACCGTGTACGTCGGGAGTGACGACGGCCCGCTGGAAGTCGCACCGCTCGACGACATCGTCGCGGCCGCCGGCGGCCCGGCCTGGACGATCACCTACTCCGAGGCGGAGAAGGAGCGCTACGCCGGGATGGACACCAGCGACGAGGGGCTGGTAGTCGACGTGGTCGACATGCTGCACGCGATGACCCACAGCCAGCGGTTCGTCGACACGCTGGCCGCGCATCCGACAGCAGTCCCGGCTGATGACACCATCTCGCCGCGGGCCGGCCTGTTCGTCGGGAAGCTTCTGGAGAATCTGGAACACGGTGTCGCCTGAGAACCCTTAGAAATCTGCGAGCGTGGTCTGGCCGGGCGGGAGCGAGATGTGATTATCGCCGCCGTCCGGCCCTTCGTTCACCGACTCTCCGGCAGTTTCGTCGCCCCCGTCGTTCTCGGCGAATGTCCCGAGTCCGGCCTGTCCCTCGTCGCTCTCATTCTCGACCCGCTCCGCGCCGTTGCTGGCGCGGGAGCTATCAGTCGTCTCCGCGGTTCCGGAGTCACCGCCGAACCCGTCTAGATTAGCTTGTTCGCCGGCCGAGAAATCAAGGTTCGAGACGCGGACCCCGACCTTCCGAACCGGGTCGTCGTCGAACTCGCCGAGCAGGTCCAGCGCGACGCGTCTGACCAGTTCGGGCTCTTCGACCGGGCCGGGGAGCGACCGGGCGCGCGTGTTCACGTCGAACGGCGGCGTCACAACCTTGATTCCGATGGTCTGATAGCGCGCACCCTTCCGCTGGGCGCGGTCGGCGACAGCGTCGGCGAGGGTACGAACCTGCCGACACTTGGCCTCCATATCGGCCGTCGCGTCGGTGAAGGCGGACTCCCGAGAGAGGCTCTTGGGGTCGCCTTTCGGCGTCACCGACCGCTCGTCCTCGCCGCGGGCGTAGCGGCGTATCTCGCGGCCGCGCTCGCCGAACCGTTCGGCCAGCAGTTCCGGGTCGGCGGCCGCCAGGTCGCCCGCGGTCTGGATATCGAGCGAGGCGAGTTCCCTGGCGGTCACTGGGCCGACACCGTGGACGTCCTCGACGGGGAGGTCGGAAAAGAACTCCCGGACGGCCCCCGGTTCGACGACGACCAGCCCGTCCGGCTTGTCGCGGTCGCTGGCCACCTTCGCGGCGCTCATCGTCGGCGCGACGCCGACGCTCGCCGCCACGCCCACCTCCGATTCGATGGTGTCTTTCAGGTCTTGTGCCCACGACTCGACGGTCTCCCAGGAGACCTGTTCGGTCACATCCAGATACGCCTCGTCGATGCTCACCTCCCGGACGACGTCCGCTTCTGCATGGAGGATGTCCCGGACATCCGCAGCCACGGACTCATAGAAGTCCATATCAACCGGACGATAGAACCCGGCGTCCTCGACATCAAGGTCCGGGTCATCGACGGCCTCGACTTTGCGTGGGAGCCGCTCCAGTGCCTCGGAAATCGCCATCGCTGATTCGACGCCGTATGCCCGCGCCTCGTAGCTCGCGGTCGCGACGGCCCCGTGGGTCGCGCCGTTCTCGTAGCCCATCCCCACGACAAGCGGCTCGCCCCTGAGTGCAGGCTCCCGCCGCTGTTCGCAGGCGGCGTAAAAACAGTCCATGTCCACGTGCGCGACTATCTGCTCGGGTCCGCTGGTGCCAGGGAGCCGCGCGGCGTCCATACCCGACGCTACGCGTACTGGCAGAAAACACCACCGGGACTGCCGGGTCACGGCTGGTGTGTGGAAACCACCTCGGAAAAACGGGAGCAGGGAAAGTGGTGGGGGTGGGGGTGTCAGATGCTCCGTACGCCGTTGGTTTCGAAACGATGCGTGGCCGGTGGAGTGGCCAGTCTCCACCGGCGAGTTGTCGTCCGCCGATGCCAATCCCGGATGGTACGACGGTCGTTCCCGCCGGGAGCGTAGGAAGCTCCATGTTAACAAAAGACATGGCAACACTTCAATGTTGGCCGAAGTTATATCTTATTCACACTTTTCGGGTCTCCTGATCACGCCCCGCTCGAAACGTTTTCAGTCTTCTCCCAACGACTGCGACGTAATGACAGAACTGACGGACTCGCTGCCGGACAGACCGCTCTCGACGGGCGAGATTTCGGCCCTCGAGGCCCAGCACGACGACTACGGGTTCGCGCCGGTCGGGTTCTTCCCCGACCTCGACGTGGTGGCCGCGTTCGTCGTCATCATCAACGGGGATCGTGGCTACAGCCTCGGCTACGACCGCGACGGTGACGGCTGGGTCGTCGTCGAGTCCTTCGAGGATGGGGGAGACTTCGCCGGCGTCACCGACCGCCTGCAGGAATGGATGGGCGACGACTGGGAGGAGTTTGCGGAGGCTGCCGTCGAATCGGAATGACGGCGTCAGTTGGCTACTACGCCGGCTGAGAGAGCACGGCGGCTTCAAAACGCCCGATAACGACTCGGCTGGTCGTTTTTATTGACGTAGAATGCGGCGACCGGGATTTGAACTCGACTGCAAATCCTCGCTGTCGCTCGGATTTCCGTAGTTCAAATCCCTCTGTACAGCATTTGCTGTTCGCGCTTGTGCTCACAGCAAAATGCGGCGACCGGGATTTGAACCCGGGCCATGAGCTTGGAAGGCTCAGGTCCTACCACTAGACCACCGCCGCTCATTGCTTCGCTTCTTCGCGGCGTCGTTCGCAAATCAGGCGGATTTGCTCACCACCGCCGCTCACTCGTGCAGACACAGACCAGATGGACTGTGTTTCGCCCGAGTGCGAACGTACACGTCCATAGATGGAAGGCAATTAAGTGCGTTTCCCTTCTGGCTCGACGACCCCGTAACAGTTGCCGCTTGAGAGTTCCATCGACACTAGCCGGAGGGCGCTGTCGGCGACATCGCGCTCGAATTCGGCCGACGCGTAGATGTGATAGAACCGCGGGACCGTCTCCCCACCGGGCAGCGTCCAGTCGACCGTCGTGTCGAACCCCTCGTCCGCGTCGGGGTCGGCGTCGAAGCGGTCGTGAGCCGTGCTCCACGCGCTGACGAGCGCCCGAGCGCCCGGCGCGAGCACGCGGGCCAGTTCGTCCAGACTGGCGCGACGGGCGGACTGTGACGGCAGGTGATGCAGCGTCGCAACGTACACTGCAAGGTCAACGGACCCCGCAGCGAGCGGGAGCCGGGTCGCATCGCCCTGCAGCAGCGCAACGCTGTCGCCGACGCGGTCGGTCGCGGCTTGCAGAAGTGCGCGGCTGGCGTCGAGCCCGACGACGCGGTCAGCGACCCCGGCGAGCAGTTCCGCGTGGCGGCCGTTGCCGCAGCCGACATCGAGCGCCGTCTCGACACTGCCGCACTCGTCGACGAACGACTCGACCTCCGGCCAGGCGTATTCGCGGGTCTTCGAGAAGTGGTCGCCGATGTCCTCGTAGGTCCGGCGGACGGCGGCCCGCGAGCGCGCCGGCTCATCGTTGTCGGCGCTCGAATCGGAGGGTGGCATCGGGCGACCGCGTCACTCCGCGCCGTACTTTTCGGGGTAGGCCTCGGCGAGTAGGTCTTCCTCGTCGGCAAGTCGCTCCCGAACTGGGTCGATGACCTCTGAGATCGCGCTGGCGGCGGACGGCTTCAGGTCGGCGGGGTGGAGTTCGCCGCTGACGAAGTCCGCCTCGACCTCATCGTAGCTCTCGTAGGTGAGGTCGCCGCCGTACTCCTCAGGGCGCTCGACGACGAAGGACTCGCCGCGGACGTCCAAGATCGGGAAGACGAGGTGATTGAGGTATTCCAGCACGCCGTTCTCCTCGACCTCGCCGGCCGGGCAGTACGCCTGGTTGATCTTCTCGTCGACCTCGTCGGGGCTGTCTGTGAGGTTGACCTTCGACGTTTCGTCGGAGGCGCTCATCTTGCCGCCGGAAAGGCCCGACAACAGCGGGGCAAACAGGCAAATCGGCGACTCGCCGCCGTGGTTCGGGAGGATTTCGCGGGAGAGCATGTAGATGCCGCGCTGGTCGACGCCGCCGTAGGCGATGTCGGCGTCCAGCGCCTTCACGTCCAGCGTCTGCATCAGCGGGTAGATGAGCCCGCCGAGGTTCGGGCTCTCGGACTCGCGGACCACTTCGCTGGCGGCGCGCTGCGTTCGCGAGATGGTCGTCTCGGCGGCCATCCGGTACATCTCCAGCGTGTACTCCTCGTCGAGCTGGAAGTCGGTCCCGCGGACGAAGGATACGTCGTCGGGGTCCGCGCCGGCTGCTTCAATCATGCCCTCGATGGCCGTCTCGTAGTAGGCGGAGCGGGCGTCAAGTAGGTCGAACGGCGACTTGTTGTCGTCGAGGTGGGCGTGCAGGTCAGCGATGAGGACCGTCACGTCGACGCCGGCCCGCAGGAAGTCCGCGAGCTTTCGCATCGTCGTGAAATGGCCGATGTGCATCTCGCCGGTCGGCGCGTAGCCGATGTACGCCGACGGGTCGCTCTCCTCGAACAGCGTCCGCAGTTCATCCTCGGTGACGACCTCTGTGGTGTGTCGCGTCACCAGATCGAGTCGTTCGGCGATATCCATACCGCAGTGTGGCCGGTCCGGCGATTAAAACGTTCCTGTCCGGTGTGACGGGCTGTCGAGGTGGGCTGTACTATTTTATGATTGTAACAGACGGCCAGGGGTAGATATTACCCCTGTCGGGGCAGCATAGCGTCGATGGGTCCAAATACAGTCAGTCCAATACCCGCGCATGTACACGGGGAAAACCGAGAAGGCCTGCTGTCTGTGTGGGAACCCGGACACTGCGACCCGTCTTGACCTCCCACCGCGGGCGGTCCCGCTGCTCAAGCACGCCGACCCCATCGCCTGGCAGGACATCGTCGGCGAGGTGTCCATCTACTTCTGTGACTCTGACTGGGAGACAGTGCGTGATCTCGTGCTGGAGACAGGGATGAGCCCGCTGTCCCGGTGCAACGTAGCCCGCGCCTCCTTCGACCTCCGTGAAGATTTCGAGGCGCTGTTGAACGACATCCGGGACGAGCCGGACCACACGGAAATCGAAGCCGAAATGCGCGCCGAGGCCGAGGAGACGCTGGCGAACCGCGACGACCCCTACGTCGAGGAGCGGGACCTCGTTGAGGCCCGCGTTATCGAGTGGGTGTTCGAAGATACCGAGGGTGAGTAATCCTACGAAGGCAGCGGTATCGCTCCGTATCCAAACTGTTTTGACCACCCACAGCCGTGTGTCAACCGATGACTGTACGCGTAGGTGTACTCGGTGCGACTGGCGCAGTCGGGCAGCGACTGATCCAACTGCTTGACCCCCACCCCGAGTTCGAGATCGCAGCACTGACAGCCAGCGACGCGAGCGTTGGCGAGACATACAAAGACGCCGCCAAGTGGCGCGTCAATTCCCCGATTCCCGATGACGTGGCCGGGTTAGAAGTCCGCGCCACCGACCCGGATTCGGTGCCCGACGACGTCGATCTCATCTTCTCCTCGCTCCCGTCGAGCGTCGGCGCGGAAGTCGAGCCGGAGTTCTGCGAGGCCGGCTACACTGTCTCCTCGAACTCCTCGAACGGCCGGATGGACGAGGACGTGCCGCTCATCATCCCCGAGGTCAACGCCGACCACGTCGACCTCCTCGAGGTCCAGCGCGACGAGCGCGGCTGGGACGGCGCGCTCCTGAAGAACCCGAACTGCTCGACGATCACGATGGTGCCGCCGCTGGCCGCCCTCGACCGCGAGTTCGACCTGACCGACGTGCGCGTCTCGACGCTGCAGGCCGTCTCCGGCGCGGGCTACTCCGGCGTCACGTCGATGGAGATCATCGACAACGCCATCCCGCACATCGGCGGCGAAGAGCAGAAGATGGAGAGCGAATCGCGCAAGCTTCTGGGTTCGTTCGACGGCGCGGAGGTCCACCTCAACGAGATGGACGTGGCCGCCTCCTGTAACCGCATCCCGACGCTCGACGGCCACCTCGAGAACGTCTGGGCCGACACGGCAGAGGACGTCTCCACGGCCGACGCCGAGGCCGCGATGGAGTCGGTTACCGGCATCGACCTGCCGTCCTCGCCGGAGAAACTCATCACGGTGTTCGAGGAACCCGACCGCCCACAGCCACGCCTGGACCGCAACGTCGAGGACGGCATGGGCGTCGCAGTCGGCGGGTTCCGCGAGACGACCGACGGCGTCCAGTTCAACTGCCTCGCACACAACACGATGCGCGGTGCCGCAGGCGCGAGCGTGCTGAACGGCGAACTGCTCAAGAAGCGCGGCTATCTGTAACGGTCACGGTCGCCGAGTGCCGTTCTTCCGAGTCGCACGAGAACTGCTAGTCAGTCCGATATTTTTTCACGACCAGACGCGACTTCTGGCGTATGGTCCCACGTGATACGAAGCTTCAGATCGGGGTGGTGAGCGCTGTTGTCCTCGTCTGGGCGCTCCTGTTCCGGGCGGTTCCGCTCGGCCCTGTCGCCTCGGTCGTGCTCGTCGCAGCTACGTACTTCGCCGTTCTGGCTGGCACACACCTGTATCTCGCGCTGGCAGGTGATAGCGAGACGCTTCCGGTCGCGGCCCGCTGGCGGTACATTGGGCTCGCGGCGGTAGTGGCCGTAGTCGAACTGCTGCAGGGTACCGTCGGGAGCACTAGCCTCGGGAGCGTTACAGTCGCGCACCTACTCGGCGGCGTGTTCGGTGTGACCGTTGTCTCGTATCTGGTGTACGAAGCCCGCGCCGGATATCTCGCCAGCCGGCAGTGACTACAGTTCGATCTGGTTCCTGAGCCCGTCCCACTCGCCGGTTCGCTCTGCCCGCTGGACGTTCTCGGCGACGATATCGGCCAGCCGCTCGTAGTAGCTCGGCGTGTGGCCGGCGTTGTGGGGCGTGATGAGGACGTTCTCGAAGTCCCACAGCGGGTGGTCGCCGGGCAGCGGTTCGGGGTCGGTCACGTCCAGCGCCGCGCCGTCGATGTGGTTGCGCTGGAGCGCACTGACCAGCGCATCGGTGTCGACGACCGGGCCGCGGGCGACGTTGGTGAGCACTGTTTCGGGATGCATGGTCTGGAACACCTCCTCGTCGATGAGGTGGCGCGTCTCGTCTGTGAGCGGGCAGGCGAGACCGATATACTCCGTGTCGGTGACCGCCTCGTGAATCTCGCCGAAGCCGTACACCTCGTCGGTCGGGCCGCCCTTTTCCGGCGAGTAGCGGACACCGACGGTCTCCACGCCGAACCCCTGCACGCGGTCGACGATGGCCTCGCCGATTTCTCCCAGCCCGACGACGCAGACGCGGCTACCGGCGAAATCGTCGGTGTGGAACGACTGCCAGACGTGGTCGCGCTGGTGGCGGCGGGCGGTGAAAAAGCCCCTAGCGAAGGCAAGCCACGACCCGACGACGTTCTCAGCGACGTTCGGACCGTGGACGCCGGAGGCCGTCGTGAGCGCGATGTCGCGGTCCGCCAACTCCGAGAGCGGGAGGTGGTCGTATCCAGCGTATGTCCCTGCAAACAGCTTCAGCGAGTCGGCAGTATCGACCAGTTCCGGCGAGACGTCGTTGCCGGTCAGAACTGTCGCGTCCGCAATCATCTCCCGCTCGGCCTCGGGCGTCTCCGCGACGGCGATGTCCCACTCCGGCAGTCGCTCCCGGAGCGCTGTCACGTACTGGTCGACTGGCATGCCGTGCACGTCGTATCGCATCACGACTATGTCGGCCATTGAACCCCTCCTGTGGCGTGCGGAGCCATACCGTCTGTTCCACGCGGGGGGCTCAAAACGGTGCCGGCAGTCCATTGATCGCGCGCCAGAAATAGTATTGTTTTCACTACATTTAGAGACCAGGAGAACTACCATCCTGAATTAGTAAAATTTGCAGTAATAGTACGCCGATATCTTAGCATATTTGTAGGATGACCGGCGTAGAATTTCGAAGGTATGGGGAGACCGACTAGCGTTGCGGTAATTGACGACGACAAGGACTACAGACAGCTCTACAAACTTTGGCTTCCGGAAGAGTACGACATTATAGAGGCCGGTGACGGCCGTAGGGGGTTACAGCGAATCGACGACTCAATCGATGCGGTACTGCTGGATCGGCAGATGCCGAAGCTGAGCGGCGAAACGATCGCCTCAAAACTCCGACAGCGGTCGGTTAGCCCTTCGGTCGTAATGATCAGCAGTGTCAAGCCGGACGTGGATATTCTGGATATTCCCGTCGATTCGTATCTCAGAAAGCCCGCCGACCGGGACACACTGTTGTCGGTCCTCTCGACAGTTCACTCCCGCCGCGAGTACGAGACGAAACGCCGGGAACTCCTGGGACTTGCCGACCGACTGGAGACAGTCGACAACACTGTCCGGGCGACAGCACTCGCGGAGAGCGACGCGTACCAGCGGGCCGTCGAACGGCTGGAACAACACGACGTGTCACTCGCCGACGCAGCGTCCGAACCGTAGCGCGCAGTGCGTTCCAGTTCAGACACAGAGGGGCGTCAGACCGCGGATTCGATGCAAGACAATAGGTTTTAGCGGGCGCGGGACACCGTAGCGGGTATGGAACACGTAGACGTCGCCATTGTGGGTGGTGGCCCGGCCGGGTCGTCGGCGGCCGAGGCTGCAGCCGACCACGGGGCCGACGCCGTCCTCCTCGAAAAGGGGGTCCCCAGGGCCGACCGCGAGGGGACGGGACCGGACTCGACGGACGCCGCCGGGCTGCTTGATTACTGGTTCGACATCATGGGCATTCCCCGGTCTGAGTTCCCCGAGGACGTGGTGCTGAGTGAACTCGACGGGGCGAAGTTCTACGGCCCCTCGACGGAGATGACGCTCACGGAGACCGGTATCAGTTCCAGTTCCGATGGCTTCGGCATCACGTTCCACCGGGCGCGGTTCGACGACTGGCTCCGCGAGCGGGCGACGGAAGCGGGCGCAGACTACCGCGTCGGCGTCAGCGTCACCGGCGTCGAGACCGACCTGGGGAGTTCGCCGCGACACACCGTCCGACTGGCCAACGGCGAGGACATCGCCGCCGAGTACGTGATTCTCGCCGACGGCCCACAGCGGACGATCACCGGCGGCACGCTCGATCAGTTCCTCCCGGCCGGACAGACGATGGCCGACATCATGCCCTCGAACAAGGCGAACCACATCGCCTATCAGGAGCACCGCCGGATGCCCGAGGAACTGTTCACGCCGGAGTTCATCGAGTTCTGGTGGGGCATCATGCCCGGCCACACGGCGTATCCGTGGATTTTCCCGAACGACGCCCCCGTCGCCCGCATCGGTCTAACGATGCCCATCGGGTTGGACATCGACGCCTACGACCGCAGCGAGTGGGACCTGCTCAGAGAGAGCGACGAGAGCATCCCGCAGGGCCGGAAGTATATCGAGCGACTGCTCGAACGGGAGTTCCAGGCGTACGACCTCGACGACTTCCCGCTCGTCGAGGACCGCGGGAAATCGAAAGGGACGGAGACGTACCCCATCTCCTCGACCCGACCGATAGAGTCCCCGGTGGGTGCCGGCATCGCCGTGGCCGGCGGGGCAATGGGGACCACCTCGGCGTTCCACGAGGGCGGCGACCACGTCGCCGTTCGCACCGGAAAGATAGCCGGTCGCCTCGCCGCGAACGACCGCCTCGAACGGTACAACGACGCCTGGCACGACGCCATCGGCGACGAGATCCTCCGGAACGTCACCTTCGCCGACATGGTTCGAGACTGGCGGCCCAGCGACTGGGACCGGGCCTTCACCACCGCCAACGACCTGATGGACGCCCGCGGAATCAAGGCCGACGCAGCGCTCCGTGGCGGGCTCAACGGCCTCAAGATGGTGTTCTCTTACAAGTGGGGGAAGTTCTCCTATCGCAACGGCAAGTACGTCCAACTGCGAGAGGACGACTACGCAGTCTGAGCGTCAGCCTTAGGTGTGCCACCGGCGAACTACGGATGCGTGCCTTCAATCCCCGGCTGAGACCCGTCACCGGGACGATGACGACCCGGAGAACCCGGGCACGCGACATGACCGCGGTTCACACCGCATTCGGTCGCCATCACCGGCGACCCGCCAGACGGTTGCACCGTCTGGGCGTTCGGTGATTACGTCGTAATCACCCGCGCTCGCGGCTGACGCCGCTCGCGCATGTGGTCGTCCTTCGACGACCCGCCCGGCACGAGGGTTTGCCGGCTAACATGGCACACCGCCGAGGATGATGCCGGACGTTAGTGTTCCGGGCGTACATTTCGAGTATGCTATTAGAATAGTCTAAGAATAACATAAATCACTTCAGTCAGAGACTACCGTTGAATAGGATTCACCCGTAGTAGCCACTCTCCCTTGCCGAGTATCGGAAAATGCCGATGATAACGATCCAGGAATGAGGTCTGCCGGGATTACTGACATCTGTCAGCTTTCGATGACCGTGCAAGATACAAGGCGCATATTCAGCAATTCTGATTGGCTATCAGACTGACTCGCTGGTGTTCTTTCACGGAAACTGATTGAAACACTGTGTTGTGAGAGAGCTAACAAGGCAGTTTCTTTGAAGAAACCTGATTTCTTATTGGAATCTTTTCAATTTACCACCCCTCCCGACATAGAGTATACTGGAACAAGCACAATGACTGCACTCACTGATTCAGAAGCCGAGAATATGGAACAGAAGGTTGCGCTCATTACCGGTGCTTCATCTGGCATTGGGAAATCAACGGCCGAGAGACTTGCTCATGCGGGAGTGCGCGTCGCACTGGCCGCCAGGCGAGAAGACGAACTCAAAAAACTCGCGGACCGAATCGACTCCGAGGGTGGCGATGCACTCGTTGTTCCCACCGATGTTACCGACAGGAATGATGTACAAGAGACGGTTGATAAGATAGAAGATAGCTTCGGTCGTCTGGACATCCTCATTAACAGTGCTGGGATGATGGTACTCGATCAGGTTCAGGAGGCCAACATGAACGAATTTCAGCGGATGGTCGACGTGAATGTCATCGGATTGATGGAGGTCACCCAAGCAGTTCTGCCGATCATGCAGCGGCAAGAATCCGGTCACATAGTCAATATTTCGTCACTCGCTGGACGGAAGTCATTCCCTGGCGCCAGCGGCTATAGCGCTTCAAAGTATGCTGTCAATGGCTTCTCTGACGCACTCCGAGAGGAGTTCACTGGCGAGGAGACGGAGTATATCCGCGTGACGGATATCGAGCCTGGGTTTGTCGAGACTGAACTCTCAGAGGGACTTCCGCCGGAGTGGATGGAGACGCTTGATCCAGATGACGTTGCCCGGTCGATCAGATACGCAGTCAGCCAGCCGGCACATGTTGACGTCAACGAGATCCTCCTCAGACCAACTCAGATGGAACTGTAACGCGTTTCTCTGCTCAGACTCATGGAATATACAATTGTTCTCTGTGATAATAAGACCGTCAACAGGACCGATCAAGTCGATATTCTAGAAGCAGGCGGAGCTACCGTCGAAACACTCGATGAGAAGACAGAAGAAGCCGTTGCACAGGCCGTCCGTGGAGCACATGGCATCGTTGTTGACGCTGCCACACCCGTCACGAAACGCGTCATAGAGGGAAGCAAGACACTCCGAGTCGTCGGACGAGCCGGTATCGGCGTTGACAATATCGACGTAGAGGCGGCGATAGACCACGATGTCACCGTTGTGAACGTTCCGGACTACTCGCTTGATGAAGTCTCGAATCACGCTCTTGCATTGCTCTTGGCGTGTGTCCGAAACGTCCCCCAGTACGATCGCGCAGTGAAGACTGGAACGTGGGACTGGAGGACAGGTCAACCACTCAATCGGCTTTCAGATGGAACACTCGGACTCGCCGGATTCGGTGGTATCGCACGTCGACTTGCCACTAAACTTCAGTCCTTCGGCGTCGACGTGATCGCGACCGATCCCTACGTCGATGCGGCGACAATGCGTGATTATGACGTCAAAAAAGTCTCGTTCGATGAGTTGATTGAGCGGGTCGAATATCTCTCGATCCATGTTCCGCTCTACGAGAAGACGCGACACATGTTTTCGACTGCCGAATTCAAACGTCTCTCCGAGGAATGTATTCTTATCAACACCTCTCGTGGTTCTGTCATTGATGAGGCTGCTCTCAGAGAGGCGCTTGAAACTGGTCAAATTGCCCGGGTAGGACTCGATGTCTTGGAATTGGAGCCACCGGCCGTCGACAATCCATTACTCTACCGTGACGATGTCATCGTCACACCGCATGCAGCTTGGTACTCAGAAGAGAGCCAAGAGGACCTTTCCAAAGGAGTCGCAGAGGCTGTCACTGCTGTCCTCAGAGGTAACTCCTCTTATCGAGTCGTCAATCCCGAAACCCCGTGGGTATAGACATCTCCGTGCAAGAGCACCAGTTTCGGGAAAGTACGAGTGAGTTTGGAAGTGCACCAGATGGGCGATTGAAGATGGATTTATAACTGACCGTGTACTCGAGCGATCAATGCCGATCTTAGTCGTGGTCGACAATTGATTCCGTCTGGGACGCTGCTGGCTGGAAATTTTTCTGCGCCCACGTTTCCAGTGACTCGATGACGGGCTCGAGCGACTCTCCGCGTGGTGTGAGTGAATACTCGACTTCGACGGGCTTCTCGTTCACAACGCTTCGTTCGATCAGGTCCTTTTCTTCGAGATCTTCAAGGCTCGAGGAGAGAACTTTGTTTGTGATAGCACCGCCGATTTCCCGGGAGAGTTCATTGAACCGAAGCGTCTCATGTTTCAAAAGCCGGTCAATGATAACAGGATGCCACTTGTACCCGATGACATTCATTCCGGTTGTAACTGCGCACCACTCCTCCTGGGCAGACCACACCGGCAGCCGATCCATTTCGTTGGTCCCCGTTGATTCAACCATGACATGGGTACCGCCTCCAAGTTCAAAAGATTTCTCGAATTCCGACATTATTTGACCAAAATAATAAATAAGACATGGCTGCACAAGATTGTGTGGAAGATTCCGGAAACAATTCA
This sequence comes from Haloarcula amylolytica, assembly GCF_049705545.1. GTDB lineage: Archaea > Halobacteriota > Halobacteria > Halobacteriales > Haloarculaceae > Haloarcula > Haloarcula amylolytica_B. Next base: position 2,431,003 of record NZ_JBNAMU010000001.1, read on the forward strand.
TATATGCTGCCACTTTTTCGAACTATATTTTTTAATCCATCCGTGGGTAGGCTTGAGTATATGTCGCAATCCATCTTTTAGATTCACAGTAAACGGCTTTAGACTGACTCCTCCCTGGCTCATGAAGTTGGAGAGCTTGATCCTTCCCTCACGGTAGTCTCCGTCTCGGGTGCTACCTCGCCGAACAGCCATATCGTTCCGCCGGCTGCAAGAAACAGGCCGCCAAGCGCCGCGATTGCCATGGTCGCTGTGGTCGAGTCGGCCATCATCCCGGCACCGAGCGCAAGTGGTGCCCGGAGCATCATGTAGAACATCGACACCACAGAGAGCAGCGTTGCCCGCCCGACCTCCTCGACGTGGTCGTTAATATACCCGTTGGCAATAGGCTGTACCAGTGGTTTCGCGGTTCGCATTGCCGCGAACGTCGGGAGCGCCAACAGTGCAACCCACAGCGGCATCAGAAATGCGACGGCCATTACGATCGGCACAATCAATAGGGCCTTACGAACGCCGATGCGGTCCTCAATTGTACCAGCATAGTAGCCGCCCGACGACGCTACTACGGTGAGGGCGGCGTACATCACGCCAAGACCGAGCGCCAAGCCAGCGCCCACTTCGCCCGAGCGCGCCGCCGCAGTCGCCCCACCTACGGGAATCGAGACGCCAAGCCCAGTGGCGTAGGGGCCTATTGTCTCGATCGACATCGGTTGGACATAGGTATGAGCGACACCAAGGACGGCATAAAACAACCCGAGGTATAGTACCAGTGACCGTAGCGGTGGCCGAGCCAGCTTGTCACGGACGACAAGAAGCGCTTCTAACGGGCCAAGCCGGTCGGGTCCAGTGTCATCGCGTTCAGCGTACTGGCGGTTCTTCGGCAGTGAGAGCAGAGTAAGGAAGCCTAGACTATTGAACAGGACTGCGGCGATAAAGGGGTACGTAGGTTCTAGTCCGTATAGCAAGCCGCCCGTGACCATCGATGCTGCTGCGATCCAGCTCTGCACTGCATCTCCTCGACCCCGAACATGACTGAATTGATCGGTTTCGAGGCGTTCCTCAAGGGTGTCATACAACCACGCGTCCATGCTCCCTGAACGGAACGTTAGCGCCAATGCCCACAGTGCATAGAGAAACATGTACCAAAGGAATCCCTCGGCGAGAATGAAGCCCGCCAGCGACCCGACAGTGAACAGCACACTGAGGAGGAGACTCGCGCGTCGCCCCAGCCTGTCACCGATGTAGCCTGTTGGCACCTCTCCGACGACCGACAGTACGGAGTACAGAGCCGATAGTGCCCCTACCTGAGTGAATGTCAAGGATCGTAGGAGAAACAAGGTGAAAATGGGTGTGATGAACCCCACCGACAATGTGGCTCTGTAGAGGTAATATCGGCGCACTAACGCACGGCCGGATGGAGGGCCGAACACAGTTGACATATTTTAACGACGGATTAAAAACTCGGTGAAACTAATTGATGTCTAGACGCCGATACGTGCTCATTCTAAGTGTTTTACTCGACAAATAGGAAGAAATGAAAAAGAATGGTATTCTGACTACACCCTCTATATCGGTCACACTAGTACTGAAAGATCATGAGTAATTCAAAACGTCGGTGCTGCATAGAGGGCGCGTAGTCAGAGATAGCTACTACGCGGAGTGTCGCTATGCCCGACCGTTCAGCGGGCAGATGAAGTAGTTGGGTGGGCCGAAGCCAGGGCGACCGAGACTGACATCAATGTAGTCTTTATCTAAGATATCGCCGTCGTTCCGCAGCGGTGCGTCGTGGTTGAACGCTTCAATATCGGTCACTTCTGCCGAAAAGTGTGTCCATTGACCACCGTTCCAGTCTCGGTCACCGGGTGCTGACTCGGAGACGAACGGTGAGAGTTGGTCTTCACTCGCATCGTCGTTAGCCACAATTGGCCCGCTCCCATCATGCAAGAAGTAGATTTTGTCTTCGGGATCGGGACGATCGTCCAGGACTTTCACAACGTTAGTCCGCCAGAGGTCGTCGTTCGCGTAGACGCGTCCAAACTCTTTCCCCCCACCGTTTTCATCTCCCTTCCCCGGGTTCGCCGCCGTTGATCCGGCTATAGACAGCCCAAGACCTGCAACGCCGATGGCTGCTCCTGTTCGAAGAACTTGTCGTCGTGTCGGTTTTTTGCGTTCGGTCATTGTGGTTTGAAGGCGTTCTCGGCCTCCAGAATTCACCACACAGAGGGGTAATAAGACGATTTTTCGAGATTTCCCCAGAGTTAGTCCAAACTTTCTTCCAACTCTCTGTAATTTTCCGATAACCATCGAAAAGGGTGATGAATGTACACTCTGAGTCTTGCACGCTGATTCTGACAGCCTCTAGAGACGTTGAATCGGACGTGCGAGATATAGCGTGCGTATGCAGTATCTGCTCAACCGTGAATGAGTTCAGTCGCAGTGCTCAGTGTAGGCAGAACGTATCATGTTTCGCACTTTGTACTCGCACCGAGTGCCAGTCCTATCGCTATCCCGAGACCCAGCCCGATAGACACCCCCAATGCGAGCGAGTCCAGCGCAAAACCCAGAGCCACCCCGAATGCTGGCCCGACAGCCATCCCGACAGCGAGATATGTTGGATCAATTGCGCCCTCGTCCTCGGACTCTGCCTCTGTGCTCATACGGATGCGTTCCTGTGAACTAGCAAATAAATTCTTCATTTGGCGTTGCCCGCTCATCTAGGAACTAAGTACGCAACGAAACCCAAAATACACACGAGTCTCGTGCTGCATTGACGCTCTATATTCAGCAGGCGACTCTTGACAGCATTCCGGTAGTTTGATCGAACGCTGCTGAATACAGCGCGCGAGTCGGTCAGGCACGGACCGGAGAGACAGCCGTGAGATCCCGCCCCGAACGATCCGAGGACGGAGCCTCGATACAGCGAGCGGATTTGTTCTGGTGGATCGACAATTATTTTATACGGTTTTGATTACACGGCGCGTATGGTTGAACCCACGATGCCGTTCGCCCTCCGCAACCTGAACACGGTCTTGCTCTCGCTGCTCGCCGGATTCCTCGCAGCAATCGTCGTCGGCCCAGTCGTGTACGTCGTAGGGACGTCTCTCGGATATACGTTCACGATAGGGACGCTGCTGGCCAAGGTTCTGTTCAGTTGCCTCGCCGTCTCGACTGCGTTCTTTCATTTCGGTAGAGATAGCTAGCTGCCCTACTCGTTGTCATAGGTGGGCCGTTCACCGATGGCTCGTGTTGAATATGTCCACAGTGCCGCATGGAACGTCACATATCCACAGACTATCGCTGACAGTGTTCGGCGGAGGCTCACTGGCCGTATTGAATACACGCTCTATATTCAGCAGGCGATTCTTGACAGCATTCCGGTAGTTTGATCGAACGCTGCTGAATACAGCGCGCATATCTTGCACTGAGACATCTCGAAATATCCGCTGTTCGGATCGGTCAATACAGAGCCAAAACAGGGTAGCCGGAGAGGGGGATGATGAGAGTGAAGTAGAAAGAGACCACTAAGCACTTATCGCTCTATTGAGACTCTGTGCTATGGATCGTCGCCGATTTCTTGCGCTATCTGGACTTTGTCTCACCGGGGTAGCAGGTTGCACCGCCGTAAACGATCAACAACAGACGACCGCTGTTCCGACTACTTCACCAGAATATGATCTGGATATTGAGTTTAGTGGGCTTCAATCGGGTGTCGTAGAACTCTTCGAAGACGCCTATGAGCTAAGTTCAAACCCTGGCTCTCAATATCTCTTTTTGAACGTTTCAGTAACTTCGGGTCTCAGACCAGCAGTAGAAGACATCATTTTCCGCTTCGATGGTGAGGCATATTCACCGAAGACAGAGTGGGATTATCCACCACTTCATCGAGGCGAAGATTCGGTCGGAGAGTTTCCTGATTCGGTCGGTGATGAGCGATATAGAAGCGACGATGATCGTGATGGGTGGCTCGTGTTTGAGTTGCCAGAACGGGGCGACGCGAGTGAGGCGGCCCTCTCCTGGCCGGGTGGGAAGTGGAAACCGGACGAGTCGGTTCAAGATCGACTTGCTAACCCACTCCCAGATTTCAGCCTCGAAGCATGGACTGTCCCGGAGACCATCTCCTCCACGGCGCGCCCCGAATTTGAGATATCCGCCCGAAATGAAGGAGCTGAACCCGGGCAATTCTGGGGGGCTATTGATCGTGATGGGTGGACAACCGATCGCACAGTCACACTCGTGACACAGCGGATTCCACCGGGAGAAACCGAGTCATGGCGAGTTACGGGCAGAAGTTCCCAAATCCCGCCCGAAGATATGAGTGGTGAGAACGAAGAGGTGACGATCAGCTACACCTTGCTCTGGGAGGGGGAAAATCAGTCGCAGTCTACTCGTGTGACGTATGAATGACAGTACGGATTTCGTTCCCCACGATTGCCACACGAATCGTGGACGCAGTGCTAAGATTAGAAATGTATATGAATAGTATGTATTTCAGACAATAGCTACCGTTGAGGTCGGCCCTTTCGTAGTAGCCGCGCTTCCTACCGAGTTTCGGGAACAGTCGATGGTGACGAGCGTTGAGTGGGATCTGCCGGGAGTACTGACATGTTCCAGCTTTCGATGACCCTGCTGAATATAGAGTGCGTATCTCGCACGGAGTCATTTTCAGGCAGACAAAGTACGCAGTATAGACCAACAGCTGAATGTTCAACGCAACCACAGACGTATTAGGTAAGTGCCGCAGATTGGTTTCGATAACAAAAATCCGCTTGCTTTTCAGACGCAGACCTCTCATATAAACTATAATCAGAAATGTATCTGCTCACCGCCACGCGAGGTTGGATACCTCTACGACTGCTTGTTTCTCCTAATTTAGACGCCGGGGTGCAGTAGTACAGCTATGCGTGGGCTCTCGAAACGGTGGATTCAGCACAATCAGGTTGCGTTGTACGCCGTCGCCGTCTTGTTCGCTATCGGTCTCGGGCTCGGCGTCCCAGGTGCGAGTTCGGTCTTGGAACCGCTGATCAACCCTGTTCTTGCAGTCTTATTGTATGTAACGTTCTTAGAGATCCCGTTCGTTCGCATACGCAGAGCGTTCCGGAACGGGCGGTTCATGGGGGCGGCTCTCGGGATGAACTTCGTCGTCGTCCCGGTTGTCGTGTTCGGTCTCACGCGGTTCCTGCCGCAGGAACCAGCGCTCCTCGTCGGAGCGTTCATGGTGTTGTTGACGCCGTGTATAGACTACGTTATCACATTCACAGAACTCGGTGGGGGCGACTCCGAACAGATTACCGCCGCGACACCCGCGCTAATGCTGATTCAACTCGTATTGCTACCGCTGTATCTCTGGCTGTTCATGGGTCAGCAGGTCGCCGAATTCATCGGGGCCGGCCCATTCATCGAGGCGTTCGTCGTGATCATTGCAATCCCCCTCTCACTCGCGTGGGCGACGGAATACTTCGCAGAGCGTTCTACCCGCGGCGAAATGTGGCAAGATGCGATGGGGTGGCTCCCGGTGCCGATGATGGGCGTAACGCTGTTCGTTATCATCGCCTCGCAGCTCCCTCGGGTACAGGATTCAATCGGGCAGGTCGCGTCTGTCGTCCCGATATACGTGGCATTTCTGATCATCATGCCGCTCCTTGGACGGCTCGCGGCTGGAATCCTCGGAATGGACGTTGGAGAAAGCCGCTCGCTGGTGTTCACATCGGTGACACGGAATTCGCTTGTGGTCCTTCCCCTGGCACTCGCGCTGCCATCGGGCTACTCGCTCGCTCCAGCGGTCGTCGTAACCCAAACAATCGTCGAACTGTCGGGCATGGTGATTCTCACGCGGGTCGTGCCGAGTAAGCTTGTGCCCGATACCGCTGGTCAATCTCTCAGTTTGGACGGCGTGCAAGGCGGTTAAATCAGTCTACTGCTCTCCTTCACGATAGTCATCAAGTGTTCGCTACCGACACCTACCGAACGGGTGTTTCAGAACCAAGGATGTAAACAGAATAGCGACTGCTTGCTTAAAACAACCTCTGTAGTCCGCTCGTCTCATTTGCTGTGGATGTCCAATAGAGCCACCTCACTATGTGCCGATTTCACTTTCACCGAGCCTACTAGTAGATACTGGCCAGATAGTGTTCCAAGCGCACATTTGAATATGCTATTAGAACCATCCCAAAATAATATCGCCCACAGCAAACCCATGTTCTCATTGAGATGGGTTATCCAGCAGTAAGCCGCTTTCTCGCCGTATGTATCGGGAAGCAGTCGATGGTGGCGAGCCTGGCATGGGGGGTGCCGGGAGCGTCGATATCTGTCAGGTTGGATGTCCGTGCTGGATGCAGCGCGCGAATACAGCACGCCCTGCCCTCTCAATTTACCATCATACGTCTTGGTCTATCTTCGTGGGTCATGCGGGCTCTCCGTCTTGATGTGCTCGGACGAACGCCCGTCTAAGGACTGTCAACAGCACGTACGTCTCGTATTTTTGGGTTCGACAGTGCTCACAGGGTTGCATCGCAGGAAGACGGCTTTGGTGGCCTCGCCGGCGGTTACGGTAATCGACAGAACATGCTGACGTTCGATGCGTTCGACCCCGACAGTGCTGACCCGGCGTTCCGGTTCCGCCGGGACGACACTGACGAAACCGCCGAGGTGACCTACCACGTCGGCGACGTTCCGGATGGCGGGCCAGCTCTGGGTAATCTCCAGCAGCTCATCGACGGGACGGCCAGCGAGAAAGACCGCGAGCGGTTCGCAGAAGTCTGGCACGGCCGCGTCCGAGCCGTCCTGTCGGATGCTTCTCTCTTCACCGTGACGACCGTCAAATAGTACATTCGGATAAAGCGATTCGGGTACAGAGTCTCTCTATTCAGCAGGCTGATCTACTGACGACTTGAGATGCGGCTTGTATCCTTCTCGAACCGGACTCTGCCACTCTCGACGGATGTTACGGTTTTATCCGCAGCGTTCAGAACCCGCCGATACTGAGAGCGCCCGCAGCGGACGAAAGCTCGCTGCTGTATTTCACGCTGACGTACAGGCCGGTAAACAGCGTCGCGTTGTACGCGCCGTGGATGAGTGACGGGACGACGATGTTGTCCGTGTACTCGTAGGTTGCACCGAGGATGAGGGCCGGGATGAGGAGGGCGCTCACCGAGACGAGCTTTCCGGTGACCGACCCCCCGCTAAGGGCGGGGTAGTGGATGCCGGCGAAGATGACGCTCGCGATGGCGACGCCCGCGATCGGACCGAAGTAGTCCCGGATGCGGCCCTGAACGACACCGCGGAACAGCAGTTCCTCGCCCGGACCGATGAGGAGGAACGAGGCGGGGATCAGCAGGAGGAGGACCTCGGGGTTCTCCATCCCGATCTCCGCCGCCTGGTTCGCCGCCGGTTCGATCCCGAACATCGAGACGAGCATCGTGATGATGACGGCCACTACCACGAGCCCACCCATTGCGCTGGCGTACCCCAGCACGACGATACCGACTTCCCGGAGGCTCGGCACAGAAATGCCGATAGTGAACGCACCGGTGTCTGGCGTATAGGAGAACAGGTCACGGAGTTTCGCTCTGATTACCGGCCTGAGTTTGATGTACGTGAATGCGATGAGCGGGCAGCCGATTCCCTGGACCGTTATCAGCCCCAGCACGAGCGTCTGTACTGTCGTTATCTGGATTCCTGCACCGAAAGACAGGGCACCAGCAACGATGAGCAGCAGTATCGAGCCAAACCCGAGCCCTATCACACCCAACAGAAGCGCCGAGAAAAGCGTGAACCCGTACTGGAAGGCCTGCAGGACCGGACGGTCGCGGGTCGCCGTAGCCATACACCGCTTTGGTCGTGGCGATGTGTAAACAATTCGTTTGGTACCGTGACTGCCGACGACTGCATCTCAGTCGATCCGTTCCCCGGCGGTCACTGCGGTATCGAGCCAGTTCGACTCCGGCGGGAGCGGACAGGAGAAGGTGTCGCTGTAGGCACAGAACGGCGAGTACGCGAGGTTGAAATCCAGCGTGATCTCGTCGCCGTCGGCCAGGTCGCGGTCGGGTTCCAGTTCCATGTATCGACCGCCGTCGTAGCTCTGCTGGCCGGTGGTCTTGTCCCGGAACGGAACAAAGAGCGTCCGGGACTCGTCCGCAGCCTGCCGGAACGCGTGCAGTTCGCGGGACTCGCCGTCGAGGTCGAACGACAGCGTCGCGACGTGGAGGTAGCGCACCGTTCGGTCGTCGCTCGTCTCCAGGTCGACCGACTCCGGCGACTCGTGGACAGTAACAGTCGCTTCGACCCGGTACTCGGGGTCCGGGTCGAAGTAGCTGAGTCCGTCGAAGTCGTCGCGGTCTTCCGGCGGAATCGGGGATTGGCGGTGCTCCGCGAAGAACCGGTCTTTCTCGTCCCGATTCGCTTGCAACTGTGTCTCCCAGTCTTCGGTGTCTTCGTCCATACAGAGACGGTGGCGACCACGAAGTTTCAGTCCGGCGACTCGGTGACAGCCGAGCGATATCGCGGCGTGAGGGAGTGAATACTTTATTATACACCTAGTTCGACTGGATAAATACACAGGGGTGTGTATGGAAGCGACGTTCTACGGTATTCTGGGGGTGGACCCAGATGCCACCGAAGAGACGATAGTCCGCGCCTACCGGGAACAGACGAAAGCGCATCACCCGGACGTGAGTGACGACCCCGCCGCGGGAGAACGGTTCAAGCGACTCACGCGGGCGAAAGACGTGCTCACAGACGAGGCCGAGCGAGAGCGATATGACCGGCTCGGCCACGCCGCATACGTCAACAGATACGTCGGCGCGGACGGAGGGACAGCCACAGGCGGTGTCAGTGACATCGCACAGCAGTACGTCGACCAACGGGCTGACACAGGTACCGCGGGCGAGGCGACAGCGGAAGCGACACGGCGGCCCACCCAGACCCGCGGGGGACGCACGGGCTACGGGACTGCCGCGGAGTACTACAAGCCCGGCCAGCGAGTCCGGCCGACACAGTCGTCGGGAGTCGAGACGCTGCTCGATTCACTCCGCCGTGTCGGACCGTGGCTGTTCGTCCATCTGGCACTGCTGGTCTGTACTATCATTGCCGCTGTACTGCTCGCAGTCGGTGTCCTCACTGGGGACCTCTCTCCGGTCATCGCCGGTGTCATGGCTGTCTCGATGGTGACGATCTCGCTGGTCGTCTCAGCGACCCACGTCCTCACACACATTTCAGGCTGACCGACAAGGGGTGGTTCGAGCGGGAGCAATATCGGACAGCCAGCGAACAAGCGACTGGCAGAACACCACAGCCTCACGCTAGCGGTCGGAACCAGACGGCGGTAACGAGGACGGCTAACAGGAGATACGATCCGCGAATCAGCAGCATCGTCGCGGTTTCGGGGTCGCCTCGCTGAGCGATGGCCGCAACCGTCCCGAAGACGAGCGCAGCCGCCGCGGCGCTCGGCGGGATGCCGGGCAAGGCCACCGATAGCCCGACGATTCCGAGAAGGCCCGCGCCGAACAGGCCGAGCGCAAGCCGCCGGGCACGTTGGTGGCCCAGTACGACGGCGACAGTCCGTTTCTGTATCGACCGGTCGTAGTCGTAGTCCTGCTCGTCGTCGATGATCTTGATGCCGGTCAGCAACAGGAGGAACACGGCCGCGAGACCGACCGCGCGGGGCGTCAGCGTCGTCACCTGGGCGTAGTAGCCGCCCAGTAGCGCCAGCGCGATACCCGTCGGATAGCCCATCGTCGCGCCGACGGGATTCATATCCAGTTGCGGCGCGTGGGTGTAGCCGATGACCCAGGTCGGAATCGTCAGCAGCGCCGCGCCGGGACCGACCAGTAGCCAGATGGCCGCCGTACAGATCGCGAAGCCGACCCCGGCACCGATCAGCGCCATGCGACAGCCCGAACCAGTGAGCGGGTGGTCGTCGTCCTCGCCGCGGACGTGGAAATCGACGTAACCGTCCTTGACGTGAGCCGTGTAGACGGCGAAAAACATCGCACCCGCGTGGAGCGCGGCCACCGGCGGCCAGAACCCGCCGGAGAGCAACCCACCGAACAGCGAGGTCGCGAGCGGCGGCAGCATAAACACCGGATGGACCTGCGAAGCGAGGGCACTCACGGCCGCGAACGGACCGGTTTCGTGTCGGGCGACTGCCATACGAACTCAAGGCACGGCTGTGGGAAAAATCCCCATCCGCGTTGTTTCGGTACTATCGCCAGTTCGACCGGTCCAGCACGAACTCCGAGATGTGCGAGGCCAGTTCTCTGGCAGCCCGTTCGGTGCCCGCGTGGAGTTCGCCGGACACCGGACCGGCCTCGCCGCCGACGCCCTCAGTCTCGGAAATCGGGTCCGTCGTCGTCGGGTACGGTCGGCGGGACCGGACCCGGTCCCGAAGCGACTGAACGGTGGCGTCCGAGAGCTCATAGGACAAGTGTTGAAGATCGTACCGGACGATGAATCCCCGGGTCGCGTCCCGAACAGCGAGGACTGGGTGCCCCCGGTCCAGACAGCGCTCCCAGATCTCGCGCTGGTGTTCCCGCGTGGCGTACACCGGCACGTTCGACGGGGCGAGGTGTTCCATTGCTCGCTCGTAGGGACTGGAGGTGTATTATCTTTCGGCAGTGGCCAGCCAGCCGTTCTGTCCGCGGTATCTCTGCGTCACGCTGATACCCGTGTTCGGCATTCATGAGCTGAAGTGCCACGCAGGAAACGTTTAGAGGGAGGGCTGTGACCACAACACTGCTATGGCAGATATCGAAGTCGAAAGCACTTGCGAGGAAGGATACACAGTAGAGAGCATCATCAACGGCGAATGGGAGCTCATCGTCGACGCGCTGAGCGAGAACGGACCGTCGCCGAACGAAGTGCTGGCCGCCGACTACGCCTCATGTTACATCCCGGCGCTGCGCGTCGCCGCAGACAAGTACGGGCACGAGGACATCGGCACCGTCGACGTCGAGGTCGCCGCAGGGCTCGATGAGGACGACGACCTGGAGTACATCGATTTCCACGTCGAGGTCGAGGAATCACTTGCCGACGAGGAGCAGGACATCGTGGAACTCGCCGAGGACATCTGTCACGTCCATTCGGCGCTGCAAGACGAACTTCACGCCGAGATCACCATCGAGTCCGGCGTCTAGACGCAGTAGCGCGGCAGTCTCACTCGCTTTTCGCGGCCCACGGGCTAATAGCGGTCACTCCGGGAACAGCAGAATGACCGACGCCGTGTTGTGGTAGCCGGTGTAGTCATCGTCGGCGGAACAGACCTCGCCGTAGGTCTCGAAGCCGGCGAAGGGCGCGTCAACTGTGTCCTGAATCGCGTCGACCGCCTCGTCGAAGTCGTCGCCGAGAATCATCGCGCGGCAGGCACAGTCGTAGACGAACCCACCGGCAGCGCCGCCGTCGAGTTCACTTGTGGCGTTCTCGGCAGCAGTTCGGACCGCGGACACCTGATCGGGCTTGTTGCTGTGGGTCACCCGCAGTTCCGTCCCCTCGGAGACGGTGACGGCGAAATCCAGCGGCCCCTGCGTGTCGGTGGTCTGGCCCGGCCACCGGATGTTGTATCCTTTCGTCGAGATGAGTTTGCGCTCAATGAAGCTCTTGATACGGGAGGTGAGGCCGCCAGACTCTGTTTCGGGTTCCGATTCGATACCGAGTTCGTAGCGGCCGAGCAACATTACGAGGTCGTCCGACCCCGCTTCCAGTTCGTCCACGTCGATGCCGTAGGTCTCCATGGCGTCCTCCCGTATCGCGTCCCGCCAGGCCTCGAAGGCCGGTCTGCCGTCGAGTTCGTACACAGTGCTGCCGTCGGCGCGAGTCACTGTCATCGCCTCGGAGATCGGCTCGTGGCCGTGGTTGACCGTCACCGGGAGCGGCTCCTCGGAGGCGATGAGCACGAGCACGACGGCGTCCGTCTCGACGCGGCCGTTCCGGAAGACGTGGGTCTGCTGTAACTGGAGGTCGTCACCCGCGGAGCCACCGACAACGGTCGTGTCCTCGCCGTCGAGATACTGCTCGGTTAGCTTCGTGACTTTGTTGCCGATTCCGGCCATGCCGTCGTGGAGGTTGATGACTGTCCGGTGTGGATACCCGTCGACGGCGGGGTCTGTGTCTGAGGGGAGGTCGTGGACGGCCTCGAACAGACAGCGTTCGGGATCGGCGCTCAACTTCGTCGAGATACTGGAAAAGAACTGTAATGAGTCCGACGAGACGACGCCGACCGTGACGGTGCCGTCTCCAGCACCGGCTTCGGTGAACTCACCGGAGGACGAACAGCCCACGATTTCCGCCTCCGAGCCGATAACGCTCCGAGCGCCCCACAGCACTGCCTCGTAGTCGTACGCAGGCGAGCAGAAAACCTGGCAGAAATCCGGCTCATCGGCCGAAATGGCGGCCATCGCCTCGCGTGTGGCGTCCATCGCCACGGCATCACCGGCATCCCCCGTAGCTTGCCCGGTTCCAAACTCTGTACTCATTGGAACAGGAGTTGACTGGGAACCGACTTAACGTATTGGAACCGCTCTGAATCCGAGGATGGTTCACGGTGTCGTCGACTGGGAACCCGAGAGTCGGGTCAGTGTCACCTTCTCACGGAAGGGACCACGCTCGAAGCGGGAAACGCTCATACCGCCGGCCCGCAAACACCAGTCTATGAGTAACTCAGACTGGACCGACCGCATCGCCGGCGAACGGATGGCGGTCGACCAACGGTTCAACGAACAGGTCAAAGCGTCGTCGTTCTCCAGCCAGCAGTGGGGGCTGGTGATGACTGCCGTCGAGTTCGAAATCGAGAACCCGGGCGACCCCGACGCCGCTCGGATCGTCGCCGATACGTCGAAGCTCTCCAGCGTCATGCCGGAGATGGAACGGGTCGCTAACCAGAGTCCGATGGGCGGACCGGGCGGGGACAGCGGTGGCTCCGGGGGCGGCCTCCTCTCGGGAGTCAAGGACGCGCTTGGACTCGGTGGATCCGGTGGCGGTAGCAAACAACAGGAGGAAGAAGCGGCACGCCTCGCTCAGGCGTATGCGGAACAACTCCAGGAGAAACTGGAATCAAACGGGCGCTGGAAGTCCGTCTGTGAGCAGGCTCAGGGTTAGTACTCGTCGCCGCTGTGGAACAGTGTCAGCTCCTCGGCCTCGTAGATGTTGATGAGTTCCGTCACGATGTCGTCGTACGATTCGTCCTCGACGCGGAGGTCGTCGAGTCGCTCTACTGTTTCGGCGTCCAGTTCCACGGATGGCATACCCGAACCTTTCACTGGAACACACTTAATTCCCGCCCTCGCTCAAAAACGAACGCGAACAGTAGTAACAAATCAGAACCGAAAACGGTTAATGGTCGTTCTCGGTAGAAACACGACACATGCGACCACTGGGTGACTCACCGCTCGTACGGAACGACAAGACGCTCGTGCTGGCCCACGACCACGGGCTGGAACACGGTCCCAAGCAGTTCAGCGGCGTCGAGGAGCGCCTCGACCCCCGCGAAGTGTTCGAGATGGCGACCCACGACGCCGTGACGGCGCTGGCCGTCGGCAAGGGACTCGCCGAGACGTACTACCCGAGCTACGAGGACGACGTGAACCTGCTGGCGAAGCTCAACGGCGGCTCGGACCTCTGGATGGGCGACCCGTACTCGCCCCAGAACTGGTCGGTCGAGTACGCCGCCGAACTCGGTGCCGACGCCGTCGGCTACACCATCTATCCGGGCGTCAACCGCGAGACCGACATGTTCGAGGACTTCCGCCCGGTGCAGGAGAACGCCCGCGACCACGACCTCCCGATTGCGATGTGGTCGTACCCGCGCGGACAGGCCATCAAGGAGCACCGCAGTCCCTCGACCATCGCCTACGCGGCCCGCATCGGTCTCGAACTGGGTGCGGACTTCACGAAGGTCAAGTACCCCCGGGACAAGGAGGCGATGGCCCACGCCGTCCGCTCGGCGGCCGACAACCGCGTCCTGCTCTCCGGCGGGTCGAAGACTTCCGACCGCGACTTCCTCGAACTCGTCGAGGACTGCATGGACGTCGGCGTCGCCGGCCTCGCCGTCGGCCGCAACGTCTGGCAGCGCGATGACCCCTACGACATCCTCGACAAGCTCGAAGGCGTCGTCTTCGAGGGCGCGACAACGGACGACGTCCTGTAGGCCATGGACGAGGAGACGCGCCGAGCCGTCGCCGCGGCGGACGAGGCGTTGCCACCCAGCGACGCGCTTCCCGACGCTATCGACGGCGGCCGGGTCGTCTTCGGCTTCGACGGCTACCTCGACCGCGTCCGGGAGGTCGTCGCGGACCGCATCGACCCCGACAGCCACGAGCGCCTCGCCACGCTGGAGGGGTTCGGCGACCGCATCGACCGCTCCGTGGCCGCCGACAGCTCGCTCTCCTTCGAGTGGCTCCAGCAGGGGAGCCGGACCGGCGGCCACACCAGCCACCTCGCGCGGGCCTTCGGCGGCTGGTCGTTCGATCCGGTGATGGTCGGGATGTACGGCGACCCGGTCCACGACGCCTTCGAATCGGAGTTCGGCGACTACGAACTCCACTCGCTGGGCGAGCCCGGAGTCACCGACGCCGTCGAGTTCGACGACGGGAAGCTCATGCTCACGGAAATCGGCGACACGATGTCGCTGGACTGGGCCGAACTCGACGCAGCCTTCGGGCACGACCGACTTGCGGAGGCGCTCGACGGTGCGAGCCTGTTAGGGACTGGCTACTGGTCCGAGACGCCGGACCTGCCGACGGTCTTCGACGGGCTCCGTGACCTGTGGGGCGACATCGACAACCCGCCAGAGACGGTGCTGGTCGACCCCGGCGACGTGCGAAAGCTCGACGCCGACCGCCTGCGCGCTGGTCGGGAGGCCATCGGCCGACTAGACGGGGTAACAGACGTGGTGGTCACCTCGAACCGCGCCGAAACGGGAGTCCTCGCGGACGCCTACGCCGACGAGGCCGAGCGCTCGTTCGCTGACGACGCCGAGGCGGTGTTCGAGGCGCTGGAACCGACCTGGTTCGTCGGCCACGGCGTCGAGCGGTCGGTCGTCGTCACCGCGGACGGCACCGACAGCGTGGCTGTCCCCGCCGTCTCGGACCCGGAACTGACGACCAGCTCCGGCGACCACTTCAACGCCGGGCTCGGTCTCGCCCGCATCGCCGGCCTCCCGCCCGCCGCCGCCGTCGTCGTCGGCAACGCCGTCGCCGGCTACTTCGTCCGGACCGCGGACCAGCCGTCGCTGGCCGACGTGCGCGCGTTCGTCGACGCCTACCTCGAAAAGTTCTGAATGGCCCGAGTCGTCGCTGATTTTCCACTCCCGCGAGAACTAGTCCCTAGTCGCTACAGCCGCCGCACCGTCACGCCGTCCCGGAGCGAGTCGATGTCGTCCAGGTCGGGGACGGCCGTGCCGGCCCGCTGGACGACCTGCGCGGAGACGGCGACGCCGGTCCGGAGCGCCGTCTCGTCGTCAGCGCCGGCCTCCCAGGCGCTCAGGACCCCCGAGAGGAGCGCGTCGCCGGCGCCGACGGTGTCGACGACGTCGATGTCCAACGCCTCGGCGTAGAGCCGGCCCGCCTCGCCGACGAGGACCGCGCCGTCCGCGCCGAGAGAGGCCAGCACGCGGTCGAAGCCCCGCTCCCGGAACTTCTCCGCCGCGTCCGCACACCCCTCGACCGTGGAGACGTCGGCCCTGGTCGCGTCGCCGAGTTCGGCGCGGTTCGGCTTACAGAGGCCGTACTGGGCGTCGAGTTCCCGGAGGACATCGCCGCCGGTGTCGACGATGGTCTCCCAGTCGCCGCCGGCCGCGATGCGGTCGATGGCGTCGGGGGACAGCCCCGGCGGCAGGCTCCCACCGACGAGCACGCGGTCGGGGGCCTGGGCGCGCACCCGTTCGAGCAGCGAGTCGACGACCGACTCGTCGACGGTCGGTCCGGCCTGGTTCAGTTTGTACTCCTCCGAAGCGGCGATAGCGGTGGTGTTGAGGCGGGTCGTCCCGTCCACGCCGACGAAGGCCGTCTCGACGCCGTCCCCCTGTAGCGTCTCCCGGATGAACGAGCCGGTGAATCCGCCCAGCAGTCCCGTGGCGACGCACGGTCTGTCCATGGCGGTGAGCAGTTGCGCGGCGTTGATGCCCTTCCCGCCCGCGTCGAACTGCGCGCTGTCGGCCCGCATGACCCGGTCGGGGGCCATCTGTTCCTCGAACTGGACTGTCTGGTCGACTGCGGGGTTGTAGGTGACGGTGACAATCATGTGCTGACCTCCTCGACGGCCACGTCGGCGTCCGCGAGAGCCGTGGCGAGCGCCCCCGACGGGCTGGCGTCGGTGACGAGCAAATCGACCTGGTCCAGGTCGGCGAAACTGACGAAGCTCCGGTCGCCGAACTTCGACGCGTCGGCGACCAGCACGACCCTGCGGGCGCGTTCGACCATCAGTTCCTTGACGGCCGCCTCGTCCTCGTTTGGCGTCGACAGTCCGGCGGCGCTGTCGAGCGCGTTCGTTCCCAGAAACAGCAGGTCGAAGTTCATCCGTTCGACGGCCCGCTCGGCAGTCGGGCCGACGAGTGCACGGGTCCGTGACCGGAGGCTGCCACCGGTGAGTTTGGCGTCGACATCCCGTTCGGCCAGTTCAGTGGCCAGGTCCGGCATGTTCGTCGCCGCGACGTAGTCGGTGTCCGGGATCGCACGCGCAACCTCCATCGTGGTCGAGCCCGCGTCGAAGCAGACCACCTGTCCCTCCCGGACTTCCTGTGCGGCCCGCTCCGCAATCGCCTGCTTCTCGGCGTAGTGTTCGACCTCGCGCTGGCCGTACGGGCGTTCGGTCCCGACGGAGGACGCCGGCACCGCGCCGCCGTGGGACCGCTCGATCCGGCCTTCCGACTCCAGATCCCGGAGATCACGGCGGATCGTCGCCTTCGAAAACTCCAGTTCCGCGGCCAGTTCCGACACTGAACAGCCGTCTCGCTCTGTCACCAACTGGACGATTGTGCGCTTTCGCTCGGCCGGGAGCATTCTCTCGTTCGTGATTGTTTCGCTTCGGTTTTACCACTTTCTATTGGGATATGCTTGTTTCTGACCAGATAGAACGGGAGAAAAGCGTCTACAGCTCGTCGATGACCGCGGCGGTCACGTCCTCAGTGGATGCGTCGCCGCCCAGGTCCGGCGTTCGGGGACCCGAGTCGAGCACGGACTCGACAGCCGACCGGACTGCATCGCCCTGGTCGTCATACCCGAGGTGGTCGAGCAACATCGCGGCGGAGAGAATCATCGCCGAGGGGTTGGCGACGCCCTCGCCGGCGATGTCCGGCGCTGAACCGTGGACCGGCTCGAACAGCGCGTTCTCCTCGCCGATGTTGGCCGAGGGCAGCAGGCCGAGGCCACCGACGAGGCCCGCGGCGAGGTCCGACAGCATGTCGCCGGCGAGGTTCGGACAGATGACGACGCCGTAGTCCTGCGGGTTCATGACCAGATGCATCGCGAGCGCGTCCATCAGCGCCGTGTCGTAGGAGGCGTCCCGGTCCTCACCGACAGCCGACGCCGCATCGAGGAACAGCCCGTCAGTGGTTCGCATGACGTTGGCCTTGTGGGCGATCGTCACGTCGTCGTAGCCGTTTCGCTTCGCGTAGCTGAACCCGTACTCGGCGATCTTCTCGGAGGCGTCTTCGGTGATGACCCGCGTACAGGTCGTGACGCCGTCGGCTATCTCGCTCTCGATGCCCTTGTAGACGCCCTCGGTGTTCTCCCGGATGAACACGATGTCAGTGTCGGGCTGGACGGCGTCGAGTCCAGGATACGAGCGGGCCGGGCGGACGTTGGCGAAGGAGCCGACGACCTGCCGGAGGGGCAGAATGACGTCGGCCGCCGTTTCGCCGGCCGCGCCGAACAGGGTCGCGTCGGCGTCGGCTGCAAGCTTCCGCGTCTCTTTGGGCAGCGCCTCGCCGGTTTCCGCCTTCACCGCGTCGCCGGCCTCACCCTCGACGAAGTCGAAGTCGACGGCGTCGATTGCCTCCAGTACCTCGACCGCGGCGGGTGTGACCTCCTGTCCGATGCCATCGCCAGGGATGACGGCTATCTCGTGTGTCATGGGGGATGAGACGGAGGCGGCTGGTGAAAGTGGTTCGGTTCCGGCGTCCCGGGCGCGCATGTATTCGTCAGGCTGGCGGCGCTCCGGATGTGAGTGAGCGGCTCGTTCCCGCGGATCGAAAACTCGGAAAACAGCGTTCGGAGGCGGAAACCGAACACGTTCAGGGGAGTGGCACGGGTAACCAGCGGACGACGTGAACCTGTGGAGGGCCGAAGCGAATTGGGGGTGATCGCTGGCGACCCGTGCGCAACCGATTGTAGCGATGGCGACTATGTAGGTTCTATCTCAATACTATCTATACAGTTGATACTGTGCATACTATTGATACAGTAGTTATCACAGCGACAGGACTAGCGATTTGAAGCGGTTCATAGATGCTATACACACGTCCCCGGGCTATCGGTACAGCATCGCCTGAGCAACCTTTTCGCCGCGGTAGTAGCCGGGTGCGGTGGCAATCGTCGCTGTCTTCACTCTGCCCTCGACGGTCACCACGCGGTACTCCTCTTCCGGAACAGAGATGTCCTCGCACATCAGACGCTGAAACCGTTCTCTGGCCGTATCCAGTTCGTCAGGGTGGAGAAATTCACTCGCCTTCTTCCCGGATATTTCGGCGAAGGAGTCGGCATCAAGGAACGTTACGGCGGCCTCGTTAGCATACAGAGCTTCCCAGTTACGGTCGAAGAGGAGGATCGGAATCGGTGCAGTGTCGACGAGATTGTGGTACCTGTCCTCCGTCCGCTGGACCGCGTTTTCAGCCCGGTTGGTCCGGACCGCGTTCTTGATTCGGTTCGCCAGAACGGTGTACTGCTCCGTCCCGGCCTCCTTCTGGAGATAGTCGGTGACGCCGGTCGAGATGGCCCGACTCGCGATCTCCTCTGACCCCTTGCCGGTGAACAGAATAAACGGCAGGTCCGGGTAGTCGTCCCTGACCAGTTTCAGGAAATCCAGTCCGTCCCTGTCAGGCATATCATAGTCGCTGACGATGCAGTCTATCGGGTCATCGCGAAGCACTGTCAACGCATTATCGACGCATGTCGCGGTCACCACCGAGAACGCGGTATCTTCTCGCTCCAAGAACTCCGAGGCAATCTCGGCAAAGTGGGGGTCGTCATCGACGTGGAGCACCGTGATATCATCTATTGACAAGTGGTTCATGTGGTGGGCGTTACCAAAGCGTATACCGCTAGAGCTTGAAACGACAAAAGAGTTGGTTTCAGTTCATTCAGTGTTACGACAGTCCGAGTGACAGATACTGCGGATATCTCAGAGCCTGTGTCGGAACGCGTGGAGGACGTTCTCGCCGGTCTCGGTCATCTCCACCTGTTTCGTCCGGCCGACATCGCTGACACTGATGTAGCCGTCTTCGGCAAGCGGGTCGACGATGTTGGCGTTCAACAGCGCGAACTTCGCCTTCTCGTTGGCCGGATTTGCGTCGGCGATAAACGAGAGTCCGGTGTCCTCAGCGAACGCGATGAGGTCCGACTTCTTGGCGGTGTAGGTGTCCGTGTTGGTTCGCTTGAGATAGTCCAGTACTGCAACCTGGTCGCGGGAGATCGCTTCGATGGGGTACGACGGCAGGACCTCCGCGCGCTCCATCCCGCGAGTGAGCGGTTCGGAAGAAACCGACGGGACGTGTTCCTCGGGGTGGACGTAGTAAGCTGTCGCCTCGGTCGCCATGCACGCGATGGCGCTCCCGATGGCCGCCACTTTCGGCCCGCTGGAGACGTTGACGCGCACGATGTCCTCAGGATGGTCGGCGGTCAGTGTCGTCACGACTGCCAGTACGTCATAGAGGTCGTGCAACTCCGTTCGGTGCAGTTCGACGGTGACGCCGTTGGCGTCGAGGTCTTCGACGAGCGCCTGCTGGTACGGTGTCAGCCGCGACGGCTCCGCCGTCGCTGTGAGAAGGTACACGTCGTCGGCGTTGTGCTGGTGAATCGGCTCGGCGATCCGGTCGCGCTCGTGCCCCAGCGGCGCGATGTGTATCTCGCGGATCTGGTCCATATCGAAAAACCGCCGCACGAAGCTATTGTTCTTGCCATCTCCGAGACAGAAAATCCGTTCGCGCGAACCGAGGTCGCGGGGCGACCTCGCGTCAATCGTCCCCCTCTGCGAACCGGACGCTCACGCCACCGCCACGAGAGGCCGTGTCGTTAATCGTCCGCTTCGAGCTCCGACCGCGTCTGATCGAGGTACGGCAACTGCGAGGCCGTCTCCTCGATAGCGTTCCGGTTGGCCTTCATCAGCGCCGTCGTGTCCCAGTTGCCCTCGACGAGAGCTTCGCGCTGGGCGCGGTCGACGCTGACGTTGATCTCGTTGTCGCCGTAGGTGACCGTCTCCGCCCGCACGTCGACTTCGATCTTGCCGTCGGGGTTGTCGTCGACCCACTGCTGGAGCGCGTTGATCGTCTCGTGGTCGGCGGTGACCGTCGGGATGCCGAGGGCCAGGCAGTTCCCGGCGAAGATTTCGGCGAAGGACTCGCCGATGATGGCGTCGATACCCCAGCGCATGAGCGCCTGTGGCGCGTGCTCGCGGGAAGAGCCACAGCCGAAGTTGTTGTTGACCACCATGACGTTGGCGTCCTGGAATCGCTCCTCGTTGAACGGGTGGTCCTTCTCGTTGTCCTCGTCGTCGAACCGCAGGTCGAAGAAGGCGAACTCGCCCAGACCGTCGAAGGTGACGACCTTCATGAACCGCGCCGGGATGATCTGGTCCGTGTCGATGTCGTTCCCGCGAATCGGGATGCCAGACCCCTCGACGTAATCGACCGACGGGATGTCCTCGGTGGGGTCGCTCATGCCAGAGCCACCTCCTCCAGGTCGCGCACGTCAGAGACCTCGCCGGTGATGGCCGCAGCGGCCACCATCCGTGGGTTCATCAGCACGGTTCGACCGTCCTTGCTGCCCTGTCGACCGACGAAGTTCCGGTTGGAGGAGGAGGCACAGGCCTCGTCGCCCTCCAGCTGGTCCTCGTTCATGCCCAGACACATCGAACAGCCGGCGTTGCGCCACTCGAAGCCGGCTTCCTCGAAGATGTCCTTCAGGCCTTCTTTTCTGGCGGCCTCCTGAACCCGCTGGCTGCCGGGGACGACGAACGCTCGCACGTCATCGGCAACTTCGCGGCCCTTGACGATACGGGCCGCACGGCGCAGGTCAGGCAGTCGAGCGTTGGTACACGAGCCCAGGAAGGCCACGTCGATATCGTAGCCCTCCATCGTCTCGCCGGGCTCGACGCGCATGTGCTCCTGGGCACGACGGGCGGTGTCGACCTTGTCGTCGGCCAGCGACTCGGGTTCCGGGATCGGATCGTCGATACCGATACCCTGGCCGGGCGTGGTCCCCCAGGTGACGACGGGGTCCAGTTCGCCGGCGTCGATCTCGACGACGTCGTCGTATTCGGCGTCCTCGTCCGAGCGGATGGACTCCCAGTAGGGCTTCATCTCCTCGAACTTCTCGGGGTGTTCCTGGAAGTAGTCCGTGTCCTCCAGCCACTCGTAGGTGGTCTCGTCGGGGTTGACGTAGCCCGCGCGAGCGCCGCCCTCGATTGACATGTTACAGATGGACATTCGGCCTTCCATGTCGAGGTTCTCGATGGTCTCGCCGGCGTACTCGTACACGTAGCCGACACCGCCCTCGGTGCCCAGGCGGCGGATGATTTCGAGGATGATGTCTTTCGCTTCGACACCCTCGTCGAGTTCGCCGGTGACCTCGATCTTGCGGACCTTCTGTTTCTCCATCGCGATGGTCTGGGTCGCCAGCACGTCCCGAATCTGGCTGGTCCCGATACCGAACGCGAGCGCGCCGAACGCGCCGTGGGTGGAGGTGTGGCTGTCGCCACAGACGATGGTCTTGCCGGGCTGGGTGATGCCCTGCTCCGGGCCAATGACGTGGACGATACCCTGGTCACCCGTCGTCGGGTCCGAGAACTGGATGCCAGCGTCACGGACGTTCTCTTCGAGTTCGGCCATCATCGTCTCGGCCGCGTCGTCACTGTAAGGCCGGTCCTGGTTCGCAGTCGGCACGATGTGGTCGACCGTCGCGTGGGTGAGGTCCGGGCGCGCGACGTCGAGGCCGCGCTCTTTGAGCATGCCGAAAGCCTGCGGGCTGGTGACCTCGTGGATGAGGTGCAGTCCGACGAACAGCTGGTCCTGACCGTTCGGCAGGGTCGTGACTTTATGCCGGTCCCACACTTTGTCGTACAGCGTTCCTGAACTCATACTGTCTCGTCCCGTCCTTCCGTCCCGCGCTCGTATGCGCGAGTGACGCCCTCGCCGGGCGCTTCGTGGTCGATGTCTTCCATCGTCTCGTCAGCGTCCTCCCCGTCGCGCTCGCCGCCGTCGGCGGCCACGACCGGGCCGCGGCGGAACACCGCGCCGAAGGTCGAACTCGTCTTCGGGTGGGTGTGCTGGACGCTGCGCATCGTCTCGCGCGAGTCCGTCGATTCGCTCGTGTCTGTTGCTGGTGTGTCGTCAGTCATCTGCAGGGGCTTCTTCCTTCTGGGCGTCGGCGTCCTCGCCCCACGCGAACAGTTCGCGCAGGCGGCCGCCGACTTCCTCGATCTGGTGGTTCTGTTCGGCGTCGCGGTACTGCTTGTAGGCGGGCCGGTTGGCCTGGTTCTCGTTGATCCACTCGCGAGCGAACTCGCCGTTCTGGACCTCTTCGAGGATCTTCTCCATACCCTCGCGGTCGATAACCTCCTCACCGCGGGTCAGGCCGCCGTACTCGGCGGTGTCGGAGACGGAGTTCCACATCCCCATGTGGCCGCCCTCGTACATCAGGTCGACGATGAGCTTGAGTTCGTTCAGGCACTCGAAGTAGGCCATCTCTGGCGCGTAGCCGGCGTCGACCAGCGTCTCGAAGCCGACCTTGACCATCTCGGTGACGCCGCCACAGAGGACGGCCTGCTCGCCGAAGAGGTCTGTTTCGACCTCTTCCTGGAAGCTGGTCTCGATGACGCCGGCTCGGGTACAGCCGATGCCCTTCGCGTAGGCCAGGGACTCCTGCTTTGCGTTGCCGGTCGCGTCCCGGTAGACAGCGATGAGACCGGGCGTCCCCTCGCCGCGCTCGTAGGTCCGGCGCACGAGGTGGCCCGGCGATTTGGGCGCGACCATCGTCACGTCGACGTCTTCCGGCGGTTCGATCTGGCCGTAGTGGATGTTGAAGCCGTGGGCGAACTGGAGCGTGTCGCCGGCGTCCAGTTCGTCCTCGATGGCCTCGTAGACGGCCGGCTGGATCGTGTCAGGAACGAGCATCACGACGCGGTCCGCCTCGCCAGCGGCCACGTCGGGCGTCTCGACGCGGAGGCCCGCGTCCTCGGCATCGGCCCACGACGAAGAGTCTTCGCGGAGGCCGACAACTACGTCGACGCCGGACTCGTGAAGGTTCAGCGCGTGGGCGTGGCCCTGTGACCCGTAGCCCAGCACGGCTACGGTCTCGTCGTCGAGTGTCGATACGTCAGCGTCTTCGTCGTAGTAGACTGTTGTGGTGAATTCGTCAGACATCTTTCTCTAATGTTTTCGGGCCGCGTTCCAGTGCGGCGGCCCCGGTTCGCACGATCTCCTGCACGTCGAACTGCTTGAACGCCTCGACGGCGGCGTCGATCTTCTGCTTGCTGCCCGTGATTTCGACGGTGACCGAATCGGTCGACGCGTCGACGGCCTGCCCGCCGTACATGTCGGCGATGGCGTTGACGTCGTCGGGTTTCTCGCCGCTGACTTTCACCAGCGCGAGCTCCCGACGGACGGCTTCGCCTTCGAGTTCCCTGACCGAGATGACGGGCACGAGCTTCCGAAGTTGCTTTTTCGCCTGGTCGATCCCCGGTTCCGGCTCCTCGATGAGGATCGTCATCCGGGCTGTGTCCTCGTCGACTGTCGGCCCGACGGTGAGGCTTTCGATGTTGAACTGCCGTCGGCTGAACAGCGCCGACACCTCCGACAGCACGCCCGGTCGGTGCTTGACCAGCGCGGACAGCACCGCCTGGCGCGGTTCGTGGGTCACTTCGGCCTCGGGATCGACGCGGATTCCCTGCGTGTTGCGTCGGCCCTTCGGGCGCATCCGTTCGTCCGGCGCGGGGCCTGGCATTCCTCCAGTCATTGTTAGATCATGTCCAGCTGGTCTTCGTTGAGCGCGAACAGGCCGTTGTCACCGCCGCTGGGGACCATCGGGAAGACGTTCTCCCCGGGGTCGATGTGGGCGTCGATGACGCTCGGGCCGTCGTAGTCGCGTGCTTCCTGTATCGTTTCCTCGACGTTCTCGTAGGATTCGAGCGTGAACCCGCGCGCGCCGAAGGCCTCGGCGAGCTTGTCGAACTGCGGGATCCACGGGTACTCGGAGGCCATCCGGCGGCCCTCGTAGAAGCCGTCCTGCCACTGGCGGACCATCCCGACCGCCTCGTTGTTGAGGACGACGTAGGTGATGTCCAGTTGCTCCCGAACGGCAACGGAGAGCCCCTGGACGGTCATCAGGAACGAGCCGTCGCCGTCGAAGCAGACGACCTCTTGATCCGGCGCGGCGAGTTTCGCGCCGATGGCGGCGGGCACGCCGTAGCCCATCGTGCCCAGCCCGTGGGAGGACACCCAGGTGCGGGGCTCGGTGTACTCCCAGAACTGGGAGGCCCACATCTGGTGTTGCCCGACGCCGGTACAGACGATGGTATCGTCCGGCGTCATCTCCGAGAACTGCTCGACGACGTACTGCGGCTTCAGCGGCTCGTCGTCGGGCGTGTCGTAGTCCATCGGGTACTCCGACTTCCACTCCTGGCACTGGTCGCGCCACTCGTCGGCGTCCGGTGCGCGCGGCATCGCGTCGAACAGCTGGCGAAGCACTTCCCGGGCGTCGCCGATGAGCGGGTAGTCGGCGTAGACGTTCTTGCTGATTTCGGCGGGGTCGATGTCGACGTGGATGACCTCCGCGTCGGGGGCGAAGGAGTCGACGCCGCCGGTCAAGCGGTCGTCGAAGCGCGTCCCGATAGCCAGCATGCAGTCGGTGTTAGTAATCGCCATGTTGGCGTAGCCGGTGCCGTGCATCCCGGCCCATTCGAGCGAGAGTTCGTGATCCTCGGGGAAGGAACCGATGCCGGGCATCGTCGTGATGACCGGGATCTCGTACTCCTTGGCGAACTCCCGGAGCGCGCTCGACGCGTTCGCCTTGATGACGCCGCCGCCCGAGAGGATGACCGGGCGGTCGGCCTCGGCCAGCGCCTCGGCGGCCTCCTGGACGTTCTCGTCGTCGGCCTCCTCCGGCACGTCGTAGGTGTCCGGCGTCTCCGGCTTGCCGGGTTCGACCTCGGTCTCGCCTTGGGTCACGTCCTTCGGCAGGTCGACCAGCGTCGGTCCCTGCCGGCCGGCGTCGGCGAGCGCGAACGCTTCGCTGACATTGTCGCCGACGGTGTCGGAGTCGGCGGCGAAGTAGCTCTCCTTCGTGATCGGCTGAGTGATGCCGACGGTGTCGGTCTCCTGGAAGGCGTCGTTGCCGACGAACTCTGTCGGGACCTGGCCGGTCAAGGCGATGACCGGGTCCGAGTCCATGTTGGCGTCGGCGATGCCGGTCACGAGGTTCGTCGCGCCGGGCCCGGACGTGGCGAAACAGACGCCGGGGTCGCCGGTGACGATGCCGTACGCGTCGGCGGCGTGTGAGGCCCCCTGCTCGTGGGCCATCGTGACGTGGTTGATGTCGGAGTCGTACAGCGCGTCGTAGACGGGCATGATCGCGCCGCCCTGAACGCCGAAGACGTAGTCGGTCCCGGCGTTTTCCAGGGCGCGGATGACCGATTGCGCGCCCGTCGTGACCGGCTCCTGTTCTGTTTCTGACTCCGTTTCTTCCTCTTCCTTGGGGACGGATGCGCGTTCGCTCATCGTGTCATCCCTCCGTCTGTTCGCGTTCGGGGTCGATACCGCGGTGATTTGTGTGCTGCGTGCATGACTGGTGACTCTGTGGTGTTGTGGCGAATCGATTCGACCGGGTGTGAAAATGTGAAGAGAGGGGCTATAGTGCCCCTACAATACGCACGCCGAGAATAGCGGTCGCGGCGCTGGCGGACGGTCGAACCTGACGCCCAGCAGCCGCGGTCATCACGTCCGGAAGCAGTTCGTCCCGAATAATAAACGTTCTGTGACAGTCGTTGGCGGATCGCATCTCGAAACCGGGGGCTCACCGGTGGCTGCTCACTCTTAGTGACGGCCGGAGGCGAGGTCATCGGCCTACGCCCGGACCTCCTCGCTCTCCTCGGTCACGCCGATCTCCTCGGCGAACCGTTCAAGCACCGACATGGTGACCTGTTCCTCCGCGCCGTACTCCTTGACGCGGCGGGTCACTTCTCGGACCTCCGCTTCGGTCGGGTCGTACCCTGCGTCGACGAGACGCTCCCGAACCGAGTGGGCCCCAGTGTGCTTGCCGAGCACGAGTTCGCGCGTGGCCCCGACCATCTCCGGGGTCATGACGCCCGGCTCGAACGTATCGGAGTTCTCGATGACGCCGGCGGCGTGGATGCCGCTCTCGTGGGAGAAGGCGTTGCGCCCGACGACGGGCTTGTTCGCCGGCACCCCGATGTCGGATTTCTCCTCGACGATCCGCGACAGCTCCGTGATGCGGGTGGTGTCGATTCCGGTGTCGACATCGTACAGCGACTCCAGCGCCATCACGACCTCTTCGTAGGCCGCGTTGCCGGCGCGTTCGCCGATCCCGTTGACCGACACCTGCGCCTGGCTGGCTCCGGCCTCGAAGCCGGAGATGGCGTTGGCCGACGCCAGCCCGAAGTCGTCGTGCGTGTGCACGTCGATGTAGGCGTCGGTGCAGTCGTCGACGATCTCGATGAGGTCGTAGAACCGCCGCGGCGTGGCGACCCCACACGTGTCCGGAATGTTGATCCAGTCCGCCCCCGCCGCGGACGTGGCCTCGATGACTTCGACGAGGAAGTCCTCGTCGGTCCGGGTCGCATCCATCGGCGAGAACATGCACTCGACGCCCGCGTCCTTGATCATCTCGACACAATCGACGGCGGTGTCGAGCGCCTCCTGGCGGGTCGCGTGCATGGAATCCTGCAACTGTACGTCCGACGTCGAGACGAAGGTGTGGACCATGTCCACACCCGAATCCAAGGCCGCCTCGATGTCTTTCTCGACCACACGCGCCAGTCCGCAGGTCGTCACTCGCGTGGACTCGGCGATGTCGCGCACTGCCTCGAACTCCGCGTCGGAGTTGACGGGGAACCCGGCCTCGATGACGTGGGTGCCCATCTCGTCGAGCAGCGCGGCTATCTCGCGTTTGTCCTCGTAGTTGAACGACGTGCGTGGTGACTGCTCACCATCGCGCAGCGTGGTGTCGAAAATCCGTGCGTCTGTTATCTCAGACGTGGAATCCAGTGTGCCCTGGAAGAACTCGATCCGCCGGAGATCCCGACGTGCCCTCGTTGTTGGACATAAGCACCTGTATCTGGTCGCTTCCACTATTTATAGTTGTTCATGATGCGGATGGCACGTTGACGGGGCACACGGTCGGTGTTCGGGCATCACGGCTAACGCGGCTGCCGCACGTCAGACAGGTGGGGAGGATTTTTGCTCCGTCCGCGCATGCATTTGGCTATGAGCGATTTCGAGGGCCTGGACCTGCAGGCCGTGGAGGACCAGATGGACGAGGACCGGGACGGGGCCGGCAGCAACCGCGTCGTGCTGGGCGTCCTCGACGGGTCGGAGCCGCCCGAGCAGTGGATCAACACTATCGAGAGCGGGTCGGTGCTAGTTCTCAACGTCGAGGGCGACCTGAACGAACTCGCCGCCGGGTTCGCCCGACCGGTCCGGGAGGCCGGCGGCGAACTGATGCACTTCCGCGGGTTCCTGATCGTGACCCCGCCGGGTGTCAGCATCGACTCTGAGCGGCTGGAGTGAGTGGCCTGATAGGCCCTGTTCTCCGTGCGGTCCTGTGGTGGACGACACGTTTCTAGGGCGAGCGTCCCGAGCACAGTGGGGTTTGGCGTCTCAGGTACTGGGTAGTAGCTGGCACGACCGCTCACGGAGAGAGAAATCGCTGCAGCAGTCCGTGCCACACGCGAATGCCGTGATCCCACGCTTGCCAGTAGGTGTCCAGAAACCGGGGCGGCCCCCTGTCAGTGTGGCTCGGACGGGTCGTGATCTGGGCGTGGCAGTCAGGGCAGCGGTAGTGCGTCCCGCCGCGGCGCTCGACCACCATCCAGTCACCGTCGTACCTGCTCCGGTGTCCGCAGTCCGGACAGAACAGCGTCGCTTTCGGCGGGACACTGCGCTCGGTCCGGGAGTCAGTCGGGGACATCCTCAGGTGGAAAGTGGCCGTCCACAGGAAAAGAACCTGCCTATGAGGGGTCTATACGGCTACTAGCACAGGGGAGGTCATTATATCCGCGCCCGCTCGCACCGCTCGCCGCCCACACGGATGCCCGCAGCCGCTCTCGACACCCGCCGCCGACACTGTCGCCGGCAGCCGCTACTCGGACACCAGCGTCAGGTAGTGCCCGTCCCGGTCCCTGATTCGGACGCCCTCGTCGACGGAGGTGACTGCGAGCGCGTCGTCGGCGACCTCCCTGGCCGTCGATTTCGGGTCGGCGGCGACGACGCCGAAGTCGACGTGGACGCCGCCCCGGGCGTCCGCGATGCCGAGCCGCGGCGACCACAGTTCCAGGTCGAACTCGCCGGTCGACAGCCTGACCCGGCCGTCCTCGCGGCCGTCGTCGACGATCTCGAACCCCAGCGTGGTGTAGAACTCCACGGCCGAGGACAGGTCCTCGACTTCGAGGACGAGTTCGAACAGCCCGGTGACGCCGTCGCCGTCGACCGCTCGCTCGCCGAGTTCGACGCAGTTGCCCTGCGGATCGTAGAAGTACAGCGAGCGTGCGTCCCCGAAGGTGTGTTCGACCAGGTCGAAGCGCTCGCCCAGCCGGTCGTACCAGTCGTCGTACTCCCGTTCGGGAATCGTCAGCGCGTAGTGAGTGTGCAGCCCGCCGCGGGGAACAGTGCCCGGCGCGCGGAGCCTGATCTCGGTGTCGCCGGCCGCGAGCACGGCCTCCTCTGGCGTCTCCGAGCGCACGTCGAGTTCCAGAAAGGCCTCGTAGAACGCCGTCGCACGGTCCGGATACTTCACCTCTAGCGTGAGCCAGGCGGGCGATGAGAGCATGATCGGCGTTTCGACCGCCACCGACAAAGCCGCTGTGGACGCCGTCCTCGCCGGCGGAACAACCTCCGGAGGCGTGTTTCCCGTTCGCGACCATTTATTCGCGTCAGGCCCGTACGAGGGCGTATGCCGATCAAAGGTCAGGGCGACGCGACTGAGTGGCTGGAGACGAACCGCTGGGAGCGCGGGGTAAGCTACATCGCGTACCCCGACGAGATGATGGTCCGGGCGAGTCACGTCCTCGGGACGGATGCCGGCGTGTTCGTCGTCGACCCGATAGACGTCGACGGCATCGACGACCTGTTCGCCGAGTTCGGCGAGGTGGCTGGCGTCGTCATCCTGCTGGACCGGCACAAACGCGACAGCGCCGCCGTCGCCAACCGCCACGAGGTGCCAGTGTACGTTCCCGAGTGGATGTCCGGCGTCGAAGACGACATCGACGCGCCGGTCGAACGCATCCACCGACAACTGCCAGGGACGGACTACGGCGTCCACAAGATCATCGAGAACTCGTTCTGGCAGGAGGCCGCGCTGTACGGCGACGAGGACGACACGCTGGTCGTCCCTGAAGCGGTCGGGACGGCCGACTACTTCCTCGCCGGCGACGAGCGACTCGGCGTCCACCCGATGTTGCGCCTGTTCCCGCCGAAGAAGCTCTCCCGACTGGACCCCGAGCGGGTGCTTGTCGGACACGGGGAGGGCGTGATGGAAGACGCGACCGAGGCCATCGCGTACGCGCTCCGCGGGTCGCGCGGACGGACGCCGGGCCTGTACGCGAAGAACCTCAAGTCGCTCGTGCTCGGCTAAACCGACGCAAACGACGCCGTTTTACCCGGTCCGTGCGAAGGAGTGGCGTGGTCTACGTCACACGCGGACTGGTCGAGACGCTGTTACGGCTCGCCAGCGAGGCCGAACCTGACGACGTGACGATTTCGCTGGCCGTCACGCCGGCCGGGGAACTCCCGGATGCTGACTTGCCGGACGAGACGCCGGTTTTCACTGACTTCTATCTCCCTTCAGCCGGGGCCTCTGTACAGGCAGTGTTCGGGGTCGATCTGGGGACGCCGGCCGGCCAAACACAGGGCCGGTTCGTCTCCCACCCCGACGGGTACATGGGTGTCAGCAAGACCGACGATCTCCACGAGGTCATCTTCGTCGGCATCCCGCCATGGGATATCGACGCCTTCGGAGCCTTCGACAGAGCCGGACAGGCCAAGGAGGTCACGGTTCTCGACGTCGAGCCGCCAGAGAAGTATCCGCAGTAGCGACCCAGCTACTCCAGATAGCCCAGGTCCCGCAACTGGTCAGTGATATCCTGGAACTGCGCTTCGGTCAGTTCTCCTTCCCGCTGGTGTTCGACGACGATACTCCGGAGCAGGAACCGAACGAGGTCGGAGGTACTGGAGAAACTCGTCCCTTCAATCGTCTCTTCGACGCGCTCAGCGAGGTCCTTCGGAATCGATACTGTGGTGTAATCGGACATATCGAAGTGGAGGCGTGCCGTCGGGATATGCGTTGTGTCCCAGTTCAGCGCGGGTCCGTGGCCTCAGTGTCGAACTGGCCCATCGTGGCGTGATTGGTCGGCGAGAACATCTTCGGCGCGCGGCGGGACCGGGACTGGCCGTCCGCGTCGTCGAAGGGCAGCGTGGTTGTCGGGTACGAGTCGTCGTTTCGGGGGGTCGTGATTCGTGTTGTCATCCTGGGGGTCGTGTCGGCCGGCGTCTGTGGTTCGTAGGCGGTGCAGTGTGGGGTCGGAGCGAAGCGCATACGTCGGATACAAGCATTGGGTACCACCACCTTTCGACCCATACATAATAAATGTTCATGATGGAGTCGCGGAAAATACTGAGGTGTGGTAACAAGCATTTAGACAAAAGGTATCATATGTTGAAACGGTGGCCAGAATGAAACTGCTACCCAGGCTGGCGGGACTGTTCGACACGGATAGCGGCGACTCAACTGGAATGCGGTACGAGTGTACGCTGTGCGGGACCCGGACCGAAGACGCCAAGGCGGCTTGTCCGTCCTGTAGCGGCCAGATGGAACGGCTCTGAAAAGCCGGCTCAGACGACTAACTGGATCTCGTATTCGGTCAGGTTTTCGTAGCCGTCGGCAGTGACGACGGCGATGTCCTCGATCCTGACGCCGCCGACGTCGGGGTCGTAGAGGCCGGGTTCGATAGTGACGATGTGCCCCGGTTCGAGTTCGCCGCCGTCTGGCGATAGCCGCGGGAGTTCGTGAACGTCCAGCCCGACGCCGTGGCCCGTGCTGTGGATGAACCCCGTCTCCGTGCGGTTGTCATCGCGTAGCGTCGGTTCGCCGGCGTCCTCGTACACGTCACAGACGGCGTCGTGTACGTCCGCACCGGTCGCGCCGGGTTCCAGCGCGTCGAACGCGGCTTCCATCGCCCGCTCGGTGAGGTCGTGCCACTCGCGTACCGTGTCGCTGGGCTCGCCTTTGAGGAACGTCCGCGTCATGTCGGCGTGGTACTTCGTCGCCTTGTTCTGCGGGAAGATGTCGATGATGATCGGCTCGTGAGCGACGAGCGGGCCGCTCCCGCGGTCGTGGGGGTCTGCGGCGTCCGCACCACAGGCGACGATTGTCTCATCGAGCGAGCAGCCGTGTCGGAGCAGCGTCACCTCGATCTCCTCCTTCACGCGCTCGCTCGTCAGCGTCTCGCCATCCAGTTCGAGCGTGTCATCGTCAGCAATCGCCGACGCTTCGAGCAGTGATTCGGCCGCCGCCATCGCCGCCTCGTTGGCCCGCTGTGCCGTCCGGATGTGATCGACCTCGGCCTCGGTTTTCGTCGCCCGGATCTCCGTGACGATGCCGTCAGTGTCGGCCGCCACGTCGACGCCGCGTGCACGCAGGCCGTCCGCAGTCCGAAGCGGGAACCGCGGCGGTACGGCCACGCTTTCCACGTCGTAAGCCGCGAGGAAATCCGCGAGGACGTGCGACACCGCTTCGTCGGGACCGTACTCCTCGACCTTCCCCTGGTGGTCGAAGTCGACGTACCGCTCGACTGTCTCGGCTCGCGACTCGCGCTTGGCTCGGCCGAACTCCAGACTCCGCGGGAAGAGGAGGTGCGTGTCGCCGTCGTACAGCGTGATGAACGGGTCCGGGGCGTCGAAGCCGGAGAGGTAATACTGGTCGGACGTCTCGGAATCCGCGTCGAGGAGGTAGCCGTCGACGCCGGCGTCGTCGAGATACGCGTCCAGTGCCGAGAGTTCGGGTTCCATACGTGCCAGTCTGGCCCCCATCCCCATATACGTCTCCCACTGGGCCGCTCTGTGACCCAAATTCAGTCGGCCAGTGCGCTCGAAGAGTGACACAATCACGAAGGACTGCGGTAGCGACGGGAGTCCCGACACGTGACGACAAATGCCATACCGATGCAGTTTGGCCGCCCATTTATTGACGCTCCAGCCCCTCTGTACTGGTAATGAGTGACTTGTCCGGTGAAGACGTGGCTGTCGTCGGCGGCGGCATCGGCGGCCTCTCCGCTGCGTGCTATCTGGCGGACGCAGGGGCCGACGTTTCGCTGCTGGAAAAAAACGAGCAAGTCGGCGGCCGCGCCTCCCGGCTGGAGGCCGAGGGGTTCCGGTTCGACATGGGTCCGTCGTGGTACCTGATGCCCGACGTGTTCGAGCGCTTCTTCGCGTACTTCGGCAAGGAGCCGCGCGACTACTACGACCTCCAGCGACTGGACCCGCACTACCGCATCTTCTTCAAGGACGGCGACCGGATCGACGTGACCGGTAACAACGACGAGATGGCCCGGAAGTTCGAAGAGTACGAGCCCGGCGCGGGCGAGGCGTTCGAGGAGTACCTGTCGACCAGCGAGCGCCACTACGAGACGGCGATGAACAAGTTCGTCTACGAGGACCGCTCGAAGCTTCGCGACTGGGTCGACCTCGACGTGATGACCGCCGCTCCGGTCGGGCTCCAGCTCATCGGCTCGATGCAGAGCCACGTCGAGGACTACTTCGAGCACCCGAAGCTCCAGCAGATCATGCAGTACACGCTGGTGTTTCTCGGCGGCTCGCCCCGGACGACGCCCGCGCTGTACAACATGATGAGCCACGTCGATTTCAACCTCGGCGTCTACTACCCCGACGGCGGCGTCGGCGCGGTGGTCGACGGCCTCGTCGAGCTCGGCGAGGAACTCGGCGTCACCTATGAAACTGACGCCGAGGTCGACGAGATCGCGCGCCGGAAGCAGGGCTTCCTCGTCGAGACGATCCACGGCGAAACGACCCACCCCGACGAGGTGGTCGTCAACGCCGACTACGCCCACGCCGAGCGGGAACTCCTGCCCGAGCACGAGCGCCAGTACGACGACGACTACTGGGACGACAAGACCTACGCGCCGTCTGCCTTCCTCATGTACATGGGCGTCGAGGGCGACGTGGAGCCGCTGGAGCATCACACGCTCGTCCTGCCGACGGACTGGGACCCCCACTTCGACGACATCTTCGAGGACCCGGCGTGGCCCGACGACCCGGCGTACTACCTCTGTGTGCCCTCGAAGACCGACGACAGCGTCGCCCCCGACGGCCACTCGAACCTGTTCGTCCTGGTCCCCATCGCGCCGGGGCTGCACGACGGCGACGAGATCCGTCAGGAGTACCGCGAGAAGATTCTGGCCGACATCGCCGACAACACCGGCGTCGACCTGCGCGACCGCATCGTCTACGAGAAACAGTTCGCCGTCTCCGACTTCGGCGAGCGGTACAACGCCACGGAGGGAACGGCCCTCGGTCTGGCCCACACGCTCCGCCAGACGGCCCTGTTGCGGCCCAACAACCGCTCGTCGGCGGTCGACGGCCTCTACTTCACGGGGTCGTTCACCACGCCCGGCATCGGCGTGCCGATGTGCCTCATCAGCGGCGAACACACCGCGAAGGCGCTCATCGAGGACATCGCCTGAGTAATGCCCGAACTCCCGACCGACCGCATCGACGCCGTCATTCCCCCGGAGGAGACGCTGGTGGGCTACCTGCTTCGGCTCTCCCGGCCCCGGTTCTGGCTCTATCTGGGCGGCCCGGTCATCGTCGGCGTCAGCTACGCGGCCGACGGGCCGGGAGAACTGTTCTCGCCGCTGGCTGTCGCCCTGTTTCTGTACTTCACTATCCCCGCGAACGTGTTTCTCTACGGGGTCAACGACATCTTCGACGCCGACATCGACGAACACAATCCCAAGAAGGACGAGGGACGGGAGGTCAGCTACCGCGGGGACAGCGCCGTCACAGCCATCGTCGTCGCCAGCGGCGCGCTCGCGTTACTGTTCGTCCTCGGGCTTCCGATGCTCGGGGTCGTGGCCCTGCTCGCCTGGGTTGCGCTCTCTGTCGAGTACTCGGCCCCGCCGCTGCGGTTCAAGACGACGCCGTTCCTTGATTCCATCTCGAACGGCCTGTACATCCTGCCGGGCATCATCGGCTACGCCGCCATCGAAGGGGCGGCCCCGCCGGCGACGGCCGTGGCCGGCGCGTGGCTCTGGGCGATGGGG
Organism: Haloarcula amylolytica; assembly: GCF_049705545.1. GTDB lineage: Archaea > Halobacteriota > Halobacteria > Halobacteriales > Haloarculaceae > Haloarcula > Haloarcula amylolytica_B. Next base: position 2,465,704 of record NZ_JBNAMU010000001.1, read on the forward strand.
ATGCACACCTTCTCGGCGATTCCGGACATCGAACCCGACCGCGAGGCAGGCATCCGGACGACGGCGACGTTCTTGGGCGAGTCAAACACCTACTACTACTGCGTGATGTGCTGGCTCACGGCCGCGTTCGTGTTCACCTACACCCACTGGGTGTTCGGCCTGATACTGCTCGTCTACCCCGGCCTCGTGTTCGGGATTCTCGGCATCGGCGTCGACATCGACGAAGCCTACTGGTGGTACCCCGCCATCAACACCGTCGTCGGCATGGTGTTCACGCTCATCGCGCTGTGGGTGATGCTGTATGGGTAGCGGCCAAGACCGGACCATAGCGGGCTGGACGCTCCCGAAGACGAAGGCCGACGCGACCGAACAGTTCGACCGGTTCGTCACCGAGAACCGCTTTACCATCGCCGTCGTTTTCCCGCTCGTCGGCGCTGTCACCCTGCTTGCCAGCGCCGAGGGACTGTTGCCCGACCCGCTCGCGTTCAACCCCTACTTCGTCCTGTTCGGGACGTTCGTGATGCGACTGCCCCTCGTGGCCGGCGTCTTTCCGCTCGTGGACCGCCGTGCCGGGCTGGCGCTGGTCGCGCTGACGCTCTACTCCTACGGCATCGAACTCGTCGGTGTCCGGACCGGCTGGCCCTACGGCGAGTTCACCTACGGCGTCGACCTCGGCCCGATGCTGCTGGGCGAGGTGCCGTTCGGGCTCCCGGTCTTCTTTTTCCCGCTGGTCCTGAACGCCTACTTGCTCGTCCTGCTGTTGCTCGGCAACAGAGCGGCGTCGACCGCGGTTCGGCTGCTGGCGACGCTGGCGACGGTGATGCTCGTCGACCTCGTGCTCGATCCTGGCGCCGTGGCAATCGGTTTCTGGACCTACGAGATGCCCCAGTTCTACGGCGTTCCGTGGCAGAACTACGCCGGCTGGCTCCTCTCTGGATCGGTCGCCATCCTGCTGTTCGACCTCGGATTCGACCGCGCGGGGCTCCGACAGCGGCTCCGGGACTGCCCGTTCATGCTCGATGACCTGGTGAGCTTCGTCCTGCTGTGGGGCGGTATCAACCTCTTTTACGCGAACTGGGTGCCGGTCGGCCTGGCTGCCCTGCTGGGGGCCGGCCTTCTCTGGACGGACCGCTTCGACTTCGACCTCTCGGAAACCCGGCTCGGTCGTGCTGTCTGTCGGTGACGCCCTGTATGCTCGCTGTCGCTCCGCCAACCACAACCGCCGAGACAGGCCAAGCGTTTAAGCGACCGCGTAGGTAGGTGGACGTATGAAACGAATCCCGTTCGGGATCCGCCAGCTCGACTCCATCATCAACGGTGGAGCGCCCGCCGGGAGCGTCGTTTTGCTCTCCGGCGAGGCCGGCGCTGGCTCCCGTGAGTTCATGCATACGAGCGCACTCATCAACGGGCTCGGGCAGGTAGATGGGGAGCTGCACGACCTCTACTACGGCGACCTCTCGGCCGACGCTGTCGCCCCGGACGAAGTTCATTACATCTCTTTTACCGCAAGCGAGTCACAACTGGTCAGCGAGATGCGGCTGGCGATGGACGACGACGTGGTCGACAAGGGGAGCCGGGCGGTCGAGTTCCACGACCTCTCGGAGCGGTACTTCCACATCAGTCCGGTGCCACGGGACTGGTACGCCGACGAAACCGCGTCGATCACCGATCTCCGGGCGCGTCACGAGCGGGAGGACCTGCTCGGCACGCTCGGCATGGTCCTGAACGAGGTTGCGGCGAACAATCTCGTCGTCATCGACTCGCTGTCGGACCTCGTCAGCGCGATGGGCGAGGAAGTCGGCTGGTCGGATATCAGTTCGCTCGTCCAGGGACTCCAGAAGGCGGCCCATCACTGGGGCGGCCTCCTCCTGTTACATATCAATCCAGAGACGCTGTCGTCCGTCCGGCACGGCCAGCTCGTCGACGCCTCCCACGGCACGATGGAGTTCGCGTGGGAGTCCGGCGGCTCCACCCGGGCTCGGACGCTCGTCGTCCAGCAGTTCCGCGGCGTCCTCTCACAGATCGAGGACGAGGACATCGTCCAGTTCGAGACGGAACTGGGCGAGGCCGGCTTCGATATCAGCGACGTGCGCAAGATTCGGTAGCGATAGTCGGCAGCAGAAATGCCCGTAACTGTCGAAAAAAGACAACGAGCCGCGTGCTGACGGTTCGCTCCCGCTCTCGGTATCTGAAATCGGCGACAAACCCTTATCAGTCTTGTTCGTCAAGGGTGTCGTAATGTCCTCCGAGTCGACCGATGACGGGGGAGTGCACGTCGAGCTATCTGCGGATCTAGACGAGTGGCTGACCGAGCAGGCCGAGACACTCGGCGTTCCTCGCGAAGCCGTCATGGAGCAACTGCTGGCCGCGTACATGACAGCGGCTGATTCGGACGAGGGGATGGACGATATCCTCCAGCCATCGGCGGACGAACTGGATGCCGTCGTCGCCGCAACCGTGGACGAGAAGCTGAACGGCTCAGTCGAAGCAGCGACCGAGAGCGCTGTGAGTGCCCATATCCCGGATATCGTCGACACGGTGGAACGCCAACTCGCAGAGCGGTTCGACGCGCTCGAAGCGGACTTTCAGACGAAGATCGAAGACGTCCGCGAGCGCGTCGTGCAGGTCAAACGGGAGGCCGACGCGAAAGCGCCAGCCGACCACAGCCACGAGGAGTTCGACCGTATCGATGCACTCTCACAGGAGATCGAGGAGATGAAGGCGGAACTCGCCGCGCTTCGGGATGACGTGGCCGATTCGCTCGAAACAGAGGACGAGCGAGTTGCAGACATCGGCGATCAAGTTTCGGACATCGACGACCGACTCGACGATGTCGAAGACAAACTCACCCGCGTCGCCTGGGTCGTCAGCGACCTCCGCGACGACCAGGGCGGCCGGGACCAGAATCAGAAAGCGGTCGACCGGCTGAAACGCGCCGCGGCACAGGAGAATATCTCGACGGCACGGTGCTCGAACTGCGACGAGCAGGTCGAAATCGGGCTACTGACCGACCCCCAGTGTCCACACTGCAACACGACAGTGTCGGACGTGCGGCCCGAGGGCGGCATTATCCGCTCGAAGGCGCGGCTAGTGGCCGCAGCACAGCTTGAACCGGGAGAGACCAATGAGTGACGACGAGCGAGACCCCTTCGAAGAGCTCGACCCGGATGACGACCGCGAGGGCGACCCGTTCGAGCGCCTCGGTTCGGGGCCTGACGACGCGGACGGCTCGGCAGACGCACGCCAGCCACCCGTCGACAGTTGGCCGGGCAGTGAATCGAGCGACGAACCGGCCGACGATGCGTCCGAGTCGGGGCCCAGTGCATCCGGTGATGACGACCTGCTCTCGGCCGTCGACACGGAAGAGTTCCGTTCGGATTCGGCGACCGAGTCGGACAGTCCCCCTTCCGGGTCCTCACCCGACCCGGACGACCCCTTCTCGGGAATGGACGAGCGCGGCGAGGACCCCTTCGGGAGCGGCGAGAGCGCGTTCGAGCGGGTCGATGTCGGCCACATCGACGCCGACAAAGTGTGGGCAGAGATCGCTGCGGACGACGATAGCGAGGCCACGCCCGAGAGCCGCTACGCGGAGGTTTCGAAGCACCGCTACTGCGAGCAGTGTGAACACTTCTCCGCACCGCCGAACGCACACTGCACGAACGAGGGAACCGAAATCATGGAGTTCCTCGACATGGAGACAGTCCGGCTGCTTGACTGTCCGGTCGTCGCCGAGCAACACGAGATCGAGGACGAGCAGTAACGGCTTTTTGCCTCGGTGTCCGAACGGGGTGTATGCAGTTTTGCGACGACTGTGGCTCGATGATGCACGCCGATGGTGACGAGATGGTCTGTCAGTCCTGTGGTGCGCGGGTCGCGAAAGACGAGGACCGCGCGGCCGAGTTCGTCAGCACGGACGAACAGAGCGGCGACGAACTGATAGAGACCGAAGAGGGCTCGAACTTCGAGGGCAAGCCGACGGCCGACGACGTGACCTGTGAGGAGTGCGGACACGGGAAAGCGTGGTACACCATCAAACAGACCGGGTCAGCCGACGAACCGCCGACGCGGTTTTTCAAGTGCCAAGAGTGTGGCCACCGGTGGCGTGAGTACAACTAGAGCAGCGAATCCAGAATCCGGAGCTCTTCCTCCTCGGATATCTTGTCGGAGTCCATACACGCGTGGACGACCTTGTGGACGAGTTCAGGGTCCTGAAACGGCTGTGGCGAGCCGCCGCCGTCGGTGACGGTTTCGACCTGACCCTCGAGTTCGGCCAGTTGTGCGGAGAGCTCCTCGACAGTCGACTGGAACGTAGTCAGCGTGGTATTCACTTCGCCGGCCGCTGTCGCGGACTCCGACAGCGAGTGGTCGCCGTCGTCGGACGCGGTGTCGGGACCTGACACTCGACCGTCGGCGTCGTCGGGCATCCCTGCTGACTCCGGGGGTTCGCTGTCGGATGCTTGCGTGTCGGTTTCATCCGACGCCGTCGACGAACCGGGCTCTTCGTCGCTGAACACGGCGTTGGCGAACGTTTCGCGGTTCGACCAGTCGAACCCGTCGATCCCGTTGACGCGGTTGCTCACTGTCGAAGCAGTCACGCCGAGTTTCTCCGCGAGGTCCCGCTGAGACGCGGTGGGATGCTGCTGAATCGCCTGGATCGTCTCATATTCTGCCGACGAGAGGTCTTCGGGGGTCGGATACGACTGTGACGCTGTCGATGAGTCGCTCGGTGACTCGTCGGATTCGTCCGTCCCGTCGTCCTCGGCAGGGTCACCGTGTTCCTCGAGCACCCGCTCGACAAGCTCCGCTGTCGCGCTCGGTACTTCGGCCGCGAGTTCTGCGACGGACGCCTCGGGATTCTCAGCCGCTACGTCGAGTATTTGCTTGTGACGCATCGATTTGGGAGCCGTTCGGCCCTTCGTTGATTTGCTCATTGAGATCACCACGTAGGGAGGGAACCACCACCCAACCCCCCAACTTGATATACATTTGACTTAAATTATCGGAATTGTCAAAAGCTTTTGGTTACCCACAAACATTAACTAAGATGTTATTTAATCGCAGAGCGACTGACAGAGCAATACCGCGTACGGGTTCCGAGCGCGCGGAGACTGGTCTAGTAGAACCCGTCGGAGAACGGTCGCTCAAAACAGAATACGACTCTTCTGAAAGCATTTATCCGGGGCAGCGGAAATTAGCGCCATGTACCGCCGTCGAGTACTGGCGCTCTGTGGGCTGGCCGTCGCCGGCGCGGGGTGTCAGAGTGAGACAGACGAGACCCAGACAGTGACGCCGGTCCCGTCGCCAGCCGTCAGCGAGGTCGACACCGGACCGCCGCCCGCTGTGACGGTTACGGACGCCGTTGTGGTCCCCGGTGTTGTACTTCCCGCCGTTGATTCCATCAGCGTTAAACCGGCTGATGGCCAGTACCTCGTGCTCACGGCGACTGTCGAGGGATCGAGAGTTGATCGCGACGCGTTCTCGTTCCGATTCGATGGTTCGACGCACAGCCCCGAGACGTTCAGAAACGGCCTGTATCGCGACGGCGAGTGGGGCCGACAGTTCACCGAAACCGGTGGGCCACTGGTTTTCGGCCTCCCGGAAACCGGATCACCCAGCGACGCCCGACTGTCCTGGCCCGATGGAAAGTGGACGCCTCCGGAGACAGTTCGGACCAGACTCGAAGCCCCGCTTCCATCGTTCGATATCACACTCGACGGGCCGGAGCGGGTCGCTGAGCCCGCCAGACCGACGCTCGAGATTACCGTTACGAACACGGGCGACGTCTCCGGCCGATACGTCATCGCACTCAACCGAACCGGTCCACGCATCGCCTACACCCCCGTCGACCGGTTTGATGGGGAACTGGACCCAGGAGAAACAGAGAGTATCACACACGAGGGCAAGAGTCCCTACGTCGATGGTACGGAGCCGCGTGCGGTCATCTATCGATTGCGTGCCCCGGAGGATCACAACGACGCGACACACCGAATCAAGCCGGTCGACGAGGAAACGGCGACCGAATCGTAGGAACCCGTCGCTCGCGAGAGCCGTCTTTTTGTAGCAGAAAGCCACTCACACCACGGTTCGCGTGGACCCGTATCAGACCCCTTCGAGGTCGGACCGGTACTCGTTGATCTGGTCGTCGGCGTCTTCGATGGCACCAGTCACGTCTTCGGCGTCACCGCTACTGAGGTCGTTGAGCGCCGACTGGATGCGCGCGAGTCGGCCGTGGTCCGGGCCGTGTTCGTCAGACGCGAGGGTGCCGAGCTGGTCGGCGAGTTCGGCCAGGCGTTCGCTCGCCTCGTCGCTGTCTGTGTCTTCGGCCGCCGATTCGAGCAGTTCACTCGCGGATGCGAGTTCGTCGCGGGTCATACGTGGAAATTTACAGAAGGGGACTAAAACGATTCGGCTTACGGGAGCGAGTTTGTTTAAACATACCAGTGGGTGTCGAGCAGACAGGGGTGACTGACCGGTTCGCTGTCATCGCGATAGCAATGCCCTGCGGTCGACAGGACAGGCAACGTTTACCCCACACCCGCTCGCAGACGTGCCATGGCAAACTTCCTCTTCTGTTCGTTGGACGCGGCACTCATCGGCGACATCGCCTGGCAGGTCAGCCGGGAGGGGCACGACGTTCGGTACTACATCGAAGCCGACAGCGATCGGGAGATCGCCGACGGGTTCGTGCCGAAAACCGACGACTGGCGTGGGGACCTCGACTGGGCCGATGTCGTCATCTTCGACGACATCTGGGTCGGCAGCGATATCGGCACTGGTGAGATTTCACGGGACCTTCGAGCCGAGGGCCACGCTGTCGTCGGCGGGACGCCCAACACGGACACGCTCGAAGAGGACCGCGGCTATGCGATGGAGGTTCTCGAAGCCAACGGTGTCAACACTATCGAGCACCACGTCTTCGAAGACTTCGACGCCGGCATCCAGCACGTCCGGGAGAACCCTGCGCCGTACGTCATCAAACCACTCGGAGAGGTCCAGAACGTCAAGCGACTTCTGTACGTCGGCAACGAGGACGACGGGAGTGACGTTGTGGACGTGCTGAAGGCGTACAAGAAGGCGTGGGGCCACCGGTTGAAGGGCTTCCAACTCCAGCGGAAGGTCGAGGGCGTCGAAATCGCGGTCTGTGGCTTCTTCAACGGCGAGTCGTTCGCCGAACCGATCAACTTCAACTTCGAGCACAAGAAGCTGTTCCCGGGCAACATCGGTCCCTCGACCGGCGAGATGGGGACCTCGATGTTCTGGGCGGGCCGGAACGAACTGTTCGCGGAGACGCTTGGCAAGGTGGAAGGCTGGCTCGCCGACGAGGGGTACGTCGGCAGCATCGACATCAACTGCATCGTCAACGAGACCGGCATCTATCCGCTGGAGTTCACGCCGCGGTTCGGGTATCCGACGATAACGCTCCAGGAGGAGTCCTTCGAATCAGAGACGGGGCAGTTCTTCCTCGACCTGGCAAACGGGCGCGACCCCGACCTGGAGGTCCACCGCGGGTATCAGATTGCGGTTCGGGTCGTCCTCCCGCCGTTCCCGTTCGACGACGAGGAAACCTACGACGAGAACTCCCGCAACGCCGCGGTCGTCTTCGAATCCGACAGCCGCGAGGGTATCCACATCGAGGATGCAAAGCGGATCGACGGCCAGTGGCGTGTGGCTGGCGAGAGCGGGATGCCGCTGGTCGTCACGGGCAAAGGCGAGACGATGCAGCGTGCCCGGGAGCAGGCCTACAAGCGCATCGACGACATCGTGATCCCGAACCTCTACTACCGCGACGACATCGGCGAGCGCTGGATAAGCGGTGACGGGGATCGCCTGCAGGCATGGGGGTATCTCGGCCCGGCCGCGTAAGGACGTATTGCCGTATTGTCTGGCATATTTCTTTGGCACGCGCCGAACGGGGACCTTTATGTATGTAACACGTACCCATGGTTGACGAATGGACGCACAAACTGAACGGTCGCCGCTACACGTCTCGCACACCGACCACGACGACGGCTGGACGGTCGCCGTCGACCTGGACTCGCTCCACGTCAGCGACGACCACGTGACAGTCGACGTCATCGGAACGGAGGCCATCGTTGCCGTGGACGCTCCGCACCTCCAGACGGAGTTCGACATCGACCTGCCGGCCGCCGGCGCGGTCCAGACACTCAGGAACGGCGTGCTCACGCTATCGCATCGGAGCTAGCGCGTTCGCAGGCTGCTTATCCAGTTGCAGTTTTGTAGTTGTGACAGCAGCACAATACGACGCGACTCCACAAGGGATTTGAGCGTGATGCTGGAAGCGTGCAGTGATGACTACCCCTCCCGACCGGGACCTACCAACGATTCGGGGCTCGGTGCCACCGCTTCGTGCGTGGATTCGAACGTTTCTCATCGGCCTCTGTATGGGCAGTGCGGACGGCGTCCCCGGCGTTTCCGGAGGGACAATCGCGCTTATCGCCGGGGTCTACGAGCGACTCATCGCCGCGATTACCGCCGTTACGCCGGGCCGGATAATTCGGTTTTTTCGCGCACTCGCCCCCGTGGACGGCGGTATCGATATACGTGGCGCGTTTGCCGAACTCCTCGAACTCGACATCTGGTTCCTCCTCGCGCTGGTCGCCGGCGTCGGGACCGCCGTCGTCATCGTGACGCGAATCGTCCACATCGCTAGCCAGGAGACGCCGGCGCTGCTCTTCGGGTTCTTTTTCGGACTCATCGCTGCATCGGCAGTAGTGTTACTGCGCAGTCTCACGGTCGATTCGACGTTCCAGATCGGGGCCGGCGTCGTCGGCTTCCTGCTCGCGTTCTACGTGTCCGGTGTGTCGACAGCCGCTGCAGATGGCGGCGGCCTCGCACTCGTCTTCTTCGCCGGCATGATCGGCGTCAGCGCGATGATTCTGCCCGGCATCTCTGGGTCGCTGTTACTCATCATTCTCGGGCAGTACACCCGCATGTCGACGGCCCTCAGCGAGTTCGTCGACGCGCTCATCGCGCTTGCCACCGGCGGCACGGTCGAGGACGTGACCACCACGGCCGTGCCGGTCGTGACGTTCATCCTCGGCGGGCTGGTCGGTCTGTTCACCATAGCCCGCGTCGTCCGTCGCGCCCTCGATTACAATCGCCGCGCGACGCTCGCCTTCCTCGTCGCGCTCGTCGTCGGCGCACTACGCGCCCCAGTGGTGGAGGTCCGGGGAGAGGTCGGCTTTTCGACCGATGTCCTCATCGCGTTCGTCGCCGCCGGCGCCGTCGGCGCGGCCGTCCTGCTCGCCCTCGACTGGTACGCCGTCGACCTCGACCTCGATAAGGTCTGAGCGGGTTCAGAAGCCCCAGGCGCGGCGGTACTGCGGCGGCCCCTCGATCTCGTCAGTCGCGTCAAGTTCCTTCGCCGCAGTCAGCGTGAAGTACGGGTCCCGGAGGTGTTCGCGGCCGACGATAGCCATGTCGGCCCGGTCGTTGGCGACGACGGCTTCGGCCTGTTCGGGCGTCGTGATGCCGCCGACAGCGCCGACGGCGATGTCCGACTCGGTTTCCTCGCGAATCCGCTCGGCGTACCGGAGCTGGTAGTTCGGGCCGGCGTACTCCGGTCGGGACTCGGGGTGGATGCCGCCGCCGCTCACGTCGATGAGGTCCGCACCGACCTCGGAGAGCTGGTCGGCCAGCCGTACGGAGTCGTCGACGGTCCACGAGTCGCGGTCGGGGAGCCAGTCCGTCGCCGAGACCCGGACGAACACCGGCTTGTCGTCGGGCCAGACCTCGCGGACGGCGGCGGTGACCTCGCGGGTCAGCCGCGTGCGTCCCTCGAAGTCGCCGCCGTAGTCGTCCTCGCGGTGGTTCGTCACCGGCGAGAGGAACTCGTGCAGGAGGTAGCCGTGGGCGGCGTGGACCTCGGCGACCTCGAAACCGGCGTCGAGCGCGCGCTCGGCGGCCGCGCGGAACGAGTCGATGACGGACTCAATGCCGTCCTGATCCAGCGCCGTCGTCGGCGGGGCCTCGCCGTCCTCGTAGGGCCACGGGTCGTCGCTCGGGCCGACGACCTCCCAGCCGCCCTCGTCGGGCTGGAGCGGGTCGTGGCCATCCCACGGGCGCGACGTGGCGGCTTTCCTGCCGGCGTGGGCCAGTTGGATGCCTGGCACGCTGCCCTGTTCGCTGACGAAGTCGGTAATGGGTTCCAGCGCCGCCGCGTGCTCCTCGCTCCAGATTCCCAGGTCCTCCGGGGAGATACGGCCGCGGGCTTCGACGGCGGTCGCTTCTGTCATGACCAGCCCCGCGCCGCCGACGGCGCGGGAGCCGAGGTGAGTGCGGTGCCAGTCGGTGGCGAGGCCGTCGCGGGCCTCACAGGAGTACTGGCACATGGGGGACACCATGACGCGGTTCGGGACGGTCGTCTCGCGGAGCTCCAGCGGTGAGAACAATGCAGTCATCGGCGAGGGTTCGCCGCCGAGACTGATAACCGCACTGGCGGCTGCAAGAGTCGTCGTTAGTTCCGGCGGTTCGTTCCGCAGTTCCGGCGCGCCTACTCAGTCAGCGAGGCACCAGTGTTCCGGGGCGCGACGACGTGAACCGTTCCCTCGACGCCGGCCTCATCGAGCGCCAGCACGCCGGCCTCGCGGGCCGCCGGTACGTGCTCCGCCGTCGTCAGGCCCCAGACGGTCGGTCCCCAGGAGCTCTGGCCGGCCCCGGAGATGACCGGGGCGCTCGACAGTGACTCGACGAGCGAGCCGGCGGGCGGGCGGTAGACGCCGCCCTGTTCGTCGGCGTACCACGCGCCGTTGAGCCGGCCCAGCCGCGCCGCGGCCTGCCCGAAGTCGCTGTGGTCCCTTGTCGCAATCGCGGGGAGCAGCCGTCGGGTCAACAGCGTCGAGATCTCGTCGGCGATGCCGGGGTCGGCGCGCTCGACGGCCTGCCGCATACTCTGGTCTTCCGCGCTCCCGCTCTGGCCGGGGTCGGTGTCCGGCACGACGACGACGAAGCGCCAGTGCGAGGGGACGTCGTGATGAGCCAGCACCGGCGGCACGTCCCAGTCGCCCTCGGCCGGCGGCTCGGCGGTGAACCGCTCGGTCGGATGGCCGCCGTCGACGACGAATCCGCCCGATTCGAACGCCGCGACGCCGATGCCGCTCCGGCCGCCCCGGCCCAGCTGCGGCGCGTAGGTCCGGGCGTCAGCGGTCCGGTCGTAGGCCCGAACGACGGCGATGAGCGTCGCCAGCGAGAGCTGGGTGCCGCTCCCGAGGCCGACGTGTCGCGGGAACCGCTCCTCGACAGAGACGGCCGCGCCAGGTACGTCGAGCGCATCGACGACGCGCCGGACGTACGGTTCGGTCGCCGCGTCGTCACACTGGACCGTCTCGGCCCGTGTCGCCTCGACGGTCAGCCGCGGCTCGTCGAGGGCGAGCCCGACGCCGCCGTAGAGGCGCTCGTGGGCGAGCGAGAGGTTCTGAAACCCGAAGTGGAGTCGCGCGGCGGTCGTGACCGTCGGCATACGGCGGCGGAAGTCCCCGACGGAAAAGAAGCTACTGTCACCGGTCGGTTTCGCCGCGCTTCTGTGTGAGACGTTACCGCGAGTACAAGTTATTTAAGGTTGCCCACGGCGTCGCTCAAATATGAGCAAGCAGGAACGGCAAGAGCGTCCGGAGAAGGACCCGGATCTCCGGAGTACCGAGGTGACGGAGGGATACGAGAAGGCACCCCACCGCGCGATGTTCCGCGCGATGGGGTACGACGACGAGGACCTGTCCTCGCCGATGATCGGCATCGCGAACCCGGCCGCCGACATCACCCCGTGTAACGTCCATCTGGACGACGTGGCCGATGCTGCCTACGACGGTATCGACGACACGGAGGGGATGCCCATCGAGTTCGGCACGATCACCATCTCCGACGCCATCTCGATGGGAACCGAGGGGATGAAGGCGTCACTCATCTCCCGCGAAATCATCGCCGATTCCGTCGAACTCGTCACCTTCGGCGAGCGCATGGACGGCATCGTCACCATCGGCGGCTGTGACAAGAACATGCCCGGGATGATGATGGCCGCCATCCGGACGGACCTGCCCAGCGTCTTCCTCTATGGCGGGTCCATCATGCCCGGCGAGCACGACGGCCGCGAGGTCACCATCCAGAACGTCTTCGAGGGCGTGGGCGCGGTCGCCGACGGGGAAATGAGCGAGGGCGAACTCGACGAGATGGAACGGCACGCCTGCCCCGGCGCGGGCTCCTGTGGCGGGATGTTCACCGCCAACACGATGGCGTCTATCTCCGAGGCGCTCGGCTTCGCGCCGCTGGGGTCGGCCTCCCCGCCGGCCGAACACGAGTCCCGCTACGAGGAGGCCCGCCGGGCCGGCGAACTCGCCGTCGAGGTGGTTCAGGAACGCCGCAGTCCCTCGGATTTCCTCACCCGCGAGTCCTTCGAGAACGCCATCGCCCTGCAGGTCGCGGTCGGCGGCTCGACCAACGCCGTCCTCCACCTGCTCGCGCTCGCCGCGGAGGCCGGCATCGATCTCGACATCGAGACGTTCAACGAGATCAGCGCCCGGACGCCCAAGATCGCCGACCTCCAGCCCGGCGGCGAGAAGGTCATGAACGACCTCCACGAGGTCGGCGGCGTCCCGGTCGTGCTGAAGGCGCTGAACGACGCCGGCCTGCTCCACGGTGACGAACTCACCGTCACTGGCAACACAATCGAGGAAGAACTCGAACGTATCGACCCGCCTGCAATCGAGGACCTCGGCGTGGACTACCTCCACACGGTCGAGGACCCGATCCACGAGCGCGGCGCGATCCGCATCCTCTCGGGCAACCTCGCGCCCGACGGCGCGGTCATCAAGATCACCGGCGAGGACCACCTCCACCACGAGGGGCCGGTCCGCGTGTTCGAGCAGGAGGAAGGGGCCATGGAGTACGTGCAGGAGGGTCACGTCGAGTCCGGCGACGTGATCTGCATCCGCAACGAGGGACCGCAGGGCGGTCCCGGCATGCGCGAGATGCTGGGCGTCACCTCGGCCGTCGCCGGCCAGGGCCACGCTGAGGACGTGGCGCTTTTCACCGACGGCCGGTTCTCCGGTGCGACCCGCGGCTTCTCCATCGGTCACGTCGCGCCCGAGGCATTCGTCGGCGGCCCGATCGCCGCCCTGGAGGACGGCGACACCGTCACTATCGACATCGACAACCACGAACTGTCAGTCGATCTCACCGAGGCCGAGATGGAGCAGCGCCTCGAAGACTACGACCCAGAACCGACGTACGACAGCGGCGTGCTGGCGAAGTACCACAGCGACTTCGGCTCCGCCGCTAACGGTGCGGTGACGAACCCCGGCGCGAAGTGGGACTGAGGAGCCAACTACAGTGACGTAGGCTATCGGGTCAACTGACGAACCACGCCGCCAAAATCAGGTCGCCGTCAGAGCTGAACGAAGCCGTCAGCGCGACGGTACGAACTCACTTCCGTGTGACCGTGATGAGCCCTTCTTTGAGTGCCGCTTCGAATTGCTCGTCCAGTGTCATCTGCTCCCAGCCGTCCGGTCGGTTCTCCGCGGCGATTTCAGAGAGCGACTCGACTAGCGACCTGTGGAGGAACCGACCGTTCTCGCCGCACTCGCCACAGGTCCTGATGATCGACCGGACCTCGAAGTTTCGCTCGACGGCGTCCTGGCACCGGGCGCAGACGTACGTTTCGGACACACCTGACAGTACGTCGTCCGGATACTCGGATGTTGTGGATCATTTCAATTAGAAATCAGGAGTGGAACCGCTGCCCCCGACGAACTCTGCCAGGAGGGGCCACCGCACCACTCGCTGGCCGGAATCCACGTATCCAAGCTAGGCCATAACCCGATAGCGCCCTGAAAGCCCGCGTATCAGGACGAGTCAGGAAACGGGCTGTCACTGTAGATAGCGGCCTCCGGTATCGATGCCAGTGGGCTCGGCCCATGGTCGCTTCCTGTTCCCTTATTTTCATGACTGCTAAACCTATTTACAACCCCGGTTCAAACCGTGGTGGTGTTGATGTCCCCGCCGACTGTCCTCCTCGTCGCTGCCGAGACTGCTGCCGGAGAGCGGTTACAGGCGGCGCTCGAACAGGCGGCAATCGACGCAACGGTCCGCACGACCGAACCCGAACGCGTCGATACGACACTGCTACGTACTGCGACTGACTGCCTCGTCGTCCCGGTGACGTGTGGTGCCATGGCGGGCGGCCATCTGGCGGAGGCGGCCACCGGCCTCTACCCGAACCTCCCCGTGATTATGTACGGGAGTGAAGCGGACCGCGGAGACCACATCCAGGCGGTCGCCGACGACGATCTCGGGTCGCCGGCACTGGCTGCCGCAGTCGGTGAGGCACTCGACAGGGGCGAGACCATGGCTGCCCGTCCGGTTTCACGCCCCGAGACGATTCTCGCCACGATGTTCGAACGGAACTCCGAACACCTGTTCGTGAAGGACACTGACAGGCATTACGTGCTGCTTAACGATTCGTCGTACGCACCCCCGGAGCTGCTCGGCCGGCGAGACGAAGACGGATTACCCGCCGGGACGGCGTATCTGGAGGCCGCCCGCGGCGACGACCTGCAGGTCATCAACGACGGGACCGACGTACTGGACGTCCACGAGTTCTCCCCGTCGATGGAGAAACACCTCCGGACGTCGAAGGTCCCCTGGCACGACGAGACCGGTGAACTGGCCGGTCTGATCGGTATCACCCAGGACATCACCGACCAGCGGGAACGCGAGCGCCTCCTCAGGCAGCAGAACGAACGCCTCCGGAAGGTGGCGCTGCTTGCCGCACACGAACTCCGCAACGAACTCCAAGTGTCGACCGGCCACCTCTCGCAAATCGACGTCGACGACGAGCACATGGAGGCCGTCGAGAGCTCTATCGACCAGCTCGCCGCCATCGTCGACAAGGTCGTCTCGCTGGCTTCGAACAACTCGCCTGAGTTCACGCCCGAACAACTGCGGCTCTCGACGGTCGTCTGGGACGTGTGGAGTTCGTTGTCGCTCGAAACGTCGTCGCTCGAAGTCACGTCGGACAGGCGACTGCTGGCGGACGCGGAATCGATGCGGCTGTTCCTGGAGATCCTGCTATCGAACGCCATCGAGCACGGCGGCTCCGACGTTGCGATTCGCGTCGGCGCTACGTCGTCCGGGTTCTTCGTCGCAGACGACGGTCCGGGCGTCGACGTCTCGCCACCGGATCGAGTGTTCGAGGCGGGGTATGCCTCGGAGAAACAGAACAGCGGGTTCGGGCTCTATATCGCCAGCCGGATCGCGAAGGAACACGGCTGGTCGCTGTCGGTGGATGACAGCGAGGCGGGCGGCGCGCGGTTCACCGTGACCGACGTGGAACGACCGGACTAAAGTTCGAACGTCTCGTCGCCGTCGAGGACGTGGACCTCGGCGTCGCTACCGGTGCCTTTGACCTCGTTCACGAAGTCCTGCGTGTCGATTTCGATGGGCGGGAACGTGTCGTAGTGCATCGGGAACGCGTGGTCGACGTCCAGCCAGTCGACGGCGACGGCGGCCTGCATCGGCCCCATGGTGAAGTGGTCGCCGACCGGCACCGCCGCGGCGTCCGGTTCGAGGAACGGCCCGATGACGTCGCGCATCTCCGTCATGAGGCCGGTGTCGCCGGCGTGGTAGAACGTTGTCGACTCCGCGTCGCTGACCTGTGTCGGCTTCGTGTCCGAGATGATGAACCCGCCGGGCATCCCGCCGCTCGTGCCGTAGCTGGTGTCCATGCCGTTCGTGTGGTCGGCCCGGTGCATCGTGACGAAGGCGTCGCCGATTTCGACGGTGCCGCCGAGGTTCATCCCCATGCCGCCGACGGCGTCGAAATCGCCGAAGTTGTCCTCGCAGTACTCGACGATTTCCGGCGTCGCCACGAGCCCACAGCCCTCGTAGCGGTCCACGTCGCCGATGTGGTCGGCGTGGCCGTGGGTCAACAACACGTAGTCCGGGTCCAGTTCCTCGGGGTCCGTGTCGGTCTTGGGGTTATCGAAGAACGGGTCGATGAGCAACTCGGTGTCGTCGACTGTCACGTGCCACGTCGAATGGCCGTACCATGTGAGTTCCATATCGGATGCACGCTACTCCCGGCGTCCACTTAATAGTACACCGACCGGGACGCACGGCCCTTCCCGTCTACACTTCGTCGCCGCTCTCCGGCCGGATCCGCGAGAGCCGCATCGCGTTGCCGGTCACGGCCGTCGTCATACCCGCGTCGCCTGCGAGCACGGCGACCCAGATAGGGACGTAGCCGAACGGCACGGCGAGGGCGAGGCCGGCCTTGACCGCCAGGCTGGCCCAGATGTTCTGCCGGATGACGCCGTTGGCGTCGTTGGCCAGTTCGTACAGGTACGGGAGCTTGGAGAGGTCGTCGCTCATGAGGGCGATGTCTGCCGTTTCGAGGGCTGTGTCCGTTCCGGCGGCCCCCATTGCGACGCCCACGGTCGCGCTCGCCAGCGCCGGCGCGTCGTTGATACCGTCGCCGACCATGGCCACCCCGTCGTATTCGGCCACGAGGTCCTCGATAGCGGCGACCTTCTCGTCGGGCAGGAGCTCGGCCCGGTAGTCGTCGACGCCGACTTCCCGGGCGATAGCCCCCGCGGTGCGTTCGTTGTCGCCGGTGAGCATCACAGTCCGCTCGACACCCAGGTCGCGGAGCCGGGAGACAGCGGCTTTCGCTTCCGGGCGCACCTCGTCGGCGACGGCGATGATACCCTCTATCTCGTCGTCCGTGCCCACGATGACAACCGTCTTGCCTTCGGCCTGGAGTTCCGGTACCGTGTCCGCCAGCAGGTCCAGGCAGTTGTTGCGCTCACAGAGTTGCTGGGCCGTTTTCGTGACGACGCCGCCATCGGTGGTCGCGTGGACGTGCGAGAGGTCGAAATCGAGGTCGTCGAACAGCCCCGGCTTGCCGGCGTAGTGGGGCGTCCCGTCGAGGTCCGCCCGGACGCCCTTGCCGGTGATGCTCTCGAAGTCGTCGATTTCGGTGCTTCCGACACCGGCAGTGCCCGCCTCGGCGACGATGGCTTCGCCGATGGGGTGTTCGCTCCGCTGTTCGAGCCCACGGGCGCACTGCAGGACTTCATCCTCGGTGTTCCCGTTCAGCGGGATCACGTCGGTGACGGTCAGTTCGCCTTTCGTCAGCGTGCCCGTCTTGTCGAAGGCGACCACGTCGACCGCGCCCATCGCTTCGAGGTGGTTGCCGCCCTTGATGAGTACGCCGTTCTTCGCGGCGCTGGTAATGCCCGAAACTACCGAAACGGGCGTCGAGATGACGAACGCGCAGGGACAGGCCAGCACCAGCAGCGTCAGGCCGTACACGACGGCGGTCGACCACGCCACCCCGAACACGGCGGGGCTGGTCAGCGTCACGAGGACGGCGAAGGCGACGACGACCGGCGTGTAGTACGCCGAGAAGCGCTCGACGAACTGCTCGCGCTCGGTCTTGTTCGACTGGGCGTCCTCGACCATCTGGACGATGCGCGAGAGAGTGTTGTCGCTGGCCGCCGCCGTGACCTGTACTTCCAGATACCCCTCCTCGTTGATAGTCCCGGCGTACACCTCGTCGCCCTCGGTCTTGTCGACCGGGACGCTCTCGCCGGTGATCGGAGCCTGATTGACCGCGCTGGTTCCGTCGATGACCTCGCCGTCCATCGGAATCTTCTCGCCTGGCCTGATGACCACAGTGTCGCCGACCCGCACCTCGTCGACGGGGACCGTCACCTCCTCGCCGTCCCGCAGGACCGTCGCCTCGTCGGGCGAGAGGTCCATCAGTTCCGCAAGCGAGTTTCGGGCGCGATCCATCGAGTACCGTTCCAGCAGTTCCGCGACGCTGAACAGGAACGCAAGCGTCGCGGCCTCGAAGTACAGCGCCCTGCCGAACGCCAGACTCGCAGTGAGCGCGCCGAGGATGGCGATGGACATCAGCAGGTCGATGTCCAGGTTTCGGTTTTTCAGGGAGTAGTAGCCGTTGCGCAGTATCTCCTGGCCGCCCGTCGCCACGGCGACGAGGAACAGGGCGTCGGCGACGTGCAGTGGCGACCCGAAGACGCTCCCGACCTGCGTGTTCGCGCCGGCCAGCAGGAACTCGAAGAGGAGGCCGACGGCGACGAACACGCCGCTGACCCAGGTCTTCAGTGCCCGCGGACTGGTCCAGAGCGAGCCGCTCTCGTCGGTACCCCCGGTCGCCGTCTCGCCCTCGGCAGTCGTCTCCGTGACCTCGTAGCCGGCGCTCTCGATAGCCGCTACGAGGTCCCCCTCCGTCGTCGCGTCCCGGTCGTACGTGACGACGGCCGTCCCCGTAGTCGGGCGCGCCTCGATAGCTCTGATACCGTCGACCGCCCCGAGCGCGCTCTCGACCTTGCCGGCACAGGAGGCACAGTCCATCTCAGGGACGCTGAACCGTAGCGTCTCGCCGCCGTCGTCCACGACGGTGTAGCCCGCCGCTTCGACGCGCGCCGCTATCGCGTCCACGTCCGTCTCGGCCTCGTCGTATTCGACGGTGAGTCGACCCGTCGCTACCTGCGGGTCGATGGCCTCGATGCCCGCCAGTTCGCGGACACTGGCCTCTACCTTTCCCGCACAGGAGGGACAGTCCATTTCGGGGACGGATAACTGTGCGACATGGACCCCATCATGCGAGTCCGATACTGCCGGGGGACCGTCGGCATTCGCGGCGTCACATGTACCACCGTCGGACTCCGTCATTACCGGCGCTAGGCTGCCCTGTCTTATTAATTCAACTGCTAATATCCGGCCCTGAGCTGGGATTAGTTAATAAAATAAGGCCAATAAGTTATTAAATCAGTCGGCATCGACCGTGCTGTTGGCCGGGACGGTCGCCATCCTCAGTCAAACGGCGTAGTCCGGGTCGGCTTGCCCTGCGCATAGCGAATCCAACGACGCATATGCCGGCCGACCGCCCAGAACAGTACCACAGTCATCGCCAGTAGCGCCGCCAGAAAGACGATTCCCAGCCGTAACGGCTCCTCGGTCGGGAGGCCGATGAGCAGCACGATTGTCCCGACGAGTGCCATCTCGACACCACATCGCAGACCGGGCAACACGAACCCCGGTGTCGGCGTTTTCGTTCCCGATGAGTCCTCTGCCATGACCCCCCGTATGCTATCGGGACCATTGTAGTTTGTGCCCGTTCTCGGGGGAACTGAAAGGCGCTGTACACGACTATTGAGCAACCGGTCACGGCGAGGGACTCGACCGTGCCTTTTTCGCAACCCAGGCCTACGCCCCAGTATGAAACAGTCTCTCACGCGCCGGGCGATGTTAGGTGCCCTCGGGACAGCCGTCGCGGCCACGGCTGGCTGTCAGAGCCCCGGGACCAGCAGTGATTCGAACGGTAACACCGCAGATCAGTCGGCGTCGGCCGACGCGGTCGCGCAGTCCGAAAGCGTCTACACCGACGTGTATCGGGAGGTAGCCGATGCCGTCGTCTCGATCAGAGTGTACTCCGACGACACCCGTGGTGGGCAGGGGAGCGGCTTCCTCATCGACGACGAACACATCGTCACGAACGAACACGTCGTCGCGGGCGGGGACGAGTATTACGTCCGCTTCGCGGACACTGGCTGGCGCTCGGCTACTGTCGTCGGCGCAGACGTGTACAGCGACCTGGCGGTCCTCCAGATTGGCGCGACGCCGGACGTGACACCCCTGTCGTTTGTCGAGACCGAGACGACGGTCGGGACCGAAGTCGTCGCCATCGGGAACCCCTTCGGGCTGTCCGGGTCGGTGTCCGCTGGCATCGTCAGCGGCGTCGACCGCAATCTCCAGAGCGCGAACAACTTCTCCATCGCCGACGCAGTGCAGACCGACGCGCCGGTCAACCCGGGTAACAGCGGCGGCCCGCTGGTCACGCTGGACGGCGACGTGGTCGGCGTCATCAACTCCGGGGGCGGCGACAACGTCGCCTTCGCCATCTCGGCCCCGCTCACCCAGCGCGTCGTGCCGTCACTCATCCAGACTGGCGACTACGACCACCCGTACATGGGTGTTGGACTCCAGAGCGTCTCGCCGCGTCTCGCCGAGGCGAACGACCTGGAGCCCGCGTCGGGGGTGTACATCGACCGTATCGTCGACGGCGGCCCATCAGAGGGCGTGCTCCAGGGAAGTGACGGGGACACGACGATTTCTGGGACGGAGATTCCCACCGGCGGTGACGTGGTCAGACGGATGAACGACACGCCGACGCCGACGCGGCAGGCGCTTGGCAGCTTCCTCGCACTGGAGACCAGCCCGGGCGAGACGGTCGACGTGCTGGTCGAGCGTGACGGGGCACAGGAGACAGTCGAACTCGCGCTCGGAAGCAGGCCGGAGCCATAACGAGCGCCGTCGGCCGAATCTGCTGCCCCGATCCTGATTACTGCGTCTGGAACCCGCCCTGTTCGCCACGGTTGCCACCGGCCAGAGCGTAGCCGACAGCGGCAGCGAGCGGTAGCGTTACCGGGAGCCCTGCGATAAGCAGGCTGATACCGAGACTCCCATCGGCAAACGCGTAGAGCGCAACGCCCGCAGCGGTGACGACGACGAAATCCGCGATGGTCGCCAGCGCGGCCAGTCGAAGGCGGACCGCACGCTCGGAGACCGCGCCCGCCGCTTGGTCGCGGTACCACAGCAGAACGTATCCGGCGAACAGTCCGGTTAGCCCGGCTGACACGCCCACGGGAAGGCCGATAAGCAGTGAGAACTCTATCTGCGGTTCGAAGCCGGCGGTCACCGAGACGGTCGTGACGGCAAACGCGAGGACGCCGAGGAGCAGCGCGACGACGATGCGAACGTGCGTGTTCATACGTATCAACTGAACGACCCTATATAAATAGTCCATCGCTGCCGCAGAACAGAGCGCCGAACGGGACTCCGCACAGCGGCCCGTTCGGGCCCCCCATGTCGGCTTATTCTAATGGCTCGGCGGCGTCCTGTTCGACCAGCGGGTCGGCGTTGTCGGCCGGCAGCGTCACCACGTCGTCCGTCGAGAGGTCGTACTCGCGCTGGTCGACGCCGAATATCTCGCCCACGTCGTCCGTAATGCGCACCGTTCGTCGGTCCACGTCGGCGGCCCCGGACGTATCAGAACCGCCTGGTGACTGCCGGCCGCCGTCGGCCTGTGTCGGGTCCGTTCCCGGTTCGGGGTCGGACTCAGCGCCGGGTTCGGCCGGTGGGACCGGAACGTCGTCCTCGGCCGGCACGTCCGCCGGGTTGGACTGTCCGGCGGCAGTGGGATTGCTGTCCGTGTCCACCTCGGGCGGCGGCGTCGGTGCCTCGGATTCCGCCGCTGGCGGTGAGTGGTCCCCGCCGCTGCCCATCATGTCAGCCGCGTCGACGCCCGAGTCCGGCGTCGATGGCGACTCGGGCTCACCGGCTGCCGCGTCGTTCGCCGTCTGGCGTGGTTCCGGGTCGGGGGCCCGTCGCTCGTCCGATTTCGGCTCGTCGCCGACCGCGCCGGTCGGGGCTTCCCCCGCAATCACGTCGAGGACATGGCCCCGATTGGACTCGATAGCCTCGACCATCGTCTCGAACAGGTCCCGCTCCTCCCGGGTGAGGCCGTCGTCCTCGGTCGGCATGTCCGCCGCGGCCAGCGACGCCATCTTGACGATCTTGCCGACGCGGCGCTCGTAGATGGCTTCGACGGTCTGTTCGGCGGTCTTGATATCGTCGGTCAGGCGGTTGACTTCGGGCGAGTCGAACGGGTCTTCGGCGCGTTCGGCCGCGCGGTCGCGCTCCGTCCGGAGCTGTTGGATGAACTGTCCGGCGTCCTCGTAGAACGTCTCGCGCAGCTGCTGGAGCTGATCTGTCTGGCGTTCACGCGATTGGACGGACTGGAGCTCGTCTACGTTCATTCCTTCCCCTTCTCGGCACGCCCGCGGGCCATGAGAAACACGCCCACGTGCTCTGGTACAGTCTGATTACCCGCCTCCAGTGTAAAGCTATCGCCATCCAGTTCGACGAGGCCGCCGTCGGTCACCTCGACGGTGATGTCGTGGCCCCGGAACGTCTCCGGCACAGGGTCGACCAGCGGGT
Source organism: Haloarcula amylolytica (assembly GCF_049705545.1). Lineage (GTDB taxonomy): Archaea > Halobacteriota > Halobacteria > Halobacteriales > Haloarculaceae > Haloarcula > Haloarcula amylolytica_B. The sequence goes on from NZ_JBNAMU010000001.1 coordinate 2,487,739, forward strand.
CGAACGCGTCGATATCCCCGCGGTCGATGCGCTGGACCTCCAGCCCGCTGCCGCCGTGCAGCGAGCCGGGCAGGCGGATGAGCCGGTTCGTGTCCGTCGTCACCGGCTCGTCAATCGGCGCGTTGTCCGCCGCGACGACCTCGTGCAGGAGGATCTTCGCCAGTTGGTAGAACGCGGGGTGTACGTCGATGTTGCCGGCCTCCAGTTGTTCGTAGTTCGACCGGGCCGCGTTCAGCGCCGCCGTCGCCTTCCCCTCGCCGATGCCGTCGTACTCCTGCAACCGGTCGAGGGCGTCCGCTTCCTCCATCGCGAGCAGTTCGTCGACGACGGCGAGCATGTGGCGGTGCGCGCGGGCGCTCCAGCCGCCTTCCGTCGAGAGCGTCCGTTTCTGTGCCGGACTGGACCGGCCGGCCGTGCCAGCGACGGCCTCCTCGTCGACGAGTTCGTCGAACTCCAGGCCGATGCCGCGGACGTAGTCGACGATCTCCCGGCGCGCGTCCCGCTCGAGGTGGCGGATGCGCTCGTCGCGGACGTGGACGTGGTAGCCCCGTCCCCCGGAGAAGACGACCGTCAGGTCCTCGAAGCCGAAATCGCCCTCCAGAAAGTCGAGCAGTCGAAGCAGTGCGTCCTTGCACTTGGCGAGCATCTCGGCGTAGCTGTCCTCGCCTAACACCACGGAGGGCAGGTGATCGGCGTCGAGGTCGAACACGAGGTCGGAGGAGCGCCAGCCCTTGTCCGACATCGTGGAGGCGCTCGGTTCGTCGTAGCGGCCCGCGGAGAAGTAGACGTGACGGGGCTTCCGGCGGCCGAGGAAGTCCTCGATCTCGCCGAGGTCCAGCAGCGAGCGATGGCGGACCATCGTCTCGCCTGGGCCTTCGGTCCACGGGATGAATCCCCATTCCCGTTCGTTTGCGGCCGGCGGCGGCGTTACGGACGCCTGTCGGTAGTGGTCGCCGAACCGGCCACGGAGGTACGCGCGGGTCCGCTCTTCCATCGGCTACCTCGTTGGGGAGGTCCCTTGAAAAGCGTTCGCTTAGCTACGCAGGAACTTCGACAGTTTGTCCGTAATCGAGTCCTCGCCGAGTTTGAGGTAGTAGGCGTCGCCGCCGTCCTCGTAGTAGTTGTCGATGCGCCGCCGTATCTCGAAGCCGATGTGTTTGTAGAAGCCGATTGCCTCCCGATTCGTCGCCCGGGCGTGACAGGTCACGCTGCCGTAGTCCTCGGCGACGCGGGCGACGAGTCGCTTGCCGAAGCCGTGGCCCCTGTACTCGTCGTCGACTGCGAGAAAGAGAATGTAGCCGTCGCGTCGAACCGCGGCGAAGCCGATGAGGCGGTCCGTCGACCGGTCGATGTAGAGATAGGTGGTCGACCGGCGGTAGGCGTCACGAAAGAACCCCCGCCGCTGTCGAAGGACCCCGTCGGACTCGCGGATGTCCTCCTTGAGCCGCCACGCCGCGTCGACGTGTTCGTCGTCCCCGCGTTCGACGATCTGTGTCTCGATATTGACGCTCACTGCCGTATAAGTAGTGGAGGCGTGGATATAATTCCACCGCCTACAGAGATGGGCCGCTGGCGGGGCTACCGAACCGTCCAGAGACGTAGAACGGACCAAGGATTAGGTAGCTAGCCCACGAATTCTCAAGTATGGACACGCGTACACAGAGTATTGCTAGCACTATCGCGCTCGCTCTCGTGGTCCTTCCGCGGCCCGCGGCGGCACACGTCGACTACGTGACGGAGGGACCGGGAGACGCGCTCGACGCGCTCAGTTTCGCGCTGTCCGTCCTCTCTGACCCGATGAACGCGGCTATCTTCGCTGTCTCGGGCCTCGCAGTGACTGGTGGCCTCGCGGCGTACCTCTGGGTCCGGCCGACGATTGCGGATATCGTCATCCTCCGGGACGTACTCGTCGGCTACGCGGACCTCGTTCCGTGGATGCTCCGACTCAGCGTTGGGCTCCCACTTGTCGGGGCGGGCTTCCAGGGGTATCTGTTCGCCCCGACGGTGACGTTTGACCCGACCACGAGCCCGTTCGTTCGGGTGCTGTTCATCGGGCTGGGGTTCACACTCCTGTTCGGGCTCGCGACCCGTATCGTCACGACGATTGGGCTGGTGACCTACGGGTGGGCGCTGTCCGTCGACCCAGGCGTCGTTCTCGCTATGGAGTACGTCCCCGCGTTCCTGGCACTGTTGATTCTGGGCGGTGGTCGCCCGAGCGCCGACCACATGCTCCAGCAGGTCGCCAGCACTGACGGGACGTACTACGGCCGTGTCGACCCGGTGCATCATCTCAAGCGGTTTCTGGACTCGGCAACAGACCCGTACCGCGAGTACGTCCCCGTCATCGTCCGCGTCGGCATGGGTGTGACGTTCATCTATCTGGGGCTGATCCAGAAACTCGCCGAACCCGGCCAGGCGCTGCTAGTCGTGGAAAAGTACGACCTCACCGCCGTCGTACCCGTCGACCCCGGCATGTGGGTGCTCGGTGCCGGCCTGACCGAGATGCTGGTCGGCCTAGTGTTGATCGCCGGCTTCATGACCCGCGGGGCGGCGGCCGTCTCCTTTGTCCTGTTCACCACGACGCTGTTCGGCCTGCCGGACGACCCGGTGCTCGCGCACATCACGCTGTTCGGAATGGCCTCGGCGGTGTTCACGATGGGTGCCGGGCCGCTCTCGTTCGATGACTGGTTCGGTCGGCCGGCACAGAGCGACAGGGAGACCGTCGCTTCGGCTGACTGAGTCCGTCCACAGAACTACCCGCCGGTTAGTTCGCGCCGTTCCACTGGTCCAGCTGGGTCCGGTTCCCGCTCGCGTTGTGGTATATCGTGATCGTGTCCCGTGCGCTCACCCGTCGCGCGTAGGCGTTGCCGCTGCTCAACTGTGCAATATCTCCAGGGCCAATGGTCGCGTCGGGCTCCCGGCTAGCCACCTGGGCCCAGGTAACCGTCTTGCTCGGCCCTTCGAATTCGACGTTCCCGGCCTCGAACTCGTCGCCGCGTTCGTGTGTCACGATGAGCAGTTCGTTGTCCTCGACGTAGTCGTAGCTGAAATTCGCCTGCGGGCCGCCGCCGTCGTCGTCCTCGATGACGAGGACGTTCAGCCCGACAATCGCCGTCACGAGTAGCGTCAGCCCGACGAGTACGGCGACGCCGATGCCCTCTGTCATCCCGACCGTGTCAGTGCTGAGCCGTCCCATAGGCGTCTATCACCCCTAATGTGAGACGGCGTTAAATGCTGTTCGACGGCGAGGGGAAGACACATATCGGTTCAACTCACAGCCACCCGTATGATAGACGAGACTGTCGAGGAGATCTCGGAGATGCAGACCCACAGTTCCTCCGTGGTCGCAGTCAAAGCCGCCCAGGCGCTCCGGGATCTGACTGACAGGGAGTACCCGACGGTCGAGGACTACCTCCGCTCACTCGACCGTAACAGCAGCGCCCTCCGGCGAGCAAACCCCTCGCACGCCTCCCTCCATACGACCCAGCACCGGATCGTGAACACCGTCTCGGATGCGGAGCCCGACGACGTGGCGACCGCCAAGGAACTGACTGACGAGGCTATCGACGACGTTATCGACTCGGTAGAGTCATCGAAAGACCGCGCCGCTGCGCGCGCCGTGTCGGAGATCGCTGACGACGACGTGCTGTTGACGCATGACTTCTCCTCGACGGTACTTGCAGCCATCGACGACGCCATAGAAGCCGGCCATAGCTTCGAGGTGTACGTTACGGAGTCCCGACCACGCTTCCTCGGTCGAAAGATGACGCGCCACCTCTCCGAACGGGACGAGATCGACGTGACACTCATCGTCGACAGCGCCGCCGGCCACTTCATGTCACAGGTCGACCGCGTGCTCGTCGGGATGGACTGTATCGTCGACGACACGCTGTACAACCGCATCGGCACGTATCCGATTGCGACGGCGGCAGCGGACAACGACGTGCCGGTGACGGTCGTCGGGGCCGCCGCGAAGTACGTCGACGGGGCCTTCGCCTTCGAAAACGAGAACCGGTCGCCGTCGGAGGTGCTTCGGGAACCCGCAGAAGGCTTCCAGGTCGCAAACCCGGCCTACGACGCCACACCGACGCACCTGCTTGATACGGTCGTCACTGACGACGGGGTCCACGAGTACTGAGGCGGACCGCAGTACTCCCTTTCCGGCATCACCGCTCAGTAGGACGGTTACGGGCAAACGATGGTGGCATAGACGTATTGGCACACCCAATTCGAAACGGTCAATACAGAGAATCTATACAGCAGACTGCTGCACTTCTTTCAGCCACTCTCGGCTGGATTAGTTAGTTGGTACGCGTGGGGAGGTAAGCGTCACAAGTTCTGGCAGGCTAAAATAAGGACCTCAACGATATAACACAAGTGAAATAATTCAAGCAGGCAATCATCAGATTATGGAATACAATGCCACAATGGTGTGGTTCAGTCGTGTCGTCGAGTATGGGCGCCGGCACGTTGAAAATCCGGTAGTGGCATCACTGCTGACCATGGGATGGATCCCCGTCATCTCATCACTGGTAGCCATTGATTTGGCGGAGGCATCCCGAGCCTTCCTTGCGGTACAATTTTTGGCTGTGCTGCCGGTGACATTTGGGCCGTTTATTGTGTGGTATTACGATAGGCGCGTCTTTCCCTCGTTTTTTCAAGCAGTCGATGAAGTAGTGGCACCCAATCAAGAACCCCTTATTCAGGAGATCGCAGACAAGTACGACAGAATCATTTCTCGGTACTGGTGGGTAACAACTCTCCCGTTCGCCGTGGTCATTGTATCGGTATTCTTTGTCGGAAACGATTATTTTGTAGCTGAAGGAATTACGGCGGTGCATGAGCAAGTTGCGTACTTGATATTTTTTATTTATTTTGCATTATTCACCGGATTTGGGGGGCATGCCGGTATCGTCATGATGGCTACAATTCACGAGTTCAGTGACCGGGTTGAACTGGTGATTGAACCACTACACCCAGACAATCTGGGAGGACTAAGCACGACTGGCGAATTTGCTATCAAAACGACGGTTCTCCTCTCAACCGGCTCGTTGGGGATTCCACTGGGACTGCAGATTGCAACTTATACCGGAGCTGAATTATTAGTGTACCTCGGAATTGGACTATACACTGTCGTTCTCGCTGGCTCGTTTATTTACCCAACCTATCGGATAAATAAAAAGGCACAGGAGGTCCGCGAGCGGGAGCTTGGCACGTATCAAGATCGCATCCGGAAACTGGAAGACCGCCTGTCCAGTCTTGATGATAACGAGTCAAACTCCGACCCATCTCGTCAACAGCAGCTCCAGCTCGAAATCCAACGGACGCGCCAAGAGTTTCGGGACTTTAGAGATGTTCAACTGTATCCACTATCGATAAATATAATCATCCGCCTTACCACGTCTGTTCTTCTTCCGATATTCTTCGCTATTTTTGAGATATTCATCTCCGACTTTTTCTGAGTTAGGAGTCGAAACCGCACTAGTCGGGTAACAGCAAAATCTCTGATAGATCACCCGCCAGCCGATAGTGTATTTGTTGAAAATAGTCTCTGGGAACTGACACTCTCGGTAAACAGCTACGACGGTCCGTATGACAGAGAAAAAAATGGCTGCGCCGGTGGCGGTTACTACCGCTGTTGAACGACGGTGTCACACTCCGGACACCGGAGCTGCAAACCGTTCTCGGTTGCTTCGGCTGTCCAGTCGCCCGTCACTGCGCTCTCGTGACCGCAGTCGGGGCAGAACAGCGATGTCTTGGACCGCGTCTGTGGTGGGGGGTCTGAATCGACCGCGCTGGCCGTGTAGATTTCGGTGGAGGTCATCAAGGAAAAGAACGCGCTGTACGCTGAAAAACCTGTCGGCAGAATGTTTGATTGTTCACCCACAATGTGGAATTAGTAAAGTTTTATTTCCCTAAAATGTGGACGGACGTTCCGAATTTTGGCAATTACATATACATCCGGTCATCTAAGGATGGGTCGGAATCGGCGGCGTCGATCCGTTCTGCGAGGGCCTGATAGTGGGCTTCGATATTCGCAGCGAAGGCCTCCAGTGGGCCGGTATCGATCCGGATCGCGTGGGTCTCTTTCAGTGCGGTGAGCAGTCTGATCGCGGCCGCGGCGTCAGGCGCTTGCGGATGCGTCGGCGTCGTGAACACGCCGGTCGGACACTCGTCGTCGATCCCTCGCGCGACGAGCTCCGCACTCAGCCCGTCGAGGAACCCGTTTCCCATCGCTCTGATATCGGTGTCGTCGAGATACGCGTCCTGATACGCTGGCGTTGCGATGTAGAACGGGGCGTGGTCGTCCGGGCCGTGCGCAATGGGGACGCCGGTGAGCATCGTAATGTTCGAAACGTCCAGTTTTTCCCCGGCGGTTGCGATTGCCTCGGCGAGCGACCCGGCCTGGGCCGGCGGCACGAACCGCTCGCCGACTAAGACGGCAAACGACGCTGCTTCGTCGACATACAGCCGCGTGTGATGTCTCGGGGTTCCGTTCTCGAAGGGGGTAATGAACGGCGGCCCTGGCGTCCGCAGATGGCCGACCTGGCGCATCGAATCCCGGTCGGCTAGATAATCGACCGCAGTGAGGCCGGCAAGGCCGTACTCCGAGACACCGACCGCCAGCGTATCGACCGGTGGCCGGTCGTCTGAGAGGACTACCGAAATATCGTCGGAAGACATACCATTGCAGACGGGATGGGAGGGCTAAGTAGTTCGGGAGGGGAATCCTTATCTCGTGGCGGGGTCGAATCCCTGTCATGCGTTTTGGCCCTGTCTGGCCGTTGCAGACACCCACTCCGACACCGACCGAAACCGCGACGGAAGTGGCAACCGACATCGGCGGGCTGTTGCCCTTCGATATCCCGATGTGGGTAGTGAACATCGGGGAATCCCTGATTGTCATCGGACTGGCAATCGTCGTTTCCAGGCTTCTCGTCCGCCTTCTCGGTCGACGTGTCGCTCAGCAGTTCCGGCGGCCAAGTCTCACTCGAACGGCGCTGCGCGGCATCCGCGCCAGTGTGTATATCTTCGCGTTGTTGACGATTCTGAACATCTACGGCTTGCGACTGACGGACATCGGTCTGTCCGTCGCTATCTTCTCGGCCGTGGTTGGTGTCGTGCTGGCACCGATCCTCGGGAGCCTCATCTCCGGCATGTTCCTGCTGGCCGACCAGCCCTACGAGATCGGTGACATGATCGAACTCGTCGACACTGGTCAGCAAGGGTTCGTCGAGGACATCACGCTCAGACACACGAAGGTTTTCACGCTCGACAATACGTTTCTCGTCATTCCCAACGGGGAGATTCGCCAGCGGGACGTTGTCAACTACTCGGCGGAGGACTCACGGACACGGCTTTCGCTCGACGTGTTAGTCACCTACGAGAGTGACATCGCCGTCGCGCGGAGCCTCATCGAAGCGGCGGCCCGAGAAGTCGACAACGTCATCGCCGGCGGGCCGGACATCCGCGTCGGCGCGGCCCGGTATCCCGCCTCGCCGACGGTGTATATCAACAACTTCGCCGACCACGGCGTGTTGCTGACACTCCGGTACTGGGTGACTGAACCGTACAAACTGCTCGCTGCCCGCTCGAAGGTCCAGACGAACGTCTGGCGGCGGCTTGAGGACGCTAACGTCGAAATCGCCTACCCGCACTCACACCTGTACTTCGACGACACCAGCGGGGAAATGAACGTCTCACTCAACAACGGGCTGGGCGGACTGGACGGCGTTGATCGGCCCCACACGGCCACCGGTGACTCGCCCGTCCCGCCACGTCAGGACCCCGACGACCTCGCCGACGAGTGACGGTTGGACTGGGCATCCGGCTGGACCGTGACGATTTCGCAGTCGAGTTCCTCGCGGAGAAACTGTTCGACATCGGGGTCGTCGACCAGCCGCCGGATCATCTGTCGCCAGCGGCTCACCTGTTTGCTCCCGATGACGACGATATCGGCGTCCTGTGCGGCGACCTCGTCAAGGATCGTTTCTTCGACGAGCATCCCCGACCGGACGACGTACCGCGTCCGTGGGACGTGACCGAACGACTGCTCGACGGCGCGCTTGAGTTCTGTTCGGTCGACCCGGTGACTGTTCTGGTACAGATTCACGTGTAGGACGGTGAGGTCCGCGTCTTCCTCGTCGGCGATCTGAATGGCCTCCGCAAGCGTGGCTCGGGAGTTCTCAGAGAGTGGGTATCTGACCGGAACGACGACCTGTGGCATCGGCGGAACGTACCGTGTCGAGGTTTAAATCGCTAGCGACGGATGAGTCGCCCGTCGACGGCCGGGGCGATATCCGTTTCGCGGACGTAGTCGGCCAACGCCTCGTACTGTACGTCGGCGACGCTGACCCGGTGAGACTCGGTCAGAACCGGAAACTCCCGCTCGGTGTAGTAGAGGTAGTTGCTCGTCGCGAGCGTGTACGTCTCGGTGTCACGGACTGGTCGCCCGTCGACCCGCAGTCGTTCGATGGTCTGCGTGTCGACGTTCCAGACCAGTTCGACGCCGCTGAGGTGGGCGTGCCACCAGTCCGGTTCTCCGAACTCGACCTGTCGCCCGCTGCCCTGTCGGCACAGCGTCCGAAGCTCCTCGCCCGTCAGTTCGGCGACGGTCAGGGGTTCCTCGAAAGGGACGACAGAAACCATATCCGCGACCGTCAGCGCCCCGTCCAGCGGGACCGTGTCGTTCCGGAGGCCACCGCTGTTCTGGAGGCCCACGTCCGCACCCGTCGCCCACCGGTACGCGTCCGCAACGAGGTTGCCGAGCCGGCACTCGCCGCCGTAGGTCGTCGCCCGGCTCCGGTCCAGCGGTTCCGTAACGTGCCCGATAATCTCGTCGAGTCCCGCCGCAGAGAGTCTGTCCTCGATAGCCTCCGCGACGCGGTCGTCGACGGGACCGTCGGCAGTCTCGCGGAACTGCGCAGTCGGTTCCGGCCCGCCGAGGTCGACCTCGACGACGGTCTTGCCGTTTGCGCCCGGTCTGGTGAGCAGCGTACCGGCGACGCAGTCGATGCGGCGCTCGTGGACGTGCCCGCCGAGAATGACGTCCACGTCGCAGGTGCGGGCCAGTTTCTCGTCAGTACGCCCTAGATGGGAAAGCACGACAATGACGTCGGCCCCATTCTCTCGAAGCGCTGTGGCTGCCTCGGCGACGGCTTCGATAGGGTCCGTGAACGTCAGCGTCGTCGCCTGTGGATTGGCCGAGGCCGTGTCGGGGTCGGTCACGCCGACGAAGCCGAGCTGTTGCCCGTCGACGGTCCGACTCGCCCACGGCCGGGTCAATCGTCGGGCGAACCGCTCGCCGTCCTCTTCGGCGTTCGCAGTCAGCCACGCCTGTGGGGACCTGGCGATGATGTCCCGCGTCGCGTCGAGCCCGTGGTCGAAGTCGTGGTTGCCGGGGGTCTCGAACGCGGGTGTCAGCGCGGTGAAGAGGTCCAGCGACTGCTCGCCATCGGTGACCAGCGACAGCACCCCCGGCCCGGTGTTGTCCCCGGTACCGACCACCAGCGCGTCCGGGCCGTCGGCGGCGGCCACTGTCCCCGCAAACCGCCCGATTCGTTCGGGTGTATCGTACGCTTTCTCCACGTCGGAGTAGTGGATGATCCGGGGACTCACACCCACAGTGCAGGGGGACCAGCCACTAATGGTTTCCGCAGTGATTTAGCCGCTGGCCCGTCATGCGTACGTATGGACGCACTCGAAGGTCCCGACGGCGAGACGCTGTACGTCGACAGGAGCGACGGCGACATCGGCACGAAAGGCACGTTTCACGTCGTCTACCGCGACGCCGACCGCGAGCGGCGCTGGGGCTACTTCTGTAGCAACTGCGAGACGTTCAACAACGCCATGGACTCGATGGGACGCATCCGCTGTAACGACTGTTCGAACCTCCGAAAGGCCGAGGAGTGGGACGCCGCTCACGAGTAACAGTCGGGTCCGGGCGGTCGAACTGTCCTGTCGCCCTGCCTTGTCGCTGGGTCGAATCGGCCACCGAGAGGACCTGTTATCTCCGTTTCCACCGACGCCGCCGCTCATTCCATAGTCGTTTCCCCCGGGCGAACTGTCAGCTTCGTGGCTAGTGGGAACGTTTATCAGATAGCCAGTGGTACTGGCTCTCAGATGGGGGCCGTTACCACATCACTCGACGAGCAGGCCCGGTCGATATTCGATGATCTCGGATACACCGTGTCGCGCACTGGCACCGAACTGCGAGCGGAACGCAACTGGCGCGTCGTCACTGTCTCAGTGCTCGACTCGCAGGACCCGATCCCCGAGGGCGGCGACTTGCGCTGTTTCGTCACACGTACGGGCGAGGCAACGCACCTCAGCCGCCGACTCAATCGGCAAGACGTATCGTACGACTGGGCCGTCATCGGGATCACCGAAGACGGGGACTACGAGGTGGTCCGTCACCCCGGCGACACAGCCACGTCGGCTGACGCCAACACTTAGGGGGCTCTCCGTCCACCATCCGGCGTGCAAGTCGGTGTCATCAATCGAGCGCTCGAACAGCTAGTCACGAACGTCGTCGACGCGCTCCCGCGCCTCATAACCGGGTTCGTCTTTCTCGCGGTCGCGGCGGTGGGTGTCAAAGCCATCATGGTCGTCGTACGGGCCGTTCTGAAACGGTCGCTGCCCGGCGAGTCACCCGTCTATCGACAGTTTCTCGGGGTCATCGTGCTCGTGTTCCTGTGGTTCGGCGTGGCGCTATCCTTCCTCTCTATCGTCGGCCTGACCGCCATCGCCGCGTCGCTGGGCACGGCGACCGGATTCCTCGCGCTCGGCGTCTCCTACGCGCTCTCGGAGATGATCAAAGACGCTGTCGCCGGCGTCTACCTCCTCCGCGACCCCGACTTCAACCCCGGCGACACGATCAAAGCCGGCGACACCACCGGCGAGGTGGCTGCCATCGAACTCCGGAAGACGCGGTTCCGGGTCGACGGCGATACTGTCGTCAGGGCTAACGCGGCCATCGAAGAACGCTGGACGAAAGTCGATTCCGGATCCTGAACGGGTCGAGACGCACGATATCCCTTCACACGTGGTGTTTAAGCCTATCGCCACCGTAGCCAGCGTATGTTCGTCGGGCACGCACTATTTGCGTTCGCCCTCGGAGCCCTCGCCGCGCGGTGGCTGGGGCTCTCCCGCGAGCGGGCGGTCCAGTTGGCCGTCATCGCCGGCCTGTTCGCCGCGGTTCCCGACGTCGATATCGTCTACGCCCCCTTCGGGCTGCTCGTCGGGGCCGCCGAAAATCTGACCGCGGACGGCTTCTGGGAGACCGCGAACGTCGTCCACCGCGGACCGACGCACTCGCTCCTGCTAGGGGCGGCACTCGCCGCCGCGGCCGGCCTCTGGGCTACCAACTCGCGGGCTGCCCGGATCGGATCGCTGTCCATCGGCGTCGCACTGACAGTTCTCACGGGCGTACTCAGCGGTCCCATCGCGGGGCTCGTGATGCTCGTGTTCGTCCTAGCCGTGCTTGCCGTCGCCACAGTCGCACAGTCCCGCGAGCTCAGCCCCCGGGCGGTGACCGGGCTGGCGCTACTGGGGCTACTTACCCACCCGTTCGGTGACCTCTTCACCGGCGGCCCGCCCCCGTTTTTCTATCCCTTCGACGTGACGCTCGTCGCCGAGCGGGTGATACTCCACCCCGATCCGACGACGCACCTCCTGGCGGCGTTCGCTATCGAGCTCGCGACGGTCTGGCTCGCCGTGTGGACGTACGTCCACCTCCGCGGATACACGCTGACCGAACTCGTCCGTCCCCGGGCAGCGCTGGGAATCGGCTACGGGGCGGCCGTCCTGTTCTTGCCCGCACCGACGCTCGAACGGTCGGCGCACTTCGTGTTCAGCGTCCTCGCACTGGGCGTCGTCGGAGCGCCGACCCGGCCGTTCAGTGACGGCGTCGACTGGCTGGAGACGGTCGTGACGGGGCTGGCGGCAGTGACAATCGCCGCGCTCGCGTATGCCATGGCGTATGGCGCTATCTGAACAGCCCACGGCACCGGTATCGGTCGATAAGGTTTTTCCAGTCGCGACTCACCAGGCAATATGAGCCGAGACGTAGCGCGGTTACTCCGGGACAGACGCGTCAACGCCCTCGCGGCGTGGTGTATCGTCGCGATGCTCGCCGCTGTTTCGGGGACAAGTGCTGTCCAGGCCGACCTGCTGTGGGCCGGCTTTGCGGCCGCCGTCGCAGCACTAGCGCTGTTTCCACCAGTTCTTCTGCGCAACCGGTACGCCATGCTCCCCTGGGAAATCCTTTTGCTTGCGGCATCGCCCGTCGTCGGCCGTCTGTTTGCGACGCTTTCGATGACCGGCAATCTCGCGACCTACCTCTCGGTTGCCGCCATCGCGCTCATCATCGCCGTCGAACTCCAGCTCTTTACGCCCGTCCGGATGACGCCACGGTTCGCCGTCGTCTTCGTCGCCATCACCACGATGGCCACCGCCGGCGTCTGGGCGGTCGTCCGCTGGGTGGCCGACCAGTTTCTCGGAACCACCTTCATCCTCGATCCGACGGTGTCCGAGCACGTCATCGAGGAAGCGGTGATGTGGGAGTTCGTCGCATCGACCATCGCCGGTATCGGCGCTGGCGTGGTTTTCGCGTACTACGTCCGACAGCAGGCCGGGACCAACCGCGTCCCCGAGGAGGTCCGGCCAGACGTATGAGGGTCCGTGACCGCCTCCGGATCAGCACGGCGACGCAACAACTGCTCTCGCGAGCCCTGTCACTTGCACTTATCGGGCTTCTCGGGGTCGGGATCGAGCGGGGCAACGTCGGCATCATCGTCAATTCGACCGTCGCCATCCTCGTCACGCAACTCCCGGCGCTGCTGGAACGGGACTACGGCATCGCACTCGACCCCGCGCTGACGCTGTGGATTACGGCGGCAGCGTTCTTCCACGCACTCGGCACCGTCGGCCTTCCCGGGGCCGAGGCAAACTTCTACGTGACCATCTGGTGGTGGGACCACCTCACCCACGCCCTCTCGTCGTCGGTCGTCGCCGCCGTCGGGTACACGACGGTTCGCGCGCTCGACGAGCACACATCCGAGATTTCGATTCCCCCGCGGTTCATGTTCGTGTTCCTCCTCTTGTTCGTGATGGCCTTCGGCGTGTTCTGGGAGGTCATCGAGTTCTCGATCACGCTTGTCGCCTCGGCCACCGGGAACGACACGATTCTGACACAGTTCGGGCTCGGCGACACGATGCTCGATCTCGTGTTCGACGCGATCGGTGCCATTCTCGTGGCAATCTGGGGGACAGCATACCTCACCGGCGTTGTCAGTCACGTCGAGACGTTGCTCGACCGTCAGTCTCAGTGACCTGTCCGCGTTTCAGACGTGTCACCTGCAGTCCCGAACACCGCACCGACGAGAATCGACAGCTCCCTGGGTTGGAGCGGTCCGCTACGTCGTGAACGGAGGCGCGCCTCGCTGCGCTGAGGGGCTGTCCGGGGCTGCCGGCGGTTCCCTTGCCTGGCGGGCTCTCGAATCGGGCCCCCGGTACGGGTCTACGCTTCTGACTCCGTTGGTTCCTCTGTCTCGGTTGGTTCCTCAGTCTCAGTCGGTTCTTCCGTCTCGGTTGGTTCCTCAGTCTCAGTCGGTTCTTCCGTCTCGGTTGGTTCCTCAGTCTCAGTCGGTTCTTCCGTCTCGGTTGGTTCCTCAGTCTCAGTCGGTTCTTCCGTCTCGGTTGGTTCCTCAGTCTCGGTCGGTTCTTCGGTCGGCGGCTCCTCACCAGCTGCCTCTACCGTGATGAGCGCTGACTGCCCGAAGTCGCGGGTGAAGGCGCTGTGGATGTACGTTCCCGGACTGATGCCTGTCGCGTCGACCTGGAACTCGACCGTCGAAGTCTCTCCGGCGGTGAGGGAGACGTCCCGTGCCTCGATGAGAGTGCCCTGGAACCGGAACTCGACGGGCTGTTCGCTGGCGAACGCATTGGGATTGGTTACAGTCGCGTTCACCGTGAACTCGCTTCCGGCGGTGACAGTATCAGGAGCCTCGAGGTCCGTCACCTCGAAGGACTGGACTTCGTCGACGACCTGGATCTGTGCCGGTGCTCCGTCTGACTGGGTGTACACGCCGTGGAAGTACGTTCCAGTTTCAACAGACGACGTGTTGAGGCTGTAGGAGACAGTTGTGGAGTTCCCACCCTCGAGTTCGACCTGGTCGCGAACTACCGCGTTACCGTCGAACCGGAACACCACTTCCTGTGTGTCTGTCTCGGTGTTCGGGTTCGTCACCGTCGCGTTGATGATCACCGTGTCGCCCTGTTCAGCACTCAACGGTGCCGAAAGGTTCGAGACGGTGTAGGACTCGCCTTCTACTTCCTCTTGTTCGACAGTGACGTTGGCCGTATCGGTGACTGCTGACCCATCCGACACGTAGGGGCCGTCAGCCGCGCCGTCAGTGGCCACGAAGTCGTACGTCTCGTTGGCGTTCGTATCGCGGTGTGGCATCGCGATCAGCGTATCGTTTTCCGACAGTTCGCTGCGGTCGAACTCCGCACCTGGGACGTCGAACAGCGTAACTTCCACGTTGTCGTGCTCGCCTGGTTCGAGGTACTCACTCACTCCGATTACGCTCCCCGCGACGTTACCCTCGAACAGGCTGCTGTCGTGAATCGCGACAAAGCCTCCGTCAGAGACGTTCACCGAGTCGACGGTGACAGTCGTGCCCGCAGTCGTCTGGTCGGAGAACGTGACCGTCGCGGCCCCGGCATTCCCCGCGTTCCCAGCCTCTTGCAGGGATGCACCGCCAGCTAACCCCAGTGCAATTGTTGACGATACTAACAACAGCAGTACCATCGAGACTGCTGTGAGTTTACTGGTCTGTGTGTGCATTCCATTCGATTGAAGTGTCACACTGGCTAATAATGCGATAATTCTTCACAGTTTTACATAACAGTTCGTTTGGGTTACTGACGTAGCCAACTATTACCCCGGTAGTAGGGTAGGCGAGACGCTCAAACAGTGACAGGCCACAGCAAGTATTACCGAGGTAGCTGATCCCTCTGGGCTCCGGCCACAATCGATGAGAGTTCGGGTAATCGGCTCCTCGTCAGCTTGTACGGCAACTGTTACGACGCGAGAACCGGGGGTCGTCGCGGAGAATGGTCAATTTAATGTCTGATTTCGGAACCTGGGCAGTGTTGACTGCACCCAGGCGGCTACCCTACCGAGATACAGAGTCCCAAAGTCGATCTTTTTTCGGCTGCTCAACCGGCACAGACGTCTCGGGGGAACCCACACTAGGGTTTGCAATAGCTATGACGGGTCAGATATTTCTGCGGAAAATAAAAGATGGGTGGGTATTTCGGGAATCGAAGTCATGTCGAAATTAAACCTCTCCCGGCAAGTGATACGCCATCTAGCTCTGTATTCCTCGCCAAATTATATCAGTTTTCGAATAGACGGTTCACACAGGGCATCCGCAATTGACGGCGGAAGCTGCCCGACACAACACGGTGCATCCATCCATGGTATTCAAGAAGATCACACTCATCGGGACCAGTTCGGAAAGCTTCGACAAAGCCGCTGACGACGCCATCGAGCGTGCGGAGGCGACACTGGACAACCTCAAATGGGTCGAGGTGGAGGAACTCGGCGTCGAAATCGCCAGCGTCGAAGGCCGCGAGTACCAGGCCGAAGTCGTCGTGGCGTTCGAACTCGAAGAGTAGCTACGTCCGGAAGGACTCGCCACAGCCGCATTCGCTGACCACGTTCGGGTTCTGGACGTGGAACCCAGCCCCCTGCAGGCCACCCTCATAGTCGAGGACCGACCCCTCGATGTAGTCGATACTGGCGTCGTCGACGAACACGCGGAGCCCGTTGCGCTCGAACACCTCGTCGTCTTCTTCGGGTGCATGTTCGAATCGCATCCCGTACGAGAGTCCGGCACAGCCGCCCTGCTGGACGTACAGGCGAAGCCCGGATTCTTCGACGTCCATTCCCTCGCTTTCGAGGAGGTCCAGTGCCTCTCCCGCTGCCTGCTCGGTGACGGCTACGTCCTCGCCTCCGAGGTTCGGATCGCCGTCGTCCGCTGTGCTGCTCATACACTTACGTGGACGCCCGAACGTGTTAACAGTGACGCCGATGGGACCGCTCGGAGAGATACGTCCTGAGTTGACCTGCGAGAAAGTCCAGGAACCGGTTTACTCCTCGAACCGTTTGCGGACGCTCTCGGCGTGGGCTTCCAGCCCTTCGGCTTCGGCGAGAGTCGTGATCGTGTCCGAAATATCGCCCAGCGAGTCCTCCGAGAGACGCTGGACAGTCGTCGACCGGACGAACGTGTCCACGGAGAGGCCGCCGGTGACCCGCGCGTTGCCGCCGGTCGGGAGGACGTGGTTCGTCCCGGTGGCGTAATCGCCGGCGGCGACTGGGCTGTACGGGCCGAGGAACACGGACCCAGCGGAGGGAATTCGCTCCAGCAACGCCTCGTCGTCGTCGGCCTGAATCGAGAGGTGTTCGGCGGCGTACTCCTCAGCGAAGAGAACGGCTTCGCTCATCGAGCGAGCGAGCAACACGCCGGAGGCGTCGTTGTCGAGCGCACCGCGGATGACGGCTTCGCGCTCGCGACCGTCAGCCTGTTCGTCGACGGCGGTGGCGACCTGGTCGGCGAGGCCTTCGTCGTCGGTGACGGCGACAACGGAGGCGTTCTCATCGTGTTCGGCCTGTGCGACGAGGTCGGCCGCGACCAGTTCCGCGTCCGCGTCGCCGTCGGCGACGACCATGATTTCTGAGGGGCCGGCGAGGAAGTCGATGGCAACGTCGCCACGGACCTCGGCCTTCGCCGCTGTGACCCAGCGGTTGCCGGGGCCGACGACGATGTCCGTCGCGCTGACCGTCTCGGTCCCGTAGGCCAGCGCCGCGATGGCCTGTGCGCCGCCGACCTGGTAGACGGCGTCAGCGCCAGCGACGTGGATGGCCGCCAGCGTTACGGGGTTGACCTCCTCGGCCGGCGGGGTGGCGACGGCGACGTGTTCGACGCCGGCGACCTTCGCCGGGATGACACCCATCAGCGCGCTGGAGGGGTAAGCCGCCGTGCCACCGGGCGCGTACACGCCGGCGCTGTCGAGCGGCCGGAACCGCCGACCGAGTTCGCGCCCCTCGAAGTCGTCGCGCCAGTCCTCGGGGACCTGCCGCTCGTGGAACGCGCGGATGTTCGCCGCGGCGTCTTCGATGGCCTCGCGCACGTCGTCGTCGATTTCCTCGTAGGCTCGCTCGGCGGCGTCCGTGATGTCGATGTTTCCCACCGACACGTCGTCGAACTCCTCGGCGAAGCGCCGCAGCGCCACGTCGCCCTCCTCGTGGACCTGCGAGACAATATCGCGCACGTCGTCTCTAACGGCGTCGACGCCGGCGTCGCGGTCGAAGAAAGCGGCCCGCTCGTCGGGCCCAAGGTCGGCTATCGTCCGTACGTTCATACACCTGGTTCGGGGCGGGGTAAAAAACGGGTTTCCCTTCTCGTCACCGTTTTCCGGCACTCGGACATACACCGCCTATGGCCTCACTCGACGACCACCGTCGCCGGACGACCGACCTCCCCCCAGCGACGACCGAGTATTTCGCGCCCGAACTAGCGACTATTGATAGCTATCTGGAGACAGTCCCACCGACTATCGACACAGCGGCCGGCGACGCCGCAGTCGGCCCGATACACACCCTCCCGTGGTTCTACGTGGCCGACCTGACCGGCTGGCGCGGCGGCACACTTGCACGACTGCTAGCCGCAGAGCAAGACGCCGCCTGCTACGAGCTCTCGGCTGGCGCTGCGGACGCGCTGCCGGCCCTGTGGTCTCTCATCGACAAGAGCGGTGACGGTCCCGTCGTGCTCCACCTGGAACTCCAGGGCGAAAGCGGGCGGATTCCGCGGACGCTGCGGGAGGCGCTCCGGCGAGGGTACGAGCACATCCCTGACGGCTGGGACGAGCCGGTGCGCGGCGAGCCGGCGAACCTCCACGTCGTCTTCACCGATACGAACCCCTCGAAGCGACTGGCTGCGCCACTCCCCGCTGCAACCACGCCCACCACCGGTGCGGTCCTATCGTATGCGCCTCGCCGGAGTATGCTCCCGGAACAGCCCGACGGGACGACGATGCTCCCGGACCCGCCGGCGCTCCACGACCGCGAGGCCGAACTGGAACAGTTCCTGCTGGCCGCGTTGGCTGACTACGGCGACGACGCCAGGGAGCAATACGTCGACCACGCTGTCGAGATCCTGTCGATAACCCACTCGCTCATCGGGAAACGGGACCTCCTGTTCGACGTGTCGCCGCGGCTGGCGCTGAAGTACGGAAATCTGCTGGACAGGCTTTCAGTCGGTGCGGCGACGGAACGACTCGGACGCGACGTGCTCGGGCAGGTGCCACAGAGCCCCGGGAGCGAAGACATTCGGGCGACGTTACAGGACTTGCTGCCGGAGTAAGAGTGAGAGAGTGGTCGTGAGCCAAGCGCTCAGTTCGCGTCGCTGACGATTTTGATGACCGCCCCCTCTTCGAGTTCCGTTTCGTCGCTGATGCGCCGGTTCTCGCGGGCGTCGACGGCGTGGATGTAACCGTCGCCGATGTCGGAGTGGACGGCGTAGGCGAGGTCTTTCGGCGTCGCGCCCCGTCGGAGCAGAAACGCATCAGGGAGAACGTTCCCCTGGCCGTCGGTCCAGTGCGTCTCGTTCTGGACGGGATAGGCCGTGAAGTGGTCCAGCAGATCGTAGACGGCGGTGTCAAGAGCGCCCTGGACACCGGTCCCGCCCCACTCTTCCATCACGCCGCGGATGCGGTTCAGCCCCTCCCGTTGCTGGTCGCTCACGTCGCCGACGATGTCGAAGTCCGGGTCGCCCGGGTCGTAGTCGATGACCCCGGCCTGCGCGGCGTTGCGCAGTGCGAGTTCGCCGTCGGCCGTCGCGGGCACGACCACGTCGGCGGCCGCCTGCAGGGCCTCGATGTTCCCCTCGGGGGCGATGTCGGCCTTGTTCGCGACGACGACGAGCGGCTTCGTCCGCTGGCGGATCTCCGTCGCCAGCGCCTCGCGGTGTTCGTCGGTCCAGGCGATAGGGTCCTCGGGGTACTCAAGATCCCGCAGCGTCCGCGCCACGTCGAGCTCGGAGGCACCGACACCGGCCAGCATATCCACGAGTGACTCGTCGAGTTTGAAATCCGGCGAGCGGGACTGGCGCTCGATGGACTCCCAGTTTCGCTCGACGATGCTGGCGAGCCACAGGTCCATCTCCTCCTCGACGAAGTGAACGTCCTCGACGGGGTCGTGCTCGCCGACCTCGACCGGTTCGCCCTCGGAGTCGGTCCCGCCGGAGGCGTCGACGACGTTGAGAATCACGTCGGCGGTCGACAGCTCGTCGAGGAACTGGTTGCCGAGGCCGCGGCCCTCGTGTGCGCCGGGGACGAGGCCGGCCACGTCGATGAGTTCCACCGGGACGTAGCGCTTGCCGTCCCGGCAGTTATCGTCGCCACAGCGTTCCTCACGGTCGAGACAGGGGCACTCCGTTCGGACGTGGCTGACCCCGCGGTTGGCGTCGATGGTCGTGAACGGGTAGTTCCCCACGTCCACGTCGGCCATCGTCGCCGCCTTGTAGAAGGTAGACTTGCCGGCGTTCGGTTTGCCGGCCAGCGCGATAGAGAGCATGCCAGGCCCTACCAGTGGCCGCCGAAAGGGGGTTTCGGTTCGCGGCCTATAGACTGACCCACTCGCCGCGCTCGTCGCTTTGCTCGACAGCGTCGAGGACCCGCTGTGCGGCGAGCCCGTCGGCGAAGGACGGCTCCTGTTCGCCACCCTCGGCGACGGCAGTGAGGAACTCGTAGTTCTCGTGGACGAACGTGTGCTCCCAGCCGATGACGTGGCCCGGGGGCCACCAGTGGTCGACGTAGGGGTCGTCCGCATCGGTGACGAGCACCTGCTGGAAGCCGCGGTCGCCCTCGGTGAGCACCTGCAGTTCGTTCAGCCGCTCCAAATCGAACTTTATCGCGCCCTTCGACCCCTCGATTTCGACGGTGTGGGCGTTCTTGTGGCCGTTGGCGACGCGGGACGCCTCCAGCGTTCCCATCGCGCCGTTCTCGAACGCGATCTGGGCGCTGTAGGCGTCGTCGACGGTCACCGGGCGCGTCTCGTCGCTTCCCTCTACGGGGCGTTCTTCCGTGAACGTCCGGAGGTGACCGCTCACGTCCGTTATTTCGCCGGCGGCGTCGCCGAGCAGGAACCGGGCTAGATCGACCGTGTGGGAGCCGAGGTCACCGAGCGCCCCGCTTCCGGCCATCTCCGCGTCGTTGCGCCAGGACCACGGCGCGTCGGGGTCGACCAGCCAGTCCTGGAGGTACTGCCCGCGGAAGTGGTGAATCTCGCCGAGTTCGCCGTCGGCGATGAGCCCCTTGGCGTACTGGATGGCCGGGACGAAGCGGTAGTTGAACGCCGCGCCCGCGGGCACGTCGGCGTCGGCGGCGGCCGCTGCCATTTCTTCGGCCATATCGAGCGTGGGCGCGAGCGGTTTCTCACAGAACGTCGGCGTCCCGGCCTCCAGCGCTGCGATGGACGGTTCGGCGTGGACGTGGTTCGGACCGAGGTTGTAGAACACGTCCACCTCGTCGACGACGTCCTGCCAGTCGGTCGCGGTCCGGTCGAAGCCGAACTGGTCGGCCGCGTCGGCCAGCGCGTCCTCGTCGCGGCCGACGAGCACGTCCTTGTTGACGGCGGGCGCTTCGGGGAAGAACATGGGCAGGCGGTCCAGGGCGTTCGCGTGGGCCTTGCCCATGAACCGATAGCCGAGCATGCCGATGTCGAGGGTCATGCTGTCACCCCACTACCGCGAACGAACGCAGTGAGTGAGCGGCCTTTTTCGCCACCGAAAGACGCGCTGCGCTCGTCTTTCGAGCCTTGCTTCGCTCCGCTCAGCAAGACCGCGTTTTTGCCGCGAGTGGTGGCCGCAGGCCACCCGAGCGGGAAAAAGGTGGCCGTGAACCGATAGCCCAGCATACCGATATCCAGTGTCATGCACGGCTGTTCACCCGGAGCCGAAATAACGCTCAGGGTGACGGCAGGACGGCGGGCCGCCGCGAGGGAAAAGACAAAACCCGATGCGCGCGTTGACCCTGCATGGCCACTGAAACGACTGTCCGCATCGAGGACATCATGTCGACGCCGTTAGAGACGATTTCCGCAGACGAGACCGTCAAAGCGGCCGCGACCCAGATGCAAGCCCAGAACATCAACGGCATCTTCGTCCCGGGGGCGCAGGCGGGCATCATCACGACCACCGATATCGTCGACGCCGTCGCGGCCGGGAAGGACCTCTCGACGGCGACCGTGGGCGACGTGATGACGTCGCCGGTCGAGCGGGTGACGACCTCGCTCGAACTGGGCGAGGCCGCCGCGATGATGACGACCTACGACATCAAGCATCTCCCGGTCATCGACGAGCATCAGGACTACGTCGGCATGGTGTCGTCGACGGATATCACGCAAGCACTCTCCTGAACGCGGCTGTTCTCCAGCGGACTTCCGACAGTCAGATGAAGTCGTCCAGACCGGACGCGTCACCGTCGTTATCACCCGTCCCGGGCAGCGCGTCAGCGATAGCCGAAGTGAACGAGTCGAGACCGCGCGTCTGATACCAGACTGTTCCGGGACCGGTGAAGTCCATCACGAGCCCCTCCCCGCTGAGTAACGTCGACTTCAGCCCGCCGACGCGGTGGGCGTCGAAGTTGACTGACTCCTCCCAGGCGACGACGTGATCGTTGTCGATTGTGTAGGACTCGCCGGCGTCGAGTTCCACGGTCTCCAGCCCACCGAAGGCCTCGATGAGGACGTTTCCGGTCCCCTTTAGCGCCAGCGGCGTGATGCTCGCGCCGGCCAGCATCGATTTGATACCGCCGAACTCGGAGTCGATATCGATGTCGGGGTCGGACGCGAGGAACGCCCCATCGACGGCGTACAGCGTCTCGCCGGTGAGTTCGTGGTGGTGGACGTCACCGGGCGTGGGCGGCGCGAGGGTCAGGGTGCCCGAACCGCCCTGCGCGGTGAACTCGTTTGCGAGCAGCGACTCACCGCCGAGCATCGACTTCGCGGAGCTGAGGAGGCCGTCCCGGCTGGTCGTCGTCTCAATTTCGATGGTCGGCGAGTGGCTGACCATCGCGCCGGGTTCCGCGAGTATCGATTCGCCGCTGTCGAGAATAACGCGGACGTGCGTGTACGAGGGCTTGTGTGTGAGTTCGATGTCCATGTAGTGTCACTGGATACGGTAATCCAATCGGAATATCTCACAGACACTATATAAGCATAAGTGCCGCAAAAAGTCCCGCTATCGCTCGTATCGGTCACTCAGCCCAGTAGGCGTCGCCGGGCTGGGTCTCGAAGACGGCGCGGTCGAGCACGTCGACGGCCTTCTCCAGTCCCTCGCGGGCGCTGGTGAGTGAGTCCTCGTGCTCGATGGAGAGCGCGCCGTCGTAGCCGACCATCCGCAGCGTCGACACCACGTCTTTCCAGTGGGACTCGTCGTGGCCGTAGCCGATAGAGCGAAACAGCCACGACCGGTCCGGTTCGTCAGTATACGGTGCAGTGTCCAGCACGCCCTTCTCGCGGGCGTTTGACTCGTACACCTTCGTGTCCTTGGCGTGGAAGTGGTGGATGGCGTCGTGCTCGCCGAGCAGGCGGATGGCCTCGGTCACATCGATGCCCTGCCAGTACAGATGCGACGGGTCGAAGTTCGCGCCGATTCGGTCGTTCGTCCGCCGGCGCAATTCCAGCAGGCCGCGGGGCTCGTACACCAGCATGTTGGGATGCATCTCGATGGCGACATCCACGTCGTGTGCGCCCGCGTGAGCCGCGAGGTCCGACCAGTACTCGTCGGCGACGCGCCACTGGTACTCGTGGGCGTCGGCGTGTTCGGTCGGCCACGGCGCGGTGATCCAGTTCGGCACTTCATCGTCGGGGCCACCGGCAGGCAGTCCGGAAAAGCCCGTGACGGTGTTCACGTCGAGCTGGTCGGCCAGCCGGATCGCTTCCCGGAGTTCCATATCCGCCTCAGCGGCACGCTCGTCGTCGGGATGGAGCGGATTGTTGTGGGTCGCCAGCGCACTCACCCGGAGGTCGTGCTCGTCCAGGAGCGCCCCGAGTTCGGCCTGCTTCTCCTCGTTGTCGAGGTACGCCTGCCGGTCGAGGTGGTCGCCGCCGGGGAAGCCGCCACACCCCAACTCGACCGCATCGACACCCAGGTCGCTGAGATACGCCAGCGCCTCGTCAAGTGACTGTCCGCCCAGGGGAACTGTCAGTACGCCGATGTCCATGGCCGGCGATACAACCGGTGTTGAAAAAAACGTACTGGCGTTGCCACTGTCGATCCGTCCGCCCAGCCGCAGTGCGGACCGAAGATAGGGCCACGACAGACCACGGCGTAAAGGCTTAACCCGGGGCGTACAGTGGTTCAGTCATGATTGTGGCCGTACTTGGAACCGGACGGCGGGGGCAGGATATCGCACAGCGATGTGTCCGTGCGGGCCACGAGGTACGTCTACGGGGGACGGATGCGACGGACGTGATGGACCGCGTCGACGAGATCCGGCACGCACTCAACGGGGATGTTTCGGCCGGTATCGACGGAACCACCGGACTCGAAAGTGCCGTCAGCGACAGCGATGTCGTCATCGACGCAACCGATGGCGATACGGACGGCCACCGGGAAGTGGTCGCCGAAACGGAGACGATGGTTGAGGCCGAGACGCTCATCGCCGTCAGCGATACGTCGCTGTCGGTGACTGCAGTCGCGACCGGCCTGCGGAGCCCGGACCGGGCCGTCGGCCTCAACCTCGTTGACCCGCCGGACGGCGCTATTGTCGAGGTGGTCATCGCCGAACAGACGACGGCGGAGACCCGGGACCGAGTCACTGACTTCGCCGAGAGCCTGGACGCGTCGCCGGTGGTCGTCCGCGACACGCCGGGGTTTGCCGCCCTACGCCTCGAGCTCGCTACCATTGCCGAAGCGGTTCGGATGGTTGAGGACGGCGTCGCCGGGATTCGGGATATCGACCGCACGTTCGAGCGAGGGGATCCGGATCGCGACGGGCCGCTCGTCCGTGCCGACAGGCACGGGCTTGAAACGGTGCTTACGGCACTAGAAGACCTCGCCGAGCGGCTGGACGAGCGATTCGAGCCGCCAGCGTTGCTCCGTCGGAAAGTCGAAAACGGGCAACTCGGCGCTGTCACCGGCGAGGGGTTCTACGTCTGGGAGGAGGGTACCCCGACGGCCGGTGCCGATCCGGACCCGGACGTCCCAACGCGAGATAGCGAGCCCGAGTTCAGATGAGCAAACACGAGAACCCACCGGCCGAACTGGACACAGAGGACGACGAGTTCGCGAACCTGTTCGACGAACTCCAGGAGCTGGAACAGCTCGTCGACTCCGAAGACGAGCGACGGCAGGTCCGTGACGCGATGCGCGCGGCCGCGGATTCCCAGGACCACGAGCCAGCGACCTTCGGCCGGGTCGTCTGGGGCTTCGGCCGGTCCGACCTCGCGGAGGCGCTGCTCGGCTCGCTGCTGTTCGGGATTCCCATGGCCGTCGAGGGCGGGACAGTCGACGCCGGACTGCACATCGCTCAGCACCCGCTATACCTCGTCGCGACTATCGCCATCGCAATCGGCCTAGTCGTCTCGATTCTGTACGTCGCCGACTTCCAGGACGTGCGGGTGGCGAACCCGATTTTCGGACTTATCCCGCGGCGGCTCGTCGGCGTCACCGGGACGGCGCTCGTCGTCTCCGTCGCGCTGCTCACCGGCTGGGGACTGGTCGAGTGGTCGGCCGACCCCGCAGTCGTCTACGAGTCGGCCTGCATCTGTGCCGTGGCGTTCGTCCCGATGGCAATCGGCGCTGCGCTCGGGGACATCCTGCCCGGGAACTAGGGCCATGGCAGTCACTCGCGGTGGCGGTCGCGTTTGGCAATCGTTAAAAGCCGCGGTCGGATACGGAGTGGTATGAGCGAGAGCCAACAGAAACAGGCGCGCAAGTGCGTCTCGTGTGGCATCAACATCGCCGGCACGAACGCCGCCGCGTTCAAGTGCCCGGACTGTGGCCAGCAGATCTACCGCTGTGCCACCTGCCGGAAGCAGAGCAACCTCTACAAGTGCCCGGACTGCGGCTTCATGGGACCATAACAATGGGGAAAGTAGCAGCCAAGATCAAGGTCATGCCGGAGAGCCCCGAAGTCGACCTCGACGACCTGCAGGAGCGTCTCGAGGGCGTGCTTCCGGAAGGAACGAAGATCAACGGGTTCGAGCGCGAGGACGTCGCGTTCGGCCTCGTCGCGCTGACGCCGACAGTCATCGTCCCTGACGACACCGGCGGGACGGAAGCCGTCGAAGAGGCCTTTGCGAACGTCGATGACGTCGAGTCGGTCTCCGTCGAGAGCACCGGTCGCCTGTAGTCGACTCGCCGCTGTAGTTTTCCACTCGGGTCCGTAGCGACTGCAAGAGCGTGACCAGCGACGGCCGCGGAACGCACGTTTTATTAGGGCGACCGGATTAGCGAGGAGCAAGAATGCCTAGTTCAAACGGACCCCTCGAAGGAACACGAGACAAGCTCAAGAACAAGCCCCGCGACCGTGGCACCTCGCCGCCACAGCGCGCCGTCGAAGAGTTCGACGACGGCGAGAAAGTCCACCTCAAGATCGACCCGTCCGTGCCCAACGGGCGCTTCCACCCGCGGTTCGACGGCCAGACCGGAACCGTCGAAGGGAAGCAGGGTGACGCGTACAAGGTCGACATCGTCGACGGTGGCAAGGCGAAGACCATCATCGTCACCGCTGCGCACCTGCGCCGGCAAGAATGACGATATTCAAAGAAAAAGTCAGTGAGGAGTTCCTGACGGTCGCGGAGACCAAGGAGATACTCGAAGACCTCGAGATGGAGCGGGCGGCCGAGGAGGACCGCGAGATGCGCTACGAGCTCAAGCGGGCTATCGAGCACGTCAACCGCTTTGCCGTCCTCGACCCCGAGGAGTCGCTGCAGCTGGTCGAAGACCTCGAACAGCTCGAAAAGGTCGATACGCCGACAGCCTACAAGATCGCGAACCTGCGGCCGCTGGACCGCGACGAGCTCCGCGCCGTGTTCGCCCAGGAGCGGTACACGCTCGACGGCGACGAACTCGACGAGATTCTCAACATCGTCAAGCAGTACGCATAACGAGGACAATCGTCAGTTCGGTTGTTTACCGCTCTATCTCTGATTTCGTGGCGACCAGCCGCGCGAGCGATATTCACTGTCCGCTGCCGCTGGACCGAGAGTGAAGATAGCGATGGCGCTCCGTGTCGCGGTTCGGGGCATCCACCGGCATTAAGTGTGCTCTGCTCGTACTGCCTGACATGACTGAATCGGAGAGCGGCGGCGACACTATGATGGCGGCTGTCCTCGATGTCCTCCCGCACGGACGGCCCGGAGACGACCGGCCACAACACCAGAAGGAGCCGCTTGCGTACGCCCTCGATGTCGAGGAGTTCTATATCTACGAGCTCCAGCTCGATGACAAGGACGTTGACATCGCGTTCGGCGACCGCGTGGATCTGACGGAGTTCGGCCGCGTGACGGAAGTCGAGTTCGAAGACATCCCAAGCGGCGCTCGCTCCGAGCTCGACTACGCCGTCGAGGAGATCGTCGAAGCGAACGAACAGCGGTTCGTCGACTTCTACAACGACGCCCAGCCGATCACGCTGCGGCTCCATCAGCTGAACCTCCTGCCGGGCATCGGGAAGAAGCTCCGGAACACGATTCTCGACGAGCGAAAGCGGAAACCCTTCGAGAGCTTCGAAGACCTCGAAGAGCGTGTCAGCGGCCTCCACAGCCCCAAAGAGACGCTGGTCGAGCGGATACTCGAAGAGCTACAGGACGACGACCTGAAGTACCGGCTGTTCGTCCGGCGCGAGGAACAGTCATCGTAACACTATCGGCGGCAATCGGCTGAACTTACAGCCACCAGTATAAGGCGACCCTTTTCTACCGCGACCCGCTACGGCCCGCTAATGACTACGACCGAGACAGGGAGTCGGGACCCCGACGCGCTGGTCCGGCGGGCCGGCAAACGGGCCGACACCCGCAAGGACCAGCACTTCCTCGTCGACGACCGGGTACTGGACCGCATCCCGGAGTACGCGACGGACGCGGGCGTTGACCTCTCGCACGTGCTTGAAATCGGCGCGGGTCCGGGCGCACTGACCGACCGCCTGCTCGCGACGGCCGAGAAGGTGACCGCAATCGAACGCGATCCGGAGTTCGCGGCCCATCTCCGCGAGGAGTTCGCCGACGAGGTCGCGGCGGAGCGCCTCACCGTCGTCGAGGGCGATGCGCTCGACATCGACCTGCCGGATTTCACCGCCAGCATCTCGAATCTCCCGTACGGCGCGTCGTCGGAGATCGCCTTTCGGTTGCTGCCGGAGCAACGCCCCCTCATCCTGATGTTCCAGCAGGAGTTCGCCGAGCGGATGGCCGCCGACCCCGCGACGGACGACTACGGGCGGCTTTCGGTCACAGCGGGCCACTACGCCGACGTGGAGGTCATCGAGACGGTGCCGCCGGAAGCGTTCGACCCGCAGCCGCGCGTCACGAGCGCACTCGTCCGGACGACGCCGCGCACCCCGGACTACACCGTCCCCAGCGACGACTTCTTTATGGACTTCCTGAAGGCGGTGTTCACCCAGCGCCGGAAGACGATGCGCAACGCCGTCCGAAACACGGCCCACATCTCCGGGCTGGGCGACCCCGACGCGGTAGTCGAGGCCGCCGACGAGGACCTCATGAGCGCCCGCGCCGGGAAGCTAACGCCGGCCGACTTCGCTACGCTGGCGACGCTCGCCTACGAGGTCGGCCAGCCGGAGGCCTGAGATGGGTGAGGAGTCCGACGCCGGAGGAGCGGGAGAGACAGCCGAGGAGAGCGGCACCGAACGCCCGTCGCTAGCCGATCAGCGGGGCGTAGAGTCGGTGTACCAGCCGGCGGAGGACTCGGACCTCCTGGCTCGAACGGCCCGTGAGCGAGTCGACGCGGGCGACACTGTCCTCGATGTGGGGACGGGCTCCGGCTACGTCGCCGCGACACTCGCCGACGCCGGGGCCCGGGCGATTGGTGTCGACGTGAGCCCGCTGGCCTGCCGGGAGGCCGCCGACAACGGCGTCCCGGTCGTCCGCGGGGACCTCGTCGAGCCGTTCCGAGCGGACACCTTCGACCTCGTGGCGTTCAACCCGCCCTACCTGCCGACGCCGCCCGAACAGGAGTGGGACGACTGGATGGAACACGCGCTGTCGGGCGGCGACGACGGCCGTCGCCTCGTCGACCCGTTCCTCGAAACCGTCGAGCGCGTGCTGGCCCTGGGCGGCGAAGCGCTCATGCTCGTCAGCAGTCTCACGGACCCGGCGGCGGTGCGAGCGTACGCGAGCGAACACGGTCTGGCGAGCGAGCAGCTTGCGAGTGAGAAACACCCATACGAAGCGCTCGTCGTCCTGCGGTTCTATCGCGATTGATTACTGCTGGGCATTTTATCGAATAGGAAATATTAAAGCCCGTCATTTCCTACTCCACGGCAATGACACAGGTAATCGCCACGACCCCTGGGCTCTTTCCGCTTCCGGACTGGGCCAAGGACGAACTGGCAGATCTGAAAGGCCATCAGAAGACCGACCTCATCTCGGGCGACGAGTCCGGCGAGGTCGTCACGGCCTACGACAAGGCACGCGAGGAAGTCATCTCCATCCAGCAGGACGCCGGACTCGACCGCGTGGTCGAGGGCCAACTCCGCTGGGACGACATGCTCGCGCACCCGCTCGCGGTCCACGACAGCGTGGAGACGAAAGGCATCGTCCGCTACTACGACAACAACAACTTCTACCGAGAGCCGGTCGTGCAGGGCGACCTCAGTGCTGACGGCGGCGATGTCGCCGCAGACCTCGGTGCCGCAGCCGAGCACGTCAACGACGGACTCCAGGCCGTCCTCCCCGGCCCGTACTCGCTCGCCGACCTGGCGACAGACGAGTACTACGGCGACGACGCCGAGTTCCTCGACGCTGTCGCCGACTTCCTCGTCGAGGAAGTGAACGCGTTCCCCGACGTTGAGACGCTGTTCCTGCTCGAACCGTCGCTGGTCGAGAACGCCCCCGCCGACGGTGAGGACGAACGCGCTGCCGAGGCAATCGACGCAGTCGCCTCGGCCGCCGACGCCGAGGTCGTCGCTCATACCTACTGGGGCGCAATCGAGGAGAAAGCCTACGCGCACCTGATGGACGCCGACGTGGATGCCATCGGCTTCGACCTCGTGGCGAACCACGACCAGACGGTCTACAACGTGCAGGAGTACGGCACCAAGGACGACGTGGCGCTGGGCGTCGTCGACGGCCAGAACACGCTGGTCGAGGCCCCCGAGACGATCCGGGACCGCATCGACTGGTTCGAACAGCAGACCAACACCGCCTACGACACCGTCTACGCGACGGCGAACACGGAAACGTTCTATCTCCCGGTGAACAAGTTCGAAGACAAGCTCAAAGCGCTCGCAAACGCTGCCGACCTGGAGGCGGCGGAGGCATAAAACGATGACAGGACCACGAGACCAGTTCAAACCGGCGGATCACCCGAACGACCACTTCCTGCTGACGACCGTCGTCGGCTCCTACCCCAAGCCCAAGTGGCACGACCGTGCACGCGAGCTGTTCGAGGACGAGGACGCCGACTTCGGCGAAGACGAGTGGGAAGAATCGAAAGACGACGCCTCGCGGCTCATCACCCACGAGCACGAACGCGCGGGTCTCGACGTCATCTGTGACGGCGAGATGCGCCGCAACGAGATGGTGGAGTACTTCGCCCACCGCATCGACGGCTACGAGTTCAACGGCCGCGTGAAGGTGTGGGGCCACAACTACTTCGACAAGCCCAGCGTCGCCGACGAGGTCGAATACGGCGAGCAGTGGCTCGTCGAGGAGTTCGAATTCACCGACGAGGTCGCCGAGCGGCCGGTCAAGGTCCCGATCACGGGGCCGTACACCCTGGCGAACTGGTCGTTCAACGAGGTCTACGACAGCGAGGAGCAACTGGCCTACGAGCTGGCCGACCTCGTCAACGAGGAGATCGAGGCGCTGGTCGAAGCCGGCGCGCGCTACATCCAGATCGACGAGCCCGCGCTGGCCACGACGCCGGACGACCACGCTATCGTCGGCGAGTGTCTGGAACGCATCGTCGACGAGATCCCCGACGACGTGCGCCTCGGGCTACACGTCTGTTACGGCGACTACTCGCGTATCTACCCCGAGATTCTGGACTACCCGGTCCACGAGTACGACCTGGAACTCGCCAACGGCGACTACGACCAGCTCGACGTTTTCAAAGAGCACGAGTTCACGAAAGACTTCGCCATGGGTGTGCTGGACGCCCACACCGCGGAAGTCGAGTCCGTCGAGGAAATCAAGGAGAACATCAAGAAGGGTCTGGAAGTCGTGCCCCCGGAGCGACTCACCGTTTCGCCGGACTGTGGCGTGAAGCTCCTGCCTCGCGAAGTCGCCTACGGCAAGATGGAGAACATGGTGCAGGCGGCCCGCGAAATCGAAGAAGAGCTGGATGCCGGCGAGATTGATGTTGTCGCGAGCGGTGCGGAAGCGCACGCAGACGATTAGCGCGGTTGGAGCGACCACCGGGAGCGAAAACCGCGAGCAGCGAGATTCGAGCGGAGCGAGAATCTCGGATAGCCGAGCGGCGAACGAAGTGAGCCGCGAGACACTTTATTTTGTAAACAGTCTCGAATAGCGACCGGTGAAACCGCGAGCAGTACGGTTCGAGGAACGGGAAGTAGCACGAACAGCGCTGATCGATGGAACAGCAAACGCAGCGTATTGGAACCACAAAGCCCGAACGTAACGCGGACGAGGCTCCCGTATTTTCGACGCGGGTCGGCCATTATTTCGGCAGCTATCGAATGTTCTCGGGCGCGGCGGTCCCTGAACCGGCAAATGTAGCAGACACATGTAGCGACCATACCGGGAGCGGGACCGAGCAAGACCTGTGGAACCGCTGGCCAACCACATCGCGAACAGTTCGTCACAGCGGTGCTTGAGCACCAAGGCCCCGGACAGACAAATATATGGATTCTTATAATTTTGCGAATTTGCCGTCTAAACTGAAGAGAACCTATCGTAGATTTGTTCGACAACTATCGAAACTAGCATCGACTCGGAAGGAAATTAACTGTTATCACACCAACAATATAAGGGGTTCTATATTCAGCCGAATACCCCATATTATGAATATAGAGGGTCTTATACCAGCGATTCCCACAAACGGTTTCATGTTATATGTTACCACATATTTCTGGGAAAGAGTTTTGAGGGTCTCTGGAGAAGCTAGCGATGAGAAAGCTATGACAGGGGACACACACCTTCGGGCGGAACTGTATCTTCGCGGAGATACCTACGGTACGTTCGACGCACAACAGCAGGTGCTCAATCGGGTCAAGCGACTGGAGGCCAACGGCGTGTTCAGCGAGTCGATGGTCGCCGGTGAGTGGCAGCGGATCAGGACGATGGCGGAAGACAAGCGGTCGGAAGCCATCCAGACCTACGAGGAGTTCAAAGATTGGGCGAGCGAGAACGGCCACTCGCTCGAACCGGCCTTCGAGCGGCGGAATCGGAGCTACGTCGGGATGGACCGCGTCGACGACGTTGTCGTGTTCCCGGTCGTTTCGCTGGCGATCTACGACAGCGACGACTTAGAGGGCGTGTTCCCGTGCTCGGATGAAGAACGGACCTACACCGTCGGTGATGCGCTGGAGGCCTTCGAGCGCGGCGACGAGCACTGGCTCGCGCAGTTCGACTCCCTGTCGGTCGACCGGACCGACCCACTGCTGGAACCGGGTGTCGACGCGACGATTTAACCGCGCAGCGCGTCGACCGGCTCCTCGCTCGCCGCTTTCCAGGCCGGATACAGGCCGCTGACGATGCTCGTCAGCACCCCAAAGGTGAACGCCGCGCCGACGTACCAGGCGTTTGGCAGCCTGAAGACCGCCATCGCATCGCCGACGGCGTAGTGGTTTATCGCCAACCCGGCACCGACACTCAGAATGACACCAGCGATGCCACCGAGGAACCCGAGCAGCGTCGCTTCCATCAACATCACTTTGAGGACGTCCCGCTTCTGGTAGCCGACCGCTCTGAGGACGCCGATTTCCTCCCGGCGTTCGACGGTCGACATCAGCATGACGTTGAGAATCGAGATGCCGGCGACGAGTAGCGAAATCGACGCAATCCCGGCGAGAACGGTATTGATGATCTGGAACTGCTGTTCGATAGTGTCGACGATAGAGCCCAGTTCCTGAACGAAGACCCGCTGTTCGCGTTCGTTGAGCGAGTCGCGTATCCCCATGGCCGTCTCGTTGGCCCGTGTCCCAGTGGACTCGGTAATGTACACTTCGGAGTAGCCACGCTGGCTGAACGAAGCGGCCGGCATGATGACTCGATTGTCGGGGTTCGTCGAGGAGAACGGGTCCCCCTCTTCGAGCACGGCTCGGATACGGACGTTGGTCCCGTTGACCGTAATCTGACTCCCCGGATGCAAGTCGTGTTCCTCCGCGACATCGGACCCGACGAGCGCGCCGGTCCGGAACGGCGAGACCCGGCCCTCCTTTGCCGTATATAGCTCCCCCGGATTATCAATGCCGTATATCGTTTCCCGGACCGCGTCCTCACGGTTGTACGACACCGGCTCCACGCGCGTCTTTACCGGTGAGACGGTCGCTGTCGGGCTTGCTTCTCTGCGGATGGCACGGATATCGCGTTCGGTGAGCTCAGTGATGTTTTCGCCGGAGTTCGGGTACACCGTGAGCTGGTTCCCGACGTCGCCGAGGTTCTGGGTGAACGAGTACTGGAGTGCGACGCCGAACATTCCCAGCGAAGCGATTGCAACGACGCCGATAACGATGCCCAGCGACGCCAGCAGCGACCGCATCTTCGTCCGCGTGAGGTTGCGCCGCGCCATCAGCGCGGCCGGGAAGAACCTACCCGCCATTCTTCCGTTCCCTCCCGATAGTGCCGTCGACCAGATGGACGGTCCGGTCGACGTATTCGTTGACCAGGTCGTCGTGGGTGACCGCGACGATTGCCACGTCGTCCTCGTCAGCGATGCGGCGGAACTCGTCGAGTATCTGCCGTCCGGTTTCGCTGTCGAGGTTACCCGTCGGTTCGTCGGCGAGAACGACCTTCGGACTGTTGATGAGCGAGCGCGCGATGGCGACCCGTTGCTTCTGGCCGCCGGAGAGTTCGTCGGGCTTGTGGTCCAGTCGGTCACCGAGGCCAAGCCGCTCCAGGAGCGTTCTGGCCCGCTTTGTGACTTCCGGGTCGCTGTCCAACAGCAGGGGCACCTCGACGTTCTCGACGGCAGTCAGCGTCGGCAGGAGATAGAAGTGCTGGAACACGAAGCCGATGGTCCGCTTGCGGAGCGATGTCCGCTTGCGGTCGCCGAGTCCGGTCACGTCCTGCCCCTCCAGCAGGACGGTCCCCTCCGTCGGTGTATCCAACAGCCCGAGGATGTTCAGCAGGGTCGTCTTGCCACTGCCGCTGGGACCCATAATCGAGACGAACTCGCCGGATTCGAGCGCGAAGTCGATGCCCGCCAGTGCGTACAGGGTCTGGCCCCCGGTTCGGTACCGCTTGACCAGTCCCTGTGCGTCGATGACCGTCATACCTCGATATCGTCGTCACCGCGGCGGTAGCGGCGCACGAGGACACCGACGACGACCAGCAGTGCCAGCCCGCCGGCGATGAACACCGGCAGCATGCTGTTCTGGTCACCGCCCTCGCTGTCGCCGTCCTGATTCGGCTGCTGTGCCGCACCGCTCATCTGGTTGGTATCTACGTCGAACGTCTGCCGCTTCCGCGTGTCGTCGACGAGGTAGGTCACCTCCAGTGGCACCGACGTGACGTTGCCCTCCGTCCGGGCGTACACGTCGAAGGAGACGAAGTCACTGGCCGGGACCGTGCCGACGAAGTAGTCGCGGTTCGGCGTCGCCGGAGTGACGCTCTCGGTATTGACGACACTGACGAGGACGCTGTCCGCGTCCGTCGACCCGACGTTACTCGCACTCCCGGTAATCTGGAGTCGTCCCCCCTGTCGGATCACGTCCAGACCGGTGAGGTCTATCGTTCCCGGGACGGATCGGAGCGTCGTTTCGGAAGTAATCCGCTCCGTTTCGGTCCCGAGTTCGTAGCTGGCTGTGACGGTGACATCCGCCCGTGGTTCGTCCATAGTGGCGTTCAGTCGTACCTGGCGGGTCGTACTGGCCGAGATGTTCTTGAGCAGCACACGCTGGAACGACGCGTTCTCCGACGTTGCACTGACCATGACATCCGAGAGCGGAGCGTTGGCCCCGTTAGAGACCGCGACTCGTAGCGCACGGTCAGTGCCGCTGCCGACCGCGGTCGTGTCGAGTTCCACGCTGTTCCGGAGCGGGTCCGACTCGATGACTTTCGTCCGGGTCGTGTTACGGATGGTATCCCCGCCGACCGTGTAGCTGATCGTCGCGGTCAGTGGGTGGTCGCCGGCGGATTCAGGTCGGAACCGGAACGGGGCAGTCATCGACCCGTTCTGGGCGATGCTCGACTCCACCGTGCGGCTCTGGGTCATCTCGACGCCGTCGCCCTGGACGACGACCTCGACGTTCGTTATCCGGGAGTCGAGTCCGTTTGCGACGGTGACTTCGCCGGTCGACTCAACGCCGGCGACGGAGTCGTTGGCCGCGATATCCACCTGCGGGTGACGCTCCTGAACGTTCAGCTTCACCGGGTATCTGAGTTCGACGTTCTCGCCCGTCCCGCGGTCACGGCCGTACACGATGACGCGGAGGTCCTTGCTCCCCGACGAGTCAAAGGAGGCAGTCAGGGGCACTTCCAGCGTACTGCCCGGCGAAATCGAACCCAGATCCGAGACGCGTTCGTACTCTGTGACACCTCTCCCGCCCGACTTCCGGATCGCGATGTCGTTGATTTCGAGCGGTGCGTCGCTGCTCTGGAGGTTTCGGACAGTCGTATCGAACGTGATGGTCTCGCCCGGGGCCGCGGACGACGGCGACACCTCGACGTTCGAGATCGATGCGTTGACGCTCGCGCCGGCGACTGACAGCGGGAGCGAGCCGACGACGACCAGACAGGCGAGCACAGCCGCGCCGTGTCGCATCACGCAGTCACCCCTGTCCGCAGTAGTTGTACGTTAGTCCGACCGCTCAACGGGAGGATGCTACCGGGGACCGTTACCATGTGCGCCGGTCCGTCCCGGTCAATGTTAAATATGCTGCATATCTTTCGTACGGGCTGTTGTCGCTATGTCCCCTACCGAGAGTGGGAGGAGAGACAACCGCTCGTACCAGTGGGAAACTGCTATCACAGCGCCCCTCCCAGCGGTTGACATGCGCGTCATCTGTGCCGGCCACGTCAACTGGGACGTGACGCTCCACGTCGACCACTTCCCGAAGCCCGACGGGGAAGGGCGTATCACCGACCGGTCACAGTCCAGTGGTGGAAGCGCGTCGAACGTGGCCGTCGCGCTCGCAGGGCTTGATGCGGACCCGCTCGTCCTGGGTAGCGTCGGCCGGGACGACCACGGCACCAAGGCTCGGCGCGAACTGACGGCGACCGGCGTCGAGACGCTACTGGTCGAGTCGGACGAGCCGACGGCGGTGAAGTATCTCATCGTGGACGAGAACGGCGACGTCGCGGTGCTTGGAAACGACGGGGCCAACGAGGCGTTCGGACCGTCGGACCTCCCGGCCGAGACCCTGGCCGAGGCGGACCACCTCCACCTGACCGGTCAGGACCCCGCGACGGCTGCGACGCTCGCCCGCGACGCCGCGACCGCGGACATCCCAGTGAGCTTCGACCCCGGCCGCCGGCTCCCGTACCGGGATTACTCGGCGGTGCTCTCACACGCGGATATCCTGTTTTGCAACGACCGGGAGGCCGACCACGCCAGCGACAGCGGGCTGTTCGAGACAGTACCGACAGTTGTAGTCAAACATGGGGACTGCGGCGCGACGGCCTATATCGACGACCGGACAGTCACGAACGCTGGGTATCCCATAGAGTCTGTGGACACCGCAGGCGCGGGCGATGCGTTCGCCGCTGGGTATCTTCTCGCCAGTGCAGAGGAGACCAATCCGGAACGGGCGCTCGCAGTCGCCAACGCCTGTGGCGCGCTCGCAGCGCAGTCACCCGGCGCACAGACGTCACTCGACTGGGAATCAGTGTGGGAGTTGGTCGATAGCGGCCAATCGCCTGAAACGGCCTAATCCGCCCGTATTTCTTCCACAAGCCGCTCGAACTGCTGACGATACTGTGCCTCAGCACGAGCGGCGGCGAGGCCGGACTCGTCGGCGAAGACGGCCTCGAAGCCGGCCATCCGCCACAGTAGCGTCGAGATCTGGTACAGGGGGCGTCGCTGCTCGTACCCCTCGTCGAACTCCATCGGGCGCACCTCCTGGTACCCCTCGTGGAACACCGTCCGGAGCGATTCGCACAGTTCCGGGTCCTGAAACGACGAGTCGATGAAGAGAAACTCCGTCTGTGCGAGGTTGTACTCCGGCAGCGCCGCGAGCACGTCCTGCCAGTCGAGGACGGCCGTAATCGGCGCGTCCGCCGTCTGCTCGAACAGCAGGTTCGCCGGCCTGAAATCGTCGTGTACCAGCCGGGGGACGCCGTCCTCGGGCACCATCTCCAGGGCCGGTTCGATACAGTCCCGCGCCCGGTCAGTCATGTCCTCGAAGGGCGTCCCGTCGAGGTGAGAGAGGTGGGATCTTGTGAGGCTCTCGAAGTACTCCCGCCAGTTGCCCATCCAGTCACTCACGATGATCCGGTCGTCGTGGAGCGTGAGCCGGCCGAACGCCTCGAACCCGATCTCTGAGTGCATGTCGCCGAGGATCCGACCGGACTGGGCCAGCACCCGCCGGCGGTCCTCGGTCGAAAGCTCGGCGAACTCCTCGGCCAGGTTCTCGCCGTGGACGCGCTCGGTGACGAAATACGGCGGCACGTCGGCGTCTGGATCGTCCTCGTAGACGAGGATGCGTGGAACGGGGACATCGGTCCGGGTGGCGACAAAATCGTGAAGGCAGGGCTCGACTGCGAAGGGGACATCGCCCGGGGGCTTGAATTTCACAACCACCTCGTACGCCTCGCCGTTGTGGCGTAGTGTTACCATGTAGACATCGCTCTGGTGGCCCCCGCCCGGTGTTTCGAACCGGAACCCCTCGTAGTCCGGGCCCGACTCCTTCAGCACGGCTTCGATGTCCTGTTCCGGAGTCTGCACTGGCCTACCATATAGCGGGCGAGCAAATAAAGCTGTCAATCCAATCGATGACACGACGGGGACCTGTTTCGGGGCCCTGTCGGCCGCCGTATCCGCGCTACCAGGAATGAAACGGTGAGACCGGTTTCGTCCCGTCGGTCACTTCGAAGCGTGCGCCGCCGGCCCTGCTCTCGGTCACCGAGATGTCCCAGCCGTGGGCGTCGATGATCTGAGCCACAATCGCCAGGCCGAGGCCGGTGTCACCGCCGGAGAACCCGTCGACTGAGAGAATCTCGTCCTGCGCCTCGGCTGGGATGCCCGGCCCGTCGTCGGCGACGTAAAAGCCGGTCACTCGACCCGCGCTTCGCTCGCCGTCTGTCTCGGCTGTTTCGTCGTCGACAACCGGACCAATCCAGACAGTTACGTCGTCGCCCGCATGGTCCGCTGCGTTCCGGAAGAGGTTCTCGAACACCTGTTTGAGGCGGTTCTCGTCACCGAACACCGGAGTCGAACCCTCGATTGTCAGCGTCGCGTCACCCGTCCTGGCCATCGCCCAGGTTCGTTCGGCGAGGGTGTCAAGCGAAACAGCGGTTCGATCTTCGACCGCGTACCCCTCTCTGGCGAGTGTCAGCAGGTCGTCGATCAGCGCTTCCATGCGAGCGACCCCCTCCTCCGCGTC
Organism: Haloarcula amylolytica; assembly: GCF_049705545.1. Lineage (GTDB taxonomy): Archaea > Halobacteriota > Halobacteria > Halobacteriales > Haloarculaceae > Haloarcula > Haloarcula amylolytica_B. The sequence goes on from NZ_JBNAMU010000001.1 coordinate 2,525,710, forward strand.
TTCGAGATGGGACAGGTCACCGGTCTCGCGGACGAGTTCGAGCCGCCCCTCGACAACGTGCAGCGGATTTCTGAGGTCGTGTGAGACGACGCCGATGAACTGTTCCATCCGGTCGCGCTGGACGCGGAGGTCGTGCTCGCGCTCGGCTTTCTGCAGTGCCGCCTGGACGTGAGTCGCGTACATCCGGGCGAGTCGAACCGTCTCGTCGTCAAACGTAACGGGGGCGAGCGACCCGATGTTGATGACGCCGTACTCGTCCAGCGGCAGGATGATCTCGCTGCTGACAGGCGAGTTCTCGTTGTACTGGCTCTGCTCGTCGCTGAGTTCGGAATACGTCCGAACCTCGTCCTGCTCGAACGCCTCCCAGGAGAGGCTGTTGCCGGGACGGTAGGTAACCGGCCAGTCGAACACCTCGTCCGCCCGCTCCGTCGACGCGGCCAACTGCAGTTCCGACGCGTCGCTGTCATACAGCCACAGCGCACCGAGTGGGACATTGAACACGGACGAAATTTCCGACATTGCGATCTCGCAGATCTCCCGCTCGGACTCCGCAGACATCAACTCCCGTGTTACGGCCTCGAACGAGTCGAGATCGAACGCGATCATTGCCTCCCCACCCATCCCGTACAATTCATGCAACGATGTATATAAAGCTCGGTGTTTCCACATCACTGATAGGTATTATAGCGTCGCCCTCCCGCCGATGTCGCGGGGTCTTTGTGTCCACAGTCCTCAGGAAGCGGTATGCGAACGGTCGAAATTGACGGTCTCCCGGTTGGCGATGGCCACCCGACTCGCGTCATGAGCGTGCTGAACATGAGTTCGAACTCCGGGTACAAGCCGAGCGTGTATCTGGACCCAGAGGAGGCCGCCGACGCCATCGAGGAGAACCTCGTCCCCGCCGGCGCGGACATCATCGACGTCGGCCTGCAGTCGGCCAACCCCAAATACGAGTCCAAGCCGGTCGAGATGGAGAAAGACCGCCTCGAAGAAGTCGCGCCGCTGGTCGACGAGCTCGACGCCGACGTGCCGCTGTCGCTCGAAACTCGGTACGCCAAGGTCGCCGAGGAAGCCATCGGCCACGGCTTCGACCTCATCAACGACGTGTGTGGCTTCGCCGACCCGGACATGAAAGGCGTCGTCGAAGACCACGACATGCCGGTCGTCAAGATGGCCAGCCCGCCGGACCTGGCCAGTCCCGGCGCGCTGAAAACCATCGACGACATCTTCGAAGCGCTCCAGCGGGACGGGTTCACGGACCGGACCATCATCGACCCGGCCTTCGGCGGCTGGTACGACGGCAAGGAGTTCGAGGACAACTGGGAGATGTTCCGCCGCCTCCGTGAGTTCCGCGCTTTCGACCGGCCGATGCTTACCGCGACCAACCGCGAGGACTTCCTGGGCGACCTGGCCGACCAGCCCGAAACGGAGAACCAGCTCGCCGTGTCGTTGGCTGCCGCGACGATGGAGGTCGAACGCGGGGCTCACATCATCCGCACCCACGACACACGCGAGACCCACGACGTGGTCAAGGTGGCCGACGCGCTCGGCGACGAGCGGACGACCCGCGCTGAAACTGAGTCCGGCCCCACCGTGGCGGAACTGACCGACGTGACACTGCGGGAGGTGGCCCGCCATCAGGCTCTCGGCGAGACGGTCGCCGGCGGCACCGACGACGGCGCGACGCTCACGTTCCTGCTCGGCGACCTGACCGACGACGCGCGAGCAAGCCTCCGGGCCGTCGCCGAGGTGACCGACGTGGTGGTGGTCGAGAAAGACAGCGGCGGGCTCTACGTCGGCGGCTCCGCTGCTGCGCTGAAGGTCGTCACCGACAGCCTCGCCGAGGACGGTCATCGGGAACTCGCCGGCGAACTGCGGACCTCGCTGTCCCGGCGCGTGTAGGTCGCTTCCGCACCGACCACCCCGCTTACGTTAGCTCGTCGTGGAGGTCGTGGAACGACCCGATAGTGAGGTCCGGCTCGCCGGCGAAGGCGTCCCACGGCCCGCCGTCGCGGTTGACCCAGACACCCTGCATCCCGGCGTGCATCGCGCCGTACACGTCGAAATAGCCCGCGGTGACGTGGGCGATTTCCTCGATTTCGGTCTCCGTTCGCTCCGCCGCATGACGGTACAGTTCGGCCGCCGGTTTGAACGTCTGGATCTCGTCGGCGCTGACGGTGTCTTCGAGCAGGCCGCCGATGCCCGCGAAGTCGACCATTGATTCGAGCATCTCGGGGTTGCCGTTCGAGACGACATAGAGGTCGTAGCCGGCGTCGTAGAGCTTGTTCATGCCGTCGCGAACGTCGTCGAACACGTCGAGTTCGTGGTAGACCGCGAGAATCTCGTCGCGCTCCTCCGTCGAGATGTCGACGCCGTGGGCGTCCAGCGCGTACTGGAGCGCGTCGCGGTTCATCTCGTAGAACGGCTTGTAGGCGTCGATCTGGTTGGCGAGGAACGTGTACGCCAGCGAGCGGGAGCGCCAGAGCCGGGACACCGGCCGGGGGTCGTCCACCCGGTCGGCGAGGGCCTTTTGCGCCGCTTCGACATCGACGATAGTGCTGTACGAATCGAATGTAATCGTCGTCACTCGGTCCGGGTCGAACGGCATAGGCACTCGTAGAACCGGGTGCCTCATATAGCCGGTCGCCGAATCAGGTGCTCGGATGACAGGATGATCGACCACGAGCGACGAATAAACCGCAGACAACGGGCGGCACTGCCCCTCGCACGTGGCTTTATCTCCCGTGCGGCCCCACGGCAAGCCATGTCCCAGGTACATACGTTTCAGCCTCTGAGAGTCGTTCGCCCGGTCGCCGCTCGACGGGTGGAGGGTGACAGATGACAGCGCGGGACGTGTATCTCCCGGTCGCTGCACAGCCCTCAGTCGACACGCTGGTCGGAATGAGCCAGCAGGCCGAGGACCGCGGCTACGACCGGGTCTGGCTCCCGGAGACGTGGGGGCGGGACGCGGTGACGACGCTGACGAGCATCGCCGAGCGTACCTCGTCGGTCGGCCTCGGTTCCTCGATTCTGAACGTGTATTCGCGGTCGCCAGCGCTGCTGGGCCAGACCGCAGCGACGCTGCAGGAGGTTTCGGACGGCCGCTTCCGTGCCGGTGTCGGACCCTCCGGCCCTATCGTCATCGAGGGCTGGCACGGCCGGGACTTCGAGAATCCGCTCAAGTACACGCGGGAGGCGGTCGATATCATGAAACTGGTGCTCGCCGGAGACACGGTCGAGTACGACGGGGACATCTTTTCGCTGTCGGGGTTCCGACTTCGATGTGAGCCGCCCGAACCCGCGCCGCCTGTGGACGCCGGCGGCCTCGGCCCGAAATCAGTCGAACTCGCTGGCCGCTTCGCAGACGGCTGGCACGCGCTGATGCTGACTGCGGACGGCTTGCGGGACCGGCTGGAAGACTTTGAGCACGGGGCAGACCTCGGCGACCGCGACCGGGCCGACCAGCGGGTGACGCTGTCGCTGACCTGCTGTGCGATGGACGACCGGGAACAGGCCCGCGAACTGGCCCGCCAGCACGTGGCGTTCTACATCGGCGGCATGGGGACGTTCTACCGCGACGCGCTGGCCCGTCAGGGGTACGAGGACACCGCCCACGAGATCGCCGAGCAGTGGGGATCGGGCAACAAAGCGGCTGCCGCTGACGCCGTCGGCGACGAGCTACTGGACAGCATTGCCGTTGCCGGCACGCCCGAGGAGTGTCGCGACCGTTTGGCACGGTTCGAGGATATCAGCGGGGTGGACGCAATCAACATCTCGTTCCCCCGGGCCGCCGACCGGGACACTATCGACGCGACTATCGACGTATTAGCGCCCTGAATCGGGGATTCGTTTTCAGTCGGTATCTACCGGCTCGATGTCGTCGCGTCGCCCGTCGAGCACGTCGAAGCGCTCGCCGCGGCGCTGTTCCAGCCAGCGCAGCAGGCGTTCGGCCCAGCGGAGTTTCTGTCGCTTTTCGGCAGTCACGGACGGGTCGTCGAAGTCCCAGCCGGGGAACACCAGCGAGGCAGCACCGAAGTGATCCGCGAGGAACGCGGCGCGGTCGCCGTCGGTGAAGCCGCCGTAGTTGCGGACCGGCGGGACGGGGGCCGCCTGTGTCGTCGGCACGACGAACTCGCTGTCGTAGGTCGGAACGTAGGTCTCGAGTGTCGGGATGTTGTCGCCGTGGGCGTGGGCGACGACCGGCGTCCCGTCGGCGGTCAGCTCCCGACCGGTGTCGGCGTTCTTGTCCAGGTCCGTGACCATGCAGTCGATGGCGACGCCTTCCGCCTGGAGGCGGTCGGCGGCCGTCGACGCCGCCAGGACCACGTCAGCATCTGCCGCTCGGTCAGCCTCAGCCTCGAGGGACGGGCCGGCCCCGGCGACGGCGACCGTTGCGCCGTCGAGTCCGAGTCCCGACGGGTCGTATGTCCTGTCGTCGCCGAGCAGTTCGGCGAATCGGTCGCAGGCACGTTCGTCACCGTCACGGGGATAGCCGAAGTCCTCGAGGATGTCCTCGTACACCGGTTCCCAGGTGTGAAACTCCATTTGTTGTCTGAACCCACGCCGTGGACGCGCTTTTGTCTTGTTCACCCACGCCGGTCAGGCGGCTCCCACACCCCCACCACGTAGTGTAGCTGTCGCTGTCTGATTTGTGTCCAGATAAACCGAGTTGAGCCGAAATGGCACGTCCGTGTACCCCTACCCGGGTGCCCTTCCGGCTTTCACCCGTTTCTTTCGAGGCCTCCGGTATAAGTTTTCTCTTACCGTCAGACATGGAGGACAGGCGTCACAAGCCCGATGACTTGTTACGCTGGACACACGAGTCAGTAGTCCACGACAGTCTCAAGGCGGGGCGGCACTTACCGAAGGCAAATGGCTCCGGAACTGTCAGTAAGCGCGCAGGACGGTGCAGTTCCGGATTCGCTGGTGGTCGTCTCGAACCGTGAGCCGTATAGCCACGAGCGGGACGACGACGGCGAGATACGGGTCCAGTCCGCGGCGGGTGGGCTGACGAGCGCACTCGACCCGGTGATGCAGTCACGGGGCGGCACCTGGGTCGCCTGGGGTAGCGGCGACGCGGATATGGCTGTCGCCGATGAGGGCATCGTCGAAGTGCCGCCGTCTGACCCCAGGTACGACCTGAAACGCGTCCCCCTCTCCGAAGCGGCGGTACAGGGCTACTACTACGGCTATGCCAACCAGGTGCTCTGGCCCCTCTGTCACGAGGACACGGGCCGAATGTGGGCCGAGCCCGCCTACTGGGACCAGTACCGCGCGGTTAACGAGCAGTTCGCCGAGGCCGTCGATACGGTCGCCGACGCGGGCCAGCCGGTCTGGTTCCAGGACTATCACCTGGCGCTGGCACCCAGACTGGTCCGAGAGCGGCGACCGGATGCGACGCTGTTGCAGTTCTGGCATATCCCCTGGCCCGCGCCGTCGGTGTTCCGGCACTGTCCCCACAGCGACGCGCTCCTCGATGGATTGCTGGCCTGCGACGTCATCGGCTTTCATACGGCAGGGTACGCAGAGCAGTTCCTGCACTGCGTCGACAGCGCGCTCCCCGCGGCGACCGTCGACACGGATAGCGGGACAGTCACCCGCGGCGGCGACAGGACACGGGTCGTCGCGAACCCGCTGGGTATCGATGTCGGTGGGGTTCGGGACCGAGCGCGTGCCGCTGACGTGGCCAGTATCCGTGAGACCGTGCTTGGCGGCAGCCGCTCGGACACGTCCGTTCGCCTCGCGCTCGGCGTCGAACGGCTCGACTACTCGAAGGGCATCCCCGAACGGATCGAGGCGCTGGCACACCTCTGGGACCGGCGGCCGGACTTGCAAGGCGAGTTCACGTACGTCCAGAAAGCGAGCCGAACACGGGAAGGTATCGCCGCCTATCGCCGGTACCGTGCGGACGTGGTCGATGCCGTCGAGCGCGTCAACGACCGCTTCGGGACCGACGACTGGCAGCCGATCGTCTACACCGAGGCCAAACTCGACAACGAGACGCTCGCCGGGCTGTACCGGGCTGCCGAGGTCGCGGTGGTGACGCCACACCGCGACGGGATGAACCTCGTCGCCCACGAGTACCCGGTCGCCTGTGCCGACGGCGTGCTCGTGTTGAGCGAACTGGCCGGCGCAGCGACACATCTCGACGGTGCGCTGACGGTCAATCCGCACGATATCGAGGCGATTGCAGATGCCATCGAGCGGGCGTTGGAACTGGACGAAGCTGAAACCAGTGACCGGCTGTCGCGTCTCCAGCACAGCGTCGAGACGCTCGACAGTTCGCAGTGGGTCGCCAGACAGTTCAGCGCCCGAGAGTCGCTGTAGTTTTTGCCGGCTCTACGCGTTCGACAGCCAGTCCGGCTCTGCGACGGTGGTGTCGTCGACCTGCGAGACGGAGAGCGACAGCGCCACCGTCACCGGTTGGCCGTCCCGCTCGGTCGTCACGCGGTACTGGAACGACCGGACGACGCCGTCCTCGTCAACGAGGACAGTTGCACTGGCCGAGTCTGCCGTCCCGTTGGCTGAGACGTTCGTCGAGACAGCGTCGTCAGCTGCGAAGCCGGTGACGTCGCTTCCGGTCGCCTCGAACCGCGAGACGCTGTCACCGTCGACCGTCTCGGTACCGGCGTAGGTCCAGTTGATATCCGACCCAAGCGACTGCAGCAGCGAGCGGTCGATGACGCTGCTCTCGTTGACGGGCTGGACCTGGCCATCGTACGGCGGTGATGCCGAGCGGTAGTCCGTCCTCGTGTCGTCACCGCGGGTGAGGACTCGACGCTCGGCGGTGGTCCCGTCAGCCGTGTAGGTCGTCGTCGCCAGCGTGTCGCCGCTGGCCTGGACCAGTTCGCCCGTCGCCAGCGACCGGTCGCTGTCGCGGTCGATAGCAACGGTCCGGTTGATAAACACCGACCGGTTCTCGCCGTTGCGGACCGTCGAGAGCTGGAACGACAGCGAGGTGGTGAACGACGAGTCAGACAGCGTCTCGAAGTGTCCACGTTCGATGGCTGCCGCGTCGAACCCGGCCGACCCGGGTGCAGGGCCGTTGGCGTCGGCCGCCGTCGTCGGTACTTCGGCGTCCGTGCCGCCCGTTTCAGAGCCGAGCAGGCCGGTACAGCCGGCGGATGCTGTCAGTAGCAACACGAGTGCAAGCGAGAGGTGACGGCGTTCGAGTAACATACCGGAGCCACTGTATCAGCGAAGTAGTTCGTTATGGCCGTTCAACTGTCACGTTCTGGCTGCATCGGGTTACGCACAGACACTCACTGACTGCACGCCACCACGTGCGAAACCGAGGATCAGGCCGGCCCCGTCCGACCAGCGTCAGACGCCCGTCATGCACGTCATGAGGGTTTAATATGAACGAAACCGCTATAGAAACCGTGCCTCTCGGCTCCGACCCGCTGTCCGAACTCGACATTCCCGACGGGACTACTGTCGAGGAACACGACCTGGTGACCGACGGTGACGTCATCGTCGGCGGCCAGTCGACCGTGGAGTTCGGCGTTCGCGGGCGGACGGTTATCGCTGACGAGCGGGTCCGCTTTGGCGGCCACATCGAAGCCGAAGGTGACTGTCGGCTGGACATGTGGTGTGACGTCGCGGACAACGTCCTCGTCGGTGAGGACGCCTACATCGGCGAACGGGTACACATCGGCGGCGAGCTCCGGGTCGCGGGCGACCTGGATATCGGCGACGACGTGGACATCGAGAACGGCTTCGAGGCAAACGGTTGGATCGTCATCCGGAACCCGATGCCGACCATTGTCTTCCTGTTCGTCTACCTCTCGCAACTCCTCCGAATCGGCGAGGAAGATGCGGCCGAGGAAGTAATCAACGAAATGTTAGACGACGGCGGCGACGAGCACGACCCGGTGCTGATTCCACGCGGTGCGAGCGTCTCGGACGACGCCTGGCGCGTCTCGACGCCGGCGACGGTCGGCGACGACTGCCGGCTCCACGGCAACATCCGCGCGAAGTCCCTCGAAGTCGGCCGCGACACGGTCGTCTTCGGGAGCCTCCGGGCGAAAGGCGATATCGTGGTCGGCCGGGGCACGGAGATCAAAGGGGACGTAACGACTCGCAGCGGCACCGTCCGCGTCGGCCCGGGAGCGAAGGTCTGGGGCGACATCTCGGGGACGACCGTCGAACTCCACGAGAACGCGACGGTCGACGGGACGATCCGGACCAGCGAGGAGATGCGGATGCACACGGAGTCGGTGCTGGACCGACCGGACGAGTCCGCTGCGGCGATGGCGGAGATGGCCGAATCGCTCGAAGCTGACACTGACACTACGGAGCCAGCCAACGAACGGGACGAATCCGGCGACAGCGGCCCAGCGGCCGACGACCCCGCCGAAAGTGAGGCGGCCGACGACGGGGACACAGACGGGACGGCGACAGACGGCGACGGTTCCGCGGACGGCCCCGACATCGGGGAGGCGACGGAGTCCGCGGAGTAACCTCTCGGAGTATTTACCGCCGCGAGCGGCAGTTCTGTCCGGCCGGACGCTTACGGGACCCCGATTTCTGCTTCCAGTTCCTCGACGACGTCTTGCAGCATCGAGGCGAGTTCCTCGTTCGGCGGCAACCGATACAGCGGGCCGGAGATGTCCAGTGCGCCGAGGACACCGCCGTGTGGGGCGGTGACCGGCACGCCGACCGAGCGAAGCCCCTCAACCGCTTCCTGGTCGTTCACCGAGTAGCCGCGCTCGCTCGTGCGTTCGATGTCTTCCATGAGGGTTTCGCGGTCGGTGACGGTATACTCCGTCTCGGCGGGCAGTCCCCACCGGTCGAGAATCTCGTTGACCCGGGTCTCCGGCAGCGCGGCGAGGATCGCCTTGCCGACTGCCGAGTTGTGCAGGTAGTAGTATCGACCCACCTGGAACCCTTTCGACGGGACGTTGGCGACGACGTTGAACAGCGTTATCGCGCGCCCGTTCTCTTCGACGGCGAACGTGACCTCCTCGCCACAGCTATCGGCGAGTTCGTGTGTCTTGCGCCGGGCGACCTCGTACCATTCGTTTCGGGTCCTGGCCCCCTCACCGAGGTGGAACAGCTTCAGACCGAGCCGGTACTGCTCGCCTCGTTTGACCAGGTACTCCTGATCGATGAGTGTCTTGAGGTGAACGTGAACGGTACTCGTCGATAGGTCCAGCCGGTCTGCAAGCTCACTCATTCGGGCCTCCCCCAGCTCGTTTATCGCATCGATGATCGCGAGGGAGGTTTCGGTCGTTTGGAGACGACGACCGCCGGGGCTGTCCATACCACTGCACACTGGATAACAGTATAAAAAGGTCCGGTCATGGTGGAACAGAGCGGATAGAGTGTATGTAATACCGTGATAGTTTCTGCAAGTGAAATTACTGCTGAAAATATTCCAATCATGGAAAGTAGAAACTATGTCGTGTTTGCGCGATTCGACCTGTACGCGGGGTTTGTACGCTCTCTATCGTCCGTGAGAAGAGGACTTTTATATATCGGTAGCGGGGCAGGGCACGCTGATACTTCACCAGAGACGGCTCGTGTAATTTGTTACCGGAGAGAGAGGTATTATCATAATCTTTTGCGTTCGTATCTGACGAGGCACAGAATGCATGTCAGATACGGATAGCAGCGATGGGTCAGAGATTGAGGAGATCTCCGGCCCGGATGTCGAAGCAATCGAGTTCTACGGCGGACGGTGGATGAGCGTCCTTCCGATAGGGCTGTTCATCCTCTGGGCGATTGTTCAGAGTGGCCTGTTCGGTATCGGCGATACGACGGGGCTCGTCGCGGGAATGCTCGTGGCGCTCATTGTCGGGATGTTCTTCGCCAAAGGGGACTGGAAGAACTACGCGAACACCATCTTCGACGGGATGACGAAGCGGGTCGCCGCGACGGCAGTCGTCGCGTGGCTCTGGGCAGGGATGTTCTCGAATACCCTGCAGGCAGGTGGCTTCGTCGGCGGCCTCGTCTGGGCAGCGAACGCGGCCGATGTCGGGGGCGCCCTGTTCCCCGCCGCCACCTTCATCCTCGCTGCGCTTTTCACGACCGGTATCGGCACCGGTTACGGCGCGGCAGTCGCCTTCTCGGCGCTGTTCTTCCCAGCCGGTATCCTGCTCGGTGCGAATCCGGTACTGCTGTTCGGGTCGATTCTCTCCGGGGCTGTCTTCGGCGATAACCTTGCACCGGTCAGTGACACGACAATCGTGAGTGCGGTGACACAGGACGCCGACATCGGCGGCGTCGTCGCCTCGCGGTTCAAGTACGCCATCATCGCTGCAGTGCTGGCGCTTGTGGCGTACGTTTTCGCCGGGAACGCGATGGCCGGGCTGGACATCTCCCAGCAGGCACAGGACCTGTTCGTCCAGAACAGCGAGCCAGCGGGACTGGTGCATCTCATTTCCATGCTCGTCGTCATTGTGACGGCAGTCATGGGCCGACATATCATCGAGGCGATCTCGTGGGGGCTCGTCGTCGCAGTTGCCTTCAATATCGTCTTCGGTCTCGCACCGCTGAGTGCCGTGTTGCTGTTCAAAGTCCCGGAAACGTCGGCGGCCGCAAGCTGGGCCGGATCGCTCCCTATTGCAGAAGTTGTCGCACCGCAAAACGCTGGCGTCACCGGATCGATCTACAACGGTGCGGCCGGGTTCTTCCCGCTGATCGTGCTCGTCTTGCTCATCGTCGCCGGATCTGAGATCATGATCCGTGGCGGCGGCTTCGAAGCGATACAGGAGTGGCTCCTAGAACACGTCGCAACGGGCGTCCGAAGGGCCGAAACGACGATGGTAGTCGGTACGGCCCTCGTCAACTCGATGATCACGATCAACACGGCGGCAGAAATCGCGATTGCGCCGTACATCGCCCGCATCGGCCAGCGGTACAACATCAACAGCTACCGTCGGGCGAACATCCTCGACGCGAACACCTCAGCGCTGGGCTACATCTTCCCGTGGGGCGGCGGCGTTCTCATCGGCTTTGCGACGCTGCAAGGCCTCCCGAACCAGTACGAGTGGTTCACCAGTGCGATGGTCGTCAACCCCGTGCAGGTGTGGCCGTACGTCTTCCACGGCTGGTTCCTCTTCGGCGTGTTCCTCCTCGCCGCGCTGACCGGCTTTGGGCTTGAGTACACTACTGACCGCAAATCCAAGGATGTGACCCGTCTATGAGTATATTCAGCAAATTCCTCACTGGTATGTCCTTCAGGACGACCACACCGACGTTCGAGGCGGGCGAAGAGATAGAGGTGTACGTCACGGAGGTCGACGAGGAATCCGGCGAGCTGGTCGCACTGGTCGGCGAGACCCGCCTCCACTTCGAGAACGGCGAGACAGACATCGTCGGCTGTCGCGTTCTCGCGAAGGTCGAATCGTTCGACGACGCCGAGCACCGCGGCCGTGTCACCCACCTCAAGACGCTTTCCCGGGGGTCGTTCTAGGATTGTCACCGGGAGCCGAAAAGAGATACTGAGCACGTATAGCGCGATCAGAGTAACCGATATCACGGATTCGCAGCACTATGAGTAACTCACTATATTCGACAGCACGGCAGCACAACCTGACGACTATCGTCCCAAGCACGGACATCGAGGCGGCCGTCGAGATGGCGGATCTCGTTCCGGCCATCGAAGCCGCCTTCGCCGCATACGAAAACGGGACGGCACAGATGCCGCCGAAGTCCTACATCGACCTGCCACAGCACAACGGTGACTTCCGGTCGATGCCGGCCTACCTCGAAACGGATGACTGGGAGGCGTCAGGCATCAAGTGGGTGAACGTTCACCCCGACAACCCCGACGAGTTCGACCTCCCGACCGTGATGGGCACGCTCGTGTACACAGACTCCGAGAGCGGCTTCCCGCTGGCCGTGATGGACGCCACGACGCTGACGATGAAGCGAACCGGTGCGGCCGCCGCCGTGGCGACGGACCACCTCGCCGTCGAGGACGCGTCCTCGCTCGGCATCATCGGCGCCGGCGTCCAGTCCTATACGCAACTGGAGGCCATCTCGCAGGTCCGACCGATAGAGTCCGTCGTCGTCAGCGATCTCGACGACGACCGCGTCCAGCGGTTCATCGACGCCTTCGGCGACGAGTTCGACGTGCGAGCCGGGACGATCCCCGAGGCGGCCCACTGTGATGTTCTCTCGACCGTTACGCCGGTCGAAGACCCCATCGTCACCCTCGACGACCTCGGAGAACACACCCACGTCAACGCCATGGGTGCCGACGCCGAAGGGAAGCAGGAACTCCACACGGAAGTCATTCGCGAGGCGACCCTCGTCATCGACGACTTCGAGCAGACGACCCACTCCGGCGAGATAAACGTCCCCTGGAGCGAGGGCGATATCGACGAGTCGGATATCGACGCCGAACTCGGCGAGATCGTCGTCGGGAACGCGCCGGGCCGCGAGGACCTGTCCGGGATTACCGTCTTCGACTCGACCGGCCTCGCGATTCAGGACATCGCTGCCGCACGCATCGTGTACGAATCGCTCGGTGACGACAGCGGACACCGCCTCGAAATGGTGTAACCCCGGCGTCGCTGACAACCTCGCCCGGCCGGTCACCTATCGCTTTGAGTGGAGCACAGATCGGTGTGGCACACGGTTGTGGCCCGGCAGCATTTGTATGCCCCCTCCGACCAGGAGGTATGCGACGCATCATCATCGATACGGACACCGCGGGCGATGACACACAGGCGATTTTGCTTTCCTGTCTCACTGACCGGGTGACCGTCGGAGCACTCACCATCGTCGCCGGCAACGTCCCCTTCGACCGGGAAGTCGAGAACGCGAAGTACACGCTCGAACTCGCCGATGCCCTCGACGTACCCGTCTACGAAGGCGCGAGACAGCCGCTCCTCAAGGAGTTCGAGCACGCGACGTACATCCACGGCGAGGACGGCCTCGGCGGGGATCTGTTTCCCGAGACGGATATCGAATCGGCGGCGGGGTTTGGCCCCGACGAGATCGTCGACCGCTGTCGGGCGGCCCCGGGCGAAATCACGCTGCTCTGTATCGGCCCGCTGACCAATCTGGCGCTGGCGTACGCCCGCGAGCCAGACCTGCCAGACCTCGTCGATGAAGTGTGGGTGATGGGCGGGAACGTCAACTGCGAGGGGAACATCACTCCGGCCGCAGAGTTCAATCTGTGGGTCGACCCGGACGCAGCCAAGCGTGTGTTCGACGCATTCGAGGTGACGCTCGTCGACTGGGGCGTGTGCCTTCGGGACGCAGTGTTCGGCACCCCCGAGTTCGAGGCGGTATCGACGTTCGACACTGAACTTGCGTCGTTCTTCGAGTCGGTAACAGAACAGGCCCGGGCGTTCAACGGCGAGGGCCCCGACGACCCCGGATGGACGGCACTCCCGGACAGCGTCACCGCCGCGCTGCTGGCGTATCCGGAACTCCGCGATGAGGTGTCGACGTATCACGTCGCGGTAGACGACCGCGAGGGGCTCACCCGCGGGTACACCAGCGTCGACGTCAACGGCGTGACCGACGGGGAACCGAACACGCACATCGTGGAGTCCGTCGACAGCGAGGACTTCCAGGCGGTCATGTACTCGATGCTCCAGTCGCGGGACCCTGACAGCGGCATCGCGGAGTGAGACGGGGCGGGAGACGGACGCGACAGCAGCGACCGACAACCCCACGGATGTCTCGTTTTGTGACACTGTCACGGCGATTCCATTGGGATGCTCTCCTTGGATTTTACTACGGACGGGAGTCATGCCATGGTATGACGCTCACAGACCGTCTCGACCAGTACCTCCAGACAGCGGGGCTGGAAGCCGTATGGTTCGCCCGACCGAACGCCTTCGCGTGGCTCACCGGGGGCGGCGACAACGTCGTCGACCGGGAAGGCGATATCGGCGTCGCCGCCGCGGGCTACGACGGGAACGAAGTACGGGTCGTCACCGACAACATCGAAGCGCCGCGGCTTCGCGACGAGGAACTCGACAGCGGTGTCGCCGTCGAGACGTTCGACTGGCACGCACAGGCGCTGGCTGAAGCCGTTTCAGAAGCGAGTCCGGCACCGGCAGCGGCGGATTTCGATGTCCCCGGATTCGAGTCGGTCGACGCCACACGCCTCCGGCAGCCACTGACCGATTCCCAGGTCGAGCAGTACCGTGAACTCGGGCGAGACACCGCGGACGCAGTAGAAACCGTCGCGCGGAAAGTCGAACCCTCACACACCGAACTTGACGTGACCGCGGTGCTTCGGCAAGAACTCGAAGGCCGCGGCATCGCCACGCCCGTCGTGCTCGTCGGCAGCGCGGAGCGGGCGCAGTCCTACCGGCACTACACGTCGACCGACACGGAGCTCGGCGATTACGCGCTCATCTCGGTGACCGCCCAGCGGAACGGCCTGCACGTCAGCACCACCCGCGCTGTCGCGTTCGACCCGCCGGAGTGGCTCGCGGAGCGAACCCGCAAGGCCACCCGAGTCGAAACCTCTGCGCTGGCCGCGACACAGGCGGTCGGTCGGGAAGGCGGCACGGCGGGCGACGTGTTCGCCGCCATTCAAGACGCTTACGCCGAGGTCGGCTGGGAAGGCGAGTGGCAGAACCATCACCAGGGCGGCGCTGCGGGCTTCGCCGGCCGCGAGTGGATCGCCACGCCCGGCCACGAGTCCGAGGTCGCGTTACCACAGGGGTACGCCTGGAACCCGACTATCGACGGCGCGAAAAGCGAGGACACCTATCTCGTCTCGGACGACGACATCGAACTGCTGTCTGCGACCGGCGACTGGCCGACCGAGACGGTCTCGGCAGTCGGCTACGATCTCGAACTCCCACGACACTCGGTGCTGGAACTGTAGCGGTACTGGGACTCCCTCCCATTCGGCTCCACCGAGAAATTAACAACGGGTGTTGTATGAACCCGTGGATTTAAGGAACGGGTCAGGCTACCCCTGTGTATGACCGCAGCGCGCGCCTGGTGGAAGGAAGCGGTCGTCTACCAGATTTATCCACAGAGCTTTAACGACAGCAACGGCGACGGCGTCGGCGACTTACAGGGCATCATCGAGCGCCTGGACTACGTCGCCGACCTCAGCGTCGACGTCATCTGGCTCAACCCGGTGTACCAGTCGCCACAGGTCGACAACGGCTACGACATCAGCGACTACCGCGCCATCCACGACGAGTACGGCACGCTCGAGGACTGGGAGGAACTACTGGACGAGATTCACGCCCGGGACATGAAACTCGTCATGGACCTGGTGGTCAACCACACCTCTGACGACCACGAGTGGTTCGAGCGTTCGCGCCGGGACGAGGACGGGTACCGCGACTACTACATCTGGCGTGAAGGGGACACCGACGAGGACGGCGAGCCCACGCCCCCGAACAACTGGACCAGCGGGTTCGGCGGGTCGGCCTGGACCTACGACGAACACGTCGGGGCGCAGTACCTCCATCTGTTTCACGAACGCCAGCCGGACCTGAACTGGGAGAACCCCGACGTCCGCTCGGACATCTACGAGATGATCGACTGGTGGCTACAGAAGGGCATCGACGGCTTCCGGATGGACGTCATCAACCTGCTCTCCAAGCCGGAGGGACTCCCCGACGGCGACCCGGACGAGGGGTGGGTCGGCGTCGAGCACTTCGCCGACGGCCCCCGGACACAGGAGTTCCTCGACGAGATGGCCGCGGAGACGTTCGACGAGTACGACTCGATGACGGTCGGCGAGTGCGTCAACATCGACGTCGACACCGCCGGCGACTACGTCAGCGCCGACGGGCCGCTGGACATGGTGTTTCACTTCGAGCACATGCAACTCGACAAGCAGGAGGGGTGGTGGGCTATCGAGGACTGGTCGCTGCCCGACCTGAAGTCGGTGATGGCCGAGTGGCAGACCGACCTCGACGGCTGGAACACCGTCTATCTGGGCAACCACGACCAGCCCCGGATCGTCTCTCGCTTCGGCGACGACGGAGAGTACCGCGAGGAGTCGGCGACACTGCTGGCGACGTTCCTGCTCACGCATCAGGGGACGCCGTTCCTGTTCCAGGGCGACGAGATCGGGATGACGAACTGCCCGTGGGAGTCCGCCGAGGAGCTTCGCGACGCGGACGCGTCGAACCGCGTCAGACTCGCGCTGGAATCGGGCGACATCGACGAGTACGACGAAGCCCGCGACGTCGTCGAGTTCCGCTCGCGGGACAACGCCCGGACGCCGATGCAGTGGGACGCCTCGGAAAACGCCGGCTTCACCGACGGCGATCCCTGGATAAAGGTCAACCCGAACTACGAGGACATCAACGTCGCTGCGGCCGAAGCGGCCGAGGACGGCATCCTGTCGTACTACCGCGACCTCATCGACCTGCGGAGCGACCTGGACGTACTCGTCTACGGCGAGTACGAACTGCTGTTGCCCGACCACGAGACGGTGTACGCCTACCGGCGAACGCTTGAGGACCCGGTGGCCGACGTCGACGACGTGCTCGTCGTGCTGAACGTCTCGCCGACGGCCACGCACGTCTCGGTACCAGTCGAGGCCGAGGCGGTGCTACTGTTCGGGAATGAACTGGACGCAGCGACCGAATCCGGCGGCCACGACGTCGCCGACCTGGACCTGCAGCCGTACGAAGCGCGTCTCTACGAACTCTCACAAGTACAATGACGACATCTCAAATGCTATCCGACAGCGAACTGGACCGCACGTGGTGGAAAGAAGCAGTCGTCTACCAGATCTATCCCCGGAGTTTCAACGACAGCGACGGCGATGGCGTCGGCGACTTGCGGGGCATCATCGAGCGCCTGGACTACGTCGCCGACCTCGGCGTCGACATCATCTGGCTCAATCCGGTGTACGACTCCCCCCAGAAGGACAACGGCTACGACATCAGCGATTATCAGGCCATCTACGACGAGTTCGGGACGATGGCCGACTGGGAAGCGCTACTTGAGGAGGTCCACGACCGGGACATGCGGCTCGTCATGGATCTCGTCGTCAATCACACCTCGGACCAACACGAGTGGTTCCGGAAGTCCCGCCAGCGCGACCCGGAGTACGACGACTACTACATCTGGCGTGGAGGCGGGACAGACGGGGACGGCGAGCCCACGCCACCGAACAACTGGGAATCCTTCTTCGGGGGCTCCGCCTGGGAGTACGACGAGGAGCGCGGCGAGTACTTCCTCCACCTGTACGACAGCTCGCAGCCGGACCTGAACTGGCGCAACGACGCCGTTCGACAGGACATCTTCGACACCATCGAGTGGTGGCTGGAGAAGGGCATCGACGGCTTCCGGATGGACGTCATCAACCTTCTGTCGAAAGTCGAGGGGCTCCCCGACGGCGACCCGGACAGCGAGTGGGTCGGGTCCGAACATTTCATCAACGGCCCGGAGATGCTGTCGTATCTCGACGCGATGGACGAGGCGGTGCTGTCGAACTACGACGTGATGACCGTCGGTGAGATGCCACAGCTCACCGTCGAGTCGGCTCGCGAGTACGCCGGCGCGGACGGCCCGCTGGACATGGCGTTTCACTTCCAGCACACGAAACTCGATTACGACGACGGCGAGCGGTGGTCGGTCGGGGACTGGAGCCTGCCGGAACTGAAGCGTATCATCGACCGCTGGCAGGACGGGCTGGCGGCGGACGGCTGGAACACGCTGTACTGGGAGAACCACGATCAGCCACGGAGCGTTTCCCGCTACGGCGACCCCGAAAACTACCGCCGGGAATCCGCGAAACTGCTCGGGACGGTCATCCTCACGATCCGTGGCACGCCCTACATCTACCAGGGTCAGGAACTCGGGATGACTAACGCCGACTGGGACACGATGGACGACCTCCGCGACGTGGACGCCATCAACCACGCGCGGGAGCTACTTGACTGGGAGGGTGTCGAGGACTACGATGACGTGAAAGACATTGTCGGCTACCGGACCCGCGACAACGCCCGAACGCCGATGCAGTGGGACGACTCGGAAAGCGCCGGCTTCACCGACGGTGACCCCTGGATTCAGGTCAATTCGAACTACAGGGAGATCAAGGCGGCCGACCAGCAGGCCGACGCGGATTCCGTCTACAGCTACTACCAGCGGCTCATCCAGTTACGCTCCGACAGAGACGTGCTCGTGTACGGGGACTACACCGACCTGCTCCCCGACCACGAGACCGTCTTCGCCTTCACGCGGTCGTTGTCGACGGACTCGGGGACCGAGCGGGTTCTCGTCGTCCTGCACTTCGACGACGCGACGGAGACCTTCGACCTCCCAGTCGAGTACGCTGATGCGACGCTGCTAGAGTGCAATTACGACCACGACGACCCGGATCCGGAAACGGTGACGCTTGCGCCGTACGAGGCTCGCGTCCACGAGCTGTTCGACTGAGTCCTTCGTACTGCCTGAATCCCACCGCGGGGGCCTTGACAGTAGTGTTTAGTTAGGGAACAGATGTCCAGAATAGCCGGAAAGTCCCACCCGTAGCCGGTTGGGTAAGCCATCTTGGGTGGGACTGGAAGGGGCCGCGTTCTCAGCGAACCCCAGCGAAGCAAGCACGCGGAGCGCGCGCAGCAAGTCGCGGGAGCTGAGAACGCGGGGGCTTTCTGGCTCTCTACTTCGCTATTATTAAACTAGACACCACTACCCTGCCGAAGCACAGATTGAAGACGCATCCGTCACCAGCACGTGGTATGTACCTTGCCGACGAGAGCTGGCCGGATCTCAGCGAGTATTTCGAGACGGAGTCGCTGGCGCTCGTCCCGCTCGGCTCGACCGAGCAACACGGACCGCATCTCCCGCTGGCGACGGATCACCTCATCGGAGAGGCCTTCGCCCGAGAAGCCGCCGACAGGACCGGCTACCTCTGTACCCCGACGATCAACGTCGGCGTAAGCCCCCATCACAGACAGTTCCACGGCACGATGTGGGTCGACGCGCCGGTGTTTCGGGACTACGTCGAGTCGTTTACCCGGAACCTGGCGTACCACGGCATCGACCGGGTCATCTACGTGAACGCTCACGGCGGGAACGTCGAGCACCTCCGGGAGGTCGGCCGCCGGCTCCGGGACGACGAAGTACTGTACGCCATCGAGTGGATGTGGAACGAGAGCATCCCGGACCTCGTGGACGACCTGTTCGAGCAGAACGGGCCACACGGCGGCCCGAAGGAGACGGCCATGATCCAACACCTCCGGTCCGAACTGGTTCACGACGACCGCCTCGAGGACGCACGGGACGGCGGGATTCCGAGCGTCGAGGCGGCGGAGACGGAGAAGTACGGCTCGCGGACCTTCTATGACGCTGCCGACAACACCGATAACGGCGTCCTGGGCGACCAGACCGACGCCACGGCCGAGAAGGGCGCGGAGATGTTCGAGGCCGCGACCGAACAGCTCGTCAGGCTCTGTGAGTGGCTGGACGCACAGGCGTTCGAGGATCTGCTGCCGAAGCCACACGTCTAACGCAGGGATGTCGGTATCAGAAAGCGATTCCCGCTCTGAGGATCTACCGTTTGATATCGACCCCAGGTAGTTGGATTTTTGCGACGGGCGAATGTACGAGGCGTATGGCCCTCCTCCTGTTCCCCGGGATGCCCGGAGCGGTTGAACTGCTCGTCATCCTCGTCATGATGGGGCTGTTCCTCGTCGTTCCCCTCGCACTCATCGTGGCCGCGTACCTGTTCGGCAAGCGCCGCGGCAAAGCCGAGGTGAGCGAATCAGGCGAGTCGTAACCAATCGCCAGACGGCGGTCAATCGGCGTGTAATAGGCCTGTCACGGCGAATCGACTCGTTTATCGGTCCCACTCTATGAAGGTGATGTGTGTCCCCACCGAGTCCCCATCCGGAGTCGCTTCGTAGCCGGGCGTTCGAAATAACGGTCGACGACGGACGAGAGACCTTCAACGCGCTCAGTATCGAGCACGCCGACTGTGAGACGGAATGGATCATCTCCGATACGGTGTGTGCGCTCGAAAACATGCGGTAACGGGTAGCAAGCAGTCGTGCTGTGACGCCACGATAGCGGACTGTACTTCCTCGGACCGTTGACGCCGCTGTGTCTACACGGGCTTTTCCTCTTGAAATTCACTCCGCCGAGAACCGCCGCCAGACTGGCATGAACACACCGTAAAACGAGCCAAAGAACAGGACAACAGCCACGATAGCTAATTCCCGCCCTTCGACCCCGAGTACGTCGTACAGGAACCGGAGGACGATGATGACACCGAGCCCCCAGATGGCGAACGCGGTCCGCTCTTTCCAGGACAGCCCACCACTACGGAACACACCCTGTCTCCGTAACAGACGGTATCAAACCCTGTGGTTCAACGCGATGTCGGACCTTGGCTGTCAAAAGTGCTAGCACACGTCGCACAGATCACACAGACGTAACTGGGACGGGTCGTGTTAGTACCTCAGACGTCTGCTCTCCGCCTCACTCGGTCGGGATGGGACCGGTCCCGATGACGTCTCGCACCGCGCTCTCGAACTCCTGGCGGTCGGCGAAGTACGGCACGTCGACCTCCTCCAGCACCGTTGCGAGTTCCTGCGGGCCGTCCGGCGTCCGAATCGTCGTGTCCCCTTCGCGGGCGACGATAGTGCTGTGTTCGATGCCCCAGGTGAGCCGCGCCGAGACGCGGGCGAGTGGCGCACCGGCAACGTCGGGTCCGTCGCCGAGTTCGACAGCCGGCTCCTCCGCGTCCTCGCTTTCGTCGTCGCTCATACCCGAACTGTGCCCGTGGGTCCGATTAGTGCTTTCGGAACGGCTCGCGTGTCTGCCGGACTGCGTACGCGCGTGCCCGCGTCATGCATCTGTCTGACGGGTAGTTTTATCGGATGTAGCAGTAGTATACTCCATGACTAGTCTCACCGACGTGTACGAAGGGGAGGTTGGGCGCGTCGCATCGCGTCGCCAGCAACTCGTCGGGACGGCCCTGTTTCTCGTTGGTGTTGCCGGACTCGTCGGGGCAATCGCGCTCGCAACGACCGGCGTCGGCAACAGATACGGGCTGGACGCCTACGCAGCCAGGCGAATCGCTGGCATCATCGCCGGGCTCGGGCTGCCCTCTGTCATCCTCGGCGTGTTCGCGGTATTGCCGGCAAGTCGTCGAATCCGGCTGACTGCCCTTGGTGGCACGGGCGTCGCAACGGTCGGCGTCGCGCTGTTCCAATCGCTGTACCCCTACAACTGGACCAGCAGCGACCCGCTGTTGGCGCTGCTGACAGGCTGTGTCTACTTCGCCGGTATCGTGACGACGTTCTGGTGCCTGTTTGCATCGCTTGCGACGTTCAAGACGCGAAACGACCCCGGTGGGACGGCACGCATGGAAGTTACCGAGGAAGGGACGATTCGCCTCGTCGAGGAAGCCCGGTCGCTGCCGGGACTGGGCGGCATCGGGTTTTTCGGACAGGACCCGGACGGCACAGTCGAGACGCAGACAAACCGACCGGGAGCGGGTGACGAGGGCGCTGTCAGCGACGGCGGAACCGGGCAGCGCTCGGGCAATACGCGCACAGCCAACGGCCGCAGTCGGCAGCCGACAGCTGATACACGGTCTGACCGCAGCACGCGGTCCCAGCGACAGTCGGACAGCGACAGAGCGACAGAGCGACAGCTGGACCGTCGGGCGACCACTGGCTCGAACACCGGGCAGCGAAACAGCGCGCCGCGTGGGACGAGCCGAACCGGCCCCTCCGAGAACGCGCTCGACCCGAAGATAGCTGAGGCCGGCCCGGAAGCGTCCACGTCGACCGACGGCGGCACGGCGACGACAAGGCACGACGCGATTACCGAGACGGCGGTCCATCAGGGCGAACCGGACACCTACTGCGGGAACTGTCGGCACTTCGAGTACGTGATGCAGGAGGGTGATATCGAACCGTACTGTTCGTTCCACGGCGAGGTCATGGACGACATGGACCCCTGCTCGGCGTGGGTTCGCAACGACTGAGACGGTCGACGACCCGATTTTGCCGGATGTTCCACCCTGCGAAGCGACGGGGACCGACAGAACGGCCTGAGCGAAACCGGGTATTTAACACGGTCGGCAGGCAAACGGTGGTACTACAATGGAGTTTTGCGACGAATGCGGTTCGATGATGAAAACGGACGACGAGCGCTGGGTCTGTGGCAGTTGCGGCTACGAGAAGGCTCGAAACGCCGAGACCGAACAGGAGATGGCCGTCACCACGCAGGGACAGGAGGAGTCGGAAGTCGTCGACACCTCCGAGGTCGATGCCGAGGACATGGGGCCGACAACGGGTGCCCGCTGTCCCGAGTGTGGCAACGAGCGGGCCTTCTACGAGATGAAGCAGATCCGCGCGGCCGACGAGTCCGAGACGCGCTTTTTCACCTGTACCGAGTGCGAACACAAGTGGCGAGAGGACGACCACTGAGGCCAGCCCGTGCCCACTGACCCCGCGTTCCCTGACGTGCCCACCGCCCAGTTGCGCGACGGCGGCTGGGAGCTCGTCGACGAGAGCGTCGAAACCGTCTTCGAGTTGCCGACGGCCCGCGTCGAGGGGGCAACGAAGGTGTACGACGCCGCCGAGACACGCGAGGCCGTCCGGAATGCGGTCGGGCTCGACCACCAGTGGCGGTTCTTTTTCGCGACCGCGCTGTCGTTTACCCCGCCGCTCGCGCCGGGCATCGGACCGGCGGTGATTCTCCCGACTGTCCGCTCGGAGGCCCAGTCGGCCTTCGCCGACGAACTGGCCGACAGAGGGTTCGAGTCCATCGAACGCGGACGAAGAGAACGAGTCCGCGTGGACAGCGGCGACCGGGCGCGGCTCCGGACCTACAGCGCCGAACTCGATCTCGACGCAGTCGACGCGACGCTGTCGATTACCGGCTGGGTCGGCGTGTGGCACAGCGACGGGTTCCGCATCGCCGCCGGTGCGTATCCGGACCAGTCGCTGTCGTCGCTGCTTGAGATTGAGAATCCGCCGGAAGTGCTCCGGCGAACGCCATCGGACTACCGGTCCGAACTGCTGGACCTCATCCGCGCCGTGGCATAAGCGCCAGGAGCGCGCCGTCGAGGAACAGTTGGATCGGCCCGAGACCGAGTCGTTTCGCGAGCGGACTCGGAACGGCGTCCGCGCCGAGGCGGGCGACGGGTGCCCCGCGAACGCGGATTTCAGCCGTCAGCCCGGCAGCAACCAGCGTCGCGGCGGCGTCCGTTCCCTCGACGGATCCGTCCCGCCAGAGATCGAGCGCCGCCCCGAAAGACGGCAGGTCGACGGCGACGAGGTCGTCGTACCCGCGGACGGTGAACGCGACCCCGTCCCGCTCGACGGTCAGATCGGCGTCGACGAGGAGGTCCGGCTTTCGCTCGATCAGGTCGAACAGATCACCGACCGTCTTCGCCGTGGCGACCACTGTCAGTCGTTATCGCGTGTCGTGATGGTCAGCGTCCCGTCGACTCGCCAGCGAGCGTGGTCGGCGTCCTCACCGGCCTTGCTCGGGACATCGACTTCCATGTCCTCAAAATCATACGTTATTTCGGCGTTTCGACCTGTCAGGCGGTCGTAGAGACCGATCGCAAGGTCAGGCCAGGTTGTCGTCTCCATCGGCGTCTCTGATTCGCTCATACGGTACAGTGTACGTGCTACTACATGTTTAAAGTCGACCCCAACAAGAGGGGTTTAGCAGACCGACAGAAGCCGTCAGGGTCGCCGCGCGAACGTCAAGTATCCGGTATGCCCGACGCCGCCGGTCGAGGGACGGGAGCCGCGGTCGTCGAAGTCCATCTCCCGCTGGATGGTGTCAAGCGTTTCGACGCCGTCGAGTCCGACCTCGGTGGCCGTTGCGACGACTTCGCGCGTGTTCTCCACGAACGGGGAGTACACCGCCAGCGATCCGCCGCGGTCAAGCAGCGTGGGCGTTCGCTCGACCACAGTGGGGGCGTCCTCGGTGTCGAGGGTCAGCACGTCAAACCCCGAGAGGTCGTCGAGATCGTCGGTGATATCGCCGGTTCGGACCTCGACAGTGTCCGCGACGCCGGCGATCTCCATGTTCTGTCGCGCTACCTCGGCGAACTCGGGGTCCTGCTCGTAGGTCACCACGTCAGCGCCGATGCGGCCCATGTACGCGCTGAGGATTCCGGTCCCGGTGCCGGCATCGAGAACGCGGTCCGCCGCGGCGACGCCGGTCTTGCCGACGACCAGCCCCACGTCGCGGGGCATCATCGGCGCGCCGGTGCGTTCGAGGTGGGTGAACAGGTCCGGGCCGCGCAACCGACGGACGGTGAAGCCGGTGCCCAGATGCGTCTCGACGACATCGCCCGGTTCCACGTCCTCGGGGACCTCCAGAATGCCGAGGTCGGACTCGAAGCGCTCGCCGGGGTCCAGCAGGTACTCGCGGTCTTCGTGGACGAAGAGGTACGCCACGTTACTCCAGTTCGTCGACCGCGTCCGCGAGGTCGCCGTCGTTGGCTTCGAGCGCCTCTCGCGCAGTGTCTTCGTCGACGCCGGCACGCATGGCGACGAGTTCGACGTCGTCCTCGTCGACGCCGGAGCTGCTGTCGCTCTCGTCCGAATCGCCCTCAGCCGCCGCAGCCGAGCCCTCACCGGAGCCGAGTTCGCGGCTCTCGGGCTCCCCGACGACCTGGTACGTTTTCTGGCCCTGGGCTTCCATGAGCTGGACCTCCGCGTCGTCGAAGACGAGTTCCTCGTCCGGGGTGCGGATAATTACTTCCTGCGCATCGATATCCTCCATATCGATGCCCATCTGTTCCATCATCTGTTTCATCTTGCGCGGGTTCATCCCGCCGCCTCCGCCAAACATACGTAGGACTGGCGGGGCAGGGCAGAAAAGCGTAGCGACCCGGGCTCGGGCCGGAGTTCGTCGCGGTACCGGTCGGTCGACCGGTCGAAACCGGCACGCTCCCACGGCTTCGTAACGGTTCTAAGGCTCGGCCGTCCATCCCCGCCGTGTCACTGCTGTCCATCTTCGCCACGGCCATCCTCCCGGTCGTCGTCGTCGCTGCGGCCGGCTTCGCCCTCGGCCGGGTGAAAGGCACCGACCCCGACGCGCTCAACACCATCACGGTGTACGTCCTCGCGCCCGCGCTCGTACTTCATAGCCTGACCACATCGGCACTGGCCGGCGACACGATTCTGAGTGTCGTCCTCGCTGTCGTGCTGTTCACCGCGGCGATGCTTCTCATCGCGGAGGGCGTCGGCCGCCTCACGGGGCACTCGGAACCGCTGCTCGGTGCGTTCGTCCTCGTCGCTATCTTTCCTAACACCGGGAACTACGGCATTCCGCTGGCGGATTTCGCTTTCGGCGCGATCGGGCGTAGTACGGCCGTCCTCGTGACCGCACTGCAGGGCGTGATGCTCTACACCGTCGGCATCTACATTGCCGCCCGGGGCAGCAGCGGCAGCCCGCTCGCAGACATGCGCCGCGTGTTCGGTGTGCCGCTCATCTATGCCGTTATCGTCGCACTTGCTCTCCGATGGATCGGTGCGGTGCCGCCCACAGACTCGACGGTGATGCAGACACTCGAACTGCTCGGCAACGCCTCGATTCCGGTGATGTTGCTCATTCTCGGCATCCAGCTATCGAACGTCGACGGGAACAGCGATTTCCGGTCAGTCGGCATCGCCAGCGCGTTGAAACTCCTGCTGGCTCCGGTGCTTGCGTTCGCCGCGGTGCTTGCCGTCGGATTCCAGAACCAGACGGTCGCGCGTGTGGTCGTACTGCTGTTGGCGACGCCGACCGGCGTGACGACGCTCATTCTCGTCGGCGCGTTCAGCCACGGGACCGGGGACCGCTCCCCGGGCGAACTCGTCAGCGCGACGGTGTTCCTGACGACCGTCGCCAGCGCGGTGACGGTGACGGTTCTCGTGTGGCTGCTGCAGTCCGGGCTCGTGTTGTGACTATTCCTCCGCGAAGATCTGGATCTCGTCCGCGTATATCTCTACGTAGTGGTTCGACCCCGCCCCAACGTCGAATTCCTCGATAGTGAGCTCGCGAGTCTTCGTTGGCCCGCCATCGACGGCGACGGTTAGCGTGTACTCACCGGATGAGTGGATCCCGGGGTCATACTCCACGGCTTCGTCAGCCGCCAGCGCCACCGTCTCATCAACCAGCGCTGTCCCGTCGTGCGTGAGGGTGACGGAGACGGGCAGGTCGCTCTCTGTAGGGTTGTGGACGACGAACAGAATCGAGTCGTCTGGGGGCGGCGTCACCGTCGGTGTTGGCGACGATTCCGCTGTGATCGTCGGTGATGTTGCTGGCGTCTCACTTGATGTCTTGGCAGATCCGCTGGGCGCGGCACAGCCAGTGATCGGGGAGAGCGCGAGCGCGGCGAGGAGCGTTCGGCGGCGCATATCGCTCGTCTCGAAGGGAGCAGCAAATGCTTTCTGTCAGTCCTCTGCGCCCTGCCGGACCTTCACGGCCATCCCCGTCTCGAAGTCGTCCATGCCGCTACCGGGCAGTTCCGCGCGGCCGACGGCCAGCAGATAACCGTCCTCGTGGACGACGAGCGCTTCGTCGCCCGGACGGAGGGTGCTGTCGGCCGACTGGACGAACTTCGCAAAGGCGTTGCGGCCCTCGCGGATGAACGGCTCGCTCTCGTCGCCGACGACCACGCGGTGTCGCGGCGCGTCGAAGGCATCGAGGAGTCGGCTTCCGCCAGCGAGCCCGAGCCGAAAGCGCCCGTCGTCACCGTACGTGGCGACGCGGCCGTCCGCAGTGTGGATCTGGCGCGGGCGGCCAGAGCTCGTGTGTGTTACGTCGAGGGCGTCAGCGCCGGCGAACAGCGCCGTCCCGCCACCGCCGCCGAACTGATAGTCGGCCGCGCGCCGGAGCCCACGGAACTCGTCGTCACTCATTGCCCGTGTTCGATGCCGGGCGATAAACCGCCTTTCGGTTCTGTCCGTGTCACCGTCCGGCGCATTATGAAATGAGAAGTGTGCCCGACCGTGGCTGCCCGAACCACGGCCGACCGAAATCGTGTGGCGATGTCGAATGCCACTCCCCCGGTCCGTTCCGAATCAACGGTCCGGCGCTATGGGTGACGGAGCCCCGAACCGGAATGCCGTTGGTTCGCTCCGTCAGTTGCCCCGGCCCGAGCACGCGGGGCGTGTGCCTCTGTATCCAATCCGCGGTCAGAGATCCGACCACGATGCCTGGAACTGCGGTGGGTCTCCGTCTCGCGTCTGTCCCGTGACGGCCAGCCGCGAGGGTGTACCGACAATCCTCAGCACGCTACAACGCGCCGTCTGTGACCCAACTGGTGGAGGGCACTACGAGGGGATGTATGTGCTGCTTCAGTGATGCAGGTGGGCTCCGAAGTACCGGGCTGCCGGGCTAGAGAGGCGGTGTATCTCAGGAGAGAACGTGAGCATTGATGCCTTGTCCCATACTTTCCTCCGTCGGTTTTGGGGAAATTTATACCGGATGACTTCCAAGTGAGGGGTGATATGGCTACAGACACGCGGAAAGTGATTCTGGGCGCGGCTCTGCTGGCAATCAGCACCGTACTCATTCTCGGTACAGGGGCAATCGACATCGGTATCCCGGCCGCTGCCGGAGCGCTGGCAGCGCTGGGGCTGGCCGCCGGAGCCCTCCTCGTTGGAACGTCAGAGGACGGTCGTCCGGTCTAACCGCCGAGAGAGTCTTTTGTTTCGACGGCAACCAAAACACGATTAGGTGTGATTCCGTCGAACTACAGAGAGCCGCTCCGGATACCATGGTTAGACCGGCAGGTGGGCACGGGGGTGGAGCGACCGCCCGAACACTGGTCCCGTTACAGCAGGAACCGGTCGGAATCGTCGCTCATATCGATAAACCCGTCAACGGCCGCTTTGAGGTCCTCCGAGGATGATTCCTCGAAGCCCATCGCTTCGACGCGACAGCCCTCGTGGCGGAGATACCGACAGACGCGAGCGAAGTCCCCGTCGCCGGTACAGAGCACCACCGTATCGACGTGATTCGCCAGCGAGACGGCATCGAGACTCATCCCGACATCCCAGTCGGCCTTCTTCGACCCGTCCTGGAACGTTTTGATGTCCTTGATTCGTGTCTCGAAGCCGATGTCGACCAGCGCTTCGAAAAAGGTCTCTTCTTCGGGCGAATCCGCTCGGATGACGTATGCGATAGCGCGGGTCAACTCGCGGTCAGCGACGGCTTCTTCCAGTAGTGCGTCGTAATCGATGTTCCGCGAGTAGAGACTCCGGGCAGTGTGATAGAGGTTTTGCGCGTCGGCCAGTACGGCCACGCGTTGTCCCGGGTGTGAGACAGTCATACCCGGATTTTTCTCCCGGACTGGGATAGGTTTTCGGGGTTTGGAGAGCGGCCGGAGCGTGTCGGACCGGCAGCCAGTCTGGCCGCAGCGAGGCCACTGTCAGACCGTGGTATGGGTGAATGGCACCGGGTGTTTTTTATCATGGTCGGATTACAGAGCGACGTGAGTGTGCCATGACGGCTACGTGTGGGTACAGCCACGACGTCTCCGGCGAGCGGTTCGATGATATCGACGGGGACAGGTGGGTCTGTCCGCGGGAGGCGCTGTCGGACGGTGAGCCATGTCTTTTCCATGCGAACCCGGACCACGTTGATGGGACAGCAGTGTGTGACCAGTTGCTCCAGGCAATCAACGAAGGGTCTGGACCGTTGCGCCTCATCGGAGCAAGCCTGGGTGGACTGGACCTCGATTACGCCGTGCTGGACGGGCCATCGAACCAGCCACTGGATTTGCGAGAGTCGACTATCACCGGGAGCGTGTCGCTCAGACACGCGACAGTTAAGATGCCGCTCCTGCTTCAGGGGAGCCACCTACACGGGACGCTGGACTTGGAGGACTCGGTGCTCACCCGACGTGTCGACTTCGGTGGCGCGACGCTCGCCGGGCGGGTCTCGTTTCGAATGGCGGATTTTCAGTCATGGCTCGACCTGGGCGGAGCGGAATTTCGCGGCCCCGTCTACGCGAGAGTAGCCCGCTTCCGGCGGGGCATCTACGGTGTCGATACGCTGTTTACCGACGCGGCTGACTTTCTCAACACCCGGTTCGACGACGTGGCCAACTTTTACCGGGCGACGTTCGAGTCCGGGGCTGTCTTCGACAGTTCGACCTTCACCAGCAACGCACAGTTCATCGAAGCGACGATAGACGCGCCGGCAGTGAAACTCGACTCCTCGAGTGGCAATCCGCGCTCCACGGCCGAGACACTCGGCGGTGTTGCACTGTCGATGAACAGCGTGACCTGTGAACGCGAATTCCGGCTTACCGATACCACACTGACCGGAGATATCACGTTTACCGGTAGCGACCTCGGTCGAGACCTCCGGACAGGTGGGTTGTCCACAGACGGGTCCGACATCGTCGTCGACTGCACCGGTAAGTCGGTTATCAGCGGCGTGGTCGGTGGTGACGCCGAATCGGTAACGTACGATATGACTGAAGCAGCCGTTGGTGAGGTCGAACTCGTCGACAACGCCGAATTTAGTATATTCTGCTTCGACGCCACGACCTTCGAAGGGTTCGATTTCAGTTCCTACAAGCGGGAACTCGCGGCCAACGACTGGCAACTACACGACGACGAGAGCGACTGGTCCCCTGAACAACTGGAGAATCTCTATCTCCGTGCGAAAAACGGAGCCAACGAGATAGGAGACAACCGGGCCGCTGCGGAGTTTTTTACCAGAGAGATGGACTACGTCCGTCGCGGCCACTGGCGGCGGATGGTCGAGACCTCGAGCCCGGTGACAGCGCTCAGAAGCGCCGGCAAGTGGATTTCCAACGTCAGCCTCAAGGTTTCCTGTGGGTACGGCGAACGGCCACTTCGACCCGTGTTTTTCTCACTCACCGTCATCATGCTGTTTGCGGGAGTGTACGGCGCGTTCGATGCCCCGATCACCTACACGAAGCCGCTCGGGTTCATCATCTTCAGTATCGTCAGTTTCGTTTCGATAATCCTTGGGCTCCCCGAGGCGGCTGGGACGCTACTGAGCTTCGTTATTGCCGTCGAAGCGTTCATCGGCGGATTCACCATCGCGCTGTTCGTCTTTACGCTCACACGTTCGATCAGTCGCTGAAGCGACGTTTCCGCCGGACGCGCTGTTGGACGAGAGCGCAAGCGCTAAGTCCCTCACGGTTGATCCAATAGATATGCGACGACGCGCCGCCACTTCGCCGGGACCGCTGACCGCTAGCCAGCGCGTCGTCTCGAAACCAAAGCGCAAACAGTCTTTCTGATGGCTCGTTGCGGGCGTAGCGACCCCGTCCCGGGCCGCCTTTTCGGGTATCGGCAGACCGGACAACCTAACCCACAGCGACACCACACACTCAGCAATGACAGCTATCGACTTCCGCGGCGTGTTCCCAGCGATGTGCACGCCGTTCCACCAGGACGGCAGTATCGACTTCGAAACCCTCCGAGAAGACGCCCAGCGGCTCGAAGCCGCCGGCGTCGACGGGCTCGTCCCCGTCGGCTCGACCGGCGAATCGGCGACGCTCTCACACGATGAACACATCGAGGTCGTCGAGGCGGTCATCGATGCCGTCGACGACGTGCCAGTTATCGCCGGCTCAGGGTCGAACAACACCAAGGAAGCGCTGGAGCTATCCCGGCGCTCCGCCGAGGCCGGCGCTGACGCCCTGTTGCTCATCTCGCCGTACTACAACAAGCCCGAACAGCAGGGGTTCATCGACCACTACACGACCTTGGCCGACGCCATCGACCTGCCACAGATCGTGTACAACGTCCCGTCGCGGACGGGACAGAACATCGAACCGGATACCGCGGTCGAACTCGCCGAGCATCCGAACATCCGGGCCTACAAGGCTGCCAGCGGCGACATGGGACAGATTTCCGAGATCATCGAACGCACCCGGGACGAGGACTTCGCGGTGCTGTCCGGCGATGACGGCATGACGCTGCCGATGCTGTCGGTCGGCGGGACCGGGTGTATCTCCGTTGCAGCCAACATCGAACCGGAGCGCACCTGCGCGATGGTCGGTGCGGGACTGTCGGGCGACTTCGAGCGCGCCTGCCAGATCCACCACGAACTCGGCCCGCTGTTCCGCGCGATGTTCGTCGAGACCAACCCAATCCCGGTCAAGGAGGCCATGCGGATCAGGGGCTACGGCCCGGCACACCTCCGCTCGCCGCTGACCCGATTGTCCGACGAGCACCTCGACCACTTGCGTGACGTGCTGGCCACGCTCGAAACCGAAGACCTCGAAGACGAGTACGCGGAGGCCGAGCGATGACGCGAGTGGCGGTCAACGGCATCACCGGGCAGATGGGTGGCGCCGTCATCGAGGCCGCCACCGATAGCGAGGTCGTGGTCGGCTTCGCAACCAGCGATGCGGAGACGGTCGATGGCATCCCGGTCGCCCACCCAGCCGATGCCGCCGAAAAACTCCGGGAGTACGACGTAGACGTCGTGGTCGACTTCGCCGTCCCCGAGGGCGCGCTGACCGTCGCCGAGGCCTGCGTCGACGCGGGCGTCCCGATGGTCGTCGGGACCACCGGCTTCGACGAGGACGGACTGGCTCGCCTGCAGGACGCCGGCGAGGAGATCCCGCTGCTGAAAGCGACCAACTTCTCGCAGGGGATTCAGGTCCTCCAGCGACTCGTCAGCGAGGCGGTCGCCACGCTCGACGACTACGACCTCGAACTCATGGAGACCCACCACAACCGCAAAGTCGACGCCCCGTCGGGGACGGCCAACAGCATCCTCGACGTGATTCAGGAAGAACGGGACGTCGAGCCGGTGTACGGCCGGGAAGGGCATGCCCCACGCGACGACGACGAAATCGGCGTGTTCGCCCGTCGGGCCGGCGACATCCGTGGCGAGCACGAACTCGTCCTGGCCGGCAACGACGAAGTCCTCTCGCTCTCACACCGGGCCGAAGACCGCGGCGTGTTCGCCGCCGGCGCACTCGACGCCGCGACGTGGGTCGTCGGCCGCGACAGCGGATGGTACGAGTTCGGCGACGTGGTCGACGCGTAGAACCGCGAGAGATACATACCTGATTATACGTCCTTGTATACTTCGGCCAATATTAGAATCAGCCTTATACGTCTCTCTGCGCAACGAATTTGTATGGCAACAAAGCAATCTGTCCAACTCCCCGCGTCCGATTGTCCCCACTGTGCGGCCTCCTTCGAAGCCGCGGCACCCCAAATCAGCATATGCCCCGAGTGTGGTTACATTCCGGGACACGGGTCAGACTGAGGCAACACGCAGTTGACAGACCTGAGAGGCAAGATACTGGCTGAAGCGGACGAATTCACCCGCGACCCGGTTTCGCCGCACGTCTTCCGGGCTATCGCACCGAAACGAAACTGCAAGCAGCGAAGATTATTGCCGGTAGGGTGACGCTGCGTGGCCTACAGTTGCTCGAAGGTCCACTTCTGGTTGTCGCCGCCGACGTAGCTGTACTGCTGGACGTTCGCGCCGTCGCTGGTCGAGGCGGCTTCAACATCCAGCGCTTTGCCGCTGTGGCGGGCCAGCAGTCGGTAGCTTCCGTCGGCGTTCTCCTCGATAGCCCACTGCTGGTTCTCACCGCCGGCATAGGCGTACTGCTGGACGTTCGCGCCGTCGCTGGTCGAGGCGGAATCGACATCCAGCGCCTTGCCGCTGTGGACCGCTTCCAGTTTGTAGTAGCCGTTTCCGAGGTCGGTGACGACCCACTGCTGATTGTCGCCACCGCTGTACTCGTACTGATGGACGTTCGCGCCGTCACTGGTCGAGGCGAACTCGACATCCAGCGCCTTGCCGCTGTTGCGGTTCCGGAGGACATACGCCTCACCGGAGACGATGTCGTTTCCGTCGCTGCCGTCGGACGGGAGGATGCGCATGGCGGTCCCGCCGCCCGCGCCCATGGAGATGCTGACGCTGTCGCCAGCCGAGACGTTGTAGTCGCTGATAACGACTGCGGTCGGGTTGTTGTCCACGTCGGCCTCGGCGGCGTCGGCGTACTCGGTGACCGTCCAGCCGTCGGACTGACTCGGCAGGAAATCGAGTGAGACAGTCAGGTCGCGGGCGGTGCCGTCGGTCATCGCCCCGAGGTACCACTCGTCGCCGCTCCGTTTCGCCGTCACGATGTAATCGCCAATCTGGCCGTCGACGGCGACCGTTTCGTCCCAGCTCACGGGGACGTTCTCGATGTAGTCGAACTCCGGCTCGGTGTCGTAGTTTTCGGCCGCTGCGACGCTGTCGCTGAAGTTGCTGTAGGCGGCTGGGAACGGTGCGCCAGCGCCCTGGTCGGTGACCCCAACGGTGTTGAGGTTGAAACCGCCGACATCGTTCGACCCGAGCTTGATGCCGATACGGTTCGTGCCCGCGTCGAGGTCAACAGACACTGTGTGGATATCCCAGGCGTCCCAGTAGCTCGTGAACGACGGCGCGAGCGTCTGTTCTGTGCCGTTAACGACGAGCGTCGCCTCGGGACTGCCGTTGTCCTGAACCGCTGTCGAGTTGTCTTCCTGATCGGCCGCGTAGCGCAGATGGAGGTCGTAGGTCCCGGCGCTGGGGACGTTTTTTACCGTGAACCGGACCGTCGCGCCGTCGGGCTCCCGGTTCGGGTCGACCGGGACGTAGTGCGCGCCGAAGGCGTTGCGCCATCTGTCGGCCGTAATCATGCCGTTGAGGGTGCCCGACGGTGCCTGGACGAACTCCCCGACCTCGAAGGACTCGTCGACGTAAGCTTCCATCCGGTCGGCAGCCATCTGGATACCGCCCAAATAGTTCGGGTACATCGCTAGCTGTTTGGCGCGCGTGGTCTGAATCTGGTCGCCCTCACTGTCGTTGAACGTGATGTCGAAGATGCCGGGCTGGTAGCTCGTCGGCCCGGCGAGCATCCGCGTGAACGGCAGGAGAACGTGGTGGTCGCGGCCGACGTTCGACCCCAGCGAACCGAACCCGTCGTACTCTTGGGCCTTGACGACCTCGCGAGCGGCGACGTTGGGGTACGTTCTGATTTCCCCGGTCGGTTTGATACCCTCGTGAATCTCCAGCATCTGCCGGTTCGAAGCGGCTTCCTGGATAACGAGTCGGTGGTGGTTGACAGAACGCTGGCAGTGCTGGTTGTGGCTCACCGTCGTTGAGTCGCTCGAATCACCGTACAGCCCGGGGTCGTTGACGTACCCGTTCTTGATTGAGCGAATCCCCTCGTTCTCGTAGCCACTGAAGATGCCGTCGTTCTGGATTTCGTCCTCGTAGTTGACGAGGTTCCCCGACGTCTCGTCGTGCATCGTCATCTCGACGGGGTTCGAGAGGCTGGCCCCGTAGCTGGTGACCTCGGGCACGTCGAAGTCCGGGTAGGACTCGGTCACGCCCATCTCCAGGTCGGTTCCGTCCTTGTTGGCCCCGTAGCTGCTCCACCCCTTATTCCAGCCCTCCGCGAGCACGCTGTCTATGCCGTGTTCACTGGAGAAGGCCATGTAGCGTTTCATCCGCTCGGTCCGGGCCCCGTGGATGTACTCTGCGGGGTTGTTGCCGTTGTTCTCGATTTCGCTGTCGCTCTTGTACTCCCAGTTGGCGCTTCCGGCAATCATCGTCCACCAGATGCCGGTGTACTTGCGGCCGTTCTCCAGCCAACTTGTATCGACAGTGCCATCGGAGTTCGTCGGGAACACGCTCCCGTCCAGTGGGTCAGCGAGCAGCGGAACCAGCTGTGATTCGACGAGGTCGCTCGGCGAGGTCCCGAGTTGGACGGTTCGCCACGGCGTGACGTGTGGGGCCGACGCCGACACCTTGTTGCCGTCCGGCAGCGGGGCCAGGTCGACGGCCATCTCTTTGCTCCCGCTGTCGGACTGTGCGGCAAGCGCCATCGTCGCGTAGTCCTCGAGGTTCGACTCGTGCACGCTGAGATACGTGCCGTCGCCGGCCTGCATCGTCACCGGCGTGTGTGCGCCGGCCCGCTTGACGTTGTTGTTGGGACTGGTGCCGTCGTCCGTCTCGATGACCTTGTCACCGGCCGGGATGGCACTCAGCGAACTCTCGGTGTACTCCTGTTCGAAGCGCGGATTCACGTACTCGTTCTCGATCCACCAGGCCGTGTAGTCGCCGCTGAAGTTGAACTCTGTCGTCTCGGAGCTAATGGTGAAATCGCCGAAGTCGCTGTCGAATGCGACCCGGAAGCCAAGCCCGTCGTTGAACACCCGCACCTCGATGTTCGCCGAGCGGCCGGGACTCGCCGTTTCCTCCAGCCCCAGCCGGAGGAAGTTGTAGTCCTCTGATACCGTTTCGAAGTCACCCCATTCGGGCTCCCACGTCTCCGTCTTGGTGCCGCTCTCGCTGCCCGTGACGGTGATGTCCGGTCCGGACCCGCTGACGGCCGTGCCAAACGCCGCCTGGTTCGCGAACTCGAACCCGATGGGAGACGGGTCGATGTACGTCGTCCCGCCGAACGCCACGTCGTACTGTGGGACGCCCGTGGACACGTCGACGGTCACCTCGATTGCGCCATCCGGAGACGCCACGCTCTGAACGTCGGAGTTGTCGCCGGAGGTCACCTGCGCAGCGACTTCCTCGGGAACCTCCATGGAGTAGGCTGCTGCCGCTACCAGCCCTGAGATGCCACTGAGGAAGTCTCGTCGATTCACCGAACGGTCGTGCCAATCGCCGTCAGTCATCCGGGTTGTAAATTTACAATAATCATAATAAACTTTTTTCTGAGTCAGTTGACACCCCCCGTCGGCGAGTTTAGCGTGCCGAAAATTGCCGGCTGCCAGCACGGCCCAGAGACAGAGATGTGCCGGGCGAGGACTGCGGTCGAAAACCACGATAAGTAATAGCGTCCATGAGAGATGGTTGGTCATGAGTTTGCAAGCAGATGTCGAAGCCCTCTGGGAGCGGAAACAGGACGGGCTGACGGCCGCCGAAGCATCCGATGACCATCTCGCCGTACTCGAGGAGTTCCTCGCCGCGCTGGAGGCCGGCGAAGTCCGGGCCGCAGAGAAATCCGGCGGCGAGTGGGAGGCAAACGCCTGGGTCAAGCAGGGTATTCTGCTGAACTTCGGCCTGCGCGAGACCGTCGCCCGCGAGTACGGCGGCGTCGACTACCACGACGTGCTCCCGCTGCGGGAGACCGCAGATCTCGGCGACCGCGGGACCCGTAACACGCCGGACGGCACGACGATCCGCCGCGGCGCGTACCTCGGCGAGGACTGCATCATGATGTCGCCCTCCTTCGTCAACATCGGGGCGTACGTCGGCGACGGAACACTGGTGGACTCCTGTGACACCGTCGGCTCCTGCGCCCAGATCGGCGAGAACGTCAAGCTCGGCGCGAACACGCTCATCGGCGGCGTCCTCGAACCAGTCGAGAACGCGCCAGTCATCATCGAGGACGAGGTGTCGCTGGGCGCCGGCTGTCGCGTCACCAGCGGCTTCGTCGTCGGCGAGGGCTCGATTGTGGGTGAGAACACGCTCCTGACACCGCGTATCCCCGTCTACGACCTCGTCGAGGACGAGGCACTGTACGGCGAACTGCCGCCGGAACGGCGCGCGTTCCAGCGCTTCGTCGACTCCTCGGTCGGCGAGAACGACCTGATTCCCGGCGGGGCGTACAAGCCCGCTGTGGTGGCGACCGATGTCGAGGAGGAGACGCTGGAAGCGACGGAGCGGGAAGACGCGCTTCGGGAGTAGCGAGGAATCGACCGTAGGGAGCTTCCTCGACGGAGCGGCGACCAGCGGGGGCCGTGGAGTAGCGAGGCGCTACGCGCCTCGAAAGCGAGCGGGGAACGGAGTGACCCGCGAGCAGCGAGGAAGCGACCACGGGAACCCGCGAAGCACGAGGAGAGCTAAAACCTGATTCTCACGGGTAATTGACGCTAGCGACCCTGTAAGGCCACGTTACCGACGCTACACTATCGGCTGTTATTTGGTACCATGGCACAAGTATATTCGTATGGGCCAGCAACACGCTAGCTCTCGCGTTGCGAACCTGATGCAGTTCAGATGGGCCGCCGGAGCAGTGAGCGGGCTGGGTGCCGGTATCGGTATGGGAGTCGTCTTTCATGCGGGCGCGAACCTCATGCCCTTTATCGGGGCGCTGTACGGGTGGCCCACGGTCGTCGGCGGGTGGGTCGTCCACCTGGTGAACAGCGTCTTTGCCGGGCTGCTGTTCGCGGTTGTCATCTCTCGGCCGATTCTGCGAGAACAAACGACCTCAACGGCGGAGACGGTGGCCGCTGGGGTCGTGTACGCGGCCGCTATCGGCCTGGTTTCGACGGGGTTCCTGTTGCCGGTCTCGATGAATACCCTCGGCGTCCAGTCGTTCCCGGAGCCACTGGTGCCGCTACCGGGGATGTTCGGGAGCTTCCTCGTTATCGTCTCGGTCGGCGTCGCGCATCTGGTGTACGGACTGTTACTTGGGACAGTGTACGCCGCGGTCAAGGGCTATCAAGTCCCGGACCTGGTTATGACTGAGGGGTAGCCGACGGTGGCGTGTCGCCCGGTTTTCAGACCGCGGTGGTGTCACCGCCGGACTCGTCAAGTGTCGTTTGTCGCCCCTCTGCGGAGTTCCCACGGCGCTGGTAGGACTCCCTGAGGGTAAGCGCCAGCGCGCCGAGGCCAAGTAGCAGCGCAAGCAGTTCGAACACCCATCCGACAACCGGGACCGCACCGAGGATTGCGAACCCGATGAGGCCAACAGCCAGCGCGAGCCAGCGGTTGTCACGGTCGGCAAGCGAGAGCGCCCACACTCCGACGGCGAACTGGCCATACACGGTGGCGACCCAGAGTGTAACCCCGAACGCGACAGCACCGACGAGCGACAACGGAATGCCCACGATCGTAATCAAGAGGATAACGAGGACAAACGGTACCGCGATGAGCGTCAGGATGCCGACACCGCCGGCTGTCGCCGGACTTTTGGCGATACGGTCGGCGACGCGTGACGAGAACGATGGAAAGACCGCAAGGAGGAGCGCGCCGAGCAGGAAGTTCGCGAACAGGCCGTAGACGACGCCGACCCACGAGGGAAGCGTGAACTGGTCGGCGTTCGGGCCGGTATCGGCACCAATGCTGTCGTCTTGGACGACGCTTCCGCTGACGGAAGCTCCGGGGTCGCGAGTGAACGACGCGGCATCGTACCGGAAATCACCGCCGACTGACGCTGTCGGTCCGAGAACGAGTTCCTCCGCGCCGGCAGTGACAGAACCGTCGACGGTTCCGTGGACAGCTGCGTAACCGGCACCCACGTCGAGGTCCCCGCCGATCTGTGCCGTTTCGCCGATTTCGACCGTGCCGCCGCCGACGCTCACGTCACCGATGACAGTTCCATCGATGCGGACGGTCCCCGCCGCAGCCTCGATATCACCGCCGATGTGACCGGTTTCGGTGACGTGGACTGTCCCAGCGACTGCGGCGATATCACCGGTTACCGTTCCACGGACGATTACCGTCCCAGCAACCCCTTCGATGCTGTCGTACGTCTCGTCAGGGCCAACGACAATCGTCCCGGCCGCGCCCTGGTACGACTGCGCAGCGGCGACGCCGGTCCCGAGTGAGAGGACGACGGCAAACGCTACCAGCAAAGCGACGAACCGCGGCCCACCCTGTGAGGCTGTGGTGACCATACGCCCTCCACTGTTGGAAGTGTAATAAACATGTACTGATACAGCAATAGACAGGACTGAGCGGCCGTTTCGGATCCGTCAAACCCGTATGGGGTTTCGTCCGACGTGACCGACAGGCGGTCTGAGAATACGGTGATCAGACCGTGAGTATCGAAGCGGAACCCTTGTTAGCCGCCGACGCTGTGGTTTCCCCAATGAGCCACGACTCGCCGCCGGTCCGCCGCCTCGCGGACTGGGACCACGAGCGCCTGGAGGCGGTGGCTGCCGAACACGGCACGCCGCTGTACGTCGTCGACCTCGACCGCGTCGCCGAGAACTACGAGCGGTTCGCCGCGGCGTTCCCCGACGCCCATGTGATGTACGCCGCGAAGGCCCACACCGGGCAGGCTGTCCTCTCGAAGCTACTGGAGACGGGAGCCGACATCGAGTGTGCGGCCTGGGGAGAACTCCAGCGAGCCATCGACGCCGGCGCGGACCCGGACACGCTCCAGTACACGGCCGTCAACCCGCCTGATCACGACCTCGATTACGCCGTCGAACTGGCCGCCGAGAACCCCGGCCTGACGATTACAGCGGGTGCGCGGGACACCTTCGACCGCCTCGAAGAACGAGGCTACGACGGCCGAGTCGCCATTCGGATCAATCCCGGCATCGGAACGGGCCACCACGAGAAAGTGGCAACGGGGAAAGACGCCAAGTTCGGCATCCCCTACGATGAGGTGCCCGAAGTCGCGGCCGACGTGCGCGAGCGCTTCGATCTCGTCGGCCTGCACGCCCACGCCGGCAGCGGCGTTCTCCACGACGACTTAGACGACCACTGCCGAGCCATCGCCAAGGTCGCCGACATGGGCCGAGCGGTCATCGCCGACGGCGCAGAGCTGGACTTTGTCGATTTCGGCGGCGGCTTCGGCGTGCCGTACCGAGAGACTGTCGAACCGTTAGACATGGAGATCGTCGGCGAGAAGGTCCGCGACGCCGTCGGTGACCTCGACGCGCAGGTCAAACTCGAACCCGGTCGCTACGTCGTCGCCGACGCCGAACTGATTCTGACTGAGGTCAACACGATCAAGGAAACGCCCGCAGCGACTGTCGTCGGCGTCGACGCCTCGCTGGCGACGCTCATCCGACCGGCGATGTTCGGCTCGTACCACCCGATTCGGAACGTCACTGCACCGGAGCGGGCGGCTGAGCCCGTGTCGGTCGGTGGCCCCTGCTGTACGAGCGCCGACGTGTTCTGTACCGACCGCCCCGTCGCCCGACCCGAGCGGACCGACCTGCTCGCCATCGGCAACGCCGGCGCGTACGGCTACGAACTGGCCAACCAGTTCCACTCACAGCCCCGGCCGGCGGAGATCGCCTTCGAGGGCGGCGAGACGCGGGTCGTCCGCGAGCGCGAGACGCTGGCAGACGTGACCCGCATGGAACAGTAATGGCGTTCGACATCCCCTCGTTCCACCGGCAGGCCGTCGAGACGCCGTCACACGAGCGCGTCGACGACATGCGCTCGCTGCTGGTCGACACGCTCGAAGACGCCGGCGAGTACCCGGAGATAGACGACCTCGGTAACGTCGTCGTGTCCCGTGGCGATACCGACGGGACCCATATCCTGCTCAACACGCACATAGACACCGTGCCGCCGCATCTGCCCTACGAGCGGCGGACGGATCCGCCGGGGCTGGACGAGACTGTCGATGGAACCGGCGGCGATGGGGACGGCGACATCGTCTGTGGCCGCGGGGCCTGTGACGCGAAAGGCCCGCTTGCGGCCCTCCTCGATGCGTTCCTCACCGTGTCGCCCGACGACGGCCGGGTCACGCTGGCGATCTCTACCGACGAGGAGACGACACAGACCGGCGGCGCACACCTCGCGGACACCATCGACGCCGACGGCTACATCGTCGGCGAGCCGACCGGCCTGGACGTCTGTACGGCCGCCCGCGGTCAGTTCGAGGGGACTGTCACAATCCACGGCGAGAGCGCCCACGCCGCCGACCCCGGCAGTGGCCACAACGCGATCCGGGCCGCCGCGCCGGTACTGCAGGCGATGGAGTCGTATGACGACAAGAAAGGCCCCGGCGAACACGAGACGCTCGGCTACCCCATCCTCACCCCGTCGATGGTAGAGGGCGGCGAGGCGACCAATCAGGTCCCGGCCGAATGCACTATCACGTTCGACCGGCGGAGCGTCCCGCCGGAGACCAGCAAGTCCTTCTGTGCCGACCTGCAGGCCCACCTCGAACAGTGGCTCCCGGAGTCGATGGGTCTCACCGTGGCCCTCATCCGCCCGGATACGCCGTTCCCAGAGGCGTTCGCGACCGACACCGACGCAGAGCTGGTCCGCACGTTGCAGGAAGCAAGCGGCGGCGGGGTCCGGCAGTTCGGGGCCGCGACGGAAGCTTCGTATTTCGCGAGCAACGGGCCGACCGTGGTGTTCGGTCCCGGCGACCTGAGCGACGAGATGGGTGCTGTCGCCCACTCGAAACGCGAGTACGTCCGTCTCTCGGAGGTTCGGACGGCCGCGCGAGCCGTGCGGGAGACGGTCGAACGGCTGGTCTGAGTCGGAAAGTCACGACCTACGCCGACCGTCGCTGGACGAGATCAGAGAGCGCCGTCGTCGCCTCCTCGTCCGTCACGGTCTCGAACTCCTCGTAATAATCCGCGGTGGCCTGGAACGCCGCCGGTTTCAGCGGGACGACGACGTCGTCGGCCCACCGCTGTACCTCGTCGAGCACGTCCGGCGGCGCGACGGGGGCGGCGGCGATGACCTCGTCGGCACCGGCTTTCCGCAGGCGCTGGGTGGCGACGCGCATCGCCGCGCCCGTCGGAATCCCGTCGTCGACCAGCAGGACCCGCTTGTCGGCCACGTCGAGCGGCCCCCACGTCTCGCCGTAGTCGACCGCTCGCGCCTCAACGGTGTCGCTCGCGTGCGTCTTCGCCTCCTGAACGTACTCCCAGTTCACGTCCAGAAACCGCATCATCGGGCTATTGATCCACGAAAATCCGCCCGGCGCGACGGCCCCGATAGTCAACTCCGGGTGGTTCGGGGCCCGTATACGTTGTATGACGATGACATCCATCGGGAGCCCGGTCTCGTCGGCGACCACGTTGCCGACGGGAACGCCGTTCGGTGCGAGCGCGACGACGACGTCGCCGACGGCATCCCGCCGGCGCAGCGCCGCCACGAGCTGTTGCGCCGCGTCCGAGCGGTCTGTGAACATATGACACTATATGGAATCGCGCATCCTAACCATTCCGATTGGTAGTGTCCCTGGCTGGCCGCCCGACGAGCGGCTGCCGCACGTTCCGTTCAGTCCTGCGGTACCGGTTGATCCGGCTCCTGCCCGAGGCCCAGCGTCTCCTCGACCTGTGTATACGTCAGAACGAGACCGACAAACGCGAGCGCGGCACCGGCAGTGAAGGGCGTACTGAACGACCCAAAGTTGTACAGCAGTCCCGACGCCAACGGCCCGATAGCGACGCCGAGGCCGAACGCCATTGTCAGGACAGACAGCGTCGTCCCGGACCCGCGCGCGCCGGCGAGGTCACCGGCGAGTGCGAGCGACGGGGCGAACACGAGCGCGACGGCGATGCCCTGGACGAACCGCGCTAGAAGCATGAGCCACGGGCCTGTCACGACACCCTGTGCGAACACCGACGGGACGAGGATGACGAACCCGGCGACGATGAACGGCCGCCGGCCGAACCGGTCGCTCGCTCGCCCGATGGGGACCTGAAAGACGACGTTCGCGATGACGACGGCGGCGAACTGGACGCTGAAGAACAGCGTCGATTCGTCCAGCCGCATCCGAATCGGTCCTTCGAGCGTGGCAAACAGCGCGATAGTGGTCGCCATCATGAACGTGCCGACGCCGAGCACGAACACCGGATCCAGCCCCTCCCCCTCCCGGTCCAGAATCGCTATCGAGAGGTCCTTGCTCGCCTCGGCATCGACCGGTGGGTCCTTGATGAGCGCCCACACGAGGACGAAGCTCACGACAGCGCCCAGCACGGCGATAGCGAAGGCGGCGGTGAAGCCGGATATCGCGGTGCCAGCGAACCGGTAGGTCACCACCTCGTTCGCGGCGAGTCCGCCGGTGATGACGACGCCGGCGATTATCGGCCCGAAGCCGAAGCCGATGAGCCGGAAGGTGTTGAACACGCCGAAGTTCCCGCCCCGCTCGGCGTCGCTGGCGGCGTAATCGTTGACCAGTGCGACCGTCGCCGGGATCGTGAACGCCGCCCCGAGGCCCTGGAACGCCCGCGCGGCGAGGACTGTCCAGTACGATGAGAGGAACGGGTAGGCCGCACTCCCGATAGCGAACAGCACCAGTCCGGTGAGGACGAATATCCGCCGCCGCCCGGTCCGGTCCGAGAGCCGCCCGGTGAACGGCTGGCCGAAGCTATTGAGGAGGCCGAACAGGGACAACACCAGGCCGATGAGCGTCTCCGTCTGGAGCGTGAAGCCGAGCACCTGTTGGCCGGCGATACCGGCCAGCGACACCTGCCCGCTGGCGATGTACAGGGGGAGGACGATGATGAGAAACGAGTTGCCCAGCGCGTCCGCCATCCGGGCGAACGCGAGCGTCAGGACTCGCGTGTCAGTGCCGAGGACCATCTACCACCGACGAAGGCGGCCACGCCCCTCATAGTTGCGTTCGCCGCGGCGGCGCGTGCCGACCCCGAAACAGCGTCGTCGGGGTAGCGACCCTCAGATGCCGTCGGCCTGCTGCTCCGCGATGCCCGTGTAATCGGTCGGCGTCAGAGCTTCCAGTTCGGCCCGTACCTCGTCGCTCACGTCGAGGTCGGCGAACATGTCGTGGAAGTCCTCGATGGAGACTTCGCGGCCCCGGGTGGCCTTCTTCACCTGCTCGTAGGCGTCGGCGTACCCCTCGCGGCGGAGGATCGTCTGGACGGCCTCGCCGATGATTTCGGGCGTCGCGGCGAGGTCGTCGCGCATCACCTGCTCGTTGGGGACGACCTTCGCCAGCCCGTTCTGGCACTTGCTGTAGCCGATGAGACAGTGGGCGAAAGCGGCCCCGATGTTGCGCTTGACCGTCGAGTCCGAGAGGTCCCGCTGGAGACGGGAGTTCGTCACGTAGTCGCCGAGGAACACGAGATCGGAGTTCGCCTTCGAGAGGTTCCCCTCGCTGTTCTCGAAGTCGATGGGGTTGACCTTGTGGGGCATCGTCGAGGACCCCGTCTCACCCTCGACGGCTTCCTGGCCGAGATAGCGGTCCGAGACGTACAGCCACACGTCGAGGTCGAGGTCCAGCAGGATGTTGTTCGCACCCCGGAGCGCGTCGAACAGGACCGCGAGGTCGTCACAGGGGTTGACCTGCGTCGTCAGCGGTTCGTGCTCCAGGCCGAGGTCGCCGACGAAGGATTCGGCGAACGTTGGCCAGTCCACGTCGGGGTAGGCGGCGACGTGGGCCGCGTAGGTTCCCGACGCACCGGCGAGCTTTCCGGAGAGGTCGTCTGCGGCACGCTCCACGCGGCCGATGGCCTGGCCGAGTCGGGACGCGTAGACGGCCATCTCCTTGCCGAACGTCGTCGGCGTCGCGGGCTGGCCGTGGGTGCGCGCGAGCATCGGCACGTCAGCGTAGGTGTGAGCCATCTCCACCAGCGTATCCCGAATCT
Organism: Haloarcula amylolytica; assembly: GCF_049705545.1. Lineage (GTDB taxonomy): Archaea > Halobacteriota > Halobacteria > Halobacteriales > Haloarculaceae > Haloarcula > Haloarcula amylolytica_B. Next base: position 2,569,836 of record NZ_JBNAMU010000001.1, read on the forward strand.
CGCGGAGTTCGGGTACCAGCACCTCCTCGGCGGCGGGCTTGACGAGCAGCCGCTGGGCGAGGTTGTTCACGTCCTCGCTGGTCAGGCCGAAGTGAATCCAGTTGGCGGCGTCGAGGTCGTCGGGCATACCCAGCCGGATGAAGTACTCGATGGCCTTCACGTCGTGGTTGGTCGCCGCGTACTCGCCGTAGCCCTCGGTTTCGAGCTGTTTGACGACGGTCGCGTCCTCGTCGTCGAACTCCTCGTACAGCGCCCGGAGCGTCGCGCGCTGGCCGTCGTCGATTGACAGCGGCGTCGCATCCAGGTCGGCAAGCGCGATGAGATACTCGACTTCGACTTCCACGCGGGCGCGCATCAGCGCCCGCTCGCTGGCGTACGGGACGAGCGGTTCGGTGTAGCGGGCGTATCGGCCGTCGAGCGGCGAAACGGCGGCCAGTGGCCCTCTCTCGGTCATACCCGAGTGTGCGCGGGAGGCGCGAAAAAGCGTGTCGTTCTCCCGCAACCGCGACGCGGTGGGGTTGCGACGCGTGGTGTGGCGACAGGAAGGGCGGAGAGCAGGGGTTCGGGTAAAAAAGGGGTGCGTCGTTAGTTGCTGAACTCGTTGCAGACCGGGATACCGACCGTGTTGTAGTCGCTCATCGCGGCCAGTTCGTCGGGCACCTGGTGGATATCGACCGTTTCCTCGACCAGCGCGGTCGGGTCGAGTTTGCTCGATTCGACCATGTCCAGCATTTCGCTGTACCGCGACGGCTGGAGGCCGAGTGACCCCTTGAAATCGATTTCTTTGGCGACGAACTCGTCGGTCGGGAGCGACACCATCCCCTCCTCCTCGCTGGTGGTCAGCCCGATCTGGACGTGCGTGCCGCCTTTGCGGAGCGAGTTCACCGCGTTCTGACAGGTCGTCGCGATACCGAGGGCGTCTGCGGACACGTCGGCCCCGCCGTCGGTGATGTCTCTGACCTCCTTTGCGGGGTCGTCGACCTCCTGTGCGTTGACGGTGGCGACAGCGCCGAGGTCTTCCGCGCGCTCCAGTTTCTCGTCCATCAGGTCGACTCCGATGACGTTGCCGCCGAGGGCGTTCGCGATGTGAACCGCCGAGAGCCCGATGCCACCGCAGCCGTGGATGACCACGTCGTCGCCGGCACTGACCGGTGCGCGGTGGGCCATCGCGTGGAACGAGGTCATGAACCGACAGCCCATCCCGGCGGCCGACTCGGCGTCGATACCGTCCGGGAGCGGAACGGCGTTGAGGTCGGCGTTGGGAATGTGGACCTCCTCGGCGAACGCGCCGGGGGCCTGATTCATGAACCCGAGGCCGATGTGGTTCTCACAGATGTTTTCGCGCCCGTTCCGACACAGATCACAGCTCCCACAGGCGAAGTTGAACGGGATGGCGACCTCCTGTCCTTCCTCGATGTTTTCGACATCCTCGCCGACAGAGACGATTCGGCCTGTCGGCTCGTGGCCGAGGACGTGTGGCGGGTCAGGCCGGTAGCCGAACCAGTCCCAGTCCCCCTGCCAGCAGTGCCAGTCGGACCGACAGATACCGCAGCCGATGACCTCGGCGACGGCACCGTCCGGCTCTGGCTCGGGGCGTTCGACGTCCTGTACTGTCAGCGGTTCTTGAAACTCCTCCAGTAGTACTGCTTGCATTACAGGAGAAACATAGAATATCTCACTAATGAAAATTATGATTTCTCGTTTATATTACGGTGGTGGCCTGAAACCCTCAGTATCCCCAGTATAGAGGGAAATTTTAATATTGCATGATATATCAGATTGATTATTAAATAACTACTGGGTTCCGATAGTGATAAACGAGGCTACATATGATAGATGGCTCTGCGTCTGGCCGCGACGACTGGGAGAGATGGGCAAGAAACGAGCCGGCGGAGCAATCGCTCAGTTTAGCCAACCGTAGTCGCCCTCGGCGTCGCCGAAGCGGCCGTCCGGCGGATCGAAGCGGTAGAGGTCCTGGCCGAGCGTGGCCCACGCGAGGCCGTAGACGGTTGCCGTCGCTGGCTGGAGTTCGAACCCGAGGAACGCGACGGTCCCGAATCCCAGCAACACGCCCAGCCAGGGTGGCTGGATGCGAGTCCTGACGAGGCCGGCCGCGACCAGTATCGACCCGCTGACCAGCACGAGTACACCGATTCCGATGACCGCCTCGCCGCCACCGTTGAGGAGGCGAATTAGTTGTCCGGCCGCGAAGACGAGGCCGCCGACTACGCCGACCCACGCACCGATTGTCCCGGGCCGTTTCATCCGCGCACCGTAGAACTCCTCGATGGCGTAGTGGCCGGCTACGATACCGAGTGCTGAGACGACGATTCCGGCCAGGATGGGCGTGTTCGTGGTATTCTGACCGGTCGTGGACAGCGCCACGGCCCAGCCGATCCAGACGACACCACCGACGGCGGCGACCGCGCCCGCACGCTGACACCGTAGCTTCGCCATACGGGCGAGTTGGCGGCGGGCTACAAATGCGCACCGCACCGCGGACGCACAGTGTGTCCCGGTCGCACGCAACAGGCCAGCCGGGGGTTTCGCAACAACTTTGCACGGGCCGGTCCGTCGGTTCCACATGAAACTCGCCGGTATGGCCAGCAACCGCGGCCGAAACCTCATGAACATCGCGGACCGCGCCCCGGGCGGGGCATCCTTCGCCGTCGTCCTGACCAACGATGCTGACGCGCCGGTACTCGAAGCAGCCGCCGAGCGCGGGATCCCGACCGAAGTCGTCGAGCGCGACGAGAACGAGTCGCGCCAGTCCCACGAGGAGCGGGTCCTCGACGCCCTCTCGGAGTACGATTTCGACCTCGTCACGCTGGACGGCTACATGCGCGTCCTCAGCGAGACGTTCCTGGACGAGACACCGACCGCGTTGAACATCCACCCGAGCCTGCTACCGAACTTCGCCGGGGCGAACGCCCACGAGCAGGTCCTCGACGCCGGTGTGAAGGTCACCGGTTGTACCGTCCACGTCGTCGACGAGAGCGTCGACGGCGGCCCAATCGTCACGCAGGAACCCATCCCCGTCTTCGAAGGTGACGACGAGGACAGCCTCAAAGAGCGCGTGCTCTACGAGGGTGAGTTCACCGCCTACCCGCGCGTCATCGAGTGGTTCGCGGAGGACCGCGTCACCGTCGACTGGGACGAGGGCACGGTCTCGGTGAACGGCGACGACGGCGGCGACTTCCCCGCCCGCCGCATCGTCTCTGACGACCTCGCCACCGGCCTGCGCTACGGGGAGAACCCCCACCAGAGCGCCGCGCTATACACCGACACGACTGTCTCCGAGGCCAGCGTCGTCCACGCCGACCAGCTCAACGAGGGCGCGAAGGCGCTGTCGTACAACAACTACAACGACGCCGACGGCGCGCTGAACCTCATCAAGGAGTTCGAAGAGCCCGCCGCCGCGGTCATCAAACACACAAATCCGGCCGGCTGTGCGACCGCCGACTCCGTGGCCGACGCCTACGAGAAGGCGCTGTCGACGGACCCGATGAGCGCCTTCGGCGGCATCGTCGCGCTGAACCGCGAGTGCGACGCCGCCACCGCCGAGCAGATTATCGACTCGTTCAAGGAAGTCGTCGTCGCGCCCGGCTACACCGACGCTGCCCTGGACGTGCTCTTCGAGAAAGATAATCTCCGGGTGCTGGACGTAAACGAGAACTTCGAAGTCACCGACAATCTCACCGAGAAGCCCCTCGTCGGGGGCCGACTGGTCCAGGAACGGGACACCCAGCACCTCTCGGCCGACGACCTTGAAATCGTCACCGAGCGCGAGCCGACCGACGAGCAGATCGAGTCGATGCTGTTCGCCTGGCACACGCTCAAACACGTCAAGTCCAACGGTATCCTCTTCGCCGACGGGACGGAAACGGTCGGCATCGGGATGGGACAGGTGTCCCGGGTCGACGCCGTCCGACTGGCCGCGATGAAGGCCGACGAACACGCCGAGGGGAAGGACGCGGAGGGGGCCGTGATGGCCTCGGACGCCTTCTTCCCGTTCCCGGACGGCATCGAGGCGGCCGCCGACGCCGGCATCGAGGCCGTCATCCAGCCTGGCGGTTCGAAGAACGACGAGAGCGTCATCGAGGCCGCGGACGAACACGACATGGCGATGGTGTTCACCGGCCAGCGGTCGTTTAGACACGATTGAGCGATAGCGAAAGAGTGTCTGAACCTCGATAGACGAGTGGCACGAGTCTATCGGTGGTTCCGCCACGACTGACAGCGGGCTTTTTCCGAGGCTTCTCCGGGCTGACTGTCTGCAACGAAAGAGGTTTTTCGGAGGCTTCTGAACCCGCTCCCGATGGCAAACGACAACGACAGGGAGGAGGCTGTCCGCGACGCCGTGGACGTGTCTCGGAGCGGCGCACCGGCGGGTGGCAGCGTCATCCGGGACCGGTTCTCCGCCGACGAGATTTTCCAGCGTATCATCGTCGCGGCCGACGAGGAGGTGACGGTCGGAACCCGCGAACTGTTCTTCGCCGGCATCGCGGGCGGGTTCGCTATCACGGTGACGTTCATGCTGTACGCGTCGCTGTACGCGAAAACCGGCGGCGACCCGATACTGAGCGCGCTGCTGTACCCGCTCGGGTTCGTCTTCATCATTCTCGGGGATTATCAGCTCTACACCGAGAACACGCTCCCGCCGGTGGCGCTCGTCCTCGAACGGCTGGCGAGCCTCCCGTCGCTGCTCCGTATCTGGACCGTCGTGCTGGTGTCGAACGTCTTCGGCGGGATGCTCGGTGCGCTCGCACTCGCGACGACCAACGTCCTCTCGGCCGACGCGGCGGGGGCCGCCGCCGGCTTCGCCCAGAAAGCCATCGAGACCTCCCAGCTAACGCTGTTCTCGAAGGCGGTGTTCGCCGGCCTCATCGTCGCCGGCGTCGTCTGGGTCGACTACTCGCTGCGGGACAGCATCTCCCGGCTCGTGTTGATTTACATCGCCTTCCTGGCGATCCCCTTTGGGAACCTCTATCACGTCGTCGTCTCCGCGACGGAGATGTTCTACCTGGTGTTCATCGGCGAGCTGGCGCTGTCTGTCGGCCTCTGGCAGTTCGTCCTGCCGGTGCTCGTCGGTAACTCCGTCGGCGGCGTCGTGCTCGTGACCGTGGTCAACTACTTCCATACGACCGAACGACGGCTCGAAACAGCGCGGGAGGAAGGCTCCAAGCGCCAGCTCACAATCCGGGAGTGGATCTGGGGCGGGTGGTCCGCCTCCGGCCGCTCGTACGTGCCGGCGACCGACGAGATTCCCCGAAGCGATCCGGAGTCGCGAGAAGAAGAGCCCTGACACAAACCATTTCAACGCCCTCCGGCTATCGTTGGTGTGAACTGGGTGAAAGATAACCGCCTGCTGCTTCTGTTTGCTGCCGTCGTGCTGACGACGCTGGGGGCTGTCGGGCTGGGAATCGTCGGTGTCGTCGCGACGGTCGGGGCGCTTCTCGGCGGCGGCGCGGTCGTCCAGACCTTCGGCGCGTTCCTGCTCGGGACGCTGTTGGTCGTTGGCGTCGACATCGTCTTCTCGGTCGCGCTGGTCCGTGCGCTGGCCCGGCGGGCGTCGGTGCCGAAGAGCCAGCGCGTCGCTGGTGGGCTTGCACGCCTCGAATCAGTCGTCCCGCCGCTCGCGTCGCTCGGCCTCTCGGACGTGTTCGCACCGCCGGAGCCGACAGTCGAAGAGCGACACGAGGCGTTGACGCGCCGGTACGTCGAGGGAGAGCTCTCCGAGGCCGAGTACGAGCGGGAACTGCAGGCGCTTCTCGGCGAGGCCGAGGACCCGGGTTCCGAACTGCTGAACGCCGTCGACATGGAGACCGGCCCGTCGCGGCACACTGCTTCCGACGCCGAGTACGAACCGGCCCGGGAATAACACTGAGCGGGTTTTACATGGTCGCCCGACGACAGGTCGAATATGGAGGTACCCACGTTTCTCGAAGTCGAGGTGGAGCGGGACGCCGTCGCCTCGGCGCTCGACGCCATCCCCGGCGTCGCCGTTGCCGACGACGCCACTGCTGTCCCATCACCGGAACCAGCGGGCCCGGACGGAGCCGACGGTTCCGGGCCGGGTCTAACGGACCGCCTCAAGTCGCTGTGGCGACAGTGGGGACTGCTCGGCACGGGGCTGTCCCTCATCGCACTCGGCGCGGCGACGGCCGGACTCTGGTGGTACCGACGCCGCAACGCTGACGGAACCGATGCCGGGAGCACCGACGAGGGCGCGTCTGAATGGGCTACAGGAAGTCCGGGCGAGACGCCGCCGCCAGCCGAACCGGGTATTGAACCGACATCGCCAACCGACACTGACTTCGAGCCGACAGCACCGGCGGAAGATGCCGACGAAACGCTGACTCCGGAGGCGCAGGAAACGGCGCTAGCCTCGGAGATGCCACAGACTGAGCCTGGGTACCGACGGCAGGACACCGTGGGAGATACCGAGCCGGCTGGCGTTGCGAAGTCAGAGACCACGGCGGAGACTCTGGAGCAAGAGCACGATGAGGCGGACACGGACGAACGACCGGAGGCGAAGATCGACCCGGCACCGCTGGTGGGTGCCGCGTTCCTGGTTCTTTCGAGCGCGCTCGGTCGGTGGGCCACGCGTGACCGCACCGACCAGCCGTAATTGTCGCCGGCGGGCCAGTAGAGGGCCAGTTGGGTGAGCGGGCTGTTCGGGGCGTCTTCGCGCCGGACACGCGCAACAGTCCGACAGGCTAAAGCGAGCGGCTCCGATAGCCCGACCATGGAGTTCCACGAGGCCGCGAACTTCCTCTTCGAGTTGCGCCGGTTCGCCTCGCGACCCGGTACTGATGCCACGCAGGACCTGTTATCGTCGCTCGATGACCCACAGGAGGGGCTTCGCTGCGTCCAGATTGCGGGGTCCAACGGGAAGGGGTCCACAGCGCGGATGGTCGAACGAACGCTGCGGGAAGCAGGCCTCGATGTCGGACTGTACACCTCGCCGCATCTCGACGACGTGCGCGAGCGAATCCGTATCAACGGCCGGAAGCTCTCCGAAGCCGCCCTCGTCGAGTTCGTCGAATCGGTCCGGGCGTACGTGACCGAGCAGGGCGCGGCCAACGATTCGCCCACCTTCTTCGAGACGATGACCGCGATGGCGCTGTGGGAGTTCGACCGCCAGGACGTCGACGTCGCGGTTCTGGAAGTCGGTATCGGCGGCCGGTACGACGCCACGAGCGTCGTCGACCCGGTCGCAAGCGCCGTCACGTCCGTGACGCTCGAACACACCCACATCCTGGGCGACACCGTCGAGGAAATCGCCCACGACAAGGCCCACGTCGCCCCGGACGGCAATCCGCTGGTGACCGGGACGACTGGAGATGCGCTCGCGGCCGTCCGCGAGGTCGCCGACGATGTGGTGACTGTCGGGAACGCCGTCGAGACAGCTCAGGGGGCGTCCGGGAACGAGGCCGACGTAACGGTGAACTACGGCGGTCGTGAGGGCCTTGAGGGGTCGGTCTCGGTCGACGGTCCCGACTGGAGCGTCGATACCTACCTCCCGCTGCTTGGCGCACACCAGGCACAGAACGCCGGGATCGCGGCCACGCTGTGCCGGCAGGTCGCGGACGTCTCACAGACGGCCCTCGAACGCGGCCTGCGCAACGCCCACTGGTCCGGTCGGTTCGAGGTGATGAACGAGTCGCCGCTGGTCGTCCTCGATGGGGCACACAACCCAGGAAGCATCGAGCGCACCGCGGAGACGCTGGCCTCGTTCGACTACGACGACCTCCACGTCGTCGTCGGCGCGATGGTCGACAAGGACCACGAGCGCATCGCCGCGGCGCTGCCGGACCCGGACCACGTCGTCGCCTGCCAGCCCGACGTCGACCGGGCGGAGTCCCACCAGGTTGTCGCGACCGCGGTTGAGAACGCGACCGACGCCAGGGTCGAGACGCGCCACGACGTGGCTGGGGCGCTCGGGATCGCGCTCGACGCCGCAGAACCCGGAGATGCGGTCCTCGTGACGGGGTCGCTGTACGCCGTCCGGGAGGCCCGCACGCGCTGGTCGCGATCGCTGGTCCCCAAACAGGTCGACTCGCTGGCCGAGGCCCGCGAGACTATCGAGAGTGCCCACGTCACCGACACCGGAGCCTGGCGGATGCGAGGCAAGGGTGTCCACCGCGTCCTGCGTACCCGCGTCCAGCCGCGACAGGCCCAGTACCTCAAGGAGGAACTGCTGTCCCTGGGCGGGGAGTGCGCCGTCTCTGGCCTGAGCGACCAGGACGAGGAATCCCTCGACGTGGTCATGATGGCGACGATGGCCCAGTACAAGCGCCTCGCGGAGAAACTGGACGGCCAGCCCTACGGGCTCGCGTCGTTCGCCGACGAACTGCGGGCGGCGCTGTCCATCCAACAGCCCGAACCTGACGCGTCGACAACATATCCCTGGGACGACGGCACGGCCGTCATGGGTATCTGCAATATCACCCCGGATTCCTTCCACGACGGCGGCGAGTACAACGCCGTCGAGGACGCCGTCGCCCGCGCCGAGCGGATGGTCGAGGCCGGTGCGGACATCCTAGATATCGGCGGGGAGTCGACCCGCCCCGGTGCAGAACCGGTCCCGGCCGAGGAAGAGATCGACCGCGTGGTGCCGGTCATCGAGGCGCTTTCGGAGCTGGATGTCGCCATCTCCGTCGACACGCGGAAGGCTCCTGTCGCGCGGGCAGCACTCGATGCCGGCGCGGACATCCTGAACGACGTGTCCGGCCTCGAAGACCCCGAGATGCGACTCGTTGCCGCCGAGTACGACGTGCCGGTGGTCGTGATGCACTCCATCGAGACGCCGGTCGACCCCGACAGCGACATCCACTACGACGACGTGGTGCAGGACTGCATCGACCAGCTGACAGAGCGCGTTCTGCTCGCAGAAAAGGCCGGACTGGACCGCGACCAGATCATCGTCGACCCAGGCATCGGCTTCGGGAAATCACCCACGGAGGACTTCGAACTGCTCGACCGCCTCCCGGAGTTCGAGGCACTCGGCTGTCCAATCCTGGTCGGGCACTCCCACAAGTCCCTGTTCGGGCTGGTCGGACAGGAAGCGGGCGACTGTCTGGAGGCAACCATCGCCGGGACGACGCTGGCGGCCGAGCGAGGAGCCGACATCGTTCGCGTCCACGACGTCCCGGAGAACGTTGCTGCCGTTCGCGTCGCCGAGGCGACCCGTGATCCACAGACGTTCGAGGACTGATCCGGACAGCCAAACAGCCAACCGATAAATCGACGGACGTGACCGCCAACCCCAAATTTTTGTGTTGTCTACTTATCCTTCTCAAGGGTGAGAATTGGGGGCGAACATATAACCCCAGTGTGGTTTGAATCTCGTCATGGCATTTCAGAGCGAGAGTACGGACTCTCGGAAACAGGTCACTGAATCTGACAGGGCTGGCGTTGACGGCACGACACTTACCGACCGTATCGGACTGGACGCCAGGGAGATACGCTGGCGGAAGGAGTTCACCGGATTCGACGAGTCGGACGTCGACAATCTCACTGCGATGGCGGACGAGACAAACGCCAGGGCCGAATCTGTCGTCGACGATTTCTACGATCACCTCCAGTCGTTCGACGAGAGCGCCGAAATCTTCGGGCGGTCCACCAAGTCAGTCGACCAGCTCAAAAACACCCAGACACAGTACCTCCGCGACCTCGTCGCCGGGAGCTACGACAAGCAGTACTTCGAGAACAGGGCCCGTATCGGGAAGATTCACGACATGCTCGACCTCGGTCCGAAGATCTACCTCGGAGCCTACAGCATCTACTTCGAACACTTCCTGCGGACAATCGTCGAGGACCTGCAGTCGGGCGACGCCGCCCGGGACGAGGCACTCGAAGAGATGCAGGCGCGGGCGCTCTCCGTGTTCAAGCTCCTCAACCTCGATCAACAGGTGGCGATGGACACCTACATCGACTCGTACAGCCAGCGCCTGGAATCGGCAATCGATGACCAGCAGACGCTGATGGAGGAGGTCGAGAGCGGACTCCAGCAGCCCATCGACGAACTGAGCGCCTCAGCCGAGGAGGTCGCCCAGACGAACCAGCAGATCAACGCCGCTGCCGAGAGCCAGTCCGAGTCGATGGACGAAGTGGCGGGCGAGGTCGCGGATATGAGTGCGACCATCGAGGAAATCGCCTCGACCGCCGAGGAAGTCGCGAGCACCAGCACGTCAGCCGAGCGGAAGGCTGAACGCGGGAACGAAGCCGCCCAGCAGGCCGCGACCGTAATGAACGATGTCGATGACGCCGTGGACACGGTTTCAGCGGACATCGCCGGCCTCCAGGAGCAGGCAGACGAGATCGACGACATTGTCGAGGTAATAAACGATATCGCGGACCAGACCAATATGCTCGCGCTGAACGCGTCCATCGAGGCCGCACGCGCCGGTGAGGCCGGCGACGGGTTCGCCGTCGTCGCCGACGAAATCAAGACGCTCGCCGGCGATTCACAGGAACACGCGAACCGGATCGAGGACACCGTCACCGAGATTCAGGACGAGACCGTCGACGCCGTCGAGAGCCTCGAAACCGTAACCGAGCAAGTAACGGAGGGAATCGATCAGGTAGAGGCAGCGGCCGACCGACTCGAAGAGATTGTCTCGGCGGTCAACGAGGCGTCACAGGGCATCCAGGAGGTGTCGGCCGCGACCGACGACCAGGCGGCGTCGACCGAAGAGGTCGCCAGCATGATCGACGAACTGTCGAGCGGCATCGACGACATGTCGGCACAGCTCGACGACCTCGCGGCGACGAACGAAGAGCAGACGGAGAAGATTCAGGACGTGGCCGAGACGGCGCGCCGACTCGACACCGACACAGAATAAGCGCGACTCACAGCCAGCGCCCCTGGCTTACTCTTCGGCTTCGGGCGGCTCGACGGCCTCGGCCTCCGTCTCGGTCACGCGGATACCCTTCGAAGCGAGGTGGCGCATCTGGCGGCGGACGAAGTCTTCCTCTGTGGTCCCTCGCGTCGCGAGAATGACCATCCGGGCGTCGCCGGCGGGGCGCATCGTCCGCCCGGCCCGCTGTGCGCCCTGCCGACGGGACCCGCCCAGTCCAGAAGCGACGATGGCGAGTTCGGCGTCGGGGAGGTCGATGCCCTCGTCACCGACGCGGGAGACGACCAGCGTGTTCAGTTCGCCCCGGCGGAACTCGTCGAACAGTTTCTCCCGGCGGGCGTGTGGCGTCTCGCCGCTGATGAACGGCGCGTCGATGGCCTCGCTGATGGCCTCGCCCTGGTCGAGGTACTCGATGAACACAAGCGCCTTCGCGGCGGGGTTCTCGGCCAGCGCGTAGTGTATCTCGTCAATCTTTCCGGTGTTGCTGGCGGCGGCCTGTCGGCGGTCGTGGCCCGACGTGGAACTGTACTCGGACTGCTCGGTCTCGTTACCCCACGGCACCAGCCGGATCTCGACCTCCGGTTCGGCGACGTAGCCCTCGTCGAACAGTTTGCCCCAATCTGTCCCGATGGGCGGGCCGATGAGCGTGAATATCTCCTCCTCGTCGTCGCTCTCCCGCGTCGGCGTGGCGGTCAGGCCCAGCCGGTGTTTGGTCTGGAGGTCCGCGCTCCGGCGGTGGATGGGCGACGGCACGTGGTGGACCTCGTCGAAGACGATGAGACCCCACTTGCGCTGGTCGAACAGCTTCCGGTGGCGGTCCATCCCGGCGGTGCGGTAGGTAGCGATGGTCACAGGTTTGATGTTCTTTTCGCCGCCGTGGTACTCGCCGATGTCGTCGTCGGTCAGCGAGGTGTGCCGGACCAGTTCGTCGTGCCACTGGGTCGCGAGTTCGCGGGAGGGGACGAGAATCAGCGTCTCGCCGCCGACGGCGGCCATCGCGCCCATCGCCGCGACGGTCTTGCCCGACCCGGGCGGGCCGACGAACACGCCCGACCCCTGCTCGGTGAACCGCTCGACCCAGTCCTGCTGGTAGTCCCGAAGGCGCAGGCGGAGGTCCATCTCGATGGCGTCGCCGGTCTCCAGGTCGCGGTCGTCCCGGACCGGATAGCCCGCCTCGTACAGCGTGCGTTTGATTTCGGCCGTGGCGTCCTCGTTGACCCACGACTCCGAGTCAGAAATCGGAGCCCGGAGGTGGTCGTCGTCGAGTTTCGGCCGGGCGACGTTGCCCATCAGGTCGTCGCTCTCGGCTTCGAGTACGACGTAGCCGTCCTCGTGGGTCTTCAGGCGGAACTTCCGGGCGCGCTCCCACTGGCTCGTCACCCACTCTTCGAGGTGGGGCGAGCGCTCGCCCAGCACGTCTCGCATCGTCGTCAGGAGGGCGTCTAAGGACTCGTGTGGCGCGGCCCAGATGTCCTCCTCGCGGAGTTCGTACACGTAGCCGCCCGAACGGTTGGTGTCCTGCAGGCGTGCAAACTGCGAGAGCTGTGCCCGCGTGAACTGTTCTGGGTGTTCGACGACGACCTCGCGGCGGTCGGGAAAGAGGACGACCCGCTCGCGGTCGGTCACCTCGGCGATGTCGGTCGGATACCACACGGACTCGACCTCGGACACGTCCTGGCGCTCGATGTCGCCGTCGTCGGCGAGGCGCTCCAGCGCCGCCCGCGCCTGGTCGGGCGTCAGGTCCGTCTTCCGGGAGAACTCCGTCGCCGTCAGATGTGGGCGGCCGACGGCGTCGATGGCGTCGTAGACGGCGTCGAGTTCGAGTTCCGTGGCGGGGTCCGAGTCGTCGTCTCGGTCGGCTGGCTCCTCGGCTGTCACTACCGAATGGAGGGGGTCGACGCTCAAACGGGTTTCGTCTGGGCAATCCCTGCCGCCGGTCCGAATACGTACATTAATATAGCGCCACCCGGACCTGCCGGCATGGTTGAGGGAATCGCGGCTGGACCGTGGTCTATCGTACCTGCGCTCGTCGCCATCGGTCTCGCCTGGTACACCCGTGACGCCCTGATCGGGCTGTTCGTGGGCATCGTCATGACAGGCGTGCTGGTCGGCGCATTACACCCCCAGGCTGTCGGGGTCCCGTCCGACCTGATCACCGCTGGCGGTGAGGTGGCGACCGTCCAGCCACAGGCAGAAGACGGGAGTCCTTGGACGGTCGGCGTCGGTGGTATCGTACTCGGAGGGATCTTCGGGCTGAAACTCGTTCCGGAGATCATCGCCACGGCCCCGCTGTTCGGGGAGTGGTACGTGAAGAACGTCCTGCTCGCCATTTTCGCAATCGGCGGGCTGATCGGACTGATGATCCGAGCCGGTGCGATCCAGGGCGTGCTGGATGCGCTGGTGGCCCGGGCCGACTCCGCCGTAGACGCCGAGAAGGCCGCTTTCCTGGCCGGTATCGCCATCCACATCGACGACTACTTCAACTGCCTCGTGGTCGGTTCGATGATGCGGCCGCTGACCGACAAGTTCGACGTCTCGCGGGCCAAGCTGGCCTATTACGTCGACTCAGCGGGGTCGCCGGCCTCCCGGCTCGCGTTCTACTCGACGTGGGGGGCGGCGATGGTCGGCTTCATCGGGGGCGGCCTCGTCGAGGCACAGCAACAGGGGACGCTGCCGTCGGGCATGACCAACTTCGTCAACACCGGCGGTGACCAGGTCACCGCGGCGACCGGCGCCGTCTGGCCGCTGTTTTTCAACACGCTGTTTACCGGCTTCTATTCCTGGATCGCGCTCGGCCTCGCGGGACTCGTCGCGTGGCAAGTCGTGCCAAACATCTACGGGATGGGGACGGAGGAGTCCCGAGCGAGAGATGAGGGGAAAGTCGTCGGCGACGACGCCGACCCGATGATTTCAGCGGAAATGGACGAGTACGAGGTGTCCGAAACCGCCACGCCGGACTGGCGGAACTTCGCCTGGCCCATCCTCACGATGATCGTCGTCGGCCTCGGCGCGATGTTCTGGCGGGCCAGTCCTGTCATCTTTGTCGAAGGGAAGGAGGGGATGGGGAGCACCCTACTCCAGCTCGGTAGTTGGCAGCTCATCGCGCCGCCGAGCGGCCCGTGGGCCTTCAACATCGGTGGCGTCCAGTTGGGTCTCGCGTCCTTCTCGGCGCTGATCGTCGCCTTCCTGCTGTACCGCTGGAAGGGCGATATCCCGTCCAACGACGACGCCACCGATGCGATGATGGTCGGCTTCAAGGGCATCCTCCTGGCGGCCGTCATCCTGATGTTCGCCAGTTCCATCCAGAACGCGGTGACGATACTGGGCATCTCGTCGTTCGTGACGAACGTTTTCGGCGGCGTGCCGGCGTTTATTATCCCGGTCGGTGTCTTCCTCGTGACCTCGTTCGTCAGCTTCTCCGATGGGTCGTCGTGGTCGACCTACGGCATCATGTTCCCCATCGCTATCCCGCTCGCGTTCTCGACGGGCGCGAACCTCCCGCTCGTCCTCGGTGCGGTGTTCAGCGGTGGCATCTTCGGCGACCACACCTCGCCTATCAGCGACACGACCGTCCTCGCGTCGTCGACGAGCGGGAGCGACCACATGGTCCACGTCCGGAGTCAAGCGCCCTACGCCCTCATCGCGGCGGGTATCGCGGCCGTGCTGTTCCTCGTGTTCGGGCTGGTGCTCCCCGAAGGATTCCGCGTCATCCCGTACTGACTGGTGGCGGTTTTCCGCGTCGTCAGCGCGTCTGAGCGGCGTTCCGATTAGAAAAGACCGGTGTTCTCGATACGCGACTCGTACAGGTCCTCATACGCCGCACGGACCTGCGCGTGGTCGAACTCGGCGCAGGACTCGTCGACAGTCCGGCGTTCGAAGGCGGCCGATTCGGCGATTTTATCGGCGATCTCCTGCGGGTTCGTCACCCGGAACGCGCGGTCGCGCTGCTCGATGAGTTCGTGGGCCGACGACTCGGCCTGGTACTCCACGATGCCGATACAGCCACAGGCCATCGCCCAGAGGAGATCCGTGGCAAAGCATTCCCGGAACGCCGTCTGGACGAACACATGCGCGCCCTTGTAAATCGAGACGCGCTCTTCGATGTCACACGCGCCGACGAAGGTCACGCGGTCGTCGATGCGGAGGTCGGCCGCCTCCTGTTCGTAGTACGCTCGCTCCGGCCCGTCGCCGATGATCGTCGCCGACCAGCCCTTCTGTCTGAGCTCCGCCAGTCCGAGCAGTAGCGACTCGACGTTCGCGCTGCCGTCCAGCCGATGGGCGTACACCACGTCGATCTCCTCGTCGGGGTCGACTTCCCGGACAAGATCCATGTCGATGCTCTGTGGGAGAATCGCGGTCTGGTCCGCCGTCGCCCCCCGCTCGCGGACCCGCGTGCGGACGAGTTCGGATGGTGTGATGAGGCAATCGGATGCGCGGAGCGCGAGAGCCGCACGCCGGCTCTCGGGCACGTCCTCGTCCCCGAACCATTCCGTGAGAAGCGGCGCGCGCGACAGTGTTGCGCCGGTCTTGGCCGCGAGTGCGACCGACGACGGCGTCGGGTGGACATGGACGACATCCGGGCGGAACCGCGCGAGCATGACCGGCAGGCGAACACAGAAGGAGGGGACGGTCGGCGAGACGGTGACGGCGCGGTACGTGACGCCGTCCCGTTCGCGCTGATTGTCGAACCCCGTCCACCACTGCGAACAGAACACGGTCACGTCGTGGCCGGCATCGGCGAGTTCGGTAGCCACCCGCTCCAGCCGGGTCCGGCCCGCTGTGTCCCGGTACTGACTCGTCTCCATGGCGACGACCGCGACACGCATACAGGGGCGACGACGTGGCCGCTCAAAAATCCACCCGTTCACGTCTGAAGGCAGTGGACGGCGAATCGGCCGTTGGAGACCAATCGAGAAAGCTGTCGTTCGGCTGGATGTTTATTACAGCGACTCCGCAACGTGTCAGTGTATGAGCGATGATGGCGACCTCGAAGCGGAGGTACGGGACCTCCGCGCGGAGGTCGATGCCCTCCACGCACGCATCACCGCCCTGGAATCGGCGCTCGACACCGACCCGCCTCCGTCGGTCGAAGACGAAACTGCAAGTCCAGCAGTCGAACCGGACACGGCGGCACCCAGGGCGGACTCCACACCCGATTCGGGGACAGTACCAGAGACTGGCGAAACAGCCGACAGCGAAGCGCCGCCCGGCCAGCGGAACTGGGAGCGCGACATCGGGATGAAGTGGCTCGGCGGGGTCGGCGGGCTCGCGCTGGTGGTCGGCGTTGTCTTCTTCATTCGTCTGGCCATCGAAGCGGGCTACCTCGGCCCGCTCGGGCGTGTGCTCACCGGCACAGCGGGCGGGCTCATACTGCTCGCGGGCGGTCGGTACGCCGCCGAGCGGCAGGGCTACGACCGATGGGGTCGGCTCGTCGCGGGGACCGGCCTCGCCATCGCGTATTTCAGCGTCTACGCGGCCTACGGTTTCGACTCGTATCGAGCCGCCATCGGAGCGCCGCTGTGGGTGGTTCTGCTGGTCCTGACAGCTCTCGTGGCCGCCACAGCGGTTGTCTCGGTGCGGGACCACGCGCCGGCCGTCGCCGGCGAGGCGTTCCTGCTGGGTTATGTCACTTCCTACGTCGGGCTTGATTCTGGTTCCTTCGTCGTCTCGCCGGCCTACGTCGTTCTTCTCACGGCCGGGCTGGTGACCATCGCCGCCGTCCGGCCGTGGAGTCGGCTCGTCCTCGGCAGCGTCCTCCCGGCCTACGTGCTCCACCTCGCGTGGCTGGAGCGGCTGGAGCCGCCAGAGGCAGTCGCCACCGCTGTTCTCGTCGCGACGTTCGCCGTCTACACCGCTGGTGTGTACGTGCTCCGTGCGAGCGACCGAACGGACCGATGGCACCGCCGGCTGGTGGAGGCGACGACCGGGCTCAACGCCGTGTTCGCCGTGTTGTTGCTGGAAGGCGTCGTTCGTCGCCTTCTCCCGACAGCGCCGGACGGGGTGGCTGTCGGCGCAGTCGGACTCGCCCTCGGCGGCGTCTACGCCGTCACCGAGGCGCGGTTAGGACAGCAGAACAGCGCGGCTGGGGTGCTTGCCGTCGTGCTACTCGCCGTCAGCGTCGTCCTCGCAGCCGACCCGTTCTTTGCGACTGCCGGGCTTTTCGTCCTGCTCTGTGGAGCGCTGGCGGTCGGGTCCCGCCGCGACGCGAGAGCGGTTCGGCTCGGCGGGCACCTCGTCGCTGTCGGGACCGTCGCCAAACTGCTCGCCGTGGACGCGACCGAATTACCGGCGTTCTCGCTCGCGGACCCGCTGGCGACCGCGATGGGGCGACCAGCCGCATACCTGCTGGGAATCGCGGTCTTCTACGCGCTCGGTCGGAGGTTCGGCAGCGCATCGACGACGGTGCCAAGCACTGACCGCGAACTCTCGGTGGCTGCGCCGTACGCTTGGACGGCGACCGGGCTCGCGGTGGTGCTTCTGGGACTGGAGCTTTCGGGGGCCGGGCTGTCGGTTGCGTGGGCGGTCCTGGGGCTCGCGTTCGTGGGGGTCGGCCTCGCGTTTGACGCCCGCAGTCGCCGTCTTCAGGGCGTCGTCGTCCTCGGTCTGGTGACGACCAAGGTGTTCCTCTACGACACGCAGGGGCTCGATACGCTCGCCCGGACTCTCTCGTTCCTCGTACTGGGTGGCATCCTCCTCGTCGCCTCGTACGCGTACGCCCGCTGGCAGGGTGAGGAACCACTCAAGCGACTCTCTGGATAACAGCCGCCGCGTTCCGCTGAATCAGACCACGGCCGCCGCAAAGGGTTTTGCCGGTCGCTACCCTCCCTCCCGTTGTGACCGCGTACGACCTCTCTCGCTATCTGAACGTCCGCAGCGCCTACGGCAGTTCGTTCGCGCCGGACGGGACGCTCGCCTTCCTGATGAATACGACCGGCGTCGCACAGCTCTGGTCGCTGGCGGAACCGCGGGGCTGGCCCGAGCAACAGACCTTTTACGACGACACCGTGAGCTTCGTCGACTACTCGCCCGAGCGCCAGGAACTCGTCTTCGGCATGGACGAGGGCGGGAACGAGCGGGCGCAGCTATACCGGCTCGACGCGGACGGACGCGTCCACGAACTCACCGGGATGCCCGACGCGAAACACCGCTGGGGCGGCTGGTCGCCCGACGGCGAACGATTCGCGTTCGCGTCGAACCGCCGCGACGAAGCCGTCTTCGACATCTACGTGCAGGACCGCGACGCGACCGGCGACGATGCGGAACTAATCTGGAAGGGCGACGGCTGGTTCTCCGTCGGCGGCTTTTCGCCCGACGGTGAGCGACTGCTAGTCAGCGAAGCCCACTCCAGTTTCGACCAGGACATCTACGTGCTGGACATCGATAGCGAGGACCTCAGCCATCTCACGCCACACGAGGGGAAGGTCAGGTACACGAGCGCATCGTGGGGACCGGATGGCGATGCGGTGTATCTCGTCACCGACGCCGAGAGTGACACGCTCGAGCTGGCCCGCCTCTCGGTCGACGGCGACCTCGACATCGTGCGCTCGGACGACCAGTGGAACATCGACGGCGTCGCGCTGGACAAGGACAGCGGCCGGTTAGCGTACTCGCGCAACGTCGACGGCTACAACGAACTCACCGTCGGCGAACTGACGGGGCCGACGACCATCGAGACGTTCCCGACGCCGGACCTCCCAGGTGGGTTGGCTGGCGGCGTCTCCTGGGGGCCTGACGCCGAACGATTCGCCGTTAGCGTCACCGGACGGACAGTCAACACCAACGTGTTCGTCGTCGAGGCCGAAACCGGCGAGAGCGAACAGTGGACGGCCGCCTCGACGGCCGGCATCCCGCGCGAGACGTTCATCGAACCCGAGGTCGTCCGGTTCGACTCCTTCGACGGGCGGGAGATCCCGGCGCTGTTCTCGCTGCCGGCGGACGCCGCCGGGACGGCTGCTGCCGACAGCGATACGCCCGTCATCGTCGACATCCACGGCGGCCCGGAGAGCCAGCGCCGGCCGTCGTTCTCGGGCCTGACCCAGTACTTCCTCTCGCGGGGCTACGCCGTCTTCGAGCCCAACGTCCGCGGATCGACCGGCTACGGGAAGGCCTACACGCACCTCGACGACGTGGAAAAGCGGCTGGACTCGGTGAAGGACCTGCGGGCCGGCGTCGACTGGCTCCACGACCACCCGGCCGTCGACCCCGGCCGAGTCGTGGCGATGGGCGGGTCCTACGGCGGCTTCATGGTGCTGGCGGCGCTGACGGAGTACCCCGACCTCTGGGCGGCCGGCGTCGACGTGGTCGGCATCGCCAACTTCGTCACGTTCCTCGAAAACACCGGCGACTGGCGGCGCGAACTCCGCGAGGCCGAGTACGGCTCCCTCGATACGGACCGCGAGTTCCTCGAATCGATCTCCCCGATCAACAACGTCGACCGCATCGACGCGCCGCTGTTCGTCCTCCACGGCGCCAACGACCCCCGGGTCCCGGTCGGCGAGGCCGAACAGATCGCCGAACAGGCCGCAGAGCAGGGGGTTCCGGTGGAGAAGCTCGTCTTCGACGACGAGGGCCACGGCATCAGCAAGCGGGAGAACCGCATCGAGGCCTACACCGCTGTCGTCGAGTTCCTCGACGAGCACGTCTGAGCGTTCTCGACGGGAATCCGGAGACTGCGACGTTACAGAGTTTTTATAGGGGTGTTTCAAGCGGCGAAAACGTTCAGGCGGCTTTATAATGGTGCCGAAGCAGCGTTTCGTATGGAGATAGCCGAGCGCTCGCGAGCGCGGGTGCAGGAGCGCCTCGCCCGTCTCGAACAGGAGTTCGGCTCGACGCCGGTGGACCAGACCACCTTTTCGGTGGGCGCGGAGGCGTACCAGCGTGCCGTCGAGCGCTCACGGGAGGGACAGGTGGACGTCCACGCGTTCGTCCACAACGAGTCGGGCGACGTGTTGCTCAGCGACGCCGACGGGTCCTGGGAGATCCCGCAGGGCCAGACACAGGGGGCCGAGCGGCCGGCGACGGCGGTCGAGCGGGTCGTCTCGGAGACGGCCGGCGTCGCGTGTACGATACGGGACGCGGTGCGGGCCACTATCTGCGGGGTGCGAAACGAGACGGACCCGGACGACGAGACGGTGTACCGGCTCAGCATCGTTTTCGATGCCGAAATCAACAGCGCCGCACTCGAAGACGGTGATGCCGAGACAGCCGACGATCCCGATGTATCGATTCGATGGGACGACCCGGGTGAGGTCGCAGTCGCGGAACTGGTTTAGATGACGCCGGTGACCGTCGCCGCTTCTATGGCCGCTTCTTCACTCATGCCGTCGCCGAGCACCGTGTAGCGGTCGCGGATCTGATGGGCCGTCGTCAGCGCTTCGATCACCGTCTCGTCGTCGATGCCGAGGTCATCCGCCGTCGTCGGCGCGCCGATGGCCGACAGCGCGTCTCTGGCGTCCTTCCACTTGCCTTTCTGGCCGCTGTGGAGGTACTCGGTCATTATCGAGCCGACACCGACCTGGTGGCCGTGGAGCGCGCCGTTGGGGACGAGCCGATCCAGCTGGTGGGAAAACAGGTGTTCCGCGCCGCTTGCCGGGCGCGAGGAACCGGCGATAGACATCGCGACGCCGGAGGAAACGAGCGCTTTCACAACGATCCACGAGGACTCCTCCAGGCCCTGCTTTATCGAGTCGGCGCTCTCGACGAGCATCTCGGCGGTCATCTGGGAGAGCGCGCCGGCGTACTCGGAGTAGGGGACGTTCTTGAGCCGATGAGCGAGCTGCCAGTCCCGAACCGCGGTGTAGTTCGAGATGATGTCGGCACAGCCGGCCGTGGTCAGCCGCCAGGGAGCCTCCGCTAGTACCTCGGTGTCAGCGATGACAGCCAGCGGCGGTTCGGCGGCGACGCTGTGGCGCGTATCGCCCTCGGGGACAGAGCCCCGGCCGGAGACGATGCCGTCGTGGCTCGCGGCCGTCGGCACCGAGACGAATCCCAGGCCCAGGTCGTCGGCCGCCATCTTCGTGATGTCGATGGCTTTCCCGCCGCCGACGCCCAGCAGGAAGCCCGCATCGATCTCCGACGCGTGGTCGATGACCTGCTGCACGGCGTCGAAACTGGCCTCCTCGATGACGATCTCGGAGGGGTCGTACCCCTCGTCCTCGAACTGTGCGACGACCCGCTTCCCCGCGACGTCGTGTGGCGTCGGACTGGAGACGATGAGCGGCCGGCCGGTCAGGTGGAGTTCGCTGACGGCCTCGATTGTCCTGCCGAGGACGCCGTGCCCGACCACGACGTTCCGGGGCAGGCGGATCCAGGTGCGTTTCTCGAACATGGTTGCCTGTCTCCGGGCACGCGTGAAAACAGTTTAGGTGCGCGGTATCAGTCAGGGCGTCAAAAGCGCCCCGGCAGCAAATCTTTTGACAACTATCATACACCAGTTTTCCAAAAACAATTATTAACATCACTGTTTGGGTGCGCCTGTCATGACAAATGACACGACTGACGACGGCATGCGAGCGTCTCGGCGGACGTTCCTGAAAGCGACCGGTGTGGCCACGGCAGCGGCCGCGACCGGCGCAGGTGTTGGGACCGCCGCGGCGCAACCGGACGTCGATTCGCTCATCGGCGACCTCACACTGGAGCAGAAAGCGGCCCAGATGACACAGGTCGCGATCAGCTCCTTCGAGGCGGAGCCGGAGGAATCGAACGTCCCCGACAGCTTCGGGGTCGACACGGTCGGCGAGTACTTCAGCGAACTCGGCGTCGGGTCGATCCTCTCGGGTGGGGCCGAGCCGCCGAGCTTCGACGCCAACGCCGTAGTCCAGGGTATCAACGCCCTACAGGAGTACAACCTGAAGAACGCCGATCACGACATCCCGTTCCTCTACGGCGTCGACGCGACACACGGAAACGGCCTGCTGGAGGGTGCGACGGTGTTCCCCCAGCGGCTGAACATGGGTGCGACGCGAGACTTGAGTCTGATCGCAGAGGCCGAGCGCCACACGAGCGACTCGACGGCGTCGATGGGCGCACACTGGACGTTCGCACCCACGACGGATCTCCAGCGGGACCCCCGCTGGGGCCGCTTCTTCGAGGGCATCAGCGAGGACCCGAAACTCGAAGCGGATGTCTCACGGGTACGAGCACGGGCGCTAGAGGACGACGACCGGCTGACGGCGTGTGTCAAACACTTCGCGGCCTACTCCGTCCCGAACAACGGCAACGACCGCGCACCGGCCTCGACATCGCTACGTGACCTCCGGACGAACATCCTCCCGCCGTACCGGGAGGCACTGGAATCAGAGCCCGGCACGGTGATGGTCAACAGCGGCTCGATAAACGGGGTTCCGGCCCACGCCTCCCACTGGCTGTTGACGACACTGCTCCGGGACACCTACGGCTACGAGGGGATGGTCGTCTCCGACTGGGACGACCTGAATCGGATGCTCACGAACCACGACTACGCGCCCGACTTCGAAACGGCGACCGAGATGGCGATCAACGCCGGCGTCGATATGTACATGATCGGCAACGGCGGCGACGCGCCGGGACCGGTCCAGTTCATCGACACCGTGGTCGGTCTCGTCGAGGACGGCGCGATTCCGATGGAACGCATCGACGAAGCGGTCCGACGGATCCTCGAACTGAAGAGCGATCTCGGCCTGTTCGAGCAGCCGACGGTCGACGAATCCCGTATCGGGAACGTGCTCGGCGGCGCACAGGAGACCGCCGAGACGATGGCCAAGGAGTCACTTGTCCTCTTGAAAAACGCCGAGGGCACACTCCCGTTATCCGGCGACGAGAGCGTCCTACTGACTGGGCCCGGCGTCGACGGCGACAGCAACAACACCCGCGCACTGATGCAACACGGCGGCTGGACGCTCGGCTGGCAGGGGGCCAGCGCCGGCGGTCCGTACCCGCGCCAGACCCTCCTCGAAGACGAACTGAGCGAGCGCGTCGGCAGTCTCACGCACGTGCCCACATCGTACGAGAACACCACCTGGTGGGCCGGCGAGGGCGATGGCGAGAACCAGCAAAGCGACGAGAACGGCAACTTCGACTTCACCGACGAGCAGCGGTCACAGGTCGAGTCGGCGGCCCCCGAATCCGACGCCGTCGTCGTCGTTATCGGCGAAGGAACCCACAACGAAGGCTTCGGCGACCGGGACGAACTGGTGCTCGACGAGTCCCAACAGGCGCTGCTGGATACCGTCGTCGAGTCCGCCGACGATTCGACGCCGATCATCGGCGTCATGCTCGCCGGCGCGCCCCGAGGGTCTCCGGAGACGTTCAGCCAGCTCGATGCGCTCCTGTTTGCCGGTCAGCCCGGCAGCGACGGCGGAGTCGCCATCGCCGAGACGCTGGTCGGCGAGTACAATCCATCCGGGAAACTCCCGTTCAGCTGGCCCGAGAACGTCGGTACCACGCCCGTGCAGTACAACCGCTACGAGCCGACATCGACGGGTGGGACGGACAATACCGCGATATACGAGTACGGTCACGGCCTCTCGTACACCGACTTCGAGTACGGGAGCGTCGCGGTCACACAGCCGACCGTCGGCAACCCGGCCAATCAATCTGAGGTGACCGTCAGCGTCGAGGTGACGAACACCGGCGAGATGCCCGGCGAACACATCGTCGAGGTGTTCAACACCCAGTCCTACGGGTCGGTGCTCCAGCCGATGCGCCGCCTGCTCGGCTACGAACGCGTCTCACTGGACTCCGGCGAGTCGACCACAGTAGACGTGACGGCCGACCTGACGGCGCTGGAAGTCGTCCCCGGTGACGTGCTCGGCCTCGGGCCGAAAGTCGTCGAATCTGGCGAGTACGAACTCACTGTCGGCCAAGACGGCCCGACGACCACGCTGACCGTCCAGAACACGGCGAGCATCACCGATCCGGACCCCGTTCCGGGGCTCCCCGATGGATCTGGCGGCAACCCCGGACGGGGCAATGGAAACAGTGGGAACGGGAATAACGGCAACGGAAACAGCGGCAATGGCAATGGGAACGGGAACAGCAGCAACCGCGACCCGACGATGGAAGACGTCGTCGACCTCCTGGATGAGGTCCGACAGCGGTCCTGAGAAGGTCGTCGCGGTCTAACACCGCCTGTTTCGGGGACAGCTCTGTTCCGGGGGCCACTACCCCGTACCGACACACTTCGGCCCGCTCCTACCCTTACTAATTATTATATACTTTCGATGATACTACCTGGCACAGCGGCTCCGTGATTCGAGGCCACCCAGCACGCTCTGACCCGCTCATCATGCCTGACTCCACACGCCAACCCAACGCGACCGTTCGGGACCGACTCCAGCAGTACGGCCTCTCCGAGACAGAGGCCGAAACGTACCTCGCCGTCGTCGAAAAGGGACCGGCGACGGCTCGAACAGTGGCTGAGACGGCAGGGGTCTCCAAGAGCTACGTGTACGACATCTGTGAGTCGCTGGCCGCGAACGGCTTCGTCACCGTCGACGACCACCGGACGCCGACAGTCATTCGTGCCACGCCCCCGTCGAAGGCCTTCGGAACGCTGAGACGCGAACTCGACACGCTGGAGACGGCGGTGCAGACCCGGTACGAGAACAACTCGGCCGACGACAACTCCTTCGAGGTGGTCAAATCCAGACCGACCATCATCAAGCGCCTGAAACAGCACATCGAAGCCGCCGAATGCGAGGTCGTGCTCCAGGTCCCGGCCCGTCGGCTCCCGGAGATCCGCGACACGCTCCGCCGTGCCCGCGAGCGGGGTATCCTCGTGCTCCTGACGCTGTCGAGCTACGACGCGGCAACGACGGAACTGGAACTGGAGGGCATCGCCAACGCCGTCCGTCTCGGCCTCGACGGCGCGCCCTCGTTGCTTGCGACCGACCAGCAGCGCGGGTTCGTCTCTCCGTCGACGATGCTCAGCTGGGACCACGACGAGACGAACGCGATCACGTTCACGCAGGAGGCGGTGGCGGCGGTGTTAGTCGGTTCCTACCTGGGCAATTACTGGCCGATAGGCGAGGAGGTCCTGGTTTCGCGGACCCCATCGCTTCCGGCCCGGTACGACATGTTCCGCCCCGTCGTGTTCACGACGACACTCGCGCTCCGGGCCGGTGAGTCCGTCGTCGCCGACCTGTATGCGCGGCCGACAGGCTCCGACGACGACTTCGAAGTGATATCCGGCGAGGTGATCGATGTTCGACAGAACCTCGTCGAACCACACAACAGCGATTTCGGGTTCGAGAACTCGCTGGTCGTCGACACCGGACAAGGCCGCATCACCGTCGGCGGATACGGCGCGTTCTTGGAGGACTACGAGGTCAAGCACACGACGCTCCGTCGGGCGTAGTGATCACCCGGTCAGGCGGTCGATGAGCGTCGCTTCCGTGTCCCGGTCAGGTCCGAACTCCCGGCCGGTTCGGTCGTTCTCCCGATGTTCGGCAACGGTGACGGCCAGCGCTGTCTCGTGGGGGGTCGACGACCAGCCCAGGTCACGGAGCTTCGCCGTCGACAACAGATGCGGCGAGTCGCGGTAGATGGGGAAATCGTCAGGGTCCAGCCCCGCCGCCGCGAGTTCACGTTCGCCGACGCCGATTGTCTCGACGTCCGTCTCGTGGACCCTGGCGAGCAGACCGATCCACTCCCGGAGCGTCGGCGCGTGCTCGTCGCCGACGTTGTAGGCCTCGCCGGCCGTCCCCCGCTCCGCGACGAGTCGGAGCGCACTCGCCACGTCCTCGACGTAAGCCATCTGCCAGAGGCTGAGGCCGTCGCTGGGAACGACGACTCGGTCGTACTCAGCCACCCGGTCCACCCAGTAGGCGAACCGCTCGGTGTAGTCGTGGGGGCCGTACACGACGGTCGGCCGGACGCTCATCGCCCGGACGCCGTCCGCTGCGGCGGCGAACACCTCGCGGTCGCCTTCGGCCTTCCGTGGCCCGTAGGTCTCCGCGCTGTCGGTTGTGGCCTGTTCGGCAGTACAGCCTGCAAGCGGCGTCTCGCCCTCCCGCTTGGGTGTCCGTTCGACGCCGTAGGCCGCGCCGCTAGAAACGTACACGTACGCGTCGACATCGGCAAACACGTCAGTCGCTACCCTGACATCTTCCGGAAAGTACGCCACACAGTCGACGACCACGTCGGGATCGACTTGGGCGCGAGCGGTTGCGAGTGTCTCCCGCTCGCGCCGGTCGCCTTCGATGTGGGCGACATCGGTGTCCGCGAACGGGTTCGGGCGCTGCCCGCGGGTGAGCATCGTCACATCGTAGCCCGCGTCGCGGAACTCGGTGACCGTGTGTCGGCCGATGAACCTGCCGCCGCCGATGACGAGGACGCTGTCCATAGCTATGCCTGGTCCGGCGGCATCAAAAAACGGCACGTCGAAATCAGCTAGCCGTCTCCGATAGCGAAGTCTCAGTCGTCAGTGGAGGCGGCGAAATCCGCTTCAGTGGCTTCGGCGCTCGGAGCGGCCTTGGCCGGCGGCTCGTTGCGCACGTCGTCGCGCTCGCGGTCGGCGATGACCTCGGCGTAGGCGTCGGGCATCACCTTCGTGAAGTTCTCCAGCTCGGCGTCCCAGTTTTCGAGCAGGTCCGCCGCGCGGTCGGAGTCGGTGTAGGCGGCGTGGTTCTCGACGAGTCGGGTGATCATCTGGCGGTCCTTCCCTTCGAGGGTATCGGACAGCGATACCATGCCGGTGTTTGCCTTCTCGTGGAAGGTGCCGTCAGCGTCGTAGACGTAGGCGACGCCGCCGGACATCCCGGCCGCGAAGTTCTTGCCGGTCTCGCCCAGCACGACGATTGCGCCGCCGGTCATGTACTCACAGCCGTGGTCGCCGACGCCCTCGACGACGCCTTTGACCCCGGAGTTGCGGACGGCGAAGCGCTCGCCGGCCATGCCGTTGACGTAAGCCTCGCCCTGGGTCGCGCCGTACAGCGCGACGTTGCCGATGACGATGTTCTCCGTCGGGTCGAACGGGGCCTGGTCCGGCGTGTTCAGGATAAGCTTCCCGCCGGAGAGGCCCTTGCCGACGTAGTCGTTGGCCGTCCCGGTCAGCTCCATCGTCACGCCCTGTGCGAGGAACGCGCCGAAGGACTGGCCGGCCGTGCCGTCGAAGTCGACCCGGATGGTGTCGTCCGCGAGGCCGTCGCCGCCGTGCTCGCGGGAGATGCGGTTCGAGAGCGTCGCCCCGACCGCGCGGTCGACGTTGTTGATCTCGGTGTCGATAGCGACCGGGTCACCTTGGTAAATAGCGTCCTCGGCGGCGTCGATGAGGTCCCAGTCGAGCTGTTCGTCCACCTCGTGGGTCTGCTCGCGCTGCTTGTAGCGGCCGTCGTTGTCGGCCGGCTCCGCGATGACCCCCGAGAGGTCGAGCTTCTGGGCCTTCGGCTGGGACACGTCGTCGCGCTGTGCCAGCACGCCCGGTCGGCCGACCATCTCCTCGACGGTCTCGAAGCCGAGTTCGGCCATGATCTCGCGCAGCTCCTGGGCCACGAACGTCATGTAGTTGATAACGTGCTGTGGCTCGCCGGGGAACCGCTCGCGGAGGTTCTCGTTCTGCGTGGCGATGCCGACCGGGCAGGTGTTCTCGTGGCACTGCCGGGCCATCACACAGCCGGAGGTGACCAGCGACGCGGTCCCGAAGGTGTACCCTTCAGCACCGAGCAGGGCGGCGACGGCCACGTCGCGGCCGGTCTTCATGCCGCCGTCGGTGGTGACTTTGATGCGCGACCGCAGGCCGGTCGCTCGGAGCATCTGATTGGCCTCCGAAACACCGAGCTCCCAGGGGAGGCCGGCGTTCTTGATGGAGGTCTTCGGCGACGCGCCGGTCCCGCCGTCGTGGCCCGAGATGTGGACCACGTCGGCGTTGGCCTTGGCGACGCCGGCCGCGATAGTCCCGATGCCGTCCTCGGAGACCAGCTTGACGTTGATGTCGGCCTCGGGGTTCGAGGCCTTGAGGTCGTGGATGAGCTGCTTGAGGTCCTCGATGGAGTAGATGTCGTGCAGCGGCGGCGGCGAGATGAGGCCGACGCCCGGCGTCGCGTACCGGACGTGGGCGATCATCTCGTTGACCTTCTTGCCGGGCAGGTGGCCGCCCTCGCCGGGTTTCGAGCCCTGCGCCATCTTGATCTGTAGCTCGTCCGCCGACGCGAGATAATCGGAAGTGACGCCGAAGCGGCCGGACGCGACCTGCTTGGTCAGACACTCCTTCTCGGTGTCGAACCGCTCCGGCGGCTCGCCGCCCTCGCCGGTGTTGGCGTTGGCCCCGAGCCGGTTCATCGCGATGGCGTTGTTCTCGTGCATCTCGGGCGACAGCGACCCGAGCGACATCGCCGCGGTCTCGAACCGTTCGACGATGTCCTCGACCGGCTCGACGTCCTCGATGGGGATGGACTCGCGGTCGGAGTCGAACTCCAGCAGGCCGCGCAGCGTCTGGAGCTCCTCGTTCTGGTCGTTGATCAGTTCGGCGAACTCCTTGTACGTGTCGTAGTCGCCCATCCGGACAGCCTGCTGGATCTTGCCGACCGTGTTGGGGTTCCACTGGTGGTGGATGCCGTTCGAACGGAACTCGTACTCGCCCTGGCGGGGCATCTCCGGCTCCTCCTCGCTCCAGGCGATGTCGTGGCGCTGCGTGAGGTCGTCCTCGATCTCCTCGATGCCGATTCCCTCAGTCCGGGAAGTCGTCCCCTCGAAGTACTCGGCGACGAAGTCCGAGGAGAGGCCGACGGCCTCGAAGATCTGGGCTCCCTGGTAGGATTCGACCGTGGAGATACCCATCTTGGCCATCGTCTTCAGGAGGCCGTCCTCGACGGCGGTGATGTAGGCGTCGATAGCGTCGGCCAGGTCCGCGCCGTCCGGTCCGGCGACCAGGTCCTCGATGGTCTGGTAAGCCAGGTAGGGGTTGACCGCGCCGGCCCCGTAGCCGATGAGCGTCGCGAAGTGATGGACCGCACGCGGGTCGCCGGACTCGATGACGAGCCCGACGTGGTTGCGGAGGCCGTTGCGGACGAGGTGGTGGTGGACGCCACCAACCGCGAGGAGGCTCGGGATCGGCACGCGGTCCTCGCTCGCTGTCCGGTCAGAGAGCACGATGATATCGTGTTCCTTGGCAGCGGCGTCGGCCTCGGCTCGCACGTCCTCGACAGCCTGGCGGAGGTCGCCGCCCTTCTCGTAGGTGATGTCGAGGACCTTCGTTGACATGTCGTTCGCGTCCAGGTCCTTGATCGACGCCGTCTCCTCGTCGGTGAGGATCGGCGAGTCGAGGACGAGCTGGCGGGCGTGGTCCTGGCTCTCGTCGAGCATGTTCCGCTGGAAGCCCAGCCGCGATTCCAGCGAGGTGACGAGCTCCTCGCGAATGTAGTCGAGCGGGGGGTTCGTCACCTGGGCGAACAGCTGCTTGAAGTAGGTGAAAAGCGGGCGGTTGAACTGCGAGAGTACCGACAGCGGCGTGTCGTCGCCCATGGAGCCGACGGGGTCCTTGCCTTTCTCGGCCATCGGCTCGATGAGGTGGTCGACCTCGTCGTACGTGTAGCCGTACATGGCCTGATGGCTCCGGAGCGCGTCAGTGGGGTCGCGGGGCGCGTTGTCCTCGCGGTCGGCGACGTCGCCGAGATCGACCTGTTCCTCGGCGACCCACTCGCCGTACTTGTCGTCGGTGATGTCGTCAAACACTTCGGCGTCAGGGATGACACGCCCTTCTTCGGGGTCAGCGAGGAAACACTGGCCGGGCTGGAGCCGGCCGCGCTCTTGAATCTCGCTGGCGTCGTGTTCCAGCGCGCCGGCTTCCGAGGACATCACGAGCGTGTTGTCCTCCAGCACGTCGTAACGGCACGGGCGGAGGCCGTTCCGGTCCAGCACGGCACCGATGCGGTCGCCGTCGGTGGCTGCGACGAGCGCCGGGCCGTCCCAGGGTTCGACCAGCGAGGCGTGGTAGTCGTAGAAGTCACGCCGGTCGCCGGTCACGTCGTTCATCTCGCCGCGCCAGGCTTCTGGAATGAGCATCCGCAGCGCGTGGGGGAGGTCGCGACCGCCCTGGAGCAGGAGTTCGAGCGCGTTGTCGACGCTCGCAGTGTCTGACTGCTCGGGGTCGTCGATGATCGGTTTGATCTTCTCCAAGTCGCCCTCGAACTCGTCGCTCTGGATGTCAGTCTCCCGAGCGCGCATCCAGTTGATGTTGCCCTGGATGGTGTTGAACTCGCCGTTGTGGATGATACGGCGGTACGGATGAGCGAGGTGCCACGCGCCCAGCGTGTTCGTCGAGAAGCGGGCGTGGACCATCGCGAACGTCGACTGCATCCGCTCGTCTTCGAGGTCAGGGTAGTAGTCTTCGAGCTGTTCGGCCTTGAGCAGGCCCTTGTACACCACCACATCGGTTGCGAGAGAGACGACGTAGAAGCGCTCGTGACCCGGCGGTTTCTCTTCCTCGACGGTGTTTTCGAGCGACCGACGGCCGACGTACAGCTGGTTCTCGAAGGCGTCGCCGGTCTTGCCCGTCGCGGAGGTGACGAAAAACTGAACGATGGCGGGCTCCGATTCCAGCGCCGTCGCGCCCAGGTCGCTGTTGTCTGTGGGAACGTCGCGCCAGTCGAGGACATCGAGGCCCTCCGCGGCGAGTTCCGCCTCGACGAGATCTTTCAGGCTCTCCGCGACCTCGTCGTCGTCCTTCGGGAGAAAGAGCGTGCCGACGGCGTACTCGCCGGCGGGCGGCAGGTCGGCGTCGACTTCGTCGGCGAAAAACTCGTGTGGAATCTGGAGCATGATGCCCGCCCCGTCGCCCGTGTCCTGCTCGGCACCTGTCGTCCCTCGATGTTCGAGATTGTCGAGGAGTTCGAGTCCGTCCGATACAACCCAGTGGTCGCTCTGGCCGTCGAGGTCCATGACGACCCCGACACCACAGTTCGACCGCTCGTCCGTGGGATCTGCAAGCCCGGCTTCGCCTGCAGAGAGACCTGTCTGTCGCTCAACCATGTGTTTCACGCCTAGGTATGCCACTATAAGAGGGTAATCCTAATGGTATTAGTGTTGTTTAACCCCACATTAAGGCATATATATTTATAACGATTGTTCGATTTGTATCATGGTTTATAAGCGGATGTCCGCAGGCTGGCGGTTCACATGGTGTTCAGCCGAGCATCGGCGCAGCCGACTGCTCGATACCCGAAACGTAGGCAGTCATGTCAGTAGTCGTTAACATTCCGACCACACCTTCCGTCTCGTCGACGACAGGGAGGTGGTGGACACCGTGGTCCAGCATCAGGGTTGCGGCCGTCTCGACGGGGTCGTTTGCCGTCACTGTAACCAGGTCCGTCGTCATGAATTCGGAAACGTCTAGGCCGGTCGTATCGCCACCCTTTGCGGCGATTTCGACGAAATCAGTCGAGGTGAGAATCCCCGACAACTCCCCGTCGGCGTCGACGACAACGACGGAACTGATGTTCTCGTCGATCATTCGTTTGGCGACCGCTTTCGCGTTCGCGTCGGCGGCAACAGTGGTTACAGGCGATGACATAATTCGTCCGACAAACACGTCGTCCATGCCAGTCGATAACATAGGGCGTGACATAACCGTGTTGGTTCCGGATATCTATCGATTCCAGTGACAGAGAAATATATAAGGTCTTAATATATTTCCTCGGCCGGTGTATGTACGCCGCCTCGTCAGACTCACTTCCGTTCCCCGGGGGCGAACTCTAACTGGTCGGTGCCGACAGGACTGCTGACCCCGCACTGATGACCAGAATGTCCGGCACAACTACGGTACCCACGACGGTATCTGTTCGCCGTTTGGCGTTTGTATGACTGTAGTCTGACGGCGATTTATATACATAGGGACAGCAGTGCTCATCGGGGGCACGGAGAAAAATGTCACACGCTCCCCGACCCCATCCTTCCTTCGGTCGGTAGTCATCTATCCCAGTCGCTTGTCTGGCGAACGTACATTAAGAGCGTCGTACAAAAAAGTCAAACAGAAGCCGATGCGGTTCCGGACCGATTGCCGGGAGCGGACCTCAGTAGCTCTTCGCGAAGTACGCCGTCTCCTCGGCGTCCTCGCCACAGATAGCGCAGTCGTCGTGAATCGGCTCTTCGTCGCGGTCAAGCGGGACCATCACGATCTCGGCCGCGATAGCGTCCTTGATCGGTTCCTCGCAGTCCTCGTCGCCACACCAGCCACACTTCACGTAGCCGCCGTGCTGACCGATGGTGCCCAGGATCTCCTCGCGGGACTCGGCCTCGCGGATTTCGCCCTCCAGCGTCTCCTCGGCGCTGGCGTACAGTTTGGCGTGGACGGTGTCGAGGTGCTCCTCGACCGTCTCGGCGATGCCCTCGCGGTCGACCGTGGCGTTCTCGCCGTCGGGGCGGTGGACGAGCGTCGCCTCGCCGTCCTCGACCTCGTGGGGACCGATTTCGACCCGGAGGGGAACGCCGTGGAGTTCGTGTTCGTTGTACTTGAAGCCGGGATTGCGGTGTTCGCGGTCATCGAGTTCGACGCGGACACCGGCCTCGTCCAGTTCGGCGGCGAGGTCAGCAGCGTAGTCGATGACCTCGTCCTTGTTCTCTTCCTGCCAGATGGGGACGACCACGACCTGATCCGGCGCGAGCGCGGGCGGGAGCACGAGCCCCTGGTCGTCGGAGTGAGTCATGATGAGCGCGCCCATCGCGCGCCAGGACAGCCCCCAGGAGGTCGTGTGGGCCGTGTTCTCCTCCTCGTCGGCGTCGGCATAGGTGATGTCGAACGCCTCACCGAACGAGGTCCCGAGGTAGTGGGAGGTGGCGGCCTGCACAGTCTTGCCGTCCGGCATCAGCGTCTCGATAGTCGTCGTGGTGTGTGCTCCGGGGAACTTGTCGTGGGGCGGCTTCCGTCCCTTCAGCGGCGGCATCGCCATGACCTCCTCGTAGAGGCGGGCGTACTGGTCGAGACGTGTCATCGTCTCCTCCCACGCGCCGTCCTCGTCTGCGTGGGCAGTGTGGCCCTCCTGCCAGAGGAACTCCTTGGTGCGGAAAAACGGCTTCGTCTCGGTGGCCTCCCACCGGACGACCGAACACCACTGGTTCAGCCGCATCGGGAGGTCCCGGTGCGAGCGGGTCCACTGGGCCATGAACGGCGCGATGATGGACTCGCTGGTGGGCCGGACGGCGAGGCGCTCTTCGAGTTCCTCGTGGCCGCCGTGGGTCACCCACGCGACCTCGGGGTCGAACCCCTCGACGACGTCTTTCTCCTTCTCCAGATAGCTCTCGGGGATGAACAGCGGGAAGTAGGCGTTCTGGACGCCGGTGTCCTTGAACCAGCCGTCGAGGTTGTTCTGGATTCGCTCCCAGATGGCGTAGCCACGTGGGCGCGTGACGATGAACCCGCCCATGGGGGCGTAGTCCGCGAGGCCGGCCTTCTGGACGACCTCGGCGTACCACTCGCCGGGTGAATGCTCCTTGCTCTCGGTGATGCCGAGTTCCTGCTCGCCACTCATTAGGTGTGTCGTGGCCCACGGCGCTAATAAACTCCCCGAAGGGTGGTGGGACTGGCGCGCCGATCGGACAAGTTCTGCGTCGTGTTCCACGGCACCGGGCCCATCGGTCGGTCTCAGGCCCGCATCGCTCGAATGCTGAGTTCGTCGCCGGGCTCCGGATTACCGAAGGCCGCCGCCGCGGACCCGCCGCGAAGGAACAGCTCCTGATACGGATCGCCGCCACCTGCCGACCCCGGGACGATAGCGAGGGACCCCTCCGGAACGTCCGATACAGCAGCCCTGACAACGACCTCACGGGACTCACCGTTGAGTTCGACAGCGACTGTGTCACTCCCCGGTTCGAACTCAGAGTTCCGGATAGAGGTCTTGACGTTCCCGTACCCGTCGACGTGACAGACCACGGAGTCGGGCGGGGCCGGCACGTCGTCGAGGGACCGCTCCGCACCGAGCGACGAGCGGTTCCCGTTCGCGATCTCGGCGACCCGACGCGGGAACACGTCCCGCGAGCGGAACTGGCCGGTGTCCGCCGGGAGCTCGATTTCGCGGAAGACCGTCGCACGGTCGGCGATAAACGAGAGGTTGTGGCCCGCGTCGACGGCGACGACGGGGACGCCGTTGTCCAGTTCGAGATAGCACAGGGGGCCGCCTGTGTCCGCCCGCTCAGGCGTTGACTCCGTGGTCCGTGGCGCGGTGTTCGAGTAAATCAGCAGGTCGTCGAACGGGGGGTTGTGGACGCCGAGCTGTGCGATCCAGAACCCGGTAGCGACCGTCGAGAACGGCTGGACTTCGGTCGACTGAACGGAGATGGTCGGGTCTGCGGCGGTGAGTCGGTGGACGACCTCTGAAAAGGCCGGGTCGGCCGGGCCGTAGTCCGCGATGAGATGGACGAACGTGCTCATGTAAGGCTCCGGTCGCTACCACGTCGGTGACCCTGTATAATCTTGCGCCTTGGTAACAGAGCAAGCGTCGTCGAACGCACTCGGCGACGCCGACACTCAGGCACCGATGGTCGTCAGCGAGGCGATGGAGTCGGCAACGCGGCGTTCCATCCCCGTCCCGGTGAATCCCGGTGCGGGGTCGACAGCCTGCGCGTAGAACTCCGATTCGCTCTCGACGAACTCGACGCAGAGTGCCCGCGCACCGAAGCGGTCCAGCAACTCCCGGACGCGGGCCGCAAGCGTCACCTGGACGGTTTCCTCGCTGATGACGTGGTCCAGTCCGGTGACTTCCGACCGGACCTGAATCGCTCGTAGATGGGTTTCGCGGCCGTCGTTGACGGCGAAGTACTTGTACTCGACCGGCTCCTCCCGAACACAGGCCTGGTAGAAATCGCCCTCGTCGCTGTCGGCCGGCACACCGTCCCAGGAGTAGCGGGTCCGAGCGATGTAGTCGCAGTCGGGCTTTTCGAACCAGATGGTCGGTACCTGACAGCCGACCTGTTCCAGCCCGTGAAGGGCGACGAGTCGGCAGGACAGCGCCGTCGTCGGCAGGAACCCGTTCCACGTTTCGACCCCGACTCTGTCGGCGTAGCGAAGGGCGCTGAACGATTCCGGCCGGAGCGTTGTGTTGACGAGCGCGGCCAGGTCGTCGATATCGGCTTCTGACACCGGGTTTCCGGGGCGGAGGAACTGGACGTCGAACCCCCGAGCGGAGAGCCGTTCTGCGACGGCACCGAACACCGGATGCTCTGGCTCGCAGATGAAGCCGATGCAGTCCATACCGCCACGTCTCAGCGGTCCGATAAAAAAGTCGCGCAAAACCGAACGACTGAGGGGTATTGGCTTCGAACCGAGACTGTGATGAAACTACCCAGTGTGGGTGGTTATTTCGGCGGCGAGACTTGGGACATCGCCGCCGTCGTCGTCCTCTCTGCCGTGGCCGTGGCAGTCCTGTGTGGACTCGCCGTAACCGCCTACCGACAGCGCAGGACGCGTCCGTATCTGTTGATTGCTCTGGCACTCACTGCGCTGTTCGCCCGGCCACTCATCGCGCTGCTGTCCGGGTTCTCACTGGTATCAGCACCGACACACCATTTCCTCGAACACGCGCTCGATACCCTCTTTGTCGTCCTCGTCCTCGGCGCAGTGTACTACGCCCGGACGATCGAGAAACGCCTCGACGAGGAGGGACTATGAGCGACACCAGAGCCCGCATCTACCGGCACATCGAGTCCCATCCGGGCGTTCACTTTCGGGAACTAACCCGGGCGCTGGACCTCGCAACGGGACAGGTGCAGTACCACCTGGCCCGACTTGACCGCATTACCAGCGAGTCGGTCAACGGACGTACGCACTACTACACGGCGTCGTTCGGCCCCTGGGAGCGCCACGCCATCGCCTTCCTCCGGCGAGAGACGGCGAGAGATATCCTCGTTACGCTCATAGGGCGCGGGGCGGCCCGCCCCAGCGAGGTGACCGACCACCTCGATATCGCCCGGAGCACGCTCGAACACCACCTCGATGGCCTGGTCAAATACGATATCGTCGAAAAACGCCGAGACAAGGGACGGGTGACGCTGGCGCTCTGTCGGCCTGACCTGACGGTCGAACTGCTCGCGGCGGTCGATCCCACAGTCCCGGACCGACTATCGGACCGGTTCACCCGCTTACTCGATCAGCTTTTCGAGAGCGGGTAGCACGACGACCGTACGGCGGAGCCACCGCTTTCGAGTCCCGTACCACAACCCAATTGCACGGGCAGTCCCTAGGGCGGGTGATGACTGAACGCGGGATCTCCCGACGCGAGTTCGCCAAGAGCGCCGTCGCCATCGGCGGCACCGCGGCGCTGGCCGCCTGTCTCGACCGCGGGTCGGGGACGGTGCCCGAGGGGACCGACGACCCCTCGTCGCTGCCGGAGCGCCAGCACGCCTGGAACGAGGTGCTGGCGACTGACGACGCGGGGAACCACCGCCTGTCGCGCCATCACGTCCTTCTGCTGCTGGATTACACCGCCGACGGGACGCCGACCGATGCCGACCGCGAGCAGGTCGAGACGGCGCTTCGAGACCTCGAACAGGCCTACGAGTGGAGCAACGAGGGGCTGCTGTTCACGCTCGGGTACAGCCCGGCCTACTTCGACCGCTTCGAGTCGGACCCGGCCGGTGTCGAGCTGCCCGACCCGGCGGCGCTCGCTCCCTTCGAGGACCCCGAGCTCGACACGCCCGACGCCCTGCTGCACCTCGCCAGCGACGACGAGCGGGTCGTTATCGAGGCCGAAGAAGCGCTGAAAGGCAATCGAGAGGCCGCGAACGACCACGAGATGACTACAACTTTCGAGGGCGTCCTGCGCGAGGCGGAGCGCCGGACGGGATTCGTCGGGGCCGGCCTCCCCGCCGAGCACCAGGATGCGGACGGGATTCCGGATTCCGAGCCGGTCCCCGAGGAGGCCCCGCTGTTCATGGGGTTCAAATCCGGGTTCGAGGGCAATCAGGCGTCCGAGGACCGCGTGACGGTCGACTCGGGGCCGTTCGCCGGCGGCGCGACCCAGCACCTCTCGAAAATCCGGCTGCAACTCCAGCAGTGGTACGAACAGGACTCCCGGGACCAGCGCGTCTCGAAGATGTTCTGTCCGGCCCACGCCGCCGAAGACAAGGTCGAGGGAGTCGGCGAGAACCTCGGCACAGACAGCGGTATCGACGAGTGTCCCGAGGACGTGGTCGACAGCGGCCGCCGAGAGGGTGTCGTCGGCCACTCGCAGAAGCTCTCACGCGCCAGGGACGACGACTCGCCGTTGCTCCTCCGCCGCGATTTCGACTCGACCGACGGCGGCGAGGCGAGCGTCCACTTCCTCTCGCTACAGCGGTCTATCGCCGACTTCGTCGAGACGAAACAGGCGATGAACGGGACCGACGTGGCCGAGGACTCCGCCGTTGGTCAGCGGGTGAACAACGGCATCCTCCAGTACATGACGGTCAGACGACGCGGGAACTACCTGCTCCCGCCGCGCTCGCTACGGGCGCTCCCGCCGGCCGACCCAGCCTGAGTCGATCCGGATGTCAGGACACCGAGTCGCGGTTCTCGACTGACTCACGAGCGAGGGCGTCAGCGCTGACGCTGTAGCGGTACGACTGGGTGAAGTAGTCGAATATCGGGCCTTCCGTCGCCGTTGAGCCGGCCGGCGGGTCAGTCGTCGAAGACCCCGTGCACGTGACGACGGCATCGTACCCCCACGACCGCTCGGTAACGTTGTCGACGCGGCAGCCGAGGGTCATCTCGGTGTGTTCGCCCTGCCACAGACCGTTGTAGACACTCCGGTACTGGTACTCGAACACGAACTCACGGACTGAGGACTCGTTCAGTGTCGCGGGCCGGTCGGGCGGGTCCTTCGGACCGTCTCGGAACTCGACGGTCCCCGTTGGGGGCGGAGCGGTCGTCGCTGCTTCTTCCGGGGCCGGTGACCCCGGCGACGGCGCACCGAAACAGCCTGCGGTTAGGACGACGAAACAGAGGACCGCAATGCGGGCAATTGTGGAGGGCACGGCCGGAACTGCACCGGCCGATGGCAAGTCTCTTGTGCCGTTTAGGTCTCGCCGCGACATTCGGCTATCGTACCAGAACGGTCTTTCAGATGAGGTTCCAAAGGCGGTCCATGAATCGCCGACAGTTCCTCGCCAGTGCCGGCCTCGCCGGCACGACGGTCCTGGCGGGGTGTGGCTCTCTGAGTTCCCAGTCGACGCGCGCACCCCCGCTGGTCGAGAACCGCCCCGACGCCACGTACCGCCCCACCCACGCCGAGGAGATGGGGATGGCCGGGATGGCGCAGGCGGGCGACTATATGATCGGGCTGAGCTACTCTTTTCCCCACCGCTTCTGGACGGTAACCGGGACGACAGCCGAGAAGGTCGATATCCGGAGCGAGGACAGCATCCACCTGATGGCGACCATCTGGGACCCCGAGACCGAGATGGTGCTCCCGGTTTCTGCCGGCCTCTCGATCACCATCGAGCGCGACGGCGAGACGGTCGCCGACAAGTCCCCGTGGCCGATGATATCCCAGAACATGGGCTTTCACTACGGCGACAACTACGCCCTCGACGGGGACGGCGTCTACCAGCTCTCGGTCCGCGTCAACGGAATGGGCGAACGCCGACTGGGGGCCTTCGACGGGCGGTTCGGCGAGGCCGGCGAGGCCACGGTCGAATTTGATTTCGCACAGAGCACCCGCGACCAGCTCTCCTTCGAGGAGTTCCCGGACTCACAGGGCGAACGCGCGGCGGTCGACCTGATGAACATGGACATGATGCCGACCTCGCAGGTCCCCGAAGTGTCGTCTCTGCCCGGGACAGTTCTCGGGACGGACAAGGGAAGTGACGGCGTGTATGCCGTCACGTGGCTCCGGGACGCTGCGTTCCTTGCCGACGGTGAGTCGTATCTGGCCGTCTCGGCTCGGACGCCGTACAACCGCGTTCCCCTCCCGATGATGTCCCTCGACGGGAGCGTTGAGGCCGACAGCGAGCAGGTGTTCGATGACGCGCTGACCGCTGGGGTCCATCCCGAACTCGGGTATCATTACGGCGCAATCGTCGAGACAACAGCCCAAGAGCCGTCTGTCGGTGTCGAAGTCGTTGCCCCGCCACAGGTGTCCCGCCACGAGGGGTACGAGACGGCATTCCTGACAACGCCCTCGTTCTCGTTTTCCGGGGGTTGACCGCCTCGGACAGTCGTTCGGTTGCGAGAGGACCACGGCTCACTCCACGGCGAACGGACTCTCCGTCTGTTGCCACGGCCAGCCTGGAGCCCGCGTCTGGACCCCGGCCGCGAGCGCGGCGTCGAGGTCGTCAGCGCCGGCCGACTCCGTATCGTCCCCGTGGGTCCGAACGTCCGCGACGTGGAAGGTGGCCTCCGCGAGCAGCCGAAGCGGTTGCTCACCGGCGATCATGGCTGCCAACTCGCGGCCGAGGAGTTCGTCGACGATGAAACCCGGGTAATCGCCTGTAACGTCCAACTCTCGGAGCAGACGGACCAGCGCGGCGACGTTGACCGCACGGTCGCCGTCGGCGAACACCTCGTCGATGGCGGCCGTATAGGCGTCGTCTGTGAGCGCCTCGACGTCAACGTCGAACTGGGACCCGAGATGGGCTCGCGTTTCGTTTACCAGCGGGACGACGTCGCCACGACGGTCCAGTACCCATTCGTACTCTTCGCGGACTGTGTCCGGCGTCAGTCGCATGGCGGTGTCTCACACGGAGTGCGTTTACCGCTTGTGGGCACACAGCACGTGACTGCGGTCCGGCCCCTGACCTCCGTATTGCGAAGGCTTTTATAACACGAGGGGAATACTGAGAAATAGAGGACGGTTTTCCGGACATCTCTCCACGTCCGGAGGCAACTCACCGATAACTGATGACTTTATTAGAGAGCGTACATCCCGCGGCACCAGGTCGGCCCGCACCAGCCGTGGACGGCCCCGCTACCGGGATGACACCCCGTTTTGAGCTATGAGCACTGTAGACAAGCAACTCGAAGACGTGAAGGCAACGATCGACGACGAAGTCCCGCGCCGTATTTCCGTCTCGGATGTCACGTACGAGGGACCGGAACTCGTCATATACACGCGGGACCCGAAGGAGTTCGCCGCGAACAGCGATCTCGTTCGCCGGCTCGCGTCGAAACTCCGCAAACGTATCACGGTCCGCCCGGACCCGGACGTGCTGGCCCCGCCAGCCGAGGCCGAAGAGGCGATTCGAGAGATCATCCCCGAGGAAGCCGGCGTCATGGACCTGAACTTCCACACTGACACCGGCGAAGTCGTCGTCCAGGCCCAGAAGCCCGGCGTCGTCATCGGACGGCGCGGCTCGACCCTTCGTGACATCACGCAAGAGGTCGGGTGGACGCCCGAAGTCGTTCGAACGCCCCCCATCGAATCCTCGACAGTCGAGAACGTCCGGAACTTCCTCAAACAGGAACGCGAGGACCGCCGGGACATCCTCGAACGCGTCGGCCGGCAGATCCACCGCGAGCCGATGTCCGACGACGAGTACGTCCGCATCACGACGCTGGGCTGCTGCCGAGAGGTCGGCCGCGCCGCATTCATCCTCTCGACGCCGGACACCCGAATCCTCATCGACTGTGGCAACAAGCCCGGCTCGAACGGCGAAACGCCGTATCTGGACATTCCGGAGGCGTTCGGGGCCGGGACCAACGGTATCGACGCCGTCGTCCTGACCCACGCACATCTGGACCACTCCGCGCTGGTCCCGCTGCTGTTCGAGTACGGTTACGACGGCCCCATCTACTGTACCGAGCCGACTCGGGACCTGATGGGCCTGCTGACGCTCGATTATCTTGACACTGCGGCGGACGACGGCCGGACCCCGCCGTACGACTCCGAGA
Organism: Haloarcula amylolytica; assembly: GCF_049705545.1. GTDB lineage: Archaea > Halobacteriota > Halobacteria > Halobacteriales > Haloarculaceae > Haloarcula > Haloarcula amylolytica_B. The sequence goes on from NZ_JBNAMU010000001.1 coordinate 2,610,471, forward strand.
TGGTCCGCGAGGCGATCAAACACACCATCCCACTGGAGTACGGCGACGTGACCGACATCGCGCCGGATATCAAGCTGACGCTGCACAACGCCGGCCACATCCTCGGCTCGTCGGTGTGTCACTTCCACGTCGGCGACGGCCTGTACAACGTCGCCTTCTCCGGCGACATCCACTACGACGACACGCGCCTGTTCGACGGCGCGGTCAACGACTTCCCGCGGGTGGAGACGCTCGTGCTGGAGTCAACCTACGGCGGCCGCAACGACTACCAGACCGACCAGGAAGACTCGGAGCGAAAACTCAAGCAGATCGTTCAGAACGCCTACGACCGCGACGGGAAGATCCTCATTCCGACCTTCGCCGTCGGGCGGTCACAGGAGCTCATGCTCGTTCTCGAAGAGGCGATGCGGAACGGCGACATCCCCGAGATGCCGGTCCACCTCGACGGGATGATCTGGGAGGCGACGGCCGTTCACACGACCTACCCCGAGTATCTCCGCGACGGTCTGCAGGACCGTATCTTCGACGAAGACCAGAACCCGTTCCTGGCCGACCAGTTCAACCCCATCGACGGCGGCGACGAGGAGCGACAGGAGATCGCCGACGGCGATTCCTGTATCATCCTCTCGACCTCCGGGATGCTCACCGGCGGGCCGGTCATGTCCTGGCTCGAACAACTCGGCCCCGACCCGGATTCGACGCTCACCTTCGTCGGCTATCAGGCGCAGGGAACGCTCGGCAATCGCATCCAGCGCGGCATAGACGAGGTACCCGTTGGCGGCAGCGGACGCAGCGAGAAAGTCCCACTGGAGATGACCGTCGAGACGGTCGACGGCTTCTCCGGGCACGCCGACCGACAGGGGCTGGAAAACTTCGTGAAGACGATGAACCCCCGGCCCGAGAAAGTCCTCTGTGTGCACGGCGACGAATCCGCGACACAGGACCTCTCCTCGTCGCTGTACCACGACCAGAACATCCGGACCTTCGCGCCGGAGAACCTCGAAACGTTCCGCTTCCGCTGAGCCAGTTGCTGTTCCCGGTTCATTCTCACTCCCCGATAGCCGGACGAACCTCTATACGGCAGGCGGGTGAACCACCGCGTATGGACATCATCCAGTATCTCGACGAACTCGAACCGGTCGGGATGGTACTCATCGGGCTCGTGCTATTCATCATCCCTGAGCCCGCGACCTCGACGCTCGGGGTCGGCCTGATGGTGCTCGGCGGCGCATGGTGGTTCTACGAGTGGAACCGGTAAGACGAGAGCACAGCAGTATCTATGAATCACGACCGCATTCACGCACAGGAGCCGTCACACCACCGCGACCGATGGACAGTCGGCACAATCGCTGAGATAGCGGAGAAGGACGGCCACTGTACCGTCACTGTTGAGAACGAGTCCGGCGAGCCGACTGAACTCGTCGTTACCATGGCCATTCGCGACCTGTTCGTCAGTCGGCTGGACATCGGCGACGACGAAGATCCGGTCGGCGAGCGCGTCTGGTTCCGGAAACGCGGCGGGTCGTAGCCAGCCGCTGACGCGTCCGGTCACCGTTCGACGGGACGCTACGACAGATCGACGATCCGGTCGGCCCAGCGCCGGAGTCTATCGAGCGCGTCCCGTTCGGCCCGGGACACCGGATTATCGACGCCCAGTTCGTCGCTGTCGAAGGCGTTGAGGACAGCCACGTCCGCCCGGTCGCAGTATCCAGTGAGCAGGCTAACCGCAGCGGGGTCATGCTGGAACGGAATCGTCGCGTCGTTGACGAACACCGCCCGGGGATTCTCCGGGAGCGCGTCAATCTGTCGCTCGGCACGGCGGGCGTTTTCCCGGGCAAGCGCGACCGCCTGATCGTCTGTCTCGCTTTCAGCGCGCGGCGCACTGGCGTCGATCCGGCCGACCCAGACCGCCTCCGGCACGGTGATGAATCGGTCAAGGCGACCGCCCAAGATAGTCCCATCCTGTTCGAGTTCGGGCGCGAAGTCGAGCACGACGACGCCCTCGGTGCCCTCGCGGTCGAGCCAGGCCTCTATGGCGGCAGCGGTCGTCCGCGTCTTGCCGGCGTTGGAGGGACCCGTAACGAGCGTCGACCCCGAGAGGGGGAACTGGAGGCCACTCACGCGAGGAGTTCCTCCCGGAGGAACTTCCCGCCGAGGCCGGCCATAGCGAGGCCGAGGACGACGGCGAACGCCAACACGAACCCGGAGAGCGGCCCGATGCCGCCGCCGAGCTGTTCGACGACGAAGTTCCCGGCGAGCCCGCCCGAGACAGCGACGAGCGCCAGCCCGCCGACGTTGGCCAGCGTCGAGTTCGACTCCGGAACCGCGTCGGAGTTCAGGAGGTAGAGGACGAGAGCGATGACGAACGGGGTGCCGACGGTGCCGAGCGCGAGCACGAGGACGAGCTGGCCGAGCACGTTCCCGCCGATGAACGCACCGGGCGCGGAGAGCAGCGCGACGGCGACGAGCAGCCCGCGGTAGCGGCTGTCCTCGATAGTAGTGCCCCAGCCGAGCTTGTCGGCGAGCAGGAACGGCGGGACGATGGTGTTTCCGCCGAGCGTCGACACGGCCGCGCCCCAGAGGCCGAGCAGGAACAGCCAGCGGGCGCTGTCGCCGACCAGCGGGCCCAGCGCCTCCGCGGCGCCGACCGTCGTGAGGTCGCCGGAAGTGAGCACGCTCGCCGTCACCAGGAAGATAGCGAGGCTGTAGATGCCAAACGCCACCAGCATCGACGCCCCGACGTCGACCGTCGCGAGGTCGTAGTCCTCGCGGGTCCAGCCCCGGGCCCGCATCGTGTAGGAGTGCATCGTGATGAGCGTGATGTGGACCGCGCCGCCGAGGATGCCAGCCGCGACCAGCGCGCTCCCGGACGGGACGGACGGGACCAGTCCGGTCGCCGCCGCGCCGGCGTCTATTGGCACGACGAACAGGCTGGCGACGAACGCGACGACGACCAGCAGCACGAGAACTTTCGCGGCGAGTTCGAGGAACCGGTAGCCGCCGCCCGCCAATCCCGCCGCGAGGATGAGCGCCCAGGCGACGCCCCAGATGCGCGCGTCGATACCGGTCACCGTCGCCGAGACCGTGGCGACGGTCTTCATGATGACGAGCTGTGCGACGCCGGCCGCAAGCACCGCGTCGCCGACCAGCAGCCACGCCCACGCGTCGCCGAGGTGCTCCTCGACGACGGCGACGATGCCCCGTTCGGTCAGCAGTCCCAGCCGCATCGCGAGGTACTGGGCCAGCGCCCCCGCCCCCGCGGAGAGGACGACGACCCACAGGAGGCTGTAGCCGAACGCACCGCCCGCGGTGACGAGGCTGGCAATCGTCGCCGGACCGGCGGCGATTGCGCCAGCGATCCAGGACGGCCCCATCGCTTCCACGTAATCACTGATTGTGCCTTTGCTAACAGCCGAACTGTCGACGGTTTCGGTCGAACTCATACCTCCGGCTTGGGTGAGGCCCCCTGAAAACCCTGCCGACATATTGTTCGGTGGTATTCTACGGTAATTCGACTTCAGTAAAGCGATTATGCGAAAATGACAGCGCTGGCCGAATTGACACACTACACGCTCACCGAGCGGAACGCTACCGAGAGCAGGACAGACTGCTCCGACTCAGATCTCGACGGTTCCGAGGTCCGATTCCAGTTCGTCGACGTGGTCGTTGTACGCGTCGACGAAATCCGCGAACTGCGGGGCGTACTCGCGGATGTCGGCTGCCGAGGGTGGTTCGTACTGCGAGAGCAGATAGAGCCCGTTGCTCCCGCCGACCCGGAGATACGACGCCCCGTCAGTGTCCCATTTCAGTTCCCACCGCGTCCCACCGATTCGTTCGGTGAAGGTCCCGTAGTCGCCACCCTCGTAGCGCTGGAGTTCCCGCGCGATCCGGTCACAGATCTCGCGGATGCGGCCGAGGACGCGGTCGCGCTCGGCAACGACGCCGTCGGTCGTCGCGATTTCCGGGAACTCCGTCGACACGTCGTCGAGAACGCCGTCGAGCGACGCGACGTAGTCGTTGAACCCCTCGACGAAGGCGTCGTAGTCGGCGAGCGCGACGGCCAGTGGCTCCGGCTCCGGCGGCTGTTTGGTCGAGATGACGTACGTGTCCGAACCGCGCGACGGCGAGAACCGGAGGTACTCCAGGTCGCCGCCCTCGTACTTGACGGTCCACTCGCCGCGGTCGGTCTCGATGTCCGCCTGCCCGTAGTCGCCCCCCTCCAGCCGGGCGAGCTGGTAGGCGACCTGTCCGGCGTGGTCACGGACCGCTGCGACCAGTTCGTCACGCTGCTGTGCAACGGCCGTTGCGTCGGCGGGGTCCACCGGTGTCCACTCTGTCACAGTGGACGGAAGCGGCGGGACGACAATAACAGGCTCGGTCGGCTACTCGGACTCCAGCAAGGCGTCGTCGCCGTGGCGCTCTCGGAGTGCCTCGAAGTACTCGCGCTGCTCGTCGATGTTCTGCGTTGACTCGGCATACACGTCGGCGAAGAGGTCCGTCGGGTCGGCGGCGTGGGCCTCCGCGTTGTCGATGATCTCACCGAGGCGCTCGCTGATGGTGGCGTCCATCACGTCGATCTTCTCGTCGTCCAGCAGATCACAGTTCCGGAGAAACGCTTCCATGCGGTCCAGCGGGTCGCGTTCGCGCCACTGCTCGACCTCCGCCTCGTCCCGGTACACGTCCGGGTCGTCGGCGGTCGTGTGCGCACCGAAGCGGTACTGGACGGCTTCGACGAAGATGGGCTCCTGCTCCCCGCCGTCGGCTCCCACGGCCCGCTCCCGTGCGGCCTCGGTGACGGTGTAGGTCGCCAGCGGGTCCATCCCGTCGACCTGGACGCCGTCGAAGCCGTACGCGTCGGCCTTCTGCGCCAGCGTCTGGCTGGCGGTCTGGCGCTCCCGGGGCACGGAGATGGCCCACTGGTTGTTGTTACAGAAGAACACCGTCGGCGTCTCGAACACGCCGGCGAAGTTCATCGCCTCGTGGAAGTCCCCCTCGCTGGTGGCCCCGTCGCCGAAGTGGACGACGCCCGCCCGGTCGTCGCCCTTTCGCTTTGCCGCCCACGACCACCCGACGGCGTGGGGGAGGTGCGCGCCGATAGAGATGTTCAGCGGGAACACGTTCACGTCGCCGATAGCGGCGTTGCCCGCTTCGTGGCCCATCCAGTAGAGGACGTACTCCCAGGGGAGCCCGCGGGCGACGAGCGCGCCGTGTTCCCGGTACTGATAGAAGATGGTGTCCTCGTCGGCCAGCGCGTACGTCGACCCGACCTGCGCCCCCTCCTGGCCTGCCAGCGACGAGTAGGTCCCGAGCCGACCCTGGCGCTGGAGACTTATCATCCGCTCGTCGAACTGCCGCGCAAAGCGCATATCGCGGTACATCGACACCAGCGCCTCGTCGGACAGGTCCGGGATGAGGTCCGGGTCGACGATTTCACCGTCTGAATCGAGCGCCTGAATCCGGTCGTCGGGTGCCCGATTGAGAACGTCATGTGACATGTCGTACCACCACGCTCGAAGCGAACGAGCAAAAAGCTGTGTCAGTTTCGGTCGGTGGTGTTTAGTTTAGCAGTGACGACTGCAGAGAGCCAGAAAGCCCTCGCGTTCTCAGCTCCCGCGGCTCGTTGCGCTCCAGTGGGTGCTTACTTCGCCGGGGTTCGCTGAGAACGCGACCCCTTTCAGTCCCACCCAGCATAGCTTTCCCAACCGGCTCGGGTGGGATTGAAAGGGGCGGCTGGCTGAACGACGGCGGACGACGCAAGCACTGCAACGAACGTAGTGAGTGAAGCGCGCAGCGAGGCCCCCGAGTTCAGCCAGCCGGGGCTTTCTGGCTGTTCGTAACTTCTATTCACTCACTAAACACTGCCTTTTGATTTCAGTCGAGCCACTCCAGCACGCGCCGACGGGCGTCGGCCTGGTCGTCGGGCATCACTTCGAGGACGACGGCCCCGTCGAAGTGGGTATCGAGAACGTCGGCAGTCCGTTCGAGCGGGATGTCGCCATCGCCGAACGCCAGCCCGTCCGCCAGTACTGTGCCGTCGGTGAAGTGAACGACCCGAATCTGGTCGCCGTAGTCCCTCAGGAGGGTTGTCAGCGAATCCAGATACGCTGGCTCGGACATGAACAGGTGGGCCGTATCGAGCACCAGGTCGTGGCCGCGGTCGAGCACCAGATTCGCCAGCGAGAACTGGCTCGCGCCGGGATTGTTCTCGTACCCGCAGGGGGCGGCGAAGTCGTAGCTGTCCAGCAGGGCGGTGTGCGTGTGCTGGGCGTACTGGCTGTGGACCACCAGATAGGCGTCGAGTCGCTCGGCAAGCGCCTCGCTCTGATGGAACGGCTCCGGGTCGTCCGGGCGGGCGTGAAGCGTGTGAACCGACGCCGCGGAGACGGGTGACTGTTCGACTCGCGCCGCTGTAGCCGCTACGTCGTCGAGGTCCGGCGGTCGGAGATGGAGTTCCACGCTGTCGAAGCCCCGGTCGGCCGCGGCGTCGAGCTCGGCCGGGCTCGGCGGGCACTTGCCGACGAGATTCATTATAGGGAGATTCCACGACGGCAAAAATAAAACAGTCCCTTCGCCGACGCGGCTGGCCCGAGTGTTCATGCCGTTGCCGTCCAACATGTCGATGATGCCCGGTAAAGCGAGCGCAGAGGCAGACGAGAGTGAGATGACACGCTGGCGAGGGCACCAGCTGTCGCCCACCCATGCGGTGCTCTGGACCGTCATCCTCGTCGCAACAGTCGGGGACATCCTCCTGACGATGACCGGGATCACGGTCGGCCTGCAGGAAGGGAACGTCGTCGTCAGCGCGATGCTTGCGGAGTTCGGACTGGCGGGCCTCTGGCTGGTGAAGTTCGGGGCGATGCTGTGGCTGGTCGCCGGGTGGCGACTGCTCTCCGAGCGCAACGCGACGGTATTCCTCGCCCTGTTCGCCGTGGTGACGCTCGCAGTCGTTGTCTACAACTCCGTCACCATCCTGCAGTACCGCGGGGTAATAACGGTTGTTGCGGTGCTTTGAGGCGCTGATGCGGTAGGATTCAGGAACACCGGGGTTAAGTACCACTGGGTGTGACCACGGAGTAATGGATAGACGTTCCTTCCTGACAGCGGCCGGCGCGACGGTATCCGTCTCGTTTGCCGGCTGTGCCGGGCTGGGCGACAGCGACGGGGCGAGCACCGAGGCGTCGAGCACGGACGAGTCAACCGCCTCGGGGACGAGTACCGGCGATACCGGCGGTGCCGACGAGACGCTCGTCGTCGGGACCTACAGCGCGTTCGTCGACTCACCATCGACGAGTCCGGGCGCGTGGGTGAAACAGCGCTTCGAAGAGGAGTTCGACGCCCGCCTCGTCTGGCAGACGCCGAGCAACGAGGTCAACCACTACATCGAGCGCCGGAACGCCGGCGTCGACATCGAGGCGGATATGTACCTCGGGCTGAACACGGACCACCTCGTCCGAGTCGACGAGACCCTCGACGACGGGCTGTTCGCCGAGGTCGGTGACGTGGCCGGCCAGGACGACATCAAACCGGGCCTGCAGTTCGACCCCGACGGCCGGGCGATCCCCTACGACACCGGCTACATCAGTCTGGTGTTCGACGGCACGGAGACCACAGCGCCGGAGACCTTCGACGGCCTGCTGGCCGAGGAACACGCCGGCGACCTCATCACGCAGAACCCCGCCAGTTCGGCTACCGGCCGGGCGTTCCTGCTGCACACGGTCAAGCAGTTCGGCCCGGACGGCTATCTGGACTACTGGAGCGACCTGCAAGAGAACGACGTTCGGGTACTCGGTTCGTGGAGTGACGCTTACAGCGCCTGGTCGGGCGGCGAAGCCCCGATGGTGGTCTCCTACTCAACCGATCAGGTGTTCGCGGACCAGAACGACGCCAACCTGGAGGAACACCAGATTCGCTTCCTGAACGACCAGGGCTACGCCAATCCCGAGGGGATGGCGGTCTTCGACGGAGCGGATACCCCCGACCTCGCCCGGGAGTTCATGAGCTTCCTGCTGCGCCCGGAGATTCAGGGCGAAATCGCCGTCCGGAACGTCCAGTTCCCGGCAACCGAATCCGCCGAACTTCCAGAGGACTACGCCGAACTGGCTCAGGAGCCCCCGGAGCCGGTCACCTTTGGCTATGACGAACTGAAGGGCTCCGTCTCGGGCTGGATCTCCGACTGGGAACGGCAGTTCGCCTCGAACTAACGACGACCGACTGTGGCCCGAGATTCAGACGGCGGTGCCGATGGTGGCGGCGGGGGGTCGACAGGGACAGCGAACAGTCCGTCCCGCGAGCGGGGCCGGACCGTCCGCAACACTATCGAGCGTCGGGCAATCGTCGGGCTCGCGGTCGCAACTATCGCCCTCTTGCTTGGCATCTTCTACTACCCGGTGGCGACGGTGTTCATCGACAGCGTCCTCGTCGACGGCCGCTTGACGGGCCGGGTGTTCGTCTCGATACTGCGGGACCCGTTCTACCTCGGAGAGCCGGCGCGGTTGCTCGCCGGCGAACCCATAGCGAGCGTCATCGAGGACGCACTGTCGCCGGACCGGCGGCTGGGCGTCATCGGCTTCACGACGTATCAGGCGGCTCTCTCGACCGTCGCCAGCGTCGCTCTCGGCCTGCCGGCGGCGTATCTGCTGGCCCGGTTCGAGTTCCCGGGACGGCGGACGCTCCGGTCGCTGACGATTCTCCCGTTCGTTCTCCCGTCAATAATGGTCGGCGTCGGTTTCGTCGCCACGTTCGGCCGGAACGGGACGCTCAACGCCGTGCTCGGCGCGCTCGGTCTGGGACAGGTCAATCTCCTGTTCACGCTGGAGGCGGTCATCGTCGCTCACGCGTTCTACAACGCCCCGCTCGTGGCACGGGTGACCACCGCCGCCTGGGAGTCCGTCGACGCCAGCGCGGTCGAGACGGCGCGGAGCCTCGGCGCGAGCCCCTTCCGGGCGTTCCGGGACGTGGTCGCCCCGCAACTGTACCCGTCGGTGCTGATGGGCGCGGCACTGACGTTCGTGTTCACCTTCAGCACGTTCCCCATCGTCCTCGCGCTGGGCGGCTTCCAGTTGGCGACCGTCGAGGTGTTCGTCTACCGGCTCATCCGCGACCTGGAGTACGCCGAGGCGGCCGCCCTCGCGCTGATTGAACTCGGTATCTCGCTGGGGCTGCTGTACGCGTATCTCCGGTACGAGGCCAAACACACCGTCCGGTCGCGGGGGATTCGACCGCTCCCACGGCGGCCGCTGACACCGCCGTCGTTCTCGGTCCGTGAACTGCTCCCACGGATGGGGCTCGCCGTCTACGCCGTCGTCGCGCTGGCGGTGTTCGTCGCGCCGATAGCGAGCATGATTCTCGCCAGCCTCAGCGGGCCGGAGGGACTGACGCTGGCGAACTATCAGTTCCTCATCGACCGCCAGACGACCGGCGCGTCGTTCCAGGTCCAGCCGTGGGATGCTGTCCGGAACTCGCTGCTGTTCGGCGTCGCCTCGCTCGCCGTCGCGCTGCCGATGGGCGTCGTCGTGGCCGTCCTCACGACTCGGGACTACCGAGGCCGGAAGGTCGTCGACGCCGTCGCGATGGCCCCGCTCGCCGTATCGGGCATCGTCGTCGGCCTCGGCCTGCTCCGGGGCCTCGTCTTCGGTGTCGAGGTGGGTGGCTCCCGCATCGCCGTCGGCGGCGGCTTCGCCATCATCGCCGCCCACGCTGTCGCGGGCTACCCGTTCGTGGTTCGGACGGTCGCGCCCGGCCTCGAAGGTATCGACCACAGGCTCGTCGAATCTGCCCGCGCACTCGGCGCGCCGCGAGCCAGAGCGCTTCTCGACATCGAACTTCCGCTCGTGTGGCCGGCCGTCGTCGCCGGGGCCGCCTTCGCGTTCGCCATCTCTATCGGGGAGTTCTCGGCGACGATTGTCCTCGCCTCGGGAACGAACCAGTTCACGATGCCCATCGCCATCGAGCGGTTCATCGGCCGCCGGCTCGGTCCCGCGACAGCGATGGGCGTCGTCCTGCTCGTGGTCACCAGCGCGAGCTTCCTGCTCATCGACCGGCTGGGGGGTGACGACGTTGGGTTCTGAGCGGTCGCCACCGGCCGGAGCCGACGCGGACCCTGCCGCTCCGCCAGCCGTCGAACTCGACGGCGTCACCAGACGCTACGGCGAGACGACCGCCGTCGAGGACCTGTCGCTCTCCGTTCAGGAAGGCGAGTTCTTCACGCTGGTCGGTCCCTCCGGCTGCGGGAAGACGACGACGCTCCGGCTCGTCGCCGGCTTCGAGAAATCCACGCAGGGCGAAGTCCGGTTCGGCGGCGAGTCCGTCACCGGCGTCCCGCCGGAGGACCGCGACGTGGGCGTCGTCTTCCAGAACTACGCGCTGTTCCCGCACATGACCGTCGGGGAGAACGTCGCCTACGGCCTCTCGTTCACCGACCCGCCGGGCGGCGGCAGCGACGAGGAACGGGTTCGCAAACTGCTGGAACTGGTGGACCTCGACGGTATGCAGGACCGGGACCCAGACACGCTTTCCGGCGGCCAGCAACAGCGGGTGGCGATGGCCCGCGCGCTGGCCCCCGGCCCCGACGTACTCCTGCTCGACGAGCCGATGAGCGCCCTCGATGCGAAGCTCCGGGAACGGTTGCGTGTGCAGGTCCGCGAGATTCAGCAGGAACTGGGCATTACGACGATTTACGTCACCCACGATCAGGAAGAAGCGCTGGCAGTGTCGGACCGCGTGGCGGTCATGCGCGACGGGACGCCGGAACAGGTCGCGCCGCCGCGGACCATCTACCGCGAGCCGGCGACAGCGTTCGTCGCCACCTTCGTCGGTGACAACAACGTTCTCAGCGGCGAGGTGACGGCGGTACGGTCGCTTGCTGACTCCGGCGGCTCCGGTGCTGAGAGCGGACAATCCATCGCAGACGTGACGGTCGACAGTACGACGGTCTCAGTGGCCCTGAACGGCGACAGCGGCCCGAAGTCCGCTGTCTCGTCCGGAGACCGGCTCACGTTCTGTGTGCGGCCGGAGCGGCTTACTGTCGATGCCGACCGAAACGCGCTGACGGCGACGGTCACGAGCGCGGAGTTCCTCGGGGAAACAACGCGCGTTCATCTCGACTGGGAGGGCCGAGAACTCCTGTTACGAGCCGAAGACCCGCCGACTGGCACCGTGACGGTCGGCTTCGACCCGGCGGACGCACACATTGTCGACAGACGGCCGTAAGCTACCAATCCCCACGCCCACGCCGGAATGGAGCCAGTTTTAACCCACCTGTGGTTATCGCCGATGTAAATATGACACGCGGGGCCGTCGCAGGTGGTCGGCAGAGGCGTATCGGAGCGTGTCGACGGGGCTGGCAGGAATACCCAGTTTCAAACCAAAGCCGTGTCGGAGTCCGGCCGGCTGGGCGCGACGGGGTGCGGTAATGGTCGAGTTCGAACCCCGGCTGTTCGACGATATCGATCCGGCTGAGCGGCCGTCGCTGGGTGCCGCCCTCGTGCCAATCGCGGGGATGATCGCGTTCCTCAGCGTGGGTCTCATCGCTTTCGATCTGGACCCACAGTTCCCCCTGTTCTGGGGGATTGCCTTCACCGGCCTGTTCGCACGGTATCACCTCGGGCTGTCGTGGGCGGAACTGTACGACGGCATTGCCAGCAGCCTGCTCATGGGCATGCGGGTAATTCTCATTATGTTCACCGTCTATGCGCTCATCGCGTCGTGGATTCAGGCGGGCACGATTCCCAGCCTGATGTACTTCGGTTTAGAGCTATTCACGCCGACAGTGTTTCTCCCGGTGGCGGCCATCCTCTCCGCGATAATCTCTTTCGCCGTCGGCTCGTCCTGGACGACGGCCGGGACGCTCGGGGTGGCGCTCATCGGTATCGGTTCGGGACTAGGTATTTCGGAACCGATGACCGCCGGTGCCATCCTCAGCGGGGCCTACACGGGAGACAAGCAGTCCCCGCTCTCGGATACGACGAACCTGGCCGCCGCAGTGACAGACACGGACCTGTACGACCATATCAACGCGATGCGGGCCGGCACGCTCGCCGCGTTCGCGATTGCAGTCCTCCTGTACGCCGGGCTCGGTCTGCGGGCCGCTGGAGCTATTCCTGCGGACCGTGTTGCGTCCATCCAGACAGCAATCGAGAGCACGTACGTCGTCTCGCCGCTCGTGTTTCTGCCGGTCGTTGTGACCTTTGGACTTGCGCTGCGTGGCATCCCTGCACTGCCCACGCTCGGTACGGGCGTCTTCGCGGGCGTCGCGACTTCGATGCTCGTGCAGGGAACCGGATTCGGTGCTGCCTGGTCGGCAGCACAGTCCGGGACAGCCCCGGAGACAGGCATGGAGCTCGTGAACGGACTCTTAGAGAGCGGGGGGCTGACCGGCGGCGCGTGGATCGTGACGATTGCGATTGCCGCGCTCGCGCTGGGCGGATTGCTCGAACGTGCTGGCGTGCTCGCGGTGCTCTCCTACCATCTCGGGCGACTCTGCCACAACGTCGCGAGCCTGACGGGCGTGACCGCTGTGTCCGCTGTCTCGATGAACATCCTCGCGGCGGAACAGTACGTGAGTATCGTTGTGCCGGGGATGACGCTCGGGAATCTCTACAACGAACAGGGACTCAAGAGTCAGAACCTCTCCCGGGCCATCGAAGCGTCGGGAACGACGACGAGCGCGCTCATCCCGTGGAGCAGCGGCGGGCTGTTCATGGCCGGAACGCTCGGCGTCCCGACACTGGAGTACGCACCGTACTACTTCTTCGGCTTTCTCTCACCGCTCGTGCTTCTGTTCATGGGGGTCACCGGCTGGCAGATCGTCTATGCCGACCGAACCGACGCCGAAAGCACACCCGGACAGTCCGGTAGTGCCGGGTCGGTGACAGCAGGCGAGGACTGATTCGCCTTGTGCTGCCAGCAGTCGTGAATGTGTGATCGTGGCTGAACGCTGGCGGTGGTCGCGTGCGCGTGCGCGCGAAGCCCTGATAAGTCCACAGCCCCTACATTAGATGATGACACCACAGAAGCCATCCGCTGACGGCGAGCAGGCTGCCGACGGTCGGGCGACCGACGTAGGCCCGGCGGTCGACTACGAGACGGTGTCGGTACCAGTGCTGGTCGTCGGCGCTGGCGCTGCCGGGGCGCGGGTCGCTATCGGACTCGCCGAGAACGGTGTCGAGCCGCTGGTCATCGGCAAGCGGGATCACGGCGACGCACACACGACGTGGGCCGCCGGCGGCATCAACGCCTCGCTGGGGTCGCTCGACCCCGAGGACGACTGGACGATTCACGCCGCCGATACGCTGGACGAAGGCCACTTCATCAACGACCCGGAAGCGGTCGAGCTGACGGCCAAACATATGCCCGACCGCATCCGGGAACTCGACGATTGGGGGATGGCGTTCGACCGCACTGAGGACGGCAAGATCAATCAGCGGTACTTCGGCGCGCAGTCGTTCCGCCGGACCTGCTTCGTCGGCGACCGCACGGGCGAGGCGATGCTCGATACGCTCGTCGACAGGGCCCAGTCGCTCGAAATTCCCTACCGCGACAACGTGATGATCACGCGGCTGCTCTCGGACGGCGACCGCGTCTACGGGGCGGCCGGCTATGACATGGAGAGCGGCGAGTTCATTCTCTTCGAGTCGGACCACGTCGTCCTGGCGGCGGGTGGCTCCTCCGCGCTGTATAACCGCCACTCCTCGCGCGACGAGGAGAACAACGGCGACGGCCCGGCGCTGGCGCTCGAAGCCGGCGCGTCGCTGATGGACATGGAGTTCGTCCAGTTCCACCCGACGGGGATGGTCGGCGACCGCTACGGCGAGGACTGGGACGGCCGCCTCGTCACCGAGGCGGTCCGCGGCGAGGGCGGTCGGCTGCTCAACGCCGATGGCGAGCGGTTCATGGAGGAGTACTCGCCGGACCAGATGGAACTCGACGCGCGCGACGTGGTGGCCCGTGCCATCGCACAGGAACTCCGCGAGGGCCGTGGGACCGAGAACGGCGGCGTCTATCTGGACATTTCCCACCGCGACGACGACTACATCAAATCGCGGCTGCCGCGGATGTACGAGCGGTTCATGGACCTCGGCGTCGACATCACGGAGGAACCGATGGAAGTCGCGCCGACCGCCCACTACTCGATGGGCGGCGTCGACATCGACTTCGATACCGGGGAAACCGGCGTCAGTGGGCTCTACGCTGTCGGCGAGACGGTCGCAGGCGTCCACGGCGCGAATCGGCTCGGCGGGAACTCGTTGGCGGAGACGGTCGCCATCGGCGCGCTCGTCGGCGACCACGTCGCGGCGCAGGTGACAGGCGACGACCGTGACGACGCCCTGCCGGCTGGCCAGCGTGCCATCGCCGAGCGCGAGTTCCGGTCGCTGCAGGAACTGGCGGCGTCGGACGGAGACGAGACGCCCGAAGGGCTACTCGCGGACCTCGGCGACCTGCTGTGGGAGCACGCCGGTATTCTCCGTAACGGCGAATCACTGTCGGACGGCCTCGCCGCGCTCAATGCCCTTCGTGAACGGACTGGGGACATCGGTATTGACGGCGACCGGACCAGCCTGTCGTTCGAACTCGCCGTCGATCTGTTCTTCAGCCTCACGGTCGCCGAGGCCCTGCTGCTGAGCGCACACAAGCGCGACGAGTCCCGCGGCGCGCACTACCGCACCGACGCGCCCAGCGTGGACCCCGAGTGGCGGCGGAATATCCTCGTAGACCGCGGCGATACCGGGCTCGAACTGACGACTCGCGGCGTCGCCGAACCGAGCGACGAAGTCAGCGAGGCGGTCGACGTCGGCTACGAACTCGACTATCACCACCTCGAATAGAGCGGTCCACCCCACAGTCCGCCTGCGGTTGCTCTTTTAATCTCGATAGGCGCAGTGGAAGCCGGCGACCTGCTGGTAGAACGTCGGAATCACGTCCGTTCGAAGGTCCACGTCAGGGTCGTCTTCGAACTCCTGGCGCGTGAACTCCCGAGCGTCTTCGATAGCTGCTTCGACATGGGGCGGGACGCCAGGTTCGTCAATCGTGCCGATGTAGGCCCAGATGAACGCCGTCTCCAGCGTGTCGAAAAACTCCGGGGTCGGTTCGAACATGGGTTCGCCGTCTGCCGCGATCCGGTTGTACGTCCGGCTGATGAGGACGCTGCCGTCGTCGAGGCCGTGGTCGGCGAAAGACTCCGTGGTCGTACACTCTTCTTCCCCGTCGTAGTCCCGTGTGGTGTCGCTTGACATACCTGGATAGAGGGTTGATAACTAAAAGTAACCGTCCGGAGTGTGTCTCGATACGACACACTCTGGGAGGGTTTTTATGCCACCGAAATTCAAGACGGTCCCCGTCGATGGTTTATGCACTGTGGCACCGACCCGCCGAACCGTCCTCGCCAGCGGCGGCCCCGCACTCGGGAGCCTCACCGCCGTTTCGGGGTGTCTAGGTGCCGACGACGACGCGGACGTGTCGTGTCCGCCGTCTGTCCCAACGGACGCGTCGCTGCGCATCGGGTTCGTCGGTGATGTGATGTTGGGCCGGAGCGTCGACGAGCGCTGGCGCGATGACCCCGACGGAGCCACCGCTGTTTGGGGGTCGATGCGCAACCGACTCCAGTCGCTCGATGGCCTGGTGGCGAACCTCGAATGCTGCCTCTCAGACCGCGGCGAACCACGGCCTGGCCGGACATTCCACTTCCGAGCGACTCCCCGTTGGGCCGTGGCCGCGCTGGACCGCGCTGGCGTCTCCTGTGCCGGACTGGCGAACAACCACCTGTTCGATTTCGGACCGGCGGCACTCACGGATACGCCGGCCCACCTCGCCGACGGTGGAATCGCCTCAGTCGGAGCTGGCGTCGATAGAGAGACAGCGTTCGAGCCGGCGTTCGTCGAAATCGACGGACTCTCGATCGCCGTCGTCGCCGTCACTGACCAGTCACCCAGCTACGCCGCCGACGGCGACAGCCCCGGCACGGCCTACACGCCGCTGGACCCGAACCACCCGCTGACTCGCCGCCGCGTCGGGGGCGCGCTGGCGGCGGCCCGCGACGCCGACCCCGACCTGCTCGTCGTCACCGCCCACTGGGGGCCGAACTGGGTGACCGAACCGGGCGAGACACAGCAGGCGTTCGCCCGCTGGCTGGTGGACAACGGGGCCGACGTGGTCCACGGCCACAGCGCCCACGTCATCCAGGGCATCGAGGTGTACCGTGGTCGCCCCATCTTGTACGACACCGGTAATTTCGTCGACGACTACGCGGTCAAGGACGGCTACCGCAACGACCGGAGCTTCCTGTTCGAACTCCGAATCGAGGACGGGCGGCTGGCCGCGCTCGAACTCACACCGGTCGAGAACGCGTACGTACAGGTCGGACGCGCCGACGAAGCGGTGGCGAAGTGGCTCCGAGAGACGCTTCGGGAGCGCTCTCGGCCCTTCGGAACGGCTATCGAGCGTGATGGCCTCGGACTCCGGATCCCGCTGTCGTGTCCGGAATAGCATCCGTTGTGTGTTTCCGAGGCGGCGCGGGTTCGGCCGCTACTCGTCGACAGCCACAACCGCCGTCATGATCTCATCGACCAGCCGTGGGTTGTACGTCCAGACGCCCCGAAACGGTCCGTCCTCGGTTTCTTCGGCGACGAGCGCACACTTGTTCTGGTCGTCACCGGCGGCGTCGAACGCCAGCAGCCACACCTGTTCGAGGGCGGTGTCTGTGAGCGGATGGAACGAGATTCCGGGAATCGTCGGCGGCTCCCAGTCGGCCTGTCCGTAAACGTGGATGTCGAGGTCCGTGTCGCTGGCAAGCGTCTCGTATCGGCCGCGCTGAGAGCGGAAAATCGACAGCGACTGGAAGCTCACTCGAAGGGTTCCTTCCCCGACGCGGTAGGCCCTGTCCTCGAACTCGTGAGACGTTGCGAGCAACTGTGCCGGCGTGAGCGACGAGAAGAGCGTGTTCGCGAGCGCCGAGCGGAGAAGCTGCCGACCCGGGTCACTGTCAGGGGTTCCGCTGTCGTCGGAACCTATCTCCGGCTTACATAGGAAGGTCTCCACCGCTGTGAGCGGGACTGTCTCGGCGAACACGCCGTCCCGATGGATGACGACAAACGCGTTCTGGTGTCCGGTCGGGAGTTTCCGCCAGGTGGCGTCGATCCGCTGGGCAGTCAGTCGCTCGACCACGGTCTTCGTTGCGGGCGGGCCATATACAGTTATCGCGACGTCCGAGCCCTCGAACCGCCGAAGGAGCGTACGGACTGTCATCGACCCACAGTCAGTCCTCGTGGTCTGTCTCGGCAGTATCTAGATCGGTTATCGACGATAGCACCTCGGCCGTGGACGGCGACAGCGATGCCAGCGTCGCGGTCTGCTGATCTAGGTCGTAGGTGATAACGTCAGCGTCATCAAGAACGGGGAGGTGGCGATGGTGGAGCGCAGTGCGGGTATCGTCCCAGTTGCAGGTGGCGGTGTCCCGCCCACGCGCTCGTGACCATCCCACGACCACGTCGGTGAGTTCCTCAATTGAGGCTGAGTCGTGTTCGGCGAGGTAGGTGTATATCATCCGCCGGGGCTCGGCTGCCAGCGCCCGTATTAGAGTGTCGAGTCGCTCGGATGACAGTCCCGCTGTCTCCGCAGGCTGTTCGTGCTGATCCATGTCAACCAGTTATCCACTCTCAGTATTAATATCATTGGCCGGTATTTAATCACAGATGTGACGGAATCCATTTACGTGC
This sequence comes from Haloarcula amylolytica, assembly GCF_049705545.1. GTDB lineage: Archaea > Halobacteriota > Halobacteria > Halobacteriales > Haloarculaceae > Haloarcula > Haloarcula amylolytica_B. The sequence goes on from NZ_JBNAMU010000001.1 coordinate 2,628,179, forward strand.
CAGCACCGTCTAAAATGTATGAACTACGAGTCCGCCCTCCAGCGTGCGTACGACGTACTACCAGACCAGCCCCGGGAAGCCGGTGAACGGCTCTCGATTCCGGATCCCGAAGGACAGACTGACGGCGCGTTCACACGCCTGACGAACTTAGAGGCAATCGCTGACGCCGTCTCGCGGGACGCCCAGCATCTCCACCGAGCCATCCAGCGCGAGTTCGGGACTAACGGCCAGTTCGACGGCGGCGAAGCCCGCTACAACGGGTCGTTCGACACCGCTGATTTCGAGGCCGCCATCGACGCGTACGTCGCCGAGTACGTCACCTGTTCCGAGTGTGGCCTGCCCGACACCGTCCTCAAGAACGAGGACGGCGTCGACATGCTGCGCTGTCAGGCCTGTGGTGCGTTCCGCCCGGTCGCCAAGGGCGCGAGTTCGAACACCCAGCAGGACCGACCCACGCTCGAAGAGGGCGAGACCTACGAGGTCAAGATCACCGGCACGGGCCGCGAGGGCGACGGCGTCGCCGAGAAAGGGAAGTACACCATCTTCGTCTCCGGAGCGCGAGAAGGACAGGTCGTCGAAGCCTACATCGAGAGCATCAGCGGCACGCTGGCGTTCGGCCGGGTCGCATAACGGTTGTTTTCCCCGCGGCGGAGCTACGTTTCTCGCTTAGTCCCAGAGACCCGTTGAAAGGTATCGTTCGCCGGTGTCCGGCAGAACGACGACCACCGTCTCGTCGGGATTCTCGGTGGCGTACTCCGCGGCCGCGTGCAGCGCCGCACCCGAAGAGATGCCGACCATGAGTCCTTCCTCGCTGGCGAGTCGGTGGGTCGCCTCGACGGATTCCACCTTGCTCGCGGTCCGCACCTCGTCGACAAGGTCACGCCGGAGGATATCTGGAACGAATCCGGGACCGATGCCCTGGATGTCGTGGCTGTCCGGGTCATCCGCCGAGAGCAGTTTGGACTGTTCAGGCTCGACGGCGACCGAAGTGAGGTCCGCGCCGACCTCCTCTTCGATATATTCCGAGATCCCGGTGATCGTGCCACCGGTCCCGACGCCGGCAACGACGGCGTCTACGTTGCCGTCAGTATCGGCCCAGATCTCCGGGCCGGTCGTCTCGCGGTGGGCTCGCGGGTTCGCCTCGTTCTCGAACTGCCGGGCGCGGACAGTGCCCGGCGCGTCCGCGAGTTCGTTCGCGCGCTCGATTGCGCCGCTCATCCCGCCATCGGCCGGCGTGAGTTCGAGGTCCGCGCCGAGCCCCGACAGTAACTGCCGGCGCTCCTCGCTCATCGATTCGGGCATTGTCAGCACGCAGTCGTACTCTCTCGCGGCGCAGACGGCGGCCAGCCCGATGCCGGTGTTGCCGCTGGTGGCTTCGACGACCGTCCCGTCGGCGGGGAGGTCCCCGGATTCGGCGGCCGCCTCGACCATGTACAGCGCGATGCGGTCCTTGACCGAGTAGGGGTTCGCCGCTTCGACCTTGCCGAGCAGATTGTCCGCAAAGCTGTCGAGACAGACCAGCGGTGTGTCGCCGATGAGCTCAGTCACGCTGGATGCGACAGTGCCGTCGTCTCGCTGGGCGTACGACTGCATACATCGGTGGAAGGCGATTGGCCGCCCTAACTGCACACCCAGAATACTGCGGGTCGAATACATTCACTCGGTTTCGAGTCTCCAGAAGCTTATGTCGACCCGATACAATGTCTCCAGTGATGCCCGAGATTACCGTCTCTGAGGGTCTGTACCGCCAGCTATCCGCCGCCGAAAACCAGGTCGACGAAGATACGCTCTGGAAGATGCTGCACCAGTTCAAACGACAGCACGCCCCCAGCGAGTAACGCCACTCCCCAAACTGACGCTATCCGACCGGTTCGATAAGTTCCGGCGAGTCGTTGGCAGGGCTGTTGACCGCCGACGAAACCGGATAGGTCCGCATCGGCCCGTCGTACGGGTCAAGCAGCGCGGACACGTCATCGGCGCTGCCGCGCAGCCACGTCGACTCCTCCGACGGGTCGAGGATGACGGCCATCCGGTGATGGAGGTCCGCGACGGCGTCGTTCGGATCGGTCGTCACAATCGTGAACGACTCGACGATATCGTTTTCGCCGCCTGTATCGCCCCCGCTCGCGCCGAACTCCCCCAGCCCGGACTGGCGCTGTGGCGGCTCCCACCGCTCGTACAGCCCCGCCATCGCGAACAGTTCGTCGTCCGGCAGCGCCACGCGATACGGTTGCTTGCCGCCGCTCGTTTCGACCCACTCGTAGAACCCATCGGCGGGGACCAGACAGCGCCGGGACTCGTAGGCCTCGGCGAACGACCGCTTCTCGGCCAGCGTCTCGGCGCGGGCGTTGATGTGCCCGTGGTCCGTTCGGTTGTCGGCCCAGGACGGAATCAGTCCCCACTCCATCCGCTGGATGGTGCTGGGCGACTCGCTGGTGATGACCGGCAGGTCCTGGCTCGGGGCGGCGTTGTATCGCGACTCGAACGCGAACGAAAACTCGGCGTCGAACCGCATCTCGATCTCCTCGCGGGGCGCGAACAGACTGTAGCGGCCGCACATAACCGAGTACAGGAGCCGCTGGCGGATAAACCCAACAGTAGCGTCCCGCCACCTAGCCGTGAGTAACTCATTTGGCATGTCTACAAAAACACATGCGTATGCCCCCAAACGGTCCCTCGGAGGACGAGGCGAGTGAGCACGATTTCGTCTACTGTGCATCCTGCGGGTCAAAGGCTGCCAGCTCTTGGTCGTACTGTCGCTCCTGTCAGTCGTCGCTGGACGATGCACGTCCACCCGAAGACGGGCTAAAACAGGTCGGCGCGGACGATACGTTGGATATGGACGAAGCCGGCTGTCCGAAATGCGGCCACGCAACGGCCGAAGTTGACGAAATCGCAACGACCGGCGTTGGACTCACGAAGTTCTTTGACCTACAGAACCGGCGATTCACAGCCGTCACCTGCGCGAACTGTGGCTACACGGAATTTTATCGCGGGCCTGATGCCGATGTCGTCGTGGACCTCTTTCTGGGCGGCTAACGGCCCTGGACACCACCTGGGTCGCTGCCCGCGAATTTAACTTGTATCACGCCCAACCACTTCGTAGATGACCACGGACCCCTCGTTCAGCATCCCCGCACACCCACAGCGGCGCTTCCCGCACGGGAGCGGGGTCGAATACGAGGGCGGAACGGAGTTCCGGCTCACCCCGGATCGGGAGCGGGCGACGCCGGAACTCGCTGACACTGTCGTCGACATCCTCGCCGATGGGCCGTACCGATACGGGGATTTCCACGACCTGCCGATGCCGCTGTGGCTGGTCCGCGACGAGGAGACGACTGACGTGTTCCGCGTCGCCGTCCGCGACGGGACGGTGCGATTGCACGTCCTGCCGACCACGGAATCCGACGGCCTGCGGCGGTTCTTCGAGCGCCTGTGTGAGACCAGCGAGGGGGTGTCGTGGGCCGTACAGCGACACGTCGACGGGCAGTAGCCGGGTCGCCGGGTGACGCGGACCCAAAACCGTCTTACACACCTGCCTCCATGTCTCCGCCATGACCGTCTCTCGCGAAGTCGAGCTAGAGGGCCACATTATCGACTCCGGGATGATGCAGTCCTGTTTCGGCATCATCATGGACCTGGGCGGCTCCTTCTCCGTCCAGGAGTTCGATATCGGCCGCCACAAAGACGAGGAGTCCTACGCCCGGATGCTCGTCGAGGCTGAAGACGAAGACCAACTGCAGTCGATTGTCCACGAACTCCACCAGCACGGCGTCAACCCCTCGGACCCGAAAGACGCCACGCTCGTCCCCGCGCCCGACGACCAGGTCGTCCCGCACGGCTTCTACTCGACGACGAACCACCCGACCTTCATCCGCCACGACGGCGAGTGGATCGAGGTCGAGGACATGGAGATGGACTGTGCTGTGGTCGTCGAAGACAGCGAGGCGCACCGCGCCTCGGAACAGTCGAGCGGTGACGACGAGGAACCGGGAGACTACCCGCGGGCTTACACCAAGGTCCTGAACGCCATCGAGGAGGGTGACATGGTCGTCACCGACGAAACCGGCATCAAGGTCCAGCCCCCGGAGCGACCCCGTGATTCCGGCGGCGCGTTCGGCTTCATGCAGGGCGGCGTCTCCTCCGAGCGGCCGTCAGAGTCGACCATCCGCAAAATCGCGAACGCGATCAAGGAAACGAAAAAAGAGGGCGGCAAGGTGATGGCGGTCTGTGGGCCGGCGCTCATCCACTCCGGTGCCCGCGAGGACCTCGCTCGCCTCGTCCGAGAGGGGTACGTCGACATGCTCTCGGCCGGCAACGGCTTTGCCGTCCACGACATCGAGCGCGACATCTACGGGACCTCGCTAGGCATGGACACAGAGAGCCTTGACCATCCCCGCCACGGCCACAAACATCACATCTATGCCATCAGCGAGGTCATCCGAGAGGGCGGCATCGAGGACGCCGTCGAGTCCGGTACCATCGGCTCCGGCGTGATGTACGAGTGCATCGAAAACGACCGGCCGTTCGTTCTCGCTGGCTCGATTCGCGACGACGGCCCGCTCCCGGACACCATCACTGATGCCGTCGAGGCCCAGAACGCCATCCGGGAGCAGGCCCACGAGGCCGACATGGTGTTGATGCTCTCGACCCTGCTGCACTCGGTCGCCGTCGGGAACTGCCTCCCCTCGACAACGCGGGTCGTCTGCGTCGACATCAACCCCGCGACGGTGACCCAACTCCTCGACCGCGGCTCCGCACAGGCAGTCGGGATGGTCACCGACATCGGTACCTTTGTCCCGATTCTGGCCGAGCAGTTGCTCGACGAGGAGTAAGACGACCACGAGCGGCGCGAGTGGTCGCTTTTTCGCCCACGTTTTTTATCGAGCGGTGTGCGACCACAGGGAGCACACCAGACAATAAAAAGGTAGATCGTAACTATTCGTTCTGATTCTGGCAGGGCAACTGCTTGACAAGGCAGAGAACAGGTGACAGCGGTCAAAAGAGCGGGAGGCAGTAACCGAAATTTCGCGGATTGTCTCCCGTTATCACGCGCTGACTCCTCGCGAGATACTTATTAACCACCATCTAGTATGTCATCTATGTCCTCTCCTTCGCGGCAGTTCACGCGGCTTTCCAGCGGTATCTCAGGCCTTGATTCGCTTCTCAGAGGCGGACTTGTAGAAGGGCGGCTCTATCTCGTCATCGGGCCGCCCGGAACCGGCAAAACACTGCTTGGCACGCAGTTTCTCGAAGCGGGGCTGGAAGCAGGCGACGACGTGCTTTTCATTCATGCCGAAGAATCGGCCGCCGACCTGCTGGCGAACACTGCCGAACTCGGCATCGATATCGCCGACGCGACGTTTCTCGATGTCGGACCGGACTCGGAGTTCTTCATGGAAGCCGAGTCGTACGACGTGGTCAAGCCGCGAGACGTCGAGGACGGCCACCTGATTTCGGATATCCGCGAGGCCATCGAGCGGGTCGACCCGGACCGCGTCCTCATCGACCCGATCACACACTTCCAGTATCTCGAACCGACCGAGTACCAGTTTCGCAAGCGTATCATCTCCTTCGCGCGCTTCCTGCAGGACAGGGAGACGACCGTGCTGGCGACCAAGACGCCGAGCAACCAGATGGACAGCCAGCTCAGATCGCTCAGCGATGGCATCGTTTCACTCAGTTACGGCGACGAGAAGGCTGGCCGGCGCATTCGACTGCGCAAGCATCGCGGGATCGGCCAACAGGACGGCTCACACGGGATGGAGATTCGCGAGTCCGGCGTCGAAGTGTATCCGGCACTCGAACCGGAACGACGGACGCGGTCGTTCGACCCCACGCAGTTCTCCGCCGGCGTGCCGGAACTGGACTCGCTCCTCGATGGCGGACTCGAACGCGGGACGGTGACGATTCTCAGTGGCCCCTCCGGCGTCGGCAAGTCGACGACGGCGACGGAGTTCCTGGCCTCCGCAGCGGCAGACGGGTCCCCGGCGCTCGCCTACCTGTTCGACGAATCCATCGACACGTTCACACACCGCTGTGAGACGTTCGGGATGCCGCTTTCGCAGTTGCGTGACGAGGGGACACTTCTCGTCGAGGAGATCGAGTCGCTGGCGCTGTCGCCCGAGGAGTTCGCGAACCGCGTGAAGACACAGGCCGCGGAGCGCGGGGCCGAACTCGTGGTTATCGACGGCATCGCGGGCTACAAGAACGCGATCAAGCACGGACAGGACGACGTGGAACTGCGTCGGCGGCTCCACGCCCTGACACAGCATCTCACGCGCGGGAACACCGCTGTGATCCTGATCGACCAGCGTAGGGACGTGACGGGGCTGCACGAACCCACGAGCGAGAACGTCAGTTACCTCGCCGACAACATCGTCTTCGAGAACTACATCGAGGTCGGGGGCGAACTCCAGCGGGTCGTCGGCGCGCTGAAAAAGCGCGTCGGCGGGTTCGAGGCGGTCCCCCGCCGGTTCGAAATAACCGCCGACGGCCTACAGGTCGGTGACCCCGTCTCAGGGATGCACGGCGTGTTCGAGGGCGTCCCTGAACAACATGGAGACAGCAGCGGACGCTCGTTCACTCGCTAACCACGATGGCTGACATCCAATTACTGCTGGCCGGCGATGGCAACCGGGAGGCACTCGCCTCAATCGTAGCCGAACACCACACACCGATCACGGACGACGAGTTCCGGGAAGTCGATCTCCACATTGTCGACGAGCCGTCGTTTCCGAGATACAGAGAATCGATAGAGGAGTACAAACACCGGGCAGACCCGGTGTTCTGCCCCGTGATTCTGGTCCGTCGCGAGGGGACGTCAGTCAGGATTGACCTGCCCGATATCGACGCGGCCGAACAGCCACTCGTCGTCGACGACATCATGACAGCGCCGCTGGACACGCAGGCGCTCTTTCGAACTATCGCGAACCTCCTCGCCCGGCGCAGCCACACCGAGGACCTCGTCGAGGACCTCAGGGAACAAAACAGCGAGCTCCGGCGATTCAGAAACGCCGTGGAGCATGCTGGCCACGCGATTCTGATAACGAACACCTACGGTGTCATCGAATACGTTAATCCAGCGTTCGAGGAACTCACCGGATTCAGCGCCGAAGAGGCGATCGGTCGAACACCGCGGATACTCAAGTCCGGTGAACAGAGCGAACAGTTCTACGAACGGCTCTGGGACACGATCTGTCGCGGCGAGGTCTGGACGAGCGAGATCGTAAACGAGCGCAAGTCCGGCGAGCGGTTCATTATCAACCAGACCATCGCCCCGATTCAGGACGCGGACGGGACGATACAGGGGTTCGTCGGGATGCAGGACGAAATCACCGGTCGCCGACTGCGCGAGCAACAGCTCACCGTCTTTCACCGGATTCTCCGTCACAACCTCCGGAACAACGGAACGACGATCAGCGGACGTGCGGATATTCTGTCAGAGTTAGTCGATGACGACGCCGCTCTCGACCACCTCGAGACGATCAAAGCGAACGTGCAGTCCCTGCTCGACATCAGCGAGAAAGCGCACCACGTGCAGGAACTGCTCGCGGACTCGCTTACCGACGATGTCGAGCGCGATCTTGAAGCGGTCCTCAGTGACATCACGGACGGTCTGGCCGCAGCGTACCCCGACGCCGAGTTCGTCGTCGAAAGCGACTCCGTCTCGTCGTCCGCGATAGACGCGAAAGTCGTCCCGGCATTGCAGGAACTCATCGAGAACGGCATCAAGCACTCCGACGCATCAGCACCGCGAGTCACGATCCGGATGGAGCGCCACGACACGACAGCGACAGTGACGATTTCGGACAACGGACCGGGCGTCCCGGACCAGGAGCGGCGGGTCATCGAAGCGGCGGAGGAAAAGCCGCTCGAACACGGCTCCGGACTGGGGCTGTGGTTCGCGTACTGGCTCATCAGCTACGTCGGTGGCGATATCGACATCCAGACCGATTCTGACGGGACGAGCGTGTCCGTGACTGTGCCTGTCCGGTGACTACGAGCGTCAGATAGCGACCCAGGCCAGCACGATGACAGCAGCGCCGATCACCGTCGACGCGACGGCGTGCGTTCGGAGTTCGTCGAGCAGGTCGTGGGAGTGGTCGTGAAGTTCACAGACCTCGTCGATCTCGCTGCCGGCCTCGCAGTTCGGCAGGAAGTCCATCGCGACGTGGAGGAAGATGCCGGCGGCGAATCCGAAGATAACTGCGTTGAGAAGAGCGGACTCCGGAATTGGGAGGAGCGCGGACGGGATCGCCGTCAGGCCGACGCCGGCCGCGGGGAGCAACAGCGCGGTGGCGGACTTGCCGCTGCGTCCGAGCCGCCGGGCGGCGGCGTAGCCGGCCGGTCCTTTGTGCGAGACGATAGCGAGGCCGAGCAGGATACCCAGTTCCGGCATCGAGGCGTAGACCAGCCCGATGACCAGTCCGGCCGAGAGCGCGTGGGCGGCGATGGCAAGCGTCGTCATGTCGAAGGAAGTCTCGACGTGAGTTAGCCGGTGGCCGATAGTGTGAGTGCCGTAGCCGGTGACCAGCCCGGCGGCGATTCCGACACCGCCGATACGCGCTGCGCCGGCCTGGCCGCCCAGTCCCATCGCCTGCGGGACGAGGAACATGGCCGCCGACGTGACCATCGCCCCGCTCGCGAGCCCGTAGCCCCAGACCAGTCGGTAGGGATTCGTCTCGTCGGCCCGCGCACCCAGCCACGCGCCCAGTGCCATTGCCACGAACGCGACCCAGGAGATAATCAGGACCTTTCTCGCTCCGCCGGTGACCGCGACGCCGGACAGGACCACCAGGCCGACAACACTCGCGAGGCCGGCAGCGGATATCCGCCCGAAGTTATTAAAAACTGAGTTTGAGTTAATAGACATTATCTACAATCACCGGCCTGTTGCTAATAAACCCATCGGTGGCGGTCACCGGGTCGCCGACCGATAGTCGCCCCAGTCGAGGACACCACCGTCCAGCGCCGATGCATCGGCGCTCCGGAGCGCCCATAGCACCATTTCGGCGACGGACGCTGGGTCGCGACCGCCGTCGCCGGAGAGATCCGTTGCGACCTGTCCGGGATCGACTGCGCCGACCGGGATATCGAGATCGGCGGCGAACCCGCGGGCAACAGCCTCCGCGGCGGCCTTCGAAACCGCGTAGGAGCCGTAGCCGGGCATCCCCTCGCGGGCGACGACGCCCGTCGGGACGACGATGCGGGCGTCCGGACCGAGATGCGGAACGGCTTCGCGGATCGTCGAGAACACGCCGCGGGCGTTCGTCCGGAGGTGGTCGTCGAAGGCGGCGTAGGACTCCTCTGTAAGCGGCGTCTCGCCGGCGGTGCCGTGATAGACGCCGGCGTTGGCGACGACGTACTGTATCGCGCCGTCACCTTCCCGCGTGGCAGTTTCGACCAGCCGTTCCACGTCAAACTCGTCGCGCACGTCCGCCCGGATCGCGGTCATGGAGCCGCCTGCGTTTCGGATGTCGGTTGCGACCGCATCGAGCGATTCAGCGTCGCGGGCACAGATGACCGTATGTGCGCCCGCGTCCGCTACTGCGTGGGCTATCTGTTCGCCGATGCCTCTGCTCGCGCCCGTGACGACAGCGGTCGCGCCGTCCATCCCTGGGACCATAGCGGTGGTACCGCTGCCAGCCACAAGGTCGTTGCTCCCACCATCGGTAGGGTGAGAGAGCGGTAGCCTCTTGTCGAACGCCCGCTACCGACCGGGCATGGACATCACGATTACCGAATCGACGGTCGAGGGGACGGCGCAAGCACCGCCGTCGAAGAGCTACACGCACAGGGCGGTGCTGGCTGCGGGCTACGCTGACGGCGCGGTCGTCCGCGACCCGCTCGTGAGTGCGGACACGAAGGCCACGATGCGAGCAGTCGAGGCCTACGGCGGCAGCGTCTCACTGGCTGAAGACGAGTCGACGGTCGAAGTGACGGGCTTCGACGGCCGGCCGGAGACGCCGGACGACGTGATCGACTGTGCCAACAGCGGGACGACGATGCGACTGGTCACCGCCACGGCCGCGCTGCAGGACGACCTCGCGGTGCTGACCGGCGACGAGTCCCTCCGGTCGCGCCCCCAGGGGCCGCTGCTCGATGCCATCGAACAGCTGGACGGCGACGCCGAGTCGACTCGCCGGAACGGACAGGCCCCACTCGTGGTTGGCGGCGGCGTCGACGGCGGTGCAGTCGAAATCCCCGGCGACGTGTCCTCGCAGTACATCACCGCGCTGCTGATGGCCGGGGCCGTCTCGCCGGACGGCGTCGACATCGACCTGACGACCGAGCTGAAATCGTCGCCGTACGTCGATATCACGCTAGAGGTACTGGAGGCGTTCGGCGTCGACGCCGAGAAGACTGATGCCGGGTTCACCGTCGACGGCGGCCAGTCCTACACGCCAGCGGGCGGCGACTACAACGTCCCCGGAGACTTCTCGTCGATGAGCTATCTGCTCGCGGCCGGTGCGCTCGCCGCCGAGGACGGACTGCGCGTCACCTCGGCGTTCCCCAGCGCACAGGGCGACGCAGCCATCGTCGACATCCTCGGCCGGATGGGGGCCGACCTCGACTGGGACGAGGAAAACGGCGAAATCACCGTCTCACAGTCAGATCTGACCGGCATCGAGGTCGGTGTCGAAGACACACCGGACCTCCTGCCGACCATCGCGACGCTGGGGGCCGCAGCCGACGGCGTCACACGGATTACCGACGCCGAACACGTCCGATACAAGGAGACCGACCGCGTGAGCGCGATGGCCGAGGAGCTCACGAAGATGGGCGCTGAGGTCGAGGAGCACCAGGACGAACTGTTCGTCTACGGCGCGGACAGCGACCTCGTCGGCACGACCGTCGAAGGCCGCGCGGACCACCGCATCATCATGTCGCTGGCCGTCGCCGGCCTCGTCGCTGACGGCGAGACGACTGTGACCGGCGCGGAACACGTCGACGTGTCCTTCCCGAACTTCTTCGACGTGCTCGATTCGCTCGGCGTTGCCGTCCAGCGATAAGGCTCAGGGGTCGCCAGCGTTCCGTGTTTTGCAATGAAAGAGTATTATGTACTTGATAGATAAGTGCGCTTATACGCAGTGAAGAATATTTACAACGTACGTTGTGAATCGAACAAGCGTCTCTGCGGAGTCTACCGCGGACACCACGGCAGTCCTCTACGTCGATGACGATCAGTTGTTGCTTGATCTGCAGGCCGATATCGCCGACGAACGCGAGGCAGTCGAACTAGTAACGACACCGAACACCGACCGGGCGATGGCATTGCTGGACGACCACGAGTTCGATTGCGTGATAGTCGGAAGCCGGCGCACTGTCTCGACAGTGAGCAGATTTGCCCGTGAGGTCCATACGAAGTATCCGGATACGATGCTGGTACGGTACACCTGGGAGCCCTGGGAAGACGACAGCACGACCGAGGTGTTCGATGCAGTCCTCAAGAAACAGGTCAGGGCAGCGGAGACGGTCCAGCTCCTCGACCGCGTCAGGTGGCTCGACGACTGACGGGCGCATCTACAAGGTTCAAATGCCCCCAACCCCGACACCACTGTAATGAACGGCAACGAGTTCGGTCGTCTGTTCCGCATGACGACCTACGGCGAGTCCCACGGTGAGGCGATGGGCTGTACCGTCTCCGGCGTTCCGGCGGGCGTCGAACTCTCAGAGGAAGAGATACAGAAAGACCTCGACCGGCGCAAGCCCGGCCAGTCGATGATCACCACCTCCCGGGGCGAACCGGATAAGGTGACGATTAACTCCGGGATTCAGGACGGCTACACGACGGGCACGCCCATCGGGATGGTCATCCAGAACAAGGACGCCCGCTCTGGCAAGTACGAGCCCTTCATCACGGCTCCGCGGCCGTCCCACGGGGACTACACATACTCCGCGAAGTTCGGGACCCGGAACTGGGGCGGCGGCGGCCGCTCCTCCGCTCGCGAAACAGTCAATTGGGTCGCCGCCGGCGGCGTCGCCAAGCAGGTCCTCGAACAGTCCGACTACGACGTCGAGATCAAGGCTCACGTCTGCCAGATCGGCGATGTCGAGGCCGGTCCGGTGACCTTCGAGGACATGCTCGAACACAGCGAGGAAAACGAGGTCCGCTGTGCCGATCCCGAAGCCGTCGAGGAGATGCGCGACGTGGCCGACCAGCACCAGAAGGAGGGCGACTCCATCGGCGGCGCGATTTATTTCGAATGTCGCGGCGTCCCGTCCGGCCTCGGCGCGCCACGGTTCGATAGCTTCCCGTCCCGGCTCGGCCAGGCGATGTACTCCATCCCGGCGGTCAACGACTTCGAGTACGGCATCGGCCGCGAGGCCCGGACGACCCGCGGCAGCGAGTACACCGAGAACTGGGAGTTCGACGAGGACGGCCACCCGACGCCGGTCGGCAACGACCACGGCGGCATCCAGGGGGGCATCACGACCGGCCAGCCAATCTACGGCGAGGTGTCGTGGCACGCGCCGGTGTCGATTCCCAAGACCCAGAAGACGGTCGACTGGGAGACGGGCGAAGGCAAGGAAATCACCGTCACCGGTCGCCACGACCCGGTCCTGCCGCCGCGGGCGGTCCCGGTCGTCGAGGCCATGCTGGCCTGTACGGTCCTCGACTTCATGCTGCTCGGCGGCCGCATCAACCCCGACCGGCTCGACGACCGGCCGGGCGAGTACGACACAGACTACCACCCGTCCAGTCCACAGAACGACCCCGAGGACGCGGACACCCACGCGAAAACTATCGACGACGACTAAAATGGACGCACAACAGGAGTCCAAGTCGAACCCGTTCGGGATGGACGAGGAGTGCCAGAACTGCCCCGCGCTGTGTGAGACGCGCGAGAACGTCGTCCACGGCTACGGCGACGTGGGCGCCGAGTTTATCGTTCTCGGCGACGCGCCCGCGGCCGGTGCGGACGAGTCTGGCATCCCCTTCACCGGCGACCGTGAGCGCGAACTGCTCGACATCCTCGCTGCGGTGGACATGTGCTCGGACCCGGACGCGGAGCGGCCGGAACTACAGAACACTTTCCTGACGTACGTGACCCGCTGTCGCCATCCCGACAGAGCGGCGACCGACGAAGAGGGCGTCAACTGTGAACCGTATCTCAACAGCGAGATACGGATGATCAACCCCGAAATCCTGCTGCCGGTCGGCCAGCGTCCTCTCGAAGAGTTAGCCTTCGAGTACACGACGATGAGCGAGGACGAACTCGACATCGAGGACCGCCACGCGACGACGATCCGCGGCCGCGGGTTCGAAATCCTCCCGATGCTTCCGCCCGGTGAGCAGACCGACGACGAGCGGACCGCGTTTCTGGAGCACTTCAGCGAGACGCTCGGACAGGACTACCGCCAGACGAAGGGCCGACGCGGGCGGTAGTCAGGTGTCAGACTGGACTTCGACTTCAGTGGCCCGCAACAGTTCCTCCGGGCTCGACACCGTCCCGTACTCTGTCGCTGCCTGTAACCGGTTCTCGGCGTCCTGACGGTACGTGGTCGCCTGGGCTGTCTCCCCCTGCTCGCTGGCGTAGGTCATTCCGCTGAGCCATTCAGCGGCCTGCCAGAGGCAGGTCGCTTTCTTCCGTGCTCGTTCCGACAGTTCGGTCAGGGTGTCGTCGTCCGCTTCGCGCACAGCCGTCGTGAACTCCTCGACGCTGTCCTCGAAATCCGACGCGGCGCTGTCGAACCCGCTGCGGGCGAGCGCCATCTCCTCGTCCTCGACGGTCGCCAGCGCGTCTGATAGCTGGCGTCGCGCTTCACGATACCGCGTGTAGCCGATGTGATACGCCCGCTGTGCCGCCGCAGTCCCGGACAACGTTGCTTCGCGGCCGCAGTCGCGGCACACGACTTTCGGTTGCGACTCCCCGAGCACCCGATACTCCGACCCACATCCGTCACATCTGTAGGTCTGGGCTTGCTCCATATAATTTTCTCTTAGTTATCAAATACTGCTCACATCTTATAATTGTTCGGTAACTGCGCCGGAACGCAAGCAACTAATCACCGTCGGGCCGAGAAAACAGTATGACTACGGTAACTGTGCTGGCTGATCCACCAGTCGAAGGGTTCGTGTTACAGGACCTGGCGGGCGACCTCTTGGACGACGCCGAGGCGGCCAAGCTGTACGAAGCCATGCTACTCGACGTCTGTCGTGCGGTGGAGATCAGCGGTGCCGAGTTGTTGGTGAACTACCGTCCCTCGGAGCAGGTCCCCGACGGCGTAGACCCCGAGACCGCGGTTCGGGAGCCAGTGACGGAGGCCCTCGACTCCCCGGACAACGCCCGGTTCGAGGTGCAGGTCGGGTCGACGTTTGCTGGCCGGGTCGGGAACACCGTTACGCATCTGCTTAACCGGGAGGACGTCGCAACCGTCGCCGCCGTCGAACCGACGGCGGCACTGTTGAACCGCCAGCTCATCGACAGCGCAGCGATGAAGCTCCGGTCCAGCGGCGTCGTTCTCGGCCCAGCAGAGGGCGGGCGCGTCTACTACGCTGGCTTCGGCGAACCGATAGATTTCGAGGACAGCTACGCCACCCCGAGCGTCGAAACTATCGGCGAGCGTGCCGCGGATGCCGGCCTCGACGTGGACTTTCTCCCGTCGACGCCGGTCCTCGAAACGCAGGCGGATCTCAAGACCGTAGTTCCACTCCTACGCGCCCGGAACCGGGCCGGTCGGGCCATACCGAAACGGACGACAGCGTTCCTCGATGACCTCGGCGTGCGTGTCATTGACGACGACGGCGAGCCGACTGTGGTCCGAGAGACCGACAGGTCTTAGAAGGGCCACGCAGTATGCCCGACTGCGGTGGGATGGCAGAGCGGCCTATTGCGCCTGCCTTGAAAGCAGGTATCCTCACGGATTCCTGGGTTCAAATCCCAGTCCCACCGTATTGCTCCGAGCGAATACGCGAGGAGCCATCGGTACGTACTGGCGATTAGAAACCGACGAGTCACAGCCCGCGTAGCGAAAACGCGGTTTGAGCGAAAGGAGAACGGCGAACGTGAACGGCGAAGCTGTGTGCGGGCGAGCAGGACCGTCTTGCTCTGGTTCAAATCGCTCCCACAGCAACAGTCTGTGCAGTCCAAGGAGCCACAGGGGAAGGTATTACAGAATTCACCGCCTTCCGATTCGTAGGGGCCGTTTACCGAATCGAAGCAACCGGGCGGTTTTATGTCGATGGTCCGGGTTATATCCGTGTAATGGTACGTGAAGATAGGTCCCCAAGACAGCATCTTCCGGGCCTGCTACTCGTCTGTGTCGTTGCCCTCCTCCTCGCAGCCACGGCAGCAGGCCCCGCTGTTGCTGAACCGAGTCTGTTCGTATCCGGCGCGTCGAAAGACGCGAACACGATACTGGCCGGTGAATCGGTAAACGTCACCGCAACGGTCCACAACACCGGCGACTCGGGCGGCGCGATGACTATCGAGTACAGAGTAAATGGAACGACCAGAGCGACCGAACGGGTGGTCGTCGACGCCGACTCGTCGGTCGAGCGGACGCGGGCGCTGGAGTTCGACACCCCGGGCACGTACAGTATAAAAGTCAAGAGCCCGGGGACATCGGCCGGACGGGTCACAGTCAAGCCAGCGATTGTCGAGACGACACGTATGGACTCGACCACGCGACAGCTCAGGATACACGGTGGGACAGTCCCGACGGACGAACCCTACGAGATGAACGTGTCTGGGCCGACGAACCGCTCTTTCGCCGTCCAGTCCTGGACGGTCAACGCGTCACAGCAGGCGTTCACGCAGGACGTGACCGAGTACACTGATCCCAGCGCGGCAGACATCCCGGTTCCGTCCGGCGACGACGCATCGGTGTTCGGTGTGGTGACTGTTGGGTCGTCGGACGGCGTCGAACCGGCGTCGATGGAGTTCGCGCTGAACCGTTCCACACTCCAGTCAGCCGGGATCGCCGCGTCGGATGTCCGGGTGTATCATCGCGTGAACGGGTCCTGGAGAGCCGCCGAAACGGCTGTCGTTGCGGAGCAGCCCGACCGCGTCGTCTACGAGGCGGATACCGAAGGTGCGTCGGCCTACGCCATCGGGCGAATCGAGCCGTCATTCACCGTCACACGAACGTCAGTCGTCAGCGAACAGGCGACGGACGGCCATCGGGTCAGCGTCAGGGGGACTGTGGAAAACGCCGGCAGTGCTCCGGGTACCTACGACGCACAGATGCTGGTCGACGGCGAGGTCGTCAACCAGACATCGGTGACTGTCCCGGCGGAGACTGAGCAGACAGTGACGCTGTCGACGGTCATGACGACGCCGGGGCAGTTCCAGATCGGCTTCAACGATGTCGACGCGGGCGAGGTTCAGATAACCGAGGGCCAGCTCCAGACTGACGAGGACGGCGGAGCCGAGCCGGGGACGGATCCGACGGGAACGGAGCCAGCGGTCCAGACCGAACCCGCGGGCGACGGTGACGGCGTCGGACTCGGACCGCTCCCGGCCACAATCATGGGCATCAGTACGATACTGGTCATCGGCGGTCTCCTCGGTGCGTTGCTGCTGTTCGGCGTTGTCATCGCCCTCCTTCGTCGGGGTGGCAGCCGGAACGACAGCGGCTTCGAACTGTAGGCGGGGAGAGAAACCCTTTTTGTGCCAGTGTCCAGAGAACCGCGTATGGATTGGCCACACGATCCGGACGGTGAGGAAGGAAGCGAGGGCCGGCGCAAGTACGGCCACGCTGTGCTGGCGAAGAAAGTCGACGAGGACGAGGACTTCCCGTTGACTGCCGAGGAGTACGTCGAACAGTACGGGGACCACCCGGTTCGGATCGACTACGAGACGGTTGTCAGCGTGGCAGACATCTTCGAATACGTCGATCAGGAAGAGTTCGAAGACTTCCCGGACTTCCACAAGTCCCTCGGACGCGCGCTGCGCGAGGCGGACTGGTGGCCGTACAGACTCGAACAGGCCTGACTGTGTGGTGTGCGGGCACGACACATACTTGTGGGAGGCCGGTGTAGCCTCGCGTATGGCGACATCATCTCCAAGCGGCGACCGCACCGGGCAGGGACTCCCCGAGGAGGTTGTTGATGACCTGTTGTCGGACGACACTCGCCGCCGCGCGCTCTCGATACTGGCAGACCGCGGGGAGCCAGTGGTCGTGGCAGACCTCGCGGCGGCGGTTCTGGCAGCCAAGCGTGACATCGAGCCAGCAGCGGTTCCCGACACTGACAGGGACGAACTCACCGAGGAGCTGTTCACCGAACACCTCCCGAAACTGACGGCAACAGATATCGTAACATACGATTCGATGGTCGGGACCGTCGAGATACAGCGCCCCGACGCGGTGCCGACTGACCGCCGGTGAATCGGCCCGGATGTCCGGAATCCGACACCGGTTCGGACCGGGCCTCAGTCCACTCTGCCGGTAAATTTCGACAGAGCAATACCCGTCGCTTCCAAACGGTCGATGGACAGTGACCAACACCCAGATCACTCATATACAGATTGACAACTACGGGCCGTGGACTGTGACACCTGAACCCCGCCGTGAAGTCGACCTCCAGACGCTCCAGTCCCGGTTGTACGCCGATCTCGCCCAACTGTTCGGGAACCGCGACGGCTACATCTTCTTCTCGCGGTTCGACAACATGATCGCCGTCACGAACGGGCTGGACGAGGCCGCACACGCGCTCATCCAGGAATCCGTCGGTAACCGCTATCCGGTGACGATGAGCCTCTCGGTCGCGACGGGAACGACGCCCGTCTCGGCGCTTGGAACGGCGACGGAGCAGCTACAGGAAGCCGGTAGTGCACAGGACAAGGGCCGTCGAGAAGTGCTACGCGGGCAGACAATCGATGAGGAGTTCCGGAAGCCCAGGGACGTACAGCTCGCGCATTTCGACGTCGACGACGCCACCGAGAAGTACACCGACCAGCTCAACGAGTTCGACACGTTCATCCAGATCGAACAGGGGTACGCGGCGCTCATGAAGTACATGCGTGAAGCCCACGACTCGCTATCCTTCTTCGTCGGCGGCGACAACGTCATCGCGGTCTGTCCGGACCTCGACGAGGCGGACTACCACG
This sequence comes from Haloarcula amylolytica, assembly GCF_049705545.1. Lineage (GTDB taxonomy): Archaea > Halobacteriota > Halobacteria > Halobacteriales > Haloarculaceae > Haloarcula > Haloarcula amylolytica_B. Next base: position 2,646,238 of record NZ_JBNAMU010000001.1, read on the forward strand.
ACGCCATCAGTCACGTCCGCGATGCGGTCGACGTAGAGCTAAAAGTCGGTGTCGGACGCGGGCGGACGGCAGCTACGGCCGGGATGGACGCCAAGCACGCGTTAGAGACCTGTCGAGCGACCGGCGAGGCAGTCACCATCGAGACCGAGACAACTGAGTAAGTTGTGAACCAGGCGATATAAACGTAGTGGAGGTATCTTTTAGACCGGTCGTGTGGTAATGTCACACATGAACGGCGAGGTCACTGTGCGGGAGGTTATGAACCGAGAGTACGTCGGCGCGAGCGAGTCTGACGACCTCCTCGAGACGACGGAGTTGCTGATCCGCGAGGACCAGCAGCCGATTCTCGTGTTGCGGGGGAACGAACCGGTCGGCGTCGCGACGGACAGAGACGTACTGGCCTACATCGTCGACGGCGGCGACCCGGAGACTGCCACCGTCGGCGACGTGATGCGTGAATCCATTCCGACAATCGACCCCGACGCCGGACTCCCGGCGGCCCGGGACCGGATGGCGACGCGGTCCGCCGAGTTCCTTTTGATCACGGACGACGGTGAGCCGCTCGGGACGCTGACCGAGCACGACATCCTCTCGACTGCGCGGCTAGAGAGCGAGTCGACAGACGTCGTCGAACAGACCCCACAGGTTGCGACGACCGGCCAGGAAGCCACCACCGACGGAATGCAGTCCGCCGCCGAGGATTCGTTCGATAATCAGGGCATCTGCTCCGCCTGTAGCACGTTTACACGGGACCTGGCCTCGTTCAACGGGCAGCTCCTCTGTGCGGACTGTCGGGACGTCTGAGCCACTCCAGCCGGTCTCCCTCCCCGCGGTGGACGGGTACAGCCGAGTAGCCGAACTGTTTTGACCGTACGACACGGAGTGACACCGTGGAAATCGTCACCGCCTCGATGGATGACGTGGACACCATCGTCGACCTGTGGGTCCGACTGGCAGAGAGCCAGCGTGCCCACGGGTCACACTTGTTCGGGGACCGGAACCGGACTGCGGTCCGAGAGACCGTCGTGCAGCGTGTCGTCGCCGAGAACGTCCGTATCGCCACGATAGACCGGCATATCGTCGGATTCGTCATGGTAACTATTGACAGCGGCCGCTACGAACAAGACGAGACACGAGGCATCATCGAGAATATCTTCGTCGAACCCGCCTACAGGAACCAGGAAATCGGAGGCGAACTGCTCGATTCGGCGGAGGAACTACTCCGCCAGGCAGGTGCGGATATCCTCGCGCTGGAAGCGATGGCGGACAACGAATCCGCCAGACAGTTCTACCGAGCGCACGGCTACACACCACACCGGATCGAGCTCGAAAAGTCGACGGAAAACGATACTCTCTAAACGGTCCCCACACAACCCAGGCATGTAACCGCGCCAGGGGAGCTTGGGTGGTCCAAGCACTCGACTTGTAATCGAGAGTTCGTGGGTTCAAATCCCACCCCTGGCTTAGGTTCTTAGATTCAAAGCCGGATTATAAAAACCCCCAGCTGAAGCCACCTGTTTTCGCCGGCCGTTCTGGAGGTGTTCAGGTGTGAGCCCGCAGTGTGACAACTGCGGCGCGCACGTCTCAGCGCGGTACTATCGCGTGCGGGCCGGCAACGACGGCCAGCTCCATGCCTGCCCCGAGTGTACGAACCCAGCGACCCGGCAGCGTGATGCCGCCGGCGTCGAAACACAGTATGTCGTCCGCAGTAACGCCGATGGGGAAGTCATCACGACCGACGGGGGTGAACAGGAGTGACGCCACCCCTGTCACTGGAGACACCGTGTTCCTGTACCTGTGACTGGCGTGTCGTCACTATCGCCGTTGAGGGCATCGATGACTCGGACCTCTGTACACAGTGTTTCCCGACCGGGCTCGCGGATCTCGATGACATCACGCACTGTCTGCAATCACGCGGGCGGGGCACACGCCTCCATCTCAGTGTCTCCCACGACACCAGCAACGACCAGCGGGCTGGCTGTACCGGCATTCCCGAGGATACCATTGCCGCGAAACTGGCCGACCCATCCTTCGAGCCCGACTACGAGTTCGATTGGGACGTCGACGAGGAGGTGGCGTAGATGGCGCCCCAGGAACGCAGGTGTGTGTCCTGTGGCACCACCGACGACACCACACCAACCCGACTCGCGGATGGGTCACGCTACGAGCTATGTCGCCGCTGCACTCAGCAGTGGAATCTAATCTGGCGACTGTTCTGTGCGTGCCAGCCCCAACAGGCCAACCGCGTTCGAGCTGTCGCGAACCGCAGGAGGCGGGCTCGCACCGATGGCGGCTGCCAAGACACCCATCTCGGCGAGGAGGGGCTGTTCATCCCGCCAGCCCTTCGGGCGTTCAGCGGACAGGTCGTGTTCCGGACACCGCGGTCAACGATACAGCACTTCGGGAGTCAGTCACTGGCTGCGTATTACCCACTTATCGACCAGTCGCATTTCGGTGAGCCGGCAACCTTCTCGGACCCGAACAACCCTGAGCTTGCGCCCAACCGCGTCCGAATCAAACGCCAGGGCGAGGCCGCTGTCGAGCTCGCCGTGGACGTTGACCCTGATTGCCGATGTGACGGTGGCATTTCCGAAGGCGGCCCGAGACAGGACAGCGAGCAAGAGCACATCGAGGAGGCTGGTGATGACTGATGCCGTCGACGCATCAGTCCAGCGACCGTCGCGAGCGGTTGCACTGCGGGACCATCGCCGACCGACTCGGCGAGGACCCCGCCCGATGGCTTGACTGGGACCTGCAATCCCACCCCGACCGCCGGGCGATGGTCGCCAGCCTCATCGATGGGATGGACTCACTCGAGCGGGTGCGGGCCTGGCGTGCCGTCGAACGGCGCTTAGCCGCCCGCGATGACCACGAGCCCCGTGAGACGGTCACCCGACAGTTGGATGCACGCGAGGCGTGGCTGGAACGCCACGGCGAACGGCCCGAGCGGCTACCCGCAGGTCCACGACGTCCCTGTACATGCTGTTCAGACGAGGATGGCATCACGCCCGCCGAGTTACGAGCGCGTGACCACCAAGAGGCTCAGCGGCTGGTCGCGACACATGCCTACGAGGGCGTCGATACCGACCAGACCAGTTCAACGACGGCCACGGCGACACTCGGGGAGTTCGCTTCTGAGAGGGGTGACCAGCAGTGAGCCAGGTCACCCCCGTGACCCACGAAGCCGAGTGTTGGTTGTACTACGGGCCTACCGAGAGTGGTGGGAGCGAACTAACTGACTACGATGGGCTGCAGCCGTACTGGACGCTGTCGAACCTGCTCATCAACGAGTTCGACGGATACCAGGAGCTCGAGACCGAGATTGAGGGTGAGCCGGTTACGATTCGGTTCACCTACTCGAAATCCGGGTTTACGCCGCGTCCGAGTGATGACGTCGACAGCGACCGGCTGTACGAACTCGATATCAACGTCTCCGGGCGTGGCCAGCGCAAGTGCGATTACAACATTTCACCGCGGTATCCGAACATGCGAAACTCCGACGGTGAGCCGACGACGACAGCGTTTGACCACACCGAGCCCGACGAGGGGCTGGCGGTTCACTGCCAGTCCTCGAACCTCGAACTCGATGAAGTGCCGACACTGCTGGCGCGGGCCGTGTTCGAGTTAGCTGATGCGGCCGGACTCGGGGTGTATCACGGGTACTTTGCTGGGCCGTTCGATGGGCGCGTGACCGCACTCGAGCGCTACGTTCGGATTACCCGGTCGATGAACGAGAAGCTCATCGGGACCGGTGGTGTGCTCGATAGACTCTCGATGCTGTTGACCGACCAGGCCGGGACAGCTGGCCGTTACCGGTTCGACAACGAGGCGGCGAAAGGGCACCATCACACGATTCGGCATGGCTCAGAGAGTGCGCGGACGCTTGTGTCACACCACAGCCTGGGCGGGCAACTCAAGAGCTACCTGCCGAAAAATCCCGAGAGCTTCGGCCCGGAGGAGCCGCTGTATCATCCGAAGGTCGGGACGAAGTTCGTCCAGAAGCTCCACGATACCGGCGCCGTTGATTGGGCAGCTCGGCAATCGATTGTTCGAGAACTCGATGAGCGGCTGTTGTCGGTGTTGTCCTGGGCGGATATTCCGACCGAGGCTGGCGGGACGACCTACGTCACTGACGAGCACTTCGCGGCGAGTTCGACGGATGATCCTGTTGCGCTGCATGAAGACCCGACGCCGCGGTTAGAAGCCAAGCAGGAGCATCTGTTGGTGACGTGTCTGCGTGATATGACGCCCGCCGATGAGGCTATCGTTGAGTCACTGGCTACTGATGGCGGGCGAGATGTGCACGACCTTGCCGCGGATACCGAGACGAGTTTGTCGACGATCTATCGGGCCCTCCAGCGGCTTGGTGGGGTTATTGAGTCCGACAACGGCCATGTACAGTTTGTCAGCGAGAAGTTGCGGTCAGAAGTGCGTGGGATTGTCGAGTCCGTCGAGCATGCTATCGAGAGTGCTGCTGACCGAACGGCCCAGCTCGTCGACATGGACGTTCGGCAGTCGGCCTCGAGTGCCTTCGACCGGTGGTGCAAGAAGTACGGGGCAGAGATCGAGTGGCCCGACGATGATGGGCAGCCCCGGATTCGTATCGATACGGTGTTGTCCGAACTGCGTGGGTTCGACAACCCGCATCCCGATGCTGTGATCGCGGAGATGTACCAGGCCTGGCGCAAAGATGGGCGGGATCCGACGCTACTCGATGGGGCCTGGGTTGATGCCGAAACGCGACTTGAGGGCGCAATTCGCTTCACTGCGACCCCGCCGTAGCGCCCGATAGGTGAGAGGCATCACTGTCCAGCGCTGCCTTCTTTTATAAGTCAGATACGTCCCAGCTACGTAACCCCTGTTTCGAGTGGAGTAGTTGGGTGATTTACAGGACGGTTTGAGCGGGATTCAGGGTCGTCGCCATGCCCGGTCAGCGGGAGGCACCCCTTAGGAGGTGTGCCTAAGGGCACGCACCCTACGGGTGCGCAAAAATACACCCCCGCCCCACACCGCAGACTCCAGTTGAACCAGCCGAAATGAAGGGGTTGAGTTCATGAATATATCACTTTTCAAGAGAGGCTGTGCAGGCGTGCTCTCACACGCGCCTGTCACTGGGAGGGTGTCGTCGGAATCTACGGTTACAAGGGTTGAAATAGCGTTTACATAATACCGGAGAGAAAGTTGTATCCCATTAACATATTTATTACTACAAAAACACCGATGGTATTATGTTAACGTCAGCTGGAGTGCAACTCAATGTCCGATGATGATTCGGACGACGGACGTGACCCTGCTCTTGAGTCCGCTAGACGCGTTTATGATCGGCAGATATCGAAACTGGAATCTATCGATGACAAAGCAATGCGGACAGCTCGGACATCGGTACTGATTCTTGGATTTATTGCGGCAGGCCTTACATCAGCGGGGTCAGACGCTCTTAGCGGTTTATCACTGTTAGCTGTAGTAATCGGTGGAGTAGGAGCACTGGGCGTCTTTGCATCTGCATTCGTGAGTGTCGGGATATATACCGTAACGGAATATCCAGTTGAGGTTCGGGAAGGTGACCTCCGGGCGGCTGGCCGCACAACGCGAGACCGATGGATCAACGGTGCGATTGGACAGTTGGATAAAGCCAGCACTGAGATTGAGCCCGAAATCGAAGTGAACTCTGAGTATTTAGAGTATGCTCAGCTACTGTTGTTGCTCGGCGTGTTATTACTCTCATATGGAACAGCAACAGCCGTAATTTCGCAGTCTTACGGCCCGTCACCGGCCCAGCAGACAGTGTTACTTGTCGCATTGGTATTAGCCGGTGTTGGGATAAGAGTAATTAGCTAGGGCCACATTTGTTGAGACACATGTCTGAAACTGAGGGCGAGTATCCGACGCGGATCAAAAACGGGTCGGACAGGATGCGTCGGTTCTTTTCGTTCTTCGGCATCCGTTCTGCGCGTATGGAGCGAGAGCGGTCGGACGACAACTAAACAGATTTTGTGGTAGGCTAGTTCTTCAGTGGTTTCAGTGGCTTAGAAGCGGTTAGTCACCCGTAGGCTATTGTACACCGACCAGTACTGGGACAACATCTGGTGGACCAGATACAGAATTGTTGCAAGGCCATACATCGCCAGTGCTGATGTCCAGGAGACAGCTGGGGCCTCAAAGTAGCGAATTCCAAAGACAAACCATAGCCGAACCGACAAGAGGCCCACCAGAACCAGCGGCCAAGCACCGAGCACCAACCGTCCAAACCGCTTCAAGAGGTCCAAGACTGTCCAGACAACAGATCCAGCAACCTCGAGGAGCCCATCAGCCTCGATATCATCAGACGTATCGACCTCGTTGATGGCATGAGCCAACGAGACAGCGTTTCGCTGGCCAGCCCGTAGCTGTCGAACAGGCCCGGCTATCTCACGTTCGTCCTGGTCCGAGCTCATAGACCCACCTCACCAGCGTCAAGATCGTCAACACTCCCCAGCGCTGCATTGCTCTGGGGAGCGATGCCGATATCAGCTAACGAGCGCTCGATAAGCGGCGTGACGAACTCGATATCAGTCATCTCGACTGTATCAGACAGCCGCATCCGAGCCGATGCCTCAGCCAGCCGGTAGCAGGCGTCGAGTTTTCGAGCAGTCACCGGGAGCGGCGGGCCATCGTAGTCGCGACCGTCGTCCTCCATTGCCGACGTATAGCGGTCCGGGAGCGTGGTTTTCAGTTCCGTGTACCAGTCCTTCATCCGCTGTTTCACCGCCTCTGTCGCGACCGGCTCGTACTCTTGGCGAGCGTGTGCGATGTAGGACTGGAACAGGTCCGGGTCTAACTTCGGTTCGACGAGCGACGCGAGCTCCTCGGGGAGGTCCTCATCGTGCTGGAGTCGCGCCGCGGCGTCGCGGCCTTCAACCATGATGTTCGCGACGTTCTGGATTTTGTCCTCCTTATAGCGCTCGCGAACAGTGAATATCAGGTCGAAGCGGGACAGCAGCGGGCTCTCGAGGTCGACCTGCGCGGCGAACTCTTTGGTTGGATCGAAGTGGCCGCCCGTCGGGTTCCCGGCCGCGAGGACAGCCGTCTTGGCCGGCAGCGTCGCGTTCTTGCCGGCCTTGCTGACATGGACCTTCTGCGCTTCGAGGGCAGTGTGCATCGCCTGCAGCTCGGAGTTGTCGCCTTTGTCGAGTTCGTCGATAGCGGCGATACCTCCCGATGCCCGGACCAGCGTCCCTGCCTCAATCGTCCACTGTCCGTCGCCGAAATCATCCTTGTTCAGCGCTGCGGTGAGTCCCGCGCCCGACGAGCCCGTGCCATCGGTCAGGGCTGCCCGTGGCGCGACCTCGTACACCGCGCGCAGGAGGACGGACTTGCCCACGCCCGGGTCACCGATGAGGTAGATGTGAGAGTCGCCGCGGTGGTAATTGCCGTCTGGTGCCGTTTTCGACCAGCCGCCGAACATCTGCAGTAGCAGCGCTCGCTTCTCCTGTGGGTAGCCAGCGACGCCCGGAGCAAACGCCTTCTGGAGTCGCTCCCGCGGGTTGTCGCTCGCGATGGCTTTGATGTCTTCTAGGTAGCGGCCGATCTCGACATCGCCGTAGACATCTCCCTCCGGGATGACGTTGTTTGCGACCAGCGTCTGGTCGAAGTTGACCGTCCCGTACTCGTCGACGGGAACGAATCGGCCGACGAGGGTCACCCGCGAGCCGCCGGTAATCGCCTCATCGCCAGCGAGGTCACCGTTGACGTGAAAATCGATTGTCTCAGACTCGCCGTGTGCGTCCTCTGGCGGTTTCTGCAGGCGAACTTTCTGGTAGTCCGTCCACTCGCTGCGACCGGTCTCGAGCGAGAATCCGGGCCGCATCTGTGGGTTGTGGGACGGACACTTCTCAGCACTGCACTCATCGGGTCGTTCCCGGCCCCCAAACGGCGGTTGTGGAACCCGGATAAGCGCCCCACAGTAGACGCACTTGTAGGCCGCCTCGGCAATCGCGGGCTGGACTTCTGTGCGCTTGGTAATCTGCCCGTCCAAGGCCATGAGACGGTTGATGTAGCTGGATGGTGAGTAGCCCGCGACCGGGTGCGTGTGCTCGTCCGGGAGGTTCTCCAGGCGGACGGTGGCGCGGGCGAGCACGGGGCCGTCGACGTCAGTCGCTTGGATATCATACTGCCGCAGCGCCTCCTCGAAGTCGGGCAGCGATTGCTCGGGACGAGACAGTAGGTCATCCGCCAGACCCGCATCGACATCCGATATCGCCTGCCAGTCTATCTCCAGGACACGCTGGTCTGGATACGCCTGCGCTAAGTCGATGATGTCCTCATGGGCAACCTCAAACAGGACCTCAGTCGCTCTGTCGGTCCGCATCAGATTGCCTCCCTGAGTAGATCGACGAGAGGAGACCAGTCGAATCCAGCGACCAGTTCGTAGTAGTGCCGGGCGGCCTCGGGGTTAATCGACGTGATGCCCAGCAGCGACAGCATCGCCAGCGCAATGGCGACGTACTTGATGTGGGCGAGGCCATTCGACGCCGTCGACCCTGCGTTCACCGCCTTACTCGCTGGTTTGAATAGCGTCCCCAGTTTACTTGCGAAGCCTGCGATTGCCAGCAGTGCGACGATAGCCGCAACCGAGACGCCCTGGATGCCAACGAGGTTGATGACCTCTTTGAGGACAGTCCCGGTAAGGCTCACAGCCACCCACCTCCGCCGTCATCCGACGATTCGTTCGAGGAGTCATTCGACGAGACCTGTCCCGCAATCTCGACAACCGTGTCCGGCGTCGACGCTTCCGTAGACTTTCGCTTCTGTCGCATGTAGAGCCACGCCGCCACGCCGATCACGCCGAGAACCCCTGCCAGCGGGAGGGTCGTCGACAGTGCCGTCTGGATTGGCTCCGTGATAGCCATTGGGTTGAGGAGCAAGATGCTGAGGAAACCTCCAACGCCAATTGCTACCCACACAATCGGTCGTCGATACACCGGCTGAGAGAACCGGCGTTTCCGCCATTCCGTGTAGCCGACCGCGAGGATCAACAGCCCGATGAAGATTCCGGAGATCGCCATCGGCGAGAGGGCTGGCTGGACCTGCTGGACGGTTTGCTGTGAGTCAGCCCAGAACCCGCCACCGCCGCCACCGCCACCGTCGCCGCCACTGTCGTCGATGCGGAACTCAAGCACCTCATCAGAGTCGTCATCAGACAGCGTCAGCGGCGAGTTCGCGGTCCCCGAGTCTTTGACCGTCTCGTGAGTTACCGACCACAGAATGTAGTCAGTGTCATCCTTCGCGTCGATGAGCGTGTAGTCGACTGGGTCATCGATTTTCTCACCAGCGGACACACGGACCTGTGGCTCTGTCGTCGACGCGTCGACGACTTCAAGCTGGACATCACCGTTCGACGGCAGCACCTCGAGCGGAATCGTCGACACGCGCGCTTGGTCGCCACCGACCGCGTTCGGCATATGTACGCGCTGGTAGCCCGTGTCATCGACGATAGCGTAGGACTCTGCGTTCCAGCTCTCGTTGTACGTATAGTGGACCTGTTGCCAGTTCTTGTGTTCTGGCACCTCGATGTATGCCGAATCAGACCAGGAGTTGATCTGGATGTGACTGTCCAGCGTTTGTCCGGGTTCACTGGGTTCTGAGACAGTGATATCGCCGTTTGCGACTTTGACCTTCCGTGCCGTCGTGCGGATCTCAATCGCATCGCCAGCAGTGACCGAGCCGATCTTAACTGTCAGATTCCGCGGCTCGAGCGTGTAGTCGCTGCTGGAGACAGCTGTCCAGGTGCCGCCGTTGACTCGCATTTCGACGTTGGTAACATCGTACACCCCTTTCGAGAATGGTATCCGGAGCTGTGCATCCGACCGGTCGCTGGAATATTGATGGCTGACGTTGTAGCGTTCAGACCACTGTTCTGCAGTGTAGTTCGTCGTGATGCGGTCGGCTGCATCGTGGCTGTAGTCCAGGCCGACCTGTGGTGTTGGTGCGTCAGCTGACAGCGACCCATCGCCGACAGCAATATCTACCGTGTTTGTGCCCGACTGAAGCCACGCCGTATCTGTTGTGAGTGCCGTTGTTGAGCCGTCTGCAAGCGTTCCAGAGTGTGATTCCGTGTTGCCATTGACCGTCACCGCCGGGTCGACGGTCTGCGTCCGTTCCGTGGCTGTCACAGACACGTCAACGGCACCGGCGGTCGTACTCACCGTTCCAGTCGACCCGACAGCTAGGTCCGGAACGGTCTCGGTGTGAGTTTGGCCGTCATTTAGAACCTCGGTGGTCGACGCCTCGGCGGACCCGTCGTCGTCGGTGTCGATACTGGGGGCCTCACTCGCGGTCCGCTCGGTGTAGTCGAGCGTGTAATCGAAACTCCCCAAATCTGAGTTTATCGTGATAGACGACGCCGACTCAGATATATCAATTTCCTTTATTTTAGTCTCCCCCTCTCCAAAATCCCCGAAAGAGACGGAAGTTCCGTCGTCAGCATCAGCAGTAACACCACTGGGCGTTTTTAAGAGGGTCAGTCGGTCATAACTCCACACAGAACTTTGCCCGAATCCGCCGCTACCAGAACCCCAGTACCCGCCTGTAACCTCTATTTCAGAATTTGACGGGTATGGAGAGCCTGTTTTTAGCGTGTCAATATCGGAAGTTGACGAGGTAACCACAAGCGCGTATTTGCTATTGGCTGATAGTGAGCCTTTGAGAGTCACAGTGTCACCAGGAGATTTACCCGATACATCTTTGCTTGCTAAGGTGTTGCCCCCTGAATCATACAAGTACGCAGTTTCTGGATTCTGGGTATTGCTCGCTATCCGCCCTCTAACCCCGCCAGCGTCCGTTTGTGGGTAAAACTCTACTCCGATGGTGTTAGACGAATCTTTTGTCCCCGCATCGTCAGTGATAGACAGCGAATCGCCCATCTTACCGTAGCCGGTAATCGAAAGCTCTGGTTCGTTGTTCGGCCCGGGGCCGGTCGGTTCGATATTCCCGCCGACGGATAGTGAATCACTCCCTCCGGCGGAAACACTACCCGAATCGCTTGATGAACTTGTTTGCACGCGGCCAGTGAACGTCACTTCCGCGTTCGTGGCCGGCTGGGTGCCAGCAATGCCGAAATCAACGGTATCACCTGACGCAACGCTCCCGAACGTTTGCGTCTCGGTATGGGTGTTCGTGGACCCAGTCACGTTGATAAAGTAGTTGTCGGCCGCGTCCAGGTCGTTTATGTCGTACTGGTACTGCGTGCCGTCGGCTGCAGGGTTGCCATTCAATTGAACTTCACCGCTCCAGCTCACGTCGTTCGTCTGAGCAAGCACCGGCATCGCAACAGCACTTGTCACAATTAGAACTGTTAGCAGCAGGGACAGGGCCCGCCGGCCGGGCCCCCCTCCAATCGCGGGGGGTGTAGGTGCCGGTACCGGGCCACACGCGCGTGCGACTGGTATCATGTTTCTAACCAGTTCGCCGATATCTCGGCTCACGCCCCCACCCCCTCCTGTCCGCTTCCTGAGGTGTCTGGAAGCGAATCAGATGGAATCCGAGCGACAACCAGTTCCTCGCCATCGGCATTTCGCATCCGGACCTCCCGGTGACGATCTCCGTCGACGAGCCCGTCGACGAACTTCAAGTCCGCCACTGGGGAGGTCAGCTCCTCCCCGATCTCCCCGGCCTTGAGGTTGATGTAGCCGTCACCGGGGTCTTTGACGTACAGCCGGTGGGCAGTCTGGTTTTCCCACTCGCCGAACACGGAGTCGTCATACTCGAGTTCGGGTTCTGGTTCGTCGACGCCGTCGGGCGTTGGCTTCTCCTCGGGCTCGCCGAGACGGATGACGAGCTTTTTTCCAGAGTACTCGCCCGTCGAGACATCAGACCAGCGGAATTCGGTGTCTTGAGATTCAGTGAAGCACAACGCGATTGGTGCATCGCTTGGGTCTTCGCGATGACCCATCATGTCGAACGGCATCGACACAGACGACCAGCCCGGTGGATGCGTGCTTGCCCGGTGCTTGACCGGGTTCGAAGTCCCCTGAGGCATCCAGACCCAGCGCTTGAACTCTTTGAGGATGGCCGCTTTCACGTTCTCTTTGCGGTGAATCCCCATCAGAATCGTCAGTCCCTCACGCCGCGAGTCAGCGATGCAGCTGCGGGCTAGTTCGACCTTGTCGTATAGACGATGCTGGTCCTGTCGGGCCCGCTGGGGCATCAGGTCCCCACCCTCGTCGAATGTGAAAGTCATGAACTTGTAGTAGGCCGAGTAGTCGACCGCTGCGACGAGGAACATAAACCACCAGTGCGAGGTCGGCGTTGGCTGGACACCGTCTTGATTGCGAGCTTCCCAGGCCGGGACGTACGGCAGCTCGTCGAACTGTCCGCGAGAGGTCTCGCGAGAGAGTTCGGTACATCCCTGAAACGAGGGGTCTGGATAAACGACGTTGAACGTCCCTGCAGGACCTTTCGAGAGCTTTTCCAGCAGGTCCAGCACGCTCTCGTAGTAGACCACGTCGCGGACGATATCCTCGAGGTCATCGACCTCAGAAATCGGCTCGCCGCTGCTGATGTCCTCATCCTCATCCATCCAGATAGCGTCTATTGAAGCGTGTTTCGGCAGGTAGAGCGTGGTCCACTTCCGAAGGTCTAACCACTCCGAGCGCTCCGGAGTCCCACGCCAGACAGAGAACTCGCCCTGCACGCGGCCGTCGACAATCTCCGTGTTCTCAGACAGGATGCGGATATTCGCCTCTCGCAGCAACGTCGACTTGCCCGAACCACGATCTCCGCGGAACACTGCAGCCTCTCCGCCCGGGTCGTTCGTCGACCGGGTCGGGTTCCGTTCGTGGATGAGGAGGTTCGGCCACGTCATCCGCGCCCGCGGGTTCTCCTTATAATCATTCTCTTCATCGAGCTCTGGGACGCCGAAACAGCGACGCATCTCGTAGGCATCCGTTTCCCACCGCTCTGGTGGCTTATAGTTGCGACAGCTCTGCATCGTCCGCTCGCCCCAATCGTTTCCGGGAGGGGCAGTCCCGCCGTTGTCTTTGGGGCTTTCCACGTACTCAGATTCGTCGTTGTGTTTAGAACTCATATTTAGTGAGGGATATGTCCGCTTTGCTCGCTCTCTTCGGGCTGTTCCATCGAACGTGACGCGACCTTCGACGCCGACCGATTGAAGCCAGGAAAGAGATACTTCGCAGCCCACGTCTCGCGATGAAACTGTGCGACGCCGTGGGCGGGCCCGCACAGCCACTCACGCATCTGCACGTCGAAGTACGCCGCTCGGATGACATCCTGCCCGATCTCGGCGTAGGTGGCCCGGATAGCGTTCTGTCCCCACTGGATGAAATGGTCTGGGTCCTCAAAGCCATCCAACAGGACATTCAGCGCCTTTCGCTGCCGATTCGCCAGCGTCCCGAGGCTTGGCCGCATCCCAGGGTGCTGGTCCTCCGGGTCGACATTCGAGAGGTCGACATCGTCGTCATCGTAGTCGTGAAACTCCGATGCTGACCAGCGGAACTCTCGTGCGGACGCGTGTAGCGCCCCAACGATGTCCTTGGCCGCGATATCCCGCCGAAACTCGAGGAGCCAATCCTTGTCGACGCCCTCGTTTCGCAGCGGGCCCCACGGCCGGCCGATGAACGCCGAGACGACAGTCGGGTCGGTCACCTGATGCCGGAACCAGCCGTCCCCCAGCTGTCCCAGCGTGTGCACAGACAGTTCCTGCATCCACCGCAGGATGTCCGCCCGCGTGTCGAGATCGTCATCGAGGAGCTCATCCAGGAGGTCGCGCTGTTGAGTCGTCAGCGCTCGGAGTGCTGGCCGGTCGTCTTCGGGAGCGTCCGCAGCCGGCCGCGTGTCCGTAGCCGTCATATCTGCTGCCTCCCGACGACTTCGACGGCTCCGAGTGCGACCAGTGACAGCATGAGCGGAGCGGCTTCGGCTGCCCCGGACAGGTGGTTGACCGTCACCTCGAAGCCAGCGTCGACGAATGCAGCCGACGTTCCAAACAACCAGCCAATATCAATCATCGTCAGCTGGCACCTCCTGACGGGCGTTCTCGGCATGGTCATCTGGCTGGTACTCCGGTTCGGGGCCGACGTACTCCTCGGTGACGGCAGTCGCCTGTGAGCGGGCGCCGCGGTCCTCGAGGCTCTTTTCCTCAGCCCGGTTTCGGCCCTTCTCTGCCTTGATTTCCTCGTACATCGTCTGCCAGGACTTCGCGTCACCCAGTTTCGCCGCGTGCTGGAGCATCGTCCCGACCGCCGTGTGGTAGTGCAACGGCGCAAGGTCCAGTTTCATGTACCCTTTGTCAGGCTTTGCGACACCGAGCGCGAACACGAGGAATCCGCTGGCAGCCAGCCCCAGCAGCCCGCTCGTGAACAGCAGCGCGCCGCCAACCCAACCAGCTGCGAGAGCCCCGATACCGATGACGTAGGGCTTGATGTTCGTTTCCCAGCGAGTCACCGTCTCGCCGTCCTCTTTCTCCACTGTCTCCCGGGAAATCGGGGCGGGGATGTTGAGGCTGTGGCCTTCCGGCTGATGTTCGATTGGCTGGTCGGACTCGGGGTCTAACAGGTACGCCTCCTCGTAGGGCCCGCCGTCAACTTCGACGCGAGTCAGCGGATTGCCGTCGTATTCCACATCAGAGCGTGCACCGCGGGCCCGTGCAAGGAATGCCCGTGCGCCGTTGCTGACCGTCGCACGGCCCTCATCGTGTCTGACCATACGCGTCGGGATGATGTCCATCTTGAGCACACCCTGTGCGCTGTCGTCTTCTGCTCCGCCAGGAACCGCGTCGGTGTCCTCGAGCTCGTCCCCGCCGTCAGCAGCGACGCCTCCGGTCTCGACCTCGTCGTTGTCAACCTGCTTGCCTGGGTCCTGAACCTCGTCCAGGCTGAAACGAATCGCTGCAGCGAGATACGTCGAGTCACCGAACCACTCAGCGACCACGATCCCGAGGAATATCCCCACCGGGACAGCGATGAGGAACGGCCGCAAGACGAACATCTCGACGAGAGAGTCCCACATCAGCACGAGGCCAATGAGGCCCGCCATCCCAAGGATGACCCATACCAATAGCGAGATATTCGGACTCGCGAGTGCTTTGTCGATGAGCTTCCGGACGCCAAAGAGCGTCACCAGGGTCACCAGCACTGTGATGCCGACGAGACCGAACGCGTAGACCGTCCGTCGACCTTGGCTCGTGGCAGGGAGGACCTCGTAGGCATTGTTTGAGGCGTGGGTGAACCGCCAGCGGTTCGCATCTGCATCCGCCAGACAGCTCTTCTCGTCGTCGGCCTCCTGGACGCAAATCGTCGTCTCGTAGTTCTCATCGTAGTGCGGCCGCAGGGGGACTATCTGTTCATCCCGGCCATCGGACATCCGATAGGTCCGAGTCACCGTCGAGATGTTCGTTGCGTACGTGACCTCGCGTGTCTGGTTCCCCTCTTCGACAACGCGAGTTTTGGGCTGCCAGTACGCGATTTTAAGCGTGTAGTTCTTATCCTCAATGGAGACATCCTCGGTCGTTCGCGGTCGGTTCGTCGCGAACTTGATTTTGTTACGCTTCACCGTCGCACCGGAGCTCATGAACGACCACAGCGGCGACTGGTCGCCCTCAAAAGGCAGCGCCCACAGCTCCGTCGGGAGTGTCTGCAGGCCGTACTCGCTGTAGGCATCAGCCGCCCTGACTCCCTCAGGAGCATTCGCGCTGGGCCGGTCCCCGCGTGGGTTCAACTGCTGGTACGTGAGATTGGAGGCGTCCTTCTCCGGAGCCTCTTGAGTCACCGTATCACGGAACTCATCGACCGATGGTATTGTCGCGTTCAGTTCCGCGTTCGTTGCTCCGATGCCCTGCCGGACCCACGTCCGCGCCGCGCGATACTCGTTGATCGTCAGCTGGTCCGAGCCCTCCGAAGAAAGCCAGCGGCCGATCGCCTGAATCTCTGCTGGAGATGCCTCAGCCGGCTGCGTGTTCTTGACAGTCTGCATGACCTCCGCCTTCGAGAGGTCCGACGAGGTCGTGCTCGAGCCCGCTTCTCCCGCGGTCGATCTATCTGGCACGTCGACGCCGAGTGACTGTGCGTCGACGGCCTCCTGGAGCCAGCCACGGACCCGCAGATACTCAGCCTGTGACAACTCCGCTTCGCCGTTTGCTTCGAGCCAACCAGCGATATCCCGAACCGTGTCCGGGTGTGCGTTAGCAGGCTCGGTCTCTGCAATCGTGTCTAAGACTGCCTGTCGTGAGTCGACCTGATCAGTGTTGTCTGCCGCCGCCGGGGGGACGGCAACGACGCTGGCGACGGCCAACAGGACCAGCACGATACGACCTATTCTAAACATGGATGTCAGACCTCAGTGCTGTCGTCTGTGTACGCTGCAATCGCGACCGCGGCCCCGATGAGGGTAATCGCAATCGCGAAGAACTGGACGCCAGAGATCGGGACCGAGCCGCTGATACCCATCCAGCCGAGGACGGCCACGACGATTCCCGAGCTGACCTCTGGGTTCGCACCCACGAAGTCCAGCAGCGGCATCGCGAGCTCGCCGAGTTCCATCCCGGTTTGCATGATCGTCGTCGCCAGTCCCAGCAGGATAGCGACGATGACGCCGACGAGGCCACCCGTCGCTCGAGCCGCCCGATTGCCGACTTTCTTCGTCGTGTCGGCTGCGCGCTCCTCTGGGTCCCGTTCGTCGTAGACCCAGTAGGCAACCGCAATCAGTACGATTGCCGCCAGCACGTAGCCCCAGTACTGCATCAGCATTGCAGCGGGCATCCCGTCACCTCCTGTCGTTCGTGTTCGGTTCTTGCTCTATCGTCGAATCTCGGTTTCATGAGTGTCTAATCCCTGTTTCTGTAGGTTCTGGTGAGTAGTGCGACTACGAAGACCAACCCAGCAGCTAATGTAATCAGCTCCCAGGGCAGTCCGGGGGCGAGTTTCGGCCCAAGAAACCGCGATACCGTCGTAACCACTGGATACCAGAGGTCCGTGTGTGCCAGGAGCCAACCGAAGTCGGTCATCCCAGCGAACAGCGTCCAGACTCCGCCGAAAACTGCAGTGAGTCCAGCAGCGATGTCTCTCATTGGATGTAGCTTCCCCCTGGGATGTAGTCCGCGACGTACCTGATGACAGCAACTGTCACAATCCCAAGGACAGTGCCGACAGTGACGAACAGGATTGTCACCACAATCGGGCTCGCTAATCCGCCAGCCATCGCGATATTCGAGAACGCATCGAACATTGACTGGCGGGCGCCATCGAGACTGTTGTAGATGGTATTTCCTGTGCCGCCGAGCGCCGTTGTGAATGAAGTCTGCAGGCCGTTCAAAGCCGTCTCGTATGCCCACTCTGTGTAGGCGATAACGAACCCAAACGGCTGCAACACCAGATTCGTGATTAGCCAGCTGGCTATCAGCGTGATGATACCGGCAGCAGTCCAAGGTCGTGCTTCGCTCACAGGACCACCTCCCGACCGATGACGATGAGCGTCACCAGTGAGACGACGACGGTAACCGCTATCCACGGCGCGAGAAACCCGAACGGCTCGATAGAGTTGCCAGCCGCGGTCCAGCTGTCATCGACGATCCCGGCAGAGTCTGTCATCAAGCTTCGATACCAGTCGATAACCGCGCCGCCACCGTGCCGAATTACCCACAGCTGTAGGTTGAGGCCGCTTTCGACGACTGCCATCCAGAGACTGGTGACAAACAAGATGAGCGAACTGGCGATGAGACTCAACAGGTTGTCCCACTTGATGGATGGCATCCCACCACTGGCATCAACGTACTGAGCACCCGCCTCGAGCGTGCTGGTCTCGTCATCACTCATCTGTGTTACCCCCAGAGAAGGAATGACGAGAGCACAGCCGCTGACGGGCCACAGCACGAAGCCAGCAGCCGTGTTTGTGGTGGTTTCGTCGCGTCATCAGTCTATCTCGTCTGAGACATCTCCGTCGTCTTCGTTGCCGATGACCGGGAGATCGACTCCGAGACCAACCACGTCGGAGTCACGCCGGTCCAGATACCAGGTCACGATGAACACGACCCCAATCGAGACGATAACGCCAAGCCACGGCAGGAACGGGCCCAGCTCTGCAAAGGCCGTGTTCGTGAATCCAGCAGCACCAGCATCAAACGATTCAGAGACGTACTGCGCGGGCTCGGTCGTAAAGGCACCAATCCACGCCACTCCACCATCGGTGAATGCTCCGATGAGTCCAACGACGAGATTGACCAGTGCCTCAATCGGAGCTGTGATTGCTCCGAATATGAAGGCCACAGCACCGCTGAGGATGAGCATGACGCGCTCGCTGAAGTTCGAGCCGTAGCTCTGAGCCTCGTCGACGTAGGACAGCGAGTCCTCTACTTCGACGGCATCGATGTCGTCATCAGCGCTCATCTTGCCCTCCTAACCGTCGCAGTGTGTAGGCGATGAGTGAGACACACATCGTGGCTCACCCGTTAGCTCCCTTTCCGAGAGATGATTCCTAGTGTGGCTGCGATGCCGGCAATCGATGCGATGATGCCGTTCACGAATGACCCGACAGCCGAGCCGCCAGACCAGAAGCCACCGCCACCACCAGCCCCGATGGACTTGGCTTTCATATCGCTCTCATCGTCATTCTGCAGGACGATGACAGCGTGGATGGCGTAGCTCTGCCCAACCTGAATCGTGTTGTCCAGCGTGTGTGTCGTATTAGCGCTGGTGTACTGGTCAGAGACAGCGGTCCAGCTGGTGATGTTCTCGAAGGCCGTATCCGAGACGCCTTCGGCCATCTCAACTGTCTTGTATCGGTCGCTGATGAGCCCTTGATGGGTTTCCAGCTCGCCACCAGAGTACGTCAAGTCAATCGCGCTCGGAGGAGTCAGCCGCGCGTTGTACTCCAGCATGCGCGGGTAGGCGTAGTTCTCCGCATCGGAGAACTCGACGGAGTAATCCTCCTCGGCAGTGAGGTCAGACATCCGATGCTGGACACCGTAGACCTCGAGGTCGTAGATAGTCGCCGAGTCGAACATCGACGGCAGTGACGACATCTCAGTCAAGCCGATGACACCGCCGGAGGTTGTCTCCTGGATCGTCGTTTCTTCGAGCTCACCGTCGCCATCGGTGTCTTCCATCGTCTCACCGAGATCAACAGGCGATTTCCGAGCGGTGTCCAGCCCGAAGACAGTGACCTGTGCGTTGGCGTCAACAATCGCGACTGTAATCGAGTCAACAGACGCCATCTGCCCGTCTCCAGTCCCTTGCACGGGCATGTTCTCGACTTTCTCCTGCCAGATGAGGCCGTTGTTGGCCCCGGTGGTAATCGTCGTGTCGGCCGTCGCGTCAGCCGACTGCGAGGCGTTCGCAACGACGTAGTCGCCGTCGCTTTCCTCGAAGCGGACCTGTACCTCAGCGCCACTTTCGAGGCTATCGACGTTCATGCCAACCAGCGGAACGCGCTTCTCAGCATCGTCCAGACTAGTGAAGTTGCTGTAGGTGAACGTCGAGATATCGCCCGAAGTTTGCGAGCTCGTCGAGAACCGAACGGCTGGAACACTGCCAGCGGTTGATCCGTCAGCGTCCGTGATAGATGCTGTACCGGCCGAGCCACTGACATCCTTGGTCCAGTCGGCAGAGTCGTCGACGGCTGATACACCACGCGGGCTCGTTTGCGAGTCCGCGCGTGGGAACACGCCGTAGGCTGTCGCGTCAATCTTGTCATAACGGACGCCCACTTGCTCGTCGAGAGACGAGTTTAGTGAGGCATTCAGCGAATCCGGTTCCCCGTTGTCGTTATAGTACGACGTGGGGCCGCTCATGTTCGCAGCGTCGTGTGTTGCTACCGTGACCGTATCCCACTCGATGTAGGGGTCAGGAGTCTTATCGTCTGAGAAGTCCAGGTCATCCGACGGGGCGGCCATCGCCGGGCTCGCCACCATCGATCCGACCATGAGGACCGTCAGAAACAGCGTCAGTATTCGTTGCATCAGTTGTTATGTTTCAGTTTGCGGTTCCGGACGCTAGCCGTGGTTTCATGGCCCGTTGTTTCCTCGTGCCACACACGAGCAAGTTCGACCAACTCTGTTGCCTCAGCAGTAGCCGTTGCTGCCTGAGCGTCGCAGTCAGTACACTCCCAAGCCGTCACGCGCCACCTCCGGCAAGCAGCGACGTATCTAAATCACGGCTGGCACCGGCCGCCTCGCGTCGATGTCGCTCGCGTCGTCGCTTGTCGAGATTCCTGTAGTCGATACGCCACGGTCGATGCGCGGACGTAGCCGCGCTATCCGACGGTTCATCGCCGCCGGCCCGTTCGTCGGGCATGGGTAGGGGTATGACCCGCGGTCATGCCGCGGGTTGACCCCGCATCCATGGCTTTCAATATATACCTCCGGCTGAGGCAAACGGTGGGTCACCAGCATGCGACTGTGAGTAACGTTTAATATACACGCCGTGGGCGCGGTGTGTGACGATGCAAAAACTCCAGAATCACGATGGGTCAGGTGTTGTAACGATTCCAAAGGGAGACCTCGAACGAGATGGACTGCTTGACGCCGATGGTGACCCAGATGACAGTACGAATCTTGCGATTGACCGGCTCGATGAGCGTGTCTACGTCGTTCGAATGTGTGATGGTGATCTTCCAGAGTTGGCCGAGTGTGAAGGGATCCAACGCGTGGCCGCTCAGCAGTTGTTAACTGAGGATGTGTTTCAATAGCGGTGATTGGTGGCACTGATTCAGGCCGAGTTATTTCGAAAGCACCGGACGGGATTTGCGTGTTCAGCTATTCTAGCGAATCTAAAGATTCTAATAAGTGTATACACTAAGAATCGGTAGCTAATTTCTCCACTTATATTGCAGGGGATAGTTTCAACTAATTTACAGACGAATGTGGCCATATGCGCAAGGGCACTGAACGCTGGGAACAGGCGCGTGATTATTTTATAACAGTTCTCGTGTACGGATTATTCATAGTGATATTCATAATTTTCACGTCAGAAATACTTGGAGAAACTAATATTGTGACTACTAAGCCTCCATTCTTGCTTTCTGAATTCTCTCAACTTGTTGGGGCCGGTGGTTCACTTGTACTGTCCCTTGCTCTGGTTGTGCTCTACCGCCGACAGACAGAAAACCAGGAAACACTACAAACAATGGAACACAAGCCGAATCTCCAAGTTGACCGTTTTCGCCGTTTTCCAAATGAAGAGTTTACTGATTCGTATGAGTTTGAGATCTCAAACGTTGGAAAAGCAGCAGCAACTGATCTCCAGCTTATTATTATACCCAAAGCCAATAATCATTCACAAACATCTCTTAAAAAAACGAGTCACCGTATGAAGCGTACGAAAATCGAGGAGTCCGGGTGGAGGACGACTAATGACAGCTATATCAATTCAGGGGAAACGAACGTCCGTTTCTTTTCATCTGCAGGAATGAATGTCGATAATCTCACCCATATCGCCGCATTCCCAAAAGCTACTGAATTATTTGACGATAATAACGGTCAGGATCTACAACTAAGACTCTTATTGCGTTATTCCTCGCCAATTGCTGATTCAGAGTCACAAAAAATTGTGGAACTCGTTGCACCAATAAGTGGAGGTATGTCATTGGATGAATATTTGGATCAGGTTGATAGACAGGAACTCCTTCCAGATTGATACTCATTATAATTCTAAATTCGAGTCATTATTAGCAAATGAGGTGTTTGTTTGTTAGTATTTTCTTCTATAGTTGGACACTCAGACACTATTTTTATTTTAGACTGGCTCCAAATGCCACTGGCATTCTATGCCAAACCTTTATACATTTAACGATTATAGCTTGTCATGTTGGCGAAGTCGTTACTCAACCGCGACTACGTCGACAGAATGGAGTGAAGCAATGGAGCAATCGATCGAAACGCCGGCGCTTGGACGGCGCGCTTTATTACGTCGAGCTACTGCCACTGAAGTCTACTCGTCGATTGTGCCGAAGTCCACAGCGCCCCCAGAGGTCAAAACTGTCGTGAACCCTGACGAGATAGTACAGTTTCGATCCATAGTGGATTACCCCCGGCATATCCACTATTGTATCAAGTACGTGGTGGATTCAGAACCGTCTGATGAACCGTTTCTTGATCAGGCGTCTCAGATTCCGCCACTCACGGACCGGGACGACTCAGTTACTATCGCAACCATGTCAAAAAGCAAAATGGAATCCAAGAGCAGAAGCACTAACACCATCCCGGAGAACACCTTCGGGACGCTCGACGAGGCCGCAATTCGAGACGAAGGCGATCCGGTCGAGTGCGAGAACGACCGTTTGGAGACTCAGTCCATTCCCCTCTCTTCGACGCCGGAATTCGTCAACGTCGTCATCATCGGAAACCAGGCCGTTGACAACGACGTGACCCAGTCGCTCGAGGACCCGAGCACGACTGTCCTCGATTTCGGTCTCGACACCCCGGAAACGGACATCGGCGTCGGATATGACCGCACCCATATCGATCACCTCGAGGCCGTGCTCAAGGCCTTGGATCAGGAATACCGAGACTTCGGCCCCGCGCTGAACGACACGCGTGGAAGGGTCTCGTTCGTCACGAACGGTGTCGAGGGTCTCGTTGCAAGTGCCCTCGTCAAGACGGTCATCCTCGCGTTCGAGGAGATCGAAGCTGAGACCCAGGCTATTGCCAGTGTGGCTATTGGCCAAACGGTCGGCTCTGCCCAGTACAACGAGATATTGGACCGCGGGCAGGACGGTACGGTCTACGTCGGGAAGTCCGTTGTTGACGAGTCGGCTTCGGTCGGGGCCACCGCGCTCGCCGAGCACGACATCATGACCTCGATCCTCGGTCGCATCGGCGTCCCCGGCGCAGATACGACCGAGATCGCCACGGCCGCCAATTTCCATCAGGACGACGGTTCGTCGTGCCGTGCGGGCCATGGGATAGTCGAGAGCACGTCGGAAACGAGGGCGGAACACGAGATGCAGTTTAGTAGCGGAGGCGAGCGTTGTCCCTCTCCGACCGATCTGTCGCAGCAGGACCCCGTTGGAGGCCACCGGCCGAATGATGTGACTATAGTGGGTGATGAGGCGCGGAGCACCGCACAACCGACTGTTTCACCCTTTTCGGAAGGGCGCACTAGGAGGGTTTCAAGCCTTGCTACTTAATACAAAAATAAAATGCTGGAAAAATAGTAGCACGGATAAAGGTGTGTCCTCCGGAGGGCCACCTTTACCATGTCCGAACAACGTAACCTCAACGATTCGAAAACCACGAAAGAGTGCATCGATTACCGACGATATCATTACGATGATGATGCCGAACTAAGGATAGAGAAACTGTGCAACAACAAGCAAGCCTCAAACCCCGGACGCTATTCGTACTACGGGGTTTACGAAACCGCAGAGGGAGATGTCCGTCTCGAAGATTCCCTTATCGGAGACGGAGAGCGCGAACCAACATTGAGACAGATTCAAGCCTTTATCGACAGACTTCGCGAGGAAGTAAACGAATTGAGGGAAGAAAGATGAACCGCGCTCTGTCGACAAAAAGTCAGTCGTGGTATCGAGAACGGGTACGCAATGACTGCCGTGGTCCAAGTGTAGCCACGGCAGTAGCACAAATGAAAAGAGAAACCTTGCCACTATCAACTCCAAACGAAAAGTCTGAACGGACTCTGGAAATCCGTGTCGGGTCGCCGACAGAGTTCAGTGAAGAAACAGCAGAGGCTTTCGCTGAGGATCAGGGCGGTGATTCCTTATGGTTCGAAAGCCCCGAAAAAGTATTGCGGTTGTTCAGTGAAGCACGATACCAATTGCTCAACACAATTGGGTCTGAACAACCAGAAAGTAAGAACGAACTGGTTGAGCTAACCGGACGTGACAGTAAGTCAGTATATAGAGACATGAATATGCTAGAAGAATATGGTATCGTAGGAATCAAACAGGAAGGGCAACGAAAGCGTCCCGTCCTCCTGTACGACGAGATTGAAATCGAGATTGACCTCACTTTCGATTAACAACAGTTTTGACTGCGTTTCTCCGGACTGTAATCACAGATGAGACTCGTTAGTAACAGGTCAAAGAGGGACTCGTATCTCGTGCCTCAGTATGCCACAAGTTCTTGTTTTTCCTCAGCCTTATCGCTCTAACCGATAGAGATCGGCCCGGTCAAGAGCTCGATTAATTGTCCGACGTGACGTGTCCAACTCTCGCGCCGCTTTTCGCTTGCTCAGCTCATCATTTTGGACAAGTTCGAGAGTAGTCCGAACGCGATCAAAGTTCGCTGCTTCGATAAGATGTCCGTCGTTCTTATTGAATCCGAGTGGTGCAGGGCCATGATGGTAGTCTTCGTTCTCCATCCGGGTACGGATACCTTCTTGTATACGCTTACGGGTCATCTCAGCTTCAAGTTCTGCAAATACACCCAACAGTTGGAACATAGCACGCTGGTACGGATCTTCTTCATCGGGTTTTAGAGCGAATCCCTCGTCAATAATATGAAGGCTGGTACTACGTTCCTCGACCAGTTCATCGGCCACATCCTCAAGATCGCGAATAGACCGTGCAAGCCGAGAGACACTGTTAACGATTACAGCATCAAGGTCGCCGTCACGTGCATCACTCATCATCTCCCGAAACCCTTGTCGGTCCGTATTAGTCCCGGTGGACTTGTCTAAGTAGATACGAACATTTCCAAACTCAGCCGGTACATCCAGCGAACCGGCTTTCGCATGCTGAGAAATCTCTGTCGGGGTGACAGCACCATCCAAATTAGCGCCGAGTCGATTGGTGGCATACTCAATAGTGCGTTTAACCTGGCGTGATAACGACTGTCGTTCCGTACTCACCCGGCAATAGGTAGCCAGCATGCACACCCGGCCGACGTATTATAATAAAAACGTTACGCACAGGCATGTGCTCAGTTCCTGTTCTCGCACAGGTAGAGCGGTATGCGCCGATGTCAGGATGGCGGGTTTCGAGACTATACCAGGATGTCATTTTTTCCTACTGGGTTTTCTGCGTATTGTAGCCGGTGAAGACTTCAGATGTCGAGTTGCTGGCTCTACTAAGCCGGAAAGTGAGCCCTCACTAAACCTGCAACTCAAATCTTGCTGACTTGTGCACTGACAAAGACCTTCGGAAAGTCGTATTGCGTATTTATCGATTATGAAGCTAAACCCGTCGAACAAAATACCACCCTGGAACAATGACAGGGATCATGAACGCCATCGTCGGCCATGTCAGACGATTGGGCTGATATTCTGCACCAATTTTGTGCTGATGCCAGGCATCTAGAAAGACCGCAGCAGGAGCAAAGAACCAGCCTGCAATGAGTATCCACAGACCGGCATCAGAGCCAATCATCGGAATAAGAGCTGGCCGCCACATCAGAAGCGCCCCAGCGATCTGAAGTCCGACCCCCAACGAGACTGCTTTGAACCAGCCACCGTCTCGGTTCGAGGACGAGGTAGCCGATGTCTGTGATGTAGAGGAACTGGTCGATGTAGTCGAACTGGAACCATCACCCGACTCACTCTCGATCTCCTCTATTGAAGGGGCGTAATCTTCGATGAGGTCCTCACGACCATGCTTTCGAACCATATCGACCAGATCATCCCCATCAACGAGTTTTACGTTGTGGTCGTGGGCCCAGAGTTGAGCTTGGTCAGTAAAAGATGATGTCGTGACGACGACGGCAGCGTCAGCATTCGTATCCTGCTCTTTCAACGAATGGTACTGCTGGACTTTCGGGCGACCAACTTTATTGCCCTCGCTGTATCGTTTTGCCTGAATCGCGAGTTTCTGGCCGATAGTCCCCTGCTTTTCCGCAATAACATCGACTCCCATATCGTTCGAACCCTGTGACACCGTCGTATCCCAGCCCTCTTCTTCCCAAAGTTCGCCAACAAAATCTTCGAATTCATACGGATCAATACCCTGCATCCGAGTACGGAGTTCATCTGTACTGGCGCCCTTACTCATACGACGCAAGCATAACTACGAACCGACTTGAATGTACCTTATTCTCCAGTTAGTTACGATTACTAGCACCTACTGGTGTAACGGGCTCGAGAGTCAACTAAATCGTTTCTGTGGGGTATCTACCTGTCAGATAGGTGCTGCAGGACTTCTGGTTTCAGAACAGACCTGAACAACTAGATCCTAAGTTTCTTCAATTATTTCCAATACCGTCTTTCAATTGAAATCACATTGGTCCAGAGCGTTTTGCCCCATCTCAGCTTCTTCGTTTGCAGTCTCCCGATCACCATCTGCTAAGGCCTCTGCCGCTGTGGCGAAGTGCGCGGACGCTTCTTTAAGCGCGCCAGCGTAGCAAGTCAGTTCAATTACCGAACTTTTCACCGTATTGGGTGCAGATCCCTCAAGATTGGTGAACACAGATTCTGAGGTCGTGAAATGTTCCTGCGCCTTCTGGAAGTCAGATTCGGCCTTGGTGTATTGCTCATTGTCAATAGCAGCGGATGCTGCTTCGTAATCTACCATACCCAGTGACATTTTACGATACCCATCTGCTAATTCAATAAGCGCATCCAGTTGTTCTGCCAGGGTGTCAATATCTGCTTCCAAGGTAGTCAGATTGACCTGGTCAATAACATCACCAGCTGTAGTGCTGAGGCGGCTGTTTCGCTCACGAACGACAGTCAGTGATTCATCGGCACTTTCCAGAGAGTTCCCCGCTTTTTTTAGTGTTTCTGCAGCCTTCTCATATCGCTCGGACTCAAAGTATGTGTAACTGGTAGTGACCTCAGTATACCCTTCTGCAAAGATATTAAGGAATTCAATCATGCTACGAGCAAGCGAAATCCAGTCCTTTGCAGCGTCAATTTCAGTTTGTTGGGCTTCGCTTGCTGTGGTTTCCGCTGTATCGAGTTCTTCTTCAGCAGCATCCAGATGAGGTACGACAGTGGTCGTCTGCACATCGACACCGGTGCCTTCGATGTCTGCTTTCTGGAACTTGTCGCCTTCTTGAGACAGAGCTGTATTTGCTTGTTTTAATTCCTCGCCTGCGGTTTGCATGTGCTGGGCTGCTTTGTCTTCATCAACTCCATCATCTGAAGAGGAACACCCAGCCAGACAGAATGTTGTGATGGCCCCACTTGTCGCGGTAAGATATTGCCGTCGATCCATGTTCTCATAAGTTGCTTAATTATTCATCATAAGTACTTTGATGATAGTATTATTACTACAAGAGAACTTTATTTGACTTACTTTAGCTACTTTTACTTTCACTTTCACTCCGCACCCATGGCTAACTCCCTTTATACATACCATTTACTAGCCAGATATGGGATTGGCATACGACGAGACGACGGGGCACGAACAGACCAAGCTGCATACCCATCGCGAACACTGGACGACAATTATTCTTGAACAGCGAGAGGGTGGTGACTGGCTCGCCACCCAAGACGGTGTCGCTGTCGAAGGCCATGGTGAGACAGCCGCCGATGCAGCGGCAGACTACTGCCAGCAAATCGCGGAGGCTGATGATGAGTAGGGCCTATCAAGACGGCACGCAGATCCGATACCGCTGTCGTGCCTGTGGGATTTCCTTTACCGATTCAGTGGCTGGCATCGTGTCCTGTCCGCGCTGTCACTCAATCGCCGCTCACGAACAGGTGACCCATGGCATCGAATGAAGATCGCCCACTGACGAGTGAGTATGAGGCCATTCAACAGCGCATTATTGATGGCTGGCGAATGCGCTGTCCGAACGGCCATGGAGACCTACGCGACCAGAAGGGGCCGTCAGTATACTGCCAGACCTGCACCGAGGCGTATCATTACGACGACCTCGTCGACGCCCGTGACGCGGCGACGACACCATTGGTCTCACCACCAGAACACCGTCATCCATGATTACAGATGCCAGAGCACTCAGACACGAGTACGTCCCTCAAGATCTCCACCACCGTGGCGGCCAGATAGACCATCTCTCGTCCGTACTGGCTCCGTCGACGGTCGAGCTCTCGGAGGATGTCTGTTTGTTCGGCCCCAGTGGTGCCGGGAAGACGACCATTGCGAAATACACGTTGGCCCAACTCGAACGGGAACGGCTGGATATCCGATGGGGCTACGTCAACTGTATGGCTGACAACACACCAGCCGCTGTGTTACACGAGTTGGTGCGCGACGTGGGGCTGGGGGCAGACCTCCGACCAGAAGGAGCGGCCCGGTCGCGAGCTATCCAGCGGTTGCGCAACAGTGATGACCGGCTCTTTCTCGTATTAGATGAGGTGGCTCTCCTTGATGAGGAGACACTGATCGCGCTGTGGGAGGTCCCCAATGTCTCGCTTATCTGCATCACGATTGATGAGGACGAGTGGTTCACCGCACTCAGCTCACAAGCGAAATCCCGGATGCAGAGTGCGGCAACGGTTCGGCTGCACAAATACAGTCACTCCGAACTGGTCGATATTCTCGACAGTCGCGTCGTGCACGGTCTTGTGAGTGCGCGCGTAGCTGATGGCGTCATCGAACAGATCGCGGATATCGCCGCAGGCAACGCTCGTGAAGGGATTGCCATCCTTCGGCAGGCCGCCATGCATGTCGAGGAGCGTGAGATGCAGGAACTGACGACAGCAGTGGTTGATGCTGTTGTCGAAGATGCAGCGGCCGATATCCGAGAGCGACGGGTACGTTCGCTGGGGACACATCAGCGGCTTTTGCTTCGGATTATCGAGGAGGCCGGCTCGATTGACAGTGGGACACTGCATGCCCGCTACGAGGCACAAGCCCAATCACCGAAGTCTAAATCGACACGGCGGCGATATCTTCGGAGTCTGTGTCGGTACGAACTCATCGACCGAGATGGGAGTACGCGAGGGACGCGGTACATCGCGGTGTAATTTAGGTTTGGAGCCGAGTTGTTTCTGCTTCTATGGTCGTTGATATTACAGACAGTCTACCAGACTGGCTTGATGAATCGCTCTGCTAATTTTGTCTTGTTGAAATCCTTGCTGAGAACTATGAGGGGAGTACTCTTTCGTACTCTCTCGCGATACTCATGGAACTCCGGGCTACCTCGGTCTACTCGCTCACTCAACCCGGCGGTAAAATGTTTCATCCTCGCGGTCAATGACCTCCGAGGGATCGACCCCGGTTCCATCGACGGCGTCGATGAATTGTCGGGAGTGGATCGTCACTACCTCCGCTGGATCCGTGCCGGCCTTCTCGAGCATCTCAAGGGCGGCCGCGTTGTCCGTCACGGTGGTCCGCTCGCGCTCCAGCCTTTGCATACCGGCCACGCTGTCTCCAACGTCTATCTCATCATCTAACGCAGGCTCAATCACCTGCTTACGCGCTTCTTTAGCAACGCTCTCCAGACGGATTAGTGCATTCCGCATCTTCGCAAGCGCCTTGGCATGGCTCGTATCTACGCCGTGATTAGCCACGTCTTCAGCATGGCGGGCTGCGTCTTGGAGCGTCTCAGGGTCGGGGAGTACCATCGTATCTGGCCCGTTGGTGAAGGTTCCGTGTATAGCTTTCTACAGACCTATCATCGAATGAAAATTGGATAAAGAATGCTACTTTTTATTTTGAAACACTCTATCAGGCAATCGGGGCCAGAGAAGCCGATTCACGATAGCCTGGAACGGCGACAGAAGGGTAACGACAATCCCAGTAATGAAGGACCCGAGCGCAACCGCGAGATAGAAAACTGTTGGAATAGCCGACTGCTGTGTGATACTGAGTGAGAAGCCGATAAAAAACGCAAACACTACGATTGCAGTTATGAACAGGACTGATCCCAGAACTGCGAAAGTTCCCGGTGCTGTGTCGGTATGCTCTTTGAGAAGTGTCCAAAGATCACTGTAGAAACTTCTGGCAGCAGTGATGTTTTCTGTGGCGGCGGGGTCGTGTGCAGCAGTGTTCCAGGCATATGTGGTCTGGCCATCGTTGCGGTTGAGCCATTCCTTAGTGACCATCTCCCCGGTGTGTTTACTGATAGTTTTGTTCGAACGACCCATCATTTCGGCAAGTTCATCCTGTGTATACTGCCGGTCGTGGTTAGTGTAAAGGACCTCGGCGATTTCAAAGAACGTCTCGCCCTTGGCATCAAACTCATCACAGAAGTCGTCGGGCACCTTCGGCATTGATTCAGAGTAGACAACCATCAAAGAAAAATGTTGAGCCTGGGGTTCACGAATATGAAGGGGGTCATTCATCGCCGTGAACGGGGAGTAGAGGCCGCTTAAACGGTCTTTTCTATTTTTACCCTTGGCACCTCACATATCAACCGTTGATGTCAGGTAAAGTCACTTCGGCCGACTCAAATGCCGGTACTGGAACGTCTGAAAGAGAGACACGCGCGGAAACCTACCGACGCGGCCAGGTATCCCCACAGCAGATCCTGGGAGGCATTGTACTGTTGATCATTGCAGTCCCGCTGGCCTCCGCAGCAAGTTCCATTCAATCTAGTTTTGCATCGACTTCTGGATTTTCGTGGCTTACAGCATGGGCCATTGCACTCCTGATTGTTGGTGCGATAGTCGCGACAGCGTTGGGGCAGGACTGAAAAATGGACGGACACGATCTCTGGAAGACCATGTTTCAGTGCCTTGCGGCCAGGCCCCGTCGACGGATCTTAATTGAGCTATATTCCCAAGAGCCAGAGGATACAATTCAAGTTCCTGCTGACATCGAATGTACTGACCAGAAGAAAACAGCATTACGGCAGGCGTGTTTTCATGTACACCTGCCAAAACTTGCGGAAGCAGGCTATATATCTTGGGACGAGGGGACATACGAAGTGCGTAGAGGGCCCCAATTTGCTAAGATACAGTCCCTACTCAGACTCATACAGACCCACAGAGAGGAACTTCCCGACGGGTGGGTATGATTGGGAGGAGGTTTTGAGAGGGGGGCCGGGCTGTCATCCATATTCAGGCACACAGAAAACCACCAAACTGCAGTGCTTTCGGTTACTTTCGACCACCTTTCGGTCAGCGGCTGAGAACCCGATAAACGCCACAGAAAGACCGTCAGGCAAGAATTAGCGGTTGAGAATCGGCTTTCGGGTAGCCACACGCACCAGCACTTTACTAGCGGATCTAGTTGTCCGGGTGTATGTCGCATGCCAAAGCGCCAGACCGTGTCGCTACACAGACGTTCGCCGCTTCTGAGGTCCAGGTTCGTGTGTTCCGGACGGACCCGGAGTATGCCAGTCGCATCGAGATCGTCGACGATGGCCGATGGGAGTTTGGCGTCGACGACGTCGGTGTCGCAGACGTGCTTTCGACACCCGGTGACGGAGAAATGGTGCCCGACTGGGTGCAAGAGCTCCTCGAGAATGCTGGTGTGCTCGCTATCAACGGCGTGGGGGAGGTCGCCTAACGATGGCCGACGCCGTCTTTCCGTTCCCGGGTGGAAAGAGCAAATTGGCGAGTTGGATTCTGGAGCAGGTCCCCGACCATCGATGTTTCGTGGAGGTGTTCGGTGGGGCTGCTGGTGTGTTAGCCAATAAGGATCCAGAATCGAGTACCGTGGAGGTGTACAACGACCTCGATGAGGACCTTGTGCACTTCTTCGAAGTGTTACGGGAACAGCCCGACGACCTCGTCGAGTGGTTGTCGGCCGTGCCGTATTCACGGGCTGTGCATTCCGATTGGGCGCGGGCCTACTATAGAGGGTACCGGCCGAAGGATGACATCAAGCGGGCCGGCCAGTTCTTCTATCTTCGGTACACGCAGTGGGGCGGTGGGTATGACTCGTTCAACGGCTTTGCGACAAGCAAGGTCTCCAGTCGAGCAATGAGCTTTGCGAACAAGATTGACCGGCTGCGTGAGTTCGCCGAGCGGTTCGATGATGTTGTGGTCGAGAACCTCCACTGGCGGGACCTGGTGGAGAAATACGATGCTGCGGAGACGGTGTTCTACTTTGATCCGCCATACGTTGGGGCCGAAGGGTACTATCCAGCCAGCGATATCGACCACGCGGAGTTCGTCGATGTGTTAGGCGGGTTGGAGGCTCAGTGGTTGTGTTCGTATCAGGAGCTGCCCGATGGAATGGATGATTTTCATGTCTTGGGGCGTGACGAGAAGAATTTCATCAACAACGGGACGAGTGGGGCCGCAAACGAGACCCGAGAGCATCTGGTAACGAACTTCGAACCGTCGGTAGCATAGGCCGCTACGAGTATTGTAAACAGAAGATTCGCCGCAACAGGCTGGGAAGGACTGTTTGCAGGTGCCTTGCCTGGACGATTCGGATAGGAATGTCAGCGCCAGCCTGTTGGGCCAGAGAGGCCGGCGTGATTTTATCGGTTGTGTCTAAGTCCTGTACGACAAGCAGTCCATTGAGCCCACTACCGAAGTCCCCTTCTGGGAATTCGTAGCCTGATTCCGTTCGAAGGAATTGGAGATATTCGGCCAATTCGGTGATTCCGCTCCGAATCCGGTCTTGTTTGGTAGAGTCTTTGACTTCGACAATCAGGTAATCAGTGTATGGGGTGTCCGAAGTCCCGGCACGAACGATGACGTCAGGCCGTTTGGTGTGCTGTTGGACTGCCGTCTCGGTCAAGAATACATCAGCCACCTCTCGGGCTTGCTTGTGTGCCATGTCCGAGCGAGACTGTGGCCCCTTGGACTCTGTATAGGGATGAAATGAGATATCGTCTGGTGTTTGGTCATAATAGACTTCCAGGGCTCGTGCGCCGTCGAACGTGGCTGCGACCTCGCGACCGGATTCGAGTGTATGGTACGTTGGTCGGCCAATCTCCTGCTCGTTCAGATTGCGAAGCGCATCGATAATCCGGAACAGTGCAAACAGTTCGAATAGCGTCTGGCGACCACTGGGTGTGATGAGTGTATCCTGCAGTAAGGCCCCGATTGCATCGGGATCTCCCGCATCGTACTGCTGGCGTTGCTGAACAAGGGTGGCAGCGTCCCGGTACAATTCTGTCCGAGAGCTCGCTGCACGGGTTAGCATTCGGTCGGTTGGTTCAGTTGGCTTCGGGTCGGGGATACGCCGGAGGTGGATGTTCTGTTCGGCAGTGGTTTGGAACGAGTCTCGGAGTTCGCTTCCAGCTGCCCAGGTGTTTTCAACCCATGTTCTGGAGTCAGTGAGATATCGAGTGACGTTTTTGAGGGCGCTGTATATTCTGGAGATTATTTCCTTGAGAACGATGTTTTCAGAGATATCGTACGCTTCAGATTGGAGCTCGGTGACATAGAGTCCGGAATTGCCCGGACTCGTGGTCGCGCGTTCTTGATATGTTGCCCCCCAATCAATGCGACCGTTGATACCTCCTCTCTGGATAGTTGATTCCCGCTCAGTCCCTGTTTTAACACCTCGAAGGTCTTGCTCAAGGTCAGTAACGAACTCTTGAACAGCCTCATCAAGGATGAAATGGAGGTCGACGAGTCGGTCGAAATCGTCGTACTGGTCCGGATACGACGCTGGCTTGATGAGCGGGGCGATGTCATCAGCGGGGAAATCGCCATTCAGAACGTAGGTAAAGAGGTCATCGGCAACAGCATCAACGAGGGCGGATTCACGCATCGTCAGTCGTTCGTATCCCAGTCGATGTCCTGTACTGCGAGCATGTCCGCAGCGGCCCGCTCAAGTTTGTCTGTGTCGATGATATCGACGTGCCCGATGTTTTTGACGATCTCCTTGCGACCAGGAACGCCTTCCAGCTGCGGGAAAATGTAACTAATGACCGCATCAGTTAGCTGGGACGCCGATGTGTCGTCATGGGCTGTAACGTAAGCTAAGATATCTTGTACGATTGCCGGGCCGACTGACCGCTCTGAGATAGCCGTATTCGTTGCTCGCCAGATTGCGGCCACCTGATGACACATCTCCTGGGAAGGGTCCATCCCCCAGGCTCGAGCATAGTCTTGCAGGAACGCTTCCTGGTCGGTCCCATCCGTCGGAATATCCGGGACCCCGATTCTAATGAACGTGAACCGGCGCATGAACGCGTAGCTGATCTCATAGAGGGAGGTCTTGTCGAAGGTGTTCATCGTCCCCAGAATTCGCCAGGTCTCTGGAACAACGAACTCATTCGATTGGAACGTCCCGCTGTCAGCCGCTTGGTCAGCAGGCACTACCTCGATTTCGGCATCGTTGTCGCCGTTAATTCGGTACGGAAGCGTGACGCGTTGGCCGGACAAGGTCGTAAACAGTTGTCCAAACGCCTTGTCGATATTCGCCCGGTTGATTTCATCAATAATCGTGGGCTCGTTTGTCTGGGTGCCTGATTTCGGGTTCTTGAGCCGGTTGAGTAAGACTCCTGGATGGAAATTCAACTGGTCACCCGCAACGTCGGGGTCAGGCATGTACCCACCGACGGTATCGAACGTCGACCAGTCGGCTGTTGCCGTCGTGAGTTGGGACCCACTGTAGAGATACGGATACGCACGCTCAAGATAGTCGGTGACAGCCTGTGCAACCTCTGTCTTTCCGGTGCCTGGCGGACCAGTGAAGATAATGTGATCGCCGGCACGTAGGGCTGCTGTGATTTGCCCAGCGAGGTCATCCGCCGAGGCAATACCAGCATCAGCTGGGAAGTGGAGGTCATCCAGCACTGATGCAGGGATCGTACCGGTGAAGTCACGATGGATTGCGACCGGTGAGATCTCGTTGACAGTGTTGGCTAATCGGTCCGCAATGCCCGCTGCTCGGCCGTATGGCGTGTTGTCCTCAATTGGGTCAATAGCTGCATGAACTGGGAATTGTGTCCCTACAAGCGATTGGCACAGGTCATTGATTTCGCTAATCGGAATCGCATCCTGTCCCAATGCGTCGAGTGCTGGTTCAAGTGTCTCTGCATCCGTCGCTTCGATGACTTGAGGCGGGTCTCCGATTGTCGCGGCGCCGGGAGTCACGAAGAGCTGGTCAAAGGTGAGTAAGTATGGGAAGTCAGCGTCGGCCTCAATTTCGTCATACCACCAGGCATCGTCTTTTTGTGCCGTCCGCCCAGCGATGGCTGCTCCAAACACGAAACCAGCCTGGCTATCTAATTCGGAGTGGTTCGATTCACCAGCAGCATGGAAGAAGAGTATATCGCCAGGCTCGATTTCTTCCCAGGTGTCTTTGGCGGATTCTCGAAGGCCGAATGCACGGTGTCGAAGAACTGTCAACCAGTTCGCTGGCGGCGAAGTAAGGGCATACGCGTCTGTACCCGCTGCACGGATTTGCTTGACCAACGGATGGTCGAGATTGTCGAATGTGACGTAGGCCCCGTTTTGCAAGACATTGAGTTTCGTCTGATTTGCATTCAAGCCATATGGGAGATCCGCCTGTTCTTGCAGGTCACGGAGCAACGCCAGGAAAACGACTTCGTGCGGGTCGGCCGAATCCAGTGCCCCGATGTTGAGATCGGCAGCGATCTCTCGGAGAGGTTGTTCGACTCGTTCGAGTAGGGCTAACAGGTCTTCTAAGTCCGTGAGTCCATCTGGGTCAATGTATCCATCGGGCTGGAAGCCACGGAGGGCATCTGACCACGTGCGGATTTGCGTGTTGTCGATATGGTCGGCAAGAATGTTCGTGTGGTGGCTATCACGTAACCGTTCGAGTACGACTTCGGTCGCTTCGTCTATCCCATCGAAATCAGTTACGTCCTCACCGGATGAGTCTCCACCCTCTGGCGGGTCTGGGAGACTGAGCCCTGCATTCTCTAAATACGTTTTGAGTGGGCTGTGTTCCGCGGCCAGGATGCTTGCTAAGGAGTCGGGACAGCGAGCAAGATAGGTTCCTTGTGCGAGTTCGAGGTTCGTATCGTAAGGCAGGTGTGTATGTGACTCTCGGATCTCTCGTAGTGCTGCCGTATACTGGTCATTCTCGAAGACGGCGTCGTAGATGTCAAGCGGAGTCTCGAACTCAGTGTACTCGTTGAGCCATCGCAGATAGCCACCCTCCTCTTGTTGTTCGTCCGACCAGCCAAACGCATCTAACCCGTCAAACTCATCGTCGAGCTCGCTTTCGATACGAGAGGCTCCCACGATTTCGCCGTCTTCTTGGAGCAAATGGAGAACGACATCTCCCACCTCTGCTTCTCGCATCGTTTTGAAAATATCCTGGCCACCTCGGCTTTGTGATGGGGAGTAAATCGCCTTGCCAAGCGCGTAATCGCCAGACTGCTTGTAGTCACGTCCCTCGAGATAGGTTTTCTCGATCCAGACGTTCGGGTCGCTGCTGCGGAAACTCTCGAATGTATCCTGTAGCTCTGTGGCGTCGATGCCCTCACGTAGTCGTGTTTCGGCGTCTTCATTGAGTGAAACCCTGTCTAAGATGGTTTCAAGATACTCGACTTTGTCCTCTGGCTCCAGGCTTTTCACAGCCCCTTGGAGTGTGTTACTCGAGAAGGATGGTTCAGAGCCGAAATCTTCGTTAAATATTCTGCCGAACTCTCGGTGGATTGGGTCACAATACAGGACCCACGAATAGTCCTCGTCTTCCCATGGGACATCGTCCTGTGAGGTAACGCGGGCTGCGTCTCGGAACTCCCAGATCCCTTTAACACCGAAGTCGGGGTTTGCACCGTTGGCACTGGTTACTCGAGCGATGACGAGATCGCCTGGTTGGAGATCAGGCCCACCGGCGGGGTCGGCTCGTACTCCCTGCCAGGGGTTCCCGACGTGGGCTTCGCCGTGGACGTCTCCATTTGATGGGCCACTAACGCAGTCGTTCCAGTTGTCAGGGTGAATATTGAAAACCCAGGTATCCGAGTGTCGTACCATAGTATTGTGTACCTGTTAGAGGGCGGCGGTCTGTCCTGCCATGACAGTTTTTCTCTGGTGTCTTTGGTGTTGTGCTTGAGTTAATGCAACCCAGAGTCCCATTGGACGAATATAATCCTCTAATCTGTCGGAAAATAAAAGAATGGCTCAGCAGATTGTTCACTGAAAACAGAACTGGAAAGAATGCATTAAATTAATTACTCTAAGAAATATTCAGTCTCTATCGATTTACAATTCACCTTTTATATTTCTTCCCGGTATCGTTGCTGGAGTTTTTCTGCACTCGGTCGGTGATTTCCCAAAACAGTCAATTTGGTACCAACTAATGCGTCTTCGTGAGCTGCCGTGATTTCTAACGTATCAGGATCAATATGAAGTTCACCGCGATCAAACTCCATATGGTGGTTCGGACACAGAACTAACATGTTCTCAATTGTCGTGGTCCCCCCTTCCTGTATCGGGAGAATGTGACAAAGCTCGGTCGTTGAGGTATCACCACACACCTGACAGGTTTCTGCATACATATTCTGCAGCTCCGTCACTGCGTCAGAATCCTGTCGGAATATCCGTGTTTCTGATTTCTTCTTGTCCTCCTGCACCGACCCAGAAGCCCAGTTGAGTTTTTGAGTCCTCTGGAGTAGCTCTTGATACGTCGTATGGAGGTCAAGCACATCCCGTGCTTCTGATTCTTTGTCAATCTCGTCTCGGTACAAGATCAGCTTACGATGAGCCACATCATTACGCAAATCGATAACACTGCCAAGTTTTGACTCCGCTTCAGAAGATGATTCGTATTCCAAGTCCTTCCATACTTCACTTTCGTAGACTACAGTGATTAAGTCCGAGAAGTTAGCATAGTTGATTAAATCCAAAGTCAATCCTGATTGGCGCTCTCGCCGTGCTTCCATCTGCCCGACGGGTCCGCCATCAAGGAACTGGGTCCAGTCATCCAGGCTATTAGTAAGATAATCTCTGAGCTTTTCTTCAAACCGAGTGAGGCGCTCATAAAAATGAATATATACCGGTGTTTTATTTAGATCTGCCCTTGTCACGATACCGGCGAGTTCATCTGCGCCACCAAGAAAATAAAAATAGTTCTGACAGAGTGCATCCAGGACCGCATCGAAGGACGCCCCAGTTGAGAGTATAACATCTAACTCGAAGCTGTTGCGATAACGCCTGATTGGCCTATCGATGTCTTCTATACGATCTTTCCGAACGTATCCAACCGATTTCCCTTGCTTATCGTACAACGGCGCTGCGTTGTAGTCCTTGCGTTGCATCCACTCATGTACGTCCGCTGCCGATGCATCAATCGGTTTGCCTTCCGGATCTGGCGTCATCAATTCTCGAGCCGTAGCCGTGTAAATTCGATCCGGCATCTGTGCCCAGGGTTCGTGAAACAGGCATATAATTACTTCTTTAGAACGTGATTGTTGCACACGAATTATCTATCGCTGGTGTCGAACCCTTTCACTAATTGAGGGTTCAATGAGACCATCTATGTCTACGTTTCGGGCGCAATCACTCCTTCTCAGCTTTTATCAATTCAGCTTCAATGGATGCCAGCCGGTTCGTGATGTCCTGTTGAATATCATCGAGCGTCTCTTCGATGCTTTCGCGTGACTTGCGAATTTCATCGCACTGGCCTCGGACTGATTTGAAGCGGCCAATGTCTTCTTCAATTTCCGTGAGTTCGGATTGGAGTTCTTCTGGATCGAATTCAGCACCAACATCAGCATATGCCTGGACCGCTCGCATTCGGGCCCAGCCAAACGCGATGCGGAGGTACCCAGGTTCGATATCCTGGTCGTCTGTTTCACTCATCGCAACGACAACGGTGTTCTGGTCGGTGAATTCATGGAACCACCCGGTTTTGGTGCGTGGTAGGTTCTCAAGCGAGTCCGTGACAAAGATACCGTACGCTGCATTCCGGTTTTGGATCGCTTCCTGCATTTCCTCCTTGATATTCTGTGTTGAGTAGCTCTCTGTTTTGGCCTCAACAACGATGTCCTGGTCGGTATCAGCTAAATTGATAACAAAATCGCCGACCTCTCGACCCATCTCGCCTGTTGTGTCTCCCGTGAACTCAACGTTGTTTGGCGTCTGGCGGACCACTTCTCCAAGAATCTCTTGGATTGAGTCCTCAAAGTCGCCACCTTTCAGATACGTTCGGCTGCGGATATCGTCCGCTGTCTCCTCTTCGATCACCTTCTCTCGGATATCTTCAATCTCATCTGTTAGTCGTTGTTCAAGCCGGTAGAGTGGGCTGTCTTCTTTATCTAAGTTGAGTGCAGATTGGATTCGCTCGCCGTTTTCGCCGAGCTCCTCATTCAGGCGGTCAACGAATGGGCCATCCTCATCGAATGCAGCTTCGATACGGTCTTGCAGAGTTCCGTTCTCTCCGATATGGGTATCAAGCGTCTCCTGGAGTTCCCCGTCATCGCCGATCTTGTTATTGAGTTCCTGCTGGAACGTTTCAACCTCGTCTGTGAGTTCATCTTCTAACTCTCCGAGGCGTCGTTCAACGTACTCGACGTCTTGGGAGGTGTCCATCAGTTGCATCGTTTTCACCCCAATCGAGAGCGCCTCAGACAGTACGTTCGGGCGTTCGTCGACGTCATGGTCTGCGAGGAAGTCAATGAGCTCGTCATCAGTAATTTCGAGGGACTCAATGTGGAGTGTGTCTGTCCCTTGGTCGAGGGAGACGCTGCCGGTGGCTGCCATACGTTGTGCGTGCCCTGCTGGTGACTTGTAAGTTAGTGGCAAGTATTCGAATGTGATACTATAGTGGGTAGCGTACTGTGTCAGTACGACCTCGAGAGAGTTCGAATATGAGAGTGGTCCCAGCGTGGGAATCGTTCATCCAGCGAGAGTGCGCCAGACTCCGTCGAATAGTTACAGTAAATCGAGATCGTCGTCGGTCTCGATTTCACCGTCCCATTCATTTGCGGCCCGGCGGACCTCGAATTTCCGTTCGGAGATGCCAAGGATTCGGCTTTCAAGTTGGTCGATGTAGTCCTGCAGTTCTTCCTCAGTTTCGATAACGTAGTACCCGTTATTACTCGATGCAATCGGAATTTGCTCTTCCAGCATGATGTCCCGGACCAGCATCCGAGTTTTCGGGAACGACCCGACCTCCTGTGCTTCGAGGTGCTCGCTGATTTCACGGGAGGAAATCGGATTGTCAGCGCCGCGGTGGTCTAACAATAATTCTTTAACTAACTCTCGGGCATCATCCGACATGTCTCAATAGTTTCTCCCCATGAGACATAAAAATCTAGCAAGAAATCGCCAGGCGAAGAGGGGAAGCTATTCAAGCCGCGTCGGTCACCGAGTGTCGTAGTAGTGACTCCCGAGTTCGTTCGCAAGCAGGCCAGCTAAATACGAATTATCGGCCTGTTCAGCGGCCTCGATAGCGTCAACCAGTGCCCGATCTACGTCTGCATTGGCTTCGGTCTCATACGTGCGTTCGTCTGGCACGTCAACTGGCACTGGCTCGTCGACGATGTCCCTGGATAGCTGGCTCGACATATACAGACCATATAGTGCCTCATATCTAGTTTTTTCGGTGCTGGTAGCATCTGGGATGTGTCGTCTTTGACTCAAGAACACAGACGCCTGCTTGATATCTATGCTTGACCGTTTGAACTCTCAGTAATGGGTGGTACGAAAAATTGTAGTTAGAATTCGGGGATGGGAAATAGACACTCCTGAGTGACACGGTGATAGGACCGACCTTCATGCGTTAGCGTTGGTGCTTCGGTTATGAATTCTCGTGGTGCGTACCCGATTAGTCTGACATCAGACTGTCCGACCCGGCTGGCTAACACGTAGTAATCGGCGGTGAGCTGGCGGTTTGCGCCGACGGTGAGTGCTGGATCGGTGTTGTGTCGTCCGACGGTCTTCACATCAATGGTCATACCATGGTACTGTAGGTCAACGCCTCCATCACCACCGTCTGGATACACTTCTGTCGTCAAATCATCGGTAATACCGAGCTGCTGTGCCAGCGCATCTTCGCCGAGGAGCCCAGTCAGGTGGTCCTTTGCTGTCCCGGTAGTCGTCTCCGAGATGCAGCGTGCCCATTCTTGGAGGGTGTAGAAGCGCTCCTCGTTGATGTGAACGGAGGGATAATCTTCAATTGACAGTTGTGCAGACGAAACGAGTGGGGCTGCTGATGGGTCTGTTCCAGACGGACGGCCAGTCGTGGATTCGTGGTTGCTCATAGATGTGTCTGTTGCTGGTACCGATTTTCCTGCCCACAAGCAACGAGGCGACAACGATGAGTTGTCTGCCTCCTGTGGCCAGGGCACCTCGGTAGCCGTGGGTGTTTTATTTTGTATTGGTCACCGTGTATGAGTGATGACGCTTGCTGGCTCTACTCTCACGAGCGACAGTGATGTCTCTCTCGGCGATAGTCGTCTACTACCTGTGTTTCGGCTATAGAGGACCTCTCGCGTTGTCCTCAATATTTGATAGAGGGAGAGGGCGTAAAAACACTCGCCCAGCCCGGTGAAAGTGATGTACACTCTTGTACATTTTATTTGTCGTACTGTTTGTACAGAGGCTATGGGTTGTAGGAGAAACTGCCTGAAAGCTACGCTCAGAGGGTCTCTACAAGGCCGTCTATATCTATATGTGGCGTCTCCGCTTAGGCCGTTACCCAGCCAATTGAATCATTATACTGCTGTAGATACGTCGGCTCAACGTTGCCATCCAGTTGAGAGACAGACTCACCAGCCCGGTCGATGATTGTCTGTTTCAGCAGGTCGCTGTTGGTTTCGAAGTCGGGATTGACGTGTAGCTGGTAGTTGTGGTCGATGGTGAATAGTTCGCGGTCGAAGGCTGCGTGGTGAATCTTGCTGAGTGGGAGGACGTTGGTAGGATCAGCCCTGTGCTGAGGGTAGTCGCTCCAGGGCAGGACGTGAGCAACATCCAACAGCCCGCGGTGGTCAACACCGGATATCGGACAAGTTTCGTCATATTGGACGAGGACAGTCTCC
Organism: Haloarcula amylolytica; assembly: GCF_049705545.1. GTDB lineage: Archaea > Halobacteriota > Halobacteria > Halobacteriales > Haloarculaceae > Haloarcula > Haloarcula amylolytica_B. Next base: position 2,687,894 of record NZ_JBNAMU010000001.1, read on the forward strand.
CGGAACTCCGGATCAACTGCCCGGGCTTGGACCGTCGTTTCGTATGTCGTCGCCGTCGGAGTATCTGTGGTCGGCGCGTCGGCCTGTTGGTTAGACCCAGCCCACTGCTCGACGGTGGTCTCGACGAACTGGTGGCCTTCATCCGTGAGTGCGTACTGTTGTCCGTCCTTGTGGACGAGTCCGAGACTCCGGAGCCAGTTCGCCCGCTGTTTAGCCATGTCCGTGTTAGCTGGGTCCCAGCCCAGGTTTCCATGTGTCTTGAGTTGCTGGTGCCCGATTTCTTCGATTGTCATCGGAGCGGGCACGAGCGAGTACAAGAGGCTCCGGAGGCCGACATTTCGGCGACACATGATTTCCAGGAGCGTTTCGGTCGTTTGCTCCGCGACGTAGGTGGTTCCCTCGGGACCGAGTCGCCAGTGTTGGCCGTCTTGTTCGATAAAGCCGACATCTTCGAGATAGTCGATGCGGCGCTGTATTGAGTCCCGGCTTGAGACTCGCTCGAAGTGGCCCCGGTGCCAGCCGATGAGTTCATCGGGTGTGGGCTGTTGGTCAGCGACGTACTCGAGAATTGCATTGAGTGTTTTGACGTAGCTTGTTGCGCCGCCGAACATCGGGACGATACTCCGGAGCCGGTCTGGTGGCATCTCTGGGTAGTCTTTTGGAGGTCAGTACATGATCTTTGGGACTACGCGGTTGGGTTAGTGTGTGGTTGTGGTTGCATAGGAAAGGAAGAACGTTCCCGATTTTTTACTGTAGTATTCTCGTTTATATCTGTACCATTCAATTTGTCCTGTAACCGCAGCACTTTATCTTCGATACATAGGCTAGTGCCATGGAAGAACCCCAAGAGGTCGAACCGTCAGAGGATTGGGAACACAAAGAACTCTACGACCGCATTAAGTCAGCCATCTTCGCTCTTCCATCCCGGTATGATTCTGATATCAATATTGAAGGATTAGATGCTGAGGACCTATTCTCCCTGAACAGCGTTCTCGCCGCGACTATCGAGGACAACGTTGTTGAAACATTAAATGAGATGCGGTCAGTCTGGGATCCGGATGATGAGTATGCGGACTGTTCGTTCATCCGCCAAGCTCAGACGTTTCCTGATGTCTTATTCGTTCGACACAAAGAAGCAGGTATTGCTGAACCGATAATGGGAATCGAATTAAAGGGCTGGTATCTGATTTCCAAAGAGAAAGAACCATCTTTCAGATTTAAGATCACTCCTGATGCCTGTGCCCCACAAGATCTCGCTGTGCTGTTCCCATGGGCACTCGATAACGTTCTGTCTGGCGAACCAGAGCTGTACGAACCATATGTGACCTCGGCTAAACGAGCCTCAAGATATGTTGATTACTACTGGCAAGTGCTCCGGAGTACATCATTAGATACAACAATCAATCGACCTAATAATGCCGAACCTTACCCTGATCCAAAGTCGGACAAAATACAGGATATACCTGCCGAAGATAGTGATAATTACGGTCGTCTCGCCCGTTCTGGAATTATGGATGAATATAAAGAAAGGATGTGGAATAAGGAACTCGCAGGAATCAGAGTTGAGGAGTGGATTAGCTTTCTAAAGAACTCGGGAGACGACACACAAATGAAGATAGGTGATTTTTGAGGTACTCTAATTGTATAGTCTATTCCGTAGTTGAAACCGTCCGTCTTGTCAGATTCGTGTTTATAATACGTTTGTTAATAAACGACGTTAAGTATCGACAGACTTCAGCCAATCGAGGTCAGAAATAAACACCCTATCTTAGAGTGGCTAATCCTGGCTCAGTCTGTAGCGTATCGAAGATAACATGCAATTAAAGAAGGCCATTCAATTATCCATTGAATGGCTGGTAGAGTGGTGTGTTTATTAGTGAGACGGTAAATATCGCAACTGAATGGCTGGTGACGACCGTGATGACGTTGGTCGGTATACCGAGACGTATCCCGATGAGGATTTCCTCTCTGCTGTCGAATCTATTAAGGTGGCAAGCACACAGAATGTGGCTGATGAAGTTGGTTGCTCCTATGACTTAGCATATCACCGGCTGAAGGAGCTAGCTAGAGAAGGCCACATCAGTAGTCGAGAAGTCAGAAACGCGTTCATTTGGGTCAGTGAATGACTGACATCGACATAACGAATATCGTGGGGACAATAGAATACGGGCAACGCTTTGACCTCGGAGCTGTCGCCAAAGGATTAGAGAACCGGGATGAAGTACAAAAAATAAACTACGATCCCTCAGAACTCCATCTTATCCACAGTTGGTGGGATGGTGTATACGTAGCGTTCTATCAGAATGGTACATGTTCTACTGTAGGACATGATTCTGTCGAGTCGTTTGAACAAGTCGTTCATACCATTAATACAGCGATGGAGGATATGATTGGATTTGACGATACTCCAGAGGTGAGCATCAAAAACATAGTTGCAACCGCAGAATTAGGTTCAATCCCTTCCCTTGAATTGATTGCAGTCTCACTTGGTTTTGAGAAGGTTGAGTACGAACCAGAACAGTTCGGTGGGTTGATTCGAACGTTCGAAGATGGTGTTGTTATGGTATTTTCAACTGGAAAAGTAGTATGTACAGGGTGTTCCTCTGTTGAGCAGGCCCAACAAATAGTGGACACAATAGAATCAGAAATACAAGCTATAACTGAATCTGGTTAATTAATCCATCCGAGTTTTGCTAACAGTTCTGAACATTACAGGTTAGTTTTATCAGTGGGTGGATGATTGATTCACAACCAACTATTATAGTTTTTATTACAACAAGTGGCAACAACCTTAGCGAACGCTTTTTGAAAATTTAGAAGTCACTGTTTGCGGTATATACGTTCTTTCAGTTCAACACGAATCTAGAGACGGAAGTTGAACAGTAGATCGACAGTGCCGTTCTAATCTGCCCACTCAGGGCAGAGACCTCGATACGGACATGAGCCGCATCGGGTCTTTACATCGGGTGAATCGGTCTGGTCAGGATCAGGATCCGGCTCCGCTTGTAATCCTTGTCCAGATATAACTTCTAATGTTTCGCGTGCCGCCATCAACGCCTCTTCAAACTCATCAGCGGTGATTTCCACTGGGTGACGCTCTATATCCGGGTGGATGTAGAACAGCTCAGTCGAAGCGATCTCAATGTCGTATGCTTTATCCACAAGCCATCGATATGCAGCTAGTTGCCGGCGGTACATCTGTTCAGAATATTCTTCCCCTTCTGCTACCCGACCTGTCTTATAGTCGACAATATGCCAGCCATCGCTATCCTCATAGAGGAGGTCGATCTGGCCTCGAACGTACGTATTCAGGTCTGGTGCATAGGTAAGAACTTCATGCTCTGGCAGCACTTCGTTAGCATTGGTGTCTAAGTGTGATGCAAGGTCAGAATTCTCGAAGTTCGCCTGTACCTGCTCAAGTAACTCCGTTTGGATTGGAGATGAATAAGTCTCCGCAAGCTCCTCAGCATCTGCGGGATCCTCGTGGTATCGCTCTAAAAAGAGGTGGACAAGGTCTCCCCACTGACTACGCTGCAGGTCTCCAGGTGGTGTGCTTCCAGGCGGGATTTCAGCACGAATACCACTTATTTCCTCGAGTTCACTATATTGGAAGCGAAGTGGACAGGCAAGCAGTTCTTGAATTGAGCTTGGTCGGACAACTTCTGGGAAGAAGTCTGGCGCAACCGGATCAATCTCATGTTGCCGATCCTCATTGATTGCTTCATTAACGACATCCATCCCAATCGGTTCATCCTCGATTGGCGTTCCCGTCTCGAGGTCGTCGATACCAATACATACCTCGGGCGACCCGTTGGCCTCGGCGTAGTCAAGCTGATGACGAAACACGCCTTCACGCCACCCGTCTAACCCATCCGGCTGGAGGCGTTCTCGTAGGAGGGGAGTCCATGACATATACTCGTCTGGCCACGGTTCGGTATCAGTAAGTCCGAAAATCAGATGGTCTGAGGCCCGAGTATACGCTACATAAAGTGTCCTCCAAAACTCCGCAATATTGGCAGCGATATTATCGGCGAGTGGGTGGTTGTCTTGCATTGTTCCATCGTCGCCTCGATTCCCACGAAGCCACGTAGTACCAAGCCCATCAGCCGCAAAGACGAATGGATTGTAGTCATCGGTCAACCAGTAATCAGAGCCACCTTGATCGAAGTCAACTGGGACCTCATTCCCGATATCAGGCCGAAGCCCGACACCGTCCCGACTTAACAGCATCCGATTATCCCACGGGAAGAGGCCACCAACCGGCGAATACTGGAGATCGGGAAGAATAACGATTGGATACTCCATACCCTTAGATTGATGTACAGTAGTCAGCCGAACAGTTGTGTCGGAGTTTTCGTCCGATACTTTTGCCACTGGATATTCCTCATCACCGCGTTGGGCCCGGTCTCGAAGGCGTTTGAGCCTGATGACAAATTCGCGGTACGTCATCAGCTCCTCATCTTCCCACTCGGCAGCAATCTCTGTAATGAGCCAGAGATTAGCAAATTTCTGTTTGCCATCGGGATCGGCTAATACAATCGAGTCGAATGCCGTGTGTTGAATCAGCTCACTAACGAGCTCTGCCTTGTTCTTTTCCCGATCCCAACGGAGATCGTTTCGGAGCGCAAGCAAACCTTCTAATCGGTCTCGATCGGCTTCCGGCAAGTCTTCCGGCCAATCCTGCAGAGCGGTTGAGAGGTAGAGATTCTCACTTACCAAATAACGTATCGTTCGGTCTTCAAGTGCCGTCACTGGAGAGCGTAGAATCCGGATGAGTGAATCCTTTTGATGCGGATTTGCGAACCAGTCAAGCACATCAACCAGCAATCGTACTTCTGGTTCATCGAAGAGGCCAGCAGAGACATCGACAGCGCAATCGACACCATATTGACGGAGTGCTTGGACGTACAGAGGCATCACGTGGCGTCGATTAAATAGTAGAGTGATATCTCCGGGTTCCGGTTGGCGGTATTGTGGATCATCGAGTGATTCAGTTGCCTCTCCATCCAGTACGGGAACCCGATCACTCCCGGTGATTGCACTCACAGTCCTTGCGATCTGCTGGGCTTCTATATCCCACCAATCATCTTTGTTCTGTGGGCTACCCAAGTCCAGGACATGGAGGCGTGATAGGGCTTCCTCACCGTTGACATCCGTCATTTCAGCCCATTCGGGCTCAATTGATGCACGTTCTGCAGTTGCTGCTTCGAACGGAATGGGGAATGGCCCGATATCGCCTCGGGCTTCATCATCGAAGACAGCATCAAAAATGTGGTTGGCGGACTCTACGAGATCAGGATGGCTCCGGAAGTTGGTTGTCAGAGGTCGATACTCCATCCCTTCAACTTCCAGATACTCGTCAGCCTGCCCGGCTTGCGCGTCTTGAATGATTTCAGAGAAGATTTGTGGGTCTGCTGATCTCCACTGGTAGATCGATTGTTTCACATCCCCGATGAAGAGAGCGTTAGGACTTTCCGGTGCAGTCGGGTCAGCGTCCGGGAAGCAATGGGAGAGAATCCGACATTGGGCAAAGCTGGTGTCCTGGAATTCGTCGATAAACACATGATCAAACCGTTCACTCAGACCCTGCGCCCATTCACTGTCTGGGTTTTGGTTGAGATATCGCCAGACCAAATACGTGATGTCTGTATGTGACAGCTCGCCTGAATCCAGGGTTTTCGCATCATAGAGTTCGTCAAAGGCAACGAGGAGGGTTTTGAAATCCTCCAGCAACCCTTCATTGTGTTCATAAACCCGTGATGCATGTTCTGGCAGATCGCCCGGAATGATAGCATACTGGCCTGTGATGTGCTCAGTGATATCGCGGATATCTTCTGCTGAGAACTCTGGCTCGAGATTCGCATGTGACTCACGATGAGTCGCAAGTATCTGCTCGCCCATCTCTTCGGGCGTCCAGCAGAACTCGCGGCTTTTTGAATGTGCATCAGCCAGCATCGTACGGACATCGCGTGGTGGGAAATCACGCCAGTCTTCATTTGGATAGGCATCTTCAAGCCGATTTAACCGCTCTGCATGTTCTGGATTCTCACGGAGCTCCTCCATAATCTCGTCAATGAGATCCTCATCCTCGAGCCCATCACGGATATCCAGATCCGGAGAAATACCAGCATCAACGGCCACTTCGCCGAGAAGACGGTGGGTGAATGAGTCAATCGTTTCGATGTAGCTGTCAGTCTCTATCCACCGCCAGATGTCAGGGTCGAGCTCTTGACCGGTTTCGGATTCGTGTAGACGAAGTCGTTGTTTAAGCTCGGTCTTCAGTTCGCCTGCTGCATCCTTTGTGAATGTCGTCACCAGCAGGTCGTCCATGGGATTCCCAGCCTCGGTATCAAGCTTCTGTAATACTGTTTCAGCAACGATATCGATTAGAGTCGTCGTCTTTCCGGTCCCCGCACCAGCCCCTACGACGACACGTCCACTCCCGTCAAAGTATTCATTGAAGACTTCACTTTGCGGATCATCATCGAACACTGACGGTGCATCATCTGGATTCGTTAGATAAGACATTAGAACTCACCTCCATCCGGGACGCCACACATAGAGCGATACGCACAAGACTCGCACCCACCTCTGTTAACGAACCCTTCGCCGACGCTAAATTCTACCTCTCCATCAGTTGGCTGAATATTTTCGAGATGAGTATTTAGATCCTCATTCCACTGCCCTTCACGACTGTACCAACCAGCGGTCGGAATTTGGTTACCGGGCCCAAGATTCGCTTCTGGACCGTTGTTAATGCCAGCACGAATCGCTGCAGCATGGTTCTGTTTAATTAGCCCATGACGGGCGTGTGAACCACTTTCGTACTGGTCGTGGAACAAATACCCTGCGTAGTTGTCTTCTGCATGTGGGAGTGTGTGAATTCGGTGGTCAAGCATAAATCGTGTATTGTAACTACAATCGTCTACGTCATCACAGGATTCGCATAGTGAACTACATCCCTCGTCCCGGTATCGCGATCCATTCCAGCACGTCTTGCTCGCCTTCTGTGCATATGAACTGTGCCGGACATGGTATATTGGCAGTACGTAGTCGTCATCATGTGGAAGAATATCTTGTCGATGTCCAGGGAGCCAGACCCTCGTTTCATTCCCGACATCGACGCGCCGCTCCTGCTGCCACGTCCATTGCCGCTGGTGTGTCTCATCACTCTCTTCCTCCTGTTCGACAAGGGTATACTCATCAGCGAGCTGCGGACCAATCTGGAGGTCGATATAAGAGTTGAATTCCTCCTGGACCCATTCACGGACTTCATCCCGGCTATCAAATCGATCTGTTAGCGAGCGCCGATCTCGCAACTTTTGATTGATAATCGATTGCCATGCCTCTCGGCTTTGCTCACCAGCGTAATGATGCTGGATAATCTGTGGTAGTTGACCAAACCGGTAGTTTTGTCGTGAGCCCATGTAGAATGGAATCTCTTGTCGGCGAACATCTGTCCCATTGAAATTAAAGAGGAACTGGTAATAGTAGAATTTCAACTGGCACTGACTGAAGAGATCAAGTTCGTGGACGCTGATCGGGGAACCGACAATATCTTGCAACGAAAATCCATCGAAGGCTGCCTCGTCGGCTGAAACAGTTATTTGTGTTGGAGGTTGGACGTAGCGCTCGTACCGTGGCCGAACCTGTTGTGTATACGTTTCCTGATTAGTCAATGTAGACAACCTTTCTAAGTTGTCCGCTGTGATCTCTGGAGCAGTTCGTCCCGGCCAAGCACGATTGGCATGATGTTGGATCAATCGCTGGCGGTCGCGTTCACTGATTTGGGAACCTAATTCATCCCAGGTATCCGCCATACCTGTCGTCCCCGGCTCTGGGAGCCATTGGTCTGCGCGAACCCGAGTTACATAGTCTTCACTTGGGTCTGTCTCGATGAGATCCAAAAATGCCGACCAAGGCACTTCATTAGCCTCTGTGTCTCGAAATTGGTGGCTGACAGTGATACTCTCAGAACTCACCTGGAGAGCTAATTCGTAGTAGTCGATATCAACCTTGTACTGAGTCTCCTGAGCAGCTAGCCGGAAGTATGGAAGAGTCCCCTCTTCGCTTTCAGATGCTACGCGCTCTCGCAGGTTCTCGTGGAGGAATGTTGCCTCTTCTCGCTCAACAGGGAAATCACCGCGTGACAGTCCAAGAAGGTGGACGTGTTCTGCGTCCATGAAGAATGTATCACCAGCGTCAACGATCCGGATCGCATTCCCGTCTTTCTGTTGCTGACGAATGGTCCCACCGCCCAGAACATCAAATAATGCCTGGCTGGCTTCTTCCCACGAAGCTGTCCAGTCAGCGTCGTCGTCAAAGACTTCTTGCAGATATTCATAATGCTGTCCGACCTGGGCTGCACTATTGTACACATTCTGTGCCACCGCAGTCGTGTGTTGATCTGTCAAACGTGAACGGGTTGCATCAATCCCTGGCCCGTCCGGTCGTGACCGGCGATTCGGAACCATTTGATAGATGTAGTCGCTCACGAGTCGCCGGACAATATCCCGGAGTTGTTCTCCTGTCTGTGGTGGGGACCCCTGTTGATCAGAAATCCAGTCAAGGAACGCTTCCATCCGTTCACGTGGCTCATCCCATCCGGTAAGATCAGCCACTGTGCGTTGCCACTCGCCAAATGTTCGTTTTCCATCTCGCTCTTCAGCATCATGTAGCCGCTGTTCAAGATAGAGAAAAACCCGATCTTGAAGTGGCCAGTACCGCGGCTGCTCCTTAGGATGACAGAAGCCTAGCCGAAGAGGGTCAACTAGTGTATCATACCCGATTTCTTCGTTGTCAACCGCTGCCTGAATCAAATCGAAGGTAGCAACAAGGAATCGATAGCTTGGTGCATGGGCTAGCGCAGCCTTTGTCTCCAGATGATACGGGAGGCCGTTGGACTCGAAGATATCCTGGATCGGAGTTGCATAGGCCTCGATATTGCGGGCTACAACAACAATATCGCGGGGTTCATACCCTTCATTGAGCTTCCCTCGAACGTCTTGTGCGAGAAACTCCACTTCGCGACGACGCTCTGGCGCTTCGACAAGTTCTAAATTGGGAGGGACCTCAGACTCGTGTTCACCATCCAGTGCATCCGAAAGGAATTTTGCGGATGACGAACTGAAATTGCGTTCATCATCAGCCTCCTGTACGTCGACAGTTGAGATATTGGTTAGACGCTTACGCTGGCGCTCATAACTTCCAGCCCCCAGAAAGAAATGTAGATCTACATCGTCGTGATGGCGACCGATCTCCAGTAGTAGTCGCAGTGTCGGGTTGTCGAATACGCTTATTGTCGTGATGCCAACCCACGAAACCTCGCCAAACACTTCGTGAAATTGATGCTGAATATGTTCACGGGCAGCACTGACGAAGTGGCTCCGAGAAATGTATGGAACAATTGAGTCTCCTGTTGTATTCGTATCAATTGCTTCCTCTGTCAATTCTGCTGCAAGAGTCTCTAACACGTCAGTTAGTTCAGCGAATTGTTCGAGTCGGCGCTGGCCACTCTCGCAGGCATATGTATTCTCTAAGTCTGCTGCAAGGTCGCTGAGATCTCTGTGATCGTTACAGGCATCCGTGCAACGGTAGTACTCATTGAGTTCCTGATAGAGCGTCTCAACGACGTTGTCCTCATCGCTTGGTAAGCCCTGTGCAAGTTGCCGGACAGGAGATGAAAATTCCCCATCTCGGGCACGACGAAGTGTTTCTTGGATTAACCGCTGCGTGAAGCTCTCTGGCAGGAGTACCGGCGTTGGGTCAAGACCTCCTTCAAGAACGGCCTCGGAAATATCATCAACTGTTGTGAATTGGGCTACGTTCGTCGGCGGATGGCCATCTCGGGCGAGTCGTTTTTTTAATCGCTCGCGACTCAGTGCTCCACCAACGATGCATAGTCGAGAGTGATCCTCATTGGGCCTTGGATCGGCAGATTCCAGCTGGTTATTAATGAGTTCAGGGACAGGAGAACCGTGATGAATCTGAACCTGCATGAACTCATCCGTCGGAGGGTATGTATATAAACCTTATTTGCATTACCAGATGTTGAGGTGTCAAGTAATCAGATAAGTATCTACATATTCAATTACAATCTATATCAAATAAGTATATACTCTGATTTTATATAGTATTAACAATAAGATGCTAAAATATTCGCCGGTTTTTATTGTGACATCGATACATCACTCCGAAGAGACGAGACAGACCCTCAATCATAGCACGAAAAATACTCGCTGCATTCAATCCAGAGCCATTAATAAGGACTCAGCAGAAGTAGGGTATAAGAATGGGTGAAGAAGACGTACCTCAGTCGCAGATCAGGAACTTCAGCGATGATGAGGTTCGGGTGTATAATTCCGATGTATCTGATCTCTATGGGGACTGGGAGACTCCTACTACAATCGTTTCTGATGGTGCTTACGGTACGGGTTCATTTCCAGGGGAACCCGAAGAGGCGGAGAATATTCCGGAATGGTATGAACCGCATATCAAGGCCTGGAGTGAGTCTGCCACTCCAGAAACAACGCTCTGGTTCTGGAACACTGAGGAGGGTTGGGCAGAGGTACACCCACTCTTAAAAAAACACGGCTGGGAGTACCGCGGGTGCAACATCTGGGATAAAGGAATGTCGCACATCGCTGGCAATAGTAACACGAAAAAACTCCGAAAGTTCCCACAAGTTACTGAAGTATGCGTTCAGTATGTGAAGAAGCCTGAATTCACGAGTCAGGAGACTGGTGAAGTGATGGATATGCAAGAATGGGTCATCAGCGAGTGGGACCGGACAGGTCTTACTCGACAGGATGCCAACGATGCTTGTGGTGTCGCTGATGCAGCATCGAGAAAATATCTTACAAAAGGAAACCTCTGGTATTACCCGCCGGCGGAGCGGATGGAAGCGATGGTTGAATATGCCAATGAACACGGTGATCCCGACGGAAAACCTTACTTTACTGTTGATGGCGAACCGGTGACCGCGGAGAAGTGGGAGCAGATGCGCGCGAAGTTCGACTGTCCCCCAGGTGTGACGAACGTATGGAGTAAGGGTCAATTGAATGGAGAGGAGCGCATAACTGACAGTGGTAAGGCATCGCACCTGAACCAGAAGCCGCTAAAATTTATGCGGCGAATCATCAAAGCAACAACTGACGTGGGAGATGTGGTATGGGAACCGTTTGGCGGACTTTGTACCGGTGCAGCGGCTTCGATGGAACTGGATCGAAAGTGTCGGACCGCAGAGATAGTTGACGAATATTATGAAACTGCTGTCCAACGGCTTGAAAAAGTAGAGATGCAGATTAAGCGTGGTGCAACTGAATCCAGACCAAAGCTCCAGAATGCCGAATCAGTTTACGAATTCGAAAAAGCTGTCGATAAGCTGGAAAGCATCGTTGATGAAAAGCCAATTGATTCTGAGGTGGCAGACTCCGAACGCATCGGAGATGTGATCGATAAGTTAGAGAAGATCCAGCGAAAGGTAGAAAACGACGATCAGCAAGCAGACCTCCAGTCGTTCTAATAATCGCTCAGTGATTCTTGTTTATTCCCGCGAAGGAGACGTTGAAATTCGGTTGCATTACCCTTCTGGAAATCGCGTCGCCAATCACCAACAACTCGCCCAGCAAACTCCATAGATTCGACTCGGTCCTGGAAATCCAATAGTGGCTGATGATGGAGTCGGCGAAGTTTCCGCCAATTCGCCGAGTCCCCAGAGTAATTGAATTTATTTAACATAGTATCGACCTTTTCACGGAACTCCGCTGTTGGGCTGTATTCGTTAGTTGTTAATCCTAAGTCTGTGGCAAGTTCCCCTGCTGCAGCGGTATCTTCACTGTTTTCGATGAGATACCGTTTCGTTACAGAACGCTGCTTGCTCTGTGTTCGGTCAGAGGTATCATTTGGTTCTCGAACCAAGCTTTCCGGCGGCTGCATCCAGTATTCGTCCCGTGAACGCGCAATTGCTAGTGCATCGTCTGACCATGTTGCGAAGATATTGGGCGCACCATAGGCCACGTGTTCCGGAAGCCAACAGGCGAGCAGGAGTGTCGATGGGTTCTTTGCGAGTGCTGTTTGTGACTTTTTATGCCGACTTCCGAACTCGGTTGTTAATGGACACCACGCCTTGATTTCAATCCCTGGCCAAACGATATTGGCTACGGAATCTGCTGCCCGACGACGATTATGATCCACGAGAGCCAGGTCAGGATATTTTTCGCCGCTGGACCGGTCATTACGGACCCATTCCATATGATCCGGAAGGTGGTCCTCATAAACATCTGATAAATATCGCAGACCCTGGGCTTCAATCTGGACAGATATCATCGAAGTCAATTGACTGATGTCGTCTACAACCTGTAATGCGACTTCAGGATCATACTCATTAACTTGGAAAATGTCCAATGTTCGATCTTCTAACCAGTCCTCAAGTTTTTGCGTCGCATGCTGAATAAACTCCTCTGTCTCACTAGAAGGATCCGGAATAGCCATCAGTATACCTGCTTAACATTAAGTATACATAACGTTCTAGCATAGCGATTTAGAGAGTTAACTATAGTATTTTTTACACTAAATCCAGGAGCTGGCAGGCAATAAACACTAAATAATCAATCACGACAGTTGACAAACTATATTTGAAGGCGTTAACGGACCACTCAATATATTTCCAGACCACCCATATCGAAAATTGGATACCAGGGCAGATATCAAATAGCAAGCCTGCTTTACAATAGTAACCGCATACTACTGCCACCGACGATTTTGGCCTACGCCTGAGCCATGTCCAACAGTTGCCCGCGTTCTGATCCCATTTCTGAGGAATATATCATAACCTTGCCGTGTCTAGAAACAGTGTACTGTCGGTCCCCAGCTTCACCGACAAATCTCTCGCTCCTTCTGTCAGCCCCCTCTAATTCAAAATCAGGCTCAACTACCGTTACCGTCACCGTTCGGATCTCTCTCCTGTCCTCTCCATTAAACATCACCATAGTGAGCTCGACTTCATTACCTTCCGAATCAGCAAGATAAGTCATCCGTTCCGTAACTACGCTCTCATCTAAGTACTCGTCGTGGTCAACATCCCGGTACTCGATATCTACGTCGGCCATATCCCTACTGTCTCCAGTATGCCTATCTAATATTATCGGAATTCACAATGTGGATTATGTTGGAACCGATACGACTAAAATCGGCTCTTCAATAAATGCACAAACTGGTCGATTCTCTGGCATGCCCTTTGCTTGGAGGGCTTAGGCTTCAACGCTGACTCTGTCGTCTGACCGGTCACGGAACGCTGACACGACCTCCGGGAACGATCCGTCTCGGGATTTGAACTCATAGGTCCGACTCGGCGTGAAAACCTTGAGCACACTTGTCCGATACATGTACCCGACCCCCAGAAGGACTGGTGCGAGGACATAGCAAAACGACTGCAGACCAGGCGAGATGTCGCCACCAAAGAGTGCAAAGAGGAGTGCAGCGATACCAGTGTAAAGATAGGCCCGCGGCATTCGCGGTTCTTCGAACTCCATCGACCCAACTTCGTTTACTGGAATGTCGACGGTCTTCTTCCGTTCGCTGTAAATCAGCCGGCTCGGTGTGCAAGCGATCTCTCCGGCCTTTCCCGAGAAGACTACTGCATATGGGTCACTGTGGACGACTGCTTGTGCAAGCACCTTCTCATCGCTACCGACGTACTCCTGAATTCCCATGCACGAGGATGTCCAGGAGGCCAAAAGAACGCTTGGCTTCGTGTTATATGAGTTGACTATTTCGGCGAAAAGCTGCTATGCTCTTTCTTCAGTCCGTGAGGATATTGTTTCACTCAGTCGTTAGGAGTTGTGGGGTTGGAAAGAGATTGCTGCCCAGGCCTACTCCTGGTTCGTACGCTGGCAACACCTCGGAAGTGACGCTACTATCCGTCGATGAGGTCCGAGGTGGGTTGATCAATTATGTGCCGACGGTCAAACAAGCTGATTGACGAAGTCGTCGACGAACTGGCTAGGTTGATCTATGAGGAAATTAAGAGTGTAGAGGTGGTGAATATCTTCTTTGGTCTTTTATTTTGGCAATACTTTAGTATGGTCCGAATTGACTCTGAGTACAGGTTATGACTTCACCCCTGCCGATTGTGTACCTACACACGTCGGGAACGCAGGGAATTAGCGGTTCAATAAGATTCCAAAAGTTAGTTTTCCTCGGTCAAAAGGAGTCAGATCTCCCGGAGAGATATCGGTTTATTCCCTACAAATTTGGTCCATATTCATATCAGTTGGAGCGCGATATTGAGAGTTGGATTAATAGTGGACATATCCGTAGGAGTAGAACAAGAAATGAGGTTGGTAATTACAGAATCGACTACTCGCTTACCCCTGACGGAATCCAAGTTGCAAAAACCCTTCTAAAGAAGGACGGTTTTAATAAGGTGTTCGAAGAGGCTAATAAGATAACCTCAGCACATGGTGAGAAGCGGCTTTCAAATCTAATTAAATACGTCTATGGTAATTATTCAGAATACACAGACGAATCTACACTTGATATCGAACGGATATTTGACGAGTCTACCACTTCTCAATTTGCAGAACAAGACGAATCCCAAGTAGGCCCCTTTGATCAGATCAAGAAAATCAGTGAGGAAGAGGGTAAAGTAGCAGGAATTGATAAGGATTTCACCAGACAGTCTCTAGAGATAGGTGCCAAATTTCGTGCGATCCTCGAGAGAATCGGTGGTGATTCCTTGTCTATATACTGGAGATCGTCATCGCCTTCATTTGATTCATTCAAACAGGTTGTGCAGAACGATACAGCAGTTCCAGAAGATGCCCCGAGTGAAATGCGAACCCGTGAATCGGATGAGTGGATTCATGGAAAGTGTGATGAGTTACTGGATATGGTCAACTCTGATACGTGTCTGTTCTTTAGAACGGAGGCTAAAAACGGCCAATACACAGTAACCTGGGAGTCTGGGAATGGCGACAGTGGTGATGAGATCACAATCCATATGACTGAAAACCAGGCTGATTACGGAAAACTACGAGCAGCTTTGGTTCAGTATGCGACTGCAACTGCACTAGATTCTGATATAAGTTCAGTGAGTAGATTAGACGCTACCGATGATATGATTAGTGAATCATTCCGCCAAACTGCGAAGCTAGCAATAAGCTAAATCCGTCAAAATAATGCAAATGCAGAAACTTGAGGGTAGTTCTTGTTACGAGTCGGATAAGGACAAGCATGGCATGATCGAAGTGAAGACATGCATGGATGACACAGAGCAAGTATGCTGTCTTTCAAAAGGGGAGACAGGCACTCAACGAACTGGAATCATTAATTGGCGAAGCCATGTATCTACTGTTGAAGTGCGGATCCGGAGTCTAAACGAGAACATAACTCTAATGACTGAAAGCCAGGGGAGTGAAGAGTCCTACGAGTATGTCGAAAAAGCACATGTAGCCCCGTCAAAAGGAAAAAATGTAAACGAATATCAATTTCAGGTTCCGGCTAAGAGAGAGTCAGGAGGCACTTCAACAATGGGGATCATTCAGTTGTCGATGAACATTGAAACAGAACAAGCAGCTGAAGATAGTAGGAAAGGACCGACACTACATTCTGAAGTCCAATTTAAATGAGTTTCCCAAGTCCGGGGCTAGTTCTTGAAATCACTCCATTCCTGTCTACTATTGTAGTTGAAATTGCCACAGCGGGTGGTGAGGGAAAATTCGAAGGAGAATTCCAGAAGCAACCGGAATACGATGTGATCGGCGATTCACCTGCTAGCGCTGAGAATATTAGGTATACGGCGCTATTCAGTTATCATTACGAGCAATCGATGAGATACTTCGATATTGCTACGATTGCGGCATTTGTTATCTTCCTAACTAAACTCTACACAGCAGAGAGTGTAAGTGGATTAGTTGTTTTCGCGGGTGCCGTTTCGATATGTTCTATTGTCGGTCTCCGGGTTTGGATGCGGAGATACTTCGAGTCAAAAACGCCGACAGAATACGCACGTAAAGACTTGTTTTGCACCTATCGAGGACTTACCATTCGAAAAGGGGACCTCGCTATCATCACTGCAAACCTCGCTCCGGTTGCATGTTTAGTGTTTCTGGATTTGGTATAAATTAATAAGTAAACCCAACAGACTATATTTCGATCCCAACAATCGAAATCGAGAGGTACATATCATATTTTTATTAATTTTTAGGCCACTACAAACGTCTGGGAGTACATCTGAAACAAACCCACTGCTATCCGAGGCGAATGTCGATAAAAAGGACGGACCAATTAATTATACCGTTGCCGTCACATGCTGATACTCTGCCTGCGATGGCGTCGGTTGCAGCGTTAACCCGGCTAACGCGAGTTCACGCAAGACCTCCGGCGGCACACCCTCTGCATCAGGTAACACAGCATCGAGCGTCCACGCATCGTACTGGCTTGCGTTCGGTGCGACTACGTCGACGGCGACCGTCGGCACACAATCACGAATTCCCCGAGCGGCTCGTCGGACTTGCTTGCGTTCCTCTACGGTACAACTCATGCTTTCACCGCCTGGGTGAGATCGCCAACAAGTGACCCACCGACGTGAGGGCCGACGTCCCAGCCGCGTTCCCCTCGGGTGTACTCACACCACTCAGAAAGGGTTGTGAAGGGGGTCTCGGACAGTTCAACTTTCTCTGCGTGTCCATCAGTCGTGATGATAGCCACGGCGAACTCATAGCTATCCCAGTAGTGCGCTGCATCGTCGCCGTCGACGCCCAGAAAGAGCGGTTGGCCCTGAGTGAGTAGTTCGCGTGCGGTACGTTCTTGAGGGTTGGCTTCTGATTTCTGCATGGGTTGTCGTGAGAACCCACACGCCTACCCTGCTGGAGACAGGGTGGGCAATTTCTGATTCAAACAGAAACTGCCCAGTGGTGTGTGCGTTCTCAGATTATACTCAGAAGGTGCAACTACTTAGTGATTGTCATAGTACTGTGCCAGATGGCAGTATCATTTTTCATCTCCAAAATAGTACTCACGACCCTTTGTAGTTGCCCTGTAGAATCCATCGGTCCCGTCAACTCTTTCCACGTATCCTTCCTGAAGAAGTTCTTTGAGATAGCGGTTAACTGTCCGCCTTTCGAAGGTAGCACCTCTCTCTTTACAATTGTGGAATATCACATTTGGCGGGAGGTGGAGGCCACTTTCAACTAATAGGCCCAGAACTTGTCTCACTCGCTCCTCCTTACCCATATCCTCTGATTCGTTGCCTCCGCTGTTATTGTCACCGGATTCTCCAACCATGATATAGTCCATGCACTCTGGCATTGTAGTTTTCATTATGGCATAGTACAGTGCCAAATATTAAGTACTTGTGCAAATGACTGTCCGAGCACGGCCGACGCGTCGCTCCTCGGGGGTCGCACTCACCGAAAACCGGATGCGACGCCGTGTCACCAGCACGGGCGTCGCGTCGGCTAGCAAACCGCATGAATGCACTCGATACCGGGGTCCTTGAAACCACCCCACAGTCCACGAAGTATAGATCGCCTACCAGTCATCACACACCCATGAGTAACCTCACCCCTCAAGAGACGCATCGCTACCGACCGCTTTCGGTCACGGCCAAAACCACCAGACAGCGGCCCTTTCGGTCACTTTCGGCTAGCATTCAGTCATTGCCTGAACCACCCATGAACACCACGCAGCGACCCAGTACCGAAGTCAGTCCCGTCAGAACCGACTTTCGACTACCCGCCCGCCGCAGCCTTTCCTACCCCAGTATCCTTCCATCGGATATGCTGTCCAACGGAGGGTACCAATGACAACGTGGCACGACTGTACAGGCTTTCAGCGCGATATCCTCCAGGCTATCGCGAGCATCACCAACGGTGACGACCTCCCCTATGGCCTGGCCATCAAGGAGTATCTCGATGAGCGCTACACCGACCCAATAAATCACAGCCGGCTATACCAGAACCTCGACCAGCTCACCGACAGGAACCTGGTCGAGCAATCAGCCGTCGACGACCGCACGAACGCGTACACGCTGACCGACGCCGGCCAGCAGGCACTCCAGACACATGCCGTCGACCTGGCTGCGATTTCTGGGGCCCTGTCGCCGACAGAAGCGCCGCCAGTCACTGACGGGGGTGACCTGTGATGGCAGGTGCCGACGCCCACACGGAGCCACACAGCGGCCAGACTACCGCTACGAACTACTGGCGCTTGCGCTACCGCGTGGGTGACCTCGAACATTACACCGAGTGGACGACCGCGTTCCCCACCGTCGAGAACCGCTATGAACAGTACCGGCGCCGACCGCGAATCTCCGAAGTCTGTATCGAGCGCTTAGAAACCGTCGGAGGTGAGCCAGCGTGATTACTGGCGGTCCCGATGACCAGACCATCGAAGAGTACGCCCGCGAGAACAAAGAGGAGCTCATCGAGATTCTCCGGCATTCCTCGGATACAATGGGGCGGGCAATGGCCTGGACCATCCTCGACCGTGGCCTCTCGGACCCGGAGTTCGAGCAGTTAGAACAGGAATTCGAACACCTCAAACGGCAGCGAGGATTGTCCTAATGAGACTCCAGGGCGTCGACAAACTCCTGAGCTCGTTCGAGGAACTCCCCGTCGTCGGCCAGTTCGGTAATCAGCTCTTCGCGCCGGTCGGCCTCATCGAGGATGTCGGGGTTGTCCTTGGCGAACTGCAGGAAATCCCGCTGCACCGTAGAGAGGTCCTGTTCCATACGCTCGATAGCGCCACGAGAAAGCGCCTGGTCACACCAGACACAGAAGTCCTCGTCACCAGGGGTTTCCTTGTTACACCGGGGACAGGTCACGGGGCTATCGGGCCCCGACGCCTCGTCGACGTCCTCGACATCCTTGCCGTGAATCTTCGCGAGCTCGCGATCCCCAGCCTCACCGAAGACAGCGACGTAGCGGGCGGCCGCATCGGAGCCCCGAACCCACCCGTAGCGAGCCTCGAGATGGGCTTGGGACATGCCTTCGCTGGCTGCATACGACGCCGAGGACTTGCGGAAGTTCGTCAGTGTGACAGGGATGTTGATTTCGGCCCGTTCGGCGGCGTTGTTGAACGACTGGTAGACCGTCCGCTTAGAAATGGCCTCATTCGTGGTGAGCTTCGACCACAGTGGCGCCGTCGGGTCCTCACGACCAGGATGGTCAGCGAGCCACTTCTGGACGTAAGGCACCGAGGGAATGAGCGTCACCGTCCGCTGGCCGCGTTTCCCATCGACGGTGACTTGCATCCCGTAGTCGTGGTCCGCGAGGTCACCCACACGGAGTTCATGAAACTCTCCGCCTCGCAGGCCGGCGTCCCACTGCAACGCAATCATCGCCGCGTCCCGGGTGTTGAGCGTCGCATCAATCATCGGCTTGACGTGGTCCCCCCAGCCAAGCATCTCGGCCGGGTCCGGTTTGGGGTTGTAACTCGAGGAGGTTCCGGAGGGAATCCAAGCGATGGACTCCGGTGGGTGATCGCCGCCGTCCTCGGTCGTTCGTCGTCCGAACATCCGAACCGCGACTCGGTAGTCACGGTTGGTTTCCTCGTTGTCGTAGGTCCGGTGAATCCAGTTGAGTATCGTCTTGGCCGCGTCCTTGTCAGTCAGTGCATCGTGCAGTCCACCAACGTTCTCAGCAATCCGCACACAATGACGCAACAATTTCGCATGCCGGTGATAGCCGGTTTCGGTCTTCCGGAGGTACAGTTCATCGGAGAAATCCAGCAACGCCGAAGCGTCAGCCTCGGTGATCTCGTCGCTATCTTTGATCCGGTCGCGAAGCTTCTCTATTCCCTCTTTGGGGTCGTCCATACTACTATCTTTCTATTTATATATTTTAAATTTTTGGCTTCGAGTAATCGAAGAATAGCCCACCCCTGGCTCTACGTTTTTACCGCTGGGGCACCTACACCGGAGCATGAGTGAATCCGAGAGCGACCTCCCGGACAACGACGAAGAGTGGCGCGAGATGCTCTCTGACGAGGAGTACCGAATCCTCCGCGAGTCCGGAACAGAGCCCCGGTTCAGCAGCGACCTCATCGATGTGAAAGACGAGGGCGTGTTCACCTGTGCTGGCTGCGGGACGGAACTGTTCGACAGCGACAGGAAGTTCGACTCCGAGACTGGGTGGCCGAGCTTCTGGGACGTGTACCAGGAGGGGAACGTCGAGACACAGGCGGACAACAGCCACGGGATGCAGCGAACAGAAGTCGTCTGTGCCGGGTGTGGTGGCCATCTGGGTCACGTGTTCGACGACGGGCCTGAGCCGACCGGGAAGCGGTACTGCATCAACGGCGCGGCGCTGGACTTCGAGTCGGAGTAGCGACCACCGGAACCCTTTTTTCCGTCATTGAAGTTGATACGGCTAGACGTGACTGAACACGGAACCGACGAGGCGAGCGACGAGGGGACCGGGACGCCGGTCAACGACTCGCTGGTCGACGAGCCGCCGACCGCCACCGCCGAGCAGCCACAGCCGGAGAGTCATCTGCTAGCCGAGAGTCTCCGAACGTTTCCGTGGCTCCGGGCGGCCGGCGTCGCCGCCGGGACGCTGGCGGTCGAGTATCTGCTCGTCGCGCTGCTGTTTCTCGTCGGCCCGTCGTCGGTCGACCTGCCGGAGCTGTCGGACCAGCTCATTCAGTACGGGTTTGTGCTGTACAACGCCCATCACGTGCCGACGCTGGTGACCGCGGCAGATGCCGAAGTGTACGGCTCGGCCGCGCGGAACGTCCTGTACGGTGCCCAGGGGGCAAACGTCCCCCCCATCGTCTATTTCCTGATTCCCATCGTCTCGCTGCTCGTCGTCGGCGCGCTGTTCGAGCGCTACCGTGGTGACGCCCGGTCGAATAGCCTGCTCGAGGAAGCGGCGCTCGTCGGGACCGGTATCGGCTTTGGCTACGTCGCAACGGGATTCGCCGGGAGCTTCGTGTTTGTCCGGACGGTCATGTTCGACAGCGGGGCGGAGGGCCAGGCCGCACCGGCAGTGCTGTGGCTCCTTATCCTGATGTTTTTCCTCCCGCTGATATTTGCGAGCCTCGGCGCGGCCGCCCGCTACCTCTATGCCGGCCGCGTTTCCGGCGCGTAAGTCGTCTCGACGAACTCCAGAATGCGGTCGGACTCGGCCATGGTGACACCACGGTCTTCGTCGACCAAGACCGGGACGCCCCGCTGGCCGGAGACCCGCTTCACCTCGTCGCGTTTCGAGTGGAGCGCCTCCACCCAGACGCTGTCGTAATCGATGTCGAGTTCGTCCAGTCGGTCGGCGACCTTCTCGCAGTACGGACAGCCGTCGAGCTGGTAGAGCGTCAGGCTCATACTGTTCGGTACGGACGCCGCCCTCAAGGTGATTGTGCTCGAAAAAACGCGACAGCCGATCTGGCGTTACTCGTACAGCCAGGGCGCGTCGATCTGGTCCCAGTCGACGAGTTCGTCCTCGTCGAAGAACAGTTCGATTTCGCGCTCGTTTGCGCCCTCGTCCTCGTGGTCGGAGCCGTGGATGACGTTCCGACCGAGGTCGAGCCCGTAGTCACCACGGATGGTGCCGGGAGCCGATTCGGCGGGATCGGTCTCGCCCATCATGTTTCGGACCTGCCGGGTCGCGTCCTGGCCTTCCCAGACCATCGCGAACACGGGGCCGGAGGTGATGAAGTCGACAAGCCCGTCGAAGAACGGCTTGTCCTCGTGCTCGCCGTAGTGCTCTTCGGCGAGCTCCTGGTCGATCTGCATGAACTTGCCGCCAACCATCTTCAGGCCGCGGTCCTCGAAGCGGGAGACGATGTCCCCGATGAGGCCGCGCTGGACGCCGTCGGGCTTGACCATCACGAACGTGCGCTCGTGTTCCGACATCAGGCCTCGGCCTCCTCGGCTTCTTCGTCAGCCTCGTCTTCAGCATCCGCGTCGGCCTCATCGGCGTCGGCATCAGCTTCTTCAGCGTCTGCTTCCTCGGCAGCCTCGTCCGCAACCTCTTCGGCGTCTACCTCGTCAGCGTCCGCTTCCACTTCTTCGGCCTCGTCCTCGACCTCACCGCGGGCGGTGTCGGTCCATTCGAGGTTTCGGGCCTCCCGGCCCAGGTCGGCGTTGTTCTCGCACTTCGAGGAACAGAAGTGCGTGGTCGCGCCGTCCTTGTGGACGAACATCGTGCCCGTACCGGGTTCGATGTCCGTACCGCAGTAGTCACATTCGCGTGATCGGGGCATGGTTACTGCCCTCCGATGGTGTCGGCCTCGCGAGCCGTCTCGCGGAGCTGGAGCACGTCACCTTCGCGGACCGGGCCGAGAACGTTGCGCGTGATGATGCGCCCCTGGTTCTCGCCTTCGCGGATGCGGCACTTGACCTGCATGGCCTCGCCGTGCATCCCCGTCCGGCCCACGACTTCGATAACCTCGGCGGGCGTGGAACCGCTGCTTTCGGATTCCTCAGCGCTCATCCGAGGTCACCTCACCGAAGCTCCTCGACCTTGTCGGCGATGTCCTCGACGTCGGCCTCAGCCTCACCGGCGTCGGTGACGGCTGCGGCGGCCGAGCCGACTTCGAGCCCGGCGGCGTGACCGAGGTCGTCCTGCTGCTCGACGAAGATGAAGGGGACGCCCTTCTCGTCGGCGAGTTCCGGAATGTGCATGACGATCTCCTCGGGCTGGACGTCTTCGGCGACGAAGACGAGCTCGGCGGAACCGCGCTCGATGGACTTGGTCGTTTCGTTTGTACCCTTCTTTACTGCGCCTGTGTCCCGGGCGACCTCGAGCGCCTCGAGGGCGTCGTCTTCGAGGTCCGCGGGAACGTCGAAATCTACGTATACTGGCATTTGTATGTTCACCTCCTGCGCGCGAGCTCAGGCTCCCCCGCCGTGTCCGGGCCGCGAGGCCCGTCACACCGTGATGGTGTGTATCCTGAAAAGGCTGGGAGCATCATCAACTCGGCGCAGGCTGTACCCCAATCTGTGCCACCGGCCCTAAAAGCGCTTTCGAAGCCGAAATCGCGTGCCAGGCCGGCACACGGGTGCTGTCGGGTGGTCTGTCTATTCCGTGGCCGCCACCGCATCAGCCAGCGCCGCCTCCGTGTCCGAGACGAGTCGGGCCACCACCTCGTGGGCGGGCCGAACCTCCTGTGCGAGGCCGGCGCTCTGGCCGGCGTAGTGTGGCAGGGCTTCGATGTCGCCGGTCATGCCCGCAAGCGGGGGCATATCAGCAAGCCGACTGATCGGCTTGCCGTCGGGCATCTGTGCGATCTGTTCGTCGTTGCTGCCGTCGTCCACCTCGTCCGAATCGGCACTGGCCTGCTGCCTGACCTCATCGGTTTCGAGGACCCGGTGTGGCTGGTCCGGCCAGCCCCGGTCGAACAGTTCGGTGAACCGCGTCGCCGTCTCGGGCGCGTCGACGATGCGTTCCCGGTATGTTTCGTGCGCGCCCGATTCCTCGGTCGCCACGAACCGAGTGCCGAACCAGCCGCCGTCAGCGCCAAGCGTCAACGCCGCTGCAAGGCCGCGGCCGTCGCCGAGCCCGCCGGCTGCGACGACTGGCACCGGAACCGTGTCGACCACCCGCGGGAGCAACGCCAGAGTCGTCACGTCGCTCTGGACGTGGCCGCCAGCTTCCCGGCCTTGTGCAACGACGACATCGGCCCCGGCGTCGACGGCCGCCCTAGCCTCGGCCGCGCTCGCGACCGTGACAATTACCGTACCGCCCGTCTCGTGCACCCGGTCGATGTACGGTTCGGCGTCGCCGAACGAGAAGGAGACAACCGACGCGCCCGCGTCCAGACACGCATCGAGACACGCAGACGGCGAGAGCACGCCCGTCGACTCGTCGAGGACGACGTTGACACCGACCACGCCGTCGGTCGCGCTCGCGGCCGCCGTGTACGCATCACGGATCGCGTCGGCCTCGCGCCACGACATCGCCAGCATCCCGAGGCCGCCCGCGTCCGCGACAGCCGCGGCCAGGGCTGGCGTCGAGACGCTCCCGACCGGTGCCTGCACGACTGGGTGATCGATACCGAGTTCCGAACAGAGTGCGGTCTGGAGGGGACCCATGCCGACAACTGCGTCCGGTCCGGTGAAAAGACTACCTCGGGAACACTGCGACCGTCAGGTCCATACTGGCGCGTCCGCCACCACCGGTATGGACATCGCGCGGTCGCTCCGAGCGGAAGCCCGCCGCGCAAACGAGCGGCGGCTGCTCGTGCTGGCGGGCGACCCCGACCGGACGCGGGAGCGAGCGAGGGCAGCGCTCGACGCGGCGGACATCCCGAGCGCTGAGACGACCGTCGTCGGCCCGGAGCCGTTTCTCGATTGCGAACACCACGAACAGTCCCGCGCCGAGGAACTCCTGGGTCGGACCCGGACGGCCGTCGTACTCGACGCCCACGAGGAACTGCGGCCGGACGCGGTCGGGCGGACCGTCGGCGCGGTCGACGGCGGCGGCCTCTACGTTCTCCTCGCGCCGCCGCTGGACCGATGGCCCGAGGAGCGGGACGGGTTCGATGCCTCCCTCGCGGTCCCGCCGTTCAGGGTCGAGGACGTGACCGGCCACTTCCGCCAGCGGTTCGTCGAAACGCTGCGAGCGCACCGGGGCATCGCCATCGTGGACGCCAACACAGACACAATAGAGCAGGACGGCCTGACGGACCCGCCACCGAGCCGCCCGGTTCCTGCACCGACTCCGCCCGCTGATTCGTGGTTCCGCTCCGAGACTTACGCCCAGTGTCTCACCGGCGATCAGCGGGACGGAGTCCGGGCGTTCGAGACCCTGCGGGACGACGGCGCGGCGGTCGTAGTCGAGGCCGACCGGGGCCGGGGGAAATCCAGCGCCGCCGGGTTGGCCGCCGGAAACCTCGCCCTAGAGGGCAGGGACGTGCTGGTGACAGCGCCACAGTACCGGAGCGCCGGCGAGGTGTTCACGCGGGCGGCACGCCTGCTGGAGACGCTCGGCGTCGATTTCACGCGCGACCAGGCGTCGGAACCCCAGCGGCTCGACGTTGCAGGGGCGGGTTGCGTGCGGTACGCGCCGCCGGCCGAGGGCGCTACGCTTCCGGACGAGCCCGACGTGGTCATCGTCGACGAGGCCGCGGCCCTGCCGGTCCGGCGACTCGAACAGTTCCTCGATGCTCCGGCAGTCGCCTTCACCACGACCGTCCACGGCTACGAGGGTGCAGGCCGGGGCTTCTCCGTCCGGTTCCGTGACCGGCTGGCGGAAAGCGACCACACGATCACCGACGTGTCGATGACGACGCCCATTCGGTACAGTAGCGCCGACCCCGTGGAGGTGTGGGTGTTCCGGGCGCTGTTGCTGGACGCGCGCCCGCCAGTCGACCAGCTCATCGCCGAAGCGACGCCGGAGACCGTCGAGTACCGCCGACTCTCGGCCGCGGACCTGCTCGCCGACGAACACCTGCTCCGGGAAGTCTTCGGCCTGCTCGTGCTGGCACACTACCGAACGGAACCATCGGACCTGGCCCGACTGCTCGACGCGCCCAATCTCACCGTCCGGGCGCTGACCCACGGGGGCCACGTCGTCGCGGTCACGCTGCTGGCACAGGAAGGCGGGCTCTCGGCGGACACGCGAGCCACGATGTACGAGGGCGGGCGAGTCCGCGGGAACATGCTTCCGGACGTACTGTCGACGCAACTCCGGGACGAAGCCGCCGGTGTTCCGGTCGGCCAGCGGGTCCTCCGCATCGCGACCCACGCCGCGGTCCGGTCCCGCGGGCTCGGCTCCAAACTCCTCTCGGAAATCGAGAGGGAGTTCGCTGAGCGGGTGGACTGGCTCGGCGTCGGCTACGGTGCGACGCCGGAACTCGTCCGTTTCTGGGCCCACAACGGCTATCGTACTGTGCACCTCGCCACCTCGCGGAACGCGACCAGCGGCGAGTACTCCGTCGTGATGCTCGACCCCTGTTCCGACGACGGGGCGGCGCTCGCGGCGCGTCACGGTGAGTGGTTCCAGGACCGAATCGCTGCGGTGCTGTCGGACCCACTCGACGACTGTGACCCCGACGTCATTCGGGCCGTGCTCCGAGCGACTGACAGCGAACCGTCCACCTCCCTCTCCGAGTGGGAATGGCGGCTGGTTGCTGGCGTCCCCGGCGGGGCGTCGGTTCTCGACACGAACCCGAAGCCGTTCCGTGAACTCACCCGGCGACACCTCTCAGATCCGGCCGATCCAGCCGCGCTTTCGACGCAGGAGGAACGCCTCCTCGTCCGAAAGGTTCTGCAGGCCCGTCCCTGGTCGGCTGTCACCGAGGAACTGGCGTTCGTCTCGGAGCGGGAGTGCATGCGCACGCTCGGCGGAATCGTCGAAAGGTTGACGCGTCTGTACGGCGACCGTTGGGTACAGGAGGAACTCGACAGACACCAATGAGCCTGCTCGGCCTCGAAGCGCTGCTGTTCGTGCTCGCGTTCGCCCTGCTAGTCGGCGGTGTCATCGGCAGCCTCACGCCTCAGGTCCCCGGTGCGCTCGTCTCGCTCGCCGGCGTCTATCTCTACTGGATCGCCAGTGGCATGACCGAACCCGGGACGGTCCTGCTGGCCCTGTTGACGCTGGTCGGCCTGCTGACGTGGGCTGTCGACATCGCGGGCGGGGCCGTCGCCGCACGCGTCGGCGGGGCGTCGAACCGGACGGCGGCCCTCGCCGGAGTGGTGGCGCTCGTCCTCTTTTTCCTCACCGGTCCGCTCGGCATCCTGCTGGGGGTCGCCGGCACGGTGTTCGTCGTCGAGTTCTACCGGCAGGAGGACGCTCGCGGGAGCGCGAAGGCTGCCCTCGTGACGACCGCCGGGATGCTAGCCTCCGGCGTCGTCCAGGCCCTGCTGACGGCATCGATACTGGTCACCATGATCGCCGCCGCGCTTCTATGACCCGGTGTGCCGAGGACGACTGCGAGAACGAGGCCGCGGTCGAACTCCACATCCCCTGGGACGCGAAGCGCGAAGTGTGTCCAGACCACGCCCGCGTCTGGGCGCAGAAGGACGGCGTCGTCCCCGCGCCGATGGACGGCCACGAGGACGAGTGGCCGTAGGCCGTTGTTCTCCAGAGAGCCATATTAGTTCACACGAAGGTATCGATTCGGGCGGCTGTCAACCGTTCACGAAGAAAATATAATAATAATTGGGATTGAATACGGCAAGTGAGGCGTGTTATCATGAAACGCGAGATGCTCACCACCGACTTCATCGACCGTGCAGCGGACATCTACGACGACGTGACCGGTATCGTCGCCCACGACGGCACCGAGTACACGTACGCTGAGGTAAACGAGCGGGTCAATCGGCTGGCACACGCACTGTCGGAGCGGGGCGTCTCGAAGGGGAGTCGCGTGGCCGTCCTCGCGCCGAACACACACTACTTCATCGAGACGCTGTACGCGACGAACAAACTCGGCGCGGTGTTCGTCCCGCTGAACTACCGGCTCGATCCCGCGAAAATCGAGTATATTCTGAACGACTGTGAAGCCGCAACGGTAATCGCTGACTACGATTTCGCAGAGAAGGTCCAGCCAGTACGGGACGACATCCCTGCGGAGACGTTCATCGGGTACGAGCCCGACCGTATCGACGGGGAGTGGGAAGCCTACAGCGGTATCCTCGACGGGCAGCCGACAGCCGAACCGGACCGGCCGGACATGGCCGAGGACGACGACGCCAGCATCAACTACACGTCCGGCACGACGGGGGACCCGAAGGGCGTGGTCAGAACCCATCGGACCGAGAGTTGGCACGCGCTGGTGCTCAATCAGCACATGGAGATACGCGACGACGACACGTACCTCTGGACGCTCCCGATGTTCCACTGCAACGGCTGGGGCCACACCTACGCCATCACCGGGACCGGCGGCACCCACGTCTGTCAGCGGACCTTCGACGCCGCGGACACCTTCCGCCGGGTCCGCGAGTACGACGTGTCGTTCATGTGCGGCGCGCCGACGGTGCTGAACAAACTCATCCAGCACTACCGGGCTAACGACGGCGACGTAGTGACACAGGGCGACCGCGACGTGCGGATCGCGACAGCCGGGAGCGCGCCGGCGACGGCGACTATCGAACGCGTCGAAGACGAGTTCGGCTGGCGCATCATCCACATCTACGGCCTGACCGAGACGGCCCCGATTATCACGACCAGCAACTCCCCGCGGCGCATCGCCGAACGGGGCCGTGAACTCAAGGTCAAGCAGGGGTCCGAGGCGCTGTGTACCGACATCAGGGTCGTCGACGAGGACGGCAACGGCGTGCCACGCGACGGGGCGACTATCGGCGAGATCGTGGTGCAGGGCAACCAGGTGATGGACCGCTATCTCAACAAGCCAGAGATTACCGAGGAGGCGTTCAACGACCGCGTCGAGGGGTACTTCCACACCGGCGACCTCGCGACGTGGGACGAGGACGGGATGATACAGATCATGGACCGCCGGAAGGACATCATCATCTCCGGCGGCGAGAACATCTCCTCTATCGAACTGGAAGACGAACTGTACGATCACCCCGATGTCCTGAAAGCCGCGGTCATTCCGGCTCCGAGCGAAGACTGGGGCGAGACGCCGATGGCGATTGTCGTTCCGACGGCCGACAGCGACGTGACCGAACAGGATATTCTCGAGTTCCTCAGGGAACGCGTCGCGAGCTACAAGATCCCCGCAGGCATCGACTTCCGGGACTCGCTCCCTGAAACGGCGACCGGTAAAATCCAGAAGTACGAACTCCGCGAGGAATACTGGCAGGAACAGGAGCGGATGATCGGTCAGGAGTGAGCCTGCCGGAGTAGAGAAGAACAGCTTCGAGTTATCAACACGATTCTTTATTAGGGTTCCAGCGGTCGGTCACACCATGCATCTGGGAGTCGTCGTGCCACGCGTCGAGGACCACAGCACAATCGACCTGGCTGTCGAGGCCGAAAACTGGGGCTACGACTCGGTCTGGCTGAACGAACTGTGGGGTGCCAGCTCCGTCGTCGAACTCACGGACATCGCGACCCGGACCGACGAGGTCGAAATCGGGAGCGCGATACTGAACGTGTTCTCCCGGTCGCCGGCCGTGCTGGCGATGACAGCGACAACCCTCGACAGGGTCTCAGACGGGCGAGCGGTGCTGGGCCTGGGAACGAGTACAGCCCGGTCCATCGAGAACATGCACAGCATGGAGTTCGAGCGACCGGTCCGTCGCGCCCACGAAACCATCGACATCGTCAAACAGCTCATGACGAGCGACGAGCGGGTGACCTACGACGGCGAAGTTGTGTCGGTCAGGGGCGTTCCGCCGTTAGACCGTGACGTGCCGGTGTACCACGCCGCCCTCGGGCCGGCGAACAGGCGAGTCGTCGCCAGACTCGCCGACGGCTGGCTGCCGCACATGATTCCGTTCTCCGAGCTGGAATCGGCGTTCGACTACATCGCGGAGACGGCACGCGATGCCGACCGCGACCCGAGCGAGATTACCGTCGCACCGTACGTGCCGGCGGTGGTCCACGAGGATTCCGAGCGGGCGACCGAGGAACTCCGTCAGCACATCGCCTACTACGTCGGCAGCGGCGAGGGGTATCGCCGGGCTGTCGCGGAGACGTATCCGGACCGGGCGGAGCGCATCGCCGACGCCTGGCAGGCGGGTGACCGCGGGGAGGCGACGGAGCTCGTCACCGACGAAATGACGGCTGACCTCGGCATCGCCGGGACGCCGGAACGGGCGCGGGAGAAACGGGACGCGATTGCGGACAGGGCTGTCCTCGACCGGCTTCTGCTAACTGTGCCACAGCAGGTCGACGGGGAGCTGGCTCGAAAGACGATTCGGGCGCTGGGGCAGACGTAGCGCGTTACAGGTCGATCTCCATCATCACCTCGTCGGCGTATTCGTCGCCGAACTTGTAGTGGTCTTCGCGGACGGCTTCAGTGTCCCAACCGTGGGCATTGAGGAACTCGATCGCGTCCTCGTTCGTCGATGGGACAGAGTTGTATAGCTTCTCGTAGCCGTTCGACGCCGCCCACTCGGTGCCCCGGGCGAGCAGATGGGACCCGATGCCGTGGCCTCGATACTGTTCGAGGACGCCAAGCGTCAGCTCCGCCGTGTGGCTGAGCTTCTCGACTTCGGGATGTTTGAGATGGACCCAGCCGACCACGTCGTCGTTGATGCAGGCGACGAAAAAGATGCGCGACTCCAGCTCGTTGTGTCGGAGCAGCACGCCCTCGCTGTCCACCACGTCGGCGACGGTCTCCGCGTCGACGTACTCGCCGCCGCCGATGGCGGCTCGGATGGCTCCGACGAGGCCGGTCAGGTCCTCCTGTCGCGCCTGGCGGATGGTGAACTCGATGTCGTCGGCCTCGAACTCTTCTTCGACGGTGTCATTGTAGGCAACGCGGAGTTCCCCGTCGATCTCCTCCAGTACGCCGTCGCGTTTGAGTATCGCGACGTGATGGCCGAACGGCCGCGGGTCCATCTGCAGCGCCGACCGGGCGGCTCTCGGTTCGACGGACCCGTGTGATTCGACGTACTCGTAGATGTCCCGTCGGTCCTCGTGGTCGAACTGCAGTGGCTCTGTTAGCTCCATGGTATCTGCTACCACGAGACAGTACTTAATCTTTTATCAAAAACCATGTACTTCCCGGTAAACGGCAGCTACTGCTCCGGAACGCCGGTCAGGACCGCCGCAGCGTCATGGGCGTTGTGCGTATCGACGAGCAGTTCTGCGGCCGCTCTGATCGAGTAGGTGCCGTCTAATGCCACGCCGTAGCAGGCACCGTAGCAGTCCAGCCAGTCGTTCATCGCCCGCTCCAGTCGCTCGAACTCCGCGTCTGAGAACCGGACCAGTGACCCGCCGGTCCGGGTTTCACAGTACAGCGCGACGGTGGGGCCGAACCCCTCACGGAGAATCGCCATCGCCCGCTCCTCGTCCGGCGGGTCGGGGTCCAGCGACTCGCGGGCCTGCTCGGCCCGACGTGAGAGCGTCCGAATGCGGTCGTGATACGGTTGGGACATCGCAGACCCGGTCAGCCCTCGTTGAACTCCACGCCTTTCCCGCCAGCGGGGTGTTCCCACTCGGTGTCGGCGACGATGGCGCAGGTGCCACACTCGACGCAGGGCTGGGTGTCGAGGCTCACGAGGTGTTCCTGGCTCCCGTTGGTCTTGACCATCTCGTCGCGGTAACAGCCGCCGCCGAAGTCCTCGGCGCTGACCGGACAGGCCGTGACGGCGGCGCCCGAGGCCTCGAAGGACTTGTCGACCAGTTCGATGTGCGGGTCGCCCACGTCGTAGGTCAGGTCGCCGATACGGTCGGCCAGATCGGGCGGCGAGACGGTGTTCTCGTCGGTCACGGGCTCGCCCAGTTCCTCGGCGATAATCGTCGGGAGCGTCACGTAGGGCAGTTTAGTGTCTGGGATCATCGACACCATGCGGGGCGACGAGTAGGCCCGTTCGAGCAGCCCAGCCGCCGCCCGGACCCCGAACCGGCCGACGGCAGAGTCGGCGATAGCGTTCGAGAGGTCGTCGACGGGACCGAGTTCGCCGAGCTGTCCGAACACCCTGTACCCGGTCGGCCGGAGTTTGTCCATCACCCCCTCGTCGTGGAGTTTCTTCTCGTACAGCTCGCCGGCCTGAGACGGGTCCCCGCGTGCCCGGGCGTCGGCGAACGCCTCGGCGGCCAGCGCTCCGGCGGTGACCGCGTGGTTCATCCCCTTGATGATGGGGCCCTGAGCCTGCATCTGACCGGCGGCGTCGCCGACCAGCACGAGGCGGTCCTTGTGCGGGGAGGGGTGGGCCGCCTTCTTCGAGTCCGGAACCAGTTTCGCACTGTACTCGCGCTCGTCGTACTCGTCGCCGAGCCACTGGGCCATGAGCGGATGCGTGAGCAGGCTGTCGAGCAGTTCGTGGGGCTCGGCCCGCTCCTCGGCGATGGAATCGAGGTGGAACACGGTGCCGATAGACAGCGAGGACTCGTTGGTGTAGAGGAAGCCGCCGCCCCGGACGCCGTCGAACAGGTCGCCCGAGAACAGGTGGGCCGCGCCGTCGTCGGGAGCCACGTCGAACCGGTCGTTGATGACCTCGGGCTCCATGTCGACGACTGCCTTCACGCCCTGGAACCACTCCTCGGGCTCTTCCCAGTCCATCAGCCCGGCGTCGCGGGCGAGTTCGGAGTTGACGCCGTCAGCCGCCACGACGATGTCGGCCTTGATCGGGTCCAGTTCCTCGGTCGTCACACCGACGATTTTGCCCCGTTCGCGGAGCAAGCCGGTGACGTGGACCTCGGTCAGCAGGCCGCCGCCGGTCTCCCGGGTGCGCTCGTGGACCTGCTGGGCGAGCCAGGAGTCCATCTTCCGGCGCAACACCGCGTCGGCCCACGCCGTGTCGTGGTGATGCAGATCGCCGATGTCGAAGGATTTCACCCTGTCGCCGGCGATATTGTGGATGAGGTTCTCCGTCACCGGCCGCTCCGTCGCTTCCTCGCGGAAGTCCGGGAACAGCCCGTCGATAGTGTAGGGGGCCGACTCCTCGGCGTAGATGAGCCCGCCCGAGACGTTCTTCGAGCCGGCGTCGACGCCGCGTTCGAGCACCAGCGTCTCCACGCCGTTCCGCGCGAGGGTCGCCGCCGCGGCCGCTCCGCCCGGTCCGCAACCGACGACGACCGCCTCGTACTCCTCGTAGGCGTCAGTCATCGCTGGCCTCCATCATCGCGCCGAGTTCACCGGCTTCGACGGCCTCGGTCAAGCGCGGGAGCACCTCGAACAGGTCGCCCTCGATGAGGTAGTCCGAGAAGTCCCGGATGTCGGCATCCGGATCGGTGTTGACGGCGATTATCGTATCGGACTCGTCACAGCCCACCTTGTGCTGGATCGCGCCGGAGATGCCCGCCGCGATGTACACGTCGGGTTCGACCTCCTGTCCGGACTCGCCGATCTGGCGCTCCTCGGTGACGTACTGCTCGACGTGACCGTCGAAGGAGTACGACGAGGTGATGACGCCCCGCGAGAGCCCCAGGTCGGCGTCCTCGAAGGCGTCCACGAGGTCCAGCGCCTGCTCGATGCCCCGCGTCGGGTCGTCGCCGATGCCCCGACCCACGGCGACGATGACGTCGTTGCCGGTGAGGTCGACACCGCCCGAGAGGCGGTCGTACTCCTCGACCTCAACTTTGAACCAGTCGTCGTCGAGGTCCATCTCGTAGTCGACGACCTCGCCCTCGCGCTCGTAGTCAGGGTCGGGCATCTCGAAACTCCCCGGAATTACGGAGGCGCCCTGCGGATGGAAGTCCCGGTTGGGCTTGTCGATACAGAGGATCGTCGAATACTCGAAGCCCGAGAAGTCCGGGCGCTTCATGTGAAGGACGCGCTCGAACTCCTTCTTGTCGCCGGCGGTACCTACTTTCGCGGGGTTGGATATCATCGCGTTCTCGATGTACAGCCCCGAACAGTCCGACGCGAGTCCGGAGTCGAGTTCGCCCTGGACGAGCGCCGAGAGGTCCCGGCCGTTGTTCGTCGCCGGGAAGACGGTGTAACGGGGTTCGTGGTACTCCTTCCACTCCACATCCTCGCGGCCCACCGCAGCTAATTCCCCACCGGCCCGAGCCATGTCACAGAAGATTTCGGTGTACGGCTGGTGGCGGAACCGCTCTAAACGGGGGTCCTCGTGGTAGACCACGAGGTCCGCGCCGTAGGCGATGACGTCCTCGACGTGATCGCTGGCGTCGGCTCCGATGAGGACGGCGACGACGCGCTCGCTTTCGTCGTACTCCTCGTTGTACGCGTCCATCAGTTCGCGTGCCTTCCCGAGCATCTCCTTCGAGACGTCGACGAGTTCGCCGGCCTGGGTCTCGCAGTAGACCCACATGTCGCGGTACTCCGCGCCGACGGTGCCCTCGACCCACTGCTTGTCGTTGGTCGGGTGGTCGAGGTCCGGGTACTTCTCTTCCGGTGGGACGTACTCGACTTCCGCCGTCTCCTCACCCTCAGCTTCCTCGGTCCCTTCGACAGACTCGATACGGCTCTCTATCTGTGACTTCGCAGTCTTGCGGTCCTGGCCCGCTTTCTCGCGTTCGAGCAGATCCCGGAGGACATCGGCGTCGTCGACGTCTCGAACCATGTTCGCCACGTCGGCGACGGTGAGATCGGAGAGTTCGACGGTTTCCGGATCGAGTTCGCCGTCGTCTTCGCTTTCGACTTTCTCGATCCGGTCCTCGATGAGCGTCTTGACGGGGATGCGGTCCTCGCCGTCTTTCTCTAGCTCCAGCATCGCCCGCAGTTCGTCGGCGTCGTCGACGTCTTTGATTTTCGGGCCTAACTCGGCGATTTCGTGTTCTGTTGGATCGATCTCGGGCATTGTCAGTCACCTGCCGCGTACGGCGTCAGTTCGTCCAGTACCGGCTCCAGCGCCTCGCGCTCGTCGGCCTCGATCATCGTCGCCTCCCGCTCGGAGGGAGCCTTCGGAATCGGGTCGACCCCGGAGACGATGGTCGGCGAGCCGTCCAGACCGATGTAGTCCGGGTCGAGGTTGAGGTCTTCGTGGTCCCAGACCGTGAGATGGTCCTCGTACTCCTCGGCCCGCTGCTGGGTCTCTTCTCGGAGGTCCTTGTGGTTCAGCCGGTGGCTCGCCTTCCGATAGGTCGGTTCGAACTCGGGGTCGGCGACGATGAAACACGGCATCGGCGCTTCGACCGTCTCGATCTCGGAGATATCGCCGTCGACCAGCCGCTTCGCCCGGACGGTGCCGGCGTCCTCGTCGATATCGAGCGAGAGGACGTGCGTGATTATCGGCCAGTCCAGGCACCAGCAGGTCTGTGGCCCGGTGTGGCCGGTCTCGCCGTCGGCCGTCTTGAACCCGGCAAACACCAGGTCGGGCTGCTCCGCTAGTTTCTGCAGGCCGGTGGCGACGGTCATCGCCGTGGCCCAGGTGTCCGCGGCCCCCATCTCGCGGTCCGAGAGGAGGTACAGGTCGTCAGCGTACACGTCTCGCATCCCCTCCTGCAGGACCTCTTTGTACCCCGGCGGCCCCATGCTCATCAGCGAGACGTGCCCGCCGTTGCGGACTTTCGTCTGGAACGCCGCCCGAAGCGCGTGCTTGTCGTTAGGGTTCATCACCGTCGGTGTCTTCCCCCGTTCGAGATGGCCGTCCTCGTCGAACGACACCTGTCCCTCGCGGAAGTCCGGAACGCCTTTCGTCATAACGACTGTGTGCATGGTATCACGACCCTCGTGAGTGTATCTCACACAAGAATCTATAATAAATGTATGTTTACAAATCTGTATGACAGGTAGGCGTATCTGTCCCAGGGGTTGTAGAATCCAGGTAACACGCTGTATGACGACAGCCTGACAGCTGTAGGGCGTTTATATTTAGGGTGTGAAATGCTGCAATCCCGCGGAAACAGGGGGGTCCGATAGCTCAGATACGGCCAGCGCGGCCCGGGTCCACGTCGATGGCGTCGACCGGGCACACGTCGACACAGAGCATGCAGTCGATGCACTGCTCCTCGTGGGCGGGGTCGGCCTTGATCTCGCTCTCCGGGTGGTCCGGCGTGTCGACCCACTCGAAGACGTCGACGGGACAGTCCTCCAGGCACGCGCCGTCGGCGATGCAGATGTCGAAGTCGACGGCGACGTGTGTCCCGTGGATGCCCAGTTCCTCGGGCTCGTCGACCGGACCCCAGACGTCGTGCCCGTCGTGCTGTTCGACAACGTCGCGGTTCTCCTCGAACTCCGGGTCTATGGCCATTGGTATCTTATCTCACTTTTGCGAGCTACTTAACTTTTCGACCTGGCCGTCAGAATCCGGGGCCGTCGCGGCGGTCCGGGCTCCGAATATCTCCCGGCCCGAGGTCGTCGGTGCGGTCGGTCGGTCCCGGTAGGTCGCCGCCGGGCAAGCCGGTTCTCTCGCCTGCACCGGCCGCGTCACCGGTATCCGGGCCGCCGACTCCGACTCGCCGGATGAACTCGACGGTCCGCTCGTACACGTCGTCGTAGTGCGCCCCGTGGAACGGGAAACTGTGGTCGGCCGGCACCGTCTCGTGGACTACGTCGGTCATCGGTCCGAGCGCGTCGGCCAGCAGCTCGGACTGAGCGGGCGGCACGACGTCGTCCGCAGTGCCGTGGAGCAACAGCGTCGGCGGGGCGTCGGTATTCACCTGTCCGACCGACGAGGCGAGGTCGTAGGCCGCGGGTTCGTCGTCGGGCCCGCCGCCGAGGTACGCGCGGTGGCCCTCGCCCGCCTCGACGTCGGTGGCGGCGTCGAGCGCGTGGAAGTCGTAGACGCCGGCGTAGCCGACGGCGGTCGACAGCGCAGAGGACGCGCCGGGATACAGTTCGGGTTCGAATCCGGGTTCGTCCGCCGTCAGCGCGGCCAGGACAACGAGGTTCGCGCCCGCTGAGTGGCCGACGCCGACGATACGGTCGGTGTCCGCGCCGTAGCCCTCTCCCTCCGTTCTGGCCCACTCGATAGCGGCCTTCACGTCGACCAGCGCCGCCGGGAACGTCCACTCCGGCGCGAGGCGGTACTGGGGCTCGATGACCAGAAAGCCGTCCGCAGCGAGGTCGAGCGCGTGCCGGGCGAACTCGCCCTTGTCGCCGGACGTGAACGCGCCGCCGCGGACGAGCACGGCGACCGGTTTCGGGCCGCTGGCCGCTGGCGAGTCGTACAGGTCGAGCGTCAGCGTCACGCCGTCCATCTCGTGGAACGGGATATCCCGCTGGACGGTTACCGACTCGGGAGCGGTATCTGTCACGGACAACGGTCGGGCCGTCACGGGCTTAAGCCCGACGCTATTCGCTCTCGACGCCGGAGTCGAGCGAGGCGCTGGCATTGCGGGCATCCAGCGACGCCACAGCCCCGACCAGTGCCATCACAGTCGCTGGGCCACACGTTCGCGATAGCCGACTGGTCACTGCTGCGTTCCTGCAGGCGAACGAAGTCACCGCTGCTGAGCTCGCTGTCCTCCAGTACCTGCCGGTCGATGACTGCCATCCCACTCCCCGGCTCTCTGTTCTTGAGTGGCTTGACAGTCAGTTGCATCGTTCTAACCGAATCGAAAAAGTCGGTTATCGGGCGGTACACCTGCGGCCCGACGGTCAGCCTTCGACCTCGATCTGCTTGCCGCGGGCCGTCGCGCCCGTCTCGACGGGCAGGCGCACCTCGAGGATACCGTTCGTGTAGTTCGCGGCGATTCCCTCATCGTCGACGCGCTTCGGGAATCGGAAGCGTCGGTGGTAGGTCCGACGCTCGCCGCGCTGTTCGTCCTCACGTTCGGCGGCGATGTTCAACATGCCGTCGTCCCAGGAGACGTCGATGTCCTCGACGTCAAAGCCCGGGAGCTCGACGTTGAGGACGAACTCGTCGTCCTCTTCATATAGTTCGTAGTCGTCGCTACCGGTTTCGAGTAGGCGGGACGGGAGGTCAAGACCGCGCATCCAGGAACTCGGTGTGGTTGTTGGCAGCGCCATTGGCCATCACCTCGTATCCACTTGACACTAGTGTTGCGGTTCGTAAAAAAATTTGCTGATCTTGGTACAAAGTAGCAAACAGTACGCTGAGTCCGCCACGGGGTCAAAATAATCACTGCAAGCAGGGTCGTAGCCGAATCAGACAGCGAGTTCGGGTGATGGGGAACGGACCTTGGGGTCAACATTCTTTTACTAACAATTCATATTTATCGATAAAATAAAGTGGGAATAGGAGTATCGTTACTGGAACGATGTACGGCCGCTTCGTGACGGCCCTGTGGATTCTGACAGGCCTTTCCACGGTGTTTTCACTGCTCGCGTGGCGCAAGCGCGAGGACCCTGGCGGGACGCCGATGGTGGTGTTTCACCTCGCTCTATCGGTTGGTGCGGCCAGCTACGCCGTCGACATCACCGTGACGGCGCTGTCGACCCAGTTACTCGCCCGACAAGTAGCGACCATCGCGCAGGGCACGGTTGCCATCTCCTGGCTGTACGCTGCGTTACAGTACGCCGACTTCGACCGGTCAGTGACGCGCCGAGCCATCGGGCTACTGTCGCTTGACCCACTGTTGCTGGTGGGCATGTTCGTATTTCCGGGCGTATCACTGTTTGACCTCCCACCCAGCGGCTCCGTGGGGTCGCTGGTGGTAGCTCCCGGGACTGGCCTCACTGCGGTGTTCGTCGCCCACATGGCGACGATTCTGGTAGCGGCGCTTGCTGGGACAGTCGTTCTCATCCAGTTGTTCGTCCGGTCGCGACACCTGTACCGAACACAGGCCGCAGCGGTCCTCATCGCGGCGCTGGCTCCCTGGACCATTGCGCTGACCCAGCAGTACTTCCTTCAAATCCCCGAGGACGCCACGATTTTCGCCTGGGGCATCTCTGGGATAGCGATGACGACCGGGCTCTACACGTTCAAGACGCTGGACCCGGTGCCAGCCGCTCAGGAGACCATCGTCGAGCAGATGGGCGACGGGACGCTCGTCTTGGACGTCGACGGCTGTATCGGCCACGCGAATCCGGCGGCCGAAGATCTCCTCGCTGGACCCGAAGAAACGCTCATTGGCCAGCCAGTGGATGCCGTCATCCC
The DNA here is from genome assembly GCF_049705545.1 of Haloarcula amylolytica. Lineage (GTDB taxonomy): Archaea > Halobacteriota > Halobacteria > Halobacteriales > Haloarculaceae > Haloarcula > Haloarcula amylolytica_B. The sequence goes on from NZ_JBNAMU010000001.1 coordinate 2,726,382, forward strand.
AACCTGGGACAAAGTCGCGGTCGACGACAGTGGGCAGTCAGACTGGTCGGAACTCGCGCTCTCCGTGGACGGCCAGCAGCGGTTCGTCGAACTAGAAGTGTCACCGTTTACCGACCGGTTCGACGGGCTCGTCGGCCGGCTCGTTGTCCTCCGGGATGTCACAGAGCGGAAGCGACGCGAGCAGCGGCTGGCGCAGTACAAGACGATTTTCGAGGGTGTCAGCGAACCCGTTTACGTCCTTGACGAGCACGACCGGTTCGTCACGTACAACGATCCGTTCGCCGAACTGGTGGGTACCGTCGATGACAGTCTGGTCGGCGAACGCTTCGAGACGGTACTGGGGCAGATGGAAACCGAACCGATGGACGACGGGTCGGGGGAGTTCCTGATCCGGACTGCGTCCGGCGAACAGGTCCCCTGTGAAGTCGACGCGGCGGACATCGAACTGGCCAGCGGTGAGTCCGGCCGAGTCGGTATCGTCCGTGACATCTCACAGCGAAAGGAGATCGAGTCCGAACTCGCAGTGACGACCGAACGCCTGGAGACGCTCGTCGAGGCTGCCCCGCTCGCGATTATTGCGACGGATACCGACGGGGTCGTCGAGGTCTGGAACCCCGCCGCAACGGAGCTGTTCGGCTGGGATGCCGACGAGGTTCTGGGCGAAACAGTCCCCGTCATCCCGGCCGAGAACCGACGGCGGACCGCCGAACTTCACGCGCAGGTACTCGAGGGCGAGCGTCTGGCGGGCCACGAAACGGAACTCCAGCGAAAAGACGGGAGCCGTGTCGACGTGAGTCTTGCCGCCGCCCCGATTCGCGGCCTCAGTGGTTCTGTGGTCGGTAGCGTCTCCGTCATCACGGACATCACCGACCAGAAACGGCGGGAGCGCCAGCTCAAACACCAGAACGAGCGGCTGGACGAGTTCGCCAGCCTCGTCTCCCACGACCTCCGGAACCCGCTACATGTCGCCAGCGGCCACCTGGAGCTTGCCACACAGGACGCCCAGGAAGACGTCCGAGATTCGATAACGGCCGCAACGGACGCTCTGGACCGGATGGAGACGCTCATCGACCACACCCTGACGCTTGCCCGCGAGGGGCGTGATATCAGCGACCCCGAGCCGGTATCGCTCCGGGACACGTTCGCTCGGGCGTGGGACGCCGCGCCCACGAGCGCGGCCGAGCGCCGAGTTAAGGACCCACCGGAGCGCGTACTGGCCGACCCCGACCGCCTCGTCGAACTGTTCCAGAATCTCGTGCAAAACGCCGTGGAGCACGGCGGAGACGGTGCCACTCCCGAAGCGGGGCCGGCGGCCGACGGCACAGGGGCGGTCACCATCACGCTCGGAGCCACGCCGGACGGCTTCTACGTCGCCGACGACGGTCCGGGGATTCCGCCGGACCAGCGCGACGCCGTCCTCGAATCGGGCTACAGTACGGACGACGACGGCACTGGGTTCGGCCTATCGATAGTCGAGACGATTGCCGAAGCCCACGGCTGGGAACTGAGAATTACCGACAGCGAAGACGGCGGCGCCCGGTTCGAGTTCAGCGGCGTCGAGACTGGAACTCAAGTCGAAGAACCGACGGCTGAGTCGTCGTGACGGCGGCTTCAGGGATGTGTGAAGTACGCGACGGACTCCGTGTCCGGGTCGTCCGCAACCTTGTCGAGGCGGGCAAACCCGATGCGTTCGAACTGAACCACCTCGTCGGCGTCGTAGTCGAGTAGCCCGGGTTCGGCAACGCCTGACACGTCCCCGTCCATCGTCCGCAGCCGGAGGCGTGGCCCGTCGGTGGGAGCCCAGTGAATCACGTCGACGCCCTCCTCGCGGACGGCGTCGATGTCGTCGCCGGTGTACTCGAAGGCGTCGCGGGTGTGGCGCACGCAGCCGTATCCCTTGAGCCAGACCCGCTCGCCGTGGCCCGGCAGGTCGTCGCCCTCGACGGCGACGCCGCCGGTCACCGGAATCTCGCGGCGGCCACGCTCCTCGAAGTCCGGATGCAGGGGCGGTTCGCCGGCGTCCGGACCGCCAACGACCTGGCGCTCGACGAGGCCGCCGTGGTCGTCGCTGTCCCGGACGAAGAACGCCCGGTCCGACTCGTCGTCGACGAGGTCGCGGTTGTTCGAGTAGATCGAGGACATCGCCAGGTCGACGTTAGACGTGGACGTGCCCAGTTGAATCATCGCGTCGACGACGGCCGCGCCGCGGATGCCCCGGCGTTCGAGGCTGGCGACGGTCGGCGCGCGGGGGTCGTCCCAGCCCGCGAGTTCGCCGTCCGCGATGAGTTCGGCGATGCTCGACGTGGACAGCGGCACGTCGTACTCGTCGACCTGGACGTGGCCCCAGTGGATGACCTCGGGGTACTCCCAGCCGAAGTAGTCGTAGACGAACTGCTGGCGTTTCGCGGAATCCTGCAGGTCGATGCCGCGGATGATGTGCGTGACGCCAAGCAGGTGGTCGTCCAGCCCGCTCTGGAAGTCCAGCATCGGCCAGCAGCGGTACTCTTCGGCCGCCTCGCGCGGGTGGGGCGTGTCGACCATCCGGAAGGCGACGAAGTCCCGCAGCGCGGGGTTCTTGTGCGTGATGTCGGTCCGGACCCGCAGCACCATCTCGCCGCTTTCGTACTCGCCGTCGACCATCGCCTCGAACTCCTCGCGAGTGGTCTCGGGGTCCTTCTCGCGGTGGGGACAGGCCTCGCCGCTGTTCTTGAGATCGGAGAACTCACCCTGCGGGCACGAGCAGGTGTAGGCCCCGCCTTTGTCGATGAGTTCGCGGGCGTACTCGTAGTACGTCTCGACCCGGTCGCTGGCGTTGACGACCTCGTCCGGCTCGAAGCCCAGATAGTCGATAGCGTCAAGAATCGCGTCATAGGCGTCCAGATCCGGCCGCTTGGTCTCGGGGTCGGTGTCGTCGAAACGGCAGATGAACTCCCCGTTGTAGCGCTCCTTGTACGTCCCCACGACGGCAGCCATCCGCGCGTGGCCGATGTGCCACGGGCCGTTGGGGTTGGGCGCGACCCGCATCCGGACGGTGTCGTAGTCGTCGGCGTTGGGAAGGTCCGGCAGCGGGTGGTCCTCCCCCTCGTCCTCGCTCTCTAGCTCTTCGAGTTTGTCCGGCGCTAACTCCGCCAGCCGCTCACGGCGTTCCTCGGCGTCCATGCCGTTGACCCGCTCGACAACCGGCGCGATGACGCCCGGGATCTCGTCGCCGTGCTCGCGGAACTCCGGGTTCTCGCCCATGAGCGGCCCCATGATCGCCCCGACCTGTGCCTCGCTGTCGTGTTTGACCGCGTTGAGGAGCGCGTTCGTCTCCGCCGCCTCCGTGATTCGGTCTCGCAGCTCGTCGTCCATTACCGGGACCTGCGACTGGGAGGGTCAAAACGCCGTCGGACCACCTTTTTCATCGTCGCCGTTCCTCGCTCGCTGTGCTCGCTGCGGGACGGCTCTCTGCTCACGGGCGTGAAGTGCCCGTTCGCATGGTCAGCGGGACCTTCGGTCCCGCTCGACTTGAAAAACGTGGGCGAAAAAGACCGGAAGCGCCGCAATGCGGCGCTTCCGGGGAACCGGCGGCTTCGCCGCCGGATGCTCGCCTCTCAACGTCGGTACGCTCACCCACCGAGATGCGTCCCTACCTTCTCCAGCGACTCCAGCCCAGTCACCTCGCCGGGCTGGTCCGGGACCGACCAGATATCCAGTTCGGGCAGCGACTCCCGGAGTTGTGCTATCGCCTCCTCCTGCACCGCCTGCTTGCCCTGGCAGCGCTGGCAGTCGCCGGCGTCCTCGATGACCTTGTTCACGACCAGCGTCGTCACCGGCACCTCGAACTCCCGGAGCTTCCCGACCAAGCGCTCCGTCTCGCGGACGGCCATCGTCTCCGGGATGGTGACGACCCGGAACGCCGTCTGTTCGGGGTCACGGAGGACCGTCCCGACCCGCTCCATCCGTTCGCGCATCGCGGTGAAGTCGTCCGGGCCGTCGTCGCGCCGGCTCGCCATCGGGCCGAACATCATGGTCCGGGCGGTATTGACTTTCCGACGGACCTGGTCCCGGAGGTCCATCGCCGTCGCGACGCCGCGATCCATCACCGACGGGAGGTCGAGCAGGCGGAGCGTGTGGCCGGTCGGCGCGGTGTCGAACACCACGCGGTCCCAGCGGTCGCTCTCGATGTACGTCGCCATGCCCTCGATGGCCGCCAGTTCGTCGCTGCCGGGCATCACGCCGGTGGTGAACAGATCGGCGATTTCGTCTTCGTCCATCCGAATGCCGGCGTCGTTGAACTCCGACGCCAGCGCCTCGAACAGCGACCGGTAGCGGTCGATGCCGGCCTGTGGGTCGATCTCGACGCCCCACAGCCCAGAGTAAATCTCTGTCGGGTCGCCGCCGACCTCAGTCTCGACGGCATCGGCCAGCGAGTGTGCGGGGTCGGTGGAGACCACCAACGTCTCGTGGCCCGCTGTTGCGAGGCGGTGGCCGGTCGCCGCCGCCACCGTGGTCTTGCCGACGCCGCCCTTGCCGCCGTAGAGGAGGTACCGAGTCACACGACTGGCTATGGTCTGACAGGTCTTAGTTGCTGACCAGCACCATTCAGGGCCGAAAAGACGGCGAAAGACGGGCCTCCGGAGTGCGCTCAGTAGTCGCGTTCAACGAGGTAGTTCGCGATGCCCTCAAGCAGATACCGGGACTCGTTGTCCGGCAGGACTTCGAGGTTCTGCTTGCCGCTTGCGATGAGGTCCTGGCCGGTCTGGCGGGCGTACTCGATTGAGCCCACCTCACGCAGGCGCTCGACGGCGGCGTCGATTTCGGCCTCCGAGACAGCCTCGACGGAGTCCGTGTCGATCAGGTCGCCGACGTCGACGCCCTGCTGGCGGGCGTGCAGCGTCACCAGCGTCTGCTTGTTCTCGACGAGGTCGGAGCCCCGCTGCTTGCCCAGTTTCTCCGACGGGGTCGTCAGGTCCAGCAGGTCGTCCTGAATCTGGAACGCGCGACCCACGTCGAGCCCGTAGTTGTACAGGGCGTCGACTGTTTCCTCGTCGGCCCCGAGCAGCGTGGCCGGAATCGAGGCGGCCGCGCCGTACAGTACGGCCGTCTTGAGTTCGACCATCTCCAGGTACTCCTCGGGCGTGACGACGTCGCGTTGCTCGAACTCGATGTCGAGCGACTGGCCCTCGCAGATGCGGGTACACGTCGTCGCGAGTCGCTTGTTCGCGTCGACGGTTCGCTCGGGGGCCGCACCCGTATCGAGCAGGAACTCGAACGCTTTCGAGTACAACGTGTCGCCGGCGAGAATCGCCGTCGAGAGGTCGTACTCCTTGTGGACGGCGGGCACCCCGCGACGGAGCGCGTCGTCGTCCATGATGTCGTCGTGGATGAGCGTGAACGTCTGGATGACCTCGATGGCGAGGGCGGCCGACATCATATCCGCCTGCCCGCCGTCGAGTGTCGGGAAATCACGGTAGTCTGCCGTCAGCGGGTCGACATCGAGCAACGACTCCGCGACCAGCAGCAGGACCGTCGGGCGGAGCCGTTTCCCGCCCGCGTCCAGCAGGTATCGCGACGCCTCGTAGAGGTGGTCCGGCTTCTGGACCGGAAGGTCCTCGGGAAGGGCGTCGTTGACCCGGTCCCGTCGGGCGACAATCGCGTCTTCGACCTGCTGATGGCGTTCGGACATCGATTTACTCGGTGAGCTTGATCATGTTGCCGTTACGGGTGATGTGGAGGTCCCGTCCGGCTTTGTAGCCCATGTCTTCTGCGAGGTCGACGTACGGCGCGAACCCTTCGAGGCTCTGGTGGGCCGGGATGACGTTCTTCGGCTGGAGCGCGTCGAGCATCTCGTAGTGGCCCTCCTCGCGGAGGTGGCCCGACACGTGGATGTCGTCGTAGATGCGCGCACCCTGCATGCCCAGGAGCTTCTCGGACTGGTAGCGCTGGCCCTCGTTGGTCGGCTCCGGGATGACCCGGGCCGAGAAGATGACCTTGTCGCCGTCGTCTAGCTCGTAGGGCGTCTCGCCGCGGCCCATCCGGGTGAGCATCGCGCGCGGCTCGCCCTGATGGCCGGTGACGATGGGGAGGAAGTTCTCCTTGCCCTCGTTCATGATCCGCTTGAACGTCCGGTCGACGGACTTGCGGTGGCCGTACATGCCCAGGTCCTCCGGGAAGTCCACGAAGTCGAGCCGTTCGGCGGTGCCGGAGTACTTCTCCATCGAGCGGCCGAGCAGCACCGGCTGACGGCCGATGTCGTCGGCGAACTCAACGAGGCTCTTGACGCGAGCGATGTGGCTTGAGAACGTCGTCGCGACGATCCCGCCGTCGTAGTCGGCGACGCTGTCCATCACGTCTTTGAGGTGGCGACGCGCGACGGACTCGGAGGGCGTGCGGCCTTTCTTGCCCGCGTTCGTACAGTCCTCGATGTAACAGAGGACGCCCTCACCCTCGCGGCCGATCTCGCGGAACCGCTTCATGTCAATGGGGTCGCCGATGACCGGCGTGTGGTCCATCCGCTTGTCAAGCCCGTAGACCACTGCGCCTTCCGGCGTGTGAAGCACGGGGTTGATAGCGTCGATGATGGAGTGCGTGACGTTGACGAACTCCAGCTCGTTGCGCTCGCCGATGGACATCGTCTCGCCGGCCTCCATCTTGACGAGGTCGTTCTGGACCCCGAACTTCTCCTCGCTCTTGATCTGCTGTTTGACGAGTTCGATGGTGAACGGTGTCGCAACGATCGGTGCGTCGTAGCGGTGGGCGAGCTTGGAAATCGCGCCGATGTGGTCGAGGTGACCGTGTGTCGGCACGATAGCCTTCACGTCGCCCTCCAGGTCGGACATGACCCGGTCGTCCGGAATGGCACCCATGTCGATGAGGTCCAGCGAGTGCATCCGTTCCGTCTCGACGTTGTCGTGAATCAGTACCTTCGAGAGGTTCAGGCCCATGTCGAAGATGACGACGTCGTCCCCTGCACGGACGGCCGTCATCTGTCGGCCTACAGCCTCGTAACCGCCAATTGTCGCAATTTCGACTTCCATGGTTGTAGCTCCGAGTGGAAAGCCGGCCGCGGACATCCGGTGGGGCACGGCAACGACGGTATCTGCAATGTAGGCGACTTCATCCGCGTCGGCGCTCCAGGCCAGTCGGGTACGCCCGTAGCCTGTGCAACCGCAGTGGGAGGGACTTCCGTCCCGCAACTTACATCCGCCGTCTGCCGGCCGCCGATCCGCAGTCCGCGAGCGGCCGTGCGCTCGGTTACTCCGGACTACAACGGCGCTTCTTAAAACGGTGTGGGTTCGTCACTACTCGTCGTCTAAGGGGTCCGAGAGCGGGTCGTCGTCACTGGAGACGTCGAAGCCAGTGATACCTTCGTCGGCGAGCGTCGAGTCCTCGTCGTCAGTCGTGTCCGCGTCCTGAGACTCCGCCTCGCCCTGCACGCTCTCGTCGGCCCCGGTGTCGGATTGCTCGTCATCAGTGCCGCCGCCGAACAGGTCCTCCGTCGTCCGCGGGCCACTGGACGTGTCTGCCCCATCGGATTCGTCGAGTAGTCGGGTGTCCTCGGTCACGGCGTCGTGCTGGTCCGCCCCGTCAGCATCCAGGCTGCCGACGCCAGTGGGCTCGGTGTCGGCTTCCGCTCCGCTCGACCAGTCGTCGGCTGGCGCTGATTCGTCGGCTTCCCAGTCATCGGCCGCGGGTTCCTCGCTCTGTGTGTCGAACTCCGCGGGGTCCGGCGGGGTCCATTCCTGTGGCTCCGTGCTTGTCTCCGGTTCCTCAACGGGGTCCTCCGCGAGCAGGTCGCGGTCTGACTGTTCGCTGGGTTCGGACTGCGGGTCCGCCGTTTCCGAGTCAGCGGGGAAATCCGATGGGGAGGCCTCCGAAGTCGAAGTCTCGTCCGCCGTCTCAGGTTCCGACCCGGCAGCGTTTTCGGCCGGCCGTTGGGTCGGCGTCTGCTCCTCCTGATTCGCTGCGGCTGCCTCCATCGCGTCTTCGTCTGTCGCCGAGGCCGACGTATCGTCGGCCGATGCTGTCTCCGGCGCGTCGTCGGCTCCCAGGGGGTCAGCATCCGTCGCCGAGCCTGCCTCCGCCACCGGACCGTCATCCGTCGCTGGGTCAGCATCTGCTAGCGGATCATCGTCAGCCGCCGTCACCGGAGCGTCGTCAACCTCAGCCGGCGCAGTGTCGGACGCAGCAGTCGGCTCCGCCGCGTCGGGTGGGTCGGGGTGTTGCTGTGCGGACGCGCGGATTCCCGGTTCACCGGAGGGGTCAGCATCCGATTCGGAGTCAGCGGTCGGTTCCGATACCTCAGGTTCGGCCGTTGCCGGCTCGACAGCCGCCGGGTCGTCAGCCGCCTCTGTCTCCTGGGAAACCGCTGGCTCAGGCTCGGCCGGCTCTGGCGGCTGTTCGTCGGAGCCCGCAGCCGGTTCGGCAGCGGGCGCAGCACTGTCATCGGTTGATTCAGTTGCGGTTTGATCACTCGCCGGGGGACCGGCGGCTGCCACATCGCTCGCCTCACGCTGTGCCGTCCGCGCCGCGAGCGTTCCCGCCATCGTCGCGTCGGCGATGAGTTTGTGGGTCAGGCCGAACAGGCCGGAGAGCAACAGGAGTCCGCCGAGCGCGCCGACGACGATGCCGAGCACCGCACGATAGCCCGCGTTCCCCGAAAGCGAGCCGAGCGAGCCGTTCTGTATCAGAACGTACCCTGCAGCGATGAGGCCGCCACCGACGCCGGCGACGACAAGCAATGTACCGAGAAACCTCGTTCCGTATCGATAGACGTCGGTCAGACCTACTGCAGACATAGTCGCATAATTGATAACAGAGGACAAATATGTTACGACGGGTGAAGAAGTGATATTTAATTTACTTGTTCGAGAACAGTGACCAACGATGTCGTGATTTCGGCCGGTTTCGGCCCATTTCAGCCCGAATAGCGTTCGGAGGCAGACGACCAGTAGCGACTGGTATCACAGGTCCTGTCAGTCGCCGTCATCACCATCGATAGTGGTTCCCGGACTCTCACCGGCGAGAAACGCGGGGAGCGCGTCGGGGCCGAACACGACGGCGGGAGCCGAGAGTGCGAGCAAGGCGCGGACCTTGCCCGTCATCCCGCCCGACACGTCCGTCGCGTCGCTCCCGCCCAGTGCCGATTCTACGGCCTCGAACACCGCGATACGGTCGATGACAGTCCCGTCCTCGTCGAGGACGCCGGGGACGGTCGAGCAGACGCCGACGCGGTCCGCGTCGACGGCGGGCGCGAGTTCGACGACCAGTTCGTCGCCGCTCAGGACCGTCGCGCCCGCGCCGGCGTGTGCGACGAGGTCGCCGTGGAGGACCGGGACGAACCCTTCCGCAAGCAGCGTCGTGACCTGCGCCGTCGGCAGCGAGAGAGTGCCATCGACATCGCGGGCGGCCGCCGAGAACGGGTGGACCGGGACAGCCGGGACTCCCTGCGCAGTGAGTTCATCAACGACGGCGGCGTTGAGCCGACACATCGCGCCGTGGATGGCCTGTACGCCGTCCACGTCGTGGGTCCCTGCGGTCGTGCTGACGCCGTAGTCGGCGGCGTGGTGGTGGCCGAAGCTCCCGCCGCCGTGAACGACGACGATATCCTCACCGACCGCCGATTCAGCGATGGCCGACACCGCGGCCGACAGGGCGGCCTGGTCGACCGTCTCGGGTTCGTCTTTCTCGGTGATGACGCTCCCGCCGAGTTTGAGGACGACCGTCATTCCCGCCGGACCCCGTCGGTGTCCAGTTCGGCCCGGAAGACGTCCTCGCACCCCGGCGTGTACTTCAACGCCGTGAGCGCGTCGTCCGTCTCGTCCAGGGCGACGATACAGCCGCCGCCACCGGCCCCGGTGAGTTTCGCGCCGTGGGCGTCGGCGTCGCGGGCCGCCCACACCATCGAGTCCAGCGACCGCGAGGAGACGCCCAGCGCCGAGAGCAGTCCGTGGTTGAAGTCCATCAGTTCCCCCAGCGTCTCGTAGTCGCCTGTACCGAGCACCGCCTCGCCTTCGCGGACGACATCACCGATTGCTGTGACGGTGTCGGCGGCGAAGTCGTACTCCTCACGGAGGTCCCGGACGCCGGCGACCAGCGCCCCGGTATCACCGGCCCCGCCGTCGTAGCCAATGACGAAGGGGAGGGTGTCGATGCCGTCCAGCCGTCGGCAATCGTCGCCCTCCACGCGAACCGCCCCGCCCATCGCCGAGCAGAACGTGTCCGCGCGCGAGGCCTGCCCGTCCTGTACCTCGTGTTCGACCTGATAGGCGCGGTCGGCGATCTCGCTCGCCGGCAGTTCGACGCCGAGTTCCCTGGTCGCCGCGTCTATCGCCGCGACGACGAGCGCGGCCGACGACCCCAACCCCGCCCCGAGCGGGATGTCGCCCTCGACAGAGATCTCGAAGCCCGCCTCCGGCGCGTCGGCCGCGTCACGGGCCTGGGCAACCGCCTCGTTGACGTATCCCATGCCGGCCTCGACGAGCGATTCGGCGACATCCACGTCCGGATGGCTCTCCCCGTCGCCGGAGTACTCGACGGTAAAGCCGTCCAGTTGCAAGTCGTTCGCGTGGATGCGCAACCCCTCGTCGATCTCGGTTGCCGTCACGTGCACTCGCCGCTCGATGGCGCAGGGCACCGCCGGCTCACCGTAGACGACCGCGTGCTCCCCGAACAGGTACACCTTCCCGGGAGCGCTCGACGTGACCATACCCGCCCGTGTGCACCCAGGGCGTTAGGCGTTTTCGGAGTCGACGGTCAGGACGACCCTCGGGATACTACTCAGAGACGGTGTCGACATCGGTGAACTCGAAGCGGGCGCCGCCGTCGCTGCCGCTGCCGACGCGGACCGCCCAGCCGTGGGCGTCAGCGACCTGTTTCACGATGCTCAGGCCGAAGCCGGTCCCTTCGACCGCCGTCGAGTAGCCGGCATCGAACACGTCTCCACGAGCAGGTTCAGGGATGCCGGGACCGTCGTCCTCGACGTAGAAGCCGTCGGCCAGTTCGCCGACGGTCACGGTCACGCCGTCACCGCCGTGCTCAACCGCGTTGCGGACGAGATTCTCGAACAGTTGTCTGAGGCGGCTCTCGTCGGCGCGGATGGGCCGGTCTATGTCAGTGCGGAGCGTCGCGGCTTTCGTATCGACGTTTTGCCAGCACGTCTGGACAAACTGTTCGAGGTCAACCACGACGGGCGAAGCGGGTGACGCGCCGTCGCGTGCGAGCGTGAGCAGGTCGTCGATGAGCGTATCCATCCGCTGGTGTGCGCCGTCGATGGCGTCGATATGCTCGCTATCGGATTCCTCTCGCAGGAGTTCGAGTTGGCCGCGAGCGACAGTCAGCGGGTTCCGGAGGTCGTGGCTGACGACGCTGGCGAACTGTTCGAGCTGTTCGTTTTGCTGTTCGAGTTCCTGCTCGCGCTCCTTGCGCTCCGTAATATCACGGCTGATCGCCAGGAACCGGTCCTCGCCGTCGAGATTGAGTCGGAGCAGATGTACTTCGACCGGCATCGTCGACCCGTCGCGGCGTTCGTACAGGCCCTCGAACTTGCGGCGCTCGTTGACACTGAACCCCGAAAGCTGTGTCTGCACGTCCTCGGCGTCGAACTTCCGGTCGAACTCCCAGATCGACCGCCCGAGAACCTCGCTTTCGTCGTACCCCAGCTCCGCACAGAACCGCTGGTTCACGTCGCAAATCGTTCCGTCGGCGTCAAGCACGTCGATCATGTCCGGTGAGTTCTCGAAGAGGGCTTCGAGCCGTGTCGACGTTTCCTCTAACCGTTTCTCGCGGCGCTTCCGCTCCGTGATATCCTGCTGGAACCCGACGTAGTTGACGACTGCCCCTTCGTCATCGCGAACCGGCGCGATCCGCACCCGGTTCCAGAATTCGGTCCCGTCCTTCCGGTAGTTCCGGAGTTCGACCGTCACCCGCTCCTCCGCGTCGATGGCGTCCCGCATCGTGGCGACAGGCTCCGGATCGGTGTTCTCGCCCTGGAGCATCCGGCAGTTCTTTCCGAGCAACTCCGAGAGCGAGTAGCCGGTCAGGTCGCGGTAGTGGTCGTTGGCGTAAATCAGTGGATTGTCCGGCTGGTCGGGATCAGTGATGGTGACGCCGACTGGAGCCTCGTCTATCGCGCGTTTGTTCCGGAGTAGTTCCTGTTCGCTCTCTTTCCGGTCGGTGACATCCCGAGCGACGCCGACGATGCCGTCGATAACACCATCGACGACCAGCGGCGTTAGCTGGTACGCGACCACCGCGTGTCCGTGGCCGGGGAATTCCGTTTCGATTTCGCCGCTAAGTTTCTCCCGCGTTCCGTCGAGCAGTTCCTGGTAGCGGTCTCTCTCACCTTGCGCTCGAATCCGCGGAACGAGTCGGCTGGTCTGGCCTTCGAGCTCAGTACATGTCGCGTCGTACCACTCCGCCAGCGCCTCGTTGACGGTTTCGAACCGGCCCTCGGCATCGTAAATACAGGCTGCCTCCTGCATGGAGTTGACCATCCGCTCATAGCTCTGGAGCGCTCGGTTCCGCTCGCTGACTGCCTGCTGTGATCGGGAGTGGTCGACGGCGTCTATGATTCGGTTCGCCAACCCCACCTGCTGTTCGGTGCCCGGCTCTTTCCTGAGGTAGTCCGTGACACCGGCCGAAATCGCCTCGCTGGCGACCGCTTCGCTCCCCTGTGCGGTGTAGATAATAAACGGGAGGGTCGGGTGCTCGTCACGGACCGTTTCCAGAAGCTCGATACCGGTCCCCTCGGGCAAGTCGTAGTCGGAGACGAGACAGTCTACGATATCGTCAGCCAGCCTTGCCACGGCTTCGTCGACGGTACGCGCCGTTTCGACCGTGAAACGGTCGCACTCGTGTTCGAGAGCCGCCGACAGCATCTCGGTATTGTCCGAATCGGTGCCTACGCAGAGGATCTGCACCCTGTCATCTCTTTTGACAGCGGTCTCAGACGTCATTCGGTATCCCGTTCGCGTCCGGACGTTGCGCCGGGATAGATGTCGCTCCACTGATCAAGAGTAACCGGTGCGATGCGGCTCTGGGAACTGTCTCGGGACAGGTCCGGTCGCAGGACAGCTGCAAACGGCGCGGGACGATTGCCGCCAGTGGTTTTCTGCAGCAGTGTCATGATGGTCAAGTAGTCGGCTGTGAACGGGGACCTCCCACAGTGACCGTGGCTGAAATCGGTCATCGGGAGACGTTCAGGTCCGCTGTTCTTGCACGCTTACACGGGGTTCTGCAGTAAATAGCTGATGACCGAGTCGCTGTCACGTCGAGCCCGCACCGTGGGGGCGACGGCGACGCCGGAGTGGTCACATCGGAATCCGTGCTACCGTTTCTGAACACGCATCGACATTTTCTGCCGAGGATGGGCGGTCAGCGACGGCAACAACTCCAGGGGCGTCTCCCCCTGGAACTCCAGTCGGTACTGACTGGCCGTGGTCGCGGTGATGAGTTGCGCTTCGAGCATAGCGAGATGCTTCCCGATACAGTGGCGCGGGCCACCACCGAACGGGAAGTAGGCGAACCGCGGGCGCTCGCCCGCTCGTTCGGGCTTCCAGCGCTCCGGGTCGAACGTCTCGGGGTCGTCGTAGAACCGCTCGGATCGGTGGACGCCCCACTGTGGGACCATCAGTGTCGTCCCGGCCTCGACCTCGTAGCCCGACAGCGTCACGTCCTCGGTCGGCTCCCGGAAGATGGTGTACACTGGGGGGTAGAGCCGCATCGCTTCCTGAATCACCCATTCGAGGTAGTCCAGTTCGCGGACGTGCTCCATCCCCGGCCGGTCGTCGCCGATGACGTCGTCCAGTTCCTCGTGGACCCGCTTTTCCACCTCGGGGTGTTCAGACAGCAGGAACCAGGTGTAGGTCAGCGTCAGCGCCGTCGTGTCGTGGCCGGCGAGCAGCATCGTCATCATCTCGTCGCGGAGCTGGTCGGGCGACTGGTTCCCCTCGTCGCGTGCACGCAGGAGCACCGACAGGAAATCCATCGGGCCGTCCTCAGCCGTCCCCACCGAGTCCTCGCGGACCGCGATAATGTCGTCCAGCACCTCGTCCAGCGTCCGCACGGCGCGGTTGAACTCGGCGTCGTCGGGCATCGGCATCCACTGCGGCATGGCGAACCGGATGGGGTCCGGCTCGAACCGCTGGCCAAGCGGCAACAGTTGTTCCTCGATGGTCCGGACTCGCTGTTCGGAGAGTTCGACGCCCATCATCAGGTCCAGAATTACGTCCAGCGTGACCCGGGTCATCGACTGCTCGGCGTCGATAACGTCGCCGTGGGACCAGTCGGCGATCCGGTCCTCCGCGTGGTCGGTGATGCGGTCAGCCATCCCCGACAGCCGCGCCATCGAGAACGCGGGGTTCGCGAGCTTTCGCTGCTGCTCCCACGTTTCACCCTCGCTCAGCAACAGCCCGTCACCGAGCAGGTCCCCCAGCGCGTCGCCCTGGAAGTCGGGTTTGCGGAACTGGTCGGCCTCCGAGACCAGTACGCGCTCGATTGCCGTCGGATCACACAGCATGACCGTGTCCATCGGCCCCATGTCGAAGCGGGCGACATCGCCGTAGGCCCGCTCCAGCGCTGAAATGAACCGGAACGGATCCCGGGCGTACGTGCGACTGCTGCCGAACAGCGGTTCGCCCTTCGGTCCGGGCGGCGTCTTTGACATCGATTGACGTTAGTGTCGAACACGCTTGAATGGCATGCCAAATGTCGGGCACAGGACGGTTCAGGCACGCTCAGAGCCAGCGGTCGGCGTCTACGTCCCAGTCGGTGTGTCCCGAAACCCAGACACCGCCAAGACCACCGAGGGCGCTGAGACCGACCGTGTATAGCAGAAAGAACGCGAAGACGAGCGCCAGAAACAGGTCATATCCGGGCGCTCCGGGCGGAATCCCGAACCCGAGGAGGCCGGCGATGTACAGCGCCGGAATGAACAGGGCGAGCAAGGGAACCATCGCGCAGACGCCGGCCAGCGTTCCCAGCCAGAGCCCCGTCCGGTAGCTGCCGCCGTGGTTCGCCGCGGCTACTGCACCGCCGGCCACCGACGAGAACGGAACGAACGACAGCGCAACCGTGACGAGCGCCCCGATACCGGCGTTGGTCACCGACTCTCGCATGTGCGTTCTCAGTAGCGGCGTCCCCAGTGATGTAGTTACCGACAGCGCGGCCGGCCGGTCAGTCGCCGATAGTCGTATCGTATTTGACGTAGTTGCCCAGCCAGCCGCCGAGCGCGCTCAATCCGAGGAAATACGCGGCCGCCGTGATCGTTCCCAGGACGATCACGAGCAGCCCCATCGCACCG
Organism: Haloarcula amylolytica; assembly: GCF_049705545.1. Classification (GTDB taxonomy): domain Archaea; phylum Halobacteriota; class Halobacteria; order Halobacteriales; family Haloarculaceae; genus Haloarcula; species Haloarcula amylolytica_B. The sequence continues at coordinate 2,741,665 of NZ_JBNAMU010000001.1, forward strand.
AACACACCGAGCGCCTCGGGAACGAACGCCAGGAACGCGGCCAGGAAGACGAACACGACCACAAAGAAGACCAGCGAGATCGCCAGCCCGACGACGCCGGACAGCAGCCCGACGCGTACCCCGTCGTCTCGCTCGCCACCTTCGAGATAGCCGGCGATGCAACCGCCGAGCAGCGGCGCGAGCGGGACGAACCCACTCAGTAGGGCAGTCGCGACGGCACCGATGACGGCGTTGACAAAGGTGTCTCCCTCTCCCATTTTCCCGGTGCTACTCCGGGCCTCGTGGTAGGTCTTGTGTTGGCGATACCGGCGTCGCCACTCACACTTCAACAGCGAGAAAACGAAACAGTTCAGCGACGTTAGATGTCGGACTCGAAGTCGTCGAGTCCGTACGTCGGCTCGGCACCGCGGCGGTCGAGCGTCTCGTTGGCCAGCAGCCAGTAGACGACCGACAGCGCCTTGCGCCCCTTGTTGTTCGTCGGGACGACCAGGTCGACGTTCGACGTGGTGTTGTTGGAGTCACACATCGCGATGACCGGGATCCCGACCGTGATGGCCTCCTTGACAGCCTGGGCGTCACCGATCGGGTCGGTGACGACCACGATGTCGGGTTCGATGTAGCCGTCGTAGTCGGGGTTGGTCAGCGTGCCGGGGATGAACCGGCCGGTGCGGACGCGCGCCCCGATTGCTTCGGCGAACTTCTCGGCCGGGAACCGGCCGTACTGGCGCGACGATGCGGCCAGGATCTGCTCCGGCTCGTAGTTGGCCAGGAAGTCCGCGGCGGTGCGGATGCGCTCGTCGGTCATCGAGACGTCCAGCACGTAGAGCCCGTCGGTCCGGACGCGGTGGATGAACCGCTCCATGTCCTGGGTCTTCTGCTGGGTCCCGATGTGGACACCGGCGCCGAGGTAGTCCTCGACGGGGATGAGGAGGTCGGCCTCCGACTGCTCGTCGGGCATGACGTCCTCGTCCAGCTGTGGGCCGGCGGCCTCGTCGGCCTCGGCCGCTTCGTCGGCCTCCGTGTCGGCATCGGTTGGTTCGGCCTCTGTCGCCTCCGCGGCGTCGTCGGCGGGCTGTTCGGCTTCCGTTTCGGTCTCCGCGTCGACCGCTTCGTCGTCCTCGTCGGACGGGTCGAAGTCGGAATCGGACGCGTCGAGACCTTCTTTTTCGTTGCCGCTCATACTGCGTTGTCCTCGATACGGATTAGTTCGTTCAGCTTGGCTGTGCGCTCGCCGCCGACCGCGCCGGTCTTGATGAACGGTGCGTCAGTGGCGACAGCGAGGTGTGCAATCGTCGTGTCTTCCGTCTCGCCGCTGCGGTGGGAGACGACGGACTCGTAGCCGCTTGCCGTCGCCAGTTCGATGGCGTCGACAGCGTCGGTGAGCGTCCCGATCTGGTTCGGCTTGATCAGGATGGAGTTCCCGGCGTCGGCGTTGATACCGGCCTGCAGGCGCTCGACGTTCGTGACGAACAGATCGTCGCCACAGACGAGCGTCTGGTCACCGACCTGTGCGGTCAGGTCGGCGAATGCCTCGTAGTCGTTCTCGTCGAGTGGGTCCTCGACGTAGACGAGGTCGTACTCCTCGACCTTCCCGGCGATGTACTCTATCTGCTCTTCGGTGGACTTGACGCCGTCATCGTAGACGTAGCCGTCCTCGTCGGCGTCGTAGAGTTCTGCGCCGGCGACGTCGAGGCCGAACGAGATAGCGAAGCCGAAGTCGTCGGCGACGGTCTCGACGGCCTCGTCCATGATCTCGAACGCTTCGTCGTCCGAGACCGAGGGAGCCCAGGCCCCTTCGTCGCCCTTGCCCGCTGGCAGGTCGCGGTCGGCCAGGATGTCGTGGACCTCCTGGTGGACCGCGGCGTTGGCGAAGACGGCCTCTTCGACGCTCGGCGCGCCGACGGGGGCCGCGAGGAACTCCTGAATGTTGGTCGCGTCTGCGGCGTGCTCGCCGCCGCCGATGATGTTGCCCAGCGGCGTCGGGTACTCGTTGCCCCGGAACGTGCCGCCGAGGTGCTGGTACAGCGGTGCGCCCAGCACGTCGGCACCGGCCTTTGCGGCCGCCATCGAGATGGCGACCGCGCTGTTGGCCCCGATGCCGGAGAAGTCGTCGGTGCCGTCGGCTGCGTGGAGTGCCGCGTCGACGTCGCGCTGGTTCCCGGCGTGGACCTCGCCGATGAGTCGCGGGAGCGCCTCCTCACGGGCGTTGGCGATGGCCTCGTTGGCGGGGAGTTCGATGGCCTCGTACTCGCCCGTGCTTGCGCCGCTCGGTGCCTTGCCACGACCGAAGCCCCCACTCTCAGTGAGAACGTCGGCCTCGACGGTCGCGTTCCCGCGGGAGTCGAGGACGCGGCGGAGTCGGATGTCAGTGATGAGCGTCATCGTTAATCACTCCTGTTGACCGTGAACGGTAGGACGCCAGCGTCGTACTCCTCGGCGGCGATGAGTATCGGCTGGGTGTGTTCCGTCTCGATGAGCACGGGAGCACCGTGGGCCAACTGCAGCGCTCGTGCGCCGAGTTTGCGGGCCTTCTCGTAGCGGCTTTCCTGTGCGTTCATTGGTATGGTGAGACGATGTCGACGAGGTCTTTATGTGAGACGAGCATCCGGCGACAGCAGTGCCGCTCGACGCCGAGTTCGTCGAGGACCTTCTCCGGGTTCTCGGGCTCCTCGGCCTCGCGGGTGCGTGCTTTGAACTCTTCCCAGTGCTCGCCGACGACGTTACCGCACGTGAAACACCGAACCGGTACCATCATACCTGTATCACCTTAGCGGTACGATTTCTGGTAGCGGGCCCGCGCACCGGGGCCGCCCCACTTCTTGGGTTCGGACTGGCGAACGTCGTTGACCAGTAGCGAGCGGTCGAACTCCATGAACGCGTCACGTAGTTCGGCGTCGTTGGTGTGGTCGACGAGCCCGCGAGCGATGGCGGTTCGGGCGGCGTCTGCCTGCCCCATGACGCCGCCACCTTCGACGGACACTTCGACGTCGACCTCGCCGCGGAGGTCGTCCTCGGCGATGCGGAACGGTTCCAGCATCTTGAGCTGCGCCAGCTCGGGGTCGACGAGTTCGACCGGCTGCGAGTCGATACGCACGCGGCCCTCGCCCTCGCGAACGGTCGCGCGGGCGACGGCGGTCTTCTTCTTGCCAGACGTGTTCGTTACCATGTCTTGTTCGCTCCAAGCGTTTCGCTGATCTCGCCCAGCGTGACGAACTTGATGTTCGACAGTCGGTCAAGCGACGTGCCGTCTAGGACCTCGCCGTCCTCGTCGTACGGGTTGCCGAGGTAGACACGGACGTTCTCGAACGCCTCGCGGCCGCGCTGCTTCTTGTGGGGCAGCATGCCACGGATGGTGCGCTTGAAGATGCCGTCCGGTCGCTTGGGGTAGAAGTACCCGTTGTCGTTACCGATGTCGACACGTTTCTCGTACTTCTCTACGATCTGCTCCTCTCGGCCGGTAATCACGGCGCGTTCGGCGTTGACAACAGCGACCGTCTCGCCGTCGAGTGCCTGTTCGGCGACCTGTGATGCGACGCGGCCCATGATACAGTCGCGGGCGTCAACGATGACATCCGCGTCGAACTCTGCGACGCTCATCGGATCACCCGGACGTGGGAGCCTTCTGGGTTGTTTTCGATTGCCTGTTCGAGTGATACAGCCTCTCCAACCTGGTCGATCTTCGTCTCGGCGGTTCCGGAGAAGTCGACGGCGGCGACGGTGACGTCCTTCTGCAGGACACCGGAGCCAAGCACCTTGCCGGGCACAACGACGGTTTCGTCTTCCTGGGCGTATCGTTCGATACGGCCGAGGTTGACTTCCGCGTGTGTGCGCCGTGGCTTTTCTAAGCGCTCGGCGACGTCGCCCCAGACAGCACCGCCCGAACTGCGGGCGGCTGACTTCAGGTCGGCGATGAGACTACTGAGTCTCGGGTTCGTCTTACTCATATGATTCCTCCGTTGTGGGAAAAGTGCAGGGAGCAGGATTTGAACCTGCGGACCCCTACGGGACAGCGCCCTGAACGCTGCGCCGTTGGCCAAACTTGGCTATCCCTGCGCGCGATTGTTCGTTTTGCGTGCCCCGTAAAACCCCTTTCGGTCCTCGCGCTCGGGGAGCGGGCGGTCATCGGTAGTGGTGGGGTGTGTCGGGGCATTGTGTCGTTACAGTTGGACTGCGTCTTTCAGTTCGGTCGCGCGGTCACGCAGCGTCTCGACCGCGCGCAGGACCAGTTCCTCGGTGGTGAACGACCCGTCCGTCTCGACGTGGAACACGAACGCGTTCGGCACGTCCGAGACCTCGACGTCTTTGCCGGGGTAGCGGTTCCGGAGGTCGTTGTCGAACTCGTCTGTCGCGACGAGCTCGCCGTTGGTGGCGTCGCCGGCGGCGTGTTCGGCCGCTTGCTCTTCGATGACGCCACGCAGGATGTTCGGGTCGTCGTCCTCGAACTCGCCGAGGTCGCCGACGACCTCCACCTGCTGGAGGTGTCGGTAGCCGACGGCCACGCCGCCCTGATGTTTGGCGTGTTCCCGACCGGTGTCGAGGACGGCGTCGGCCTCGACTTCGAGACGTTGGCCCTCCTTGAGATCGATGATCGGGATGTTGTCGTCGGCCGCCTCGACCATCGGATCCGAGGAGACGAGGTCGCTGGAGTAGGCCGTGCTCGGCCCGTCGACGGACAGCGATAGCGTCACCTCGTCGCCGATCTCGAAGTCGTCGAGGTCGGTCGTCAGCGGGACCAGTCCCAGTCGGAGACCGATCTGCTCGTTGAACATCACGCTGGTGTTCTCGATGACGCGGACGGTGTCGATACTGAACGTCGGCACGTCCGCGATCATCGCTCGCCGGATGCCGTTGGCGAAGGCCGGCGTGATACCGCGCACGAGGATCCGCGCCTCGCGCTCGCCGCGTTCGACGAACTCAACCTCGTAGTCCTGTGTCATTGGTTAGAATCCGGAGTTCTTGGGTGCACGAGTGCCGTCGTGCGGGGTCGGCGTGACGTCCTCGATGCGACCGATCTCCAGGCCCGCTCGGGCGAGTGCGCGAATCGTCGCCTGCGCACCCGGACCGGGCGAGGTCTGGAGGTTGCCGCCGGGGCCACGGACCCGAACGTCGACGCCTTCGACGCCGCGGTCGAGGGCTTTCTCCGCAACGACCTCGGCCATCTGCATCGCCGCGTACGGCGACGCCTCATCGCGGTTCTGCTTGACGACCGTTCCGCCGGAGCTCTTTGCGAGCGTCTCCGCGCCGGTCTGGTCGGTGATGGTGATGATCGTGTTGTTGAACGATGCGTGCACGTGGGCGATACCCCAGATGTCTTCGGTTTCTTCGCTCATTCTTGGGCCTCCGCGCGCTCAGGGTGGAGTTCGTCCGACAGCGAGCTGTGCTCGTCGAAGCCGACCGAGCTCTCGACGGCGGTCTCCACCGTCATGCCGGGTCGGGTGACGCGAGCGTCGTCCAGCACGATGTGTCCGTGGACGATGAACTGGCGGGCCTGCTCGGGCGTGTTCGCGTAGCCCTTGCGGTAGACGACGGTCTGCAGGCGGCGTTCCAGCACGTCAGTCACGTCGAGCGACAGCACGTCGTCGAGCTGGTCCTGCTCGTTGAGGATGCCGTAGCGCTTGAGCCGAGCGAGGAACTCCTCGGACTCGGTCTCGTGCTCGCCGGCGCTGCCCAGCAGCTTCCGGGCCTCGCGGCGGTAGCCACGGAGCTCGGACTGTGCGCGCCAGAGCTCTTCTTTGTTCTTCAGGCCGTAGCGGCCGATGAGGTTGGCCTCGTCGGCGATACGCTCGCCCTGGAAGGGATGGTTCGGCGTCTCGTAGAACTTCGTGTTTGAACCAAGCGCCATTATTCTTCACCACCTTCTTCGGCGGCGGCTTCCTCGGCCTGCTCTTCCTTGATCGCCTCGACGTTGACGCCGATGGTCCCCTCCGTCCGGCCGGTGGACTTGGTACGCTGTCCACGGACCTTCTGGCCGCGCTTGTGGCGGACACCGCGGTAGGAGTCGATCATCTTCATGCGGTTGATGTCCTGCCGGCGGGTGAGCTGGAGGTCGTTGCCAGTCTCGTGGGTGGTCTCACCAGTGAAGTAGTCCTTCTGGTGGTTGGCCATCCATTCGGGCACATCGTCGGCGAAGTTCTCGACGCGCTCGACGACGCGCTCGATGACGTCGTCGTCGAGCTTGCCGAAGACAGCGCGCCGGTCGACGTCCGCCTTCTGGGCGATAATTCGGGCGGCCCGGTGGCCGATACCGTTCAGTTCTGTCAGTGCTCGCTCGACGGATTTCGTCCCGTCGAGGTCTGTCTGTCCGATACGGACGAAATAGCGGATGTCCTCCTCCTCTTCGGCATCCGCGTCCTCGCCCGCGTTGGGGTCTTCTGCACTCATATGTAGGTACTGATGGGTGAGCGTCGTGGCGGGGATTCGAACCCCGGAGGCTGTACGCCACAGAGTTAGCAACCCTGCGCCTTGGGCCAGGCTTGGCTACCACGACACACGTTCTATGACACTCGCGCCCGCAGCACGCGGACTCGGGGGCCGGTCCCCCTACACGAGTCTATCCGATTCTATTCCGGGGTTGTATTTAAACGCAACGAAGGGGCCCGGCCGCGTGACTCCGAGACATACCTACTGAGACATGCAATAACAAGCCGCACCACAACTGACAGGTGCCAGCACAACACATTCGTCGCTGGGCGCCCACGTCGGTGTATGCACCGGCGCGTTACCGACGGTGGCAGCAGCGTCGACCCGACCGACCGAACAGCGGTCCGTGACCATCTGGAACGGTTCGCGGGGCCCGACGCAGTTACCGAGGCGGACGACGGCACGCTCCGGGCCGACTTCAGCGGCCGAACCCACATCGCAGTGGCCCCCGACGGCACGATAGACACCGGCATGCCGCTCCACTCGTTCGCTGGCACGCCGGAACGGCTCGTGTTCGACCACGATAGCGGCGAGTTGCGCGCCGACCTGGACGGAGAGAGCCTCTACGTGTTTCGACGACCCTGAGTCCGGAGAAGCCTCCATCCCAGCCTACTGGGATCTTAGATTCCGTGCACTCGCGTACATGTGGCAAGTGTCACCGCTGGCCCAGTTCGATTGGTTGTTGCCGTGTTCGGCAGTGTCACAATCCTTATCGCACCTCCGGGACCTACTCCTGTGCATGAATACAGACGACGTACGCGAGCGCCTGCGAACGGTCGAGGATCCGGACCTCGGAGCCGACATCGTATCACTCGGGCTGATCAACAGCATCGACGTGACTGACGACGAGGTCAGCATCGATCTGGCGCTCGGTGCGCCGTACTCGCCGACGGAGACGAGCATCGCGAACGAGGTCCGCGAAGCGCTGGGAGACATCGATCGCGAGATAGATCTCTCGGCGAGCGTCGACCGCGGCGTCCCGGAGGCTGAGGATCCGCTTCCGAAGGTCAAGAACGTCATCGCGGTCGCCTCGGGGAAGGGCGGCGTCGGCAAGTCGACCGTCGCGGTGAACCTCGCCGCCGGCCTCTCGCGGCTCGGTGCCCGCGTCGGCCTGTTCGACGCCGACGTGTACGGGCCGAACGTCCCGCGGATGCTCGACGCCGACGAACAGCCGCGCGCGACCGAAGACGAGGAGATCATTCCCGTCGAGAAACACGGGATGAAGCTGATGAGCATGGACTTCCTCGTCGGCAAGGACGACCCGGTCATCTTCCGCGGCCCGATGGTCGACAACGTCCTCACGCAGCTCTGGGACGACGTGCTCTGGGGCGAACTCGACTACATGGTCGTGGACCTGCCGCCGGGGACCGGCGACACGCAACTGACCATGCTCCAGCAGGTCCCCGTCTCCGGGGCCGTCATCGTCACGACGCCCGAGGAGGTCGCCCTCGACGACGCGCGCAAGGGGCTCCGGATGTTCGGCCGTCACGAGACGCCCGTCCTGGGCATCGTCGAGAACATGTCGTCGTTCGTCTGCCCGGACTGTGGCGGCACGCACGATATCTTCGGCAGCGGCGGCGGCCGCGAGTTCGCCGACGAGACGGAGATGCCGTTCCTCGGCGAGATACCGCTCGACCCCGAAGTCAGAGAAGGGGGTGCGACCGGGGAGCCCCTCGTTCTCGACGAGGACAGCGACGTGGGCGAGTCGTTCCGCGACATCGCCGCCCGCACCGCCAACATGCAGGGCATCATCCACCGGAAGCGCCAGAGCGACAGCCGGGCCGCCCAGCCCGAGCAGTAGCGGGCCAGCGGCTGAAGAGAGCAATAGCTCAGTTGCCGCGGGAAACAGAGAGAAAGAACCGAGTTACGCTTCGACCGGGTTGTTCATTTTCCGGGTGACGTAGCCGGCGATGCGGTTACGGACACCCTTGGATTCGATGTTGGTCAGTTCCTCGACGACGTCCTTGTTGTGTTCGAAGTCGGCACCGAAGGCGTCGGGGTATCGCTCCATGAGGAGCGTCCCGGTCTTCTTGACGTAGGCGGGTTTGATTGCCATGCGCGCTACTTGCTTGGTCGCACTCAAAAAGGGTTCGGAACGGACCACGCACGCGAACGTTTATCAGGAGGGGCGGGGCGACCCGCGACCGTGCGCTGACCGTCGCTTTGGCAGGAATAGCGGGAGCGCGACACGGCCTGTCACCGACTGCGGCGTGTCGCCTGTTCGCCCCAGTTCCGAGTAGTGTGGCTACCACTCGGCGTCAACGAGTTCGCGAACCCGCTCGTAGGCCGCTCGCTCGCGCTCGCTACCGGCCGTCTCGACAACGGACTCGAAGTACGCGAGCCGGTCCAGCAGCGTCCCGCGGTCGTAGCTCGGCACGTCCAGCCGCGAGGCCGCGACGGTCGCCTCGACGACGGCCGCGTGGCCGCGGTTCGTCGTCGGCACGACGCGCCGCTCGACGCCGCTGTCGACTGGTTCGAGCGCCCACTCGACCCACTGGGTGTCGCCTTCCGTACCGGAGTCGCGCCGCATCGCCTCAACTTCGACCCACGCGTCCGCGCTGTCCAGAATCGGCTCGTCCTCCTCCCAAACCGACAACGCCGCCTCGGCGAAATCAAGCGGGTCGCGAGTGAACTGGACGTACCCGCCGCCACGCTCCCGGAAGTTCCGCCAGGTTCGGGTTCGGCCCCACGTCGTCGCCGTGGCCGGTCCATCGCCGTCGGGCGCGTGGACACCCAGCGCAGCCACGTTCCAGCGGTCGTTCGGTCCCAGCGTGGTCACGACAGTCTCGGAGACGCCAGCGAGCGCGACGGGCCACTGCGTTCTGGAACAACTGGAATTCGGTCCGCCACCCTCTGAGGAATCCCGGGTCACACTTCGAGCCCCCGTTCCAGCGCGACGAACAGCGCGCCCGCGACGATGTCGGCAGTCGTTCCGGGGTTGATGTCCCGCTCGACGAACTCCTCGGCCAAGTCCGTGGCATCCTCCTCGCCGTCGAGGACAGCCTGTGCCCGTCGCTGGACCTCCTCAGCGGTTTCGCGGTCCTGCCGTGTGACGATGAAGGTGTCGGGTTCCGCCGCGAGCAGTTCGAGGAAGGCGTCGGAGGCGCGGTCGGCGACCGGACCGGACCCGTCCAGTAGCCACTCGCTAACCTCGAAGACGCGCTCGAAGCCGGAGACCCACTCCGCGGCCACGCCGTCGACATCGGCGCTGGACTGCATCACGTCGAACAGCGTCAGCCCGCGCGCCCGGAGATCCGGAACGGCGTCGCTCCCGCGGCGAACGTCGAGCGGTTCCAGTCCGTCCGGCGGGTCGTCGACGGCCACGTCGACGTGCTCGAAGGCCCGGTAGAACGCCGCCGCGTCCTCAACGGTCGTCTCGCGGACCACGTCGTCGACACCGGCCGAGGACAGTCGCCCGTCAGCTGCTGCGGCGACAAGCGGCGTGAGCACCAGCAGGGCCCCGAACTGGGTGTTGCCGCCGGACTGGTCCGCCATCCCGTCGACGGCGGCCTCGAACGCGGGACCAACGGGGTCGCCCGCGGCCGCGCGGTCGAGTCCTGGTCGTGCTCCGACAGCGCCAGCCACGAAGTGCTCGAACCGGAGGTCGTCGTACTCCCGCTCGCGGTCGACGTTGCCCGGTTTCGGCGTGCCGGAGACCTCCAGCAACAGCGCCAACTGCGCGTTCTGTGAAACCGACCGTTCGCTCACGGTGACACCTCCGAGGCGAACCACTCCGCTGTTGTCGCCCGGATCTCATCGAGGAGTTCCGGCTTGTCGCTAGCTCGACCGACGCTGACGGCGTCAGCGCCGTAGGAGAGGTACTCCTGTGCTGTCTCCGTCCCGCGAACGCCGTTGTTGGCGACCACAAACAGGTCGGTGGCGTCGGTCACGTCGGCGATGACCGACTCCGAGTCCATCGCGTCGACGTGGAACATGTCACCACCAGCATCTTCGATGGTTTGGGCAACGGCCGGGAGCGAGACGCCGTCGAGTTCAGCACGCCCCTTCACAGAGACCGTCCCTCCCGTCGACGCTGCGGCCGCCACGAACTCGGCCAGGCGGTCCGGTTCCCGAAGCAGCGACTCACCGGCACCCACAGCGCACATCTCGTCCTGCCGGCAGTGGGCGTTGATCTCGATGATGGCGTCGTGGCGCTGACAAACGGCGGCGACACGCTCGACGGGGCCGAGTGTCGAGCTCCGGACGTTGAACGCAGGGCGCAGCGGTGCATCTGCAAGCGCAGCCAACTGGTCGTCAACGAACGCGACCGGATCGTCCGGCAGGAACTCGGAGCGGTCGCGGTCCGTCATCGCTTGGGCAGCGTCGCGTGTCTGGCCGTCGAGCGCGATACCGCCGAGGAACGCACACCCGACGTGGGACTCGACCGCGCGGGCCCACGACGCGTCGGCCTCGCCGCTCAGACTCGCGAGGGCGACGCGCGGCTCGAACATCAGGCCACCTCCGAGAGAGCTGTTTCGACGGCACGGTTCACCCGTTCAGCGTCGGCCTCGTCGCCGAGGGTCGTGTCAGTTCGGACGACCGGCACGTCGAGCGGCGTCGAATCGTCGTCATCAAGCACGAACGCGTCGGCGAAGGGGTAGGCCTCGGCCACGCCGGCAGTGCTGGGCTCCAGCCCGACGCCGGCCATCAGGTCCGCCGCCGGCCCAGAGAACACTGTGTCTTCGATGAACGGCGAGACGGCGACGACCGTTGTCTCATGCAGTGCCTGTTCGATCTCGTCGATGGCGAGCATCGGCCCGAGCGAGGTAACGGGGTTCGACGGACCGATGACGACGGTATCGTCGAGTGCGGTCAGGACGGCGTCCGTCGCGCTGGCCGCCTCAGAGCCTCGGAACTCTACGTCTTCGACCGACGGTTCCCCGTTGCGGCCCACCCACCACTCCTGGAAGTGCATCGGACCGCTCGGCGTGTGGATGATGGAAGCGACCGGGTCGTCGCTCATCGGTAACAGCGCCCGGTCTAACCCGAACGCGTCGGCGAGCGTGCGCGTCACCTCGGTCAGTGATCGGCCCTCGTCGAGCAGCGAGGTCCGCGTGACGTGGACTGCGCGGTCCCGGTCGCCGATGTGCATGAACTCCGCGACACCGGAGAAGCGCCGCCAGCGGGCGATGTCGCGCCCCGCTGTCTGTGCGTCGTCGGGGAGGTATCGAGGACCACTATCCAGCCCCGCGGCGTCGGCGAGCCGTGTCAGTTCGGTGTGTGTCTCGGCGGTGTCGTCGGCGATGCCCCACCACGTCTCCCGGTCGAGGACATCACCGTCCAGAAACAGGACGGTATCGAGGTCCGGGCACACGAGGTGGCCACCCAGCTCGATATCGTCGCCGGTGTTGGCGACGACTGTCGTCGCCGCCGGCGAAAATACGTCATCGGCACCGGCAAGGAGCTTCGGCGTTCCCGTCCCGCCGGCAAGATACGTCACCATGTCTCGACGTAGGGGGAACTGACAGTATAAACGTGGCCACTAAAACTGGCCGGGCCTGGAAACCAGCCCCGTAGATGCCACTCCCGTTCGGAGAATCACAGCTGAGAACTGGGTGGGTAGAATGAAGGGGGTCGGTAGGATAGGCAGGACAACGGGTGCTATGCCCATCGTGAATCCACACCGCTTCGCGCCTGCAGCCTCCAACGAAGAGTACGTCTACGGATCCTGTGCGCCGGGCTGGCATACGGCCGCCACGCACCAGGACGCTCTCGATGATTGGATCGCACACATGCAGGCACACGACATCGAACGGGTCTGCTGTCTGCTTCCCGGGCAACAACTCGACGACGCTGGAGCCAACATCCAGCGCTACCGGGAGGCCTTCGGAGAGTCATCAGTCCGCCACGTACCGGTTCCCGACCACCAGCTCATCCCCAAAGACCGCCTCCACGACGATATTCTGCCGTTCCTCGTTGACGCCTGCGAGACAGAAGAGCGGGTCGTCGTTCATTGCCTGGCCGGCATCGGCCGCACCGGACAGGTGCTCGCCGCGTGGCTGGTGTATCATTACGACTACGGCCCCGACCGCGCCATCGAGGCGATACAGGAGATGGGCCGTGACCCCGAAGAGGCAATCCGGTCGGGGAACGCGACCGACGCGGAACTGTCCGACCTGTTATCGTCTGTCGCACGTTTGTAAGAGAATTCTGCTCAGTCCGTCCGCGGGAGGAGCCGCGCGCCGACGGCAAAGCCGACGACGGCACAGACTGTGAGAACGGCGAGTGGGGCGAGTGCTTCACCGGTTCCGGTTGTCGCCGCACGGACGCCACGCGAGAAGTACGTCAGCGGCGAGAGCCAGGTCGGGAGCCACGCGGGCAGGAGGGTCTGTGGGACGAACGTCTCCGAGAGGAAGAGCAGCGGGAGCGCGAGGCCGTTGCTCGCCGCGATGACGCCGTCCTGTGAGTCCGCAAGGCTGCCCAGCATCGCACCGACGGCACAGAACAGCGCGACGCCGAGGCCGACAAAGGGGAGCAGGAGCACAGAGGGACGGATCGTCGCGCCGGTCAGCCACACCATCATGCCGAGTATGAGGAGGCCGGCGATGCCGATGATGACGACGTTGACAAACGTCTGTGCCAGTAGCCACTCGGTCCGGGTCAGCGGCGTCGTCGCCAGTTTCTCGAAGCGGTTGCCGTCCCGGTGTCTGGCCACCTCGCTGCCGACACGTGAGAGTGGAGTGAACAGGACGACGACGGCCAGATAGCCCGGCGCGTAGAAGCTCGGCGGTTCCGTGAACAGGCCGCCGCCGCCAGGCTGGGTCTGGACCAGCACACCGAAGATGACGACGATGATGACCGGGAAAAAGAACGTGAAGAAGACGGCCGTCCGTCGCCGGAGGAAAGCCAGCGACGCCGCGCGCGTCTCCGATGCGAGTCGCCCCAGTCGGCTCATTGGACACCACCTGCCGCCGGCTCTGTCCAGCGCGGTTCACCGCGCTGGCCGACAGCCGTTCCGGTGAGTTCGAGGTACACGTCCTCTAAGTCAGGCTGTTTCCAGGTGAGGCTGTCGTACTCGATGCCCGCCTGGCCCAGTTGCTCGGTGATGTTGCCGATGGACTCCGGGCGGATGCCGTAGACGACCAGCCGGCCGTTCCGGAGTGCCGTCTCCGCCGGGTAGTCGATGGCTGAAACGGCGGCCTCGTCGAAGGTTCCGTCGACGATGAGTTGGCTGTCGCCGCCGTGCTCGGCCACGAGTGCGTCCGGCGAGTCGAGTGCCATGAGTGTCCCGTCGGCGAGGAGGCCGACGCGGTCCGCGAGCCGCTGGGCCTCCTCCATGTAGTGGGTCGTGACGAGTATCGTCACGCCGCGGTCGGCAAGCCCCTCCAACAGTCGCCAGAGGTCACGCCGACCGGCCGGGTCGATGCCGGTGGTCGGTTCGTCCAGCACAAGTAGGTCCGGGTCGTTGATGAGCGCCGTCGCGACGCAGGCCCGTCGCTGCTGGCCGCCCGAGAGGTTCTCGTATGTCGTGCTGGCAGTGTCGGTCAGACCGACATCGTCAAGGACGGCTTCGACATCGCGAGTGTCGTCGTACAGGCCGGCGTAGTATTCCAGCAGCTCCCGCGCCGTCAGCCGCTCGTGGGGCGAAAACGACTGTGGCAGCAGACCGATTCGGTCGCGGGCGACCGTTCTGGGCGACTGGCCGAACAGCCGAACCTCGCCGGTCGCGTCTGTCGTTCCGGTCAACGCCCGTACCAACGTGGTCTTGCCAGCCCCGTTGGGACCGACCAGCGCGAGCACCTCTCCGGTGGTCGCCGTCAACGAAACGCCGTCGAGTGCGACTGTATCGCCGTACCGCCGCCCGACATCCGACGCGACCAGTACCTCGTCCATGCGCCCTCGTCCGGTCGGGTCGCCGAAAGCAGTTCCGTTCTCGTGCGGTCAGCGGCCTACACGTTGCGGCCACATCTCAGACAGACGGCCGGAAGCCACGGCTTGTCCGTGACAACTGGCTGAGTGTCTTCGCAGTGGTCACAGAATTCGGTTTTCGTCGCCATTTACGGAAGATGTCACAGCAAAACAATAAATAGTTTGTTGTGCGGTATACCGTCTCAAACCGATGGCAGCGTCGGCACGGGATTCCACTGACAGCATCGCGATGCCCCGTTACATGACGTGTGAACGGACCGCACGGACGATAGCGTCCACGTCGAACTCGTCGCTGGCCTCGGCTTTGTCGTAGATCGTCTCGTCGTCCACGCTAATCCTGAACACGCCGTGGTCACCCATGACCAGTCGGACGCTGTCGAGTTCCTGCTCAAGTCCGGACAGAATCGCCTGCTGAACGTGTAATGCCCGTTCGCGGAACCCACACGGGACACAGTATTCGATTTCGACAGTGCTCATACCGGTGTTCACGCCTGTCAGCCTGAAAGCTCTATGGCCGACCGACTAACGTTCGGAGACGGCCGATGACCGTCACGTCGAAGCGGTGGACGCCGTAGAGCAGTCCAACGGAGACGAGGAACACCACCGTCGAGAGACCGTACGACTGGGAGAGGGCCGCTTGGGACAGCGTCGCCCCGACACCGACGAACCCGCCCAGTATCGACGCGATAATCGGGAGGACACAGGAGACACAGGAGAACAGGCCGACGATGCCGCCCACCGCGCCGCCACTCGCGTCGATAGCTGTCACGAACACCAGATACGAGAGGGCCAGGTAGCCGGCGACCTTCCACGGGATGAGCACCACGCTGAGGGTCGCGCCGCTGAACACGACCGTCGGCGAGAATCCAGGCGGGGCCTGCGTGACCAGGCGGAGGCCGGTCCCCTGGCCGCCTGTGCCGTACACGCCGCCGACGTATCCCAGTACGAGCAGGTAGCCCAGGGCGACGACCGCACTGCCGAGCGTCCGCCGGCGACTGGTCAGTTCCGGGCGCACTCGCAGGACAACGAGACCGGCGACGTTGAGCCAGATGAACGGGAACAACAGCAGAAACGGATCCGTCGCGGGTTGGGCCGTGTTGACGACGTAGCCCAGAATGAGGATGAACTCCGCGTTCAACACGGCTGCCCAGGTTACCAGCGAGCGCGTGTCCGGGATTGCGTCTCTGAGGGTCGCTGTCGTGGTGCTCATAGTGCGAGAGCGTCGATAACGATGGCGACGAGGACCGCCCCGAGGTAGGCGTTCGACGCGTGGAACGCCCGGAACGCCGCCGCTTCGGTCTGCTCGTGGTGGAGTCGGACGACGGCCCAGAGGAACACTGCGCCCAGCAGCACCGACGTGACGGCGTACAGCCAGCCAAGCGACGTGAGCACGCCCAGCACGCCTGAGGCGATGAGTGTCGCGCCGAGGTAGTAGACGATGTGCTTTCGCGTCTCCGTCTCCCCGCGGACGACCGGCATCATCGGGAAGCCGCCCGCCTCGTAGTCGTCCTTGTACGCGAGCGCGAGATTATAGAAGTGCGCCGGCGTCCAGAGGAAGATGACCACCGCGAGGACGACGCCCGGGAGGCCGACCGACCCGTCGGCGGCGACCCAGCCGATGAGCGCCGGCAGCGCGCCGGCGGCCCCGCCGATGACGGTGTTCTGGACGGTGTTGGGCTTCAATACGAGCGTGTAGATGACGCTGTAGAACACAATCGCAGTCAGCCCGAGCAGCGCCACGAGCGCGTTCACCTGCCAGAACAGCCCCAGTGACGCAAACGAAAGCAGCAGGCCGAAGACCAGCGCGTTCCGGACCGGAATCTGATGGGTCGCGATGGGGCGGTCCGAGGTCCGGTCCATCCGCTTGTCGATGTCCCGTTCGAGGACGTGGTTGAACGTCCCCGACGCGCCGATAGAGAGGACGCCGCCCCCGAGCGTAAGCAGCACCGTCCGAACGGTGAGTGTCTGCCCGGCGGCGAGTGCCATCCCGGCCGCGGCGACCAGACACAGGAGCCACATCAGCCGGGGCTTCATCAGGCGGAAGTACGCCGAGGCGGTCTCGACGACGCGCTCGCGGGTGGAGAGCGTCGGCGACTGTGCCGGACCGTCGTCGGCTGGCTCCGGTGCGAGTGTCGGGTTCTTCACGGGGGTCTCGTCATCACTGCCCGTCTCAGCTTCGAGGTGCCACGCCAGAGCCAGCACGAACGAGCCGAAGATGCCCATCCCCAGAGCGAGATGGGCACCGGGGAGTGCCGCCTCCGTGCTCGTCGCGACGACGGCGCCGAGCGCTATCTGGACCGGGTACAGCGCGGCTCCCAGAAGGATAGCTGCCTTGACGCGGCCGCGACAGTTGGATCGGAGCCCGACAACGGTCATAGCCACCACAAGGAGTCCGACGGCGGCCGCGACGAGTCGATGTCCCCAGGCGACCAGCAGGGCCGTGTTCGTCACGTCGACCGGTCCGTCACACAGCGGCCATGTAGTACAGGCTGCCGCCGCGTCCGTGAGTGTCGTCGTCGCACCGGCGAGGACTAGCAAGTAGACGCCGACAGCGGTCGCGGCGAGCAGTCCGGTGAAGGTCCGGCTCTCTGCCATTATTGTATCCTTCGATGCTGGCCACTTAGACCCCGCGATTCCGCTGTCTCCGTCCGGAGAAATTCTGCGGTCCTATTGCTGAAAATCGGGTGCTTGCGGCGAAGACAGCAGTTATTTATCCCCGAAATCCTAACCCGCATCCATGACCCGGAAACGTGCCGGTCTGGTCGCGCTGTTCGGTGCTGCGTTACTCGCGCTCGCCGTCGAGCCGGCCGCCGCCGCACAGATTCAGGACTCGACGACGGAGAGCCTCATCTGGGGGCTGAATATGAACCTCCTGTACGTCGCTATCCCGATTACGGTCCTCGTCGAGGGGATTCTGATCTACACCGTCTGGCGATTCCGTAATCAGGAGGAGGCGCTTCCCACGCAGGAGAACCGCCGACTCGAAGTCACCTGGACCATCGCGACGGCGATCATTCTCCTGTTCGTCGGCGTCGCCTCCTACCAGGTGATGGCTAGCCCGTATGTCACTGCCGAGGCCGGTGACCAGGCCGCACTGCAAGAACAGGACACCGAACTCATTACCGTCGAAGCTCAGCGATACGGCTGGACGTTCTACTACAACGAATCAAGCTGGGACGGCGATGCGGAAGTGACCACCACGACGAACCTGAAGATACCAGCCAATCAGGACGTGTCCTTGCGAATTACATCGACCGACTGGCTCCACGCGTTCCACGTCCCGGGGCTCGGGCTGAAATCCGACGCGTTCCCCGGCCAGTACAACAATCTCCGGACCAGCGTTGACAACACCGGCACCTATCAGCTCTACTGTGCCGAGTACTGTGGTTCGGGCCACTCGCAGATGCTCGGGACTGTGGAAGTCGTCCCGCAGGACGAGTACGAGGACTGGCTGGCAGAGCAGAAGAGCGGCGGTGACGGCTCTGAGGGTAGCGGCGAGTAGCGCGGTAATTGAGCGGCTTTTTCACTCCGAGAGCTGCCGAGTTTCGGAAGATCACGGTCATCCGGGAAACCGCGAATTTCCGGCACGGTGACGGTGAATATGGGCCACGACAAAATCGAAGCAAGAGAGGGCTGAGCCGACCTGCCAGTCCGTTACTGAACGGTCCATCTTTCAGTTACTTCGCCGTTCGAATCAACTGTCAGATTCAGGCTCTGGTGGCTGCTAACCCTATCACTGAATACGTGCTTGCCGTCGATATATAAACTGATTCCACAGACCTCAGCGTCCGCCTCGCGGTTGATCCGGACTGATTCGCCTGGTGAGACTGAAAGATCTTTATTCTGACAGGTGGCAGTTAGTACAACGTCGCCCGAAAAACCGCCTACGACTTGGACTTCCACGAGCGTCGATCCTTCACACATCGACGGCCAACATTCCGGTGTCGATACCTCGGAAGGCGGTGGTCCGGTTTCAGTGGCGGTGTTGCTCGGCGTTTCTGTCGTGTCCGGTGCTGGGGAGTTATTCTCCGTCGCGCCATCAGAGCCCCACTCGACACAACCGGAGAGGGATATGGAAAGTGCTGAGATTGAGAGGAACTGCCGTCGATTCATGATAGCTGGTAAAACCGATTGTGTAAGTGTCTTGTGAGAAATAGGAGAACAGCCACTGTTTTAGCCACCTATGAGAGTAGTAACACGTCGAGGAACTCTGTAGACTGAGTGAGTACTGCCACCAGCGGTTCACGAGCGGTTCACCACAGAAAGAAGCGGGGCAACGACGACACTGCTCGCATTTGATGAAGCGTAGAACCTAGATAGAGTTGTGGGACGGTGGCAGCAAGACAGCGCTCACAGACGGCCCGGCCAGCAGAACAGTCGCTGTGCCGATCAGCCCGCCTGGCCGTTAGCCGCAGATGTTGGCGGTCACGTACACGTTGCCGGTGTCGGTTATCTCTACGCCGATGCCGACGATGTTGGCGTTGCGGAGCGTGAGCCGTTCGCGGTAGTCCGGCCATGCCATCCAGTCATCGACGATCTTTCTGGCGACCTCTTTGTCGGTAGCGTGGAATCGCTCCTCGCCGCCCTCCTCGTAAGTTTGTCCGGCGACCGTCTTTTCAACCGCCTCGAACCGGTTTCGGTCCGGTTGCTCTATGTAATCTCCCTCAGCAGATTTGAACGTACACCGGTCGTAGAGGCCGGCGTTTTCGTATCGGTCCTCGCTGGAGACGCCGTCGATCTTGTGAATCGCCTTCCCTTCGATGGCCATCTGCTCGCTGTGGCCCTTTGCCATCTCGTTGAGGTCTGCTTCCGTCTGCAGCCCCGATTCGAACGGCGGGACGCCTGCAGCCTCGCGTTCCTCGTTGAGGAACTGCCGGACGTAGTTCGAGACGTTCTGTTCGTTGAACTCCCGCGCCGGGATCGACTCCTGCTGCGGGGTCGCTGTTTCGGTCGGCGTCGTCGTCCCATTTGCCTCCGGCGTCGGTGTCGGCGTAGTACTGTTGCCCGCTGTCGCCGTCGCCGTTGAACTACCGCCGCCGTCGTCGCTCTGTGAATCGGTTGTCTGTGTCGGCGTATCCGCTGTCCCGCCCGCGAACTGTGCTCCGATAAGAACCCCCGTCCCCAGAATCACCAGGAGCACCACGGCTGCGATAGCGAGTAGCCCTTTCTTTACCATACTTGTCACGGATAGATTACAGGGGTATGTAAGTTTGATTCTTCATATATTTCAACTGATTTTCAATTCGTCCATCGTCGGCGGTGACGATAACCCATATATGCCACGGGCGGCCACTCCCGGTATGGTCGAGAACGTTATCTGGCCGGTGGCGCTCGACGCCAACCACTCGCGCAGCGACGGGCGTCGCGTGCCACTGGATCTGGCCGTCGAAGACCCGACTGTCGACGAGATCGCCAAAGCCGTCCAGCAGGTCGGTTACGACGCGGTCATCGAACGGGACAAGACGTATCCGCGCGAGTACGAGGCCCGCGGGCGGGTCATCGTAAAGGACGCGGACGACGCGACCAAAAGCGACCTGCTCGGGGCCGTAGCGGCCTACATGCAGGCGCTGCGTGAATGAAACGCATCGGCACCGTCTCGCGGGTCGCACAGGGACTGGCCATCGTCCGTGCGCCCGACGACGAGTACGCGTCCGTGGGGACCGCCGTGGTGGACGAGGAGCTCCAGACGGTTGGCTCCGTCGTCGACGTGTTCGGTCCGGTCGAGCGTCCGTATCTCGCTGTCTCGCCGAACGACGACGTCCATCTCCCGGCGCTGGTCGGCAAAGTCCTGTACGCGCGGTAACGATCTCCGACCACCCGCACCCGTCCACATCCGACTGCCCGCACCTGTCCACACCTGCTTCGTAACGCTCAAACGGGTTCCTGCAGGACGTGTGTGCATGGAGCGACGGTGGCGAATCCTCGGCGGCTGTGGCCTTATCGCTGGTATCTTCCTGTTCGTCCAACTCGGCGCGCTGGCGCTGGTCCAGCCCTTCGAGTCGGCTGGCTACCAGGCCGTCGAAGACCCCTCTGACCCCACGAACAGCCTCATGTACGTCGGGGCGATTCTGGTCGCGACGGCCGTCATGTTGCTCGCCTTTCGCTACGACGTTGACCAGCTCATCCGCGGGCTCATCGTCTTTTCTGCGGCCTGGCTCTCCCTGTACGTGTTCCAGGTGCTGGTGCCGCCGGTGCTCACGTACGCCGGCCTCAACGTCGTCGCCGTCCTGTTGGCACTGGGCCTGGGGACGGCGCTGCTGGTCTATCCCGAGTGGTACGTCATCGACGCCGCCGGTGCGGTGATGGGGGCCGCCGCGGCCGGCCTGTTCGGCATCAGTTTCGGGATTTTGCCGTCGCTGGTCCTCCTGACCGTACTCGCGGTGTACGACGCCATCAGCGTCTACGGGACCGAGCACATGCTCACGCTGGCCTCCGGCGTGATGGACCTCAAGGTCCCCGTGGTCCTCGTGATTCCGATGACGCTGTCGTACTCGTATCTCGACGCGACGACGCCGGACCCAACGGCGGAATCCGAGGAAGGCGACGAATCGACGGCGGAGGATACGACGACAGAAGAGCCGGCGACCACGGGATCCGGAGCCGACGCCGACGGTCCGGCAGTTGCAGATGGGAGCCAGCCGACGGAGCGCCCCGACGAAGCGACGAGTACTGACGAGGCGGACGAGAGTGACAACGTTCACGCCGATCCACTGGAGCGCGACGCGCTGTTCATCGGCCTCGGTGACGCGATCATCCCGTCGATACTCGTCGCCAGCGCCGCCTTTTTCGCCTCGTCGGACGTCCTGTCGGTGTTCGGCGTCCCGTTGCCGGCGCTGACCGCGATGCTCGGGTCCTACGTCGGCCTGACGATACTGCTCTGGATGGTCCTGCAGGGGCGCGCCCACGCTGGTCTCCCGCTGTTGAACGGTGGAACTATCGCCGGCTACATCATTGGCGCGCTCGCCGCCGGCATCAGTCTGGTCGACGCTCTCGGCCTCGGGCCGTATCTCTAAGCTCCGTTTCTGTTATCGACCGGTCAGGGCTTTGCTCGCGGGCGCGAAATCGATCTCCTCGCCGCGGCCCTCGGCCTTCGCCCGCTCGTACAGCATGTGGCCCGCAGCGACGGTTTCGATGGCCGTGCCGCCGGAGTCGAACACGGTGATCTCCTTGGGTGACTGCCGTCCGGGCGCGTTGCCGGCAACGATATCACCTAGCTCGGCGTGGACGTGGTCCTCGTCGATGACGCCCGCATCGAGGGCGTTGATGAACGATCCGGCGTCCTGTGTCACCCGCTCGCGCAGGTCCGGAACGTACGTGGCGCGTTCGATTGTCGTCGCGTCCAGTTCGTTCTTTTCGGGGTGGTATTGGCCCATCGCTGTCACGTGGGTTCCCGGTTCGAGCAGGTCGCCGTCGAACACCGGTTCACTCGCGTCGGTCGCCGTGATAACGACATCGGCCCCCTCGATTGCTGCGGCCGGGGAGGCGACGGCCGCCACCGTCGGGTCGAGGTCGTCGTTCATCTCCGCGGCGAAGGACTCGCGGTGGTCGGCCGTCGGGGAGTACACTTCGATGCGGTCGAAATCACGGACGGTTGCGGTCGCTCGGACCTGCCCACGGGCCTGCGCGCCGCTGCCGATGACTGCGAGGTCGCTGGCGTCGCGGCGGGCCAATGCGTCGACACCGACTGCCCCGGCTGCGCCGGTCTTGTGAGGGTTCATGCTCGCGCCGTCAAGGACAGCGAGCGGGTCGCCGCTATCGGAGTCGAAGATCGGGAGCGTGAAATGGGCGTCTCGCCCGCTGAAACCGGCTGCGTAGGTATACCCGCCCATCGCCCCGGTGTCGGGGAGAATCGCGAGATAGCCGGTCAACATCCCTGCGGGCTCGTCCGAGAACAGCGTTGTTCTGGGAGTCGCCGGGGCACCCTCGCCGCGCTGGCGATATCCTTCCCGAACGGCGTCGACGTACTCGGCGGGGTCGGCCAGGTCAGCCACCTCGTCACTCTGCAGGAACAGCGCTGTCGCATCCGTTGGCATACCCCGACGTTCGACCGACCGGCCCTTATACTGTCCGGCAGTGGCCGACGGTTCGCCACGCGGGTAGACGGCCACTGGCCGTCGCGATAGAAAGAGGAGGGGTGACGGGTGGAACGGCGCTCAGTCCGCTGTCTGGAGCGGGTCCGACTGGGTGTTCTGGGCTGGCGTTTCGTTCGGAACCGGGTCGACGGGGGCACGAACGAACATCGCGTGGCCGATGAGGCCAACGGTCACGACAGAAGCCATCGGAATCGCCGTGGTGAGTGCGAAGCCGCCAGCGAACAGAGTAGCGGTGATGCCGGCCATGGCGAGCGGAATGAGTCCGAGAATGATGTCGTAGTAGCCCGTCATAAGTATGAATTATTCTACGAGAGAGGCATATATGAATGTTTCCCTAAAATGTGGATCTATACATTCAATGGCCCCTGCAAATTTACTTCGTACCCGCTGTATAACACTCTCATAAGTTATGAGTGGGATAGCGGGGAAAGATTAATATAGTCTAATTCCTGTGAGTCGTTGACAATATAAGGGTAGATCTGTCCCGTTGATGCTGGCCCGCGGACCAATTTAGTAAGTTAAATATGCCATGGGCAGTGTTAAACAGTGTCTATTAGTCTCGGTCTGGTAACTGCGACATCGGCAGTCTGATTATCGGTATATAACTCATCTACCTCCAATTTTCAGAATTTGAGAATTAGATTGGTGGGTACGTGGAGTGGTAATGCATCCTATTTTCTACGGTGATAACTGGGTCCATGTGCTTATTAGGTACGCCGGGATACGTTGAGTCGGAGAAAAACGGTAACCCCGACTTCCAAACGAGACAATGAGCACGAACGCAACGGACAACACGACGGGCGCCGCGACCGACGATCAAGAACGACGATACGCCGAACTGAACATCGGCGACGAGGAGTTCGTAATCTACGACCGGGAGAACCACCAGGCATGGATTCAGTCGACAAAGTCGCTTGAAGTCGCCGACCTGCGGTAGTCCGTCATCGACGCTGCACCCCAACTACAGGCCGCCCTATTTTGCGACTGCAACTCCCCCGCGCCAGAGCAGCAACAGCGTGCCACCGACGAGCACAGAGACGAGCGCGAACGTCACTGCCGCATTACCGGGGAACATCGCTGTCGATCGGAGTCCCTGCGCGATTCCGACTGCTAGTACCCACCCCACGATAGTGCGACCGAGAGCCGCTCGAACCGTCCCGGTCGCAGCGGCGGTGTAGAGCCCCCCAAATCCCGCGACGAGGAGCCAGCCGACGTAAAACGGCGTCAGTGTCCCGGCGAACCGAGCCGGGTTGAGTATCGGATTGATACCGTGGGTCAGCTCTCCAATACCGACGAACAAAGCAATCGCCAGCAGGTCACCGACGGCGACCAGCGCCGTCCGAGCGGACAGTTCGATACGACCGTTCCCCACCGTCGAAACGCTCATACAGGGAGTTCCGGCTCCGGACACTTCGCTCTCCCGGATTCGACGACACCGAGCGTTCGGCTGGGTCGCCACCCGGTCACCGACCGTCTGGCGATGGGGCAGGGACCATCACTGATTACACTGGTCGGCCCCAGTGTCGGAGTATGGAGTTCACGCTGCTCGGCTGGCCCGAGGACGGCCACCGGCTCCGGCTGGACCACGAGCAGTTCGCGTACGCGGGTAAGTTCGTGATGACTTCGACCGGAAAAGCCGTCATCGGGGACGACGGCGTCGTGGCCGCGGCTGCGTTCGATGCCGACCGGACAGACCCGAACACCCTCTGTGTCCGATATATCACGGTTCGGCGGGACCGGCAGGGCGACCGGCTCGGCTCTCGCCTCCTCCGGTTCGTTCGGGACCGTGCGACGGAGCGGGACTTCGAACGCGTGTCCATCGGCGTCAACAATCCGTTTTCCTATCAGGCCGCCTACCGGGCGGGGTTCTGTTTCAGCGGCGCGGAGTCGGGGATGGCCGAACTCGATCTCGTCTGGCCGGGTGACCGGAGTACCGAACGGTATCAGGCCGGTCTGGACCTATTTCGGGAGCGCGACCTCTCGCCCGAAGAGGAGTCGTTCCTCGCGTCGAAGGCTGATACCGACCCGCCGTCGGTCCTCGACGGCTGGGCCGAGCAGCCGTCCGGCCGGACAGCCCGATCAGACTGATCGGACGACCACGTCGACTATCCCGCCGGAGTCCCGTGCCATCTCCGGGAGATTCAAACGGCTGTCGACCCAAACTCTGCCAATGGGAAACGCTGATTTACGGTCGCTTGCGGCACTGTCGGACGTGTCGTTCGGTGACCTCGGCGGGAGCGTCGTCGCCGTGGACGCCCACAACTGGCTCTATCGGTATCTGACGACGACGGTGAAGTTCACCAGAGAGGCGAAGTACACCACCAGCGAGGGCGAGGAGGTGGCGAACCTCATCGGTATCGTTCAGGGGCTGCCGAAGTTCTTCGAGCACGACCTCACGCCGGTGTTCGTCTTCGACGGCGCGGTCACAGACCTCAAAGACGACGAGGTCGAGAAACGTCGCGAGCAGCGTGAGAGATACGAATCCGAGCTGGAGGCGGCGCGTGCCGCAGGCGATACGACCCGCGTCGCCAAGCTCGACTCCCGGACCCAGCGGCTGACCGACACAATCGTCGACACGACGCGGGACCTGCTTGAATTACTGGATGTGCCTATCGTCGACGCCCCCGCGGAAGGCGAGGGACAGGCGTCGGTGATGGCCCGTCGAGGGGACGTGGACTACGTCGGGACCGAGGACTACGACGCCCTCCTGTTCGGTGCGCCGATGACGCTCCGCCAGATCACGTCGAAGGGCGACCCCGAGCTGATGGACTTCGAGGCCACGCTCGAGCGACACGACCTTACCTGGGAGCAACTGGTCGACGCCGCCATCCTGATGGGGACGGACTTCAACGAGGGGATCTCCGGCATCGGTCCCAAGACTGCTGTCAAGGAACTTCACGAGCACGGCGACCTCTACGCTGTCCTCGAAGCCCGTGGCGAACACATCGACCACGCCGACCGCATCCGGAGCCTGTTTCTCGACCCTGCAGTCACTGACGACTACGAGATTCCGGACAGCATCGAACCGGACATCGACGCCGCCCGCGCGTTCGTTACCGAGCAGTGGGAGGTCGACGCCGACGAAGTCGCTCGCGGGTTCGAGCGTATCGACGAATCTGTCGTCCAGACCGGGCTGGACCGCTGGGCGTGACAGCTCCGTAGCGGGTCAGCTGCGTTGTTCGATTCGTAACGGCAGGTAGAACCGCCCCGGCGAAAATCAGCGCAGACGCTCAGACGACCGATTCGACCGTTTCGATCTCGTCAAGCGTGCGGTTCCGGATGGCCTGCCCGCCAGCCGTGTCGAAGAGGTGGATCGCGTTCTCGGGGAACCGGACTTTGACGTGCTGCCCGGACTTGAGCTGTTTCATTCCGCCGACCGTTGCGATGAACTGGTCGTCCATCGACTCGTCAAACTGCAGGTGCGCCGTGTTCTCGTTCCCGCGCGGCTCGACGACGTGGACCGTCGAATCGAACACGTTCGGGCCGTCGCCCTGGACGAACTCGATGTCTTCGGGTCTGATGCCCAGCGTGATGTCGGTCGTCCCGTCGACTTCGGCGGTCGTCGCGTCGCTGAGTTCGTACTCGAACCACTCGCCGCGAAGCGTCGACCCCTCCAGGGTTGTCGGGAAGAAGTTCATCGACGGCTCGCCCATGAAGCCGGCGACGAAGAGGTTGTTCGGCTCGTGGTAGCACTCCAGGGGCGTCGCGCACTGCTGGAGGACGCCGTCGTTGAGAATGGCGATGCGGTCGCTCATCGTCATCGCCTCCGTCTGGTCGTGGGTGACGTACACCGTCGTCACGTCGAGGTCCTGCTGGAGCTCCTGGAGTTCGGTCCGCATCTCGGCTTTGAGCTTCGCGTCCAGGTTCGCCAGCGGCTCGTCCATCAGGAACACTTCCGGGTCCCGGACGATAGCGCGGCCCAGCGCCACGCGCTGTTGCTGGCCGCCGGAGAGTTCGCCGGGCTTGCGGTCGATAAGGTCGAAGATGCCCATGTCCTTGCACGCCTTCTCGACGCGCTCGTTGATCTCGTCGTCGGGCATATCCGTCGACTCCTCCAGCCCGAACGCCATGTTCTCCCGCACGGTCATGTGCGGGTACAGGGCGTAGGACTGGAACACCATGGCCACGTTCCGACGGGCCGGCGGCTGGTCGTTGATGATCTGGCCGTCCAGCCGGATTTCGCCGCGCGTGATGTCTTCGAGCCCGGCTATCATCCGCAACGTCGTCGATTTCCCACAGCCAGATGGACCGACGACACAGAGGAACTCGCCGTCCTCGATGTCGACCGATACCTCGTCAACTGCGATGATTTCGCCGTCGTCGTCTTGGAACGTCTTCGTTACCTCGTCCAGTGTGAGTTGTGCCATTGTGAATACCTCCGTAATTACTCTCCAGCGACGCCTTTCGCGAACTGTTCACCGAACATGATGTAGACGAGCAGCGTCGGAAGTGCTGCGACGATGGCACCTGCCATCGTGGTGTTAAACGACTGGACGACCCCGCCAGTGAGCGCCGCGAGGCGCTGGGTCGCCACCTGCGAAGCCGGTTCGTTGACGAGCACCAGCGCGAACAGCAGGTCGTTGTACACCTGCGTGAACTGGTAGATGAGCGTCACCGCGAACATCGGCAGCGACAGCGGGAGGATGATGTTGCGGTAGATACTGAACGCGCTCGCGCCGTCAAGGCGAGCGGCCTCGATCATCTCGTCGGAGATGCTCTGGTAATACGACCGGAACAGCAGCGTACAGATCGGAATCCCGTACGCGGCGTGGGTGATCGACAGCTGCAGCAACTGCACGTACCCGTTACGGCTCGGATACTGCCAGTTGCCGCCCGTGATGAAGCCAAAGACGGTGTTGACGAAGCCGTTGAGCAGCCCCGGAAGCACCTGGAACCAGAACTGTGCCAGCGGGACCAGCACGGCCTGGTAGGGGATGAAGATGCCCGCGATGATGAGGACGACCACGCCGACCTGGCCGCGCCAGCTAATCGTCGTCAGACCGTACGCGGTCAGGCTCCCCAGTAGCGCCGACATAATCGTCGCCGGAACGGCCATCAGCAGCGAGTTCAGAAGTCCCGGCCGGAGCGTGTTCCAAGCGGTACTGAGCGCTTCGAGCGTGAAGCCGTCAGCGCCCGGTGGCGCGAACGGAAGCGTCCGGGCGAACGCGCTCTCGGTCTTGAACATCGTCATCACGGCCGTCTCCACCGGGAAGAGGTAGAAAGCGATACCCGCCAACAGGAGGGCATACAGGCCGATGCGACTGTTCTCTGTACTGCGGAGCTCTTCGATGAAACTGCCGTCTCTGATACTCATAGTTCACCCCGTCGGTATTCGCTGTAGAGATACGGACCGATGACCAACAGTGCGAGGGCAAACAGCACAATAGCGACCGCCGATCCGTACGCCCACTGGAGGCTATCGAACGCGACCCGATACATCATCGTCGCCAGAATGTCCATGTTCGCCCCCGGCTGTGAGCCACGGAGCGCGTAGATGAAGTCGAACGCTTTCAGCGCGAACACCATCAGCACCACCGACGCCGACACCGCGGAGGCGCGGAGTTGCGGGATGATGACCCGCGCGTACAGACGAACCGCCGACGCGCCGTCGACCCGCGCGGCCTCGTAGTGTTCGGTCGGGATTGCCCGGAGGCCGGCGAGGAAGACGACCATCGCGTAGCCGCTGAACTGCCAGATAAGCGCGAAGATGACCGCTGCCAGCGCGGTCGTGTTCCAGGAAAGCCACTGTATCACCTCGGCGTTGACCCCTGCCGGGCGGAGCAGCCCCACGACGGCTCCTTCGAGATTGAACACTCGGAGGAGCTGATTGAGCACACCGTTGCGGGCGTTGTACACCCACGCCCACATCGTCGCCGTGACGACGAACGAGAGGCTCATCGGGAGCAGGTAGATCGTTCGGAACGTGTTCTCAAAGCGTATCTGCTGGTCGATAAGGATAGCCACGAATAGGCCAAGCGCCAGGCAGAGGACAGTGAACACGACCAGTAACACCACCGTGTTCTGTGCCGCCTGCCAGAACGTCCCGTCGTTCAGCAGGCGGGTGTACATGCTGAAATCGAAGGTCTCGTACTGTGCGCCACCCAGGCCGCTGTATTCGGTCAGCGACAGGAGGAAGTTCCAGGCGATAGCGCCGTAGACGAAAAAGCCCGCAAACAGGACTGGCGGGAGCCAGAACGGGGCGGATTCGATGAGTTCCCACTCGACCGGCAGTGAGTTCCGGAGTGAGTCCCCCCGGGTCGTTTTCACCGTTGCCCCCCCGTCTGTTGCCAGTTGGTCTCCGTCCGATTCGTCTCTCGATACCGCCGACCGGAGCCTCCCTCCGGTGGCGAGGAGTCTACTGAGTATCTCGCGCATGGTTGTTCAGTCGTTCGCCGACGTGAGTTCGCCGTCCATCGTCCCGACGGATGTGTCGTCAGTCACATTGACTCGCCGGCCGACACGCGCGCCGATCACGCGCTCCGGACCGAGCCTGTCGCACCAACACAGGCTGGCGGGCAGCGTGGTAACGCTGGGTGACGGGTGTGCCATCCCGTCGTCGTGCCGAGCGGGCGAGCGGTTGCAACGCGGCAGGTACACCGGCTGCGAGCGTTCGCGATGTGTCACGTCCGTCGGTGTCTCATCGGGTCCCAGGAGTCGACGACGACAGCAACACACTGCCGTCCTCGAGCACTGTGGGGGCATCAGTCATGAACGTCTCTGTGGCGTCGAACTCATCGTAAGTGGAGAGAGATTCTACTTAATATTTCCGAATGATAATACACGTTCATCCAGGTCACGGGTTCTGAGCCCCACGGTCTCTACTGTTCCCAGGGACTCGTGGTGCCCAGTGGGCGACTGTCACGGCAGCCACAGTCCTGTGCCGAGTGGTGTCCCGACTCGTACCGGTGGGTTTTACGACCGGGCGGACCACCCCCCGGACGTATGACCGACGAGTACCGGACAGAGCAGGACAGTCTCGGTGAAATGCAGGTGCCAGCCGACGCGTACTGGGGCGCACAAACGCAACGCGCCGTCGAGAACTTCCCGATCAGTGACGTGACCTTCGGGCGGCGGTTCATCCGAGCGCTCGGCGTCGTCAAGAAAGCGGCCGCGCAGGCGAACCGCGACCTCGAAACGATTCCGGCGGACAAGGCGGACTGTATCGTCGAGGCCGCCGACGAGGTCATCGCCGGCGAACACGACGACCAGTTCCCCGTCGACGTGTTCCAGACCGGGTCGGGCACGTCATCGAACATGAACGCCAACGAGGTCATTTCCAACCGCGCCACGGAGCTGTACGGCGGCGACATCGGGAGCCGCGAGATCCACCCCAACGACCACGTCAACTTCGGCCAGTCCAGCAACGACGTGATTCCGACGGCGATGCACGTCGCCTCGCTGGAGGCCGTCGAGAAGGACGTCATTCCCGGCCTGAAGACGCTGCGCGACGAACTCGAAGCGAAGGAAGACGAGTTCGAGAACGTCGTCAAGACCGGTCGAACCCATCTGCAGGACGCGACGCCGGTGACGCTGGGCCAGGAGTTCGGCGGCTACCGCACGCAGGTCGAGAAGGGAATCTCCCGGGTGCAGGACACGCACGGTCGCCTCGCCGAACTCGCGCTCGGCGGAACCGCGGTCGGGACCGGCCTGAACACCCATCCCGAGTTCCCCGAAAAAGCCGCGGCGTACATCAGCGAGGAGACGAACCTCGACTTCCGCGAGGCGGACAACCACTTCGAGGCCCAGGCCGCCCACGACGCGATGTCCGAGGCCCACGGTGCGCTCCGGACGGTCGCCGGCTCGCTGAACAAGATCGCCAACGACCTCCGACTGCTCGCGTCCGGGCCCCGCAACGGTCTCGGCGAGATCGACCAGCCGGAGAACCAGCCCGGCTCCTCGATCATGCCCGGGAAGATCAACCCCGTCGTCGCCGAGGCGGTCAATCAGGTCCACAAGCAGGTCGTCGGCAACGACGCCGCCGTCTCGGCCGGCGCTGCCGAGGGCCAGATCGACCTGAACCTCTACAAGCCCGTGCTGGCCTCGAACTTCCTGCAGTCGGCCAAGCTCATCGCCAACAGCAGCGCGGTGTTCGGCGAGAAGTTCGTCGCCAAACTGGAGGCCGACGCCGAGCACTGCGCCGAACGCGTCGAGCAGAGCATGGCGCTGGCGACGGCGCTCAACCCCGCCATCGGCTACGACAAGGCGAGCAAGGTCGCGAAGAAGGCGCTCGCCGAGGAGAAGACCATCCGCGAGGTCGTCCTCGAAGAGGGCTACCTCGACGAGGACGAGGTCGACGACGTGCTCGACCCCGAGAAGATGACGAAGCGCGGTATCCTAGGCGACGAGTAGCGAAGGCTGAGCGAAGCCTTCGGAAATGCAAACGGGGAACGAAGTGACCCGCGAGCAGCGAGGGGCGCGCGAAGCGCGGCCTTCGTTAGTGCGAGCGAAGCGGGACGGCGGTCCCGCAGGCAGTCGGGTGACATCACTGACCGACCACAGGGTGGAAGACCCACGAGCAATGAGCGGCCCTCGAAATTGCGAACGGCGACGGACGGAGCCGCGAACAGCAGAGATTCCCGCCGTGACTCAGTAGTTTCTGTTCGGTTCTGCTCGGCTAATCAGCCGCCACTCCAATCTGACCGTATCGGTTATGTCGTATCGTGACAAATCATAGCACATGAGCGCCACAGTGTTCCTCGACAGTCCGATGGACGACGACGCCAGCATCGAGTGTGCGACGGCCAAGGTCATGGGCAACGTCATCTGGGCCGTGCCGGAAGGGGACGGCCGGGAGCGCGTTATCCCGCTCTCCAACGTGACGGGTCTCGCCGGTGACGTCGTCGAGCAAGAGGTCGACGAGGTCGAGTACCCCGGTGGGCGCGTCACGGAACTCGTTACGCACCTCTCTTGAGGCGAAAGCCTCCGAAACCGTGACTTCGCTGCAAGCGAGTCCGTGATCTAGACCTGTGACTCGTCCACAAGGACGTACCGGCTCTCGGGGTAGCGCTCGCCGCCGATTTCGGTTTCGCTCTCGTCGGCGAACTCGAACCCGAACTGCTCGTAGAACTCGGCTCCCGGTTCGTTCGCCGAGAGAACCATCGCGTTGATCCGGTCGATGTCGTGCTCGAACAGTTCCTCGCAGGTCCGCTCTAGCAGAGACCGGCCGATTCCCTGCCGCCGGTAGTCGGGATGGACGTACAGCCGGAGAATGTACCCCGCGCGGTCGGTTTCGTGCCACGTCGCGTGTGCGAACCCGACGACGCGCTCCTCGCGCTCGGCGACAAGCAAGAGCGTCTGCGACTCGACCAGTTCCGATTCGATCTGCTCGGGCGCGTACCAGTCCCCGACGCCGTCCTCAACCGTTTCCTGGGTGAGGAGGGGGTAATCCGTCTCCCAGGCCGCCGACGCCACCTGATTGATCGCCGTCACATCGTCCGAAGTTGCCGGTCTGACTGTCATATGCAAACATATGTCACAGTCTATGATATGTTTTCCCCGCGCAAGTGGGCCGAAATGTCAGGTCCCGTTCTGACAACCGAGTCTGATCGGCTGAAACGACTACCGGACAGCTCTAATTCATAATCTTTTTTAATTATGAATAGCTATGTACGACACAGATGCGTTACTCTGAAACGTTGCAGTTGTTCGACCAGGCCTGTGATTTTCCCGCGGACCACGCCACTATCGTCCAACAGCTCGGCGACGTTGAGCTGGTCGCCCAGAACGGCGATTCGGTAGAGATGAGTGAAGTGCTGGCTCGGACCAGCGAAGCCACGTACCAGTCCTCAGAAGGGCTGTACAACTCCCTCGTCGGGAACCTCGACGACGATTTCATCGGCCGGAAGTACTACGACGACCGGGCCGGGAGCACGTCCGGGACCGACGAGGTTCGAACCGAAACGGACCGCCTGTAGCGGCTGGGCGAGCGGCCCCACGTGCTGGCCCTACTCAGTTCGCCGGTGTTGATTCGTTGAGCCACGCCGGCCGCTCCGCTGTCGTCTCGTCAATGTCCTCGTACCAGAAGCTGTACTCGACAGAGCGGTCCGCCGACCGGTACTGAACCTCGAATCGACGGACGAGGCCATCGGGTTCGACCAGCAGTTCGATTCGGAACTCCCCGACCCGTTCTGTGGTCGGGATCTCGCCGCCGGAGCCCCGGATCCGGTATAGCCGACTGCCGTCTCTGTGGACGACGGTCGTGTAACTCTGGTTCACCACGGCGTATCGGTTCAGGTAGAACGCCGTCCGGTAGGCATACTTGTCCCCGCCAAAGCGGACCCGACCACGCTGGCGCTCGACGGTGCCGTTATCCCGGCGCTCGTACCAGTTGATGCCGTCGGCGTAGGTCGACTGTTCGTACCGCTCGACGGTCCCGTTCGCGCCGGTGGTCATCCGGACCATCTCGTCGCGGTACCGCGTCGGTGATGCGACTGCGACGGTCTCGGTTCGCCGAACGGAGCTGGTGTCGTTTCGCCCGGTGTTGAACTCGTTGTACCGCTCGTTCAGCGTGTAGCTGGTGCCGTTGAGCGCCTGCCGGTGGGCCGCCGACAGGAGCGCGACGTTTTCGAGGCGCTCTGTGGTAACGCCGGGCGGCGGGTCCGGCGTGGCTGGCGTGGCTGGCTCCGCCGCAGTCGGGACCGGAGCTGGCGTGACAGTTCCCCGGTCGGCGGTGTCAGCACCGACGAAGGCGTTACAGCCGGCTGTCGACAAAAGGACGACCACCGCGACCGTCGACAGCCAGCGCATACTGGCAGTGAGGGAGAGAGCGCCAAAAGCACGGCGGCGAGCGCGGGAAGGGTGCGTTTTTTGGCCCCCGGTCCCGGACACCTCGACAATGACTGAGTACGACTACGAGGAGCTGGGGCTCGTCGCCGGTCTGGAGATCCACCAGCAACTCGACACCGCGACGAAGCTGTTCTGTGACTGTCCGACGACGATCCGCGAACCCGAGGAGAGCGAGCGCTCCTTTACCCGCTATCTGCACCCGACGAAGAGCGAACTCGGGGAGATCGACGAGGCGGCGCTGGAGGAGAGCATGGTCGACCGGGAGTTCGAGTACCTGGCCTACGACACGACCTGTCTCGTCGAGGAGGACGACGAGCCGCCCCACCGCGTCGACCGCGAGGCGATGGAAACGACGCTGGAAATCGCCCAGCTACTGGACATGTCCGTCGTCGACCAGGTGAACGTCATGCGAAAAATCGTCGTCGACGGGTCGAACACCACGGGGTTCCAGCGCTCGATGCTGGTCGCCAACGACGGGGCCATCGAGACGAGCGCCGGCCCGGTCGGCATCGAGGACATGCTCCTGGAGGAGGAGTCCTGCCAGCGCGTCGAGGAGACCGCCGACGGTGTCCGGTTCTCGCTCGACCGGCTCGGCATCCCGCTGGTCGAAATCGGCACGAAGCCGGACATCAGTTCGCCCGGGCAGGCCCGCGAGGCCGCCGAGCGAATCGGGATGCTCCTCCGTTCGACCGGGAAGGTCAAGCGCGGCCTCGGGACCATCCGACAGGACGTGAACGTCTCCATCGCCGAGGGCGCACGGATCGAACTGAAAGGCGTCCAGAGCCTCGACGACATCGACGACCTCGTCCGTAACGAGGTCCGCCGGCAGGTCGAACTGCTGGACATCGCCGACGAACTCGCCGGACGCGACGCCGCCGTCGGCGAGCCACAGGACGTGACCGAGGTGTTCGAGGACACGGATTCGGGCGTCATCGAGGGCGCGCTCTCCTCGGGCGGCGAGGTACAGGGCCTCCTGCTGGAGGGGTTCGACAGCCTGGTCGGCCGCGAGATTCAGCCCAACCGCCGGCTCGGGACGGAGCTGTCCGACCACGCCAAGCGCCACGGCGCGGGCGGCATCTTCCACACCGACGAGCTCCCCGCCTACGGTGTCACCGAGGCGGAGGTCGAGGCGCTGCGGGACGCCGTCGGCGCGGGTCCCGAGGACGCCGTCGCCATCGTCGCCGACGACCCGGAAACCGCCGAGCTGGCTATCGACGCCGTCGCCGAGCGGGCCGAGACGGCGCTCGAAGGCGTCCCCGAGGAAACGCGGGACGCGAACGAGGACGCCACATCGCGGTACCTCCGCCCGCTTCCGGGCGCGGCACGGATGTACCCCGAGACGGACGTGCCACCGGTCGAACCCGACGTAACCGAGGTCGAGACGCCAGAGCTGCTCACCGAGAAGGTCGACCGGTACGAGCGAGAGTTCGACCTCGGCTCCGGCCTCGCCGAGCAGGTCGCCTACGGCCAGCGGTGGCCGCTGTTCGAGGCGCTGGTCGAGGGCGAGGGCGTCGACCCGACGCTGGCCGCCGGCACGCTGGAGTCGACGCTGACCGAACTCCGCCGCGACGACGTGCCCGTCGGGAATCTCACCGACGAGCACCTCCGCGGGGCGATGCTGCTTGTCGACGGCGGAGACGTGCCGCGCGAGGGGATGGAGGACCTCCTGACGGCTCTCGCCGAGAATCCGTCGCTGACGGCCGAGGAAGCCGTCGAACGCGAGGGACTCGGCGGTGTCGACGAATCGGAGGTCCGGGACGCCGTCGTCGAGGTCGTCGAGCGCCACGAGGACCAGGTCGCCGAGGAGGGGATGGGGGCGTTCTCGGCGCTGATGGGCGAGTGCATGGGCGCACTCCGTGGCAAAGCCGACGGCGATACGGTCAGCGACGTGTTGCGTTCGGAGATACAGAAGCGGGCCTAGCTGGTCGGCTCGCGTCGCAGGGAGTCGACATCGACGGGGTCCCGTGACAGGCCGTCACCGTCCGCGGACAGGTCGTGTTTAATCGTCGATTCCAGCAGCGGTACGAGCGCCGGCGCGTTCGGCCCGACATCGACCGTGTCTTCCGACTGATTGTACTGGACGACGCCGGCATCGACCAGCCGCGGGAGGTGGTTGTGATAGAGCGACGTGTAAATCCTGAGCCGCTCGTCGCGGTACTGTTCGACCGGTGTCCCGTGTTCGAGTCCGGTTACCGTGTCCGTGAGCACGGCGAGCGAAACCGGCGTCGTGTACTTCGAAAGGCCGTACAGGAGGTACCGCCGGTAGTGCGAAGACAGGAGCGACAGCCGGTCGTCCAGTGGGAGCGAGTCCGGGGTTTCGGTTTGTTGCGTGTTCATTTTCACCAAGTGTGGTGCTGAGTGAGAACGGCGAGCGCGTGGGGTTCCGGGTGGGTCGAACGCTACTGTACCACGGTACGCTCATGCTCCGGTTCGTCCGTCGCGTGTGCGGTATCCGCGAGGCGGCTGATACGGTCAGTGACGCGATAGGCCGTCCCGTCACGCGTACAGGGGGCGACGTGCTGGAGGTCACCGTCGACGTATTCGGCGAGGGCGAGCGTCGGCAGCGTGATGACGTTGACCGACTCGTCGGAGACCATGTTCGTCACCGGGTGCTGCCAGTCGAAAGCATCCAGTGAAGCGTCGGACTCGCGCTCCCACCGCTCGAACATGGAAAGTCGCTCCAACAGCTTTCGGCCCTCCGCAGTCCGCTCCGCGAGCCGCGGTTCGATCCGGCTCCCCCAGATCAGTATCGACAGCTCCTCGATATGGCCCGCGTCTTCGAGAGCCTGTAACTGGTCAATCACGTAGTTCTGTTGGTGGGTTGCGTCTTCGGGACACAGGGACCGGACGAACAGTTCGACGCGAACTGGATTGGCAGTGGAATCCATGGTAAGGTGTGAGTATCCTGTGCGTCGCTACAGTGGTAACCTTCCTAAGCACTCTCTCTAGGTCCCTAGAATAAATCGGTGCGAACCGGAGCCATGGGTGATATATCCGGGCCAGTCGGGAACAGGTTAGGATACATATACATACTGCTTGATTTGCCAAGTTATAGTTTAAGTATCCCCGGATTACCACCTTCTTAACCTGTTTTCGTCGTAGTGATCGTCTCCACAGTGGACTCTGTTTAAATATTAATGTTCTAACCAAACGCCGAGCGTTAAGTGGCTTGCCGCCACACTGAGCGTATGGTTCCAAGTGTCGTGGATGGCCACGATGTCCCAGCCCTGTACGGGCCGGCCATCGATACACTACCCCTCATGTTTGCTATCGTAGATGAATCGGGGGTGATCCTCTCGACGAACAAGACATGGGGCGAGTTCGGCCGGGCAAACGGAGTGGAGTTGACACCGAACACGCTCGGCGTGAATTATCTCGACGTCGCTGACATGGCAGACGACGCGACCGGGAAACAGGCAGCCAACGGAATCAAGGCCGTCCTCACCGGCGAGCGCGCCACGTTCGAACTCGAATACCCGTGCCATACCCCGTCGACGGACCGGTGGTTCCGGTTGTACGTCGCCCCGTTCACTATCGATGGAGCGACGTACGCGTCGATCGCACACATCGATATCACACAGCGGAAACAACGGGAGACCGCGCTCGAAGCGGCCTACGACATCTGCACCGACGTAGAGCGGACGTTCACGGAGCAACTCGACGCTCTGTTAGAGCTCGGCCGTGAGACGCTCGGGACAGCGTTTGGGACGCTATCCCAGGTACATGGCGACGAGTACGTGTTCGAGGCGGTCACCGCACCGGCGACTGCCGACCTCGAAGCCGGCAGAACGGCCAGCATCGAGGACCTTCCGAACTGCGGACACGTCGTCGAACACCGCAAGCCGCTCGCGCTCAGCGATGTCGAGGCGGAAGCGCCGGACCTCGCTGACCCGGAGTGGGGGATTGCGAGCTACATCGGCGCGCCCGTCGTCGTCGACGGGACCGTGTACGGGACGTTCTGCTTCTACGGGCTGGAACCGCGTGCGACAGCGTTCACACAGTGGGATCTGACCTTCGTCAGGTTGCTCTCTGACTGGGTGGAGTACGAACTCGAACGACAGCGCCACACGGAACAGCGCAATGCGTTGAATACCGCCCTGCCAGACCCCAGTTTCATCATTGATGCGGAAGGTCGGTTTCTCGACTGTCTGACCGACCCCGAGACGATGGTGAAGGTAGATGATACGGACACGCTTGTCGGCCAGACGCTACACGAGTTCCTTTCCGACGACACCGCCGATTCGCTGCTCTCGGCCGTTCGTGCAGCCCTGCGGACTGGGTCGTTCCAGTCCGTGGAGTATACACTGGAGACACCCGGTGGGGAGCGGTGGTTCGAAGCGCGTGTCGCTCCGCTCGAAAGCCGCTCCTACGACCTCGATACCGTCATCTTCGTCGCTCGGGACATCACCGCTCACAAGGACCGACAGGCCGAGCTCGAACGCCAGCGTGACGAACTCGAACAGGCACAACGTCTCAACGTTCTGGGCCGAGAAATCGCGAAGGCGCTACAGGATACGCAGACTCGCGAGGAAATCGAATCGGCAGTGTGTACGCATCTCACCGAATCGGACCTGTACCGGGCCGTGTGGGCTGGGACTCGCGGGAGCACCACGACGGTAACACTGAGCGCCGCCGCTGGGATCGACACGGCGACGCCGGAGAAGATTTCACCCGCCGAGCACAGTCTCGCCACGGATGCTATCGACACCGGCGAGGTACAGGTCGTCGAGGATATCGCCGACGCGTCGACGCACTCGGACACCGGAACGGACTGCCCACTGATTGCAGATCACTCCGCCGTCGCGGCAGTCCCCCTAACAACCGGTGAGACCACATACGGCGTATTGATGGTGTACGCGCCGGCCGAGGCCACGATCGGCTGTCGTGAGTCGAGTATCCTGGCCGATCTGGGGCGACTTATCGCGCTGTCTATCCAGCGCGTCCACAGTCAGCAGTCGCTGCTGGCGGCGACGACCGTCGAACTGGAGTTCCTGACGCCGGACTCCGATGACGTCTTTGCCAGGCTCTCAGCCACACTCGGCTGTTCGTTCACGCTCGAACGGCGCGTCCCGACCAGTTCCGGGAACTGCCTCCACTACGTTCGCGTCAGCGATGCGGACACCGAACGGGTGTGTCAGGCACTCACCGAGACGCCGTCAGTCGAGTCCTGTGCCGTCGTCGAGGCGGCTGCAGAGAACCGTGAAACCCTGCTCGAAGTCGCGCTCGACGAGATATCCGCCTCGCCGCTTGACACGATCGCGGACTACGGCGGAGCCGTGACGCGCGCTATCGCAACGGACGGTGATCTGCGGTTCGCAGCGGAGATGGCGCCGGATGTCAACGTCCGCGCCGTCGTCGAGGCGGTCCGAGAGACAGCGCCCGGGACAGAACTACGGAGCAAGCAGTATGTCGACCAGCCGGTCTCGACGGCCACGGGTTTCCAGACGAGGATACGTGACCAGCTGACGCCGAAACAGGCCGCCGCGCTCAAGACTGCCTACGCACGCGGGTACTACGACTGGCCGCGAAAGAGCTCCGCGGAAGAACTGGCGGCGACGCTTGACATCTCCGCGCCGACGTTACACTACCGGCTTCGGAAGGCCCACGACGCCGTCATCGGGGCGCTGTTCGATGCAGAGGCGAACTTCGAAGAACTGGGCTGAACCTCACTCGTCTTCGGCACGCTCGATTCGCTGTCGGGCTTGCCGGAACAGGCCGCGAAGGGTCTTCGTCTCCCGGCCGGTCGGTCTCGCACGCCCGAGCACCCGGCGGAACAGCCGCCGGGCCTTGTGCTGTTTCTCTTCGGGGTGACCGATAGCCCGCAGGAACCGGTCGAACTCCTCGTGTAGTCCCTCGACTGCCGGCGTATCGGCGAGGGTGTGTAGTTCTTCGGGGTGTTGGGTGTCTGAAACGGTCAAGTCGCGGAGTTCGTAGAGAACGATTGTCGCCGCCTGACCGAGGTTCAACACCGGATACGACGCGCTGGCCGGGATAGAGCAGATGACGTCCAGCCGTGCGAGTTCGTCGTTCGAGAGCCCGACCCGCTCGCGGCCGAAGACGACGCAGATATCGCCCTCGACATCCCGGAGCGAGTCGGCTAGGTCGGCCGGCGTCGTCGCCGGATATCGGACGTGGTTGGCCGGGTCCTCGTTCGTCGTCGCCGTGCAGGCGACGGTGTGATAGTTCTCGACGATCTCGTCGAACGTCACCGTCCGGGCGTTGGGCAGGATGTCGTCCCGGGCCTGTCCGGCGAAGCCGTAGGCCTCGCCGTCGGGGTCCAGCTCTGGCGGATCGACGAGCAACAGCTCCGTCAGGCCGAAGTTCTTCATCGAGCGGGCGATGGTGCCGACGTTACCCGGCGTCTCCGCGTCGACGACGGCGACCGAGATCATACGTCCAGGTCGCTGAGGTCCATATCAATCGCGTCGAGGTCCTCCTGGTCCATCTGCTCGACTTCCTCTTCGAGCCCCGGAATCGCTTCGTCCCTGTCGGGTGCTTCCGGAAGCGCCGTTGGGTCCTCGTCGACGTGTTCGAGGCCGACGTACCCCTCGGGGGCGCGGTTCCCATCGAGGAACCACTCGTGGAAGGCCGAGGCCAGGTCAGTATCGCCGGCGTAGGCCTCGCCGCCCGCCTCGCGGAACCAGTAGATGAAGTCCGTCTCGTGGTCCGAACAGAGGACCACCTCGCCCATCGGCTCGCCGTAGATGGCGTCCGCGACGTTGCACTGTTCGATATCCTCGTCGCCGTGGATCAGCCAACAGGCGTCACAAGGGTCGACGACCCGCTCTGCGAGCACCAGCAGCCGCTGCCGGGTTTCCGGCTCCATCGTCTTGAGCGGCCGGACTCGTCCGTCCGGTCCGAGCACGTCCTCGTCGAAGCGCCAGCCCCGAAGCCCGATATTGACCTTGCTCATACGTCAGAGTGGGAGAGTCCCGGACTAAAAGAGCGCGATATGCCGGTCGACCGCTACGATCCGTCCGCGCTCCACCATCGTCGCGGAGCGAGAACCGGGTGTGCAATCCGGTTACATTCATCGCTCGCTCGAAACATAGACAGTTCTAGCTAAATTTAACATGATTATTCCACCTAGCATTCGCGGCCGGCGTCCAAATCAGGCAAAACTGTCGGTCCCGCCCAAACATTTATACGTGATTGGCTTTTCTCCGTAAAAGAACACATGGAACGGCCGACGCGCCAGCGGGATTCTGACCAGGAGGAACGCGAGGAGGAGTCCGAGAGCACGGGCCAGCAGACCTGCCCCGAGTGTGAGTCGGAGTCCATATCTAGCGACGGCGGCGGTGAACTCGTCTGCGAGGACTGTGGCCTCGTCATCGAGGACGAGAACATCGACCGCGGGCCGGAGTGGCGGGCGTTCAATCACTCTGAACGCCAGTCCAAGTCACGCGTCGGAGCCCCCACGACCCAGACGATGCACGACAAGGGGCTGACCACACAGATCGACTGGAAGGACAAGGACGCCTACGGTCGGTCGCTCTCCTCTGAGAAGCGAAGCCAGATGCACCGCCTTCGGAAATGGCAGGAACGCATCCGAACCAAAGACGCCGGCGAACGGAACCTGCAGTTCGCGCTGTCGGAGATCGACCGCATGGCGAGCGCGCTCGGTGTCCCCCGGTCGGTCCGGGAAGTCGCCTCGGTCATCTATCGACGCGCGCTCAACGAGGACCTCATCCGCGGTCGCTCCATCGAGGGCGTCGCCACGGCCTGCCTGTACGCGGCCTGTCGACAGGAAGGTATCCCACGAAGTCTGGAGGAGGTCTCGGACGTCTCCCGGGTCGAACAGAAGGAAATCGGGCGGACGTACCGATACGTCGCCCAGGAACTCGAACTGAAGATGGAACCGGTCGACCCCAAGCAGTACGTCCCGCGTTTTGCCTCCGAACTGGAACTCTCCGAGGAAGTCCAGTCCAAGGCCAACGAGATCATCGACACCACCGCCGAGCAGGGCTTGCTCTCGGGGAAATCACCGACCGGCTACGCCGCTGCGGCCATCTACGCCGCCTCGCTGCTGTGCAACGAGAAGAAGACCCAGCGCGAAGTCGCCGACGTGGCTCAGGTGACAGAAGTCACCATCCGGAACCGGTATCAGGAGCAGATCGAAGCGATGGGCATCCACTGACTGGCCGCGCGTCCCTTTTTATCGGCTAGCATCGCTGACAGCCGTTCACTCTACGGTACTGCCAACCACAGTACAACTCAGGCGGTCGTTACAGGATTGGTAACGAGCGGCGCGCAGAACTATCTGTCTTGACACCGATACCGTAGATATGCCTGTCTCCCCCTCACAGAAACGGCTCGCAATTCTCGTCATCGGACTGGTGATCCTCTTTGCACCCGCGCTGTTCGTCGTCGCCACGCTGGAGTTTCTCATCCTGTCCGGCGACCTCGCTCTCAGCGAGATCTCGCTCATCGAGTTCCTCGAACTGTATCTCATCGACCTGTTGCTGTTCGTCGTGCTCGGGTACGGCGTCTACCGGCTGACGCTCTGGCTGATCAGAGACCAGCTTCCAGAAGCACTCGATACCGTAGACGAGACTGAGACAGCCGACGCGACTGACGAAGCAGAAACCACTGGCACCGTCAGTGAGGACCGGTCCTGACCGGCCACCGCTGTTGTCGCATAAACGTGCAGTAACTCACACACAAAGCCGGGCCGTTCGCGGCTTCGAGGGGCGCTCCCTACGGTCGCGCCCCTCGCTAGTCCCCTGCAACCGCTGTCATCTCCTCGTCAGTCTCGCTGACCGACCCGAGGTCCATCATCGCCAGCAGGGCGATGATTCCGAAGCCGACCTTCGTGACCACGTCGAGGTAGACGACCACGAGCGAGGCCGTCTCCACGTCCATCAGCCCCAAGCCTGGCGCGCCGAGCAGCCACACGACCGGGTACACCAACCAGAGGACGACGACGAAGTTCCGGAGCGTGCGGTACAGGCTGATCTCGATGTCGG
Organism: Haloarcula amylolytica; assembly: GCF_049705545.1. Classification (GTDB taxonomy): domain Archaea; phylum Halobacteriota; class Halobacteria; order Halobacteriales; family Haloarculaceae; genus Haloarcula; species Haloarcula amylolytica_B. The sequence continues at coordinate 2,783,798 of NZ_JBNAMU010000001.1, forward strand.
ACAGGGTCGACTTCGCGGCCGTCGCGATGTTCCCGTAGAGGAGATAGATGACGCCGCCGAACAGCGCCGCGCCGACCGCGAACAGCGCGTAGCTAACTGGCGATGGAGTGATCGCACCGGCGAACCCGAAGACGATAGTCAACGCCTGCAGGACGACGAGCTTCACCGTGTCCCCCCGGTTCGCGCCGGCAAGGAGCGCCAGGAACAGGACGTTGAGGGGCGTCGTCAACAGCCAGTCGATATAGCGAATCACGTACACTGCGTGGCCCTGGCTCTGAATCGCTCCGAAGCCGAGCGCCATCAGGGCGTAGGCGACGATGGCGATACCGGGAATCGCTATCAACAGGAGGTAGCGCTTCCGCGTCTCTTCGGGGACGAGCGTGTAGCCATAGGCCAGCACGGCCGTCCCGAGCAGTTCGCCCAGTAGTCCCAGCGTGAACCAGGTCGTTATCGTTGCCATTGTTAGTCGTCCCCCACCGCGGCCGTGCTGTCGGTGTCCGTCCCGGCCGAGTTTTCGACAGTGAAGCGGTCCAGTAGCGATTCGAGGTCGTCAGCACGCTGCCGGAGCTCCGTCGCGGAGTCCGACACTTCTTCGATGGACGCGGACTGGTCCTGTGCCGCGCCGGCCACGGTATCCGCCTCCGTCGCCGTCTGCTGACTGATGGTCGTCAAGTCGTCGATGGTTCCCATCACGTCCTGTGCGGTCCGGGCCTGTTCCTCGGTCGCCCGGTCGATCTCCTGGATGCCGGTGTCGACCTCTTCCGTGTACTCGACGATGGTCTCCAGCGCGTCGACGGTCTCCTCGACCGTGGCGACACCCTCCGTGATCCGGGTGCTGGTCGACTCCATCGTCTCGACGGTGTCGCCGGCCTGCTCCTGGATCGCTTCGATTCGCTGTTCGATATCGGCGGCGGCCTCTTTGGTCTCCTCCGCGAGGCCCTTGATCTCGTCGGCGACGACGGCGAACCCTTCCCCGTCCCCGTCGGCGTGGGCGGCCTCGATGGAGGCGTTCAGCGCGAGCATGTTCGTCTGCTCGACGATGCTCGTGATGACGCCGACGATCTCGCCGATCTCGTCGAGTTCGTCGTCGAGCGCGTTGATCTCTTCGACGGTCTCGCCGGTCTCGTCCTCGATGGCGCTCATCTCCGCGATGGCCTCCTGGGCGGCTTCGCGGCCGTCCTCACCGACTTCGGCGGCCGACTGGGACGTGTCGGCGACCTGCTGGGCGGAGGAGGCGACCTGCTGTGCAGTCGCCGAGAGGTTCTGCATCTCGGCGGCCGCCGATTCGAGCCCCTCGTTTTGCTCGGTCGTCCCCTCGAAGATCTCGTTGATGGACTTCGACACCTGCTTGCTGGCCTGATCGACCCGTTCCGCGTTCGAGTTGACGCGGTCGCTGGACTGGATGACGTTCGCCGCGAACGCCTTCATGTCGGCAATAGTGTCTTCGAGCGCATCCAGCGTCGTGTTGATGTCCTCGCCGACCTCAGCCATCGCCTCGTTCATACTGTCCGTGTCCACCCGTGCGGTGAGGTCGCCGTTAGCGGCGGCGTCAAGCGCGTCGCTGTACTGCTGTGCCTTGAGTTCGAGATGGCCGGTCAGCGCCTCCATCTCGTTGCGTTCGGATTCGACATCCTCACGGGCCGCTTGTGCCTGCTCTTTCGCCTCCTCGGCTTCCTGCCGAGCGGTTTCGGCTTCGGATATCTGTGTGCGGAGGTTCGTCCGCATGTTGTCGAAGGCCGTGTACAGCGTTCCGAACTCGTCTTCGCGCGACGTATCGAGGTCGACATCGAGATCGCCCTCGGCCATCGCTTCAGCCTTCACCGAAAGCCGCCGAAGCGAGGCAATCGTGTTCCCGCCGATGGTGACCCCGATAAGCCCGAGGTTGACGACGGCAAGCAGAATGAGGCCGATGAGGTCGGAGTTGATCTGATCGCTCAGGGCGTAGGCGACCTGGCGGTCAGAGTGGACCATAACGACCCACTCATGTGATTCGAGGCGGCTCAGTCCCATCAGCATACTGTCTGTTTCGTGGAACGCGCTCTGCCCGGGCTCGAGCGTTCCCAGCGGGTCCGACTCCATCTCCGAGATCGGTGCCGTCGTGCCGATCATCGAGTGGTTCGGGTGTGAAACGAACTCGCCGTCAGTGCTGACGACGGTGGTAAACGACCCCTCGCGCTGGTCCGATATCTGGTCGGCCTTCTCGCGGAGGTCGATCATGTACACGAGCGCCCTGTCCTCGTCGCCGGGGACGGGCGAGACGACGGCGATTATCGGGTGATCAACGACCCGGACGGAGAACGGTTTCGTCACGTGTGTGCCGTCGGGACTGTCGAACTGTGGTGGGTTCGTGGCGAACGGTGCCCCCTGGTCGGCAGCGTTGACCCCGATGAAATCCCGGTTCGAACTGGCGCGGATCTCGTTGGTCTCGGTGTCGAAGTAGTGAACGGCGACGACACCGGGCGGTAATTCCTCGTTGGTCTGTAACTGCTCCAGTCGTTGCTGTTTCTCAGTGTTCGTTCCGTCGGTGAACACGGGGAGTCGCGACGTTGACCGGACATCACGCCGTGATGTTGTCAGCCAATCGTCTAACTGTGCAGCGTGTGTCTCCGACAGCGCCGTGATGTCGTCCGCGACGTCTTCCTCCAGGGTCGCGGACGCCTGCACGCTTGTCAGGACACCAGCGGCGATAATGACAATTATCGCGAACGAAAGCGCCACCCCGAGCCTGGCGGCGTAACTGCCGGCGATAAAACTCGGGAGCGGCGAGTCCCTATCTGATTCCATCATCCAGTGCTACGGAAACACCCTAATAAAGGGTTGTTACGCAATTTTCACGTGTGATAAACGCTATAGCTAATTGTGGAAATAGATAGCCCCGGAGCGGCTAACACTGCATATTCATATTGACTCGGCGATCACTCCCGCAGTCGCTGATGTAACACTCGACCCGACTCGGTTGCTTTCGGGGCTGTAGCTTCACCTACTGCAGTGCCCTGTACCTGATTTGGAGGCTGGCTCGCTTCCGTGGGGAAAGGTTTTCCCGATACCACTTGACGCGTACCTCAATGCGTGCTGTAAGATTCCACGAGTACGGCGGGACGGACGTGCTCCGCGTCGACGACATCGAACGACCCACACCAGGTCCGGACGAGGTCCTGCTCGAAGTCGAGGCAGCGGCGGTCAATCCGGTCGATACGTACTTCCGGACCGGCGATTACGAACCGGGCGAACTGCCCTGGATACCCGGCTCCGACTGTGCCGGGACCGTCGCCGCGACCGGTGAGCGCGTAGCCACCGTCGCCGAGGGCGACCGGGCGTTCGCGACTGGGCTGGGCAACTGGCTCCAGGGGACCTGTGCGGAGTACGTCACCGTTCCGGAGTCGCATCTGGCGAAACTCCCCGACGGGGTGTCCGCCGAGGCGGGCGCGGCCGTCGCGCTCGTCGGCGTCACCGCCTGGCAAACGCTCGTCGACGCCTGCTCGCTGGAGCCGGCCGAACGGGCGCTGATTCACGGCGGGAGCGGCGGCGTGGGCCACGTTGCGGTCCAGTTGGCTGCGGCGAACGGGGCGCAAGTGACCACCACGGCGTCACCGGCATACCACAACCAACTGGCCGACCTCGGCGCGGACGACGTGTTCGACTACAGCCGGGACGACCTCGCTGATGCGGTGGTCGACGCCGGCGCACCGGACGTGGTTCTCGACCACCGGCTCGACGACTACCTCGCGTTCGACGCCGAGGTGGCCGCACAGGGCGCGCGAATCGCCGCCATCGGGAACACCAACCTCGCGGCGACGTTCGAGAACGTCCCGCGCTGCCGGGCCAAGGCCCTCAGCGTCCACCACGTCTCGATGTTCAACACGCCCGAGTTCGGCGCGGTGCTTTCCCGACTGGCGACGCTCATGGCCGACGACGAACTGACGCCGGTCGTCGGCCGCCGCTACGACCTCACGGAAGTCCCGGCCGCTCACGACGACGTCCTGAACGACAGCTTCCTCGGCAAACTCGTCGTCACGCCGTAGCCCGGTCGGCACGAGCGGGTCACCGTCAGTGCTCGGATTCGGACTCCGGATTCTCGGGAATGGACCTTTATCCTCCTGCCAGCCGTTAGCATACGCATGTCAGTCGAATTTAACTTCGACGGCGAGGTAGCACTGGTCACGGGCATCGGCGGAGCGCTGGGCAGTGCGGTCGCAAACGCCTTCCTCGAGGCCGGAACGACCGTCTGTGGCAGCGACATCATCGAACCGAACACCGAGGACTTCCTGTTGTCCGACCCCGACAGCGTGGATTTCTACCAGGCGGACTTCAGCGACGAGGTCGACGTCGCCGAGACCATCGACGCGGTCGTCGACGAGCACGGGCGGCTGGACTACCTGCTGAACATCGCCGGCACTTGGCGTGGCGGCACACCGGTCCACGAGACGGACGCGGACACGTTCGATTTCCTGTTCGACGTGAACCTGAAGACGATGTTCCTGGCGTCGAAACACGCGCTTCCACACCTGCGGGAGGCCGAGGGCGCAATCGTCTCCGTCTCCGCGCGGTCGTCGCTGGAAGGCGGTGAAGGCGACGGCATCTACCGGGCGTCGAAGGCCGGCGTTCGACTACTGACCGAGACCATCGCGGAAGAGAACCTCGGGACCGTGTGTGCCAACGCCGTCATGCCGAGCGTCATCGATACGCCGATGAACCGCGAGATGATGCCAGACTCCGACTTCGAGTCGTGGGTCGATCCGAAAGACATCGCGGACGTGATGTTGTTCCTCTGTTCGGACGCCGCCACCGTGACCAGCGGCGCGGCAGTGCCGGTGTACGGCGAGGTCTGACTCCGTGGTCGGTTCACTCCGCTCTGTCGAGTCGGAGCGTGACCGTCGCCCCGTCGCCGTCGGGTTCCTGGAACTCAAGCCTGCCGCCGTAGGCCTCGACGACCCACTTGGACAGCCACAGCCCCAAGCCGTTGCTGTGCGTGAGTTGGGTCACTTCCTGCTCACCGTTGACCAGTTCGCGTTCGGTTGCCGGGATGCCGGGGCCGGCGTCACTAATCGACACTGTGACCGTCCGGCGCTCGGCTGCGACCCTGATTTCCACGGTGGCCGGGTCGCCGCCGTGGACCAGCGCGTTCTCTATCAGTTCACTGACTGCGATTTTGAGTGGGTCACCGGCCAGCGCACGGGCCTTGTCGTCAGCGCTGACGCTGACTGTGGCGTCGGGGAACTGGGGGCGAAGCTCCGTGACGCTCTCCTCGACAAGAGGGCCGACGGCCACCGGTTCGCGGTCAACCTCCTCCGTTTCGATGAGGTCAGTCACCGTCCCGACCTGGTTGTCTATCTCGGCAAGATCGGACCCGACTGTTCGCACGCGGTCGCCGATGTCGTCCACGTCAGGGTCCGGAGTACCGGCGAGCACGTCCCCGAGTCCGAGCAACACCTGCGCGCTGTGCTTCAGATCGTGGCGAATGAGGCGGTTCATCACGGTGGTCTTCTCCCGCTGGCGCGCGAGGTTCCGTGCCCGTATCCGCCGGACGTCGTTCACGCCGATGAGGACGTGTGCGGTGGCGCTGACGCCGACGATGATCGTCCCGCTGAACAGCGGCGCGAGGAGCGTCCCCCCGCTCGACCGCTGATAAAGCAGTATCAGGACCAGCACCGCCGACGTTGCGACGACCCCGAGGAGGTTCCAGCCGGCGACTCTGAGCACGTGTTTCGTCCGGAGCTCACTGCGAAGGAGGACGCCACTCCCAGCGAGAAAACCGAGGCCGATGAGCAGGCCAAACACCGCAATAGCCGTCTCGACGCGACCCGTGACGCCAAGCAGTTGCCGGCCGGACACCAGTCCCAGGCCCCCACCAGTCAGCGTGAGCGTCCCGCAGCCGAGAAGACGTTTCATAGTCACCTGTACGCTCCGTCGGAGAACGGTCGACAAAAAGGTATCAGTGCAATTCTCTCGGCTGATACTGTTCGGCTTCTGGAGAGGGGTTTTGCCCTGGTACCACCGACTGGTACCGCGGGCGGGAATCAGGGCAGTTTTATTCGGCAGAAGAATACGCGGCGTCACAATGAGTGACAGAGAAACGTGGGCCTCACGGCTCGGGTTCATTCTCGCAGCTATCGGTAGCGCAGTCGGGCTCGGAAACATCTGGCAGTTCCCGTTCAAGACTGCGACAAACGGCGGCGCAGTGTTCCTCGTGTTCTATCTCGCCGCCGTGTTGCTCATCGGCTTCCCGGCAATGCTGGCGGAGTTCATCATCGGCCGGCGGACGAACCGCAACGCCGTCGACGCGTTCACAGACCTCGGGCACAGGCAGTGGCGGGTGGTTGGTGCCCTCGGTGTCGTGACGGGCTTCTGGATTCTCTCCTATTACAACGTCGTCGGGGGGTGGGTCATGCGGTACATCCTCGGCAGTGCGACGGGCGCGTACTTCGGCAGCCCCGCGGAGTACTTCGGAGCTATCTCGACCGGTCCAGAAGCCGTCGCCGGGCAGGCGCTCTTCCTGCTTGTCTGTCTCGGCATCGTCGCGTTAGGTATCGAGGACGGTATCGAGAAGGCGACGAAAGTGATGGTCCCCAGCATCGTGATTCTCATGCTCGGGATGGCGGCCTGGGTCACCACCCTCGACGGTGCCGGGGCTGGCTACAGCTACTTCCTCTCGCCGGACTTCTCGACGCTGGCGGCGAACGCCGGCGACCTGATTCCGTTCGCAGTTGGACAGGCGTTTTTCACCCTCTCGCTGGGGATGGCGGCCATGATCACCTACTCCTCGTACATCGGTGACGACGAGAGTCTCCCGACCGACGGCGGCATCATCGTCGTGACGAACACGCTCATCGGCGTACTGGCGGGGCTCGTCGTGTTCCCGATTCTCTTCGCCATCGGCGTCAGTCCCGACACCAGCGGTCCGTCGGCGATCTTCGTCGCCATGGCGTCGGCGTTCCCCCAGCTCCCGGCGGGGCGGCTCCTCGGCGTGGTGTTCTTCGGCGTCGTCCTCATCGCCGCGGTTTCCTCCGCCATCAGCCTGCTCGAGGTCGTGGTCTCCTACGGCGTCGACAACACGTCATACTCGCGGGTGTCGCTGTCAGCAGCGGTCGGGGTTGCCCTGTTCGTTCTCGGCCTCCCGTCGGCCTGGGACCTGGGGTGGTTCGGTTGGTTCGACACGCTCGCGTACAAACTGTTCCTGCCGCTGTCGGTGCTGCTGATCCTGGTGTTCGTCGGCTGGGTCCTCTCGGCGGAGGCGGTCGACGAACTCCGACAGGGAACGGGCGGGCTCCGGGCCTTCGGTCCGATCTGGCTCTGGATGGTCCGGACAGTGGTCATCCTCGGTGTCATCCTGACGCTGGCGCTCGGCCTGGAAACGCTGTTCCTCGCTGAGGATCCCGCAATCGTCCCGCCGATATAGAACCGTACAGACCGCCTCTCCCACAGCTACGGACTGGCTGTCCGTCATTTTTGAGTGACCACCTGGTGACGGGCAGTCGTCGCGGGAAACAGGTACAGCAGTCCGTCAGGGTGTCATACGACGCTTCATAAGTGTTGCATTCAGTCAAAATCGTCTGAATAGACTGCACGGTAGGTATGCGAGTTGAACATGGCCTATCCAGTCAGAATCGCCTGATAATGTGAATTATTTGTCGTTTTCGAGTGACTCTACCGCGTTTTCAAGCGCTTCCAGTGCCCGCTCCAACTCCCCAGCCACCTCGGGGTCGTCTACTTCTTCCTTGACAATTCGAATCTGTTTTATCGCTTCGTTCAGTCTGTTTGTCATTTGTGTACTTGATATTTCAAGTCCCAACCTGATAACATCTGGGCTCCCTGTGCTGACCATCTCAAACTGAGAGCGGCAACAAGTCTAAGACACCGTAGCAGCCCGTCTCAGTCGGATTCGAACCCACGCGGTTCGTCTGCGAATCCGAAACTCTCCGCCGCAACGTCGGCTTCGTCCGGGCTGTCCGAGAGCAGTTCGCGGATATCGACCGACTCGCTGCCAAGCACCGCGAATCCCGTGAAGATGGTCAGAAAGCCCGCCACTGCGGTCGAGGTGATGCTCTCACCGAGCAAGGCCCACCCGCCGAGCGTCGACACGACGGGGACCACGTAGAAGATAAGGTTGGCCTGGATCGCACCGGTGACATCGAGCAGACCGAAGTATGCGATGTAGGCGATTGCCCCGGCGAAGATACCGACGTACAGCAGGGCCGCTATCGCGGTCGGAGACCAGACCGCCGTGGCCGCCGATTCGCCCATGCCGACGCTCAACGCGTGAGAGAACGCGGCGGCGACGGGGAGTGCCCACGCAGTCCGGACGGTACTCGAGAGGCCGCCGCCGGACCACCGGATGAGGACGCTGCCCAGCGCGGCGCTGGTCGCACCAGCGAACAGAACCAGCTTGCCGATGCCGCCGCTCAGGAGCATCGCCGGATCGGGGCTGACGACGAGGCCGACGCCGAGCAGGCCGATGACCATGCCGAGGCCGCCGCGGGCCGAGAGCCGTTCGTCGGAGAGCAGGATGGCGGCGAACACCGGCGTCAGTATCGGGTTGAGACTGAATACGATGGCGGCGACCGCGCTGGTGGCGGACTGCTGGCCCACGAATATCAGCGCGTTCGCGAGGCCGAGCGCGAACAGGCCCGTCGAGAGGATCGCCAGCACGTCGCCACGGGTTCGCGGGAGCAGTTCGTCCCGGGACCGCGTCAGGACAACGTAACCGAGGAGCACGACGGCAGCGATGTCGAACCGCAGGGCGACGAACAGAAGCGGCGGGAGATACGACAGTCCGGCCTTCGCACCGACGAAGGTCCCGCCGAGCAGGACGCTGGCGACCGCAGCGAGGGCAAGGGTGCGGCGCGAGATCATTTTCCCACCTCGTATTTGATTTCTGAAATGACTGCACAGCCGACAGAGAGAGCGCGTGGAGAAACCTGAGTCATCGTACTCTACAGTACGGGATCGAGGCTTATAGGGCCGTTTAGAAAATCTTACATAACGCGAAACGACCGAACACCCGTGGCGGATATTCACGGCGTGAAATTATTTCACACTGCGAAAGCGCTTTAGCACGGGACCCCTAACGCGGCGGTATGGAATCGGCGCTCGAAGAGATCGAGTTCCTCGCGCTCTCGTCGAACCGGGTCGAGGTGTTACGGCTTCTGGCGGCGGAACCTCACTCGCGCGGGGACCTCGCGGCCGAAACCGGCGCGTCGCAGGCGACGCTCGGGCGTATTATCGCTGACTTCGAGGAACGGTCGTGGATTCGCCGAACGGGCGGCGAGTACGTCGCCACGGCGACGGGACGCATCGTCGCCGACGGGTTCACCGACCTGCTCGACAGCCTCGAAACCGAGCGGAAGCTGCGCGATATCGTCCAGTATCTCCCCACCGATGCGATGGACTTCGACCTGCAACACCTGGCCGACGCCACGATAACCGTCCCGAGCCAGACGCGCCCGAACGCGCCGGTCCAGCGGTTGCTCGACCTCCTTCGGGACGCCGAGGAGGTCCGGACTTTCTCCCATGCGTTTAACGACCAGACGATTCGGGTCGTCCAAGAGCGGGTCAGCGCCGGCCAGCAGCAGTTCTCGGGCGTGTTCTCCCCCGGGGCGATAGACGCGCTGACGGCGGACGACCGGCTCCGGGACCGGCTCGAGTCGCTGCTCGCCGAACCGGCTGCGTCGGTCCGGGTCCGGAACGACGGCGTGCCGCTGGCCGTGATGATCGCCGACGACGTGGTCCATCTCCTGCTGCGGGACGACAGCGGCGTCCTGCAGGCGTCGATAGATACGACTGCGCCAGCCGTCAGAGAGTGGGCCATCGAGACGTTCGACACCTACTGGGCGTCCGCGGACCCGCTCTCTGACGAGTGGTCGCTGTAACGCTGTTGTTTCGAGTCACCGGAGCCGCTACCACTGTAAAGATCAGTCGAGGCGCGGCTACCGGACCAGGTACGGGTCCTCGCCCGGCATGAACCGTCCGAGGTCCGCCTCGCGGCGGTAGTCCGTCTCCAGCAGCGCAGTCAGCGCGTCGACGAGGGCATCCTCCTCGTCGTCGGTCCACGCCGCGGGCTCTTTGATCGGGTAGACGAGCCAGCCGCTGCCCAGCACCTCTTTCGCGTGCAGCGTGTCCATGTCTATGGAGTCGGTCGGCTCCGATGTCGCGTTCGCGAACACGTGTCGCGTGGCGCGTTCGCCGACGGGCAGGAGCACGTGTGCGGTGATGGCCCGGAGTTCCGTGTCGAACAGCGGTTCCAGGTCGTCGTAGTCGGCGTCTGTCGGCGGGTCGCCGCCGCACATGTACAGATACGACAGGTACGTCTTCTCGACAGTCGGCGGAGTGCCGGCTTCGGCCAGGAGTCCGGCCTCGACGAGCGCCCGCTGGAGGCGTTCGCCCGCAACATTGTCGGTAAACGGGATGCCGGACGACGCGCCACCGTGGACGCCCGGATGGTCGCCGATGACGTGGAAATGGGCGTTGGCGTCGCCGTACCCCGGCACGAACGGCTCGCACGGTGCGTCGAAGCCGAAGGGGTTGTGCTGGCGGGCCGTGACGTTCTTCACGCGCGGACTCAACAGGCCGTCGCTCAAAACTCCGCCGGTTTCGGTTATCGAATACGAGAAATAATGGTTATGTTTGATAACGCTTTTCTCGGATGCCCGCAAGGAGTCGGATATGCTCCGGTCCGGGAGAAGTGATATCGCGTGAGCCACGATGACCGTGTCGAGGACCTTCGACAACGAAAAGCCGAGGCCGAGCGGGGCGGTGGCGAGGAACGGATCGAGGCGCAACACGACCGCGGGAAACTCACCGCTCGTGAGCGCATCGACTACTTCCTCGACGACAACACTTTCGTCGAGATCGACTCGCTCCGTGAACACCGTTCGACGAACTTCGACATGGCCGACAAGAAGGTACCCGGCGACGGCGTCGTCGTCGGCTACGGCCAGGTCGACGGCCGGCGTGTCTACGTCTTCGCCCACGACTTCACCGTCTTCGGGGGGTCGCTGGGCGAGGCGTTCGCACAGAAGGTCTGTAAGGTGATGGACAAGGCCATCGAGACGGGTGCGCCCATCATCGGCCTGAACGACTCCGCCGGCGCGCGGATACAGGAGGGTATCGACTCGCTGGCAGGCTACGCCGACATCTTCCACCGCAATCAGCAAGCCAGCGGTGTCGTCCCGCAGATTTCGGCCATCATGGGGCCGTGTGCCGGCGGCGCGGTGTACTCCCCGTCCATTACGGACTTCGTCTACATGGTCGAGGAGACCAGCCACATGTTCATCACCGGACCGGACGTCATCGAGACGGTGACCGGCGAGGAGGTCGGCTTCGACGAACTCGGCGGGGCGAAGACCCACGCCTCAGAGTCCGGGGTGGCCCACTTCACGGCCGCTGACGAGAAAGAGGCGATGGACGACATCCGCTACCTCCTCTCGTATCTCCCCCAGAACAACGTCGAGGACCCGCCACGGGTCGAGCCCTGGGACGACCCCGAGCGCCGGGACGAGGCGCTGAAGACGGCTGTTCCCGACGCGCCACAGAAACCCTACGACATGACGGACGTCGTCGGGCGCATCGTCGACGAGGACTCCTTTTTCGAGGTCGCGGAGGACTTCGCGCGCAACATCGTCATCGGGTTCGCCCGCATGGACGGCCACAGCGTCGGTGTCGTCGGCAACCAGCCGCGGGTCAACGCCGGGACGCTGGACATCAACGCCTCGCGGAAGGGCGCGCGCTTCGTCCGGTTCTGTGACGCGTTCAACATCCCGATTCTGACGTTCGTCGACGTGCCCGGGTTCATGCCCGGCAAGGACCAGGAGACCAACGCCATCATCAACCACGGCGCAAAGCTCCTGTATGCCTACTCCGAGGCCACCATGCCGCTGGTGACCGTCATCACGCGGAAGGCGTACGGCGGGGCCTACGACGTGATGGCGTCGAAGCACATCGGCGCGGACATGAACTACGCCTGGCCGACCGCCGAGATCGCCGTGATGGGGCCACAGGGCGCGGTCAACGTCCTCTACGACGACGAACTGGAGGACGCCGACGACGTGGAAGCCCGCCGCCAGCAACTCATCGACGAGTACCGCGACGCCTTCGCGAACCCCTACACCGCAGCCAAGCGCGGGTTCGTCGACGACGTCATCGAACCCCAGGAGACTCGCCCGCGGCTCATCGACGATCTGGACCTGCTCCGGGGGAAACGCAAGGACCAGCCCGACCGCAAGCACGGCAACATCCCACTGTAACGATGGCGGCTGACACTGACTCGGCTGTCGACGCCGAACTGGTCGCGGAGATCGCTGCGCAGCTCGACGACGCCTCGACGGACGAGGCGGCCGCCATTGCCGTCGCTGTCGGCGCGCACCTCACCGACCGACAGCGCGCGGCGGCAGCAGCCGCGGCGGCCGCGGCGGCAGACGACGGGGACTCCTGGGACGGCAAACAGTGGTCGTTCTCCGGGCGCGTCGAGGCCACGCAGAAGCGGTCCGTTCGGGTCCGCTCGGACGCGCCAACCGACCCCTGGAGCGCCGCCGGCCGCACCGAACGGTTCTGACCGCGGACAGCTCTTCTGTCATACGGATTGTTGGAGCGATGTACCGGTCTGCTCCGACTCCGGTATCGGAGCTATCCGGAAATAATCTACAACAATCCGTATCAGTTGATTGGCGACGCCCTGGCTGGATTTGCGGGTATGTTCCATACTAACATGATTATATGTGTAAGATTGGCCGCTATCTGCGCATAGTTTTATGGGCCGACTCTCAGTATGAGGGCGTATGTTCGATAAGGTGCTCGTCGCTAATCGCGGGGAGATAGCGGTGCGCGTGATGCGCGCATGTGAGGAGTTGGGCATCGGCACAGTGGCCGTCTACTCTGACGCCGACAAGCACGCCGGCCACGTCCGGTACGCCGACGAGGCGTACAACGTCGGCCCGGCCCGTGCCGCCGACTCCTATCTCGACCAGGAAGCGATTATCGACGCGGCCAAGCAGGCCGACGCCGACGCCATCCACCCGGGGTACGGCTTCCTCGCGGAGAACGCCGACTTCGCGGAGCGCGTCCAGGAGACGGACGGCGTCACCTGGGTCGGTCCCGAAAGCGAGTCGATGGAAGCGCTGGGCGAGAAGACGAAAGCCCGCAAGATCATGCAATCGGCCGACGTGCCCATCGTTCCGGGGACGACCGATCCGGTCGATGACCCCGAGGAAGTCGTCGAGTTCGGCGAGGAGAACGGCTTCCCGATTGCCATCAAGGCCGAGGGCGGCGGTGGCGGCCGCGGGATGAAGATCGTCCACGATCCCGAGGAAGCCGAGGAGCAACTCGAAAGCGCAAAGCGGGAGGGTGAGGCGTACTTCTCGAACGATTCGGTGTATCTCGAACGTTATCTGGAGAACCCCCGCCACATCGAGGTCCAGATCATCGCCGACCATCACGGCAACGTCCGACATCTGGGCGAACGCGACTGTTCGCTCCAGCGCCGCCACCAGAAGGTCATTGAAGAGGGACCCTCGCCGGCCCTGAACGACGCCCTCCGCGAGAAGATCGGCAACGCCGCCCGCCGCGGCGTCCGCGAATCGGACTACTACAACGCCGGGACCGTCGAGTTCCTCGTCGAGGAGGACACCGACCGCGAACAGGGTGAACTGCTCGGGGAAGACGCGAACTTCTATTTCCTCGAAGTCAACACCCGTATTCAGGTCGAGCACTGCGTCACCGAGGAGATCACCGACATCGATATCGTCAAGTGGCAACTGCGGGTGGCGATGGACGAGGAGATCACCTTCGACCAGGACGACGTGGAGATCGAGGGCCACGCGATGGAGTTCCGCATCAACGCCGAGAACGCCGCCGACGACTTCGCGCCCGCCACCGGCGGCAGCCTCGATACCTACGACCCGCCTGGCGGTATCGGCGTCCGCCTCGACGACGCGCTCCGGCAGGGCGACGACCTCGTCACCGACTACGACTCGATGATCGCGAAACTCATCACTTACGGCGAGGACCGCGCGGAGTGTATCGAGCGCGGAAAACGGGCGCTCAAGGACTTCGACATCGAAGGCATTCCGACCGTTATTCCGTTCCACCGTCTGATGCTCACCGACGAGAAGTTCGTCACCGGCACCCACACCACGAAGTACCTCGACGAGCAACTCGACCGCACGCGCGTCGAGGAAGCACAGGAGAAATGGGGCACTGTCACCGACTCCGACGGCGACGAGGACGAGGAGGTCGTCGAGCGCGAGTTTACCGTGGAGGTCAACGGCAAGCGCTTCCAGGTCGACCTCGAAGAGCGCGGCGCACCCCCCATCAACGTCGGCGACGTGGACGCCGACGGCGGGAGCCAGCCACAGCGGCCACAGGGTGGCGGCAGTAGTTCCGACGGCGGGGGCGGCAGCGCCACCGCCGCCGAGGGTCAGGAAGTCGCCGCGGAGATGCAGGGGACGATTCTGGAGGTCAACGTCGACGAAGGCGACGAGGTCGAGGCCGGCGACGTCCTCTGTGTGCTGGAAGCGATGAAGATGGAAAACGACATCGTCGCCGAGCGGGGCGGCACAATCAACGACGTTGCCGTCAGCGAGGGCGAATCTGTCGACATGGGCGACTTGCTCTTTGTGATCGGGTGAGCCGGTGGACTGACCGTCGCGCTCTGCAGACGCCTTTTATTTCGGCCGGTCGAAGCCCCACCTATGAACGAAACACGTCATCGGGTACTCGATGCGCTGGCGGACGGCCCCGTCTCAGGGCCGACGCTCGCCGACGAACTGGACATCTCCCGCTCCGCGGTCTGGAAGCACGTCGAAGCCCTGCGTGACGAGGGGTTCGAGATCCGTAGCGACGACGCGGGCTACGTCCTCGAATCGGTGCCGGAGTTCGGGGCGAGCGCGGTCGAGTACGGGCTGGACGCCTCGTTTTCCGTCGAGTACCACGACAGCATCCCCAGCACGAACGCGCGCGCCCGAGATCTGGCCGCGGAGGGGGCGTCGGACATCGTAGTGCTGGCCGACGAACAGACCGGTGGCCGGGGACGGCTCGACCGCGATTGGCACTCGCCGAGCGGCGGGGCCTGGCTCTCGGTGCTGTTCCGGCCCGACGTGCCGATGGCCCACGCGCCGGTGTTCACGCTCGCGGCAGCCGTCGCGGTAACGCGGGCGGCCCGCGAAGCCGGCGTCGATGCCAGCATCAAGTGGCCCAACGACGTGCTCGTCCGCCACGGCGACGAGGAGCGCAAACTGGTCGGCATCCTCACCGAGATGGAAGGCGAGGCCGACCGCGTCTCCTGGGTCGTCGTGGGCATCGGCGTCAACGCGAACGTCGACCCCGCGGACTTGCCAGACGAAGCGAACCCGACGAGCCTCTCAGCCGAACGCGGCGAGCCGGTCGACCGACGGCTGTTCACTCAGCGACTGCTGGAGGAGTTCGACGCGCTGCGACAGGACACGGAGCACGTCGTCGAGGCGTGGCGGGAGTACGCGACGACGCTGGGACAACAGGTCCGGGTCGAGACGCCGGGAGGCCCCGTCGAGGGCGAAGCCGTAGACATCCAGTTTCCGGGGGCGCTCGTCATCGAGACAGAATCCGGTACAGAAATCGTTTCAGCGGGGGATTGCGAGCATCTCCGCCCGGTTACGGAGTGAGCGCAACGACAGGGACACGTCACTGTGGAACGCCGGCAGGCTGTTCGTCCTCCGAAACATCTTGCATCGTCGTCTCCACCGGAACGGTGACGACTGGGACGTTGGCTGACCGGACGACCCGTTCGGCGACGCTCCCCAGCAGCAGGCGGTCGATGCCGCCGCGTCCGTGGGTCCCCATCACGACGAGGTCGCAGTCGTGCTGGCCCGCGTAGTCGACGATCTCCCGGCTCGGGCTTCCCTCGGCCGTGGCTCGCGTGACAGTCACATCGTCGGCAACGAGACGCTCCACCATGTCCAGGGCCATCTCGCCCTCGCGGTGCAGTGAGTCAGTGACACTCTCCCACGTCGGTTCGTGCGGGAGCGTCGAGAACCGGCCGGTATCAACGACATACAGCGCGTGAATCTCACTGTCGTGGGTCGCTGCGAGTGTCTCAGCGTGTGTGAGCACGTCCCGCGACCCCGGCGACCCATCCGTCGGTACCAGTATCCTGTCGTACATGCTGTAGTATTGGCTGCCTGAAGGGATATAGTTTGGTAAAAGGTAGCATTCGACAGGCGGTTAGGTATATTGCTCAATTCAACTCTCGATCCCGTTCCAACTCTGTCGCCCCGGAGGCATCCAGAGACGGTTCGTCGAGGACCTGTTCGAGCCGCCGTTCCAGTTCGGCTTCGGTTATCTCCCCCTCGGCGTAGCGTTCGGAGAGTCGTTCGACGGCGTCTGTCCCGTCAGCGCTTGTCACGCCTGCCGTGTCGGTAGCCCGCGCCTCTGACAAGTCGGTGGTCGACGCCGGCTCCTCGTCCTGACCGATGACCCTCGAAGCCAGCCAGTACACGGCGTAGCCGATAGCCGCCAGGACGCCGATGGTGGCAGCCAGGGAAACGATACCGAACAGGAGCCCGATAAGGCCCCACAGCAGTTCGAACACGAAACTCACGACGGTGAGGACGGCGATCAGCGAGACGAGCCCTAACAGGCCGTACAGGAGTATCTTCGCCGGTGTGCTCAGGGCGCGGTCGGTGGTGGAGGGCATCGGCCGTGCGTACTATTCCCGCAGTGATAAGAATTATTCCGCCCTGGGATGGACGACCCGCCGAACGTCGGCCGTCCCCGCCCGGCGAACGACAGCGCGAACTGGGTTTCGCGCCCCGGAGAGGTTGTCCGAGTCCCCGTCGAGCACGAGTAGTCGTGCCGGCTGTCCGGTCTCGATAACGCCGCCGTCCAGTCCCGCTATGTCGGCCCCGTTGACGGTCGCCATCCGCAGTACCTCGCGGGCCGTGAGGTCGTACAGTTTCGCGGTGAACTCCATCTCGCGGAACATCGAGGGGCTGTTGAGCATGACGTTGTCCGTCCCGAGCGCGACTGTCGTCCGCTCGGCCAGTTCCTCGACCGGCGGGCGGCCAACGTCGGTCACGATGTTCGACCGGGGGCAGACCACGACCGGGATTTCGCTGTCAGTGACCCGTTCGAGATGCAGCGACTCCGCGTGAACCATGTGGACGAGGAAGTCCGGGTCGAGGTCGAGCGCGGGGTTGATGTCGGAGCTGTCGACTTCGCCCGCGTGGATGCCGAACAGTTTCCCGGCCTCTCGTGTCGCTCGCCGCTCCGTCCCAAACTCGCTGTCGTTGGCCCCGCTCGCACCGAATCCGTCGGACTGCTCCATCGCATCCGTCGATTCCCGTCCGAGGATAACACTGTCGAGATTCGCGCCGGTTAGCGCGTCCCGTATCGCGCGGACGCCCTCCACGCCGCCCTCCCGGAACTCCATGAACGCGCCCGTCCCGGACTGCTGCATGAACGACAGCGTCCGCTCCATCGCGGCCACCAGTTCGTCCCGGCTCGCATCGCGGAGCAACCGGTGTTTCAGGCCGTCCGGTGGCGCGACCAGTTCTTCCAGCGAGAGCCCCTCTCCAGCCTCCTTGGCGATGGAATCGCCGATGTGGGTGTGGGCGTTGACGAACGCTGGCGCGATGATGTCGTCGCTGTCCACCGCGGTCTCCTCGACGGCGGCTATCTCCCCGTCTTCGACCACGACGCGGCCCTCGACAGCTTCGAACGACCGTCCCGCCAGAATCGTCCCTTCGAGAATCATACTCTCTGTTCGCCCGTTCTCTCAGTTAAACTCATCGAGGGTCGCATGAATTCCCGTCCGCACGTCCCGGACCCTGGCCCCGTCGAGGTCGAGTCCGAGTTCGCGGATCGCCGCCGAACCGACCCGCTCGCTCTCGTCCTCCGGCGCGTAGACGCCGAGCCGCCACTGGTCTCGCTGGGCGGCGCGGATGGCATTGACGAGCGTCGACTGCTCGCCGAGCCGGCGGACTTCGCCGTTGACGAGAACGCGGCTGCTCGACTCGGTCATCGACGGTTCGGGCGGGATATCGAGCACAACGGCGTCGCTGTCGACGTTCGCTTCATCGGCGATAGCCTGTTCCATCGCGCCGACTGCGTCGTGGTCGGCCGCCAGAACCTCGTCGGGCACGGCCTGCCACTCCGCCCAGACAGCGCGCTTGTACAGGTCCCGCTGGGTCAGCCGCCGGGCGTACGCTTCCGTCGCGTCGCACTGTCGGAGCGCCACCAGCAGGTCGCTGTCGTCCCACCGGCGGAGCGTCTCGGCCGTCGTGTCAGTCGCGGCGAGCAGTTCCTCCGTCCCGCGCCTGAGCATCGATTTGGCGATGCGGGCGACGTGGTGCTGGTAGACGGTGGGGTTCATCAGCGCCCGCGCGAGCAGGAGCGACTCGGCCGTCTGGACGTTTCCCTCGTCCAGGACGAGTTCGCCGTCGACGAAACACAGCTCCCGGACCAGCCGCTCGTGGTCGATAGTCCCGTAGGGAACGCCCGTGTGATGAGCGTCACGGACCAGGTAATCCATCCGATCAACGTCCAGTTCGCCAGAGACAAGCTGGCCCAGTTCGCCCTCCCCGGCGACCAGGCCGGCCACGCGATCCGGATTGAGGCCGTGCTCCGAGAGGACCCGCGCGACCGGACCGTTGCTCAGCAGTTCGTCCACGTCGTCGTGGTACTTGCCCGTCCGGCGGTGGATG
This sequence comes from Haloarcula amylolytica, assembly GCF_049705545.1. Classification (GTDB taxonomy): domain Archaea; phylum Halobacteriota; class Halobacteria; order Halobacteriales; family Haloarculaceae; genus Haloarcula; species Haloarcula amylolytica_B. Next base: position 2,802,466 of record NZ_JBNAMU010000001.1, read on the forward strand.
AGCGCCTCGACGTTGTGGCTGTAGGGCGAATGTCCCACGTCGTGGAGCAGCGCCGCGGCTCGGACCCGTTCGGCCTGCTGGCCCTCGATGCCGAGATGTGACAGCGCCCGGTCCGCGAGATGGTAGACGCCCAGCGAGTGCTCGAATCTGGTGTGGTTCGCGGAGGGGTAGACGAGCGTTACCGTGCCGAGCTGTGAGATATGACGGAGCCGCTGGACCGGCGGCGTGTCGAGCAACGCCGCCGCGACGCCCTGGATCTCGATGTGGTCGTGAACGCTGTCCTTGATCGTGGTCATTGCCGGGGCCTACGACGGCGGCCGGCAAAATCGTTCGCCACCGCACGCGCTGAGAGAGCGGTCGCTTATCGGGGGACCCAGCCGTAGATGTGGTTCAGCATGACGTAGGTCACGAGTCCGAGAAAGAGGCTCAGCCCCCAGGCCGAGACGGCGATGCGGCCCACGCGGGCGTGGACCGTCTCCCTGAGTTCGGCCGGGGAATGGGTCAGCCCGAGAACGACCGCGTGGACGACGACGGGCACCGACACCGCGGACAGCAGGATATGGACGGCAAGCATCACGATGTACGCCGTCCAGACGAACCCTTCGGCGACGATTTCCTTCTCGAAGCCGCCGCCGACCTTGAGGATGTACAGGGCCAGAAACGCCATGATGAGGGTGAACGCGCTCAGCATCGCCGCGCGGTGTTTCTGTACCTTATTGTTCTTGATGAAGTAGACGCCGGCGACGATTGCGAGCAGCGCGATGCTGTTGACGACGGCGATTGCGTCACCCAGTAGGATGACGGTATCCCGCGAGAACTCCGGCAGCGGCAACACGCCGCCGAACGCGCCGAACACGAGCGCGTAGCCAACGACCGAGACGACAGCGGTGACGAGCCGCGGACGAGCGCGGGCACGCGACTGGAGTGTGTCTGCGACGGCCATAGCAACTGTTCAGGACCGGAGTGGTAATTGTGTTCTGAAACGGGCGAGAACGGCGGCGCGACTGCGAGCCGAAGCAGGGGCTGTTGACTCGGAAAACAGCGGGAAATCAGATAGAAGCGTGGCCGGAATCAGGCGAAGGTCCGGGAGACGTCCTCGTCGTCGGTCTCCTCCTGCTGAATCTTCTCCCAGGCGTTGTGGAAGTCGGCCATCGTGACCTCGGTGCGGTCGTCGCGGATGGCGAACATCCCGGCCTCGGTACAGATAGCCTTCACGTCAGCACCGGAGGCGTCCGTTATCTCCTCGGCCAGCGCCTCGAACTCCACGTCGTCGGCGACGTTCATGCTTCGGGTGTGGATCTTGAAGATCTGCTCGCGGCCCTCGACATCGGGGTTGGGCACTTCGATGAGGCGGTCGAAGCGGCCGGGGCGGAGGATGGCGCGGTCGAGCATGTCGAAGCGGTTCGTCGCCGCGATGATGCGGATGTCGCCGCGGTCGTCGAACCCGTCCATCTCCGAGAGCAGTTGCATCATCGTCCGCTGGACCTCGGCGTCGCCGGAGGTCTTCGACTCCGTCCGCTTGGCCGCGATGGCGTCGATCTCGTCGATGAAGACGACGGCGGGCTCTTCCTGGCGGGCCAGCTCGAACAGGTCGCGGACGAGCTTCGCGCCCTCGCCGATGAACTTGTGGACCAGCTCGGAGCCGGCCATCTTGATGAAGGTCGCATCGGTCTCGTTGGCGACAGCCTTCGCCAGCATCGTCTTCCCGGTGCCGGGCGGACCGTGCAGCAGGACGCCGCTCGGCGGGTCGATGCCGACGTCTTCGAACATCTCGGGGCTCTTCAGCGGCATCTCGACGGTCTCGCGGACCTCCTCCATCTGCTCTTCGATGCCGCCGATGTCGGCGAAGGTGACGTCCGGCGACTGGTCGACCTGCATCACGCGGGCGCGAACGTCGGTCTCGTCGTCGAGCTGTTTGACGATAGAGAGCGAGTTGTTGACGGCGACGCGGTCGTCGGGTTCGAGGTCCTCGCGCATCTCGTCGGTGACCTCTGTCAGGGCCTCCTGGTTGTTGCCGTGCTGTTTGATAATCACGCCGTCGCTGGACAGTTCCTGGACGGTCGCGACGAACAGCGGTGACTGCTTGAGCTTCTTGTTCTCGTGTGTGAGCCGTTCGAGCTTCTGCTGGTACTTGTTGTTCTCCGCGTTGGCGTCCAGCAGCTTGTCGCGCATCTCCTCGTTCTGGGATTCGAGCACCTCCAGCCGCTCCTGCAGCGCCTCGATTTTCTGTTGCTGAGACGCGTCATCGTCGTACGGCATGTCGACCTCATCGACGGTGTCGGTCATTACGACGCCTTTAGTAGGTGTACCGTTATGAGGCTTCGGGTAGTCTCAGAAGCTGTATCGCCCAGCGCAAGCCCTGAGGGGTCCGTTACTGGCCGCTTCCCGTCCATAGGTCTCAAACCGGCACGTTTGTTGGCCCCCGACAGGAACACCTGCCCATGCCAACCGAACGCGAGGAAGTCATCATCGTCGGCGGTGGCGTCGCCGGTCTTTCGGCGGCGATCTACACCGCTCGCGCCGGTCTGTCGACCCGAATCATCTCGACCGGCGAGTCGATACTGAACCGTAACGCGCACCTGGAGAACTACCCCGGATTCCCCGCTGGAATCAACCCACGGCTCCTGCTCGAACTCATGCGGGCGCAGGCACGGCGCGCGGGCGTCTGGTTCATCGACGGCGAGGCCGAGCAGGTGGAACAAATCGACGGCGGCTTCGATGTGACCTGCGCCGACGGCGAGTCGTACGACTCGACGTACCTCATCGCCGCGTCCTGGTCGGACCCGTCGTATCTGGAGGGGCTGGGAATCTCGCTCATCGACCGCGGTTCGAAGCAGTTCATCTCGACCGACGATCAAGGGCGGACCGATGTCGAGGGGCTGTACGCGGCCGGCCGACTGGCCGAGCAGCACCACCAGGCCATCGTCGCCGCGGGCCACGGCGCACAGGTCGCGCTCACGCTGCTTGAGGACTCCGACGTGGACTTCTATCACGACTGGACCGCGCCGGAGGGATATTTCACCGGCCGCGACCGACCGGTTCCGCCGGGCTGTGAGGAAATCGACGAGGAAGAGCGCAAGAAACGCGAACAGGAGTCACTGGAGGTCATGCAGCGGTACTTCGAGGAGCCGATGCCGGGCGAGCCGACGATGCACCCGAGTGTCGACCAGGATTCAGACTGATAGGGACTGCTGTAACAGTTTTCGGGTTCGACCGTACGGCGGTCGAAACGGCTTACGGCAGTCACTATGACCCTGTTTCGAGCGAGCGTGCAACTGACTGCAGCCGTTCGATCCGTTCAGCCGTCGGCGGGTGTGACCGTGTTTCGATAGACAGGGAGTCGCTCGACGCCTCCGTATCGAACCCGTATGGTAGAAAGCATAGTCCGCGAACGCCCGCGTACGCGTGGCGTTTGTCGGTCCCCGGACGGTCGTCGCCCCCGCCGTCGAGTGTCTTTAACGCCTCAACGAGCGCGGCCGGATCTCCGGTCAACTGCGCCGCGCTCCGGTCGGCGGCGAACTCCCGAGCGCGCGACAGCGACCGCCCCAGAACAACGACGGGAGCGGTGAACACGCCCAGCGCGACGCCGCCGAACAGGACCGTCACCGCCAAAAGGAACAGGAACCCAAGCGTGAACGAGAGGCTTCCGAATGGGGCATCGAGCACCCGGGCGCTGAACACGTAGGCGAAACCGAGAGCGACCAGCCCGAGCGCGTAGCGGCTCCCGCTCCCGCCGGGGAGGTGGTCATCAAGCGGATCGTACTCGCCGTTGGTCAGCGACGGGAGGAAACTGGCCAGCGTCATGACGGTCGCGTCGCGGTTGACGACGTGCATGAGTTCGTGGGCCAGCACCGCGTCGAGTTCGTCATTCCCGAGCGTCGACAGGAGCCCCTCGCTGACGACCACCGTCGCGCCGCCGAGCGTCCCGATGGCGAAGCTGTTCGGCACGTCGGCGTCCGCGACGGCGATTCGCGGCGGCGTGAGGTCGGCCAGTTGCGCGAGCCGCTGCACCCGTTCGTGGAGGTCGGGGTACTCATCAGGGCCGACGATGCGAGCGTCGACCTCGGCCATCGTCTGGGCTCTGGTGTACCGGAGTTGTGCCCAGACAAACGCCACGAGGGCCGGGACGAGAATGGCCACCCACCAGGCGATACGTGCTGACGCCCCACCGAACGGAAGTGAGGACGCAACGGCGTCCCGCACCGGCGCAAGCCAGGGCGTCAGGAGCACCGCCGCGGTAGCGACCACGGCGATGTCGACGGCGAGGAGGAGCAGGAGGGTCCACAGGATACGGCGGGTCAGTGTCCGCATATGGTTAGTTCTGCTATACCCACAGCGAATGAAAGGTTTTCTGCTCCGACAGTCCGGTAGTGAGGGAAAATATTTACTCTGCCGCCGGAAACGGTCCCCTAGTGTCAACAAAGCTGGTACGTGCCGCCCTCGCCCTCCTCTGTGCGGTCGCTGTCCTGTTCGGCACGGCGCTGTTTCCCGGCGCGCTCGGCGTCGAATTCGAGTCGAGTGGCCCCCTCGACAGTCGAGCGAGCGAGTCGGTCACGCCCGACGGAACAGCGCCCGACGAAGTCGACAGTGGGCCGACGCCGGTAGCGACGAGCGATGGGGCAGAGACGACGCCGAGGGCGAGCGACGAGTCGGTGGCGACAGCGACGCCAACACCGACGGAGACGGCGACAGCGACGCCGGCGGCCAGCGGGGGCGAAGACAGTGGGTCCCCCATTCTGGTGAAACTGTTCGGGCTGGCGCTGATCGGTAGGTTCGGCGCCGTCGCAGTCGGTGTCATCCGGGCAGCATCGAACGCGGAGCGTGACGGGTCGACAGACGCCGGCCTTCTCCTGCACCCTATCCTCGACAAATTGGCTGGAACAGTCGTCTCGGCGGTTTCGAGCGGCGCTGTTGGACGGACTATCGGCCGGATTCCGAAGGTGACGACCGCTGTGTTGCTCTCGGGGTCGTCGGCTCTCTCGCGGGTCGGGGCCGGGATCAGCGCCGTCTCCGGCGGTATCCTGACCGGGTTGACGACGGGAATCGGGTCGGTCGGTGCGATGTCACTGCGGGGGGTTGCCGGCCTGCCGAGTGCACTCGGGTCGCTCTCGGTCGCACCGCTCAAAGCCCTCAGTGGCTTCAGTAGGACCGGCGGCTTCCTCGCCTCAGTTCGGAGTGGCGTCGACAGCCCGTCGCTGTTTGGTTCGTCGGACGCAGAGTCCAGGCAGTCAACGGCCAACGAATCAACGGCTGAGACGGATGATGGACCGGATATCGGTTCGCTGTCGGTTCGGGAGGCCTGGGCGCTGCTGGCTGACCGCGTCTCCGTCCCAGACCCGGAGACGGCGACTCCCGGGGAGTACGCTCGGCGGGCTATCGACAGCGGGCTGCCGGCCGAGCCCGTGCGCCGGCTAACCGTCCTCTTTCGGGAGGTCGAATACGGCGGGAGAGCGGCCACCAGCGACCGAACCGAATCGGCCCGTAACGCCCTCAGACAACTGTTCGGCGGGGGTGACGACTGATGAAAGACGCGGGATCACAACAGGGGGAAACTGCCAGCGCAACCATCGATGTCACTGTCGAACGCCCGGTACCGGGGGGCAGGTTCGTCCAGTACACCCTACTGGGACTCGCTGCGCTTGCCGGGGCGGTGTTCGTCGTCACCTTCCCCTCGGTGCTGCCGGACGTCAGCGGCGTGACGGCTGAGCGGCTCCGGCTCGGTGCAAGCGTCAGCGCCGCCGTTATCGGTCTTTTCGGCCTGTACACTGTCGTGCGGACACAGGACTCCGCTCTTCCGCCGGTAAAGGGGAGCCAGCCGCGTGACCCGTATCATGATACCGATGCAGACGATGAGTCGGCGGCGCTGCTCGACGAACTGCTGGAACCCGAGGCGACACAGGCGAAATCCGGCGATATGGTCGGCGACGATATCGACGAGCTACTCGCGAAGATCGACGGACGTGTCGACCCCTACAACGGCCTCGAAGCGAGCTATGCGTCGGAAGTCAGGGACAGGCTCCGCGAGGCGGCGCGACAGGTGCTGGTCGAAACGGCAGAGATGTCGACGGAGGCGGCGGCCCGGGACGTCCGCACTGGCTCGTGGACGGACAGCCGCCGGACGGCCGCCTTCCTCGGCGGCCTGGACGCGCCCGATCCGCCAATCGAGATGCAGCTACGGGACTGGGCCAGCGGCGAGGGGTTCGACCGGAAAGTCGAGGCTGCGGCGGCCGAGATACGCCGGCTCCAGCGGGGTGAGCGTGCGTGAGTACGCGCGAGACCACACAGCGAAACGTCGGCGTCTCGGCCGCGCTGGTGGCCGGCGGGGCCGGCATCGTCACCGGGAACCCGGCGGTGTTCATGGTCGCGGCGGTGGCGCTGGTGTACGCGGCCTATCAGGCGGCCATCGGTGACCCCGAGCCGACGCTCACGGTCGAGCGCCACGTCGAACCGGCCGACCCGCTCCCCGGCACGGAGGTAACAGTGACGCTGACGCTCACGAACGACGGAGACGCGACCCTGCCCGACGTTCGCGTCCTCGACGGTGTGCCGGAGCGGCTGGAAGTCGTGGACGGCTCCCCGCGCTTTGGCACCCACCTCGAAGCCGGAGCGTCGGATTCGGTCACCTACACCGTCGAAGCCCGACGCGGCGACCACGCGTTTACCGACGTGGCGGTCGTCTGCCGGAACCTGACCGGGACCGTCGAGTTCGCCGAGCAGGTCACCGTCGAGACGACGCTCTCGTGCAGTGCCAGTGTGGACACCGTCCCGCTTTCGGGCCAGACACTCTCCCAGTCCGGGCGCGTACCGACGGACGCCGGCGGGAACGGGCTCGCCTTCTACGCCATCCGCGAGCACCAGTCCTCGGACCCGATGAGCCGCGTCGACTGGAACCGCCTCGCGAAGACGAATGAGCTAGCGACAGTCGAGTTCAAGGAGACGCGAGCGGCCACCGTCATCATGCTCGTGGATTCCCGACATCCCGTTGCGGGCGAAGCGGGCACACCCACGGCTGTCCAGTTCTGTGCCTACTCGGCCCAGCAGGTCGGTTCGGCGTTGCTGGACATGGACAACCGCGTGGGGGCCGCCGTCTACGACAGTTGCGAGACGCTCCAGCCGTCGGCCAACCGGGCACAGGAACAGCGATTGGAGGGGTTTCTGGAAGCGGTCGTGGGCGGGTCGGCCGACGGGTCGCCGGACGACCGCGGTTCGTGGCTGTTCGGCACTAACACCCGTACCCGCCGGATACAGTCACCGGCCGAGATGGCAGACCGGTACGGCATCGCCGACGGCGGCGATGCCGTAGCAACGCTCGACCGGTCGATACCGGGCGAGTCACAGGTCGTGTTCTGTACGCCCCTGCTCGACGACCGGGCGGCCGATGCGGCAAAACGGCTCGCCGCGTACGGGCACGCGATCACGGTCGTCAGCCCGGACGTGACGACCGGGAATAGCCCGGGCAGCACCGTCGAACGAATCGACCGAACGGCCCGCCTCGACAACCTTCGAGGGACAGTTAGAGTCGTCGACTGGACGCCCGCGGAGCCGCTCGCTAAAGCCCTCATTCGCGCAACGGAGCGGTGGGCATGACAGAACTCGACAGTCGACCGGCGGCATCGAGCGCGGCGCTGGCCGGGACGGTCGCGGTCCTCGTCTCGCTCGTCCTTGCCGTCGCTGTCGCGGACCCGATACTAGTCCTGACCGGCTTCGGCGGCGGGCTCTGTATCGCAGCCGGGACCTGGGCGCTCCGTAGCGATACCCACGACCGCATCGCCGGCGGTAGCGTCGCCGTCGTCATCGGCGCGGGCGTGTTCTGTGGAACCGCGCTGCTGGCGACTGACTACTGGTCGCTCGTCGTGGCGCTCGGGTTCCCGCTGGCTGCGACGTTCGTGGTCATCGACGCGAGTAGCGGGCTGGTACCGCCGACTGACGAGACGGACGAGCTCTCGGCAATGCTCGACGAGAGTTTCGTGGTACTGGTGGTCGGCATCTGCGTCACAATCGTCTGTGCCGTCGCCGCTGCCGTCAGGCTGCCCTGGGTGCTCGTTCGCGTCGGCGGGGGCTTCTCGGTCCATCCGCTCGTGGGCTTCGTGACGCTACAGGCCGGAGTCCTCCTCGCCCTGTTGTTGCTGGACAAAACCACGAAGACGCTGGAGTCGTGGATTCCGGCACCCACAGCGACGACCGAGCGGGCGCTCGGGCGGCTGGACTTGCTGGGGACGAGCTGGTGGGACATCGACCCCTACGTCAAAGCCGCCGTGGGCCTGCAGTTGCTCGTGGCGTTTGTCCCGACGGCACAGCGGCTGTTCGACCGTTTCCTCGACAGCCTCCCGGTGCTCGGCCCGGCCTTTCGGGTTGCCCTTAGCGGCCCGCTCCATCTCCCCCTTGCGGCCGGACTCCTTGCGTTACTGAGTATCCTCGCCATCGAACAACTCCGGCAGTGGCTGCTCCAGTGGCTGGGGGACGACCCCGGACGGTCACTGGCACGGCAGGCCGGCAGTATCGTGGCCCCTATCGTACTGTTGCTTGGCGCGCTGGTCCTTACAGCCGCTGGCGTGACCCGGCGAGTAGCGCCTACGTACGCTGGAGGCGGTCACTACGGCTCGGCGACCGTGCTCCTCCTCGGCGTCCTGATTTCGGTCGTCGCCCTTCGCGGACTCATCACGGTGCTGACCGAACTAGTCGGTGCGGAGTTCCTGTCCCGGCGTGTGGCGGGATTCGCGGCCGGAAGCGGGCTCCTGTTTGTCATGACGCTGCTCGGCGCGGAGCGCGGACTCGCACCGATACTCGTCCTCGTCGGAAGCGCGGCGGCACTGCTGGTCTGGGACGCCGGCGCGCACGCCAGCAGTATCGGCCACCAGTTGGGCCGGGACGCCGAAACGACGGACAGCGAGTTCGTCCACGTTACCGGAACTGCGGCCGTCCTCGCCGGAGCTATCCTGCTCGTGATGCTCGTCAGGTACGTGCTCATCCCGATCGCGGTTCCGACCACGTCGACCGGGCTCTCGTTCAGTTCAGTGGTCGCGCTTGGACTGGTCCTGCTGGCGATAGCCGCCTTCACCCTCGCACTGAACGCACACGACGGGGGACCACACACAAGCAGTGACAGGAGCGGCAAGCGGAGCGACCCTGCCAATGACGGCGACTAACCCCCGCCGGAGAGACAGGGGCTTTTACCCCCGCACCGCGAACCGGCAGGTATGCTGACCGGAGTCAACGTCGTCCTGGGGGTGTCAGGGTCTATCGCGGCCGTCAAGACGGTGGAGCTCGCACACGAACTCCGACGACAGGGGGCGTCCGTTCGGGCCGTGATGACCGACAGCGCGACGGGCATCATCCACCCGTGGGCACTTGAGTTCGCGACAGACAACGAGGTGGTCACCGAAATCACGGGCAGTGTCGAACACGTCGACCTCTGCGGACGGTCGGGCTGGGGAGACGTGCTCCTGCTCGCGCCGGCGACGGCAAACACCGTCGGGAAGGTTGCCGGAGCCATCGACGACACGCCCGTGACGACGTGTGCGACGACCGCCCTCGGTGCCGACGTGCCGGTCGTCGTCGCGCCGGCGATGCACGAACCGATGTACGACCACCCCGGCGTGCTGGACGCCATCGACCGCGTCGAGTCCTGGGGCGTCGAGTTCGTGGACCCGCGAATCGAAGAGGGAAAGGCCAAGATCGCGACCGAGGAGGCCATCGTCGCGGCGACCGCACGGGCCGCGGGCGACCGGCCGCTGGCCGACGAGCACGTCGTCGTGACCGCGGGCGCGACCACGGAATCAGTCGACCCCGTGCGGACGCTCTCGAACCGCTCCTCGGGGCGGACCGGACGGGCAGTCGCGCGGGCGTGCTACGTCCGCGGGGCCGACGTGACGCTGGTCCACGACGGGCCAGACGTGCCGTACGCCACCGTCGAGCCGGTCGAATCCGCCGCAGAGATGACCGACGCTGTCCGTCGGATCGCGGGTTCGGCCGACGCGCTGGTCTCGGCGGCCGCCATCTCCGACTACACCGTTGAACAAGCACCCGAAAAGATCAAGAGCGGGCAGGAGGGGCTGACCCTGAGGCTCGAACCGACGCCGAAGCTCATTGACACCGTCCGGTCGGACCATCCGGACCTCCCCATCGTCGGCTTCAAGGTCGAAACCGAGGGCGACGACGAGACGCTGATCGAGCGCGCCCGCGAGATCCGCGAACGGGCCGAACTGGCGTTCGTGGTCGCTAACGACGCGAGCGTGATGGGTGCCGACGAGACGCGCGCCCTGCTCGTCGGCGCAGACTCCGCCACGGAGTACGCCGGGGACAAGCAGGGACTCGGCGCTCGTGTCGCCGACAAACTCGGTGACCATCTGTCCAGTCGTGACTGAGCGGGTATCTGATTACGAAATAGTTTTGCGTGTTCCGTTGTTCCGGTCCGATAACGACAGTACTGCCCGACGAACCGCCTATTTGGAGTTTCTAAACAGAGACTGTGACTGTACCACCACCCCGTCGCCTGCTCGTGCCAGTAGCCGATTCAGTGACGGTCCGGAACACCGTCGCCTACGCCGTTGAACAGGCCGAATCGGCGGCCAGAGAGGAGCAGCAACAGGTGTCGCTGCACCTCGTCGCCGTCGCAAGCACTCGCGCCGTCGACCCGGACGCCCAGTCTGAACTCGGCCAGGCGAAGGACCTGCTCGACCGCATCGAGGTCTGGCTCGACGAAGATCTGGGTGCTGACCCGCCGTCGAACCTCGACGTGGAGTTGGGCGTCATCGGTGCCGACCGCTACCTGTTCAGTCCCGGCGATTATGCCGACGTGATACTGGCCTACGCCGACGAACACAGTATCGATCGTGTCGTCCTCGATCCGGAGTTCAACCCGGGTGGCACGGCACCGATGCTCCGGCCGCTCGAAGTCGAACTCGTCCGGGGCGATATCGAAGTCGAAACCGCACCCGTCGAACGGCCGGCACGGTCGACCGCGCTCGCTCGCGCCGCGACGCTCCCGAAGTATCTCACCATTTTCGGGGCGTCATACCTGTTTTATCTGCTGTTGAGTTCATACAAGCCGCTGGATTTCCTCACCGGCGCGATAACCGCGACCATCGTCACTGCATTGCTTGCACCCATCGCGTTCAGTCGCCAGCCGTCGCTGACACGGGTTCCGGGACAGCTCGCCCGGATGGCGATTTACGTCCCGTACCTCCTCAAGGAGATCGCCGTCGCGAACCTCGAAATCGCCTACGTCGTCTTGCACCCGTCGCTGCCGATCGACCCGGAGATGGTCGAACTGGAGGCGGCCATCTGGGGTGACGGGCCAGTGACGACTCTCGCAAACAGTATTACGCTGACGCCCGGGACGCTCACTGTTAGCGTCTCCGAGCAAGCGTTCGACATCCACTCGCTCACCGGTAGTGCGCGCGAGGATCTGTTCGACGGCGGGCTCGAACGGGCCGTCCGGTTCGTCTTCTACGGCCGGGAGGCGGCAGCGATCCCCTCGCCGCGCGAGCGCGGGCAGGGGGACGACGACGGCACACTCGAGAGCGATATCGGCGACCCGGAGGTGGCCGACGATGATTGAGTTCGAGGCGGCGCTACTGGCAATCGCCAGCGCGTTCGTCCTGTTCGCTATCGTGGCGCTGTACCGCGTGTTCGCGGGACCGACGGACCACGATAGGGTCATCGCGGTCAACGTGATGGGGACGAACACCGTCATCGCTATCGCGCTCGTCTCCGGCGCGCTCGATAAGCCGCTGTTCCTGGACATCGCGCTCGTGTACGCCCTGCTGAACTTCCTGCTATCGATAGCGTTCTCGAAGTTCAACGTCGAACACGGGGGTGTGCTATGACGCCGCTGGAGTGGGGTATCGTCGCGCTCGCACTGACCGGTGCGTTCTTCGCTGGCGTCGCCTCGATCGGCATCGTCAGGCTTCCCGACGTGTACACTCGAACACACGCGGCATCGAAAAGCGATACGCTGGGGGCCGTCCTTGCTATCGGGGCGGCCGCATTCGCGATTCAGACAGACCTTGCGACGATCAAGGCTGTCTTCCTGCTGTTGTTTATGTTCTTGACGAACCCGACCGCCGCCCACGCCATCGCTCGGGCGGCACAGGACCAGGGTATCGAGCCGTGGACTGCCGGCGATGAGGAGGGCGAGTCATGACGCTCTCGGTCATCGAGGGAGTGTTGCTGGTGTTCGTGCTGTGCTGTGCTATCGGCGCGGCAGTGCTCCGTGACGTGCTGGCGTCGCTGATGGCGTTTGCCGCCTACAGCCTCGGCATCTCCATTATCTGGGTGATGTTGGAAGCCCCTGACGTGGGCCTGACCGAAGCGGCTGTCGGGGCCGGCATCATGACGATCCTGTTCATCCTGGCGCTGGCAAACACCGTTCGGCCACAGGAGAACGGACTGTTCGAGTCGATCAGCGTCCGGACCGTTGTCCTGGTCGGCGCGTTCGTCGTCGTCATGACCGCGACGGTCCCGTCGCTGCCGGCCGTCGGAGCGGAGGGCGCGGCAAACCCCGTCGTCAGCGGCGAGGTAACGCAGTACTACATCGAGAACGCGTACGCGGACACGGAGGTCCACAACGCGGTAACGGCCGTACTCGCAGCCTACCGCGGGTTCGACACGCTGGGTGAGGCGGTCGTGGTCTTCTCGGCCGGCATCGCGGCGCTGACCGTTCTCAGGCAGGAGGTGTTCGCATGAGTAGCGACGAGCGAACCGGGCTCTACGTCGAGAGCACGATCATCATGACGACAGTCCGCGTCGTGTCACCGTTCGTCCTCACCTTCGCCCTGTTCGTGATGTTCCACGGGGCGAACTCCCCCGGGGGCGGCTTCCAGGGCGGGGTCATCGCCGGGTCGGTCGTGATGATGCTCGCCTTCGCCTACGGCATCGACGCGGCCCGGGAGTGGCTCGACGTCCGCGTCGTCGCCGCCCTCGCCTCCGGCGGCGTGCTCACGTTCGCGGCAATCGGCCTGGGAACGATTCTCCTGGGCGGGAACTTCCTCGAGTATCACCTGTACGAACAGTTCATCTCACACGCGACTGCCTACGGCATCGAACTCGTCGAACTGGGCATCGGTGGCATCGTCGCTAGCGTCGCCATCGGCCTCTTTTTCCTGCTCGCGTCCGGGTTCGGCCACGCCGTCGACGCACCGGAGGATGAGAGCTAATGCTGGAACTGCTGAACTCACACTACAATTACTTCGCGGTGATGCTCCTGCTGGGTATCGGCCTATACATGCTCATCGAGTCCCAGAACCTCGTGAAGAAGGTCATCGGAATGAACATTTTCCAGACGGGCATCTTCCTGTTTTTCATCACGCTCGCGTTCCGGGCCGGCGGGAACCCGCCGATAATCGAGGAGGGCGGTGGCCCCTATGTCAGCCCGCTTCCGCACGTCCTCATCCTGACCGCTATCGTCGTCGGGGTGAGTCTGACCGCCGTGGCGCTGGCGCTCATCATTCGCATCTACACGGAGTACGGGACGCTGGACGAAGATAAACTCAAACAGCTCTACTATGATTGAACAACTCCCTGTGTTGCTGGTGGTCCTGCCGATTATCGGCGGCGCGGTGCCGCTGGTCGCCAGCCTCGTGAGCGACCGGGCCGGGTGGCCCGTCGCGACGCTGACGCTCATCGGCCAGGGCGGCCTGGCCGGCCTGCTGGCGTGGACCGTCAGTACGAGCGGGACCGTTTCCTACGCGGTCGGTGGTTTCGCCGCCCCGTACGGCATCGAACTCGTCGTTGATGGGCTCTCCGGGGCCGTCGCTCTGCTTGTGGCCGTCGTGTCCCTGGGTGTGCTCGCGTACGCCCGGCAGGCCGGCCCGCACTCGAACGCCTTCTATGGCCTGTACCTGCTGCTAGTCGCCGGCCTGACGGGTATGACAGTCACCGGCGACGTGTTCAATCTCTACGTGTTCCTCGAGATCACGGGGCTTGCGGCGTACGGCCTCGTGGCGAGTGGCCGGGACGCAAGCGCCGCCGTCGCGGCGCTGAAATACCTCATCATCGGGACCGTCGGGGCCTCGCTGTACCTGCTCGGCGTCGGCTACCTGCTCGCGGCGACGGGGACGCTCAACATGGCCGACCTGGCGACCAAGCTCGGGGAGATGGCGGCCTACGACTCGACGCTCGTCCTGACCGCGTTCGGGCTGATGGTCGGCGGGCTGACGGTGAAGGTCGCCCTGTTCCCCCTGCACACCTGGCAGCCCGACGCTTACGCGAACGCCCCGGACACCGTGAGCGCGTTCATCTCGGCGCTCGTCTCGACGGTTTCGGCGTACGCGCTCGCTCGCCTGCTGTTTTCGGTGTTCACCGTCGAGTTCCTGACGGCCGTGCCCGTCGCTCGCTGGGCACTGGTCGGCCTGGCCTGCGTGAGCATCATCGCGGGGAGCGCACTCGCCGTCTCGCAGGACAGCGTCCAGCGGATGCTTGCCTACTCCTCGGTGTCGCAGTTCGGCCTCGTCGTCGCCGGATTCGCCATCGCGACCCCGCTGGCCGTCGTCGGCGCGACCGTCCACCTGCTCGGCCACGCAGTGATGAAAGGCGGGCTGTTCGCCGCGACGGGGGTCATCGAGCGCAAGACGGGTGCGACGACCGTGAACGGCTACGCCGGGATGGGGAGCCGGGTCCCGCTCTCGGCGTTTTGCTTCGCCGTGCTCTCGCTGGCGATGGTCGGGGTTCCGCCGGCGGTCGGTTTCGTCGGTAAGTGGTACATCGTCCTCGGCGCGGTCAACGCCGGGAACTGGCCCGTCGTGGCCGTGTTGCTCGCGAGTACCCTGCTGACGCTCGCGTACTTCGCCCGCCTCGTCGAGCGGCTCTACTTCGCCGAGGCGACGATCCACTCGGAGGAAGGGCTGTCTGAGGAAGCTCCCGTGACGGACGGGAGCGGACAGGCGGTCTCGTTCGGGATGATCGCCGTCGTCGTCATCGCAGCCGCGCTCGCGGTCGCGCTGACCGCAGCCGTACCGGCGTTCGAACAGGTGCTTCGAGAGACGCTTCCACAACTTCTGACCCAATGACTGACATCTCATCGCTTCGACCGCTGTTGGCAATCCTCGTCTCCGCGGTGGCCATCCCCGTGATTCTCTCGCTCAAACGTCGTCCGAACGTGCGAGAGGGGGTGACCATCACGGTGGCAGTCGCGAAGTTCGCTATCGTCGCGAGCATGGTCCCCGGCGTCCTGTCGGGGACGCGGTACGTCTTCTCGTTCGGCCAGCTGGCCACCGGGATCGAACTGGCGTTCCGCGTCGACCCGCTCGGGTTGCTGTTTGGCCTGCTTGCGAGCCTGCTGTGGATCGTCACGAGCTTCTACAGCATCGGCTACATGCGCGGGCTGGACGAACACGCCCAGACGCGGTACTTCGCCTCCTTCGCCGCCAGCCTCGCGTCGGCTGTCGGCGTCGCGTTCGCGTCGAACCTGCTGACGCTGTTCGTCTGTTACGAACTGCTGACGGTGTCGACGTACCCGCTCGTCACCCACGACGAGACAGACGAGGCCCGCGCCGCCGGGCGGAAGTACCTCGCGTACACCTTCGGCGGCGGTGTCGCCGTGCTGGGCGGGACCGTCCTCGTGTTCGTCCTCGCCGGGACGACTGCGTTCACACCGGGTGGCCTCGAAGGCCTCGCGACGGCCGACCCGACGCTCGCGCGGGCGGCCTTCGCCCTGCTGGCGGCCGGTTTCGGCGTCAAGGCCGCACTGATGCCGATGCACTCCTGGCTCCCGGACGCGATGGTCGCGCCGACGCCGGTGTCGGGCCTGCTCCACGCCGTCGCAGTCGTCAAGAGCGGCGTGTTCGGCATCGCCCGCGTGGTGCTTGACGTGTACGGGACCGGAACGATGGAGCAACTCGGCGTCGGCCTCCCGCTGGCCGCGATTGCGGCCTTCACCCTCCTGACCGCGAGTATCATCGCGCTCAGACAGGACAACCTCAAGCGGCGGCTGGCGTACTCGACGATAAGCCAACTGTCCTATATTGTGCTGGGACTGGGCCTACTCCACGGACAGGCCCTGACCGGCGGCCTGCTCCACATCCCCGCACACGCGTTCATGAAGCTCACCCTGTTCTTCTGTGCCGGCGCGATCCACGTCGAGACCCACACTGACGACATCAGCGACATGGCCGGCATCGGGAAACGGATGCCGCTGACGATGGCCGCCTTCGCCGTCGCTGCGGCCGGAATGGCCGGGATTCCGCTGGTCGCTGGCTTCGTCAGCAAGTGGTATCTCGTCATCGGCGCGCTGAGTCTCGATGGCGGGCTCGTATTCGCCGCCGCGCTGCTTGTCTCCGGCGTGCTCAACATCGCGTACTTCTGGCCCATCGTCTACCAGGCGTACTTCGAATCACCGGACGGGCACGACGAAAAGCCCCTCTTGGAAGGGCCACTCGGGGGGCGAGACGAGGTTCGGGCCGACGGCGGTGACGGCCACGAATCGGACGATGCCGACGACCACTCCGATGAGGGCGGCGTTCCAAAGCCCGAGCACGTCGACCACCTTAGCAAACACCACGAGAATCACGAACACCACGGCGGCCCACCCGCAGGCGGCTGGGACGACCGCGGCTGGCGCGGCGGCGAGAGCACGTGGTTCATGCTCGGACCGATTCTCACCGCGGCCACGCTGTCGCTCCTGCTGGGGACGGTCCCGTACACCGCTGTCTTCCTGCGAATCGTCGACACCATCGTCAGTAATCTCCCGGGGGTGATGGCCTGATGTCGACGCTGACGATGGTTCCACCGGTGGTCATACTGCTCGCGCTGGCAATCGTCGTGTCCCGGCTCCCGCGGCGTGCCGGACACGCGGTCGGTGCGCTCGTGCCCGCACTGGCGGTGCCGTGGGCACTTGTAGTCCCAGAGGGCGCACACCTCCAGACCCAGTTCCTCGGATTCGACGCCGTGCTACTGAACGTCGACCCGTTCTCCCGGTTGATGGGCATCATCTTCGGGCTCATCGCCGCGGTCGCCGTCCTCTACTCCTACGCCAGCGAGGCCGACACGACACAGACCGGCTATGCCCTCTCGTACGTGGCGACCAGCTTCGGGGCTGTGTTCGCCGGCGACTGGCTGACGCTCATCTTCTTCTGGGAGCTGATGGCCGTCACCAGCACGCTGCTGGTGTGGCACTACGGCGGCAAGGCGGTCCGGGCCGGCTTCCGGTACGCCCTGCTGCACGGGCTGGGCGGCACGCTGTTGATGGCCGCTATCCTCCGCCATTACGTTGAAGTGGAAACCTTCCTGTTCGCGTCAGTGCCGGGTGGCCCGGAGACGGCCGGTATTTCGTCCGGGCTAGCCGCCGCCCTAGCCGCCGTCGGTATCGGGGTCAACGTCGGCTTCATTGGCCTGCACGCGTGGCTGCCCGACACCTATCCGCGCCCGCACATCGCCGCCAGCGTCTTCCTCTGCGTGTTCACGACCAAGACCGGCGTCTACGGGATGTACCGGGCGTTCCCCAACGGCCACGAAGCCATCGCGTACATGGGCGGCGGGATGGCTATCTTCGGCGCGCTGTTCGCGCTGTTCCAGAACGATATGCGGCGGCTCCTCTCCTATCACATCCAGTCCCAGGTCGGGTACATGGTCGCCGGCGTCGGCATCGGGACCTCGCTCGCACAGGCCGGCGCGTTCGCACACGTGTTCAACCACATCCTCTACAAGGGCCTGCTGTTCATGACCGCCGGCGTCGTCGTCTACCGAACCGGCGAGGAGAGCCTGAAGAAACTCGGCGGCCTGGCCCGCGAGATGCCGATCACTGCGATTGCCTTCACCGTCGCCGCTCTCTCCATCGCCGGCTTCCCGGGATTCAACGGATTCGTGAGCAAGGGGATCATCATCTCCGGGAGCCATTACGAATTCGTCGAGGGACCGCTGTACTTCCGCCACCGAACGACGCTTGAGTGGATGCTACTCATCGGTGGCGTCGGCACGTTCATGTCGTTCATCAAGTTCGGCTACTACGCGTTCTTCCACGGCACGTACGACGGCAGCGTCCCGGACGCGAACCGTGGCCAGACCGTCGCAATGGTGTCCGTGGCAGCCCTGTGTGTCTTTTATGGGCTGTCGGACGCGTCGCTGTTCGCGCTCCTCCCCTTCGATGTGACGAGCGACGCCGCTGTTGGCCACGTGTACAAGACGTACACCACCGACCACATCATCGAGGGGGTCGCCCTCGCCGTCGCCGGACTGGTCGGCTTCGCGGTGACAAAGAAGCCCCTCTCGAAACTCGGCCGCGTCCCTGACATCGATTCGCTGTACAACCCTACCATCTTCTATGGCTCCCGCGGGCTCGTCGTCGGTGTGACCGAACTGTACGCCGCCGTAGACCGCGCAGTGGTTCAGGCCACGGCCGTCGTCACGCGGACGGTAACGGCACCGAACGATGTGATTGCACGGCGTCGTGACGATGACAGCCTCGTACACCCGATGCGAGCCGGCATCGGGCTCAGCATCCTCATCCTCGCGGTCTTCGTTACGGTAGCACTGCTGGCTCTTTCATGACGTTCTAAAAAACATTTTCTGTGATAATTGCGGGTTCAATCGGATAGATTTGGGTTCAAACACCCTCAAAATAGTTGTTAGTAGATGAGGTGATTACAGTCTCTGATAATACAGGTGCAGACTTATATATCTCCATAGCCACGATTCGGTAAGCACGGCATAACAGGGCGACCTGTTGATGCGTGCGGACATAACCATGGAATTCAAACGATTCTTCAACGACGACGACGCTGTGTCGCCGGTCATCGGGGTCATCCTGATGGTCGCAATCACGGTCATCCTCGCGGCCGTTATCGCGACGTTCGTCCTCGGCCTGGGCGATCAGGTCAGCAACACGGCTCCGCAGGCTAGCTTCAGTACGGATTACGATAGCAGCGCAGGATCAACTGGACAGGTGACGGTCACCCATGATGGTGGCGACTCGATTAAGGCAAGTAATCTCTACTTCAGAGGGTCTGATCTTAATCTCGGTGATGGAGATATCGACGCATCAGATCCAGTGTGGCCGGATTCTGAAGCCACTGGAAGCAACAGTAAGGTTGTCGCTGGCAACTCAGTGGATGTCGGAGTTGACGGGGGCACGTTTAAATTAAACGTTGTCTTCCAGTCGGCCAATGGTGACACCTCCGCAACGCTCGCAACCGCATCCGGACCAGACGCGTAAAATCGCATACAGCTTGTTTTTTCCGGCTCCAAAACCCGCGATTTTATAACTGATGAACACCCTGATTTTCTCTATATTCCCCGCTGTGGGTGGTGGGAACTTGGAGGCTATTACATGAGTAAGCAGATAGAACAGTCGGACTCCGCTGATTCGGATGACGACCTTTCAAAAGGCGAGATATTCGACGTTCTTCAGAACAAGCGGCGTCGGTACACGCTCCAGTATCTACGGGAACATGACGGGCCGGTACAGCTCGGGGACCTCGCGTCACACGTCGCTGCACAGGAGTACGATTGTCCGAATACAGAAGTTACGAGCGCGCAGCGAAAGCGCGTCTACACCACGTTACAGCAGTCCCATCTCCCGCGGATGCACGAGACGGGTATCGTCAACTACGACGACGAAAGCGGGACGATCTCTCGAACCGCACATACCGAAGAGCTCACCGTGTATCTCGAAATCGTGCCGGGAAGCGAGTTCCCATGGCGCGAGTACTACCTCTCGCTTGGTGCTGTCAGTCTGGCAATCGTAACGATCCTCTGGGTCGGTGTCTATCCATTCACGGTAATTCCGACGCTAGTCTGGACAACGCTGATTGCTGTTGTGCTCTGCGTTTCCGCGGGCTATCATACCTACGCCGGTCGTGAGATGACACTAACAGAGTATGTGGCTCAGGAAGCGGAGTCCGAGGACTGAGGAACGCCTGCTCTTTTCACCCGCTACGTTGTTTTGGTCTGTTCCGTTTACTACCGAATCATCCAAACACTCTATATCGAAATCCGGCAGTACAGCCAGCCTTGAAGGGTTTCAATCCAGCGTTGAACGGCTAAAACGTGTTATGAGTATAAGTGGGCACATCACATGTGGTTGAGTCAGCACACCCCCGCGAGCTGGTAAGGACATCCTTCGCTGTATAGGGTGTTACTACTCGGGTCACGCTCGCGGTGTGCGCCGAACAAATCATGGATATCAAACAACTCATCCACGACGACGACGCTGTGTCGCCGGTCATCGGGGTCATCCTGATGGTCGCAATTACGGTCATTCTGGCCGCAGTAATCGCATCCTTTGTGCTTGGTCTCGGCGACCAGGCACAGCAGGCAACGCCACAGGCTAGCTTCTCGTGGGAATACGATGCCTCCGCAAGTAGTGAGAACCTAACCGTTACTCACGATGGAGGTGACTCAATTGAGGCACAGGAGCTGTACGTGCGTGGGGATTTTGACCACTCCACTTCGGGGGCCACTTGGGGTAATTGGAGTTCAAAAGACCCTTCATCCGAAGTTACGGCCGGCAATACTGCTAAGATGTTTGTCGGCTCCTCGTATGACCTTCGAGTAGTCTACGAACCCGTTGAAGGCGACACCTCTGCAACTCTCGCACAAGACACCGGTCCGGACGCGTAATTCGATCATCAATTTTGTATTTAATTTTTAATTGACGAGCGGTGGCACCGTTATCTTACTACTGATTTTGCATGGCCAGAAAGCCTCGAGGCGCCAGGCTACTGCGACTCGCTGCGCTCCTCGCTGCTGCAGTGCTTACGTCATCTCAAACATCCAATTTTTCGCCCATTCCGATAGGGATCGGGCAACTCACTCTGAGGACTTCTCCTTGTGCCAGAAGCGCCAACCCAGAATCAAACACGAGAACCCGTCACGATACTTTTATTGCCAGATATCTAGTGACTGGTAACGATGGAAAGAACGCGGGCTGTAATCATTAGTGTGACAGCCATTATACTCTGCGTCACACTCCTTTCCGGCCCGCTGGTCCCCGGCGTCACGCTGGCAACGGAACCAGAACCAGTGGCACTCGAATCGGGCAACGTCACGGTTTCCACAGTCGAAATGCCGGACGAAGTAACGCTTGAGAAAGGGTCCTACGGCGCGGCGAGCTACTACCTCAACGCGCCGCCGGTCCGCATACAGTTCTCGAATCGCACCGGACGGCCGACACTCGTCTACGAACTCACAATCGAGGAACTGCGCTACACACGGACGACGAATCATTTTCTGGACGACTCGACCGGTGATACATACGAACTGACGCTGGCGTCGGACACGTTCACCGACGCGGAGATAGAGCGCGAGCGGTACAACGGCACCGTGACCGTGAGCAAGCGCGACGGGTCGGGCCACGGCGTGGTTGCGACGCGCAACGTCACGATATCGGTGGTCGAATGACAGCGACAGAGTTTGTGGGGCGTCTCCGACAGCGGACGACCGCGCTGTCGAACACTCGCGGGACAATGTATTCGGTGCTGTTCGGCGACCAGATCGGCCTGACCGTGTTTCTCGCGACGGTCGTACTGTTCGGGCTGCTGTGGCGGACGGCGTTCCTGATAAACGATTCCTACACGCTGGCGAATGGGTTGTACAGCCTCTCGAACGGACAGCTAGCGATGACTGAACCGGCCTACGGTCCCGGGCTGGAGACGCCAGGGGCGAGCAGCTACGGCGGCCAGTGGTACGCGCGCAACTACGGCGTCATCGTGCTCTCGTTACCGGCCGTATTTGTGCTCGATCTGCTCACCGCCGTCGTCGAACTCCGCATCGCGCTGGTCGCGCTCTGGTCGCTCGCACTGTTGGCGCTGGCGGTCCAGGGCAGTCACTTCACTGGCAGCGACTGGGTC
Organism: Haloarcula amylolytica; assembly: GCF_049705545.1. Taxonomy (GTDB): domain Archaea; phylum Halobacteriota; class Halobacteria; order Halobacteriales; family Haloarculaceae; genus Haloarcula; species Haloarcula amylolytica_B. The sequence goes on from NZ_JBNAMU010000001.1 coordinate 2,824,248, forward strand.
CTCTACGGCGGCAGCGTCGGTGTTTTAGGGCTGTTCGGGCTGAACGTCGCGCTGGCACAGCCACTCGACACCGGTCGAATCCATCTGTACGCGCTGCAACTGACGCATCTCCTCATTGCGGCGTTCACACCGGTGGTTCTCTATCGGCTCCTCAGACGGATGCAGACGCGTCGGCTGGGGCTCCTGAGCGCTGTTGTGCTCACAGCCGGGACGCCGCTGGCGTTCTGGGCGTCTGTGCCGAAGCGCCACGCCGTCACCGGAACGGTGGTCGTCTGCATCGCCTACTGCCTCTATCGGAGCCGCAAGCCAACGGACGGGGCAGTTATTTCGCAGCGGCAGACATTCCGTGTGCTAGCCTACGCATTGGTGGGACTGTACGCCTGGGTACACGCTCCGGAGGCGCTACTGCTCTGTGTCGCCCTGGCGCTGGTCGATATCCCGACAGCCCAGGACAACAGCCCCCGGACGCTCGCTCGTATCGGCGTCTTCTTCGCTCTCTCCCTGCTGCCGTTCATAATCACTAATATCGCCATCTCCGGGTCTCCGATCAAACCCCCGAGACTGATTTCCGGTGGTGGCTCCCTCGGCGGAAATGCGGCGAGCAGCGCCACCGGTGGGGGAAGCGGCGGGTCCAGTGGGTTGTTCACGCCGCTGGCACCCCTGTTCGGTGTCGTCGAAAGCGGAATGAGACCACTGTTGCTGCTGGGCGGGGAACTCGTTTCGGGACTCGAAACACTCCGGCAGCAACCAGACGACGTGTATCACGCGTTCGTCCGGTCAGGAAGCGCGAGCGGCGCGCTCGATAACGCCGGAGAGGAATCCGTCAACCTCTCATTGCTGGAATCCGCGCCGGTTCTCGCTGCTATGCTCGGTGCGCTCCCAGTCGTCCAACGGCTACGTTTGCCATCGTCGATGGCTGCCCGGACGCTCAGCGCCGACCGCGTCGTGGACGCGTTCGCGATAACCGCGTTCGTCGGCGTCGTCCTGCTGTACACCAGCCGCTTACCCCTGCACGCACAGGTGACTGCCCGGTATCTGTTCCCGCTCTACCCACTCGGCGTGTATCTGTTCATGCGGCTCCCAGCGGTACGCGGGAGTCTCACCGATCATTGGCACGTGTTCCTCTGGACAGTGGCGGGTACAGTGTTACTCGGCGGGCAAATGACCCTGGTTTTCGTTGCGCTGACGGTGAACGGCATCGGCGAGGCGTTCCAGTTGCACGCGCTGCTTGCGCTTGGGATCGCTGTCCCGCTCGGTATCTGGACGTTGCGTGGTCGCTCCGAAGGGGTAGCTGGGCAGGCCGGGGCAGTGCTGCTCGGTGCTGCAACGGGCGTGACGACTGTGTTCCTACTACTGACGAGCATCGAATACTACGCGCTGGGTGATGCGCACCTCCTGCCGATGATGCGAGCGCTCGGTGAGTTGCTGGCGCTCTACTGAGTCGGTGACGGAGAATTTTAGTACGGGCTTGTAGTACCGCCAGCATGGACCGACTCAAGAAGTCCCTGCTCGAGGCGCCAATTATCGAGAAGGAAGGCTATCACTACTTCGTCCACCCCATCAGCGACGGGGTCCCGATGCTTCGACCGGAACTTCTGCGCGAGATCGTCATCAAAATCATTCGGAAGGCTGAGCTCGACGACGTCGACAAGATCGTCACACCGGCGGCGATGGGTATCCACATTTCCACAGCCGTGTCGCTGATGACCGACATCCCGCTCGTCGTCGTCCGCAAGCGCCAGTACGGACTCGACGGCGAGGTATCGCTGTCGCAGGTGACCGGCTACTCCGAGAGCGAGATGTACGTCAACGACGTGTACGAGGGCGATCAGGTGCTCGTCCTCGACGACGTGCTCTCGACCGGCGGGACGCTGGCCGGGCTCACGGGCGCGCTCGAAGACATCGGCGCGGACATCCGTGACATCGTCTGTGTCATCAAGAAAGCCGACGGGACGAACAAGCTCGACGAAGCGGGATACGACGCCAAGACGCTGATCAACGTCCAAGTCATCGACGGCGAGGTCACCATCGTCGACGAGCACGGCGACGATTAGGACGCCCCCTGAGACGAGTATCGTAGGGAATCGAAAGCAGCCCGACAGTAATTGCACTATAGTTACAAGAATTCGGATCGATACTGGCTGTTGTGTCCCCCTCCATTCGGTCCCTCGCGAAAGATTTCGCCGCACTGTTCAGTTCGCTTGTTCTGCTCGGACCTCTAGCGCTCGGGTTGCTCGTCGGCGCGGGCAGGATCGTTGTCGGATTAACGGGGCTTACGGTCCCGAACTCGATAGGAATCCTTGGTTTCGGTGTGGCCGGGCTGCTGGCACTCCGGCTTGCGCTGGAGGGCGCGATGATCCAGCGCCATGGACTCGATGAGATAGACCGCGGTAGCGCATTCCAGCGCACTGCCCGGCATCTGTTGGTCATGGGCACCGCGCTCGCCGGACTCGTTGTCTCGGTCCGGTTTCTAGCGCTGTCGCTCCCGTGGGCAATCGAGACCCGGAACACGCCGGCACAGATACTCGGCGGCCTGCTCGTCGTCGCACTGGTCGCCACACTGTACCGGACACTCACAGCGGCCAGAGATGGATATCTACGCAGCGGCGAAAACCGACAATAAGGGACTGAAAGCGGGTCTAGGCAAGAGGTAGATCTGAACCGCGTTCACGTCGCTCTCGTTGGTCGCTCGTGACCGTCTTCAAATCTACTGGACGATCTCAGTCGCTCACGGATTCGTGAGCGACAGAATATAGCGGGAGGTAGATTTGAACTACCGATCTGCGGGTTATGAGCCCGCCGGAATCTCCTGGCTATCCCATCCCGCTACCTTCTCGTAGTCCGGTCCCCTCATTAAGGGTTGTGATTCGAGTGCCGTCCGTGAGTTAGTAACGCGCTATGCTCACTCGTCCGCGTGGACCTGCCACGTGAAGAGGCTCTCGGCAACATAGTTGACCAGCATCGCGACCCCAATCGCGAGTGGGCTCGCAGCGATGAACCACAGGTCCGTCCCGGCGACGACGAGGTGGATCGACAGCCACTGCGTGAGCAGCCAGTACACGGCCAATTGCACCGCGACGCCGCCGGACCGGACTAGATGCGATTTGCCGAGCCGTTTGGCGAACGAGCGGCGGCCGGTCTCACCCTGGCCCGCGAACGTCCAGTGTTCGTTGACCAGAAACATCACGAGGATTGCCGTTTCGACGCCGGCGGCTTTGGCCCACATGTCGCTGACGCCGAAGGCCAGACCGAGCACGGCGAGGACGGTGTTGTCGCTGATCGCGCCGACGACGCCGACGGAGACGAACTGACCGAACCGGACGCCGGAGACCAGCGACTCGAACCGGTCCGGGACGACGCGTCGTACCTGTTGTTCGATGTCCATCATCGGTCCTTATCGATCAGGGCGGTCGGTTCGTCAAGATGTTCTGCCAAGGCCGTGTGGAACCCGTCGTCCCGCAATTGCTTCGACCGGTGGCGAGCCGTCAGCAGTGCCTCGAGCAGATCTATCGACGTTCGTATCGGCGACACCGTCGAGCCGGGCTTGTCCTCCCACTCTATCGGTACCTCTTCGATGCGCAGGCCCAGCGCCGCCGTGATGGCGATTAGTTCAACGTCCCACGCGAAACCGGGCTCGTACAGGTGGTCGCGGACGCGCTCCCAGGCGGCCGCGTCGATGGCTTTTGCACCGCACTGGTAGTCGTACAGCCTCGCGTCGAGCAACTGGCCGGCGAGCCACGCGAAGCCGTCGCCGAGGAACCGGCGGGCGAACGTCTGGTGGGTGGCGACCGTGGCGTCCGGGTGGCGGCGAGAGCCCACAGCGAGGTCCGTTCGGCCGTCGGTGACCGGGTCCAGTATCCGTTCGAACGAGTGGACCGGTGTCGACCCGTCCGCGTCGACGAAGGCCAGCACGTCGGTGTCTAACCGCTCGAAGCCGGCGGTTATCGCTGCGCCCTTTCCGCGACGGTACGGGACGGCGTGGACTTCGACCGGCAGCGAGCGGAGTTGTGTGGGAACGCCGTCCCGGGGCGCATCGAGTTCGACAACGATGGTCTGCGGAGCGAGGGCATCGTCGATGGCGGCGATATAGGTCCCGAGCTGATCTGTGTCGGGACGGTAGGCTGGGAGGACAACCCCGACGGAACGCGACATTGGCGAGTAGTGGGACAGGCGGAAGTAAAAACAGTTCGAAGCTACCGGTCCATAGTCAGTTGATAAGTCCGGAAGCAACGAAAAAGCGTATAGGCCAGCGAACCAGTCCCTTCAGTGATGGAATACGGGCTCCTCGCCACCTGGCTCGCCCTCTACCTCCTGTTACTGTACGCTGGCGGGACCGTCGCTGGACTGCTGTTCCCCCGCTTCGCCGACCGCGGAGTCGCCTTCGGCGTCCCGGTCGCCGTCTCGGTACTGTGGCTGGTCACCTATTTCGTCGGTCGCCTCTCGCTGACGGTCGGTGTCTGGTTCGGTGTCGTCGTTCTCGCCGTGAGTACGCTGGCTGTCCGGCGGATTGACGGCGGACCGGACGCCCGAGCGTACGCCGAGACGGCCGGCGTGTTCACGGTCGCGTTCCTGTTTCTCGTCGGCATCAGAGCGCTTGACCCCGGGATCGTCCCCATCGGCGGCGAGAAGTTCCTCGATTTCGGATTGTTGCAGTCGCTGGTGCGGGCCGACAGCCTCCCGCTAGAGGACATGTGGTTCGCCGGCGAACCGGTCGCGTACTACTACGGCGGGCACCTCATTGCGGCAATTCTCACCAGGATCACGGGAACGGCCGGCCAGTTCGCGTACAATCTCGCGCTGGCGGGCTTTTACGCGACGCTGGTCACGGCGGCGTACGGACTGGCCGGCGCTGTCGCGAGCGAACGCGGCCTCCCGCGACGGCTGGCCGCCGGCCTCACGGCGTTCTGCGTCGGCATCGCGAGCAATCTGTCGACGCCTGCAAAGTTCGTTATCTGGCTTCTACCCGATGGGCCGGGCCGGACAGTTGCCGAGCGGGCCGGCTACGAACTGGAGGGGCTCGCGGCGGGGCCGGACTCGTTCAGCTACTGGGACGCGAGCCGCGTCATCGAGGACAGCGCGGCCGATTTCGGGACGTACGAGCCCGGCGCTGCGCTGGTCATCGACGAGTTCCCGCTGTTTTCCTGGCTCAACGGCGACATGCACGCCCACATGATGAGCACGGGCTTCCTGTTGCTCGCCGCCGCGCTCTGTTTCAGCTACTACCAGACGCCGGCCGCCGAACGCCGGCGGCGGCTCGCGCTGCTTTTCGGCGCGCTCCCGGCCGTCGCCGGCATCATGGCCGTGACGAACACGTGGTCGTTCCCGTCGATGGGTGGGCTGGCCCTGCTGACGGTCACCGTCGCGCCGGCCGACCCGACGACGCTCCTGCCGGAACACGTCGGACGTCGACTCCGTCTGAACGGGCCGGGTCGAGAGGGGGTCCGAGTCGGGATGGGGCTGGCCGTGGCCGGCGGCGTCCTCGTGCTGGGACTCCTCTGGTCGCTCCCGTTCTGGCTCGGCCCGGCGAGCGGACGCCAGATTGCCGTCCTGCCCGACCGGACCTCGCTGCTGGAGCTGCTGGCCGTCCACGGCCTGTTCGTCGCCCCGTTCTGGCTGTACCTGTACGCCCAGACCGGCCGCGCCGTCGGGCGGGACACGGCCCGAGTCGTCGGTCTGGCGGCCGTCGGAACGGCGGCGCTGGCGGCGACGCTCGACGTCGCGGCGGTGGGCCTGCTCGCTCCTCTGCTGGTCGGCGCGTGGCTGTTCGCCCGCTCGCCGACGCTCGACCGCACCGTCGACGCGGTTCCGGCGCTGGCCGACGGCGGCGACCGGCCCGTCGGCTTCGAGGCCGTGCTGATTCTCGCCGGTGCGGGCCTGGTCCTGCTGGTCGAGTTCGTCTTCGTCAGGGAAAACATCGGCCGGATGAACACCGTCTTCAAGACGTACATGCAGGTATGGGTGCTCTGGGGGGTCGCCGCCGGCCCCGTGCTGGCGTGGCTGCTCGCCCGCTGGCGGCCGGCCGACGAGCGGGCACGAGCGTGGGTCCACACCGGCGTCCGAGCGTTCGTCGCCCTGCTGGTCTGTTCGGCGTCGCTGTACGGCGTGTTCGCCCTCTCGAACCACGTCGAGTACGCCGGCGACCCGACGCTGGACGGACTGGCGTACCTCGACGACGACCACCCTGCGGAAGCCGAGGCGATCCGGTGGCTCGATGCGACGACGGAGGGCCGACCGACCATCGTCACGGCCGCGCCCGCGGGCTACCAGTGGGACGCCGCCGAAGGCGAGGGGGCGAGCGCGCCGTCGAGCCTGACCGGACTGCCGACCGTCGCGGGCTGGACCCACGAAGCTCAGTACCGCAACGACACGGTGTACGACCGGCGCGTCAACGACGTGGCGACGATTTACACGGGCGAGCCGGCCGAGCAGCGTCGCCTCCTCGAAGCCTACGACGTGCGCTACGTCTACGTCGGCCCCGCAGAGCGGGCCCGCTACGACGACGTGACGGTCGACCAGCTACAGGGCGTTACCGTGGCGAAACGGACCGACGGCGTCACCATCTACCGGGTCCGGCCGGCGCGGTTCTGAGAAGGGAAAAGCGGGACGATACAGCGGCCGTGGGGCCGTTCAGGACTCGGCGTTCGGCGGCGCGCGCTCGCGGAGGACGGTGACGGCCTCGGCCTCGATGTCGTCCGTGTCCAGGTGCATCGGGATGTACTCCTGCGTTTTGAACGTCTCTTCCTCGTCCTCCGAGCCGATGGTACACCAGAGCTGTGGCCGGTCCGGCCCGTGCCAGTCGCCCTGCCGCGAGACCGAGAACACCTCGTACTCCTCGTCCTCGTACTCGATGCGGCCGCCCTTTCGCAGCCCCGGATCACCGTGGATGATGAGCTTCTTCATGCCCGTTCCTTTGCCAACAGCGTACTTAGTGACTTCGAAGGCGACTGCGACACAGCGCGCCAACCGACAGGGGCGACGAGCTGTTCACCTGTGACTAGAATGTCCTTATACTCTATCGGATAGTGTTTAGATGGTTAACATCCTGGTAGCGGAGATTTATATATTGGAAGCGATGACAGTCGTGTATGTTGAAACAACAGCAGCGGTCGTGCGAGCGGGCCTCGGTCGTGGTCAGCCCGATGGGCGATGACGGACGAATGGAGCTCCGTGACGTCGAAGCCGACGAAATCTACGAGGTCGTGGACTACGTCGACGACGAACTGGCAAAGAAACTGGGATCGCTCGCTGCCGGCGAAGCGGTGAATCTCGAACTGGTGGCCGGGGCAGGCGCGGCGGACGTGTTCGGCGCGGTCCGAATCGAATCGACCGGTCCCTCCGCGCGGTTCCAATAGCCTGCCACAGGACAGCGGGTGTTGGCGTCGGGCGTACAGACACGGGGAGTGGGGGCGGCTGGCAGGTGCGAACCAAACGGGTTTTAAGCGGTCACGTCAAATCGCTCGGTAAGGCCGATATCTATGCAGATGCCACGACGATTCAATACGTACTGTCCGCACTGTAACGAGCACCAGGAACACGAGGTCGAGAAGGTCCGCAGCGGCCGCCAGACGGGCATGAAGTGGATCGACCGCCAGCGCGAGCGCAACTCCGGTATCGGGAACGACGGTAAGTTCTCGAAGGTCCCGGGTGGCGACAAGCCCACCAAGAAGACGGACCTCAAGTACCGCTGTGGCGAGTGTGGGAAGGCCCACCTCCGCGAAGGATGGCGCGCCGGCCGACTGGAGTTCCAGGAGTAACGATGGCAGGAAGCTTCATCACCGTCGAATGCCCCGACTGCGAGAACGAACAGACCCTCTTCGAGAAGGCCGCGAGCGAAGTTTCGTGTGCCGTCTGTGGCCACACTATCGCCCGCCCGACGGGCGGCAAGGCCGACATCGAAGGCGAAGTGACCGCCGTCGTCGAGGCCCGATAGGATGAAATACAGCGGCTGGCCCGAACCGGGCGAACTCGTCGTCGGGAAGATCGACGAGATCGAGGACTTCGGCGTGTTCGTCGACCTCGACGAGTACGAGGGCAAACGCGGCCTCTGTCACATCTCCGAGGTCGCCAGCGGATGGATCAAGAACGTCCGCGACCACGTCAACGAAGGGCAGACAGTCGTTGCCAAAGTGCTTGACGTCGACGAGAGCGCCCAGCAGATCGACCTCTCGATCAAGGACGTCAACGACCACCAGCGAAAGGAGAAGATCCAGGAGTGGAAAAACGAGCAGAAGGCCGACAACTGGATGGAACTGGCCTTCGGCGAGGACCTGGACGACGAGACCTACGCCGCTATCGCCAACGAACTACTGGCGGAGTTCGGCTCGATGTACGACGGGTTCGAGTCGGCGGCGATCCACGGCAACGACGCCCTCGAAGACGTCGACCTCTCCGAGGAGGAGATCGACGCTATCGTCCAGACCGCCCGGAACAACGTCTCCGTGCCGTACGTACAGGTCACCGGCTACGTCGACCTGTCCTGTCCCGAAAGCGATGGCGTCGACGTCATCAAGGAAGCGCTCCAGGCCGCGGAGGGCAACGGCGAGGTCCCCGACGAGATCGAACTCGAAGTGACCTACGTCGGCTCGCCCGAGTACCGCATCCAGGTGCAAGCGCCCGACTACAAGACCGCCGAGGACGCGCTCGAAGAGAGCGCCGACCGCGCCGCGAAGGTCGTCGAGCAACACGGTGGAACGGGACAGTTCCACCGCGAGCGTAGCGAAGAAGACGAGTAAGCCGCCGCTGACGGTCGATTTACAACCGATGAAATCGGATATCCGCGTCTGTGCCGCCTGGGAGTCAGAACACGACCGGCCGGTGTACACGCTGGGTGACACCTGTCCGGACTGCGGGGGCGAGGCGGTCAACAGCGCACCCGCGCCGTTCTCGCCCGAGGACAGCTACGGCGAGTATCGACGTTCTCTTAAGCGCCGCAGCCGCGAATAAGCCGTATGGACGAATTCGACATCGAGCGCGTAGCGGACCCCGACCTCGACGAGCCGGTACTGGTCGAGGGCTTGCCCGGCGTCGGCCACGTCGGCAAACTCGCCGCAGAGCACCTGCTTGAGGAGCTCGAGAGCGAGCTCGTCCGCCGCGTCTACTCGACGCATTTCCCACCGCAGGTCAGCATCGATGAGGGCCAGGCACAACTCGCCTGCGCCGAGTTCCACGCTGTCACGCCAGAGGAGGGCCAGGACCTGCTCGTACTCTCCGGGGACCACCAGGCCCAGGACAACGAGGGCCACTACGGCCTGACCGACACGTTCCTCGACATCGCCGACGAGTTCGGCGTTCAGCGGGTGTTCGCCCTCGGCGGCGTCCCGACCGGCGAACTCATCGAGGAGTACGACGTGCTCGGTGCGACGACGACCGAGGGCTTCAGGGAGACGCTGGAGGACGCTGGCGTGGCTTTCCGCGAGGACGAACCGGCCGGCGGCATCGTCGGCGTCTCCGGCCTGCTGCTCGGCCTGAGCAAACGCCGCGACGTGCCGGCCAGTTGTCTCATGGGCGAAACGTCGGGCTACCTGGTCGACCCCAAGAGCGCGCAGGCCGTCCTCGAAATCCTCCAGGAAGTCATCGGGTTCGAGGTAGACTACAGTTCCCTGGAGGACCGCGCCGACGAGATGGAGGAGGTCGTCCGGAAAATCCAGGAGATGGAACAGCAGAACTCCCCGTCGCCCGCCGACGAAGACCTCAGATACATCGGCTGAGACGGATTGGTGTAACTGTGTCCCGGTATTCGCCGATTTCGGGGTCGGTGTTGCCGGAGAGCGGGAATTTCTTTACCACTGGACCCTAACATGGGGCTGTGCAGACACAACCGGGCGTCCTACCGGAGTGGCTGGTCCTCGGGCTCGTCTTAGGTGTTGCCGGGAGCCTCGTCGTCGCCGGGCTGTTTGTCCTCGCGAATCGCGTGTTTCCGGCCGAGCGGCCGAACCGACAGGCGACCGACGGGGGTGAGATGCGGCGCCGGGCGGAGCTCCGCGAGTACCTCACCGCCATCGACGAGCAGTTCGCCGAGAACCACTTCGTCGAGGGGCAACACGTCGCGTTCTACCTGCCGAAACGGGACGTGGCGATCACGTTCGACGCCCGGGCGTACTACCGCATCGAGCGGTCGCCGACCGTCCCCGTACTGGTCGAACACGAGATGCCGGGCGTCTATCTCGGCGCACGCCTCCCCTTCGAAACGCCTGAAGTCAACCTGGGCCCGGACCCCGAGGAGAAACCACACCCGACAGTGCAGGCGTTCAGCGAACTGGGCCTCACGCAGAGCGCGTCGCTGGACGACGTGAAATCGGCCTACCGCGAGCGCGTCAAGGAGGTCCACCCGGACCACGGCGGCAACGAGGACGAGTTCAAGCGCGTCCGAAAGGCGTACACAACTGCGAAACAGCACGCGTCCGGTGCGTCGAGACAGCGGGCGTCGTAAGGAGTCAGACAGCGGTTCTCGAACTCGTTGTTCGGCGAGGATCGGTCGATACAGGGCACGCACCCCACGAGAAGTAGTCACTTATCTAATCTCTGAGAACGCTGTGCTAGATGCAGAACAGATGTTCGTCGGGTATCGACAGGCGATGGCTGACCGGCGGGCGCTAGCCCCGAAATAGTGTCACTGCATCGGGACACAACAGACCGGTACAGCCGCATTACGTACCACGGTCTCGGTGACGCTGCCGGTCAGATATCGCGTGAGGCCGGATCGGCCGTGTGTTCCCATCGCGATGAGGTCGATATCGTGTTCTTCGCTGTAGGAGAGGATCGTGCGTGCAGCCGGACCACTTGCGATATTGCCTGCGACACTGACATCGGCCGCTCGGGCACGCTCATGGACCGTCTCGAGTGCCTCCTGGCCGGTTTGCTCAAGTGCGTCGTGAATCTCTGCTGACCCCTCAGCGCCGCCGAACCGACTCGTATCGACAGAATACACCGTGTGTATCGTCGCGTCATACACCTCGGCTAGGGTAATCCCCCACTCTATCGCGAGTTCTGCACCCTCGCTGCCGTCGGTCGGGAGGAGAATGTTTTCGTACTGATGATCGCCGATTTCGACGATGTCCCCGTCCGGAGTTACCGTGACAATCGGGACATCTGCGGTCCGGAGAGTCTTTTCCGCAACACTCCCGAGTACAACCCGTTCGAACCCTGTCCGCCCCTGCGTGCCCATGACGATGAGATCGATGTCGTGGGTATCGACATAGTCGTTGATCGTCTGGAACGGGATACCCGATTCGACAGCGGTGGTGATTTGACCAGAGAGATGTGTCCGAGCAAGTCTCGCGACGGAATCCACCGCCTGCTCGGCCTCCTCTTCGAGGAGACGCTCTCGGTCGGTCTGTCCATCAGAATTCAGTTCCGGTTCGATGTCACGGGAGTCAACCGCTGACAGTACGTGGAGGTCGGCACCGATTGTGGCAGCGAGATCGATTCCTCGCCGGGCGCCTATCCGTGCCCCGTCACTGCCGTCGGTCGGCACGAGAATCGAGTTGATCGTTCGGCTCATGGACACAGTTTGATACGCTATTGATTTAACACTACGTTCGATTCTCACCACGATGGAGCATCGTGCATTTGAGAACCGCTGTCTTATGCGGCATACGTGCGCCGCATCTTGCACGCCTCGTTCAACCTACACAGAGTATATCAAAAGACTGTTGATAAGGTGCGCGTTCAGCGGCCGGTAGTAATACGTTGCTTATTCCAGAACAAGCGCACCACCATTTTATCCACAGCCTGACCGTAGTCACGATATGATCTCACAGATCCTCGTTCCGATGGACGACTCGGAGATGGCCCAGCGAGCGCTCAGGTACGCCCTCGAGAACCATCCCGACGCGGAGATTACTGTCTTGCACGTCGTGGGCGGACCGTCACCGTGGGGAGGAGCAGCCACGTCACTTGCCCTTGAGGAAGACATCGAAGCGGCCGCCGAGGAGCGTGCGGAGGAGGTATTCGATGACGCTCGGGAGATCGCCGCCGAGTACGATGTCGAAATCACCACCGAGGTTCAACTGGGACATCCAGCTCGGGCGGTTTTGAATAGAGCCGACGACTTCGATGCGGTCGTACTCGGAACCCACGGCGGCTCGTTGGCTGATCGACTGGTCGTCGGGAACGTCGCCCAGAAAGTGTTCCGTAACTCGCCCGTTCCTGTCATCGTCGCTCGGTGAGCGGCGGCGACTGAAGCCGATGGATCGACGGCCTCGTATTTGCCCGGCGTTCACCCGCAATCAGTCCGATGAATCACCTTCCGCGGATCATGGGGGTGACTACGGCGTCACGACGAGCTTCCCGACGCTATCGCGGTCCTGCATTGCTGCAAACGCCGCGCCAGTCTCTTCGAGCGGGTACGTCGCCTCGATTTCCGGGGTGAGTTTACCGTCTGCGACGAGACCCACGATCCGCTCTAGGTCGCCCTGCGTCCCCATCGTACTCCCGATGACTCGTTTGTGGCCGAGGAACAGGTCGGGGATATCGATCTCGGATGTGCCACCGGCGGTCCGTCCACAGATCGCCATCCGGCCGCCGCGTCGGAGGACATCCAGGCCGAGCTGCGTGTACTCGCCCCCGAGGTGATTAAGCACGCCGTCGACCGGCCCGATATCGGTAACTGCTGCCCGGATCTCGTCCGGGTCGGTGCTCTCGATGGCGTAGTCTAGGCCGAGCGATTCGACACGTTCCAGTTTCGTCTGTGAGGACGAGGTCCCCACGCTCTGAGCACCGAGAACACTCGCGAGTTGCACGCCTGCAACGCCGACACCGCCAGTTACGCCCGGGATGAACACCAGGTCGCCCGGTCCGGCGTCGATCCGGCGGAGCATGTGGAAGGCAGTCATATAGGCCGTCGGAAGCGCGGCCGCGTCGACCGTTCCCACGCCGTCGGGGAGCCTGACGAGGCGGTCGGCCCGGACGCGGGCCGCCTCGGCGAGGCCACCGTGGTACAGCGAGAAGTTCTCACAGAGGTTCTCCGGGCCCTCACGGCAGTAGCGACACGTCCCGCAGGTCTCGTTCGGACAGAGTACCACTCGGTCACCAGGTTCGAGAGCGGTAACGCCCTCGCCCACGGCGTCGACGGTCCCGGCGACGTCGAGGCCGCTGACGAACGGCAGGTCATCCGTGTCGACCATCGCGGAATCGCCTTCGAGAATCCAGAGGTCGTGGCGGTTGATGGCACACGCCTCGACGGAGACCACCGCCTCGCCGCGTTCGGGTTCAGGGGTCGGTTGGTTGCTGATCGAGACGCCGTCCGGGCCAGTGAGTTCGCTGAACGCTGCGACGCGCATCACGCCAGTGTTGGGCCAGAATCGTATAAACAACACCGAAGGGTGGGATACCTGCCTGATCGACGGCGGTATCGGATTCGCCTTCAGTCAGCCGACCGGTCTCTCAGATACCCTGGCTCATGAGGTGACTGCGCAACAGGTCCGCCTCCTTGCTCCCGGCGACGGGGTTCACGAGGACGACGACGTCGTCATCGTCGAAAGCCCCCTCGTCAGCCAGCGCTCTCGCGCCGGCGATTGCCGTTCCCCCGGTCGCGCCGGTCTCCGGTCCCATCTCGCAGCCGTCGACGGCACCGGCCAGGATGTCCTTGTCCGAGACGGCGATACCGTCGCCGCCCGAGCGGTCGAGCGAGTCGAGTGCCGCAGCGCCGGCGGCGGGGTCGGGCACCTCCAGCGGGCCGACGATAGTGTCGGGGTGCTCGATGGTGGCCGGTTCGCTCGCCCCCTCGCGTGCGGCGTCGGCGATGGCGGCCGTCGAGTCCGGCTGTGCGGCGTAGGTTCGCGGCACTGAGTCCGTGAGCCCGCTGTCGGTCGCTGCCCGAAAGCCGCGTTCGAGACCGACGAGCGTCTCGCCGTGGCCGGTGGGGTGAACAACCGCGTCTGGGGCCGTCCATTCGAGGTCGTCGATCACCTCGAACGCGACGGATTTGGCTCCCTCGATTCGGAAGGGGTGGCCGGGCGCGACCGTAACCCAGCCGTCAGACGCCTCGGCCAGTTCCTCGTCGAAAGCCGAGACGGCGTCGTCGTACCGCCCCTCGACGACGCGCATGTCGCCGCCGTGGACGTTCACCATCGCCTTGTTGAGAAACGGGCATCGCGAGGGGACGAAGCCCTTCGATTCGATGTTCGCGCGGGCCGCGTAAGCGGCGTTGGCCTGCGCGCCGTTGCCGGTCGATGGCGTCACGACGCGCTCGGCCCCGCGCCGGGCGGCAGCAGTGACCGAGAGCGAGAGCTTACGATCGCCCAGTGAGGCCGTCGGATTGCGCCCCTCGTCTTTGACGTACACCGAGTCGACGCCGAGTTCCCCGGCCAGGTCCGGGACCGGGACCAGCGGCGTCGCCCCTTCGCCGAGCGTCACCGTCGCGTCCTGCGGGAAAGGCCGAAGAGATTCGTACCGGCTGGGGCCCGTCGTGTGGGGCAGCGCTTCGGGCGTCAGATCGGGGACGTCGTAGTCGCCGACGAGAATCCCGCCGCAGTCGGGACAGCGGTCGGTCGTGCTGTCGGTTTCCTCGCCACACGCCGTGCAGATGAGGCCGCGAAACGCCGCAGTCGTCTCCATGTCTTCCCTTGCGGACGGGACAACCAAGTGTGGTCCGGTCCCGCTTCAGCACGCTCTTGTCCCGGGCGGCCGAACCGGAAGGTATGACAGATGTCGTCGTCGCTGGGGGCGGGCTCGCCGGACTGGTCGCCGCCCGGCACCTGGCCGAGTCGGGCCGAGATGTGACGGTCTTCGAGCAGCGCTCGGACGTGGGTGGCCGCGTCCGGACGACCCGCGAGGACGGCTACACCTTCGACCGCGGGTTTCAGGTCATGTTCACCGCCTACCCCGCGGCGAAGCGCGAACTCGACATCGAGGCGCTGGCTCCGCGGACGTTCACGCCGGGGGCCACTATCGCCAGCCCGAACCACCGTTCGGTGCTGTCGGACCCGCTCCGGAACCCTTCTGCAGCACCACAGACGCTGCTCAACACGGACGTTCGCACGGCCGACAAGCTCAGGCTGTTCCGGCTCCAGCGCGAACTGGCCAACGTCGAGCCCGTCGAACTGCTCTCCCGTGGCGGGCGGACCATCCGGGAGTACCTCGCCGACTACGGGTTCTCACAGCGGTTCGTCGAGCGGTTCGCCGCGCCGTTCTACGGCGGCATCACGCTCGACCGCTCACTGGGAACGGACAGCAGCATCTTCGAGTACACCTACAAGATGCTGAGCGAGGGCGAGATATTCGTCCCCGCCGACGGGATGCAGGCGATGCCGCGCCAGCTCGCCGACCGTGCCCGCTCGGCGGGCGCGACCATCGAAACCGATGCGGCCGTAACGGACCTAGAGACCCACGACGGCGAGGTCACTGCCGAGGTAGGAAGCGAGACAGTGACGGCCGAGAGCGCCGTCGTCGCGACGGACCCGCAGACGGCGGCTGAGTTGACGGACATCGACGCCATCCCGACCGAGCCCGTCGGCTGTGTCACCCAGTACTTCGCGCTCCCGACAAACCGCGCGCCGACGACCGGACAGCGTATCATCCTCAACGCGGCGGACGACCGACCGAACACCGTCGCGCCGCTGTCGGCCGTCGCCAGCGAGTACGCGCCCGCTGGGATGGAGTTGTACAGCGCCACGTTCCTCGGAACCCCGGAGGAAGACGACGCGGAACTGGCCGCGGAGGTCCGTGACGCGCTTCGGTCGTGGTATCCGAACGCGAGCTTCGAGGCGCTGGAACTGCTCCGGACCGACCGGGTCCCGTTCTCACAGTTCGCCCAGCCGCCGGGGTATCGGGATTCGCTGCCGGACCCGACATCCCCGGGCGGGAACGCCGTCCTGGCCGGCGATTACACCCGCTGGTCGTCGATACAGGGCGCGCTGGAAAGCGGCAAGGTCGCCGCTGATCTGCTTCGGTGAGCGAAAAAGCCGAGCGCGTCGGCCGGGCTGCGACGGTCTATGCGGCCGGACCGCCGCTATTCGTGTTTCCCTCGTGGTCGTGTCCCTCCCCCTCAAGGACTTCCGAGACATACTTTATGGTCGCGAAGTACAGCAGCACCAGCGAGAGCAGCGTAATCGCGATGAGACCCAGCGCGATTTCTGTCTGAACCATATTCCAGCGTCCACCGTCGCGGGTCAAATACTTACCGTTATAGCATGCGACGGAACTCACCCAGCGGCGGGAACGACAGGGTCTCGCGCCCGCTCTCGTCCCAGACCACCGGCTCCAATCGGTCGGCGTCGGTGACAAGCGGGGACTGGAAGTCACTGGCGCGCATCTCGTTGACCTCGACGCCGGCGTTCAGCCTGTTGAACGACGGGAGCATCACCACGTCGCTGCCGCGGTACTGGCCGCTCCCGACGAGATAGCAGGGTTGGCGCTGCCCCTCGATGGAAATGGTGGGATGGTCGTGCCCGACGACGTAGCGGTCGGCATCGACCTCCGGGGGTTCGTGGCCGTGACAGACGACCGTCTCACCGACGCAGTATTCCGTCTCGGTCGGGCCGTCCCACACGCTGTCGAGCATCGTGTCGTGGTTGCCCGGCGTCACGAGCAGGCGCGCACCGGTCTGCTGGCACGCGCTTTTGAGCCCTGCAACGGTACTCTCGACCGACCGGGGGACGGTCTGGAACGAGTGGAGGAGGTCACCGGCGACGACGACTTCGTCGGGGCTGTGGCGTTCGACGAGCGACCGGAACCGCTGGACCATGTCCGAGCCGGACCCGACGGGGAGTTCGAGGGTCCCGCCAGTACCCCGGCCGACGTGGAGGTCCGCGACGACGAGCGTCCCGTCGAGCAGCAGCGCCCGGTCGTCGTAACTGGCTGTCATCGCCGTGGGATCGGCGCTGGCGACGGTTATATTGTCGGTCACGGCGACGCTCGCATCGCGGGTGCCACGGCCACAGGCGAATATCCAGGCCTGACGGTGTCGGTGGTATTTTTACCTGTGACTCCCGTGACTCTGGTATGGTCGACGTCCTGGAGAACAAGCGGGCCGCGACGCGGTTTCGGGTCCTCGTGGAGATCGCCGAGCGCCAGCCCGCGGTGAGTCAGGGCGAAATCGCCGAGGCCGTCGGCGTGACGAGTCAGGCCGTCAGCGAGTACATCCGGGAACTCGTCGACGACGGGTTAGTCGAGAAGGAAGGGCGGTCGCGCTATCGCGTCACCAAGGAGGGCGTCGACTGGGTGTTCCAGTCCGCCACCGACGTGCGCCGGTTCGCCGACCACGTCACCGACGACGTGCTCGGCAGTGTCCAAGAGGATGCCGCCATCGCCACGGCGGACCTGGCGGAAGGCGAGACGGTAACGCTCTCGCTGTCGGACGGCCTGTTACACGCCGATCCCGGCGGCGGCGACGCGACGGGCGTGACGACGACGAGCGCCGCGGAAGGCGAAGTCGTCGGCGTCACCGGTTTCGAGGGCGTCATCGACCTCGACCCCGGCCACGTCAGCGTGATACAGGTCCCGCCGGTCCGGTCGGGGCCGGTCGAGAACGTCGACGACATCGCCGCGGCTTGTGCGGATGTCCCCATCGTCACCGCCGCGGGCGTCGAGGCCGTCGTCGCGCTTCGCAACGCCGACATCGAGCCGACGACGCACTTCGCGGCGGGCGAGGTGGCCGCCGACGCCGCGTCCCGGGGGCTCGACGCCGTCGTCGTCGCAACACAGGACACTGTCGGGCGCGTGACCGACGCGCTCCGGGACGCGAGCGTCGACTACGACGTGACACAGTAGCCCGGAGTAGCGGGACTTTTCCGGTCGGCTGCCGTCAGTACAGCCATGAGCGAGCAGGAGATTCACGACGCCGTCGAAGCGTTTCTGAATGAGGCCGACGACGCCTACGGCGAGTACGAGCAGGGGTACACCGACGCTGACGCGACACTCCGACGGCTGGAAACGGCCATCGAGGAACTACGGACGGCGACCGAGGAGTAGAACGGCGTCCGACGTCGGGCGAACAGTATTGTGGGATTGGGTTCATGTAATCCGTATGACCGATGTGGTTCTGGTCGACGGCGCACGCACCGCACACGGTGAACTGCTCGGCGGGCTCTCGGGGCGAAGCGCCGTCGAACTGGGCGGTGCGACCGTCGAAGGACTGCTCAACCGGACCAGCGTCGACGAGGACGGCGTCGACTGGATCGGCCTCGGAAACGCCGTACAGGCGGGCGTCGGCCAGGTGCCAGCCAGACAGGTCGTCGTCGAATCGCCGCTACCTGACGATGTCGCCGCGACGACGCTGAACGAGGCGTCGGGGTCGGGACTGCGGGCGATCACGACCGCCGCCGACCGCATCGAGGCCGGTCGGGCGTCGGTGTGTCTCGCCGGCGGCATGGAGTCGATGTCGAACGCGCCGTATCTCGTGCCGGACATGCGCGGCGGCCGCCGGCACGGGAACAGCGAACTCGTCGACGCGATGATCTGGGATTCGCTGTGGGACAAACACTACGACGCCCACATGGGCGCGCTGACGGAGGAGATCGCCGCCGAGCACGACATCAGCCGCGAGGCACAGGACGAGTACGCCCGGCGGAGCAACCACCGGGCCGGCGAGGCCATCCAGTCAGGTAAGTTCACAGAAGAACTCGTCCCGGTGGAAACGGCGGACGGCCTCGTGACAGAGGACGAGGGGCCGCGGCCGGACACGACGCTGGATCGGCTGGCGTCGCTCCCGCCGGCCTTCGAAGAGGGGGGCACCATCACCGCCGGGAACGCCTCGAAGCTCTCCGACGGCGCGGGCGCGGTGGTGCTCGCCGACGCCGAGACAGTCGAGCGTGAGGGACTGGGACCGATGGCCCACGTCGAGGACTACGCCGTCGCCTACCGCGACCCGGCGGAGTTCTCTATCGCCGTCCGGGACGTGGTCGCAAAACTGCTCGACCGGAACGACCTCGCGGTCGCCGACGTGGACCACTTCGAACTTAACGAGGCCTTCGCCGCCCAGATGGTGTACGTCGCCGACGAACTCAATATTCCCGCCGAGAAGCACAACCCGCTGGGCGGCGCGGTGGCACTGGGCCACCCAATCGGGGCCAGCGGCGGCATCCTCACGACGACGCTGCTGTACGCGATGGAGCGGGAGGACCATCACCGCGGAATCGTTGGGATGAGCGTCGGCGGTGGCGGCGCGATTGCGATGTCCGTAGTCCGGTAGGCCCCACCAGCGGCGAGGCGAGTGAGCGTCGGCGGTGGCGGCGCGATTGCGATGTCTGTGGTTCGCTAACGGAATCGGGAAGAATTATCGGGCCGGCCCACCCCAGAGAGAGTATGACTGGATTCTCCCGACGGGTCGAGCAGGTATCGATCTCGGGCATCCGCGAAGTGTTCGAAGCGGCGGGCGAGGACGCCATCAACCTCGGGCTGGGCCAGCCGGACTTCCCGACGCCGGAGCACGCCCGCCAGGCAGCCATCAAGGCGATTCAGGCCGGAAAAGTCGACGCCTACACGTCGAACAAGGGGACCGAAGAGCTCCGGGAAGCCATCGCCGCCAAGCACGAGCGAGACAACGACCTCGACGTCGACCCCGGGGACATCATCGCCACCTCGGGCGGGAGCGAGGCGCTGCACATCGCGCTGGAGGCCCACGTCGACGAGGGGCAGGAGGTCATCTTCCCGGACCCGGGGTTCGTCTCCTACGACGCGCTGACCCATCTGGCCGGGGGGACGCCGCGACCGGTCCCGCTGCGCGAGGACCTCACGATGGCCCCGGAGACGGTGGAGGAGGCCATCACCGACGACACGGCGGCCTTTGTCGTGAACTCGCCCGCAAACCCGACCGGGGCGGTCCAGCCGCCCGAGGACATGCGGGAGTTCGCCCGCATCGCCGACGAGCACGACGTGCTGTGTATCTCCGACGAGGTGTACGAACACCAGGTGTTCGAGGGCGAGCACCGCTCGCCGGCGGAGTTCAGCGACACGGGCAACGTCGTCGTCGTCAACGCCTGCTCGAAGGCCTACTCGATGACGGGCTGGCGGCTCGGCTGGGTCACCGGCTCCACCGACCGCATCGAGCGGATGCTCCGGGTCCACCAGTACGCCCAGGCCTGTGCGTCCGCGCCGGCCCAGTACGCCGCCGAGGCGGCGCTGACCGGCCCACAGGACCCCGTCGCGGAGATGCGCGACGCCTTCCAGGAGCGCCGTGACGTGCTGCTCGACGGCCTCGAAGAGATGGGGCTGGACTGCCCGACGCCCAAGGGCGCGTTCTACGCGATGCCGAAGGTCCCCGACGGCTGGGTGGACGAAGTCATCGACCGCGGGGTCGTGGTCGTCCCCGGCGACGCCTTCGGCGAGCACGGCGCGGGCTACGCCCGTATCTCCTACGCGACGGACATGGAGACGCTGAAGGAGGCCATCGGGATCATGGCCGACGCGACTGAGGCGCTCCGCTGAGTAGCTGGCGGTGGCGGCCGACGCGGACAGTCGCCCCGAAATTGGAACAGTCTCGGAAGAGAGTGCGAAGAAACGCTTTATCCGTCGGCTGTCTGTACTCCCGTATCCCAACGTGGTACATGCATCCGAGTCCAGTGCGCCTTTCGGCGGGGAGAGACAGGACTATACGACCGGCAGACGCAGGTCCCGGGAGGACAGTGGGATGGAGAAAGCGCTCTGGTACCTGCTGACGGCGACGCGCGGCGGCGCCAACCGGGCGCGTATCATCGACGCTCTCTCGGACCGACCGATGAACGCCAACGAACTCGCCGACGAACTCGACGTGGGCTACAAGACCATCAGACATCACATGGAACAGCTAGAGGACCACGACGTGGTCGAATCAGGCGACGAGGAGTACGCCAAACTCTACTTCCTGACCGACCGGTTCGACAACTACCGGGATACCTTCGAGGAGATCGTGGAGAAGATGGACGAATGACGGGCAGAATCATCGGCCAGGCTGCGACCGGCAGGCAGGAGGGACGGCGCTGATGGCGATGGGACCGCTCATCACTGCCGCGGCAGCGCTTGCGGGGCTCAACGTCCTATTGCTGCTCCCGCTGCTTGGCGTCTGGGTCCGTAACTACGCAACGTTCCGGACGGGACTCGTCGCCGGCCTCATCGCCTTCGCCGTCGCGATGCTCGCCGAGAACGCCATCGCCGTCTACTTCTTTTTCTCGATGCAGAGCTTCTACGCCGGCGACCAACACGTCCAGCAGGCCGTGCTGGTCCTGCGCTCGCTGCAGTTCGTCGCGATTGCCGGACTGAGCTACACCACGCTACGGTAGCGCGATACCAGGAGTAACGCAGTTGTATTGGCGATCTGTTCGGCCTCGTATCACGGCTACTGTACCGCCATGGAGTCGAACACGTTCGGGACAAGTGCCTGACTGGCGGGGACCGTTAACCGACGTATGAGCACAGATCATCAGGAGTCGGTACAGGAACTCGACGTTCGGGACGTTGACGGGGAACCGTTCGAACAGATCATGAACGCCCTCGACTCCGTCAGCGAGAGCGAGGCGCTCCGGTTGGTGAACAGTTTCGAGCCGGTGCCACTGTACGACGTACTCTCGAAAAAGGGGTACCAGTACGACACGGAACAGGTCGCCGACGAGGAGTGGCACGTCACAATCCGGTCGGAGTGAGATGCGTCCCGGGCGCGCCTCGCGGTGGTTCGTCACCGCCAGCGCGCTGTTTTTCGTCGGCTTCCACGCCGCAATGGCGGTCGCCGCGCCCCGCCGGATCGTCGTCACGCTCGGTCTGTACGGGTTCGTCCTGCACGTCCTGTTCGGGAAGGCCTACGCGCTCGTGCCGTCGTACTTCGACCGGGACCTCGCGTGGGAATCTGGGCCGGCAGTCCAGTTCCCGCTATCAGTCCTCGGAACAACAGGGCTAGCGCTCGCACCGCTCGGTCCACCGTGGCTCCGACCGGTCGGAACCACGCTCTGGGCAGGCGGCGTCGCGGTGTTTCTCGGGACGCTGGGGTGGACGATTCGTGACAACGTCACCGGCTCGGCGACGGGGACCGGCGGCGCGAACGCCCATCGGGAACCGGTCGACCGAACCGCCAACGTCGCGGTCCCGATAGCGCTCGGCTACCTCGCATTCGCCGCGGGTGGCGCGCTCGCCACGGCTGTTGGCTTCGAGTCGATTCTCCCACAGCAACTCTCGCACCTGCTCGCTGCAGGGACGGCGGCGCTGTTCGTCTTCGGCGTCGGTTTCCGGCTGTTTCCCCGGTTCCTGGTCGCTGAAGCGCCGCGACCAGTCGTTACGGTGGTCATCGCTGCCGGCGCTGGCGGTCCCGCGCTGCTTGCCTTCGGGCTGTTCGACCCCGAACTCCTCCTTGTCGGTGGCGTCATCGAAGCTGTCGCAGTCGTTGGATTCGTACTGTCGTATATCGTTCTCTTCCTGCGGTCGGAGCGCCGCCGCGTCGGGTTCTACGCGGTGCTGTTGGCGGTCGTGGCCGGGGTCGTCGGTATCGGACTCGGACTGGTTCTCGCCGTAACCGGTCGGAGTCCGGCGCTGGTCACCGCACACTATCGGGCGATGCTGGCGGGCTTTCTCGGACTCACCGTGGTCGGGGCAGCGTTCCAGTTTTACCCGCCATCGGTCGGCGTCTGGCCCTACGCGGATGACCGGACGGCGCTGGTGTCGATTGGACTGCTCGGCGGCGGACTCGGCATGCAGCTGATCGGTCTCATCGGCCGGTTCGGTTGGGCGACATCCGTCGGCACGGCGGCTGGAGCCCTCGGCGCACTCCTCTACACGTATCTCCTGTTAGCGGCGTTCGCTCGCCGATGGAAGCAGTAGCGACGCGCTGCGGGCCTACTCCGCGATGATGCTGTCGAGCAGTTTCGTCTGGGCGGCGGCGAGGTGTTCCGCGAACGTCGAAACGGAGATATCCAGTTCTGTCGCCACGTCGCCGGCGTTGGCCCCCTTCGGATACTCGAAGTACCCCATCTCGACGGCCGTTTCGAGCACTTCCTGCTGTCGGTCGGTGAGCTGGCTTCGGTCGACCAGGATCGAATCCACCGGGTCCACGTCGCCGTTTCGCCGCATCGACCGGAGCGAGACACCGTCGTACAGTTCTTTCAGCCGCGTCACGATGGCACGCACCCGATCAACGTCGGGAGCGTGAAAGGTCAGGTAGAGCTGGCCGTCCTCAGCGCGGATATCCGCGACCGGACAGTCATAGGTTTCGACCGCCTCGCAGACGCACTCAGTTCGCGACCGCGTGAACTGATAGCGGGCCCCGTTTCCCGTGGCGAATACTTTGTCCATATCGCCCCGTGCCTCGACTGCCGCTTCGTCAGTGCCCGTCGCGGTGAACTCTTCGATGATCTGCCCGTCTGCATCTGGGCTGCTTCGGGCGACATCGGTCACGGCCGCGCCCGCCTCGTCCGAGACGCTTGCCACCGGACAGGCCCCAGGGGCGTCAACCGACAGCTCCACTCTAATGCCGGAGTCGCTCATGTAAGATACTGTGACACCACATTACAAAACGGGAGAGGCGCGTTCCCACGGAGTGAAAAACCCCCTCAATCTGCCGGGTGCTGGTCGGGAACCGACCCCTCGAACCCATCCGGCTGGTAGTCACAGAGAGGGTCCGCCGCCAGCGGGTCCCTCGTCGTCGCGTACGCCCGCGACCGACTGCCGCCACAGACCGTTCTGTATCGACAGGCCCCGCATTTGCCCGTCAGCGCGTCGTCGTCCCTGAGCTGCTGGAACAGCGGTGAGTCCCGGTAAATGTCCACGACGCTTTCCTCTCGAACGCTGCCCGCCGACTTCGGCAGGAATCCGGAGGGGAACACCTCGCCGGTGTGGCTCACGAAGGCGAACCCCTTGCCAGCGCGAATACCCATCCGGCGTTTGAGGCCGCCGGCACCGTCCTCCTGGTTCTGGATCGCGACGCGCCGGTAGTGGGGCGCTTCGGTCGTCTTGAGGCCGAACGGCGCCGCCTCGCTAACCTCGTGGAGCCACGACAGCACGCGCTCCGCCCGCTCGGGGGGGATCGGCGTCAGCACCCGCCCGCGACCGACCGGGACGAGGAAGAACACCGACCACAGCACCGCATCGAGGTCCGCAACGAGGTCCCGTATCGCCGGCAGTTGCTCGACCGTCTCCGCGCAGACGGTGGTGTTGATCTGCAGCGGGATGTCGAGATCACGGGCCGCCTCGGCCGCCTCCATCGTCGCCTCGAAGCTCCCGGATTCGCCCCGGAAGGTATCGTGAGATTCGCTGTCGCCGCCGTCGATGGACAGGGCCAGCCGCCGGAGTCCGGCGTCGTCGAGTTCAGCCAGTCGGTCGGGCGTGATCGAGTTCGTCCCGCTGGGCGTCAGCGTCATTCGGAGGCCCTGCTCGGTCCCGTACTCGACGAGTTCCGGGAGGTCCTCGCGAGCGAGCGGGTCGCCACCCGAGAGGACGACCAGCTGGCCGTCGCCGAACTCGCGGGCCTGGTCCAGCAGCGCCTTCCCCTCCGCCGTCGATAGCTCGTCGGGATGGCGGCGCGGCTGGGCGTCGGCCCGGCAGTGTTTACACGCCAGTTCACAGGCCTGAGTTACCTCCCAGATCAGCACCAGCGGCTGCTGGTCGAGATCGAGTTTCCCGCGCATCTATGCCTCCCGGTGGACGCGGGTGACGTGGCCCCCACAGCCACACTGTTGGACGTACTCCGTCGAAATCGTCTCGCCGAACGCCTCCGCCAGCGCATCGAACAGGTAAGTTTCCGGGTGGCCGTGGTCGGCGTGGCTCACCAGATTGACGTGGTTCCCTACCGTCGTCTTCTCGACGGCATCGATGGCCTGCTCGACGACCACGTCGGGGTCCTCGGCGTGCGCGGGCGTCTCCAGGTTCGCCGACCAGGAGTTGTCGTGAACCTCGGTCGTTACCGGCGGCAGGTCCTCGTGGGAATGGCTCATGCGCGTTGATTGGGAGTGCGTGTCCCTTGGTCCTCCGCCGTATATGTTCGGGTTTTTTATGTCGAGCAAGGTGGGTAGAGACCCAGGCGTTCTAACAGCCAGCCGATGGAGAGCTACGATACCTGTTCGACGAGCCAGTCGAACTGCTTGTTCAGTTCCTTTTTGCGCTGTCGTGAGATAACGGTCGAATCGATCATCTCGCCGAGCACCGGGAGGTCGAGTGCGTTGTACTCCGTGGTCGCCGTTACTTCGGTCCCGCCGTCGACGGCCTCGACGGTGTATTCTGTCATCATCGACTCGAAGATGCCCTGGCGTTGCTCGTACCGCAGGACTGCGTCAGTCTCGACGATCTCGAGGTCCAGTTCGATTTCGAAGAGTCCGACGCGGTTCGTGATACCGAGGTCGTCCCCGTCGAGCGTCACCTCGTCGAACCCCGCCGCGCACATGAACGGCGCCACGTCCGTTATCAGGGCAGTGACTGTCTCCGGGTCAGCCGGGACCGTCCGGGTCAGCGAAACGCGCTCCATACCAGACGGCGAGTGGCCGGCGGAATAAGCGTTCGCCATCCCCGGAGATGTTCGGCTCTGGGGTTTTGCGCGACCTCTCTCGTGTTGACAGCGTGTGACTCCACTCCCCAAGTTTCTTGTTCCCATCGCAACTATGCGAACATGTTCGGGATTACGGACGCGGGGGTCGGGCGAATATATTCGGATACACCAATGCCACACGCTGAACTCACGCTCACGATTCCGGAGGAAATCTGGATCGGCGATGTTTCGCGAACGTACGACGACGCGACGTTTCGCATCCTGTCTGCGCTCCCCGGTGAGGACTCCGGCGTCGGACTCGCGGAGATCACGTCGGACGACCTCCCGGCGGTTCTCCGTGACATCGAGAACCGGGAGTCGGTCACGACCCTTGAGATACTTTCACACCGGGACGACAGCGCGCTGGTTCAGTTCGAGACGTCGATGCCGCTCCTGCTCTTCCCGGTCCAGGGCTCGGGCGTCCCACTTGAGATGCCGTTCACGCTGTCCAACGGAGAGGCCGTCTGGGAGATATCAGCGCCACAGGAGCGACTCTCCGAACTCGGCGAGCAACTGGAGGAGTTCGGCATCTCCTTCAGCGTCGACCGCATCCAGCAACACCTCGAAACCGAGCAGGTGCTGACAGAGAGCCAGCTCGAACTGGTCCAGGACGCCATCGATGCGGGCTACTACGACACGCCGCGGGAGTGCTCGCTGACGGAACTGGCGGACCGCGTCGGTATCGCGAAGTCGACCTGCAGTGAAACCCTCCACCGTGCGGAGGAGCAGATTCTCAAGCAGTTCGTTTCGGACCACCCGGCGCGGTGACGGGAAGTCGAAGCGCGTAATACGCGCCTCTGTGAGAGATACGACATATGAGTTCCGACGCGGTCGACGAGACGCACGAAAACGCGCGACAGGAGGTCATCGCGGTGGACGCCGACGACAACGAGGAGGGGCTGGTCAATCGACTCGATGCCCACACCGGCGACGGTGTTCGCCACCGCGCGTTCACCGCCTTGCTGTTCGACGAGAACGACCGGATCCTGCTCGCCCAGCGCGCGGCGAACAAACGCCTCTGGGATACGCACTGGGACGGTACGGTCGCCTCCCACCCCGTCGAGGGCCAGACACAGGTCGAAGCCACCGAGGAACGACTCGAGGAGGAACTTGGTATCGACCCCTCGCAGTACCAGAACCTCCGCGTGACCGACCGGTTCGAGTACAAGCGCTACTACGAGAACGCCGGCCTCGAATGGGAAGTGTGTGCGGTGCTGCAGGCCACGCTCCACGACACCTCGCTGGAACCGAACCCCGAAGAGGTCGACGGCCTCATGTGGGTCCCCTACGAGCGACTGCGCGAACATCCCGAGTACTACCGCCAACTCCGCCTCTGTCCCTGGTTCGAGATCGCGATGCGCCGGGACGAGGAACGGTAACGTCGGCAGTCCCTGTCGGCGCGGGTAGCAAGCGTCGCAGTGACGCCATCCCGACCCCTTTTCTTTTCGGCCCGGCCGCCCAACCCCGGGTATGGACGTTCCGCTGTACGACTCTCTTGACGGCCAAGTCGTGCTCGTCACCGGAGCCACGCGGGGCATCGGGAAGGCAATCGCCGACGGGCTGGTCGACCTCGACGCGACAGTGTACGCCGGCGCTCGCGATACCGGCGACATCGAGGCCACGGACCGCCATGCCATCGAACTCGACGTGACCGACGACGAGGGGATGGTCGCCGCGGTCGACCGCATCGAGCGCGAGCAGGGCCGGCTTGACGTGCTGGTCAACAACGCCGGCGTGATGGACTCACGGGAGCCGCTCGACGAGATGCCGACAGACGTTATCGACCACACCCTCGACACGAACCTCCGGGGGGCGGTCCTCATGACGAAGTACGCCCTCCCGCTGTTGCTGGCCGACGGGGGCGGCCGCGTCGTCACCATGTCCTCCGGGCTGGGAGCCATCACCGAGAGCCAGTCGGGCGGCACGCCGGCCTACCGCATTTCGAAAACGGGCGTCAACGGGCTGACGAAGTACCTCGACGGCGAGTACGCGGCCGACGGCCTCATCGCCAACTCGGTGTGCCCGGGCTACGTTCAGACGGACATGACGGAGGGGAGTGCCCCCCGGACGCCCGAGGAGGGGGCCGAGACGCCGGTGTGGCTCGCTCGCTTCCGACCCGAGGCACCGAGCGGGCGGTTCTGGCGCGACAAGGCCGAAATCGAGTGGTAGCGGCCGCGGTCAATCGGCGTTCTCGGTGCGGACCGCCGCTGGCTCGTCTGTCGCGTGGGCGGGCTCAGCCGCCGGCAGTTGTAGTTCCACAGTCGTTCCCGGGCCGTCCGTCTCGGGGAACGACATCCGCCCGCCGAGGTTCCGGACGATCCAGTTGACGAGCCAGAGCCCGACGCCGGAGCCGTGTTTGAGCGGCGTTTCGGTTCCCGAGCGGATGACCTCGCGCTCGTGGTCGGCGATACCGGGGCCGTTGTCGTGAACGGCCACGCGGACCCCCGGCGTTCCGTCGGTCCGGGTCGCAGTTATCTCGACCTCGAGAGGGTCATCGGCTGTCGCCCGATGTTCGACGGCGTTCTCGACCAGTTCTTCCAGCGCGATGCGGATCGATGGGCCGCCCTGTATCCAGATGGTCTCCTCGCAGGTGAGCGTGAGCGCCGCATCGGGGTTGCGGTCACGGGCATCGCTCACGACCGATTCCAGCAGTTCGCGAAGCGGTGTCGGGCTGTGCTGTTCGGTCTCTAGGGCTTCGGTGACCCGACCGATCTTGTTGCTCCGGTCGACGATGTCGTCGACGGTACTGATGATACGGCTGAGTCGCTCGCGCTCGTCGGCATCGGCCGTATCCCGGAGCAGGTCCGCGTTCCCCTTGACGACGTTCATCTCGTTTCGGATGTCGTGCCGGAGCAAGCGGTTGAGCACGTCCAGCCGCTGTTCGCGCTGCCGGCGGTCCGTGATATCCCGGAGGCTGATGAGATGGCCCGAGACGACGCCGTACGCGCGGTACAGCGGTATCACGCGCACATCGTAGTACCGGACGCCCCCGTCGTGTTCGAGGGCCGTCTCGGTCTGCGTTCGCTCGCCGGGAGCCGGAACCGTCTCGGCGAGTGCCGGTAACGCGCGCGGGAGCGAGCGGCCCAGCAGCGTGTTCTGGTCGCCGTCGAACAGCGCCGTGGCGGCCTCGTTGACATCGACGATGCGGCGCTCGTCGTCGACGATGACGACCTGGTCGTCCATTTCGGTGAAGATCGCTTCACGGCCTAGTTCTCGGGTCACCGGTGCCACGTCGAGCAGGTGCCCGCGGAGGATGGCGACCGAGAGGACGGCCCCCGACGCGACGTACCCGAGACTCGTCGGGTTGAACGTCGTCGGTACCACACCGAGCACGAACAGCGTCTGGACGACCGTCGGGACGGCGATGGCGAGCAGCAGTGCGAGCCCCTGGCCCTGGAACACCTGATTCGACCGGAACAGCATTCGTAACAGGAGGACACCGCCGGCGAGGATCAACAGCAGTATGTAGGACATGTGGCCCCAGTACACGACTTCGTACGCGGGCACGAGCGTCACCGACGACGCCGAGACGTACTGCGTCCCGCGACCGGACCAGATGAGTTCGTGTGCGTGATTCGACCACACGAGCGTGACAAACACCGCCGGTTCGATAAGCAACAGCGCTGTTCGGCGCTGGGTGAGCCAGTGTGGATGCCCCGTGTACTCGATAACCGTCACGAGCCATGCGACGGGGATGATTACCGAGAGCGTCAGCTGCACCTGGACGAGTCGCTCCATGGTGGCCAGTCCCGGTACTGCGAGCTCGATACCGTACGTCACGGCCCAGAGACTCGCCGCAACGACGAACACTGCCAGCGGTCCCGCACCCGGCCGGTCCCGGTGGAGCCACACCAGAAAGGCGACGCCCATACCGACGACACCTGACAACAAAACGACAGCGAGCGGCGACAGGACCATTCAGTTACGTACCAATTGTGTTCCAGATATAACTATTCTCGGTCACTCCGTCTGCGAGCGGACCGCGGACCACACGGCGAGGGCACCGAGCACGAACGCCGGAACGAGCGGGAGCGTGAGGTAGGCGTCACGGAGCGTGAGCCCGAGGCTACTGATGACGCCCTGGGCTGCCGGCAAGAGCAAAATTGCGCCGGGGACGAGCAGGAACGCCACGCCGATCATCCCGACCAGAATCCAGCCGCTCGTCCCGAACTCGGGCCCGTCGGTGGATTCCATACCCGTCTCACTGTCCGCAGAGGAGGCGTCTGCGGACTGTGGCTCCGTGTCGGGACGGTGGACGTAGCCGGACTCGTCGTCAGCCATCGGCACGCACCCCGTCGCGCCCGCTCGAACGGTGCGTCACGATGGGACCACCCCCAGGAATACCGACGAAACAACGTGGCTGCATGTGTCGGAGTCAGGCAAGCGAGCGCAAAACGCTAACGGTCCCGCTACCGCGACAGACCAGGGGCTTCCTGGCTCGAAATGTCACACAGGCTCATCCGATGCCCGCTGGCGGAGGCGTGTGCGTCCCGCTGGCCCTCCGCGACCGACGGGTCCTCGTACAGTCCCTCGAACGCACACTCGTGGCAGACGACGTGGTATCTCCCAGCCATACATTTTATTTCCTATCGCTATATTTTAAGCATATCGTTTTCAGATATTATATGTGTTGCAGTCCCGCAAACGGTCGTCAGGGTATTTATCCACCGCAACCGATGGAGTAGTATGGTGGATTTCCAGTCCCGTGACACGCGCCGGGGTCCGACTGACGGGGAAGACGACGAGACGGAGGAGGGCGAGACGGGGGACGACGAGGAATCCGCAGCGGCCGAGACTGCTGCCGAGGCCGCCACTTCGGAACCGAACGAAGCGGCAGGAAACGACGACGTAGCGAGCGAGGAGGACAGCGACGCGCCTACCGCGCCGGACGATACAGCGGGGGCCAGTGGCGGGTCCGTATCGGAGGCCGAAAGCGACAGTTCCGTGGCGGAGAGAATCGACGAGGCGGCGACGCAAAGCACGGACAGCGAGTCAGCAGCCGAAACACAGGACGCCGAGGGGACTGACACGGCAACAGAGGGACACGAAGAGGAACCACACTCCGAGACACAGGCAGCCGGTCAGCCGACGGACACACCACAGGCGGTGGTTCCGACAGCGGATGAGACGCCAGCGCAGACAGCCACCCAGGCCGACGCGACCCAGGAGCAGCAGGTGGCCGCCGCCGTCGTCACCGTCGGGACGGCAACAGAGGAGGGCGACCCGACGGGCGAGGCGGTGGAGACGGCACTCGAAGCGACCGGCCAAACGGTCACGGCTCGCGAACGGCTTCGAGGGGACTACGACGGCATCCAGGGGGCCGTCGACAGGCTGATCGGGCGCGACGACGTGGAGGTAGTCGTCACTGCCGGCGGCCTCGGTGTCGCTCCGACGGAGCAGACGCTCGAAGCGGTCCACCCACTGTTCGATAAGGCACTGCCGGGATTCGAGGAAGTGTACCGGAGCCTCCTGTTCGAACAACAGGGGACCGGTGTCATTGCTGTCCGCGCGACTGCCGGGATCGCCGACGGGACGCCGGTGTTCTGCCTGCCCGCGGACCCAGCGGCGGCCCGTGTCGCTATCGACGAGATCATCGCGGCGGAAGCCCCGGCCCTCGTCGCTGAACTGTCCTGAGCCGACTCGGCGGACCCGCGTTATCAGTCTTGTGTCCGTTTAGCCGGCTTAACGTGATATTTGCCGGCTCGTTCCGGGTCGCTAATTTTTCCACTTCCGACGGGCTGTTCTCCCGAATATCGGCCGTTTAAACGTTTACATCGCGGTGAAAGGTCGTTAACCGCGGCCCCCATTGAAGTGGAGACAGTCCACAGGCTCGGGTGTCATGTCCGATCGCAACGCGACACGACGCGGCGTCCTCAAGGGTATCGGCGCGACAGCTGCAGCTGCACTGGGCGGTGTGGCCGTCTCCGGTACGGTTGCGGCGGCCGGTCCCTGGGAGTCCGTCGAGTCCCCGACCGGGAACACCCTCCACGACGTCGAATACACGGCCACCGGTGCGTACGCGGTGGCGGGTGGCGGTATCGTCCTCGAACGGACCAGCAGGGGCTGGCAGAAGGTCATCGGCGGCGGTCCGACCGGCAACGGGAACAGCCTCTACGGAGCCGACGTGACCGACGACGGCAAGGCCCTCTGGTTCGTCGGTGCCTCGGGCGCTATCGGCGAGTACGACGTGGAATCGGGCGTGCTCACCGACCACAGCGCCCCGATGGACGTCACCAACAACTTCAACGACGTGTCTGTGACCGGCACCGCCGGCGAGGCGAACGTCTACGTCGCCGGCGACTCCGGAAAGGTGTACTACAGCTTCGAGAACGGCGCGAGCGAGACGTGGGACTACACCACACCCGGCTCCGGGTCGGCGATTAACGCTGTCGACTTCCACGGCGTCCGCTCGGGCCACATAGTGGACGGGAACAAGAGCGTCTTCGCCACCGACGACGGCTCGACGTGGAACAAGATCGGCCTCGCCGACGCCAACGTCAATTTCTACGGCGTCGACTCCGACGGTCCGGACGACGTGTGGATCTCCGGCGGTGGGGGCATGATCTTCCACTGGAACGGGTCCGAGTGGACGCCGACCGACACGGGCGACGCCGGCCTGCGTGACATCGAGGTCACCGACGACGACAGCACCGGCTACACGGTCGGTGGCGGCGGCAAGGTGTACGCGCTGGGCGGTGGCGACTGGACGCAGGAGGAGACGCCCGCCGGCGAGAACCTGAAGGCCATCGTCCGCGGCGGCACCGACATCGCGGTCGGTTCGGGCGGAACGATTATCGAAAAGTAGCTGGCGAGACCCGCTACTCTCGGCCGCGCTGGCACTCGGCCTCCCCGTCTGCAGGGATGCGCGCGTCCCGATAGGCCCCCTGGTGGAACGACTCGGCAAGCCAGATTTTGTGTCCGTACTCGTTCCCAAGGCGTGCCGTCCCGGTCGAAACAAACTGTCGGGTCGACGACTGCGAATGGAGGTTGACGTGACACTCGTCTAGCTCCCAGTAGTCGTCGTCCGACGTCGTCCGATCCCCCTGTTTGCGGAGATAGACGTGTGTAACGTTCGGCAGGCAGATGGTCATCCGGTCGAGTTGGTCCTCCGCGGTCCGAGGGTCTTTCCCACCGTAGAAGTTCGCGTACTGTCCGAAAGAGTACGTTACGACGCTCCCTTCCTCCCAGTCGTCGAAGTTTTCGACGTTGAGCGCGAACTCGCGGCCGCCGACCGTACCACAGATGCCGAGGTACACGTGGTCGTCGGTCCCCGCGTATTTTCCGGCCCCAGTCGTCAGCGAGACGAACACCCCGGATAGCTCGCTCATGCGCGACGCCCCCGGACCGCGGACTGTTCATACGCCGATACCAGCAGTCGGTGTGGACGGTGGCTGTCCATGAACGCTCACTCCTGTCCCTCGTGAGACGTGCCAGATAGAACGGACGCGATATTAATACCTAGAAATTGTTCATGAAGGATGACGATAGCTCCCGCCGGTAGACGCGGCATATACCTGAACTGTAACCCCATAGTGTGGTAGATGGACGGACACCGACGTTTTACCCGCGTGACGCGAACGAACGGTATGGACGACATTCAGGTCCAGGGAACGTCGGTCCCCGCACTCGGCCTCGGAACGTGGCAGTTGACCGGCCAGACCTGCCGGGAAACTGTCGAAACGGCCCTGGAAATGGGGTATCGTCACGTCGACACCGCGCAGGCGTACGGCAACGAGCGGCAGGTCGGGCTGGGGATGGACGCCGCTGCGGTCGACCGCGAGGACGTGTTCTTGACGACGAAGCTCGACGGTTCGAACCGCGACGAGCGCAGCGTACGCCGGTCGACGCGGGAGAGCCTGAACAAACTGGGAACGGACTATCTGGATCTGCTACTCATCCACTGGCCGAACACGCCGTGGATGGTCCCGCTGTCGGAGACGCTCGGGGCGATGAACGACCTCGTCGAGGAAGGGCTGGTCCGCCACATCGGCGTCAGCAACTTCTCGCCGTCGCTGCTGGACAAGGCGCGGGACATCTCATCAACCCCAATCTTCACCGACCAGGTGCAGTACCACCCCTACTGGGACCAGCGGAAACTGCTGGACTACTGCCGCATCCACGACGTGCTCCTGACCGCCTACAGCCCGCTCGCCCGCGGCGGCGTCCTCGACGACCCGGCGCTCGTCCAAATCGGCAACCGGTACGGGAAATCCCCGGCACAGGTCGCGCTCCGGTGGCTGGTTCAGCAGGAGGGCGTGGCAGCGATCCCGAAAGCGTCCAGCCGCGAGCACCTCGAAGCGAACCTCGCCGTCTTCGACTTCGAGCTCACCGACGCGGAGATGGAGCGGATCCGGGATCCGTCGAAGGTCAAGACCGGCGTGCAGTTCGTCCGGTCGCAGTTGCCGTTCTGAGCGGGGGCAGCGCCGTTCCGTATCGACCCAAATCTCCTGCATGTGGATAGAAGTTAGCAATCTACGGCACGTACGGTCAGCTATACAGCAGTTATAGCTATAGTTGTGGCTTTGACTGCCGCAAATATTACGAATCGCGTAACCATCATAAGCCACCTGGCCGCAGCTTTCGTGTGGTGTGTTACCATTGGATTTCGGCGCGGGAACACACCGCTGAATCCACAGCGAGGCCACTGTGTCAGTACACCAATCCGAACCGATACGACGGAGCATCGAAGTGGAGTACTGGGTCATCGACGATGCGGGCCGGCTGGTCGAACCGGGCGCGCTCGTCGACGCAACCCCAGGGGCGGAGCGGGAGTTCGTCAAGCCCCTGCTGGAGGTCAAGACGACGCCGTGCGAGACAGCGACAGAACTGCGCGAGGAACTCCTTGACCGACTCGGGGCCGTGTTGCGGCGGGCCGACGACCGCGGAAAACGCCTCGTACCGCTTTCGACCCCGGTCAACGCTGAGGAAATTCAGGAGATTCCGTGCGACCGGACCCGGATCCAAAACCGTGTCGTCGGCGACGATTTCGAGTACGTCCGCCACTGCGCCGGCACGCACATCCACGTCGAACAGCAGCCGGGGCGGGAGATCGACCAGTTGAACGCGCTGATCGCCATCGATCCCGCGCTGGCGCTCGTCTCGTCCTCGCCGTATTTCCGCGGCCGGCGGCTGGCCGACAGTGCGCGCTCGAAACTGTACCGCTGGATGGCGTACAACTCGGTGCCACACCAGGGCTGGCTGTGGTCGTATCTCGACGACACTGCAGAGTGGGACCGCCGGCTCGAACGGCGCTACGACGAGTTCGTGACCGCGGCTGTCGACGCCGGTATCGACCGTCGGACTGTCGCGGCGAACTTCGAGCCCGAAAGCTCCATCTGGACACCAGTCCAGCTCCGGGCCGAGTTCGGCACCGTCGAGTGGCGGTCACCGGACGCTGCGCTCCCGAGCCAGGTCCTGCAACTCGCCGACGCCGTGGCATCGCTCATGGACCACCTGAGGGGAACCGAGGTGCGTATCGAGGGGGAGACGGGCCGCGTTACCGACGACGAAATCGTGCTCCCGGAGTTCGATGCTGTCCTTGCGTACGCGAACGACGCCATCCGGGACGGGGTCAGCACCGACAGCGTGCGGTCGTATCTCGACCGGATGGGGTTCGACGTGGACGCGTACGACCCGGTCGCGCCGACGTTCGACAGGCCGGAACCGGTCACGTCTCGCGACGCTCGCGAGATTCGGCTCGAACACGCCGACCGGCTCCAGGACGACGTGCGACAGGCTGCACCAGTCGCACTCGACTAAAATCGGAGCCGGCTCGCCGAAACGGAACGGTGACCAAGGGTTTAGGAAGCCCCGCTCCAACCCCGCGCTATGGTAACGGCGCTCGCCGATGATATCTGGTGGTACGATCTCAGGGGCGTCAACGCGACGCTCGTCGACGACGACGGAGCGCTAACGCTCGTGGACACGGGCCTGCCCTGGCACGGCAACGAACTCGTCGCCGGCCTGAGCGATGCCGGCTACGAACTCCGGGACTTGGACCGCATCCTCCTCACGCACTTCGATTTCGACCACGTCGGCGGACTGACGGCCTTCGATGGTATCGACGTGACCGTCTACGTCGGTGAGCGGGACGCGCCGCTGGTCACCGGCGAGCGGACCCCGCCGCTGGGCAATCACAAGGGCGCGTTCCAGCGCCTCGTCTCGCCGTTTCTGGACGCGCCGGATAACGGCGTCGTCCCCCTCACCGACGGCGACACCGTCGGCAGTTTCACTGCCTATCACACGCCCGGACACACGCCGGGTCACGTCTGCTACGTCAGTGAGGAGCTGTCGCTGGGGCTGCTGGGCGACCTCGTCCGGGAGGACAGCGGTCGCTTCGAGCCCTCGCCGTGGCTGGTGAGCTACGACACCGACGCCGTCGCCCGGAGCATCAGTGACTTCGTTGAGTGCTCACCGAGGTTTGAAATCGCTGTCCCGGGCCACGGAGTTCCGTTCCAGAAAAACGGCTCGGCGAAACTCGCCGAGCTGGCGGCGACGCTGTGAGCGAGAGGAGCGTCAAAACCGGCGGACGACGCTACAGTTCCTCGGCGACCGCGTCGGCGTCCAGCAGGTCCGGATCAACGACGAGGTCGGTCTGTCGGCTGGCGAAGTCCGGCAGCGAGCCCTCCGCGTAGACGACGACCCGGAGATCGGGGTTGAGATCCTTCGCCACAGCGATGGAGGTGGCCTGGGACATCTCGGTCAGCAGGTAGACGTCGGCCTCGTGGATGCCGGCCTCCTCCAGCCCGGGTCGGTTGCCCACGTCGGCGACCGTCACTGTGTGGCCCTCGCTTTCGAGAGCGTCGGTGAGTCCGTTCGGGTCCGAGCCGACGAGAACCACGTTCATTCGTACTCGATAGTCGCCGGCGGTTTGTGGGTCACGTCGTAGACGACGCGGGCGACGTTCTCGTGCGCCCCGGTGATGCGCGACTGGATGCGCTGGAGCGTGTCCCAGTCGAGTTCCTGTGCGCGGGCGGTCATCCCGTCTCGACTCTCGACGGAGCGGACGGCGACGACCCAGCCGTGCACGCGGTTGTCGCCCTTGACGCCGGTGG
Source organism: Haloarcula amylolytica (assembly GCF_049705545.1). GTDB lineage: Archaea > Halobacteriota > Halobacteria > Halobacteriales > Haloarculaceae > Haloarcula > Haloarcula amylolytica_B. The sequence continues at coordinate 2,860,716 of NZ_JBNAMU010000001.1, forward strand.
CCTTGCCGATGACGGCGGCCAGGGCCTGCCACGGCTCGTACTCCTCTAGCTCCTCTTCGACGACGTGGTTGGCCTCGCGGGCCACCTCCAGTTTCTCCTCGGTGACTTCGCCGATGATGCGGACGGCGAGGCCGGGGCCGGGGAACGGCATGCGCTCGGAGATGATCTCTTCGAGGTCGAGCGCGCGGGCGACCTCGCGGACCTCGTCCTTGTAGAGATCCCGCATCGGCTCGACGATGCCATCGAAATCGACGACCTCCGGCAGGCCGCCGACGTTGTGGTGGGACTTGATGGTCCCCTCGCTCTCGATGCGGTCGGGGTAGATGGTCCCCTGAACGAGGTAGTCGGCGTCGACGTCCTTGGCGACCGTCTCGAACTCCCGGATGAACTGCTCGCCGATGATGTGGCGCTTCTCCTCGGGATCGGTCTCGTCGCCGAGTGCGTCGAGGAACCGATCCTGGGCGTCGACGATCCGCAGCGAGTCCATGTAGCTGAACGTCTCGCGGATCTGGTCGGTCTCGCCTTTCCGCATCAGCCCGGTGTCGACGTAGACGGGGGTGAGCTGGTCGCCGATGGCCTCGTAGGCCAGCGCGGCGGCCGTCGAGGAGTCCACGCCGCCCGACAGCGCGATGACGGCGTTCTTGTCGCCGATCTCGTCGACGATTTCGGCTTTCGCGTCGGCGATGAACTCGTCGACGTTCACCATCAGTGGCTCACCTCCTCGGTCGTTACACTGTGGGGGTCGTCGCCGAGCACGGCCTCAAGCAGGCCGACGAAGGGCGGGCTGGCGCGGGTCGGTCGGGAGCGGAACTCCGGATGGAACTGCGTCCCGATGAAGTAGGGGTGGTCCTCGGGCGCGAGTTCGAGTATCTCCATACGGTTCCCGGCGCGGCCGGAGAACTTCAGCCCGGCGGCTTCGAGATCGTCGATGTACTCGGGGTTGACCTCGTACCGGTGGCGGTGCCGTTCCGTGCAGGAGTCGCCGCCGTACAGCGTCGCGGCGAGCGTGTTCAGGTCGATGTCGGTTTCGTGGGCACCAAGCCGCATCGTTCCGCCCATGTCCTCGATCTCGTACTGCTCGGGGAGGATGTCGATGACGGGATGTGGCGTGTCCTCGTCCAGTTCCGCGGAGTGGGCGTCGTCGAGGTCCAGCACGTTCCGCGCGTACTCGACGACGGCCATCTGGAAGCCGAGACACAGCCCGAGGAAGGGGACGTCGTTCTCGCGGGCGTAGCGGATGGCCTCGATTTTGCCCTCCGTGCCCCGAGCACCGAAGCCGCCCGGCACGACGATGGCGTCGGCCTCGCGCATCCGGTCGGCGTGGCGGTCGCCCATCTTCTCGGAGTTGACCCACCGGACGTTCACGTCGACGTTCTTCTCCAGCCCGGCGTGTTTCAGCGCCTCGTGGACGGACATGTAGGCGTCTTCGAGGTCGTACTTGCCGACGAGGGCGACCTCGACCTCCCCCTCGGTGTTCTGGGTGACGAGGTCGCGCCAGCGGTTCTCCCGCTCGTCCTCGGGCAGCGCCTCCGAGGCGATGTCGAGTTCCTCCATCACGTACTCGTCGAGGCCCTCCTCCTCGACCATCAGCGGGACGTGGTAGATGTCGTCGACGTCCGGGTTCGAGAAGACGGCTTCCGTCGGCACGTCACAGAACAGCGCGATCTTCTCCTTCGTGTCGATGTCGAGTTTGTCCGAACAGCGGCCGACGAGAATGTCCGGCTGGAGGCCGATAGAGCGTAGCTCCTTCACGGAGTGTTGGGTCGGCTTCGTCTTCTGCTCGCCGTTTTTCGAGTAAGGGACGAGCGTGACGTGGGTAAAGAGAATATCGTCCTCGTCCTCCTCGTGGGCGAACTGCCGGAGCGCTTCGAGATACGGCATCCCCTCGATGTCGCCGACCGTGCCGCCGACTTCGATGATACAGACGTCGTTGCCCTCGGCTGCCTCGCGGATACGCCGCTTGATGTCGTCGGTGATATGCGGGATAATCTGGACCGTGCGACCGAGGTAGTCGCCGGCGCGTTCCTTCTCGATGACGTGCTGGTAGGTCTTCCCCGTGGTGACGTTATGGTCGAAGGTCATGTCGATGTCAAGGAACCGCTCGTAGTTCCCCAGGTCGAGGTCGACCTCCCCGCCGTCTTTGAGCACGTACACCTCGCCGTGCTGGAAGGGGTTCATCGTACCGGCGTCGACGTTCAGATACGGATCAATTTTGACCGCTGTAACGTCGAACCCGGCGTTTTTGAGTAATCTGCCTGTGCTGGCGGCAGTGATGCCTTTCCCCAGGCCAGACATCACGCCACCGGTGACGAAAATGAACTTCCGACCCAGCTCCGGGTCGTAGTCCGTTTCGGGTTCGGTCGGCATACCGACGGTGAACCCCGCGTAGTCTAAACGGTTTCGGAGCACGCACTGTTCGCCACCCCGTCGCAGTGTCAACGCGACTACAGTGACGGCTGCGTAAGGACGCGCCACGCGGCCACGAGAACGGCGAGTGACAGCGCCGAGAACACCGCATCACCGGGACTGGACCCGATGGCGATGAACAGCAGGTAGCCGGCGACGAACCCACCCAGAAGCGAGACGACGCCGTGTCGTGTCGAGTGAGACACCGCCACCCTGGTTCGAGTTGACATAGTACAATATTTATCAGTATATAGTATAAATGTAACTTTGACCGATAATCAGGACTTGAGCACGCCGGATCTGATAGCGACATAGGTCCCCAGACTTCCGACTGAAGCGAGGACGAGCGCCCGCGCTGGCCCACCCGCGACGAGCGCCGTCTGCATCAGGACCAACAGCGCCACCAGCGTGGCGATGAACGTAACGGCAGCGAACGCGAGCGGGCGGTTCATGGTCGGTAATTGGGCTGACAGCGCCTCTGTCTTTCGATACTGTCCAGCAGGCGCGGCTATCTGCCCTAGAGTTGCACCGAGCGCTGAAGTGGCGGCCAAAATCGACCGAGGACTCTAAACAGTGGATTCCGGCGGCAACAGGTGATCCCGGAGAAACGGGCCGACAGTCTGGCCGATACGACCGCACTGGCCGACGAAGTGGTGGTCGGCCGGCAGACGCTCGACCGCGTGGCCCTGCTCGGCGGCGCGGTCGGCGACTGGCCCCCAGTCAACGGTGTCGTCGCGCTCGCCGACCACTATCTGTACCGGGCAGTCGATGGCGTCGAGCGCGGCGACAGCATCGAGATGGTCGGTCAGTCCGGCCGGCGGAGCGAGGACGGAGAGGACCGACGGCTCGGCCACAGCGTCGCGGTCGGCGGCCGCACAGAGCGCCACAGCCGCGCCGAAGCTGTAGCCAAACAGGCCGACGGCGTCTGCTCGTTCGCCGGCCCATGCGAGGGCGTTCTCGGCGTCGACCCGCTCGCCGCGGCCCTCGTCCCACGTGCCGTAGTCGAAGCGGAGACAGCCGATGTCGGGTGCGAGCGCGTCGCTGACCGCCTCCAGCCGGCTGTCCGAGCGAGTACCGCCATACTGCGGATGCGGCGGGCACGCGACGACGACCGACGCCGACTCGGGCCGGTCGAACGACGCGGTGACGCCGCGCCCGCCCGGTATTCCGACGGTAGTCATACGTGTTCAGACGCCACACCGCTGTAAGAAATTTAAGGTTGGAGAGACCAATGCGCATACATGGGAATCCTCTCGCGCGCGTCGTACGTCATCCGCTCGAAGCTCAACGCCGTCCTGAACCGAGCGGAGGACCCGACAGAGACCCTCGACTACAGCTACGAGCAGTTGCGTGACGAACTGCAGGACGTCAAGCAGGGCATTGCGGACCTGACGACCCAGAAGAAGCGACTGGAGATACAGAAACGCCGCCTCGAAGAGAACGTCGAGAAACACAACGAACAGGCGCGCCAGGCCGTCGAGCAGGACCGCGAGGACCTTGCCCGCCAGGCCCTGGAGAAGAAAAAACAGAAGATGAGCCAGATCGAGGAGCTGGAAGGCCAGATTCAGGACCTGCAGAGCCAGCAGGACCAGCTGGTCGAGCAGAAAGACGAGCTCCAGAAGCAGATCGAGCAGTTCCGGACGAAGAAGGAGACGATGAAAGCCCGTCACGAAGCCGCGAAGGCGTCGGCGCGCGTCAACGAGGCAATGACCGGCGCGGGCGACGAGATGCAGGACATCAACCAGGCCATCGAACGCGCGGAGGAGCGCACCGAGGACATGGAGGCCCGCTCGCAGGCGATGGACGAACTCCGCGAGGACGGCGTCCTCGAAAACCAGCTCTCCGACAAGAGTTCGCTGGAACAGGAACTCGAAGAGGTCCAGCAGAAAGGGTCGGTCGACGCCGAACTCGACACGCTGAAAGCCGAGATGGGGAAAGCCGAGGACGGCGACAGCGGGTCGAGCGACGCCGACGTTTCAGAGGCCGAACTGGAACAGGAACTCGCCGACGAGAGTACGCAGGTCGACGTCGACGAGAGCGAGGTCGAGTCGGAGCTGGACGAACTGAAAGAAGACGAGCAGTAGCCGACGGGTCTGGTTTTACAGCGGCCAGACGACAGACACCGAGAGCGTCGTGACGACGCACAGAAGGAGCTGCAGCGGGCCGCCGACGCGCAGGAAGTCTGTAAAGCGGTACCCGCCGGGGCCGTACACCATCAGGTTCGTCTGGTAACCGATGGGCGTCAGGAACGCCGTCGCGACCGCGAACGTCACGACGGCGAGGAAGGGAAACCCGGCGACGCCGATTTCGGCGGCGGTGGCGACGGCGATCGGGACCATCAACACGACGGTCGCGGCCGGGGTGATGACGCTGGCGAGGACGGCCGTCAGGAGGTACACCAGCGCCAGCAACGCGAGCGGCGGGAGGACGCCAGCGGCGTCGACGAGGAGCGCGCCGACGAACGCGGCCCCACCGGTGGCCTGCATCGCCTGCCCCAGCGGGAGCAGTCCGGCGAGCAGGAACACGACGTTCCAGCTCACCGCGTCGTAGGCCCTCGACGCGCTCAGTGTGCCGGTCGCGACCGTGGCGACGACGCCGCCCAGCGCGGCGATGTAGATGGGCAGCAGGTCCAGCGCCGCGAGCGCGATGGCGGCGAGCAGCGTCACGAGCGGGACCGCCGCCGAGGCGTCGAGCGACGGCGGGCCGCCGTCGAGCGCGTCGAACAGCTCCGTCGGCCCCTCGGTCAGGATCAGATACCCCTCGTCCTGGAGGTGGCCCACCTCGTCGAGGGGCGTCTGGATGAGGAGCAGGTCGCCGGCGGACAGTTCGACCGCCGCGAGGTTCTCGTGGATGATCTCGTCGCCGCGCCGGACGGCGAGGACCGTTACGTCGAACCGGCTGCGCAGCTGCACGTCGGCGAGCGTTCGCCCGCGGAGCCGCGACTCCCTGTGGATGACGGCCTCCGCGAGAACGCCCGGATGGCCGCTCTCTGCCAGGAGGTCCGCCGTGACGGACTTGCGGGCGAGGTCACGAAGATCGAGCGTCTGGGCGAGCTGGTTGACGGCCTGGCGATTCCCCCGGACCGTCAACACGTCGCCGGGTTCGAGCGGCCGGTCGGTGGCCGTCGCGAAGAACGACTCGCCGTCGCGGTCGATCTGGAGCACGTCGATGTCGAGCGGGTCGCTCGCGGCGATGACCTGTTCGACAGTGGCCTCGGTCGGCAGCGACTCACCCGTGTCGACCGCGTCCGCGACCGCCTCGACCACGTCGTCGGGGACGCCGCCGTCGAGCGCGTCCTGCACTGTCAGTCCGACCAGCGGCGACGCCTCGCGCACCCGCAACTGTGCGAGGTGTCGGTCCATATCGAACTCCTCAGTGAAGTCGGCGGCGGGGTGGATCCGTTCGGGGACGAGCGCCCGACCGACCGTCAGCAGGTAGGCCACGCCGACGGCGAGGACGACGACGCCGACGGGCGTCAGCGTGAACATCGAGAACGGTCGGCCGAGCAACTGCGCCGAGAGGTCGCTGGCGAGGAGGTTCGTCGTGGTGCCGACCAGTGTGAGCGTCCCACCGAGCATCGCGGCGAAGGACAGTGGCAACAGGAGGTTCGACGGCGAGATGCCGTATCGCTCCGAGAGCCCGGTGACCAGCGGGATGAAGACCGCGACCACCGGCGTGTTGTTGACGAACCCCGCACTGACGCCCGTCGTGCCCACGATGGCGGCCAGCAGGCGCTGCTCGTCGCCGCCGGTCAGCGCCGCCAGTTTGCCGGCCAGCCAGTCGACGACGCCGGCCGACTCGACGCCAGCGCTGAGGACGTACATCGCGACGATGGTGACCACCGCCGGACTGGCGAACCCCTCGATGGCCGTCCGCGCCGGAACGCCGGTGTACGGTTCCAGCACGACCAGCGCGACGAGGACAGCGATGGCCGTCATGTCCGGCGGTAGCCACTCGGTGACGAACAGCGTCACCGCGGCGGCGACGAGCGCGAAGACGACGAGCGCGCCCGTCGAGAGCGGGGGCATACCACTCCACTCGACCGATGGCGATAAAAACACCCGGGGCGCCGTCGAGTGGTTTCGGAATGCGACTCGCCCCGGCCGTCGTCGCCCTCCAGTCGCACCGGCTCGTCACTCCGGGTTCGGCTCGTAGCCCGCTCCGACGCGAAGCGTGAGGGCGCGTTCCCGCACCGACAGCGATAGCGTCTCGTGCGTGCTGAGTTCGCCGTCCCGGCTGAACGTGAGTGTCTCGTCGTGGCCGTCGACGGTAATCTCGTCCGCCCGGACGTGGGTCACCCCGTCGGTATCGAGCGACAGCAGTCGCTGTCCGATGGCCTCTGCGACGAGGTTGCCCGTGGGCATCTGTTCGACGATGGCCACGTCGAGCAGGCCGTCTTCCATGTCGGCCTGTCCGCCCTCGGCGACGAACTTCCGGGCGTTGCCCACCAGCAGGCAGGTCGCCGTCCCGGACCACGTGAACGGCCCGTCTTCGCCGACGGCCTCGATGTCGATGTCGAGCCCGTCGAAGCGTAGCGTCTCTTGAGCCCCGGTGAGGAGAAACGCCAGCGTCCCGAACCGCTTTTTGAGAGCGCTGGGCGTCGAGACGCTGGCGTCGGCGGGGAGCCCGGCGATACAGGAGACGAGAAACGGCTCGTCGTCGGCGACGCCCACGTCGACCGGCCGCGTCTCTCCGGTGTCGGCGATTTCGACACCGTGTTCGATGTCCGTGACGCCGACGTTCCCGGCCAGGAGGTTCGCTGTTCCGGCCGGGATGACGCTCAGCGTCACCGAGCCGAGGTGGCCGGCGTCGTCGAGCCCACGGACCACCTCGTTCACCGTCCCGTCGCCGCCACAGACGGCGACCTCCGAGGCTTCGGCTCGGCCCGCCTCACGGCCGAGTTCGACCGCGTCGCCCGCGGCCCTGGTCTCGTACACCTCGAACCCGCGCGCCTCCATCAGCCGCGGAACGTAGTCGGCGTGCTCGCCGTCGCCGCTGACGGGGTTGAGGATACACCGACGCGAGCCAATCTGCATGGTACTAGCGAGTCCGGACCGGCACTTATACCGTGGTGATGTGGCACGGCGTCACTCCCAGTCGACATCGACGCTCCGGTCAGTCTCGCGGAGGATGAAAGGGCCGATAGCGAGCGTTCGTTTGGTTATCGTAACGATACGGAGGATGTACGACAGCAGGACCGTGAACGGGAGTACCGATGCCGTCGTCGTCACCGCGAGGAGCCACAACACGTCGGGGACACCGGCCGTGACGCCGACGAAATCCTGCACATCGAGGAACAGCAACGAGGTGACTGCGACTGTAAGCGCCGGGATGGCGACGTACAGCAATGTCCGGGAGAGGTCGGACAGCTCCCACTGGAAGTACAGCGTCTTGAAGTGTTCCCGGGCCGGGCCGAACAGTTCGAGTGTCTCGACGAGTTCCGCTATCGATTCGTCGATCTCGTCAGTCAGTTCGTCGGCGTAGGCCTCGCGGATGCGCCGACCGGCGTACAGCTTCCAGGAGTAGTTGTAGTTCAAGGCGGCCTTGATGACATCGAACTCCCCGAAGGTCCCGCCTTCGAGCTGGTCGGTGACACTGTCGGCGTTGGTTAGCACGTCGTCGAGATAGTTCGAAAGTAACGCCGCCAGGTCATCATCGAGCGCCGTCTCGTCGACTGCGTTCTGAGCGTTTTCGGCCCGTTCGGCGGTCCCACGGATCAGCGACCGGAGAACCGCCGAGGGCTCCGCGGGGCTGACCGGCGTGTCGACGGCGTCGGCCACGTCGGCGCGGAACTGCATCGACCCCTCCATCCGCTCGCGCTGGTCGCCGACCGCACCGAGTTCCTGTGACAGGACGAGTTGGCTCAGTGTCAGGACCAGGGTAACGGCGGTTATGGTCCCCGTAATCAGCGCCTGGAACAGCGTTTCGACCGGGTCGCCGCGGGTCAGCAACGTCAGGGCCGGTGTGGGGTGGAGGAACCCGACTGCGAGAATCCCACAGAACAGGACAGCCGAGAGCAGCGCAGTGACGAGCCAGCGGTCCGCATCCAGAAGGAACCAGAGAATTCGGGTGTCACCGGCGGCGCGCTCCCGCATGGTGTCGCCCGACTCGCCACTGTCAGTTGCCATACAGATCGGGTCGTCCGCCGGGCATAAAAACGCGTGCCCGAGGAGCGCCAGGTAGGCGGTGTGTCGTCAGGTAGAATCAATCGGACGGCAGCGGCTACCGGCCGGCGAGGAACGTCACGGCGGTCCGCTGCTGCTCGATTTCGGTTTCGAGATGGTCGCGGAACTCGGCGATGTCGATGTCCTTCTCTTCGCGTTCCTTGCGGTCCCGCACCGAGATGGTGCCGGCTTCCTCCTCGTTGTCACCGATGACACACATGTAAGGGACACGGTCGTCGTGGGCCTGCTGAATCTTCTTGCCGACGGTCCAGGAGCGGTCTTCGATGGTGACCCGGAAGTCGTCGAGTTCGGCCTGAATCTCCTCGCAGTAGGCGATGTTGTCGTCGCTGACCGGCAGCAAGCGGATCTGTTCGGGGGCGAGCCACGGCGGGAACTTCCCGTTGTAGTGCTCGGTCAGCACCATGAAGAACCGCTCGTAGGAGCCGTACAGCGCGCGGTGGATCATCACCGGGCGGTGCTCCTCGTTGTCCTCGCCGGTGTAGGAGAGGTCGAACCGCTCCGGCATGTTGAAATCCAGCTGGACAGTCGGGCCGTCCCAGTGGCGACCGAGCGCGTCCTCGAAGGCGAAGTCGATCTTCGGGCCGTAGAACGCGCCGTCACCCTCCTCGACGACGTAGTCGATGTCCTGCTCGTCGAGGACGGCTTCGAGCTGGGACTCGGCTTTCTCCCAGATTTCGTCGCCGCCGACGGACTTCTCCGGCCGGGTAGCGAACTGGACGGTGTAGTCGAGGTTGAACGTGTCGAGCGTGTCGAGGATGATGTCGACCGTCGCCAGCACCTCCTCCTCTATCTGGTCCGGCCGGACGAACAGGTGGCCGTCGTCGATGGTAAAGGCCCACGTCCGGGAGAGCCCGGAGAGTTCGCCGCGCTGCTCCTTGCGGTACACCTTCCCGTCCTCGAAGTACCGTACCGGCAGGTCCCGGTAGCTCCAGGAGTTCTGCTCGAAGATGGTGGCGTGGCCCGGGCAGTTCATCGGCTTCAGGCCGTACTCCTCGTCGTTCACGTCGAGCAGGAACATGTCGTCGACGTAGTTCTCGTAGTGGCCCGACTTCTTCCACAGTTCCGTCCGGAAGACGTGGGGCGTCTCGACCTCGTCGTAGCCGGCGTCGCGGTTGAGGCCGGCGACGTAGTCCGAGAGTTCGTTGAGGATCTTCTTGCCGTTGGGTTCGTACAGCGGCAGGCCCGGCCCGGTCGTCTCGTCGATGGAGAACAGGTCCATCTCCTGACCGATCTTGCGGTGGTCCCGCTCCTCGGCCTTGCGGCGCTGTTCGAGGAACTCGTCGAGTTCGTCCTCCGTGGGGAAGGCGGTCCCGTACACGCGGGTCAGGGTCTCGTTGTCTTCCTCGCCGCGCCAGAAGGCTGCAGAGATTTCGAGCAGGGCAAAGCCGCCGATTTCGCCGGTCGATTCGACGTGGGGGCCCTGACAGAGGTCCTCGAACTCGCCCTGCGTGTAGAAAGAAACCTCCTCGTCGTCTGCGGCCTCAGTTTCGAGGATGTCCTGTTTGAACGGGTTGTCCTCGTAGCGCTCGAAGGCGTCTTCCCGGTCGACGAGTTCGCGTTCGATGTCGAGGTCCGCCTCGATTATTTCCTCGGCTTCGGCCTCGATAGCTTCGAGGTCGTCCTCGTCGATATCGACGCCGGTGATGTCGTAGTAGAACCCGTTGTCGGTCCACGGCCCGATTGTGAGCTTCGCGTCGGGGTAGAGGCGCTGCAGCGCCTGCGCGAAAACATGAGCGGCGGAGTGACGCAACACGTCGAGGTACTCGTCGCTGCTCTCGGTGACGATTTCCAGTTCGACGTCGGCTGTTAGCGGCGCGTGCTTGTCGACAAGTTCGCCGTCAACAACGCCGGCGACCGTGTCGTCACCCAGCCCTGGCCCGATTTCGTAGGCGACATCCTCGACCGTGCTGCCGCTCTCGACCTCTAGTGGGGTCCCGTCGGGCAGCGTGACCGTGACCGTACTCATACCCGATGATACGACGGCGGCCGGGGATAAGTGTATTGAGACGCAGGCGACGCTGGCGTTACTCTGGCAACAGCGGGTCCGAATCCTCATCGACGGTGTCGACCGCCGGCAGGTCAGACTGCGCCGACGGATGCGGTGCGCTCGCCCGCTCCAGCGATGAGAACGTCGATTCCTCCTCCCCTTCGAGCATGGTGAGCCGGTCCCTGACCGTGACCGTCTCGCCCTCGGCCGTGTGTGGCGTCACGCACGTGAGTTCCGACCCCTCGTACTCCGCCAGGAGTTGGATTGGAAACACGAGCGCCCGGTACTGCTCCCCCGTTATTTCCGAGTCCACCGACCGGACTTGGAACGCGGGATCGAGTGAACAGTCGTTGCGTTTCGCCCATTCCTGAAAGACGCTGACTCGATTGAGGGCGAATAATCCGAGTTCGGTTCGCGCCTCCGCTGGCGTGGACGGAATTTGCCGACCGATAACCTGAACGGTAACATCTGACAGAATGTCAGCCTCCGACAGCCCCTGAAGCCGGTCGATTACCGCAGCCTGTTGCTGCGTGTGCCCGTCGGGCAGCAGTGAACGAACGTACAATTCTGCCCGTGTGTCGTCTGGCTGCGTGCTCCCCTGCATCGTATAGAAATTAATGGACAGCAACTGGCAAAAGTATTCCTGTTGACAAATAATGGTTAGAACGATTATACACTGAACAACGGATGCCGAATCAAACGGTTTCATCCCCCCTTGGATACCCACGGACCGTGTCGGTGTGATAGGGAGTACTATGTGGGCCCAGTTCGCATGAGAAGCCGCATATGTACGATTCGGTGCTCGTAGCCACAGACGGCAGTTCGGGAACGACGGAGACGCTCGCACATGCGGCCTCGATTGCGCGCGACAACGACGCGACCCTTCACGGCCTGTACGTCGTGGATAAACGGCTGTACCTCGCGGCCGACAAGTCCAATCAGGACGAAGTGCGCCAGTCGCTGGAGGAAGAGGGGGAAGTCGCGCTCGATGACATCGCCGTCGGCGGCGAGGAGTCCGGAGTCGAGGTCGTCACGACCATGGAGGAGGGGATTCCCCACAAGACGATCACCGACTACGCCGAGCAAGAAGACATCGACCTCATCGTGATGGGGACCCACGGCCGGACCGGACGGGACCGGGTCGCCAATCTCGGGAGCGTCACCGAGCGCGTCGTGCAGAGCGCGCCCGTCCCCGTCCTCGTGGTCCACATCGAGTAGTGCTGCTGTGTGGCCGCCGAGAGCAGACAAAACCAACAGGACACGTTGCCAGTACCACCCTGATCTGACCGGTATCTTTTCGGCCCGCCGACACGCTGTAGACAGTATGGACAGCCGAGAGTACGCGTTCGAAGGTACCACACCGGACATCCACGGATACGCCCACGTCAGCCGCGAGGCGACGCTGGTGGGCGATGTCACTGTTGGTCCGAACGCGAACGTCTGGCCCGGCGTCGTGTTGCGCGGCGACGTGGCCCCCGTCGAGGTGGGTCGCGAATCGGCGATCGGTGACGGGGCTATCGTCCACGCTTCGACCGTCGGCGAGAAAGTGATGGTCGGCCACGGAGCCGTTCTCAACGACGCCCACGTGAGCGACGGGGCGCTCGTTGGATTCAATTCGACGGTCAGCGATGCCACCATCGGCGAGGGCTCCATCGTCGCGATGGGGACGGTCGTTCCGCCGGGCTACGAGGTGCCTGCGGAGTCCTTCGTCCGTGGGAGCCCGGCCACCGTGACGCCGCTGTCCGAGACAACAATCGACCCCAACGAGGTGTTCGAGGCGTTCAGTTCCGGCGATTACGCCAATCTCGCGGCCCGCCACGAGGACCTCTTCGAGTAACGCCCCGTCGGACGAACGACGGGTCACTTATAGTGGAAGAACCCACACAGTACCGAGCATGGACGATATCGTCGACCTGGTGACCCGGTCGCTCGCTGACGAGACTGCCGCGGAGTTCACTGAGCGGGTCGACGAACAGGCGATGCGGCTCCGGAGAGCCATCGAGGCCGGGGAGTTCGACAACGAAGCCTTTTCCGTCGGCCTGGAGATCGAACTGTACGCCATCAACGCCGAGCCGGACCCGCCCGAACCAGACGACGAGGGAGACGACGAGACAGTCGCCGAAGAGGACCTCGACGACGACCTGAGCGGGTCGAGCGGGGCGGCCTGGAGCAGCTCACTCGACGCACCAGCGGAGCCAGAAGACGGCGCTGGCGCATCACTGGAACCAGATGGCGACGGGGCGTCGCTGGACCCAGAAGAGGGCGACCCGCTGGAACCCGCCGGGGACGAGTCACTGGATCAAGACACTGGCGAAGCCGCTGACGAACCCGAGGATTCTTTCGGTCCCGGAGAGGGGCCGTCGCTCGACATCGACCCGGACAGCCCGCTGGCCGAGGACGAACCGGAGACGCCCGAGGAGGAGGCCGAACCTGCTGTCGAGTCGTCGGTCGCGGAAGAAAATGACGAGCCGTACATGGACCCCGGGGACTGGAAGGGGCGGCTGACCCGCCTGCCCGACGTGGTGTTCGAGGGCGAGGCCAACAAGGAACTGGGCCTGCACAACGCCGAGGTCAACACCGAACCGAACAGTTTCGACCAGACCGGGATGGAGGTCCAGACGACGGCGGTAGAGATGCAGACGAAGCAGGCCCGCCAGCAAGCGAGCAAGCACAACTGCGAACTCGTCCTCGATGCGATGTGGACCATCCCGCCCGAGGAGGGCAGCGAACAGTACCTCTCGGCGCATGAAACGAACGACGGGGTCGTCCTCGCGGACAACATGCGGCAGGCCCCCAGATACGTGGCGCTGGACAACGAGGCGCTGGACCGCGCCGGCGGCAGCATCGACTTCGACGTGCCGGGGTACAGCGGGTCGTTCCCGACGATTCTGTTCGAGTCGCTGGCTACCTCGATCCAGCCCCACCTTCAGGTTCCGGACGCCGAGGCGTTCCCCGAGTACTACAACGCCGCGATACGGACGCTCGGGCCGCTGCTCGCGCTGTCGGTGAACTCGCCGTTCCTCCCCGCGGACATGTACGACGACACCGACGGCGAGTGGCTCTGTGCGAACACGCACCACGAACTCCGCATCGCGGCCTTCGAGCAGTCGGTCAACACCAGCGAGAACCCGAAGGTCCGGGTCCCGCGGGACCTGGACGACACCACGGACGTAGTCGGCCGCGTCGTCGACGACGATCTGTTTGCCCCGTTCCTGCGGGAGTTCCTGCACGACGACGACCGGGCGGCGTTCGAAGACGAGTTCTGGGAGTTCGACCACAAGCGCGGAACCTACTGGCGCTGGCTCCGCTGTGTCGTCGGCGGCGCGGCCGTCGACGGGGCAAGCACTGAAAAGTCGCTCCGCATCGAGTACCGCCCGCTCCCGACCCAGCCCCACGTCAAGGACATGATCGGACTGCAGGCGCTGACGGTCGGTCTCATCCGCGGGCTGGTCGTCGCCGACCACCCCGCCGCGGAACTGCCCTGGCAGGAGGCCAGGCGGAGCTTCTACAGCGCCGCGCAGGATGGCTCTGACGCCGACCTCTCGTGGGTGACAGCCGAGGGCGAGCGAACGGCCGACCACGACGCGATCTACGACGAGATCTTCCAGTACGCCCGTCTTGGGCTGGCCGAGCAGGACGTACCGGAGGCCCGCATCGACGAGTACCTCGGACCTATCGAAGCCCGATACGAAGCCGGCATGACCCCGAGCGACTGGAAGATCGACCGCGTTCGACAGTCCCTCGACGACGGCGACGACCTCTCGACGGCCATCCAGTCGATGCAGCGGGAGTATATCGAGGCGAGCCGCGAGCACCACTCCTTCGACGAATGGGTGTGAGCGGCCAGTCCCACGACGAAGTGGAGTCGGGGTATCCCTGCCGGATGGCAGGTATTTATTCGGGTGACGCCGTTATATTTGGGTGATGGTATCCACAGGCGACACAGCGCCGGACATCTCGGCGACAATCGCGAACGGTGAGGTAGAGGACTTCGAACTGAGCGACCACCTGGGCGACGGGCCGGTCGTGCTCGCCTTCTTCCCGGGCGCGTTCACGCCGCCGTGCTCCAACGAGATGGTGGCCCTGCAGGAGCACCTCGGGGACTTCCACGACGCCGGCGCGACGGTGCTCGGCCTCAGCGCCGACTCGGCGTTCTCGCTGAACTCCTTCCGCGACGAGCACGGTCTGGAGTTCGATCTGGTCAGCGACATGGGCCGGTCGGCGATTCAGGACTACGACCTCGAAATCGACATCGAAGACCTCGGGCTGCTCGGCGTCGCGAACCGCGCCGTGTTCGTCGTTGACGACGACGGCGAAGTCTCCTATAGCTGGGTCGCCGACGACCCGACCAACGAGCCGGACTACGACGAGCTGCTGGACGCCGTCGAGTCGGCGTAAACGGGGTATACCCGAAACCTGGTTTTTTGTTGTACTGCCCCGGAGCTACGCGTCTCGCGTCCGCCGAACGCCGGTGCCGGCCGACACCGCAGCGAGGTCGAACACGTCACCGTCGAGCGGCACGCCGACGTAGGGGTCCGATGCCAACAGGAGCGCTCCGTCGAGATCGACGTAGTCAACGAGCGGCGCGAGGTGGACCGCCGCGGCGATGCTGGCGTTTGACTCGACCATGCATCCGAGCATCGAGTCGAGGCCGTGGGCGTCGGCGGCGTGAAGGAGTCTCATTGCGGGCCGGAGGCCGCCGCACTTGACCAGTTTGGCGTTGACGATGTCACAGGCGTCAGCGACCCGCGACACGTCCGACGCGGTCACACAGGACTCGTCAGCGGCTACGGGAATCTCGGTCGCGTCAGTCACACGGCGGAGACCGTCGATGTCGTCGGCTTCGACCGGCTGTTCCAGCATCGTGACGCCGGCGTCGGCGAGCCAGTCCGCCTTGTCGATAGCATCCTCGGGCGTCCAAGCGGCGTTGGCGTCGACGCGTACCTCGGCGTCGGGGGCTGCATCCCGGACCGCGTCCAGTCGCGCCCGGTCGTCGTCGGTTCCGAGTTTGACCTTCAGGTGGCCGAAGCCGTTGCCCGCCGCTTTCCTGGCCTTCTCGGCCATCCGCTCGGGCGAGTCGATGCCGACCGTATAGGTCGTCGGCGGGACAGCGTCAGGGTCGAGTCCCCACTGGCGGTACAGCGGCAGGTCCAGTCTCCGAGCGGCGAGGTCGTGGACGGCGATGGAGAGTGCCATCCGGGCAGCAGGCTGATTCGGCGCTTGCTCGCCGAGTTCTCGTTCAATACGCTGCTGGGCGTGCGGGTCGCCGATGCGGTCGACGGCCTCACAGAGCGATGGCAGCGTTTCGGCCACTGACTGCGCGCTCTCGTCGTAGTACGCCGACGGCGTGACAGCCCCGGTGCCGGTGGTTCCCTCGTGGGTGAGTTCGACCACGACGGTCTCGCTGGTCTCACTGGTCTCCCGCGAGATGCCGAACGGGTTCGACAGCGGCAGGTCGTAGCGGTCGACGCTCCAGTTCATAGAATGGCGTCCAGCACCTCGTCGGGGACGCCGTGACGGACCGGGTCGGTCGCCGGTGCGTCCAGAGCGTCGCTGTACCCCGCGACAGCATCCGCGGCCGCGTCGTCGTCGAGATGGCGCGTGTTCAGCATCCCTGCGGCGACTGACGCGTCCGAGATGGGCGCGGCCAGACGCTCGTAGATGTCGACGTACTCGGGGAGTGGCGGAATGTCGAACGACTCGTAGCCGTGGATGGCCTCGCGGCCGGCCTCGTGACACATGACGAGCGCGTCCGGGGCCGATCCGTGGAGGATGCTCGTCGTCACGCCCGAATAGGCCGGATGGGCGAGCGCGCCCTGACCCTCGACCACGAGGAGGTCCGCCGCCTGTGCCGCTTTGACCAGCCGTTCCACCGCGCCGGCGGCGTAGTCGGCGATGACGCGGTCGATGACGATGCCCCGATCAGAGATGGCGATGCCGGTCTGTCCGGTCGGGACGACGGCGGCGTCGAGGCCGCGCTCCCGCGCCGCGTCACGGATCTCGAACGAGGCGGTCATCTTCCCCGTCGAGCAGTCGGTCCCGACAGTCGTGACGACCGTCGCGTCCACGTCACCGGCGGTCCCCGCTGCCACAGTCAGGTCTTCGGGCGGCTTGCGGAGGTCGTGTAGTTCGGCGTCGTGTTCCGCGGCGAGGCGGGCGAACTCCTCGTCGTCGGCCAGGAAGTCGTGCAGGCCCGAGTACACGTCACAGCCGCGTTCGAGCGCCGTTCGCACGTCAGCGCGCCAGGACTCGTCGAACTCGCCGCCGATGGGCGAGATGCCGATGACGAGCGCGTCGACGTCGGGTGCGTCGGCCATCGACGCGACGATCGGGGCGTCCTGGACGTCCGGCAGCGAGTCGTGGACGCGCTGGCCGGCCCGCTCGCGGTCGACGAGTGCTCGCACCGTTCGGTCACCGTACCGCAACAACCCGACGGCCGTCTTGGCCCGGTCGGGGAAGGCGTCGTGTGTTAAAATGGCTACGGCCATAGCCGGATAGAATCGCCGCCCCGCGAAAAAGCTACGGAACCGGCACCGACGGAACTGGGGTGAACGGGTTCCGAACTACGGCACGCGCAACCGAACAGTCCACAGTGACCGGACGGCATCGTCGAGCGCCTCGGCCGGCTCCCCAGTCGCGTCGACCGGCTTCGTCGCCGTCGCGAGGTCTTCGAACTCGTGGATGACCGATCCCTCGCCAACGACGTACAGCCGGTCGGGCGACACCTCCTCGATAGCTGCTCGGCAGCGGTCGAGATGGGAGTCGATCTGCTGGTCCCGGAGCCGCTCGAACCGGCTCTGTGAGAAGCCGCCCTTCGAGTGCTGGCTTTTCAGCTCCGAGTCGAACCCGTGGAACGCGGTCCGTTCGCGGCCGTCGTACTCGCCCATGGCGAACAGGTCGGAGCGAACCAGCGCGACGACGTGCTTGCCGGTCGGTTCGAACCACGACCGCTCCAGTTTGACGGTATCGGCCCACTCGGTGAACGACGACGGCGGCGCGGGGACGGACAGACACGC
Organism: Haloarcula amylolytica; assembly: GCF_049705545.1. GTDB lineage: Archaea > Halobacteriota > Halobacteria > Halobacteriales > Haloarculaceae > Haloarcula > Haloarcula amylolytica_B. Next base: position 2,878,310 of record NZ_JBNAMU010000001.1, read on the forward strand.
CGACAGGAGGCCGGCGTCATCCGTAACAGCCAGGCACGGCGCGGCGCTGGCGACCAGCGACGCGCGGTCGCCGAAGGCCTCGCGGACCGGGCCAGGCAGGGAGCGCTCAGCGTCGACGTAGGCCGTAAAGACTCCTTCCGGCTCCGTCTCGAAGGACTCCAGCCGGTCGAGGACTTCACCCAGCCGCGCTCGGCTGAGCGTCTCCTCGGCCCGGAACGTCGATTCGCCCTCCTCGTCCTGCAGGCGCTCGACGCGGTCTTCGAGTTCAGCCACGCGGTCCTCCAGCCGGTTGACCTCGGCCTCTGCCTGCTGGCGCTCGGTCGCTGCGTCGGCGCGGCGCTCCTTCTCGGCGTCGAGCTGTCGTTCGAGGTGGTGGTTCTCCTCCTCGAGTTCGGCCACCCGCTCTTTCAGCGACGCTCGTCCCAGCAACCGGTCAAGCATCGACTGGATGGCGGACGGGGACGGGCTTAAAAGTGACTTCCCGGACCGCCACTGCACCGAGGAGCCGGCGGTCAATCTGGCGTTTCGCTGTCATCCCGCAGGGACGAGATGATGAGTCGCTTGATCCCACGTCGGAGGAGACCGCTGGCTGCCGGCTGAGAGATATCCAGATCGGCGGCGACATCGCTGAGGGTCGCGTTCCGCGGTTCTTCGAAATACCCCGTTTCGAATGCGACGAGGAGCGCTTCTCGTTGGCTGTCGGTCAGCCCAGCGTCGGTATTCCCCAAACTGGCGTATTCGTTCACGCGCAGTAAATCGATATCAATCTCGTTCTGTTGTGCGTAGTCCCAGAGATGAACTAGATCCGTTCGGTCGGGCATCCACACCGTTAGAATCCAGGCGCTCCCGTCGTTCTCCATGTCGAGAATGACACCGTTCGCGGAGGAAATTACAGGAGAGAGGATCTTCGCTTCGTCTGTATACTCGAAGCTGTAGATGGCCTCATCGTCTCGAGTTTCGATGACTCGTTCGAATTCGCCAATGGTACTGTCGTTCCGTAATCCGTCTTCGAACTGTTGGAAATCAGACGATTCGATGTGATAGAAGAATTTTCCCGACGTCGGGTCTGTTCCGGCCTCTGACACCGACCTGACTTTCGAACTTCGGTCGTGAGTAACGGTCTCCGTGAGCACTATGTCGGGGTGCTCGGCTCGGACGACCGCCTTGATATCGGTCATTGTTCTGTAAGGTAGTGGTTTAGTGTGCTAAGACGTACAAGTAAAAGTTTGTTCGAGACGCCGGGTGAAAACCTGGATTGTAATTCTTGCTATCGGGGTTGTAACAGTAGCCATGCGGTAGCTTAACTGGGTCGGTTGGTCGTGATTTCTGCATACGAAGATCTATCAGGTTTTGCCGTCGATACGAGCCGGGCAGCCTGAGAGACCCGGAAATCACCCCGCTGTTCGACACATCCTGACAAATCGATATCGATATTTCAGACGCGATGATCGAACAGCACGGCCCAGATACGTTCGAACCAGCCGGCTTCGGACGACGGGGTGGCTCCGGCGGGGAGGTAAAATTTGGCTTCGGTAGCTCTGTCCTGATCGTCTGCATGGTTCCGCTGTGACATACAGGCGTATAGAAGCCCCCAGACCGCATTGCTCTGTAGCTTAAGCGTATAACCTACTTATACCGGCCTACAAAGATCGTATCGGTTCCTGCGCGCTCGGTGGAAGTGACGGCCTCGGCCTCGATGCGGAGACCGACGCCGGAGCGGAGATGCTACGCCGTCAGACCGCGGTATCGGGAAGTGTCGGCGTCCCCTCCGAGATAGAGAGCAGTTGTGCGGCGTGGTCCGCTTTCGCCAGGAACACTTCTTCGAGGCTGGGTGGGTTCCGAACGTTAGCGTCCGCAAGCATCGTTTCGGGAACGACGAGTGTGTCCGCCGGGACCTGTTCGTCCCCGTGGACGGCGAAGTGCTGGGAGCCGAGTTTCATTACCAGCGGATAGTCTGTGCGCTCGACCCCCTCGCCGGAGGCGTACAACTGTTCGTTCACTCGTTCGTGCTGCTCGCGACACATCGCGGCCGCCGCGTCGTCTCTCGGTTCGACGTAGAGGCGGCCGAGGTAGTATCCGCGCGAAAACTGTTCGAACATCGGTACACCCGAATGTGTGTCATTGACATACATAAGTGTTCGCCGGCACGCTTTTGCCGTCGTGCAAACAGCGCGGATTGGGTTCCGGGTCCCGTCCGACAGGGCTATGCCGCGAGCGGTCCCGAGTCGACCCATGAGCGAGCAGCGGGGGCCGTTGCCACGTCGGTACGCGCGGTACTACCTGGAACAGACGCCGAGTCTCGTGTGGCTGCTGGTTGTCAACGCCGTCGCGATGCTCGTCGGCATCCGGTACTACGTCGAGACGATGCCCGAGGTGTCGACGTTTCTCTGGCCGCTGTACGCCGATTCGCCGGCCGCGCTGTTCCTGATGACGCTATCGGTTGCGACTCTCCTGCCGTTCCTCGGCGAGTCACTCGACGAGGTGCCGCTGACGGTGCCGCTCGCGTACCTCCACACTATTGCGCTGGTCTGGCTGATCAAGATGGGGCTGTGGACCGTCGTGGCGTTAAATATCGGCTTCGACGCCTACTTCCCCGCCCCGTGGGCGTATTTCGGCATCATCGTCACCCACCTCGGGTTCGTTGCAGAGGGGCTGTTAGTGCCTCACTACGCCAGGACGACGAAGGGCGCGCTCGTGACCGCACTGGTGTTGGCACTCGGCAACGACGTGCTCGATTACGGGTTCGGCTATCATCCGCCGTTGCGGTACGACCCAGGCCTCGTGTTACCGGTTGCCACTGTCGCACTCTCGGTGTTGTCGGTTGTGATCGCCTGGCGGCTGCTTCCGTCGAAGAAACCGATTTAAAGAGTATTTTAAACACTCTTGGACTGTCTGCAGTTGTTTCATGGGCCTGTGAACGACACGAACGAAGGCGTTTCTTTTTGACGTGGGAGGGCAGAGGTAGTGGTACGAATGAGCCCACGCCAGGCCACGCTCCTCACAGTGCTGGTCATCGTCGGGACTGTCGCTGTCGGCCTCCCGGCCGTGACAGCGCAGGAGACCGCGACGGAGACAGTGGCCACGCAGAACGACTCTACTAGCGGGATGGGGACGCAACTCACAGCGTTCCTGCAGTCGAACTCCGCTGCCGCGAACGACACCGTCGAGAACGGGATGTGGCGGTCGGCATACAACCAATCGAACGGAACCGAACGGGCCGAGCTAGTCACGGACCGGACCGAGTCGCTCGAACGGCGACTCGAACGGCTCCAGGAGCGTAACGCGACGCTCGAACAGCGATACGAGAACGGTTCGCTCTCGGAGCAGGCCTACGTGGCCCAGCAGAGCCGGCTCACCGCAGAGATAGCGGGCCTGCAGACCGCGATTAACGACACCGGCACGGCCGCCGAGGAGGCCGGCGTGAACGACAGCGCGCTGGAGCGTCTGAAACAGAACGCCAGCAAGCTCTCCGGCCAGCAGGTCTCGTCGATTGCTCGCGGCATCGCCGGGCCACCAGATATCGCCGCCCCGGGTGAGCAGGGACCACCGGACGACGCCGGAGTCAACCGAAGTGAGCAAGGGCCGCCCGACGACGTTGGGGTCAATCAGAGCGAACGAGGCCCACCAGCCAATACGTCCGAGCAGGGTGCGAACGAAAGCCAACAGGGACCGCCTGATGCCCCCGGACAGGGGACCGAGAGCGACCAAGGACCACCGGACGACGGGCCTGACGACAGCGAAAACGAAACCGGGGAGTCCGACGACACAACGCAGGGAGCGGGAAACGGGCCTGAACAAGGCAGCGACAGGGGCAACAGCGACGGGAATGGAAGCGACAGCGGTGACGATTCCGCGGGAGGCAGCACCGATTCAGAGGGCGCTTCTGACAGTGATGGGGCGAATGATTCAGCAGATACCTCGGATTCGGACGACAGTTCTGGCAGTGATGGTTCTGATGGCTCTGATGACACCTCCGATAGTGACGATACGGATGATTCTGGCGGCGCTTCCGACGGTGACAGCGATAACGCGAATGATGGAGGCAACCAGGGAAACGATAACGGGCAGGGAGACAGTGGCGGACAGGGCGGTGATGGCGGAAGTGGCCAAGGGAACGGGAACAGCGGCTCACAGAACACGTCGTGGATGGACCAGGTAGCGTAGCCGAGCGACGCACCAGCAAACCGCCCGACGAGAGTCATGCTTTTGAACCGTGACCCGCTACCTACGTATCGATGGACTCCGCCGAGTTACTCAATCTCCTTGGAAACGCCAACCGCCGGCGGATTCTCAAACTACTCGCACACAAACCCTGCTACGTCACGGAAATCAGCGAATACATCGGCGTCAGCCCGAAAGCGGTCATCGACCACCTCCAGAAGCTCGAAGACGCCGGACTCATCGATTCCCGGACGGACGACCAACGCCGGAAGTACTTCTCGATCGCCCGGAATCTCCGCCTGGAGGTCCGTGTCTCCCCCTACGAGTTCGGTACCAAGAGCGCCTATCCGGCAAACCCCGAGTTCGAGATGCCCTCCTGCCGCCACCTCTCGATAGACGTGGGGGCCGCGTCCGACGGGGACTTTCACGACTTAGCGCAGGAACTGGAGCATCTCCAGCAGCTAGAGAACGAACTGTCGCTGGCCCAGCGATGGGTCCAGGCCCGTATAACCGACGTTCGGGACCGCATCGACTCCGGCTTCGAGAACGGCGACGGACGGCTGTACGCAGAACTGGTCAGCGGACTCGCGAACGGTATCGACACCGTCCCGGCACTGGCCCGAGAGATCGAGGCCCCGCCGGAAATCGTCGAGGAAGCGCTCACTCGGCTTGCAGAGGACGACGTGGTCGAACGGACCGACGACGGCTGGGAAATCGTCTAACGCGACAAGTGACTGCTGTTAGAGCGGTGGCAGCTAGCTCACTCTATGTCTTTCGTCAGCCCGCTCCGCAGGTCACGACCGAAGTAGTGTCCGACGAGCGCGAGTACGAGGCTGACACCGCCGGCGATAGCGAACAGTCTGGTGCCGTTCAGCCCTGCGGCTATTTGTGGGACAAGTGATAGAAAGGCCATCGCACCGCCGCTGATGCCACCTGCGAGCCCCGTTTCGAGATACCGGCGTTCGCTGGCGAGTAGCCCGTAGACGAACCCACCCAGCAGGGTGCCAAGCAGTTCGGTGGCAGGAATGATCGGTATCAGCCCGCCGAGCACCATCCCGCCGACGACCGCACCGAAGGCGAACAACAGCGCTCGGAGCGAAAAGTAGCTCCCACTGTCTTTGGTGGTGGAGTCGGTGACAGAAGACTCCGCTCCGCGCGATTCCCCGACAGCGACGTCCGTCTCCGCCGACTCCGTCACGCCGACATCGACGCCGAGGTCACTGCCCGACTGCGCGTCCGCGTCGCGGGTCCGTTCCTCGGTTCGTTCGGCCATACGGAGTGTGGGACCGCGAGTAGTATGGTCCTTGTGGGGTCCGCCAGCAATCAGGGGTATGGCGGCGTGTCGCTCAGATACCGAGCCACTCGTCGTTGCGGACCGAGTAACCGTTCGACCGGCAGAACTTCGCCGCTTCCCGGCGGACCTCGCGGGACCCCGGGAGCTTCTCTTTTTCGTGGATGCGCTCGATAATCCAGTCGGCGATGACCCGGATACCCTCGTCGTCGTCATCCGCGTCGATGGCTTTCAGTTCCCGGAACGTCCGCTCGTAGCCGTCGCGCTGTGAGGCCCCGAACGACGCGCTCTGGTGTTCGTCGGCGGCCTCGACGACGCGTTTCATCGCCCCGGCGACCGTCGGCCGCTGGACCCGCGTCCGGACCTCGGCCGGCGATTCGAAGGACTCGACCTCCGCATCGGGCAGGAGGTCCGCAACGGTGTACGTCCCTTCGGTGGACTCGATTTCCCGATCGCCGACCGCAGCGACCACGTCAGCCGCTGTCGCCGGGAATTCGAGCGTTTCGAGTTCCGTCTCGAAGTACGCGAGTTCCGCCGGGTCGACCGGCGGCTCGGGTTCGTCCGCGCGCTCAAGCTCCTCAGCGATAGCGCGCTCCCGCTGGCGGCGCTCCTCGTTTTGGGCCTGGGCTTCACGGCCGTTTTTGTTGTCTGCCATACTTGTTAGGAGAATGTCTAGTGGGATAACATTGTGGTCTGATAGCGTTTGTAACTCGCAGTAACGGACGTAGATATCCCGGACCAGAGCCGCGGCGAGCGCCCCAACCGCCGGCCGGTCGCCAGGTCCGGCGCGTGGCTGAGAGCGCTCGCCGAAACGAGTGGGTTCAAGTCCCACCGGCGGAAAGTGCCGCGCATGAACGCAGGCGACCGGGTCCGCGTCGAGCGCGCGGCCCAGACCTACGAGGGCGTGTTGCTCCCGTCGAGTACGCCCGACCACCTCGTGGTCAAACTCGACGGCGGGTACAACGTCGGTATCGACCGCGATGACGCATCCGTCGACGTGCTGGAGTCGGACGTGTACGACGTCGAGAGCGCACAGGACGAACAGGGGACGTCCGAAATCGAGTTCGACGACGACCTGCCGACGGTCTCGCTCATCTCGACCGGCGGAACCATCGCCTCGACGGTCGACTACCGCACCGGCGCGGTGACGGCCCAGTTCGACGCCGAAGACGTGCTGCGGGCGGTGCCGGACCTGGCTGGGATGGCGAACTACCGCGGCCGCGTCGTCGCCAACATCCTCTCTGAGAACATGACCCCGGCGGTCTGGCAGGACCTCGCGCAGGCGGTCCACGAGGAGATCGAGGCCGGCGCGGACGGCATCGTCGTCATGCACGGCACCGACACGATGCAGTACTCCGCGTCGGCGCTGTCGTTCATGCTCGACACGCCGGTCCCCATCGTCTTTACCGGCAGCCAACGGTCGGCCGACCGTCCGTCCTCGGACAACGTCATGAACGCCGTCTCCGCGGTCGAAGCCGCCACGAGCGACTGCGCGGAGGTGCTGGTCTGCATGCACGCCGACGAATCCGACGACCGCTGTGCGCTCCACCGGGGCACTCGCGTCCGGAAGAACCACACCTCGCGCCGGGACGCCTTCGAGACAGTCGGCGCGAAGCCGCTGGGCGAGGTCAACTACGACATCGACGGCGAGAGCACGGTGACGTTCCGCCGGGAGTACGCCGAACGAGGCAGCGTCGACCTGGCGCTTCACGACGACATCGAGACCGACGTGGAACTCGTGAAGTTCTCGCCGGGCATGGACACTGCACTGCTCGAAGCGGCCGCCGAGGGCAGCGAGGGCATCGTCATCGAAGGGACCGGGCTGGGCCACGTCAACACCGACTGGATCGGGACTATCGAGAACCTGGACATCCCGGTGGTCATGACCAGCCAGTGTCTCGAAGGACGGGTCTGTGACCGCGTGTACGACACCGGCCGGGACCTGCTCGACGCCGGCGTCATCGAGGGCGAGGACATGCTCCCCGGCACGGCGAAGGTCAAGCTCATGTGGGCGCTGGCAAACAGCGACGACGTGGCCGCCACCATACAGGAGCCGCTGGCCGGCGAGATTCAGCAGCGCTCGACGCCGTGGCTGTAGCACCGAGCCTGATGCGGTAGCCTGCGAGGGGGTGTGGTATCCCCGACTGGCGCACCGACGCGACCCTTTTTCACCGTCGCGGGAGAGGCTGCCCACATGTCGCCGACTGTCCGGACGGCCCGTCACGACGACTACGACGACGTTGTCGAGCTGACCAGCGACGTCTGGCCCGACCGCGCGATGGCCGACTACATCCCGGACGTGTTCCACGACTGGGTCGACGCCGACGGCCCGGGCCGGAAGACCCTCGTCGTCGACGTTGACGGCCACGCCGTTGCCCTCTGTCAGGCCGTCATGCTCACCGATACCGAGGCATGGTTCCAGGGCATGCGCGTCGACCCGGCCCACCGGGGGAAGGGGTTCGGGACGATGCTGACCGAGCGCCTCATCGAGTGGGCGGCCGACGCCGGCGCGTCAGTCGGCCGGAACATGGTGTTTTCCTGGAACGAGGCCGGACTCGGACAGTCGCTCGCCGCCGGCTTCGAACCGGTCACGTCGTTCCGCTGGGTACACCCCGAGCCACGGGACGAGACGTCCGAGATGGACGTCGGGCGCGAACCTGCGGCGGCGTGGGGCTACTGGCAGGAAAGCGACGGCCGGGACGTGCTGTCCGGGCTCGCACTCGACAGCGGTGAGAGCTGGGCGCTCTCGGCGCTGACGCGGGAGGCGCTCGACCAACTGGCGACTGAGCAGGCGGTCCTGACCGTCGGCGACGACGAGCCACGGGGGATGGCCTGTCGCGTCCGGACGACCGAAGCTGACGGCGACCGGCTCGCGGAGTACGCGGTCGGGGTGTGGAGCGACGTCGACGCCGCGCGGGCGTTATTCGCTGCGATAGCTACCGACGCTGCGACCCTCGGTGTCGATGCGACGCGCGTCCTCATCCCCGAATCACCACGCCACGTGGCCCAGGCCGCGTACGCCGGCGGGAACATCGACGACCGCCCGGACTTCGTGTTCGAGATCGACGGCCTCGAAGAGTTATCAGAATCGAGAACACGGACATAACACTCATTGACCGATCAGCCGAACCATTCGTAGATGGATCTGGTTGGGAGTTCGCCGGCATTTCTCTCGTACATCGCGGCGTTTGCCCTCGCGGCAGTCGGGTGCGGTGTCGGGCTTCGCAGAGCGACCCGTATCGAGGACCCCGATACCCGCCGTGGGATGGTCGGGCTCCTCCTCTGTAGCGGCGGCTGGGCGGCGCTGGAACTGGGCTTCCTGCTCACGCCGGGGACGCTGGGCTACGCGTTCTACCTCGGCAGCCTCGTCGTCGGCCTCGCGACGGTCGGCGCGTGGCTGTACTTCTGTTCGGCGTACACCGGCCGGGCCTTCCACCGGAACCGACCGTACCGCGTGGTCGCCGTGAGCGTGTACCTCGCTGTCGTCACGGTAAAACTGACCAATCCGCTGCACGGGCTCTACTTCGCCACACAGTTCGTTGCCGACCCGTTCCCGCATCTGGCGATCACACACGGTGTGTTTCACTGGGTGGTGACGGGACTCTCCTACGCGCTCGTCACCGTCGGCTTCTTCATGCTGCTCGAACTGTTCCTCGAAGCGGACTACGACACCCGTCCGCTCGGCGTTCTCGTCGGCATCACGGCGATTCCGGCGGTGCTTGATATCGTCGGGTACGTCAGCGATATCCTGCTCGACATCAACCACGAGCCGCTCGGCGTCGCGCTGTTCGCGTTCGGCGTCCTCTACGTGTACGACGAGGCGTTCCTCGCCGTGCAGTTGACCGACGGCGTCGACGAGGCTGTCGTGTATCTCGACGATGGGCACCGCATCAAGGAGTCCAACGGTGAGGCGCAACGGCTCTTCCCGGCACTGGCCGGGAGCCGCGGGCAGCAGCTTGATACGGTGTTGCCGGCCGTTTCAGAGATCCTGCAAACGGACGAGCAGATTCTCGAGCGGAACCGGGACGGCGGGACTGAGTACTACCTCGTCAGCGACACCTCGTTCTCGCTGGGACAGGTCGATATCGGCCGGATGCTCGTGTTCACCGACGTGACCGAAAGCGAGCGACGCCGCCGGGAACTTGATCGGCAAAACGAGCAGTTGGAGGGGTTCGCCACCGCGATCAGGCACGAACTTCTGAACACGCTGCAGATAATCACCGGCCGCGTCTCGGTCGCCGGTGACGCGCTGAACCGCGGCAAGGTCGATCTGGCCAAAGAATCCCTCCAGTCGACGTCTGAGACGGCCGAGCGGATGTCCGAAATCGTGGACGGACTCGCGACGCTGGCCCGACACGGGCAGACAATCGACGAAACGACGGCTGTCGACCTCCAGACGGTCATCGACGGAGCCTGGGACCGTGCCGACACGAACGGTCTCACAATGGCGGCCGACGTGGAGGGACAGATAATCGCCGACCCGACCCGCCTTCGGGACCTCTTCGAGAGCGGGTTCACGTTCGCGGCCCACAACGACGCGTCGACGGTCACCGTCGAGCGGGAGGCCGACGAGATCGTCATCACCGAAGACGGGACCCCGGCGGGCGAGACAGCGGCGGAGGCCTTTTTCGAGTACGGCGGCGCGATGCCGGACGCCGAAGCCGGGATGACACTCCCGAACCTGCGGATGCTCGCCCGGACCCACGGCTGGGACGTAACCCTCGATACTGAGTATCAAGACGGCGTCCGAATCGTCATCTCGAACGTGACGGTGGCGGGCGCGCTGGAAAACTGATCCGGCCGACAGGCCTCATCACTTGGTTGTCGCAAATTATTTCGGGATAGTGCCGACTCCAGAGTCGACACGTACCGGAATACTGCTCCGACAATCCGTATCAACCGCCGCTGACCGGCGGGAACAGCGCCAGTTCGGTCTCCTCATCGATTGCCGTCGCCAGCCCATCGGCGGCGGCGAACGGGTCTTCGCCGTCGACGAGCACGCGGATGTGGTCGGCCAACTCCTCGTCTTCGTCGAGTACCTCCTCGGCGAGCGCCGGTCGCGCCGCGAGCAGCGCATCGAGCGCCGTTTCGACCGTGGCCTCGCCCTCGATATCGACGCTGACCGACTGGCCGTCGGCCGCGTCCCGGAGGTGTGCGAACAGTTTCCACTCCATAGCCGTACTCCGGGCGTCCGGCAAAAGAGGGTTCCGGACCGCGGTGTGTCCGGTCCGTTCGGGCGGTCAGGAGAAGGGCGGCCGGCGACGGCGTGCATCCAGCAATAGGGAGGCCCGCCTCTCAGTTTGACTTCTCCGAGTCGTCACCAGCGGTCGATTCGTCGTCCATGCCGTCTCCGCCCTCGGCCGACGCTTCGGAGTCCGCCGGATCGCTGTCACCGGCCTCCTCAGTAGCAGGCTCGCCGTCCGCCTCGTCGATCCGTTCTTCCGGGTCCCACACCTCGACGGTGTCGTCGCCGGCGTCCTCCGGCAGGTCGTCAAACGCCTCGTCCGCAGTCAGCTCGTCGACCGCGTCCTCCACATCGGCGTTCCGAAGCGCCGCCAACGGATCGTCGTCCGGGGACTCATCGCCAGGCTCGGTTGTCCTGTTTTCAGCGCCGATATCAGCCAGGCCAGCGTCAGCAGCAGTATCAGCCGCCCCATCCTCAGCGGCGGTGTCAGCCGGTTCACCGGCAGTGTCGGTGTCAGCTCTGTTTATGTCAGCGTCGGTGTCGGTCGTATCCTCGGCATCGGTCTCGGCCGCGTCGACATCCCCCGCGCTGTCGTGGGCATCGGCATCAGTCGTGTCGGCCGCTGGTTCAGCCGTCCCGTCAGTCTGCCCAGTTCCAACAGCCGGGTCAGACGCGCCTGACTGGCCGTCCTCGTCATCAGTATCGTCTTCCGACTCGTCCGTCACAGTCGCTGTCATGGTCCCTTCCGTGGCTTGCTCCAGCCGCCGCAACGCGTCCGGCGTGGCGATTGCGTAGATAGTGTCGCCGGCCGCCAGGACACGGCCGCGGGACGGAATCGTCTCCGGTTGCTGGTCGTCGCGGGTAATCGCGACCACAGTGACTGCCAGACTGCCGACCGCCGCACCGTCGAGCGTGCTCCCCGGTTCGACGGTGGCGGTGCCCATCGTCTCGTCGGCCGCACGAAGCAACGAGGCGAACTCCCGGTCGGAGCGGTCCTGCACCGGGAGCGTGACGAGCTTGTACTGGGTTTGCGGGTCGAGTTTCGGCGTGTCGGAGGCGTCGATAGCGACTGTCACCACGTCGTCGGCAACGCCCCGGAGCTCGCCGGTGAGTACGCGCCTCGCCGGCGCTTGCTCCCAGACCTGAACCAGATCGCCGGCGCTCGCGGCGTGGGCCGGGTCAGCCTGGATGGCGACGGCGTTCGTCGAAGGCGGCAGCGTCGGGCCGATACCGGCCGCCCGTGAACCGACGGCGAGGTAGTCGACGGTGCCGTCGTCGGCCAGTTCGACGTCCACGTGGCCGACGCCGTAGTCGGTCTTGAGCCGGACGACCAGCCGGTCCCTGAGTTCGTCTTTGGTCAGCCGGCGTGGGAAGAGGAACCGCCGGTCCGCGAGCGTCTCTTTGGTCTCGTCTGGCATCGGGTCGTAGCCGATGATGTCGTCGATATCCTCGGGAAGGCGAACGGACGTGACGCGACCGACGGTCTGGACGATTTCGCTCACGTCGGCGTCGATGTTCCGGCCGCCAGTCGCGGCGAAGAGGTCGACGCCCAGTCGGTCCCCGATGCGCATCCCGCCGTAGGCCCCGACGCCGCCGGCGAGGAACGCGGCGAGATTCAACAGGACCGCGCCGGCCGCCAGCACCTCCTCGTCGCCGAGGATGACCTCGCTGAGCGCGGTCGTCGCGCCGATGATGAGGACGACCGCAGTCAGGCCGAACAGGAGCGCCAGCCCGGTCTGAATCCGTTCGCGGACGTACCAGCGGTAGAAGACGGCGATAGCGCCCGCCGGCGTCGCGGCGAGGACCGCGATAGCGAGCAGCCACACCACGCCCTCTATCAGCGCCTGTGATACCGACCCCAGTTGCAGGTTCGCACCGACCTGTGCGAGCAGTGCCGGACCGAGCGGCGTCATGCGACCGCCTCCACGAAGGCATCGAGGTCGGTGCGGCGGCCAATCGCGTACAGTTCGTCGCCGGCTTCGGCGGCCGCGTCGCCGCGTGGCGCGACCTGCCAGCCGTCCGGCGTTCGGATGGCGACGATGGCAACGTCGTAGGCCTCGCGGACGTGAGCGTCCCTGAGCGTCGTCCCGTCCAGCGGGCCGTCGGCGCGAACCGTGAGCCGTCGGAACCGGCTTCCGGCCCGGCGGAGCAGCGAGACGAGTTCGTACTCCCGGTGTGTCCCGCGGGGTTCGACCACGACCTTCGGCTGGGCCGACCGCAAGAGCGGTTGCACGTCCGTCCGGGTCACAGCGACCGTGAGCCGGCCCTCGCCGCCGTCGGTCGTCGGTGCCTGAACAGGGATCGGGGGTGCCTCGACGTCGGCTATCTCCGGTTCCGTCGGCGTCTCCGCGGGCGTCTCGTCGGCCGACGGAGCCGACCGGGCACTCACGACGGTCCCCCGGACCTGCGCGTCCTCGGTCAGCACCGTTACCTCGTCGTTGCGGGCCAGCCCGGTCGGCAACAGCGCATCGACCGAGACGGCGTGGCGGTTGTCGCCCACGCGCTTCGACAGGCCGGAAAACGGCGGCGCGGCGACGACCGTCGCTCGCCCCTGCTCGTCGATTGAGACGGAGGCGTCGCCGAGGTCGAACTCCGATTTCAGGCGCTCCTCCATCCGGCGTTCGAGTTCGCCGATGCGGAGGTCCGCCGGGAACCGCCACTCCTCGTTGCGGATTTCGGCCCGGAGCGGCTCCGAGAGCGGGGGATACCCCTCCATATCGGCCACATCGCCGATAACGCGGATGCGGACCTCGTCGCGGCCGCCGACGAATTCGACCACGTCCGCGGAGAGTTTCTTCTCTCGTAGCCCCTGTAAGGAGAGCCGTTTCGGGAAGTTCGCCCCGAGTTGGTCGCCCTTGCTGTGAGCATACAACGACACCATCCCGACGAGGATGATCGCAGTAATGATTCGCTCGGCGTTGGGAGCCTGCGTGATCGACTTATCCGCCAGTGACATGAGGCCCCCGCTGACGCCGGCCAGTGCGATTGCCAGCACGACAACACCGAATCCCGGCACGGTAATGCCGGTAAAATACTTGAAACTGAATCCCAGCGCCCACGACACGAGCGCCGGTATCACTCCCACCAACAGCCCCAGATAGATCCCCATCAACACCTCAATCGGGAGCGAAGCCATGTCCACATCCTGCGTGGCCGGTAGTAAATCGCTTCCGGCCCGCGGACAGTACATTTACACCGACCGCTGTAATCTGGATGGGTATGGACAGACCGCGGGACTGGCTCGGGGCACGTGCGACCATCCTGTTGCCGGTGCTGGTGGCAGTACTGTCGTTTGTCACCGGTGTCGTCAACATCAGCGCCGTGTCGATCAGCGGGCCGCTCGGGGACCTCATTCCGCGAAGCATCCAGCGGACCGCCGGCTTCACCGGTGCGCTCACGGGGTTCTCCCTACTCGTTAGTGTCGTCGGGCTCCGCCGCCGCCTGCGAATCGCGTGGTACGCGACCGTTGTCTTACTTCCCGTGGCGGCGATCCAGGGCCTGGTGCAGAGCTCGGCGGTGTCGCTTCCGTTTATCGGGCCCGTGCCGAGTTCGGCGGTGTCGATCCCGCTCGTCGTGCTCTCGCTGCTCTCGCTCCCGACGATGCTGCTGAACCGGCGGCGGTTCGACCGGCCGATCGACCTCTCGACAGCGCAACTGGCCGCGGGCGCTGCACTGCTGGGCTCGCTCATGTACGGGACCGCCGGCTCGTATGCGCTCCGTGACGAGTTCGCCAACCTTTCGACGGCGACCGACGCGTTCTATTACACGCTGGTCACGGCCAGTACTGTCGGGTACGGTGACGTGACCCCACAGAGCCAGCAGGCGAAACTGTTCGGCATGTCGGTGGTCGTCCTCGGGACGGCCAGTTTCGCCATCGCGCTGGGGTCGCTGCTGGGCCCGGCAATCGAGAAGCGGCTTTCGGAGGCACTCGGAAACATGACTGACGCACAACTGGACCTGCTCGAGAACCACGTACTGGTGCTCGGCCACGGCGACCTGACGGAACCGATCATCGAGGAACTGACCGGCGCGATAGAGTTCGTTGTCATTACGCCGGACACTGAGACGGCCACGCGGCTCCAGCAACGGGACATCTCCGTCCTGACCGCGGATCCGAGCGACGAAGAGCCGATGCAACGGGCCGGTATCGAAGACGCCGCCGCCGTCGTCGCGGCGACGAACAACGACGCTCAGGACGCGCTGGCGATACTGACGGCGAAGACGCTCAACCCCGAGGTCAACATCGTCGCCGCGGCGACCGACCGCGAGAACATCGAGAAGCTCCGCCGGGCGGGCGCGGACACGGTCATCAGCCCGGCGGTGCTGGGCGGCCATCTCATCGTCCAGTCCGCGCTGGGCCGGGAAGGGATGGAGAACATCGCGGACCACCTGCTGGACGTGCGCGACGAGGACGACGCAGATATCTAGGCCCGCCCGCGGTCGACGATAGCGACGTCCGTCTCAACGTCCTCCAGCCGCTCGAAGGTCGGCGGCGAGATGAACCGCGACGCCTTGCTCCGGTCACGGCTCGCCCCGATCATGACCAGATCGTACTGCGGGGCGGTATCGGACAGGAACGTCTGGATGTCCGTCCGCGGGACCCGCGTCTCGAACGCGCCTTCGTACGGTTCGATGAGGTCCGCGAGCATCTCTTCGGCCCGGCGGCGGTCCCCGCGAGAGCCGATACAGGTCGCGACGGCGACCCGCCCGCTCCGACCGGCCAGACGCGTGGCGAAATCGACCATGTTGTGGGCCACATCGCTGACAGACCGCACTGGGACGAGGACCTGCTTCCAGCGGGTCCGGTCGCTCCGGGACCGATGGACGACGATGTCGCTCTTGCTCCGGAACAGCCGCTGTAAGTACGGCGTCAGCGCCCCGTGTCGGCTCTCGTAGGGCGCGACGATGAGGTCGCAGTTGGTTTCGGCCGCGGTCTGCAGCGTCGTCTTCGCCGGCGACCCGTCGGCGCTCGCGACGACGACCTGGCAGGAGACGCCCGTTCGCGTCTCGATTCGGTCGGCGTGGGTCTCCAGCCAGTCGACCTCCGCTTCGAGGTCAGTCCGGTCGGGTGACACCGACGCGTTGGCTGGGTCACCGCCGTCAGCGACAGGACGAGTCTGTGCTGATGACGAGTCCGACCCGTTCTCCGACCGGATGTCTAGCTGTATCGTGTCCCGCATGAGGGATTGCTGGGTCGTGGCGGTGTCGCCATCCGAAACCATGTCGAGCAGGACGACTTTACCGGCTTCGTGGGCAGCCGCGAGCCGTGCGCCCAGCATCGCTGTCTGCCCCGCTGAGTCGCCGCGCATCGGGACCAGGACGTGATCGTCGCCGGACATCGACTCGTACAGGTACGTCGCCCGCTGCTCGTAGAACTCCTCGCGCCAGACGACGAAGAGGGCCGCCACGAGCGAACTGGCGACGAAGATGCTGGCGACGAACGTCGCCCGCTGGCTCGGTTCGACCAGCAGCGCCAGCAGCGCGGTGGAGTACGACGACGGCTCCTCGATGTCGAGGGGCCAGGTAACCACGCCAGTCGCGAAGACGGCGAGGCCGGCACCGAGGGCGCTGACGCCGAACTGGCCGCCCGGGGCCGTGAGGTAGCTGTTCGAGACGGCGAGTGCGCCCAGCCCACAGACAGCACCGATGGTGAGTCCCGCGACGAACCGCTTCGGGTCGGAGTACTTGCTCGTCGGGTCCACGAACAGCGTGTACGACCCCGCTGCAAGCGGGGGGAACAGCAGAAAGCTCAGTTGCGGGACGGCGTTCGCTAGCGTCGTCACCAGCACGATAGCCAGCGGGACGAACACGAGCATGGAGAGATGGACGAGGTTTTCGGTCACCTCGGCCCACCGCCTGAAGTCCTGTAGTTCGCGGCGCTCGACCCGCCGGAGTCGTCTGGCCGCCGCGCGGAGTCGCTTCCGGAACTGGTCGAGCATACAGTTTTGCAGGGGAGAAGGTCTGTTAAGCCCTCCGCCGCGAAACGGCGCGACCGGTCGCTCACGCGGCACAGCCCGACGGACGCTCTCACAAGTCCGACAGTTCCGACGCCTACAGCGACGTGGCCGCCGTCAGACTGATCTCGATGGCGCGCTCGACGTTGTTCTTGGCTTTCTCGGGGAGTTCCTCGTCCTCGGTTTCGCCCTTCTGTGTCCCCTCGACGAGGTTCCCGTCGACGGTACAGATAGCGCCCGAGCGCAGGCCTTTGCGACGACACAGCGAGAACAGCGCGGCGGCCTCCATCTCGACGGCGAGCAGGCCGGCGGCCTCCCAGTCGTTGATGTACTCGTCCGTCTCCGCGTAGAAGGCGTCGTCCGTGGCGATCGGACCGACGTGAACGTCCTCGTCGTTCGCCTCGGCGGCGTCGACCAGCGACGAGAGCACGTCGTAGTCCGGGACGGCCGGGACGGTGTCGGACTCGTAGCGCCCGGTCGTCCCTTCGTCCTTGGCAGCGCCGTTGGCGACGACCATATCGCCGATCTCGATGCCTTTCTGGAGCGCCCCGGTCGTCCCGACGCGGATGAGCGTCTCGACGCCGACCGCCTCCAGTTCCTCGACGGCGATGGCCGTCGACGGCGAGCCGATGCCGGTCGAACAGATCGTCAGTTCGCGGCCCTCGTAGGTAGCGTTGACGACCTTGTACTCGCGGTTCTCCGCGACGACCTCGTGGTCGTCACAGAGGCCCGCGATGCGGTCGACGCGTCCGGGGTCGCCCGGCACGAGCGCGATGTCTGTCAGGTCTCCCGGTTCGACGAGTAAATGGGGTTGTTTCGCCATACAGGTCCGTCGGGCGGAACTATTTAGTAGTCAGTGGATTTTCGCCGGTCGCAACAGTGAGGTGGGACGCCCGATAGAGAGGACGTATGGCAGACGATATCTCGCTGTTCGACAGGCGGATGCGAGGGCCGGCGGGTATCGCCGTCGCTGCGGGGGTCGTCCTCGGACTGCTAACCGGCTACACCGTCGACGCGGGAACGCCGGACGGCCCCTCGTGGACTCTCGTCGCCCCGTTCGCGCTGCTTGCGACCGTGTTCCTGTATCTCGGAGCCTACAGAAACCTCTCGAAGCGGATCGGGAACACGTAGCTCACATCCAGGTGACGAGCACCGGGACGAACAGCGCGAGCGCCGTACCGAAGATGAACGCCGTGAGCGCCCACTGCTGGACGATCTCGTCAGTATCATCTCGGAAACTGCCGCCGAAGCGGGGCATGGCCACGCGGGCGAAGAAGTAGTAAATGAACGCGGTGACGCCCGCGGCACCGACGACGTGTGGGATCAGCGGAACGCCGTTGAGCGAGATCGCTGTCGGAAACACGAGCGAGAGGACAGCGACGACCGCGCCGTACAGCAGCGCCGCGACCAGGGCGGTGCCGTGATGGACACCGACGGCGAGGGGACGGCTCACTGCGGCCGGGTCGGCACGGGTGAGTCCGGCCGCGGCGACGTACGCGGGCAGGTACCCCTCGTCCTGTGTCACCATCGGGATGTTCAACAACAGGCCGACGACTGTGCCGGCGACGACACAGACGAACGCCCACTGCGAGAGGGGGTAGTCGAGCACGTTTCGCCCCTCGCTCGCGGTACCAATGAGCGTTGTGTCGCGTGGTCAGATAGTCAACGGCACGACAGGTTCCGGCTCTGACCGTGTGAAAACAAGACAGACCGCTGGCCGAGCCGTTCCGCTCTAAAGATCGCTACGTTCAGACCGGAATAAAGAGGAACAGGACGATGTTGTTGGTGGCCGGGCCGATCCCGACAGCAGTCACGAGCGCCAGCATGAGACTTGCCTCGACAGGTTCCTCTTCGAGGTAGTCGTCCAGCAGGAAGACGACCCCAATCGCCACGAGGAGTTTGACGAACACGAACAGCCAGCCCTTGCCGAGATACGGGGCCGTCGGGAGCGTGCCGGCGAACTCCATGATGCGGGCCGGTATCGGGGTTCGCTCCGTGATGCCGATGATGTCAGCACCGACCGCCGTCGAGACGCCGTCGAGCATGTGGGCGAACACGACCGTCGGGGCTGCATAGCGCATCCGAACGACCACCGGCGTACGCCACAGCGCGACCGCGAGCACCGTCACGGCGGTGACGACGATTGCGACGACGACGGCGACGGTCGGCCAGATGAGTCCCAGCAGGTCGGACTCCAGTGCCATTACGACGGCGATGACGAGCAACACCGTCAGGAGTCCGGTTCCGATGAGGCCCAGATTGCGCGAAATCGTCTCGCTGTGGCCGCGTCGGACACTGAACAGCGTCAGCGTGATCCAGACGACGCCCAGCGTGACCAGCGTCGTGAGGTACACCGCCGGCGCGCCGAACAGCGGTGCGACCACGGGCCTGTAGGCTTCTATCGGCGGCTGGTGGAACGCGTGGAGCGCGCCGCCGAGTGCCATCCACGGCGTCAGGGCGACCACGGTCCGCTGGTCGACCGGTGGTTCGAGGGCGTACAACAGCGCTGTCACCACGAGCGTACCCGCAAGCAGCGCCACGGTGTACTCAAGCGGCGGGAGCGCTAACCCCGAAGGCAGTACCATGTCCCCCACGCCGACCCCGACGAGGGAAAAACTTCCGAACGCGACTGGTATTGGTATTATCGACGACAGCAACGGTCCTTTCGCAGCCGTCTCGAAGGCAACTGAACCGAGAAGCCCGCAGCGACCATCGCGGCTGCCGCCCGCCGTCTTTACGTGGACACCACGCCTCACCTCGCGGTATGGACGACGTACCAGACCGCATCGAGCATACGGTCCTCGGACCGACGACGACGCCGGACGAGGTACGGACCTGCCTCGACGAAGCGCTGCAGTACGGGATGCGGGCGTGCATTCCGCCGTGGGCGCTCCCACTGGCGACGGAGTACGCGAACGTCCCGCTCACGGCCGTCATCGACTTCCCCCACGGACAGGGCCAGACCGACGGCGTCTGCGAGGCGGCCAAACTCGCCTGGGACGCCGGGGCCGACGAACTGGATATGGTGTGTAACATCGGCCTACTCAAGGCCGGCGAGGACGACGCCGTCCGCGACCACATCACGGAAGTCGTCGCTAGCGTCCCGGTGCCAGTGAAGGTCATCGTCGAAGCGCCGCTGCTTTCCGACGACGAGCTCGAACGGGTCGGACAGCTTGTCGCAGATGCTGACGCCGCGTACCTCAAGACCGCGACGGGGTTCAGCGAGGGCGGCGCGACGGTCCACGACGTGGAGATACTCAGCAAGTACCTCCCGGTGAAGGCCAGCGGCGGCGTCGGGTCGTGGGCCGACGCCGAGGCGATGTTCGAGGCCGGAGCCGAGCGTATCGGTGCCTCTAGCGGCGATACAATCGTTCGGGAGTGGCAGGCCGAAACGGAGGGCGAAACCCCGACCGAACCGCAGACAGACCGGGACGACGCGGACACAACTGACGGCTACTGACCGGTCCAATCCGTCGCCCTTTTGCCGTCCTGGCGATAGTGTCTGGATGAATGGCCCGGTATCACATCGAGACGTACGGGTGCACCTCGAACAGAGGTGAGACCCAGCAGATCGAGCAGGCGCTCCGGGAGGGCGGGCACCACCCCGCCGACGGGCCGGAGTCCGCCGACGTGGCGATCCTCAACACCTGCACGGTGCTTGAGAAGACCGAACGCAACATGCTCGCACGGGCCAAAGAACTCGACAAAGAAACGCCGGCAGACCTCGTCATCACGGGCTGTATGGCGCTCGCGCAGGGCGAGGAGTTCCAGAGCGCCGACATCGACGCCGAGGTGCTTCACTGGGACGACGTCCCCCAGTACGTCCTCAACGGCGAGTGTCCGACAATCACGCCGGACACTGAAACGGTGCTCAACGGCGTCGTCGGCATCCTCCCCATCGCCCGGGGCTGTATGTCCGACTGCTCGTACTGCATCACCAAGCAGGCGACCGGGCGAATCGAGTCGCCGTCGGTCGAGGAGAACGTCGAGAAGGCCCGCGCACTCGTTCACGCCGGCGCGAAGGAAATCCGCATCACGGGCCAGGACACCGGCGTCTACGGCTGGGACACGAACAAGGGGACGAGCCTGCTGCCGGAGCTACTCGACCGCATCTGCTCCGACATCGACGGTGACTTCCGGGTACGCGTCGGCATGGCGAACCCGAAGGGCCTCCACGGCGTCCGCGAGGAACTGGCCCGGGTGTTCGCCAGGCACGACGAACTGTACAACTTCATCCACGCGCCGGTCCAGTCCGGCAGTGACGACGTGCTGGCCGATATGCGCCGCCAGCACGCCGTCTCGGAGTATCTGGAGGTCGTCGAGACGCTGGACGACCACCTGGACTACTGGACGCTGTCGACGGACTTCATCGTCGGCTTCCCGACCGAGGAGCCGGCCGACCACGAGGAGTCGATGGCGCTGCTTCGCGAGACCCGGCCCGAAAAGATCAACGTCACGCGCTTCTCGAAGCGGCCCGGGACCGACGCCGCCGATATGAAGGGGCTCGGCGGCCAGATCAAGAAGGACCGCTCGAAGGAGATGAGCGAGGCGAAGATGGAGCTCATGGCCGAGGCCTACGAGGAGATGGTCGGTCACACGTCCTCAGTCCTCCTCGTCGAGGACGGCACCGACGAGTCGCTGGTGGGCTACGACGAGGCCTACCGGCAGGTCGTCATCGCCGACGCACAGGAGCGCGGTCTCGAAATCGGCGACACGGTCGAGGTGGAGATCACGAGCCACAACACCGTCTACGCCTTCGGCGAGCCGATCGAGCGGGCGCAGATCGCGGACTAAGCGGGCCGTCAGCCCGAATTTTCAGTCGGGATCGACCGAGCCGTCAGTCGCCGCTGTAGGCCTCGCGGAGGAACGCTACCGCCGCGCCGAACATCGCGAGGTTGCCGAAGAAGGCCAGGCGCTCGCCGCTCTGGTCGTCTGGGTCGGCGTTCCAGAAGTCGTGCATCGTCGGGGTCACGACGGCAAGGAACGTGGCGACGGCACCGGTCGAAACCCGGGGGAACCGCCAGAATGCCGTCCCCAGCCCGCCGACCAGCATCATCCCCGAGGCCAGCGGGGCCAGCAGGTCCGGCGCGGGGACACCCGCAGAATCAGCGTACTCGATAGCATCCTCCATATCACGGAAATCCTCAGCGGCCTGGAGGGCCACACCGAGGCCGAACAGCAGCCGTCCGAGCGTGAACCGTGATGAGTCGTCACTCATATGCTATTACATGGCACGGCAGCTAATAAAACGTCACTCCAGGTCAGCAAGCCGTTCCACTTCTTCGTCGTCTTTCCACTCGCCGAGTTCCTTCGGGTCGACGTGGATGAACGCGTCGTCGACCTCGGGGAGTTCCTCAATGGACTTGATGACCGCCGTCTCGATGTCGTGGGCCTCGAACAGCGTCAGGTCGCCCTCCACCTCGATGTGGAGGCTCACGTCGATTTCGGGGCCGACGTAGTGGGCAATGACGTCGTGTGCGCCCCGGACCTGCGGGTGGTCGAGCGCGCGCTGGAGGATTTCGCGCCGGAGGTCCTCCGGTGGTGCGCCACCGACGAGATAGGTGACGTTGTCCTGTACGACCTCGATACCGGTGTATATGATACCGATGGCGACGACGAGTGCGGCCAGCGGGTCGGCAATTGGATAGCCGGCCATCGCGCCGGCGACGCCGACCAGCGCCGCCCCCGCGGTGAGGATGTCGTTCCGGTTGTCCTTCGCCGTCGCGACGAGCGCCGGAGAGTTGCGGTCCGTGCCCGCGCTGAGACAGTAGCGGTAGAGGCCGTACTTCGCGCTAGCCGAGAACGCGAGCACGAGCACGGCGGCTGGCCCCTGTGTCACCGAGATGTTCCCGGTCAACAGGGCAGTGCCAGCGTTCCAGAGGACGAACCCGCCGGCAGCGAAGATACCGGCGGCGACGAAAAGCGAGACGAACGGCTCGATGCGCTCGTGGCCGTGGGGGTGTTCGAAGTCAGGCGGGCGCGTCGTCAGGTACAGCCCGGCGACGATAACCAGCGAGTAGGCGGTGTCGGCGGCGCTGTTGACCGCTTCGGACTGGACGGCGAAGCTCCCGGTGGTGAGCCAGACGCCGGCTTTCAGCAGAACCAGGAGGAGATTGACGCCGAGAACGAGCAGGCCGACCCGCCTGAGCGCCGCGCGGCGTGACATTGCTCCCTCGTTGTCGGGCCGCCGTCAAAGCCGCTTCGACACTGGCGCAGCTCGCCACGGGATCTCCCCACCACCAACGGAACCGACCGCCTCAGCTAATGCGAATAGCCCCGTCGTCGGGAACGGTCGTCCCGTCCTGCGATGCGAATGCGGCGTAGAGTCGGTCGTACGTGTCTTCCACAGCCTCGACGATGACCTTCGTGTCGCTGATGACCGGCATGAAGTTCGTGTCGCCGTTCCACCGCGGAACGACGTGGGTATGGAGATGGTCGTCAATCGAGCCGCCGGCCGCGGAGCCGCCGAGGTTCAGCCCGGCGTTGAACGCGTCCGGGGACAGCGCGGTTTCGAGGGCGTCGAACGTCCGCTGTTTCAGTCGGGCGTGATCGAGCAGGGTCTCGTCGTCGAGGTCGCCGTACTCGCCGGTGTGCGTGTGGGGAATGACCATCACGTGTCCGGGATTGTACGGGTAGTTGTTCAGGAGGACGAAGGCGTGGTCGCTTCGCGCCACGAGGTTGTTCGCCCGGTCGTCGTCCTGCGCCTGAAACGCACAGAACACGCAGTCGACGTCCGGGTTCGTCTCCTCGCGTTCGACCCATTCGATGCGCCACGGCGCGAACACCTTGTCCATACCGCCGGTTGTCGACCCACCAGCAAAAACGACAGGACTGATGCTGAAGAAGTGGTATATAATACTGTTGGCCGTTCACGGCCACAAACCGGATTCTATAGCCTTAGGGTCGATTTTAAACATTCTCGACTGACCTGAGGCCGTATTCAGCAAAAACCGACCACCGTCTGGCGATAAACAGTGCTGAACGGACCAGAACGGAGGGCTGTTTTTATACTGTCTACCCGGCTTGTTTCAGACGGGATGGCAGCGATAAACGACGGCGTTGACATGGCTGAACACTGTTCGACGTGTGACCGTGAGACCCCCCACGCCGTACGTGTCCAGATACAGACAGAGTCCGATAAACGCGAAAACGCGGCGTTTTCCCGTGAGCCGTACCGGGTCAGCGAGTGTCAGATCTGTGGCACAACCACGTCCACGCGGATGAACAACGCCTGACCATCCCCACCCCCACCCCACCGTTTCCATACGCCACGCGGTCTCTGACTGCGTGGCCACACACCCCCCACCCCACCGTTTCCATGCGCCACGCGGTCTCTGACTGCGTGGCCACACACCCCCCACCCCACCGTTTCCATACGCCACGCGGTCTCTGACTGCGTGGCCACACACCCCTATTCCATCACGCCTTTCAGACGAGCCAGAAAGCGGTGCCGCTCACAGCCGTCAGTGGAAGCGCCATAGCTGTCGGCCGGTACTCACCGCGTTCGAAAACGAGGGGCGTTACCGCGAACGGGTCGTCACTTCACAGCCGTCCTCGGTGATGATGACGGTGTGTTCCTTCTGACTGACGTAGGCCCCGTCCTGCTCCTTAAGAACCGGATAACCGTGGACGATGTCCTGCTGTTTCAGCCGGCGGAGGGCCATCTCCGCGCGGGGCGAATCGAGCCAGCGGGCGGCGAATGGGAGCGTGCGGTACTCCTCGGTGATCTGTTCGAGGACCTGCCGGGCCTGCCGGTTCCGGACCGACCCCTCCCGTTCGAGGGCGAAGATCTCCTCGTCGGCCCCTTCCTGCACCTTGCCGCGGCCGTCGGTGGCGAATGGCTCGATAGCGACTACGTCGCCCACGTCGAGCGTCGCGCCCTGTGCGACTTCGCGGTTCGGGATGTTCGGCGACGTGTGCTGCTCCCAGTGACCGAGTCCGTGGCCGGTGAGGTTCACGACGGGGTTGTAGCCGTACCCCTCGATGACCTCCTCGACGGCCGCGCCGATCTGGCCTACATCGACACCGGGGCCGGCAACGTCCAGCGCAGCGTCCAAGGCTTCGGCGGGCGCTTCGGCGAGCTCGTCCTGCCCGGAGAGGTCGACCGTTACGGCGGTGTCGGCGAGCCATCCGTCGACGTGGACGCCGATGTCGAGGTTGATCATCTCCTCGCCGAACGTCGCGTCGTCGCCGCGCTCGGGGGTGGCGTGGGCCGCCTCCTCGTCGATAGAGATGTTCACCGGAAACGCCGGCTTGCCGCCCAACTCTCGGATCTTGTCCTCAGCCCACTGGGCGATTTCGAGATGGGAGACGCCCACCTCGACGCGCTCGGCCGCCTCGTCGCGCACTTGTGCTAAAATCTCGCCCGCTTCGCGGCATTTCTCGTACTGCTCGGAATCGAAGTCCACGTCAGTCATGCACGCCGGTTAGTCGGTGGCGGCCAAAGGGGTTTCCCTCTGGCTATCTCGTCGCGGTCTGCATCGCGGCGGTGTTGCGTTCGGCTCCGGTGTGGCCGGCGTGGTCGAGGACGATTACGCCGGCGCGCCCGCCAGTAGCGTCCTCGAACGCCGCGATTGCTTCCTCGGCGGCCTGTCGCGGGCCGTACGTGTCCAGGCGTTCGACGGCGCGGCGGGCCAGCCCGAACCGGGCGATGGCCTCCCCCTCACCGGTCGCGCTCGCACCGCCCCGTTCGTCCGCGTAGAAGCCAGCGCCGATCTGCGGTACGTCGCCGACCCGACCGGCCAGCGCGAACCAGCGCCCGGCGGTCGATGTCGCCGCCGCGAGCCGGTCCCCGTCGGTCGCGACCGCGCCGACGGTGTCAGTGCCGCTGAAATGCTCACGGACCCATTCAAGATGGTCTGCGGGTCCGCCATCGGGAGGGTCAGCGGCCTCGTATCGCTGTCGTGTCTCCGCAGTCGTGAGGTCGCGACCGGTTTCGACACCCATGCCTGCCGCGAAATCGACGGCCTCGTCGCCGGCGAGGAGGACGTGTGGCGTCTCGGTTCCCA
Source organism: Haloarcula amylolytica (assembly GCF_049705545.1). GTDB lineage: Archaea > Halobacteriota > Halobacteria > Halobacteriales > Haloarculaceae > Haloarcula > Haloarcula amylolytica_B. Next base: position 2,903,909 of record NZ_JBNAMU010000001.1, read on the forward strand.
CAGCATGGGCCACGTCCGCAGCGTGTACAACGCCAGACATTGCACACACCGCACCGACCTGCCCGTCATCAGTCATCAGTCCGGCATCGGTTCGAACCCCGCCGTCGCTCTGGACGGCCCCACCGACGCCGGCATTGAACGCCGGGTCGGATTCGAGCGGCCGAAGCGCGGCCAGCACTGCGTCCATCGGGCGCTCCGACTCAGTTGCCTGTTCAGCGGCGTCGGTGAGCGTTTCCTGCCGGTCGGTAGGTGACTCCGAGGGACTGCCCGCGCCGCCGTGGACGATGACGTGCATGCAGACCTGTTGACACACGAAAGGCATATCACCTCCGGCTATAGCGATAGTGACGTGCCGGCATGCGGTTGTGACCTTTCTTTACGCACTGTGTTACCACGTCTGAGGCAAAGCGGCACGCCTTTAGGGGCGACTGTCAATTGGCGGAATATGGGCTACGATTACGACAAGGTGGAAGTTCCCGACGAGGGACAGCAGATTCAGGTCACGGAGGACGACGAACTCGACGTTCCGGAGAACCCGATCATCCCCATCATCCACGGGGACGGTATCGGAACGGACGTCGGTCCGGCCGCACAGAAGGTGCTCGAAGCCGCCGCGAACGCCACCGGTCGTGACATCTCCTGGATGCGCGTCTACGCCGGTCAGTCCGCCCGGGACAAGTACGACGAGAACCTCCCCGACGACACCGTCGAGGCGATCAAGGAGTTCAACGTCGCTATCAAGGGGCCGCTGACGACGCCGGTCGGCGCCGGCTTCCGCTCGCTGAACGTCGCGCTCCGGAAGACGCTCGACCTCTACGCGAACGTCCGCCCGACCTACCATATCGAGGGCGTCCCGTCACCGGTCAAGGACCCCGAGGAGATGGACATGGTCACCTTCCGGGAGAACACCGAGGACGTCTACGCCGGCATCGAGTGGGAGGCCGGCACCGACGAAGTCGAGGAAGTCAAGGAGTTCGTCGAGGACGAGATGGACTTCGACGAGACCATCCACGACGGCCCGGTCGGCATCGGCGTCAAGCCGATCACCGAGTTCGGGACCAAGCGCCTCGTCCGCGAGGCCATCGACTACGCCCTCGAAGAGGACCGCGACTCCGTCACGCTGGTCCACAAGGGCAACATAATGAAGTTCACCGAGGGTGCCTTCCGCGACTGGGGCTACGAGGTCGCCGAAGAGGAGTACGGCGAGAACGTCATCACCGAGGACGAGCTGTGGGACGAGTACGACGGCGAAGCGCCCGAGGACGCGCTGGTCGTCAACGACCGCATCGCCGACAACATGCTCCAGCAGCTCCTGACCCGTACCGACGAGTACGACGTCATCGCGACGATGAACCTCAACGGGGACTACATGTCCGACGCCGCCGGCGCACAGATCGGCGGGCTCGGCATCGCCCCCGGTGCGAACTTCGGCTCGGCCCGCTGTCTCGCCGAACCGGTCCACGGCTCCGCGCCGAAGTACGCCGGCGAGGACAAGGTCAACCCGACCGCGATGATTCTCTCCGGCCGCCTCATGCTCGAATACATGGGCTGGAAGGACGCCGGCCAGCTCGTCCGCGACGCCGTCGAGGAGACCATCTCCTCGGGCGACGTCACCTACGACCTGGAGCGCCAGATCGAGGGCGGCAACAAGCTCGCCACCAGCGAGTTCGCCGACAAGGTCGTCGAGAATATAGAGAAGCTCTCATAGAGAGTCGAGTCGCCTACCGGAAGTCTATTTTTTGCGCGTCACAGCCCGAGACTGGCGAGACGAGCGGTCATGCCGTCGGGAAAACGGACCCGTCGCTCGGGAGTCTTTCTACTGAGTACCCGCCCGAGAGCCGCTACTCCGTCAGCGGGAGGACGACGCCGAACACGAGCGGCGAGAGGAGGCCGACGAGAATCCCGAGCAGTTCCATATCGACCAGCAGCGTGTTGCCCCAGGCGGGGAGCGTCCCGAGAACGGCGCTTCCAGCGATTTCTCCCGCGATACCGAGCAGGAACAGCCCGGCCCCGAGCATGAACCCGCGCTTAGCGAGTGTCGCGTAATCCGCGTTCCAGCTTTGGCTCATACAGGTCCGTTCTCGTGGGCCTACTAAGCTCTCTCGGATCGAAAAAGCTACAAGCGCGTTCACACTGATATCTGCGCACACATGGTCTCAGAATCGATCCCGGAGCTACTCGAACTCCTCCTCTCGACGCTTCTCGCCGCCGGACTAACCGTCGGGGGAGCACTCACCGAACAGGCCGCCCTGGCCGACCTGTCCGGCGGCATCTCAGCGCTCGCTATCTGGGAGGTTTACATTGGACTTGTCCTCCTGTATGCCGGTTACACGCTCGGCACTCGGCGGGTCCTGCCCGCGCTCGGTAGCGCCTGAAACTCGTCTCTAGCGGTGTTTCGCGGCCGGCCATTTACTGACGAAGCGACCGCTGGGTCGTGTTTGCGACCCACTCCGGCTTTACCACTGTCGTAGACCCGACGTCTGTTACCCTGATGTCTTGCCTGACACGGACCCGCTGGTCACTCCGTTCTGCGTCGAAGGCCAGCCGAAGCGCCTCGACAGTCCCATCGTGGCTGACACGGAGCCGGACGGAGACGTTGCGAGGGTCACTGACGAACAGCGGGGTAACGAGTCTGTCAGGATTCGTGAAGCGAGTCCCGACGAGGACGACGCCGCCGTCGACCCGGTCGGCAACGGAGAGATCGACGGCTTCCCCGATGCCAAGAATTGTCCGGCGCTCCGAGAGATCCGAGACGGGGCCGTCGTTGCGGACGGTCCACTTGACCCGGTGGGGCCGGCCCGCCCGTTCGTCGTACTGGGCCGCGACGATGGAGCCGTTGGTCCAGTAGTCAATTCGGGTGGTGAAGACGTTCAGTTCGGTGCCGTTCTGTCGGAAGTGCCCGGCGTACGTCCCGTTGTTTGCCGCGACGTAGCGGGTGTGGTTTGACCGCCGGAGTACCGTGCCGTTGCGGTCGGTGACTCGCTGGCGGGTGACCAGCGTATAGTTCGTCGTCGCGAGCGTCCGCGCGTGGGTACTGGCCAGCGTTGACGGAACCACTGCGCCGTCGCTCACGCCCGGGGGATAGCCGGCCCCGTCAGTCGGCACCGCTGCCGGCGTGACTGTCTCGGGGCTGTCCTGCTGGACGAATCCCGAACATCCGGCGAGTACCAGCGCGAGCGTCACGACGGCAGCCACTGCCCGCGTCATTGGTTGCCATACGGTCGCAGGCTCCAAACAGTTGTGGTTAGTCCTGCCGGTCGTGTTTAGTTAGCAGCATTGTGCCAGACGGCAAAGGTTCGTAACCATGTTTCAGCTGTTTCTGGTTCGACGTGGCTAAAACAGTTTGAAAAAGAAGACGTTCGTCGTTTTACCTCTCGAAACACACGTTCGATACTATTCCGATTTCCGTGGAGTTCGTATCTGAAATCGAGGCCGTGTCGTTGCAGTGCTGTTTTGAGCCAGTCCGCATCATCGACGAGAAACACGGCGTCGTCGACGCTGTGTTTCTCGCGGAGTTCTCCGAGAAAGATTTCGGTCAGCGCTGTAGTGTACGTGGTAAAGAGCCGGATATGGAGAAATCTGTTCGTGTCAGGATCGACGGCGGCGTACAGCCAGTACTGCTGATCGTTGATGCGAATCACGCTCTCGTCAAGCGCAACCTGATTCGGAGCTTCACCGCTATCTGGCTGTAAATCAGCTTTCTGTACCCAATCGTGGACGGCCTTTCGAGAGCGCTGGACACCCAACTTATCAAGAACAGATATTGTATTCGAAAGTGATAGTCCCGCAACGTGCATCTGAATACCGAGCTTCATCGCTCGCTCGGGTGTCCGCTCACGCTCCACAAAATCCAAATCAATCCACTCGCTACTACCGTTGAGGCGTGTGATTTCGGCCATGGACAGCAGAAATCACACTCGCCTCACTTTTCATCCTTAACTAAACACCGCCGTCCTGCCAGTCCGGGTCCGGTCTGGGCGGGCTGAATACGTCGATGCCGCTGACCGGCTCCTCGGCGTCGTTGCGCGCTTCGTGTGGTTCGCCGCCCGGGATGACATACGAGTCGCCGGGGCCGATGACGTACTCCTCGCCGTTGACATGGAAAGTAAACGTCCCCTTCGCGACGTAACCGACCTGCTCGTGGTGGTGGCTGTGCTCCGGGACGGCCGCGCCGGGTTCGATATGGAACTGCTGGACACTCATCCGTTCACCGACAGCCATCTGTGTCAGGTGGACGCCGTCGACTGCTTCGACCGTCTCACAGGCCGCCTGTGGTACTTCCTCCATGCGCCGTGGTGTCGCGCCCGGCCCACCTAAGCGTTCGTCCACTAAGAGCAGTTGTTGATGCCTTGGGTATCATTCCTGACGGCCAGAGAGCCCCACCCGGTAACTGGTTGGCTAGCTGTCACGAGTGGAGCTTTCTGATTCTCGCTACTGCCCGGTACTACACTCATTCCAGAGTTCCCTGTCGGTGGATTCAGTACCGTCCGGCCCTGACTGAGAGGCATGTACGCGGTAGTGGGGTGTAGCGAGTGCAGCGCGCTGTGGGTCACCGAGGGGCGACCGGAGACAACCCAGTGCCCGCGGTGTGGCACGCGTCGCAAGCACGCCAAGCGCCGGAAGTTCGTCGAGACGGACGACGAGACCCACGCCCGCGAGATCCGGGCGTCGATGCTGGCGAACCGACAGGGGGAGGGCGACGCCTTCGCGGAACTGGATTCTTACGCCGAGATGGAGCGCCAGGTCGACGACGCGGGCGTGGACGAGGAAACATATCTCGACGAGTCGGGGGTGGACACCGAGGCCGTATCGGCGGCTGCCGACCGGGCCGAACAGGGTGCGACGGGCGGGGCGAGCCGCAAGGAGACCGTCCTGAGTGCGTTGCGGAACCTTGACCAGCCGACCGAGGGCGATATCGTGGCCTACGCCGAGGAACGCGGCGTCCCAGCGTCGTACACGAAGAAGGCGCTGGAGAAACTGGTCCGTGCTGGCAAGGCATCAGAAAACCGCGGGCAGTACCGGCTTCTATGACCACGACGCTGGATTTCGAGCCCGGACCGGTCGCGGTCGGGATTCTTGTCGGCCTTGCGGGGCTGCTGTTTCTGCTCACGCCGGTCGTCGAGCCGGTCGCCATGGGTTCGTTGCGGGTGAGCACGGTCGCCCTCTCGGCGGTCGTCCTCACGCTCGGGTTCACGCTGGGTACAGTCGTGTTCGCCCGTCGCGGCCGGCGGCTGTTCGCCATCGCCCACGGCGTCTTCGCGGTCGCGTGGGCACTGCTGGTGCTCGGCCCGTTGCTCGGGGAGGAAGCGCTCCTACTCGCCGGCGTCGTCGTGCTGGTGGCCGGAGCGGGGTTTCTGGTAAGCCAGAGCCGGCAGCGGTAGTCACACGCCGCGGCTGTCTACCGCCCGAGATCGGCGTGCGCCGAAGAGAGGTGGCGCGAGGACAGTGCCGCAAGCAAAGAGAGTTCGCCGGCCAGCGCGCCGGCAGCGATGACTTCCGCGAGCGCGTCGGCGTTGGTCCCGGCGGGGTCGCCGCCGCCACCGTAGCCCAGCACGTCCAGCGCCTCGGACTGAGTCGGCAGGCCCGTCCCGCCGCCGACGGTGCCGACCTCCAGCGATGCGATGGTGACAGAGGCGTACAGGCCGTCCTCGCGGGCGTCGACCGTCGTGATAGCGTTGCTCCCTTCGACCACCTGGGCCATGTCCTGGCCGAGCGCGAGGAAGGCGGCGGCGACGACGTTGGCGGCGTGGGCGTTGAACCCCAGCGCGCCGGCCTTCGCCGACCCGACGAGGTTCTTGCGGGTGTTTGCCTCGACGATAGCGTCGGAAGTGGTGTCCAGCCGTTCCTCGACCTGCTCGTGGGGGATGAGCACGTCCGCGGCGACGGTCCGGCCGCGTCCCTCGACAGCGTTGATAGCGGCGGGCTTCTTATCGGAGCAGAGGTTGCCCGACAGCGCGACGAGGTCCGCCGGCGTCTCGGATTCGACGACCTCGCAGGCCGCCTCCGTGGCGATGGTCGCCATGTTCATTCCCATCGCGTCCTTGGTGTCGTAGGAGAACCGGAGGAAGACGCTGTCGCCGACGACGTAGGGGGTTACGCCCTGGAGTTCCCCGTGGCTCGTCGTCGACTCCGCGGCGTCGGCGAGGGTGTCGGCGTGTTCGCGAACCCAGGCCGATACCTCGCCCGCCTCGGCCACGTCCTCGACGCGGAACACCGGCGCGCGGGTCATCCCGGACTTGAGCACACGAGCGGTCGCGCCGCCGGCGTTGCGGATCGTCGAGACGCCGCGGTTGACGGAAGCCAGCAGCGCGCCCTCGCTCGTCGCCAGCGGGAGGTGGTGGTCGCCCTCGGCGGCCCCGCCGTCGACCGGGAGGGGGCCGACCACACCCATCGGAACCTGTGCCGCGCCGATCATGTTCTCGATGTTGCTCTCGGCGTCGGCAGCGTCGAAGGTGTAGTCGCCGACAGCCGAGAGGTCCGTGCCGGTCTCCTCGGCCAGCAGGTGTCTGCGGGCCGCCGCCGCGGTGTCGGCGTCGGCGTGGTCTTCCAGTTCGTAGAGCCGCAACTCGCCCTCGCGGACGCGCTCAGCGAGCGCGGCGGCGTCGGAGTCGGTCATACTGACCGGTGTGAGTTCGGGACCCCTAACAGTTGCTCTTGGTGGGCGAACCGTTTTGCGGCCGCCGCTCCCGATCTCCGTATGGTCGACCGCGTCTTCACAAACTGCGAGGTACGGCCGCTCTCGGACGAGGACCCCGCGTCGGCTGTCGCGGTAACGGACGGAACAATTACGGCGGTCGGCGACCCGGACGAACTCTCGACCGCGGGTGCCGAGACCGTCGATTGCCGTGACGGCGTCCTGTTACCCGGTTTTATCGACGCACACACGCATCTGGAAATCGTCGGCCGCCGTGCAGTCGAAGCGGACCTCGCGGGGGCAGACGGCCCGGACGACTGTATCGACCGACTGCTGGCGGCCGACGACGGCGAGGGTTGGCTACTGGGCTTTGGCTACGACGAGAGCGACTGGGACGGCGACCGACTCCAAGCGGCGACGCTGGACCGGGCGAGCACCGAGCGACCGGTCGCGGCTGCGCGCGAGGACTTGCACACGGTGTCGGTGAACCACGCCGCGCTGGACGTGCTGGACCTGCCCGACAACGGCGTCCGGACTGAGGACGGAGCGCCGACCGGCGTACTCGTCGAGGAAGCCGCCGAGGCCGTCTTCGACGCTATCGCGCCCGACTACACGCAAACCCGGGAGTACCTGCTGGCTGCACAGGAGGTGGCGCTCTCGGAAGGAATTACCGCCGTGCACGACATGGTGCGGCAGTCTCACGCCCCGCGGGTGTACCGCGATTTGGACAGCAAGGACGCTCTCTCTTTGCGGGTACGGCTCAACTACTGGGCGGACCACCTCGATGCAGTCCGGGAGCTCGGGCTGGTGACGAACCACGGGAGCGACCGGGTCCAGACGGGTGCTATTAAGACGTACATCGACGGGTCGCTCGGGGCCGGAACCGCGCGGCTCCGGGACCCCTACGCCGACAGCGACAGCGTCGGCGAGTGGCGGACGGATCCCGATGCCCTTCAAGAGCTAGTAGCAGCGGTCGACGACGCGGGACTCCAGTTCGCCGCCCACGCCATCGGCGACGCGGCCATCGACGCACTGCTTTCGACTATCGAGTCCGTCGACGCCGCGGACGAGCGCCACCGTGTCGAGCACGCCGAAATCCTCACCGGCGACCTGGTGGAGCGACTGGCGGCGTCGCCACTGGTCGTCTCAGCGCAGCCGAACTTCCACCGCTGGGCAGCGCCGGGCGGCCTGTACGACGAACGACTCGGCGAGCGCCGCGCGCTGACGAACCGGTTCCGCGACCTCGCGGATGCCGGCGCACAGTTGGCCTTTGGAAGTGACTGCATGCCGCTTTCCCCGCTGTACGGCGTCCAGCAGGCCGTGACTGCGCCGGAACCGAGCCAGCGCCTGACAGTCGACGAGGCGCTCAGGGCGTACACCCACGGCGGCGCGTACGCGGGCTTCGACGAGGACCGGATGGGTACAGTTACGCCGGGGTCGGTCGCGGATTTCGCTGTGCTATCGGCCTCTCCGTGGGACGTACCGGATGGCGACATCTCGGACATAACTGTCTCGCTGACCGTCAGTGACGGCGAGGTAGTGTTCGATTCCGGAGACTGAGGCTGACGGACGGCCGTATCGAAGCATTCCGTCTTCTGCTAATCGGTAACATATATCAGTATTCAACAATGCGGGATACAGAATTAGAGAGGCCGCCAAAACCGGGTATAAAATCTGTTATGCCACCAAACCCGAAAACAGAACCAGATAAGCCACCGATATCAGGTATACAATTTTCCACACCACCAACCCACACCTTTGAAGATAAAATCTTTTCACGGAGGAGTTCCGAAGCGTGAACATCCACAGGTGGATACATCGTGCCCGAAATGGAAACCGCCGCGTTCGAGACGGACCTCAGCCTCTTCAAGTACGACAACCTCGAGCAGCTCCCGCCGGCGTACCGGGATCTCGGGGCGGACGAACGGACCGAGCGCATCGAGAGTGCGCTCGATACGCTCGGCGACGACGTGGTCATCCTCGGCCATAACTACCAGCGCCGGGAGATCGTCGAGCACGCCGACTTCATCGGCGACTCCTACCAGCTCTCGAAGGAAGCCGCCGAGTCCGACGCCGACTACGTGATTTTCGGCGGCGTGACGTTCATGGCCGAGTCCGCGGACATCATCACGGACGACGACCAGTCCGTGATTCTCCCGTCGATGGAGGCCTCCTGCCCGATGGCCGGCATGGCCGAGGCGCTGCAGGTCGACGCCGCGTGGGCGGAGCTGACCGCGGCGCTCGACGACGACGAGGAGATCATCCCGATCACGTACATGAACAGCTACGCCGACCTCAAAGCCTTCTGCGCCGAGCAGGGCGGCCTGGTCTGTACCTCCTCGAACGCTCACAAGGCCTTCGAGTACGCCTTCGAGAAGGGCGACAAGGTGCTGTTCCTGCCCGACAAGCACCTCGGCGAGAACACGGCCCACCGGCTCGGCATGGCCGACGAAACGGTGGAGTGGGACCCCTGGGACGCCGAAGGGACCGACGCCGCCGACGCCGTGAAAAACGACATCATCCTCTGGGAGGGGTACTGCCAGGTTCACGAGCGGTTCCGCGAGCACCACATCGAATCCGTCCGCGAGGAGTACCCCGACGCGAACGTCATCGTTCACCCCGAGTGTCGCCGCGAGGTCGTCGAAGCCGCCGACGTGGCCGGCTCTACGTCGACCATCTGTGAGTCCGTCGCCGAGGCTGATCCCGGCGAAACGTGGGCTATCGGCACCGAGATTCACCTCACGCACCACCTCCAGCGGTGGCACCCCGAGGTGAACGTCGTGCCGCTGTGTGGCGACGCCTGCATGGACTGCAACGCGATGCGCCAGATCGACCCGAACTACCTCGCGTGGGTGCTGGAGGAACTGGTCGAGGGCCGCGAGCGCAACGTCATCGAGGTCGCGCCCGAGGAGAAGGAACTGGCCCAGGTCGCGATGGACCGGATGCTGGAGATCTAACCATGACGGACGACCCGATTACGACGGACGTGCTGGTCATCGGCTCCGGTATCGCCGGGCTGGCGGCGGCGCTCGCCGCGGCCCGCGAAGGCGACGACGTGACGCTCGCCACGAAGGCGACCCGTCCGGAAGGCTCCTCGTCCTGGTGGGCCCAGGGCGGTATCGCCGTCTCCCGGGACACCCCCGAAGAGTTCAAAGAGGACATCATGGCCGCTTCGGACGGTACCGCCGACCCCGAGGCTGTCGACGTGCTGGTCGAGAACGCCAACGAGACCGTCGAGGACGTGTTGCTCGACACGCTCGACATTGACTTCGACCAGAACGGGTCCGGCCACGACTTCACCCGCGAGGCCGCCCACAGCGAGGACCGCATCCTCCACGTGGACGCCTCGACGGGCAGGCACATCCACGTCCCGTTCCTGAACTACATCGACGACCACGACGGCGTGGAGATTCTGGACGACACCGCCGCGCTCGAACTCATCCGTCACGAGGGCCGTGTCCACGGCGCGATGCTCGAATCCGACGGCGAGGTAACTCCATACTTCGCCGGCAGCGTCGTGCTGGCGACCGGCGGCATCGGCGACCTCTACCCGCGGACGACGAACCCCGACAACACGACCGGGGACGGCATCGGGATGGCCGCACTCGCCGGGGCCGAAGTGGAAGATATGGAGTACGTGCAGTTCCACCCGACTGCCTGTACTCTCGATGGTGATGTGGCCTTCCTCGTCAGCGAAGCCGTCCGCGGCGAGGGCGGCCTGCTGCGCAACGGCAAGGGCGAGCGGTTCATGCCCGACTACCACGCGGACGCCGAACTCGCGCCTCGCGACGTGGTGGCCCGGGCAGTCAAAGCAGAGCGAGAGGCGACCGGTGAGGTGACGCTGGACGTGTCACCGCTGGATTTCGCCGACGAGTTCCCGAACCTCGCAGACCGCTGTAAAGAGCACGGCGTCGACTGGACCGAGGGCATCCCGGTCGCGCCCGCCGAGCACTTCCTCTGTGGCGGCGTCAGCGTCGACGACCGCGGCCGGACGACGCTGGACCGACTGTACGCCGTCGGCGAGTGCTCCCGGACCGGCGTCCACGGCGCGAACCGCCTCGCCAGCACCTCCCTGCTCGAAGGGCTGGTCTGGGGTCTGCGCGCCGGCGAAGACGCCGCCGGGGCCGAACCCGAACCAATCGAAGCGCCGGAACTGCTCGAACGCGACCCGGACCTGCCCGAGCGGTTCGCCCGCGACAAGTTCCAGCGGCTAACTCGCGTGATGGCCGAGAACGTCGGCGTCGAGCGCGACCCCGCGGACCTCCAGCGCGCGATGGCCGTCCTCCGCCGGCTCAAGGGCGAAGTCGACGCCTACGTCCGCACGCGGACCAGCCGCTCGCTGTACGAACTCCGCCACGCCAGCGTCACCGCCCTGTTGATCGCTCGCCACGCCGCCGAGAACGAGGAGAGCGTCGGCACGCACAACCTCGTGGACGCGAGCGAGGAACCGCCGGAGTCCACGGCTGACTGATGCTCGCCGACAGCGACATCGAGCGGTGGCTCCGCGAGGACGTGGGCCACCGCGACGTGACCAACGACGTGCCCGGAACGACCGAGGGCCGACTGGTGGCCAAAGAATCCGGCGTCGTCGCCGGCCTCGACGCCGCCACCGCGGTGTTCGAGTATCTGGACTGTGCTGTTGAGACACCGGTCGAGTCCGGGGCCTCCATCGATGCCGGCGACGTGGTGCTTCGCGTCGACGGCCCCGCGCAGTCGGTGCTCCGCGGCGAGCGCGTCGCCGTGAACATCACCGGCCACACCTCGGGCGTCGCGACGAAGACCCGGGCCGCCGTCGATGCGGCGGGATCGGCTGCGACGGATTCCACGCCCCGCATTGCCGGCACGCGCAAGACCACCCCTGGTCTGCGCGGCATCGAGAAACGGGCGGTGGCCGCCGGCGGCGGTGACACCCACCGACTGGACCTCTCGCACATGGTGATGGTCAAGGACAACCACATCGCCGAGATGGGGCTCCTCGACGCCATCGACCACTTCCGCGAGCGGGCCTCCTTCGCGACGAAACTCGACGTCGAGGTCGAAGCTCCGGAGGACGCCCCGCGGGCCGCCGAGGCCGGCGCGGACATCGTCCTGCTCGACAACATGTCCCCCGCGGAAACTGAGCGGGCCGTCGACAGGGTGGCAGCGTCCACTTCCGACGCGCTCACCGAGGCCAGCGGCGGTATCACGGTCGAGGACGTGCCAGCTTATGCCGAAACAGGCGTGGACATCATCTCGATGGGGTCGCTGACCCACTCCGCGCCGACGCTGGATTTCTCTTTCCGAACGGGCTAGGTACCGGTCAATCCGGCCCGCTCGTCGAGGATTCGGTTCTGAGTTCCGGCGGGAGTTCGAGTTGCTTGATACCAACCCGGTCGTCGATCCGGAACCGATACAGCGCTGTGGCTTCCGTCTCGGCCGCCCGTTCGAACACGTCGGGCGTCCAGGAGGTGTCTATCTGTTCTTCGATTGCCCTGCGTTCGTCGTCAGGGACTCGTTCGATGGTCCCCGTCAGCAGGACGCTGCGCCAGTTGAACGTCGTTTCGACGTCGTAGATGAGAAACCGGGCAACGTCCGCGTGGTCGCTCACCGTCACTTTCCGGCTGTCGGCACCGAGAACGTAGACGAAGTAGAGCGCGGACTCGCCGTCGTACCAGAAACCAAGCGGGCGAAGTAGCGGCGCGGAATCGGTCGGGACGCCAAGCACGCCAATGCTCTTCCGTTCGAGGGTCTTTTCGATGTCCTCGACGTCCATCTGGAGCATTCCGTAGTCTTCCAGTTCGGTAACTGTCATGTCGTCACTTGTCGGTAGATAATCATAAATCCATAGGGCGCTATCTCCGGGTTCTCCGCTCACAAGGGTGGCCCTTGCCGTCAGTCCGTCTCAGTCCAGCCGGCGCGCCATCATCACCTCGTCGACCAGTTCGCCGTCGATCTCGTAGTGTCCATCGCGGACAGCCTCGACCGTCCAGCCGGTCTCCTTCAGGAAGTCGATGGCCCGCTCGTTCGTGGCCGGCAGGCTGTTGTACACTTTCCGGCAGCCACGGCTCGCGGCCCATTCGACCCCGCGGTGGAGCAAGTGGCTCCCGATACCGTGGCGGCGGTACGTCTGCATCACTCCAAGTGTGAGTTCAGCTGTGGACGCGAGTTCGTCCACCTCGGACATAGCGACGTGAACCCAGCCGACGACATCGTCGTCGACGGTGGCGACGAACACGACGCGACAGCGGTTTGGGCCCCAGCGGACGAGCGTGTCCTCGTAGGCCAGTTGCTCGGCGACACCGGCCGCGATGATGTACGGTGCCTCGCTGGTCACGTCGCGTATCGTGCCGACGACGCCGGAGAGGTCCGACGGCCGGGAAGGCCGTATCTCGTAGCTGACGCCGGCCTCGTAGTGTTCGGCCGTCTCACCGTGGTGGAGCGCCACGGTCAGCTTCCCGTCCTCGGTGGTCTCGATGAGGTCGTCGCGTTTGAGGATGGAGACGTGGTGCTGGAACCGCTCGGGGTCGACGCCGATGGTCTCTGCCACCTCGGCGGGCGCGACGGGGCCGTTCCGCTCCACGTACCGATACACGTCGGCCCGGTCACCGCCGAGTTCGAGGTCTGTTGGGGACGGCATTTCGCTATGGCTCACTGATGACTGTATCTACTTGAAGATATCCTGGCAGCGGGCCGGAGAGTTCAGGCCGTCTTCGCCGGTAGCAATGCCGTGGCCGCCGTTGAGAGCGTCTGGGATACGTGTCAATACGCGGGCCGTCGTCACGTCCACGTGACGTTTTTGTATGGTCGCGGCGCATCCCCGACCATGCCAGACGCGGTCCGTCGCTGTCCCGAGGACGGCTTTTTCGAGGGCGACACGTGTCCGATCTGTGACCGAGAGGGGGCCCATGTTCTCGACGGGGCACGGCGGCAACAGCTCTCGAAGTTCGTCTCCGGGGCGCTCAGGCACTTCCCCGAAGACGCAGGCATCGAATTAGACGAAGCGGGGTGGACGGCGTTCGATTCCCTCCGCTCCACAGTCGAGCGGAAGTACGACTGGGCCGACGGCGAGGCGCTGGCGGGCGTCATCGCCACGGACCCGAAGGGGCGGTTCGAGCGGACTGGAGTCGGCGACGAGTCAAGCACGGTAGCCGCTGGCGGCCGCGTTCGGGCGGCCTACGGGCACTCTGTCGACGTAACCATGGATGCGACCGACGACCCCGTCCCGGCGACGCTGTATCACGGAACTGCACCGCGAAACGTCGCGTCGATACGCGAAACGGGACTGAAACCAATGGGCCGCCAGATGGTCCACCTTTCAGAATCTGTCGCGGCGGCCCGCGAGGTGGGGCGTCGACACGCCACCGAGCCCGTCGTGTTCGTCGTCGACGCCACGGCGATGCAGGCCGACGACCACCGAATCGTCAAACGCGGGAGCGAGACGTACACGACTGACCGCGTGCCGCCGGCGTATCTCTCGTTACTGGAAGAATAACGTGATCGCGTCGCCCGCTATTCGACCAACGGCGTGCCGGTCATCGCCTCCGGCTGGTCGATGCCCATGAGCATGAGCATCGTCGGCGCGAGGTCGGCCAGCGTCCCGCCGTCGCGGGCGGTCCGGCCACTGGCGGTCCCGTCGGCTGAGAGGTAGATGAACGGGACGGGGTTGGTCGTGTGGGCCGTGTGCGGATCGTCTTCGGTGCCCATGTCGTCGGCGTTGCCGTGGTCGGCACAGATGAGCGCGTGGCCGCCGGCGGCCCCAATCGCCGCGACCAGCCGGCCGAGCTGTTCGTCGACGGCTTCGACGGCGGTCACCGCCGCCTCAAAGTCGCCGGTGTGGCCGACCATATCGGGATTGGCGAAGTTCAGGACCAGCGCGTCGGGGTCCTCGGTCTCGACGAACTCGATAGCGGTGTCGGCCAGTTCCGGCGCGCTCATCTCCGGTTGCAGGTCGTAGGTCGCCACGTCGGGGCTGTCGACGATCTCGCGGCTCTCGCCCTCGAAGGCCACCTCGCGGCCGCCGTTCAGGAAGTACGTCACGTGGGGGTACTTCTCCGTCTCGGCCAGCCGGATCTGGGTCTTCCCGGCTTCAGAAAGCACCTCGCCGAGCACGTCCTCGGGCTGGTTCGGCGGGAAGGCGACCGGCAGGTCGAACGTCTCGTCGTACTGCGTCATCGTCACCAGTCGGATGTCCGGCGGTTCGGTGTCGGCCGCCCAGTCGTCCGGGCGGATATCGCCGAGCATCCGGGTGAGTTGCCGGGCGCGGTCCGAGCGGAAGTTGAAGAAGATGACCGCGTCGCCGTCTTCGAGACCGGCGTGGTCGCCGACGGTCGTCGGCTCAATGAACTCGTCCGTGGTGTCGCGGGCGTAGGACTCGGTGGCCGCCGTGACAGCGTCATCCGCGTGGTGGTCGCCCTCGCGGTGCACAATGGCGTCGTAGGCCCGGCGGGTCCGCTCCCAGTTCTGGTCGCGGTCCATCGCGTAGTACCGACCGCAGACAGTGGCGACGTGCCCGGTTCCGTGTTCCTCGGCGTGGGCTTGTAGGTCCGCGAGGTAGTCCTCGCCGCCGGTCGGCGAGGTGTCTCGGCCGTCGGTGAAAGCGTGCGAGACGGCGTCGGTCCCGCGCTCGCCGGCGAGTTCGATGAGCGCGTGGAGGTGGTCCTGATAGGAGTGGACGCCGCCGTCCGAAACGAGACCCATGAAGTGGACCCGGCCGCCGTGTTCCTCGGCGTGCTCGAAGGCCGACAGAACCGTCTCGTTCTCGAAGAAGGGCGGGTCCTGTGCGGCGTCGTCGGGCGGCGACTCGCCCCGGGAGCGCGCGATACTGTCGCTGACGCGGGCGGAGTCCTGCTTGACGACGCGGCCGGCCCCGATGTTGAGGTGGCCGACCTCGGAGTTGCCCATCTGGCCCTCCGGGAGGCCGACCCGGCGGCCGTGGGTGGCAAGCGTCGACGTCGCGCCCGCGTCCCAGTACCGGTCGAAGTTCGGCGTGTCGGCGGCGGCGACGGCATCCCGGACATCGTCGTCCGGGTTCAGGCCCCACCCGTCCAAAATGATGAGTCCGACGTTCATGTCCGGAGAGTCACGCGACCGGCCTAATACACTGTCGGTCAGACCCGAACGCCACGGTCGATAATGCGGAATCCGGCGGTTCTGGTGTTGGTACTCCATGTCGCTACCCCGCTATCGGTGCCGATACTGAGAACCCCGAAATTAAGAGGGTGGCCCGCCTTCGGTCGGGCATGACTCGGAACATTCTCTCGGACGATCTGGCCGACGCAATCGTCACGACAGCCCGGACGGCGACGGGCGACTCGCTCCGGTCAGTGACGTATTTCACACGTGCGAACTTCGAGCAACTCTACCTGCGGGAGGATCTCGAACAGGACGCCGACCTCAACGACTTCGTCGGCCACGAGTGGCAGGGGTACAAACAGACGAAAAACGCCTACCAGGAGTCCGAACTGGGGGACTACCGTTTCACCGTCCGCGCGTTCTCAAACGGCTACCTCCTCCGGGCGACGACCGAACGCCAGGGCGTGCTCATCACCACGGACGGCCTGACGATGCAGTCCTACGAGGAAATCGCCGAGGCTATCGAGCGCCTCCTCCGCGAGGAGTCCGGTAAGGAGTGAGCGTCGAATCGGCGGGTGACCAAAGGGTTATGCCCGTGCCCGCGAACGCACGGGCATGACGCTGGACCCGGTCCACGTCGACGGGATCGCCAAGCTCGCCGGGCAGGTGCGCGAGACCGTCGAGACGAGCGACCAGGAGGCGGCCGCCGAGGAGGTGTGGGAGAGTTTCCTCGACCCGCTGTGGCAGGACGGGACGGAGATTCTGGAGCCGCTGGGCGAGCAGCGCCGCCGGAAGGTCCCCATCGAGGACATCGCGCTGGCGGACCCGCCGTTTCCGACCCAGCACGGCCTGGATTCGGGCACGATCAATCCGACGACGTTCAAGAACGGACTGGTTCTGGACGTGGCCCAAGCAGCGATGGGCAGCGTCCCCTCGGACGTCGAACTCCACCGCGGCCGAACGATTATCATGGCCGTCCACTCGAACGACGCGACGCTTGGGTTCGACGGCGAGTGGCAGGGCGGGGACCGCGGCTACGCCAAGCGACGCGTCCTCGACGTGCCACAGGTCGACCGCTACGAGCAGCGGGTCGTCCACGCGCTGGCGCTGTACCTCGCCGAGAGCCAGCACGCGCTGACCAACGCCGACGTGGTCGAGGACCTGTTCATCCTCGACGGGCCGATCTACCCGACCGGCGTGCTCCGCTGGGCCGACCGCGACACCGAACTGGCCGACCTGCTCGCGGAGGACGACCGGCCCAAGACGGTGGTGAACAACTACGTCGACCTCGTCGAACGGTTCGTCGAGCGGGACGTGCCGCTGGTCGGGTTCATCAAGAACTCCTCGACGAAGGCGCTCACGCGGGCGCTCCGGCGCAAGACCAACGCGCCGTGGGTGAACGACACCGCCTTCTTCCGCCGAATCCTGGAGCGTCGCGACGACGATGGTGAGCGGCAGACCGACTGTCTCACCGCGACGAACTGGTTCCGCTCGCGGGGCGGCACCGACGGCATCATGGCCGCCGACGGTGACGCGCTGGGCATCGAGCGGTCGCTCGACCCCGAGGCCTACGAGGTGACGTTTTTCGTTCTCTACGACCCGCGCTCGGACCTCGTGTTCCGCGTCGAGGCCCCCTATGCCTTCACCAAGGACCCGGAGTGCCGGGCCAAGCTCACCCGGCAGATACTCCACGACGTGGCCCGAGAACAGGGGCCGCCGCTGGCTATCGGGAAGGCCGACGAGCTCGCCAAAATCGACCGGCAGGGCAGCGAGGAACTCACTCGCCGCATCGAGCGGACGTTCGAGACCGACCGGGAGCGGGAGTACAACGACATCCGGTGGGGCGCCGTCGAGGAATCGTTCTGACGCCGACGAGCCGCGGCGGTGGCGGCTACGCCGTCTCGGCCTGCTGAACCGTCACGTCGACCGTCTCGCCGGCCACGCCGAGCCGGGCGAACTGCGTTCTGACGTGTTCCTTGGCCGCATCGATTGCCGCGTCGCGCGTCTCGAAGCCGCGGGGCATCGGGGACTCGAAGGCGATGCGGATCTCGCGGTCGCCAATAGACTGGACCTGGCCACCGCTCTCGACCTCGTAGAAGGCGTCACAGACCCAGACGTAGGGCGTCCCCTCGTCCGGCGCGCCGTTGAACTCGGGCGGCTCCTCGCCTGGTTCGTACAGCGTCCCGGTCAGCGTCGTCCCGCCTGCCGTCCCCCGAATAAGCAACATAGCTTGACGTAGGGGCCACAAGGGCAAAAGATTCTCCCCCGGGTCAGGACTCACAGTCGACCACGACGGGCAGGTGGTCGGAGCCGTAGTGGGCGTCGTCGCGGTCGGCGATGACGGCCCTGGTGTCGACGGCCACGTCCTCGGTGACGAACACGTGGTCGATGCCCATCCCGGGGAGCAGGTCGTGGAAGTCGGTCCGGCTCGTCGTCGGACCGTGGGAGACTGTCGCTATGTCGCGGGCGTCGACGAGCCTGCGGCCGTCCGGGAGTTCGTGACCCTCGGCCCGCTCGTAGGCCGGCTCGCCGACCACACAGTTGAAGTCACCCATCAGTACTGCAGGAGCATCCCGGGCGATAGAATCGAGGTGGTCAAGCACCAGTTCGATGCCCTCGACCCGCGCATCGGCCCCCTGGTGGTCCAGATGCGTGTTCAGACACAACAGGTCGTCGTCGGTGTCGCGGTCACGGAGGCGAGCCCAGGTCGCCACGCGGGGGTAGGCGGCGTCCCAGCCGACGCTGCTCGGCTCGGCGGGCTGTTCGGAGAGCCAGAACGTGTTGGTGGCCGCGCAGTCGAAGCGCTCGGCCCGGTAGCCGATGGCCGTGTGTTCCCCGCCGGCGTCGACTGAGTCGCGGGGATCACCGACCCACTCGTAGCCGTCCAGCAACACCTCTAGCTCCCGGAGCTGGTGGGCCATCGCTTCCTGGACCCCGATAATATCGGGGTTGTGATACTGGATTATCCCCGCCACCAGTCGCCGCCTGTGGGGCCATCCGTCTACCCCATCCCCGGCGGTGTCGTACCGCACATTAAAAGACATTAGCCGCGTCGGCTTCATACGCGTTCGTTGACAGCCACCCGGGTAAGGTTTCACATTCAGGCTGCTGGGGAAAGGTGTTAATCCCCGGCTACCCTGGACTGGGGTATGTCCGACCTCGGGGATTTCACTGATTTCGACGGCGACGACGCGGCGGCCGACGACGAGGCCGCGCAGTCGGCCGAGACGACCGACGACAGCGACCGGTCTGTCGACGCGTCGGGGAGCACCGACCCGACAGACGACGACTTCGAAGATATGGACGTGACACCGGCCGGCACAGACACCGGCCTCGGTGTCCTCTCGGCGGCGAACGGCCTCCGAATCAGCGAGGAAGCGGACGAAACGGCCCTCCGGGCGTACGTCACCGCGCGGAACCGCTCGCGCCTGCGCATCGGGACCTATCTGCTCGTCCCATATCCTGGAGGTGAGCGCCTGTTCTGTCGCATCAAGGCCCTGGAGTACGCACAGGAGTTCCACGCCGACGACGCGACCGAAATCCACGCCCGGCGGGCGATGCGCGAGCGGGGCATCGACGAGCGGGATTTCAAGTTTATCGCAGAACTGGAACCTGTGGCCGTGCTATACTCAGACGACGGCGAACTCAAGCGGCGGATGACCGACCGGGTGCCTAAGCCCGAAACCGTCGTCCGGGAGGCCACCGACAAATCCGAGATCAAGACCGGCCTGAAGATTCCCGAGGACGGCGTCTTCCTGGGCCATCTCGCCGTCGGCGGCGAAAAGGTCCGGACGGCCGCCGAGCCGCCGACCATCGACTACCGGCTGAAAGACGACTACGACGCCGGCGACCCGCTCGTATTCCGGCACACCCTCGTCGCCGGCGGGACCGGCTCCGGGAAGACCCACAGTTCGAAGAACGTCCTGCGGCAGTATCTCGGCCGGACCTACGAGATGGGCGACGGCCGCACGCCCGAACTCGCCGTCGTCCAGTTCGACCCCCAGGACGAGTACGCCCAGATGCACGACGACAACCCCGCGATGACCGACGAGTTCGAGCGCCGCTGCGAGCGTGAGGGCGTCGCCCACGGCGGCCACGACGACACCATCGCCTTCGTCCCGAAAGTGGCCGGGGCCGACTACAACGCCAGCCACCACCGCGCCGAGCAGGTGGAGTTCACCATCCCGTTCTCGCTGGTCCACGACAACCCCTGGCTCATCGCCGGCTCCAGCCTGAACGACAACCAGTACGGCGCGCTGGTGAACACACTGCTCCCGCGGTTCGAGCGCGAATACGGCGAGAGCGGGACCTACAGCGACTTCCGGACCTTCCTCGGAGACCCCGCGCTCAAGGAGGAACTGGACGAGGCGGGCGACGTCCACGAGGCCACGTTCGACGCCGTCAAGCGCCGCGTCCAGGGCTTCGGCGCAGTCTTCGACCAGGACGCCCGCCCCATCACCGACCAGATATCGCAGTTCGTCCGCGACGGCGGGCTGACGGTCATCCCGACGTATCACATCACGGACTCCCGGACCGCATCGACCATCGTGCTGGCCGTCTCCAGCCTGCTCATCGACCAGAAGCTCTCGAACGACCCGGACTACGACCGCATCAAGGAGACGCCGCTCGTGCTCGGGATGGACGAGGCCCACAACTTCCTCACCGACGCCGACAGCGTCCAGGGCCGCAAGGTCATCGGGAAGTTCACCGAGGCCGCCAAACAGGGCCGCAAGGAGCGCCTCGGCCTGTATCTCATCACGCAGGACCCCCAAGACATCGCCGACCCGGTGTTCAAGCAGATCAACACGACGATGGTGCTCAATCTCGGGGACGAGGACGCCATCTCGGCCGTGAACATCCCGAGCAACCTCGAATCGAAGGTTCCCTACATGGAGAAGGGCCAGCGGGTCGTCTACTCGCCCGATAACTCCGAGCCGGTCGAACTGATCGGCCTGTCGACGTGTGTGACCCGTCACGGGCGAGACTGACAGACTGCAGGCCGGCTCGTTGATTGCAGCGGGCCGAAGATTCAAACCGACCCCAACGGAATGGGGCGTATGGCAAAACGAATCCTCGTACCGGTCGACAGCTCCGACCAAGCAACGGAAGCGTGTGAGTTCGCAGCAGAGGAGTATCCGGACGCGACGGTCGTTCTCTTGCACGTCATCAACCCCGCAGAGGCCGGCTACAGCGCGGAGGCATCGATCCCCTCTTTCTCCGAGGAGTGGTACGAAAAACAGAAGGCCACATCGGAGGACCTGCTCGACGATCTTGAAGCGGCGGTGACCGAGGCCGGCGTCGAGTCCGTCGAGCGCGTCATCGAGGTGGGCCGACCGACGAAAGTTATCGTGGAGTACGCGGACGACCACGACATCGACCAGATCGTCATGGGGAGTCACGGTCGCTCGGGTATGTCCCGAATCCTGCTGGGCAGCGTCGCCGAAATCGTCGTCAGACGAGCGTCCGTCCCTGTAACCGTCGTCAGATAGGGCTACGGGTGCCGGACGATATGGACGTCGTACTGGGGGTCTTCGGACACCGGTGAGCCGACGCTACAGACCGGTGTCGACACCCGTCCGGCGTTCTCACTGCCGATGAACACGATTGAGGCCCCCTCTTCGTGAGCGACTTCTCTGATAGTCCGGGTGATATCCGTCGTCGTCGATGCCATCGAGCTCACGTCTTCCGGGACCTCGTAGCGGAACGACGCCGTCGGGGCGACCGACTCGACCTGCTCTCGCATGCGGTCGGCAAGGGCCTCGACAGCGAACGCCTCGTCCGCGTCGAGCCAGCCGTGTTCCCGCGCGTATGCCGCATCGTCCGGGATAACTGACAGCGCGGTTATCTCCTCGTCGCGGTAGTCCGCGAACTCCGTCGCCCGCTTTAGCGCGGCTTGCGACAGAGCCGAGCCGTCGAAGGGCACGAGTAGTACCATACCCCACCTGTCGCCCGGTTGTGATTTATTGGTTCCGCAAGCCGACACGATATGAGACAGGCGTGGGAGTCGACACATCGCTGCCCGCCGGTAAGCCGAGCGAATAGCCCGGCAAGGTGTCTGTAACTAACTGTGAGGAATGTGATCAATGAACATGGATTCGATAGACGATGCACTCACGTACCCCATGGAAGACGACGACTGGACCGTGACCGTCCTCATCGGCGGCGTCCTCAGCCTCCTCTCGTTCCTCGTCGTGCCCGGCATCCTCGTGTACGGCTATCTCGTCCAGGCAGTCCGCGAGCGGGCCGAAGGGGCGACACAGCCACCGGCGTTCGAGGACTGGGGCGAGCTGTTCGTTGACGGCGTCAAAGCCTGGATCATCGGCATCGTGTACATGCTCGTCCCGCTCGTCGTGTTCGGAGTGACCGTCGGCGGCAGCCTGTTCGCGATGGCGACCGGGACCCGCGCCGGGGCGGGTGCCGGCCTGGCCGGCCTGTTCGGCGGGTTGGCGATCTCGTTCGTCCTGTCGCTGGTGTTTGGCTACGTGGCGACGGCGGCCGTCATCCACTTCGCCTGTACCGGCGAGTTCGGTGCCGGGTTCGATTTCGAGACGCTACGGAAGTTAGTCATGTCCCCGGAGTACGCGACGCCGTGGCTGGTCTCGATTGCCCTGTTCATCGCCGCCAACGTCGTGGTGAACTTGCTCAACGTCATCCCGTTCATCGGCTCACTCATCGCCGTGGTTCTCAGCCCGTTTGCCACCTTCTACGTGCTGGTCGTTGCGACGGACCTCTGGGCCGGCGGCTACAACGCTGCACTCGACGAGCGGGAAGAATCGGAATCGGTCGGGACGGCAACAGTTTAGAAGATGTTGGCCTGCTGGTAAACCGAGATGCCGTCGTTCGTTATCTCGTAGGGTTTCGTCTCCCGCGAGTGGTTCGCGTTCCGTATCTTCTGAATCTCGACGGCGAGTCGCGTCTCGCCGGTGTCCGACCGGACGTACTGAAGGATGAACACCGCGTCAGTCAGGTATTCGATGATACCGTGTCTGGACGCGAAGGGGTTGTTCTCGTTGGCCTCGGAGACGAGCATCGTCGTCACGCCGGCCTGTTTCAGCGACCGGGTGAAATCGAACACTTCAGTGCGTCTACGGGACTGGTCGTCGTACATCATCTCGAGCAGCGAGACGGAGTCGAGCACCAGCCGGTCGGCACCGAACTTCTCGATGAGCGCCGGGAGTTCGCCCCGGATGTTGTCGAGGCTGTTCGCCATCTCGACCGGGTCGAGGTCGACAATCGCTAGCTGGCCCTGTTCCTCGTACTCCTCGAACCCCCAGCCGCGTTCACTGGCAGTGTCCAGTATCGCATCGTGAGACTGTTCGAGGGTCAGAAACACCGCGTTCTCGCCGTTCCGGAGGCCGTGGTGGAGGAACTGCAGCCCGAACGTCGTCTTCCCGGTGCCGGCCGAGCCGATGGTGACGATGAGATGGCGTTGTGGAATCCCGCCTTGAATCATCTGGTCGAGGCCCTCGATACCGATGTCGACCCGCGGGATGTCGGATTCGAACTCCTCCTCGAAGTCGCTATCGCCGGCACCGTCACCGCTGCCGGCGGACTCGAACGCGGTGGCGAAGTCGTCGTCGAAGAGTCCACCGCCGCCGTCGTCGGGGGACTCAGCGTCGGCATCGGGGGCCCCACTTCCCCCGCTGCTGAAGGGGTCATCGCCGCTGTCGTCGAACGGGCTGCTGTCACTCTCCTCGCTGAAGGGAGTGTCCCCATCGTCGTCGAAGGGGCTGCCGCCACCACTGCGCTTGGATTGTCCGTCGTCGCTGTCGGCGTCGAACGGCCCTGTGTCCGCGGACGCCGATTCCTCGGCCTCGCTCTCGGACGGTGCCGCCGGGGTGTCCGCCGGTCCGTCGTCGCCGTCTTCGTCGTCCAGCGCACTTTCGAACCAGTCGTCGTCGGACCCGTCGTCCCCGCTCATACACACGACCACCAGCTACACGAACGGCCCATGGAAGGGGATACGCGTCGGGACTGATATAATTGCCGTCGTAGAGGGTTTATATACGGCCGGCCGGAACGTCCGGGTAATGACTGTCGGTATCGTCGCGCAGCGGGACAACGACCGGGCCATGTCGCTTGCGAGTACACTGTGTGACCGACTGCGCGCCACGTCGGCGGCCGTCGTCGTCGACGAAACGACCGCCGGGGCGCTGGGAGACCACGACGCGTGGGAGGCCGCCGTGCCCGATTCGGCCCCGGTCGATGAAATGTCCGCCTGTGATCTCGTCGTGAGCATCGGCGGCGACGGGACGTTTCTGTACGCGGCCCGCGGCGCGGGGTCGACGCCGATACTGGGGGTCAACCTCGGTGAAGTCGGCTTTCTGAACGCTATCGCACCCGAGGAAGCCGTCGAGACGGTCGTCGCGGAGGTCGAACACATCCAGAAGACCGGCAGCGCCAGAACGCGGGCCAAGCCGCGACTCCAGGCCAGCGGCGACGACTGGGAGCTCTCGCCGGCGCTAAACGAGATCGTCGTCCAGGGCGAGCGCCGCGGTCACGGCGGCGGAGCGACGGTCGACGTGTACGTCGACGACTCCCTGTACACGTCCGGCCACGCCGACGGCGTCCTCGTGGCGACACCCACCGGCTCAACAGCGTACAACCTCAGCGAACGCGGCCCGCTCGTCCACCCCGACGTGGCCGGTCTCATCATCACGGGGATGGCAGACGAAACGGGGACGCCGCCGCTGGTCGTCGACGTTGACAGCGAAATCGCCGTCGAACTCACGGACGCCGACAGCGGTGTCGTCGTCAGCGACGGTCGGGTTCGAAAAGACGTGGTTCCGCCGGAGCGAATAACGGTCTCGCGTGCGAGCGAACCGGTCCGGCTCGCCGGTCCGCCCCTGGACTTCTTCACCGCACTGGACAAGCTAGCCTAACGCCGACCGACGGCGTACAGCACCGGTGCGAGGACGAGCAGCACCAGTCCGAACAGTTTGTACTGGAACGACGACGCGAGGACGCTCGCACTGTTTGGTTCCATCGCCGACGCCGGCGTAATCACGAGCAGCGCGCCCAGCGCAATCGTGTGTAGCCCCAGCATTCGGAGCGACCGTTGCGGGAGAATTGCGACGAGCCCACCGACAAAGCCGAGTAGCAGGACATCACCGATGGTGTAGTTCAGTAGGAAACTATCGATGAGTTGCAGCGGTGACGCGAGCATTCCTATCCAGGATTTCGCCGGGATGGAATCTTTAAAGTTCCGTTACGCCGCCGAGCCAGGGGCGACGGTCGGCCGCTCAGTCGGCCGCCGTTCCCAGCGGTGTGAGCAGGAGGTAGCCGGTCGATTGGGCACCGGCCGTCCGTAACCGGAACTGCCTCGGCCCGTCATGTGCCGTCGAGAGGGCCACGACATCGAGGTCGGCTGTGCTGACCGTCTCGGCGTCGACTTCGTCGATGCCGGCCACGAGCAGCGCCTCGGAGAGCGCCGTCCCGTCGAGCCGGTCGGACGGCACGTCGAACGTGGTCCCGAACGCCTCGTTGGCCGCACGCACGACCGGGCCGTGCCCCTCGTCGACGAAGTACAGCACCGGATCCGGGTGCCCGTCGAAGAGGTCAATGGGCTGTGGCTCCGATATGTGGTCGGTATCTGCCGAGGCGGTCACCGTCTCGTCGGTCGTCTCGCCGGGCGAATCAGTCACCAGGAGATACGAGACGCCGCCCAACCCGCCGCCGAGCGCCAGGCCGAGACCGACGGTGACCTGTTCCGAGAGCCCCGGCGAGACCACCGACTGCACCACCAGCGCGACGGTGGCGAGCACGACCGCTCCTGCCCCTATCCAACCGATCACGGCCGCGAGGCTCCCGAGGCGGTGTCGGCCGCCTGTGCCCGCCGACGACTTGCTCATCGGTATACACTCTATGGGCCATCGGTTAACGCTTTTCGAGAGCGGGCCGCCGATAAAACATATACAGTCGCCAGCCCTAGAGATGCCCAACACTGTGTCCAGAACTACAGGCGGTCCGCCGCGGGTACTCGTCGTCGACGACGAGCACGACGTCGCCGACACACAGGCCCTGAAACTCGGCGAGCGCTACGAAACCACTGTCGCGTACAGTGGCCAGGCGGCACTCGACGCTGCCGGCCCGGAGTTCGACGCTGTGTTACTCGACCGGCGAATGCCCGACGTGCACGGTGACGACGTGCTTTCGCGGTTGCGCGAGCGGGGGTACGACGGCATCATCATCATGCTGACCGCAGTCGACGCCGACCTGAACATTCTGGAGATGCCCTTCGACGACTACCTCCAGAAGCCGGTTGACCAGTCGACGCTCCTGTCGACGCTCGACCAGCACCTCGACAGATCCGACGAAGATGACAGGCTCGACGAATACTTCCGGATCTCCTCGAAGCTCTCCGTGCTGGAGCGCGAAAAATCCGCGTCACAACTGGAATCGAGCGCCGAGTACACCAAGCTGAAGGAACGAGCCAGAGAGCTAGAGTGGGTACTGAAAGCCGAGAACGATGATTTCGAAGAGCTGAAACAGACGTACCAGTCTATCAGCCGAAGCTAGGTGTCGAGAATCAGCGTCTCTTCGATGTACTCGTCGATGGTGTCCCGCACGTCGGAGACAGGGTCGTCGTTTCGCGTTGCGTTCTGGAGGATCACGCCATCGAGTATCGTGATCATGAACTGCGAAACCGTTTCGGGGTCGACATCGGCGAAGACCCCTTGTTCGATGCCGTCCTCGATGATCTGTGCGAACTGCTGGGCGAACAGTTTGTCCGTCTCAGTGAACTTCTCGCGGAAGTCCGGGTTCTGGACCGCCTGGGCGCGCATCTCGACATACGAGCCGAGCACCGCGTTCTTGTCCGGCGTCTCGACGCAGTCGGGGAAGTCGTCGAGAATCAGGCTGACAAACGTCTTGATGTCCTGTTCGGGGTCGCCAGTCGATTCCAGCTGGAAGATGCGGTTAAACTCCGCGAGGATGAACTCCTGAAACGACAGCAGCAGGTCCTCCTTGCCATCGAAGTGGTGATAGAACGTCGACTTGCTGAGGTCGGCCTCGTCCGCGATTCGCTGTATCGAAAGTCCGGCGTACCCGTATTGCCGGAGGGCACGGAACGTCGCTCGCATTATCGCCTCGTGCGAGTCTGCTGGCTCCCCGGCGAACGGAATTCCATCACTCATCCCGACCGAATATTCGTTCGGGCTGTAAATACCTTCCCACTGTCACCGAACCACAACGTTGATAGGCGACCGAACGTTCGTTCGATGTACACGGTTCGGACGGTAGTCTGCGCAGAGGTATGTGGGTTGGTACCCCGAGTTCTCTGTGACGATCCGTTCCGAACAGACCCGATCCATGGAATGCCCGAAGTGTCCCTACGCATGAAATCACGAACATTACTGACGCTGACTGTTGTCGCATTGCTCATGGCCTCCGGGACGGCGATTGCTGCCGTGACCGGGAGCCCGGATTTCGACGCGACGTTTGTCGATAACACCGTCGCGCCCGGCGAGGAAACGACACTCGACGTCGTGCTCGTCAACAGCGGGACGGTCGACTCCGGGTCCTCGACCCAGGGTATCCAGACCAGCGAGGTCACGACCGCCCGCGGGACCACAGTCAAAGTCAACGACGGAGATGCCCCGATTACGGTGACGACGAACAAACAGGCCGTGGGGTCCGTCCCGGAAGGGAAGACACAACCCATTTCCTTCGATATCAGCGTCGCTGACGACGCCAGCCCCGGGAGCTACACTGTGCCTGTCATCGTCGAGTACGAGTACACGAGCTACATTTCCGAGGCTGACGGCTCGCGCGACGAAAAGAGCACTACTGAACGGATAGAGCTTGAACTCGATATCGACGACGACGCGGCCTTTGATGTAGTAAACGTCGACTCCGGCGCGCGCGTCGGATCGACCGGGACGGTCGCAGTCACCGTCGAGAACACCGGCGACAAACCGGCTCGGGAAGCCTCGGTGACGCTGGAGTCGATGAACCCCGAACTCACAGTCGGAAGTGACACCAGCAGCTCCCGGTTCATCGACACCTGGGAGGCCGGTGAGCAGCGTACCCTCCGGTACCGCGTCGGTACAAGCAGTGACGCCAGGGCCGAACCGTACCAGTTCGACCTCCAGGTCGACTTCGACGACACGGATGGGGTGCGAAAGAGCACGACCGCCTCCTCGCTCGGTATTACCCCTGACCCGGAGCAAACGTTCAGCGTTCGGGGAGTCGACAGTGACGTGGCCGTCGGCGATTCGGGGACGTACAACGTCACGCTCCACAACGACGGGCCAGTAGCTGTCAGAGATGCCACGGTCTCCCTGCGCTCACAGAGCAGCGAAATCGCGTTCGGCGAGTCCGATTCCGCCGAGCAGTACATCGGGACGTGGGAACCCGGTGAGACCCGCACCGTCAGCGTTGACGCGTCCGCGAGCGAAGACGCGTCCGTCAGAGGGTACGCGATTTCCGCCACGGTCGGCTACACAGACCCGGAGGGCGATGCCGGTGCTGACGACGGGATTGCACTCGGAATCCGGCCGGAGCCAGAGCAGTCTTTCGAGTTGGGGGACGTTGAGTCGACCCTCCAGGCGGGCGATGACGGGACCATCGAAGCGTCGCTGACCAACACCGGCGACCAGACGGTTCGCAACGTCGTCCTGAACTGGGCGAGCGACCACGACAACATCTCACCGAAGGAAACCCAGTACGCGGTCGGCAACCTCGAACCGGGCGAGTCAGCGACGGTCTCGTTCGATGCCGACGTATCTGACAACGCGAACGCCGGTCCGCGACAGTTCGACTTCGTCGCCAACTACCGCAACAACGAGGGCGACAAACGCGAGAGCGACACGCTCGAAATCCGACAGAGCGTCGACGGCAGCGCCGACGAGTTCATCGTCGAGACGACGAACGCGTCTGTCGACGTTGGCGGGTCCAGCACGCTCGAAGTGACCATCACCAACGACGCCGGTGAGCGACTGACCGATATCGAGGCAAAGCTGTTCGCCGAGTCCCCGATCTCCGTGTCTGATGACCAGGCGTACATCGACAGCCTCGATCAAGGAGAGTCGGCGACCATCGAGTTCGGTATCAGCGCAAGCGGTGCCGCGATGACGAAAAGCTATCCCGTCTCAGTCGACTTCCAGTACGAGGAGCCGGACGGAGATACGCCGGTGTCCGACACCTACCGACTCCCGATCTCCGTGACCAACTCCGGCGGTGGCGGCTCGCCGCTCACGGCGATTATCGGCGTCGCACTCGTGGCCGCCCTGGCCATCGGCGGCTACTTCAGGTTCCGCTAACGCATGGACTACCAGCGCTACATCGACTGGGCTGACGACCGC
This sequence comes from Haloarcula amylolytica, assembly GCF_049705545.1. Lineage (GTDB taxonomy): Archaea > Halobacteriota > Halobacteria > Halobacteriales > Haloarculaceae > Haloarcula > Haloarcula amylolytica_B. The sequence goes on from NZ_JBNAMU010000001.1 coordinate 2,932,898, forward strand.
ATCGTCCACGATTCGCGGAAGGTAGTTCTCGCCTTCCTGGTCGTGACGGTGATCTTCAGCGCCGGCCTCGGGAGCGTCTCGACCAACTCCGGAACGTCGCAGTTTACGACCGGACTTCCGGCGGAAGAGGCACTGCAGGAGGTCAACGACAAGTTCTCGCCGACCTTCTCCCCGGATACAGGGAGCACACAGCTCATCCAGCAGGAGAACAACGTGCTCTCGAAGCCGGCGCTGCTACGGATGTTAAAGTCACAGCATCGATTAGAACAGCACGGGGAACTCCGTGTCACATCGACATCAAGCGCCGCCAGTATTGTCGCCCAACAGCTAAACCCGGAGGCGACGACGACTGAACAGCAGATCTATGCTGTCGAATCGGCGACGCCGGGTGAGATCGATTCCGCCGTCGGGCGCGCGGCTGAGCGGAACCCACGGTTCGAATCGCTACTGAGCAAGGACTTCAACCGCAAAGCCGCCTCGGCGTCGGCGACCATCGGGGTCGTCACGCACGAGGTCCCGGCCGGAATCTCCTCCGGGTCAGGCCAGGGCGGTTCGAGTCCGCTGACGAGCATTCAGAAACAGGCCGGGTTCACTGTCTCCAGCGCTGACCACGGTGGCATCACCCTGTTCGGCAGCGGTATCGTCGCAGACGAGTTCTCGAACGTCGTCGGCGACTCGCTCATCTTGACCGTGCCCGCAGCAGTGCTGTTCATTCTGTTCTTCCTGACGATTGCCTACCGCGACCTCGCGGACATGGCGCTCGGCCTGCTCGCACTGTTTATGGCCGTCGTCTGGACGTTCGGCTTCATGGGGCTTGCCGGCATCCCCTTCTCGCAGATGCTCATCGCCGTGCCGCCGCTGTTGCTGGCGGTCGGGATCGACTTCGGTATTCACGCCGTCAACCGGTATCGGGAGGAGCGCGAGACCGGGGCGTCGATACAGGACTCGATGCGAATCACGACCGATCAACTGCTTGTCGCCTTCTTCATCGTTACCGGGACGACGGTCATCGGGTTCGCCGCGAATCTCACCAGCGCGCTGCCGCCGATTCAGGACTTCGGCTACGTCGCCTCGGTCGGCATCACCTTCACGTTCCTCATCTTCGGGGTGTTCCTTCCCGCCGCGAAGGTGGAGCTGGACCGACTCCGCCAGCGCTACCCCATCCCGACGTTCAGCGAGACGCCGCTGGGTGCAGAGGATTCCGCACTCAGTGACGTGTTGCGCGGCGGCGTCGTCATCGCGAACCGCACCCCGATCATCTTCCTCGTACTCATCCTCGTGTCCACGGTCGGTGCCAGCTACTACGCCACCGGCGTCTCGACGTCGTTCAGTCAGGAGGACTTCCTGCCGCCCGAGGAGAACCCGGACTTCGTCGAGGCCCTGCCGGAACCGTTCGCCCCGAGCGAATACACCGTAACGGAGGTGACGAACTTCCTCGATGAGCGATTCGACACGACCCAGTCCAGTCAGGCGACGGTGTACGTAGAGGGGCCAATGCGGAACGATGCGGCGCTCGAGCAGATGTATCGGGCGGGGAACAACCCGCCGGACTCGTTCATCCGCGAGGACGGTCGCGCCGACTCGACATCTATCGTGACGGTCATCCAGGACCACGCGGAGGACGACCCCGAGTTCCGTCGGATGGTCGAGCGCAACGACCGGAACGACAACGGGGTCCCGGACGATAACCTCGAAGAGATCTACGAGTATCTGCTCGACTCGCCGGCCCGTAGTACGGCGTTGCAGTACATCACCGAGGACTACCGGAGCGCACGTGTCGTCTACACGGTTGAATCGGACGCGACCGACGCAGAGGTGACCGCTGATACGAGAAACGTTGCCGACGACTTCCGATATGAGGCGACAGCAACCGGCTCAGTCGTCGTGTTCCAGGCCGTCTCGGACCTCATTCTGGAGTCTGCGATCCAGTCACTGGCGATTGCGCTCGTCGGAGCGTCGGTGTTCCTCATCCTCATCTACAATATGCTTGAGGGGCGGCCGTCGCTTGGCCTCGTGAACATCATCCCCGTCGTCGTCACGGTGGCGTGGCTCGGCGGGACGATGCGGGTGCTCAGTATCCCGTTCAACGCGCTCACAGCCACAATGCTGGCGATAACTATCGGGCTGGGGGTCGACTACTCGGTCCACGTCACCCACCGGTTCGCCGACGAGTTCGACGAAAACGACCTCGAAACGGCACTGGACCGGACTGTTCGCGGGACCGGCGGCGCGCTGCTCGGCAGTATGCTCACCACGACGTTCGGAATCGGTGTGCTCGGGCTGGCCGTGTTCCCTGCAATCGGCCAGTTCGGTATCCTGACAGCGTTGTCGGTTGCGTACGCCTTCGTCACGTCGCTGCTTGTGATCCCCTCCGCCCTCGTCGTCTGGGACCGGATGTTCAACGCTGACTGGTCGGTCCGTGGCGTACTCGGGTTCGGGCGGTCGCGTCCGCCCGCGCCCGTCGATGGCGACGATTGAGCCTGCAACCCCGGTCGCACGTCCCTCCGCCGGTCGTGTCCGGGCCAGACATGCCACTGAAGACTTTATTTGATGGCATCGTTTTAGCACTGGTATGACTCACGTCGTTATCATCGGCGCGTACGGGAGTGCCGGGGCCGCAGTCGCCGGCGAACTCGTCGAGGAAGCGGATATCGAGCTCACGCTCATCGACAACGGCGAGCCCGGTGGCGGTCTCTGTATCCTTCGTGGCTGTATGCCGTCCAAGGAAGTGCTCTCCGCGGGAGCCCATCGTTTTCAGGCGCGCCACGACGAGCGCCTCGTCGGCGACGTGCCCGAGGTAGACCTGGACGCCGTCGTCGAACGGAAAGACGACCACGTGCTGGGCTGGGCCGGTCACCGGCGGGACTCTATTCACGAGATGGCCGAGCGTGATGACGTGACCTTTATCCACGACACCGCCACGTTCGTCGACGACCACACGGTCCGGGCCGGCGGCGAGGAGCACGAGGCCGACTACGTCGTCATCGCGACCGGCTCCAGCGTGAACATCCCCGACACGCCCGGAATCGACGAGGTCGACTTCATGACCAGCGACCAGGTGCTCGACGCCACGGAGTTCCCCGACTCCGGCATCGTGATGGGCTTCGGGTATATCGGGATGGAGATGGTACCGTATCTGGCCGAGGCCGGCGGGATGGAACTCACAGTTATCGAGCACGACGACCGGCCAATCGACGAGGGCGACCCCGAGTTCGGCGACGAGGCCCTGGATATCTACGAGAACAACTGGGACGTGACCATCCCGACGAACTGCCACGAGAAGGAACTCGAAGAGACTGAGGACGGCGGCGTCCGCCTCACCGTCGAGTACGACGACGGCAACGAGGAGACGTTCGAGGCCGACCAGCTGTTCCTGTTCACTGGCCGTCGCCCGACCGTCGAGGGATTGGGGTTAGAGAACACGTCCATCTCAGTCGAGGGCGACTGGGCCAGCGACACGATGCAGACCCGTGACGCCGACCACATCTACGCCGTCGGCGACGTCAACGGCAAGGAGCCGATTCTCCACGTCGCCAAGGAGCAGGGCTTCACCGCAGCCGAGAACATCGTCCGGCAGGAGGCCGGTGGCTCGCTCAAGGACTACCGGAACGTCCACCACCACGTCATCTTCTCCGGGCTGGGCGTGTATCCGTTCGCCCGCGTCGGCCACAGCGAGGAGACCGCAAAGGAGGCCGGCTACGACATCGTCACCGCAACGCGACAGGCCAGCGACGACGGCGTGTTCAAATCGAAGGACGTGCCCGAGGGGCTGGCGAAACTCGTCGTCGACGCCGACGACGGGACAGTGCTCGGCTGGCAGGGCATGCACTATCACGCCGACAGTTTCGCCAAGAAATTCCAGATTATCGTCGAGTTGGGTCTGGACGTGCGTGACCTGCCGGACCGGGCCTACCACCCGACGCTACCCGAGAACGTCGACGGGCTCATCCGGGACTGCGTCGACCAGCTCTAATCACTCGATCTGAATACCAGTCACGTCGAAGCGCGTGCCGCCGTCCTCGCTTTCTGAGACGGTGATCCGGGCACTGTGTGCGTCGACGATTTCGGAGACGATAGCTAGCCCGAAGCCGGTCCCCTCGTCGCTCGTGGTGTAGCCGCGTTCGAACACCTCGTCGCGCTCGTCCTCGGGAATACCAGGGCCGTCGTCGGCGACGTAGAACCCCCGTCCGTCCGAGAGCGTCCCGACGCGGACGGTCACGTGGTCGTCGCTGTCGTCGGATCCCGTCCGACTGCTTGTGGAACCATGTTCCACACTGTTTCGGAAGAGGTTCTCGAAGAGTTGCTGGAGCCGTGTCTGATCGCCCGTGACTCGCGCGTCCGTGTCGATCCGTTCGAGCGTCGCGTTCGAACTCTCGACGGTGTCCCAGGCGGCCGTGATGATATCGTCTAACGACGTTTCGGTCGCGTCGATGACCTTGTGGCCGCCGCGGGCGAGCGCGAGCACGTCGTCGATGAGTTCGTCCATCCGTTCGAGCGACCGCCGGAGCGCCTCGACGTGCTCCGGGTCCCCGTCGTACTCCTCGTCGACGAGCGTGAGCCGGCCGAACGCGACGTTGAGCGGGTTCCGGAGGTCGTGGCTGACGACGCTGGCGAACTCCTCCAGACGGTTTCGCTCGCGTGTGAGTTCCTGCTCGCGGCGTTCGCGCTCCTGTTCGTAGCTGACCCAGTTCCCCATCAACTCGACGAGGGTGACTTCCCACTCCGAAAAGGAATCGCGGGGCTTCTTGCCGTAGAAGCAAAACGTGCCGTACACCGAGTCGTCGACGATAACGGGCGTTCCGAGGTAACATGAGACGCCCATCTCGGTGTAGCCCGCTCTGTCGGTCAGTTCTGGCCGGTCCTCGGCGATATCAGCGAGCACCAGCGTCTTCTCCTCGACGACGGCCCGCTCGCAGTTCGTCGCGTCCAGCGGGACCGCATCGCCTGCCTCGGTGGTTCCCGTCGGGTCGCGCACAATTTCGAAGACGTACATGTCGCCGTCGATACGCGAGAGCGCGGCCGTTTCGGTCCCGAGGGCGTTCTGCCCGATTTCGAGCAGGCGATCGACCTTGTCTTCGAAATCGAGGTCTTTGCGGGAGATGACCCGGTAGATCTCCCGGAGCGTCCGCTCTCTACCCCTGATCTCTTCCTCGTGCTCGTGCCGCTCAGTGATGTCACGGAAGTACACCGAAATCCCGGTTGGCGACGGATAGACGGACACCTCGAACCACGTCTGCAGCGGTTCGAAGTACGCCTCGAAGGAGGTTGGCTCCTGCTGTGTCATCGCCTGCCGGTACTGCTTGCTGAACTCCGTCCCTTCCAGGGACGGAATCGCCTCCCAGATGTTCCGTCCCAGCAGGTCAGTGGTATCTCCGTCGACGTCCATCGCACGGCCGATGACACGTCTGCCGCGTTCGTTGGCATACGTGAACTCCCAGTCCTCGTTGAGCGCGAAGAACGCGTCCGTCATCCGGTCGAGAATGTCCGCCTCCTCCTGAGAGCGGGCGACGGCCGAAGTGATCCGCTGTCGGAGCAGTTCCGTCTGCTCCGAAAGCGGCGTTTTCGTCACGTAGTCTGTGACGCCGGCAGAGATAGCGTTGCTAGCCACGCTCTCGTCGCCGTCGTCAGTGAAGAGCAGAAACGGGAGGTCGAACGACTGGTCCCGGACGGCCCGTAACAGTTCGATGCCGTCTCGGTCCGGGAGTCGGTACTCGCTAACGACGCAGTCGTACGACGCGTCTTCGAGGGTTTTGAGCGCGTCGTCCGCCGTCTCACACACCGTTACAGTGAATTCGTCGGTGCTACCGCTCAGCGTCTCCTTGACCGCCGTGATATCGTCACATTCCGAGTCGACGTAGAGGACGCGTAGCCGCCCAGCAGGTCCATCGACCCCGTGACGGTTCGACGTGGCCACGGGCGTATCCATATGCGTCCCAAGGCATGTGGGGCTAAAGTTGTACCGCCGGTAAGCTTTCATTACCAGGGTTCTACCCCGCGATAGCGGCTGAGAGGTCAGTCGGGCCGGCGGGTCGAAAGTACCGGTATCTCGTCGATGCGGTCCGTCGAAAGCGCATCCCAATCGACGCCCGCTGGTGTCGTGTGCGTGGTCTCCGTCTCGACAGTTCGCTCCGGCGTCACGACCCAATCCATCGGCACGTCGTGGTCGTCGACGGGAACAGAGGTGTCGACGACACCCCCGGGACCCCCCACAATCTGGAGTTCGTGGACCGTCGTCACGACTGGCGTCGTCTCGTCGACCAGCCCCAGTTCCCGGAGGACGGCGTATTCGAGGTCGCTGTACCCCTCGCCCTTTCCGATACGAGCGCCGTCCTCGGTGACCGCGACTGAGCCCGACACCACGAGGTCGACGCTCCCGACCGCCTCGGGGCCGACCTGTCGCGCGTGGTCCGCGACGTTCGAGATCGCCGGTGCCGCCTCGATGTCGTCGAGTTCGTCGGGGTCGAGTTCGTAGAAGCACCGCTCGTCCCGGAGCCGAGGAACGGCCATATACACCGTCTTGCCGGCCCGAAGCGCCGCCCGTCGGACCGGGAGCTGTGGCGAGTCCGGGTTCGCCTTGACCGTCTCGGCGGCGTCCCAGACCGCCGTCTCGGTCAGGCGCTGTGCGGCCTCGCTTGCGCCCTCGAAGTTCGGAATCCGGTCGTGGGGCGGGAACGGGAACCGGGCGATACCGCGCTCTTCCAGCGCGTCCCAGACCGTCTCGCGGATGGTTTGCTTGTCCATGGCGCTACGGCCTCCGGCGTGAGAGCGTGCTGACGAGGGCGAGTACTGCGAGAAGCGCCCCGACGGCGGTGAATCCGGGGCCGCTGGCGTCGGTCGTGGGCTGGTCAGTGCTCGGCGTGTGGTCCGCGGGCGTGGGCTCGCTCGTCTGGGTCACGGCCGGCGTCACAGCCGACCGGGGAACGTAGCTGTCGGCGTCGTAGCGGTCCGGATAGAGCTGTGCGGTGGCGTTGTGTGCGAACGAGACCACGCTCCGCGGGGCGGGCTGATTGATGTTCCGCACCTGTACGGCGACCGTCGAGTTGGTCTCGCCCGCGGTCGTGCTGGCGTAGGGCTCGGTCGTCGCGATGTTCGCCGTGTTCTCGGTGACAAAGAGCACGTCCGGATCTAACTGGAGGATGATTTCGTCGCTGAGCTGTGGGTACTGGGCATGGTTGCGGGCCGCGACGTTCTCTGCGCCTGCAAGTTCGATGAGCGACGTGACGAAGGTGTTGCCCGCCGCCACGTACCCCCCGCCCAGCGGGTACAGCGCCGTCGGTCTGTCTTCTGCGTCCGCGGTGACCTGCCGAACGGCGTCGACGTTCGCGTCCATCCAGGCGTTCGCTTCGCTCGCGCCCTCGCAGTTACCGGTCAGGCGACCGATAGTCGCCGTCTTTGCTCGAATGTCCTCGATAGTTGTCGCGGCTGGGAGGTGATACACCGTGAGCCCGGCCTGCCGGAGCGGTGCCACGTCACCGGCGCTGGCGTTCGGCGCGATCACCAGGTCCGGGTTCGTGCCGACGACGCGCTCGACGGTGACGCCGAAGCTCGCGGAAACGTTCGTCCGGCTCTCAGCGCCATCCAGATAGCTTGCGTACTGGGTGAGCCCGACTACCTGGGCGCGGCCGCCGACCTCCCACATCGTCTGGGCGGCCGAGGGATTGGTCGTCGTGACCCGTTCCGGGCGCTCCTCGATAGTGACCTCGGTCCCGGTCGCGTCGGTCATCGTCACGGGAAACGAGCAGTCCTCGACCTGCGTGGCGGGTGTGGCTGCGGCCGGAGCGACACCCGCAAGCGAGCCGACGAGCAAGACAAAGACGCACACGTGAGAAAGCCGTCGCATGCCCTAGGCGGGTGTCAGGAGCAATAAATACTTATCTACTGCAACTGGGCTTTCATACATGCGTTTCGCGGGTCGGACCGTCGGGTGGTCGGCGGGGCTCGTCGCCGTCCTCTGTGCCGTGGTGACGACGAGCGCCGGCATCGGCCCGGTGTGGATTCCGCCCGGAGTTGTCGGGAAAGTGCTACTCAACGCCGTCGTCGTCCCGACTGGCGTCTCGGTTTCCGGCCCTGCCGTCGACGTGACCACGGCCCACGTGTTTTCCTACGCCGTGAGCGACCTCCGGACACAGATCGTGATGCAGGTTCGACTCCCCCGGATACTGCTGGGCGCGGTCGTCGGCTTCTCGCTCGCCGCCGCGGGGACGATCATGCAGGGAATCTTCCGGAACCCGATGGCTGACCCCTCTATCATCGGCGTCTCCTCCGGCGCAGCGGTCGGCGCGGTCGGCTTCATCGTCGCGCCGGTCGTGATCCCGTTCGGACTCGGCCTCCGCGGCGCGGCCTTCGCGGGTGCGTTGGTCGCGGCCTTCGGCGTCTATCTCATCGCGACGCGGAACGGCCGCACACCGGTCGCGACACTGTTACTGGCCGGCGTGGCGATACAGACATTTCTCGGTGCAGTCGTCTCGTTCCTGTTGCTTCACAGCGGTGAGAGCATCCGCCGGGCGCTGTTCTGGTTGATGGGGCATCTCAAGGGCGCCTCCTGGCCCGAGGTGACTAGTAGCGTCGTGCTCGTCGCCGTCCCGTTCGTCGTGTTGCTGGCGTACGCACGCGATCTGAACGTCATGCTGCTCGGCGAGGAGGACGCACAGAGCCTCGGTATCGAGGTCGAACGGACAAAGCGGGTCCTCCTCGCGCTGTCGGCGGTCATCACGGCGGCAGGCGTCGCCGTCGCCGGCATCGTCGGCTTCGTCGGCCTCATCGTCCCCCACGTGATGCGACTGCTCGTCGGGCCGGACCACCGGATACTGCTCCCGACGGCGGCGCTCGCCGGCGCGTCGTTCCTCGTCGCGACGGACACGCTGGCACGCTCGGGCAGCGCCGAGGTCCCGGTCGGCATCGTCACCGCCGTCCTCGGCGCGCCGTTCTTCCTGTACTTGCTCCGGAAGCGGGAGGTGCACGATCTGTGAGCGGTCCGGCTACATCGAACGGTGGGGACCCGGGACGGGACCGCTCCGGGCCGATGCTCGACGTGTCCGACCTCGCGGTGTCCTTCGGCGACCAGTCTGTCGTCTCGGGCGTCGAGTTCAGCGTCGACCGCGGGTCGCTCGTCGGTCTCGTCGGCCCCAACGGCGCGGGCAAGACGACCGTCCTGCGGACGGTGAAAGGGACGCTCGACCCGGACGCCGGCACAGTCCGTGTCGACGGCGAACCCATCCACAGGAAGTCCGCGAAAGCGGTGAGCCGCCTCGTCGCGAGCACGCCACAGGGCACTGCGCTATCGTTCGATTTCAGCGTCAGGCAGACCGTGGAGATGGGCCGGACGCCACACCTCGGCCGGTTCGACCGGATGGACGAGGCCGACCGGCGCGCCGTCGAGCGGGCGATGAAGCGCGCGAGCGTCACCGGGTTCGCCGACCGGCCGTTCACCTCGCTCTCGGGCGGCGAGCGCCAACGGGTCCTCCTCGCTCGGGCGCTTGCACAGGAGACACCGGTGCTCCTGCTCGACGAACCGACGGCGAGCCTCGACATCAACCACGCCGTCCGCACGCTCGAACTGGTCCGGACGCTCGTCGACGACGGGAAGACGGCCGTCGCCGCGATTCACGACCTCAATCTGGCCGCGCGGTACTGCGACGAACTGGTGTTGCTCGCCGGCGGCGGGGTCCGCGCCGCGGGCCGTCCTGCTGACGTTCTCACGAGCGACACGCTCCGTGACGCCTTCGACGCGGAGACGCTGGTGACGACCCAGCCCGGCACCGACGCGCCGCTCGTGACACCGCTGCCCGAGCGGGAGTCGGTCGCCCGTCGCGTCCACGTCGTCGGGACCGGCACGCCAGCGGCTGCCGCCGTCTCGAAGCTCGTCGGGGCCGGCTGTCGGGTCAGCATCGGCGTCGTCCCCGCCGGTGACACAGCTGCCGAGCGGGCCGCCGATCTCGACTGCGAGGCGGTCACGGTCCCGGCCTTCGCCGGCATCGACGACGCGGCACGCCAGCGCGCCGCCGACCTCGCCGCTGCGGCCGATGCCGTCGTGATAGCGGGCGAAACCGGTGACGGAAACAGTGCGGTTATTGAGGCAGGTAGCCCCCGTCTCGCCGTCGAGACAGACGAGAGCGCCTACACCAGCAACGGTCACGACACCGTGCCGCTGACTGCGCTCCCTGCAGCAGTCGCGTCCCTGCCGCCCGCAACGGAGCGCGACGCGACACCGCCACTCAGCCAGTCGACCACTGACTGAGAGCACCGCCAGCCGAGCCAGTTCCGGCAGAAACAGCAACACCGATACTTCTCGTCCACGTACCTCGCCCGTGGACGACACGATTTCGTGGCTCCGGGACCGTCCGTACTACGAGGGACAGATCGTCGACCAGCGGACGGTACCCGGTCGGGACGCACGGACCGCGGACTGCGAGGTTGCGGACCGGCTCGGCGGCGTCCTCGAAGACCGGGGCATCACTGACCTCTACACCCATCAGGTGGACGCTATCGAGGCGGTCCGCGGCGGCGAGAACGTCGTCCTCGCGACCGAGACGGCCAGCGGTAAGAGCCTCGCCTACACCGTCCCCGCCTTCGAGCGAGCGCTGGACCGCCGGGCGACGACGCTGTACGTCGCGCCACAGGTCGCGCTCATCAACGACCAGACCGAGACGCTGTCGGAACTCGCGCAGGGGCTGGGCTTCGCCTCCGGGGTCTCCGTCGCCCAGTACACCGGCCGGCAGTCGAAGTCGGAAAAGGAGGCCATCCGGGAGCGCCAGCCCACCGTGTTGCTGACCACGCCGGACATGCTCCACTACGGCATCCTCCCCCACGCCCACCGGCTGTGGGACTGGTTCTTCCAGCGGCTCGAAACCGTCGTCGTCGACGAGGTCCACGGCTACCGCGGCGTGTTCGGCAGCCACGTCTCGCTGGTGATGCGCCGCCTCCAGCGTATCGCCGAGCGGTTCGACGCCGGCGGAGATAGCAGCGAAAGCAACGGCAGAAGGGGCGACAACGCAACAGCGGGCGGCCCTGAGTGGGTCTGTTGCTCGGCGACCATCGGCAATCCAGTGGAGCACGCGGCAGCGGTCACCGGCCAGCCCGAGCCGTCGTTCGCGCTGGTCGACGAGGACGCGAGCGCCAGCGGGCCGCGGCACTGGCTGCTGTGGAATCCGCCGGAGTACGAGGGCGACGGCTGGGGGAGCGGCCGCCGGAAGTCCAACCACGTCGAGACGAAACAGCTGTTCGTCGACCTCGTCGAGCGGGGCCTCCAGACGGTCGTCTTCGCCGGGTCGCGCCAGACGGCCGAACGCTACGCCAGCGACAGCGCGGACGAACTCCGGAGCCGCGGCGAGCACGCCCTCGCCGACAGCGTCGGCGCGTACCAGGCCGCACTGACCGACGACCGACGGCGCGAACTGGAGCAGGGCCTCCAATCTGGCGACCTGCGGGGCGTCTGGTCGACCAGCGCGCTCGAACTGGGCGTCGACGTGGGCGGGCTGGACGCCGTCCTGCTGGATGGCTACCCCGGCACGCGGATGCGGGCCTTCCAGCAGGCCGGGCGGGCCGGTCGCGGCACGGACCCCGCACTTGTCGCGCTGGTCGGCGGCGAGGACCAGCTGGACCAGTACGTCCTGCGCAACCCCGACGCGCTGTTCGAGACGGGGGCCGAGCAGGCCGTGACAAACCCCGAAAACGAGCAGCTACTTCCGGACCACGTCCACGCGGCCGCCTGTGAAAACTGGCTCTCGCCAGACGACGACCGCCACTTCGGCGAGACGTTCCCCGATGTCGTCGCGGACCTCGAATCGGCCGGGAAGCTCGACCGCCGCCAGACCGACCAGGGAATGCGCTGGCTCGGCAACGGCAGCCCACACCACGACATGAACCTGCGGACCGTCGACGACGGCGAGGTGAAACTGGTGGCGAAGGGTGACGTGATAGCCAAACTCTCCGTCGAGGACGCGCTGCGAGACGCCCACCCCGGCGCGATTTATCACCATCAGGGGCGGCGGTACGAGGTGACCGATCTCGACCTCGACGCGGGCGTCGCCGAACTCGACCGGACGTGGGCTGATTACTTCACCCGCGTCCTCCACGACAAGACCATCACTGTCGAGGCGGATCTGGCGGAGCGGCGACTGCCGACCCGCGAGGACGTGCCAGTCCGGTTCGCGTCCGTGACGATGCGAAAGCAGATTACCGGCTACGAGCGCCGCGACGGCTCTTCCGGGGAGGTGCTGGGCCAGCGGTCGCTCGATTTGCCAGAGACGACGCTGGAGACGAAGGCGCTGTACCATACGGTGCCATCGGACCTGGAACGCGAGATACGACAGGGTGCCTACGGGGCTGAAAGCGACTCCGGTGGTGGAAGCGAGAGCGGAAGCGGAGGCAGTGGCGGCGGTCAGCCCGGCGATGCAGCAACTGACGGCGGGGACTCCGGCGACTTTCCGGGAGCCATCCACGCCGCCGAGCACGCCATGATTTCGATGTTCCCCTTCGAGTACCTCTGTGACCGCGGTGACATCGGCGGACTGTCGACGCCGCGCCATCCCCACACCGGCGAGCCGACCATCTTCATCTACGACGGCTATCCCGGCGGCATCGGGCTATCGCGGGCGGGCTACCACGACATCGGGCCGCTGATGGACACCACGCTGTCGATGCTGACCTCGTGTGACTGCGCCGACGGCTGTCCGGCCTGCGTGCAGTCGCCCCACTGCGGGAACGCGAACGACCCGCTAGACAAACACGGCGCGATACATCTGCTGGACGGGCTGGTAGAGCAGTAGCGTGACCGCCCGGTGGAAAAACCGCCTCAGGAGCCGTCCGTTGCCGTCAACAGCGTAACCCCGACTACCGTCCCCGTCGGCTCGTTGTCTTCGACCCACACGTCGCCGCCGTACGCGTCGACCAGCGTTCGGACGAGGTAGAGGCCGACCCCGGTACCGTCACTGTCCGGGCGTTTCTCCCCGCGTTCGAACACCGCCTGTTTCTGCTCGTCCGGGATTCCAGGCCCGTTGTCGGCGACAGAGACGTGGACTACGTCGCTGTCGTCGGTCACATCGACGACGACTGACGGCATTGCCGAGTCGTTGTGCTGGATGGCGTTGGTTAGGATGTTCCGGAACACAGAGGACAGGAGTTCGTCGGCTTGTACCCGTACCGCCGGGAACTCGTCCGGGACGGTGACCTGTGCGTCGCTGTACGTCGCTGTGATATCTTCGATCACCGAGGACAGTACTGGCTCGAGCGCCACCGGCTCGGTCTCCCAGTCCGTCTGTCGCATTACCGTCGCGAGGTTTCCAGCCGTCTCAAGCAACTCAGCGGCTGCCTGGCTACTTTCCTGGATCCCGTCGACGTGTTCCAGGGCGTCGCCGCTGCACTGGTCCCGGAGCAGTTCCGCCCGGCCGCTGATGGTCTGCAAGTGGTTCGTGAGGTCGTGACGAACGATCTGGTTCAACAGATCGAGATTATCGCGCTGCCGTTTCAGCTCCCGCTCGCGCTCGATCCGTTCGAGTGTCGAGAGCACGTTCTTTCCGAGGATGTCAGCCAACTGCGTCTCCCGCTCGGTCGGTTCGGCCCGATCATCTGTCCCGGCTGTCAAGAGCCCGTACTCCCCGAGCGGGACAGTAATACCGCCGTGGAGTGGCGCGTCGGACGCCGCCTTGTCTTCCTCAACGAGGACCCGCTGCGTCTCGTTACTCTCGTAATGGTCCCACAGCCAACTCCCGCGCCCGTGTCGCATTACCTGTCCCGGATCGTCTGGAACCTCGACATGCTCTCGAAGCGGGTCAGAGATCTCCTCTGCTTTGAGCCCGCTGTCAGTGGCCTCCCAGAAGGCGCTGAACGGGAAGTCGAGGATCGCTGTCGCAGTCTCGACAGCGGTAGTCACGGCTTCGGACCGGTCCTCGGCTGTCATCAGCCGTCGTGTCGCTACGTATAACTCCCCGATCTGATCGTTTTCAGCGGCCTGACAGGTGGGGGAGTCGGAGTTCAGCCCCATTTTTACCTTTTTAATTTGGCCTGAATATAAATGTTCGTTCCGTCTGTGACAGATACACATCCCGGCATGGGCATCCGTATCTGTTTATCCGCGAGATCCATTCGCGGTGGACTTTCGGTCTCGGTCACGACGGCTACCTGAAGTCTTCCAGGCGTAACTGATCGGGGTGGATGCCGTCCGGTTCGCTCGCACCGAGCAGACGAGGCAGGGCCGTATTCGCAAACGTCATGCCGACGACGAGCAGTATCGGGGCGAAGAAGAGCCCGTAGAACCCCAGCACGACCGGTCCGAGCGTGTACGCAAGCATCAGGAGCCCGACGTGCGTGCTCTCGCCGCTGAGAAGTGGCCGGAGCAGCAGGTCCGGGATCGTGTCGACGACGACCACCGCGACGAGGAGGAACCCGAGCACGTACACAAGCAGCGAGGACTGGCCGTCAAGCACCACCGGGAGCGCGGTGATACCGGTCAGGGGGAGGTAGATTATTTTCATCCCGACTACGGGAATCAAGCTCGCGATACCGGTCAGCGCGCCGGCGAGCGTCGGATACGGGACCTCGACAGCCGCCGGCGCTACGACGTTATAGCCGGTGAATGCGGCGATGGCGATGAGCGAAATCGCCAACACGTTCAAGAGATTGCCGAACAGCACCGCTTCCAGTTCCTCGTCGACAGCTTCGAGGTACTCGCGGATGATGGCCCCGTCATCGAACCGAAGCAGCCACTCGCGGATGCGCCGGCCGTCCACCAGGAGGTAGTACGTGACGATGGTCGTGATAAACAGATTGAGGACGAACTGGGAGGCGACCGACGTAAGCACCATGGCGTTCTCGCTGAGGAAGTCGACGAACGGTGAGAGCTGTCCCGATTGGTAGGCGCTGTACAGCCCCTCAACGGTGAGGTCCGGCACGGACTCCGCGCCGTCGAGCCAACTGACGTGCGTCGCAGCCACGTCGATGAGCGCGTACTGGGTGACGAACTGCCGGGCTTCGACGATGAGCAGGACGGTCGCGTAGCTGACGAGTAACAACAGCGGGAGCGCCAGCGAAGCCATGACCACGACCGCACGCACCCGTGCTGGGAGTCGAAGCCTGCGTAACGATCCGAAGTACCGTCGCGTCGAATAATAGAGGAACACGGAGACGGTCAGCGCCGCGATGAACTGATACGCGAGCGCGCCGACCACCACCGCGACGGCGAAACCGAAGAGGGCAACGACAAGGCGGTTCTCATCCATATACGTACCATTTTGTGGACAAATATAAACGTACGGCCGCTACGGGGCTCGCGGGCGAGACGGGGTCGGACACTGCACCGACCAGCGGCTACTCGGTCCGGTCACCCGCCGGCTCGACGCTGTCGTGGACGCCGATGTCGCCCGAGAGTTCGTGCTGGGTCGTGTCACTGAGGTCGATGCCCTCGGCGTGGCAATCCTCCTGGACCTGCTGGATGAACGCAGCCCTGACTGACGCGAGTCGGTTCCGCCGTTCGTTGGGAATCCAGATCCGGCCCGTCAGGATGACCGCCGTCGACGCGAGGTCGCTGACTCTGGCTGTCGGTGCCGGCTTCTCCGAGACGTGGTCGAGGTCGCGAGCGGCGTTCTCGATGATGGCCTGGACAGTTTCGATGTCCTCGTCGTAGCCGATACCGAACTGGTAGGAAATCCCGATGGGGCCGGTCGATGTCTGGTTCGTCACCGCGCTCGTCGCCAGCGCCGTGTTCGGGACGATGATGCGTTCGTTGTCCAACGTCCGAATCCGGGTCACCCGCAGGTCGATGTCGACCACCGTGCCCTGCATCCCGTTCCAGGCGATGTTATCACCGACATTCAGGTCCGGGTCAGTCACGATGAACGCGCCGGCGACGAAGTTCCCGAGCACGTCCTGTGCCGCCAGCCCCACCGCCAGCGTGATGCCCGCCGCCAGCAGCGTCGATCCAGCGAGCGCGCCCCGGAAGCCCGCGACGCTAGCGCCGATGACCACGGCGAGGATGACCGATATCAGATGAACGGTGCTGGTCAGCGCACTGGCGACCGTTTTGTCGGTCGCCGTCCGTGACAGCGCCCACCGGGCCGCCGGCACGGCGATCAGCCGGCCGATAGCGTAGAGCAGCGCCGAGACGGCGAGGAACTGCGCTCCGTCTGTCGCGAGTTGTCCGTACGCCGAGACGATGTCGATATCCAGACCGACCGGAAACTGCATACGGTCTCTCGTACCCCGGCGGATATGAAATCAAGGTGGCACGCCCGAACTGGTGGCGACCCCGGCTCCGCCTGCCCGTTCTCGTCTTGCAGTTCTCACCCGCTTCACTCGCTTCGAATCGCGCTACCGCTCGCGGCTACTCCGTGCGCATCACCCGACGCGCTCGTTTAGAATCAACCTCGTCTTCGTGCCCACAACCTCCTCCAGCTCACGCGCCTGCGTGATGAGTCCGTTGACCGCGTCGGTGTCGGCGGCGTCGACAACGACGACGATGTCCTCCTCGCCGGAGACTTGCCACACGAAATCGACCTCCTGCCAATCAGCGATACGGTCCGAAACCTCGGCCGTATCGACGTTCACGTCGACACTGACCTCGATCATCGCCTTCACGTTGCCGGTCCGCGTCGCGACGGTAAAGCGTTCGATAACGCCGTCCTCGACCAGCCGTTCGACGCGGTTTCGCACGGTTCCTTCCGACGTGCCGACCCGGTCCGCGATCTCAGTATACGGGGTTCGGGCGTCCCGGCGGAGTATCGAGAGTATCTCCCTGTCGAGGTCGTCCATCGAGATGTGACAGTATCACCGGTCGTGACTTGAGGATTACGAAATTCGAAACTCGTCTTCGAAAGCAACCCTTATGGCCGACTATAGTATACGCATCTCGTAATGGCTGACGCATACGTGGCAATCGAAGGTGACCGCGTCATCGAGGCGCGCGCTCGCGCTCCCGGAACGGCCCGCGGTGAACTGGTATTCACAACAGCGTACACCGGTTACGAGGAGAGTCTCACCGACCCCTCCTACGAGGAACAGGTCCTGACGTTCTCGTACCCGCTCATCGGGAACTACGGCGTCCGGGCGGAACGCTTCGAGTCGGACCGCGTCCATCCGCGCGCGGCGGTGGCCCGCGAGATGACCGACGACGTGGCCGAGTGGCTCGAATCGGAGGGCGTTCCCGCTGTCGACCACCTCGACACGCGCGACATCGTCACCGAGATCCGCGACGAGGGGGCAATGAAATGCGGCATCGCCGCCGGGCCGGACGTGACCGAACAGGACGCGCTCGACGAACTCCACGAGTGCAAGCACATGTCCGACCACACCGACATCGGCGCGCAGGTCTCCGTCGACGACGTGGAGGTCCACAACGAGGGCGGCGACGGTGCGACGGTCGCGCTGGTCGACTGCGGTGCAAAGGGGTCCATCACCGAGTCGCTCATCGAACGCGACGCCGAAGTCCACGTGTTCCCGTACGACGCCAGCGAGGACGACGTGGCCGCCGTCGACCCGGACCTGCTGTTCATCTCGAACGGCCCCGGCGACCCCGAGAACTTCGAACAGGCCGGCGAACTCGTCGAGACCTACGTCGGTGACGTGCCGCTTGCCGGCATCTGTCTCGGCCAGCAGGTCGTCGCCAACGCGCTCGGCGGCGAAACCGAGAAGATGGAGTTCGGCCACCGCGGCGTGAATCAGCCGGTCCGTGACCTCCGCTCCAATCAGGTCGTGATGACGACCCAGAACCACGGCTACACCGTCGCCGACCCCGGCGACAAACTGGACGTGACCCAAGTCAACGTCAACGACGACACGCCGGAGGGGCTGGAAAACGACGACCTGAACATCATCACGCGCCAGTACCACCCCGAGGCCAACCCCGGCCCGCACGACTCGCTCGGCTTCTTTGATGATGTGCTAGGGATGGCGGGGGAGTAGGGAGAACCCGAGCGTAGCGAGGGGTCTCCGAATGCCCGAACGGCGACGGTAGGAGCCGTGAGGTGTAGCGAGGGGCGCGCGAAGCGCGGCCCTCGGAATTGCGAGCGGGGAGGAACGACCCGCGAGCAGTAGCGCGGTTCGGAGCGAGCAACGCGAGTGAACCGCGAGACGCGAACGGCGCAGCCGTGAGCAGGGAGAGCCCGAGCGTAGCGAGGGGTCTCCGAATCCCGAACGGGGAACGAAGTGCTCTGCGAACAGTAACGCGATTCGCACGCGCCTGAGCCACGTCTTTCAGTCGCTGTCGTCGTCGATTGGCTGCCCACGATAGTACGTCGTCTGGTCGCTGTCTTCGGTTTCGTGTGTGGTGTCTTGCGGTGCGACGGGGCGGCCGCGATACATCACCCGGTTGGCGGTGTCGTCGCCGTCGATTGCGTCCGGGCTGTCCTGCTGGTGGGTCTCGATGAACTCGGCGGCCGCGTTGAGGGTTGTTTTGTCAGTCTTGCGGTGTACCCAGCAGTGGTACATTTTCCGTGGGGTGCGGAGCGCGAGGCGGTGCGCTCGGAACCCGGACTTGGTGGTGACGTCAGCAACTGCCTCGTGTGGAATCTCGATGACATCGTCGTCCTCGTCTTTCCCAATGAGACAGAGGGTCCGGCGACCGGTGACCAGAATGACTGTCCGGCGGTCGCCGACCGGTGAGTCGGTCTTGCGTTTCGTCCCGCGTCCGATGCCGCGCTTCCCGTTGGTCAGGAGATATGCCGGGGCTTCAGCCCCGTCGAGGTACGTCAGCGGTGGGTTGTTCAGCGGTGGTGACTCGGAGAAGCGACTCTTGTATCCAGCGAGGACTCCCGCCGTTACCGAATCACCGGGAGCCATCTCAGCGACTGTCTCCGCCCGCTTGGTGACGTCCTCTCTCATCGACTTCCCGGAGCAGCGACAGCGATTGCAACGCGATCCATACAGCTAATGTCACAGCCCCGGAGATGAGTGTTACGAACGTGCCATTATTGGCGCAGAACAGGACGTGTAGTCATCAATAGCTTACTAACTACTATCTATGGCCACAATATCGACACAACGGTTATGAGATAGAATACTTGGTTCGGTACGCAGAGAAAAGCTGCGAACGCACAGACACGCTATGACTCCTGCCTGACGCCTCTGAACTCGAACCGTGCGCCGCCGTCGTCGCTTTCTGTCACGGACACCGACCAGTCGTGTGCTGCTGCGATCTCCTTAACGATAGCGAGCCCGAACCCGGTGCCTCCGTCAGTGGTGGTGTAGCCGCTCTCAAACACCGTTTCGTGTTTTTCTGGCGGGATACCATCGCCGTCATCGGCAACATAGAACCCTGAACCGTCGAGCTCACCGATTTTGACAGTGACGGCCGAGCCGCCGTGTGTCACGGCGTTGTTGATGAGGTTTTCGAGGAGTTGGCGAACGCGGCTCTCGTCGGCGTGGATTGGGCTTTCAGCCGGGATTTCGAGAGTAGCGTCGTCAGTCTCGACGGCCTGCCAGCAGGACCGTGCAGTCGATTCGAGGTCGAGCGGCTCCGTCTCCGACACTGTATCCCCCTCGCGGGCGAGGGTTAGCAGGTCCTCAATGAGCTCCTTCATGCGGTCGATTGCGCGGAAACAGCGGTCGAACTGCTCGTCGTCGCCGGTGTCTCTGGCAAGGGTGAGCGAACCTTCGAGGACGCCGAGCGGGTTCCGGAGGTCGTGACTGACGATGCTCGCGAACTCTTCGAGCCGGTCGTTCTGTCGCTCCAGTTCCTCGCGGTACTCGATCCGGTCGGAGATATCCCGAGAAATGACAACGAGCCGGGTAACTTCCTCGTCAGCGAAGATCGGTGTTACCTGTGTTTCCCAGACGCCGGTGGGGCGGAGGTCCCACTCCTCGTATGTGATGGTTTCGCCGGCCGAGACACACCGCTCGTAGTGGTCAGCGATTCGCCGACCGATGTCCGGGCCGGCGGCCTCGACCGGGGTCTGCCCGGTCAGTGAGTCGGTGTCGAATCCGGTCTGGCGTTCGTAGGCCTCGTTCGTCCGGACGTAGCGGAACGTCGGCTCGTCTGCCGACCCCTCGATGTCGACGAGCGCGATAGCGTCGTTCGTGTTCTCGAACACCGCCTCGTACTCGTCAGTGAGTCGGGCCAGTTCCTGTTCGCGCCGTTTCTGGTCGGTGATGTCGGTCGCGACGACACAGAGGGCGTAGGGCTCGCCGTCCTCGTCGAGTATCGGTGTCTTCCGCGTCAGATGCGTCCGATCTGTCCCGTCGACAGGGATCATCGTTTCGACTTCGACGGTCTCTTTCTGTTCGAGGGCCCGCTGATCGTCGGCGTGGGTCTGCTCCGCGATGTGGTCCGGAAGAATATCGTAATCAGACATCCCGACGACAGACTCGTCGGCGTCGATCCCGTAGAGGTCACGGGCCGCGCTGTTGATGAAGAGAAATCGACTATCGGTGTCTTTCATCAGGATGTAGGTCGGCGCTGTGTCGAGAATGGCCTGGAGTTTGCGGCTCGTGTCTTCGAGTTCCTGTTTCCGCTCTTTGTGGTCGGTCACGTCCTGATGGATCCCCACTGCACGGACCGGGTCGCCGTTCTCGTCGCGTTCGAACACTTTGCCGATGTCGCGGATCCACCGGTACTCACCGGTGGCCGTCCTGAGCCGATGGTCACATTCGTAGATCTCCGTCTCGCCGTCGAGATGGGCGTTCAGCGCCTCGTATGTTCGCTCGCGGTCCTCCGGGTGTATCAGTTCGTCCCAGGTGTCGACCGTGGGTTCGAGTTCGTCCAGCGAGTACCCGAGCATGTCGGCCCACCGCTCGTCGAAGGTGACCGCGTCCGTCTTGACGTTCCAGTCCCAGACGCCGAGTTCGGCACCTTCGAGCGCGAGTTCGTGCCGCTCTGTGAGCGTTCTGAGTTCTTGCTGCCGGTCGAGTCTGGAAAGCGCCTCCTCGGTGTTCGCAGCGAGAGTTCGCATCAGCGAGACCGATGCGTCCTCGAACGCGGCGGCGTCGGTCGAGCCGGCGACCAGCACGCCGTGGTCGCCCAGCGGGAGCAGTATCTCGCTGCTGATGTCGGTGTCGGGGTTGTAGCGGTCAGGGTGAGTGGAGATATCGTCGAAGACGCGCTGTTCACCGGAGTCGAACACCTCCCAGACGAGACTGTCACCCTCGCTAAACGTCGGGTGCTCGCCGATAATCGCCTGTGCCTGGTCGGTCGCCGCGGCCGGTCTGAGAAGGTCGGCTGACTCGTCGGCGAGACAGACAGCGCTGAGCGGCAGTCCGAGCAGGTCGCGTGCGGTTTCGACGACCAGTGCGGCGACATCCTCGCGTGATTCGGCGTGCATCAGCTCCCGCGTTGTGTCGTGCAACGCCTCGATGCGCTGCTGTCGCCGCCGACGCTCCGTTATCTCCTGAAACTGCGAGAATATCGCGACAGTCTCTCCGTTCTCTCGGATGATGCGGTTGTGCCACTCACAGACAATCTGCTCACCGTTACCGGTCTCGATGTCGAGTACCGTATAGTAGCCGCCGCTGCCTTCCTGCAGGGCCGTGATCGTCTCTTCGACTGCATCCCGCGACGAGTCCGGAACGAGCGTCTCAAATCCCGTGCCGACGAGTGCCGACTCCGCTCGCTGCAGGATTTCCTCGCCTTTCTCGTTGACCTGAGCCACCTCAAAGCTCTCGTCCCACTCGATGACGCCGAGCGGCGACTTATCAATAAACAGCGAGAGTCGCTTCCGGCTCGCGTCCAGTGCTTGCTGTGATCGGTACTGTTCGACCGCGTTAGTGATGCGGTTAGCCAGAATCGTATACTGGTCAGTGCCTTGCTGCTTCTGGAGGTAGTCAGTCACACCGGCCGAAATAGCCTCACTGGCCACTTCCTCGGAGCCTTTGCCGGTAAAGAGGATGAACGGAAGGTCTTCGTCGACGGCTCGGACGGATTCCAGAAACTCGATGCCGTCTCGCCCGGGCATATCGAAATCCGAAACGACACAATCGATTGGCTCCTCGCTGAGCCGAGTGAGCCCTTCGTCCGCCGATGTCGTCGAGACGACGTCGAAGCGGTCATCGATGTGGCTGAGAAATTCCGCCGTCACCGACGCGAACTCGGGATCGTCCTCGACGTGCAAGACACGTACGGCATCGCCCATTGCTC
The DNA here is from genome assembly GCF_049705545.1 of Haloarcula amylolytica. Taxonomy (GTDB): domain Archaea; phylum Halobacteriota; class Halobacteria; order Halobacteriales; family Haloarculaceae; genus Haloarcula; species Haloarcula amylolytica_B. Next base: position 2,954,955 of record NZ_JBNAMU010000001.1, read on the forward strand.
GTGTGTGCGTGTCCGAAGAATAAGTATTTGTACCTGTCACCTTGAGTGACAGGAACCAGTGCTACCGCGGTGAGCGATCTGGCCCCGAAGACAACCGGCCGCGTTACTCAGCGCCCCACTCGCGCTGGGTCTTTGGCCGTTCATCGATGGCCTGAACCGCGAGTGGCTGGTCGGCGGAGTTGATCGCTTCCAGCGCCGCCTCGGCGCTCTCGTGGGTCGAGAAGTACGTCACGGTCTCCTCGACGCAGGCTTCCAGCACGTCGCGGTCGCGGGAGAGGACGAGGTCGACCTCGCCGCTCTGGATGGCGTCGATGATGGCGTCGGTGTCCTCGTAGTCGTCGAAGTCCTGTACGTCGAAGTGCTCCTCGAAGCCGAGGATTGGCAGGTCGACGATGGCTGTCCCTTCGAGCGGGATTGCCTTGCCGACGGCCATCTGGGCCTTCTGGTAGGCCTTGCCGAAGGAGCCGGCGGTGCCCATGACCTCGCCGGTCGATTTCATCTCGGGGCCGAGACGCGGGTCCGAACCCGGCAGGCGGTCGAAGGGCAGGACGACTTCCTTGACAGAGACCTGCTCGGGAATCTGCTCCTGCACGTCGAGTTCCGATAGCGTCGCGCCGGACATCACCTTGGCGGCGATTTTCGCGATTGGGACGCCGGCCGTCTTTGAGATGAACGGGACGGTACGGGACGAGCGCGGGTTCGCTTCGAGGACGAACACCTCGCCGTCACGCACCGCCAGCTGGACGTTCAGCAGGCCGACGGTGTCGAGCGCGTCGGCGATGTCCTCGACGACCTCGCGGATGCGCGGCATGACGTCCTTGATCTCCTGAGAGCGGGGCGGAATCATACAGGCGGAGTCCCCGGAGTGGATACCCGCCGTCTCGACGTGTTCCATCACGCCGCCGATGAGGACGTCGTCCTCGTCGGCCACGGCGTCGACGTCCAGTTCGACGGCGTCGGCGAGGAACTCGTCGACGAGAATCGGCTTGTCCGGGCTCACGCGGACGGCCTCCTCGATGTACGTTTCGAGGTCCTCGTCGTTGTACACCACGTCCATCGCGCGGCCGCCGAGCACGTAGCTCGGGCGCACGAGGACGGGGTAGCCGATGTCGTGGGCCAGGTCGAGGGCTTCCTCCTGGGACGTCGCAGAGCCGCCCTCTGCCTGTGAGATGCCGAGTTCGTCCATCAGCTTGTTGAACCGGTCGCGGTCCTCGGCGAGGTCCATCGCGTCGACGGAGGTCCCCATGATCTCACAGTCGAGGTCGCGGCGCTGGAGTTCCTGTTCGAGCGGGTGGCCGATGTCGACGGAGGTCTGGCCGCCGAACTGGACCATCACGCCATCGGCGTCGGTCGCTTCGATGACGTCGGCGACTTCCTCGGCGGTGACCGGCTCGAAGAACAGCCCGTCGGAGGTGTCGTAGTCAGTCGACACCGTCTCGGGGTTGTTGTTGACAACGTGGGCGTCGATGCCGAGGTCCTCCAGCGCGCGGACCGCGTGGACCGAACAGTAGTCGAACTCCACGCCCTGCCCGATACGGATGGGGCCGCCACCGACGACCACGACGCTCTCAAGGTCCGGGTCGATCTGGAGTTCGTCGCGGTCGATACCCGACAGCGGGTCCCGCGTCGAGTAGTAGTATGGCGTCGTCGCCTCGAACTCGCCGGCGCAGGTGTCGACGAGCTTGAAGTCGCGGTCGGTCGTGTCCGTCTCGACGGTGTCGACCGTGACGCCATCGACGGTTCCACCGTCTTTCCGAGGCGGCGTGGCCGCCTCGCCGGAGCCGTCAGTGGCTGCCTCGACTTCCGGCTCGTCGCCGCCGTCCTCGTCGAGGTCGGCCGGGAGCCAGGAGACGTGCGTGTCGTTGAACTCGCCGCCGGCCAGCGCAGTTATCTCCTGGTCGGTGAAGCCGGCCTGGGCCGCGGTCTCGTAGTCGCCCTCGCGGGCGGCGTCCGCGGCGTCGGCGACCTCCTTGAACCGCTCGACGTACCATTCCTTGATGTCGGTGATATCGACGACTTCCTCGACGGTGTAGCCGCGGCAGAACGCCTCGAACATCGCGTACGGGCGGTCCGGCGTCGGCTTTTCGAGGTACTCCGTTTCGAGTTCCGCGTCGTCTATTTCGTTGAAGTCAGCGGCCGGGTTGTACTCCGAGGAGCGAAGCGCCTTCAGCAGGCTCTCCGGGAACGTCCGACCGATGGACATCGCCTCGCCGGTGGATTTCATCGCCGTCGACAGTTCGAACTCCGTGTCGCGGAACTTGTCGATGGGCCAGCGAGGCACCTTCGTCACGACGTAGTCGATAGCCGGCTCGAAGGCGGCGGTCGTCTCGCCGGTGATCTCGTTCTCGATTTCGTGGAGTCGCTTGCCGAGTGCGACCTTCGCGGTGACGCGGGCGATGGGATAGCCGGTCGCCTTCGAGGCCAGCGCCGAGGAGCGGGAGACGCGGGGGTTCACCTCGACCACGCGGTACTCGCCGCCGGGCGTGCCGTCGTCGTGCCAGGCGAACTGGATGTTACAGCCGCCCTGGATGCCGAGGTCGCGAATGACTTTCAGCGCGGAGTCGCGCATCTCCTGGTGGCCCTCGTCGGGGATGACCTGCGAGGGGGTGACGACGGTCGACTCCCCGGTGTGGATGCCCATCGGGTCGATGTTCTCCATGTTGCAGATGATGATACAGGAGTCGTCGGCGTCGCGCATCACCTCGTATTCGAGTTCGACCCAGCCGGAGATGGACTCGGTGATGAGGACCTCGTTGTTGCGCGAGAGGCGCAGGCCCTTGCGGACGCGTTCGATGAGTTCGTCCATCTCGTCGACGACGCCGGAGCCGGAGCCACCGAGCGTGTACGTCGTGCGTGCGATGACGGGGAGCCCGCCGACCTCGTCGACGGCCGCTTCGACGCGGTCCACGAGCGATTCCTCGTCCAGATCGGTGACCGACTCGCCCTCGTCGAGCGTGATGGTCGTCGAGCGCGGCACCGGCTCGCCGATGTCCTCCATCCGCTGTTTGAACAGGTCGCGGTCCTCCGTCGCGTAGATGGTGTCCAGTGGCGTCCCCATCACGTCCACGTCGTACTCGTCGAGGACGCCCTCCTCGGCGAGTTCGGCCGTGACGTTCAGGCCGGTCTGGCCACCCAGGCCGGCGATGACGCCGTCGGGGTCTTCCTTCCGGATGATTTCAGAGATGGCTTCTGTGTTGATGGGTTCGAGGTACACCTTGTCCGCCATCTCCGGGTCAGTCATAATCGTCGCCGGGTTCGAGTTCACGAGCACGACGCGGGCACCCTCTTCCTGGAGGGCGCGACACGCCTGTGCGCCGGAGTAATCGAACTCGGCGGCCTGTCCGATCTTGATCGGTCCGCTGCCGATGAGCAGGATTGTACGGTCCTCGTCCGCTGTCATTGTACGAGCGGAGTCTACACATCGTAATAAGCCCGGCGAAACAATGCGAAGCTCGAAGCCTAATTTCGAATATCGTAATGCGGGAGCGTCACACGGTGGGACATCTGATATAGGAGCCTCAAGCTAGGATTCAGACGGCAGCGGTGCTGAGAACAGTCAGTTGTCGCGGTCGGGAACGCGATACCGGTAGGGTTGGCCCTGAATGACCTCGACCTCGCCGGACTGGGCACGTCGACCGAGGACAGTCGCTACCCGGTGGGCACTCCCGAACGCCTCGTCGTGCTCTTCGAGCAGATCACAGATCTCGCGGGCCGTCAGTGTGCCGTCCGCGTCGGCTTCTTCGAGCACTGTCAGGATGCGCTCGAACTCACCCTCACGCATAGCCATACACAGGTACAACACCGCTTCCACCATATAACACCGTCAGACAGCAGTCAGACGGCTGATTTCGGGAAACCAACGGACGGCGTCGTGTCAGTGGCTGTCGGACAGTTCGGGGCCGCTGTCTGTCGCGTTTGCCCAGCGCTGTGTGACCCACGTCGGTCGGGAGAGGGTTGTCTCGCCGACTGCGGAGTACCGGATTTCGTAGCTGACCAGGGAGTTTCTGGAGCGGTCCCAGTACGATACCGTCAGCGATTGGACGAGTCCGTCCGGCCGCACAATCGCCTGCACGCTGTAATTGTCAGCTGGTTCGAACGCCGCCGGCGGCTCCGTGGCTGTGAGCGTCACGCGACAGGTGTCGCAGTTATCCCTCGGGCGCTCGACGCTGACGTCCGTTGCGAGGTAGGCTTCGATGAGTCGCGCGGGGTCAGGGTCGAGTACCCCGCTGACCGGGGTTGGCCGCCTCGTTGCCGTCCAGGCCCCCTGTGCTCGCTTGTCGTAGACATAGCGTCGGTTCCCGTTGTTGTACACCCGCTTGGTGTAGTTCTGGTCGAGGATTTCGGTCCGATACTGGTAGTGATACCTGTCTTCGACGACGAGCGAGACGATCTGCGTGCCCCATTCCAGCGACAGTCGCATCCCCAGCACGTACGAGCGGTTCCGCGTCGCACGCCGGTGGGCCGCCGCGAGTCGCCTGGCGTCGACGGCGTCCTCTGTCACGGCGGGTTCGACCCGGTCGTCCTGGGACCCCTCGGGGACAGGGACCGGTGTCACTGTCTGTCGCTCCGCCCCGCCGAAGGCTCCACAGCCCGCAAAAAGCAAGAGCACGAGCAGGACCGCCGCGCGACCCGCCATACCTCACTGTGCGAGCCAGACCCACTAAGTACTCAGGTCGCAGTCGACCTCAGATCGCGGTGTCCGACCGGCCGTCGAAGTTCCGCTCGTCGCGGTACTGCTCGACGAACGCGTCGACGTCGAACTGGAGCATCTGCTCCTCGAACTCCGCCATCACGTCGTCGTCCTCGGCGTGGCTGATGGCGTGTTCCATCAGTTCCACGAGCAGTTCGACGACGATCTCGTGGAGACGGCGGGAGTCGAAGTCGCTCACCCACGCCAGCGAGAAGCCGACCGACCCGTCCTCGCTGGTGTCGGCGGCGACGACTTTCTCCGGGAACTCCTCCATGACGACGCCCATCAGGTGGACGGTGGTGAACTCGTCGTAGTCGTCGTTGGTCTCGATGGTCGCGTGCAGCACTTCGGTGAGAAACTCCGGAACGAAGCGTGCCAGCGGGTGCGGGTCGAGCACGACGGCGTGTGTCTTCCCGCAGTCGCATTCGAACTCCCGCATACCCAGATGGAGGTCATGCGTGTCGACGCGTTCGCCACAGGGCAGTTCGAGTTCGGACTCGCGCCCGCCGGGCACGCGCGGTTCAGCCATTATCCGTGATTGGTCGCTCGCGTGGTTAAAGGCCGCGATACGAACCGCAGCGGCCTACAGTCCGCCGAGGGACTCGGTCTCGCGAGCGACGTCGTGGTCGGACTCAGTCGCCTGGAGGTATGCGACAGTCGTCACAGCAATCGAGAACACGCCGACGACGCTGGAGAGGATCGTCGATGCCGTCGTCAAAACCATCGGTGGCAGGGATACCGGAAGGTAGCTGAAGACGAGCCCGACAACGAGTCCGAGCACCGCGAGCACAATAGCTAAGACGAACGTGGCGAGGAGGTTGTCAGTGACGATACTGATGCTGTTGCTGATGGACTCGAACACTCCGCTGTCGTTCAGGGCGATCTCCTGTCGGACGAAGAAAAACAGGAGCGCGAGTACCAGTCCGGGGATGACGAGCAGGAGGAAGCCGGCACCCACAGCGATGGCGGTAAAAACGCCGGCCCCGATGGCGACCGCGACAGTCTTGCCGAGTCGCCGACCGACGCTGTCCGGAATCGGATCGGTAGTGTCGCTGGCGAACGCCCGGATGGCAACAATGTTCAGCGCCTCGCTGACGACGAACAGTGCGAGCGCACCGACGGCGGCCACGGCAACCGGGATATCGAGGGCTAACGCCGTATTACTGCCCATCGACGCCTGATTGGCCTGTGCACTGGATGGCAGCATTTCCAGGAACATGTCAAGCAGACCTTGGGACAGCGACGCCCAGACGATGCCGTTGGCTAACCCGAGTACGATGAATGCGCCAGCGAACACCGCACCGCGTTCGCTGAGAAACTCGTCGAGACCGTCTTGGAAGGCACGGCCGATTTGGAGGGCCATACACATCAGCCCTATCGGCCGAGATATAAAACTGAAGGAATGTTTCCCGGTGACGGAAGGCCCGGAAGCAGTGACCGGCGAACAATCAAGCCCAGTTCTCAGAACTCGTCGTCATCCTGGTCCGCCCGCACCTGCAGGTATGCGTCCGTAATCACGGCGAGACTGAACGCCTTTACCGGCGCGTTCAGCACCATCGACGTGACCTGCAGGATCGACTGGGAGGGCAGGTCGAACGCGCCGGGGAGGACCATCGACACGACGGACGCCATCGTGGGAATCGCGGGAATGAGACCGAGAAGGAACAGGACGAACAGAAGCACGATGATCTGTGCCGGGGCGTCCATGAACCGTGCCACGGAGTGCTTGAGCGTGTCGACGTAGCCGCCGTCGTACAGGGCGATCGACTGCAGCAGGTAGACGAAGGCGAGACCGACGATCAGGGAGAGGAGACCGCTAACGAGCCCGGCCAGTCCTCCCAGCAGCGGACGCCCGCTGACGTTCAGCGCGGTCGAACTCATCGAGGCTGCGAACGTGAGAACCGCGACGCCGCCACCGAGAACGACGGCCATAACGGCCCGCTCGGACGTATTCTCGTCCATGATCTCCTGTGGCTCCGCGAACAGCCTGATCCCCCAGAACTTGATGAGCTGACCGATGACCAGAAGCAGGAGTACCATCGCGATGGCGACCGGTACCGCAACATCAAGGCTGAACGGACCAGTGAAATCCGCCATCGAGAACCCCGGTGCACCTGCTCCAGCGGAGCCCCCCAGCCCACCGGGGCCGCCCATGTCGATCACATCGTCGAACAGCGCCTCTGTGAACGTGGAGCTCGCGACAGTGTTCCCGAGGTTGAACAGGAGGAAGACGCCGGTAATCAGGAGTCCGTCCTCGCTGAGAAGGGTATCGATACCGCTACGCAAGGCATCGCTGATCTGGAGGGCCATATATCCAGTCGCTCTCCGGGAAAATATAAAACTAGTCGAAGCGTAGACTCCCACCGACAGCGGGGCTGTGCCGCCTACGGCCAGTCGTCGCGCTCCTCGTCCTCGTCGGTCGTTGCGTCCGGCGTCTCCGGTTCGCCGAGGTCCCAGTCGGCCGCCTCCGCGGCCTGTGTGACGGGGAGGTACTCCCAGCCTGCCGTCTCGGCGAGGTCGGCGTCCTCGTCGTTCGCGCCGACAAAGACGTGCCGGTCGGTGTCGAACTGCTCTTTGACGTTTTCGAGGCTCTCCTCGCGGCCGCGCGGCCCCGAGAAGAAGTCCTGTCTGATCCGGTGTTTCCGGGTGAAGTTGGTCACGACGTAGGTGGGCTGTTCGGAGATGACGCCGACGTACTCGGACCACTGGCGCGCGTCGTTGAACACGCTATCGGGATAGGCCAGTTGCTTGAGGGCGTCGAGGTCGAACGCGAGGGTCATATCGCCGCTGCCGCCATCCATACGCGACTCTCCGCTTTAGGCCGAAAAAAGAGCGTCGTTCTCCCGCGGGCGGTCACCGCTCGCGGTGCTGGTCCTGCTGTGCGAGCCGGTCGGCCTCCTCTCGCACCGCCGCCATCTCGCTGTCGGCCCGTGGGTCGCCCTGACCGTGCCCGCGATTGACCGACGCATCGAGCAGCGAGCCGGCGAAGCTGCCGCTGTCATCGTCTGTTGCGTCTGCATCATCCGACTGGCCGTCGCGACGGGTGAGCCAGGCAACTGCGCGGGAGAGGGCGTTACGCATACGCGCCGCTACGTCCACAACGCCTAAAAATATCAGTGTCGACGGGTCTTATTCGGCCGGCGCAGGCGTCTGTGCCTTCACTTCTTCGAGGTCCACTTCCTTCTCCAGCAGCAGTTCCTTCTTGTCTGCGACCTGGCGCTCCTGGCGGATGAGCTTCTTGAACGTCGACTGCTGTGAGAGGTCGCCGATCAGCACGCCCCCGATGAGCTGCCCGTCCTCAAAGGCGAGACGCCGCCACTCGCTGTCGGAGTACTTCCGTTCGGCCTCGTCGTCGCCGCGAGTCGGATGCCCGAAGGAGAGGAACGGGAAGTCGAAGTGGGTGATGGAGTACGAGGAGACCCAGCGGAACTCCTTCTCCTCGGCGTCCGCGACCATATTGGCCCCAGCGACCGAGCCCTGCTCCTTGGCCGAGCCCCACGCGCCGTTTTGCGCCCGAGAGTCGAGGATGGTGTCGTAGAACTGGGTGAGGTCGCCCGCGGCGTAGATGTCCTCGACGTTGGTCTGCATGTACTCGTCGACGACGACGCCGTCGTCGAGTTCGAGCCCGGTTCCGTTGAGGAACTCGGTGTTGAAGTTCAGGCCGATGGCGACGCCGGCCCACTCGCCGTCGTAGTGGTTGCCGTCGGGGTCGACTGCACCGGTGACCTTGCCGTCGTCGTCGACTTCGAAGTGGTCGACGCCGGACTCGAAGACGGGTTCGACGCCGTTCTCTTCGAGCGCCTCGTGGATGATTTCCGCGCCGTCCTCCGAGAGCGCGTAGCGCCACCAGCGGTTCCCGCGCATCAGGTACTTCGCGTCGATGCCCTGGGCAGCACACACCGCGGCGAGGTCGATACCGAGCAGGCCCGCCCCCACGATGATGCCCTGGTCGGCCTCGTCGGCGTGCTCGCGGATGCCGCGCGCGTCCTGGAACGTCCAGAAGTGGTGGATACCGTCGGCGTCGCTGTTCTCGACCGGGAGCTGTGCCGGCGTCCCACCCGTCGCGACGAGCAGTTTGTCGTACTCGTAGGTGTCGCCCTCGTGAGTCTGGATCTCGTGAGCGTCGGGGTCGATGTCCGTCACGTGGGTGTTCAGTTGGAGGTCGATGTCACGCTCGTCGTACCACTCCGGCTCGTGGATCGAGATCGGCGCTTCCGGCAGCTTCCCCTTGGCGAACTCCTTGATGAGGATCCGGTTATACAGTGCCTCCCCCTCGTCGGTCAGGACTGTGACCGACGCGTCCGGGTCCGCTTCCCGGATTGTCTCGGCTGCGGACGCACCCGCGATGCCGTCACCGATGATTACGTGCGACGTGCTCATGTACGGCCGATACGAAATCGGGCTTAATGTGGATTGCTATCTGCGTATCGTTTGCGATATTGCGCTGAACACCGCGAAGGACGCCGATAGTCGAGGATTTGAAGGCGCTGGGGCCCGTATCGGTGATCGAAATGAAAATATACCAGAACCCGCGCCACTGGGCGAGCAAGAAGGCGCTGACCACGCCCGGTGTCCGGTCGGTGGCCAACTACGGGCTGGTGAAACTCCACACCAAAATCTTCCTCGGGAAGGCAGACGAGGCCCACCGGGAGGAGCGGCGTGACCACCTCGATGACTTCTTCGACGCCACGATGGACACATACGTGGCTGCGCTCAAAGCCGATTACTCGGAAGCCGAAGCCCGAGAGATCACCCATATTCAGGCGAACTTCGACTTCTACAACCACGGCTGGACGGAGATGATGGAGTTCCCCGCCGACGAACTCGAAGCCCACTACGAGCGGTACGCGGAGTTCTTCGACGCCCACGGCATCACCATCGACGACCCGCTCGGGACGTTCCGACCGGCAGGCGGTATCGCCGACGCGCCGTCGACGCTAGAGCGGCTGGACGAACCCGAGCACCCCCACGCCGTCGGTGGCTTCGCCGACGACGTGTACGTCGAGACCGAGGACGGCGAGATGATTGTCGGCGGCGGCCGGGAGGAACCGGACGACGTGAGCCCGACCGACGCGCCGGTCGTCGACGAGGACGACGTGGAAGGCGCGGCTGGCGACTGATTCGGGCGGCGATTACAGGGTTTCTTCGGCAGGACGCTCTCAGCGCTGGGCTTCCGAAAGCGGCGAATCGTGGTCCGTCGCCGCTGTCGGTCCGCTTGCGATCCGGTCGGCGCATTCGAAGCCCGCGACGATACCGCCGTTGAGCGAGCGCTCCGGGTACTGTGCACGCGAGGCCATCCCGGCGTAGTAGAGGCCGTCCGCGACGGCGTCGCCCAGGTCGTAGGGGATGACCATCTCCAGATAGCCGCGCTCGTAGACCGGCGCCGTCCGGGGGTTGCGGCCCGTCCGGATCCAGTTGACAGTGTCGCGGTCGAACTCGGGGAAGAGTGATTCGATGCCCCCCAGCCACGTCTCGGCGACCTCGTCGTCGGTCTGTTGCCAGATGGCTTCGGACTCGTCCTGGATGTAGCGAGCGACGTACAGCAGATGCTCGCCGCCGTACCGCTCGGCGGAGACGAAGTTCGTGTGTTCGATGAGCGCGCCGAAGGGAGCGTCGTCGGCGATGTTCAGCCAGTACGTATCCAGCAGGGGTTCGTCCATGCTGATGACCGAGCACACCGTCCCCTGGAAGTCGATGTCACAGGCGTAGCCGGTCAGCTCCTCGAGCACGTTCGGCATCGTCGCGACGACGACGCCGTCGACCTCGTGAACCGCCGTCTCGGTTCCGTCGGTCGCCGTCAGCGACGAGACCGCCCCGGCGCTCGTATCGACCTCGGAGACGCGCGTACCCGTGACGATGTTCTCGCGGCCGACGGCGTCGACCAGCGCGTCGAGCAGCTGGCCGAAACCCCCGTCGAAGTAGCCCAGGATCTCGCCGTTCAGGATGTCCCGCTCGCCGCGGAACTTGACACGGCCGAGCAGCCACGCGGCGCTCACGTCGTCTTTCCGGTCGCCGAACTTCGCGTCGAGCAGCGGCTCGAAGAAGTTCTCGTAGACGCCCCGTGTGGTGTGTTCGACGACGAACTCCTCGATAGGCACGTCCTCGAAGTCTTCCAGTCGCTCGTACGTATCGAACGACGGGACGCCGCCGCGAACGTCGATGTCGAGGACGAGCATCCCCAGCCGGAACGTGTCGTACAGCGAGAGGTGCGGGTACGAGAGGATTTCCCAGGGCTTGTCCATGGGGTGGACGACGCCGTCGACGTAGTAGGCGTTCTCCCCGATGTGCCACTCGACCGCGTCACCGAGGCCCAGTTCCTCGGCGAGTTCGACGATGGTCTCCTCGGATTTCGAGAGGTGGTGATAGAACTTCTCGATGGGGTCCCCGGCCGTCTCGTAGGTCGCTGCAAGGCCGCCGAGGTCCTCGCTCGCCTCGAACACGCGGACCTCGTGGCCGCGTTGCTGGAGCCGGTACGCTGCCGAGAGGCCGGCGATACCGCCACCGACGACGCCAATCATACCCCGACCTATCAGCGGTTGTGGGATTTAGTTTGCGCTTCGGTCGCCGCCGTCGCGTTGTCGCCAGACTGGAGGTCGTCCTCTGTCTCGCCGGATGTCACCGCCTGCTGGAATTCGAGAACAGCGACCGTCCCGGTCGGGTGATTGTCTTCGAACCAGAGCGTCCCGCTGTACAGCTCCATCATGACCGAGACGAAGTAGAGGCCGAAGCCGCCGGCGGTCTGGTCGGGCGAGAGGTCGCGTTCGAACACCGTCGTCTTCAGCTCGTCGCTCATGCCAGGGCCGTCGTCGGCGATGCGGACCTGCAGCCAGTCGCTGGCCTGCTGGACCGACACAGTCACCTTCGGGGTGTCGGCGTTGTTGTGGTCGACCGCGTTCCGGAGAATGCTCAGGAGGACTTCTTCGAGCAGTTCGTTCGCCTGCACGCTGTAATCACCGTCCAGTTCGCAGGAGACCGATACCGCGTCGTATTCGACCCGGAGCGACTCGATTGAGCGACGGAGCGTCGTGTTGAGATCGACGGTGTCCAACCGCTCGGCTTCGCTCGCCGTCACCGTGTTGTTGATGTCGCGTATCGTCTCGCTCATCTCCGTGAGCTTCCCGCACCAGTCGCTGATGCTGTCGAGGTGCCGCTGTTTCCGCGGCGGTACCTCGTCTCTGATGTGCTCCGCGCGGCCGCGGATGACGACCATCGCGTTGTGCAGCGAGTGCCTGAGGACGCCGTTGAAGAACGCTATCTGCTCGCGGCGTCGTTTGACCGAACTGCGGCTCTGGCGGAGTTCGCGCTCGCGTTCGACCTGATCGAGGGCCACCTGCGTCGTCTGTGCGAGAATCGCCGCGTACCGCCTGTCCTCCGTGGCGAAGGTGCTGTCGTGTGACGTAATCGCCATCAAGCCGTGGGAGCCAAGCGGCAGCATGAGGGCGTTGTCGAGGGGGGCGAGTCCGTCCCGGTCCAGCGAGACGGCCTGTATCTCACCGGTTTCGTACGTCCGCCAGAGTTTGCTCTCTGGCTCGTCCGTCGGCGAGGCATACAGCAGTTCTTCCTCGACGTGTTCCGCAATCGAGTCGCTGATGACGGCCGGTTCGAGGACGCTGTCGTCTTCGAGGAACACGCCTGCCGCGTTCTGGTCCAGGACGGCCGTCGCGAACTCGACAGCCATCTCCGCGACTGCCTCGGCGGTCTCGGCCTCGATAAACTGCTGGGTCGCGGCCTGCAGCGCCTCGAGTCGGTCCTGACGACGCTGCTGTCCGGTCACGTCCCTGAGAACGACGAGCCGACCGCGTTCCGTCCCGGACTGATCGGTGAGGCTCGTCGTCTGTGGGTTGTAGTACGTGAACGAATCCCCGAACGAGAACACCTCGCCATGCTCGATGTGGTCCGAAAGACCCGGGACGAGGTCCTCGAGCGGCTCCCCGTCAGGGTTCGGGTGATCCAATACGCTCGACGCTGCTGCGTTGCAATCAATCACGACGCAGTCGTCGTTGAGGGCAATGACCGGGTCGGGGAGATTGTCGACGAGGGTGCCACCCGACAGCGTCGTCACGGACAGCGACTCGTCCTCGAACAGTACCCAGCCGACGAACAGTACGTTCATCGAGAACGCCATCGGCGTAAAGTCGATGGCCGGGTGCGGCGTGTAGCCGAAATCGTACAGCACGGCGACAAGCATCGGGAGAATGGTTCCGATGACGATGGCCGCAGTCTGGCGGCGGTAGATGTTCTGTGACCGAAACAGGAATTCGATCAGGAGCGCGTATCCGAGCAGTAACGGGACGTACGAGACTGCAAGAGTAGTTGAGTAGGCGGCGCCACGTTGAACGGCGAACAGCGTCGCGCCGTTCTGAGTGATGGGGACAGCCGTTGCCTCAACGAAGCGTCCCCGGCCGACAAGCAGTAGCAGCACGTCTGCGTTCGCCGCAAGCAAAAGCGGGGCGAGACGCGACGGTCGGAGCCACGAGCGTCGGCCGGTGTAGACAAGCACGAAAACGACCCAGATCCCGATTAGCTGCGCCGAAGTGGTTCGTGCCAGCACATACACCGTTTCTGCGACGTCAGGGCCGGTGGCGACGACCTGTCCGAGAGAGATAGCGCACCAGCACCCCCCGGCCAGCGCGAGCCAGCCGTACTGGCGTGCGCCGGGGGCATCCTGATGTCGGGTGGCGACAACCGCAACTGCGAAACCGATGAGCGCCCCACCCGCGTTCCCGAGGATGGCGACTGTGGCGATGTCGACATCCATATCGATACCTACTCCAACGTCAGGTTTCCCCGTATTATGCCTTTGGGCCGGGTTCTCAGTACTGCGAAAGCTCCCGGTGTCGGTTCGCTACCTTTTTGCCTACACTGCTGAAATTCGCAGGCATGCTGACAGTCCGGGCGCCGGCTACCAGTGCGAACCTCGGGAGCGGCTTCGACGTGTTCGGCGTCGCACTGGAGCGTCCGGCCGACGTCGTCCGCCTGGAGAAGGCCGACCGGGTCACTATCGAAATGACCGGCGCTGGCAGCCAGTACATCCCGGAGGACCCCGACAAAAACACCGTCGGCGCGGTTGCCGAGGCGCTCGATGCGCCGGCCCACATTCAGATAGACAAGGGTGTCCGTCCCGCGTCGGGGCTCGGCTCCTCCGCTGCCAGCGCCGCCGCGGCGGCTGTCGGGCTGAACGAACTGTACGACCGCGGCTACTCCCGCGAGGAACTGGTCCCCATCGCCGCCAAGGGCGAGGCCGTCGTCTCCGGGGACGCCCACGACGACAACGTCGCCCCCTCGATAATGGGCGGGTTCACCATCGCGACCGAGAAGGGCGTCACGCAGATCGACGCCGACATTCCCCTCGTCGCGTGTCTCCCCGACATCGTCGTTTCCACGCGGGACGCGCGCAACGTCGTCCCCGAGACCGCCCGTGTCGATCAGATGGTAGAGACGGTTGGCAACGCCGCGTCGCTGACGACGGGGATGCACCGCGACGACCCCGAACTCGTCGGCCGAGGGATGCACGATACCGTCGTGACGCCGGCCCGCGCGAAACTCATCGACGGCTACGAGCAGGTCCGCGAGGCCGCCCTGGCGGCCGGTGCGACTGGCGTCACTATCTCCGGGGCTGGCCCGACAGTTATCGCCGCCTGTGCCGAGGAGGACCGGCGGAAAATCGCGAGTACGATGCTCGACGCCTTCGGCGAGCGCGGCGTCGATGCCCGCGTGTACCAGACCCGAATCGGCGGCGGTGCGGAGATCTTCTGAATGTCCGTGGTTGACTCTCGCGCCGCCGGTCACTCGTCGAATTTCTGTGGCACTAACGTATCGCTTTGCTGTAAAAAAGAACGGTACAGCGAGCGGAGCGGGGTTACCCGTCGCGGCGGACAGCAAGGAGCGCTACGGTAGCGAGCGCAACAAGGGCGATGACCGCCGTGAATCCGGGACCGGAGGCAGGGGTTGTTCCGTGTTCCGTCGGCTCGTCGGTGGTCGCCATCGTGGTTGGTTCCTCGGTCGACACCGGCGTTGATTCGTCACCCCGGCCCGTCACCGTCGGCTGTTCCGTCGTTTCTTCGGTCGGTTCCGCTGTCGTCACCCCGGAGTTCGCGCTCGCGTTCGCGGACCTGGTGGTACTGTTCGCGGTGTCCGCTGTGACGATACGACCGCTCTCGTCGTTTCCGAGTTCGTCGCCGTCCACGTCGAGTATCTGTGCCGTGAAGTTCGTGCCGGCGGCGTACTCGCTCAGATCTGCCGTCGCGGTGACGGTTCCGTTCGGCGAGACGGTCCCCTCGGGACGGCGGATGAACGGGTTCGCGTCGCTCTCGGAACTGAGACGGATCTTGAGTGCCGATCCGGGTGCAGCCGTTGTCGTCCCGGTCACTGGCTGGTCAGCGGCGGGCTGAACGGACACGGGTCCCGCGGTCGTGTCGAGTGTCGCGTCGCGCGCAACGAGCGTGTAATTGACCGTCGCTCCGTCGTCGGCGTCACTCACTCCGGTAGTATCCGAGACGGCGAATTCTGTCGTGATTGCGTCGTCGCTGCGTTCGCGTATCGAGGCTCCGCTCTGATAGTCCGCGTTGTCGAGTTCGACTGCGACGAAGTACGTGTCGTTGTCGGGGTCGTCGACAACGACCGCGTTACTATCGTTGAGCTGTAGCGGGTCCTCGTCGGCGTTCGCGCCCACGTTCGTCCGATTAGCCCAGAGATTGAGCGCACCACCGTCTCCGGTAGCCTGGAGGAACGCGGCTGTGGTGTCGCTCGCGTCCTCGACATCCGTCCGGTAGTCGAGTGCCCCTTCGATACCGGAGACGGCGATTCGGTGGACGACGACGTCGCCGTTTGCGATCTCGTTCGCTTGCGTGAGGTTCGAACCGACACGGTCGTAGATATCGGTGCCCTCGTCCGCGAGGTCGGCGTCCTTCGGGGCGACCCAACTTTCGATGCGCTCGGTGGAACGGGGTTCGAGGCGAAGCGTCCCGACAGCGTCGGGATCGTCACTCTTGCTCGTCCCCACGGTGACGCTCGTGTCGTAGCTAGCCGCGTCCAGCGCCTCGACTGTCAGATCGCTCCGCGCGAACGACCCGCTCTCGCTGACACCGCTAATTTCGTCATCACCGGAGGCACCGAGAACGTCGCTCGCGGCGATGGTTCCGTTCCCGCTGTTCGGAACGCCGGCCAGGTAGCTGTTGAATTCGACGGTGACCTCGCCGTCGCCGTCGTCGTCGGTGATCTGGCCCTCGATAGCGTAGTTGTCCTCGCTCTCGTCACCGATGACGACGTAGGCGTCGTCGGTGTTCTTGAGATGGTACGTGATGCTGACTACGTCACCGCGCTCGTCTGAGACGACACGCTCCTCGAAGCTCACGTCGCCGTCTCGGGCTTCGGAGACGTTAATATCCGCCGAGGTGGCCGTGACGCCGGTCTGGTTGTCCGTGACTGCAACGGTGTACGGCGCGTTGTCGGCAGTACGGCTCCCGAAGTCGAACTCGATGGCCTCGGTGCCGTCGAGCGTCTTGACCGCGGAGCCGACCTCGTCGCCGTCGCTGTTTGACAGTGTCGCAGTTGCCGCGGTACCGCCTCGAATGGCCGTCACTTCGGCGGTGATATCGTCTTCATCGGTGATGTCGGTGTCCGCCTCGACGGTGAGGTCGAGGTCATTGACCCGGAAGCCGGCCGTGTCGGAGCCGGCGGTGACATCGTAGCGCTGGCCCGCGTCGAGGTCGTCGGTGTCGAAGAGGTAGACCTCGCTGTTGTCGGCGTAACTGCTGGCGAGAACGACGGCCCCGTCGCCGTCCTCGACCAGGATGTCGGTGTCGGCATCAGCGTCCGTGTCCTCAACGGCGAGGTCCCCACCCTGGTAGACGTTCACATCTGATTGGCTACCCGACACGGGCGTTATCGTCTGTGAAGTGACATCGATATCCACTGCAGTGATGGAACCGCCGCCGAAGTCGGTGAGTTTCACCGTCAGGTTCCGGTTCGGCGTCACATCTCTCGAGAGGTCGATTTCGACACGTCCGCTGGTGCCGTCCTCGTCAATGCCGGCAACCAGCGTGTCGGTCACCTCGTTCCCGTCGAGGTAGACTTCGAGTTCGCCGGTCCCGTCGAGTCCGTCCGTTACGGTGTCGTTCAGTGCTAGTTCGACTGTACTTCCGTCATCGGCGGCGGAGTATTCTACGGCCTGTTCGACGCTCACGTTACCCGCGGCGGCCGCACCACCGGAGAAGGCGACGGTCCCAGCGAACACAGAGGCCACCACCAGCGCGGTGAGGAACAGGTTGCGGAGTTTATTTGACGTTCCTGTACCCGACAACGTGGTCTCGATTGAGAGTAGCGACGCCCCACGTTCGCAACGCGCGTTCGTAGCGTACTCCCATTGAGTCGACTTGTTCGAACTGTCGGCATTACGAAGCATGCATTTTAGGCAAGCCTAAACTGCGATAAATAGATTCCGTATTTTAGGCTAGCCAAAAAATGTGATATTTATACTACCGGATAGCCCACCATTATTTTAGGCCGGCCTAATAAATTTAGGCGTTCCGGTTCAGGTGCGTCAAAACAGAAGGGCCGTCGCGTATCATCTCGTCAGTACGCCGGGATTGGCTCTCTGGTAGTCAACAGCCGCCTATCCGCCCTGCACGTACTCGTTGCGAACGTCACGCAGCACTTCCTTGGCGTGGCCCTCGGGGTCCGAGAGATCCGGGTCGTAGACGGACTTCACTTCGCCGTCGGCCAGCACGAACGTCCGGCGGGCCGTCCGGCCGCCGCTCGTGTCCAGACCGAACGCTTCGGCGACGGTCCCGTCAGGGTCGGCCAGCAGGTCGTACAGCAGGCCTTCCTCCTCTGCGAACTCCTCGTGGGTCGCCACGTCGTCCATCGAGACGCCGTAGACGGTGATACCGCCCTCGCGGAACTGCGGGAGGTGTTCCTGGAAGTCGCGGGCTTCGATGGTACAGCCGCCGGTGAAGTCCTCGGGGTAAAAATACACGACGGTGGGCTCCTCGAAGTCGGGCGAGACGGTTTCACCGAACTGGTTCTGTGCGCTGATGTCGGGGGCTGGCGCTCCGGGTTCGAGCATGACTCCGTGTTGGCCCGGCACGCCTACACGCCTTTGGGTGGCGGCAGCGCGACCCGCCGGCAGGATTTGGACAACCATTTAACGGACCCCTGGGAAACCCTGCCTATGTCGAATCCGCGAATCCTGATTCTCGGGCCGCCGGGAGCCGGTAAAGGAACTCAGAGCGCCAACCTCGCCGAGGAGTACGGCGTCGAACACGTCACGACGGGCGACGCGCTCCGGGCGAACAAGGACATGGACATCAGCGACATGGACACCGAGTACGACACGCCCCGCGAGTACATGGAAGCGGGCGACCTCGTTCCGGACGCGGTCGTCAACGCCATCGTCGAGGAGGCGCTTTCCCAGGCCGATGGGTTCGTGCTCGACGGCTACCCGCGCAATCTCGACCAGGCCGAGGAACTCGAAGGGATGACAGACCTCGATGTGATCCTCTCGCTGGACGTCTCCCGCGAGGAACTGGTCGACCGGCTCACGGGACGGCGGGTCTGTGACGACTGCGGAACGAACTACCACGTCGAGTTCAACCAGCCCGAAGATGAGGGCGTCTGTGACGAGTGCGGCGGCGAACTCATCCAGCGCGACGACGACAACGAGGAGTCCGTCCGCAACCGACTGGACGTGTTCGACGACAACACCGCGCCGGTCATCGACCACTACGAGGACCACGACGGCTTCGTCGCCATCGACGGCGAGCAGACGCCCGACGGGGTCTGGAACGACATCCGGGACGCCGTCGACGCGCAGACAGCCTGAAGCCGGCCGGGACCGCCGTTCGAGGCCGATGCCGGCGAGACAGCCAGAGTAAAACGTTGATATGCCGTCGCACCTCAAGCACACACAATGGCACGTACCGCGCCGAAGGTAGAACGACTCGCCGAAGACGGCGAGGCAATGACCGACGCGCTCTCGACGGTGCTCGCTGCGGCCGAAGAGAACGGGACCGTCACTTGGAGCGACGTGAGCGACGACCTCACGAGCGGCGAATGGGGCCGACTCATCGAGTCCGGCCTGCTCATCGACGCCGACGGCGAGGGCTTCGTCATCGACGACCCCGAGGGCGTCCGCGAGGCGCTCGAAGAGTCCGACGCGGCCCCGAGCGACGGTGACGAGGACAGCGGCTGGTCGAAGTGGGACAAGCTCGCCGGCCTCGGGACGCTCGGCCTGTTCGCCGGCTACTCCATGACCTCCGTCCGCGACGTCATCGCGGGCGGGTTCATCGACATCTTCCTCGGGCCGCTCAACGACATGCTGCCGTTCTACGTCGTTATCCTGGTACTGGCGATCATCACCGGGACTACCTCGACGATTCTGCAGGACAACCTCATGGATATGTCGGGGATGGGCGACCACCAGGAGAAGATGGAGGACCTGAAAGAACGCCGCAAAGCCGCAAAGGAACGCGACGACCAGGAGGCACTGGACCGGCTCGAAGAGGAGCAGATGGAGCTGATGACCGACCAGATGGGCATGTTCAAACAGCAGTTCCGCCCGATGGTGTGGATCATGCTGGTCAACATCCCGCTGTTCCTCTGGCTCTACTGGATCGTCTTCGGAGCCGGCGTCGACGCGAGTCCGGTGATTACGCTCCCCATCTTCGGTAAGGTCGAAGCGTGGAGCAACAGCGTCGCCGGCCCGATTCAGGCCTGGATTGTCTGGTACTTCCTGTGCTCGCTATCGTTCACCCAGATCATCCGGAAGGCGCTCAACGTCGAGACGACGCCGACCGGGTAGGCGCGAAGAGACAGCCCTTTCTATCGGGGCCCCCCGAACACCTCTATGTTGATTACCGTCTCCGGCCCGGCCGGCAGCGGCAAGAGCACACTTGCCAAGAGCCTGGCCGACGCCCTGAACTACGAGCACGTCAGCGGCGGCGATATCTTCCGCTCGCTGGCCGAAGAACGCGGGATGACACCGCTCGAACTGAACAAAGCCGCCGAGGAGGACGACCAGATCGACCGCGATCTGGACCGCCGGCTCCGGGACATCGCCGCCGAGCGCGACGACCTCGTGTTGGAGTCCCGTCTTGCCGGCTGGATGGCGGGCGAGTACGCCGACATGAAACTGTGGCTGACCGCGCCGCTCGACGTGCGCGCCGACCGCATCGCGACGCGGGAGAACAAGCCCTTCGAGCAGGCCAAGACAGAGACGCGTGAACGCGGTGACAGCGAGGCCCAGCGCTACAGCGACTACTACGACATCGATTTCGACGACCTCTCTATCTACGACCTGTCGGTCAACACCGCCCGCTGGGACCCACAGGGCGTTCTGAGCGTCACCCTGCACGCCGTCGAGTCCTACAGTCCCGATGGCGACGAGGGGAAGGCACCGGTCGAGAACATCCGGTACGAGTTCTGAGCAGATGACGCTCCGTGCCCCGCCCGACGAACGGGATCTCGATTCGCTTCGCTCTTTCGGCGTCGTCAACCTCGACAAGCCGCCGGGACCCTCGGCCCACCAGGTCGCGGCCTGGATTCGGGACGCCACCGGCCAGGACCGGGTCGCTCACGGCGGGACCCTCGATCCGAAGGTGACCGGCTGTCTCCCCGTGTTGCTCGGCGACGCCGCCCGGATGGCGCAAGTGTTCGACGACGCCGTCAAGGAGTACGTCACAGTGCTCGAACTCCACGACCAGGCCCCGGCCGACATTGCGGACATCGTCGCCGAGTTCGAGACCGACATCTATCAGAAGCCGCCGCGGAAGAGCGCGGTCAAGCGACAACTGCGCGCCCGACGGATTCACTCGCTGGACATCCTCGAACAAGGGGACCGTAGACTGCTGCTGCGGGTCCGGTGCGCTTCGGGCACGTACATCCGGAAACTGTGTCACGACATCGGGCTGGCGGCGGGGACCGGCGCACACATGGGCGACCTCCGCCGGACGGCGACCGGCACCTTCGACGATGCGTCGCTTTCGACGATGCACGACCTCGTCGACGCGCTGGCGTTCGCCGAGGAGGGTGACGAGTCGCGGGTGCGCGAGATCATCCAGCCGGCCGAGCGCGCGCTGGGCCACCTGCCGCGGGTCACGATTGCACCGAGTGCGGCCCGCGAAGTCGCTGAGGGCGCGCCGGTGTATGCGCCGGGCGTTATCGGAGCCGGGCCGGCCGAAGTGGGCGAAGCGACGCCCGAGATAGATTCCCAAGTCGTCTGTGTCACACCCGACGGCACTGCGGTCTGTCTGGGGACGCTCGTCGGCGACCTGGACGCCGAGCGCGGCCTCGTTGTCGAACTCGACCGCGTGTTAGTTTGAGTCGGACCGTAACCGCGCGAAAAGCTAAGTTGATTTCCTGCATATTGCTAGCATGGACCGGTGGGTCGACCCAGACGAGGCCGATCCGGCGCAGTGGCGTGGAACGGGGCCGCACGACGACCTGCGTCGGGGCGGGGAGACGGTCTCGGTACTCGAACGCGCGAGCCGGACGCCGCTACCGTATCAGTACGAGATCGATATCCACCACACCGACGGCGTCGCTGAGCAGTTCCGATCCAGCGAGTACGAACACGCACGTATCGTCTACAACAGCGGCGTGGACGCAAAACGCCGAATCAAGCTCCTTACTCGCGGTGTGCTATGGGGCGGCGACGAGACACATCAGCGGTTCCAGGCGCAGTACCGTCGCTCGCCACCCCCCACCGAAAGCGTGCCGTTCGGGGAGTACACCGTCTGGAGCCGGTACCAGTACGGGACCATCGAGCGAACAGACGACGGACTAACCTTCACCGCGAGCGAGGAGAACCCGGACGAATCACTCCGGGAGCTCGATTGGGCGGCGCTTTTCGACCCGGTCCGGGAGCGGCTCGCGGAGCTGGAACTGGTTCGGAACCCGCCCTTTGCGAAGTACCGACTAGAGGAACTCGGGGAATGGGGGGCCTATCGAACACGGTTCCAGTACGACCCCGGCGCGTTCGCCATCGGCCCCTGATTAGTGGATCTATAATAAACCGGGATGAGGCGGTACACAACGACATGAACCACCTACTAACTGCGGTCCCGCTCCAGCCCGGTGGCGGATTCCTCGAACTGGCGCTGCTGTTTCTCGTCCTCGCTGTCGTCGGCGGACTGGCCGGCCTGGGGGGCGTGGCGGGGCTCAGCATGCGAATCGCGAAGATACTCGTCGTCGTGTTCCTCGTCCTGATGGTCGTCAGCTTCCTCCTGTGACGCCGATTTCGGTGGGCAGTGTCATCGCCGCACCGTTTCTGAATCCTTTTATCCACGTGACGACTTCTATCGGGTATGACCGAGCAGGACGCAACCGACGACACGGCCGCGACGGAGGAGTCGACCGCGAGCGAGGCGCAAGCGGACGGCGACGCGGGTTTCGAGGACGCGCCCGAGGATGTCTCCGCAGATGAGGTTGACCTGGGCGAGTTCGACGTCGACGACGACCTGGTCGACCGGGTCGCCGAATCGGACCCCGATGACATCGCTCGGGAACTCTCCGCGCTGCGGACACGCGTTGACAGTCTCGAGTCGCAGGTCGAACAACAGGACGACGACATCGAAGAACTGGAGTCGAAGCTCAAGCGCAAGCAGGCGGAGTTCCAGAACTACAAGAAGCGGATGGACAAGCGCCGGGAACAGGAGCAAAAGCGCGCAACCGAGGACCTCGTGACGCGCCTGCTCGACGTCCGGGACAATCTGGAGCGGGCGCTCGAACAGGACGAGGATACGGATATCAGGGGCGGGGTCGAGTCCACCCTCCGCCAGCTCGACGACGTGCTGGACGCCGAGAACGTCGAGGTTATCGACCCCGAGCCGGGCGGAGACGTCGTCCCGACACAGCATCAGGTGCTCGCCCGCGTCGACAGCGACCAGCCGGACGGAGCCATCGCTGACGTCCACCGTCCGGGCTACGAGATGGCCGACAAAGTGTTGCGAGAGGCACAGGTGACCGTCAGCGAGAGCGAGGAGTAGCGGGCAACCCGGCGGTATAGCGGTCGTATTGCGGTACATTAAATAATCACCGGTCAGGGAACGCAACTGGGTATGAAACCGCCCGGAGGAGGGGTTGTTGACCGTTTTTCTAATCAGTACATCTAGCAACTTTTAACCGGCCCAATCCGCTATGAGCGGGTAAGATGGCGAGCAACAAGATTCTGGGTATCGACCTCGGGACCACGAACAGCGCGTTCGCGGTCATGGAAGGTGGCGACCCCGAAATCATTGTCAACGGCGAAGGCGAGCGGACGACACCCTCTGTCGTCGCGTTCGACGACGGCGAGCGGCTTGTCGGGAAACCGGCGAAGAATCAGGCCGTAAAGAACCCCGATCAGACCATCCAGTCGATCAAGCGCCACATGGGCGAAGACGACTACACGGTGGAACTGGACGGGGAGGAGTACACGCCCGAGCAGGTCTCGGCGATGATCCTCCAGAAGATCAAACACGACGCCGAGGAGTACCTCGGCGACGAGATCGAAAAGGCCGTTATCACGGTCCCGGCGTACTTCAACGACCGACAGCGCCAGGCGACCAAGGACGCCGGCGAGATCGCCGGCTTCGAGGTCGAGCGCATCGTCAACGAGCCGACCGCGGCCGCGATGGCCTACGGGCTCGACGACGAATCCGACCAGACCGTCCTCGTGTACGACCTGGGCGGGGGGACCTTCGACGTGTCCATCCTCGACCTGGGCGGGGGCGTCTACGAGGTCGTCGCGACCAACGGGGACAACGACCTCGGTGGGGACGACTGGGACCACGCCATCATCGACTACCTCGCCGACGAGTTCGAGGCCGAACACGGCATCGACCTCCGCGACGACCGGCAGGCCCTCCAGCGGCTGACCGAGGCCGCCGAGGAAGCCAAGATCGAACTCTCCTCGCGCAAGGAGACCCGCATCAACCTCCCGTTCATCGCGACCACGGACGACGGGCCGCTTGACCTCGAACAGAAGATCACGCGCGCGAAGTTCGAATCGCTCACCGAGGACCTCATCGAGCGAACCGTCGGGCCGACGGAGCAAGCGCTTGCTGACGCGGACTACACCAAGAGCGACATCGACGAGGTCATCCTCGTCGGCGGCTCGACGCGGATGCCCCAGGTGCAGGACCAGGTCGAGGAGATGACCGGGCAGGAGCCGAAGAAGAACGTCAACCCCGACGAGGCCGTCGCGCTGGGCGCGGCCATCCAGGCCGGCGTCCTCTCGGGCGACGTGGACGACATCGTCCTGCTCGACGTGACGCCGCTGTCGCTGGGTGTCGAGGTCAAGGGCGGCCTGTTCGAGCGACTCATCGAAAAGAACACGACTATTCCGACCGAGGAGTCGAAGATCTTCACGACCGCCCAGGACAACCAGACGCAGGTCCAGATCCGCGTCTTCCAGGGCGAGCGTGAGATCGCCGAGGAGAACGAACTGCTCGGCGCGTTCGCGCTCTCCGGCATCCCGCCGGCCCCCGCGGGCACGCCCCAGATCGAGGTGTCGTTCAACATCGACGAGAACGGCATCGTCAACGTCGAAGCCGAGGACAAGGGCTCGGGCAACAAGGAGGACATCACCATCGAGGGCGGTGCCGGCCTCTCCGACGACCAGATCGAGGAGATGCAACAGGAGGCCGAACAGCACGCCGAAGAGGACGAACAGCGCCGGGAACGCATCGAGGCGCGCAACGAGGCCGAAGCCTCCGTCCGCCGTGCCGAGACGCTCCTCGACGAAAACGAGGAGGAGATCGACGAGGACCTCCAGTCCGACATCGAGGCGAAGATCGAGGACGTCGAGGAAGTCCTCGAAGACGAGGACGCTACGAAGGAGGACTACGAGGAAGTCACCGAGACCCTGAGCGAGGAACTGCAGGAGATCGGCAAGCAGATGTACCAAGAGCAGGCCCAGCAGGCCGCCGGCGGCGCTGCGGGCGCTGGTCCGGGCGGCGCAGCCGGTCCCGGCGGAGCTGCCGGGCCAGGTGGCGCAGCAGGCGGCGCGGCCGAGCAGGGCGAGGAGTACGTCGACGCCGACTTCGAGGACGTCGACGACGAGGACGAGGACTAGCAGGACGAGGCCGAGTCGTCGGCTCGGAAGATGAGCGAAGCGATATCTTCCGGTGTTTCGAGACGTTCGCTCCGCTCACGTCTCGAAGGCGACGAAAAAAAGAATAAGTCGTTTTCACCACCCTGTCAGACGTGATCTGACGGACTCTCACAGAGCGAGCGGCACGAATTTTTAACCGGACAAGAGTACTGAAGCCGAGTCCACAGGCCTGCGGAGTGGTGTCGGGTTCGCGAAGTGGTCGAATTGGGTCAGAAATATTATCAATTCAGTGCATGGCTGATATCCATCATGTTGAGGTGATCATCGCTAACAGTGGGTACATCGCTGTTCCGATGCTGATACAGCTATATTCGAAGCATTAGTAGATGTATCCTCGCATTAGTTACTCTGATAATCAAAACAGTCAGTGATAATGAAAATAGTGCATATATATCAGATAGACGGGCGTATGGCCGCGCAGTGAGCAATCAGGAGCGAATCCAGCCACAGTGTCTGAGCGCCCAACTCGACGCGGTGCGACACGAGGACCGCCGTCAGATACTATTCGCGTTACGTGACGCGGAGCGGTGGCGGCCATCCGTCTCGGAGTTTGACGGCGGTCGGACACCAGTGGGAGAGCCGGCGATCCCGGCGGCCCTCTATCACCGGCATCTCCCGAAGTTGGCGGAGATGGGGCTCATCGAATGGGATCGGGAAACCCACTGGGTAACGCGTGGCTCGGAGTACGAGCGGGTCCGACCGCTACTCGCGTTCCTCTCCGAGAATTACTGCGAGTGAAAAATGGGAGCGACGAAAACCCCGAACTGGGTTGTTCGCTAATCCTGTTCTATTGGTGTCATTTCGACAACGCCCTGCGAGAGGAGGCGGCGCGCGATGACGATGAGTCCGTTTCTGAGTCCGGTCGCGAAGATGGCCTGTTCGTCGCCCGTCGGCGGGTCGATTGAACTGACCAGCAACGCCGACCGGTCGACGAGCAGGAGTCGCCCGACGGCGGCGTCCTCCTCGGGCGTCATCTCACCGTGGAGCCAGTCCAGTTCCGACAGGAACGTGGTAGCGCGTGGGATTTCCTGTTCCACACGGTCCCGTATCGAAGCGGACCCGGTCCCGACGATGAGGTCGGTGTCCGTATCGAGCGAATTGAGTTGCTCGATCAGCGGCTCAGTGAGGACCGCGTCGGAACCGATGACGAGGACCACTTCGTCAGTGGCCTCCTCGATGATTGCCGCGGCACGGTTCTCGATAGCGTCGGACCCGGAAAGCGACCAGACCTCCTGTAGCTCGGCCTCGTCGTCGTCGGATTCGATGCCTCCCATCTCGCGCAGTGCGGACTGGAGGCGTTCGACGCGCTCTTCGTACTGGTCGCGGAGCGTTTCGGTGGCCTCGGAGAGCGGGACAGCCCGGAACTGCTGGGGGCTCGAATGCTGGACCTCGACCAGCCCCTTCGCTTCGAGAATCCGGACGGCGTCGTAGACGCGCGTTCTCGGGACCTCTGTCACTTCACTCAGTCCCTTCGCTGTGCCGCTGGACATCCGAGAGAGTCCGACAAACCACTTCGCCTCATACTCTTTCAAGCCCAACTCCTGGAGTAAACTAACCGCCTCTTCGTGTGTTGCATCAGATGTCATGTGTCCCAACCTTCATCTCGGTGGAAACCGAGGATATGTGGAGAGATGACGCCCACAGGTAAAAGACGTTGTTACTGTCACACTGTCGGCTCTCGTCTCAGTGAGCGTTGCTCGGCGAACGGTCGGTGGCGCATTGTGACAGAACGGGCCTCCAGCGGTTGTAATCGACGATCTGTACCGAAGTTATTTCAACACTACACCTTCGTTTACTCAATTAATCACACAACTGTTATACATGGGTCCGGACTATGAGTAGTTGGCACGCAGCACTCTATGTGTCCCAACCACATCTGCTGCGTGCTACTTTCACAAAACCGTGTCTAGAGACGGAAATAGCGCGTCTCGGCCGCAATCTCATCGAAGACCGTTGCTGTCAAATGCACCACAACAGTACGTTACTGACCGTGTTTCGGCTGCAATATCACTTCTCGGGCTGAACTGTTTACCTGAAAAGGCAAGTGTATTAGACAGTTAGTGTGTCAATATGCTTTTATAATTTTAGATCATTACTGGGTGTCGTCGGTCTTTCACCGGAATTTACTCGGATATCAGATAGTCATTTTGTAGATCATAATGCTAACTAATAAATTGACAGTAGGATTAATATGGTAGATAGACATATTTTTACTAATGAGTGGGTCCGACAAGCGGCCCGGGCGGCCATCCGACGGCTCAGACATCCTCCACGCGGAGTTCGACTGGGAAGTCGCCTCACCGTCGGTGGCCGTCGTTCAGACGGTCGCAACCGCGGCCGACCGGGAGGCAATAGAGCTATCGCCGCTCATCGAGACGCTCGATCCGGACGCACTCGACGAACTGATTATGCATGCGTCAGGCCCGGACAGCGCCGTATCGCTCTCGTTTCGGCTGGGCGATTACGCGGTGACCGTGACCGGAACCGGTGACGTGTATGTCCGCACCAAGCACGTCCATTCGTGACCGGCCACGGGGCAGCAGTGCCGCCGTCGCCAGCCGGCTACCGGAGGCGGTCCGGCGGGAGCCTTGCTACCTAACAGTCAGCCGGTCGCATTACCGAGCCTGACAGTGCCGAGCGTCGTCGTCCGCTCGCCCGGTGCACCGAGCGGGCGTCCGGTCCAGCGGACCGCGACGGTGTCGGCGCTGTCGAGGAAGAAGCCGACTGAGACATCGCCGTCGAGATAGCTACCGTCATCGTCCGAATCCACGCCCGGGTCGTCAAGGACGATTGTATCGCCAGACTCGACGGGTAGCTGGTCCGCCTCGGCCCACGTCAGCGTGGTCGAGCGGTTCCGGTCGGCGTCGGTGACGACGAGCTCCAGCGCGTGCGTGCTGGTTTCCGTGAGTCTGTCCCCGCCGGCGTGGGTAAGCGTGACCGTCCCTGTCTCGGCGTCGAACTCGCCGTCGATGGTGACCGACGGGGCCGATGTCCGCAGGTCCGCGCCGGGACCGACGACGAGCGCGACCAGTCCGGCGACGGCCAGCGCCGCGAGTCCCCAGACGGCGACCCGCTCGACCGTGACGAGACCTCGACCACGCGACGACTCAGGACTCATTGCCCGAACTCTCCCGCGGGACGGAAATAAGCGCCCCGGTACGGTCCGGACGCCGGCGTAGCTGGCCCGTGTCGCTGTCTTCCCACGAGCAGCGAGACTGTCACGGTCGTCGCCCGCGGTTCCGGCTGTTCGAATTGGCACCGTTCTATTTGTACGCCGAGTGAGAGTATCCGTCTGATGCCCCCCGTCGTCTCCGAAATTGTGTTCAGCGAGCCGTCCGGCCGACCGCAGACACTCGTCCAGTTCTCCGGCGCACTCGTCTTTCTCAGTCTCTACGCGTACGCCTGGAGCGTCGGCGACGCCGCTTCGAGTGGCTGGCTGCTCGGAATGGCGGTCGGGGCCGCCCTGTCCGGCGTTGCCGAAGCGCTCCCGAAACGGCACCGACGGGGAGCCGGTGTCCTCCGTGTCGCGGCGATTCTCGTATTCGGGACCGTGCTCGCTGCCACCGTCTTCGTCCCGGAACTCGGTATCGTGTGACGTCTGTCCGCGTGATTCCGGTATCAAACTGTTCGAGACAGCGGTACCGGTGGTCGGGAACCCGTTCTTTTGAAGTGTCTCAATCGTCTACCCATCCTACAACGAATGAGTCAGGATTTCTACGAGATACTGGGTGTCTCTCGGGACGCCTCCGAAGACGAGATCAAGGAGGCCTATCGAGAGAAAGCCCGGGAATACCACCCGGACGTGAGCGACGACCCCGACGCCGAGGAGAAGTTCAAGAAAGCCAAGAAAGCCAAGGAGGTCCTTACCGACGAGGAGAAGCGCCAGATGTACGACCAGATGGGCCACGAGCGCTTCGAGCAGGCCGAGAAGCGCGGCGGCGCTGGCGGTGGCGGCGGCCGCGGCGGGATGGGCGGGGACCCGTTCGGCGGCGGCGCTGGTGGCTTCGATATGCAGGACATCTTCGACCAGTTCTTCGGCGGCGGTGGCCGCGGCGGGCGCGGTGGCAGCCGCCGGCGACAAGGGCAGGACCTCCAGACGCGACTGGAGATCGACCTCGAAGAGGCGTACAACGGCGCGACGAAGCAACTGAACGTCACCAGACCTGAAACCTGTGACGACTGTGACGGGGCCGGGCATCCGCCGGGGGCCGACTCTCAGACCTGTCCAGAGTGTAACGGCCAGGGCCAGACGACGCAGGTCCAGCAGACGCCGATGGGGCGCGTCCAGCAGAGGACGACCTGTCGCCGATGTGACGGCGAGGGGACGCTGTACGACGAGACGTGTTCGACCTGTCGGGGCAACGGCGTCGTCCAGAACGACGCGAGCCTCGAAGTCGAAATACCGGCCGGAATCGCCAACGGGCAGACGCTCCGGATGGAGCGAGAGGGCGCGCCCGGGGAGAACGGCGGCCCGAACGGCGACCTGCTCATCGAGGTGAGCGTCCGCGACCACCCGGACTTCGAGCGCGACGGCGACGACCTGCAACACCAGCAGGCCATCTCGTTCCCGCAGGCCGTCTTCGGTGACACCATCACCGTCCCGACGCTGGACGGCGAAGTCGAAGTCGACGTGCCCAGCGGGACCCAGAGCGGCGAGGTGTTCCGGCTGGAGGGGAAAGGAATGCCCCGCCTTCGCCGCCGCGGCCGGGGTGACCTCTACGTACAGGTACAGGTCGTCACGCCCGACAGCCTCAACGCCGAACAGAAGGAGGCCCTCGAACAGTTCGCGGAGGCCGGCGGCGAAGAGGTCGATGTCGAGGAAGGCTTCTTCGAGAAACTGAAGAACTCGCTGTAGTCAGTCGCCGCTCGCCGGCGTCCCGTCTGAGCCAGACTGTCCTTCATACTTGGCAAGCGCCGCCGAGAGCGCAGCATCGGCGTTGACATCGAGCTGTTCACACAGCGCGAGCAGTGCGAACAGGGCGTCGCCGAGTTCGTCCTCCCGTATCGACAGCGCCGTCGAGTCGGTGCCGTAGCCGGTCGTTTCATTGACTTCGGCCGCGATGTCGCCGAGTTCAGCCACCACATCGAGCAGCCGGTAGGCGGGCGGCGTGTCGATGTCGTTGTGCCTGAGTACGTCGGCAACTTGTTGCTGTCTTTTCATTTCTAGAGCGTGGGGGAGGCCACCTACATCGGCTTTGTGGCCGCGCTGTTTTTCATCACCGGGACCGAACGACGGCACATGCAGGTACTCGGTGATCTCGTCGCGCAGGCGCGCAATCGCGACGGCGTGCTCTTTCGTTCGCCGGAGCGGTCGACGCCGTACAGTTACTCCGACTTCGCCACGAACGCCTGGAAAGGCGGGAATCTGCTGCGACACTACGGTGTCCGGCACGGGACGCGGGTCGCCGTCGTCGTCGGTCCGAAAGAGCCGACGGACGAGGACCGACCGGGCTACCTTCGGGACGCCCCGGACGCACTGCTTGCCTTCCTCGCAGCGGCGCTCGACGGCGCGGTCGTGGATATGGACCCGCCGAATGCGGTCGATGCGACGGCGCTTATCGCGCCAGCGGCCTGGCTCGACCGCTACACGCAGGGGCCAGGGACGAAGGGGTTGGCATACGGCGGCCCGGTCGAGGACCCCACCATCGCCCAGTTCGAGCGGGAGTTGTGGAGCGAAAACCCGCTCCAGCCACCGGGCGAAGTTTCGCCCGAGGACGACGTGTTGGCGGCCGACAGAACGTACACGCACGGCGAACTCATGGCCGAAAGCGGCCGCGTCGTCGCCGATTACGACATCGACGCGGAGACGACCGTCGCGCTCCGGGCACCGATGACGACAGCGGGCGCGGTCGTCGCCGGACTGCTTGCGCCAATGCGGGCCGGCGCGACAGTGGTGTTCGGCGGCGACGAGATTGCGGATATCGCCGTTGCCGATGGGGATGCGCCCGAAGAAACCGTTGTTCGGCCGGACGACGCGACACCGTCGTAGCGTCTGTCAAACGTCCGTTACGGAGGCGTTTAGCGAGTCGCGCGGTACTCGCCGTGTGTGACGCCGATGGGAAGCGTGATCAGAACACGAGTAGGCCAACCATGCTCGTCAAAATAGTGCCTATAGGCATCGACCCATGAACGTTCTGACGGCGAGGACACCGAAGCGAACAGTACAGACGACCGCCGTTTTGCGTTCGTCGAAGGGACGTCTAATCTGGTGAAACGGTGTCTCAATCCCTGGGAGAGCTGTTTTTGGCATCATGAATAGAGAGGGACTATCCAGCACTTGGTCGCTGTTGGTTTCATACTAGCACCGACCAATGGGTTCGGCAGTTGCTCTGCTTTCTTAAAGAATTTATCTGTCCGGCTACAAGCAGACGTATGGATTTTGACTTCGTGACCGCAGTAGCCCCACTCGTCGCAATTGTCGCCGTCGCGACGGTCGCGCTCACATCTATGATGGGTCGCTCGACGGTGTTCATGATGGTGCTGCCCTCGATGATCGTATTCTCGGTCATTGCGTTCTTCTTCGGAATGAAACACGGTGAGTTCCGCGCCAGTCCGTAGCAGTCCATCTCGGTCCAAAGGTCCGCGAGGTCAAGGCACCACTACCCTGAATTGTTCCGATTCCGGGTGCACTCGGTGACCGGTACGTGCTCTGTGTCGACTGATTTAGATCTGCGTGAAAACTCTCCTGTCAGGTGACTCTGTTTCACCGTGTCCGGTAAGTGCCTTGTCGGATTCAATACTGGTCTGTCACTGGAGCCAGGGTCGTCTAAACGTTGGCCTTGCGGTCACTCCGTCGGTCGAACGAGGTCCGCAAGCGTCACCAGCAGGCCGAGCACCCACCCCAGCGGGATGGAGATACCGAGCCAGATGATGACGTAGGCGATGCCTTCCCGGTCGAAGTTCTGGATGAAGAACTCGGCGGCACCGACAGTAGCCAGCACCTCATAGAGGAACCACCGGGACAGCGAATCGCTTGCTGGAATGACGACCGAGGCGACCGTCGTCGAGTACAGCGCCGCGACGACCGGCGGCAGGAAGATAGCCGTCATGGCGAACGGGTACGCCAGTGCGACCGTCGTTCCGCGACCACCGACCCGTCGGAAGGTGACGGCGAGTGCGGCCGACAGCGTCGCAACCCCGCCGGCGACAGCGACAGCGGTGAACCCACCCGACACCAGGTCGATACTCCCCGGTTCGAACCGCGCGAGAGCCGCCAGGCCGCCCCAGACGAGCACAGAGAGTAGAACGACGCCGACAACGCCCAGACGGGTCGCCGTGCCGTCGATACGACGGGTCTGGTACCGCAGGACGACGCCACACAGCACCAGTGGATAGACCAGCGCGATGACTGGCACCCCGATCGCAGACCAGAGGCGGTAGAGGGCCATTCCGACCGAGGAGTCCGGTGTCCACGTCCCGAGGACGGTGTTGTCAGCGTTTCGCTGGCGTGGATACACGATTTCCATCCACGTTTCGTGTAAGCGGTTGAGGTCGATGCGGATCCCGCCGACGACCCCGTGGCTTCCGGTAGACATACCGGTGGTTTCGTTCTACCGGCGTTAAATGTTTCACGGCACCGGGGACTGGTGCGCTGTCGCCGCACGGACGACTGCCTCTATTCGAAACCGACATATTCAGGACGGGGAGTCCCAAACGGTCAGGTATGACAGACGGTAGAGCGGACGTGTCCCGTCGGGGCTTCTTACGGACAGCGGCCGGAGCCACGGCTGTGTCGGCCGCTGCAGGCACCGCGACCGCACAGGAAGGCACCGAAGGTGGCGGCGGCGGGCCGCCGGATTTCGGCGGGTTCCTCGACCAGGTCGGGAACTATGACGGCTCAGTCGCTGATGCGACCGGACAGGACACGGCGACGGTGGAGGTCGGCGTGCAGGCCAACGGCGGGGCCTTCGGCTTCGGCCCGCCCGCGATTCACGTCGACAACGGCGCGACCGTCCAGTTCGAGTGGACGGGCAACGGCGGCGGCCACAACGTCGTCTCGGACGGTGACGGGCCGCTGGACTCGGGCAGCCCAGTCTCTAGCGCCGGCGTCAACTACGAGTACACCTTCGAGGAAGACGGCATCTACCCCTACGTCTGCGTGCCACACGAAGGACTCGGGATGAAGGGGGCCGTTGTCGTCGGAACGGACTACCCGACGAAATCCACCGGCGGCGGCGGTGGCGGCGGCGGAAGCTCCGGCCCGCCGGAAGTGCCAAACAGCGCGAAAACGCTCGGCGTGGCAACCTCGTTCGTGATGGTCGCGACGCTCGGACTCGCGTACTTCTTCATCCGGTACGGCGGCGACTACGAGACGCCCGAGTAGCGGGTCGTCGCCCTGTTACACCGAATCCGGACCCGTGTGAATCTTCAGATCAACGTCCCGTTCCTGTCCTTCGAGGTCCTCGACGACGCGTTCGACGATTTTGGTCGCTTCCTTTCGGATGAGCGGCTTGACTTTCTCGATAACCCAGTCCATCGAGACCAAGCGTGGAAGGTCGATGGCGCTGTCCGAGGCCGACCCGGGGTCGAACGCGACGTGAAACCGCACCCGTGACGCCGTCTCCACGTCCGCCGGGACGCCGTCCGGATCAGGCTCGACCGCCCAGTACCCATCGGCGTCGATGTCTTTGACGATGCGCCAGTCGATTCGCGTCGGTGGCGACACGTCGGTCACCTCCGACCGAGCGGTGTAGGAGAGCTTCCACCACGAGAACACGAGGTCGTAGTTCGTGCCCGGCGTTCCGTCGCCGTCCTGCATCACTCGGTCGAGGTACTCCGAGTATCGTGCGTACCCCGGAAAGTCCAGCAGAAACTCGTACACCTCTTCGGGTGGAACGTACACGACCGTGCTGACCTCGACTTCGTCCACGTCTGTGACACCGGATGTACTGAAGGTAAACTTTCGGGCCTGGCACCCCATCCGTGGCCGCGTTTTTTGCCGAAAGATTTCCACAGGGCATAATCACGAACAGAAAATATTATCACTCTGTATTGGATATAGGGGAAGTACCATGAGTGCATCCGATATCCAATCCGCTGATACCGACAGCGAGCACGAGACCAGCGGGTGGGAAGCCGTTCGCGACCTCCCGCCGAGCGCGAAACTCGTCGCGAAAGTCCTGGAGTACAACGATACCCTGACCCAGAGCCAACTCGCCGAGGAGACGCTGCTGCCGCCGCGGACGGTCCGGTACGCCCTTTCCCGCCTCGAAGATGTCGGCGTCATCGACTCCCGGTTTTCGTTCGCCGACGCGCGCAAACGGATCTACACGCTCCAGGTCGAGTAACCGGCGCCCGCTTCCTGCGCCGATACCCGTTTCACTCCCCCTTGCCGCCCGTTCCAGTGTGAGGACAACGTTGATTAGTCAGCCTCACAAGACATCTGGTATGAAAGTCGTCCTGATTGGTGTCGGGCAGGCTGGCGGGAAAGTAACCCAGTCTCTTGCCCAATTCGACTACGACATGGGGTTCGACGCCGTCCGGGGTGCCCTCGCCGTCAACACGGCACGGGCCGACCTCCAGAGCCTCGATATCGATACGGCCCTCATCGGACAGGACCGCGTGAAAGGTCACGGCGTCGGCGGTGACAACGAGCTCGGTGCCCAGATTATGCAGGAGAACGCCACCGAGGTGCTCGACGAGCTCGACGGCCGCATCACGACCGAGGCCGAAGCTATCGTCGTCGTCGCCGGACTCGGCGGCGGCACCGGCTCCGGCGGCGCACCGATGCTCACCCGCGAACTCAAGCGTATCTACGAGAAGCCGGTGTACGTCCTCGGCATTCTCCCCGGCCGGGACGAGGGCGGCCTGTACCAGGCCAACGCCGGTCGCTCGCTCAAGACCGCCGCCCGCGAGGCGGACTCCCTCCTGCTCGTGGACAACGACGCCTGGCGGGGTAGCGGCGACAGCGTCGCCGCCGGCTTCGAACGCGTTAACGACGCCATCTCCCAGCGGGTCGGCCTGCTGTTTGCCTCCGGCGAGGCAGTCGAGGGAGTCGGCGAGAGTGTCGTCGACTCCTCGGAGATCATCAACACGCTCAGAGGCGGCGGCATCGCCTCCATCGGCTACGCAAGCGCCGAGGCCAGCGAGGAGGCCGGTGAGAACGTCAACACCATCACCAGCGTCACCCGGAAAGCCCTCCTTACGAGCATGAGCCTGCCTAACGCGGTCAAGGCCGACTCCGCTCTCCTCGTCGTCGCGGGCGATCCCGAACGCCTTTCGCGGAAAGGCGTCGAGCGGGCGCGCCGCTGGGTGGAAGACCAGACCGGCAGCATGGAGGTCCGGGGCGGAGACTTCCCGCTCGGGTCCGATAAGATCGCCTCGCTCATCGTCCTCTCGGGCGTCGAACGGTCCGAGCGGGTCGACGAATTCATGAACCGCGCCCGCGAGGCGGCCAGCTCTCAGGGTGGGACGACCGACCCGGACGAGTTCACGAACGACGACCTGGACGGCCTGTTTTAGGCGCTATTTTCGGCGAAAATAGCGGAGTTTCTCAACTAGGTAAGAGGCGCATACGCATTGTTGTAGCGATTAATCGCTGTGGGCCCGGGGACGGCACTATCCGGAAACGATCCGCGACAGCCCGTATCAGGCGAGACTGCTACCGTCGAACTTCGCGCGGTCGAAGTCGTGGTCGAGCAGGTCGAGAATGGTCGGCGCGATGTCGTAGAGGTCGGCGTCCTCGATGCGAACGTCCGGGTCGTCGACCATGAGCGTCGCGTTGTCGAAGCTGTGCATCCCGTTTCGCGGCCCGACGCCGAACACGTCGTCGGAGCCCTTGAAACCGGCCTTCAGGTCGAAACCGTGGTTCGGGACGACAGTGAGGTCCGGTGCGATATCGTCGTGGTCGCCGCGGTAGGCGTCTTCCTTAGTGACGACGCGGTCGGCGACCGGCTTGCCGTCCGGTCCTTCGAGCGATTCGAGTTTCTCCTTGAGGTCCGCGCGAACGGACTCGTACTCGTCCTGGGGGACGCCGCCGTTCGGTTCGCGGCCCTCCAGATTAATGTAGAAGCGGCCGGGGATGAGCGAGTAGGCTTTCGTGTCCTCGCTGATGTCGCCGAGTTCGGAATGGTCGTCGGTCGCATAGTCGAGCCACCCCTCCTGCTGGAGCCACTCGTTGAAGTGAACCTCGTAGTCGAGGGAGGTGAAGCCGTGGTCCGAGGCGACGACCATCGTCACGTCGTCGGGGAGTCGGTCGCGTAGGTCACCGAGATAGGCGTCGACCTGCTTGTAGAACTCGAAGAACGCCTCCTGGTTCTCGCCGTCGCGCTCGTAGTCCTTGAACAGGAAGTGGTTGACCCGGTCCGTGGTCATGAACACGCCGAAAAACAGGTCCCAGTCGTCCTGGTCGACGTAATGCTTGAACGCCTCATAGCGCTTTTCGAGCGTCTTGTGGGCGTCCTCGACGAAATCGCTCTTGTCGTCGTCGTGGCCGAGTTTGGCGTTGACGTCGATGCGGTAGTCGCTGTCCTGGAGATGGTCACGGAGTTCGTCCGGGTAAGCGGCCTTGTCCACGCCCGGCGAGAGAAAGCCCGACACCATCCGCTGGACGTTCCGCTGCGGGGGGAAGGTGACCGGCACGTTCAGCACCGTCGCGTTGCGGCCCTCGTCGGTGACGCGGTCCCAGAGCCGCGTCGCCTGCACGTCACGCCCCATCGGGACGTAGGTGTCGTAGGAGCCGACTTCGCGGTCCTGGAAGCCGTAGACGCCCGTTTGGCCGGGGTTAACGCCAGTCGTCAGCGCCGGCCAGCAGGCGCTGGACTCCGGTGGGACGATACTATCGATGGGGCCGGCGCTGCCCTCCGCCGCCATCTCCGTGAGGTTCGGGAACACGTCGGGGTGTTCGTCGATGAGGCTGAACGGTACGCCGTCAATGCCGAAGAAGGCAACACGCGGTGCGTCGTCTCCCTTCAATCGGTCGAATAATCCCATACGACCCGTTAGTCAGGTCAGGAACAAGAAACTTCTTTTCGCTGCCGCGTCACCGAAAGCGGCAATATCATCGTCACGGCCCGACGGTTACGACGACCGGTCCGCGTTCTCCGGAACCACGGTTAGATGTGCGATTCCGGGTGTCGACCGCCGTTCGACTCGCGGAACGACAGTCGTGTGGTCCAGCGCCGCATCGGTGTCATCAGTAGCCATACGCGTAGCGATAGCGGCTACACGGTCAAAAGATTACCCATGCTCATACATAATCGGAGACACCTGCCGGTATTACTTCGGGAAATACACCGGCGGCGGAGGAAAAATCGCGAAAGGTGGTGGACCCGGGAGCGTCAGTTGAACTCTTCGTCGTACAGTTCCTGGGCGTGGACGATGGCGTCCTTCGCGGCTTCCTTGTCCTCCCAGCCTAGCGTTTCGACTTCCTTGCCCTCTTCGAGGTTCTTGTAGGTCGAGAAGAACTCGTCAATCTCGTCGAGGGTCTGCTGTGGGATGTCGTCGAGATCCTCGATGTGGTCATAGCGCGGGTCCTCAATCGGGACTGCAATGACCTTGTCGTCTTGCTCGCCGTCGTCGTCCATCTTCATCAGGGCGACGGGACGGGCCTCGATGACACAGCCGGGGAACGTCTGGTCTTCGACGAGGACTAGCACGTCGAACGGATCCTCGTCGTCGTAGTACGACTGCGGAATGAAGCCGTAATCAGACGGGTAGTGAACGTTCGAGTGAAGGACGCGGTCGAGGACGACACCGGGGATGTCCTTCTCGTACTCGTACTTGTTACGCTCGCCTTTCAGGCACTCAACAACAGCGTAGATTTCTTCGGGGGGGTTCGGTCCAGTTTCGAGGTCTTCCCAGAGGTTCGTCATCACCGCCGACTGCGCGACGCCGTCAAAAAATCCTTTCGTAATAGCCACAGCTATTCGGTATTATGCGCTATATAACCCAATAATATCTAACTATAGATATATTCTTAGATTACACTTACTACCTGAAAACGACAATCTGAAAGCAGATTAATCGGGAACTCAATTCGCCTTAGCCCACCAAGTATAAATTTCTTTATACTATTGCGACCGCTAGTTGTGTGGTGGTTAATGCCCCACAGAAGGCGTTGTGCGCCGGAGTTAACAAGTGTTAAATAGCTTGCTGACATTTACCCAACTATGTCAGAGGCACAAACAGTTACTGACAGTCCGGGCATCGCAAAAGAACTTACCGCTTTTCAGCAGAATATCCTAGTAATACTTGCTGAGGAGCCGCGGTATGGTCTCGCTATCAAGCGCGAAC
Source organism: Haloarcula amylolytica (assembly GCF_049705545.1). GTDB lineage: Archaea > Halobacteriota > Halobacteria > Halobacteriales > Haloarculaceae > Haloarcula > Haloarcula amylolytica_B. The sequence goes on from NZ_JBNAMU010000001.1 coordinate 2,992,970, forward strand.
TGGAAGAATACTACAACGACGAAGTCAACCACGGTCGCCTGTACCCGAACCTCGACGACCTCGTCGAGATGAGCCTCGTCGAGAAGAGCGAACTCGACAAGCGAACAAACCAGTACTCCCTGACAGAGTCGGGCAAGGACGCAGTCCTCGACCAGCTTGGATGGGTGTTCGGGAAGTTCATTTCCGATGACGGTCGAGCCGACGAACTCCGTGATCTGATCGCGGCGCAGCAGTAGATTCGCACCTGGGCACCTGCGAACTACTGTTAATCCATTCCTAACGCGAAACAAACATCGAATACCGACGGGTGTACTGAGCAGTTACACGTCGGGGACACGGCCACCGGCTTCTTCGACAGTGAGACGAATCGACTGTTCGAGGACCGACTGTTGTTCCTCAGTTGGCCAGGCGTTCCGGCGGACGTAGTCGTCCCGAAACTCCTGGATTTCGTCCGGTGTCGCCTCCGAAATCGGTTTCGCGTAGTGGTTGCCCATGAAATCGGCGAGCAGTTCCGCGTTGGCTCCGTGTGTCTCGCCGTGTGCTTGGGTAATAGCCTCGACGACAGCTCGGTTTGCAGCGTCGATCTCCGCCCACTCGTCCGGGTCACCGGGACCCGAGAGCCGTATCTCCACGCCGCGGTCGATGTCGTCGACTCGCTCCGGACGGATGACGCCGTCGTCGACCCATTCGACGGGATGGCAGACGAGTACGTCACCCGTCTCGTCGTTCCGGATGCGGGCAGTGTAGTCGTACTCGGCGAGGATTTCGTCGCGTTCGGTTCTGTAGGCGTCCGCCTCGGCATCGTCGACCGCCTCGCGAGCGAGTCTTGTCAGCCGTTCGGCCCGTTCGGTCACGTCTGTCGGCAGGTCAGTCATCGTCGAGTGCGTCGTTGGCTAGTTGGTCCGCACGATCGTTTATTTCCCGCGGAACGTGCTCGATCTGCCAGTCGTCGAAGTCGGTCAGCAGTTCGCGCACGCGGACGCGGTTTTCCCGCAGTTCGGGGTCGTTCGTATCCCACTCACCCCGAACCTGCTTGACGATAAGCTCCGAGTCACCCCGGATGTGGATGTCGTCGAACCCGTAATCGCGTGCCACTTCGATCGCTCGGATGAGTGCTTTGTACTCCGCCTGGTTGTTCGTCGCCGTTCCGATCGTCTCCCCGCCCTCCGTGACGATCCCGCTGTCGTCGACCAGCACGTAGCCGACCGAGGCCGGACCCGGGTTGCCCCGTGACGCGCCGTCGAAGTACGCGTGGACGCGCCCACCGTCATTGCCACGCAACAGCGCCTCAAGTTGTGCGGTCCCCTCACCCTGCACGACGACTTTTCCGTCGTAGGCGACTGCCGTCGCGTCGCCGTACTCGACGCGCCAGCGCTCGTGGTCAGTGTTTCCCTGCTGGATGTCGACTCCCGCGTCCGCCAGACGCTCGCGGGCCGTCGTCTCGTCGCATTCGATGACCGGCATTGTCCGAGGGTGGCTGACCCGTCGGTATAGACGTTGTGGTCGGCCTGTCAGTTCCCGGCGTTCCGGCTGATTCGTTCGGCACCGGTCTGTCGACCCTCTTCACCGCCCAGTACCCGTCCCAGGACACCGACCAACCCGCCGACGGCAATAACCGCCCCGGCTGCGAACATCACCGACAGGATGGGGTCGACAGGCTCGATGAAGATCGGAGAGAGAAACAGGAAAACACCGGACAAGATGGCTATCGCCGCTGCGACGGGGCTAACCTGTTTACCGGACGAGACGCGGTAGGTAGAGTGAGCGAGTGCGATAGCCGCGAGTTCCCCGACGAGAAGGTTGACAAGGGCCTGCTGGTACGCGACCGGAATGATCGCCGAGACGAATATGACGACCATGCTGACCAGCGTTGCACCGAGCAGGAACCACTTTGTTGTATCTACCATGATTTATAACACCTGTTGTTACTCAACCCAACCCCGTAAGAGTTACTCTCCCACGAACCGCCGGAAAGGTTCTTATCGGGGAGGGCCGAAAGCGTGACAGATGCAACTCGACGAGTTCATCGAGGGGTTCGAGGAGGACGAAGCCGCACAGCGGCGCCGCCTCGCGGCGGAGAAATCCTACGCCATCACGGACCACCTCGAAGACATCGAGCAGCAGCTCGAGGCCGCGGTGCAAGGGGATTCGCTGTTCGGATCGACGGCCCCGGAGATATTCGTCGGCCGGTCGGGGTATCCCAACGTCTCGACAGGACTGCTCTCCCCGGTCGATACCGACGCCGCCGCTGCCGGGTTCGCGACCAGCGGCGACTGGTACCAGGAGGGGCTGGGCATCGAGGACGTCCTCCAGCGCCGGACCGGAATGGTCAATTCCACCCAGACAACATCGGTCGACTCGGTCAGCGCCGGGGGCGGAAGAGGCAGTAGCGGGGTTCACGACGTCTGGAACGGCTTCGTCGGCGTCCAGCGTGAAGTCGCTATCGCGGACCATCCCGTTGACGTGGAGGTGGGTCTCGACGGGACTCCCGAGATGGACGTGAGTTTCGACGACGTTGGGACGCCGACGGGGCCGCGGGCCCACGCGACTGGTGCGGACCTGGCAGAGAATCCCCACGTGGCCCGCCCCGTCGAAAAGACGCTGTCGGACGACGACTGGCGCGCAGAGGGCGCGATGGCGTACCTGTACCGCCGTGGGTTCGACGTGTACGACATCAATACGATTCTCTCAGCCGGGGCGCTCGGGCAGGCCAGCGAGCGGTCGCTGGTGCCGACGCGGTGGTCGATCACCGCCGTCGACGACACAGTCGGGCAGTACGTCCGCGGCACGCTCCGCAACGCCGACACCATCGACAAGCCGGAACTGTGGTACAACGAGTACATGGGGAACCGCTACTGGGTCGTGCTCGCGCCCGGTCGCTGGGAGTTCGAACTCGTCGAAATGAAAGCCCCCCAGAGCGTCTGGAACCCACGCCCCGAGACGGGCTACTACATGTCCAGTGCTCACGAGGGCTACGATGGCCGGACCGCCTACGTCGAGGAGACTGCGGGGGCGTACTACGCGGCACGGCTCGGCGTCCTCGAACACCTCCAGGAGCGTGGCAAACAGGCGAAGTGTCTGGTGCTGCGGGAGATCACCGAGAACTACTGGGCGCCGGTCGGCGTCTGGCAGGTACGTGAGGGCGTCCGCAATGCCTTTGACGGCGAGCCTGGAACCGCCCAGTCCTTCCGGGAGACGCTGACGGCTATCGCCGACCAGCTTCCCGTCAGTCTCGGACAGTTACGGCGCAAGTCCGAACTCGTCGCCGGGCTTCAGTCACAGTTAAGCGATTTCTAACGGCGACCGAACTCGACAAAAACGGCCGCTCAAGTTCCTGCCGTCGGCACCGCCAGCCATCACTGCTCGTCAGGTCGACGGGACGGCTCAGGTACCATCGGTGTTGTGTGTCGGGATTTCGACGAACGCCGCGGCATCAACTGCTCCCGCACAAACTGGGCACCCAACCACCAGTAGACGCTCTCGAACACCGCCGTCAACCGTTGCACACGCATCACAGTTCGGACACGTGAAACGGTACTCCGGCATGTACTCAGGCACGGACTGGGATAGCTGAAGGAACTGCCCCCTCAATCTAGAGGGAATATAGGTGGTCTGATGTCGTACCGCCTGAAGAACGCTTCCCCCGTACTACCGCCTCACAGTCGTTCAAACATACCGCCTCAACCCAACGAGCGCATAATCGATAGCCGGCCCGGAATACCACTGACGTAGCCGGAGAGGATCAGGACTATATAGACCACAATAGCGGTCTTAGGAAGGGTTATTCCGCTCGCTCGGAACTAGTACGCGATGACTGATACGCCCCTGAAGTTCGGATTCGTCTGCGTTCAGAACGCGGGCCGAAGTCAAATGTCCGCAGCGTTTGCCGAACGAGAACGGACGCGTCGTGGACTCGAAGACGCGGTCGAGATCCTGACCGGCGGCACAGACCCCGCGGACGAAGTGCATCCGGAGGTCGTCGAGGCTATGGCAGAACGTGACATCGACCTGTCTGGCCGGGTCCCGCGAGCGGTCTCGGACGACGAACTCAACAGTTGCACCGTCGTTGCGACGATGGGGTGTTCGACGCTCGAACTCGACGCCGACGTCGCGGTGCGTGACTGGGCGCTGGACGATCCACACGGGCAGTCCGTCAAGCGGGTGCGAGAAATCCGGGACGAGATAGAAGGACGTGTCGCCGACCTGTTCGACGAATACACCGACTAACGGATATCTGACCGGGCGCTGGAGTCAGCGGGACCCAGCGCGTCGACCGAGCAGCCCCGGCCCTTGACCACTGGTTACCACTCGACGTACGTGAGATACTCGACCTGTTCGTACTCCAGTAGCCACGTTCCGTAGCTATCCGTGACATCGAGTCCCTCGTGTTCCCGAATGCGGTTAGTTACTGACCGGAACGCCTCGTCATCCTGAAAATACCCGCCGTCAATCGCCTCTTCGACCACTTCCCGCTCGGCTTCGGAAAGGCCCGTGAGCGTGAACAGGTACTGATCTCGAACCCGGTCGGCGAATGAGTCGACGCCCGACGTAACCGCTGTCGCCTCGTATCGGTATTCGGTCTCTGTTGTCGTTCGCGTACTGACTCCAACCCGATATCGGTCGCCGTTGTGGACGATAATATCGTACTGCTGCTCCGGAACGAACACTGACCCGTCACCCACTTCCTGGGTGGTACCGTACCCAATACCCACGTCGTACCCGTCTCCGCTGGGCGGGTTGTCGTCTGAAATGATCGGATCAAGGCGCTGGCGGTCCGCTGCCGGTAGCTCCTCGTAAGCGATTTCGCCGATTTCAGCCGTCGAATCAGCCGGATCGAAATCGAGTCGCACCTCGTACACCGTCACTTCGCTGCTCTCGAGTGGCGTCTCCGAAACCTCGTAGAAGGAGTCGCCGATCCGGACCGTATCGGTACGGTCGAACAACTCGGATCGACCCCGGCGCGTCGAAGAGGCGTTTTCGATGGCCGCCGAGACGACCGTGTATTCCGCCGACCCGGGCTCTGGCGAGATCGAAACCTGGTTGGCGATATCGGCCGCTGTCGCCTCGTCCATATCCAGCACGACGGAGGGATGGCCACAGCCGGCGACGGCCGTAGCGAGGAGGGTCGTTCCGCCCGCGAGGAACTGACGTCGTCGCATACAGCTACTGACAGGCAACCGGAAGGAAAGTTTTCTGGGTGTGTTTGTTCGTGGTCGGAATCGTGCAGACACGCCTCACTCGTGAGAACAGCCTGAGTCGTAGTAAACGCCAGACGGCGGTAGGGTCCGCAAGGTCCCCTTGCGAGTTGACAAATACTCCTCTCAACAGAATTTTTCTATTCCGTCGAAATCGTCGAACTATGGCGCTGTGGATCCGATTCTGGTAAAGCCAGGAACGGGAAGAACTCGGTATGGGCCAACGCGGATTTGAACCGCGAACCTCCCGGTTATCAGCCGAGCGCTCAACCTGATTGAGCTATTGGCCCAACGCATTCAGTTGTACCCGAGGGGTATTGAAAAGGGTAACGTTTCGCGGCCGGTTGGGGATGTGAAACCGCGTCAGGGCTTCAGTTTTCGTCGTTGTCTTCGAAGTCGACATCGGTGGCGTCGTTGGGATCGAAAGAGGTTCCGGAGCCGGAACCGGAGCCCGGGCCGGGGCCGTCCTTCGGGCCGGTCGGACCCTGGCCAGTCGGGCCGCCGTCGTCGTCGGGGAAGCCGCCGATGTACACCTGGCCGCTGGCGAAGCCGCCGGTCTTGGCGTCGATGTAGGGCCGGACGACCCAGCGGCGCGTGGCGGCGCGGACGGGGTACCGGGTGAACGGCACCGCGAGCAGGAGGCCGACGAAGTCCGTCACCAGACCGGGGGTGAGGAAGAACGCGCCGGCGGCGATGAGGAGACCGCCGTCGATGAGTTCGTCGGTCGGGAGTTCGCCGACGGCGAGCCGCTGTTGGATCTTCCGGAGCGTCGCACGGCCTTCGGCGCGGACCAGCAGCATGCCGACCAGCGCCGTCAGGACGACGAGCGCGACCGTCACGAGCGCGCCGAGGAACGGTATCGCGACCGTCACCAGCAACACGATGTCGAACAGCGGGATGAGCAGCAACAGCCCGATGACCCGGAGCATACCACTGCTTGCAGGCCCGCCCCCAAACGCCTTTCGAGAGCGGGACCGGGCTGTTGGCCGACCGGGGTAGCGGGTCAGCGTTCCCGCAGTCGGACCTCGATAGGCTCTGTGGGACTCAGCGTAATCTGCATCGCCAGCGACAGCGGGGGTTCGGTGACCGCCTCGACAGCGTACTGCTGGGCAATGGTCGCCAGCGCGAGTTTGGCCTCCATCCGGGCGAAGCGCATCCCGATACAGTGGCGCGGGCCGCCGCCGAAGGGGTAGTAGGCGTAATCCGGGAGAGACGCTTCGAGGTCGTCGTTCCACCGTTCAGGGCGGAACGCGTCGGGCGCGTCGTACCAGCGCTCGTCCCTGTGGACGAGCCACTGCGGGAGGGTGAGCTGTGCGTCCGGGGAGAGTTCATACCCGCCGAGTGTCACCGGCTCCGTCGGCTGACGGAATACGGTGAAAGCGGGCGGGTACAGCCGGAGCACCTCGTTCAGCACGGCGTCGAGATACGGCAGTTCGAACAGGTCCTCGGGCGTCGGCCGGCTGTCCCCCAGCGTCGCGTCGAGTTCCTCGTGCAGGCGCTGCTGGCGCTCGGGGTTGTTCGCCAGCAGGAACCAGGCGTAGGTCAGCGTCAGCGCCGTCGTGTCGTGCCCGGCGACGAGGAAGGTCAGCAGCTGGTGGCCCAGCCGCTCGCGGTCCATCGTCTCGTCGTCGAGCGAGAGCAGCAGGGAGAGCACGTCGTCGCGGGCCTCGCGGGCGCTCGCGTCCTCGCGCTGGCGGGCGGCGATAACGTCGTCGAGCGTGGACTGGAACTCGGCCAGCGAGCGATTGACCGCCCGGTTCGTCGGCGTCGGGACCCACAGCGGGAGGTATGCCGACAGCGACCGCGGGTCCAGCCGCTTACGCAGCGCGTCCAGCAGCGGCTCCAGCGCGTCCGCAGTGGTCTCGATGTCCACGTCTAACAGCGTCTTCCCGAGGATGTTCAGCGTCAACGACTGCATGTGCGGGCGCACGTCGATGCGCTGGCCGTCGGCCCAGCCCGTCGCCGTCCGGTCGGCGAACGCGGTCATCGTGTCGCCGTAGGCGGCGATGCGCTCCCGGTAGAACGCCGGCTGGAGCGCCGTCCGCTGGCGCTGCCACTCCTCGCCCTCCAGCAGAAACAGCCCCTCACCGATGAACTGCCCGAGGGTATCCTGGAGGAGGCGCCCCTTCTCGTAGGCATCAGCGTCGGTTACCAGCACTTGCTCGACGAGATCGGGATGGCAGACGAAACAGCCCGTCGTCCCGGCGACGTTGTACCCCACCACGTCGGCCTCGTGAGCGCCGGCACGGTCATAGAACCCCAGCGGGTCGCGCAACATCGCAACGGTGTTGTCGACGAACGGGATGCGACCGAGACTGGGCGGCTGGTCACCCGGTGTGACCGGCTCCGGTAGTTCGGGAATCGCCTGCTGGGTATCCATCGTCGTCGCTTGTGCCGCCCCGCCAATCGGTCTTTCGCCGAGAGTGAGAGGGCCTTTGTACGCCCACCGCCCAGACCTGGTATGGACGAATACGCACGCGACACCAAGGTCGAGTGGCGCGAATGGGGCACAGCCCCGTTCGAGGACGCCGCCGAGTCAGGGAAGCCGGTACTGCTGGCGCTGACGGTCCCGTGGAGCGCCGAATGCCGGGCAATGGACCGAGGCACGTATGGCGAGCCACGCATCGCGGCCAACATCAACGACGGGTTCGTCCCGGTCCGGGTCGACGCCGACCGCAATCCGCGGGTCAGAGAGCGGTACACGATGGGCGGGTTCCCATCGACGGTGTTTCTCACCCCCGAGGGCGAGGTCATCACCGGGGCGACGTTCCTCGGACCGGACGGGTTCCGCGGTATTCTAGACTCCGTGCGAGAATCGTGGGACGCACAGGGCGCGGCGGCGGGCTCTGTCCCCCGGCAGTTACAGGACGAATCGCCGCCGGCCGGCGAGCTCCGCCCGCGCATCGAGGAGCACATGGTCGAGCAACTACTGGGTGCGTTCGACGACGAGTTCGGCGGCTGGGGAACCGACGTGAAGTTCCCGCTCCCGCGGACTGTCGAGTTCGCCCTCGTCCGGGCGCGGGACCAAGCCACCCGGACACTTGAAGCGATCCGCACGCACCTGCTTGACACCTACGACGGCGGCTTCTTCCGGTATTCGACGGAGCGCAACTGGGGGAACCCCCGGCGAGAGAAACTGCTGGACGAGAACGCCGCCCTGGTACGGGCGTTCGCGCACGGCTACCGCTACACAGGAACCGAGGCGTACCGGGACGCCGCCCAGCGGACCGTCGACTACCTCACGATGACGCTGTGGGCCGACGACGCGTTCGCGGCGAGTCAAGCCGGTTCGGACGAGTACTACCGGCTGGAGCCGAGCGAGCGCGAGGGGACGGTGTCTCCGAACGTCGACGAGACGGTGTTCGCCGACCGCAACGGGCTCGCCATCGATGCCCTGCTGTGGGTCGCTGCCTACACCGACGACGAGCGCGCCCGGCAGTACGCCAGTCGCGCCCGCGACGCCGTCTGTGAGTCGCTCGTCGACGGCGGCGAGGTGGCCCACTACGACGGCGCGGACAGCGACACCGGCCTGCTGCTGGACCAGGCCCAGCTCCTCCAGGGCCTGACGACGAGCTGGCAGGTCCTCGGCGAGCCGGGGCCAGCCAGAGCTGTCGCCGACTGGACCATCGAAAACCGCCGGCAGGACGGCGGGGCGTTCCGCGACGGCCCCGCCAGCGGAGCGGGGCTCTGTAACCGCTCGCTCCATCCGCTTGACGCGACAGTGGAGCTGGCCGACGCACTGGTCGACCTCGCGGCGCTCACCGGCGAGGACCGGTACCGTAACGCGGCGCTTTCAGCTGTCGAGTCCTTCGCCGGCGCGGCCGAACGGATGGGCGTCGAGGTAGCCGGCTACGCCACCGTCGCAGCCCGCCTCCAGCAGCCCCAGACGCTCACGGTCGGCACCGAAGCCGGAACGGACCTCCACCGCGCGGCGCTGCGGCTGGCCGACCACGAAACCACCGTCGTTCCGGAGCCGGACGGCGACGGCACGGCGCGGCTCCTCGACGGCGACGCTATAGTCGCCGAGGGCGCGACACCATCCGAACTCGAAGGCGCGCTGACCGGCGAACACTGACAGGAACAACGGCAGCAAACGTGGACAAACGGTAAACGCCCGATAAGTTTTTGCACGCGTACCCTGATGTACGGGTATGTCCAGTCTCAGAGACCTCGGACTCTCCGAGTACGAAGCCAGAGCGTACCGGTCGCTGCTGGAAACGGGGCCGACAACGGCCAAGGAACTATCCCGGGCCAGCGACGTGCCGATGGGCCGCATCTACGACGTGCTCAACAGCCTCGAAACGTACAACCTGGTCCGCAGCCAGACCGCCAGCCGACCCAAGAAATACGTCGCGGTCGAGCCGGATACGGCCCTCGACCGCTTGCTCGAGGACAAGAAACGCGAACTCCAGGAGAAGGTGGGCCAGTACGAGGACATCGTCGACGACCTCTCGTCGCAACTGGAGTCGGCAGATCCCGTCGAGGAGCCGTTCTGGACGGCCGCCGTCGGCCCCAACGACTCGCTTGACCTGTTGCTTGAACGGCTGGCCGCCGCCGACGACGAGATCATCATGGTCGGCTCGGCACCCGCCCGGCAGGTGGACATTCTCTCCGGCACCGAGCGGATCGTCGACGAACTCGAAGCGGCGTTAGAGCGGGGCGTGGACGTATCCCTGCTCGTCAGACCGGACCTGTTCGAGAGCCTTCCCGAGGAAGCCAACCGGGAGTACTACGAGCGCCTCTTCCACTACGACAACTACAGCGCCCGCGCCAGCCCGAACATCAGGACCACGTTCGAGCTACTGGACGGCGTCGAAGTCTGTATCGAGGTCCCACATCCCCTCGGCCGGGAGGAGACCTTCGGCGTCATCGACATGAAAGACTCGGATTTCACTGCCGATATCAACAAGGCCTTTGAAGAACACTGGGCCGAAGCGACGCCGGTCGGGCCGCCGTAACTGGTAATCAGAGAGCTAGAATCACAGCCAGCGACCGCGATATCGCGGGTCGCTACGCTCCCCGCTCAACGTCCCGAGGACTTCGCTGCGCTCAGTCCTCGCTAACTTCCTGCCGCAGATCGCCCAACTGCGCCACACGCTCGGCGTGGGCGTTGTGCTGGTGGATGGACTCGTCGTTGGACTGTTTCATCGTCACAACGGCATCGTCCGGAAGGTCCGGGAACGTCTCGACGACGCCTTCGGCGAGCGCGCGAACGCAGTCCTCGACGAACTTGGCGTCTTTGTGGGCCTCGTAGGTCATGTGGTCCTCGTCGGGCCGCTTCGCGAGGTTGTAGATGCGGGCACTCATCGAGTCGCGGGCGACTTCGATGAGTTCGTTCAGGTCGACTTCGGGCGCGCCCTCGCTCTGAACGGTGAGCGTGGCGTGGCCCCGCTGTGAGTGGCCGGCCTGCGGGTTCGTTTCGAGGAACTCCTCAATGACGTCGTCATCGACATCTAGCTGCTGGAGCGTCTCGCGGGCACGAGAGGCTGACATCCCCTGTGAGCACGGGCAGACGGTCATCCCGGTGACACGAGCGCCGATTTCCTCGCTCGTCCCGTCTTCGGTCGCCGTCGCCGAGGCGATGATATCAGCAGTCGACTGCGTCGGCATCCCGGAGGCCGGCGTGGACTCGTGGGTGACGTACTCCGCTTCCATCCGGACCTCCGCCTTCGTCGTGTAGTCGTGTTTCTCCAGCAGAAGTTCGGCGGCGTCGCCACAGACGTCCTCAACGCGGTAGGCTTCCTCCGACACGGCGGTTTCCAACGTCTCGTCGATAACCTCCATATTGCGGGACATATCCGCCCCCTTTCGCCAGGACGGCAGATCCACGAACACTTCGAACTCCGCCATGAGTACGATGGGGTCGCGGTCACGACGCCCCAGTTTGACGAGTTTTTCGACGCCCGTCACACCGACGCGATTGAGACCGACCGTTACGTCCGGACTCGACGCCTGCACGTCCGGGAGTTGCTGACTCATTGCCCCCTCTATGGAAGAGAATCGGTTAGTGCTTTCGAAAGGGTGGGTAGGTCGCCGTGAGCATCGCCACCGCAGAAACTACCCGCTCCAAACTCGATCAGAGCTGTGTACTGTCCGGCATCGATTCACCCGTCTCGAAGTCCCGGAACAGCAACTCGAAGTCAGTGGCGTCGAACGAATCGGTGATCTCGTCAAGCTCCGCTCGTACCTCCGCCAGCTCAGCCTCCAGTTCAGTGAACTCCTCGCTCTCGTCGAGGACGCTCTGTGGTTTCGAAGATTCCAGTGCGGCGTATTTCGCCGTGAGCGAGTAGCACTCACGCAGGCGTTCCTCGTAATCGGCGTACAGGCGCAACTGTTCGATTGTCTGGAATAAGTCCTCCTTCGACACCGGTTTGATGACGTAATCGTCGAAGGGCATCTCGATGATGTCGAAATCGGGATCCACTGCGGTCACCATCGCCACGCGCGTATCGTAGCGTTTCTCACGGATCGCCGACAGCACCTCGTCGCCGGAGAGATCCGGCATCCGTCGGTCTAGCAAGACAACGTCGACCGCCGAATCCAGTTTCGAAAGGGCGGCCTCACCGCTGTACGCCGTCTCGATTGTGTACCGATCCCGCAACTGTTCCGCGTACATGTCGGCCACCGCTGGCTCGTCGTCAACGACGAGGATTGTCGCACGCCGACCCTTTGTCATTAGCTAGCATGTTTATAGCAGAATTTCAAAAGGGTTCCGGCTGCCTTATACCGATCTGCCTTATTTACCAAGCCCTACTGGCCGACAATGTCGTCGTACCGTGCTCCGGTCTGTTTGAGCGTCGCCGTCGAGTAGAGCCGGTCGTGGTCGTAGGGGAGGTGGTCGGTCGCGAGTTCGTCTATTTTCTGGTCGACCACGGTTGCTTCACGGCCGTGAATCATGGTAAAGAGGTTGTACTGCCAGTCCTGGTCCGGGCGGCGTGGCCGGTGGTAGCACAGCGTGACATAGGGGAGTTCGCCGACCGCCTGTCCCCGCTCGTCGAGGGCGTCGTCCGGTACGTCCCAGACGACCATGCAGTTGTTGTCGAACCCGGTGACGATGTGGTTGACGACACAGCCGATGCGCTTGATACAACCGGTTCGCTTGAGCCGCTTGATAGCTGAAAGTACTTCGGACACGTCGGCATTGACGGCCGCTGCCACCTCCCGGTAAGGCGTTGCGACGAGCGGGAAGCCAGTCTGGATTTCGAGCAGCAGTCGCCGGTCTAGCTCCGAGAGGTCGGCGGCGGCGTCTTCGCTGATTCGAGTTGCACTGGCGTCAGTCGTCTCTAAGCTCTCCCGCGCGAACCGGTCACCGTTGACGACCGGGAACTCCAGGTCGATGTAGTAGTCGGTCAACATCGGCAGGACGAGCACCGAGCAGCCGGTTCGCTCCTCGATGTCCGCCAGAATCTCGTCGCGTCGCTGTCGGGACCCCGCGGTGACAACGAACCACATGTTCCACTCGTGGTCGCGAGCGTAGTTGTGGTTCACCTGCCGGTACTCGTTGATGATCTCGGCTACCTCGTCGAATCGGTCCTCTGGAGCACTGACAGCAGCCAGCGTCGAAGAGCCGATAACCGGCGGATTCAGAACCGGGCCGAACCGACGGAAGATACCGTCGTCACGGAGCGTCTTGACCCGGTCAAGTGCTGTCTCTGCCGAGACCCCCAACGCGTCACCGACAGCCTCAAACGGGCGTTCCTGAATCGGGAAGTCGCTCTGGAACTCGTCGATGAGCGCGGCGTCTACCTCGTCGATGCGCTCGCGCCACTCGCCCGACTGGAGACTCATTGATTCTCATTGGGAGTGTAATGGTGTATCCCTTTCGGGACCCCGGCCAGTTCCCGCAAATTGAGAACGAAACGCAGGGGCTTTTGAACTCTGGCCCGAACACGTTTCCATGGCGCAAGCGACCCGGGAGTACGGCGAATGGCCGCTCAAACGACTCATGACGGAAGTCGTCGGCTCTGGCCACAAATCGGCCGACGACATGTCCCGCACACAGGCCCGGGAGGCGTTCCAGCGCATCCTCGGCGGCGAACCCGACCACACGACGCTTGGCGCGTTCTGGCTCGCCAACCGCTGGAAACGCAACACCCCAGAGGAACTGGCTGCGTACGTCGACGTGATGGCCGAGGAATCAGTCGAGACAGCTACTCCGGAAGCCGACCCGGTCGACTGCGGGGCCAACTACGACGGCAAGGGCCGGTCCGCGATTCTCGGCGTCGGCGCGGGTGTCGTTGCCGCCGCCGCCGGCACGCCCGTTGTCGTTCACTCCGGCGACCGCGTCCCGACGCAGAAGCAGGACGCCTACAAGCACGTGCTGGACGAACTGGGCGTCCGGACCGAAATCGAACCGAGCGAAAGCGCCGATATGGTCGACGAGGTCGGCTTCGGTTTCTACTACCAGCCCGCGTTCAACCCAGGCATCAACGCCCTGTTCGAGCGCCGCGACAACATGGGCGTCCGGACATTCGTCAACACTGTCGAGACGCTCGCGAACCCGGCCAATGCAAGCGTGCATCTGGGCAGCTTCTACCACCTCGCCTTCGCGAAGAAGATGGTCCGAACGCTTGCCCGGTCTGAGACCAGCAGCGTCGAGCGCGCCCTGTTTTTCCAGGGGATGGAAGGCTACGACGACGTTCGCCCCGGCGAGACGGTCGTGGCCGAATGGCCCGTCACCGGCGAGGAGTCCGACGACGAGGACATCGCGGACTTCGAAATCCGTACCGGCGAGTACGGGATGGACATCGAGAGCGAGGATCTGCAGGTCGATGACGTGGCCGAGGAATCGGCGGAGATAACCGAAGCCGTGCTGACCGGCGAGCGCGAGGACGGGTTCGCTGATGCCGTCGCGCTCAACGCCGCCCTCCGCATTTATGCCCGCGAGGACGCCGACAGTATCCAGGACGGCCTCGAGCAGGCCCGTGACGCGATTGCCGACGGCAGTGCGGCGGACACGCTCGACGATCTCCAGGCCTTCTAATCGACGACAGGGCCGGAAGAGCGGAACCCACTTCTACCGAGCGGGCGAAGAGGTGTCGATGGGACAACACGCCAGCGCTCGCGACAGCACTGCGTGGACGGTACCCGCATCCGAGACGGCCGGTATCCACGAGCTGGTCGACACCAACGGTATCAGGCTTCACGCCGTGACCGCTGGGCCGCCGGACGGCGACCTCGTCGTCCTGCTGCACGGCTTTCCGGAGTTCTGGTACGCCTGGAAACACCAGATACCGGCGCTCGCCGACGACGGCTACCGTGTGGTCGCTCCGGATCTCCGGGGGTACAACCACTCCGACAAACCCAGCGGCGTCGCGGCGTACCATATTGACGAACTGGTCGCCGACGTCGCGGGCCTCGTTTCGGCGTTCGACCGCGAGCAGGCCAACGTGGTCGGTCACGACTGGGGCGGCCTAGTGGCCTGGCAGACCGCTATTGACCGTCCCGATGTCGTCGACCAGCTAGCGGTCCTGAATGCTCCCCACCCGTCGGCCTACGAGCGAGAACTCCGCCGCTCGCTCGACCAGATTCTGCGCTCGTGGTACGTGCTGTACTTCCAGCTCCCGGTCCTGCCGGAAACTGGCCTCCGCTGGAACGACTTCACCCTGCTAGAGCGGATGCTGACGAAAGGACCGACCCGACCCGACGCCTTCACCGAGACGGACATCGAGCGATACAAGCGAGCCCTCGGACAGCCGGGCGCGCTCACGGCCGCGGTCAACTACTACCGGGCGCTTGCCCGGCGGAACGCAAAGCTGACGCTCACGGAGGGCGGCGTCGGCGACCGACCGGTGGCGGCGCCGACGCTCCTCGTCTGGGGCGTGCAAGACGACGCGCTGTCGCTTTCGCTGACCGAGGACCTCGACGAGTGGGTTCCGGACTGTCGGGTCGAGCGGCTCCCGGCAGCGAGCCACTGGGTCCAGTTCGACGCCCCCGAACAAGTGTCGGACCACCTGCTAACACACCTGTCGTAGCCCGGAATGGCGAACAGCCGACACTTCCGTCCGCGTGGCGACGTGTCGGGCTCCCGCGACCCGCCACGCGGCGGCTACTCAAACCATGGCGGCGATGGCCTCGTTACAGTACTTGAACCCTCGGTCAGTAAGCAGGCTTTTCTGCCGGGCTTCCCTCCGACTGAGTATGAGCGACTTGACTGCGACCCTCCACACGACAGAGGGTGAAATCGAAGTCGAACTGTACGACGAGCGCGTGCCGACCACCGTCGAGAACTTCGTCGGCTTGGCCGAAGGTGCCGACGACTACGACGGGACCGAAATCGGCCCGGGGACCGGTGCGTGGGAAGACCCCGAATCCGGCGAGAAGCGGATCGATCCGCTGTACACCGATATCGACATCCACCGCATCATCGAGGACTTCATGATCCAGATGGGCGACCCGACCGGCACCGGCCGCGGCGGCCCCGGCTACTCCTTCGACGACGAGTTCCACGACGAACTCAGTCACGACGGCCCGGGCGTCCTCAGCATGGCCAACAGCGGCCCGAACACCAACGGCTCGCAGTTCTTCATCACGCTCGACGCCCAGCCCCACCTCGACGGCAAACACGCCGTCTTCGGGAAGGTCATCGACGGGATGGAGGTCGTCGAGTCCATCGGTAGCGTCGACACCGACCGAAACGACGCGCCGACCGAGGAGATGCTGCTCGAATCCGTCGAAATCCACCGGTAACCGGCCGTCGACCCCGAAACCGAGCTAGTTCCAGTCCGGGCTCGACCCCTGTTTCAGGCCGGACCGCGATAGCCGCTTTCTGAGGTAGCGTGCGACCGGGAACAGCCGCTCGCTCAGCCGACCGGAAACACCGGTCTGGCTGGCGTAGACGAGGACCGGTACGTCCCGTTCGGCGGCGAGGGCGATGACCTCATCGGGGGTGCTGCCGAACAGGGCTTGCCTGAGCCAGCGGTCCCGCGACGCACCGATGACCAGCACACCGCCGTTCTCCGCTGCAGTCTCAACCAGGCCGTCGGCGACGGTCCCGGCCCGGACGTTGTGGACCTGTGTCGTCTCGACGCTTTCGAGCGCATCGAGCGTGGTGCCCGAGGCCTCGTCGGTCCCCTCTTTTTCAGTGCTGACGTTGATGAGGTGGAGGTCGCTCCCCAGTTGACCGAGCGCGTTCACGAGCGGGAGCACTGCCTGATGGTGCGGGCCACCGCCTGCGCCGATGTTGATCACGTCGAGGTCGTCCGCAGACGTGGTCTTGTCGGCGAAGAACACGTCGCAGGGCGCTTCGTGCTCGACAGTCTCGGTCACGCTCTGGTGGCGCTCGGGATACCCCATGAGAATGAGGTCGGCGTCGTCGTCGCGCGCCGTCTGGAGGATATCGAAGGCCACGTCGCGACAGGTGTGGCCCTCGATGAGGAGATCAACGCCGTACCCGTTCTCGTCTAGTTCTGCCCGGATGCGTTCGGTTCGTCCCTTCGCAGTGTCCTGAACGGATTCCCAGGGCGTCTGGTCGGGAACCTGCGTCACGTTGAGGACGTGGACGATGGGGTCCTCGTCGGACACCTTCGCGAGCGCCGCCGCGAGTTCGACGTAGCGAGCGGCCCGGTCCGGACGTGCAATGGGGACGAGGACGCGGAAGCCGCCGGCCTCGGGAGCCGCTTCAGCTTCGCTTGCTGCGGCAGTCGTCGGAGGAGTCTCCGAGACCACCTCACGGAACAGTTCCTCGGCCTCCGGCGCGCCACCCCAGATGAGGTACGCGACGACCATCGCGCCGGTCAGTACGAGCCCGGTCACGACGCCCTTCGGCGGGAGGTTGTAGACGAGGCCGAGGTTCGCGAGCACGCCGATAACTGGGACGACCGGGACGCCCGGGACGCGGAAGCCGCGCGTGATATCCGGATACCGCCGCCGCGAGTAGATGAGCGCGACGTTGACGACGGCAAGCGGCAACAGGAGGTTCAGCGTCGCGAAGCCGGTCAAAGCGTTCAGCCCCAGGTGGAGGCCGAGCCCGGCGAGCAGGCCGCCCTCGGCGGGGAACAGCGCGATGAAGACCACGATAAGCGCGACGATGGTCGCTGTCGCGGTCGTCACGCTCCAGGACGGCGTCCCGTAGTCGGGGTGGATGCGCGAGAACCGCCGGGGGGCCTGCCCCCGAGTCCCCATCAGCGAGCCGATACTACTCGCGGCGAGGATCGACGCGTTGGAGGCCGACACCATCGAGAAAATCGCGCCGGCGACGATGAGGCTCTCCCCGATGCTGCCGAGGAACGAGGCGGCGACCCGACCCATCGCTGTCTCGCCTTCCTGTGCGATGACCTCGGCCGGGATGGGGGAGTTCACCATCGCGACGATGACGAACGCGTAGAGAACGGTGACTGTGAGGATGCTCGCGGCGATAGCGCGCGGGACGGTCCGCTTGGGCTTGATGATCTCGCCCGCGCTGGCCGCGATAGCCGAGAAGCCGAAGAAGGTGATAAACGCAAGCGCCGAGATGGTGAGGATGTCGACGGGGCCGCCGCCGAAGTTCCCCGCGAACCTCCCGACGGCCACCGAGGGGCCGCGGAAAGCGAAGGCACCGCCGATGAACGCGAGCAGGACGGCAACCTTCGCGCCCGTGACGATGAGCTGAAAGCTCCCGCTCTCTTCGGTCCCTCGCGCGTTGAGGATCCCAAGCAAGAGCGCCGTCGCCACGCCGGCGGTTCCGTGGGGCAGGAAGTGGAGCGATTCAGGGAGGATGAAGCGGACGACCCACTCGTCCATCGTCGCGAGGTAGAACGCCGTCGTACCGGTGTAGCCGAGAAACAGCGACATGCCGATGCTGTAGGTCAGCAGGTCTCGGTCCTCGAAGGTCCGTGAACAGAAGAGGTAGCCGCCGCCGTTCTCGGAGTAGACGGATGCGAATTCGGAGTACGCGGCGGCGGTGACGCCCGCGATGACGGCGGCGATGACGAACGCGATGACGGCACTCGACCCGATGGCTGCGACGGCGGTGCCGGACAGCGAGAAGATCCCGGCTGCGATCATCGTCCCCAGCCCGATTGCGAACGCGATCTTGAAGTCCAGCGTTCGAGTGTGTTCGACCATTCGTCTGGCAACTGATTACCCCAGTCGCTACCTAATAGTATCGCTTAGCCGATTATCCGAATACCGCCTTATGTTCATTTTCCACGGTACGTGGAGGGAGCGACCGCTTCGTGTCGTTTTCGCTCGTCTTCGCTTACGACCGGGAGCGGGACCCGGAACGACCCGGATACAGTTTCGCAAGCCGTGTCCTCGCATCGTGCCGGATCGATACGCCACCGGGATGTCCCAGAACAAGACACTGCTATAGGCCCGGCCGCTGAAACCACTAACAGTGGCACACGTCGAACGACTCACCGTCTACCCCGTCAAGGCACTGGACGGCATGGACTGCGAATCGGTATCGATCCGCCCGGGTGGGACGCTGACCCACGACCGCGAGTTCGCCATGTTCGACGCCGACGGCGACGTGGTCAACGGGAAGCGGACCGACCGCGTCCACGACATCGACACCGGCTACGACCCCGACACGAGGACTGTGTCAGTCACCACCGACGGCGATAGCGCGTCGTTCGAACTCCGGGATGCAGGTGAGCGCACCCGAGCAGCCGAGTGGCTCAGCGCGTTCTTCGACGTGGACTTGACCGTCGAACGCGACGAGACGCTGGGATACGTCGACCGGCGGGAGATGGGTCCGTCGGTCATCAGCACCGCGACGCTTGAAACCGTGGCGTCGTGGTTCGACGACGTGACCGTCGAAGGGTTGCGCCGGCGGCTCCGGGCGAACGTCGAAATCGGCGGGGTCCCGGCGTTCTGGGAGGACCGTTTCGTCGGCGCGGACGCTCCTGCCTTCCGGGTCGGCGGCGTTCGTTTCGAAGGTGTGACCCCCTGCGGTCGCTGTGTCGTCCCACAGCGGGACCCCGACACCGGCGAGGAGACGCCGGGGTTCCGGGAGCGGTTCATCGAACGCCGGCGGGAGACGTTTCCGGAGTGGGCTGACCGGGACGCCTTCGACCACTTCTACACCCTGATGCTCATCGCCCGCGTTCCCGAGGGCGACCGCGGTGCGGACCTCGCCGTCGGGGATCCCGTCGAGGTCGTCTCGGGGGCCGAGCCGTAGCGGGCGAACGACGGCGAGACCGACAATCGAAAGACGGTCCGTCTCGAACGAGGAGTAATGGCAGACGCGGACGACCCCGTCGACCCGAGCGAGTTCGGCGAACAGGACGGCCCCCCGGTCGAGGAGAAGCCTTACAAGATCATCTTCGAGGCCAACAAGTGCTTCGGCGCGGGCAAGTGCGCCGAGAAGTCGCGCAACTGGACGCTCGACCTGGACACCGGCATCGCCAAGCCCGAGACCTATTTCATCGACGAGGAGGATCTCGACCACAACATCGCGGCCGCGGAGGCCTGCCCGGCGAAGAAAGACCGGGGCATCATCCACGTGATCGACCGGCGGACGAACGAGGAAATCGCTCCGGACCCCAACGGCGACGGGTCCCTCTCCGTCGACTGGTAGCGACCGCCTGGAATCGGACCGAAACCGGCACCGGTCAGTCCTGCCCGTCCCGACAGAGATGGCAGGCGACCGTATGGCGGTCGGTCCCCTGCTCCGGTTCCACCTCGTAGTCCGGTTCTTCTCGCGCGCAAACACTCTGTTCCGCAAACCCCGAAAGCAGCCGCTCTGACGCCGCCTCCCAGTCATCGGCGGCGATGTCCGCTATCGCGTCAGACAGGAGAACCCCGGCACCGCCGCCAGGTAGCGAGCCGTCGAAGAACCGCTCTCGGAGCGTGTCGGGGTCCGTCTCAGTGAAATCGCGGCGCTTGACGTGGCGCACGAACGACCGCACGCGCTCCCACTCGCCGTCGGTCAGGTCGTACTCCGCGGGGGCGATGAGTTCCGGACAGCGGGTCCGGAACCGACAGCCTGAGGGCGGATCGATTGGCGAGGGGACGTCGCCTTCCAGCACGCCGCGGTGCCCGTCGGCCCGCGGGTCAGGTACGGGGATCGAGTCGAGCAACGCCTGCGTGTACGGATGGGTCGGGTTCTCGAACAGCTCCCGCTTGTCGGCCAGTTCGACCAATTGTCCCAGATACATCACCGCCACGCGGTCGGAGATGTGTCTGATGACGGAGAGGTCGTGGGCGATGAACAGGTAGGTGAGGCCGAACTCCTGCTGGAGGTCCCGCATCGTGTTGAGCACCTGCGCCTGGATCGACACGTCCAGCGCGCTGACCGGTTCGTCACAGACGATGAAGTCGGGGTTGACCGACAGCGCCCGAGCGAGGTTGATTCGCTGGCGCTGCCCGCCGGAGAAAGCGTGGGGGTAGCGGTTGTAGTGTTGCGGGTCCAGACCGACCTTCTCCAGCAGTTCCTGGGCCCGAGCGGCCCGGTCCTCGCTGTTCAGCATCCCGTGGGCCTGCATCGGCTCCTCGACGATTTTCCCGACTTTCATCCGGGGGTCCAGCGACGACTGGGGGTCCTGGAAGATCATCTGGATGTCCTTGCGGGTGTTCCGGAGCCGCTCGCCAGAGAGGTCGGCCAGGTCGGTCCCCTTGAAGTAGATGCTCCCCTCGGTCGGCTCCAGCAATCGCAGAATCGTCCGTGCGAGCGTGCTCTTGCCACAGCCCGACTCGCCGACCAGTCCCAGGGTCTCGCCCTTGCGGATGGTGAAGGAAACGTCCTCCACGGCTCTGACCCACTCGCGGCCGGTTTCGACCGGGAGCCCGTCGGCGTCGCGGTCGAAGGAGAGCCAGGAGAACATTCCCTCCTCGTTCGCGAAGTACTTGCTGACGTTCCGTAGCTCTACGAGCGGCTCGCCGAAGCCGGCGGTGTCCGCGCCGTCGGACACCGAGCTGGCGCGTTCAGTCATCGGTCTCACCGCCCGACAGGGACACGTCGAACCCGCCGCCGGCCCCGGTCTCAAGCGGCGGAGACCCCTCGTACGCCGTCTCGAACGCGTCGTGTTTGATACAGGCGGCCCGGTGCTCCGTGACGCCGTCGGTGACGTCTCGACAGTCGGGGTTCGTCGTCTTGCAGGCCTCGCGGGCCGCCGGACAGCGCGTGTGGAACCGACAGCCTGCGGGGGGGTTTATCGCCTCGGGCATCACCCCCTTGATTGGGTTCAGTTCCTCGACTGTCTCGTCGGGCCGCGGAACGGAGTCCAGCAGGGCTTCGGTGTAGGGGTGTTGCGTATCGTAGAACAGGTCGTCGACGGGGGCCTGCTCGACGATTTCACCGAGGTACATCACGTTCACCCGGTCACAGATTTCGGCGACGACGCCCATGTCGTGGGTCACCCAGACGAAACTGGTGTCGTAGCGCTCCTGTAGCTCGTCGACGAGGTCCAGAATCTGGGCCTCGACGGTCACGTCCAGCGCCGTCGTCGGCTCGTCTGCGATGATTAGCGACGGTTCGCAGGCCAGCGCCATCGCGATGAGCACGCGCTGGCGCATCCCGCCGGAGAACTGGTGGGGATAGTCGTCGTATCGGGCGGCAGCCTCGGGAATACCGACCTCGCGGAGCATCTGTACCGCCGTTTCCCGTGCCTCCCGCTCCGAGAGGTCGCGGTTGAGTTCGATGAACTCCCGGAGCTGCCCGCCGACGGTAAACACCGGGTTGAGCGACTCCATCGGGTCCTGGAAGATGATCGCGATCTCCCGACCGCGGATCCGCTCACGGAGTTCGCCGTCCGGTATCGTCGCGTCGGTGCGGTAGGGCTCGCCGTCGTCGTCCCGTTCGACTTCGATGAGCGTCTCGCCCTTGAATTCGATGCGGCCGCCGACGATTCGGCCCGGCGACTCCACCAAGCGCATGATCGCCGAGACGGCGACGCTCTTGCCGGCCCCGGACTCGCCGACCAGGCCGACCAATTCGCCCTCGCGAACGTCAAAACTGATGCCGTCGACGGCCCGGACGACACCGTCTTCGGTGAAAAACTGGACTTCGAGGTCGTCAACGCGGAGGAGTGGAGCAGACATGGTTAGTTGTTGAGTCGGGGGTCGAGCGCGTCTCTGAGACCGTCACCGAACATGTTGAACGCGACTACCGTGATGAGGATGCACAGCCCCGGCCAGACGCTGAACCACGGGTTCTGGATCATGTAATTACGAGAGACCGACAGCATCTGCCCCCAGGACGGGGTCGGGGGCTGGATGCCGAACCCGAGAAAGGAGAGGCCGGCGATGATGATGATGGCCGTCCCGACCTGCAGCGTCGCCTGGACGAGCACCGGCGCGAAACTGTTCGGGATGACGTGCCGGAGGATGATGTTCCGGTCACGGACGCCGGCGGCCTTCGCTGCCTCGACGTACTCGTCTTCGCGGACGCTGACGACGCGCGATCGGATGAGGCGCGCGAACTTCGGTATCGATGCGACGCCGACGCCGATCATCGCGAAGGTGATGCTCCGCCCGAACGCGGCGATGAACGCGAGCACCAGGACGAGGAACGGAATCGCGTACAGGGTCTCGGCCAACCGCATCAGCACGTCGTCGGTCCAGCCGCCGTAATAGCCCGACACGGCCCCGATGACCATACCGCCGACGAGGCCGATAGCGGTCGCTAGCACGCCGACGAGTATCGCGATGCGGGTCCCGTATATCAGGCGGAGCAAGATGTCCCGGCCGCGGTCGTCGGTGCCGAGCGGGTGCGCCCAGGTCCCCTGACCGAACGTGTTCTCCATGCCGACGGGCGGCAGCAGCGTCGGCGTCCCGGCCGGCTCCGCGGTCGGGCTCATCCAGACCGTCTTGGCGAGCCAGTACTTCTCGACGCCGAACTGGGCGAACACCTGATACTGGGCCAGATACTCGAAGACGACGGCGTCGATAGTCGTCACCACCGCGACGACGGAGGCGACGGCGATGATGATGAACCCGGCGAAGGCCGTCGGATCTTTCCGCACCTGGGCGAGCGTGTAGCGCCAGCCGACCCGGGCCTCTACGGAGGAGACGGACTGCTCGGCGTCATCTACCGATTCGCTGCCAATCGTCTCGGAATCCGAATGTGTCGTAGCCATAGTTACTCCTGATCACCGTATGAGACCCGTGGGTCGATGTACGCGTAGGAGATGTCCGTGATGATGACGCCGACGACGAACACGAGCGCGAACACGAACGTCGTCCCCATCACCACCGGGAAGTCCTGTCGCGAGATGGAACTGACGATGAGCCGCCCCATCCCGTTGATCTCGAACACTGTCTCGGTCAGCACTGCGCCGCCGATAGCGGTCGTCAGCTGCAGACCGATGATGGTGATGACCGGCAACTGCGCGTTCCGGAAGGCGTGTTTCCGGAGAATCGTCCGCTCCTTGACGCCGTAGGCACGCGCGAGTCGGACGTAGTCGTCGGAGAGCACCTCCAGCATCGACGACCGCTCGATGCGCGTTATCGCCGCCATCTGGAGCGTCCCGAGTGATAACATCGGCAAGAGGAGGTGCGCACCGGCAACGTAGAGCACGCCGAGCCGGGTGCTCGCGCCGGTGACGGTCGAGGGATGCGCCCACGGCATGACAAGGTTCGTCGCCGGTAACACGCCGAGGTTGTACGAGAACAGGATGATCAGGATCAGCCCGATCCAGAACGACGGCGTGCTCACGCCGACGAGCGAGACGATGCGGGTGACGTGGTCGGTCGGCTTGTTCCGGCGCTTGGCCGAGATGACACCGAGCGGGACCGCCGTCGCGATGGCGAAGGCGAAACTCGACACCATCAGCAGTATCGTCTGTGGGAGCCGCTGGGCGATCTTCGTCGTGACCGGCGCGTCGTAGTAGATGCTCCGCCCCATATCGAGCTGGACGAGGTTGACCAGATACTTCCAGAAGCGGACGTGCAGCGGCTGGTCGAGCCCGTACTTGGCCTTGAGCGTCTCGACGGCCGCCTGGTTCGGCGACGGTCCGAGCATGATCTCGACTGGGTTGCCCGGCGCGGCGTTGACGAGCGCGAACGTGATGGCGACGACACCGAGGAGTACAGGAACCGCCTGGACGACCCGTCTCCCTGAATAGCGTAACAGGCTCATATGTATTCAAAACAACACGAACTGCCTACTGGACGGAGACGTTGTTGAAGTCGCTGACGAGCGAGAACTGGTCTATGGGGTGGGCCGTGAAGTCCTGCACCCGGTCGCGGACGCCGAAGCTGTTTTTCAGCGTGTACGACGGGATGTGTGGTCGGTCCTGCATGAGCGTCTCCACCGCAGAGATGTACAGCTCACGGCGCGTCTCGCGGTCGGTTTCCTGGCGGGCGTTCATGATAGCCGAGTCGACCTCGTCGTTGCGGTAGTACGTCCCGTTGGTGACGCCGATCTGCTCCTGGGCGAACAGGAAGTACATGAACGTGTCAGGATCAGGCGACCCGGACCAGCCCAGCGTGAACATGTTGTAGTCGTCGGCGCTCCCCGAGACGTACTGGTCGAGGAACGCGCCCCAGTCGAGGCGCTGGACGGAGGCGTCGTAGCCGGCTTCGCTGAGGCCGTTTGCGACCGAGGTGCCGATCTGCTCGCGCTTCTCGTCCGGCGGGACGATGATGCGGGGCTGCCAGTCGTCGGGGACGTTGTCGCTGTCGTCGAGCATCGACTTCGCCTGGTCGATGTCCTGCTCGTGGGTGATGTCGGCCCAGTCGTCCTGCGGGAAGTCCCAGGCTTCCGCGAGCGTTTTGGGAATCGGCGAGACGGCACGCACGCCCGAGGGTTCGACGAACCGTTCGACGGCCGTCTGCATCGAGAAAGCGTAGTCGATGGCCTCCCGGACTTCCGGGTCGGCGGTCGGGCCTTCGTTGCAGTTGAACGCGAGATAGAAGTAGCTCATCCCGAGCGCGGATTCGATGCTCGCACTGTCCATCCCCTCGACCGTTCCCCAGGACTTCGGTGGGATGTTCTTTACAACGTCGTTTTTCCCGTTTTTGAGTGTCGTGATGCGAGTGGTCGGCTCCTCGACGGGGACGAACTCGAGCGTCGAAAGGTTCGGCATCGGCTCGCCCCAGTAGTCGTCCCACCGGGAGAGCACTACGGATTCGCCTTCGGTCCAGTTCTCCAGAGTGAACGGACCGGAGCCGACGGGGTCCTCCTTGTTGAACGCCTCTCGGTCCTCCGTCCGGACGCTCTTGGGAACGATATTGCGGTTCGTGTAGTATTTGAACGCGCCGAACTGGTATTTGAGGTCGAACTGCACCGTCTCCTCGTCGACGGCGGTGATCGAGTCGATCATGTTGACCTCGCCGGCGTTTTCCGTCTCCTCCTCGACCGGCGCGAGGAACGTGTGTTTCACGTCCTCAGCAGTGACGGTGTTCCCGTTGTGGAACGTCACGTCGGTGTTTAGCGGGACGATCCACCGCTGGCCGTCCCGCTCGATCGTCGGCATCTCCGCCGCGACTTTCGGGACGAGTTCGGTCCCGTCCTCGTTGTACGCGTACAGCGGGTCGAAGATCATCATCGCCACTTCGAGCGACGGGACGTCGTTGAGAACGACGGGGTCGAACTCTACCGGCGATTTCGCCTGGGCGAGCCGGAGTCGCGAGCCACCGCTTTCACCGTCGCTGCCGCCGCCACCGCTATCCGCACCGGTCTGGCCGCCGCCGTCTCCACCGTCAGTCGGTCCCTGACAGCCAGCGAGGACTGCGGCCGCGCTGCCGCCCGCGAGCGCCCGTAACAGTTTTCGTCGTGATACGCCGGGTCGGTTGGAGGACTCTGGAAGCGTCATGCTAACGTAACACACCGCTATCGTGAAGTGTAGCTATAATAAATCCAGTGGTTGTTTTCGGGTAATACTTTCACAGAACCTGATGCAGAAGGCGTATAATCCGTCCAAAGCAGCGGTCTGAGTTATAGCGTGGGTGTGCCACATTTGCCATAGTTATCACAGGCATATCGAAAGGACCATTCATCAGCCCCCGCAGAGTTCAATCTGCGCGAGGGTAGCCGAGCTTGGCCAAAGGCGGTGGGCTTAAGACCCGCTCCCGTAGGGGTCCGTGGGTTCGAATCCCATCCCTCGCATTGATCCGCTCGAACGACCGTGAGAGCGTGTGAATTGTTCGGATGGCGATTCTAACTACGGAAACGCGAGCAGCGTGAGCGTTTGCATTCGAGTTCGAATCCCATCCCTCGCATTCTGCGACGAGTGGACACGAGGATCGATGTGAGCGCGATTTGGCTCCCAGCCATATCGTTTGTAGCGAACGGACCGTGAGCCACAGTGTCGGATGTGCCCCTGACCGGTCTGTCTGTGACACACTCGACAGTCCGGCGTACGCCAGATGTGGCACAGATGTGTGGACCACAGATTCGGGTGCGGTGCTCAGACGGCAGTGTCGGGTGGCAGGCGATTCGAACGGAGGCGGTCCGGACACGACGCGTTTTTGCACGTCTGCGGCCTATACCGGCGTAATGACTGACGTGCCAGACGACGTTGCCGAGGCGTTCGACCGACACGATGCGCTCGTCCCGGCCGGGGACAGTTACGCTGTCGAGACAACGAACTTCGACGGCCGTGTGACTGCGACCGAAGGGGAGGAGTGGCGGACGAACTACGAGGTCACGGTCAAAGCACCGTCCCTGCAGGCCGCGACAAGCGACGAGGTCGGCGACGCCGTCATCGACGGCTGGTTCGAGACGCTGGAGCGGCGGCTCGAGGACGCGCCGAAAGCGACCCGGACAGCCGTTGAACTGGACGATTACAGCGTTGTCGAGGACGGCGAGCAGGTCGTAGTCACGTTCGAGTACACGATGGGTGGCGAGCGGCAGGCCGCGGACGTCGCCAAGACCTTCGTCGAGTACGTCGAGGGGACGTACGTCGAGGGCGTCATCCCGGGTTACGACTACGTCGGCGTCGTGGCTGACCTGCTCGATTCCGCGAGTACCGGCGGGAGCGAGGGAACGCGCGGCGGCACGCCGCTGTAGCTGTCGTGGTCTGAGGGCTGAAAACCGTGGCCGCGTCGTTCAATCCATCGCAATATAGGTCTGCGTGGTTTCGACGCCCTGGATTTCCTGGATGTGCGTCGCCGCCACGTCCTTGACCTCAGCGGGCGTCTCCACGTTCACTTTCGCAATGAAGTCGACGTCACCGGCGACGATGTGGGCCTCGGCAACGCCATCGACGGCCTCGATGTCGTCTTTCAGGCGGTCCGCATCACCAGTGTGGGCTTTGACCATCACGTAGGCAATGACCATGTTCAGGCACCTCCAAGCGCGGTTGCACGACCTGATTCACCGACAACGATGCTGCGGACGTCCGAGAGCGTCTCGAAGTCCGCGAGTATCACGACTCGGTCGCCGGCCTCCAGCGTTTCGTCCGGGTTCGGGATAGCAAGCGGGGCCTCGCCTTTCCCGTGCGCCATCAGCCGAGAGTCCGACGGAAGCTCCAGTTCCGACAGCGAGTACCCCTCCATCGGTGACTGCTTCTGAATGGTGAACTCAACGAGCTGGAGGTTCTGTGCGATGTCGGCGACCGCACGGATGTTCCCGCCCAGCAGGGCGTTCTTCGCCGCGATGGCCCCCAGCCGTTCCGGGTAGATAATCTCGTCGACGTCGGAGGCGTAGCGTCGGTAAATCTCCTCGCGGTAGTCCTCGTCGATACGCATAACGGTTCGACAGCCGTGTTCCTTGGCGATCATACAGGCGACGAAGTTGTCGTTCAGGTCGCCGGTGAGCGCGCCGAGCGCGTCGGCGGCTTCGAGGTCGGCGTCGCCGAGTGTCTCCTCGATAGCGCCGTCGCCCGCGATCACCTCGAAGCCAGCCGTCCGTGCGCGCTCGACCGCGTTCTCATCGCGCTCGATGAGGACAACTTCGTGGCCACTCTCTTGCAGGACGCGAGCCGTCCGCAGTCCGACACGACCTGCACCCACGATAACGAATCGCATACACTCCCCTATGGGACGGGGGTGAATAAAAGTACCCACCCGGCGGAACCACCGGACGTCTTGACCGCGCTGTCAAACAATAGGACGGTTGTTGTCTCGTGACGGAAACTTTTTCGTGCTATGATACGACATACCATAATATGGTCAGCGCGTTCATTATGATCAAGACGGCTGCCGGCAAATCCGAAGAACTCCTTGCGGCAGTTCGTGACGCCGAGGGTATCACCGAGGCGCACATCGTCGCCGGGCAGTACGACATCATCGCCGAAGCGACGGGCACGGAGGTGTACGACATCATGCAATCCGTCTCGGGTCACGTCCGGGACCTCAACGGCGTCGCCGACACGCGCACGTACATCTGCTTAGAGTGAGCAAGCCGCGTTGTTTCGACACGGCAAAGGGACTCGCCGCCCTACGGCAGGTATGGTCAGTGTCGCCGGTATAATCGGCCTGCTCGTCATCGTGCTGGTCAACAGTGCCGTGACGGCGCTCATGACGCGCTTTTTCCGCGTCCGCTTGCACACGCGATGGGGGAGCCTCGTCTACTCGCTGCTCCTCTGTCCGGTGGTCATGGTCGTCATCCTTCTCGTATTGAGCGGTGTGTTCAGACTCGGCGCGAACCTCGGGAGCCAGACGGCCGTCATCCTCGTGACCGTCATTATTCCACTCGCTATCGGGATGACGTTCGATTACTTCTGGATGCCTGCTCCCGACGAGGTCGAACTGCCGGCGTCGATGGACTAGTCGAGAATCGCTGCTCGGACCCGTTCGTACACGGTGTCCGGGTCGGCGGTCGCGTCGACGCGAACGAACCGCTCCGGGTCGGCGTCGATGAGTCGCTCGTAGTTATCACGAACCGTTGCGAGATAGTCGGCGGTTTCAAACTTGTTCGTCGCGCCGCTGCGCTGTGCGGCGGTTTCGGGATCGAGATCGAGATACACGGTCCGGTCCGGCGGCCGGGTCCATGGGGCGTGGACCTCCCGGACGTACGACAGCGGGTCGTCGAGCGTCTCGCTAGCTGCGAGTGTCGCACCCTGATAGGCGTACCGCGAGTCGCTGTAGCGGTCGGAGACAACAAGCCGGTCCTCGCTGAGCGCCGGTCGGACCGTATTCGAGAGGTGTGCGGCGTGGTCAGCCGTGTAGAGAAACAGTTCGGCCAGCGAATCCGCGTCGTCGTCGTCGATAGAGCGCTGGACGGCGTCCCCGTACCAGGTGTCGGTCGGTTCGCGCGTGAACACGGCGTCATCGGGGACCGCGTCGTCGCTTCGGAGCCGTTCCCACACGGTCGTCTTGCCGCTCCCGTCCAGTCCTTCGAGCGTGACGAGCATACCTCATAATCCGCGTGGGGGGACGTAAGCGCCCCGACCTGGACAGTTCATCCGTAGGCTGACACAAGTGACCGGACTGCGGGCCGATGAGCCGAACAAACACGCCCACCTTTACGGTTCTACCGACCGTATTGTGATCTATGGATGTACTTGTCGTCGGCGGGACTGGATTCATCGGGCAACACCTGTGCCGTGCACTCGACGACCAGGGACACACTGTCACTGCACTGTCCCGGTCACCGGAGGATGCGACGCTTCCCAGCGGTGTCGAAACCGTCGCCGGAGATGTCACGGAGTACGACAGCATCGAGAGCGCGTTCGAGGGGCAGGACGCGGTGTATTTCCTGGTCGCACTGTCGCCCCTGTTCAAGCCGGACGGCGGCGACGAGATGCACGAACGGATCCATCTCGGCGGGACCGAAAACAGCGTCGAGGCTGCCGAAGAACACGGCGTCGACCGGTTCGTCCAGTTGAGTGCGCTGGGTGCAGACCCCAATGGCGACACGCATTACATCCGGTCGAAGGGCCGGGCCGAGCAGGTCGTTACGGAGTCCTCGCTGGACTGGACCATTTTCCGGCCGTCGGTCGTCTTCGGCGAGGGCGGGGAGTTCGTCTCCTTCACGAAGCGTCTCAAGGGGATGTTCGCGCCGGGCGTCCCGCTGTATCCGCTCCCCGGCGGCGGAAAACAGACCAGATTCCAGCCCATCTGGGTCGGTGACCTTGTGCCGATGCTCGTCGACAGTATCGAATCCGAGGAACACGTCGGCGAGACCTACGAGATCGGTGGGCCGGAAGTACTGACGCTCAGAGATGTGACCAATCAGGTGTACGATGCTGAGGGGTCGTCGGTAAGCATCGTCCCGCTCCCGATGCCGCTGGCGAAGGTCGGTCTCTCTGTCCTGGGGAGCTTCGGGTTCCCGATGGGTGCCGACCAGTACCGCTCACTCAAATTCGATAACAGTCCGGCGACGAACGATATCGACGCGTTCGGCGTCAGTAGTGACTCTTTAACCACACTCAGCGGATACCTCCGCGGATAAGTCCCGACGGTAGCCTCCCCCTACAGAGAGTCGTGTTAGACAGTATTAATTTTCAAGCCTGAGTTTCAGGGCTGAGAGCCGGGCAAAACACTTATACTCGCTATCGCTCTTTGACCCTTTAAGCGGAGAACCATATAATGAAACTGGCGATGATCGGCTTCGGGCAGGCCGGTGGCAAAATTGTGGACAAATTCCTCGAGTACGACAAGGAGACCGGCTCGGGAATCGTCCGCTCGGCTGTTGCAGTCAATACAGCGAAAGCAGACCTGCTTGGGCTAGAACACATTCCGGAAGAACAGCGAGTGCTCATCGGCCAGGCCCGCGTCAAGGGCCACGGCGTGGGCGCAGACAACGAACTCGGCGCGGAAATCGCCGAAGAGGACATCGACGAGGTTCAGGGTGCGATCGACAACATCCCTGTCCACGAAGTCGACGCCTTCCTTATCGTCGCCGGTCTCGGCGGCGGGACGGGGTCGGGCGGGTCGCCGGTCGTCGCGAAGCACCTCAAACGCATCTACACCGAACCGGTGTACGGCCTGGGCGTCCTGCCGGGCAGCGACGAGGGTGGCATCTACACCCTCAACGCCGCCCGCTCGTTCCAGACGTTCGTGCGCGAGGTGGACAACCTGATGGTGTTCGACAACGACGCCTGGCGACAGACCGGCGAGTCCGTCGAGGGCGGCTACGATCACATCAACGAGGAGATCGTCCGGCGCTTCGGCGTGCTGTTCGGGGCCGGCGAGATCGAGGCCGGCGACAACGTCGCCGAGAGCGTCGTCGACTCCTCGGAGATCATCAACACGCTCGACGGCGGCGGCGTGTCCACCGTCGGCTACGCCTCCGAGGACGTCGAGGTGTCCTCTGGCGGCGGCGGTCTGCTCTCGCGGTTCAAGGGCGACGACTCGTCTGACGACGGGATGGACACGGCGAACACGACGAACCGCATCACGTCACTCGTCCGGAAAGCCGCGCTCGGCCGGCTGACGCTCCCCTGTGAGATCGAAGGTGCGGAGCGGGCCCTGCTCGTGATGGCAGGTCCGCCGGAGCACCTGAACCGGAAGGGAATAGAGCGCGGGCGGAAGTGGCTCGAGGAGCAGACCGGTTCGATGGAGGTCCGCGGTGGCGATTATCCGACCAACGCCCCGAAAGTGGCCGCATCGATCCTGCTGGCCGGCGTCCACAACGTTCCGCGGATCAAGGAACTCCAGCAGGTCGCTATCGAGGCACAGGACAACATCGACGATATCCGTAACCAAAGCGAAGATAACTTAGAGGACTTGGTCGAAGACGACGAAGATGAACTTGATCCGCTGTTCTAACAAGACCGCCGCACTCCTCTGTGTTGTCGCGCTGCTCGCGACTGCCGGCACAGCGAGTGCGTTCTCTGTCTCTGCCGACGGGGTCCCGACCGAGACGGCTGTCAACGAAGAGGTATCGGTGACGTACACGATAGACGACCCGTTCACCGACGCGCCGAACGAGTGGACGCTCGCCGGCTCGACCGAACTCCAGAACGTCAGCTGGACGGTCACCGTGTTGCGTGCTGGTAACCAAGTGAATCAGGAGACCTACGGCGACCAGTCCTTCGAGCAGGACTTGGACATCGACGACAACGGGGACCAGGTTCGCATCGAGCTCGTCGGCACGACGCCGGGCATCTCGAACTACACGTACGACCCGGCGCAGAACTACCAGGTCGCCTCCCTCAATCGTGTCAGCGGGAACAACGAGGACGAGTTCCGCAACGACACCGCCCACCACTACACCGAAGAGAGCCAGGCAGCCAGACAGGCGATCGACGACGCACAGGCTGCAATCGACGCAGCCGGTGGGAACGAAAACGCCGAGGAACTGATCAGTAGCGCCATCTCCTCATACGAGAACGGCAACTTCCAGAACGCCCAGGACCTCGCCGGGCAGGCCGAGAGTCAGGCACAGCAGGCACAGCAGAGCGCCCAGACCCAGCGAACACTCCTGCTGGTCGGTGGCGGACTCGTCGTCCTCCTGTTGCTGGTCGGTGGCGGCTACTACGCGTACACCCAGATGGGTGAGGACGACTACTCCAAGCTGTAATGCGCATCGTCGTCCCCGTCTCGGGGTCTGACCCCAAAACACGGCTTTCAACTGTTCTGTCTCCCGACGAGCGACGCGATTTTACCGAAGCAATGCTCGCGGATGTCGTCGACGCGGTGATCGCGACGGGCCACGAACCCGAGGTCATCTCGACAGCGCCGCTCGACTGTGCCGCGCCGGTTACCGTCGACGACCGCGGGCTTGACCCGCTCGTCAACGACCTGCTCGCGTCGACAGTGACCGACAGCGATGACGCACTCGCTGTCGTGATGGCCGACCTCCCGCTCGCAACGACAAAAAGCATCGAGCGGCTGTTCACTCCCGATGCCGACGTAGTGCTGGCCCCAGGCCTGGGCGGCGGAACGAACGCCTTCGTCTGTCGCCATCCCGAGTTCAGGGTCGATTACCACGGCGCATCCATACGCGACCACCGGCGGATCGCCCGGGAAGTGGAAGCTGAAATTGTCGAGGTGGACTCCCGGCGACTCGCGACCGACATCGACGAACCGGGCGACCTCGCGGAGGTGCTGTTACACAGCGACGGCGCGGCCGCCGACTGGCTCACTGACGCCGGTTTCAGTCTGTCGCTCACAGACGGCCGTGTCACCGTGAGCCGCGAGTGAAGGTTTTTGTCCGTGGGGTGCAGACCCCGGGACGTGATACCCGGCACGGACGCGTACGACATCGACATCGAGGTTCCGGACGCCGACATCGAGCGACTGCTGTCGGTGATGCCCGAGGACGTCGAGGCCGCGTCGGCGCTGTCCTATTGCCGGAACGTGTTCCTGCCGCTGACGACCGCCTGCCGGTACACCTGCACGTACTGCACGTACTACGACCCGCCGGGGCAGGCGGAGCTGATGGACCGCGAGGAAATCCGGGAGACCTGCCGCCGCGGGGCCGACGCCGGCTGTACCGAGGCCCTGTTCACCTTCGGCGACGACCCGGACGACCGCTACACCGCGATCCACGACACGCTCGCCGAGTGGGGACACGACTCGATCCACGAGTACCTCCGGGAGGCCTGCGAAATCGCGCTGGAGGAGGGGTTGCTCCCCCACGCCAACCCGGGCGATCAGACCCGCGAGCAGATGGCTCACGTCGCCGATCTGAACGCCTCGATGGGCGTGATGCTGGAGACGACCACTGAGGTGCAGGCTCACGGCGGCCCGCGGGCGAAAAACCCCGGCCAGCGGCTGAACACCCTCCGCGTGGCCGGTGAGCTCGGCGTCCCGTTCACGACGGGCATCCTCGTCGGCATCGGCGAGGACTGGCACCACCGCGCCGAGAGTTTGCTCGCCATCCGCGAGATGCACGAGCGCTACGGCCACATCCAGGAGGTCATCGTCCAGCCCGTCGTCGAGAACGAGCGCTGGCGGAGCGGCTCGCCCGATCTGGCGACGATGCGCCGGGTGACAGCGATGGCCCGGGCGGCGCTTCCCGAGGAAGTATCGGTGCAGGTCCCCCCAAACCTCGCGCCCGCCCGGGACCTGACCGACTGTGGCATCGACGACCTAGGCGGCGTCTCCCCGGTCACGGTCGACCACATCAACCCCGAGTACGAGTGGCCGGCCCTGCAGGAACTGACGGCCGTCGCCGACGCCGCCGAGGTGCCCCTGACGGAGCGGTTGCCCGTCTACGACCGCTTCGTTGACGACGGCTGGCTCTCGGAGCCCATCGAGGCGGCTCTTGAGGCCGAGAACGACGCTGGCGAGCGGTTCCGGTCGATACTGGACCGGGGCGTGAACCCGGTGAGCGTGTGACTCTGGCGACCAGCCTCCGCGTATGCGCAGTTGTCACCGTCGGGCTGTGCACTGTGACTATTAACCACCTAGTCCTCTAGGCTGTATCTACACATACACTGGCGCACCAATGTATATCATGCCTGGACGTGCCTCTGACAGCAGTTCCAGGCGGAATACTCTACCACGTCGGCCACGGCCAGTGCCCAGCCGTGGTCCACTAATTTACTCGAGCAACGGCGTTCCGTCAGCCTGTGGCCCGAGTTGCGGCCCGAGCGCGTCGGCGTCGGGATCGATGACGCGGCGCTGTTCGTAGTCCGTCGACCGCTCGACCGGCGTCCGCCCGATCGCGGTAATCATGTCGGCGTACTCCTGGAACGACCGGAACTCGCCGTAGTCGCCGCCGGCACGCTTGGTGATTTCCTCGGAGAGGATGGTTCCCATGAAGTCGTCCGCGCCGCAGGTAAGCATCTTCAGTCCCTGCGTGTCGCCGTATTTGACCCACGAGGACTGGATGTGGTCGACGTTGTCGAGGAAGAGCCGCGAGACGGCGATCAGCAGTTCGTCCTCGTCGACAGTCGCACCCGATTCGACCATGCCACGCTCGTACAGCGGCGTCTCTTCGTGGACGAACGAGAGCGGGACGAACTCGGTGATCGCGCCGGTCCGGTCCTGCAGGTCGCGGATTCGCTTCAGGTGCAGCGCGCGGTGGCGCTCGTTCTCGACGTGACCGTACATCATCGTCGAGGTCATGTCGAGGCCGACCGACGCGGCCGCCTCCATGGCTTCGAGCCACTCGTCGGTGCGGATCTTCCCCGGACAGATGACGTCCCGGACCTCGTCGACGAGGATCTCCGCGGCGGTGCCGGGCACGCTGTCGAGGCCGGCGTCTTGCAGTCGAGTGAACACCTCCTCGTAGGACCAGTCGGTGCCACGGCGGGCGTGGTAGGCCTCCTCCGGCGTCATCGAGTGGACGTGGACGCCGCCGACGTGCATCGCTCGAATCTGTTCACAGTAGGTGGCCGGGTCTTTTTCGTACTCCGCCGGCGAGCGGTAGTTCAGGTCGCCGCGGTCGCTGGTCTCCAGTATCTCTCTGTGTTCGTCGTCCAACGCGAGCGCGGGGTGGAGTCCAGACACCGAACAGACCTCGTAGATGCCGCGGTCGAGGGCGTCGCGCACGATTTCGCGGGACTCACTCGGCGTCTTCGTGAAGCCGCCGTGGTCCTCCTGATACTGGCTCCGGAACTGTTCGGAGCGGTCCTTGAAGTTACAGAAGAGACAGCCGGTGTTGCAGGCCGTCGTGACGTTGTTGTTGAGGTTCGCGACGAAGGTGACCTCGTCGCCGACGACCTCGGCCCGGCGTCGGTCGGCCGCTTCGAGCACCTGCTCTTTCCGGTAGTGGTCGATGCCGTCCCGGTCGGTGCCCGTCGTGAAGAGTTCGACTGCGTCGTCGACCGTCAGTCGCGTCCCGTTTCTCGCCTTGGCGAGTGCGTTCTCGAACGACTGGTCAGTCGTCGGACGGTGTTCGAACTCGACGGACCCGTCCGGTGTACCGACGGTCTCTGGGACGTCCGGCATTGCTGGACAGGAGGGAAAGAACGGTCAAAAGCGTATGGGTCCACACACGGCCCACAGGGTCGACAGGTCCCCCTGTTGCAGGACGGCAACGGGTACCGACGGCCGCAGTGCCACGGGGCGACGCATCAGGTCGGCAACACGCCGCCGATCCAGCCCGCGGTCTCGACAATAATCCAGGCGACGAATACCGCGTAGGCGCCGAGCAGCGCATAGGATTCGAGTTCGCTCAACACGAGGTCGGTCCGGAGGACGGTGAACAGGAGAATCGTCGCGCCGGTCAGGACGCCGAACATCGGCACGGCCATCGCGAAGTCGACGGTCCACGCACCGGCGATGAGGACGCCAAGCGGGATAGCCACGAGCAGGTCGAAGGTGTTCGAGCCGAGCACGTTCGCGAGCGACGTGACCGCGCGGTCGTCGCGGGCCGCCCTGACACTGACGAGCGTATCGGGGAGGCTCGTCGCCGCCGCCAGAATCGTCACGCCAAGCAGGAACTCCTGGACGCCGGCGGCGCGTCCGATGACGCCGACAGCATGGACAAGGTTCTCCACCGCCACGAGGATGACGGCCAGACCCAGCAGGAGGAAGAGCCACTGCCGCCCGACCGAGATTCCGGTGGTCCAGTCCGCTCCCGGATTGTGGTCGGCCGTGTCCTGGTACTGGATAAAGACGTACAGCCCGTAGAGTGCGAGCGGGATCGCCGCCAGCGGCCGCGTGATGACGCCCGTGAGCGTCGCCTCGCTGGGGTAGTAGATGACTGCAAGCGCCATCGTGATGAGCAGGACTGAGACGGCGAGCATGTAGAACTGTGCTTCCTTGTAGACGAGCGTCCGACTCGATTCGAGTTCGTCGTCAGTCGCGACGCCCGCGACTGCGGGGATGACGAGAATATTGAAAATCGCCGACCCGACGATTGTGCCGACACCCAGTGGCATCGACCCGCCGAGCGCCGCGACCACGACGGTTGCGACCTCAGGGAAACTGGAGCCGACAGCGACGATGATCGCTCCCTGAACCACTTCGGGGAGGCCGTAGTGCGTCGCAAGCCGTTCGCTCGAGGACTCGAGCCAGTCGCTCCCTTTCCATATCGCTACCGTCGCGGCGACGATGATTACGACCTCGGCCAGCAGGTTAGCCGCCATCAGGAGGTCAGTCGACAGCCCGACGGAAAACGTTGCCCTCCGAGCGCGAGTGATACTGTCGGCTGTAACTATCGTAAGATACTCGCGGTGGCGACATTCTCTACAGACTTACAGCCGACAGTATGAGAAACGTCTTTGTCCCCGGCGCGAAAGGCGGGCACAATGACGAGCGTCAAGGAATTCCGTGTGGACGAACCGGCGACGGCCGAGGGGCTCGGCCGCGGCGCGTTCGTGTTCACGGACGACTACTCCGTGTTCGACTGGGGCAAGATGCCGGACCAGATCCCCGACAAGGGCGCGTCCCTGTGTACGATGGGCGCGTACAACTTCCAACTGCTGGAGGAGAACCACGTCCCGACACACTACGAAGGCGTCAGGCTCCCCGACAGCGACGAAGTGGTAGACCTCGGCGAGGCGCTGTCTGCCGACACCGCCCCCGAAGAGATGGTCATCGAACTCACGCAGGTCCCGGACCTCCCCTTCGAGGGCGGTAGCTACGACTACGACGCCTACCACCGGGGGGCCGACGAGAACTACCTCATTCCCCTGGAAATCGTCTTCCGGAACCGCGTGGGCGTCGGGTCGTCGCTGCGGTCCCGAACTGAGCCGGCCGACCACGGCCTCGACTATGACGCCTGGCCAGAGGAAGTCGTCGACCTCGACGAGCCCATCGTCGAGTTCTCGACGAAATACGAGGAGCAGGACCGGTATCTCGACCGGGAGGCAGCCGACCGGATCGCCGGCACGGCCAGCATCGACCGCCTCGAAGAACTGGCTCGCGCGGTCAACCACATCGTCACCCAGCAGGCCGCCGAGGCCGACCTGGTCCACGAGGACGGGAAGATCGAGTGCCTGTACTACGACGGGGAGATACGCGTGGCCGACGTGGTCGGCACGTTCGACGAGAACCGCTTCTCCTACCGGGGCCAGCAGGTCTCGAAGGAGGTCATCCGACAGTACCACAAGCGCACCCAGCCCGAGTGGGTCGACGCCGTGAGCGAGGCCAAACAGCGGGCCGACGCGGAGGGGGTCGCCGACTGGAAATCGCTCTGTGCGGAGTCGCCCGAACCGCTCGATGAGGACGTAATCCAGGTCGCTCGCGACCTCTACTGCGCCGGCACGAACGCCTACGTCGGCGGTGACGTGTTCGACGCGCCATCGCTCGACAAAGCCGTCAGCGCCGCTAGCGAACTCTGAGAGAGTTACAAGTACAGCGCGTTTTCAGTCGTCAGCCTCGATCTCACCGTCGTCCTCGGCGACGAACTCGCCGAGGCCGTCGATTGGACGGTCGGGGTTCAACTGGTCGAGTTTCTCCGGTGCGCCGAGCTGGGCCGAGGTCTCCTCGGGGTCCCGCAGTTTCGTCCGGCCGCGGTGGACACTCACCTCGTCGTTGAGGTGGAGCTTGATGGCCTCGATGAGCGCCTCGGCTTCCAGCGGTTGACCGATCTGCTGGAGCTCTTCTTCGGTGGCGTCGTCGGGGACGTTGAACGCTCGCTGAGTGATGATCGGCCCCTGGTCCAGGTCTGTCGTCACGTAATGGGCGGTGACGCCGGCGATGCGGACGCCCTCCTCGATGGCCTGCATGTACGCCGACGCGCCGGGGAAGGCGGGCAGCAGACTCGGGTGGACGTTGATGATCCGGCTCTCGTAGCGGAACACGACATCCGGCGAGAGGATGCGCATGTAGCGGGCCAGCGCGATGAGGTCGGCGTCGTACTGTGCGAGCAGGTCGAGCAGTTGTTGCTCGTCCGGCGTGCCCTTCTCGTCGCCGATGTCGTGGAACGGAACGTCGTATTTGGCCGCCAGCGGTTCGAGGTCGTCGTGGTTCCCGATGACCACCTCGATGTCGGCCCCGAGGTCGCCGTTGGCCCAGGCCTCGAATAGCGCCTCCAGACAGTGTGATTCCTTCGTGACGAGGACAGCGATGGTCTGGGTCTCGCGGTCGGCGGGGAACCGGACCTGCACGTCGACGCCGAGTTCGTCGCCGAGTTCGGTGAGGTCCTCGCGGAGCTTCTCCTCCGTCGTCACCATCTCGGATGTGTCGACGCGCATGGTCATCCGGAAGACGCCTTCTCGGACGGCCTGGTCGAGGTCCTCGATGTTGATACTGCGCTCGAACAGCAGCGAGGTCACTTCGGCGATGAGGCCCGTGTCGTCCTCGCCGACGACCGTAATCTCGGTCAGACCACGTGTCACGATACCCACCACCGGACAGCGTCGTGATTCATTTGCCCCAGAGTCGGCAGTCCCACGGCAAAAGCCTTCGTTTTCCACCTAGGGTGGACGCCAACGCTTTGTGTATCGGTCCGTGTATGTACGGCCGTGATGAGTGATTCGCCGACCGTTCTCTGTGCCCAGCCGGATGCCGACGAGCGCGCGGAGACGGCCGACGCGCTTGCCGACGCCGGACTCGCTGTGGAGGAAGTCGGGTCCGTCGATACGTTAGACGCGGCACTTGACCGGTCGATTGACTGCGTTGTGACGGCCTTCGACCTCGAGGACGGGGACGGGTTCGACGTGGTCGATGCGGTCCGTGATGTGAACCCGGAGTGCGTGGTGATCCTCTATACGGAACACGCGCCCTCGGACCTCCCGCGCGGCGGTCCAGAGCAGGTCGTCGAGTACGTGCCGCGGACGGTCCCGGAGTCCCGGGAGCGACTCGCGGATGTCGCTGCCATGGCTGCCGCGGAGGTAACGCAGGCGGCCTATCCCGTTCCGGAGGCCGAAACGGAGCGGCTGGCCGCCGTCCAGCGGTACGACGTCGACCAGTTGGCGGCAATCGACGCGTTCGACCGGCTGACGGCGCTTATGACCAGCCACTTCGACATCGACGTGGCCTTTGTCGGCCTCATGGACGAACACGAGGAGCGGTTCCTGGCGTGTGAAGGGGCCAACTGGCGGACCCTCTCCCGCGAGGACTCCATCTGCACCCACACGATTCTCTCGGACGAGACGATGGTCGTCGAGGACACCCACGAGGACCCCCGCTTTGCCGAGGTCGATGCGCTGAAACAGCTCGACATCAGGTCCTACGCCGGCGTGCGAATCACGGACAAAGAGGGGAATGCAATCGGTGCAGTCTGTTGCACCGACGGCGAGCCGCGGCGTTACACGCGGACCGAACTCGACGACCTCCAGCGGTTCGCCGACGAGGTCGAGGAACAGCTGCTGTTGCGACGACGGCTCCAGAGGGATACCTGATGTCACAGCGACGAGACGACCGATACACGTTCGACGGCCTGCCGCTGAATCCGGTCGAACCGGGGACGAATCTGCTCGTGACCGGCCCTGTTCTGAGCGGAGCGCGGGAGATGGGGCTGCGACTGCTCTGTAGCTCCGACGCCGACGGCGGAACCGTCCTCGTCGCGACGGACAGCGATGCCACGACGCTGCTAGAGGACTTCGAGCGCCACGGCGGCGTGCTCGACCGCGGAAGAGTCCGTGTCATCGATTGCGCACAGGAGAGCGGCGACCTGCCGGAAGACAGCGTGTCTACCGTCAGTACGCCGGCGGACCTGACCGGCATCGGTATCGAGTACTCGGGCCACTACGAGTCGACGTACGCCAGCGGCTACACGCGGGTCCGGTCCGGCATCATCACGCTGACGCCGCTGCTCGTCTACAACGACGATGTCAGGGCGGTGTACCGGTTTCTCAACACCATCACCGGTCGTATCGGTACCGCGGACGGCCTCGGCGTCTGCGTGCTCGATCCGAACGCCCACGAGGAGCAGGTCGTCGAAAGCGTGGCACGGTTCTTCGACGGCCGGGTCGACGTTCGTGCCGACGCGGGCGACCTCGATCTCCGTGTGGCCGGCCTGCGCGACCAGCCGTCCGATTGGACGCCGGTCGGCGCCGGGACGTGACCTGCCGGGAGAACACAAGCGTTTTCTCCGCTGCCCGCTCGCTTGCCAGTAATGACTGCCTTTACCGCGACCGTCACTGTCCGGCTCAAGCGGGGCGTCCTCGACCCCGAAGCCGAGACGACACAGCGCTCCCTGGAACGCCTCGGCTTCGACCTGAACGACCTCCGCTCGGCGGACGTGTTCGAGCTGGACCTCGACGCCGACAGCACCGAGGACGCGGCCGAGCGCGCCGAGGAGATGGCCGAGCGGCTCCTGGCGAATCCCACCATCCACGACTACGACATCGAGGTGGCACAGGCAGAATGACCATCGCCTCGAAACTGACGGCAATGGTCAGTGCTGTCTCACGGAGGGGGCCCGCGTGACCATCGCCGTCATCCAGTTCGGCGGCTCGAACTGCGACCGCGACTCCGTGCAGGCTCTGGAGTCACTCGGCTTCGACGGCGAGCTCGTCTGGCACGAGGACGGCCTCCCCGAGGACGTCGACGGCATCGTCCTCCCCGGCGGGTTCTCCTACGGCGATTACCTCCGTGCCGGCGCGATGGCTGCCCACTCGCCCATCATGGCGGAAGTCCGCGAAGCCGCAAGCGACGGAACGCCGGTGCTTGGCATCTGTAACGGCGCACAGATCGGCTGTGAGTCGTCGCTGACCCCCGGCGCGTTCACGACTAACGAGAGCGCCCGGTTCCAGTGTGAACACGTCCACCTGCGCGTCGAGAACGCCGAGACACCCTGGACCAGCCAGTACGAGCAGGGCGAGGTCGTCGAACTCCCCATCGCCCACGGCGAGGGTCGCTACGAGATCTCCGACGACCGCCTGGACGAACTCGAAGCCGAAGACCGTATCCTGTTCAAGTACTGCGACGAGAACGGCGAGGTCACGCCGGAGGCGAACCCGAACGGCTCGAAACACAGCGTGGCCGGCGTCACCGGCGGGGACGACCACATCGCCGTCATGATGCCCCACCCCGAGCGGGCGACGCTTTCGGACCTGGGCCGGACCGACGGCCAGGGCGTGCTCAAGGGCTTCGCCGAGTAGCGCCGCTTTTCAGTGTCGTATCAAAGGGGAGGGACCAGCGGAGCGTGTGACATAGTCCGGCGGTCCCTAAGCCAACTTTGTGGGTCAAGCCGTATAAACACACGCTTACCGGAGTGTAAGTGAAATCGCTGGACATGGGCCGTCTATCGTGGGAGTGTGCACCGCTCGGTCCCCGTGGAGTCTGTCGATGAGGGCGTTCCATCATAGAATTGTCTGCTACCATCACTTGTGCCGAACTCTGACAGAGCGCTATCGCTACGCCACACTCTGGTTGGACTATAGTAGCCACTGAAAACCTCGGTACACCTGATCGCACGATAGCAGCACAATCAGTGTGTACATCGTTTCAATTGCTACTGTAGTGATGTTCAGACTACGTAAATTATATTTGATGTGAGTTCGTCGGTGTATCCATGCCGATACAACGCCGACAGTTCCTCACCGCGATAGGTACGGGAGCGATAGCGAGCACTGCTGGGTGTGCACAGATCGGTGGAAGCAGCGATCAGTCTGACGGGGAAAGCGGGGGTCAAGCGGGAGTGGCCGGCGAAACCCTCACACTCACGACGACGACGAGTACCTACGACACAGGGCTGCTTGACGAGATCCATCCTAACTTCGAGGACATGTATGGCGTGTCCGTCGACGCGGTCGCACAGGGGACCGGTGCGGCCCTCGAATCGGCCCGCAACGGCGACTCCGACGTGGTGATGGTCCACGCCCGCGGCCTCGAAGACGAGTTCATGCGCAACGGGTACGGCATCAACCGCCGCGACCTGATGTTCAACGACTTCGTCATCGTCGGCCCGGAGAGCGACCCAGCGGGGATTCAGGGGATGAGTTCGGCCACCGAAGCGCTCTCCACCATCGCCGAGTCGGGATCACCGTTCATCTCGCGCGGGGACAACTCCGGCACCCACACCAAGGAACTCAACCTCTGGGAGGCCGCCGGTACCGAGCCGGGCGGCGACTGGTACCAGGAGACCGGGACCGGGATGGGCGAGGCGCTGAACGTCGCCAATCAGCAGGACGCCTACACGCTCTCGGACCGCGGGACGTTCATCTCACAGCGCTCGGAGATCGACCTCACTATTCTGGTGCAGGGCCCCATCGAGGACGGTCCGGAAATCCTCGCGAACCCCTACGGAATCATGGCGGTGAACCCCGGCGTGCACGACAACGCCAACTACGATCTGGCGATGGCCTACATCGGGTGGATTACCAGCCCCGGTGCGCAGGACGCCATTTCGAGCTATCAGGTCAACGGGGAACAACTGTTCTTCCCCGAGGCCGTCTCCGAGGACCCGAACTTCCAGCAGTACGTTCCGGAAGGCTGGAGTAGCGACTCGGACGACGAGTAGGCGTGCCGTTCGAATCAGTTGGACACCTGCTGCCGGCCGTCGTCGACCTTCCGTTCAGGGAGGGGTACGTGTCCAGTATCATCTACGTCTCGCTCTACGTGAGCGTCATCGCCGTGACGCTGAGCACGCTGTTCAGCATCCCGGTCGCTGT
Organism: Haloarcula amylolytica; assembly: GCF_049705545.1. Classification (GTDB taxonomy): domain Archaea; phylum Halobacteriota; class Halobacteria; order Halobacteriales; family Haloarculaceae; genus Haloarcula; species Haloarcula amylolytica_B. The sequence continues at coordinate 3,036,318 of NZ_JBNAMU010000001.1, forward strand.
CGTGATGGGGTTTTCCGACTTCCCTGGCAAGCAGTTCGTGAAGTCTGTTATCAACACGGGGATGGGGTTTCCCAGTGTAGTCGTCGGTCTCTTGGTGCTGTTCACCGTCTCCAATCAGGGACCACTGGGGTCGCTGGAACTGATATTTACCAAGGAGGCGATGATCATGTCGCAGTTCGTCCTCGCGACGCCGCCGATCACGGCTATCAGCCTCGCGGCCATCACCAGCGTTGACGAGGGTGTCCGCGACGCTGCCCACGTCCTCGGTGGAACGCGTCTCGACGTGTCGCTGGTCGTGCTCAAGGAAGCGCGGTATGGCATCGCAACGGCGATTCTGGCGGGGTTCGGCCGCGCTATCAGCGAGGTCGGATCCGTGCTCATCGTCGGTGGCAACATCACGAGTGCGGACGGGGTTTCGAAGACGCGGACGCTGACGACCGCGATTCAACTCGAAGCCCGGCAAGGGCAGTACGAGACCGCGATGGTACTCGGCGCGGTGCTGGTCGCGCTCGTGTTGACAGTAAACGCCGTCGTCGTCCGGTTAGGCGATCAGGAGGTACAACGCTAATGCTACAGGCAACTGGTGTGTCACAGTGGTACGGGAACGACTGCGTATTTCGGAACCTCTCGATGGACGTCGAAACGGGGGAGGTCGTCGCCATCATCGGCCCGTCAGGCGTCGGCAAGACGACGCTGCTCCGGACGCTCGCACTCTCGCTGGAACCCGACGACGGGACAGTCACCTTCGACGGAACGGATGTGTGGGCCGCCGACGAAAACGAACGGCTCTCGCTTCGGCGTCGCGTCGGGATGGTGTTTCAGGAAGCGAGCTTGTTCGACGCGCCAGTCGCCCGCAACGTCGAATACGGGCTCCGCATCCGCCGGTCGTGGACGGACCGACTCCAGAGCGAACTCCGCTCGGTCCTGCGGTCGAACGGAACCGCCGACGCCGTTCGTGAATCCCTCGATATCGTCGGACTAACGGACAAGATGGACCAGCGTGCGGAGTCCCTCTCGGGCGGCGAGGCACAGCGGGTATCGTTCGCCCGTGCGCTGGCCTACGACCCCGACGTACTGCTCCTCGACGAGCCGACATCCGATCTGGATCCGCGAAATACGGCGGTTATCGAGGACGCGATTTCCGAGGCCCGGGACCGGGGAATCGGCGTCGTCGTGGCGACCCACGACATGCACCAAGCGGAGCGGGTCGCGGACCGGGTCGCAGTGTTGCTCGACGAGTGCATCACGGAAATCGCCCCGACAGAGGTGATTTTCGAGAACCCATCGGACAACCGCACCCAGCAGTTCATCTCGGGTGAGTTGGTGTACTGACTGAGCCCCGGCACCAATCTCTTTGTAACCGCCCGCCGATCCGACGGTATGGACGCGACCGCGGACGTCGAAGTGCAACTGGGGCAGGGCGACGTGGCGCTGACCGCACGTGACCGAACGCTCCTGCAGGCAGTCGCCGCCCACGGGTCGTTGAACAGCGCCGCCGACGCGCTCGGCCGGTCGTACGCCCACGCACAGCGGCGGATCGTCGAACTGGAGGACGCGTTCGGCCCGCTGGTCGACCGCAGTCGGGGCGGCAGCGGCGGCGGCGGCAGCGAACTCACGGACACCGCCGAGCAACTGCTGGCCCGTTTTCAGCGCCTCCAGGCCGAGTTCGACGGGGTGGCGACGGCGGAAGAGACGGTCCTCCGGGGGACTGTCGTCGACCGCGACGGCGAACTGGCGACCGTCGAGACGCCGCCGGGGACGGTCCGGGCCATCGTCGATACCGACGCCGACGCCGGCGACGCGGTCGAAGTCGGTATCCGCGCAGACACGGTGACGCTGAACGCCCCGCCGGAAGCGCCCGAACCGGCAGGGACGAGCGCACGGAACCAGTTTGCCGGCACCGTCGAGCACATAGAGGAGGGCGCGTCTATCGCGCTGGTCTCGCTGGCTATCGACCCGGATACGACGCTGTCCGCGCTGGTGACTGACACGAGCCTCGACAAGCTCGACATCACCGCGGGCGCGGAACTCGTCGCCTCGTTCAAAGCGACCGCGACCGTCGGCGTCATCCCGGCTATCGAATAGCCGGGGTCAGAAAGCTGTCGTGAGCGTTGAAAACCAGTCGTCAGCAGCGATGTGCGGACTGCCGTGCGTCAGTTCCACAGTTACCGCCTGGGTTCGGGCGGTCGTGGTACAGCCGTCCGTATCAGAGACCCCAACCGGACGGCAACAGGTCGGACTGGCAAGCGGTGCATGCGACCATCCCGTCGCCGTCGATACACTGCCGCTGTTCACCGCACAGGTCACACTCCGTGACCGTTCCGCGTGTATTGAAACTGCGCCTATCCTGGTCACCGTTCGGGGTCATATCGAACAAGCTTAGGCGCGAAAGACGGATAAGCGTTGGTCGACAGGCTGTCACATGGTTTCTGTCGGGTCGCCGGATGGCTCCGAGCTATCGAGCGAGCGGGAGGGAGTAACTGCGCTCGCGTTCGATGACGGCGTCCCACGTCGCTTCGCACTCGCAACTCACCTGCTCGAACACCGACGGGTCCTGCCGGAGGTCGAAGTCCTTGATGGCGCGCTGGACCTTGTCGTCGCACTCGCCGCAGTTGTGCGGGCCGCGGTCGCTGCCGTGGCCGACGGGGTCGGAGACGACGATGACGTCCTCGTCAGCCGTGGATTCCAGCACGTCAGCGACCGACCAGAGCCACGGCGGCCGATAGCCGCCGTCGTGGTACAGCTCCTCGACCATCGTGTAGCGCTGGACGTTGCAGGGGTTCATCGAGACGGTGTGACAGCCGTCGACGGCCGCACAGCGCCGAACCGACCGCTTCATGTCCTCGACGGCCTCGGACTCGGCGAGGAACGGCGGCTTCATCAGCAAATACGCCTTGACGCCGGCGCCGGCCGCCTGGGCCGCTTCGGAAGCGTCCTCGAAGTCGGCGAAGTCGAAGTACTTGTTCACGCAGTCGTGTCGGACCCTGTCAGTTGCGGTCTCTAAGCCCACCGCCACGTCGGTCTCCAGGCCCACGTCGACGAAGTCACCGACCGTCTCCTCGTCGACGAAGTCCGGCAGCGACTCGACGACGATGCGTTCGCGGTCGGCGAAGGTTTCGGCGATGGCCTGCCGTGTCTCCGCCGGAACTTCCCGCTCGTCGAGGAAGCTCCCGGACGTGTAGATCTTGATGAGACCGCTTTTGTCGTCGCTGTTTTCGGCCTCGTGGTCCAGACAGTGCTGGATCTGGGCCATCAGGTCCTCGTGGGCGACGCTGCCGCCCTCGACGCTCTCGGCGACGTAGCCACACATCGTACAGCCGCCGGCGCGCGCCCACCGACAGCCGCCGGTGTTCAGGATGATGGTCAGGCTCTGGTAGACGCCGTCGGGGGTGTTGTCCTCGTCGAGCCACACGCGGGTCGGCTCACGAGGGTCGTAGGTCGAGTCGTTACGCGACCGGATGTCACGCATCACGGAGTTGTGGGCGTCCATGCCCTTGCCCTCCTCGTAGACTTCGGGACTGGGCTTGCTCATTGGGGCGAGGTAGCCGATGAGTGCGTAAAGCCGCTTCGTTACTGCCGGGATTGTGGGTCGGTTCGGTCCGAAAGTATGCTGGAGCGGTGGGCCGCGATCCACGCCAGCCCGGCCAGAACGGCCCCGACAGCGTTGGCCACGAAGTCAGTACCGCTCACACCGCGTGACGGGACGAGCCCCTGTAGCAGTTCGACTCCCGCCCCGTAGCAGACGGAGACGGTCACGAGTGCTGCAACTGCGATGACGTCACGGGCCTGTCGTCCCCACGCGAGCAGTACCGCCAGTGTGCCGTAACTCGCCGCGTGAACCCACTTATCCAGCGTAAAACCGAGGAGTGCGGGGACCTGCTCGCCCGCCCCTTCGGGAACCGGGAGAAGCGAGGTGACGAGTAATAACAGCGAAAACCCGACAGCGGGCAGGTAGCGGCGGGATTTCGACCAGTCCATACTGGCGGTTCTCCCGTTCGGCAAATAAGTCGCGCGGTCGTCAGAACACGCCGTAGAGAGCTGCGAGCCAGCGCACGCCGACGCCGACACCGACCAGGCCGCCCAGGCCGTACATCGCTGCCTGGTTCCGGTAGCGAGTAGCAACGTTTCCGAGAGAGCCGATAGCAACGTGGGTGCTCTCGCCACCGATCACAAGCCCGTCGTCGGTCGTTGCCGTACCGGCGATAGCGACGTGGTCGCCGGGGGCGACGATGGATTCCTCGTAGGTCCGGGACTTGTCGGCGTGGTTGCGCTCGACGTCCGGCGCTGGCGACTGAAACCCCGTCGCAGGCTGTTCGTCGGGTTCGAGCGAGCGCGTCCGCGTGGCACCGAGGTCCATCGTCGCCCCCTCGGGGTCGATACGTACCGGTCCGCTGCCGTCGTCTATCGTGAACACGACGCCCCCGTCACCGCCGTCAACGGTGACGTACTGGTCACCATTGCTGCCGACGCCGTAGGGGTTCAACACCTCGACTGACCACGACCAGCAACACGCTTCGCGTCCGGTAACAGGGGCGGCATCGACAGCAGCGCCAGTTACCTCGCCCATACAGGCCACCTCGCCGGGTTCGAGACTGCCGGTAGGTACGTCGTTGTCCGGATGGAGTCGCCGCCACCGGCGGCCGAGCGTGTGACTGATATTGAGTCCCAGATACCCCAGTACGAGCGGAATCGAAATACCGATAGTCGCGTATCCGAGACCACGGAGGTTCGCGGAGATGTCGACATTCCCGAGAAACCCAAACACGATAATCGTACCCAGCGTTCCGACGGTGGCGACCACGATACCTCGTTGCGTGACACCGCGCTCCCTGAGCGGGCGACCAGCCGGGGTCCGGAGCTCGTAGTAGACGTACGCGGCCGCGAAGAACACGACCATCCCGGCCACTGCGAGCAGGTACAGTTCGAGCGGGTCGGCCATCAGCCGACGCTATTCCGTGGGCAGGCAAAAAACCAGCTACAGTTCCTCGGTGTGGCGCATCTGGACGGCGATCCCGCGCGTCGAGGATCGCATCTCCGGGCCGCTCATCTGGGCGCGACCGACGCCGAAGGCCGCGTCACCCCGAATCACCACGTCGTCACCGACGCGGATGTCGTCGCTGGCGTCCGTGATCCCCGGCGCAAGCACCGAGCCGTGGGGCACGAACGGTTCGATTTCGACGGTTTTCGTCGGCACGTCGCTCTCGACCCAGCGGCGCGCCCCGGCGGTGGTCAGCGAGAGCACGCCGTACTGCTGGGCCAGCGCCGCCAGTTGTTCACCGTCGGCGTCGTCGGCGCGCAGTTGCGGATACCGGCCCTGCGTCGAGAGGTCGTCAAACAGTTCGTCGCCGGCAGCCTCGCCGAACTGGTAGTCGGCGACGGCGCGGATGGTGTTGTGTTCGCGTTCCCGCTTGGGATACCGGTCCCAGCCTTCCAGTTCGGCGGCGAGATTCCCCAACGAATCCGCCGTCGTCGGGTGGTCGGTGACCGTGTAAGTGAACTCCCGACCCAGCGAATCGGCCACGCGCTCGCAGATGTCGCGGTAGCCTTCGCCGGGAACGTGGGCAATAATCTCCGGATAGTCGGTGCCTTCCAAATAGCGTTCGAGCACGCGGCTGACGAATTCGATTTCGGTGGCGGTCCAGTTGCCTGTGACCACGGAGTCGTAGTGCTGTGCGGGGTAGGTGAGTTCGAGTTCTTGTGGCACGACGCCGATGGGCGAGGTCATCGAGACGACGTGGGCGCGCCACTTGATCGCGTCGTGGTACTGCTTGTGGCTCTGGGAATCGCTGTAGGGCTTGCGTGCCGAACACGGGACCAGCACGAGCGGACGGTCGTCGAAGCGCGGCACGTAACGGTCGGTGACGCGCTCGGCGAACCGCTGGATTTCGACGCGACGCAGCGAGTCGTCGCTGGCCGCCGAGAGGTCGGCTCGCCGGATGAGCGGCGTTCGCTGTTCGAGGTAGCCGTACTCCTGGTCGAGTCGGCGGAACGTCGCGGTGAGCCAGTTGTCCTGTCTGGCCTGTCCTTCGACGTAGTCCCGGAGGCGACCGTCACGAATCCGGCGGCGGACGCGACGGAGTTCCGCGGCGAGCGCGTTGACGTTGTGCTCGACACAGTCCTCGCGGTTGAACTCGTCGCGTGGCTGCTGGCAGGCCGGACACGCACACGGGAGTTCGTCGAGGTCTTCGAGGAAGTACGCCTCGTCGGTCGTGAGATACCGACCCTCAGTCCCGCGGATGACGGCGCGGTCGGGGTCCACGAGGTCCACACCGGCGTAGACGAGCGTCGCGACGTTTCGCGGCGTAGCGACGCCGGGCAGGTAGAGCGCGGTATCGGCGGGGATAGCTTCGCGGACGGTCGTGACGGCATCGACGAACGCCGACGCGTGCCCGACGTAGCCGGGCGCGCCGGCGAGCACGTAGGCGTCGCTGCCGTGGTCGGTCGCGGTATCGGGGGAGACGACTGCTGCGCTCGGGAAGTCAACGTCGGGATAGTCGACCGCGAACGCATCGGCGACTTCGTCCGGGGTTCCGGCGGGGAGTCCGCGGTGGGGCAGGACGGTAAGCAGTGAGTCATCGCCCACAGGGTCGTCCTGTGTCGTCGGCCAGCGGCTTCCGGCGTCGTCGAGGACGTGCCGGCAGTCGCCCGGCGTCGCTGTGTCCACGTCGTCGACCAGCGCCGGCGTCGCCACAGAGTTGGCGAGGCGCAACTCACCCACTCGCGCGGCGCTGTCGCGCTCGTGGATCTCGAAGTAGTCGGTCATGCAATGGCGTCAGCCACGCGCGACCAACTATCTTGCCTTTGGGCCGGCAAGCATCGGTAGCGACCGAGAATGGTTCACGTATGCCGTACGTCGTCCCGGCCGACGGTTATATGTCCCTGATTATCGCAGACAGACCGCTATCCACCGGTTAGCTGGTTCCTAACTAAATCGATAGGAGATGACTGACTGTTCGTGCAGCGACAGACACGACGAGACGTGTTGCTCGCCCTTTCTGGGACGGCCGCAGCGCTGGGGGGCTGTTCGACCGGCCTCTCGTCGGGGGAGTCGGACGCGAGGGCCGCGTCGCAGGAGACGGAACCAACACCGACAGAACGGGCATCCGAGTCAGCCACGGAAAGCAGGCCCGCAATGTTCGTCCATCTCGGTACACTGGCTGCGATACGGGGCCGTGTCGAGAACGGTGACAGCCCGTGGACGGAGGCCTACGAAGCCTTCATCGACGATGTCCGCGATGCGATGGCAGCGGCTCCGGAAAGCGTCACGGACAACGGCGACGGCCACGAGTTCAAAACGAAGGGTCCCGAGGACCCCGAGGCACGCAAGGACTACGTCGCCGCCATCAGGACCGGGGATCGGATCCGTGACCTCGGACTCGCTTACCAGTACACCGGCGCGGACCAGTACGCCGAGAAAGCCATCGAACTGCTGGACCACTGGTTCCTGAGCTCGGAGACCTATATGGCCCCTGTGAAAACGAACAGTATCGAACAGTACATCACGCTCCCCAAAATGTGGTGGGGCGCGGAACTCGTTCGCGGCCACGAGGCGTGGAACGCCGACAGCGTCGGCACAGAGGCCGACCTGCAGGAGTGGGTCCGGGCGTTCCTGGATGATATGGGTCACGGTATTCCGACCGAGATGGGACAACAGAACATCTTCAACTGGCAGGAGATGACCCACGCCGCCGGCTCAGTGTACCTCCGGAACTGGGACCGGTTCCGAGAGGCCATGCGGCGAAACCGCGAAGACGGCTTCAACCAACTCCGAGAGGACGGCCTGCTGGAAAACGAAATCACTCGCGCGTCGAGCCTGGCATATTCGCTGTACGCGGCAAAGGCGCTGGTCACCGCCGCGGAACTCAGCCGGCTCTACGCCGACAAACTCGACGGCCCCACGCTGTACGAGTACCAGAAGTTTGACAGAGACAGGGGCGCTATCGAGCGGATTCTCGACGCCCATGCACCCTACGTGGCTGACCCGGAGGCCTGGGAAGCGATGGGCGAGGGAGATCCCGACCGGTTCGTCAACACGGACGGCTTCCCTGCCAGAAAGCAGGAGGCCGCGTCCTCGCTGTACGAGGTGGCCTACTCGTACTACGAGAAAGACACGTATCTGGAGGCGCTCACGCAGAGCGGCCAGCCGGTGAAGAACGTCCCGACGTACGTCTCGGCCCAACAGGCCGCGATTGACAACCCCGACCGACCGCATCGGGACGAACGCATCCTCGGCTGGACGACGTTCACGCACGGTGAGCGGTTCCGGCTCGATTTGTAGAGCGGGCATCCGGCGTTGATAGCCACACCATCAAATTTTGGATGCCAGCGGCCACAGAGCAGATATGGATGTTGTCGTGACCGGCGGCCGGGGCAGTTCCGGGCGCTGGATCGTCGACCGACTCGCCGGACCGCACGACGTGACAGTACTCGACCGCCACCTCCCTGACGATGGGGGCCATCCGGCTGTCGGGTACCGAGCGCTTGATCTGACAGATGCCGGGAGCGTGTTCGATTCGCTCACCGCCATCGACCCAGATGCAGTGGTCCACTGGGCGGCGATTCCGGTAGCCGGGACCCACCCCGGCGTAGACCTCTTTCAGAACAACACGCTCGCGGCGCACAACGTCCTCTCGGCGGCTGGCCGCGTCGGCGCTGACGTGGTGCAAGGCTCCTCGGACGGCGCGTACGGCTTCTTCTTCGCCGAAGAGACGCCCGTGCCGGACGAACTCCCAATTACAGAACAGCATGCGCGCAGGCCGGAGGACGACTACGGGCTCTCAAAGGTCGTCACCGAGGAAATCGGGAAGACAATCGCCCGCCGGGACGACATCTCTGTGGCGTCGATTCGCCCCTCGTGGATACAGAGCCCCGGGGCCTACCCCTGTCGGGACGAGGAGTACGTCGACGACCTCGCGGCTGGCGCGGGCAACTACTGGTCCTACGTGGACGTGCGGGACGTGGTCGACCTCGTTGAAGCCGCGCTCACGAGCGATATCGACGGGCACGAGGCGTTCAACTGCGTCGGTCCCGACAACGCGCTCGGTCGGCCGCTGGTCGAACTCATGCGCGAACACTACGGGGCCGTCCCCGAGGACTGTACGGTCGAGGGGGACGCCGCGGCGTACTCGACGGCCAAAGCCGCGGAACTGCTGGGCTGGGAGCCGACCCGGTCCTGGCGCGAGGCCGCCGACGAGAACGTGGACGTGCCGAGGGTTTGACCGACGGGCGAGACAATTACGCGCTGTCAGTCGCGGGCGTGCAGGTCACGCAGGCGGACGCTGTCAGGCACACGGTCCAGCGCCGTCGCCGGCCAGTCGTCGTGGACCAGCGTGAAGGACACGTCGGGATGGAGTTCGACCAGCCGCCGAACGCCGTCTGCTGCGGCCTCGTAGGCCGCTCGGTCGGTCTGGTTCGGGGTCTCCGCGGTCAACGGATAGGTGTCGGCGAGTTCGCGCGGATACGGACCAAACGGGGGCAGGACGCCCCAGGTTTCGTCGTAACGCGCGCTGGAACTGCCTTCGGTCAGCAGGACTTCATTGCCCTCGACCGGGAGCCGCTCCAACCGGTCCTGGTGGCGTCGGACTTCGGGCCGACGCGCGCTTTCATTCGAGGTGTAGAAGAAGGCGTCCTTCGAGACCGGGTCGGTGCGTTCGAGTTGTTCGGCGTGGTCCAGCAGCGCGCGGTAGCCGTCGAGCATGGCCGGGTGACCGCGGGCGCGACTGTCGACCAGTTCCATGAGGTTACCAGAGCGAATCGCCTGCTTGACCGTCCGGATTTCGCCGTAGGTGACGTGGAGGTTGTGCCGGGCGAGCAGTTCCTCGCGCTGGTCGGCGTCCATCGCATCGAGTTCCGCCGGCGCGTGGTCGGTACAGACCGGGCAGTGACACGGGAAGTAGGTCAGTTCGGACAGCAGTTCCGTCCCCTGCACCGTGAGATAGCGGTCGTCGCGGGCGTACAGCGCGTACGCCGCAGAATCGAACAGGTCACAGCCCAGGGCCGCCGCCATCGCGAACATCATCGGGTGGCCAGCGCCGAACAGGTGGACCGGACCGACCTCCCCCAGCCCGCGCTTGCAGGCCGCGACGACATCTGCAAGGTCGGCGTAGCGGTACTCGTTCATCAGCGGGACGACGGCCCCGAGCGGGAACACGTCGAGACCGGTGGCGACGGCGTCCGCGGCGGCGCGCTCCCGGAGGTCCGGATAGGTCGACCCCTGGACCGGCGCGCTGACGAGCATCTCGCCGGTGTCGACTGTGGCGGCGTGTTCCAGCCGCTCCTGGGTCGTCTTGAGTTCCTCGGTCGCCCGCTCGCGGTCCACATCGGGCGGCGTCGGGATGTCCACCGGCGTCCCGATGTCAGAGCCGATCTCGTGCTGGAACTGTAGTATCTCCTCGGTGGTCACGTCGATGTCGCCGTACTCGGCGAGCTGGAAGGACCCCGAGTCGGTCATGATGGCCCCGTCGAACCCCAGCAGGTCGTGGAGGCCCTGCTCCAGCACCGGCTCGCGGAGGTCCTCGGAGCCGTGCAGGATGTAGCTGTTCGTAATGAGTATCTCCGCCCCGAACTCGGATTCGAGCGTCGCCGGCGCGACCGTCTGGACGTGCGGATTGACCACCGGCAGGATGGTCGGCGTCTCGACGGTGACGCCGGCCCGTGGCACCGTCAGCTCGCCCAGCCGGCCCGCAGCGTCGTACTGGCGGACCTCGAAATTCGTCATTACACGTCGTCGTCGGTCAGCGCGCCTAAGGGTTGTGTTCCCCCGTGAGCGCAACCGTTCGCAATCGGGGGCAGCAGTGGACAGAGCGACGCGCCGGCCGGCACAGCGCCGCTATTCGTCGGACCGCTCAGGCCCGCCGGGCACCAGTTTGCGCTCGGGCCGATGGACGGTCCCGGATTCCTCGTCAGCGACGTACGCCTGTGACATCCGGAACATATCGACCACCTCGTTTCGGGACCCGTAGGCGTCCTCGACAAGCCGTTCGAGCAACTCCGCCCGCGAAATCGGGTGGCCGGTCTGACGGCGAACGGCCGCGCGGAGTTTATCCAGCCGCCGTTCCGTCTGTTCGCCGAGTTCGATCGATGCCATATGTTAGATGATACCACCTCTCAGGATTTCAAGCTGTCGTCGGTTCAGCGCTCGAACAGCGCGTAGTGCATGATACCCAAAGCGGCACGGCCGTCCCGGAGCGTGCCGTCACGCACCGATTGGACCAGCGAATCGAAGTCGGCAGTGTCGACCCGGATCGATTCGTTGTGGTCCAGTTCCTGGTCGGCCGTCGCCTCACAGTCCCGCGCGACGTAGTAGTGGAACACGTAGTCGGTGTTGCCGTTTGCCGGTTCACCCGTGTAGAGATGGTCTATAGTGTCGGCCTCGTATCCCGTCTCCTCGCGGAGTTCGCGGGCGGCGGCGGCTTTTGAGTCGCCGTCCTCGCCCTCCATCGTCCCGGCCGGTAAGCCGCGGTTGACTCGACGGACCGGTTGCCGCCACTCTTCGATGACCACCACGTCCCCGTCGGTAGTGAACGGGAGGACGACGACGCTGTCGCCGTTCTGCACGTAGTCGAACTCCCCCTCGGTCCCATCGGGGAGGCGAACGTCCTCGCGGATAACATCGAACCCTGGACAGGCGTAGGCGGTTTCGGCACCGAGCGTCTCCCAGACGAGTTCCTCGTCCATACCGGCAGTGTGGCCTGCACCGGCAAAACCGGTACGGGTCCACGCAAATGCAGGCCCCAGACGGATGTGACTTGGTGCGCTACGTGTAGATGAAATGAGAATATCGAATATCGTCATGCTGCTCGGTGTCGTGTTGTTCGTCCTCCCGGTCCCCGGAACGTTCATCGCCGGGGGACTGGTGCTCGTCGCTGGCGGATTGGCCCGGTGGTTCGGGATCTGAGAGCGGGGAGGAGTTTACAGTTTGTCGGCGGCCCGTGCCTGCTCGGCCCGCCGCTGGGCCTGGTCGAGCCGCCGCCGGGCTGCATTCGACAGCGGGTCCGAAAGGTCGTCGCTGGCGTCCTCGATTCTGGTCGCGACGCGCTGGAGTCGGTCGGCGACGGCCTGGAGTTGCTTGTCGGCGTTCCCGCGGTCACCGGCCTCGGCGCGCTCCGTCGCGCGCTTGGCGGCCTCGACGACAGCGGCGAGCGCCCGTTCGAGGCCCTGGATAGCGTTCTCGGAGCCACCGCTGCTCCCGGGGTTGTCGTCATCGTCGTCATCGGTGTCACCGTCGTCGTCCATCTCGTCAAGCACCGATTGCCGCGTCTCCTCGGCGATATCGACGAGGAACGACGCCAGCGACGCTTTGCCGGTGCGGGGCTGTTCGATTTGTGCCGCAGTGTCGGCCTCGGGGTTCGGGTTCACGCGGAACGCACCGATCTCGTCGTCGCTATCCCGGACTTCCGTCGTGTACGCGCCGCCGCCGTGGACGTACACAGCGTCGGGTTCCGAGAGCGGGGCGTCGTACAGCCGGCCCGCGAAGTCGTCCTCGACGGCGAGGTCAGTGAGGTCGCTGTCGGCTCCCGACGGGTCGACTTCGAGGCGAGTGGCGTTCTCGCGGGCGACCAGGGGGAGTTCCCCGTCGACACCGGCTCTGGTCGGCTCGTCGGCCGTCTCCGCGTCGGGGACAGACACCGTCTCGCTGTGCGGCGCGACGCCGGCCCCGTTGACGGTGAACCGGTGGTCGCCTTCGGGCACGTCCTGGACCACGGCTAGTCCAGAAAAGGTCGGGACGGCCTCGGGGTCGCTCTCTAGCAGGGCGACGGACTCGACGGCAGTGTCCTCGGTCGTCAGTCCCTCGTCTTCCGGTGCGTCGTCGTTCGAGACCGCTTCCGAGAGGCTGGCAACGACGGTCCGTATCTCCGCCGGTGCCCCGATGGCGTCGTATCGTTCAGCCAGCGCCGCCCGGTGGTTGGGCTCGGAGATGTCCGCGGCGGGGTTCTCGTATCGCGGCTGGTTCCAGGGCGCACCCGTCGTCGTGATGTGGCCCGAGACGGCGTCCTCGGCGAACTGGGGGACGGCGAACTCGAAGCTCAACTGCGGGCCGGTGAAATCGGCGATGTGCTCCAGTTCGCTGCTCGGCACGAGGTCGTATTCGATGTCCGGGTCGGCCTCGCCCCGGTCGGTGTGCTGGAAAACGAGCCCAGTCTCCCGCGTCGGCAGGTCCGTGGGCGGTTGGGCGAGGCTGTCGAACGAACGGACAGTGAGCGACTCCGAGATGAGATCCTCGCGGCTGACCGACGGGAGCCGCTCGTGTTCGTGCAGCGGCGCGCCCTCGTACTCAGGGACGAGATAGGGGAGCCGCGAGCCCTCGTCGCGCGGGAGCCCGTAGGCGACGGGGATCTCCGCGAGATCCTCGATGGTCTCGACGGCGCTGTTCGTGATGTCCGCGAACCGGTCGCCCTCCGGCAGCCGGGTGAACCGGTCGCGGACATCGTTGACCGAGAGCGCGCTGGAGTGCGAGCCCAGTTCCGAGAGGATGCGCGGCACCATCTCCGGGTCGGGGTCGAGGAACTCGTTGTTGGGTACCTTCCGAGAGTGCGAGCTGGCGACGTACAGCTGCGGGTCGCCTGTCTCCGTGTCGACGAACACGTGCAGGACCTCCCAGTCGTGCCAGTGAAAGTTCGTCGTGAACTGGTCGAACGCCGAGTAGAACCAGAACTGGACGACGGCCAGCGGCGAATTCTCGTACTCGACGACGTTGTAGAACGCCGTCGGGTCGGGCGGCTCCCCGTCGGTCATCCGCTCGTGATACCCGTCGAAGGCGTCGAACCCGTCGACGACCGTCTCCCCGCCCTGCTCGCTGGTGTAGGGCCGCGGGTCCGTCGGGAACCACGGCTCTTCCCGGTCGAAATACAGCGTCGGCGCGAACCGGCGCGCGAGTTCTTCAGCCCGCTCGCCCTCAACTGTCGAGGCCGCGTCGTCGCTCCCGCCTTCGAGCGCCGAACAGCCGGCGACGGACGCGAGGCCGGCCCCGGCGACCGTCTCCAAAACCGCACGACGTGACACCGCATCCCGGTCAGTCATCGATACCTCGTCGCGTCGGTCGACGTCGGACAGCGCGACCCGTCGCTGTCTCCGAGCCCGATAATCCCATACACCATTCAGCGAATCGCGGAGGAAAACCCTTCTGGCAGCCTCCCGCCGTGCCCCGTCAGTACTGCTCGAACCCCGCCGTGTCCAGATAGTTGTGCGCGACCGTGATCGAGTGGTCAGCGTGGAGGGCCTTCGGCCCGAGCGAGACGCGCTCGTCAACGCGGTCGGCCAGCAGCGTCGCTTCCTCGTCCCGGAAGTCGTGATGGTCCGAGAGGACGAACACCGGGTCCGACGGCGGTGCAACGTCGACGATGGGGTCGCCGTCCTCGTGTAGCTGGACGACGGTTCCGCGGCGGGCCACGTCGTCGAGCGTCCCCTCGAACCCCCGTCGCGTGAGCGATACCCCCGGCGACGTTTCGACCGGGATGTGGCCGATAGCTTCCTCGCGCTCTTCCAGAGCCTTGCGGATCAGTGCCGCCGTGGACCGTTCGTCCGGGTTCAGCCGGCGGAGGTCACTCCCCTCGAACGTGACAGTGTACTCGTCCGCCAGGATCAGGTGGACCCGCACGTCCTCTCGGATAGCATGACTCAGGAAGAACGCGCTGGTGACACACCGGCAGAGCACGTCGAGCCGGCCGGCAGCGCCGGCCAGATCGTCGAGGGAGAACTCCGGCGTCGTCGGGGCGTCGTGGCCGATGATGACGAACTGGCGCATACGGACGCGAGGCCGGTCAGGGACTTACGTGCATCGACAGCGAAGTCGTGGGCTCTCATCCAGCCGACGAGGAGTCAGATGCCGAGTGGGGCCCACCGTTGCGGTCACGGGGGGCGGTGTTCCCCGCCGTGCCTACTTCCGACTGTGGGTCGAAACGCCGTTATGCCCGTTTCAGATTTCGACGAGTTCGACCACGAAACGCACATGCAGCGCGCTTTCGAGCTGGCTCGGACCGCTGTCGACCGCGGCGACCGGCCGTTCGGGTCTGTGCTCGTTCGTGACGACGAGATTGTGATGGAGGCGTCGAACCGCGTCCGCACTGAATCCGATGTGCGCCGCCATCCGGAACTCCAACTGGCGCACCGATCGATGCGCGAGTTTGGCCCGGACGAGCGTAGGGAACTGGTGATGTACACGAGCACCGAGCCGTGCCCGATGTGTGCCGGCGGTCTCCGATACGCTGGTCTCGGGCGGGTAATATACAGCGTCAGTAGCGACGAGATGACCGGTTTCAGCGACCACGAGGAATCTGTCCTCTCCGGCGAAATTCTCGACGGCGTGACCGACGTCGTCGGACCGATCTGTCAGGAGGAAGGATTGGCGATTCACGAAGCCTTTGACTGGTAAGGCAGCCGTAGCACCGCTTGCGGGAGTCGTACGGCTTATTATGTGCGTTTCCTAACTTGTGGTATGAATTCACTTGACACACCTGTCCAACAGGTGATGACGAAGCCAGTGAAAACCGTCGACCGCGAGCTTTCCGTCCGGGACGTTTCGAAGCTTCTCGCGACGGAAGCGGTGGGCTCAGTCGTCGTTGAAACCGAGTACGGGCGGGGGTTGCTCACGAAAACAGATATTATCGACGGCCTCCGCGATGGGATTGACCCGGATACGACACCAGTTGGAGACCTGATGACGACCCCCGTCAAGACCATCGACCCCGGTGCCCCGCTGGAGGAAGCCATCGATACGATGGTCGAGCACGGCATCAAGCGGCTCGTGGTCGACGGACAGGCCGACGGCGTCGGTATTCTCACGACGACAGATGTGATGCAGGAACTGTCGCCCGATCTGGACCGCGTCGTTGAGATGTTCGCGGAGGGGTGACAGTCCGAATCCGAAAGCCGGGGTAGGGAGACGCAGTTGGGCCAAGCCTATCTCGGAGTCGAGTGCCGAAAACGCTACAAACGCCGTCTAAGCGTCCAGAAAGGGTTTACCGGGGGCGACGAATCGCTGCCCATGCGCAGACGTGCCCTCCTCGCATCGGTCCCGGGTGCGCTGGCCGGACTCGCCGGCTGTTCGTTCGATACCCTGGGAGCTGACGAGACTGACAACGTGACGCCTGCACCGCGACCGGACCAGTCACCAACCGACGCGAACGACAGCAGGACAGAGACATCGACAGACACCGGCGACCCGCCCCGACCCGAGAATCCGACGACCGTCGTCGAACTAGAAACTGGACCGCGGACCTATGCTCTCAGTTCGCCGGGACTCCACACCGACGACAGGGCGCGAATCAGGCTCTGGTTCGACCGGACGGCGACCGCCAGCCATCCGGCCACGCTTCGCGGCTGGCTCCAGAACGGCAACGAGTTCGAGAACACGTTCAGAACCGAGTGGATTCCGGGAGTCGGTCGGACACACAGCCGCCAGCCCAGCGGCTACGACCACGAAGCGCGCCTCCATCTCGCACCTACGGTCAACAACGAACTCGCCGCGGAAGTGCCCTCTCTCGGCCGAACGGACGAGGGGTACTGGTGCGTCGACGATGTCGGTCCGTGGATGCCAGAGACGTACCGGCTAAATCCCGGTGAATGGGTCAAACTGGAGTACGCCCTCGTCGGCGAACCGAACCAGTCCGGGCGGCCGACCGGGACCTACGAGTTCCGCGGCCAGGGCGAGTCCCTCTCGGTTACCGTCTGGGATACGGGCAGTCCCGGCCCGGAAACCGATTCCCGGTTCGCTGGCCGCTCGCTCCCGCCGTTTCCCGGCGACGGTGGAGTCCAGTGGTTCCACGAAGCAGACAGGGCGACCACGGCCTTCGTTCGACCCGGGACCGAGCCCGCGGAACTGGACGCGCAGGTCGGCTTCGAGATGGTCAACAACAGGCACGAGCGACTGCGGTGTGGCCACTGGAACCTCTACAAACTCGTCGACGGCGAGTGGTTCCACATCGCGCCGACGGGTCACACCGCCGACTGCCGTATCCTGATGCCGGGCGGCCGGGAGCAGTGGGGCCTCCGGGCGTTTAACGGACCGGCTGTCGGGTGCAGCACCGGCGACTGCAACTGTGACGGCCTCACACAGGGCTATCTCGGCGGCGGCGAGTACGCCATCGTCGCCGGCTACGGGCAGGCGACGACCGAGAGCGGTGCTCTGGTTGCGCTAGTCGGTGACCGCGCTGCGGTGACCCCGGTCGACGGCGTGTCGACAGTACGTGACGGCGACACCGTCACAGTGACGACCGGACGCCACGGCGATGGAGAGCAGCCACCCGACGCGACGTTCTCGCTTGCTCGCGCCGACAGCGCGGGCGAGCGGGTCATCGCCGAACAGGTGATGACAAGCGGTCGGTTCGCCACGTACGAGGGTGGGCTTCGTAACGCCCTGCCGTTCCTGACCGACGGTGTGAGCCGCGTCGTCGTCGAGACCGACGAGCGGACCGTGGACGGTGTACTGGGATACGATACGAACAGTCGGCGGTTTCGGTTCCGCGGGCAGGCATACGAAGTCGTTCGCGGTCGGAGCGACGGCTGATGATCAACGGGAGACGCGATCCTGTCGCTTCCCAGTAGCGTCGTTGAAAAATGGGCCGGCGCGAATTCGAATCGCGGTTACGGCCACCCGAAGGCCGAAGGATACCAGGCTACCCCACCGGCCCGTGCGATAGCAATCGGATAGAAGATAGGGTCGGTTTTAACGGTTGCGAAACAGCGAGAAGCGGAGCGGTTTCACCGGTGGCCCGCAAGCGAGAAGTATGGACCGGCACGACGAACGCATTCCGACGGAGACGTTCGCCACCTGTCTCGACAACATGCCCCAGCCCTGTGTCGACCTCGTCGTCGAGTACGAGGGGGGTATCTTGCTCACACGGCGACAGAACGAACCAGCCAAAGGCGAGTGGTTCTGGCCGGGGAGCCGCCTCTACAAAGGAGAGCGACTGGACGACGCGGCGGTGCGCATCGCCGAGGAGGAACTCGGCCTCACATCGGTTGCGACGGAACGGCTCGGCGTCAGCGAACACTTCTGGGACGCGTCGTCCGTCGATGGCGTCGACTCCCGGCACACGATACCAGTTGTGTATCGAGTCGTACCCGAGGACGGAGCAGAGATAGCACTCGACGACCAACATGACGCCTATTGCGTCGTCACGGAACCACCGGTGGACGCGAACCAGTACGTCACAGAGTACTTCGAACGGTTCGATGTCGGCCAGTAGAGAAGGAATTGCTGTTTTGAGGACGAATACGTGTCTGATGAGCGGTCAGGCTGTACGAGATTAGCAGGCAACCGAACAGAAGATTGATTACGCATCGCGGTTACTCACTATCTGAGTAACTATGACCATCCTCATCACTGGCGGCGACGGCTACGTCGGCTGGCCGGCCGCGCTGCGAATCGCGGACCGAACGGACGACCGAGTGCTGCTCGTCGACAACTTCGGCCGACGGGAGTGGGTCGAAGACGTGGGCGCGACGAGCGCGACACCGGTGGCCAGCATCGACGAGCGCCTCGACGCCGCCCGCGAAGTCCACGGGCTGACGAACCTCTCCTTCGTCGAGGGCGACCTCGCCGAGAAATCCTTTGTCGACGAACTGCTGACGGTCCACGAACCCGAGGTCGTCGTCCACACCGCCGCCCAGCCCTCCGCGCCGTACTCCCAGATCAACGGCGAGCGGGCGAACTACACCCAGCACAACAACCTCCAGGCGACGCGGAACCTCCTGTGGGGGCTCGAGGAACACGACCTCACTGACACCCACTTCGTCGAGACGACGACGACGGGCGTCTACGGCGCGCCGGAGTTCCCGATTCCGGAAGGCGGTGCGACGATGGAGAATCAGGGCGAGCGCGACGACGTACCGTTCCCCAACATGGGCGGGAGCTGGTATCACGCGACGAAGGGCTTCGACGCACAGAACATGCGTCTGGCCCACACGCAGTTCGACATCCCGATTTCGGACGTGCGAACGGCCATCGTCTACGGGACCGAGACCGAGGAAACACGCGAAGACGACCGCCTCAAAACCCGCTTCGACTTCGATTACTACTTCGGCACGGTCACGCACCGCTTCTGTGCGCAGGCCGTCGCGGGCTACCCCGTCACGGTATACGGCAAGGGCGAACAGCGCAAGCCGTTCATCTCGCTCGAGGATACTGTCGAAGGGCTGGCCGAAGTGGCGCTGACCGACCCCGACGAGCGCCCCGAGGGCCTGACGGTGTACAACCAGGTCACGCGCGCCATCAGCATCGTCGAGATCGCCGAGACGATTGCAGATGTGGGCAGCGAGTACGACCTCGATGTCGACGTCGAGCACTTCGAGAACCCCCGCGACGAGGACGAGACACACAAGATGGAGATCGAGAACGACCGCTACGCCGACCTCATCGACGGCCAGTCCCAGTCCTTCGAGGACGGTGTCGACGATATCTTCGAGACGCTGACCCGCTACGCCGACACTATCGAGGCCCACGAGGACCGCTTCCTGCCGGGCGTCCTGAGCGAGGACTGACGATGGACGTGCTGGTCACCGGGGCCTGTGGCTACATCGGCAGCGCGCTGATTCCGCTGCTGCGAGCGGACGACCGCGTCGACAACGTCGTCGTCTTCGACGACCTCTCCTCGGGGTCGCCGCGAGCGCTGCTGGGGACGCTTGGGGACGGGCTCGCGTTTCGCCGGGGCGATGTCCGCGAGTACGGCGACGTGGAGAGCGCCATGCGCGGCGTCGACCGCGTCATCCATCTCGCGGCCATCACCGGCGCGTCGAGCACCCACGAACGCCGCGACGAGACGTTCGCCATCAACTACGACGGCACCGAGAACGTCCTGACCGCGGCCGGCAAACTCGGCGTCGACCACGTCGTCTTCGCCTCCTCGTGTAACGTCTACGGCCGCGCGACCAGCACCGACATCGACGAGACGGTCGACCCGGATCCCATCAACCCTTACGCGGAGACGAAACTACAGTCCGAGACCCTGCTGCGGGAGTACTGCGAGGAGTTCGGCATGACCGGTACCGCGCTGCGGATGGCCACGAACTTCGGCCACTCGCCGGGCATCCGGTTCAACCTCGTCGTGAACTACTTCGTGTTCCGCGCGCTCACCGACCGCCCGCTCACCGTCTACGGCGACGGCTCGAACTGGCGGCCGTTCATCCACGTCCGGGACGCTGCCCGTGCCTACGCGGAGGCGGCGTGCGACCCCGAGTCCTGGGACGAACCGGTGTACAACGTCGGGTCGATGGAATCGAACTACCGGATTTCGGAAATCGCAGACATCGTCGCCGACGAGGTCGCCCCGGTCGACGTGACCTACCTCGAAGACGAGCATCCCGGTCCGTCGTATCACGTCAACTTCGACCGACTGAGCGGGACCGGCTTCGAACCATCGTGGACGCTCCGGGAGGGTGTCCGCGACCTCGAGGAGAAATTCACCACCAATGCCTGAACACGAACCCACAGACAACACGCCCCACATCGCCGTCACCGGCGGTGCGGGCTACATCGGCAGCCGCGTCATCTACGAGCTACAGCAGGCCCATCCCGACTGGGAGATAACCGCCATCGACAACTACTATCTCGGGACTGTGCAGTCGGTCGGCGACGTCGACATCGAGCACGTCGACGTCCGGCACCGGGACCGACTGGAATCGGCGCTTAACGGCGCCGACGTCGTGATGCACCTCGCCGCGGTTTCCGGCGTCGACGACTGCGAAGAGAAGCAAGACTTGGCCTACGAGGTCAACGTCCAGGGAACCGACAACGTCGCCTGGTTCTGTCGCAAGACCGGCGCGGCGTTGATCTTCCCGTTCTCGATGGCCGTCATCGGCGATCCACAGGAGTTCCCCATTACAGTCGACCACCCGCGAGACCCCCTGAACTGGTACGGCCGAACGAAACTACTCAACGAGCGCGATATCGAGACGTACGCCGACGGCGCGTTCCCCGCCCACCAGTTCATGATATCGAACCTCTACGGCAGCCACGAGATAGACGGCCAGACCGTCTCGAAGGGAACCGTCATCAACTTCTTCGTGAATCGCGCACTCGCTGGCGAGACGCTGACCGTCTACGAGCCGGGAACGCAGTCCCGGAACTTCATCCACGTCAAGGACGTGGCCCGGGCCTACGTCGACAGTTGCGAGCGGCTGCTGGAGCAACTGGACCGGGGCGAGACCGGCGTCGAGAAGTACGAAATCGCCAGCGACGAGGACCCGGGCGTCCACACCGTCGCCAAGCTCGTCAGGGACATCGCCGCTTCAGTCGCCGACATCGATGCCGACGTAGCCCTAGTTGAGAACCCGCGCGGCGACGACGAGACGCTCGTCGATTCGTTCCCGGTCGACACCGGCCGAACGACCGACGCGCTGGGGTGGACGCCGGAACACGACGTGGAGTCCGCGGTTCGAGAAGCACTGGAGTCGGCGGACACGTAAGACAGCGAGTCCCGATGGATTTATTCGCCAGACCGGGAAGAGGGGATACATGAGCGACACGCCCGGGGCGGCAGCGGTACTCGATGACCGGCCCGAACTGAGATCCGCGACAGAGGCGGTTCTGGCCGTTGACGACGAACAGGACGGCTGGACGTTCGATGACATCCCTATCGATTCGGGGCAGTTCGGCGAACTCGTCTCCGCAGGCATCGTCGAGAAAGACGGTGACGAGTACCGCGTCGCCGACCCCGACGCTGTGCGGGCCGCGCTCGCTGGCGAATCCGAGGTCGGTGGCGACAGCGAGCACGGTCTGGGTGTCGGAGGTGCCCTGGATTTTGACTTCGACGCACGAGCGACTGGTCTGCTCGTCGCCGCCCTGGCCGTCGTGTTCGTCGCCCGAACGTACGTCGTCGGGTCGATCTACCGCGGCAGCGACATCGTCCTCTCAGGTAACGACCCCTACAACTACAGATATCACATCGAACAGGTCGCAGCGAACGCCGGAAGTGCGGTCGATCTCGGGGTACTCTCCGTTCTTCCAAGTGGATTAACCAACGGAGAGCCGCTCATGGTCGCGACGCTCTGGTGGGTGGCCAGCCTCTTCGGCGGGAGCAAAGCGGTTATCGGCCACGTTCTCGCGTGGTATCCTGTCGTGTCGGCACTCGTTACCGGCGTCCTGCTCTATCTGCTTGCGGTTCGGGTGTCCAGCGACCGACGTATCGGTCTCGCGTCGGTCCTCTTTCTGGCGTTTATTCCGGGACACGCCTTCCGGACGAGTCTGGGTTTCGCGGATCACCACGCCTTCGACTATCCGTGGTTAGGGCTTACCGCTCTTGCACTCGTGGTCGCGCTAACGACGGCCACGAATCGGGCATCGCTTCGGCGACCGCAACCGTGGATCGCCGCGGTCGGCATCGGGGTCGGGATCGCCGGCCAGGTGCTCGCCTGGGAAGCGGGGCCACTGCTTGTCCTGCCAGTCGGTCTGGTGATACTGGGGCAGACACTCCTTGACGTGTCAAACGACCGATCATCGCTGGTCAGGAACGCACCGGTCCTCGCTGGGGTCGGTCTCGGCGCGATACTCGCGTTCGGTGTCCACGCTGTCGCCGATTGGCAGACAGCGCTCGTGGCTGGCACACCGGCATTACTGACGCTGGGCACCGTCGTCGTCATCGCGACGGCAGAAGCGGCCAAGGGCTTCGGTGGCACTGCCAGGCAACTGGCCGCAGTCGATATCGGCCTCGGCGTCGTCGGGCTCCTTGTCTTCCGCTTTGGCTTCACAGAACAGTGGGGAACGTTCAGTAACCGGCTCGATACGCTGTTCCGCTCCGACGGGATCGCCGAGACGTACGGGCTGTTCAGCGCTGACGCCTTTGGTTTCCTGTTCCTGCTCGGCCTGACGCTGTTCCTGGCGCTCCCAGCGATGGTGTGGGGCGTCAATCTCGCTCGGAGCGACCGGAGCGGCTGGCTCGTCGCCAGTAGCTACGCCTGGGTGCTGTTCGGCCTCGCCGTGATTCAGGTCCGCTTCGTCGGCGAGCTGGCCCCGTTTCTCGCGCTGTTCGCCGGCCTCGCGTTCGTCTGGACCGCCTCGTGGGTCGATGTCGCCCGACCGGTGCTGACGACCGGCGATAGGGACTTGCGAGACGCGCTCGTTCCGGACACCCGCGCGGTCGCATCGCTGTTCGTACTGTTTCTGTTGTTCGGGGCCCTCGGGATGGTTCAGGTGCCGGTGAAAACGAGTCAGGTACTCGTCGAGGACGGGACGTACGGCGCGGCGACTGCAATCGAAGCCGACGCCGCCGAGCACGGACTCGAATACCCCGAGAACTACGTGCTCAGCCGCTGGGGACAGAACCGCGTGTACAACTACTTCGTCAACGGTGAGTCACGGAGCTACGCCTACGCTCGCCAGACGTACGGGCCGTTCCTCGCAGCAACAGACCCCGACGAGGCCCAGGACCGAATTTCCGGACGAGTCGGGTACGTCGTGACAACTGAAATCGAGGTCGAAGAACCGACCACGATGTACGTCCGCTTACACCAGCACTTCGGAAGCCAGAACGGGGATGTGGACGGCCTGGCCCACTACCGACCGCTCTTCGTGAGCGAAGACGGGAGCCACAAAGCGTTCGCGGTCGTCCCCGGTGGGACGATACAGGGGACCGCAGCCCCGAATTCGACCGTCTCGGTGGCAGCGACGGTCGAAATCTCGGACAGAGAGATTCCTTACGAGCGCCAGACGACAGCCAACCAGAACGGTGAGTTCACTGTTACCGTCGCAAACCCCGGGGTGTACACCGTGACGACCGATGGCGGAAGTGAAACGACCATCGAAGTCCCGGAACAGACAGTGTACGACGGCGGCAACGTCACTGTCGAGTGATTTTCAGAGACCGCTGTGGCTCTGAAGCGAAACGACCATTGTACCCACCGAACGAACAGAGGGTGTGCGCGTCTGGGTTCGTGTCGTCATCGTGCTTGGGCTGTGTCTGACACTCGGGGGACTGTTCGTCCACGCAGCGGTTACAGAAGAGCAGCGATCACCCTATCCAGATGCTGCGGACCTCTCGTCCGGGTACGACTCGTACGTCGGACAAGAGGTGATGGTGTTCGGAACGGTGACGGATACCAGCGAAAACGGGATCGAGATCAGCGCCGAGAGCGGCGGGACGGCGATAACGCTCAGGGTCACCGAGACGGAAGCAGCCGTTGAACCCGGTGGTGTGGTCCAGGTGTACGGAACGCTCGAACCGAATCAGACGATAGCGGCCGAGCGCGTCGAAGTCGTCAACAGCAGCCGGTGGGCGGAGTTCTACAAGTACGGCGCCTCGGCTATCGGCGCACTCGGATTCCTGCTGCTGTTTTTCCGATACTGGCGCATCAACCGTAATACGTGGACGCTGGAGGCACGCGATGGCTGACCTGCTGACCCACCTTCTCGTTCCGTACGTCCTCCTCACGGTCGCTAGTTGGCGCGTCGACTGGCTCGATCAGCGCTGGGTCGTCGTCGGGATGGGCGGTGCAGCAATTCCCGATTTGATAAAAGTCAGGATCGTAGTGGACGAGAGCACAGTCGAAACGCTTCTCGGAATACCGTTCGCCTATGGGCCCCTCTCCACATTCGGTGGAATCCTGCTACTGGCCGGTATCATTACCGTCGCGTTCGAGCGACGCCACTGGGGGCGAGTGTTCGGTCTCGTGACGTTCGGTGGCCTCACATCGCTGCTGCTCGATGGGATGCGGGTGTACGCCGACGGGCGAGCGAGCGCCTGGCTGTATCCGTTCACGAACTGGCGGCCACCGACGCCGAGCCTGTACGTGTCTTCGGACCCGGCTGTGCTCGTCGTGGCGGTACTCGCTGCCGGCACGGTAACCCTCCTCGACGGGCGAATACGGGCGCGTAACTGACCGCGCTACCAGGTCAACCCTTCGTAGGTGATGCCGTCGCGCCGCTCGATGATGCGGCGTCCGTCAACGACGACCGGGGCGGCCATCTCGTCGAACGCAGCGTCAAGCGCTGCGAACTCGTCCCAGTCAGTGACAACGACAGCACCTGACGCACCCTCAAGGGCGGCCGCCGCCGAGTCGGCGTACTCGATGTCGGGATAGTGCTCGCGCATGTTCTCGGCCGCCACTGGGTCGTAGGCGACGATTTCTGCACCGCGTTCTTTGAGTCCCTCAATGACCGGAGCCGCTCGCGTGTTCCGGATATCGTCCGTCCCGGGTTTGAACGCCAGTCCGAGAACGGCGATGCGTTTCCCGGACACGTCGACGTGGTCGTCGAGTAGAGAGAGGAGGCGCTCGGGTTGGGCGTCGTTCAGTTCCACGGCCGCGGAAAGGACGGCGGGGTCGTAGCCCTGTTCCCGTACCGCGGCGATGATGGCATCCGTGTCCTTCGGGAAGCAACTGCCGCCCCATCCCACCCCGCTCCGGAGGAACTGTTCGCCGATGCGGTCGTCGAGTCCAATGGCATCGGCCACCTCGTAGGCGTCGACGCCGAACTCCTTGCAGATGTTCCCGATGTCGTTGATGAGGCTGATCTTCGTCGCGAGGAACGTGTTGTTGGCGTACTTTATCATCTCGGCCTCGGCGATGCCGGTTTCGACGACCGGCACGTCGTCGTCAGCGGCCTCGCGAAGCGGTTCGTACAGTTCGTTGAGAAGCGCCGTCGCACGGTCGTCGTCCGTCCCGAAGACGAGTTTGTCGGGGTTCAGGAAATCCGCGACGGCCGTCCCCTCGCGCTGGAACTCGGGATTGGACGCGACGAGGAAGTCCGTCCCGCGTTCGAGACCGGCGTCGGCGATACGGGGAGCGAGCCGGTCCTCGGTCGTGTTCGGGACGACAGTCGACTTCGTGACGACGAGGTGCGGCTCGTCAGCCGGATTCTCAGCGCCGGCCAGCGCCTCGCCGATGGATGCCGCACCGGCTTCCATGAACTGGAGGTCGATGCTCCCGTCGTCGTTCGAGGGCGTCGGGAGCGCCAGCATCGTCAGCTCAGTATCGAGAATCTCGTCGTAGTCGGTACTTGCCCGGAGTCGGCCGCCGCCGTGCTCGGCGACGAGTTCGTCGAGCCCCGGTTCGTGTATCGGCGACTCACCGTCGTTGACTGCGTCGACGATGTCCTCATCGATGTCGATCGTTACGACTTCGTGTCCGAGATCCGCAAGACACGCCGCAACCGTCGTCCCGACGTATCCGCTCCCGACAATACTGACGTTCATCGAGCGACGGTAGTCAAGGAGCGGGTATTATAATTCGGATCTTATACTTCGACAAGAGTTTTATCGGGTGACCGACGAATGTGGACATATGAAAGCTGTCGTTCTCGCCGCTGGTGAGGGGACCCGTCTCCGCCCGCTGACCGAAGACAAGCCGAAGGGCATGGTAGAAGTCGCGGGGAAACCGATTCTGACGCACTGCTTCGAGCAATTGATCGAACTAGGCGCCGACGAACTCCTGGTAGTCGTCGGCTACAAGAAGCAGGCCATCATTAACCACTTCGAGGACGAGTTCGAAGGCGTTCCGATCACCTACACCCACCAGCGCGAGCAGAACGGCCTCGCACACGCACTCCTGACCGTCGAGGAGCACGTCGACGACGACTTCATGCTGATGCTCGGCGACAACATCTTTGAAGCGAATCTCCAGGACGTTGTCAACCGCCAGCAGGAGGAGCGCGCCGACGCCGCCTTCCTCGTCGAGGAAGTCCCCTGGGAGGAGGCCGGGCGATACGGCGTCTGTGACACCAACAAGTACGGCGAAATAACCGAAGTGGTCGAAAAGCCCGAAGAGCCGCCGTCGAACCTGGTGATGACCGGGTTCTACACGTTCACACCAGCTATCTTCCACGCCTGCCATCTGGTGCAGCCCTCGAACCGCGGCGAGTACGAGATCAGCGACGCGATTGACCTCCTGTTGCACTCCGGCCGGACTATCGACGCAATCCGCATGGACGGCTGGCGGAACGATATCGGCTACCCGGAGGACCGCGACCAGGCTGAGAAACGGCTACAGGGCGAGATTGATCCGGAGATGGCCGCCGAGAACATCGCCGCAAGCGAGTGAGAGAACAGACCGGTCAGTAGCCAGCGACTTCTCCGGTTACGTGAGTTGTGTGGTGATGCGGTTTCTTGATCGAAGAACAGCCCACAACTGCGAGAATAGTTTCAATATTTGAGTCTCCGGACGCAGGACTTATCCCGGAACTCGGTAATCACACTGATAATGGACAGTGGCTGGCGGTACCGGGTCGCAAGTGTGGCTGGCGTCGTCGTGCTGACAGCGATTGCCGTCGCACTTGTCAACAACGCTACCTTCCAGTCGATAGCGACTACCGTCCCGATATTCAGTCGGCTGCCGACCGACCCCCCAACAGGGTCGGAGTTCACGTTTGAACTCCTTGTCACAATCGCCGTCGTCGCCAGTGTGTTTCTCCCGCTGTACAAGCCCCGCCCGCGTCGGATTCTCGACGCCGTAGCGCTGGCTCAGAAGCGAGTGCTCGTGGCAGTTCTCGTGCTGGCGACAATCGGCTACTTCGACTACACGTATCGACTGCCGCGCTTGACTGTCGTATTGGTGACCCCGTTGTTACTGATCGCACTGCCAGCGTGGTTCGTGTGGATTCGGAAACGGCCGTCGTCAAACGGCGAGCGGACCATCGTCGTCGGCGATGACCTCCAAGTGATCGGGGAAGTCGCACGTGAGGTCGACGGGACACTCTTGGGCTATCTCTGTCCGACGAGTGTCGTGGCGACGACCGAACGGACCGAAGCCATCGCTGACGGTGGAATCAGCCCCGGTGGGCTGGAACGGTTGGGCGGCCTCTCGCGGATCGAGGACGTGCTCGTCGAGTATGACGTCGATACTGTCGTGTTGGCGTTTGAGCATGCCGACCGGGCGGAGTTCTTCGGTGCCCTTGACGCCTGTTACGAGTATGGAGTCAACGCGAAAGTCCACCGAGACCATACGGACTCCGTGTTGACCGCCAGCGGTGGGGTCGGAGCGCTGGTCGACGTGGATATCGAGCCCTGGGACATACAGGACTACATTCTCAAGCGCGCGTTCGACATCGCGTTTGCGTCAGTTGGACTGGTCGCGCTGTCGCCGGTGATTATCGGGATCGTAGCAGCAATAAAAGTCGAAGACGGCGGATCGATACTGTACCGGCAAGACCGGACAGCGGTGTTCGGCGAGACATTCTCTATCTACAAGTTCCGGTCGATGATCGAGAACGCGGAAGACGGGACCGGCGCGAAGATAAGCGACGAGGATGCGGGTGGGGTCGATCCACGCGTGACATCGGTCGGGCGAGTGCTGCGACAGACGCACCTGGATGAGATTCCACAGCTCTGGTCGATACTGCGGGGCGACATGAGCGTCGTCGGCCCGCGGCCCGAACGACCGGAACTGGACTCGGATATCCAGACCGGCGTCGTTGACTGGCAGAAACGGTGGTTCGTGAAACCCGGTCTGACCGGTCCTGCGCAGGTTAATGACGTGACCGGGAAGGAACCGGGCGAAAAGCTGCGATACGACCTCGAGTACGTGCGTGACCAATCGTTCAGCTACGATATGAAACTGGTCTCAAGACAAGTATGGAGCGTCATTATTGATGTCATTGTTGCGTACAGAATCTCTTGAGAAGGGTTTGCAAACCGACAAGCCGTGATCTGGACAGTACATTCGACAGCAAAACGTCGTTCGTAGCGGTCCCGAATACGCTGACGTGTTGGTCCCGTTCGGGAACACGGCATCAGTTGGGGTAATAGCGACAAGCGAAAAGGCCATACACCGGCCGCGAAATGGGCTGGTATGGAGTCGATGGAGGAGTCATCCGGTATCATCGATGACGAGGGGAATCTGTTTGGCGTTATCAATATCATCGATGCCCTCGTCGTTGTATTTGTTCTTACTATCCTTATCGCCGGAATCAGCCTGGTCCTAACGGATAACAGCGATTCGGGTTCGACATCGTCGGCCGGGACAGCTGGGACAACCAATGTGACACTCGATCTCGGGCCCCAGCCGGACTATATTATTTCTCAGATATCGGTCGGAGACAGCTACAGTCCGTCAGGGAATTCGGAACTCACAGTCACAGATGTCTATTTCGCCCCGCAAGGTGAGTCGACACGAGCGGTGGTGCAAGCCGAATTGTCAGCCCCGCAGTCGGGAGAAACCATACAGTACAACGGGTCACCACCGCGATACGGTCGACAGCTTGAGATCCTCACTGAGACCTACTCTACCGCAGGGACGATTCGCGACGTTGGTGGCAGTTTCGAACTTACTACGACTGAGACAGAGGTGGTAGTCAGAGCAAATCTATCGGAGACCGACGCCAGGCGTCTCAGTGCCGGGCAGCCGATCCGTGTCCAGGGACGAGAAGTAGCTACTATCGAGTCGGTAACAGTATACGGGACCCGAAACCCCGATAAGAAGACCGTCTTTCTTGGAGTGACGCTCCAGAGCGTAGCCTACGGTGAGCAGCAGGCGTTCGGCGAGACGACGATCCGGCCGGGAGCAACCCTCTCACTCCCGACGGACACTGGCCTCATCAAGGGTCGACTCACGCGGGTCGGTACTACGACGCAACGCGGTCAGTCCGCAACTCGCGATGTCCGACTGCAGTTGTCCAACGTGTCTCCGTTACTCGCCGACAGCGTTTCGCCGGGGATGACGGAGTCGTTCGGCGGTGAAACAGTCGCACGGGTTTCGACCGTCCAGCGTGAAAACGCGACAGTCGTCACCAGAGGACAGGATGGGGAGATCTACGAACGGGCACATCCGATAAACCGGGACGTTACGCTCACCGCAAACCTCTCTGTTCGAGAGACCGAGACCGGTGTCACATTCAAAGGGCAGACACTCCAGCAGGGACGCGTCGTGACCCTGGATCTGGGAACCGTAACGATCAGGGCGACAGTTATCTCAGGCTATCGATGAGCAACGGAGGGACAGCCACAGTGGTGAAAGCGCGTCTCCGGTCGGCTATCGAGAACTCGGCGCTCAAGTCGCTCTCCGATGATTTTTCACGGAGTTTCGAGCACTCGACGCTCAACTGGGTTCGCGCTCGGTTACTCGAGATAACCAAGGCATCCTGGATCTACCGCTGGCTCACGGCAGAACCGGAGCCGGAGGTCATCGTCATCGATCTACGCGAAACGCACACTGTCGGTCCATTTTTCACTATGCTCGACGCTGTCACACCTCAGGTTGTGCAGTTCTGGAAAAATTCCGGCCTCGCGGCGATTGCGCGATCTATCGGAAAGATACTCTCGGGTTCGACAACCCTTGAACTGGCGGCAAGGCTTCTCGAACCGCCGGAACCACCAGAAAACTGCGAGCATCGCGAGTAGCCAGCTACGTGCTGCTCACTCGACTGTCACGCTTTTTGCCAAGTTGCGCGGCTTGTCGATGTTCCGCCCCAGCAGCGCAGCCGTGTGATACGACACCAGCTGCAGGTGCGTGTTGGCCAGCACCGCAGCTGCTCGCGGATGGGTCTCCGGAATCTCGAGTACGTGGTCGGCGTAGCGTTCAACGTCGCTCTGTCCGTCTGTAATCGCAACCACCGGGGCGTCCCGCGCTTCGACCTCTTTGACGTTCCCAATCGTCTTGCGGGCGCGCTCGTCGTCGCCAGTCACGATAGCGAACACCGGCGTGTTCTCGGTCACCAGCGCCAGCGGGCCGTGTTTCAGCTCGCCCGCAGCGAAGCCCTCAGCGTGCTTGTAGGTGATCTCCTTCATCTTCAGTGCGCCTTCGAGCGCCACGGGCTCCTGGTAGCCGCGGCCGATGAAGAAGTAGGCATTGGCATCCTGGTACAGCTCTGCGATTTCCTGGGCCGCAGATTCGTCGAGGACCGCCTGGACGTGGCCGGGGAGATCGCGGAGTGCGCTGATGACCTGCCGGGCGTCGCCGGTCGTGGACGTTCCGAGCGCGAGCAGGTTCAGCGCGGCCAGCTGTGAGGCGAAAGTCTTGGTAGCGGCGACGCCGATTTCCGGACCGGCGCGGATGTACAGCGCGTGGTCGCACTCACGGGCCGCAGTGGAGCCGACGACGTTGGTCACGGCCAGCGTCCGCGCGCCGCGGCGGCGGGCCGCCCGAAGTGCCGAAAGCGTGTCCGCGGTTTCGCCGCTCTGCGTGACCCCGACGACGAGCGCGTCGCCGATGGGGGGCGTGGCAGTGGCGTACTCACTGGCGAGAAACGCCTGGGCGGGGATACCCGCTTCGCGGAACAGTTGCGCGCCATGCAGGGCAGCGTGGTACGAGGTCCCGCAGGCGACGAACTGGACGCCCGTCGGGGAGAGATCGCCGAGGTCGCCGATGTCGACTGTGCCGGCGAGTTCGTCGACGCGGCCGCGGAGACACTGCCGGAGCGCGCGCGGTTGCTCGTGGATCTCCTTGAGCATGAAGTGGTCGTAGCCGCTCTTGCCGGTCTCTTCGGGGTCCCACTGGACAGTGTCGATGTCTTTCTCGATGACGGTGCCATCGGTGTCTGTGACGGTCCACCCGTCACCGTTGAGGCGGGCGAACTCGCCGTCAGCGAGATAGACGACCTTGTCGGTGAAATCCCGGAAGGCGGGCACGTCGCTCGCCAGGTACGTTGCGTCTTCGCCGATACCCAGGACGAGCGGCGAGTCGTTCCGCGCGGCGAACACTGAATCACAGCCGGCGACCACGACGGCGACGGCGTAGCTGCCTTCGAGTCGGCTGATTGCCTCGCGGACGGCGTCCTCGGGGTCGGCTCCCGCGTCCAGCGCGTCCTCAATGAGGTGGGGCACGACCTCGGTATCGGTGTCGGACGTGAAGGTGTGGCCGGCGCTGACGAGTTCGTCCCGCAGGGACTGATAGTTCTCGATGATCCCGTTGTGGACGACTGCGACATCACCAGTGCAGTCCTGGTGTGGGTGAGCGTTCTCGTCGGTCGGCGGGCCGTGCGTGCTCCAGCGGGTGTGGCCGATACCGACCGACCCAGAGAGGGTCCGGTCGGACAGGGCCTCGCGCAGGTCGGCGATTTTGCCGGAGTGTTTACACAGGTCGATGTGACCGTTGGCCAGTGCGACCCCTGCGGAGTCGTACCCGCGGTACTCCAGTTTCGAGAGCCCGTGAACGAGTGTGTCGAGCGTCTCGTCGCCGCGGCCGACACACCCGATGATGCCGCACATCAGCGGACCACCTCCGCGCCCTCGCGGACGGTTCCATCGACCGTCACGCCGGTGGCGAGCCGAGCGTTAGGGCCCACGAGCGACCCAGAGACGAAGCTCACGTCACCGAGCGCGACGGCGCGGTCGGCAATAACGGCTCCGAGCCGCTGGTCCTCGAACACTTCCGTGCCGACCTGGACATCGGCCGGGCCGCCGGGGACGACCGTGCTGACGCCCAGGTTCACATCCTGACCGGTGACGGTGTCGACGAGGGTCGAGCTCGGGTCAACGCGTGTGTCCGCGTCGAGCACCGAGTGTTGGATGACGCTGTTGGCCCCAACAGTGACGTTTCGGCCAAGCGCGACATCTGGGCCGATGACGGCGTCCGGTCCGACCTCGCAGTCCGGCCCGATGACGACCGGCGACTGGAGGGTCGCCTCGTCGTGGACACGAGCGGAGTTGTCGACCCAGACCTGCTCGTCGCGGGCCGATTCGACGACCCGACCCCGCGCTAGCACCTCGCGGGCGACGGTCAGCAGGTCCCACGGGTACGTCGCGTCGACCCACATCCCGTCGACTTCGACTGCTCGAACTCGGGCGGATTCCAGCAGGAGTTCGATTGTGTCGGTCAGCGCCAGCTCTCCGGCGTGACGCGTCGTTTCGTCAATAGCCTCGAAAATGTCACCGTCGAAGGCGTACACCCCGCCGTTGATGAGTCTGAAATCGTCGTGTCGGGGCTTTTCGACGATGTCGACGATATCACCGTCCTGTACTTCGACAGCACCGTACCGACTGGTATCCTGTCGTTCGAGAACGGCGATGCTCGTGTGGCCAGTCTCCGCGTAGGAGGTATCTACCGCCTCGATAGTGGCCGCGTCGACGAGACGGTCACCGTTCATCACCAGGGCCGGGCCGTCGACGACGCTCCGTGCCTGGAGGAGCGCGTGCCCGCTACCCAGCTGTTTCGTCTGGCTCACGTACGAAATCGGAACGCCACGGTACGTCGGACCGAAGTGATCCTGGACGCGGTCGCGCTTGTAGCCGACGACGGCGACCAGTTTCTCGATGCCTGCCTCGACCAGCGCATCGAAGACGTGTTCGAGAATCGGACGGTTCGCGGCCGGCAACATAGGTTTTGGCCTGTTGCGCGTCAACGGCCGCAGGCGAGTCCCCTCTCCCGCAGCGAGGACCACAGCCGTATCGATGTGCATACCTGTTGCAGACGGAGGAGGGGCTTCAATATGGCGGCCTTACTGAGACTGGTCGGTGTCTACTCTCCACGCATGTCCAGATCGTGGCGTGGAAACCGAACGGATGGGGGCGTCCGAGACTACCGGTTCAATCAAAGACCGGCCGGTGCAGAATCGTTCGCTACTGCTCGCCCATCCGCTCGCCGGCGACCCGACGGCCCTTCGTCGTCAGGTTCACCTCGGTTCGTTCCCGGAGCACGCTTATCACGTCGAGTTCGATCAGCCGGTCGAAGATTTCCTCGGTTTTCTCGACATCGATACCGACGAAGTTTGGAATATCGAACGGCGACACGCCGGAGTGTAGCGCCATGATGACCCGTTTCTCCGTCGAGCTCAGGTCCAGGTCGGCGCGGTTCTGTTCGGCGCTCTCTTCGAGCATCGTCCGGAGAACGGTGGCGTGGAACTCCTCGCCAGCGAGATGTGTTTCGACGCTGATGTCGTCCTCGCTGTGCTCGACCTGAATGACCGTCCGCTCCTCACCGCTGACCTGTTTCTCTTCGACGGCCAGGTCGCCGATGTCAGCGCGGTCGACGACGACGGCTTGCCCGTCGGCCATTGCGAGCTTCAGCGCCTCGTCGGTCACTTTGAGTCGGCCTTTCGTCCACTCGGCGGACTGGACGACGCCGCCTTTCAGTGCAGGGTGTTGAACCAGCACGATTGCGCCGTCGAGACTCGCCCGGTAGAAGTCGGTCTCGAACGTCTCGTGGTCCGACGCCGACACGAGGATGACGTCCTCGCCGACGTAGAGCGCGACGTAGTCGGAGACGCCGGCGCTCTGCTGGTTCACGTCGAACCGGTCGGCGATACGGTCGATATCGGTCAGTGAAATCTGTCGCTTGTCGTCGCCCAGCAGGGCAACCCGCTCGGTGGTGAGGACGATTCGACAGTTTCGCCACTCGGCGTCGGTGAGGCGCTGTCCCTGTGAGACTGCCTGGAGGAATTGCCCCTTCGTATCGGCGATCTTCTTTTCCGTGTCGCTCATGCCCCGTACCGGCCTCTCGTACACCTGTTGTCCGCAGGACTCAATATAAGTTCCGTCGCCAGTGTCGAAAGTGAGAACAGCCGACAGCACTGGCGTCGGTTCTCTCGCAGGGAATCGTACATAATTAGAGAGGACATTTTTGAGTGCGCCGATGTATTGTCAATTGATGACACGGGGTGACGAACCGGGTCGGGACCAGTCCCACACGGGGCGAGAGACAGTCGAACCGCCGGACTGGTTCGTCGAACAGGCGAACGTGACTGACCCGGCTGTCTACGACCGCTTCGAACGGGAGTGGCCCGATTGCTGGCGCGACGCCGCCGAGTTGCTCGACTGGGAGACACCGTTCGAGACGGTATTCCGTGGCACGGACGGCCCGCCGTTTGAATGGTTCCCCGGTGGCCGATTAAACGCCGCATACAATTGTCTCGACCGGCACCTCCCCGAGCGGAAGAACCAACTCGCACTGGTCTGGGAGGGGCACCTCGGCGAGTCCCGTACTTACACCTACCTCGAGCTGTACCGGGAAGTCAACGCCTTCGCCGCGGCGCTGCGCGAACGCGGCGTCGGGCCGGACGACGTGGTGACGCTGTACCTGCCGATGGTGCCCGAACTCCCGGTCGCGATGCTGGCTTGTGCACGGCTGGGCGTGCAGCACAACGTCGTCTTCGCCGGGTTCTCCGCGGACGCGCTGGCGACGCGGATGGAACGGGCCGAGTCGGAGTACCTCATCACCTGCGACGGCTACTACCGCCGCGGCAGCGCCGTCGCACAAAAGAATAAGGCCGATAACGCGCGCATCGCCGTCGACCACGACGTGTCGGTCGTGGTGCTCGACCGACTGGGCCGTGACGTACATTTAGGCGACGACTACGACGACTATCACGACCTGCTGGCGGCCCACGAGGGGGCCGAAGTCGAACCCGTCTCGCGGGCGGCGGACGACCCGCTCTTTCGCATCTACACGTCGGGGACGACCGGGCAGCCGAAAGCCGTCACCCACACAACCGGCGGATATCTCGCACACGTCGCCTGGACCGCCCGGTCAGTTCTTGACATCAAGCCCGAGGACACCTACTGGTGCTCGGCCGACATCGGCTGGATCACCGGCCACTCATACATCGTCTACGGCCCTCTCGCGCTCGGCACCACGACGGTGCTGTACAACGGCACGGCGGACCACCCGGAGAAAGACCGGCTGTGGGAACTCATCGAGAAGTACGCCGTCGACGTCTTTTACACCGCGCCGACGGCCGTCCGGGCGTTCATGAAGTGGGGCGAGGAGTACCCCGACAAGCACGACCTCTCCAGCCTTCGCCTGTTGGGCACCGTCGGCGAACCGATGGACGCCCAGGCCTGGGAGTGGTACCGCGAACACATCGGGGGCGGCGAGTGCCCGATTGTCGATACCTGGTGGCAGACCGAAACCGGCGCAGTACTTGTGTCGACGCTACCCGGCGTCGACGAGATGAAACCCGGAGCCGCGGGAACACCGCTGCCTGGAATCGAGGCGTCCGTCGTCGACCGGTCGGGTGCGGCGGCCGGGCCGAACACGGCCGGCGAACTCGTCGTGACGCGCCCCTGGCCGGGAATGCCCCGCGCGCTACTCGACGGAACGGACTGGGGCAGCGTCCCGGACAACACCGATGGGTGGCGGTACTATCCCGAAGATAGCGTCTCGGTCGACGATGACGGCTACATCACCTTCCTCGGTCGGATCGATGACGCGATCAACGTCGCCGGCCGGCGGTTCAGCACCAAGGAACTTGAGTCAACGGTCGCCGGCGTCACCGGCGTCGCCGAAGCCGCCGTCGTCGGGGCCGACGACGAGACGACCGGAACGGCGGTGTACGCGTTCGCCTCTCCGGAGGACGGCTACGCCGAGAGCGAACTCCGAACGGCCATCGAAGAGGCCGTCGTCAACGCTATCGGTGGTATCGCCCGCCCCAAGGAGATCGTGTTCACGCCCGACCTCCCGAAGACGCGCTCGGGCAAGGTTATGCGCCGCCTGCTGACGGCAGTGGCCAACGACGAGGACCTGGGCGACACCAGCGCGCTACGGAACCCCGAAATCCTCGGCGAAATCCAGTCGACCACGAGAAGAGAGTAACTGGTTTCGTATTCTTTTGTATCTCCGAAATAGTCCTGCGGCAACAGCGTCTTTAGTGGTTGTTTTATCGTGCATCTCTCGTCCATGTCCACGATGTGACCGCAATATTTATTTCGTTATTCTCTGAATTTCCGAAATATATGGACAGCGCAGCGGACCGCATCGGTGAACGAGGGTACGAGCAGCTTCGGCGTGCGGCCGAGACACACCGGTCCGATCTCGTGCTCCGGCTCGGCGCGGAGGTCGGGCTCCGTCCGGCGGAGATGACGGCTGTTCGGCTGGCCGATATCACCGAGTTCGAGGGACATCGCCTGCTTTCCGTTCGGGAGGACAGCGAAGTTGTCCGCGAGACGTACCTCCCGGATTCGGTCGAACACGACATACGGAAATACGCGAACGCGGCCGGAACGGACGACGACGAGCCGCTGTTTTCCGTCTCCGCGCGACGGCTCCAGATGCTCGTCAGCGAGGTAGCCGACCGCGCTGCCGACGCGGCACCACACCTGCAGGGGATTTCCACGCGCGACCTCCGGTGGCGGTTCGCGGCGAGCCTGCTGGACGACGGCGTTCCGCCGGACGTCGTCTGCGCGCTCGGCGGCTGGGACCGGCTCGATCGACTGGACCCCCTGCTTGACGAACCGGACCGCGAAACCATCGTCACGGCCGTTGACGGGTCCGGCGGGCGGGCGGTCTCAAGCGAGTCCCAGCGACCCGTCGACTGGATTATGACGGTCAGCGAGGCGCTTGCGGCTGCCGCAACCGGCGAAGCAATTGCGACAGCAGTCTGTGACCACCTGACCGGGACGGCGGGCTTCGAGTTCGCCTGGCTCGCCGAGCGTACCGGCGACGGGCTGACACCGCGCGCGACGACCGAAATTCCAGAGACAGCTGTCGAGCGGCAGATCGACGCCCACATCGAGTCAGTCACCGCGCCGCTCGACGTGGGCGATGTTCGTGTCATCGACGACAGCACCGGCCCCGTCGCTCTGATCCCGCTCGTCAGAGAAAACGCCGTGTCCGGTGTCATCGGGGTCGGGGCCAGCGAAGAACTTACTGACGCGGAACGCGCCGTGCTGTCCGCGCTCGGCGTCCAGATCGGCCACGCACAGGTCGCCGCCGAGCGCAAACGCCTCCTGCTTGCCGACACGGTGACCGAACTGGAGTTCCACTGTGCGGACGAGCGAACCTTTACCGCCGGGGTATCCGGGGCGTTACAGTGTACGGTCGAGCTGTCCGGCGTCGTTCCCGTCGCGGGCCAGTCGCTGCTGTACTACCTGATGGTCGAAGGCGCCTCGGCCGACGCGATACTTTCGTATGCGGACACCGACGACGGGGTGACAGACGCCAGACTCCTCGAAGAGCACAGCGACGGCGTGCTACTGGAGGTCGTCGTTACAGACACGCCGGCGCTTCAGTTGGTCGAGAGCGGCGGCCGCATCCGCTCTGTGACGGCCACTGACGGTGTGGCAACTATCGCCGTCGAGCTTCCCAGTGAGGCCGACATCAGACCGACGGTCAACGCCGTCACCGACGCCTACCCGGAGACGTCGTTAGCGGCGAAGCGAGAGACGGAACGGCCGGCCGAGACGGACACCGGGTTCCGCGACCGGCTGACCGACACCCTCTCCGACCGGCAAGAAACAGTCCTCAGAGCGGCCTACCACAGCGGCTACTTCGAGTGGCCCCGCGGGTCGACCGCCGAGGAGCTAGCGGACTCGCTAGATGTCTCGTCGCCGACGTTGCACAATCACCTCAGGAAAGCCCAACAGAAGGTCCTGACCGCGTTTTTCGACGACCGGCCAGCGGAGCCGCGACGGCCCGCCGACAACTGAAACCCTGTTTCATGTTATCGTAGTTAGACCCCCCGTTTATATGGCCGCTGTGAAATATCGATGATAGACTATGTCAGATGAAGATGTCCAACTAGAAGCGCGGCTCGAAGAGCAGGAGGTATTCGAGCCCCCGGAGTCGTTCGTCGAGCAGGCGAACGTCACGGACGAGGGTATCTACGAGGAGTTTACCGAGAACTGGCCGGAGTGCTGGGAGGGGGCCGCCGACCTTCTCGACTGGGAGGAGGATTACGACCAGGTCCTCGACGACTCGAACCCGCCGTTCTACGAGTGGTTCACCGACGGCACACTGAACGCGTCGGCGAACTGCCTGGACCGGCACCTCGACGAACGCGGCGACGAAGCTGCTATCGAATGGGTGGGTGAGCCAGTCGAGGAAGACAACATCACCTACACCTACGAGGAACTCCACCAGAAGGTCAACGAATTCGCGGCCGGCCTGCGGGAGATGGGCGTCGGCGAGGACGACGTCGTGACGATGTACATGCCGATGATCCCGCAGCTGCCCATCGCCATGCTGGCCTGCGCTCGCATCGGCGCGCCACACTCCGTCGTGTTCGCCGGCTTCTCCGCGGATGCGCTGGCGACGCGGATGAACTCCGCCGACTCGGAGTATCTGGTCACCTGCGACGGCTACTACCGTCGCGGCGACCCGCTCGACCACCTCGACAAGGCCAACGAGGGGCTGAGTGGCGTCGACCACGAGGTCGAGCGCGCAATCGTCGCCGAGCGCCTGATGGACGGCGACGGCTTCGACCACGACTACGCCGACAACCAGGTCGCCTTCGAGGACGTCGTCGCCGACAACGAGGGCGCGACGGTCGAGCCGGTCGACCGCGACGCCGAGGACATGCTGTTCCTCATGTACACCTCCGGAACGACCGGGAAGCCGAAGGGCGTCAAGCACTCCACCGGCGGCTACCTCGCCTGGGCGGCCTGGACGTCCCAGGCGGTGCTGGACATCAAACCCGAGGACACGTACTTCTGCTCGGCCGACATCGGCTGGATCACCGGCCACTCATACATCGTCTACGGCCCGCTCGCGCTCGGCACCACGACGATGATGTACGAGGGGACGCCGGACTACCCCGACAAGGACCGCCTCTGGGACATCGTCGAAGAGTACGAGGCCGACCAGCTGTACACCGCACCGACGGCCATCCGCGCGTTCATGAAGTGGGGCAAAGAGTACCCCGAGCAGCACGATCTCTCCAGTCTGCGCCTGCTGGGCACGGTCGGCGAGCCGATCAACCCCCGGGCCTGGAAATGGTACTACAAACACATCGGGGGCGAGGAGTGTCCCGTCGTCGACACCTGGTGGCAGACCGAGACCGGCGGCATGATGATAACGACGCTGCCCGGCGTCAAGGACATGAAACCCGGGTCGGCCGGTCCGCCGCTGCCGGGCAACGACGTACGTATCGTCGACACCGAGGGCGATGAGGTCGAACCCGGCCGCGCCGGCTACCTGACCGTCGACAAGCCGTGGCCCGGCATGCTCCGGACGCTGTACAAGAACGACGAACGGTTCATCGACGAGTACTGGGCCGAGTATTCCGACACCGACAGCGACGACTCCGACGACTGGGTGTACTTCCCCGAGGACGGAGCGAAGATCGACGACGACGGCTACATCACCGTGCTGGGACGGGTCGACGACGTGATCAACGTCTCCGGCCACCGTCTCGGGACGATGGAGATCGAGAGCGCTATCGTCGGCGTGGAAGGTGTCGCCGAAGCCGCTGTCGTCGGTGGCGACCACGACATCAAGGGCGAAGCGGTGTAC
Organism: Haloarcula amylolytica; assembly: GCF_049705545.1. Lineage (GTDB taxonomy): Archaea > Halobacteriota > Halobacteria > Halobacteriales > Haloarculaceae > Haloarcula > Haloarcula amylolytica_B. The sequence goes on from NZ_JBNAMU010000001.1 coordinate 3,076,341, forward strand.
GCGTACGTCATCACCGAGGACGGCTACGAAGAAGACGAGGAACTCCGCAGTGCGATCATCGACGGCGTCGAGGACGCTATCGGGCCAATCGCACGGCCGGAAGCGGTTATCTTCACGCCCGAACTGCCGAAGACCCGCTCCGGGAAAATCATGCGCCGCCTGCTGGAAGACATCGCCAACGGCGAGGAACTGGGTGATACGAGCACCCTGCGAAACCCAGACGTCGTCAGTGATATCGCGACCAAAGTCCAGGGTGACTGAGCGGTAACAGCGAACAGCACCACGAATTTTCAAGCTTTCAACCCCATGTCAAGAGACACGCCCGCGGACCGAGAAGAGTCAACTATCCAACCAGATGGCGGCACGGAGCCCGCCCACGAAGAGATCAACTACCTCGACAGGGAGGTGAACCTGTTACGGCCGAGCACGCCGTTTATGCGCGACCACCTGAAGATTATCTGGAGCAGTTTCGTGCTCTGGGCGCTGGTCGTGTTCGGGCCGGTGACGCTGACCGCACTTGCGCCGGAGGTGATGACCGTGCAGATGCCTGTGCTCGGCTTCCCGCTGCACTACTTCCTCGTCTCGCTTGGCGCGCCAACGGGTGCGCTCATCCTGGCGATAGTGTACACGCGATACCGGGACGGGCTCGACCAGAAGTACGGTATCGACCCCGATTCCGTCGAGAGCACGGCTCCCGAGACGGGCGAGGCGACGGCCGCTGACGGGGGTGTCGAGCAGTGACGGTCCCGTTACAGGCGGAAGCGCTGGATATCTCCTTCAAACTCGTCCCGGCGATCATCGTCTTCCTGATGATGGCCTCGTTCCTCGTCATCGGCTACGTGTTCAAGGTGGCCGACACCGAGGGGATGTGGGTGGCCGGCCGCGGCATCGGGAACATCGAGAACGGGATGGCCATCGGCGCGAACTGGATGTCCGCCGCCTCGTACCTCGGGCTGGCCGGACTGGTCGCGCTGTCGGGCTTTTACGGCCTGGCGTTCATCGTCGGCTGGACGACCGGCTACTTCATCCTGCTCATCTTCCTGGCCGCGCAGATGCGGCGGTTCGGGAAGTACACCGCGCCGGACTTCGTCGGCGACCGGTTCAACTCGCCGACCGCCCGCGCGCTGGCCGCGTTCACCACGCTGCTCATCGCGTACGTCTACTCCGTCGGCCAGGCCCGCGGCATGGGGCTGGTCGGCCAGTACGTCTTCGGCCTCGACATCATCCCGATGATCGTCGTGATGATGACTATCACCGTCGGCTACCTCGCGCTCTCGGGGATGCTGGGCGCGACGAAGAACATGGCCGTCCAGTACACGATTCTCATCGTCGCATTCCTCGCGGGGGTGTACGTCGTCGGCTTCTCGCAGGGCTACTCGACGATACTCCCGCAGATCGAGTACGGCGCGCTGATGGCCGACCTCGGCCGCGAGTTCTCAGCGCCGTTCGTGAACCAACCATTCTACATCTGGATCGCGACGGCGTTCTCGCTCATCGTCGGGACCTGCGGCCTTCCGCACGTCCTCGTCCGGTTCTACACGGTCAGAAGCGAGCGCGTCGCCCGCTGGTCCTGCGTGTGGGGGCTGTTCTTCATCCTCCTGCTCTACTGGGCTTCGCCCGCGATGGCGGCCTTCGGCGTCGACCTCTTCCAGGCGACGACCGGCGCGAGCGCCTACGCCGCGGAAGGCGGCATGTCCGGCGCTGAGGGTGACGTGATCGTCGTGCTCGCCGCACAGTTCGCGAACCTCCCGACGTGGTTCGTCGGCCTCGTCGCGGCCGGTGCGATGGCCGCGGCTATCGCGACGACTGCCGGGCTGTTCATCACGGCCTCCTCCGCGGTCGCACACGACATCTACACCGAACTGATCAACCCCGAAGCGACCCAGCGCCAGCAGGTGCTCATCGGTCGTGGGACGATCATCGGCATGGGCGCGCTGGTGACGGTGACCGCGTTCAACCCACCGGCGCTCATCGGCGAACTGGTCGCCTACGCGTTCTCGCTGGCCGGCGTCGTCCTGTTCCCGATGTTCTTCCTCGGCCTCTGGTGGGAGAATACGAACCGTCAGGGCGCGCTGGCCGGGATGGTGCTCGGCCTGCTCATCTGGATCACCTCGATTATCAACAGCGTCCTGCCGAACTACATCGGTGCGCTCGGCGCAGCCGCTGGCGAGAGCGGGGCACTCGTCCCGATATACGCCCAGTACGTCCCGCCCATCGGCGCTGCCCTGATCGGGACGCCGGTCGTGTTCGTCGTCACCATCGCCGTCTCGCTGGCGACGCCCGAGCCGCCCCTGGAGACGAAGAAGATGGTTCGACAGTGTCACAGCCCCGAGCCGATGGGGCAACAGGAAACCGCCGCAGACGTCGTCGGTGACAGCACCAGCGGCGGCACCCCCGCAGACGACTAAACCCATGTACGACAACATCCTCGTTCCGACAGACGGCAGCAAAACCGCCGAAAACGCGGTCGACCAGGCAGTCGACATCGCCTCGAAGTACGGCGCGACGGTCCACGCGCTGTACGTCGTCGACGTCGACGCCACCAGTTACTCGCTGGGAACGGAGCAGGTCGACCGCATCCGCCAGGGGAACCTGGAGGAGATGACCGAAATAAACGAAGACGCCGACGAAGCCACCGGCTACGTCCGCGACTGCGCCGCCGAACACGGCCTCGAAGTCGAAGAGCACATCACCGCCGGCGAGCCGGCCCGCGCGATACGGAAGTTCGTCGAGGACAACGACATCGACCTCGTCGTGATGGGGTCCCACGGCCGCTCGGGCCTCAAGCGCGTCATCCTCGGCAGCGTCACGGAGAAAGTCCTACGCCGGACGCGACTGCCGGTGCTCGTCGTCGACGTCCACGGCGAGACAGACATCGATGAGTGACTAGCATGGGACTGAACCGATCACGACCGCCACGGACGACGCGAGGCCGCCGATGAGCGTCGTCGACACCCTCCGCGACCACGTGCGCGACCACAAGCGAGGCATGTTCGTCGACCTCGTGTTCGCTATCGCCTGGGTGACCGCCGTGAGCGTCATCTTCGACCTGCTGTCGGCTCCCCAGTGGGCTTACTACCTGACGCTCGCCGCCGGCGTCGTCGCGTACTACGGCTTCTTCTGGTCGCTCGAGCTGGCGATGCAACAGCAGCAGTAGGCCAGTCTCGGTTTTCGAATCGGACACAGATTTCCCGTGTGTTCGGTACAACCGCGTGCGATTGACTCACACTATCGCGAATCGTTGTCCTCCCCGGCCGATCCAGGCACCCGCTATACTCTGGGCCGGCGAATTTCGATCCCGCCGGTAGTAATAATACAATGTAGATCCATTGACTTGTTCGACGGCAGCGGATGGTGTGGAGTCAGCAATGATATACCAAAGTTCAACGGGAGAGTACTACAGTGGTCTCGACATCTGGATGCGCTTCGAATCGGGGCTCTGGGAACCACACGACTGGAGCCAAGCGACAGGACAGGAGTGGGTCCAGACTGAGGCGGACGAAGTCCTCACCCTGACGCCGGTCCCGGAGTCAGATCTACCAGACGGAGTGTCGGTGACGGAGGCCGAGGACGTCGAGTACCTGAGTGAGTGAACGACCAGCGACCCCCGGAGTCCGGACTCCGTGGGCCACACTGTACCGGCCGAGCACCGCTGGCGAGAAAACGCCGCTGTGGGTCGCTTCGGACGTGCCGTTCGGCGGTACCGCCCTGCTGGTCCGAGTGAGAATCGGTCCCCGACCGTTTTTTGAGGATTGAGATGAGGTGGCTCGCTGCTCGCGAGTCACTACGTTCCCCGTTCCTTCTGCAGCGCGTGACGTATCGCTGCTCGCGGGCCACTTCGTTTCCCGCTCGCTATTCGAGGGCCGCTCGCTACGTTCGCGCCCCTCGCTACTTCTCACTCATCGCCTCACTCGCCATATTCCGCCCCTGCGCGTTCAACGCGACCTCGGTCCGAACGCGGACCTCGTCAACCGCACCGATCTCAAGCAGTTTCTGGTAAATTTCCTCGACCTCGTCGGGCGTCGTCCCGACGAAATCGGACATCTCGAACGGTGAGACACCGGAGTACAGCGCCATCAACACCTGACTCTCCATCTCCGAGAGTTCGTAATCGTCTTCGCGGTCCTCGATAACGCGGGTGAACAGCGTCTTCAGCGCCCGTGTGTGGTGGTCCATCCCCGAGATATGGGTTTCGACGCTGCGGTCCTCGTCGTCGGTATGTTCGACCTCGATGACATCCCGCTCCTGGCCCATCACGGTACTGGTCCCAGTTTCGATGGTCCCGACGTCCTCGATTTCGAAGGCCATGCTCTTGCCGCCGGGGAACTGGAGGCGGATGATGTCGTCGTCCAGTTGAAACCGTGCCTTGGTCCACTCGGCGTCCTCCTGGACCACACCGCCGACGACCGCCTGCTGTCGCGCGAGGATGACCTCGCCCTGCAGCGTCGCGCGGACGTACTCCGTCTCGAAGTCGTCCATGTTCGGCGTGTCAACGAGGAGGACGTTGTTGCCCACCTCTAGCGCGGTTGCGCCGCCGGTACCGCCGTCGGGGACTAAGTCGTCGGGGTCCGACGGAAGGGTGATGTTGGAGTGGGGAATCGGCTGTTTCGAACCGTTCGTCGCCAGGATAAGTCGCTTGTTGGTGACGATGAGCCGACAGGAGCGCCACTGCGGGTCAGTCACTGGGTCGCCGTCGCGGACGACGTACTGGAAGTCCCCCGACGTGTCGACTAGCTTGCGTTCGTCACCACTCATAGCCGCTGATATTACAGATTTGATGCCAAGGGATAAATAAGTTCCATCGTCGCCGGGCCAGTCCCGGACGATATCATCGGTCTGTGTTGGGCTAGAAACCGTTCACGTCCGGCAAATCGGGCGAAATTCGGCTGAACTCGGCCTGACTATCTGCCGGCTCCTTTACCCCAGGGTGGCTGTCGAACAGTGTATGCGCGATCCACAGCAGTCAGGAACGACGTCTCGACGCGACTATCTGAAAGCCGCCGGCGGACTCGCGGCAGCGAGCACGGTCGGCCTCGCCGGCTGTTCCGGGAGCGACGCCGAAACAGGCACGCTCGCGACGCGAGTGACCGACCAGCCAGGCGACATCGGCGATTTCGAATCGTGTGTCATCACGATGGCCGGGATCTGGGTAAAGCCGGCCTCGGAGGAGGCCACAGCGACCGAAGAATCGGCGACAGCGGACACGAGCGACGCCCGCGAGTACCACGAGTTCGATGAAGCCCAGGAAGCCGACCTGGTCCAGCTACAGGACGGCAACACCACTCTCGTCGACGAGACCGAACTCGACGTTGACACCTACGAGTATCTCCAGCTCGACGTGACCGGCGTCGACGCAACGCTCGCAGAAGGCGGTGACGCGACGGTTGACACGCCTGGCGACGCGCCCCTGCAGTTCACCCAAGAGTACGAGATCCGCGCGGACACCCGGACCGTATTCACGGCCGATTTCACCCCGGTCAAGCGCGGCCGCACTGACGAGTATATTCTCCAGCCGGTCGCCAGTGGCACCGAAGTCGAGTACGAGGGGTAAGCCAACCCGGCTTTTCCGGGAGCTACAACGCGACGAGCAAGCCGCCGACGACCCCGAACCCACCGAACACCGTACAGACTGCCCAGAACGGGACCTGCCGGACCAGTCGGACCAGCGCGTCGACAGTGAGGTAGCCGACGAGGGCGCTCACGGCGAGCGCGACGACGGCCGGTAGTGGCTCGATTGCCGGCACGCCGTCATCGACGAGAACCAACGCGTTCGCGGCGAGCGCGGCCGGAATCGACAACAGAAACGAGAGCCGAAGTGACGACTCGCCCTCGTGGCCCCGGAGCAGCAGGGCACTCACCGTCGTCCCGGACCTGGAGACGCCGGGGAGGATAGCCAGCCCCTGCAGTACGCCCACCAGCACGGCGTCGATCCAGTTCGGAATCTCGCGCTCGCCCAGCGACAGCGCCGCGGCAAAGCGCTGGAGCAGGCCGGTGACGACGAGCAGGCCGCCGACCAGCGCCAGGAAGAGCCCGCCCTCTAGCTCCGAAACCGCCGCGTCGAGGGCCATGTAGGCGGGGAGACCGGTGACGGCGGTGGCCAGTGTGGCGATGACAATAAACGAAAGGTCTGCCGTCTCGTCGGCGAACGGGCGGCGCGAGAGTTGCCGGATCGAGTGCAGGATGGTTCGGACCTCAGTGCGGTAGTAGGCCGTCGCCGCGACCGCCGTCCCGGCGTGGAGAAAGAGCGCGAGGCGGGTCGCGGCGGCGGGCGAGACGCCCGTAGCCACCGTCGAGGCGAGGGCGACGCCGCCCTCGCTGGAGACCGGAATCCACTCCAGCACCCCCTGCAGCAAGCCCAGCAGAATGGCGACGAGAATCGGGTTCATACCCACGGAGCGGACGCCGCGGGACAAAGGCCGTTCGGTTCGAGCCGTCGACGTGGCAGTATATATAGCGCCGGTGTCCAAACGGGGGTATGCAACTGGGAAGCGGGGTGGTAGACCTGCTGTCGGGACTGCCGGCCTGGCAGGGGTTTCTGGTGCTCGTCGGTAGCGGGGTCGTGCTCGCGTTGGTCATCCGTGTTCTCGGTGACCGACTACTCAGACAGGTCACGCCCCACATCGAGGGTGATGTCGATGACATCGTCTTCCGTGGGATTCACACTGCCGTGTACGTCACGGTCGGCCTCGGCGGCGCGTACGCCGGCGCACAGATTTACGACATCCGCCCGGCCATTGCTGTCTCGCTGGAAGCCGGGACGCTCTCGCTGGTCGTCATCGTCTGGATGGTGACGCTGCTGCGTATCGGCCGTCAGGCGTCCGCCCTTGCGACGGATTCGGCGTACATCGACCGCCAGATGGTCCCCATCCTCCAGAACGTCTGGAGCGCGCTCATCTCGGGCGGCGGTGTTCTGCTCCTGCTGATTCTATGGGACATCGACGTGACGCCGCTGCTGGCCTCGGCGGGGATTATGGGGATCATCGTCGGGCTGGCGGCCCGGGACACGCTGGCGAACTTCTTCGGGTCGCTGTCGCTGTATCTCGACGGTACGTACGCAGTCGGCGATTTCGTCGTTCTCGAAACCGGCGAACGCGGCCGCGTCGAGGACATCTCCGTGCGCTCGACGGTCATCCGTACCCGCGACGACATCCTCGTCACCGTCCCGAACTCGAAGCTCAACAACGCCGCCATCATCAACGAGTCGACGCCGAGACGCAAGCGCCGGATTCGCGTCCCTATCGGCGTCGCCTACGGGACGGATATCGACCAGGTCGAGGAGATTCTCCTGGAACTAGCCGGAGCCGAGGACCTCGTTCAGGACCGCCCGAATCCGAGGGTCCGGTTCCGGGAATTCGGCGACTCAGCGCTGAACTTCGAACTGCTGTGCTGGGTCAGCAATCCGGCCCTGACAGCCCGTGCGACGCACGAACTCAACAGCGCGATCTACAAGCGGTTCCGGGCGGAGGACATCGGAATTCCGTTCCCCCAGCGGTCCATCTCCATCTCGGCCGAGGAGATTCCGGGCGAACTGTTCGACCAAGCGCAGTCGAAGGGCAAAACCACAGACGACGGCGGCGTGACTGGCAAGTGAGCGCAAGCAAGGTCGCAGGGCCGACTGACTCGGGTGACCGAGAGGTCGAAACGCAGTTACGGGGTCGCCGCGTCGGCTCAGGCAATGAGCATACTTGAGGACGCCCGTGCGGCGCTTGCGACCGGGCCGCTGTGTGATTCCTGTCTCGGCCGGCTCTTCGCCGACCGGAGCTTCGGGCTGGCCAACGCCGAACGGGGCCACGCCCTGCGGGTGACGGTTGCGCTCGCAGAGGATGACCCCTTCGAGGAAAGCGAGGACTGCTGGGTCTGTGAGGGCGAGTGTGACCGGTTCGACTGGTGGGCCGAGCAGGCCGCAAGCGCCGTCCGCGGCTACGACTTTGATACCTACCAGGTCGGGACGAAGGTGCCGCCGCTGCTCGAAGAGAACGACGAACTGCTCCGGGAGGACGTGGGCCTCGAACCGGACGCCGGCGAGGCACTGAAGACCGAGCTCAACCGTGAAGTGGGGAAACGGATCGGCGACCTGACCGGCGCGGAGGTGGAGTTCGGCCGCCCGGCGATCCAGTTCACGCTCGATCTCGCGACAGATGAGGTGGAGACCCACGTCAACTCCGCGTTCGTCTACGGCCGCTACCGCAAGCTCGAACGCGATATTCCCCAGACGAAGTGGCCCTGCAACGACTGCAACGGGACCGGACTGTGGCAGGGCGAGCCCTGCGACGGCTGTGACGGCAGCGGCTACCGCTACGACGAGAGCGTCGAGCAACTGTCCGCGCCTGTCGTCTGCGAGGCGATGGACGGCGAGGAGGCCGTGTTCCACGGCGCCGGCCGCGAGGACGTCGACGCCCGGATGCTCGATTCGGGCCGCCCGTTCGTCATCGAGGTGATGGAACCCCGCAAGCGCGACGTGGATGCCGACGAGCTCGAAGCCGACATCAACGCTTTCGCCGACGGGAAGGTCGAAGTGACGGACCTCCACCTGGCGACCCACGAGATGGTCGAGCGCGTCAAGGAACTGGACGCCTCGAAGACCTACCGGATGGACGTGGAGTTCGGGGAGCCGGTCGACGCCGACGCCCTGCAGGACGCGCTGGCGGAACTGGACGGGACGACCATCGAGCAGGAGACGCCCCAGCGGGTCACCCACCGGCGGGCCGACATCACCCGGACGCGGACGGTGTACGACGCCGAGGGCGAACTGACCGACGACCGTCAGGCCGAACTCCGCATCCACGGCGAGGGCGGCTTGTACGTGAAGGAACTCGTTTCCAGCGACGAGGGCCGCACGGAGCCGAGCCTGGCCGGCCTGCTAGACACCGACGCCGTGGTGACGGCGCTCGACGTAATCGACGTGCAGGGCGAGGACGAACCGTTCGCGAAAGACGAGTTCCTCAAAGAGTAGCTCGCTGGACTGCCGTCCAACCGGAACCTGTTTTTACACCGGCGTCGACGTGCCAGCCATGCGATTCGGCGTCGACGAGGCCGGGAAAGGACCGGTTCTTGGGTCGATGTTCGCCGCCGCTGTCCGGGCCGACCCGGCGGCCCTGCCCGATGGTGTCGGCGACTCGAAGGAGATCAAGCCGGAGCGACGCGAGCGACTGGCCGGCGAAATCCGCGAGTCGGCCGACACCGTCGGTGTCGCCGAGATTCCGGTCGAACGCATCGACGCCGACGGGACGGACATGAACACGCTGACCGTCGACGCGCAGGCGGCGGCGCTCTCGTCGGTGGCCCGTGAGGGGCTGCCGGGTACGGTCGACGCGAGCGACACCGACGCGGCGCGGTTCGGTCGCCGGGTCGCCGATTCGGTCGACGCCGAGGTAAGCGTGACCGCGGAGCACGGGGCCGACGAGACGGACCCGCTGGTCGGTGCGGCCTCGATTGTCGCGAAAGTCGCCCGCGACGCACACGTCACGGAGCTGGCTGAAGAGTACGGCGACGTGGGGTCGGGCTACCCCAGCGACCCGACGACGCGGGCGTTCCTGGCGGACTACGTCGACCGCCACGGCGAGTTACCGGCGTGTGCCCGCCGGTCGTGGTCGACGTGTGACGACGTGCTGGCGGCGGCAGAACAGGCGACGCTGGGAGACTTTTGAGCGATAAAAGCCCGACAGAGGCGGTGTGGAGTCGGACGGGAGCTGTTTTCCACAGCCCGTACGGCTCTTCCAGCACTGTGCCGACTGTAGCCGGTCTTCAACCGGCCTCGCCCTTTCAGGCTTTACCCGGGCTTGCACCGGGTTTTGTCGATATGCTGGGTTCCCGAACGCCACTTACGTGACATCCGGTAGTTGGCCTTCGCACCGGTCCGGCCGGCCGGGCCGGCGGTGGGCTGTTTCGGTTCTCCTTCGGAGCGTTCACCTCGGAGTCGTGTGACGGACCGCTCGGTTGTTGCCCCCAACGCGTCCCGTTCCGTCCTGCTCGGACAGTCTGAGACCCGTCGTCCGATGACTCCCCGCGTCTGACGGGATGTGTAAATGGGCCCTGCTTGATAATAAGTCAATCTAAAAGAATTTGATATTCGCTAGCATGAAAATAGTCCACAGCGGAACACCCTGACAGAACAGGCGAGAAGGGACCGCTCAGTCCTCGTCCAGCACGAGGCTCCGGAGGATGTCACCGTAGGCCGGGCGCGTCACCAGCACACCGACCAGCACACCGACGATGGTGATGATGGCGAACCCGGAAAGATCGCCCAGCGAGAGGACCATCAGCGGACTCATCGCGACGATGGTCGTCGCCGCGGCCGCGCCGATGACCCAGAACGCCTTGCGGAATCGGCTCTGGAACACGCGCCCGGTCTCGACTTTCCCCTGCTGAAGGATTTCGTCGGCGATGATGATGAGGTCGTCCACCCCCGTCCCGATGACCGCGATGAACCCGGCCAGATGCGAGAGATTCAGCGGATACTGGACGAAGGCGACGAACCCGAGGAGGATGAACACCTCCGACAGCGCCGTGACGATCATCGGCAGGGCGACCTCTGGACGCCCGTACCGGAGATACACGACCAGGCTCACCGCGATCACGGCGAGAATGCCCGTCAGGAGGGAGCGCTGCTGGAATTCCTGTGCGAGCGCGGAGGAGAGCGTCTGGCTCTCCGCGCTGTCGAAGTCAAGCGGGGCTGGCAACCGGCCGGCCTTCAGCGCAAGTTCCAGCTCTGTCGCCTCGGACATGTTGCTGGTCTGCATGATGAACTGCGGGTTGTTGACGAACTCACCGTTCCGGTAGGACTGTCCTAGCCCCGGGTCAACGCCGCCGACGAACACCGGTTCGCCGTTCAGCGTCGTCACCAGACAGTCCGCCTGTGTGTTCTGGAGGTTCTCGTGGTCGTAGTCCGAGCGGCGGCACGTCGACCCGCTCCCGAAGCCGGCATCGACCATGTCGTTCGCGTAGCGCTCGGCGACGCTCTGTTTGACCGTCACCGGGACGTGCGTTCCCTGTGTGTCGCTTCGCTGTGCCGACCCGATGCCGGCGAAGTCACCCTGGGAGAGGACTTCCTCGCGGACGTAGGTCCCGTTCTCGGTGTTGTCGTGGACGGCGTACACCCGGACGACACCGCGCTCTTCGAGCAGGCCGATGAGTTCCTCACGCCCTCTGTCCGGGGCCGTGACGCTGATGAAACTCCGGCCGCCCGGCGAACTGACTTGCTGCACGGAGCCCCCTGTCAGCGCCGATTCGCGTAGTTTGTCGTCGATGACCGATACCATGTTCTCGCGCGTCTCTCGGGTCACCCCGGGCCGGACCTCGCTCGGCTCGTACCCCTCGGATTCGAGCGCGGACTCGACCTCCGACTCGGAGACGTCGTTCGAGAACACCTCGACGGTCTCGGTCTGGTTCGAGACGCGTACGTCGATCGGGTCAACGCCCAGCCGTGACGCCAGGGACTGGGCGAGATCGGCCTCGTCCGCGGGTGCGACATCGACGCCCTCGGCAGTTGTGCCGACGATGGGGGCCTGGATGCGTGTCCCGCCGCTGAGCTGAATCCCGTACTGGAGGTTCGTCGACTGGTTGGCGGCCCCGGCTCCTTCGGTGCTGGACGTTCCTGGCGGAACGCCGGGGATGAACAGCGCGACAGCGCTGAGTAGTAACAGCGCGACCAGCGCGACGACGCGCCAGTTTTCCTTGAGTGTGCTCATCGATTGACCCCCTCGTACTTGTACCAGCGAAGCAGCGTGACGTTGAGCATGTAGGTGTTCATCAGATCAGCCGCCAGTCCGACAACGAGAACAAACCCGATAGAAGCCATCAGTTCAATACCGAACAGCGTCGCCGAGATCGCCATCACTGCCATCGCCGCCATCGATGTCAGCGTCATCGTCACACCGGTCCGCATCGCGCGGTACGTCGACTCGTAGAAGCCACCGGACCGCCGGAGGACGTGGTTGTTTAACAGGATATCGGAGTCGACGCTGTAACCGATCAGCATCAGCAACGCGGCGACGGTCCCCAGAGAGAGCTTGATTCCTAGGAGATTCATCACCGCAAGCGGGATAACGAGGTCGGAAAACGCAGAGAGGACGACCGCGATACTCGGCACAATCGTCCGGAACATCGCAAAGACGAGGAGACTCATCCCGAGGAAGGCGACACCGATGCCGACGACCGCTAGCCGCTGATTCTCCTGGCCGAATATCGGCGAGGTCGTCCCGCTGCCGAGGAACTCCATCTGGTCGCTCGACCGCGCGGTTTCCTCGATGGGCTCCAGGTTCGACGAGTCGAACGTGATGATATAGCGGTTCTCACCCTCGACCTGTTGGACGGAAACCACAGGCTCGTCGAACGTGGCCCTGAGCTCCGCCTGTGAAAGGGACGACTCGACGGTGAGTTCCGAACCGCCCGTGAAGTCGATGCTCGGAGACACCGGCGCACCGGTGACCAGATACCAGCCACCGAGCACCGCGAGCGCCAGACCGAGCACTACCAGCGGAACCGCCACCAACTGACGGTTCGAGTACTGGGTGTAATCGACTTCCGGGACCTCGAACTCGAACATGACCGAACGATGTGAGACGGGCCCGAATAAGCCTTCTCAATCACTGCCGCTGACATCCGTTGTGCCGTACATCTATGGCAGTCTATCACGTATATCCGCCCATGTCCGAGCACGCAATCAGGGTCGAACTCTCGTATCCGGCGGATCTCAGCGGCTGGGGTCGCGACAAAATCGACGGGTCGCCGTTCCGCGCGTACCTCCGGAAGACACACGACAACGCCGCGCCGGGCGACGTGTGGACGGAGTTCGTCGGCGTCGGCTGCTGTGGCGACACGCTGGATTTCCCGCTTCGGGTCGAATCCGTCGACGGCGGCTCCGCGGTGACCGAAGACACCGCGTTCGTCTACACCGAGCGCGAGGCCTGCGGGGTCGCCGGCGGCTGGCAGGTCCAGAGCGCCGCCGGCCCGACCGAATAAGGAACGCGAGCGCTCAGTCCGGCAAGTACCGCACGCTGACGACACCCTCTGCCGTCCGGACCTCGACGCGGTCGACGCCGAGCCTGGCCGCCCGGGAGAGGGTGGCCTCGTCCTCAACGACATCCGCCGCGGCCTCGCTCGTCTCGTCTTCCGGGACCGTCAGGACGTGAATCTCGCCCTCACCGGCGCGCTCGACCGTGGTTAGCTCGCCGGGGGCCTGTTCGGCCGCGATTTCGGTCGTCTGCGCCGTCGGCGCGAGGTCGACCGTCTCCACAGGAATTGTTCGCCGCTCGGCGACTTCGGTGACGGTGTAGGTGACCTCCATCGGCGGCTCCGGTTCGACTGTTCCCTCCACAACCTCGCCGGTCTCGACGCCGGGGTTGTCCGACAGTGTCAGCACTTGCGAGTCCGCGACGTTCCGAAGCGTCGCCGACGCATCGTCGGCGTTCGTGACCAGGAACGTCCCTTCAATGCCTGTCATAGGGACACGTTCGGCGCGTGCGCTCTTGCCCGTTTCGACCCGGGAGCGAGTGTGACGTATCACTTGGTAGGAGTGGGGCCGTGGGCCGGCGGCGCTACTTCAACAGCCGATGGGTCAGATATATCACCAGCGTCGCGAGCAGCGGCGGAGCCAGGCCCGCAAGCGGCGGCAGCGAGTAGAAGAAGCCGACGACGGGGCTCTGTGTCGGTTCGCGAAGCTCCGCCGGGGCGGAGGTCAACAGCGCGAGGTATATCGACCCGATGAACAGGAACGCCGAGAGTGCAAGGGCGCGGTCGTAGGCGACCGAGGATTCGGTCCGTCGGTGGCGGCGCGCGACGGAGAGCACCGGCGCCAGCAGCGGCGCGACCAGCAACAGACCGATGAACAGGAAGAAGCTCCGCGAGAAGGTGAACGTTCCGCCGCGGACGCTCCCGGTTTCGGCGAGTTGCGTAATCAGGCCGAAGGAGAACACGAGCGTAATCGCCACAGACAGCAACAGCGCGACCGGGACGTATGCTTTGAACAGCAGCGAATCGCTGGCCCGGAACGCGTACGGGAACGCACCGGGGAGCCCGTTGTACGGTTCGGGCCGGTCGTCGTCGGCGTCGGCTGTGACGGACTGCTCTGCCGTCGCGTCTGTCATACCTGTGGGTTAGGCGAGCGCGTGGTTAAGCGCGGTGTTGTCCGACCAGCGGTGAGAGCGGAGCCACGTCTGCTGCCCGCCGTGCTCTCCGGGAGTTGTTTGTACCCGCCCGTCGACACCTCCAGTATGCACGTGGATATCGGAGCCGCACTGGCCAGTGCCGCCGACCCGGGCGTCGAGCGGGCGACGCTGGACGACCTGGACGAGCGGGTGGCCGCGGCTCACGACCGTATCGAGCAGGGGCGGGACGGGGGCGAGTTTGGCTACGCGTCGCTGAACCTTCCCGAGGCAACTGACGCCGAGACCATCCGCGACGCCGTCGCGCCGGTCGCCGACGCCGAATCGGTCATCACTGTCGGCATCGGTGGCTCCGCGCTGGGGGCCAAAACCATCACAGAGGCGCTGGCCGACGACCCGGGCGGTCACGTCGTTCTGGACAACGTCGACCCGGAGCACGTCCGGCGGACGCTCGACGGACTCTCGCTCGCCGACACAGCCATCAACGTCGTCTCTCGTTCGGGGACGACGGCGGAGACGCTGGCGAACTTCCTCGTCGTCCGCGAGGCCTACGAGGACCGGGGCGTCGACTGGACCGAGCGCATCGTCGTGACCACGGGCGAGTCCGGTCCGCTCCGGGCGCTCGCCGACCAGCACGACCTGCCGACGCTGCCGGTGCCCGAGGGCGTCCCCGGCCGCTTCAGCGCGCTCTCGGCGGTCGGGCTCGTCCCGCCAGCCATCCTCGGCATAGACATCGAGGGGCTGCTTGCCGGTGGTCGGACGGCGGCTGACGACCTCGCGCCGTCGCTGTACGATTCGCCGGCCTACGCCTACGGCGCGATGGCCTACGCACTCGAAGAGGAAGGGGCGAAAGTCAACGCATTCATGCCCTACGCCGAGCGGCTGGAGTCCTTCGGCGAGTGGTTCGCACAGCTCTGGGCCGAGAGCCTGGGCAAGGACGGGCGGGGCCAGACGCCGGCGCGGGCGCTGGGCGCGACAGACCAGCACTCCCAGCTCCAGCTGTACCGCGCCGGCCACCGCGACAAAGTCGTCACGTTCGTCCGCCCCCGGGAGCGCGCCAACGTGGCGATTCCCGACCCGGACCACGAGGACCTCGCGTACCTCTCGGGGACCGACCTCGGCGACCTCATCGACGCCGAGTACGAGGCGACGGTGGCGAGCCTGCCGGCGGCTGACCGGCCGGCGCTGGAAGTAGAGATCGACCGCCTCGATGCCGAGAGCGTCGGAGAACTGCTGTACGCGATGGAGGCGGCCTGCATCCTCGCCGGCGAGCTCGCCGACGTGGAGACGTTCACCCAGCCGGCCGTCGAGTGGGGCAAAAACGCCACGCGAGCGCTCATCCGCGGCGAGGAGACGGACGAGACGGCGGTTATCGACGAGCGCGAACGCCTGCGGATCGGCGAAACGGAGTCCCTTTAGGCCGGCACGACCGACTGCCGATAATGGACGACACTGCCGCGAACTGGGGTGTCCTCGCCGCTGGCCTCGGTCTCATCGTACTCGTCGCCACGGAAACCGGCGTCGTCGGCTGGATGACACCGGCGACGACTGTCGGCCCGGTCACCGCCCGTCAGGTCGCCGCCACCGGGTTCGTCATCGCCGCGCTCGCCTTCTCGCTCGGCCGTCACGGCGCACTCGACCGCCGACAGGCGGGCCTGGGCGCGACAGGCGCGAGCGCCATCGCAACGGTCGCGACCCTCGTCGCCTTCTTCGGGCCGGAGTTCCGGACTGGCGTCGAGGCGACCGTCGGAATCGCCGTGTATCTCACAGTGCTGGCCGGGGGCGTGACGGTTGCGCTGGGCTGGGCGCTGTCGACCGGCGTCTCGAACGACCGGCTGTACACGGTCGCCAGAGCGCTCTCGGTCGCGACGGGAATCGGGCTGGCCGGCTTCCTCGTGGGCACGCTGTTCGCCCAATTCGTCGTTCTCGGGGCCGCGGCCGCAGGGCTTGTCAGCGCCGCAGCGCTCAACGGCGGGACCGTCACCGGACCGACGTACATCACGCTCACTATCGGTATCGGCGTCGGCTTCATCGGTTTCGGGGCGGCCGTCGCCAGGCGGTTAGACCGGACCTGGGCCGACCTCGACCTGCGTCGGCCCGGACTCCGCGACGTTGGCTATGGCGTCGGCGGCGTCGTCGTCCTCATGGTCGCGCTGTTTGGCTTCAGTTACCTCATCCAGGCACTCGGCCTCGAGGCGGCCCGGAGCAGCGTCGAGGAACTGGCCCGCGAGGACCCGTCGTTCCTGCTCGTGATGGTCCCGCTCGCGTTTCTGACCATCGCGCCGAGCGAGGAGTTCATCTACCGAAACCTCATCCAGAAGTACCTGTACGACGATTTCGGTGACCTCCAGGCGATTATACTCACCAGCGCCGTCTTCGGCGTCGTTCACTTCGGACAGTACAGCACCGGCACGCCGACACAGACCGTGCTCTCGCTGCTCTTGGTGTTCGTCCTGTCGACGCTGCTGGGCCTGAGCTATCTCAGGACCGAGAACCTGCTCGTCCCGATCTTCATCCACGGGGCGTTCAACGCTATCCAGTTCCTCACATTGTACATTGAAATTACAGGAAACCCGGTAGTCTGAGCCGTCTGACCGCTGTCTGACGGGTGTTTATGCGAACTACCGTTGTAGGCGATGGCATGGCTCGGCGGTTCACCATCGTCTGTGATGACGACCAAGCGCGGATCATCGAAACGCTCGCGCGGCGCTACGGCATCACAGAGGAAGAAGTGCTTTCGCAGCTAGTCGAGCTCGGGCTCGAAGCCCGGGACGAACAGACCGTCTAAGCCGGGTTTTTCCGCGAGAGCGAACTGCCACAGATGGGACAGCGGTCGCGGTTCTCGTCGAACTCACGGCCGCAGCCGGCACACTGGAACAGCCAGTCCCGCTGTTCGGTGATACCGTCGCGGGCGATTACCTCGACGCTCACGTCGAGTTTCTCCGCGACGTTCTGCATCGCGTAGTCGTCTGTGACGAGTCGACTGTCGAGTTCGAACGCGGCCGCGATCAGCCGGATGTCGGTTTCCGAGAGTTCCGCGAGGTCACCGGTTTCGCTGGCAGCGCGCTCGATGCGCTCGACGGTGTTGTCCTCGGGAATGTGGAGGTGCATGCCCGAGCCTTCGAGGGCGTCGAAGCGATAGGCGGCCTCGTCTTCCAGTTCCTCTCTGACGAGCGGAATCGTTGCTATCTGCTCGTCGGTGTGATACTCGTTGATAAATGCCGAGGAGTCAAGAACGTACATCTAGCGTTTGACGATCATGTGGTCTTTCACCGCCTTGACCCGTCCAACCGGGACAAGCAGGCGGCCCTGGTCACTGTACTCGAAGTCCGTGTTGCGGAGCGAGTCCGCGGGGTCGATAACGAGGTTGTGCAGCGCGCCCGAGGAGAAGTCCATCGTGATGTTGTAGAGACTGCCGATCTCCGCGCCATCAGTCCCCATCACGTCTTTCCCCGACAGGTTTTCTGCGAGTATTGCAGCCATACCCCCTTGTTCCGAACGAGGTTACATAAACGCCACGGGGACGTCTGACGGGTGAGCGGTGGTTCCGAGCGATGACGGGGACGGATGGATACCACCCCGCCAGTGGCCGATGATGGCGTCCGTGGCCCCTCCGACGCGCCCGGAACGTCCATAACGAGCCACAACCCTATGCGAGAGGCGGCCCACGGATACGTATGGACAGGAACAGGCGTCGGTTTCTCGGGGGCCTCACGGCCGCCGTCGTCGGAGCCGTCGCTGGATGCAGTGGCGACGGCGACGGAACACCGTCACCGACAGCCACCGCCACAGAAGCGCCGGCTCGAACCGAAACGGCAACTGAGACAGCGACGCCGACTCCGACTGAGTCGCCGACACCGACTGCCACGGCCACCCCGACCGAGACGCCGACGACCACGCCCACTGAAACACCGACGCCGACCGGAACGCCGGTCGACGCTGATCAGGAAATCGCCGTCGCGCCGGGTAGCTTCAGATTCGACCCGGAGACCTTCGAGATCCCGGCTGGAAGCACCGTGCTGTGGGTCTGGGAAGCCGGCGGCCACAACGTCAAGCCGGCCGCGACGCCGGCCGACAGCGACTGGTCGGGGACGCCCGGAGACGATGGGACGACGTACAGTTCGGGGTACGAGTACGCCTACACGTTCACGGTTCCCGGCGAGTACGAGTACCACTGTGTTCCCCACCAGAGCATCGGCATGACTGGGTCGTTCACTGTGACCGAGTGACGCCCGCTTAGCCCCACGCTCGGTCGCGCGCGACTGATGACGACGAACTTAACTGCCACCGACGACTCGGTTCTGACAACTTCTGGAGCCATTTATGTCTGACACGGACCCCACCACAGCCACCGACGACACCCTGCGGACGCCCATCGTCGCCGTTCTGGGCCACGTCGACCACGGGAAGACGAGCCTGCTCGACAAGATCCGCGGTTCGGCCGTCACCGCCGGCGAATCGGGCGCGATTACCCAGCACATCGGCGCGACAGCCGTCCCGCTGGACGTGATTTCCGAAATCGCCGGTGACCTGGTCGACCCGACGGACTTCGACCTGCCGGGTCTCCTGTTCATCGACACACCGGGACACCACTCCTTCTCGACGCTTCGCTCCCGGGGTGGCGCGCTCGCCGACATCGCCATCCTCGTCGTCGACGTCAACGACGGTTTCCAGCCACAAACGCTGGAGGCCATCGACATCCTCAAGCGAACGCAGACGCCGTTTATCGTCGCCGCGAACAAGATCGACACGGTTCCGGGCTGGAACCCCAACGAGGGGCAGCCGGTCCAGCAGACGATGGACGCCCAGTCCGACCGCGTCCAATCCGACCTCAACGAGAAGCTGTACGAGATCATCGGCGAACTCTCCGATAACGGCTTCTCGGCGGACATGTACTGGCGCGTCCAGAACTTCCAGGCCAACATCGGCGTCGTGCCGGTCTCAGCCGAAACCAGCGAGGGCATCCCCGACCTGCTGACGGTGATGATGGGGCTGTCCCAGCGATACATGAAAGAGG
This sequence comes from Haloarcula amylolytica, assembly GCF_049705545.1. Lineage (GTDB taxonomy): Archaea > Halobacteriota > Halobacteria > Halobacteriales > Haloarculaceae > Haloarcula > Haloarcula amylolytica_B. The sequence goes on from NZ_JBNAMU010000001.1 coordinate 3,095,460, forward strand.
AGATGGAGATCGACACCACCGGTCCTGGTGTCGGGACAGTTCTCGAAGTGAAGGACACCCAGGGCTTTGGAACGACGCTAGATGCCATCATCTACGACGGGACCATCCGCAACGACGACACCATCGTCGTCGGCGGCCTGCAGGGGTCAATCGTCACTGACGTGCGCGCACTGCTCCGTCCGCGCCCGCTCGAAGAGATTCGGACCGAACAGGAGTTCGAACAGGTCGAGCAGGTCGCCGCCGCCGACGGCGTCAAAATCGCCGCGCCGGACCTCGGCGACGCGATGGCCGGCGCGCCGATTCGCGTCGTCCGCGACCGCGACCGTAGCGAGGTCATCGCCGAGGTCGAGGAGGAACTCGCCGAAATCGAGGTCACGACACAGGAGGAGGGCGTCGTCATCAAGGCCGACACGCTGGGCTCGCTCGAGGCCCTTTCCAGCACGCTCGAAGAGGAAGAGATCCCGGTCATGCGGGCCGAGGTCGGTGCGGTCGCACCACGGGACGTGCGAGTCGCCGAAACGGCCGGCGAGCCGACCAACCAGGCGATTCTGGCGTTCAGCGTCGAGGTGCTCGACGACGCTCGGGACCTCGCCGAACAGGAGGACGTGGAGCTGTTCGAGGACGACGTCATCTACCAGCTCGTCGAGTCCTACGACGACCACGTCACCGCCATCGAGGAGGCCCAGCAGGAGCAGATTCTGGAGAACATCACCCGGCCCGCGAAGTTCCGGATTCTGCAGGACCACACGTTCCGCCAGTCCGACCCCGCCGTCGTGGGCGTCGAAATCCTCTCCGGTGAACTCCGCCGGAACGTCAACGTCGTCAAATGGGAAAATGGCGAGGCAAAGCGCGTCGGGACCCTCAAAACAATCCAGGACGAGGGCGAGGACGTCGACTCGGCCCGCGCCGGCGAGCGCATGGCCGTCTCGATCCAGGGGCCGACCGTCGGCCGCCAGATCGAGGAAGGCGACGACCTCTGGGTCGAAATTCCCGAAAAACACGCGAAGATTCTGGAACAGGAACTCAAGGAAGACATCTCCGTCGACGAGCGCGAGGCGCTGTCGATGTATCTGGAGAAACACCGGAACCGGGACCCCTTCTGGGGGAAGTAACAGTTATTTTCCCGATATGATTTTGTGCTGACCGAGTGTAACGGAGCGTATGGTCTCCCTCGAGAACAAGATCGTCGGCGGTTTCGTCATCGCAGCCCTCGTCCTCGGATACGCGAGCACGGTGCTGGCGGATGTCACGTCGACGGTAACACTCGCAATACTCCTTGCTGTCGGCGTCATCGCGCCGATGCTCGTGACCAACTACCTCGATAGAACGGGGGCCATTTGACGAGTGGTACAGCACCGAGTAATAATATTTAATTAGGATGCGTGTCTCTGTAGAGACACGAATGTCCGGCCCGCCGTCGATGCCCGATCTCGTGCTGGCCAGCATCGCCCTCTCGATGCTGCTGGCGTCGCTCGGCGCAGTCGTCACCTCCATCAGCCTCGTGACTGCGCTGAGTGCCGGCAGTCTCCCGGCCGGCGGCTCCATCGGCTACGCGCTGTTCTATAATCCGCCAGTCGCCAGCGGTGGCCGCGCCTGATGTCGGCGTCTACGCTCCGCGACTGTACCGACGAAAACTGAAAACGACGGCCTTACTGCGCTGTCGGCGACGTGTCGTCGCCCATCACCTGCTTGACCTGCAGCGCGGCGGAAGCGGCGATGCCCTGCGCGAGGTCGTCGCGTTCGGCATCGGAGATGCTCGCGCTTTCCGGGTCCTCGGGTGTGTAATCCGCGCTCACGACCGAGCCGACCGGGGGCTGGACTGCGATTGTGGCCCGCGGTCCAGTCGTGCTGTTGCTGATTTCCGAACCGACGACGAACTCGCCGGGCAGGAGTTCGCGGGTCCGGGCGGCGACGCTCGAGAGGTCCCGTCGGAGCTCCTCACGCTGTTCCGCGGTCAGGGTCACTTCTTCCGTCTCCCCACCAAACGACGTATTACCGTACATGAACGTTCTCTGTCTCTATGGGGGGGAGGACTAAAAACCCAGGGTCGAACACAGTTCTGGCCGGAACCGTCGGAGCACGCGACTTACACGACGGGATGGCTCTCGCCGTAAGTGGCGAGAACGACGGCGCTGGCGTACTCGGCGTCGTCGGACGCCGACTCGACGTACACGTTCTCCTCGACGAACTCCCAGTCCCGGAGGTCCCGGCCGGCGGCCAGTCCCTCGCGGATCTCCATCCGGACCGCGTCCTCGCTGGTGCCGTCGACCTCGTAGAAGATGCCCGGACCGCCCTCGCTGCGGGCCCAGCCGACGCCCGCCGCGCCGCGCTCGCCCGGCGGGACGGTCGCCGAGGACTGGACGACCTCTAGCGCTTCGCCGGGCGGCCCCAGGTCCGGTGCCGTCTCCGTTACCTCGATAGCCGGCTCGGACGGAATGACCGACGAGAGCGAGATGAGGTTGTAGTTGTGGACGCCCGCCTCGGCGAGTGCCGCGTCGTAGGCGGCCAGCGCGGTCGGGCCGGTCGCAGTCCCCCACACGACCCGGATGGTACTCATAGGCCATTGTCGACGGTCCGCGGGGTAAGGGGTTTCGCTTCGTTATGCCGGAACGAGCCTGTAACACATCCCTGGTCGGTTCGGGTCGCCCTCGGCCGCACGCTCCGCGTAGTAGATGCCGTCGGCGGTCACCAGCGGGGCACTCGTCACGTGGCCGCGGTTATCGGTGGTCCAGACCACCGCACCGGAGTCCCGCTCCAGCGCGTACAGTCGCCCGTCGTAGGACCCGACGAGCACGTGGTCCCGGGTGGCGACGACGCTCCCGATGATCCACCCGCCGGTGTCGTACCGCCACTGCTCCTCGCCGCTTTCGAGGTCGAGTGCGTACACCCGGTCGTCGTGGCTGCCGACGTAGACGGAGCCGTCGTGGACCGCTGGCGCACACATCACGTCGGCGTCTGCCTCGAAGGTCCACTGTTCCGTGCCGTCGGTCACGTCGACGGCGGTGACCGTCTCGGCCCACGACGGGACGATAGCCGTGCCGTCAGCGACGGCGATAGGGGCTTTCACGTCGCCACCGGTGTCGTATCGCCAAGCCCGCTCTAAGCCCGGGAACGACCACGCGTAGCAGTAGCCGTCATTGGAGCCAAACAGCAGGCGGCCGTGCTCGCGGTCCAGCGCTACCGTCGAGTGGGGGTGGTCGGTCGGCCGGCTGTCGCGCCACTGCACGTCGCCGGTCGCGGCGTTGACGGCGACGACGCTCCCGCTCGGGGCGGCGTGTTCGACAGCGACGTACAGCGATCCGTTGTAGTAGGTCGGACTCGCGCCGATGGCGTCGCCCAGTTCCGTCCGCCATCGCCGCTGGCCGGTTTCGAGATCCAGTGCCGACAGCGCGCCGTCGTAGGCCCCGATGTAGACGGTGTCGTTGGCGATGGCCGGCGTGCCGTGGCTCCCGCGCGTCGCCTGCGTGATCGTCGTCGCCCACTGGACCTCGCCGCCCGGTGCGATGGCCCGCACGCGACCGGTGTCATCGGCCAGAATCAGGTCATCAGTCGGTGCCAGTGCAGGGCTGCCTTTCGCCGCGGTGTGGTCCCCGCGATTGGTCGGCAGTTCCCAGGCCCGCTCGACGGCGTCCGGAACCGAGGCGTCCTGGTACCCCGTGTTCAGGAGCCCCTGCCGGAACTGCGTGGCGGCGTGTTCGTCCAGAGCCGTCGATGCGAGCGGATTGAACTGTGATTGACACCCCGCGACCGACCCGACCGTCGTCGCCGCGAGCGTTCCCAGAAACGCCCGCCGCGTCCGTCCGCGCTCTGTCACGGGCACCGATACTGGGCGGTGTGGCATAAATCGCGCGGGGTCCTGCGGGCCACAGGCGGCTTTCGGGCGTCTCGATACCGAACCGAATGACGGGAGTCCGATTCAGTCGGTTGCCGGGTCTGCACGCTTCGGTGAACGGAGCGTTCAAAACGTGCTCGAATTCAGATTTGTGAGTGAAATCAATCACGCAAAGATATACGATTTAATATATAACCTATAATATACTATAGTGATTGTGCCTTCAAAAGCGTTTTCAGGCCTCAAAGTTCACTTTCACACCGTTATTTAATTATTTATGAGATTAGTGTTCATTTCTAATTACCCCCATGATTTATAATCCATGGCTGTCTCGTGAGCGATTGCATGCAGAAGAATTCAAAACGCACTCGTCGAACGTTCATCAAAAGCGCCGGTGTCATCGGGACAGCGGCACTCGCTGGCTGCAGCGGCGGCTCCGACTCGAGCACGGAGGACGGCTCCGGCGGCGAAAGCTCCGACGGTGAGAGTTCAGACGGTGCCACGACCGGCACCGGTTCGGAGACGATGGCAGACGAAATCGTGTTCTACAACGCCGGGTCACTGGAGTTCGATCCCGGGACGGAAGACAACATCAATCGGTTCGAGGAGGAGACCGGCATCTCCGTGGAAGTCAACGAGGTTCCGTGGAGCAACCTCAAGACCAGCCTGACGACGATCTGGCGGAACCAGGACAGCACCGTCGACGCGTTCAACGGGCCGACCTGGTGGCTGGCCGATTTCGTCAGCTCCGACTGGCTCGAGCCGCTCGGTCTCGGGAGCGACCACATGAGCAAGTTCCCCGATTCGCTGAACGACCTCGTCCAGTTCGACGGGCAGACGTACATGGCTCCTGAGTTCGGCAAGTGGGGCAGCTACCTCTACGACCAGCAGTACCTGAACGACCAGGGCTTCGACGCGCCACCGGACACGTGGGACGAAGTGCTGAACCAGGGCGAGCAGCTCTCACAGGGCGACAAGTCCGGGTTCGCGTTCACGTGGGCCGGCAAGTCCGTGTTCAGCTTCAAGCAGTTCCTCTACCAGGCCGGCGGCCAGCTGTTCAACGACAGCTACGAGCCGGTGTTCGTCGAGGAAGGGATGGAAGTCCTCGAATTCTTCAACGAGCTCCGCGAGCGTGGCATCACCCCCGACGGAATGTCCAGCCTCGGCGAAGGTGGCATCGGTGACAACTTCATCGCCGGCCAGTACGCGACCGTCGAGTCCTGGACGCCGCTCGGGTCCCGCGCAATCGACGAGTGGGAGGAAGGCCGAATCGGCAGCGCCAGACCGCCGAAAGGGCCGGAGAGCCGCGCTACCTTCCAGGACACGAACGGAATCAGCGTCTCGGCGTTCTCCGAGCGGAAGGGCGCGGCCAAGGAGTTCGCCCGCTTCATGACGACCCGGGCGTCGTCCAAGAACAACATGCTCGTCGAGGGGAACCCGGCCGTCGTCCCAGAGGTGTACGAGGACGACGAGGTTCAGAGCGAGTACCCGTCCTGGCTGCTCGAAGACATGCGGTTCAACCTCGAAAACGCACAGAGCGAGACGTACATGGCACAGCCACAGGTCGACGACTACCTGAACGAACAGCTAACGCCGGCGCTGCTCGGTAACAAAGACCCCGAAGCGGCACTCAACGACGCCTACAGTAACATCGAGCGTCTCTACCAGGACATCGGCCTTCTCTGATCGGCACGGTCCAAGGTTTATATATTATGTCAATCGAAAAGAGCCCACTGCGTCGCAAACTCGACAAGCTGTTCGTCCCGTTAACCGTTGGGCCGACGCTGCTGTGGATCGCCGCAATAATCGTTTATCCGACCGCGAAACTGTTTCTCAGCAGCTTCCAGTTCCGGAACCCGATAACGAACGAGATGGAGTTCGTCGGCCTCCGGAACTTCCGGCGGCTGATTTTCGCGCGGGAAGGGGGCGAAGCCGCCCTCGGCGTGTTCAGTCCCAGTTTCGTTTCGATTACCACCAATACAGTCATCTACGTCGGTTTCAGCGTCTCCATCTCGTTCCTGCTGGGACTGGGCATCGCGCTGTTGCTCGATAAGGACCTGAAAGGGCGGGGCTGGTTCCGGACGGCGGTCATCGTCCCGTGGATTCTCCCGTACGTGATGAGCGGGCTGATGTGGCGCTGGATGTTCCAGTCCGATTTCGGCGCGATCAACGGCGCGCTCCAGCGACTCGGCATCATCTCGGGGAACATCCCGTTCCTGTCGGACGGCGCGCTCGCCATGATGGCACTCATCATCGCCGACGTCTGGGTGTTCACGCCGTTCATCATCATCATCCTGCTCGCGGGCCTGCAGAACGTCCCCGAGCAGCTGTACGACGCGGCCGAAGTCGACGGCGCGAGTCGGTGGTCGCGGTTCTGGAACGTCACGTACCCGTTCCTGAAACCGTCCATACTGGTCGCGCTGACCATCCGTATCATCTTCGACATCCGGGCGCTGGACCTGGTCTGGGTGATGACCCAGGGCGGCCCCGGGAAGTCGACTGAGGTGTGGGCCTCCTGGCTGTACCGGACCGCACAGGTGTTCAACGAACCCGGGACCGGCGCTGCACTCGGAGTCGTCCTGCTGGCCGTGACCTTCGCCATCGTGGCCAGTCTGTACAAGATATTCGGCGAGTCACCCTACGAAGCATGAGCACGAAGAAATCACCACTCAACCGACTGCGTCGGTCGCTGGGACTGGATACACAGAACGAGTGGCCGTCCGTCGCCCGCGAGCGACTGCTGGCCTACGGACTGCTCGCCGTGTACGTCCTTATCATCTGGTTCCCGATCTACTACATCTTCATCACGAGCATCAAACCGTCGAGCGAAGTGCTGTCGCTGCCGATCACGTTCCTCCCACAGAACCCGACGGCACAGAACTACGTGGATATCTTCACGAACCGACCGTTCGACAACTACACGTTCAACAGCATGATCGTCGCGACGACGACGACGCTCATCTGTATTACCCTTGGAACGGTCACCGGCTACAGTTTCTCCCGGTATGACTTCCTGGGGAACAAGTCGCTGCTGCTGTCGATCGTCGGCGCGCGGATGATCCCCCCCATCGCGCTCATCGTCCCGTTCTTCCAGATCATGTCGAACCCGCCGCTCATCGGCGGACTCACCGGGAGCCTGTACGACACGCGACTCGCGCTCATCCTCACGTACACGTTCTTCAACCTCCCGTTCGCCGTCTGGATCATGAAGAATTACTTCGACGGAATCCCCGAATCGTTGGACGAACAGGCCCAGATCGACGGCTGTTCCCGCTGGGAGGCGTTCGTCAAAATCATTCTGCCGATGGCGAAGCCGGGCATCGCGGCCACCGCCATCCTCGCGTTCATCTTCTCGTGGAACGAGTTCGTCTTCGCGCTCGTTCTCACGTCCTCGGAACAGGCCCAGACGCTGCCGATCGCAGTCTCGCTGTTCGTGGCTGACGACTTCGTGGACTGGGCGCACCTCGCAGCCGGCGGGATGATCGCCGCGTTACCCGGCATCCTGTTCGGCCTGTTCTTCCAGCAGTATATCGTGAGCGGACTCACACAAGGAGCAGTCAAGGAGTAACTAACTATGGCACACGTAGAACTCACCGACCTCGTAAAGGAATTCGACGACGTTACCGCAGTCGACGGCATCTCGCTGGACATCCCCGACGAAAGCTTCACCGTCCTCGTCGGCCCGTCAGGGTGTGGCAAGACCACGACCCTGCGCCTCATCGCGGGGCTCGAGCGGGCGACCGACGGTGAAATCCGGATCGGAGAGAACATCGTCAACGACGCTCGCGCGTACGAGCGCGACATCGCGATGGTGTTCCAGAACTACGCGCTGTACCCGCACAAGACGGTGCGTGACAACATGCGGTTCGGGCTGGAGCAACACGACACGGCCGAGGAAATCATCACCGAGCGGGTCAACGAGACCGCGGAACTGCTACAGATCGAAGAGCTACTGGACCGCCGACCGTCGGAACTGTCCGGCGGCCAGCAACAGCGGGTGGCCCTGGGCCGCGCAATCGTTCGCGACCCCGCGGTGTTCCTGATGGACGAGCCGCTGTCGAACTTAGACGCGAAGCTCCGCGTCCAGATGCGTGCCGAACTGAACAAACTCCACGAGGAGCTGTCGACGACGACCGTCTACGTCACCCACGACCAGGTGGAGGCGATGACGCTGGCCGACCAGATCGCGGTCATGGACAACGGCCAGATTCAGCAGGTCGGCGAACCGACCCACGTCTACTCGAACCCGCGAAACATGTTCGTCGCCGGCTTCCTCGGCTCGCCGAGCATGAACTTCCTCGAAGGGACGCTCGAAGAGTCCTCCGCCGGCAAGTTCGAACTGGACCTCGGCGGCGCGATCCACAACGTCCCGGACGAGTTCACCGACGCGCTTGAGCCGTATCTCGGCGACCGGGTGACGCTTGGTATCCGCCCGGAGAACATCGCGCTCAACCAGGACGGCGTCCCGGCGAACGTCCACCCGGCGACGGTAGAGGTCGTCGAACCGCAGGGCGAGAAGACCGTACTCGAACTCGAACTCGACACCGGCCAGAGCATCAAAGCCGCGGTCGACCCGGACACGACGGTCGAGATGGGAGATGCGGTGAACCTCCGGTTCGATAGGGACTCGCTCCAGTATTTCGACCCGGCCACGGGCGAGTCGCTGACGTACGATTCGAAGATCGAGCAGCAGGCGACGATCTGACAATGGTCACGGAGCTCACCGACAGAATGACACCCGCCACGCTGCTCACGTTCGGGACTGCATTCGGGCTGGCAGGCCTCGCGGTCTTCAATTACGCGACCGGCGTCTACGGCGGCGCAATCGTCAGCAGTATCGGGACAGTCATCGCTACACTGTTCGGTGTCCTCAGCCATTAGTACCGGGAGAGAGTTTTTCATGAACGTCTACATACTGCATGATATACCACCGAGCGCCATCGAGCAATCTCGCAAATCACTAGACTGCGTCGCCGGCCCTGAGAGCGGGGCCGATTCTATCGAGAGAGATGATACAAACTAACACATACATCAGTCGGAGGGCACACACACCCGCAGGGTTCGGGCCCGCTGTAACAGAACATGATACCTGATGAACGACGGAAGGAAATCGTTCGACAAGTAAACAAATCGGATCGGGTCACGGTCGAAGAACTCACCGAAGAGTTCGGTGTCTCCGAGGCGACGATCCGACGAGACCTCTCGTCACTCGCAGAGGACGGGCTCATCGAACGGTTTCACGGCGGTGCGCTCCCAGCGTCGAAGGAAGAGACTAACGGGTCCAGCCCGGCAGATAGCATCGACAACCCGAGCGGCAAGCGGGCGATTGCCGAGCGGGCCGTGGATGAGCTGAGCGACGGCGACGCCGTCTTCTTCGACACGGGGCCGACGGCCCGCGAAGTGGCGAAAGCCATTCCGGAGCAGTTGTCACTGCTCGCCGCGACAAACTCACCGGAAAGCGCGTTCGAACTCCGTGAGACCTGTGGCGAAGTCAAGGTCGTCGGCGACTCGCTGCGCCAGACCTCGGACGCGCTTGTGGGACCCAGCGCCGAGTCGTACCTCCGGAAGACGAACTTCGATATCGTGTTTCTCGAAACCGACGCGGTCCAGAGCGATGGTGGCCTCTCCGTCTCGAACGAAGACGAAGCGCGCATCAAGACACTGCTCTGTGAAGGCGGCCGGCACGTCATCCTGGTCGCCGACGGGAGCAAACTGGACAGCAGGAGCTTCCGCGAGTTCGCGACTATCGACGACATTGACATGTTCATCACGGACGTCTCGCTGAGCGACGAGATGCGGACGGTGTTCGAACAGGCGAACGTCACCGTGGTCGATAATCTGCTGGCAGTTCCGTAAGCCCGCAAGACACTGAAAACCTGTTTTTGCGCCGGTATTACGCGAACGCGACCGGGACGCTGCTGGCGTCGTCGTCGGCTTCGATCTTCTCCAGGGCGTCGTGGAGGTCGGACTGCTGGACCGTCGTCCGGCCGTCACGGATGGCGAACATCCCGGCCTCGGTCGCCAGCGATGCCAGTTCCGCGCCGGAGAGGCCGTCGGTCTCGGTGGCAAACGCGCCCAGGTCCACGCCGTCGTCGAGGTTCATCTCCTGCGTGTGGATTTCGAGGATGCGCTCGCGGCCCTCAACATCGGGGTTGGGGACTTCGATGAGGCGGTCGAAGCGGCCGGGGCGGAGGATGGCGCGGTCGAGCATGTCGAAGCGGTTCGTCGCGGCGATGATACGGATTTCCCCGCGCTCGTCGAACCCGTCCATCTCCGAGAGCAGTTGCATCATCGTCCGCTGGACCTCGGCGTCGCCGGAGGTCTTCGACTCCGTTCGCTTGGCCGCGATAGCGTCGATCTCGTCGATGAAGATAATAGCCGGTTCGCGCTCGGCAGCGAGCTCGAACAGATCCCGGACCAGTCGCGCCCCCTCGCCGATGAACTTCCGAACCAGTTCGGAGCCGGCCATCTTGATGAACGTCGCGTCGGTCTCGTTGGCGACGGCCTTGGCGAGCATCGTCTTGCCGGTGCCGGGCGGGCCGTGCAGCAGGACGCCGCTCGGCGGTTCGATACCGACCTCGCGGAACTGGTCGGCGTTGACGAGCGGCTCCTCGACGGCTTCCCGGACCTCGCGGATCTGCTCTTCGAGACCACCGATATCGTCGTAGGAGACGTCCGGCGAACCGTCGACCTGCATCGCCTGCGCACGGGCGTCGGTCTCGGGGTCGAGAATCTGCTTGACACCGAAGGAGTCGTTGATTGCGACGCGGTCGCCGGCCTCCAGGCCATCACGGATGGACGGCGAGACTTCCGTCAGCACTTCCTGGTTGTTGCCGTGCTGTTTGACGACGACGCCGTCGTCAGTCAGCTCCTCTGCTGTGGCGATGTACAGCGAAGACGTCTTGAGCGTCTCGTTTTCCCGTTCAAGCTGGTCGACCTCGTCCGTGAGATCGTTCTGCCGGTCACGGGCGGCGTCCAGTTGCTCAGTCAGCTGTTCGTTGACCTGTACTATCTCTTTGAAATGTTCCCGGAGTGCCTCCAGACGCTCGTCAGGCGTCATATCGGGATCAAGTTCCAACCGTGGTCGTTCCGGAAGCGAGGGACTGCGCGACATTTGGATGGTCGGTACTATACGGTTGAGACACAAAGTGCCTTCGGGTCACAGGGGGTGAAACAGTTATCCGTGTCGAGACGGGGCTGTAGCGTTCGGTTAGACCGGTGGCTCGAACAGCCAGACAGGCACCGGATAGCTACTGGCCGCCCTACAGCAGCTCGGCGAACTCGTCGAGGTACTCGCCGTACGTCGAGAGGGCGGACTCGACGGGGTCAGGACTGGCCATGTCGACGCCGGCGTCGCGAAGCAGTTCTAGCGGGTACTGCCGCGACCCGCTCCGGAGGAAGTCGATGTACCGCTGGGCGGCGGGTTCGCCCTCATCGAGGATGCCGTCGACGAGTGCGACGGCCGCCGAAATCCCGGTCGCGTACTGGTAGACGTAGAACGCCCGGTAGAAGTGCGGGATGCGCATCCACTCGCGGGCGATGCGGTCGTCGAGTACCGCCGGCTCGTAGTAGTCGCCTTTCAGGTCCCGATAGAGGTCGTCCAGTCGGTCGGGGGTCAGCGGCTCGCCGGCCTCGGACATCTCGTGAGTGCGGTGCTCGAACTCGGCGAACATCGTCTGCCGGTACAGCGTCGACCGGAACCGTTCGAGGTACTCGTTGAGGATGTGTCGGCGCAGGCGCTCGTCCTCGACGGCGTCCAGCAGGTGGTGGGTCAGCAGCGTCTCGTTGACGGTGCTCGCGACCTCGGCGACGAATATCTCGTAGCCGGAGTAGACGAAGGGCTGCTCCTCGCTGGTGTACTCAGAGTGCATCGAGTGGCCGAGTTCGTGGGCCAGCGTGTACATCGACTCCACGTCGTCCTGGTAGTTCATCAGGATGAACGGCTGGGAGTCGTAGGTGCCGCCGGAGTAGGCGCCGGACTGCTTGTGCTCGGTCTCGTACACGTCGACCCACCGCGAGTCCAGGCCCTCGGCGAGCCGGGACTGGTAGTCATCGCCCAGCGGCGCGACGGCCTCGGTGACGTACTCGCAGGCCTGTTCGTACTCGATTTCGGGGGATTCCTCCTGCACGAGCGGGACGTAGAGGTCCCACATCCGGAGTTCGTCGGCCCCGATTGACTGGCGTTTGAGGTCGGCATGGCGGTGAAGCGTATCGAGGTTGTCGTGGACGGTGTCGACGAGCGTGTCGTACACCTCGACGGGGACGTTCGGGCCGTCCAGCGCTGCCTCGCGGGCGGTGTCGTAGTCGCGGGCGTTCGCCATCTTCACGTCGGTTTTGACGGCGTTCTTGTAGGCCGTGCCGACGGCGTTGCGGACGGTCTCCCACTCGTCGTAGAACGCCTCGTAGACGCGCTGGCGGAAGTCGCGGTCAGGGTGTTTCTGGAGCGTCGTGAAGTTGTTGAGCGTGATCGGCTGCTGGTCGCCATCGGGGTCCTCGACGGTCGGGAACGTCATATCGGCGTTGGCCAGCATATTGTACACCTCGCCGGGCGCGCCGGTGACCTCGCCGAGTTCGGCGAGGAGGTTCTCGACCTCGGCCGAGCGGGTGTGGTCTTTCATCCGGAGCACGTCGTCGAAGTAGTGCTCGTACGGTTCCAGCCCCGGCTCCTCGTCGATTATCGCTTCGATGTCGTCGTAGTCCAGATCCTGCAGTTCCGGGTCGAGGAACGAGGCGGCCGAACTGGCCTCAGACGAGAGGGACTGCGAGCGAGCAGTCAGCGCCTGGTACGTGTCGTCGGTGGTGTCCTCGTCCTTTCGCATCCGGGCGTAGGCGGCGACGTTCGACACCGTCCGCATCAGTTCCTCGTAGGTCTCTAGCGTCTCTAGCAGGGTGGCGGCGTCCTCGGTTGCCCGCCCCTCGTAGGCGGCCAGGTCCTCGATCAGTTCCTCCGCCTCCTCGTAGGCGGCTTCCCACTCCTCGTCGCTGGCGTAGAGGGAGTCGAGATCCCACTTGTACGCCTCGTCGATGTCGCTCCGTGCGGGTACCGAACTCATAGCCCGCTCTTGGGACGGGGGCGAAGTAAGCCTTCGTTTCACCGGCGTTCGAGTATCGTTGCCACGGCAGCGTTCCCGAACCCGCCGACGTTGCAGGCCAGGCCCACGTCGGCGTCAATCTGGCGCGGGCCGGCGGAATCAGTCAGTTGCTCGTACAGTTCGACGGCCTGAGCGACACCGGAGGCCCCGATTGGATGGCCCTTCGACTTCAGCCCGCCCGAGGTGTTGACCGGCAAGCAGCCGTCGCGGGCGGTCGCTCCGTCCCTGGTGAGTTGCCAGGCCGTTCCCTGCTCGGCGATCCCCAGCGCCTCCAGTTGCAGGAACTCCAGAATGGTGAACATGTCGTGGAGTTCGACCACGTCGAGGTCTGCCGGACCGCAGTCGGCGGCGTCGTAGGCTCGCTCGGCTGCCGTTTCGACAGCGGCCATCGCTGTTAGGTCCGACCGCTCGTGGATCACCTGGCTCCCGGTTGCGCCCGCGACACCGGCGACGAGAGCGTAGTCGTCGGTCAGTGCCCGGGCGCGCTCCTCAGTCGCGAACAGCAGCGCCGCGCTCCCGTCGGAGATGGGACAGAAATCATACAACCGGAGCGGGTCGGCAATGACCGGCGACGAGAGGGCCTGGTCGACGGTTATCTCCGACTGGAAATGCGCGTTAGGGTTGTCAAGGCCGTTCCGGTGGTTCTTCACGGCGACGCGCGCCAGCGACTCGCGGGGCGCGTCGAACCGCTCAATGTAGTGCCTGGCGGTCAGACCCGCGAAAGAAGGGATTGTCACGCCGTGTTTGTACTCCGCTGGATGGGTAATCGCGGATACTACGTCGGACGCAACCGGCGTCGAGAGGTGGGTCATCTTCTCGCCGCCGACCAGTAGCGACAGGTCGCTCTCGCCCGACGCGACCGAGCGCCAGGCGGCGGCGATGCCTGCCCCGCCGGCCGCCGAAGTCTGCTCGATACCCGTCGCGTAAGCCCGTCCGAGTCCGAGGTCGTCTTTCAGCGCGTTCACCAGCCCGCATTTGGACTCGTAGGCCCCGCCGGACTCAGAGAGGTAAAGGTGGTCGACGGCCCGCGGCGCGACACCCGCATCGTCGAGGCAGTGCGCGCCCGCTGTGGCGAGCAATTCTCGGAGACGCGGCTTTCGGACGCCGAACTCCGTCATCGACGCGCCCACGACGGCGACAGTCATACCCGGGTGGTACCACCCCGTCAACCTATCTTTTTCTATCGGTTGACGACCCGCGCTCGATAGCCCACTGTGTTACGGTTCCAGCAGGACCTTCCCCCGCGTCCGGCGGTTCTCGACGTGTTCGTGGGCGGCGGCCGCGTCGTCCAGATCGAACACCCGGTCGACCTGAACAGACGCGTCGCCGGCCGATAGCGCCGACAGGACCGGGTCGAACGCGCCGAACACCCGCTGGCGGTCGTGGTCGGCGGCATGGCCGAGGTGATAGCCGACGACGCTGTGGTTCCCGAATATGAGTCTTGGCGTCGAGACACACGGGACCTCGCCGCTGGCGAGGCCGTACGTGACGACGCGGCCACCGGGTGCGAGGGCGTCAAGACTCGCCTCGAAAGCGTCGCCGCCAACGCCATCCAGTACCAGATCGACGCCCGCGCCGTCCGTGGCGGCGTCCACGGCGGCCGTCAGGTCCCGGTCGACGTAATCGATCGTCTCGTCAGCGCCCAGTTCGCTGACGAACGCCCGTTTCTCGGCGGTGCTCGCCGCCCCGAGAACGGTCGCGTCCGTTTGTGTCCCGGCCAACTGGACCGCGGCGGAGCCGACGCCGCCGGCCGCCGCGAGCACGAGGACGATCTCATCGCCGCCGAGTCCGCCCCACTCGAACAGCGTGTTGTGCGCGGTCAGCCACTGTATCGGGACGCCGGCGGCCTCGCGAAGCGAGAGTTCGTCGGGGACGCGCCGAACGCGTTCCTCGCTGGCGACGACCGACTCCGCGTACCCGCCCCGCAGGACGTACGCCATTACTCGGTCCCCTCGTTCGAGAGCGACCCCGTCGCCGGTGGCGTCGACGCGGCCAGCGACCTCGATACCAGGGATGTACGGCGGTGACGGCCCGCCAGGGTACGTGCCGCGGCGCTTGGCGATGTCGGCAAAGTTGACGCCGGCCACGGCCACGCGGATCCGAATCTCGCCGGATCCCGGGTCGGGCCGCGACTGTGTCGTGGTGGCGAGGACGGACGGGTCACCGTGCTCCGCGACGTGGACGGCTCGCATAGGGCACCGATACACCGGACCCGGGAAAACCACTGTGGAACGGCGCTGCGCGCCAGAGAACTACAGCCCGTCAGTGATGTGACCGGCGACCCGCGCAGTCGTGCGGGCGTTCGCGCGTCGGTGATCGAAGACCGTCCGCGCGTCTGCGGCGGCATCCTCGTCCCGACTGAACGCAACGGCCGGGTAACGAACGTCGCTCAGCACGAGCGGTTCGGGCGGGGCCGGCGGGACGCCGTCGGGGCCGCTGACGGGTTCCGGCGAGAGGACACGGTCAATCTTCGACAGCGGGGCGGAGCCGTCCGCGACAGCCGCCGCGAGCGCGACGAGCCGCCGGACCAACTGGCGGCAGAACCCGCCGGCCGTGAACCGAGCGACGAGGAACTGGCCGTCCCGCGTCCAGTCGATGTCCACCGTCCGCTCGGTTCCGGTGTCGTCCGACGTGAGGTTGTGGAAGTCGTGGGTCCCAGCGAGCGCGTCGACGGCATCGGCCCACCGCTCGTCGTCGACGGGTCGGTCTGCGTCCGTCGGCGCGTACAGGTAGTAGGCGTACGTGCGTTCGGCGGCGTCGTGGGTCGCGTGGAAGCCGTCGGGGACGTCGGTGCTGGCCCACACGCGAACGTCGTCGGGGAGCTCGCCGTTGAACGCCGTCGGCGAGAGCCACGCCGGCGCGTCGAAGGCGACGGTCTGTGCCCGCGCGGACACGCCGGCATCAGTCCGACCGGCAGCGGCGTAGCGCTCGGGCAAGCCGTCGCCGCGCTCGCAAACGCCGAGGCGGACGAGCGCTGAGCGAAGTCGCCCCTCGACGGTGTCGACATCGGGCTGGCGCTGGAACCCGTGATACGGTCGGCCGTCGTAGGCCACGCGATAGGCGCGCATACCGATGTAACGACTGCGAGCCACTTGTCTCGCCCGAATCTCAGTGGCTGGGAAGGATAGACGAACTTAGGCATGCTGAGAACAAAGGAGTGAGTATGTCCAACGCCGCCGCGGCGGATCACGAGTTCCCCCGCCCGCCCGAAACGTTCACCGACCACGACGGGCGGACGGTGACAATCGAGGCCTATGACGGCGACATCGACCCACTGGTGGAGATGTATGCTGACTTCGGGACCGACTCCCGGTCACAGGGCGTGCCACCACGGACTGAAGCAGACATTCGCGACTGGCTGCCAAATCTTGTCGAAGACGGCCTGAACGTCGTCGTCTGGCACGAGGGGCAAGCCGTCGGCCACGCCGTCCTCGTCCCGTACCAAGACACCTCGGAACTGGCGATTTTCGTCCATCCGGACTACCAGCACGCCGGCATCGGCTCACAACTCATCCGCGTGCTCCTTGGATACGGGCAGGAGAACGGGCTCGACCGCGTCTGGCTCTCCGTCTCGAACACGAACCACGTCGCCCGAGCACTGTACGAATCGGTTGGCTTCGAAACAATCGCCAAAGAGCGCGTGGAGATGGAGATGGAGCGGGCACTCTGATCGGCCACCCTTGCGGACGGCCCACACAGCGATAAATAGCGGCCACGCGAAAGTGGTGTATGGACCTCGCCTCGCACCCGGAGACACTGACTTGCAAGGCGTGTGGCACGGTAATCGAGGACGCTGGCTACCTCCCGGCGACCGAGCGGAACGGGACGTACCACCCGCTGGTCGACGCGGCGGTCTGTGACGCCTGTGGCTTCAACGACATCGGAATGGCTGGCTGTGCGCCCGAACTCGACGACGTGGTTGATCCAGGACCGGACGATACGCTTCTGTACGTTCGCCTGACTGACAGTGGCATCGAGGTCGTCAGCGCGAAGGAGTGAAATGTCGAGTGTCTCGCACTGACCGCCCGCCTGCGGTACGGCCCGAATACGATGGCCGTCACTCGGTTTCGAGACTGACTTCTCTGTCGGTCTCACGGACCCCCTTCTCGGTCCCGCTGTTCGCCGAGAGCGATTCGGTCTCCAGCAGGCGGTCAAGTCGCCGCTCGAACTCGCTGTCGGTCAGTTCGCCGCGGGCGTAGCGCTCGCGGAGGTGGTCGACCGGGTCCACCGGCGACTCCGCTGGGGCAGTTACGGCGGTTTCGTCCGTCTCTGACTCGTCCTCCGGGGACTCAATCATCGGCAGTTCCGAACCCAACAGGGCGACGAGCGGGGCCAGGATGAACCAGCCGAGGATTATCGACACCGGTGCGATGACGTTGCCGAGGCCGGCCGCCCCGCCGAGCATGGCGACGCCCGTCGACAGTATCACGATGGCGGCGACGAGCTTCCACCTCGGGAGGGCGATGGAGGGGAGCTGCATGTCGGACAATCAACACGGCGGTCGCAAAAAGCTACTGTCGTCGGTCGGCCGCTCGGCCGCGCTATTCCGTGAAGTCCTCGAACGTCGGCCGTTCGTGGTCGCCGGGGAACTCCGAGAGCGGGACGCTGACCTGCTCGCCGTCGTCCATCTCCTTGAGCGTCACCTCGTCGTTTTCCAGGTCCTGCTCGCCGACGATGACGACCATCTCGGCGTTGATGCCGTCGGCGTAGCCCATCTGCGCGCCGAAGGAGCGGTCGGCGACGTCGCTCTCGACGACGTGGCCGCGCTCGCGCAGGTCCCGGGCGATGCGGGCCGCCGTCGGCCGCGTGTCGCCGACCTGCAGGACGTAGTAGTCCGTCGACAGCTCCTCGGCGGGCCAGACGCCGGCCCGCTGGCAGAGCAACTGAAGGGTGGCGTGGCCGGGCGCGAAGCCAACGGCCGGCGTCGACTGGCCGCCGAAGCCCTCGATGAGGTCGTCGTAGCGGCCGCCGCCGAACACCGAGCGAGAGACCTCGCCCGTCGAATCGAAGCACTCGAAGACGACGCCGGTGTAGTAGTCCAGCCCGCGTGCGGTCGTCAACGAGACGGTGAGGTGCTCGCGGACGCCAAAGTCCTCGGCCGCGTCGAGCACTGCCTGAAGATTGTCGGTCGCCGCGCGGACGTCCTCGGAGCCGGTGAGGTCCGCGAGCGCGTCGATTTCCTCGGCGTCGATCTGCAGCATCTCGTCGAACTTGTCGGCCTGCCCGTAGTTGAGCCCCGCTTCGACGAGCGCATCGAGGTAGTCGTCGTGGTCGACCTTCGCCCGCTTGTCGACCGCGCGTATCGCCTCGGGCACGTCCACGTCGGCCCCAAAGGACTCCAGCACGCCAGCGAGGATGTCCCGGTGGGAGACGCGGATCTCGAAGTCCTCGCCCGTTAGCCCGAGGTCGGTGAGCATGTCCACGGCGACGGCCAGAATCTCGGCGTCGGCCGTCGGCTCCGCCGACCCGAAGATGTCGACGTTAGTCTGGTAGAACTCCCGGAACCGGCCCTGCTGGGGCTCCTCGTAGCGCCAGAACGGCCGCGTCGACACCCACTTGATTGGCTTCGAGAGCTCCTGTTGCTTGGCGACGAACATCCGTGCGACGGTCGGCGTCAGCTCCGGCGTGAGCGCGACTTCGCGCCCGCCCTTGTCCTCGAAGCTGTACAGTTCCTCGACGATCTCCTCGCCGCTCTTGTCGACGTACATCTCGGTCGGCTCGAGAGCCGGCGTGCCGATCTCCCGGAAGCCGTAGCGCTGTGCGACGTCTTCCAGCGTGTCCATGGCCCACCGCCGAGCCTGCATCTCCTCGGGGTAGAAATCACGAAAGCCCTTGACGGAGTCGTACATGTCCGCGTCTACAGCGAGGGCGCGCTTGAACCTGTTCGTTCACGCCGGCCGTGACCCTCGAACACGCGCCAATACCTACCGGTAGAGACCCACTAAGACGCCGAAACACTGCTGGTTTCGCCGACAGTCTGTCCGTAACAGCGATATCGACTACCACGCGCTGGCGGCGATAGCGATAGAGACCGGCTATACGGTAGATGGTACGCGTTAGAGAGCCGACAACAAAGGGAGACTCTGACGGGCGTGTCTGTATGGGATGGGCAGTGAATCGGTGGACGCCGCGCGGGGTGAGACAGTGACGCAGCGATTCGAGACGGGGGTTCGAGCACTCGACCGGAAATTAAACGGCGGCATTCCGACTGGAAGCCTCGTCACGCTGCTCGCCGAACCGGCGAGCCAGGCGGAGCTGTTTCTCTCCGAGTTCGTCGCCCGGCAGGAGACGGTGTATCTCTCCGGCGAACAGGCACCGACGACGGTCACGTCGGCACTGCGGTCCCAGCGGGGGACCTACGACGATCTCGCAGTCAGCCAACTAGATCGGGAGGCCCCGGTCAGCGATGCGCTCGCCCACGTCGAGGGGCTCACCGAAGATTCGCTCCTCGTCGTCGACCCGGTCGAACCGCTTGAGCGCGCGGACACGGGAGAGTTTCGGGCCTTCCTCGAAACGCTGCAGGCCAGACTCGCACAGACTGACAGCGTCGCGGTCCTGTACGCGCTCAAACACAGCGCCACGCCGTCACAGCGCCACCGGACAGAGTACACGAGCGACGTCGTGTTCGACCTCGAAACGAAGCGAAACGACGACGCTATCGAAAACAGGCTCTTCGTCCCGAAGTTCCGCGGGGGCCGGGCGCTCACCGAACCGATATGCCTCGACCTCACAGATCGCATCAGCGTGGACACCAGCCGGGACATCGCCTAATCTGACGAACGCACGCGCAGGACTCGAACCGCCGACGGCTACCGCAGGCCCTGCACGCGGGACTGCGTGTGCTCGGGGAATACGTCGGCCACGGCACCCTCGCCGTAGCGCTCCCGCAAGAGCGCGCGGAGTTCGACCTCGTAGTCGGCCTTCGGAATCTCGGCGCTGGGACCGCTCTCGACGATGAGTCGGTCGGCGGCCATCGCGTCGATAGCGCCGCGGCCGATGCCAGCAAGCGGCGCGAGGTAGTCCACGCCGAAGCGATCCTCGACGCTTTGTGCGAGCGGGCGGCCCACCGTCGGCACCCGGTCGTCACGCCGGGTGCCGTCAGCGACGGCGTCGAGTGTGTCGATACCGTCGGCGCCTGCGACCCAGTCAGCGCTGGCGACGGTTTCGACGGCGTGCTCGTGGACCTGCTGGATGCCGTTCCGCGGATAGCCGTCGTCGTACATCTGTTCGACGGCATCGTGGGCCACGTTCGGGTCCAGATCGACCGTCGCGTGGTCGAAGCCGACGGCCGACGCGCTCTCCCGAGCGGGGTCGGTGTCACAGACGCGAAAGGAGCCGCTGACGAGCGTCACGTCGTAAAAGGGGTCGAGCAAGAGCGCCGCCAGCGTCGAGTCCTTGCCCCCGCTGTACAACAGGGCACACTCCATCTACCGGCGCTTGATGTCGAAGCTCTTGGAGTCGGGCGTCAGCTCCGAGAGGAGCTCCTTCATCTGGTCCTCGTCGATCCGGCCCTGCACGCGGCCGCTCTGGGCCAGCGCGACGACCTGCTGTTCGATCTGCTCCCCGACCTGCGGTTTCGACATCTTGACCGTGTTGAGCCGCTTGCGTGCGCCGTCGGTGAGGTTCTGCTTGAGGACTGCCTGCTTCTGGGCGTCGGCCTGCTGCTTGGCCGCCTCCTGCGCCTCGCCCTCGTCTCCCTGCTGTTCCTTGAGCTGCTCCATCTTCTTTTTCCGGAGTTCTTCGAGTTCCTCCTCGCTGGGGTCGCCACTCATAGTTGTATGAAAGTACTGGAGTCGGTCGGAAAACGATTTCGGAGCAGGGGCTACGGACCGACTGAAAAACAGCGAGAAAGGCGTCAGTTACGCGTAGCGTTCGAGCTCCGGACGGTCGAGTTCCGTCAGGAGGTCGCCTGCGGTGTCGTCGAGGAGACTGCGGCCCTCGCCGGTGATGCGGCGGCCGTCGTTCTCGCTGGTCTCGACGTAGCCAGCGTCTTCGAGCTGCTGGAGCGCCGTCCGGATGATGTTGCCCGAGCCCTTGGTCTTCTGGTGGGGGCGGACGCGGTAGCGGGTCGTCCCCTGCTTCGAGGTGCCGTACTCGGAGCGGAGGGCGTTGACGCCGACGGGGCCGTCGACGGCGACCTTCCGGAGGAGACTGGCCGCGCGTCGCGCCCAGAAGTCTTCCTGCTCAGGAGGGAGTTCGCGGTCGACGCCGGTCTTGGTGTACTCGGCCCAGTCCGGCGCTTCGATGTCGTCTTCGTCTGCGAGCGTCTCCGTGAGTGCCTCGATGAGTTCCTCGGGGGGAACGTCGTAGAGTGTAGCCATTGCAGATTTCTTTCCGTCGCCGTCATTTAAACGCGTCGTTCGCAGTCGGCGGGCGTGAACCGTTCACTCGCCCGTAGGGCAGCGATGATGCCACCCACCTCCAGTTGTGAACGGTCGTCACTCTTCGGGCGATGCGGCCCGGTCGACGCCGAGCGCGGTAGCGACGCCGCCACCGATTACCGTCGGCAACAGGTAGCTCCCGACGCGGTGGATCAACACCGCCGAGGTGGCGAGGGCGGCCGAAACCGTGGCTGTCGAGACCAGTAGCGTCACGAGAACCGTTTCGATAGCGCCGGACCCACCGGGGAGCGGCACGACGCTGGCGATGCTCGCGACGGGGACGACGAGCAGGACGACCTCGACCGGCACCGGCGTCCCCACGGCGTACAGCGATGTCCACAGCGAGGCCGATAGACAGGCCCAGCCGAACGCCGAAAGCCCAAAGGTCTGGAGGACTGTCCGCCGGTCCGTCGCGATGCGTTCGATGGCTGAGAAGAACCCCTCGATTCGCCCCTCGATGTTGGCCGCGGACGGCGGTGACCACCGGGGCACGATATCCGACAGCGTAGCGAGGGCCGGTGCGACACCGCGAGTGATCGCCGCCTGAACACGGTACCGGTGTCGCCAGCCCAGGACAGCGGCAATGGGGATACCGACCGCGAGTACCGCGACAGCACCGGCGGCAAACGCCAGGTTCCGGGTCAACTGGACCGCACCGGCGGCGACAAACGTGAAGCCGACGATGGCGTAACCGACCGACGGCAGAAAATGGACCGTGTCGACGGTGGCGATAGCCGCCAGCCCGGTCTCGTACTCGGTGTCGGCGGCCGTCGATATCAGCAGCGCGCTCAGTGGCTCGCCACCGGCCTGACCGAAGGGCGTGACGTTGTTCGAGAACACGGCGGCGACGAACACGAGAACGGCAGTGTGTGGCGCCACCGGCGCTCCGAGCGCTTGCAGCACCGTCCACAGCGCCAGCCCCCACGAGACGAGCCAGAGCATGGCGATGCCCGCGACGGCGAGAAGCGCCCCCGGATCTGCCGTCGTGAGCGCGTCCAGCGTCTCGCCGATGCCGACGAGCCACACCAGCCCCGCGAGGACGGCGAGCGCCGCCGCGAACCCGGCGACCGTCGCCAACCGGTTCCCATCCATGTGGATGGGATTGTCAGTCTCCGGTTTCAACCCACCGACCCTGTCCCGCCAACCGATATCCGCGGGGGTTTTGCCCCGGGACACCGACGACCGGGTATGGACGAGCGGGCTGCACTCGCCGACCTCGCCGACCGGCTTCCCGACGCGGGCGACGACTGCGCCGTCGTGGACGGGCAGGTCATCACGACCGACATGCTCCACGAGCGGACGGACTTCCCGACGGGGACGACCCGCTACACAGCCGGCTGGCGGGCCGTCGCCGCCTCGCTGTCGGACGTGGCCGCCATGGGAGCCGACGCGAGCGCCGCGGTGGCTGCGTACGGCGCACCGTCGTTCGAAGCGGACGAACTCGCGGCGTTCGTCGACGGCGCACAGGACGTGTGTCACGCGGTCGGCGCGGAGTACGTCGGCGGTGACCTGGACAGCCACGACGAGTTCACCGTCGCGACGACAGCTATCGGGGCCACCGCGGACCCGGTCCGGCGTTCGGGCGCGACACCCGGCGACGCGGTCTGTGTCACCGGAACGCTGGGCCGGTCAGCCGCCGCCCTCGAACTGTTCGACCGGGGCGACACTGGCCGGGCGAACGAGCTGTTTCAGTTCGAACCCCGCGTGCGTGCAGGCGTCGCACTCCGAGCGCACGCGACGGCGATGATGGATTCGAGCGACGGCCTGGCCCGCTCGCTCTACCAGTTGGCCGAGGCCAGCGGTTGTGGGTTCGCTATCGAGGAACCGCTCCCGATAGACGCGCAAGTCGACGCGCTCACCGAGACGCCACAGGAACGACGGGAGCTGGGCGTGTTCTTCGGCGAGGACTTCGAGCTGGTCTGTACGCTGCCCGAGTCAGATGTTCCCGAGGCCAAACAGGCCGTGCCGTGCCCGCTCCACCGGATCGGAACGGTCACCGAGCGCGGCGTCACGCTCGACGGGGAGGCGCTTCCGGACCGCGGGTACTCACACTGAGAACGGCCAGACCGCGACGCGAGCTAACGGTCAAATCGCACTTATCTCGAACGGAACCGGCGTGAAACAGGCCAGTCCCAGTATGAAGGTAAACAGGCCCAGGAGCATCCGCCGTCGGTCCAGCGTCGCGTCCACGGTCGGTCTGGCGGGACCAGCATACGCGAGCCCAGTAGCGAACAGGCCCCAGAACACCCACAGCCCCCAGACGCCGAAGCCGACCGGCGGCGGGTCGCGGGTGAAATACAGGTAGCCGGCGAGTGCGAACAGCGCGCCGGGAACGGCGGCGGCGACGGTTTCCTGGCGCTGTCCGACGATGGACCGCACGATGTGGCCGCCGTCGAGTTGCCCGACCGGGAGCAGATTCAGGAACGTGAAGAACATCCCGGCCCAGCCGGCGAACACGATCGGGTGGACCGACTCGCCGGGACCGACCTCGGTCCCGAGTCCCAGCGTGTTCACCAGGGCCTCCAGCGCCTGGAACAGCAGCGGATAATTGAACGTGATGATGACGCCGGTGTCGCTGTTTGCCACGCGTTCCGGAACCGTAATCGGGTCTATCGAGAGGCCGATGACGGTGACGACGGTCGTCGCGACGAGGCCGGCGAGCGGGCCGGCGACGCCGATGTCGAACAGCGCCGTTCGGTCGGGGATGCGCCCGCGGATGTTAATGACCGCCCCCATCGTCCCGAGGTACGAGGGGAACGGGATGAAATAGGGGAGCGTCACGTCGACGCCGTGGTAGCGGGCCGCGGCGTAGTGGCCCAGTTCGTGGATACCGAGTACGCCGAGCATCGCGACCACGAACGGCCAGGCCTCGAAAATCCGAAGCGGTGCCTCAGCGACCGGAATGTAGTACCAGGCGCTCGCCCCGACGTAGAGGGTAGAAGCGATGGTCGCGAGCAGGAGCCCGATGTTGAGCCACGGGATGCCGCCGGCGCCCGTGTCGGCGGGCTCCGCCACCAGCGCGTACTGGTTCGGGCGCGGCTTCAACGCATCACCGGAGGCAGTAATCGAATCATCGACCGCTGGACCACCGACAACAGTAGTTCCACCGTTGCTCGTCGCGGTAGTCGCATCGGTCGATTCGGGGTCGAGTTCTTCGAGTCGAACGTCGTAGCCCCGCTGTCGGAACACCGGCCCGAGTTGCTCAGCGACTGCGTCCGGAGGCACCAGCGGGTCGCCGATGTACTTGACAGTTCCGCCCGTCCGCCGCACTGACGAGACGGAGAACACGCCGGCCAGTCGGTCAGGCGACGGCGGATCGGCGGCGGAACCACTCATCGACTATGCGTAAATGGTGCGGGCACAAATACTCCGCGAACGATCACACGGCTGGCAGGTGAAACCGTCCGAGAAATGTACGCGGGGACCAGTCGCCTACGCCGGCTCGATACGCCAGGTGGTCGCGCTCGTGTACGACCACTTCTCGACATTGATCTCGGATGCGCTGTCCTTGAGCTTGACCATCAGGGCACCGATCTCCTTGGGAGAGAGACCGACTTCGTCAGCGATGAACTTGCTCTTGAAATACATCTCGCCGTCACTTGCCTTCTCTGCGAGGAACGACTTCAGTCGCTCTTCTTTGGAGGGCTCTTCCTCGCCGGAGGGCGTTGCAGTAGCGCTCATCTTTGTCACCTCACTTCTCCGTAACCCCGCCGGGAGTATATAAAGGAAGGAACCTTCAGGTCACTTCGGTCACTTTCAGGACAAATCGAGCTAAAACGCATTTTTTACGACGCTTTCAGATTCTTTTAGACGTTTTACAAAGCTTTCTCAGCCCATAGATTGCTTCTCGTGTCGGCGTGTTTTGAACGGTCTGTAAAAGAGGAATATCACCTTCTGGGGCACCAGTAAACGGCATATTTCGCTGATAGAGTGGCAGAACCGTCAGACGCGTGTCAGCGCGTCAGGCACGCGTCACACGGTTGTCTGCTCCGAGCCCAGTCGACAGCAGTCGCTGTGGGGACCAGAAAGGACGACCTAGAGAGACGGCGACCAGTGGCCTTGACAACCCTTAAGAGTGCATCGCGGTTACGGCGGGCTAATGAAAGTCGTCGTCTCCATTGGCGGAAGCGTACTGGCCCCGGACCTCGACGCGGACCGGGTCGCCGCCTACGCCGACGCCATCCAGTCGCTCGATGCACAGGGGCACACGCTCGGAACCGTCGTCGGCGGCGGACCGACCGCCCGCGACTACATCGGCAGCGCTCGTGACCTCGGCGCGAACGAGATCGAACTCGACCAGCTCGGCATCGCCGTCACGCGGTTGAACGGCCGGCTGCTCATCGCCGCCCTGGACGACCGCGCGGCACCGACGCCTGCTGAGAGCTACGACGAGGGCCGGGAAGCCATCCGTCGCGGGGACATCCCCGTCCTCGGCGGCATCGTCGCGGCACAGACCACCGACGCCGTGGCGGCCGCCTTCGCGGAGTACGTGGGCGCGGACCTGCTCGTGTACGCGACGTCGGTCCCAGGCGTCTACGACGCCGACCCGAACGAGGACGACGACGCGACGCAGTTCGACGAACTCGGCGCGGACGAACTCGTCGACGTGATCGCCGACATCGAGATGGACGCCGGCAGCAGCGCTCCCGTAGATCTGCTCGCCGCGAAGATCATCCAGCGGTCCGGCATCCGGACAATAGTGCTCGACGGTACCGACCCCGAACGCGTCGTGCGCGCGGTGGAGGACGGCGAGTTCGAAGGATCCGAGATCCTCCCGGAGGCATAGATGGCGGAAGACCCCTACGAGGTCGGCCGCGGCGGTAGCCGTGCCTTCTGGGCCGACTCCGTCGCCGACGCTATCGAGGCGCGCGACCCCGACGAGCCGATAGTCATCAAAGGCGGCGTCTCCCCCTCGGGCGTCCCCCACATCGGCCACTTCAACGAGATTATGCGGGGCTACTACGTCGCCGAGGCCCTGCGGGACCGCGGCCGCGAGGTCCGGCAGGTGTTCACCGCAGACGACAAGGACCGACTCCGGGCGGTGCCCCGCCAGCTCGCCGACCTCGACTGGAACGTCGTCGGCCTCGGCGAGGTCGACGCCGGCGCGCTCGGGCGGAACCTCGGAAAGCCGTACACCGATATCCCGGACCCCTTCGGCTGCTGTGACTCCTACGGTGCCCACTTCACGACGCTCCTGCGAAAAAGCGCCGAGCTGGTCGGGGTGGACGTGGAGTTCGTCTCGAACACCGAGCTGTACGCCGACGGCGAGTTCGAGCCCGTGACGCGGCGCGTGCTGGAACGCGCCGATCGGGCCCGCGACGTGCTCGCAGAGTACCAGAACAAGGTCGACGACGACTACGTCCCGTTCCTGCCCCAGTGTGCCGACTGCGGGAAGATAACCGAGGGCGTCACGGCGGTCGACCTCGACGCCGGAGAAGTCGAATACGTCTGTGAGGACGTCGAGGCCGGCGATCAGACCATCGAGGGCTGTGGCCACGAGGGGACGGCGACGCTCCGGGACGGAAAGCTCCCGTGGCGCTTCGAGTGGCCCGCCCAGTGGGAGATTCTGGGCGTCGACTTCGAGCCCTTCGGCAAGGACCACGCCGAGGGCTCCTGGCCCTCCGGCGAAGACGTCGCCGAGAACGTGCTGGACATCCAGCCGCCGGTCCCGATGGTGTACGAGTGGTTCACGCTCGACGGCGAACCGCTCTCCTCCTCCTCGGGCAACGTCATCACCGTCGACGAGGTGCTCGATATCCTCGAACCGGAGGTGTTCAAGTACTTCTTCGTGAAGGACCCCCGGAAACAGCGGGACTTCTCCGTCGAGAACGTCGACCAGCTCGTCGACGAGTTCGACCGGTTCGAGCGGCGGTACTTCGGAGAGGCCGAGGCCAGCGAGGACGACGCGGAACTCGCCGAGCGAGCCTATCCGATGGTTGTGGACGAACCGCGTGAACAGCGGGTTCG
Organism: Haloarcula amylolytica; assembly: GCF_049705545.1. Classification (GTDB taxonomy): domain Archaea; phylum Halobacteriota; class Halobacteria; order Halobacteriales; family Haloarculaceae; genus Haloarcula; species Haloarcula amylolytica_B. The sequence goes on from NZ_JBNAMU010000001.1 coordinate 3,122,732, forward strand.
AATCCCCTACACGTTCGCCGCCGTGCTCGGGATGACCGACGACCCGGCGCTTCGGGAACAGATCGCCCGGAAGGAGGGCCACATCCCGGATGACGCACCAGAGTGGGCCGTCGAACAGGCGCTCGCCCGCGTCGAGCGCGCCCAGGAGTGGGCCAGCCGCACTGACAACGAGTTCAACTACGAACTCAAGCGAACCGAGATTCCGGACGTGTCCTTCGACGACGAGACGGCGGCCGCGCTGGACGAACTGGCCGATTTCATCGCCGAGGGCCACGACGGCGAGGCGATTCAATCCGAGATCTACGAGACGGCGAAGCGAAACGACATCGATATCGGCGAGTTCTTTTCAGCCGGCTACCAGCTCCTGTTCGACGACACCGAAGGCCCGCAGCTCGGGACGTTCATCGCGAAACTGGATCAGGAGTTCGTTGTGGAGCGGCTCCGCCGGAACGAGTAGTCCTGGGGTAGGCGGGTCCTACCCACCCGTAACAGCCTATTGAAACGGCGACTTCAGGGCGACTGTTCCTGCGTGTCTACCCGTTCGAACATCGGTCCGAGACGCTCGTCGTAGCAGTCCTGACAGACGTACGCGTCGATGACGCCAGTCTCGCTGTGAGTGTGAATCATCGCGTGGACGGTAGCGTCGAACGGGACCGTCTCGCCACAGATACCGCAAGTTTCTGGCATTGTCCGGCACCTGCTTGGGATACGTTCGCACGATACATAGAACGGGTGGTTCGTACACTCTCTCAAGTCAACGGGGCGTCACCAGTACGGGGACGTCAGCGGTTCGGAGAAGTTGCGACGTGACGCTACCGAGCAGCTGGCGCTTCAGGTTCGAACGGCCGTGAGACGCGATAACGACGAGGTCGATGTCCCGGTCGGAAACGTACTCACGGATACCGGTGGCGACACCGTCGAGCGAGGTCGTCCGTTCGACGGCGGTTTCAACCGATACGTCCGGGGCCGTTCTTTTGAGTTCGTCAGCGGTTGCTGCGACGGCGTCACGCCCGTTCTCTTCCAGTCGTTCGATGAACGTCTCGTTTAGCCCGCCGGCGTTGAACGCCCCGCCGGCGGCCTGGATATCGACGACGTTGAGGACGTGTACTGTCGCGTCGTAACAGTCTGCAACCGCCGCACCGTGTCGTGTCGCCGTTTCGGCGTTCGCGCTGCCGTCAGTCGTGACGAGTATCCGCGAGTAATCGAATCCGGTAGTTCCCGTCTCCTCCGCCCCCGAAACGACGAGCACAGGCAACGCAGTTCGGTGCAGGACCTGTTCAGTAACCCCGCCGAGGAGGCGCTTCCCGAGGCCGGTCATTCCCTGTCGACCGAGGACGATGAGTCCTGCGTCGGTTTCGCGGGCGTACTCGTCGATCTGCACGCTCGGTTTCCCCTCCAGAAGTTCCGTCGTGACAGGATGGCCGATATCGGCGGCGAGCGATTCGATGTCCGCGAGGACGGACTCGCCGTGTTCGCGGAGATGTCCGCTTTCGCGGTCCGTTCGCGTGAGCCTACGTGCTCGCTGGTCGACGACGTGAACCGCCTCGGCCGTTGCATCAAAGTCCCTGGCCAGTGCGAGGCCGCGCCGCGCGGCTGCCGTGGATTCGTCGCTCCCGTCGACGGGAATGAGAATGTGGTCGTACATTGTGTGGTCGTTTGCGGCGCGGTCACTTCACCGTTGGCCGCTGGGCGGCGACGGTGTGTCCCAAACCAAACCCTCTTGCTTGGCTAAACCTAGTTTCGGGTAAATGGTGAGTACGCTGACGTGGGTCCTTGCGGGCCTTGTCGCTTACACCCTCCTCGCGATGGCGCTACGGACCCGCGGCGTTGTCCCCGATTATATCCGTTTTAGCGGCCCGATTACGACGATCCACACGCAGAAGGGCAAGGCCGTGCTCGACTGGCTCGCACGGCCAAAGCGGTTCTGGCGGGCCTGGGGGAACCTCGGCGTCGGGTTCGGACTCGTGGTGATGGTCGGCTCCTTCCTCCTCGTCGCGCTCGGGGCCTACCAGGCACTCGTCAACCCACAGCCCTCCGCACTGAACGAACCGCGGAACGCGCTGGCGATCCCCGGCGTTAACGACTTCCTCCCGCTGTCGGTCGCACCCGAGATCGTGCTCGGGTTGTTGCTCGGCCTCGTCGTCCACGAGGGCGGCCACGGGCTCTTCTGTCGCGTCGAGGACATCGACATCGAGTCGATGGGGCTGGCCTTGCTGGCGATCATCCCCATCGGCGCGTTCGTCGAACCCGACGAAAACGAACTCCTGCGCTCTGATCGCGGCGCACAGGCCCGAATGTACACGGCCGGCGTGACCAACAACTTCGCGCTCGCGATCATCACGCTCCTGTTGCTGTTCGGGCCGGTCGCCGGCGCTATCGCCGTCGTCGACGGCGTGCCAGTCGGGAGCCCGATCAACGGAACCCCCGCCGCTGATGCGGGTATCGAGTCAGGCGATGTTATTACGGCGGTCAACGGCCAGTCGGTCGAGAACCAGCAGGAACTCGAATCGGTGCTCGCCGAAAGCGACGCACAGACTGTCGAAGTGGCCCGTAAGGATGCCGAAACAGTCACCGTCGAGCGGTCCGTCGTCGTCTCGGCGGCCCTCCAGAGCGCGCCGCTTGGAACCGGTGAGACGATTGTCTCTGTCAACGGGACTGCCGTGGCTACCAGCAGTGAGTTCGAACAGGCGGCTCGAAACCATCCCGTTGCGACAGTCGAAACTGAGTCCGGGGAGACGGTCACGACCCCGCTCGGCGCATACGTCCTGGTCGCCGAGGACGGCCCGCTCGCCGGGGAAGGGGCACCGAGCGGCGAAGGCATGATAATCACCGAGGTCAACGGGGAGCGAACGCACAGCGGGACGGCGCTGATGCAGGCGCTTGAGGGCGGCGAACCCGGTGACCGGGTGTCGATCACCGGCTATGTCGACGGTGCACGCGAAACCTACGAGGTGACGATGGCCGAGAGCGAGCAGGTCGACAACGGAATCATCGGCGTCAGCATCCAGCAGGGTATCAGCGGCATCCAGGTCAGCGACTTCGGTATCGACGCCTACCCCGCGGCTGCGTTCCTCGAATTCATCGGCGGGTCCCCGGACGAACCCACGTCAGTCTCCGAGTTCTCGTTCGCCCAGCGGATTTTTAGCACCCTCTTGCTCCCCTTCATCGGCGTCGCCGGCGGGTTCGGCTACAACTTCGCCGGCTTCACCGGCATCGCGACGAACTTCTACACCGTCCAGGGCCCGCTCGGGGCGCTCGGAACGACGCCGGTGTTCCTGCTCGCGAACGTCCTGTTCTGGGCCGGCTGGATCAACCTCGTCATTGGCCAGTTCAACCTCATCCCGACGTTCCCGCTCGACGGCGGCCACATCCTCCGGGCCGCGACCGAGTCGTTCGTTTCGCGGCTCCCCGTCTCGGACGGGCGGCGGGTGACGACGGCCGTCTCAATCGCGATTACGGTGTCAATGATCAGCGGCCTCCTGTTGATGGTGTTCGGGCCGCGGCTGCTGACCTGATACGGACTGCTGTCCCTGTTTCTCTCGGCGACCGCCCGACTAGCGGCGGTCGATGTGAATCTGACGTACAGGAGTCCGTCTAACATGGTCGGGGTTTCGTTACCCATTTACTCCCCGCCGCGAAAGCCGAGCGTATGTTCCTGCAGCTCCGTGCGGAGGTCGAGGACGCCCTCGCCGACGCACTCACAGCCCTCGACCTGCCGGCCGAGGACCTCGGTATCGAGGAGCCGCCGGAGGACGTCGACGCCGTGTTAGCGTCGAGCGTCGCCTTCCGGCTGGCCGGCGAGGTCGGTACCGCGCCGCCGAACGTCGCCGGTGACATCGCCGGGGCGATCCACGCCGACGACCTCACCTACGTCAGCGACGTGACGACACAGGGGCCGTACGTCAACTTCCTCCCGAGCGAGGCGTACTTCGCCGAGACGCTCGAATCCGTCACAGACGGCTCGTTCGGGCGGCTCCCCGACCGCGACACCAGCGTCGTTGTCGAGCACACCTCCGCGAACCCGACCGGCCCGGTCCACGTCGGACGAGCGCGCAACCCTATCATCGGCGACGCCGTCGCCCGCGTGCTCGATTACGCCGGCTACGACGTCGACCGCCACTACTACGTCAACGACGCGGGCCGCCAGATCGCCGTGTTCACCTGGGCCTACGAGACCTTCGACGAGGATGACCTCCCCGAACCCGAACGGGAGTCCCCGGAGTACGAGATGGTCCGGTACTACCGCAAAGGCAATACCGTCCTCGAAGAGGGCGACCCGGAGGAGGTCGAAGCGGCGGAGGCCGAGGTCCAGTCGATTCTGCAGGGCCTCGAAGACGGCGACGAGGAGACCTACGAGCGCGTCGCCGAAGTCGTCGACACCGTGCTGGGCGGGATGCAGAGCACGCTCGGCCGCCTTCCGGCCGAGTTCGACGAGTTCGTCAAGGAGACGCGGTTCATGCGCAACGGCGACACGGACGACCTGGTCGACCGGCTGAAGGACCTCGACTGCGCCGTCTACGAGGAGGACGCCTGGCAGCTCGACCTGCCCGACTTCGAAAAGAACCTCGTGTTCCTGCGCTCCGACGGCACCTCGCTGTACACCACACGGGATCTGGCCCACCACGAGTGGAAGTTCGACACCTACGACCGCGCCGTCACGGTGCTGGGCGAAGACCACAAGCTGCAGGCCGACCAGCTCTCGGCGGCGCTGGAACTGCTCGACAACGACACCGACCAGCTCCGGCAGGTGTTTTACTCCTGGGTGAACCTCCCCGAAGGCGGGATGAGCACGCGCGAAGGGACCGGCATCGACCTGGACGACCTGCTGGATGAGGCTCTCGACCGCGCGCGCGAAGAGGTCGAGTCCCGACTGGACGACCGGACCCGCGGCGACCTCGACGAGGACGACATCGACCGCATCGCCCGACAGGTCGGTATCGGCGCGGTGCGCTACGACATCGTCTCGAAGCAGCCGACGAAGGGCATCACCTTCGAGTGGGACCGCGCGCTGGACTTCGAGGCACAGTCCGCCCCCTACGTCCAGTACGTCCACGCGCGCTGCTGTGGCATCCTCGGCGACGTGGAGGCCGACATCCCAGCCGAACCCGACCTCGACCCGCTGTCGGAACCGGAAGAGCGGGACCTGCTCCGCGAACTGGCCCGGTTCCCCGCCGTCATCGAGGCGGCCGCGGACGACCTGACGCCTCACACCGTCGCCACCTACACCCGCGACCTCGCCGAAACGTTCAACGCTTTCTACCGGGAGTGTCCGGTTCTCGACGCCGACGACGAGACCCGCGCCGCACGGCTGGCCCTCGTCGACGGGACCCGGACCACGATTGCGAACGCCCTCGACGCGCTGGGCATCGAAGCGCCGACCTCGATGTAGACGCGGTCCGCGTCGGGAATCCGGTTAGAGGGGCGATTGCTGGGAAAAATCCGTCGAGCCGGCCTATTTCTGCAGGAACGCGTCGACTTCCGCTGCGACCAGGCGAGGTGCCTCGGCGGGGCCGCTGTGGCTGACGCCATCAAACTCGACGAATCGGCTGTGGGGGAGTGCGTCGTGAACGTCCCGGGCACTCTGTCGGAGGAAGTCCGGCCCGCCGGTGCCGGACAGAACGAGAGTCGGTGCGTCGACATCGAGCCGGTCGGGGAGCCGGTACTGTTCGACGGATCGGTTCATCCGGACGACCTCCTCGGCGAGGTCCACGCAGTCGGGCCAGACGGGCCACTCCGCCAGCCAGGCGTCGAGGTCGTCGATACCGTCGGGGTGGAGGACCTGTTCGACGTAGCGTTTCACCGCTTCCTCGCGCTCCCCGTCCCGTATGAGCGACGCCATGCGGTCGGCGAGGTCAGCGTCCGCCCGATACTCGGCGGGAAGCACCGCCGGTTCGTACGCGATGACCGCCTCGACCGGTGTATCCGTCGCAGCCTCGATGGCGGTTAGCGCGCCGTACGAGTGCCCGAACAGGATCGGGTCGCCGTCGACAGCGTCGGCAAGCGCCCGGACATATCGGACCTCACGATCCAGCACCTCGTCGGCGTTTGTTTCCGCCGGGGAGTCGAGACAGGTCCCGAACCCCGGGCGCTGCGGGACGACAGCGCCGTATTCCTCGAACTGTGCGATGACTGGGTTCCAGTACTCCGTGGGAGCCATCCCGCCGTGTAGGAGGAGAAGTGGCTGGCCGTCGCCGTAGCGCTCGAACTCGAATTCAATCTCATCTACGGACTGTGTCGGCTGCATACAACAGTACGGTCGAGCGCAGTCGGGCTAAGCCGTTCTCTCAGTGGTTGGGCCGTTTAAGTAAGGGGCGAAACGAGGACGGCAGCCACGCCGACGCTCTGTTTCGACAGGCGCTTCAGCGTCGGCAGAGAGCGATGCCGTATGGGGCTCGTCGCAGAATTTCAGATCGGCTGTGAAGCGCTGCCGCTCGTGTCGGTCGCGGATGCGGTCCCCGAAGCGTCGATTACCCTCTCCCTGCAGTACAACCATGGCCGCCGCCCGCGGTTCCTCGCTACCGTGACGGGCGGGTCCGAGCAGGCCATCGAGCGGGCATTCACTGATGCCTACGACATACAGGAGTGGACGCGAATCGGGACGGCCGGCGACTCCCAACGGTATCAGGCAGTGCCGGCGCTGAGCTTCGAGGAGCAACTCGGTGGCCAAATCGACGACCTCGACGGGCTCGAAGCACTCGCCGCGGCAGACGCCATCATCGAACGGATAACCGTGACCACAGACGGGTGGGAGCAAATGGGCTGGTTCGCCGACCGAGCGGCGTTCACCGAGTTTTCCTCGTTCTGGCAGCGGAACGCGGAGTTCAGACTGGAGCGGCTGACTCGGGATGCGGAGCCGAAGTCGCCCGGTAACGGACTCACTGACAGGCAACTGGAAGCGCTGCGGACGGCGTACGAGTTGGGGTATTTCGAGATTCCGCGGCGCACATCGCTGGACGCCGTGGCGCAAGAACTGGACATCTCTGCGTCGTCGCTCTCCGAGCGACTGCGCCGGGCACAGACCCAGCTCATTCAGGAAACGGTCGCGACCCTGTGGCCACCGCTCCCGGAATGAGTTGGCACGATGAGACCGAGACAGTGTGACCGAGCGAACCGGCGACGGGAGTGAAAATCAGTTAAACAGACCGAAGACACCGCCGGAGTCCTCGTCGTCGTCGACATCGGAGGTGCCCTCGGTCTCGTCGAGGAACCACTCGTCGTCGAGTATCGTCTCGATATCCGCTTCGGGGCTTTCGCCGTGGAAGAACACGCCTTCCAGCGCCTCGGACAGTCGCTGATAGGCGTCAGCAGCCGTACTCTGGGGGGCGTTGAGCACGAGCGGCTCCTCGGTCGTCGCCTGCGGGTCGTCCGGGATGACCGCAAGCAGCGGGAACTCCATCTGCTCGGCGATGGACGCGACATCAGTGTGGCGGGTCGCACGGTTGATGATCGCGCCGAGAACGGCCCCGTCGATTCGGTCCGCTAGCTGGGCTGTTTTGACTGTATCGCCCACCGCAACGTCATCGGGGGTCGTGACGAGGACGATACCGTCGGCCAGCCCCAGCGGCACGGCGACCTCGTGGCTCAGTCCAGCCCCGGTGTCGATCAGCACCACGTCGTAGGCGTTTCGGAGCGTCTTGATGACTTTCCTGAGCTTTGCGGGGTCAGCGTCGGCGAACGCCTCCAGCGACTGTTCGCCCGGGATCACCGTGAGGCCGCCCGGCGCGTCAGTCAGGGCCTCACTCACGGCAGCCTCGCCAGCCAGAATCTCGTGGAGGCTCTTTTCCGGCTCCACAGAGAGCATCGAACCGAGGTTCGCCATGCCCAGATCTGCGTCGACGACGGCGACGTCGTAGTCCATCTCCTGAAGGACGGCCCCGAGGTTTACCGCGGTCGTCGTCTTTCCGACGCCGCCTTTGCCGCCCGCAATCGTACACACATACCCCGCCATAGTCTGATTGCTTGGGTACAATGCAGGCAGTCATATAAACCCGACTGTCATTTGTCAGACCGCGAAGGGCCAGGCTACGCCCAGAATAGTCAGTTCCACGGCCAATCAAATCGAGCGCTTGTCACACCAGCCGGATCGATGTCACGCTTTCGCAGTTCCGGCACGAGGACCGCTCACTTCGTTCGCGCCCCTCGCTGTTCGCGGGTCGTCCCTCCCCGCTCGCTCATCCGAAGGTCGCGCTTCGCGCGCCCTTCGCTTCTCGCGGCTTCGCCGCTCGATTGATCCGAAACCCTTCGTTTCACTCAGGCTTTCGCTGCTCGCGGCTCATTTCATTCGCCGCTCACTCCTCCTGCGATTCTCGCTTCGCTCGAATCGCACGGCTGTCAACAGGTTCTTACGCCACCTCGGCCAACATAGAGTAATGAGCGAGCAGCAGGAACAGGAACAATCTGACAAGCAGAAATACGAGTTCCGGAAGGTCATAGAGGAACTCAAGGGGTACCAGGGCTCGGGAACCCAACTCGTCTCTATCTACGTCCCCGAGGACAAGCTGATCAGCGACGTCGTCGCCCACGTCACCCAGGAGCACTCCGAAGCTTCGAACATCAAATCGAAGGACACCCGGACGGCGGTGCAGGACGCGCTCACTTCGATCAAGGACCGACTCCGATACTACGACGTGCGACCGCCGGAAAACGGACTTGTCGTGTTCTCAGGAGCGTTCGACACTGGGGGCGGCCGGACCGATATGGTGACCAAAGTACTCGAATCCCCGCCGGACCCCATCGAGTCGTTCCGCTACCACTGTGACTCGGAGTTCCTCACCGAGCCGCTGGAGCACATGCTGGCCGACAAAGGGCTGTTCGGCCTCATCGTGCTCGACCGGCGCGAGGCCAACGTCGGCTGGCTGAAGGGTAAACGAGTCGAACCCGTCAAGTCCGCCTCCTCGCTGGTGCCGGGCAAGCAGCGCAAAGGTGGTCAGTCCGCCCAGCGTTTCGCCCGCCTTCGGTTGGAAGCCATCGACAACTTCTATCAGGAGGTCGCCGGCATGGCCAACGACCTGTTCGTCGCCGACAGACACGAGATAGACGGGATTCTCGTCGGCGGCCCCTCACCGACGAAAGACGAGTTCCTCGACGGCGACTACCTCCACCACGAACTGCAGGACATGGTGCTCGGGAAGTTCGACGTGGCGTACACTGACGAGTCAGGGCTGTACGACCTCGTGGACGCGGCCGACGAGGTGCTGGCCGAACACGAGATGCTCCGGGACAAGGAGCTCATGGAGGACTTCTTCAAGCAGCTCCACAACGGGGACAAGGCCACCTACGGGTTCGACCAGACACGTCAGAACCTCAACATGGGTGCGGTCGAACAGCTGCTTATCTCCGAGGACCTCCGGAAAGACGTGGTCGCCTACACCTGCGAGAACGGCCACGACGAGTACGAACTCATCAACAGCAACGCCGGGACTGACGACCACGAGTGCTCCCGCTGTGGGGCCACCGTCGACGCCGAGGACGGCGAGCGCGAAGACGCTATCGACCATCTGATGGAACTGGCCGACCAGCGCGGCACCGAGACGGTGTTCATTTCGACAGACTTCGAGAAGGGCGAACAGCTGCTGACCGCTTTCGGCGGCGTCGCCGGCCTGCTGCGCTACTCGACTGGTGTCTAACGGGCGTCGGTCGTTCTCTTGTCTCTATGTACTTCTCTGACGAAAACAGCGTAACGACCAGTTCCACCGAAACGAGCTACGGTAGACCCGTCTGTCACGGCTCGGGGAACGGTCGGGCTGCCCACTCACAACAGCTGTTCGAGTTGCCGACGGCGACGACCGAGGTCGATGTGGGCCGCCTCCCCGTAGCTGGCGTCCAGGCGGTCCAACACCAGTAGCGGGTCGACGCCCTCGCGCTCGATTCGCTCCAGCAGCGCGGTGATCTCCGCCCGGTGCATCGCGAGCGAATCGAGCAGCCCGACGAGCAACACCAGTGGGACCGCTGCTCCCTTGTCATCCGGAATCGCGTCGTCGAGATCCTTGAAGTCCGGAATAGCCGAGGGAGGCTCCGGTTCCGGTTGGAGAGCTAAACAGGACTGACAGACGCTGGCCCCCGGTGCGTTCCCGGGGAGAAGCTGCTGGAGATCGTCTGGGACTGGGAACGAAACGAGGTCACCGCCGCAGTCGGGACAGGACATACTCAACCACGAACGGGAAAGCGCAAAAACGATACCGGTCAGGACGGGCTCCCTGTTCAGTCGTCAGCAGTGACCGCTTCGGGCTCTTCTTCCGATTCTTCTTCGGCCGCGAGCGCCTCCTCTTCCTCTTCCTTCTTGGCTTTGATCTTCTTCATGCGGAAGATCTCCTCGCGCTCCTGCTCTTCGAGCTTCTGCTCGATGTACTCCTGGTTGTCGTAGAGGTCGGGCAGGAGTTTGAATTCGAGGGCGTTGACACGACGTTTCGTCGTCTCGATCTCTTCGAGCATCTTCTTCATCGCCGTCTCGACCTCAGCGGCGAGGATGATGTTCTCGAGCAGTTCCTCGTATGCCTCGGCGGCCTCGTCGATGCGGGCCGAGGTCCCCATGACGCCGTAGCCGCGTTCGTCCAGGGACTTCCGGACCTTGCTGGACTCGATCTGCGGGACGACGACGCCCATGATGTTCTTGGATTGGGTCGTCAGTTCCGGGTGTTCTTTCAGTGCTGCGGCGGCTCCACGGACGGCCACGTCGCCCTCCATCGCCCGGGCCATGTTGATCGCGCGCTGGGCCCGCTCGTAGGAATCGTCGAGGTCTTCACGGACGTCCTGGGCCTGGTCCAGAATGTCCATGAACTCCATGATGAGGCCGTCACGCTTCTTCTCCAGCGTGTCGTGCCCACGCTCGGACAGCTCGATGCGGTCCTCGATCTGCATCAGATTCTTGCGCGTGGGTTTGACGTCCTTAGCCATTACGGGTCCTTTTTCGACGTAGGCAGTTAACGGTTTCCAGTTATTTCGGTCCGCTTCTGGACTGACACCCAAAAAACGAAGTCGGCGAACGGCAGCGGTTAGTCGTCTGCAGGCGTTGCGCCAGTTCCGGTCGTCTCGGCCGCGCCGTCGAGCACGCCGTGGCTCCGGAGCAGGATGATACCGAAGCCGACCTTGGCGGTCAGGTCGATGACCATGAAGCCGGCCGTCTCGATCCCGATACCGACGAGGCCGAGACCCTCAGTCCCGATGAGCCACCACACCGGGTACACCAACCACACGACGGTCACGAGGTTCCGCAACGTCTTGAAGGTGCTACGCGTGTCACTGGGCAGGTCTGCGACCCGACCGGACAGCGAACTGAACAGGAAGTACAGCAGGACCAGCAGGAAGGCGGTACTGATACCCCACCAGACCAGCCGTTCCGCGCCGGCCGACAGCACGCCGCTCCCTGCGCTCAGCGTCGCGACCACACCGGTACCGATCATCAGCACGTCGAGGCTGACGAGCGAGGCGATGGTGTTGCGGTCTGCCCCGGCAAGCAGTCCGAGGTCGTACAACAGCAACGGCGTCGTGAACAGCCAGTCAGTGTATCGCGCCCAGTAGATCGGGTGTTCCGACCCGCCGAACTCGACGATTGTCAACCCGAATCCAAGCGCCATCGCGAGGTAATTCACGAACGCGATTGCCGTGATCAGTATTGTCGCGATGTAGAACTTCTGACGCCGGCTGTCGGTTTCACCCCAGCCGCGCGCGATGAAGTATAGCATGCCGAGGAACATGCCCGCTGTACCTAACCACAACCATATTCCTTCGCTCCCTGGTGCTGGCATAGTGCATTCTAGTGTAGGTGGTCAACGCTAAACAGTCGCGTACCCAAAATATATGGTATAGACAGCGGGTCGCCGGAGAATGTAAGCCGTGTCGTCAGGCTTCGACGGCTTCGGCGGTCTCGTCCTCGCGGTAGTGCTCCTCGATGAGGTCCTCGTCGATGCGGTTCAGCGCATCCTTCGGGAGCATCGAGAGCAGGTCCCAGCCGAGTTCGAGCGTCTCGTCGATACTGCGGGACGTGTCGGTCCCCTGATCGACGAACTCCTCCTCGAAGCGGTCGGCGAAGTCCAGGTACTTGTTGTCCAGTTCCGACAGCGCCTCGCGACCGACGATGTTGACGAGGTCGCGCAGGTCCTCACCTTCCGCGTAGGCGGCGAAGATCTGGTCTTTCACGTCAGCGTGGTCAGCGCGGGTCAGCCCCTCGCCGATACCGTCGTCCATCAGCCGTGACAGGCTGGGCAGGACGTTGATCGGCGGCGTGATGCCCTGGCTGTTGAGGTCGCGGTCGATGTAGATCTGGCCTTCGGTAATGTACCCGGTCAGGTCAGGAATCGGGTGTGTGTCGTCGTCGCCCGGCATCGTCAGGATCGGGATCTGAGTCACGGAGCCGTCGCGGCCCTGAATTCGACCGGCGCGTTCGTACAGTTGCGCCAGGTCGGTGTACATGTATCCGGGGTAGCCACGTCGGCCCGGGACCTCCTCACGCGCGGCACCGATTTCGCGCAGCGCCTCGCAGTAGTTGGTCATGTCCGTCAGGATGACCAGGACGTGGTAGTCCTTCTCGAAGGCGAGGTACTCGGCAGTGGTCAGCGCCAGCCGCGGCGTAATCGTCCGCTCGACGGCCGGGTCGTCCGCGAGGTTCATGAAGACGACGGAGCGCTCCAGCGCGCCGGTGCGCTCGAAGTCGTCCATGAACTCGTTCGCCTCTTCGGCCGTGATACCCATCGCGCCGAAGATGACGGCGAACTCGGACCCCTCGTCGTCCTCGCCTTCCTCCTCTTCCGGCACTGTCGCCTGTCGCGCGATCTGGAGCGCCAGGTCGTTGTGTGGCAGCCCGGAGGCGGAGAAGATCGGCAGCTTCTGGCCGCGGACGAGCGTGTTCATGCCGTCGATGGCCGAGACGCCAGTCTGGATGAACTCCTCGGGGTACTCCCGGGAGTAGGGGTTGATCGCCTCGCCGACGATGTCGCGACGCTCGTCGGGAACGATCTCGGGCCCGCCGTCGATGGGCTGGCCGGTCCCGTCCATGACCCGCCCGAGGAGGTCCTCGGTAACGGGCATCTTCATCGTCTCGCCGAGGAAGCGAACCGAGGCGTCGCGGTCGATACCCTCGGTCCCCTCGAACACCTGGATGGCGACGTAGTCGCTCGCGGATTCGAGCACCTGGCCACGGCGGGTCTCGCCGTCGCTGAGCTCGATTTCGACGATGTCGTCGTAGCCGACCGGTTCGTCGGTCTCGACGAACACCAGCGGTCCGCTGATCTCCGTGATTGTCTGATACTCTTTCATTGTTAGTACAGCTCCCTGAGCTGTGACTCGATGTCGTCTTCGAGTTCGTCGATGTACTCGTCCCAATCTTCCTGCACGCCGATGCGGTTGAGCCGCGGTGCGGCGTCGATGTCGGTGATCTCCTCGACGGGGACACCGGCATCGAGCGCCTCGAAGGCCGCATCGTTGTACGTCTTGGCGGCGTCCATGATGCGGTAGGTCTTCTCGGGTTCACAGAACGTGTCGACGTCGTGGAACGCGTTCTGCTGGAGCCACGCCTCGCGCAGATAGCGGGCGATCTCGAGCGTCAGCTGCTGGTCCTCGGGCAGTGCGTCCTTGCCGACGAGCTGGACAATCTCCTGCAGTTCCGCTTCTTCGTCCAGCGTGTCGATAGCCCACTGGCGCGTCTCCGGCCAGTCGGCCCGGACGTTCTCCTCGAACCACGGGTCGAGCTGGTCGCGATACAGCGAGTACGACTCGTTCCAGTTGATCGACGGGAAGTGCCGGCGTTCGGCCAGGTCCGCGTCCAGCGCCCAGAACGTCTTGACGATACGCAGCGTGTTCTGGGTGACCGGCTCGGAGAAGTCCCCGCCAGGTGGCGAGACGGCCCCGATAACTGAGACGGAGCCCTCGGTGCCGTTGATGTTCTCGAAGTACCCGGCACGCTCGTAGAACTCGCTCAGGCGGGCGGAGAGGTACGCGGGGTACCCCTCCTCGCCCGGCATCTCCTCTAGTCGGGAGGAGATTTCGCGCATGGCCTCGGCCCACCGGGAGGTGGAATCGGCCATCAGCGCCACGTCGTACCCCATGTCGCGGAAGTACTCCGCGATGGTGATCCCCGTGTACACGCAGGATTCGCGTGCCGCGACGGGCATGTTCGACGTGTTGGCGATGAGGCAGGTCCGGTCCATCAGCGCGTTGCCGGTGGTCGGGTCCTCCAGCTCCGGGAAGTCCTCGATGACCTCGGTCATCTCGTTGCCACGCTCGCCACAGCCGACGTAGACGACGATATCCGCGTCGGCCCACTTGGCGAGCTGATGCTGGGTGACCGTCTTCCCGGACCCGAACGGACCGGGAATGGCGGCCGTTCCGCCCTTCGCAATCGGGAACAGGCCGTCGAGCACGCGCTGGCCGGAGATGAGCGGTTCCGTCGGGGTCTCCTTGTCGACGGTCGGTCGCTGCTGGCGCACCGGCCACTCCTGGTGCATCTGGATCTCCTCGCCGCTGTCCAGTTCGACGACCGTCTCTTCGACGTTGAAGTTGCCCGATTCGATGGCGACGACCTCGCCACCCTCGGAGTCGGGCGGGACCATCACCTTGTGGTCGATACTCGGCGTCTCGGGGACGGTGCCGACGATGTCGCCGGCCTCGACCTCGTCGCCTTCCTCGACTTCAGGAGTGAACTCCCAGGTCTTCTCCAGGTCGATACCCGGCGCGTCGACACCGCGGTCGAGGAACGCCGACCCCATCTTCTCTTCGAGCACGTCGAGCGGGCGCTGGACACCGTCGTAGATGGCGTCGAGCATACCCGGCCCGAGGTCCACGGAGAGGGGCGAACCCGTCCCTTCGACGGGTTCGCCGGGGGAGACACCGGAGGTCTCCTCGTACACCTGAATCGTGGTGATGTTTCCTTCGATCTCGATGACCTCGCCCATCAGCCCTTCCGAACCGACGTAGACGACGTCGTTCATCCGGGCGTCGAGGTCCCGAGCCGTTACGACCGGTCCCGAGACGCTTTCGATAATGCCGTCCTCGCGGACGTCTGTGTCTGTTGCTTGACTCATGGTTAGTCCTCGTCCATCAGGTCGATACCGATGGCTCGCTTGATCTGTTCACGCAGTCCGCCACTCCCAGTGCCACCGCCGAGCGTGACCATCACCGGTTCGACACTGGTCTCCGCGTCCTGCCTGACACCGCGTGAGAGATGCGACAGGTCGTCGTCGTGCATCACGACGATGCCGACGTCGTCGTCGTTGAGCATCTCCTCGACGGCGTCGTCGAGCTGCTCGTCTTTCTCCTCGGCAGGTACGTCCGCGAACTTGCGGACGCCCGCCAGCCGAAAGCCCGTCGTGAACTCCGGACTCCCGATGACAGCGATTTCCTGGCTCATAGTATCACCAGCTCCTGTTCGATTTCGTCGGGGCCGAGTCCGGCCTCGCGACCGCGGGCGATGGCCCGGATGTTGTCGACCTCGCGCTCCTTGGCGAGGACGTAGGACAACACCGGACAGACCGACAGCGGATAGCGGTTCGAGAGCCGGTCGGCGTATTCGAGCAGCGCCGCGTCCAGCGCCCGCTCGAAGTCGATGAGGTTGTCGGCCTCTTCAAGCGCCGACAGCGCCTGGTCGAGGTCGTCGCCGTACTTGCTCTCGCGGACGGCGCTGACCAGCTGGTCGAGGTTCGTCGACAGCTGTGCGACTTCCTGTGCGTCGAACAGCTTTCCGCCCTCTATGAAGTACTCCGAGGGGTCGATGTCCGCGCCACTGTGGGCCAGCCGGAGCGCGTTCCGGAGGTTACGGAAGTCGACTTCCGTCTCCAGGAACTCGACGTACAGCCCGGTCGGGCTGTCGACCTCCGGATTGTCCGGGAGCCCCGACAGCAGCGTATCGTAGAAGGCGTGGTCGAGCGCGTTCTCCAGTGGCACGAGGACGCCGCTTTCCTCGTACACGTCGAACGCTTCGGCCATCGTGTCACCGAAGATAGTGTCGTCGAGCTGCTCGACGACCTCCTCGATAGAGCCGGCGTTCAGCAGGTCCTCGATACGTCGGTCGCTGAACTCGCCGGCGCGGATGAGGTCGTCCTCGACCTCGGTCCGCTCTGCATCCGAGTAAAGCCCGCGGATAACGGTCTTGACGTTCCACACGTCGAACTTCCGCAGGTAGCGAGCAATGTAGTCGTACAGCGCCCCCTCGGACCAGCGAAGCAGGTCGTCGAAGTGTTTCGCGAGGTTGCGGTTCAGCGCGTACTCGACGAGGTCGACGCCGTCGTACCGGGAGCCGAGCGCGTTCATTTCGGTCTCGTACTCCGTTTCCTCCATGAAGCGGGCGATTTCGCCCGTCCCCATGCGGACCAGCTTCCGGTAGTCGTCATCGTCGAACAGCGCCGCGCTACGGGCCCGTACTCGTGCGATGACGTACTCGTAGTTGCTTCCCTGGCCGCTCGTTCCCGTTCGCGAACTCATTGGTCTTCGAACAGGCGGTCGCTGATTGCTTTCAGGTTGTCCTCCCAGACGTCCTCCAGGATGGAATCGAACGTGTTGTTCACACGGACTCGTGACTCGCTGCTCTCGACAACGACGCCGCCGAGGCAGTCCCGCTCACCGGCGTACGTCGCGCTGTCGTAGTCATCGAGTACATCCTCGAGAAGCGACTGGTCCGACGCACGGCCGTATACCGACAGCTCGTCGCTGTCTTCGAATTCATCGACAGCGGCATCAAGCAGTGCGCGTGTCAGTTCCTCTCGTCTGTCCCCTTCGAGGGCCGCAAGCGCGTCCTCGACGTCGCCGCGAACGTCTTCGAGGATGTCACGCCGGGCGTTGAGTCGAGCCTGTTTGGCCTCGAGCTTCGCGGAGGAGAGTCGCTGCTCCCGCTCCTGCTCGATGGTCCGCTCGACCTCGGCCTCACGTTCCTCGTGGATCTGCTCGGCGTCGGCCTCGGCGTCGGCGATAATCTCCTCGGCACGTTCGTCGGCCTCGTCGCTAATCTCCTGAGCACGCGCGCGGGCCTCGTCGCGGATATCCTCTACGACTGTTTGAAGGCTCATTATTGGAAAAGACGGAGTGTTGTTAGACGACGAAGACGACGACAAGCGCGAGAATGACGAGCGTTTCCGGCAGGACTGTCAGGATGAGCCCGCGGCCGAACATGCTCTCGTCCTCTGCGATTGCGCCGACTGCGGCGGCCCCGATCCCACGTTCCGCATACCCCGAGCCGAGCGCGGCGAGTCCGACTGCGAGCGCTGCGCCGGCTGAAGCCGGAATAGCTGGAGCACTGGCGGTACCTTCCTGCAGTACTGCGTTGACAAGGAGTGCGATGGTTTCGATCATGGATGTGTAGTCTCTGGAATTGCTCGTGTCCGAACAGGCGTATGTGAATCCACGTAGTTCATAAAGCTTCCCAAAACGGTTCGTCAGCGTGCTGTTCGGGCGGTTTAGGGGGCTCAGATGATGTCGGATGTGACCGTGTAGCAGTCGCCAGGCTCGTCGAAGTGGTCGGAACCGGCGGAAAAGAACCAGTATCAGTCCGGGGAGAACGGAAGCGCGCGCTCAGTCTTCGGTCGTGTAGTTGCGCTCGTAGCCGAACGGGTTGTACTGCTTCCCGCCGCCCTCGAAGAACTTCCCGAAGAACTCCACGTACTCGAGACGAACGGCCTGGAGGCCGGCGCTGGTGATACCCAGCACCAGCACGAGCAGGTGGCCGATGACCAGGATGAGGACGCCGACCAGCGCAGCGGCGATGCCGGAGTGGACGAGGCCGGGGAACGTTACGCTAGTGACCTCGTAGCCGTGGTACATCACCGAGTCCGTGCCTTCGGGTATCGTCGGCATGCCACCGATACCGAAGTGCCAACCGCCCTTGCTGTCGACGTAGGCCCCGAAGAACAGCAGGTTAACCACGAAGGCCATTCCTGCCTTGGCCAGCAGCACGGCGGCCAGTCGCGTGTACGACAGGACGTTCACCAGCACGTTGAGGAACTCGACGACTTCGATTGGGTCGGCGAGTGCCAACAACACGAGACCGGCGAAGAACAGGACGAGCCACGCCGAGAACGGCGCACCCAGTCCCGGAATCGTGAAGAGGTTGATGGCTGGCAGTCCCGCGAAACCCCACGCGTACGGGTTCCCGGCGAAGACGCCTGCCTCAGCGGTGTAGAGGAAGTCAGGTGCCGCGCCGTTCGCACCGGAGAACACCCACGCCCACAGACCGAACATCATCAGCAGCCAGGACCCGCTCTCGGTGATTGCGTCCCAGAGGCTGTGGCTCAGGTTCTCGACGAAGTCGAATATCCAGCCCGCGGCGAGGTGAGCCGTTCCGGCGAGCAGGCTTATCGTCAGCCAGGCCAGCGCGTAGTCGGAGTAGGCCGGCTGGAGCCCCTTGTGCATCGGCGGATGGCCGCCCCAGACGATTTCCCCGAGTTGGTGCAGTCCAAAGACTTCGCCGTACAGCACACCGAACAGCGCGGTGAACCCACCGGCCCACATGGCGACGCCGCCGAGGCTTTTGATCACGTCGCTGTCGACTTTCGAGTACAGTCCATAGCCCAGCGCCAGGTACAGCAGCCCGTACCCGAGGTCACCGATCATGAACCCGAAGAAGGCCGGGAACGTCAGGAAAAAGGCGACCGTCGGGTCGAACTCGCCGTACTTCGGCCGGTTGACGACCTCGACGAGGTCCTCGAAGGGACGGACGCCGCTCGGGTTGTCCTGAATGACGGGCGGCGCGTCGTCACCCATGGTGATGACGCCGCCGTCAGCGACGGTCTCCTGCGGTTGGCGCTCGCTCTCCGGTTCGGGCGCGTCGACGGAACTGCCGACCGATTCGCCGCCGTTGCCGCCTTCGCGCTCGACTTCTTCGTGAGACTCCGCGTGCCCATCGCTGTCGTACTCGGCGATTTCGATCCTGTCGATGTCGACAGCATCGCCGACAGCACTCGAGAGGGCCCGCTCGAACTCCTCGTACCGCTCGTTCGGAATCCAGCCCTCGGCGATGAAGGCGTTCTCCGTCGTTGCGAAGGTGAGCGGCGCTTCGCCCTTCTGGGCCTCGATAGCCAGTTTCTCCTCGGCCGCGAGCAGGAACCCAGCGTGGTCGAGGCGAAGCTCGTTGAGTTCGTCCTCAACGGTCGAGAGCTTCGATTCGAGCTGTTGTTTCTCGTGTTCCAGCTCTTCGAGATACGCCGTCGGGTCGCCGTCGCCCTCCGGGACTTCGAGCCGGGAGAACGTCGCCCCGACGAGCGCGTCCTGCAGGGCGTCTTCCTCGGCCTGTGCGAACACGGCGACGACGCCGTCCTCGGTGAACAGCTCGAACGTCCCGATGCCACTGTCTTCGAGGACGGATTCGATCTCGTCGCTGTCACCCTCGCCGACGACGACGGACAGCGAGTCGTAGCCACGGAGCAGGTCGAGATCGATGCCCAGCGTGACGAACGGCGCCATCGTGTTGATCCGGTCCTCGACGGCCCGGAGGTCATCGCGTACATCGTCGCGCCGGTCGTCGAGTTCGTTGACCGCCCTGCGAACTTCGTCGAGTTGCTCTTCGATTGCCTCGTCAGTGACGACGCGAGTCGGACCGGCGTCTTCCTCGCTGACGTCCAGAATGGACTGCAGCGAACGAACCGTGACGAGCTTGTCCGATACCTCGTTGGTTCCGTCGAGTGAGTTCCCGGGTTCGAAGCCGTCCCAGGAGCCGTCATACTCGGTGACGTGGAGCATATCGAGGTCGTGGACGCCCTCGATAGTCTGCTCCATCGCGCGTTTCGACCCCGTCACCGAGACGCGGCACATCTTCTCAGGTCTGAGCATGCACCGCCTCCTCAAACAGGTCTGTGACGTATTCGACTACCCCGTCGATCTGTTCACTGGCCTGCTGTTCGAGGTCGTCGCGAGCGCTCTCACCCTCTTCGATGATCTGCTCGCGCTCGGCCTCGATCTCTTCGCGAGCCGTCTCAAGACGGTCCTCGGCGGCCGCCTCGGCCTCTTCCCGCGCAGATTCGCGGATTTCCTCGGCCTCCTCGCGAGCCTCCGCGATGCGGTCCTCGCGGTCTTGTTCGGCCTCTGCGACGATCTCGTCGGCCTCCTGCTCGGCCTCCTGTATCCTGTCGAGAACTTCTGGCCGTGGCATTCTCTAATCACGTGAGCGTTGCCAGAGCGGCTATTTGGTAGTTGCGAAGTTTCCCCGTGTGACAGACAGGGCAAAATCCGGGGAATTATGACCGCCAAGTCCTAAGCTGGCAGTAATGGGAGTCCTCGAGAACAAAGCCCGCGCGCGGACGTTCTACAAGTATCTCTCGAAGGTGTACGACCAGATCAACCCCTTCATCTGGGACGAACGGATGCGCGACGAGGCGATCGCGATGCTCGACCTCTCGCCCGACGACATGGTCCTCGATGTCGGCTGTGGCACCGGCTTCGCCACCGAAGGACTGCTCGAACACGTCGATACGGTGTACGGGCTCGACCAGAGCCCCCACCAGCTCTCGAAAGCCTTCGAGAAGTTCGGCAAGTTCGGCGACGTGCACTACCATCTCGGCGACGCCGAGCGACTCCCGTTCAAAGACGACACCTTCGACGCAGTGTGGTCCTCCGGGTCCATCGAGTACTGGCCAAACCCCGTCGACGCCCTTGCTGAATGCCGACGACTGACCAAACCCGGCGGCAAGGTCCTTATCGTCGGTCCCGACTACCCGAACTCGACTGTCTTCCAGAAGATGGCCGACGCCATCATGCTGTTTTACGACGAGGAAGAGGCCGACCGGATGTTCACTGAGGCCGGGTTCGAGGAGTTCGAGCACCACATTCAGCAGTCCCGACCAGGTAGTCCGCGCGCGATTACGACGGTTGCGACCGTCCCCGAGTAACGGGGACTACAGAGCCGCCCCTTTTCGCGTTGCTACGCCGATCCACTGACGGGAATCCGTACTCGGTCGCCGTCCTGTGTGGTGGCGGTAACCGTGTACTCGCCCCGGGGTTCGACCGTCCAGAGGGCGCCGTCCCCGCCGGTCGTCCCGATCCGCTTACCGTTTATCCTGACGGTCGCATCCGCCGTGGAGCCCGTGCTGTTGTCAGTGGCCGTGACGAGCAGCGGTCCGGACTCGAAGGACTGCTGGACGCGAACGCGAACTGACTGGTTCACCCCCGTCGCCACTTCCGACCGGTCGACCGTCGTCAGTTCGAGGTGCTGGGTTTCGTAGAAGACGTTTGTCGTGCCGCCGTCGAGATAGGCAGTCAGCTGTCCGTTCGGGTGGTCAGCCTGGATCTGGTAGATGGCGCTCCGTCCGTACGCCTGGACGGACGGGTACTGCTCGCTGTAGAGCCACGGGTAGAGGTTCTCCGCCCGCGTGTTGACCGCACCGAGGGGGTCATCGGTCTGGCCGAACTGGTCCGTCGCCGTCGGGTCGCGGTCCTGGCCGAGGTATGTCTCACGCGAGTACCGGCCATCGGAGACCGTCGACAGCATGTATCCCTCCGATGACGCCTCAACGTACACCGCGTTCGGCTCGGTTCCACCGGCGGTTTCAGCACTGATTCGCTGGCTTATCGGACCGCGGTACGTCTTGAGCACGCCCCGGTTGTTTTCCAGCCGGAAGCGCTGGTCCGGTGACAGCGAGTAGCCCGGTGCGGTGCCGGCAGCCGTCCGAACCCGTTCGAGTCGGTCGGCCAACTGGCGGGACTCGGCGTCGATCAGCGCCCGCTGTCGCAGGAACTCCGTGGCTGGTATCGCATCGCTGGCGTACCGCTGGATTGCGATCTGATTCCGTTGTTCCAGGCTCGTTCGCTGGCTTTCGATATCGGTCAACGTCTCGTCGACGAGACGGTCGCGGGCGGTCTCGCTGTCCTGCTGGAAGAACTGCCGTTCGAAGTTCGTCGTCGCGTAGTCGCTCCGAAGGTCGCGGGACCCGACCGCAACCGCGACACCGACATCGAGCGAGGATCGGTTGTACGTCGTCGATCTGACATCGCTGGCCGGGATCGCGAGATGGTTCGTCGTGTTGTCAACGGCCGTGATCTGTGGCAACTGACCGCTACCGTCAGCGGTCTGGGCCGGTGGGGCGAATCCGGCCACCGGAGCAGCCACCGAGACGACCAGGAGGAGGATCACACCGACTGCGGGGAGGGGACGCATCAGCGTCGATTACTCGCCCACCGTACAAAAATCCCCCCATTCTCCATATCTCTGCTATCACCTGAGAAGGCACGAGACCTTTCAAAGCGTGCGCTGACGTTTTATTCTTGGATGGAAAGGGTTTTGCCCCCAGGCTGTTCATCGATGAACGAGAATGACCCCGCGGGTATCAGGTGCCCTCCTCCTCCTTGTCCTGTTTGCCCTGTTGGCGACCCCGCCGCTTGCGACAGCGGCGGCGACGGACGCCGTCTCCGCCCAGCAGACGACCGGGACGCCGACACCGGTCGTGGAGAACACGACGTTTGCCCTGCAGATACAATCGAACGGCGACGCCAAGTGGACGATAACGGACACCTACGCGCTTGACGAGACCGAAACTGAAGCGTTCAGAGACACTGGCGAACAGTTCGCGAGCGAGGACGGCGAGGCGGTGTGGCTGCCAGCGTTCCGACAGGCGAACGACGAGGCCAGTACCGTCACCGGCCGCGAGATGGACATCACCGATGTTGACCGTCGGTACGAGGTGTCTGACCGCAAAGGACAGCTCATCCTCGAGTTCACGTGGACGAATTTCGCAACCGTCAACGGCGAGAACATCGTCGTCGGCGACGCGTTCAACTCCACGGACGGCACGTGGTTCGGGACACTGACCGCGGACCAGCGACTCGTTATCTCGCCACCGCCTGGATACGGTGTGGAGAGCGCCCCCAGCGCCGTGGACGACGGGAAGCTAATTTTTGAGGGGCGACGAACGTTCGAACCGGGGTATCTGTCCGTCGTGTACACCGGCGAGCAGCCGAGCACACAGACACCGGCGGAGACCCCCGAGTCGATGTTCAGCGGGATCAGTTCGGTCTGGCTCGGCGGAATCGTGCTGATGTTGCTGCTCGTCGGGGCCGTCGGTTACATGTTCAAAACCGGATACACCGACACGCTATCGTCGGTCGCAACCGGGGACGATGGCGACGGAGACAGCAATGCCGGGGCGGCAGCATCGACGAGCGACACGGGGGCCTCGGACGATGTCGACGTCGAACTCCTGAGCGACGAGGAACGCGTCGAGCGACTCCTCGAAGAGAACGGCGGACGGATGAAGCAGGCCCGTATCGTCTCCGAGACCGGCTGGTCGAACGCGAAGGTGTCCCAGTTGCTCTCGTCGATGGACGAGGAAGGCCGCATCGACAAGCTTCGGATCGGTCGGGAGAACCTCATCTCGTTCCCGGACGAAGACATTACTGACTTCGACGAGTGACGGTCCGGCCACTCGTATATAAACGACCCGGGCGTGGTTTCTGGTTCGAAAACGTTTATTCGCTGTCCGGTCGGACTGCTCGGTATGAAAATCCTTGTCACGGTAAAGGAGGTGGCTGCCGTCGACGACGAGTTCGAGATCGACGGACTCGCTATCGACGACCGATACGTCACAGCCGACCTCAACGAATGGGACGAGTACGCTGTCGAAGAGGCCGTCCAGATAAAGGAGGCCCACGACGACGTCGAGGTCGTCACCGTCACCATCGGCCCGTCCGAGACGAACGAGACGATCCGGCAAGCACTGGCGAAAGGGGCCGACCGCGCGATCCGTGTCTGGGACGACGCACTCGATGCCGCCGGCCTGCTGGACCCCGAAACGAAGGCCGAGGTGCTGGCCGCCGTCGCTGCCGAGGAAGACCCCGACCTGGTGCTGACCGGCGTCCAGTCCGCCGACGACGGGTTCGGTGCGACCGGCGTCACGCTGGCCGATAAGCTCGACATGGAGTGGGGCGCTGTCGTCAACGACCTCGATCTCGACCTGGAAGCAGGTGTCGCCGCCGTCCACCGGGAACTGGAAGGCGGCGTCGAGGAACTCACCGACATCGAGATCCCGGCCGTACTGACGATACAGACCGGGATCAACGACCCCCGCTACGCGAGCCTTCGGGGCATCCGACAGGCCCAGAGCAAGGAGCTCGCTGAGTACAGCCTGGCGGATATCGGCCTCGACGCAGCCGAGATCGAGAGCCCGCTGGAGCAAACCTCGCTGTACGAACCCGAAACCGAGGGCGAGGCGACGGTGTTCGAGGGGAGCCCGGAGGAGACAGCGAGCGAGTTGGCTGCACTGCTCGAAGAGAAGGGGGTGACCAGCTAATGTCGGTCCTCGCTATCGCCGAACACCGTCGCGGAGAGCTCCGACCAGTGAGCTTAGAACAGTTAGCAGCCGGTCGCGACCTCGCCGAGGAACTCGGCGGCGAGCTACACACCGCTGTCATCGGCGGTGATGTCGAGGCGTTCGGGGCGGACCTGAACCGCGAGGGAGTCGACACCGTCCACACTGTGGACATCGGCGAGGAGTTCAATCACGACGTGTACACGCAGGTCGTCACGCAGTTGGCCGCGGAGCTGGACCCGACCGTCCTCCTGATGCCCAACAGCGTCAACGGCCTCGATTACGCGCCGGCAGTCGCCAACCGGCTTGACCGACCGCTCGTGACCGACGTAGTCGACATCGACGCCGAGGACGGCCTCACCGCCACCAGAGAGCTGTACGGCTCGAAAGCCGAGACGACAATCGACGTCCACGCCGACCAGGCGGCCGTGACCGTCCGCCCGGCCGAGTGGCCGACCATCGAGACGGAGGGCGACGCCGCCGTCGAAGCGTTCGACGCAACCATCGACGAGAGCGCAGTCAAGTCCACCGTGAAGGGGTTCGAGGAGGTCGGCAGTGGCGACATCGACATCACAGACGCCGACGTGCTGGTGTCCGTCGGCCGCGGGATAGAGGAAGAGGAGAACCTGGATATCATCCACGACCTCGCTGAGGCACTGGACGCGACGGTGTCGGGGTCGCGTCCGCTCATCGATAACGGCTGGCTGGCAAAGGACCGTCAGGTCGGCCAGAGCGGGAAAGTCGTCACGCCGGACGTGTACATCGCCATCGGTATCTCCGGGGCCGTCCAGCACGTCGCCGGGATGAAAGGCTCCGACACGATTGTCGCCATCAACACCGACCCGAACGCGCCGATCTTCGATATCGCCGACTACGGCATTCAGGACGACCTGTTCGAGGTCGTCCCGGCGCTCATCGAACAGTTCCAGTAGCCGGCACGCACCGAATCGCGGGTGACAAGGTACTTTTTATGGTAGTCCTAAGGGAGCGGTAATGGAGTATCTCGAGCGCCGCCGGGACCAGGTCGAGGAGCGGTTGGAGGCCGTCCTCGACAGTGTCGAACCGGACGAGCTCGCCGACGAAGTCCGCCACGTCGCACTCTCCGGTGGGAAGCGGGTACGGCCGACCGTGACCGTACTGGTGTGTGAGGCGCTGGGCGGGGAGCCGGCCGATGCCGTCGATTTCGCGGTCGGCATCGAACTCGTCCACAACGCCTCGCTGGTCATCGACGACATCATCGACGAGTCCGAACTCCGGCGGGGGTCCCCAGCCGCCTGGGAAGCCTTCGGCCACGGCCCGGCCATCATCGCCTCCGACGGGCTCCTGGGCGAGGCGTTCGACCTCTTCTCGACGGACGAGCGCGCCATGCAGACCGTCTCCGAATCGATGGTCGAACTGGGCGAGGGCGAAGCGATGGAACTGGTCGCGGAGCCGTCCAACGAGGAGGAGTACATGGAACTGGCCCGTCGGAAGACCGGCGCGCTGTTCCGCGCTGCGGCGGAGCTGGGCGCGATTGCTGCTGATTCGGACCCCTACACAGTCGAGGCGGTCGGGCGGTACGCCGAACGGGTCGGCGTCGCCTTCCAGATGCGCGACGACGTGCTCGACGCGACGGCCGACGCCGAGACCCTCGGCAAGCCGGCCGGGACTGACGCGGAGATGGAACGGCCGTCCCTGGTGGAGGTGACGGAGCTGACGACCGAGGAGGCAAACGAGCGGGCGCGGGCCGAGTCCGACGCCGCGCTGGAGTCGCTGTCGACCATCGACGCGCCGGACTCCCAGTCGATGGAGTATCTGCGGGACCTCGCTGAATTCGTCGTCGTCCGCGAGCGGTGAGGACCGATCCGAACGGGAGGGCTTTTGCCCGCTGCTCGATTACGCCCGGCAATGACAGTTATCGGTATCGTCGGGCTGCCGGGCAGCGGGAAAAGCGAGGCAGCGAACGTCGCCGCCGAGATGGGCGTGCCGGTCGTGACGATGGGCGACGTCATCCGCGAGGAGTGCCGAGACCGCGGGCTGGACCCCGCATCGGACCACGGGACGGTCGCGAAGGCGCTCCGGGAGGAGAACGGCCCAGCCGCCATCGCCGAGCGCTCGCTACCGATGATCGAGGCGGAACTCGAATCGAACGACACCGTTCTCGTCGACGGTATCCGGTCGGATGTAGAAGTCGAGGCGTTCGAGTCGGCGTTCGGCGACGCGTTCCTGCTCGTCGAGATAGATGCCCCGTTCGAACTGCGGGCCGACCGCCTCGACCTCCGTGGGCGGGACACCTCGGCGGAGGACGGCGGCGAATCCCTTGAGGACCGCGACGCCCGCGAACTCGGCTTCGGGATGGGCGAGGCCATGGGGATGGCCGACCTGACCATCGAGAACACGGAGACGCTGGCCGCGTTCCAGCGGACCGTCCGCACACTGATTCGGGACGGCCCGGAGGCACTCGACCAATGAGCGCCCTCTACTCCGTTGACATCCGAATCGAAGCCCCCGTCAACGACACTGAAGTGACCGACCGGGTCGCCGACGCGGTCCGGAACCTCTTCCCAGAGGCTGACCCGACCCACCAGCACGGCGAACTCGTCGCCGAGGTCCACACGATGGACGGGTTCTCCGAACTCCTCCACCGACGGGAAATCCTGGACACAGCCCGGTCAGTCTTCTTCGACAACCTGGAGGGCGACACCTTCGCGTTCGACGTGAAGAAGCAAGCGGCGTTCGAGGGGCGGATCAACTTCGCGGTCGGTGACCCCTCGGAACTGGGCGACATCCACGTGAACGTGACCGTCCACGAACCGACGGGCGAGGAGTACATCGACTACGTCGCACCGCCGACAGAAGACGGCCAGCCGGTCTACGACGACGACACATGACGACGACCATCTGTTTCGACCTCGACGATACGGTCGTCCGCTACCCGGAGCCGTACGAGAACATCATCCGCCGGACGGTCGAGGCCCACGGTATCGAGTACACGGACGAGCTCCGGGCGGTTAGCAAGGACGTGTTTTATACGGCCTTCGAGGCACTGGAGCCGGACCCGTACCGCCAGTCGATGGCCGCCGTCGTCGAGGCAGCCGGGGCGGACGTCGACCTTGATGCGCTAGTCGAGACGCTGAGAGAGACCGAGTACGCGTCGACGACCGTGCCCGACGCAGCCCGGGATAGCCTGACCGCACTCGCTGCCGACAACCAACTCGCGATTGTCACCAACGGCGTCCGGGACCGGCAGATCGGCAAGCTCGACCACCACGGGCTGGCCGACCTGTTCGACCGCTTCGTCGCCTCCTACGAGGTCGGTGCGCACAAACCGGACAGTGCGCCGTTCGACCGGGTCCGTGAGGAGCTGCCGGCCGACGAGTATGTCATGGTCGGCAACGAGTACGAAACCGACGTGGAGGGCGCACGCAACGCCGGCTTCGTGCCGATTCATTACGAGTCAGGCGACGACGGCGGGCCGGACCTCTGGGATTCTATCGACGCACTGGTGTAGCACACGCAACTGCCGGCACAGAACACAGGTGCCGGGAGCGGCCGACCGCCGGGCTCAGGCCAGAAGGGCGGTGAGGATGATGCCGGTGTTCCACGCCGTCACTGCGACACCCAGTAGCGCCAACCCGAGCGGGATACCGATTGAGTACGGCCAGGAAACGTACTTCCAGATGGCGAAAAAGCCCACGAACACGGCAGCCTTCAGGCCAGTCAGCACCAGCAGGGCGTGCCGTTCCAGCAGTAGTTTGACGACCGGACTGAGTTCCGTCACGCCGGTAATGCTGTAGCCGACGAGCGTCGTGACGAGGTCGCCGACGCCGAAAAAGGCGACGGCAACCGCCCACAGGGCGACGGCGGTGTTCGACGGACCGGTGAGTCGGGCGGGCTGCCGCCAGTTCATACCCCCCGCTACCGCTACACAGTACTTCGTTAGTGATAGCTTCAATGACAGCTATAGCGGTAAGCTGCTCTTTCGAACGCTGAAAACACAGTATTGCACTGAGCCTTGCGTCAGCGAGGACCAACAGTGGGGCAGAGTGTACCCGTCCAGAGCAGACATATACTGAGGTACCCACCGCGTTCCGAACGGGACTCCCCGGAGAGAACGACGACCACACGGCGTCGGCAAGATACACGTGCGAACTCATACGGATTATTGTAGATTATCCCCGGATGGTGCTCCGGGGTCGAACATACCGGTAAACCGCTCCAACAATCCGTGTCAGAGCCCGCTCACGAATATCGCGAGCCACTCCCCGAGTTCGCGGCGCTTGCTGACCTGGACCGACTCGACCCACTTCACCCACTGGAAGCCCCGGCGGCCGGGCGCGACGAGTCGAAGCGGGTAGCCGTGCCCGTGGGCCAGGCGCTCGCCGTCGACGTGGGTGGCCAGCATGGCATCGCGGGCCTCCGACAGCGGGAGGCTCCACCGGTAGCCGGTCACCGACCGGAACTGGACCCACGTCGCCGCGTCGTCGGGGTCTGCGGCGTCGAGCAGGTCCCCGACGCGAACGCCCCGCCACTCGTGGCCGGAGTACCAGCCGCTCGTACAGTCAAGTATCGCCGACTCGGTCGCGTCCGGCGAGAGTTCGTCGGCGGCGTAGCTGGTCTCCCGAGCGACCCGACCGGCGACTGACAGCGACCAGTCGGACGCGTCGACCGGGTCCGGGTCGTCGGCGACCCAACTGGTGACGGGGAACCGGTTGCCGTCGTCGGACCCCTCCTCCCGCGACCCGGTGTACCGGCGGTCCGCGCCGGCCGAGTCGAGCGCGTCGTTGACTGGTCCCTGGACTCGCCAGAGAAGCGCACCAGCGGTCACCAGGCCGGCGTACCGGAGAACATCCCGGCGACCGCCGCGGGTGGCCGTTGCTGGGGAGTAGAACCGGGCACGGAGATGCACCAGCAACAGCGGCGGGACCAGCAATCCGAGCGCGACGTGGAGGTGAAACAGCCCCCAGGGTCCGAGGTCGAGCGTGCCGCCGAAGATCCACCAGACGCCGGTGCCGAGCGCGCCCAATGCGACGGTGGCCAGGACAATCGAGAGGATACGGGTGCCAGTCAGCCGTGACGGGGCGACGCGGTGGGAGACACGGCGGAGTTTCACCGGCAACAGGAGCGTCAGCACCACGCCGGAGAGCGCGTGAATGTCGATTATCCACGCGCTGCTGGGGATGCCTGCGAAGATGGTGGCGACACCGGTGGCAAGCAGCGTCGCCACCGCCACGAACAGCCCCCAGTCGACCGCCCGTGGCGTGGGCGTCAGCCGGCGGATGGCCATGCTATCGGTTAGCACTGGAATGGTTTATACTGCCATCCCTGCGTAGCGGCGTCAGTACGACTGTCGCAGGACCGTCTCGCCGCTGGCGTCCCGGACGATGACGGTGTCGCCGTCGTTGTTCCAGACCGCCCCGTTCCGGCCCCAGTACCGTTCCGTGTCAGTGTCGGTTCCGCTCCCGGTGTAGAGGGTCACCGACGCGTTCGGATCGAGGGTCGAGTTCGCGAACGTGTACTGGTGGCCCGCGGCGTCGCTGACAGTCCACCCGGAGAGGGCGAGCGTCGCGTTTCCGGTGTTAGTGAGCGTAACGTACTCGTCGTTCAGGTTCTCGTTGTCGTTGCCCGCTGCATCGGCGTGGATTGTCGCAATTTCGACGCCGCTGGGACTCTCAGTAATGGTTCCGCCGTCGGCGATAGCCGTGTGGGTCACCGCGTCCGGGTTCGTGCATCGCCAGAGCCCGCGCCGGTCGGAGCGGGCGGCATCCTCGGCCGCGTAGAAACGCTCGGCTCGCGTGAATTTACTGTCGTACACGCGCGCACGGCCGGTCTCGACGAGCCGGTAGTTGAACAGCGTCTCGTCAACGACGACGTAGGCCAACAGCCGGTCGTAGTAGCCGCGCCGGTTCAGGTTCGGGTCGAAGGCGAGCCCGACCGTCTCGCCCAGCAGTTGTTGCTTAGCAAGCGACGATGAGTTCGTGCCGGCCCCACGGAGGCAGGACGCACCGGCGTCGGTCTCGGGGACGCCCTCGAACTCCGCCGGGTCGTTCTCGGTGTGGACTTCGGGCGTGTCGACGCCGACGAGCCGGACCGTGTCACCAGTCCCGTTCTCGTAGGCGACCTGTATCGTGTCGCCGTCGACGACAGCCGTGACGGACACGGTGACAGCGGATTCCGGGACGCCGACTGCCGACTGGTCATCGACAGCGGTCCCCGCCGACCCGGACGGCGACCCGGTGAAGCCACTGCAACCGGCGGCAACCACGAGGACGACGACGAGACCGAACGCGAGCCGACGCATTGTCGGGATGTCGGCGGCCGGTGACACAAGGATGCCGGTGTCGTCGGGCGGACTGTTATACGTCTGCCATGTCTGGCTTCCGGTACAATGCTCGTCCCGCTACCAGTCAGAGATATCATGCGGACACCGGTCAAAACGATCAGCCCCGATGCTCCGGTCATCGAGGCGGCTCAACGCCTCCGCGACGAGGATATCGGCTCGCTCGTCGTCGAGGACGACGGCGGCTGCGTCGGCATCATCACGGAGAGCGACATCGTCGCCGTCACCGCAGCCGAGGGAGATACCAGAGCGCTGTCGGTCAGCGACGTAATGACCGAGACGCTGTTGACGGTCACGCCCGACGCGGACATCGAAACGGCCGTGGATCGGCTGCGGACGAACAACATCAAGAAACTGCCCGTCGTCGAGGACGGGTCTCTCGTCGGCATCGTCACGACGACCGACCTCTCGGACTATATCCCGCACCTCTCGCGGGCAAGGGGAGCGTTCGACGACCAGACCCAGCGAAAGCGGTTCACCCGGCCGGACACGCTGTACGAGAACGAGGACTGGACGTTCGAGAGCTACGGGACCGCCAACGGTATCGACGTGGGTGACCACGTCCAGTTCAGCAAGACGATATCCAAGGCCGATGTGGAGGCCTTCGCCGAGGCGAGCGGCGACACGAACAGACTCCACCTCGACGCGGCGTTCGCCGAGGGGACGCGCTTCGGCCGCCGGATCGCCCACGGAACGCTCGTTTCCGGAATTATCAGTGCAGCCCTGGCGCGACTCCCCGGGCTGACAATCTACCTCTCCCAGGAACTGAGCTATCAGGGGCCCGTCGACATCGACGAGGAAGTCACGGCCCACTGCGAAGTCGTCGAGCGCATCAAGGACAACCGGTTCCGCCTGGCCACGGCCGTTGACGATTCAGAGGGGAACTGCGTCATCGAGGGCGACGCCGTCGTCATCTCCGACCCGATTCCGGACACAGCCTGAGCCGACAGTCGGGCGTATCCCGTCACGTTCGAACGGGGCTGCTCGGACAGAACTCCCACCGCGTTTCATGTTTTGTGTTACCAAATAACAATTGTTAATAATCTGCTAGCAGATGTGTCTGTTATGGACGCTGTCGAACGGCCGACATTCGAGACGAGCGCGGCAATGGAGGTGTATCAGCACGTCGAGCGACACGGGACGGCGGCACGGCACAGAGTCCGTGAGATGGTTGACCTCTCGCCGGAGGCGTTCGAGGAGGCACTGACACACCTCCTGTCGAAGGGGTACATCGAGGACGACGGCGGGACCCTGACGCTGGCGCTCGATGTCGGCTCGGTCGAGCAACACACCACGAACGGGCTGACGTACACGATTCGGCCGGCCCACAACGACGATTTCGAGGGACTCGTCCAGACCATTCGGAACGTGTCCAGCGACGGCACGTACGTCGTCGCCGAGAGCGTCGCCGAACAGTTGCTGTACGAGGACGCCGTCACGCGACACAACACGGTCGAATCGAGAGTGTTCTTCGTCGCCACGGTCGGCGGGGAGGTCATCGGCTGGTGCCACCTCGACATCCCGCAACTGGACAAACTCCGCGAGACGGCCCAGCTCACTGTCGGCGTCAGGGAGGAGCGGCGTGGTCAGGGCATCGGCAGCCAGCTCATGCAACGCGGGCTGGACTGGGCGAAAGCCAACGGCTACCGGAAGCTGTACAACAGCGTGCCGGCGATCACGGAGAACGCGATGGTGTTCCTCGAAGACCACGGCTGGCATACCGAGGGCATCCGCAGGAACCACTACACCGTCGACGGCGAGCAGGTCGACGAGGTGATGATGGCCTACACGTTCGACTGACGGCGGACCATCGGTTTCTGACTACAACAGGACGACCAGCGCCAGCGCGATCCAGACGATTTTCAGCCCCGTGTTGACGACGATGACTTTCGAGCCGAACTCCCGGCCCCAGATGCCGAACTGGAAGGGGATCGAGCGCTTGAATGTCGAGACGGCAAAGGAGATGATGCCGCCGACGAGCATCGTCGCCACGGCGGTCCGGGCAGTGAAGGTTCCGTTTCTGATGAGCGGCGCGATGACCGTCGCCCCCGAGGTCGTATCGAGGGCGTAGGCGGCGATGACGGGGATGGCCGCGCCGGGCAAGCCGAGCAGCCCAGCGAAGCCGTCGGCAGCGGCGGTCACGGAAGCCCCGTCGCTGCCAGCCAGCGCCAGTAGTTCGTCACCGTAGGCAACGAGCAGCGAGACAATAGCGTAGATGGCCGCCAACCGAGGCAGGATATCGCGGACCTTCTCGGCCGTCGCGTCGAGCGCCGTCCGGATGGCCGCCCGGCGGCTATCCGGACGGTCGTCGAACACGTCGCCTGCGCCGTCGGCCATCCCACCGTCAGGGGCCGGGCCGGCACCGGCGGTCGACCGACCGACGTTGGACGCGTCCAGCAGGACCGCGCCGGCGGCGATGCCGGTCAGCGTAATCGCCAGCGCGATGAGCCCCCGCGTGGCGACGTACAGCACCCCGACCCGAAAGCCAAGAATCGGGATGAGTATCGGGGCGTAGAACGTGATGATGTGCTGGGCGAAGCCGAAGAACGTGTTGATGGTGACGGCGATTATCGTCGCACGGTCGGACAGCACGCCGGACTCCCGGAAGTCGGCGAGCATCCCGTAGCCGGCGGTCGTCGACGCCGTCGTCGTCAGGATGGCGGTACCGACCTCGTCCGGGAGGTTCGCCGGCGACGTGAGGTAGCGCGAGACGACGGCGATTTTCTCGACCAGCCCGAACGCGACCGCCAGTTCGGCGAGGAACACGCCAAAGGAGAGGAAAAACGTGATGCGGAGGACCCGGACAGCAACCTCTCCGAGGACAGCGACTGCCGGGTGGCCAAGCACGGCGGCGACGAGCGACTGCACACTGAAACGTACGACCCTGGCCCGCAAATGCCCATCGGTAGCGTCAGCCGCTTCGAGTACAGCGGCTGCCGTCGGGGCTGCGCACCCCGACTCACACGAGCACGCGGACAGCACCGAACAGCACCACCACGCCCAGCACGTCACAGACGTTCGTGACGACGGGAATGACCACGTCGTCGGGGTCCAGTTCGAACCGGTAGGCGGCGTAGGTCGTCACCGTCGTCACGACGATAGCCAGCACCGCCAGCAGACTCCCGCTGACGAGCGCGACCAGAACGACCGTCCGGAGCGGGAGCGCAGTGCCGCCGATGACGGTCTGGAGGAGCCACGCGCCAGCGCCGACGAGCGGGAACAGCGTCACCGCGAGGGCAACGGTGGCGATAGCGTTGCCGGCGAGCCGGTCGTCGGTCGCCGCGAACGACAGGAGGCCGAGGTGAAACGCCGTCGAAAACCGCGCCGCGAGGATGCTGCCGAGGTTGCCCGCCATCCCGATGGTCACCGGGACGAGCACGAGCAACGACGGGTACTGCAGCAGCGTTCCCTCGAAGGTATCGAGCACGAGGCCGCTCCCGAGTTCGATAGCAGTGAGCACGACCAGAATGGGGAACATCGTCCGGACGATCCCCGAAACCGACCACTGGGAGGCGAACTCTGCCACTCAGCCACCCCCCAGTGCGAGGACGAGCCGGGTCGCGCCCAGCAGCGTCGCGATACCGACCACGTCGCCCGTCGTCGTCACGACCGGACCGGCGAGCGTATCGGGATTGAGTCCGCGGCGGTAACCGACGAACACGACCGAGACGACGGCGATGGTCAACAGCAGTCCGGAGACGAAGCCCGCGATGAGCGCGATGGCGACGAGGGTCGCGAGCGGGGCCGACGGTCGCCCGACCAGCGCGAGCAGGGCGACAGCCATCACCGCAGCGACGCCGCTGATGAGTACCCCGTTCGCCAGTGCCGCCGCGACGGCGGCGTTGATGCGGTCGTCGTCGAAGGAAAACCGAGGGTCGATAAGCCCCTGATGGAGTGCCGACCCCAGGCGTGCGCCGAGTGAGCCGTAGACGTTCCCCCGGGTGGCGAGCAGCGCCGGGACGAGCACGAGCAGCCCGGCGACGTCCTGTAGCTCCGCGTCCATGCCGCCGAGGACGACGCCCGCGAAGAGGCCACCGACCGCACTGAGCGCCAGCACCGGGAGCGATTCCCGGTAGGCTTCGAGTGCCACCTCGCGGACAGTCATTGCAGGGCGAAGGATGGCGAGCGAAAAAAAGCCCCCTGATAGCGCTGTCGACCCCTCAGCCGGGAGTCGACTGGGCTCTGTCGCGCCACGGCGGCGGCCCGACCGTCGTGTTCCCGACCGCGGTGAACCTGACAGTTCTTGTTACGGTGACCGGTTCGCCGCCGTCCGTGAGCGTCGTGTACTCGGTCCGGTAGTCGCGGACGAGTCCCGACCGAGTGACGTGGGCGACGAGCGTCGCGTTCTCCCGGGACGCCCACGCTGTCGACGAGGTGTTTTCCCGTAGCCGGTCGCCCCTGATGACGTAGACGGTGCCGTCTGACTGCTGGGGCTGCAAGGTCCGGGTGTGGAACGGGGCAACGGTCCGAGTGACGTCGGCGGCCGGACGGCCGTTCAACGCGGCGGCGTGGACCCAGTATCGCCACGTTCCGGCGTAGCTGTCCGGCGGATCGTACTCGTTGTAGATCGTCTGGTTGTCGCGCACAAGTCGGCGGAGATACGTGTCGCCGTCGGACCAGAACGACGCGGTCGCCGGCGGCCGACCGAGGAGCACCGGAGCCGCATGCCCGCGGACGGAGATGTTTGTGAGATACGTCCGGTTCGCGTCCAGTGCGACGCGGACTCGAAGGTGGGATCGCAACGACCCGTTCGCATACCGGACAGTCCGGTTCATCGTCAGCGTGTATCCGGTTCCGTTGAGACGGTCCCCGTGAGCGGACCCGAGGAGCGATGGACTGGTGACGCCCGTCGACCCGACGCCGGGCGGGTACGTGGTCGCGGAACTGGTCGGCACCGGAGCGGGCGTCACCGATGCCGACGGGTCGTCGCCGTCGCTGAACCCGAACCCCCCACAGCCTGCGGTAACGACGACGGCAATGACGAGTAGCTGCCACCCCGTAATCCTCGTCATGTTATAACAAACCATTCAGGTCGAAATAAGTCTACGGATCGCCGTTCAGCCAGAACTTGTCTGTATCTAGATATGAAATCGCTGATTAACTTACCGAAACTATTATGATGGATTCAGACACCGTATGGAACATGCCAACTAATGGCAGTTCGGTCAACCGACGACAGTTGCTGAAGAGTACGGGCATCGCAGGTGTGGCAGGTCTGACGGGACTGGCCGGTTGTTCCGGTGGTGACGGTGGCGGAGACGGTGGCGACGGTGGCGGAGACGGTGGTGACGGTGGCGATGGTGGCGGAGACGGTGGCGACGATTACCCAGCGCTCGGGAACTTCCCCGTTGAGGGCGATACGGTCACGTTCGGGTTCAACGTGCCACAGTCGGGACCCTACTCCTCGGAGGGGCAGGACGAACTCCGGGCGTACGAGCTCGCCCAAAAGCACCTCAACAACGGGGGTGGCTGGGTGGATAGCTTCGAGGACCTCAGCGGCGACGGCGTCCTCGGCTACACGGTCGAGTCGGTGAACGGCGACACGGCGACCGACGCTGACACCGCCCGTCAGTCCGCTTCGCGGATGATAAACCGGGACGACGTGGTGATGATCTCGGGCGGCTCCTCCAGCGCAGTGGCCATCGCCGTGCAGGGCCTCTGTCAGTCAGAGAACGTCATGTTCATGGCCTGTCTGACCCACTCCAACGACACGACCGGGAAAGACTGCGCCCGGTACGGGTTCCGGGAGATGTTCAACGCGTACATGACCGGCCAGGCGCTCGCGCCGGTGCTCGAAAACGAGTACGGGTCGGACAACGAGTTCTACCAGTTGTACGCCGACTACTCCTGGGGCCAGACCCAGCAGGACTCGATGAACCAGTTCCTCTCGGAGATCGGCTGGGAAGAGGTCGACAGCGTTCCGACGCCGCTCGGGACCAGCGACTTCTCCTCGTATCTCTCGGAGGCCGCAAACAGCGGCGCGGACGTGCTCGTCCTGAACCACTACGGGCTGGACGGCGCGAACTCCGTCTCGCAGGCCGTCGATGCCGGTATCGACGAGGACATGGAACTCGTCGTCCCGCTGTACAACCGCCCGATGGCGCAGGCCGCCGGTGGCTCTATCGAGGGCATCTACGGGACGATCGCCTGGGACTCCCAGATCGACAACGAGGCGTCGAACGCGTTCACGCAGGCGTTCCAGGACGAGTACGACCGCGTGCCCTCCGGACCGGCCCAGCTCGCCTACGCCCAGACGCTCCAGTACGCGGCCGCCGCCGAACGAGCGGGCACGTTCTACCCGCCGGAGGTCATCCGTCAACTGGAGGACTACGAGTACAGCAACATCGGTATGGGCCAGGAGACGATGCGTGCCTGTGACCACCAGGCCCAGCGTGACATTCCGGTCGCTCAGGGGCTCCCGGAGAGCGAGCAGGGTGACGGGAACTTCATCGAGATCGTCGAGATCACGTCTCGGGACGACGTCGGATACGGGTGCGATTCCGGGCCGGCCGCGGAGTGCGAACTCGGCGAGTACGGGGACGAGTAGACCACAATCCGGACAGGGGACCGGTCCCCTCATGATTTATAGTGCATGAGTTCGCCTTACTTGATACACAAAAACTAGCATGATTAGGAATAAGCAAATACTACGAGAAGAGTGCGGTGGGGGGAGTCCGGCGTGACGCTACTCGCGGATATCCTCACCATCCTATTGAATGGGCTGCAACAGGGCGCTATCTACGTCCTGCTAGCGGTCGGACTGTCGATTATCCTCGGGACGCTAAAGTTCGTCAACTTCGCCCACGGGGCGCTGTACCTCGTCGGCGCGTATCTGGGACTGTTCATAACTGGACAGGTGCCGCTGAATAACGGGCAGTTAGCAGAATGGGGGATCCAGTCGTACGGCATCGGACTGGGATTCATCGCTGCACTGGTCATCGTGCCGATTGCCGTGTTCATTATCGGCCTTCTGATGGAGCGGTTCGTCGCACAGGCGTTCTACGACCGCCCCGACACCGACCAGATTCTCGTCACGTTCGGACTCGCAATCATCGTCCAGGAACTGCTCCGGGCGCTACTGGGCGGGAGCAGTCAGCCGTTCCCGCAGCCCTCGTGGGCATCCGGACCCATAGCGCTGCCTGTGGTCGGAAACTTCCCGCGCTGGCGACTCGGCGTCATCGCGATTACGGCAGTCCTCGTGCTGGGCGTGTACGCCCTCGTCGAGTACACCGACTTCGGGCTCATCGTCCAGGCTGGGACCCTCGACGGCGAGATGGTTCGCCTCCTGGGAATTAAACTGAGCCGGCCGTACCTCGTCGTCTTCGGTATCGGTGCCGCGCTCGCCGGTGTGGCCGGCGTCGTCGGCGGCCCGCTCGCCAACGTCAACCCTAACATCGGTACTGAACAGTTGGTTCCGGCGTTCCTCACTGTCGTCATCGGCGGCGTCGGGAAGATAGAAGGGGCCGTCGTGGCCGGGCTGATGCTCGGGACGCTGCAGGTACTCTTAATCCAGACCGGCTACGCCGCCTGGAGCCAGGTCGGTATCTACGCGCTCGCGGCGATAATCCTGCTGGTGCGTCCGCAGGGGCTGCTGGGCTCGGAGGTTGATGTCTCATGAGCGACGAACCGCGCGACGCGACCGCCACGGCGGCGGCCGATGCCGACGCGGAGGTCACCGGCGGTCTCGGCGACCGCTGGGCCAGCTTCCGCGACCGGGAGATATCGACGGTGCTGCTCACGGTCGTGGGCGTGGCCGTCTTCCCGTTCCTCTTCAACAACTTCCTCGACGGCTACACACAACTGGCGACGCTGATGCTCATCTACGGCATCTTCGCCGTCGGGTTCGACATCCTGCTGGGGTACACCGGCCTGCTGTCGTTCGGTCACGCCGTCTTCTTCGGCGGCGCGGCCTACGCCGCCGGTATCTTCAGCGCGAGCGTCAGTAGCTCGCCGCTGCTAGTGTTGCTCGCCGGCACGGTGTTTGCAGTGTTGCTGGCGTGGATCGTCGGGTTCCTGTCGCTTCGCCGCGGCGGAATCTACTTCGCCATCCTGACGCTGACGTTCGGCCAGATGTCGTTCTACCTGGCGGCGTCGCCGTTGGCCTTCCTCACGAACGGTGAGAACGGCTTCACCTCCGTGGACATCGGCAGCCTGCTGGGCGTCATCGACATCCACGGCGGGGTGCCGTTCCCGCTGTCGATGCTGGTCGACAACATGCTGTACGTGTTCGTGGCCGTCATGACGGTGCTGTCGGTCGCGATGGCGAACCGCATCCTCCACTCGCCGTACGGGACCGTGTTCCGCGCGATTCGCGAGAACGAGCGGCGGGCGGAGTTCGTCGGCCTGGACGTCTGGCGGTACAAGCTGATGGCGTTCATCATCTCGGCGGCCTTCGCTGGCATCGCCGGGAGCCTGTTCGCCATCGAGGGGAACTACGTCCCCCTGCAGTCGCTGTACTGGACCGAGTCCGGGCGCATCGTCATCATGACTGTGCTCGGCGGCGTCGGGTCACTGTTCGGACCGCTGTTCGGCGCCGGCCTGTACCTGTACATCGAGAATATCGTCAGCGGGTTCCCGACGCTGGGGCCCTTCTGGCACCTCATTCTCGGCATCGTGTTCGTCGTCGCTGTCGTCCTCTTCCCGAACGGTATCTGGGGCGGTATCGACTACGTCCGCGACATGGTCGTCGGAGGTGAAGAAGAATGACGGTCCTCGAAACCGATCAACTCACCAAGCAGTTCGGCGGCCTCACGGCCGTCGACGAGGTGGATCTGGAAATAGAACAAGGCGAAGGCGTGAGTCTCATCGGGCCCAACGGCGCGGGGAAGTCGACGTTCATCAACCTCGTCACCAGGCGGCTCGAACCGAGCTACGGCGAGATCACGTTCCAGGGGAACTCCATCATCGGGATGGACCCCCACGAGGTCGTCCAGATGGGGATGAGCAAGTCCTTCCAGACGGCCTCGATTTTCCCCGAGTTGACCGTCATGGAGAACGCGACCATCGCGGCGCTGGCAGCCGAGCACGGCTCGTTCCGGTTCAACTTCTTCCGCCACCAGAACAGCTATCCGGCAGTCGAGGAGGTGGCGAACAACGTCCTCGAATCGGTCGGCCTGTACGACGAGCGGGAGAACCAGGCTGACAGCCTCGACTACGGGAACAAGCGTCGGCTCGAACTCGGCATCGCGCTGGCCGCCGAGCCGGATATGCTGCTGATGGACGAGCCGACCGCCGGGATGTCACCCGATGAGACCCAGTCGACCGTCAAACTCATCAAGCGAGTCAAGCAGGAACTCGACCTGACCTTCCTGCTGGTCGAACACGACATGGAGATCGTCTTCGACATCTCCGACCGCATCGTCGTCCTCAATCGCGGGTCGGTCATCGCGAAGGGGACGCCCGACGAAGTGCAGGACGACCCCGCTGTGCAGGAAGCGTACCTCGGAGGTGTCGAAGAATGACGCTGCTCGATATCGAAGATATCAACGGCTACTACGGCGAGAGCCACATCATCCAGGACGTGTCGATGAACGTCGACGACGGCGAAATCACGGCCCTGCTGGGCCGCAACGGGGCTGGGAAAACCTCGACGCTCCGGTGTATCTCCGGGGCAACGCCGCCGGACGTCCGGAGCGGCACGATCCGGTTCGACGGAACGGACATCACCAACGACCCGCCGGAGGATATCGCCGTCCGTGGCATCTCGCTGGTGCCCGAGGAACGGCGCGTGTTCACCGATCTCACTGTCGCGGAGAACCTGCACCTCGCGGACACCGTCCGCAACAAGACGAACACCTGGCGGCGGAAGCTCGATTTCCGCGACGAAGGGATGTCGACGGAGGAAATCTACGAGTACTTCCCGCGGCTCGACGAGCGGCGCTCCCAGAAGGCCGGAACGCTCTCGGGCGGCGAGCAACAGATGCTCGCAATCGCCCGCGCGCTCCACCAGAGCACCGACCTGCTGATGCTCGACGAGCCATACGAGGGGCTGGCACCGCAGATCATCCAGTCCGTCGAGAACGCCATCGAACGCATCAGCGAAGACGGCACGACGATACTGCTAGTCGAACAAAACGCCGTGGCGGCGATGAAGATCGCCGACCGGTGTTACGTGCTGGACCGCGGGCAAGTGGTGTTCAAGGGGCCCGCCGAGGAACTGCAGAACGATCAAGAGACCCGCGACAAGTACCTAGGTGTCTGAATGTCGAAAACACAATCCGCCGAAGCGTTACTCGACGCACTGCAGTCGGAAGGTGTCGTCGTCATCGACGAGGAAACGGACGAAGTCAGTACGACTGAGGCGTTCGAGGCCGACCGCGAGGTGTACTACGACACCTACGTCACGATGGGCGACACGGAGTTCCACGAGTCCGTCGCCGACGTGTTCGACCTCGATTCGGCCGCCGAAGCGGCCGAGCGGGTCGACGAACTCGACGTGTCGCGCGAGGAGTTCGCCACGTTCCTGACCCTGCGGTCGAACGTCGACGACTCGTACACCACGGTGGAACTGACGACGATGGCACAGATGGCGACCGAGTTGGGTCCGGAAACGCCGGTCCCCGACGCGGTCGAACACCTCGACGACGATAGCTACGAGGCCTTCGTCAACGCCCACGACCGGTGTGTCGTTACAGTGTGGAAACTGTTCTGTGACCCCTGTGAAGCCATGAAAGAACAGTTAGACGACGTTCTGGCCGCGTTCCCGGACGGCGTCCCGGTCGGCGGCGTCGCCGGCGAGCGGTCGCCGGAGTTCTGTCGGTCGGTCGGTGTCAACGCAGCGCCCGCCGTCGTGCTGTTCGAGGACGGCGAGCCCGTCGAGCGGGTCACCGGCCGGACGGATCCGTCGCCGCTCGCTGAACGGGTCGAAGAAGTGTACGGCGTCTGACTGCGGCGTTAGTCTTCTTCGCCGCTACAGACCAGCACGGAGCGGTCCGTGCCCAGAATCACGCTCTGTGTGACGCTCCCGAACAGCACCTTGCCTGTCGGCGTCCGCTTGCGGCCGGCGACGACAACCATGTCGGCGTCCTGCTCGTCAGCCAGCCGGAGGATCGCATCGGCCGGTTCGCCACTTGACTCTTCCAGAGCCACCTCGACGCCAGCATCCTCGAGGACTTCCCGTGCCCGGCGCACGGAGGCCACCTGATCGACGGACGCCCCTTCGGGATTCTCCTCGAAGTCGTGCAGTAGCGTGACGCGAACCTGGCTTGCGTCCATCGGTATCTCGGTTATCGCTTCCGCGATGGCGGTCCCACGAGCCTCACTCTTGTCTATCCCAGCGACAATTTCGTACATGCTCGCTTCAGTCGTAGAACGGGCCAACCCTTAGTTCTGGCCCGTATTTCGGCCGGAGATACGCGAAAATCACACCGGTTCCGGTAGTTCTGTCGCCCACGGACCGACTC
The DNA here is from genome assembly GCF_049705545.1 of Haloarcula amylolytica. Classification (GTDB taxonomy): domain Archaea; phylum Halobacteriota; class Halobacteria; order Halobacteriales; family Haloarculaceae; genus Haloarcula; species Haloarcula amylolytica_B. Next base: position 3,164,665 of record NZ_JBNAMU010000001.1, read on the forward strand.
AACGGCGTCAGTCGCCGAACGGCCCCATACCGCCGCCGCCCATGCCGCCCATACCGCCGCCACCGCCTCCGCCGCCCTGTTGCATCTGTTTCATCATCCGCTCCATATCGCCGTCGCCCATGCCCTGGAACTGCTTGAGCATCTGCTCCATCTGCTTGTGCTGCTGCAGGAGTTCACGTACCCGCTCCTCAGGCTTGCCGGAGCCACGGCAGATGCGCTCGGTCCGGGACTGGCCGACGACGCGGGGGTTCTCCAGTTCCTCCTCGGTCATCGAGTCCATGATGACGTCGAAGTCCCGCATCCGCTCCTGGGTCACGTCCATCGCGTCGTCGGGGAGCTGGTCCATCAGCCCGCCGCCCAGGCCCGGGATCATGTCCATCACCTGGTCCAGCGGCCCCATGTTGTTCATCGTCTGCATCTGTTTGCGCATGTCCTTGAGAGTGAACTGCCCCTCAAGCATGTCCTCGGGGTCCCAGTCCTCCTCGTCGCCTTCCTGGGTTTCCTCCATCGCGCGCTCGACGCGCTCGGTGAGCTGTTTGAGGTCGCCCATCCCGAGCAGGCGGGAGATGAACCCCGAAGGCTCGAACCGCTCGATGTCCTTGACCGTCTCACCCGCGCCGAGGAAAGCGATGGTGGAGTCGGTCTCGTTGACGGCGGCGAGCGCGCCCCCACCTTTCGCCGTCCCGTCGAGTTTCGTGATGATGACGCCATCGATGCCGATGGCTTCCTCGAAGTCGGCGGCCTGGCTCTTGGCGCTCTGGCCCATCGCCGCGTCCAGCACGAGCAGGTCCCGGTCGGGCTGGACCTCCTGCTCGATGCGCTCGATCTGCTCGATGAGCTCCTCGTTCAGGCCGTCACGGCCCGCCGTGTCCACGATGCGAACGTCCGCGTTCTCCGTCGCTTCCAGCCCCTCGCGGGCGATCTTTACGGGGTCGTTCTCGTCGGGGTCGCCGTAGAAATCCACCTCGGCGCGCTCGGCCATCTCCTTGGCCTGATCGTACGCGCCGGGCCGGTCCGTGTCGGTCTGGATGATGGCCGGCCGGAGCCCCTTCGTCGAGAACCACCAGGCCATCTTCGCGGCCGTCGTCGTCTTCCCCGACCCGTAGAGGCCGGCGAGCATGATCGTCTGTTCCTCCAGCGGGAGCTCCGTAGACTCGCCGACGAGGTCGACCAGTTCCTCGTAGACGATGCGCAGAACCCAGTCCCGCGGCGTCGTGCCCGCCGGCGGTTCCTCCTCCAGCGCACGCGTCTCGATGCTGTCAGAGAGGTCCTGAACGAGCCCGACGTCCACGTCGGCCTGCAACAGCGACCGCTGGATCTCCTTGACGATGTCCGCGATGTCCTCCTCGGAGAGCCGGGACTTCCCCCGGAGGTCATCAAGCGTCCCCCGGAGCGAACTCCCAAGATCGTCGAGTACCATTGTTGGACCGAGATACGCGACGGCGCGGGTAAAGGCTTGTTGTCGGGCCGTCAGCCACGAACCGCGAGGAGAGTCGCGGGAGCCGACCGGCTTGAAACTGCGCTCGGAGCTGCTGTCACGGCGTGCCAGAACGGCCACCCGGGCCAGATGCCCCCGGCCAGTTTCGGGAGGCGGTCTGACCGTGCGAGGCGGTAACTACATGATTAAACGGATTCTCGCCCGTGACGAAAGGGTCAAAAGGTCGAACCGACTGGTCGACAAT